>NZ_CP094375.1:0-2315000 GCF_056341075.1 Devosia sp. Micro-HW1 | reverse complement strand
AGACGCTGCTCAACCTGTTCAAGAACGCCTTCACGATCTTTCTTGCCGGTATCGGGCTGATGCTGGCCCTGGGACAGATCGGGGTGAACATTGCCCCGCTCCTGGCTGGCGCGGGTGTGGTGGGCCTGGCCATCGGCTTTGGCGCGCAAAAGCTGGTGCAGGACATCATCACCGGGATCTTCATTCAGTTCGAGAACATCATGAACGAGGGCGATACGGTGGAAGTGGCCGGCAAGACCGGCGTCGTGGAGAAGCTCACCATCCGCTCGGTGACCCTGCGCGACATGTCGGGCACGGTGCATCTCATCCCCTTCTCGTCGGCCGATCAGGTCAGCAACATGATGCGCGGCTACTCGTTCTACGTGTCGGAGATCGAGATTGCCTATGACGCCGACATCGAGGGCGCCAAGCAGGCCATGCGCGATGCCTTCGCAAAGGTCATGGATCGTCCCGAATTCAGCGAGGTCATCCTTGACGATCTCGACCTGCAGGGCCTGACAGCCATTACCCCGACCTCGGTGACGCTGCGCTCGCGCATCAAGACCCTGGCCGGCAAGCAATGGGGCGCCGGACGCTATTACAGCGAAGTGCTGATGGCGCTCTTTGCCGAGCGTGGCATTGATACGCCGACATCCAAGGTGCGCTATGTTCCCGGCCGGGGCGAAAGCCGCCCGCAACTGGAGCCGCCTCCGCCCATCGGGTGACCGGCACCACTGACACTGATGTGATCGGCCTGTCCCTGCGTGCCTTAAGGGCATCTTAATCGGATGCATTAATGCTTTGATACGAACGCGACCGCTGGCCGGCGCATGATGCCTGCCACTGGCGGCAGCGGCGAACCCGGATCATGCCCGATGCAAGGCGGCCCAGCGCGATCGTGACTTTCATGTAGCGTATCACGAGGCCCGACATGACCCGACCCGGCGGATTCCCGCGCCCAGGTAAGACAATCGCAGCCTTGGCCATGGCCATGCTGGCAGGTTTCGGCCTGGCTGGCCCCTCCCTGGCCAATAGCGCCGATTTTGTGCGTGGACTTTGGCCCGAGGCCGAACGCGCCGGTGTGAGCCGCCAGGCTTTCGAAGCGGCTTTTGCCAGCTATAGCCCCATCCCGCAGGTGATCGAGCTGACCGGCAAGCAGCCCGAATTCACCCAGACGGTGCAGCAATATGTCGACAAGCGGGTCACCGCTGCCCAGGCCGCCAAGGGCCGGGCGATGCGTGGAGAGTGGGCGCAGACCCTCGCCGGGGCGCAGCAGCGTTATGGTGTCCAGCCCGAAATCGTGCTCGCGATCTGGGGCATGGAAACCAATTTCGGCGGCTATATGGGGGGCAACAATACCATTCATGCCCTGGCCACGCTGACCGAGAAAGGGTATCGGGCCGACTTCTTCCGCTCCGAACTGGTCACCGCCCTGCGCATCGTTTCGGACGGGCATATTTCGCCCAATGCCATGGTCGGCTCCTGGGCCGGCGCCATGGGACATACCCAGTTCATGCCCTCGAGCTTCATGCGCTATGCGGTCGACTACAATGGCGACGGGCGCAAGGATATCTGGAATTCGGTGCCCGACGCGCTCGGCTCGACCGCGAACTATCTCAAGAGCTTTGATTGGCGTCCGGGCGAGACCTGGGGCTATGAGGTGAAGATCCCCAGCGGTTTCAATTTCGCGGCGGCCCGTGACATGGGCAAGGCGCCGCTGAGCCAGTGGCAGGCCATGGGCATTACCCGCGTGTCCGGCAGCGCCTTCCCGCGCCCCAATGATGTCGGCCGGCTCTATATGCCTGCCGGTGCGGCTGGCCCGGCCTTCCTGTTGCTGCCCAATTTCGATGTGATCAAGCGCTACAATAATTCGGACTCCTATGCCCTGGCGGTCGGTCACCTTGCCGACCGCATCCTGGGTGGCGGCGGTTTTGCCACGCCCTGGCCGGCCGGGGACTACGCGCTCAACAAGGCGCAGCGTGGCGAGCTGCAGGCCCTGCTCGGACGCGCCGGCTACGATGTCGGCACGGCCGATGGCGTGATCGGACCCAAGACGCGGGCCGGCATCGTCGCCTACCAGCAGGCCGCCGGACTGCCCGCTGACGGACATGTGTCCGGACTGCTGCTCGATCGGCTCAAGCGCTGAGAGTTTGTTAACCTTTCGTTAACGAACTCGGCGCAATCTTTGCGGGCTTAAGTAGAGGGCAGGTCAGCGACCAAGATTGGCGCGCCTGCCCTCGCCCATTCTGGGCGTCACAAAATCCCCCGCTTCATCATTCATGACGCTCTCCTGCGCCGCTTCAAACATCAGAATTTCCGCCACCATGTTCGCTGTCCGACCCTTCATCTCCGTCCTCCTCGTCCTGGCATTGATCCTGCCCGCCCCGGCCTTTGCCGTGTCGATGATGGATCCCTTCAACCTGCCAGCGGCGATGGATGCCGGGACGTCGAAAGTGGCCGATGGCGTGGCCTATGCCGACGGGCCGCGGCACAAGCTCGATGTCTATGCCCCCGAACAGCGTGGTGCCCCCGCGCCGGTCGTGTTCTTCATCTATGGCGGCGGCTGGAGCCGTGGTGACCGGGCTGACTACCAGTTTGTCGGCCGGGCCCTGGCCTCGCGCGGCTTCGTCACCGTCATCGCTGACTACCGGCTGGTGCCGGAAGTGCGCTATCCGGACTTCCTCACCGACAGTGCCAATGCGCTCAAATGGGTGCAGGACAATATCGCCAATTATGGTGGCGACCCCAATCGCCTGTTCCTGGCGGGCCATTCGGCCGGGGCCTACAACGCTGTCATGCTGGCGCTCGACCCCTCGTTCCGCCAGGAATTCGGCGTCACCATGCCGATCCTGGCCGTCGCCGCCCTCTCTGGCCCCTATGATTTCTATCCGTTCGAATATTTCGAAGTGCAGGAGGCCTTCGGTCAGGCGCCCAATCCGCAGGGGACGCAGCCGATCAACCTGATCACAGCCGAGGCGCCGCCCATGTACCTGGCGACCGGCACCAGCGACCCCATCGTGCGCATGCAGAATACCGACAATTTCGCCGGGCGCCTGCGCGCCCAGGGCGTCTGGGTGACGACCCAGTATTACGAGGGTTTTGGGCATATGGAGCCGGTCATCGCCATGGGCGCCCTGTGGCGCTGGCGCATGCCCGTGCTCGACGACATGGTCGGCTTCTTCCAGCGCTTTGGCGCCTTCCCCAGCGGCGTGCCCTACCTGGCCGTGGCACCCGAGGCACCGCAAATGCTGCCTGAATCGGTGGCGCCGACCGAGGAGGTCATCGACAAGCTCAACGCCATGTTCCAGCCCATCGAGGAGTAGCATTTCCAGCATCCGGGCGTGCGAAACGGCCCGGCGATAGTGCCCCGAGTCCTCAGGAACGATTTGCCCTATCGGGCCGGGTCGAAGGGTGACGATCGGCCGGGGTGAGGGGCCTTGTCGCTGACAGTTGCTACGCCACCGCGGTCACCGGCTTGAGCAGTCCGCACGTCCGGCCGCAGGGGGATGGGCTATGGCGCTGGATCAATGACCACCGAAGCCGCGGAGCGCCTGCTGGGGCCGTGAAAGACGGCTTCGATATTGTTGCCGTCGGGGTCGAGCACGAAACAGGCATAGTAGCCGGGGTGATAGTCGCGGGGGCCGGGGGCGCCGTTGTCGGTGCCGCCGGCGGCGAGGGCAGCCTTGTAGAAGGCGTCGACCGTGGCCTGGTCTTTCGCCTGGAAGGCCAGGTGGACATGGCTGGGCATGGTTCTGGCGTCGGCGGCATCGACGAAGAGCTCGTCCACCTGGAACCAGCCATCGCCCTTGGCGGTGATCGGAATGCCGAGCACGGAGAGGCACTTTTCGTAGAAATAGCGGGTATTGGTGATGTTGCGTGCGCGCAGATGCACGTGATCGATGAGCCGGCCAGTGTGGTATTGCATCTTCGTAATCCTTGGTTCCGCCGGAGAGGGGCGGCAGGGGTCGCGACAGTCAGGACCGCGTCAGGCCCCGGCGTGGAACCCGGCCTGCGCCGGGGTGACAATTGTGTGCGGGCAGGCATTCGAGCGCCGCACGCAAAAAGACCGTCCGGCACGCGTGCCGGACGGTCTTTTCAACTGGCAGAAAAATCCGCGGTCACTCGGCCTCGTCGGCCGGGGCCGAATTCAGCTGGCCGTATTTTTCGGCGCCGATCTTGTCGAGCAGTTCGAGCTGGGTCTCGAGGAAGTCGATATGGCCTTCCTCGTCGGTCAGTAGTTCCTCGAAGAGGTTCTTGGAGACATAGTCGCCCAGCTCTTCACAGAGCTCACGGCTGGCCTTGTAGGCCTTGCGGGCGTCATATTCACCGGCGAGATCGGCCTCGAGCACTTCCTTGATGGTCTGGCCGATGCGCAGGGGCGCAACACGCTGCAGATTGGGATGACCTTCAAGGAAGATGATGCGTTCGATCAACCGGTCGGCGTGATGCATTTCCTCGATGGATTCGGCGCGCTCCTTGGCGGCGAGACGCTTGTAGCCCCAGTCGTCCAGAAGGCGATAGTGCACCCAATATTGATTGACTGCGCCGAGTTCGAGAAAGAGGGCTTCGTTAAGCCGCTCGATGACTTGTGCTTCGCCTTTCACGACGTACTCCGTTCCGTTGCTTCTTGAGCTTTTCCAGCCCTGTCTGGAGCTGAACCAGTTCAGCGGGCTGATGGGCTTGCTGTGCGTGATAATTTTCGGTGACGCGGACGATAATGTCCACCACATTCGGCACACAGCCCGAGCATTTCGCGCGACGGTTGAGTTCGGCGTAAACCTTGGCAGGCACAACGAGTTGCCAGGGATCTGCCTGGAGCAGATCGAGCACGATGTCCTCGATCTCCTTGGAAGTGATCATGTTGCACTGGCAAACAAGCATAGCGGGGCCGTCAGGTTCTCAACGGCCCCGTTAAACGCCGCTCATTCCTGAATGTCAACGTCATAAATTGTCGCAAAGAACGGCAGCCCGGGGTGAAACCCCGTGTGTCGCGCCAGCGTATATTGAGGACATAGACGCAGGAGCGACCCATCAGCATCACAGATTTGATCAGCGCCATTGTGCCCAAGGATAGAGGGGTGCGGCGGATCGCGCGGGACCTCGCCTATGGGCCGCAAGCGCGGCAGAAGCTCGACATCTATGCGCCGATAGCCGGCCAGGCCGTGGCGCGGCCGGTGATCGTGTTCTTTTATGGCGGTGGCTGGACCGATGGCACGCGCCGCCAATATGGCTTTGCGGCCCACGCCCTGGCGTCGCTGGGTTATGTCGTGGTGGTGCCCGACTATCGGTTGGTGCCGGAGGTCGAATACCCTGGTTTCGTTGAGGATTGTGCGCGCAGCGTGCGCTGGGTGCATGACCAGATCGACCTGCATTGCGGGGATCCCAACCGGATCGTTCTCATGGGTCACTCGGCTGGCGCCTACAATGCCGCCTCGCTGGCGCTCGACGGCCGGTGGATCCAAGATGCAGACGTGCAGTCGGCGATCATGGGTGTCATCGGCCTTTCGGGCCCTTACGATTTTCACCCCTTCGACGGGCCGATTTCCCGTCGCGTCTTCGGCGCTGCCGAAGATCAGCTCGCGACGCAGCCCATTGGTCATGTGTCGGAAGAGGCGCCGCCCACGCTGCTGGTCACCGGAGGTCGCGACGAGTTGGTGCTGCCCAAGAACAGCATCAATCTGGCCGCAGCGCTCGAAAGCGAGGGGGCTGTGGCACGGCTGCGGACCTATCCACGCCTGCGCCATGCCGGGACGCTGTTTGCCCTAAGCCTGCCCTTGCGCTGGCTCGCGCCGGTGCGCCGGGAATGCGCGGATTTTCTCAGCGCTGTTACAGTTCGCTAGACCCCGGCTTGCGAACCGGCGCCACCGCCTGACGGTGCCGGGCGGCAAGCACCGCGGCCGAGGCGGCGGTGCGATGGGCCGAGGAGAAGAATTCGCGATGGGCCAGGATCAGCATGGTGATGATGCAGGCGACGACGCCCAGCCATTCTGAGACGAACCAGGCGATGGTGGCGACGGAGAAATAATAGGCGCGGATGCCGGAATTGAAATTGCGCGCGCCCAAGGCATTGATCTGGGCGATGGCTTCAATTTCTTCTTCGGAGGTGACCCGATCGTGGTCGATCGCACCGAGCATGATGCAGAAATGGTTGAACTGCCGGAGCGAGAGGGTGAAGGCAAAGAAGGCCAGGACGAACATGACGAGCATGACGCCCAGATGGAGCTGGACGTCGAGCTCGGTATAGGTGCGGTCGAGCGAGAGGGAATCGAGCGCGCTCATCAGCGCCGGCAGCTGGCCATAGACGGCGAACACGGCCAGCACCAGCAGCACGGCCGTGGACGCCAGAAAGCTCACCGACTGCATGATATTGCCCGAGAGAATGGCGTCGAACGGGGTTTCGCGCCGCGTCGCATTGGCCACCCAGCGGCGGCGCTGCATGTTCATGATGACCGACAGGGAGGGCCTGAGCTTTTCGACCTGCGGCACAATGATATTGTAGGCGATATAGGCCAGAAGCGGGGCAATCGAGGTCAGAAGGGTGGTCACAGATGGCTCCGCCGGGAGATGCTACAGGCCGCGACTATAGCGCCGCGGCCGCGTTTGGCGAGGGCCCCTGTTTGCGCCCGTGCCGGAACCGGCCACCCCTTCCGGGTGAGCATGCGGACGCTCAGATCGGCCGGGGATGAGCGCGGAAGGTGGCGTCGATCTCTGCCAGCACGTCGGGCGAGAGCGTGAGGTCCTTTGCCGCGAGGACATGGGCGAGCTGGTCGGTGCTGGTGGCGCCGATAATGGTCGAGGTCATGAAGGGGCGGCTGCGGCAGAAGCCGATGGCCAGATGCACGGGATCGAGCCCATGGCGCGCGGCAACCGCGTGATAGGCGCGGGTGGCGGCTTCGCTATATTCGTTGATGCGCCAGAACCCCTTCTGGAAATCCTTGCGGCTCCCCCTGGGCGTGGCGCCATCGAGATACTTGCCGGTCAGCATGCCGCCGGCGAGCGGCGAATAGGCGAGGAGCCCCACATCCTCGTGGTGGCTCAACTCGGCCAGGTCATGATCGAAGATGCGGCGGAGGAGGCTATATTCGTTCTGCACCGAAACGACCCGCGGCAGGTCGTGCTGTTCGGACAGTTTCAGCCACTGGGCAATGCCCCAGGTCGACTCGTTGGACAGGCCGAACTGGCGGATCTTGCCCTCCCCGACCATGTCGCCCATGGCGCCGAGCACGTCCTGCATGTTGGCAAGGGTCGCGGCCCTGTCCTGTTTCTCCGGGGCGAAGCGCCAGTAATTCTCGAAATTGTAGTGGCCGCGGCTGGCCCAGTGGATCTGGTAGAGGTCGATATAGTCGGTCTGGAGGCGACGAAGACTGCCCTCGACCGCCTCGCGCACCGAAGCGGCGTCCGGGGCGCGGCCACCTCGGATATGGGCACTGCCGCCACCGACGATCTTGGTGGCCAGCACCCACTTGTCGCGATCGCCCTCGCGCGCAAACCAGTTGCCGATGATCTCCTCGGTGCGGCCGCTGGTCTCGGGGCTGCCGGGCACGGCATAGACTTCGGCCGTATCCATGAAATTGATGCCGGCATCGCGCGCCATGGCGATCTGGGCGTGACCCTCGGCCTCGGTATTCTGGCTGCCCCAGGTCATGGTGCCCAGGCAAATGTCGGTAACCTGGATGTCGGTGCGGCCAAGGGTGTTGAAATGCATGAAGAAAAATCCGTGTGGGGAGCAGGATGGGCGATCTGGCGCGGACCCTAGACGAGGTGGCGCTGGTATGGAAGTGGTCCAGCGGCATTGACCGATGAAAGGGTTTATCCACAGGCCGCGGCACGGTTTGACGCGGCATTCGGCGCAGCGTTCAAAAAACCGTCACGGAAGGCTCAAGAGGGGTTGAGGTCTGGGCGCTCTCCCCCTATATAGCCGTCACACCGCGCCGCAAGGCCAGTGTTTGACGCGGGATGGAGCAGCCCGGTAGCTCGTCAGGCTCATAACCTGAAGGTCGCAGGTTCAAATCCTGCTCCCGCAACCAAAGAGGCCCAGTGAACCAGCCGGTTCGCTGGGCTTTTCCTTTGGCTCCAAGCCTTCAGCAGGCCACGACGTTGACGGCCAACCCGCCGAGGCTGGTTTCCTTGTATTTTTCGTTCATGTCGTGGCCGGTCTGGCGCATGGTCTCGATACAGGCGTCGAGGGGGACGGCGTGGGTGCCGTCGCCTTTCAATGCCAGCGAGGCGGCGGTGACGGCCTTGACGGCGCCGAAGGCGTTGCGCTCGATGCAGGGGATCTGGACGAGGCCCCCGACCGGATCGCAGGTCATGCCCAGATGATGTTCGAGCGCGATTTCGGCGGCGTTTTCGACCTGTTCGGGCGTGCCGCCCATAATGGCGCAAAGGCCGGCGGCGGCCATGGCCGAGGCGGAACCGACTTCGCCCTGGCAGCCCACTTCAGCGCCTGAGATCGAGGCGCGGTGCTTGATGATGCCGCCAATGGCGGCGGCGGTGAGCAGGAAATCGCGGATGGCGGCGTCGCCGGTGCCGGCATTGAACTTGACCGCATAGCGCAAAACGGCGGGGATGACGCCGGCCGCGCCATTGGTGGGCGCGGTGACGACGCGGCCGCCGGCGGCATTTTCCTCATTGACCGCCATGGCAAAGACCGAGAGCCAGTCATTGGCCATCAAGGGGTCAATCTCGTTGCGCTGCCAGCGTTCGGCCAGCTGCGCGTGGATGGCGGCGGCGCGACGCCTGACCTTCAGACCGCCGGGCAGTTCCCCGCGCTGGTCAAGGCCGCGGTCTATGCAGCCGGACATGACCGACCAGATGGTATCGAGGCGGCGATTGAGTTCGGCGGGCGAGAGGCGCGCTTCCTCATTGGCGCGCTTCATGGCGGCAATGGAAAGCCCTGAGCGCCTGGCCATGTCGAGCATTTCGCGCGCATCGGCAAAGGGCCAGGGCACGTCGGCATCGGCAGGAGAGGCGTGGCGCAGCGCGTCCAGCTCTTCGGCGGTGACGACAAAGCCGCCACCGATGGAGAAATAGACGCGGCGCAGCAGCAGCTGGCCGTCGGTGTCGAAGGCGGAAAACTGCATGCCATTGGGATGGCCGGGCAGGGGTGTCTGCTTGTCGAGCACGAGATCGACGGCCGGCCGGAAGCGATAGGTGCTGTGGCCGGGAGGGGAGACCGTGCCGGTCTCGCGCACGCTGGCAATGATGGCGTCCATGGCGTCGGGATCGACGGTTTGCGGGTTCTCTCCGGCGAGACCCAGAATGACGGCGCGGTCACTGCCATGGCCAATGCCGGTAAAGGCGAGGGAACCATGCAGGCTTGCCGTGAGGGCGGCGGGGCGGGCCTGGGCGGCGCGCGGCCAGTTGCCGGCGCCCAGGTCGTCAAGGAAGCGGCGGGCCGCGGTCATCGGTCCCATCGTGTGGGAACTCGAGGGGCCGATGCCGATCTTGAACACGTCGAATACGGACAGGAACATGGGGCCATCATAGAGGGGATGGCGTGGTGTGCAATCGGGGATGCTTCTGCCCCCTGCGCACCCTCCCCGACCCTCTCCGCCAAGGGGGATGTTGCATCGGGTGTGGGAAGAGCGGTGAGAGGGGAGGAAGCAAGCGGTCGATTGTTTCGCATCGGGCAACAGTGCGTGGCGTGGCCCGCGCATTGCCCGGGCGGTGAAATCGGCCAATATCGGGGCAAAGGAGATTGCCATGTCCCGCTATCAGTTCCGCGACGATCCTCAAGTCGATCCGACCGCCCCGGTCTTCTTCCTGTTCCACGGCACGGGTGGCGACGAGAACCAGTTCTTCGATCTCGCCGGGCAGCTGCTGCCGGGCGCAAGGCGGGTGGCGCCGCGTGGCGATGTCAGCGAGCACGGGGCGCTGCGGTATTTTCGTCGCACCGGCGAGGGGGTCTATGACATGGAGGACCTGAAAGTGCGCACGGCGGCCATGGTGGACTTCGTGCGCGAACAGGCGGGCGAAGCGAGCCGCGTCATCGGGCTGGGCTATTCCAACGGCGCCAATATCCTGGCGTCGGTGCAGTTCGCCGCGCCCGATCTCTTCGACGCGACGGTGCTGATGCACCCGCTCATCCCTTTCGCGCCGCCCAAGGCGGACTTTGGCGGACGCAGGGTGCTGATTACCGCCGGACGCCGCGACCCCATCGCTCCGGCCCAGGCGACGCAGGCGCTGGCCGACTATTTTGTCGCCAATGGTGCAGAGGCAAAGCTGGCCTGGCACGAGGGCGGGCATGAGCTGCGCAACGAGGAACTGGCGGCCATCCAGGCCTTCATTTGATGAGCTGAAAATGGTCGAGCGTTAACAGGATATTGAGGCGTCTCCGACCACTGTTGCGGGGTGAATTCCGCGCTCAGGACCCTTCGCCATTTCCGGGATCAGACATCGCATAAGCGACACCCTGTCATTGCGGGTATTGCTCTTTGTGCTCCTCGGCCTTGCCGCGGTGGCCGTCCCCGCCTTTCTTGCGTTCAACTGGGTGGTCAATTCCACGGTCATCCAGCTCGGCACGCTGTTTGCGGAAAAGCAGGTGCTCTACGATCGCCATCGCGGCCTCGGCACGCTGGTGCGCGAGGTCTCGCTGGCCGAAACGCTGGCGGGCAGCCAGGCTATCAGGGACTGGGCACGCAATGAAGACGATCCGGAGATGCGGAAACGGGGCCTGGCCGAGCTTGAGCACTATCGGCAGAACTTTGCCGACCGCTCGTATTTCTTCGTCATCGATGCCTCGGGCAATTACTATTTCAACGATGCCGCCAATGCCTATGCCGGCGACCAGCGCCGCTATGCGGTGGAGGCGAGCAATCCGCGCGACGCATGGTATTTCTCGACAAGGGCACTGGGCGAGGGCTGTCATCTCAATGTCGACAATGACGCCAATCTGCGCGTCACCAAGGTGTGGATGAATTGCGTCATCCGCGAGGGCCGCAATGTGCTGGGCGTCCTGGGGACCGGGATCGATCTTTCCGCATTCATCCAGGAAGTGGTCAATGTCCCGCAGCGGGGCGTCATTTCGATGTTCGTCGACCGACAGGGGCTGGTGCAGGCGCATCGGGACGAGAACCTCGTCAACCTGGCCAGCCTTTCGAGCGAAATGCGCGACAAGCGCACTGTGTTTTCCTTGGTCGACAGCGACGCGGACCGGCAGGTGCTGCGGGAACTGCTCCAGAGCGTGACCGCAGGCGGTGCGCTGGCCCGATCGGCCTTTGTCACCATTGGCGGCAAGCAGACGCTTGTCGGGGCCGGCTATCTCGACAAGCTTGGCTGGTACAATGTCACCGTGATGGATCTCGACGCCATCATCGACCGGCGCCTGTTCGTGCCGATCGGCCTGCTGCTGCTGGCCGTGATGATACTGGTGACCGGATTGGCCCTGTTCGTCTTCAAGCGCGCCGTGCTCAACCGGGTGGAGGCGCTGGAGGGCGTGGTGCAGAGCGCCCGTGCCGGAGACTATGGTCCGGCTCTGGGCATGGGCCGGGGTCACCGGGATGAGATCGGGCGGCTCGCCGCCTCGTTTACGCAGATGGCGGCAGCGGTGGACGACAATACGCGGCTGCTCGAGGCGCGGGTGCGCGAGCGCACGCGGGAGCTCGAACAGCTGGCTTCAAGGGATGGGCAGACCGGCATTCTCAACCGGCGCGGGCTCGTCTCTGTTCATGCCGAGGCGGCGGCCACTGGCGGCTACGGCCTGCTGCTGGTCGATATCGACCGATTCAAGTCCATCAATGACCGCTTTGGCCATGCCGCGGGCGACGCCGTCGTGCAGGACGTGGCGCAACGTATCACGCAATCGCTCGGGCGCGGAGATAGCTGCGCGCGCTGGGGCGGGGACGAATTTGTGGTGCTGCTGCCGGGCTGCTCGCCCGAAAGCCTGAGGGCGGCAGCGGCGCGGGTCATGGCCGCCATGGACGAGCGCCCCGTCCTCATGGGCGAGGCTGGCGCGGCGATGGTTTCGGTCAGTGTCGGGGCGTGCCTGGCCGAACGCGGCGACAGCCTCGACGTGGTCACCGACATGGCGGACACCGCCCTCTACATGGCCAAGGCGCAGGGCCGGAACATGATTGTCGTGTTCGATGCCGACCTGATGGTGCCTGCGCGCAAAGCCCGGGGCTGATGACGTTCGTGCGCTGAGCGGCTATCCTCGCCCACCATCAGGATATTCAAGAGGCAGGCATGGTTCGCAACGGGGTATGTGCGGTGATTTTGGTGGGCGGGATGTCGGCGACGCCGTCGGCGCCGGCTCTGGCGGCCAGTTTTGACTGCGCCAAGGCGACGACACCCTTTGAACAGGCCATCTGTGGGGACGCGGACCTGTCCAGGGCCGACGAGCGGCTTGCCAAGACCTATGCCACGGCCATAGGCGGGCTCTCGGAACCCGCCCTTGCCCAGATGCGCACGAGCCAGCGCGACTGGCTGGGCTATGCGCAGCGCGCCTGTACGCGGGACGCGGAACCGCTAAGCTCCGGCAGCTATGACGAGCGGGGCGTCAGCTGTCTCAATGATCTTTTCGACAGCCGCAGCCGGGCGCTCGAGACCAGCCGCATGATCGATGGCGAGCGCTTCTACCCCGTCGCAACCTTTGCGGCCCTGCCCGACCCCTATGAAGCGGATAATCCGGACAGCAGCTGGCCGGTGGCGCAGCACGAATTGTCCATGGTGCAGATCGACAGCGACGAGGGCTATGCCCATGCCTTCAATGACCTGGTGCGCGCCGAAGGCGCGTTCATTTCGGGGTCTGCGGCGGCACAGGGCGCGCCGGAAACCTTGGCCGAAGACGCCAGCAGTGACACGACCAATTCCATCACCGTTGATGAACTGTCGGGCAATCGTATCGCCCTGCTGGTCAACACCTATTGGTATGGTCATGGCGCGGCGCATGGCAATTACACCATCACCTATCGCCACTATCTCAAGGAAGAGGGGCGGTTCCTTGAGGCGCGCGACCTGTTCCAGGGCAAGGGATGGCAGAAGGCGCTGCTGACCCTGGCGGTCGAGGCGGCCAAGGCCGAGCATGGCGACAACCTGATGCTCGACGACACCAGCTATATCGCTGAATCGGTGATCGACCCCGGCCGCTGGGACCTGTCCGATCCCTATGGGCTGGTGATCCAGTTCCAGCCCTATGAAATCTCGGCCTATGCCTATGGCGCGCCCACCGCGCGCATCAGCTGGGAGGCGCTGGCGCCCTATCTTACGGAAAATGCAGACCAGATTCGCTACGGCTGGTAGCGATCAGGCCCGCAGGTCGGCCCATTCGGGATGGCGGCGGAACTGGGCGACGACATAGGAACAGACCGGGGTGATCCTGAAGCCCTCCGTGCGCGCGTCCGATATGGCGGCATTGACCAGTCTGGCGGCTATGCCCCGGCCCTCGAAGGCCGGGGGCACGCCGGTATGGTCGATGATCATCGGGCCGCCCCCGCTTTTGCGGTAGGTCATCTCGGCCTCGGCGCCGGGCGCCAGACGGATGACATAGCGGCCCCTGGTGGGGCCTTCCTCGCGGTGGACTGTCAGTTCGGCATCGATCATCGTTATGGTATCCTTATCTTGGGTCAACTGCGGATCGGGGGATCCGCCAGTTCGGGAAAGAGCGCCCGCTCGGGCAGGAAAGGGTGGACGTCGAGGGCATCCTCGATGGCCTCCAGCGCTTCATCGCGCTTGCCCTGTTCATGCAGGATCAGCGCCCGCCCGGACAAGGCGCCGAAGTGCCGGGGCTCGCGCTTGAGGGTTTCCTCGATGTCGGCCAATGATTCCTCATATTCGCCACGCATGAAATGCGCCGTGGCCCGGAGGTTCCAAGCCTCTGAATAATCGGGGTAATCGGCGACGAGCGCATCGATCAGCGGCATTTGGCTGGCTGGTCCGGCAAAACCGCCGGCAGTGAAGATCTCGTCCACCCGGCCGGCCAGGACCGGGTCGTCGGGCTTGATCCAGATCGTCCAGATCTGGTCGGCCAGGACGCGGGCCTCGGCCTCGCTGGAGGCGGCGGAAAGCTTGTCGAAGAGCTCGTCGAGCTGGGCGGACTGGGCCGCGCTGACCGTATAGGCCTCGGCGAACACCATTGGCGCGGGCGCCGTGGACAGCAGCAGGGTGGCAATCGCGAGACGGGTAAACATGCGCATTTGCATTTGAGTGTGCTCCCATGGTGCCGCATTCGCAAGCATGGGTAATTTGCTAGCAGACTGCTAACGCCTGACAGCGCATTTAGGATGCCACGTTACACCAATGGGGAATGCCGCATGTCGGATCTGCTTCACTACATGATTGCCTCGGGGCCGCGTCCGGTCGCCCCCTTCAGCCATGCCGTCGAAACCAATGGCTTCGTCTTCGTCACCGGACAGATGCCGACCGACCCGGAGGCGCCCGATGCGCCGCTGCCCGAAGGGATCGAGGCGCAGACGCGGCGGGTAATGGCCAATCTGAAAATTGTCCTCGACGGAGTGGGGCTCGGCTTCGAGCATGTCGCCATGGCGCGGATCTACCTCACCCATTTCGAGCGCGACTATTCCGCCTTCAACGCCATCTGGCCGACCTATTTCGTGGCGGGCAAATTGCCGGCACGCACCACGGTCGGGGTGACGGCGCTGGCGGTGGGGGCGCTGGTGGAGATTGATCTCGTGGTGAGACGGGCGTGAGGGGCGGGTAGGACTCGGACACGCCCACACGCCTGATCCGCCCTCGGGCTCGACCCGAGGGCCAGTCCAAGGCCGAAGGTGGCTACGAGTGGCCCTCGGGTCAAGCCCGAGGGCGGTGTTGTGGTGTTGTCAAATCGCGGACGTTTTTCGACCAGCTCCGGGACGGCTCGACGTCAATCGCCCCGCTTCGACAGTTCGATCATGCGTTCGACTGCCAGGCGGGCCGGCGCGATGATGTCTTGGGGAACCGTCACTTCCTCGCTCATCGTATGCAGCGACCACAGGACGTTTTCGAGATTGATGCGCTTCATGTGCGGGCAGATGTTGCAGCCGCGCAGGAAGTCGACGCCCGTGGTTTCCGAGGCGACATTGTCGGACATGGAGCATTCGGTGACCATGACCACGCGCGGCGGCTTGGTGGACTTGACCCAGTCGATCATGGCGGCGGTGGAGCCGGCGAAATCGACGGCGTCGATGACCTCGGGCGGGCATTCGGGATGGGCGATGATCTTGGCCGTGGGATAAGCGTGGCGAAGCTCGGAAATATCCTCGGCGGTAAAGGTCTCGTGCACTTCGCAGGCGCCGGCCCAGGTGATGATCTTCTTGTGCGTCTTCTTGGCCGTGTTGGCAGCAAGATACTGATCGGGGATCATGATGACCGTGTCGCCCTCGACCCGATTGACGATGTCGAGGGCGTTGGACGACGTGCAGCAGACGTCAGTGACGGCCTTCACGGCGGCCGAGGTGTTCACATAGGTCACGACCGGGGCGCCCGGATACTGGGCGCGCATGGCCAGGACGTCCTCGGCGGTGATGCTTTCGGAAAGCGAGCAGCCGGCGCGGCTGTCGGGGATCAGCACGGTCTTGTCGGGGTTGAGCAGTTTTGAGGTCTCGGCCATGAAGTGCACGCCGCACTGGACGATGACCGACTGCCTGACCCTGGTGGCCTCAATGGCCAGCTGCAGGCTGTCGCCCACCACGTCGGCGACGCCGTGATAGATCTGCGGCGTCTGGTAGTTATGGGCAAGGATGACGGCGTCCTTCTCCTGCTTCAGCCGGTTGATCTGGAAGATCAGCGGCGCATAGAAGGGCCATTCCACCTCGGGGATCTTGTCCTTCACGCGGTCGAAAATCTTGTCGGTGGCGCGTTCGACCGATTTTGAGAACTTGAGGTCGAAACTGCCGGCGAGAATGGCGCGGGCTTCCGCCAGGGGCGTCACCGCATTGATCGTCTGCACCATTGGGGGCTCCTCCCGACTGGACCGGGCGGAACCTAGGTATTTTCGTCCGCGATTTCAATGAATGGTCTTGCAGTAAAAACACGGGACGCCTAACGCTGTGCCAATTCCAGCCGAGGACTTTACCGATGCCGCAGGACGCAAACGCCATCCGTTCCATCCTTTCGCTTGCTCCGGTCGTGCCGGTCATCATTCTCGATGACGTGGCGCAGGCTCGGCCCCTGGCCGAGGCGCTGGTCGCCGGTGGACTGCCGGTGCTGGAAGTGACGCTGCGCACGCCCAATGCGCTCAAGGTCATGGAGGAAATGGCCAAGGTGACCGGCGCCATTGTCGGCTCGGGCACGGTGCGCAATGGCGCCCATATGAAGGCCTCGGTCGATGTCGGCTGCCGCTTCATGGTCTCACCCGGCGCCTCGCCGCGCCTGCTCGATGCGGCAGAGGATGTGGCCATTCCGCTCTTGCCGGGCATCGGCACGCCGAGCGAAGCCATGACCGCCGCCGAGCGCGGCTATTCTTTCCTCAAGTTCTTTCCGGCCGAAGCCCTGGGTGGCGCTCCGGTGCTGAAGGCCTTTGCCTCGCCGCTGCCCGACATCACCTTCTGCCCGACCGGCGGCATCGATCCTGTCAAGGCCAAGGTCTATCTCGGCCTGCCCAATGTCATCTGCGTGGGTGGCAGCTGGATCATGCCGGCCGATGCGCTGGCCAGCGGTGATTTCGCGCGCATCGAGGCGCTGGCCCGCGAGGCGAGTGCGCTCAGGGGGTAGGCTGGTTGCCTATGGGTACCCCCACCCAGCCTTCCCCTGACAGGGGGAGGGGCCGGGCTGGTGGTGCTGGCGCGATCGTGCTCCTGACCGTGTTGTTGGCCGCAACCTCTCTGCCAGCACGTGCCGAAACCGCCCATGTGGCGGTGGCGGCCAATTTTACCGCAGTGGCGGAAGAGCTTGCATCCAGGTTCGAGGCCGATACCGGGCACGAGATCGTGCTGAGCTTCGGGGCGACCGGGCAGCTCTATGCGCAGATCAGCCAGGCGGCGCCGTTCGGCGTGTTTCTTGCCGCCGATACGGAGCGGCCGGAACTGGCTATAGGCGAAGGGTTCGCGATCGAGGGCAGTTTCTTTGTCTATGCCGAGGGGCGGCTGGCGCTTTATGCGCCAGGCGCGGACCCCGAGGCGCTGCTGCGGGCGGGCGATTTCGCCAAGCTGGCCGTGGCCGATCCGGAGGCGGCGCCCTATGGCAAGGCGGCGGTAGAAACCCTCGTGGCGCTGGGACTTTATGACGCCATAGAGCCCAAGCTGGTCATGGGCGAGACCATTTCCCAGACCCTGCAATTTGTCGAAAGCGGCAATGCGGAACTGGGTTTCGTCGCGGCGAGCCAAGTGCTCGGCAAGCCCCACCAGTGGCTGGTGCCTGGGGAGCTGCATGCACCCATTGCGCAGGGGGCGGTGCTGCTCACGGCTGGCGAGGGGAATGCGGCGGCGGTGGGTTTCCTTGAGTTTCTGAAATCCGAGGAGGCGGTGAAGGTAATCGAAGGGGCGGGATATTCGGTGCCGTAAGGGACGGGCGGGGAAGCGTGTTGCCGGACGGTCCGACACCCCCACCCTTGATCCCTCCCCACAAGGGGGAGGGAGACGATGAACACCGGCGACTAGTGCCTGCGCCTCCCTCCCCTTGATGGGGAGGGACTGAGGGTGGGGTAACGCAGGAGGCAGAACAGCGGTCCCCGCTTTCGCGGGAATGACCCTGCGAGTATGAACAGAGCATGGACCTCGCCCCCCTCATTTCCCCCATCCTGCTGACCCTTGCTTTGGCGCTGTGCGTCACGGCGATCCTCGTGGTCGTGGCGACGCCGCTGAGCTGGTGGCTGGCGCAGGGCAGGGGCGGTGGACGCGAAGCGGTCGGCGCGGTGGTGACGCTGCCGCTGGTGCTGCCGCCTACCGTTCTCGGATTCTATCTGCTGCTGGCGCTGGGGCCGAACGGGCCGGGCGGATGGATTGCGGGTCTTTGGGGCGCGAGAACCCTGGCGTTTTCCTTTGCCGGGCTCGTCATTGGCGGTGTGATCGCCTCGCTGCCCTTCATGGTGCAGCCGCTGCGCAACAGTTTTGCGGCGATCGAAGGGGAAGTGCTGGAAGTCGCCCAGACGCTGGGCGCGTCGCGGGCGCAGCGGTTCTGGCGCGTAGCCCTGCCGCTGGCGCGGCCGGGCTATCTCGTGGGCGCCATCATGGCCTTTGCCCATACGGTGGGCGAGTTCGGCGTGGTGCTGATGATCGGGGGCAATATTCCGGGCCAGACCAAGGTCCTGTCCATCGCCATCTATGATTTTGTCGAGCGGCTCGAATGGGACAAGGCGCATGTTCTGGCCGGCGGCATGGTGGTTTTTGGGTTTGTGGTGATTTTTGCGACGCTGGTGGTGGGGCGGGGGACCGAGCAAAGGTGAGGTGGCCAGGAAAGACCCCCACCTTACCTCCCCCTGAAGGAGGGGGAGGGGTAGAGAGGCTGGTGGCTCGTTGCATACCGCACCCCCCTCGGGCTTGACCCGAGGGCCAATCGCGCAGTGCAGATCATTGGTGACGCGCACATGCCGGCAGGCCCTCGGGTCAAGCCCGAGGGGGCCCTGTATTGGTGCCGATCAGGTGCCAGAGGCGGGCAGCTGTACGCAGATTGACTGCTAACATGTTAGTTGGTACGGCATGCCCGACTGCATTCCGGAGCGCCCAAAATGACCGCCATCGACAAGGTTCTCACCGTTGAGGAAATGAAGCGTCTGGCGCATCGCCGGGTGCCGAAAATGTTCTTCGACTATGCCGATAGCGGCTCCTATACCGAGGGGACCTATCGGGAGAACGAGAGCGATTTTTCGAAGATCAAGCTCAACCAGAAAGTGGCCGTGAACCTTGAGGGGCGCAATCTCAAGGTCAAGATGCTGGGCCAGGAGATCACCATGCCGGTCGCCATCGCTCCGGCGGCGACCGGCGGCATGCAGACGGCCGATGGCGAGATCAAGGCGGCCAGGGCGGCCGAAAAATTCGGCATTCCCTTCACGCTCTCGACCATGAGTGTCTGCTCGATCGAGGACATTGCCGAGAATACGACGGCGCCGTTCTGGTTCCAGCTCTACGTGATGCGCGACCGTGACTTCATCAATCGCCTGATCGACCGCGCCAAGGCGGCACAGTGTTCGGCGCTGGTGCTCACCATGGACCTGCAGATCCTCGGGCAGCGCCACAAGGATATCAAGAACGGGCTGTCCACCCCGCCCAAATTCACCCCCTATTCGGTCTGGCAGATGATGCAGCACCCGCTCTGGTGCATGCGCATGCTGGGCACCAGGCGCCACACCTTCCGCAATATCGTGGGTCACGTCGGCGGCGATCATGACCTGGCCTCGCTCTCGGCCTGGACCGCCAGCCAGTTCGATCCGACGCTCAACTGGAGCGATGTCAGATGGATCAAGGAGCGCTTTGGCGGTCCTGTCATCGTCAAGGGCGTGCTCGACGCCGATGACGCGCAGGCGGCTGTCGACAACGGCGCCGACGCCATCGTGGTGTCCAACCATGGCGGCCGCCAGCTCGATGGCGCGCCCTCGACCATCCGCGTGCTGCCCGAAATCGTCGACCGGGTCGGAAGCAAGACCGAGGTCTATCTCGATAGCGGTATCCGCTCGGGGCAGGACGTGATCAAGGCCCTGGCCACTGGCGCCAGGTCCACCTTCATTGGTCGGCCGATGCTCTATGGCCTGGGCGCCGGCGGGGAAGCCGGTGTGTCCCGCGTGCTCGAAATCATCCGCAAGGAGATCGACACGACCATGGCCTTGTGCGGCGAGCGCGACATTCTCAATGTCGGGCTGCACAACATCTATTCGAACGACATTCCGCCGAGAAACGCACCGAAGCGGGGGTAACGGCCCAGGACCGGGTCCAACCACTGATCCGTCCTCGCGCTTGACGCGAGGACCACTCGGCACGCCAACTGATGCCATGAGTGCGCTGGGACAGGCCCTCGGGTCGAGCCCGAGGGCGGCGTTGTGATGGGTACGGGCAGGGGAAACTCTCTATGACTCGCGATAATCGGGCGCGGTGGATGATGGGGTCAGCTGCGCGAAAACGGCGTTGGCCAGGGTCCGCAGGTCCGACGGCGATTGCGGGCCGACGATGGTGCAGGTGATGATGTCATTGGCCCAGTAGAGCACATTGTCCGCGCCCAGTTGCACCGTTTCGAGGTCAGGGCCATTCGCGCCGGTGGCAGGGGTGACGTAGAGGGTCAGGCGCTGGCCCGCATCATCCTCATACATCAGCTGGGCCGCACGGCCGCCGGGCACGGCAGGGGCGGGCAGCAGGCGTCCGCCGAGGAAGGTGAGGCCAGCAGCGGCCAGGTCCGGCATGACCAGATCGGTTTCGAGCCGATTGGACAGCCAGGAGGAAAGGTGCTCGGTATCGGCACCGGCGACCTCCACCGCATGGCGGTTTTCGGCCACATAGACGGTATGGGCGCTGACGGCGTCGGCAATGAGCCGGTCGTGCAGCGCCGGCGTCTGCGTCATCGGACGCAGCAGCCAGCCGGCGACCATGCCCACGCCGAGAACCCCGACGATCATGGCGGCACGGGCCATGCCCTGCCGGCGCTGGCGGGACTGCGCCACGGCCAGGCGATGGGGCGAGAGGCGCGGGGGCACCGGTTCGCTGGCGGCTGGCCCATAGAGCGTCCGGATCGCATCGGCCTGGCGCTGGAGCTGGGTGAGCTCAAGCGCAATATCGGGATTGGCGGCCAGATGTGCCTCGATCCGGGCGCGCTCGGCCGTGTCGAGCTGCCCGTCGATATAGGCCATCAAGCTGTCGCGGGTGATCTCGCTCATTTGACGGTCCTCAAATGCGGCTCCTGGGCCGTGCCGGTCAATTGCCTGAGGGTGGCACGGGCGCGGCCCAGCCGGCTCATCAGCGTGCCCAGGGGAATGTCCAGAATGGTGGCGGCTTCGGCATAGGCAAGGCCTTCAAGGGTAACGAGCAGCAGGGCCTCCTTCTGGTCAAGCGGCAGGGTGCCAATGGCGCGATCGAGTTCGACAAGCGCCAGGTGTCCCGGCTGGGGCGCGGGCGCACCAAGGTCCGGCAGGGCGTCGATGTCCAGCGGCTCGCCGCGGCGGCGTTCGCTGCGACGGGCATTGCGGTGCAGGTTGGTCAGGATGGTGAAGAGCCAGGGGCGCAGGGGCCCGCGCGGACGGAAGAGACCGCGGCGGGCGAGGGCGCGTTCGAGGCAGTCCTGAACGAGGTCATCGGCATGGTCGGCACTGCGCGTCAGCGCGCGGGCATAGCGGCGCAGCGCCGGTATGCAGGCTTCAAGCTCGTCGAGAAAATCGACCACTGCCTTCCTCAACCATGGTTCAGCAACCTGGGAAAGCGAGACCCCTCATCCGGCCCTTCGGGCCTTTATCGGCTGCCATCGCTCCACTGGAGCGATGGCGGTCGCCTCGACGTCTCCCACAAGGGGAGAAGGGGAGTCGCGGCAGGCGTTTCTACTCGATGGCAAGATGCCAGACGCCGCCGACGCCGTCACCCTTGATGTCGCCGGCCGCCATGTCCTCGTACCAGTAGTAGAGCGGCCAGCCCTTGTAGGCCCACATGGTCGAGCCGTCGTCGCGGGTAACGATGGTGAAGTCGCCCTCGGGGGCAGCGTCGGCATCGGCCATCAGCGGGGGCCATTTGACGGCGCAGTCGTCGTTGCAGACGCTCTTGCCATCGCCATTGGTGTCCTTGTCGAAAGTGTAGAGCGTCATGCCATTGGCATCGGTGAGCACCATCTTGCCGTCAATGTCGACGGACTTGACGGCGCCACCCAGATAGTCGGCGGCAAAGGCCGGGGCGGCGAAGAGAACCAGCGCGGCGGCGCCGGCCAGAAGCGAAGGCATATGCATGGGAAATTCCTCCGGTTGCGGAGCCGCTCAAGCGGTTCCACCGATACCAACACCGCAGGCGCGCGCTTAATCCCGATCGTGCGCGATTTTTACAGGCGGGCGGCGGTGGGGCGCAATTTGCTATGGGCTGTAACAACATGCTGGACAGGATCGTCGCGGATTGCTTTGTTAGCGCCAAGCATTCCGAGGATCGGCACAGATTCTGGGGTGAAACAAACGACTTGGTCTCTCGGGAGGAAACCCAATGAAAAGACGTGAATTCTTCAAGCAGGCTTCGGTTGCCACGATCGGCGCCGCCGCTGCGGCCACGCTGGCGACCCCGGCGATCGCCCAGGGCAATGTGACCTGGCGCATGGTGACCACCTGGCCGAAGAATTTCCCGGGGCTGGGCGTGGGCGCGCAGCGCCTTGCCGACCGCATCACCAAGGCTTCGGGCGGTCGCCTGACCATTCAGGTCTTTGCCGCCGGCGAAATGGTGCCGGGCCTGCAGGCGCTGGATGCCGTGATCGACGGCTCGGCTGAAATGAGCCACGGCGCTGCCTATTACTGGCAGAACAAGAGCCAGGGTCTCTCCTTCTTCACCGGTGTGCCCTATGGCATGACCAGCCGCGAGCTGACCGGCTGGGTCCGCCACATGGGTGGCCAGGAAATCTGGGA
Organism: Devosia sp. Micro-HW1; assembly: GCF_056341075.1. NCBI lineage: Bacteria > Pseudomonadati > Pseudomonadota > Alphaproteobacteria > Hyphomicrobiales > Devosiaceae > Devosia > Devosia sp. Micro-HW1. Next base: position 2,292,577 of record NZ_CP094375.1, on the reverse strand, counting down.
CGAAATCTACGACCAGTTCGGCGTGCAGGGGTTCCTGTCGGGCGATACCGGCACCCAGGCCGGTGGCTGGTTCAAGAACGAGCTGACCGGTGTGTCCGACGTGCAGGGCCTGCGCTTCCGCACCCCCGGCCTTGGTGGCCAGGTCTGGGCCAAGCTCGGCGCTTCGGTGACCAACCTTGCCGCCGGCGAAATTTTCGCCGCGCTGCAGTCGGGCACGCTGGATGCCGCCGAATTCGTCGGTCCCTATAACGACCTGGCGCTGGGCTTCTACCAGATCGCCAAAAACTACTACTTCCCCAGCTTCATCGAGCCGGGCCTGGCCACCGAACTGGTTGTCGACAAGGCCAAGTACCAGGCGCTGCCGGAAGACCTGCAGGCGATCGTCAGGGATTGCTGCCAAGCCGAATATGACAATGTAGCCGCCGACTTCGCCGCCAATGACCCGCGTGCCCTGCAGGCCCTGGTCAGCGAGCATGGCGTGACCGTGCGTCAGTTCCCCGAGGAAATCCTCGAGGCCGGCGCCAAGGCCGCGACCGAATTGCTGAGCGAAATCCGCGAAGGCGGCGACGCCCTCACCAAGAAGACCGCCGAAAGCTTCATCTCGGCGCTCAACATCGTGCGTGAAAAGACCGACGGCACCGACTCGCTGTTCCTGGCCGCGCGCCAGAAGTACTTCACGCTGAGCTAAAGCTTATTCGTCCAGCGCGCTCCGGTGCGCTGGACCGAGCAACGATTGGAGACCTCGCTGCTGCGGCAGCGGGGTTTTTTGCTTTTTGGGCGCCCGGTTTCCTGATGAAATGGCCTGCCCCGCATCGCGAGAGGAGAAGCGAGAATGAACGAAGGCCCCGATAGAAGGCAGGTGGTGGTCGACATCACCATTGCAGCCCCCATCGAAGCCGTCTGGGAGGCAGTGCGCGACCCGAAACTGATCGAGACCTGGTTCGGCTGGGATGCGCCCAGCCTTGCGGAAGAGATCAAGTTCATCTTCCTCGACCATGCCAGGCTGGATGCGGCCAGACGGGTGGTGCAGTTCGGCGAGTGGGAGGGGTCGAGCGATGCCATCGAACTCAGCGAAGAAGGCGGCGGCACGCGGTTGCGGCTGATGCGATCGGGCGGCGCCCCGCTCGACTGGGATGGGGTCTACGAGGATATCAGGGAAGGCTGGGTCAATTTCTTCCAGCAATTGCGGCTGGCGCTGGAACTGCACGAAGGCGAAGGGCGGCGGACCATCTATCTTTCGGGTGCGGCAAAGCCCGGCATGGGCGAACCGAGCGCGGCACTTGGGCTTGATGGCCCTGCGGCCTACCGGGCGGGTAGACCCTATACAGCCACGCTGGCGACCGGGCTCAATGCGCGGGGGCTGGTCTGGTACACGACGCATTTCCAGACGGCATTGGTGGTCGAGCAGTTCGGCAACGGGCTGCTTGTCGTTTCCGACATGGGCGTCTCGCCCAAGCGGCCCCATGGCGGCGGGTCGGTGCTGATCACCACCTATGGGCTGTCGGACGGGGAGTTCGAGGCGCTGGAGGCGCGGTGGAAAGACTGGTGGGGGGAGAGGTATGCGAAGGCGGAGGCTTGATACCTCGATCACCCCTGCGTCCCGCCGCCCCATTTGAGCCATCCAGCCATAATGCTGCCAAGTACGGCAATAGCTTTTGGCCAATGGTTGGCAGGACGCGGTGGCGGTGGCGGGTTGTTGATAACCACAACTAGGGGACGACGATTTCGGCGGGAGTAACGGTTGTACTTTCCCATAATTGGGACTCCGAAGGCGTTGAGATACTTACGGCATGACTTAATTTGACGTCGTGAGTCTTGCTCGATCTGCAAGCGCGGCCAGGATTCAAGTGCCCGCCTGTGAACTCTGGGAACAACGGGGAAAGCGCCCCTCTGAGGTGGACTTGTCAGCTGAGCGATTCGCCCTGCGACCACCGTGCATGGCTGACGATTTTGTGGCGGGGTTGCTCGAACGGGCGGGGGATGCTTTAGGAGCGGCTGATTTTTACCGCATGGCCGGGACCCCCACCCAACCTCCCCCTGAAGAAGGGGGAGGGGCGAAGGACCGGTCGTTCAGCAGGCACCACGTTTCATGATCCGTCTCGAATCCATTTCCAAGCAGAACGGCAAGCAGATCGTTTTCATCGAGGCCTCGGCTTCGTTGCAGAAGGGCGAGAAGATCGGCCTTGTGGGGCCCAATGGCGCGGGCAAGACGACGCTGTTCCGCATGGTCACCGGCGAGGAAAGCCCGGATGAGGGCCAGGTCTCGGTCGATCGGGGCGTTTCCATCGGCTATTTCAGCCAGGATGTCGGCGACATGGAGGGCAAGCCTGTCGTTGCCGAGGTGATGAACGGGGCCGGGCCGGTCAGCGAGCTGATGGCCGAGATGGCTGGGCTGGAAGCCGCCATGGCCGACCCCGACAGGGCCGACGAGATGGACGCCATCATCGAGCGCTATGGCGAAGTGCAGGGGCGGTTCCAGGAGCTCGATGGCTATTCGCTCGATGGCCGGGCCCGCGAAGTGCTGGCGGGCCTCGGCTTTTCCAATGAGATGATGGATGGCGATGTGGGCGCGCTCAGCGGCGGCTGGAAGATGCGCGTGGCGCTGGCCCGCATTCTTCTCATGAAGCCTGACGTGCTGCTGCTCGACGAACCGAGCAACCATCTCGACCTCGAGAGCCTGATCTGGCTCGAACAGTTCCTGAAAGACTATTCGGGCGCGCTGCTGATGACCTCGCATGACCGCGAGTTCATGAACCGCATCGTCAACAAGGTGCTCGAGATCGATGCCGGCACGCTGACGTCCTATACCGGCGACTATGATTTCTACCAGAGCCAGCGCGAAATTGCCGATCGCAACCAGCAGGCCCAGTTCGAGCGGCAGCAGGCCATGCTGGCCAAGGAAATCGCCTTTATCGAACGCTTCAAGGCGCGCGCCAGCCATGCGGCACAGGTGCAGAGCCGGGTGAAGAAGCTCGACAAGATCGACCGCGTCGAGCCGCCCAAGCGCCGGCAGGTCATTGCCTTCGAATTCCGCCCGGCGCCGCGCTCGGGCGAGGACATTGTCCGCATCGAGGGCGTCAAGAAGGCCTATGGCAGCCGCTCCATCTATGACGGGCTGGATTTCCATGTGCGCCGGCGCGAGCGCTGGTGCATCCTGGGCGTCAATGGCGCCGGCAAGTCGACACTGCTCAAACTGGTGGCCGGGGCCTCGGAGCCGGATGCCGGCTCGGTGTCGCGGGGCCCCAGCGTCAAGCTCGGCTATTTCGCCCAGCACGCCATGGATGTCATCGATGGTGACATGACGATTTTCCAGACGCTGGAAGCAGCTTTCCCGCAGGCCGGACAGGCGCCGCTGCGGGCGCTGGCCGGATGTTTTGGGTTTTCGGGCGACGATATCGAGAAGAAATGCCGGGTGCTGTCGGGCGGTGAGAAGGCCCGCCTCGCCATGGCCCTGATCCTTTTCGATCCGCCCAATTTCCTGGTGCTCGACGAGCCGACCAACCATCTCGATATCCAGACCAAGCAGATGCTGATCGAGGCGCTGTCCAATTTCGAGGGCACGATGCTGTTCGTCAGCCACGACCGGCATTTCCTTGCCGCGCTCAGCAATCGGGTGCTGGAGCTGACCCCGGAAGGCGTCCATGCCTATGGTGGCGGCTATACCGAATATGTCCAGGCGACCGGGCAGGAGGCGCCGGGCCTGCGGAGCTGACCTCGACGGCGGGGCTAACAGTCTGCTAGATCGGCTCGTCCCCAACCGCCCCAACCCGCAGGTCCTGAAAATCCTCCGTCCCGTCTATTTTGCCTTTGGCTGCCTGTGCGTTGTCCTCGGCATCATCGGTATCTTCGTGCCGCTGATGCCCACGACGACATTCCTCATCCTGGCCGCCTGGTGCTTTGCGCGATCGTCGCGCCGGGCCGAGGAATGGCTGCTCAAGCATCCCCGCTTCGGGCCGACAATCGTGGCCTGGCGCGAGAATGGCGCCATTGCGCGTCGGCATAAACTCTATTCGCTGGGCGGCATGGCGCTGGGTTTTGCGCTGTTTTTCATCACGGCCAAGCCGGACCTGTGGCTGGCGCTAGTGGTGGCGGCGGCGCTGGGAGCCATTGCGGTCTTCGTGGTGACGCGGCCCGAGCCGGCTCCCGAAGCCTGAGGCCGATCACATTTGGGGTCGGGAGCCGGAATCGGCACCCAATATAATATTGTGCAATTGACGGATCCGGCAGGCATGCCCACGGTCGATGTCGAAAAGGCGTCTAGCAGCAGCTGGCGTGTTCCCAGACAAATGGCAAGGATAAGGCCAATGGACGACATCGCCAGCGCGCTGACCGGTTGTGACCGCGAACCCATCCACATTCCCGGCGCCATCCAGCCCTTCGGGGTGATGCTGATCGTCGATGCGAGGGGCGTCGTGGTTGGTGAGGCGGGGAGCCCGGTCGCGGTTCTGGGCGAGAGCCTCGAGCGGCTGATCGGCAAGCATGCGTCCGAGATCGTGCCGCGCCTGCCGGCGTCGGGGATCATCGTGGTGGGCAATGTGCGCTTCGACGGGGCGGACAAGGATTGTGTCGCCTATCGCAGCGGCGAGCATCTGGTGGTGGAGCTCACTGACAAGACCGGCACGCAAGTGCTCGATGCCGCCGTCCTGGCCGAAATTGAATCGCTGGGCGGGCGGCTCGAACAGGCCGGCACGCTGGCCGATCTCAGCACCCAGGCCGCCAAGGTATTCCAGGAGCTGACCGGCTATAGCCGCGTCATGATCTATCGCTTTGTCGATGGCGATGCCGGCGTGGTGCTGGGCGAGGCGATTTCGGACCAATCCAGCAGCTTTCTCAACCACCATTTTCCGGCCACCGACATTCCCAAGCAGGCGCGGGCGCTCTATGTGCGCAACAAGGTGCGGGTGATTGCCGACGTGCATTATACGCCGGCCGCGGTGCGCAGCGCCTCGAGCGGTCTCAGCCAGATCGACATGAGCGATTCCACGCTGCGCAGCGTCTCGCCCGTGCATCTGCAATACCTCAAGAATATGGGCGTGGCCGCCTCGGCCTCAATGTCCATCGTCAATGACAACATGCTCTGGGGGCTGATCGCCTGCCATCATCATGAGCCAAGGCCGCTGTCGCTGACGACGCGGCTGGCCTGCCAGACCGTGGCCTCGGCGCTGGCACGGCAGGTCAAGGCGCGCGATGACCGGCAGCTCTTCCGCGAACGGATCCGCCTGCGCGGGCAGGAGGATGTGGTGGTGGGGCGGCTGGGCTCGGATGAGCGGCTGGCGGATTTCTTTGCCAATTCGGGCAAGGAACTGGCCAACCTGCTGCAGGCCGATGGCTTTGCCGCGGTGCAGGGCAGGGACCTGTTCTGCATCGGCAAGTGTCCGGCGGAAGCGGACGTCCGCGCAGTGGCCGAGTTCGTGCGCGAGCCGGGCGCCATCAAGCCTATCGTATCAAGCAGCCTCGGTACGATCATGCCGGAAGCGAAGGTCTTTGCCGACGTGGCCAGCGGTGTCCTGGCCGTGACCATGTCGACCGAGGTGCCGACCATTCTCATGTGGTTCCGGGCCGAGCAGTTACAGGTGGTCAAATGGGCCGGCAATCCGCACAAGGACGTGCCCAACGATCCGCAGGCACAATTGCAGCCGCGGACCTCGTTCGAGGCCTGGTCGGAAAGCGTCAAGGGACGCTCCAGTGAATGGACCCATGCCGAGGTGGAATCGGCGCAGCGCATCGTCAAGCTGATGCTGGAGGCGCGCAACAACCGGCGCATGCGCCAGCTCAACCGGGAACTGACGACGAGCCTCAGAGAAAACCAGATCCTGGTCGAGCAGAAGGACTACCTGCTCAAGGAGGTCAACCACCGGGTGCAGAACAGCCTGTCGCTGGTGGCGGCCTTCCTCAGGATGCAGGCCCGCACTGCCGGTCCCGAGGCGCAGGAGCAACTGGCAGCGGCAGAGCAGCGGCTGATGGCCGTGGGCCTCGTGCATCGCCGGCTCTACCAGGATGACAGCGTCCGGGTGGTGGACTTGTCGCGCTATCTCAGCGAGCTGGTCGCCGAATTGCGCACCAGCATGGACGCGGACTGGGACGAGAACCTGGTGACCGACCTGGCGCCGGTATTGATCAGCACCGACCGGGCGGTGCGGGTTGGCCTGATCGTGAACGAGCTCATCGTCAATGCCTCCAAATATGCCTATGGCGGACAGCCGGGGCCGCTGCATGTGCGGCTCGACCAGTTCCGCGACAGCATGCGCCTCGTGGTCTCGGATCGGGGCGGGGGGGCAGCGGGAGAGACCCAGGGCACCGGCTTCGGCTCGCGGATGCTGGCTTCCCTGGTGCAGACACTGGGCGGGACGCTGGAGCAGGAGGATAACGTCCCTGGCCTCAAGGTGTCGCTGAAGGCGCCGATCATGGCGGCCAGCGATCTGGGACGGGGGGATTAGCCAGCGAGCGCTGCTGGAATAGAGCGGGGCCGGATGGAATGCCATCCGGCCCCGCTTCATTATGGCATTGCCTTGTGGGCCCGCCTCACCGGTAGAGCATGCCCGGTAGCCAGGTGATGAGCTGCGGGAACATGAACAGGAGGATGATGGCGATGAGCTGCAGGATCACGAAGGGCACGGCGCCCCGGTAGATCATGCCGGTCGACACGGCCGCACTGGCGACGCCACGCAGGTAGAACAGCGCGAAGCCGAAGGGCGGGGTCAGGAAGCTGGTCTGCAGGTTCACGCCCACCATGACACCGAGCCAGATCGGATCGACATCGAGCGCCAGAAGCACGGGGGCCGTGATCGGGATGACGATGAAGATGATCTCGAATGTGTCGAGGATGAAGCCCAGCAGGAACATGATCAGCATGACGATGATCATGGCGCCGATGGCCCCGCCCGGCATGGAGGACAGGAATTCGTGCACCAGGTTGTCGCCGCCCATCATGCGGAAGACGATGGAGAATACCGCTGCGCCGAACAGGATGATGAAGACCATCGAGGTGATGGTGGCAGTGGAGATGACAGCCTGCCGGAGAATGCCGAAATCGAGGCGACGCCGCAGCACGGCCAGGATCATGGCGCCGACCGAACCCACCGAGGCGGCTTCCGTCGGGGTGGCAATGCCGCCCAGGATCGAGCCGAGGACGGCCAGGATGAGCAGCAGCGGCGGGATCAGCGCGGTGACCACCTCGCGCAGCAGATGCTGCTTTTCATTTTCCGGAACCGGAGTGGCCGGGCAGGATGCCGGGTCGCGCCAGGCCTTGAAGATGATGAAGAGCGCATAGAGCCCCACCAGCAGCAGGCCGGGAATGATGGCGCCGGCAAACAGCGCGCCGACCGAGACCGGCTCGGGCGCGAAATTGCCCTTTTCCATCTGCACCTGAGCATTGATGCCGGCCAGCATGTCGCCCATGAAGATGAGCACGGTCGAGGGCGGGATGATCTGGCCCAGCGTGCCCGAGGCGGCGATGACGCCGGTGGCGAGCTTGGGATCATAACCGGCGCGCAGCATGGCGGGCAGGGAGATGAGGCCCATGGTGACCACGGTGGCACCGACAACGCCGGTGGATGCGGCAAGCAGGGCGCCCACCACGACCACCGAGAGGGCAAGGCCCCCGCGCAGATTGCCGAAGAGCTTGCCCATGGTGAGCAGGAGCTGTTCGGCAATGCCGGAGCGCTCGAGGATGACACCCATGAAGATGAAGAGCGGCACGGCGACCAGCACTTCATTGGTCATCAGGCCGATATAGCGGCCGGCCAGCGAGCCGTAATTGGACGGGTCGTAGACGCCCAGCCACCAGCCCACGAGGCCGAAGATCAGGGCCGTGCCGGCCAGCGAAAAGGCCACCGGAAAGCCCAGCATGAGCACGCCGATGACGCCGAAGAACATGAGGGCGGAGAGAATCTCGCCAAGAAGTACGGGATCCATCAGGCGATCTCTCCGGTCGGGTGTTCGGTCTCGGGCTGGCGCTCATAGCGCAGATGCGGGGGCAGGAGGTCCTCCTTGCCTGCCAGCACCAGGATGGAGCGGGCGGCCATGGCGATGCCCTGCAGGCCCACGAGAACGGCGAAAACCAGAATGAAGGTCTTGAGGATGAACAGGCCCGGCATGCCACCGATATTGGCCGAGCCTTCGTAATAGCCCCAGGATCGCGCGACGGCGGGGAAGGCGTAGGTCCACACGACGTAGATGAAGGGCAGGAGAAAGAGGCAGACGCCGATCAGATCGGCCGTGGCCTTCCAGCGCACCGAGGCGGGGCGGTAGAACACGTCGACACGCACATGGTCATTGCGCATCAGCGCAAAGCCGGCGACTCCGGTAAACATGGCCCCGCCGAGCCAGACATAGAGGTCCTGCATCCACAGGGTCGAGGTGCTGAAAGCGTAGCGCTGCACCACGACGGCAAAGCAGACCAGCACGCAGCCCAGTGCGAGCCAGGCCAGGATCTGGCCAACCAGCCAGTTCAGACCGCTGATCATCCGGACCAGCACGGCAAGCGCTTGCATGATAGAGCGCCTCCCCTTTTCCCAACGACATAGTGGCGCTTTTGCGCGCCTTATCCTGTCGTCGATTGAGCATTATCCGCCCGGTGGGTCAACGGATTACTGGGCGTTTTCGGCCGTTGCAGCCCCCGGGCCTGGTGACTTATCAGACGAAAGTGGTATGCAGCCACCCAATCGCAGTGCTTGGGGAGGTTGGCATGTTCGTGGTGGGTGGCGAGAGCCTGATTGATCTGGTGCCGGTTTCCAACGCACCGGGCGCCGAACGCGTCGCCCTGGCGGGCGGATCGCCCTTCAACTGCGCCATTGCCCTGAGCAAGCTGGGCAACGAGACGGGCTTTCTGTGCCCGATCAGCCAGGACCAGTACGGCGACCTGCTGCTCAAGCCGCTGAACGAGGCCGGGGTCGAGGTACTGCTTGGGGAGCGTGTGCCCGAGCCCACGACCAAGGCCATTGTCAGCTTCAACGACAAGATGCAGGCCAGCTACGTCTTCGAGCGCCATGCCGACCGGGCCTTTACCCGCGAAGGTCTGCTGGCGGCACTGCCGGAGATGCTCGAGCTCTACCAGATTGGCGGCTTTGCGCCGATCCTCGCCGAAGACGCCGAAAAATGGATGGCCGTGGTCAAGGCCGCCATCGGCCGGGGCGCTACCATTTCCATCGACATCAATGTGCGCGACAAGCTGGTGGACGATGAAGCGGGCTATCGCCGGCGGCTCGCCGACTTCCTCGACCTGGCCCATATCATCAAGCTCTCGGAAGAGGACCATGAGTGGCTGGAGCCGGGCATGAGCATTGACGAGCACGCCAAAAGCCTGCTCGGCCTGCCCAATTGCGAACTGGTCGTGGTGACTTTGGGCGAGCATGGCAGCCGCGCCTATTCCAACGTGGCCAGCGCCGAGGCGGGCATTTTTGCGCCACCGGTCTTCGGCGACACGGTGGGCGCCGGCGACAGCCTGATGGCGGGCATCCTGACCTGGCTCCACGAGACGGGCGCCCTCAAGTTTGGCGTGCTCGGTACGCTCGACAAAGCGGCGCTGGAGACGACGCTGCGCTTTGGCGCTGTCGTGGCCGGAATCAATTGTGGCCGCAAGGGATGCCAGCCGCCTAGCCGCGCCGAAGTGGACGCGGTTCTGGGCGCAGCTGCCTGACAGAAGCGTTAGTTGCCAATATCTTGCGCCTCTGCTCTGATCCGGGCGGGTTCAGGCGGGGCGGGGCATGCAAAAGAGCTGGTGGGCATTATTGGCCATGGCGCTGGTCGGCACGGCGGCCGCGGCCTATTTCCTCAGGCCGGTGACGGGCCCTGAACGCGACCTGACGCTGGCCGGCGACGCAGCGCGCGGCGCCTATGTGATGCGGCTTGGCGGCTGCGTGGCCTGCCATACCGATGCGGCGTCGGGCGGGCCGGAACTGGCCGGGGGCGTCGGCCTCGTGACTGCATTCGGCACCTTTGTGCCGCCCAATATTACCTCCGATCCGCAGGCCGGCATCGGCCGGTGGACCCTGGCGCAGTTTTCAGAGGCGATGAGCAATGGCATGGGGCCGGAGGGGCACCTCTACCCGGCCTTCCCCTACGAGAACTACACGTTGATGAGCGACCAGGAGGTCGCCGACCTCTACGCGGCCCTCATGGCGACAGAGCCGGTGGCGACGCCGGCGGCAGAAAGCCAGATCCCGTTCCCGTTCAATATCCGCCTCGCCATGGCCGGCTGGCAGAACCTGTTCTTTTCCCCTGATCGCTTCGAGCCGGCGGCAGGACAGGACGAGATCTACAATCGCGGCAAGTACCTGGCCTATGGCCCCGCCCATTGCGTGGCCTGCCATACGCCGCGCAATGCCCTGGGAGCCCTCGACTGGGACAGGGCGCTGTCCGGTTCTCCCGGCGGTACCGGGGGGCGCGCGCCCGACATCACGGCGGCGGCGCTGGCGGATAAAGGCTATGACGTGCCGACGCTGGTCCAGACCCTCAAGGACGGGTTCACGCCGGGCTTTGACGTTCTGGGCAGCACCATGGCCGAGGTCATCACCGACTCGACCTCGCACTGGACCGACGCGGATCTGACGGCGCTGGCGACCTATCTGCTGACGGAGTGAGGTCTATTCGGACAGCAGGTCCGGCGTGATGTCGCGGGCGGCGTGGAGGATGCGGACGATTTCGACCTGACCGGAGATCACGCGGTACACGATCGTCACGTTGGACACTGGCAATATCCGTATGCCATGACCAAGGTTGGGGCGCTCGGGGCCGAGTTCGGGATAGTCTGCCAGTTTGTCTATCGCCACATCCAGTCGATCGGTGGCGGTGTCAGCCGCCGACATGTTGTCAGCGGCAATTCGCAACCAAATCTCCAGGGCGTCGGAAAGCGCCCTGGGAAGCCGCGTGACCTTATGCGGCATTTGATTTCTTGCGTTCGGCCAACAGGCGACGGCCTTCGGCCTTGATATAGTCCGCGCCTTCCCATGGCTCGGGCTCCCCGCTGTCGAGCCCTTCCTGGATTGCCTTTTTCAGTTCGTTGAGCTTCCAGGCGCGGAGGGCTTCGCGCTCTTCCATGAGCCGCAGGCCGTCGCGGAGGACTTCGCTGACGCTGGCATAGCGGCCGGAGGCCACGAGGTCCTTGGCGAAGGCTTCATAGTGGTCGCCGATGGAATAGCTGGAAGGCATGGTCGGGCTCCGATCTCAATATCATTTAATGATAGGATCGGAGCATCGCCCCTTCAAGCCCCGGCGCGAATGGCGAGGGCTTCGCCCAGGGTCATCTCGGTATGGTGTTCCCAATCCCCGCTCGGATCGGGGAAGTCGGTGCGGAAATGGCCGCCCCGGCTTTCGGTGCGCCTGAGCGCGGCAGCGGCGACCAGGGTGGCCGAAGTGGTCATGTTGAGATAGGCGGTAGTGACCTGCTCTGCGGTCGCTTCAAGGTGGGCGATGCGCCTCAGGGCCTGGCGCAGGCCGTGGGCGTCGCGCTCGACCCCGACGAGGTCGGTCATGATGCGCCGCAGATCCTGGACGGCGACGGTGTTGCGCAACACGGTCTCGGCCTTGTTGCCCTCTTCCTCATCCCATTCGATGCCCCGGAATGGGGAGAGATCGCGCTGCGCTTCGAGCCCGCCAATGTCTTCGGCAATGCGGGCGCCATAGACAACGGCTTCGAGCAGGGAGTTGGAGGCGAGGCGATTGGCGCCGTGAAGCCCGGTGCAGGAGGCCTCGCCGCAGACCCAGAGGCCGGGAAGGGACGAGCGGCCGCGTTCATCCACCTTGACCCCACCCATGTGGAAATGGGCGGCCGGGGTGACCGGGATCATGTTCGCGACCGGGTCGATGCCGGCATCGTGGCAGTATTTCGAAACCGTGGGGAAGCGGGTGAGAATGGTCTCGCCCAGGGCCGCGCGGGTATCGAGGAAGACCCGCCGGCCGGACTGGATCTGACGAAAATTGGCGCGGGCGACCACATCACGCGGCGCCAGTTCGGCATCGGGGTGGATTGCCGGCATGAAGCGCTCGCCCAGGTCATTGACCAGAATGGCCCCCTCGCCGCGCAGGGCCTCGGTGGCGAGCGGGGCCGGATCGGCATGGGTCAGAATGGCCGTGGGATGAAACTGCACGAATTCGGGATCGGCGATGATGGCGCCGGCTCGGGCCGCCATGCCCATGGCGTGGCCGCGCACGCCCGGCGGATTGGTGGTGACGGCATAGAGGCCGCCAAGTCCCCCTGCGGCCAGCACGGTGGCGCGGGCGCGGATGAAAACGGGCTCGGAATAGCGGTCGCCGAGCTTGCGGCCATAGATGCCGACAATGCGGCCATTGTCGCGCGCCAGGCTCAGGGCGGTAATGCCTTCGACCACGCGGATGGACGGAGTTTTCCGCACCTGGGCGATAATGGCCTGCATGATGGCCCAGCCGGCGCGGTCGCCCTCGACCTTGACGATGCGATTGGCCGAATGGGCGGCCTCGCGCCCCAGTTCGAAATTGCCGAAATCGTCGCGGTCAAACGGCGTGCCCCAGCGCGCGAGGTCCTCGATGCGGGCGACGGCTTCCGAGGTGACGCTTTCGGCAATGCCGTGATCGACAATGCCGGCCCCGGCCATTTCGGTGTCAATCGCATGGGCGTGGGACGAGTCGCCTGCGCCGATGGCTGCCGCGACCCCACCCTGGGCCCAGGCCGACGAGGCCCCGGTGCCGAGCGGTTTTGGCGACAGGACGGTGACGGGGCGCGGCGCGAGTTTCAACGCGGTGAAGAGGCCGGCGAGACCGGCACCGACGATGAGGGCGCCATCGGCGTTGAGCGTGTTGTCGAAAGTGGTCACAGGTTCCTCCCTGAGATGGGAGGGGCTTAGCTTGTGCCGACAGTGGGGGCAAGCGGAGCTTCACACCCACCGTGCCACCCTCGGGCCTGATCCGAGGACCTTTCGTCATCCGGTGGATGCTTTGAGTGGTCCTCGGGTCAAGCCCGAGGATGGTATTGTGGTTGGGGTGATACCCCCACCCGGCCTCCCCCTGAAGAAGGGGGAGGGGAAGAAAGGTCAGGCGCTGTATGCCTTGACGTTCTGGCGCTGCTCGCCGAGGCCTTCGATACCCAGATGCATGACATTGCCGGGCTTGAGCCAGACCGGTTCGGGCTTGATGCCCATGCCGACGCCGGGCGGGGTGCCCGTGGTGATGACGTCGCCGGGCTGCAGGCTCATGAACTGGCTGACATAGGAGACGATCTTGGCGACGCCGAAGATCATCGTTTTGGTCGAGCCGTTCTGGTAGCGATGCCCATCGACTTCGAGCCACATGGCGAGGTTCTGGGGATCGGCCACTTCGTCCCTGGTGACCAGCCAGGGGCCGATGGGGCCAAAAGTGTCGGCGCCCTTGCCCTTGTCCCAGGTGCCGCCGCGCTCGGTCTGGAAGTGGCGCTCGGAGATGTCGTTGCAGACGCAATAGCCGGCCACGTGGTCCATGGCGTCGGCTTCCTCGACATAGCGGGCTTCCTTGCCGATGACGACGGCCAGCTCGACTTCCCAGTCGGGCTTGATGGCGTTCTTGGGGATGATGACATCGTCATTGGGGCCAATGATGGCACTGGTGGCCTTCATGAAGATGATCGGCTCTTCCGGAATCTTGGCGCCGGTTTCGGCCGCGTGGTCGGCATAGTTGAGGCCGATGCAGATGAATTTGCCCACATTGGCTACGCAGGGGCCGATGCGCTCGGAAGCCGAAAGGGTCGGCAGGGCGTTGACGTCCGTGGCGGCGATCCTGGCGAGCCCCTCGGGCAGAAGAGTGGCGCCGCCGATATCGGAGACGACGCCCGAGAGGTCGCGGATCGAGCCGTCAGCGGCAAGGATGGCGGGCTTTTCGGCGCCCCTGGCGCCGACGCGAAGCAGTTTCATGGCGGGTCTCCTCCTGGTGGGATGAACGCGAGCATTGAGCCCGTCGTCACCCCCACCTAGCTTCGCTAAGGCCTTCGGCCTAGCTGCGCTACCTCCCCCTTCAAGGGGGAGGTGTGGGGGCGGTGTTTGTCAAAGTTTCCGGGGCCTCTCTAAGGCTAACATGTTAGCTTGTCGAGGCCGGTTTGCGGCAAAGCGTCAGCCCCTGGGGCGGATCACGCCTTTCTTGAGGATGATATTGCCATAAAGGCGCGCCTCGCCGGTCTGCACGACGGCGGCGGCCTTGCGGGCACGGTCGTAGAAGGCGAAGCGCTCGATGGTGGAAAAGCCCTGGCCGGGCTCGTGGCGGGCCAGCAAAGCCTTGAACTCACCAAAGATCGGCGGCTCGGCACTGGGGTCGCCGACCACGGCCATGCTGATGGCGGCCTCGTCGACAAAATCATCGAGCGGCATGACGGTGAGGATCGCGTCCACGATATCAGTGGCCGAAATGCCATCGGCGCGGATCACCAGTGGTCCCAGGAACTCGGCCGGAAAGTTGGCATCGGCAATGACGATCTCGTCGCCATGGCCCATGGCGCGCAGCGTTGAGAGCAGTTCGGGGCCGAGCAGCGGCGGAATGTTTTTCAGCATTTCTTGTCTCTTGGGTCAGCCGAAGGGGAAGTCATTGTCTTCGGCAGTGAATTCTTTTCCGTCGGCGAAGAGCGAGGGATGCTCCCCGGCAAAGGCGAAGAGCTCGATCATCACGGCGTCGATATGGGCGCGGATGGCGCGGGCGGCCTGGGCCTGATCCTGCGCCAGGATGCCGTCGAAAATGGCCTGATGCTCGGCAATGGTATCGGCGAGGCGGCGCGGGGTGATGATGAGGCGCCGGGCGCGGTCGAGATTGGCACGGGCCTTGTCGATGATCGCCTTGACCTTGGTCAGCCGCATGGAGCGGAAGATGATGTCGTGGAAGTCGACGTCGATCTGGTGGAAGGCTTCCGCATCATCGCGAGAGGCGGCCTCGCGCTGGGCCGCCATATTGGCATGGAGCGCGTCGATCACCTCGGCATCGCTTTTGCCGATCAGCACGCGCAGAGCCTCGCTTTCAAGGCCCTTGCGGATCAGCATGTATTCGCGCACGTCGGCAATTCTGACCAGCGAGACGGTGGAGCCGCGCTGCGGGGCAATGTCGACAAGGCCCTCATCGGCAAGGCGCGCCAGCGCTTCGCTGACCGGGAAGCGGGAGACGCCCAATTGAGCGCAGATGGCGGATTTGTCGAGGGCGGTTCCGGGCGGCAAAGCCAGCGTAACGATGCCATGGCGCAGCGCATTGGTGACGTCGACCGTGACCGTGCCGCGCGAGAAATCGCCCGAGGACCCAAGAAATTCATAGGGACTGGCTTCCGTTTTCATGCTAACATGTTAGTTAGTGTGGCGTTGAATGACAATGCCGGTCCTCCCGTTTGCGGCGGCAATCTGGCGAGAAAAGCCGGCGACGTAAAGCGCTTGAGATTTCTCCAAAGGCCCAAATTCATGAACGAACATGTCATCCAGCCGCAGGGCAAGACGCTCGTGCTCAATGCCGCCGACAATATCGGCGTGGCGCTGGCCAATCTCGAGGTTGGCACCGAAACGGCGCAGGGCGTGACCATTGTCCGCCGCGTGCCGCGGGGTCACAAATTTGCCACGCGCCCCATTGCCGCCGGTGAAGCGGTGATGAAATTCGGCCAGATCATCGGCTTTGCCAAGGAGGGGATTCCCGCCGGTGACTGGATCCATGAGCACAATTGCGGCATGGGCGGCGCGGATGGTTCGCTGACCCATGATTATGCCTTTGCCGAGGGCGCAGTGCCGGTCGAGATGCTGGCCGCGAGCCAGCGTGCAACCTTCGAAGGCTATGTGCGGCCCAATGGCGATGTGGGCACGCGCAATTATGTGGGCATTCTCACCTCGGTGAACTGTTCGGCGACGGTCGCCAAGTTCATGGCGGAAGCCATCAACAAGTCCGGCGTGCTCGACGACTATCCCGAGATCGATGGCGTCATTCCGTTCGTGCATGGCACGGGCTGCGCCATGGACCTCTCGGGCGAGGGCTACCAGATCTTCCGGCGCACGCAGTGGGGCTATACGTCCAATCCCAACCTGGGCGCGGCCCTGCTGGTGGGCCTTGGTTGCGAGGCCTTCCAGATCGACAAGATGAAGGAAGCCTATAACCTCAAGGAAACCGACACGTTCCAGACCATGACGATCCAGGAGATCGGCGGGACGCGGAAAATGATCGACTGGGGCGTGGAGAAGATCAAGGACATGCTGCCCATCGCGGCCAAGGCGCGACGCGAGACCGTGGATGCCAGCCACCTGACGCTGGCGCTGCAATGCGGCGGCTCGGACGGCTATTCGGGCATTACCGCCAATCCGGCCCTCGGCGTTGCGGCGGACATCCTGGTGCAGAATGGCGGCACGGCCATCCTCTCGGAAACGCCAGAAATTTACGGTGCCGAGCACCTGCTCACCCGTCGCGCCGTCAACCGTGACGTGGGCGAAAAGCTCATTGCGCGGATCAAGTGGTGGGAAGACTATACGGGGCGCAATGGTGGCGAGATGAACAACAATCCTTCGCCCGGCAACAAGCTCGGCGGTCTCACCACCATTCTGGAAAAATCGCTGGGCGCGGCGGCCAAGGGCGGCACGACGCCGCTGACGGCGGTCTATGAATATGCCGAAAAGGTCACCGAAAAGGGCTTTGTGTTCATGGACACGCCGGGCTTCGATCCGGTTTCGGCAACGGGCCAGGTGGCGGGTGGCGCCAACATTCTCGCCTTCACCACCGGTCGCGGCTCGGCCTATGGCTGCAAGCCGGTGCCGTCCATCAAGCTGGCGACGAACTCGGACATGTATGCCCGCATGACCGAGGACATGGACATCAATTGCGGTGACATCGTCGAGGGCGTGAGCATCGAGGCCAAGGGGCGGGAGATTTTTGACCTGATGCTCAAAGTGGCGTCGGGCGAGGAGACCAAGTCGGAAGCGCTGGGCTATGGGGATAATGAGTTTGTGCCGTGGCAGGTCGGGGCGGTGATGTGAGGGGTGGGTAGCCCCACCTAGGTGTCGAAGCTATGAAGGTTGTTCATTCGGAGAAGGACTGAGAAGCTGGGGTTGCGAAACCAATCCATCTGTCTCGGAGCTCCCCGAATGAACGTGCACAAGAATGCGCGCCTGACGCCCTCAGGTCGAGTGCTTTTGGTCAACCGTATGCAAGCAGGCTGGCCAGCCAAACGTGCCGCCGAGGCCGCCGGTGTGTCGTCTCGAACGGCGCATCGCTGGCTGGCGCGGTATCGTTCTGGCGACCGGCAGTTGCGTGACCGCAGCTCGGCTCCCCGTTATTGTCCGCATCGCCTGGCTCAGGAGCATGTTGCCGCGATCGCACAGCTGCGCCACCAGCGTCAAACCGGTCCAATGATCGCCCAGGCCCTGGGGCTGGCCCGCTCAACGGTGGGGCTGGTTCTGCGTCGGCTTGGACTGAACCGCCTGGACCGGCTGGACCCCAAGCCAGTGGCCGTCCGCTACGAACGCGAGCGTCCCGGCGAGTTGGTGCATATTGATATCAAGACCCTGGGACGCTTCAAACGCACGGGGCACCGCATCACGGGCGCGCGGATCGAGCACAACAGGGGGCGAGGCATTGGCTGGGAACATCTGCATGTGGCAATCGATGATGCGAGCCGGCTGGCCTATACCGAGGTGCTGCCCAGCCTGGGCAAGGAGGACGCCACCGCCTTTCTCAACCGGGCTGTGCGCTGGTTCGAGCGGCTCGGCGTGACCGTCGAGCGCATCATGACCGACAATGGCTCGGCCTATAGCTCAAAGCTCTTTGCCAACGCCATCCAGGCTGCCGGCATCCGCCATATCCGCACCCGACCCTACCGTCCCCAAACCAATGGCAAGGCCGAGCGCTTCATCCAGACTTCTCTGAGGGAGTGGGCCTATGCACAGCCATACGAGACCTCAGAACATCGCAAACAGGCCATCGGCCCTTGGACCGACGACTACAATCTGAACAGACCTCACTCCGCCATCGGCGGAAAAACTCCGTTCCAAAGACTGAACAACCTACTTGGAAACGACACCTAACCTCCCCCTGAAGAAGGGGGAGGGACCGATCGTGTTTGCCTCGATCTCTTCCCCATCGCCACCACCCGGCTTCGGGCAGAGCGCGGGCGGCTCGGTTCCTGCGCCTCCCTCCCCTTGAGGGGGAGGGATTGAGGGTGGGGTGGAGCCACAGGCATCGCGCTCAGACGTCACCCCACCCAGCGTCGCTATGGCCTGACGGCCAAGCTTTGCTACCCTCCCCCTCGAGGGGAGGGAGGTGATGGAGCCGAGAGACCTGTGTCAGGTAAATCTTACCTTCCCAATGTGCGGCAGGTTGCGGTTGCGCTGGGCGTAGTCGATGCCATAGCCGACGACGAATTCGTCGGGGATGTCAAAGCCGATCCAGCGGGCCGGGACTTCGGCTTCGCGGCGGCTGGGCTTGTTCAAGAGGGCGCAGACTTCCATGCGGCGGGGGTGGCGGGTCTCGAGGATTTCGAGCACGTGTTTGAGCGTATGGCCGGTGTCGATGATGTCTTCGACTACAAGCACGTCGCGGCCATGGATCTCGCCGCGCAGGTCCTTGAGGATGCGTACTTCGCGTGAGGATTCCATCCCGTCGCCATATGAGGAGGCTTCGAGGAAGTCGACTTCGACCGGCAGGTCGATCTCGCGCACGAGGTCGGCGATGAAGATGAAGGAGCCGCGGAGCAGGCCGACGACGACGAGCTTGTCGGTGTCCTTGAACGTCTCGGTGATCTCGGCGGCCAGCGCTTCGACGCGGGCGGCGATGGCCTTGGCGGAGATGAGCTGGTCGACGACATAGGGGGCTTGGGGCATGGGAAAATCCGGGTCACGGAGACGGAAATGCTAGCAGACCGCCAAGGCCAGCGGTAGCGACTGAAAACTCACCGCAGGCCGCAACACACCAGGTGTCATCCCGGCGAAGGCCGGGATCCATCTTGAGATCTCAGAATGGGCCCCGGCCTTCGCCGGGGTGACATCGTGGCTGAGGTGAGGCGAGTGCCAACCCGCTGCTCACCTCGGCAGATCCGTCTTGCCCATCAGGTCGAAATCGATGGACCTTGCGGCCTGCCGGCCTTCGCGGATGGCCCAGACGACGAGGGACTGGCCGCGGCGCATGTCGCCGGCGGCATAGACCTTGTCGACCGTGGTCTTGTAGCTCATCGTGTCGGCGAAGAGATTGCCGCGCTTGTCATACTGGGCGCCCAGCTCGGTCAGCATGCCATCCTGGACCGGACCGGCAAAGCCGATGGCGAGCAGGACCAGATCGGCCTTGATGACGAATTCGGTGCCCGGAATGGGCTGGCGCTTGCGGTCGACGCGGGCGCATTCGACGCCGGTGACGTGACCCTTGGCATCCGCGATGATCTTCATCGTGCCGGCGGAAAATTCGCGAATGGCGCCTTCGGCCTGGCTGGACGAGGTGCGCATCTTGACGGCCCAGTTGGGCCAGTTGGTCAGCTTGTTCTCCAGCTCGGGCGGCATGGGACGCACGTCGAGCTGGGTAACGGCAATGGCGCCCTGACGGAAAGAGGTGCCGACGCAGTCGGAGGCGGTGTCGCCACCACCCACGACCACGACATGCTTGCCGGCGGCCGAGAGCTGGAATTCGTTCGACACATCCTCGCCGCCGACACGGCGGTTCTGCTGCACGAGGAAGGGCATGGCGAAGTGGACGCCGGCATACTGCTTGCCTTCGACATCGACATCGCGCGGCTTTTCGGCGCCGCCAGCCAGCAGCACTGCATCATGGGCGCGCTGCAGGTCGGAGAGGGGCGTGGTGACGCCGACATTGACGCCATAGTGGAAGGTGACGCCTTCGGCTTCCATCTGGGTGACGCGGAAGTCGATATGGTCCTTTTCCATCTTGAAATCAGGGATGCCATAGCGCATGAGGCCGCCCGCCTTGGGCTCGCGCTCATAGACATGGACGTCATGGCCGGCACGGGCGAGCTGCTGGGCGGCGGCGAGGCCGGCCGGGCCGGAGCCGACCACGGCGACGCGCTTGCCGGTCTTGACTGATGGGACCTGCGGCTTGACCCAGCCGGACTTGATGGCGCGGTCGGCAATGGCCTGTTCGACGGTCTTGATGGCGACCGGCACGTCCTCGAGGTTCAGCGTACAGGCTTCCTCGCAGGGGGCGGGGCAGATGCGGCCGGTGAATTCTGGGAAATTGTTGGTGGAATGGAGGTTGCGCGCAGCCTCTTCCCAATCGCCATTGTAGACGAGGTCAT
Organism: Devosia sp. Micro-HW1; assembly: GCF_056341075.1. NCBI lineage: Bacteria > Pseudomonadati > Pseudomonadota > Alphaproteobacteria > Hyphomicrobiales > Devosiaceae > Devosia > Devosia sp. Micro-HW1. Next base: position 2,272,395 of record NZ_CP094375.1, on the reverse strand, counting down.
TCCAGTCCGGGATCTGGTTGTGCACCGGGCAGCCGGTATCGCCGTGACAGAACGGGATGCCGCAATCCATGCAGCGCGCGGCCTGATCCACTACCTGCGCCTCGCGCAGCGGAATGGTGAACTCGCCGAAATGGCGGATGCGATCGGAGGCCGGCTCGTAGCGGGGCTCTTCGCGGTCGATTTCGAGAAAGCCGGTAACCTTGCCCATGCTTGTCTCCCCTAAGTCGCGCAATGCGCGGAGTTGATCTCAACTGAGAGAGTGAAGCGCATGCCCCACCCTCTCCCGGCCTCCCCCCTGGAAAAGGGGGAGGTGAAGAAGGAGCCGCTACTCGGCCGGCACGTGTGCGCCTGAGCCGCGCTTCTTTTCCATTTCCTGGATGGCGCGGCGATATTCGAGCGGCATGACCTTGACGAATTTGGGTCGCATCTCGGCCCAGTGTTCGAGGATCTGCTTGGCCTTGGTCGAACCGGTATAGTGCAGGTGGTTCGAGATGAGCTGGTGCAGGCGCTCGTCGTCATGCTTGGTCATGTCGCCGGAAATGTCGACACGGCCATGCCATTCGAGGTCGCCACCGTGATGGTGGAGCTTGCGCATGAGGTCTTCTTCCTCCTGCACAGGCTCGAGATCGACCATGGCGAGGTTGCAGCGCGACCGGAAGGTCTCGTCTTCGTCCAGCACATAGGCGACGCCGCCCGACATGCCGGCAGCAAAGTTGCGGCCGGTCTTGCCGATGACGACGACCAGGCCCCCGGTCATGTATTCGCAGCCATGATCGCCCGTACCCTCGACAACCGCGATGGCGCCGGAATTGCGCACTGCGAAGCGTTCGCCGGCAACGCCGCGGGCATAGAGCTCGCCTGATGTGGCGCCATAGAGAACGGTATTGCCGACAATGATCGAGTTCTCGGGGACAATGGAAATCTTGTCGGAGGGACGCACGACGATGCGGCCACCCGAAAGACCCTTGCCGACATAGTCATTGGCGTCGCCGATCATGTCGATGGAAATGCCCTTGGCGAGGAAGGCGCCAAAAGCCTGGCCGGCCGTGCCGCGCAAGGTGATCGAGATCGTGTCCTCGGGCAGGCCCGCATGGCCATACTTCTTCGCCAGGGCGCCGGAGAGCATTGCGCCGGCCGAGCGGTCGCGGCTGCGGATGGGCAGGTCGATCTGCACGGCCTTGCCCTCTTCGAGCGCCGGGGCTGCCAGTTCGACCAGCTTGCGGTCGAGCACGGCTTCCAGATGATGGTTCTGGGTTTCCGAGTGGAACAGCGTGTCGCCACCGAGCGGCTCGGGCTTGTGGAAGATCCTGGAGAGATCGATGCCTTCGCTCTTCCAGTGGTCTTCGGCGCGGCGCTGGTCGAGCAGGTCGGAGCGGCCGATCAGCTCGTTGAGAGTGGTTGCACCCATCTGGGCAAGCAGGGCCCGCAGCTCTTCGGCGACGAAGAAGAAGTAGTTGATGACATGCTCGGGCGTGCCCTTGAAGCGCTTGCGCAGCACAGGGTCCTGGGTGGCGACGCCAACAGGGCAGGTGTTGAGATGGCACTTGCGCATCATGATGCAGCCGGCCGCGATCAGCGGTGCGGTCGAGAAGCCGAATTCGTCGGCGCCGAGCAGGGCGCCGATGAGGACGTCGCGACCGGTCTTGAGACCGCCATCGACCTGGAGACGGACGCGGCTGCGCAGGCGGTTGAGCACGAGGGTCTGGTGGGTTTCGGCCAGGCCGATTTCCCAGGGCCCGCCGGCATGCTTGAGCGAGGTCAGCGGCGAAGCGCCGGTGCCACCGTCATAGCCGGAAATGGTGATGTGATCGGCGCGCGCCTTGGCGACGCCGGCCGCGACCGTGCCGACGCCAACTTCGGACACCAGCTTGACCGAGATATCGGCCGCTTCATTGACGTTCTTGAGATCGTAAATGAGCTGGGCGAGATCTTCGATCGAATAGATGTCGTGGTGCGGCGGGGGCGAAATCAGGCCCACGCCGGGCGTCGAGTGACGGGTCTTGGCGACGATCCAGTCGACCTTGTGGCCGGGCAGCTGTCCGCCTTCGCCGGGCTTGGCACCCTGCGCGACCTTGATCTGGATCTGGTCGGAATTGACCAGGTATTCGGTGGTGACGCCGAAGCGACCGGAGGCGACCTGCTTGATGGCGCTCCGGAGCGGGTTCTGCGAGCCATCGGCCAGGGGCTTGTAGCGATCGGGCTCCTCGCCGCCTTCGCCGGTGTTCGACTTGCCGCCGATCCGGTTCATGGCAATGGCCAGGGTCGTGTGCGCTTCGCGGCTGATCGAGCCGAAGCTCATGGCACCGGTCACGAAACGACGGACGATCTCGGCCGCGCTTTCGACGTCCTCGATGGCCACGGGGGCGCCGATCGGCTTGATGTCGAAGAGGTGCCGGATGGCGAGATAGCCGTTTTCGCCCGAGTTCACGCGGGCAGCATAGCTGTCATAGCGTTCCTGCGCGGTTTCCGGGCTTTCCTCGGCGGTGCGCACGGCGTGCTGCAGGTCGGCCACCACATCGGGTGACCAGGCATGCTTTTCGCCGCGGATGCGATAGGCATATTCGCCACCGACATCGAGCGCCTTGCGCAGAACGGCGTCGTCACCAAAGGCATCGGCGTGACGACGGACGGTTTCCTCGGCGACTTCGGCCAGGCCGACGCCCTCGATGGAGGTGGCGGTGCCGAAGAAATACTTCTTCACGAAATCGGTGTTGAGGCCGATGGCGTCGAAAATCTGGGCGCCGCAATAGGACTGGTAGGTCGAAATGCCCATCTTGGACATGACCTTGAGGAGGCCCTTACCGACGGACTTGATATAGCGGTAGACCACTTCGTCGGCCGAGACTTCGGGCGGATATTCGCCTTCGGCGTGGAGCGCGGCCAGAGCCTCGAAGGCGAGGTATGGGTTGATCGCCTCGGCGCCATAGCCGGCCAGCATGGCGAAATGGTGCATTTCGCGGGCTTCGCCGGTTTCCACAACGAGACCCGAGGAGGTGCGCAGGCCCTTGCGGATCAGGTGGTGATGGACGGCAGCCGTCGCCAGCAGCGCCGGAATGGCGATGCGGTCAGCCGCGACCAGGCGGTCGGAGAGGATGATGATGTTGTATTCGCCGGCAATGGCGGCTTCGGCCTTTTCGCAGATGGCCTGAATGGCCGATTCCATGCCCGCTGCGCCTCGGTCGGCGGAGAAGGTAATGTCGAGCGTCTTGGTCTTGAACTGGTTGTCGGCCATGTCACCGATGGCGCGGATCTTTTCGAGATCCTCGTTGGTGAGAATGGGCTGGCGCACTTCGAGGCGCTTTTCGCGCGACGAGCCTTCAAGATCGAGAATGTTGGGGCGCGGGCCGATGAACGAGACCAGCGACATGACCGATTCCTCGCGGATCGGGTCGATGGGCGGGTTGGTGACCTGCGCGAAGTTCTGCTTGAAATAGGTGTAGAGGAGCTTGGACTTGTTCGAGAGCGCCGAGATCGGCGTGTCCGTGCCCATCGAGCCCACGGCTTCCTGGCCGGTCGTGGCCATGGGCGCCATCAGGAGCTTGATGTCTTCCTGGGTATAGCCGAAGGCCTGCATGCGGTCGAGCAGCGACTCCGAGGTCGTCGGTGCCTTGGGCTCGGTGGCCGGCAGGTCTTCGAGCACGATCTGGCTGCGGGCCAGCCATTCGGCATAGGGGTTCCTGGTGGCGAGCGCCTTCTTCACTTCCTCGTCGGAAATGATGCGACCCTCTTCGAGATCGATGAGCAGCATACGGCCCGGCTGCAGGCGCCAGCGTTCGACGATGTCTTCGTCGGGGATGTCGAGAACGCCAGACTCCGAGGCGAGCACGACGTGGCCTTCGCGCGTCACGAGGTAACGGGCGGGGCGCAGGCCGTTGCGGTCGAGCGTGGCCACGACATAGCGGCCGTCAGACAGCGACATGGCGGCCGGACCGTCCCATGGCTCCATGAGGGCGGCGTGATATTCGTAGAAGGCGCGGCGCTCTTCATCCATCAGCGGATTGCCGGCCCAGGCTTCGGGGATCAGCATCATCGCCGCATGGGGCAGCGAATAACCGCCGCGCACGAGGAATTCGAGCGCGTTGTCGAAGCAGGCGGTATCGGACTGACCCTCATAGGAGATCGGCCAGATCTTGGTGATGTCGTCGCCGAACTTGGGCGAGGAGACCGAGGCCTGGCGGGCGGCCATCCAGTTGACGTTGCCACGGATGGTGTTGATCTCACCATTGTGGGTGGTCATGCGATAGGGATGGGCCAGCTTCCAGGACGGGAAAGTGTTGGTCGAGAAGCGCTGGTGCACGAGGGCAATGGCGCTTTCGAAGTGTTCGTCGCTGAGGTCCGGGTAGAAGGCGCCCAGCTGATAGGCCAGGAACATGCCCTTATAGACCAGCGTGCGCGCCGACATGGAGACGACATAGAAGCCGTTGTCGCTGTCGCTCTCGGGCACGTCCTTGTAGACGGTGTTGGAAATGACCTTGCGCACGATCAGGAGCTTGCGCTCGAACTGGTCGAGCGTGAGGCCATCGGGGCGGGCAATGACCATCTGCTCGATGATCGGCTGGGTGGCGATGACGCCTTCGGAGAGCTTGGAATTGTCGGTGGGGACAATGCGCTCGCCCAGGAGTTCGAGGCCTTCCTGTTCGAGGCAGCGGCGCACCACGGCCGCGCAGCGGTCCCGCAGGGCCACGATGTTGGGGTAAAAGATCATCGCCACGGCGTAAGCGTGCTTTTCGGGCAGCGCGAAGGGCAGCACCTTGGCGAAGAAGGCATGGGGGGTCTGAACCAGGATGCCGGCGCCATCGCCCATCAGCGGGTCGGCGCCTACGGCACCACGATGTTCGAGGTTCTCGAGGATTTCGAGACCCTTTTCGACCACTTCATGGCTGGGCTTATTCTTGATGTTGGCAATCATGCCGATGCCGCAGGCATCGTGCTCATGCGCGGGATCATAGAGGCCCTGGGCCGCGGGGCGGCCGTCAACGCTGGCGCGATCATCTGCGATGACGCGCTTGCCATCCAGAATCAGGGTTTTGCGATTGGCGTTATCCGTCTGGGCGGGAATTCCGGTCCGTACGTGTGCCATGGCTCAACCTCGTTCTGTTTACGCCCGCAATCGGGGCTCAATGGTTCGTCTTGCGCATCCTTGGTTGCCGGGGGGCCGGCCGGGCGGATGCATATGGTCCTCTTCGGGCGCAGTGCTCAGCCGGGTCGTACTACACAGTACGGCTCGAATGAGCAACTTCACGTCCATGCGTGGGGAGCGGCACTGCATCCAAATGGCCGCTCATAATTCGAGCTGGGGTCGATGTCCTTCTCAGGCACTCTCGACCTATGTTAGCTCCGCCTGTCCGTTTCCGCTATCGACTAGCGGTCCAGCCGGACCAGCGTGCGCGCTGACCGCGGAGAGCGGGGCGACGCGTCAGATAGGACAGCTGTACTGCCCTAACCGCTTCACATTTGCATAATTCAAAACTAGGGGCAAGCGATTTTGCCGCCATTCCGACACAAAAAATAGGAAATGGCGGGAAAAGCGATAGGAAAGTGTAGGAAAGCCGGGCCGGGAATGCATCGGGCGCCCCTCTGGGACGCCCGGGACCGGACCATTACGAGAAAAAGTCCTATTCGAGATGCGATTTGATGAACCAGAGGTCCTTGTCGAGATCGCGTGAGAAGGCCGTGAGGATGTCGGCGCTATCGGCGTCGCCCGCTTCGTCAGTGGTATCGATATCCTCGCGCACCTGATTGGCGAGCTTGCCGAAGCGCTCGGCCAAGGCGGCAAGGTGATCGGGCACCTTCTTGATATCGGTGGGATAGGGCGAAAGCCCGGAAGCCTTGGCGACGACCTGGCTGGTGCCCAGCGGCGTGCCGTCAAGCTGGGCGATGCGCTCGGCAATGACGTCGACATGGCCATCAATGCTGGCACGCATGGGGTCGAGCATTTCGTGCACGGCGATGAAATTGGGACCCTTGAGGTTCCAGTGCGCCTGCTTGGTCATGAGGGCCAGATCGATGCTGTCGGCGAGCCGGGCGTTGAGAACGTCGATCACGGCGGACTTGGCATTGGCCTTGAGATCAATGGCGGGGAGTTTCATCGGAGGAATCCTGATGCTGGTTGAACGTGTGGCCGGGGCCGTGCCGGTTCAACTGGCGGCAACAGGACTTGTTCCGGGATAGCATGAAAAAGGCGCGGTCGGCTGGACCGCGCCTCCGTATAGTCCGGGCCATTCGAGCGTAGCTCTCATGGCCTAGCCATCTGAAATCGCTCCACTGGAGCGATTTTGCGCAAAGCGCCACCGCCACTCAAGCGTAGCTTTCGTGGCCTTCTCGACTCTAGACGCGCCACTGGCGCGTCTAGCCCTTCGGGACGGCTCGGAGCTAGTTAACCGACTTGTCTTCGATGGTGGGCTGGGTGCCGCCATTGATGGAGATGGTGCGGGGCTTCTTGCTTTCGGGCAGCTCGCGCTTCAGTTCCAGGTGCAGGAGACCGTTTTCGAGGGTCGCGCCCTGGACCTCGACATAGTCGGCCAGCTGGAAGCGCAGCTCGAAGGCGCGCTCGGCAATGCCGCGATGGAGGAATTCACGCTTGCTGTTGCCGCCGTCGGCGGGCTTGGCGCCCTTGACCACAAGGTTGTTTTCCTTGGTTTCGATGGCAATGTCGCCATTGGCGAAACCCGCAACGGCAATGGTGATGCGATAGGCATCGTCGCCGGTGCGCTCGATATTGTAGGGCGGGTAGGTCTTGGTTTCCTGGGCGCCCAGCGTGTCGAGACGATTGAACAGCCGGTCAAAGCCGACCGTGGAGCGATAGAAGGGGGAAAAATCGATGGTCTGCATTTCACATTCTCCAATGAGCAACGTGGTTGGTGTCGACCGGTGCTGCGAGGCGTTCCCTGAAATGGCGAACGCGGTGGCGCAGGGCCGGTTGTCCCCGGCTTTCCGGCGGACAATGCTGATGTAGGTGGGCGCGGGTCCGGTTCAAGAGGTGGCGGTGGATGAACGCAATATGAACGGGACGCTCCATCCCGGTTCAGGCGGGAAAGGCTAGACATGACACGTGGACGCGGCCGGAAGCTCCGGTTCGAAGGTCACGCCCCTGACGGCTCCGTCAACCCGCCCCCCGCATGGAGCCGCACAGACAGAAAAGCCAGCGACCAAATCCGGTTGCTGGCTTTTCTTTTCTGGCCGCGCCCGCTTATGGTCTGGGCGAAGCTGTTCGCCGGTCCTTTTCAGGGGCCGGTGCTTGTGCGAGGCCAGGACTTGACCGCCCAGATCGATCCCAATGGACCCAAACTGGTCTCCATTCCCTCCAATCCGGTGCCCGAAGGGGCGCGGGTGGGTTATTTCACCACCTCGGACAAGGTGCGACTGCGCTATGCGCGCTGGCTGCGCTCGGAAGGGCCACAGCGGGGCACGGTCTGTCTCGTGCAGGGGCGCACCGAATATATCGAGAAGTATTTCGAGACCGTGGCCGATTTCCGCCGGCGCGGCTTTGCCGTGGCGACCTTCGACTGGCGCGGCCAGGGCGGATCGGACCGGCTGATCGGGGACCGGACGGTGGGCTATGTCGATCGCTTCGAGGACTACTGGACGGACCTGAGAAGTTTCCACGCCGAGGTGCTGCTGCCCGACTGTCCCGGCCCCTTCTACCTGGTCGGCCATTCCATGGGCGGCATGGTGAGCCTCCTGGCCGCGACGCTCGACCGCATGATGTTCGACCGGGTGTTTCTCAGCGCCCCCATGGTGGGGCTGCATGGGATGGAAGAGACGCTGGGGCGCACCGCCGTGATCGCCGAGACGGCCAGTTTCCTTGGTCTCGGACGACTGCCCCTCAAGCGCAGGGAAGATCGGCGGCCGGACGAAAGCATGTTCCCCAACAATCCGCTGACTTCGGACCTCCTGCGCTACAAGCGCATGGTCGATACGGTGCGCGCCGATGACTGGCTCTATATCGGCTCACCCAGCTTCCGCTGGCTGGCCGCCGCCATGCGGGCCATGCTGTCGACACGCGAGGAGCGCTTTCCGGGCGAGATCCGCATACCCTTGCTGATCCTGGCGGCGGCGCGCGACCAGATTGTCTCGACGCCCGATATCGAGCGGCTGGGTCTCAGGCTGCGCACCGGGCGGCATGTGGTGGTGGCCGGGGCGCGGCATGAAATGTTCATGGAAACCGACCCCGTTCGCGGCCAGGTGCTGGCGGCGTTCGACGCCTTCATTACCCAGCAAAGCAGCTAGCCCGGCCTCAGGAGGCGTTGACGAGATCGAGCGCCTGCTCCAGCAAGTGCGGCGTCGCGGCGGCAACGACATTGCCGCCGCCCGACGGTTCGGACCCGTCCCAGCAGGCAATGGCGCCGCCCGCTTCGCGGATGATCGGCACCAGGGCGGCGATGTCATAGGTATTGAGATAGGGCTCGATTACGAGGTCGGCCTGGCCGGCGGCGAGCAGGGCATAGCCGTAGCAGTCCATGCCGAAGCGTTGCAGGCGCGTCGCGCCTTCCACGGCCAGCCACTTGCTCCAGTATTCGCGCTTGAACAGATTGGGCGTGGTGGTGAAGACCCGGGCCGCCGACAGGTCGGTCTGGCCGCTGCTGCGATTGGCCTGGACGATGTCGCCGCGACGATAGGTCGAGCGACCCGGCACGGCAAGGAATTCCTCGCCGATGAAGGGCTGGCTCATCAGTCCCGCCACCGCCACGCCATCGACGGCAAAGCCGATCAGCGTTCCCCAGACCGGGGCGCCGGAAATGAAGGCGCGGGTGCCATCGACCGGATCGATGATCCAGCTATAGCGGCCCGTGCCGGTCATGCCCCATTCCTCCCCGATAATGGCGTGATCGGGAAAGGCCTCGGCAATGACGGCGCGGATGGCGGTCTCGGCTCCCTTGTCGGCCTCGGTCACCGGGTCGAAGCCGCCCTCGAGCTTGTTGTCGACGTTGAGCGGCGTGCGGAACAGCGGCAGGGTGCGTTCGGACGCGGCCTTGCCAGCAGCGCGCAGGGTGGCTTCGATGCGGCCAAAATCAATCTCGGATGTGCTCATGAGGGGGTTTTTCCGGGGAAGGCTGGGCAAGGCGTTGAATTCTCGCTGGATAGGCGAAGAACACGAAAAATTGAAGCCGTATAGTCGAGCAAAATGACAGGGCGATGCTGTCTCTTTTCTGATTCATTTTTGCAACAAGGCCGGTTTGATCTGCTGTGGATCACGCTGATCTGGCTTGTCGGCGGGCACGAATGCAGTCATCCCGGAAGGGCATGGTGCGTTACCGGACTGCTGGCCTAGGCCGCCACGTCCGGTGAACATCGTTCCTCCCTTGACTGGGGCCGTCTTTGGGGGCGGCCCCTTTTTATTGCGCGATCATTCCGCGGCGGCCTGTTCGGGCGGCGCGGTGCCGGCAAGGGCGACCAGGTCGAGGCCGATCAGGGTGAGGATCAGCCGTTCCATCAGGGCCTTGATGGCGTCAAATCCGGCATGCTTTTCCAGCGTCACCTCATTCATGTAGAGGTGGCGGCTGATTTCGATCTGCAGGGCATGCACGCCGTGCTGTGGACGGCCATAGGCCCTGGTGCAGAAGCCGCCGGCATAGGGGCGGTTGCGCGCCACCTTGAGGCCGGCCGAGGTGAAGACGGTTTCGACCAGATCGACCAGTGGGCCGGCGCAGGTGGTGCCATAGCGATCGCCCAGGACGATGTCGGGCGTCGCCCTTTCGCCGTGGCGGCCGAGGCGCGGCATGGAGTGGCAGTCGATCAGCACGGCAAGGCCAAAGATGGCTACAGATTCCGACAGGAGTTTCTGCAGCGCCGCGTGATAGGGGTGGTAGATTCCCTCGATGCGCATGCGTGCATCGTCCAGTGTCAGGCGCTCGCGATAGATGGGCTTGTTCTCGGCCACGACCCGCGCCAGCGTCCCCAGGCCGGCCGCGACGCGGGGCGAGGTGGTGTTGAACCGGTCCGAAAGCGGCTCGATGAACATGGTGGGGTCGAGTTCCCACGGCTCCCGGTTCACGTCGAGATAGGCGCGCGGAAAATGGGCGCGCAGCAACGGGGCGCCGAGATGGGGCGCGCGGGCATAGAGCTCGTCGACAAAGGCGTCTTCGGACTGGCGGATCGAGAGATGATCGAGCCGGGCCATGGCCAGGAAACGCTCGGGATAGACGCGGCCGGAATGGGGCGAATTGAACACGACGGGCGCCACCGGGCGCCGTGGTCTTATGGTCTCGAATGCCGGTTGATCCCAATAATCGGACCGCACGCAGTTTCCCCCCAATTCGGCGCTTGAACGTGCGCCGCGATGTTTTGTTCCTCAAGGGCATCGATGCGGCATGCGAAGCAGTCCGAACCGGTGCAACAGTCTCGCGCGGCGCAGGAAAATTGTCCAGTTTGGTCGCAGAGTTGCGAACAGCGCGAAAAACCCGCACGAGACGTCCGTGAGGGTGTTGCTTCAGCGCCAAGGTGGCATAAACATCGGCCCACACCGACTCACTCGCGTAAACGGCCAAGGGGCTATGAGATGAAGCGAATCCTGCTCGCCGAAGACGACAACGACATGCGCCAGTTCCTGACGCGCGCGCTCAAGAACGCCGGCTATGAAGTCGTGTCCTTCGACAACGGGCTTTCCGCCTATGAACGGCTGCGCGAGGAACCCTTCTCGTTGCTGCTTTCTGATATCGTCATGCCCGAAATGGACGGGATCGAGCTGGCGCGCCGCGCCACCGAACTCGATCCCGACCTCAAGGTCATGTTCATCACCGGCTTTGCCGCCGTGGCGCTCAACCCCGACAGCGACGCGCCCAAGGATGCGTCGGTGCTCTCCAAGCCGTTCCACCTCAAGGACCTGGTCAACGAGGTCGAGCGCCTGCTGGCGGCCTGATTTTCCACAGGCCCGCGGGCCTGTGCGCGCGAGAATTCACAGCTTGCGGAAAGGCTCTTGACCCCTCAGGGGGTTTTATGGTCTATCCGCGCCACCGGAACGGCAATGCCAGTCCGGCCCGGAGAGATGGGCGTATAGCTCAGCGGGAGAGCACTACGTTGACATCGTAGGGGTCACAAGTTCGATCCTTGTTACGCCCACCATCTCTTTCCGGTTCGCTCGGGTCCTGACGACCAGGCGATTGGGAGTATAGCTCAGCGGGAGAGCATTCGCTTCACACGCGAAGGGTCACAAGTTCAATCCTTGTTACTCCCACCATCTACCCCGCCCGGCCCTGATGACGGGCTGCAAATCCCAAAACACTGCGCTTCCGGTGCTCACGTGCTCATGCACGCTGCGCTCCGGTTCTCGCGTTCCGCGATTTTCGCCACGTCCTGAGGGCCGCTCAGGGCAGATGGTGCCCAGAACTGCCTGTTCTGACTTGAAGCACCCGCTGCGCAGGTGGTGCCTAGCGTGACATCGCAGCCGCGCCCCGAGCGCCGTTCGCGGCAAATGGTGCCCAGAAAGCGTTTAGGGCAAAATTACCACATCGTTGCCTTTGCCCGCTCAGGCCAGGCTTTGTCGTAGCTTTCGCCGCCGACCTGGTTTTCGGTCATGGCGGCCAGGATCTGGCCGGGGGTGGGAAGCGTGGCGGGATCGACATGCTTTTCGGGGTTCCAGAGTTCGGAGCGGAGAATCGCCCGGGCGCACTGGAAATAAAGTTCATCGATCGCGAGCACGATGACCGAGCGCGGGGCCTTGTCCTCGACGGCGAAGCTTTCGAGCAGGGCCGGGTCGACGGAAAGATGGGCGCGGCCATTGACGCGCATCGTGGTGCCCGAACCGGGGATCAGGAACAGGAAGGCGCAGCGCGGATCGCGCACGATGTTGCGGAGGCTGTCGATGCGGTTATTGCCGCGCCGGTCGGGCATCATCAGCGTTCGGTCGTCATGGATGCGCACGAAGCCCGCTCTGTCGCCACGCGGCGAGCAATCCACGCCTTCCGGGCCGACGGTGGCGAGGGCGGCGAAGGGGCTGGCCTCGATCAGCTGCCGATAATGTGGGGTCATGGACCGGCTGACCTTGGTGGTCGAGGCGGCGACAGGCGCCGGCAGGTAGAGGGCTTCGAGTTCAGCGAGGGAGGTGATCTGATGCGGGCGGGCGGACATGAAACCTTGCGCGAAAGCGTGACGGAACGAAAATGGGTGTTTTGCTGTAACTATGCCTATATGTCAGCCGAATGAAGGATCGAATGCGACTTTCGCCCTAAGCGCCCGGTGGGGCGCGGCTTGTCGCCAAAATCCCGAGACCAGAAGGAGTTCTGCCCATGGACGGCCATGCCTTTCCCGTGACCCGCACCGATGCCGAGTGGCGCGCAAAACTGTCCGACGAGCAATATTACATCATGCGCCAGCATGGCACCGAGCGGCCCGGCTCCTGTGCGCTGCTGCATGAGGAGCGGCAGGGTACGTTTTCCTGCGCCGGCTGCGATACGCCACTTTTTGCCTCGACGCTGAAATTCGAAAGCGGCACCGGCTGGCCCAGCTTCAACGACCCGATCCCGGGCTCGGTGGAAACCACCACTGACCGTAGCCACGGCATGGTGCGCACGGAAGTCCATTGCGCCACCTGCGGGTCGCATCTGGGCCATGTGTTTCCGGACGGCCCACCGCCGACCGGACTGCGCTATTGCATCAATGGCGTGGCACTGAATTTCGTGCCCAACTAGCCGATCTTCCGGCCGGCACGGCCTGCAAAAGCCCGTTTTCTCCGCTTCCGGTCCTCACGTCCTTCAGTGCGCTGCGGTCCGGTTCTCGAAAACGGGCTTTTTCATGCGGACCAAAATCTCGACCAGTTGGTGCCCGCTCATGTTCAGTTGCCCTGGATGAAAGTCCGGGGCTTTTTTCTTTCCCCCCTCGGGGAGAAGGTGGTGCGTAGCGCCGGATGAGGGGAAGGCTTCAGCGAGAGTGGAGACTCCCCCCTCCCCCGTCTCGGGCTTCGCCCGATCCACCCTCTCCCCGAGGGGGAGAGGAATAGGAGGCTCCGCTCTTGCCCTAAGTCCCGCGCGGCTTGGCCCTGTTGGTGGCAGGCGCGGCGATGGGGTCGTCGGGCCAGGGGTGGCGAGGGTAGCGGCCTTTCAAATCCTTCTGCACATCCTTCCAGGAGCCCCGCCAGAAACCGGGCAGGTCGCGCGTCGTCTGGATGGGCCGGTGCGCCGGGGACAGAAGGACCAGCAGCAGCGGCAACCTTCCATTGGCCACCGACGGATGACGGTCGAGGCCGAACAGTTCCTGCACGCGAATTTCGAGGGCCGGGCCATTCTCTGCCGCATAGTCGATGGGCAGGTGGCTGCCCGAGGGCGCGTGGAAGTGGCTGGGCAGGAGTTTGTCGATCTCCTGCCGTTTCGCCCAGGGCAGGAGCGCATCGAGGGCATTGCCGAGGTGTCCGGCTGATAGAGCAGAGAGCCGGGTTTCGCCAATGATGTGGGGCACGAGCCAGGCAGGATCGGCGGCGAGGGCTGCGTCAGAGAGGTCGGGCCAGTCACCGCCCAGCGTCTGGTGGAGGAAGGTGGCGCGGGCGCGAATGGCCTTCTGGTCCTTGCTCCAGTTGAGGGTTTCGGGCCGCTTCAGCGCTACCTCGGCCAGAAGGCCTGCCGCCGCTTCGAAATCAGTGATGGGCGCTGTGTCGTCGGCAAGTCGTAGGGCATCGAGCCGGCGCTGGCGGCGCGCGCGGATGGAGCCGGTGGCGGTGTCGAAGCTCAGCGTGGTCTGGCTGGTGATGTGACCGGCGAAGAGGCTTTCGAGTTCGGCCGGGTCGAGCGCGGCGGCCGAGCGGATGCGTCCCTGGGTGGCGCTGCCGGTGAGGTCGGCGACGACGAGCAGCGGCGCGCCGGCCAGCGCATGGGTCTCGTCGAGCTGGGCCTGCCGGCCATTGGCGAGGCGGAAGCGGCCGCGCGGTCCGGCGGGTTGGGCGATACGATCAGGAAAGGCGCGGGCAAGGTGATGGCCCGGCGAAAGCGGCTCGGTGGAGGCGCCGCCTGCCAGTTTTGCCCAGCGACTGGCCATGGCGCGGGCATCCTCGGCGCGGCGGGAGCGGTCGGCGCCGAAGCGTTCGAGGCGGCGGGCGAGGTCGGTGTCATCGCCGCCAAGGCCCCGCTCGCCGATGAGCACCGCCAGTTCGGCGGCGGTGCGGCCGTCGCCATCTGCCGCGCCGGAAACGACCATATGGGCAAGGCGCGGATGCAGTGGCAGTTTTGCGAGGGCCTTGCCTGACGGCGTCAGCATGCCCGTCGCGTCGATGGCGTCGAGGCGGGAGAGCAGGGCCCTGGCCTCGCTCCAGGCGGGGGCCGGCGGGGCATCGAGGAAGCTGAGGGATTTTGGATCGGTGACACCCCAGGCCGCCAGATCGAGCAGCAGGCCCGACAGGTCAGCGGCCAGGATTTCCGGTGTTTCGAAGGCGTCGAGGGCGGAGGTCTGGCCCGCATTCCAGAGGCGAATGCAGACGCCCGGCGCGGTACGGCCGGCGCGGCCGCGGCGCTGGTCGGCCCCGGCGCGTGAGACACGGCGGGTGGCGAGCGTGGTCATGCCGGTGGCGGCTTCATAGACCGGGACGCGGCGGAATCCGCTGTCGACGACGATGCGCACGCCTTCGATGGTCAGCGAGGTCTCGGCAATGGAGGTGGCGAGTACGACCTTGCGACGGCCCGCGGGGGCGGGCTGGATGGCGCGATCCTGCTCGGCTGGCGTGAGCTGGCCATAGAGCGGGGCGAGATCGGTATTTTCGGGCAGGCGGCTGGCGAGCCGCTCGGCGACGCGGATGATCTCGCCCTGGCCGGGCAGGAAGACCAGGACAGAGCCCTCGTGCTCGCGCAGGGCTTTCAGTGTCGCCGCGGCGACCTGGTCTTCGAGGCGCTGCAGCGGATCGGGCTCGGCGTGAAGAGTTTCGACCGGGAAAGTGCGGCCGGGGCTGTCGATGACGGGTGCGTCGTCGAGCAGGGCCGCGACGGCGGCGCCATCGATGGTGGCGGACATGACCAGCAGCCGGAGGTCGGGGCGCAGGGCGCGGGCATCGAGCGTGAGGGCGAGGCCGAGATCGGCGTCGAGGCTGCGCTCATGGAATTCGTCGAAAATGACGGCGGCAATGCCCGTCAGTTCCGGATCGTCGAGCAGCATGCGCGTATAGACGCCCTCGGTGACGACCTCGATGCGGGTACGAGCGGAGACCTTGCTTTCCATGCGCACGCGATAGCCGACGGTCTGGCCGACCTCTTCGCCGAGCAGCCTGGCCATCTGCCGTGCGGCGGCGCGGGCGGCGAGGCGGCGCGGCTCGAGCAGGATGATGCGATTGTCGCCACGCCATTGTGCCTCAAGCAGTGCCAGGGGTGCGCGCGTCGTCTTGCCGGCGCCGGGCTGGGCGACGAGGACGGCCGACATGCCGGTTTCCAGAGCCGCCAGAAGCGCGGGCAAGGCGGCATCGATGGGCAGGGGCGGCAGGGACGTGGGCATGGATCTGGCGATAGCCGTGTTGGGCATGGGGGGCAAGGGGGGCTTGCCCACGCTTATGCTTTAGGGCTTGTTCACTGCCCGGCGTACTGGGGAGTTCTCCCGCGAAACGGAAGCGTTTACGGTGCGCGCAAAATGCGGCAGGTCCGCTTGGAGGAATGCATGCAACTGACCCGTATCGCCAATGACCAGATCACTGTCGATGTTGCGGCACTGGGCGCGGAAATGCAGTCAATCCAGACGCGGGATGGCCGGCACTGGCTCTGGCATGGCGACGCCGCCTATTGGACCGGGCGCTCGCCCATCCTCTTTCCCATCGTCGGCAAGGCGCCCAATGACAGTGTCAGCATTGGCGGCGAGCGCTTCCAGATGAGCCAGCACGGCTTTGCCCGGCGCAGCAATTTCGAGCTGGTGGTGGAGGAAAGCGACCGCTGCGTCTATCGCCTTGCCGCTTCGGAGGCGAGCCGGGCCATGTATCCGTTCGACTTCCAGCTCGATGTCGAGCATCGGGTCGAGGGGCGGGCCGTGGTGGTGACAGCTACGGTGACCAATCGTGATACGCGGGTCATGCCCTTCGGCATCGGCTTTCATCCGGCCTTTGCCTGGCCGCTGCCCGGGGTGGCAGGGCAGGCGCATAGTGTCGAGCTCGATGAGGGCGGCGCCCCGGCCATGCATCGCCTGTCCGGTGGACTGGTGAGTCCGGAGGCGAAGGCCTCGCCCTTTGTCGGGGGACGGATCGCACTCGACCATGGCCTGTTTGTCGAGGATGCGATGATCTTTCCAGAAGGGGCCGGTGCCGGCCTGCGCTATGGTCCCGACCAGGGCCCGAGCGTGCACTTCACCTGGGAAAACCTGCCCAATCTGGCGCTCTGGACCAAGCCGGGGGCCGGGTTCATCTGCCTCGAGCCCTGGCATGGCATGGCGGCCGAAGTGGGTGGTTCGGATGAATTGAGCGAGCGACCCTATTCGGAACTGCTGGGACCGGGTGCGGTCGCACAGTATTCGTTCAAGGCGGAATTGCGGGGGTAGGGCCGATCGCCGCCTGGAAACCAGCGGACCATACGTCACCCCACCCTCAGTCCCTCCCCATCAAGGGGAGGGAGGCGCAAGCCTCAGTCGCCGGTGTTCATCGTCTCCCTCCCCCCTGTGGGGAGGGATCAAGGGTGGGGGCTATTTGCAGCGGCTTACTCCGCCGCGCCGCGTTCGTCCTGCAGCGCATCCGGGCCATTGGGGTCGCCGGGGGCGGTTTCGACGCCGAGATCGGGGAAGGCGGCGATACGTGCCCCGCGAAAATCGGTGCGCAGCACAATGAGTCCGCGTTCTTCGAACCAGGTGAGCAACCGCCGGGCGCGGCTCGATGAATGGGTGCCGTAGAGACGCGCAATGGTGGCGTCGGAGGGGCAGGGGCCACCCACGAGCGCGGCCTGCGCAATGACCAGGAACACGCCCTGCACGTCGTCGGTGAGGGTTTCGGAAAGCGAGAGGGCCTGTTGCCAGCCATCGGAGGAGGCGGTTTCCGCGTCCGGCGCAACGCGGGCAACGGCGAGCATGCGCTTGAAGGCCGGCAGGGCGGGGGGCTCGCCGGGCACGCGGCGAATGCGGCAGCGCACAAGGAAATCCTGATATAGCTGCGCCGTGGTGCGGAAGCCGGCATCGGGATCGCTCATCAGCTCTTCCATGACCGCAGAAATCATGGCGTCGCGCTCGGCAGCATCGATTTCGGGGAAGAGCGAGACCGGCGCCTCGGGCGCCTCGGCACGGGCCCTGGCGCGGGCCTCGGCGACCTGGGCCAGGAGTTCATTGGTCGAGGGCGGCGGTGGCGGCGGCGGGCGGCGCACGATGGGGCGGGCCAGCTCTTCGGGGTCCTGGGTGAAAATCAGGTCGGCGGCATCCACCGGGGCCTCGGGCAGCGGGGTCAGTTTGGGGCTGGTGGAGCGGGCCGAGGTTTCGACCGGACCGATGGTGACCGGCAGCGGGCGGCGCGAAATGGCCGGCCCGAGGGCGACAAAATGGCCGCGCGCGAGATCGCGGAACTGCTCGGCCTGGCGACGGTCCATGCCCAGGAGATCGGCGGCGCGGGCCATGTCGATGTCGAGAAATGTCCGGCCCATCAGGAAGTTGGAAGCCTCGGCCGCGACATTCTTGGCGAGCTTGGCGAGGCGCTGGGTGGCGATGACACCGGCAAGGCCGCGCTTGCGGCCGCGGCACATCAGGTTGGTCATCGCGCCGAGCGATAATTTGCGCGCTTCGTCAGATACTTCGCCCGCGACGGCGGGGGCGAAGAGCTGGGCTTCGTCGACCACGACGAGCACGGGATACCAGTAGTCGCGGTCGGCATCGAACATGCCGCCGAGGAAGGCGGCGGCGGCGCGCATCTGCTGCTCGACGTCGAGCCCTTCGAGATTGAGGACGACGGAGACGCGATGCTGGCGGACGCGGGCGGCGATACGGGTCAACTCGGCTTCGGTACGGGTGGCGTCGACGACCAGATGGCCGAACTTGTCGGCCAGGGTGACGAAATCGCCCTCCGGATCAATCACGCATTGCTGCACCCAGGGGGCGGACTGCTCGAGCAGGCGCCGCAGCAGGTGCGACTTGCCGGACCCGGAATTGCCCTGCACCAGCAAGCGGGTTGCGAGCAGTTCTTCGAGATCCATATGGGCGGCGCCGTCACTGCGGCTTTGTCCCATGTCGATGGCGACCTGCACTCGTCTCTCCGGCTGGATGCGCCCGTTTCCAGCGGAAGGCTGACGCACGGCTACAATTTGCTAACCGACTGTTAGCACGGAGCACCGCCGATTCGGAAAGCCGCAGCGTCGAATGTGAAGGGCCTGTGGATGGTCCCTCAAGAGAGGGGTGGCTTCCTGGCAATGATGAAGACCGCCGCCTCGGGATTGGGCTGCCAGTCCTGTTCGATGACGAAGCCGGCCTGGGTGAGGGTCTGGCGCAGTTCCTCGTGGCTCATGATGTTGAGTTGCGGCAGCTTGCCCAACGCCTTGCCGATGGGGGCGAGGAAGCCCATCCACTTCATCTTGTCCCCCAGGCACGCCGTGCTCGAAACGAAGCGCCCTCCGGGCTTCAGGATGTCGAAGACGCGGGCGACCACGGCGTCGCGATCCTTCATCAGATGCAGGATGGAGAGGCCGAGCACCATGTCGTAGCGGCCCGCGGGAATGGCCATGGTGTTGATGTCGCCCTGTTCGAAGCTGACATTGTCGACGCCGGCGGCCTGGGCCTTGGCGCGGGCCTTGTCCAGCATACCGGTGGAAAAGTCGACGGCATGGACGGAACGGACATGGGGCGCATGGGTGATGGCGGTGCCGCCGGTGCCGCAGCCGAACTCGAAAATGTCCATGTCAGGGGTGAAATGGGCCTGGGTGCGCGCCAGTTTGGAGCGATAGGCTGCCTCGTCGGCAATGGGCTGGGCCGCGTATTTGTCGGCCAGCCGGTCCCAGAAGGCGCTTGTTGCGGCCATGGCGAAATCTCCGTTCCCATCTGCCGGGAGAATAAACCGCGCGCGACCAGAACGAAATTGAAGAAAATGGCAGTTTCATTATGCTTAAACGCATAAGGGGGACGCCGATGCTGCCGGACTGGAACCAATTGCGGGCGCTGCTGACGACGGTCGAGACCGGGTCGCTGTCGGCCGCCGCCAAGCGGCTGGGGCTGACCCAGCCGACATTGGGGCGACAGGTGGCGGCGCTGGAGGAGGCGCTGGGCGTTGCCATATTCGAGCGGGTGGGGCGGCGGCTGGTGCTGACCGAGGCGGGTCGCCAATTGGTGGGCCATCTCAGAGTCATGGGGGAAGCGGCCGAGCGGGTGGCGATGACCGCGACCGGGCAGTCGCAGGCCGTGGAAGGGGTTGTGCGGATCACGGCCGCCGACATCTATGCCGGCCATGTGCTGCCGCCGCTCTTCGAGCGCGTCCGGCGGGAGGCCCCGGCCATCTCTATGGAAGTTCTGGCCACCGGGTCGATCAGCGACCTGTTGCGCCGCGAGGCCGACATTGCCATCCGCCATGTGCGGCCCGAACAGGACGGGCTGATCGCACGGCGCTGCAAGGACACGCAGGCCTTTATCTATGGTACGCCTGAATTGCTGGCGCGGATGGGTCATCCAAGGACCGGCGAAGACCTGGCGCGGGGCGATTTTGTCGGTGCCCTGAACGGCAATGACGATTTCATCGCCACGGCCCGGGCGCGCGGCGTGCCGCTGAGCGAGAACAATTTTCGTCTCATGACCCAGAGCGGCATGACCGGCTGGGAATGGGTGCGCAGGGGGCTGGCGCTGGGCGGCATGGTCGAGGCGGTCGCGGCGCTGACGCCGGAAGTGGTGGTCGCCGTCCCCGAGATCGAGGCGATCCCGGTACCGGTCTGGATCGTGACGCATCGGGAATTGCATACCAGCCGGCGGATCAGGCTGGTGTTTGACATGCTGGTGGAGATGTTTTCGTAGTTTTCCTGACCTTGTCCGCCGCCGTCACCCCACCCTCGGTCCCTCCCCCTCAAGGGGAGGGAGGCGCAGGAGGCGTGAGCGTGGTGGAGAAGGCGGGCGGCCCTCGGGTCAGGCCCGAGGGCGGTGCGGTGGTTGCTGTGGGCGGGTGCTTTAGAGATCCCGCAGCAGCAGGGCCGGCCGGGTCGAGACGGCGCGCCAGATGGTCATGGCCCCGAGCGTGGCGGTGATGCCTGTCGCGACCAGCAGCACGACAAGGATGATGTCGAGATCGACGGTGAACTCCACTGCCAGCATCAGGCCGCTGACCACCCGGCCGAGCGTCAGGCCCAGGATCAGGGCCGGGATGGCGGCGAGCAGCGCCAGCAGCAGATATTGCAGGCCCGCCGTGGCGATGAGGTCGAGACGGGTGGCGCCAAGGACCTTGGTGATCACAGCGTCGGCTTCGCGCTGGCGACGGCCGGTGGCGAGCGAACCGATGAGGACGAGGAGCCCATTGCCAACAGCGAGGCCGCCGACCAGGCTTGCCGCGAAGGAGAGCTGGCCCAGCGCGTCTGTCACCTGCTTCAGCGTATCGCCCACCGAGATGAAGCGGATGTCGGGGAGTTCGCTGGCGAGGAACCGAGCCAGGGCCTCTTCCTGCCCCGGCTGGGCGGTGACGGCGGCAAAGAGCGTCGTGGGGTAATTGTCGATGACGCCAGGGGAGAAGGTTGCAAGGAAGTCGATGCCGCCCTGCCAGGAATAGTCACGGAAACTGGCAATGGTGACGGTGACCGGTTCGCCGAAGATCGAGAACGTCAGCGTGTCGCCCAGATCGACCCCAAGCCCGTTCCTGAGGCTCTGATGGAGGCTGACAAGGCCCGGGCCGGAATGGTCCTCCGGCCACCACTCGCCTGCGGTGACGCGCGAGGTGGCGGGCAGGCGGCTGCGATGGGTGAGCGGCACTTCGCCGGCGAGAAGGAAGGTGGCTTCGGGGCCGCGGGTTGCCAGTTCGGCGGCCGGGGTGCCGTTCACATCGACAAGCGCGCCGCGCAGCATCGGGGTGGAGACAAAACGGGCAAAGCCATTGCCCTCTGCCGCGAGGGTTTCGAGGTGCTCGACCTCGTCGGGGAAGAGGTCGGAACCGACCAGAGTCGGCGCATCAAAGGCAGAGGCGCCGAAAAATTCCTGCTGCAGATTGGCCTGCATGACGAGGACGATGATCAGCATGGTGAGAGCCATGCCGGCCGAGACCGCGACGGTGGCTGCATTCTGGCCGGCGCCGGCAATGTTGTGGATGGCATGGCGCCAGATGCGCGGGCCGGCTTCCGGCAGGCGCTTGAGGCCGGCCTGGGCCAGCCGGATGAACAGCTGGAACAGGATGGCGCCCAGAGCGCTGGCGAGGCCGAAGGCGGCGACCAAGGCAGCATCGCCCGTCATCAGCCAGGCGAGCAGGAAAAAGGCGATGATGGCGCCGATCAGCGGCAGAACCTGCCAGGACAGCAGCAGCGCGCGCCAATCGACCGGCGGCGCATCGAGGCCTTTTGAGCGGAACAGCAGGACCGGTCTTATGGTCTGGGCCTGCTGCAGGGGCAGATAGGCGAAGGCGAAGGCGGTGACGAGACCGGTGCCGGCGGCAACCGCCAGCGGCTGGACATGGACGGCCGGGGCGAGCGGGATGCCCACGGCAGCGCCGATGAAGGGCAGGATCAGCCAGGCCACACTGGCGCCGATGACGAGGCCGATGGCAACGCCCACCAGAGCCAGGGCCGCCACCTGGGCCAGGAAATGGATGAAGACACGGGAGCGGGTGGCGCCGATGGAGCGCAATACGGCGATGACACCGGAACGCTCGGCAATATAGGCGCGCATGCCGGTCCAGACGGAAACGCCGCCGATCAGCAGCGAGCCGAGGCCGACAATGACCAGAAAGCGCATGAAGAGATCGTAGTAGCGCACCATCTGGCCGAGGCCATCGCGGGCGGTACGGATGGTCCAGCCCCGGCCTTCCAGGGCCGAAACGACAGCATCAAGGCCGGCATCGAGGTTGCGGTCATCAAGGACGAGCTTGTAGCGATACCAGGTGCCGAGGCCAGGCAGAGGCGAGGTGCGGTCGCTGACGACGCCGAAACCGTCGCTGGAAATCAGCGTCGGCATGCCGAGGCGGAAGCCGCGCACCGGGCCATCGGGCAAATTGACCAGCGTGCCGCGCACCACGAATTCGGTGCCGCCAAGGCCAAAACTGTCGCCCACCGCTATGCCGAGCTGGTCGAGCATGATGCCATCGATGAGGGCGCCGTGGCGCTCCTGGGCATCGGGGGCGAGCAGGGTTGCGAGGTCGGTATCGCCCGTCAGCTGCGGGCTGCGCACAGTGCCCAAGAGCGGGTAGCCGGGCCCGACGGCGCTGACATCGGCAAAGGCCTCGCTCTCGAAGGTTTCGGCGCGCAGATTGGTATCGACGACGGAGGCGAGCCGGCCCAGCTGCTCGAGCGCGGCAAGTTCGTCCGGCGTGGCGAGGCGGTCGGCGCGGGAGATTTCGATGTCACCGCCCATGATCTCGGCGGCGCCCACTTCGATGGCGCGGGTAATGCTGGTGCCGACCGAATTGACCCCCGCGATGAGCGCGGTGCCGACGGCCAGACAGATGACCAGCAGGAGGAAGCGCCGGAGATCGCCACGCATATCGAGAAGGCCGATGCGGATGGACGGCCAGAGGGTGCGCATCACAGCGTCACCGGAGCCGCTTTGGCGGTGGTTTCAGTGAGCTGCCCCTGGGTCATGGTGAAGACCCGGTCGGCGCGAGCGGCCAGGGCCGGGTCGTGCGTGATCATCACCACGGCAGTCCTGTTGCGGCGGGCCAGGTCGAACATCAGGTCGACGACCACGGCACCGGTCTTCTGGTCGAGATTGCCGGTGGGCTCGTCGGCAAGCAGCAGCGGCAGGTTGGCGACGGTGGCGCGGGCGAGACCGACACGCTGCTGCTCGCCGCCGGACAGGGCGGTGGGGCGATGATCGAGGCGATCGCCAAGGCCAACGGCGGCGAGGGCCGCGGCGGCCTTTTCGCGCACTTCGGCCATGGAGAGCTGGGGTTCGGCGATTTCAAGCGCCAGGCCCACATTGTCGAGGGCGGTCAGCGAGGGAATGAGGTGAAAGGACTGGAAGACGATGCCCAGTGTGTGGCGGCGGAAACGGGCCAGCTCGTCCTCGTTCATGGCCGAAAGATCGCTGTCATTGACGGTGACCGTGCCGCCGGTGGCCTTTTCGAGGCCGGCGAGAAGCATCAGCAGCGAGGTTTTGCCGCTGCCCGAGGGACCGACAATGGCGACCACTTCCGACGGGGCGACCGAGAGGGAAACCTTGCGCAGGATGTGCAGCGGGCGCCCGGCAATCTCCACGCTGTAATCCACGTTGCGTGCATCGATGATCGGTCCTGATGTCATGACCGGAAGTCCCCCTCATGGCCCCAGGGAGCCTGCACCGTGCCGGTGATGCTCCTGGGACTTTTCTTGTCGCATTTCCGGACCACAAAACCGTTACCACTTTTCTTGGAAACGCTCTTGCGGGCAAACTTGCGTCCCCACGCGAAGTTTTTACTCGATAGTGGGTGATTGATTCGTAACAATGCCGTCAATTGCCGCGTGTTTTTACTGGTGCGGTGCAGAGCTTGCTGGCAGATTTGCGCCTGGCGCGATTTGAGGGGAAAAACGTGACGAATTGGCTGCGGGCGGCAATGGTCGCACTCACGGTTCTGGTGTCGGCGGCCGCGCCGTCCATGGCGCAGAGCGAACTCGATCTTCTCAAGTCCTATATCGGCAATTGGCAGGGCGCAGGGGCTCTGGTCGGCGGCGACCAGCCCGAACCCTTCCGCTGCCGCCTCGGCGTTTCCGAGGGGAACCTGGGCAAGATCAACTATACCGGGCGCTGTACGCTGGTAAACGCGACGCTCTCGATCAGCGGCACTATCGCCTATAGCGACGCCAACCGGCAGTTCGAGGCAGCGATGAGTTCCAATGCCGGCTATACGGGCCTGGCCGTCGGCCGCCAGTCGGGCGGTACGATCAGCTTCGATCTGCGCGAGCAGCAGAAGGATCGCGCCGGCAGCGACGTGCGCATCGGCGCCCGCATCGTGCTGGTGGGCAATAACAGCATCACCGTCGATTTCGAGGTCGAGTTCAACAATTCGGGCGAAGTGCTGACGGCCAGCGTGCCGTTCGCCCGGTAGAGCCCGGCACGGTGTCGATGCACAAGGGGTCATGCCTTTGCGGCGCCGTGTCGTTCACGGTGGACGGTCCGCTGCCCCCGGGCTACCGCCTGCCATTGCCGCATGTGCCGCAAGACCACCGGCAATTACGAAGCCGGGGTGGATGTCGACAAAGCCGCCGTGGCGATTTCGGGCGAGGAAAACATCACCTGGTTCCGCTCGTCGGAAAAGGCGCGCCGCGGCTTCTGCGCGACCTGCGGGTCTCCGCTGTTCTTCGATTTCATCGGTGGCGACTGGATCGGGATCAACCTCGGCGCCTTCGACGGGCCGACGGGGGTCAAGGTTTCCGAGCATATCTATGTGGCCGACAAGGGCGATTATTACGACCTGCTGGATGGCGCGCCGCAGCACCAGACTGTGCCGGGGCAGTAGGGGCAAACCAGTCCGACCTCACCTGGGCGTGGCATAAGGCACGACGCCGTCCCCGGGCTCGACCCGAGGACCACTCCTAACGTGCGCCGAGATTCCGTTTGCTTTGAGGCAGGCCCTCGGTTCGAGCCCGGGTGCGGTGGGTGTTGGCGGAATATGCTGGAACGATGCATGTCCAGATACCCCCACCCGAGCGCCGCTGGGCTCCTTTGTCGCCAAGCTTTGCTTGCCCTCCCCACAAGGGGGAGGGAGATGACAAACGGAGGTACTGCTGAAGGCACCCCCTCGCGACCTTCGCTAAGCCTTGATGCTAAGCTCCGGTACCCTCCCCTCTGAGGGGGAGGGTGACGTCTGCGATTGTTGCTAGAGCTTCACCAATGTCTTCACATCCACCGGCAGGCCGGTGGCAAAGCTCTTGTTGGCGGCGATGCCGGTGAGGATGGAGAGGGCGCCGTCGCGGTGGTTGGCGCCATAGCCGGGGCGCGGGGTGGCATTGCCGAAGATTTCCTCGAGCATGATCTTGTCCCCACCGCCATGGCCCCCTTCGCCATGCTTTACGGGAACGACGCGCGGTTCGCCGTGGAGCGGGAAGTGATAGAGTTTCACGCCCTTGGCGGCGCCTTCGGTTTCGGAACCGGCGCCGGCATTGATATAGGAATTTTCGTGCACGGTGAGTTCGAGACGGCCGCCGGTGCCGTTGATGGCGACGTTGAAGCCTTCCCAGGGCGCGTAGGCATAGAGGGAATAGGTCATCACCGCCTTGTTGGAATAGCGCACGATGACATTCATCGTGTCCTCGATGGAAATGCCATCGCCGAAGACGTTCTGGTCGCGCTGGTAGCCGTCTTCCTTTTCGGCGTCCCAGTAGAGCCCCTTCTGCACCGGGTTGGCGGTCAAATCGATGGCGAATTTGTCGCCCTTGGCGGCCTCGACGCCGGTGGTGCGCGTATAGGGCGTATAGACGCCACGCTCCTCGGCATTGGCGCGGCCATAGAATTTGAGGTCGCCCATGCCGAAGACGGTGTCGGGCTGGGCACCGAGCCAGAAATTGACCAGATCGAAATGATGGGTCGACTTGTGGACCATGAGGCCCCCCGAATTGCGCTTGTCGCGGTGCCAGCGGCGGAAATAGTCGGCGCCGTGGCGGGTATCGAGCAGCCATTCGAAATGCACCGAGGTGACCTTGCCGATGGCGCCTTCGGCAATCAGCTCGCGCAGCATGGAATTGTGCGGCGCATAGCGATAGTTGAAGGTCACGCGGACTTGCTTGCCCGTGCGCTCGACGGTGTCGAGAATGGCCTGGCACTTTTCCGGATCGGTGGTCATCGGCTTTTCGGTGATGACGTCGCAGCCGGCTTCGAGCGCGGCGATGATGTAAGTGTGATGGGTGCGATCGATCGAGGTGACGATGACGGTGTCGGGCTTCTGCTCTGAAATCATCGTCCCGAAGTCGGCGGCCTTGTAGGTCGGCACGGGTTTGCCGCCCAGTTCGGTCTCGATCACCTTGTTGGTAAAATCCATGCGCACCTGATTGGTGTCGCACAGCGCCACCAGCCGGGACTGTTCGCGATGCGGCCCCAGGATCGCCTCGTAGAACATGCGTGCGCGTCCACCGGTGCCCACAAGCGCGTAGGTCTTGGCCATTCCGTCAGTCTCCCAGTCTCGAACAAATCAGGGCGCTCCCTCCTCCGGGCGGCGCGCGGAAGTGATCTACCATACAAGATTGCGGAGTTGTATAGTTTCTTTGTACAATTCTGCGCGGGGCGGCGCGGCAACGGGTGTCGCGCCTCCCGGAATCCGGGGATTGGGGCCAGAAAGCTGTGGAAGACGCAAAACGACACGATCAGTTGAGCGGCCATTCATCCCATGGTCCGGTGATGGAATCACACCGGATCGGAGCCAAGGTGGGCGAGGCGCTTGAAGGGACCATTGCGTTTCGCGTCGTCGTGGCGCTGCGCGACGATATTGTCAGCATGGTGCTCAAACCCGGCGACGTGATCTCGGAAAGCGATATTGCCGGGCGCTACGGCGTGTCGCGCCAGCCGGTGCGCGAGGCCTTCATCCGCCTCGCCCAGCAGGGACTGCTGCTGATCCGTCCCAAGCGCGCCACCGTGGTCAAGAAGATCTCGCCCGATGGGGTGCGGCAGAGCCGGTTCATCCGCGAAAGCATCGAGGTGGAGATCATCCGCCGAGTCGCCAGCAATCCCGGCCCGCATGTCAAAGAGACGCTGGCCAAGCTGATCGCCGACCAGGAGGCAGCCTCGGCCGCCAATGACAGCCGGCGCTTTCATCGCCAGGACGAGCTCTTTCACCGCACGCTCGCGCGGCTGGCGGGGGTGGAATATGCCTGGCAACTGATCGACGATCACAAGATGCAGCTCGACCGGGTGCGTTACCTGACGCTGGGCGTGTCCTCGACCCAGCGGGCCATTGCCGAGCACAAGCTCATCGCCGAGGCGGTGATCAAGGGCGACGTCGCAGGCGCGGAAGCGGCCATGCGCGCGCATCTGGGGCGTGCAGAGGTTCTGCTCAACCAGACGATCGAGGATTTTCCTGATTATTTCGAGTGAGTTCGGCCGCCTTGGCGGTGGAACCGGCGGGCCTGCGCCCAGTTCCTTGCTTGCCCTTGTTCTCGTGGGAGCGGGCCCCTAGGGTGGGCAGAACCCAAGTCCAAGAGGAGTGATGCGGATGAAGACGCGGCGGCTGGGCAAGACCGGTTACGAGGTCAGCGAAATTGGTCTGGGCTGCTGGCAGCTCGGGGGCGATTTCGGCCCGGTGGACGACGATACCGCCAATGCCATCCTCACCCATGCGCTGAGTGCGGGGCTCAGCTTCTGGGACACCGCCGATGTCTATGGGGGCGGGCTTTCCGAAAGCCGGATCGGCGCCCATGCCAAGGGCCCCAATGTGGTCGTGGCCACCAAATTGGGCCGGTCAGCGGCACTCTATCCCAACAAATATTCCAAGCAGGCCCTGCGCGAGAGCCTCGTCGGCTCGGCCAAGCGGCTGGGCGTGGGGACGCTGGACCTGGCACAGCTCCATTGCGTACCCGGCGAAGTGCTGCGCGACGGAGCGATTTTCCGCTGGATGGACGAGCTGCGCGACGAAGGCCTGATGCGGCATTGGGGCGCCAGCGTCGAGACCATTGACGAAGGCCTGCTCTGCCTCAAGCAGCCGGGCTGTGCGACGCTGCAGATCATCTTCAACCTGCTGCGCCAGGACGCAGCCAGGGAATTGCTGCCCAAGGCGGCGGCGCAGGATGTTGGCATCATCGTGCGCCTGCCGCTGGCCAGTGGTCTGTTGAGCGGCAAGTTCGACATGACCACGCGCTTCGCCGACAGCGACCACCGCAGCTATAACCGCGACGGCGCGGCGTTTTCGGTGGGCGAGACCTTTTCGGGGATAAAGTTCGAGAAGGGCGTCGAGCTGGTGCAGGTGCTCAAGGGCTTTGCCCCCGAGGGCGTGCCGATGAACCAGTTCGCGCTGCGCTGGGTGCTCGACCATCCGGAAGTCTCGACCGTCATTGCCGGGGTTTCAAAGCCCGAGCAGATTGCCGACAATGTCGCGGCAACCGAGCGCAAGAGCCTGTTCCCGGCGCTGATGAAGCAGCTGGGAGACTGGTATGAAGAAAACGTGAAGCCGGAAGTCCGCGGCGGGGTCTAGGAAACGCGCCGCGATCAACCCGTCTTGCGGCTGGGCTTTTCTTCAGGCGCTGCAGTGGCCCTTGCCTTCTGTGCTTTCACATAGGCCTTCAAAACGTCCTGCATCCGAGTGATGTGGCCTTTGCCTTGGCTCTTGAAGAAGAAAAATACCTCGGGGTCGAGTTTGAGGTGAACGGATGTCTTGCCCTGCGGATCGATCCAGACAGCATTCTCCCAGAAGCTGTCAGGTAGATCCGGGCCCCTCGGGGGCGTCGGGATTATGGTAGAGCTCACCGCGTTCCTTCATCGCTCGGATTTCGGCCAGCGTAGCCCTCTTGATATTTTCTTCGGTCATTTCGGCCTCCTTGCCAGGCGGAAATCAATCGCGTTCGGCCGCCGCGCTGCGTGTGGACGAGCACATAGCAGACGCCGTCGGCAAAGCCGGTGGACTTGAAACGCGGCTCGCCGTACTCGAACCGACTATCCAGTTCCGTCAGGACCCAGTTCTCGAAAATGAGCATTGCCTCAAGCAGGTCGACTTGGTGCTTTTCGATGTTGGATCGACGTTTGGTTTCGTCCCATTCGAATTCCATGTTGCTCCTCCCCGGATGGGGATGCTGGTGGTCGAAGAGAGTTCCGTCGACAATGCATCACCCGGAAGCCCAGTGATGCACACCTCAAAGGAGTGTACATTTTTAGTGTACACTTTCGATTGGCGTAGGCAAGCCCTAGCGGTCCGGCTTCCGCGCACCTAGGTTAGTCGTCCAAAGAGCAGGAAGAGTAGTGCCATGTCCCACCCCGCATTCGAGCTTGTCCGCGACGAGACCATTGCCGAGATCAATTCGCAGGCCTTGCTCTACCGGCACAGAAAGACCGGGGCGGAGGTGTTGAGCCTTGTCAATGCCGACGAGAACAAGGTGTTCGGGATCACCTTCAAGACGCCGCCGGAAGATTCGACGGGCATTGCCCATATTCTCGAGCATTCGGTGCTGTGCGGATCGCGCAAATATCCGGTCAAGAAGCCCTTCGTGGAATTGCTGAAGGGGTCGATGCACACCTTCCTCAATGCCATGACCTATCCTGACAAGACCGCCTATCCGGTGGCCAGCCAGAATCTCAAGGATTTTTACAACCTGGTGGATGTGTATCTCGATGCGGTGCTGTTTCCGCTGATCACGGAGGAAACGTTCGAACAGGAAGGCTGGCACTACGAGCTGGAAAGCCTTGATGCGCCGCTGGTCTACAAGGGCGTTGTGTTCAACGAGATGAAGGGCGTCTATTCCTCGCCCGATGCCGTGATGCATACCCAGACACAGACGGCGCTCTACCCTGATACCACCTATGGCAAGAGCTCGGGTGGGGACCCCAAGGTCATCCCGGAGCTGACCTATGCGCAGTTCAAGCGCTTTCACCAGACCTATTATCACCCCTCCAATGCCCGCGTGGTGTTTTCAGGCGATGACGCGCCGGACACGCGCCTCGACATTCTCGATGCCTATTTCAACCAGTTCGAACGCATCGACCCGAAATCGGACGTGGCGCTGCAGCCGCGCTGGAATGCGCCGCGTCAGGTGAGCGGCACCTATGCCGGGACGGTCGATGGCGAAAAGCGCCGCGACGGCATGGTCTCGGTCAACTGGATGATCGACCCGCCCGAAACGCGCGAGGAAACGCTGAGCCTTGGGCTATTGAGCTATCTGCTGGCCGGCAATTCGGCGGCACCCCTGCGCAAGAGGCTGACCGAGAGCGGCCTTGGCGAAGGCATGATCGGGGGCGGGGTTTCCACCCATCTCAGGCAGCCCATGGGCGGCTTCGGGCTGCGGGGTATCGACCCTGCTGATGCCGAAAAGGTGGAAAGGCTGGTGCTCGATGCGCTGGCTGAAATCGCCGAGACGGGCTTTTCGCAGGAGCAGCTGGACGCGGCGATCAACACGTTCGAGTTCAACCTGCGCGAGCAGAATACCGGCGGCACGCCACGCGGCATGACCTATATGTTCACCGCGCTTGGCGGGTGGCTGCATGGTGGCGACCCGCTGGCGCCGCTGGTCTTCGAGGACGCGCTGGCCAGCCTCAAGGACAAGGCCGGCAAGGGGCATTTCGAAAGCGAAATCCGCCGACTGTTCCTCGACAACAGCCATCGGCTGACTTCCCGCATCCAGGCTGATCCGGAGCAGGGCGCGCGGGAAGCCAAGGCGGAGGCGGATAGGCTGGCGAAGGTTCGGGACGGGCTTGGTGCGGCAGACCTGCAGGCGGTGCTGGAGCGCACCGAAAAGCTCAAGGCGCTGCAGGAAAGCGTCGACCGGCCGGAGGACCTGGCGAAAATCCCGACGCTGACGCTTGCCGATCTCGACCGCGACATCCGCACCGTGCCGACCGAGGAAACGGCCATTGCTGGGGTGCGCACGCTCTACCATGACCTGCCGACGCTGGGCATTCTGTATCTCGATCTGGGCTTTGACCTGCATGCGGTGGACAAGGAGCTCCTGCCCTATCTGCCGCTCTTCGGGCGGGCTTTGCTGCAGACGGGCACCAGCAAGGAAGATTTCGTTTCGCTGACGCAGCGGATCGGACGGACCACCGGGGGTGTCGCCCAGCATCGTGGCCTTGCCACGCGCACCGATGGCGAAGGCACGGCGGCCTGGTTCTTCCTTTCGGGCAAGTCGGTGCCGGACAGGTTCGGCGACATGCTCGGTATCCTCAGGGACGTGCTGCTCGACGCCCAGCTCTCCAACAAGGATCGCTTCCGGCAGATGGCGCTGGAAGAAAAGGCCGGGTTCGAGGCGCGGCTGGTGCCCTCGGGCAATGCCTTTGCCGACATGCGCATCAAGGCGGGCCTCACCGAGGCCGGCTGGGTTTCCGAGCAGATGAGCGGGGTGAGCTACCTCACCTTCCTCAAGCAGCTGATCAAGAGAATCGATACCGACTGGGACGGTGTCGAGGCGGCGCTGACGCGCATCCGGGACACCCTGTTCAACCGCGCCCGCATGGTCATCAACCTGACGGCCGATAGTGCCCTGTGGGGTGATGCGCGGCAGGCGCTCGAAGGACTGGTGGGCGAGCTGCCGGACCGGCAGACGCCGGACGCGGACTGGAGCCACAGCTTCGTGCCGCGCAACGAGGGGCTCGTGATCCCGGCGCAGGTCAACTATGTGGGCAAGGGTGCCAATCTCAAGGCCCTGGGGCTGGAGCTTTCGGCCGCTTCCGCCGTGGCGCTGCGCCTGCTCAACACCACCTATCTCTGGGACAAGGTGCGGGTGCAGGGCGGCGCCTATGGCGGGTCGAGCCGCTTCGACCTCTCCTCGGGCAATTTCGCCTTCCTCTCCTATCGCGACCCCAATTTGCTCAAGACGCTTGATGCCTATGACGGCGCGGCCAAGGCGTTGCGCGCCGAGATCGGCGAGACCGATCTCGTCCGTTCCGTGATCGGCGTGGTGGGAGACCTCGACCGGCCAGAATTCCCCGATGCCAAGGGCTATTCAGCCATGTGGCGCATTCTCAACGGCACGAGCGATGAACTGCGCCAGCAGCGGCGCGACGAAATCCTCGGCACCAGCCGGGCGGACTTCCTGGCCCTGGCCGATGCCATCGACCTCGTGGCTGATAAGGGCCATGTCGTGGTTCTGGGCGGTGAGGCGGCGATTGCCGCAGCCAATGAGAAGCGCCCGGGACTGCTGGAGGTCAGCAAGGTGGCCTAGCACACTTTTCCTTCTTCCCTTGCGGGAGAAGGTGCCCGAAGGGTCACCGACTTCGCGAAAGCGAATTTCGGTTGGGATGAGGGGTGGGGAGCTGCAAAGAAACCCCTCACCCGTCTCGCGCTGCGCGCCATCCACATCTCCCGCAAGGGGAGTGGCGTAGACCCGGTCGCTATCGGGTCAGAACCTCCGTCAGATAGGGCAGGCTCACATCCATGCGATAGTCGACGCCGGAATGGTTGTCGGGGAATTCCTCGTAGCGGTGGGCTATGCCCTGGCGATCCAGCTCCTTGTGGATGCGGCGGGTGCCGTAGAGGATTTCGTACTGGTCCTCGGTGCCGCAATCGAGGAAGAAGCCTTTCAGTCGGCCGATGCTGCCAGCATGGCTTTTTACCATCTGCGCCGGGTCCCAGGCGAGCCAGTTATTCCAGCGCTCGGGAATGATCTCGCAGGTGTCTGTCGTGACCGGCAGGCGGAGGCCGAGGAAGTCTGCCGGTGCCGGATCGAAACTGGCGGCCTGGCAGAGGAACATCAGGATATGGGTGTCCTTGCCGTCGAGCTTGGGCTTGGCCTCGAAAGCGCTCATCCATTTTTCGATGGAGTTGTCTGATTTGGCGAGGGCACGCAGCACGGCCGGAAAACCGCCGAGATAGAGGTTTTCGAAGCCGGCATCCCCCGAATGGCTGGCAGCAGCCGCCCAGACATCGGGGTGGCGCATGGCATGAACGAGGGCGCCATAGCCGCCCGAGGATTTGCCAAAGACGCCGCGACGGCCCGCGCCGCCACAGGAGAATTTCGCCTCGACCGTCGGCAGGACTTCCTCGATGAGAAAATCCTCGTAACTGCCGAGCACCGGCGAGTTCACATATTGATTGCCGCCCAGCCGCGAGAAGCAATCGGGAAAAGCGACGACGACAGGGGCCATCTTGCCCTCGCCGATGAGGCGATCGAGGCGCTCGGGGACGTTTTCGGTAAAGGCCTTCCAGGCGGTGTGGGCGGGGCCGCCGGCGGTGTAGCCGACGAGGTCAACCAGGAGCGGCAGGTCTTTGCCGTCGTGGCCGGCGGGGATGTAGACATCGACAATGCGCGTGGTCGGATCGCCGAGGAGATTGCCAGCGAGGGCTTTGCTCTCGACGGTGAGGCGGTGGATGGTGCCGGCGGGGTGGGTTGTCTTGCGCATGGGTACCTCGGGTTGGTCTTCTTTTAGGAGACGCAGCCGCTGATGCAAGCCCTGGCGATCGCCTCACCGACCCGGCTGCGCCGGCCACTTCTCCCCGTTGGGGAGAGGAATAGGGGCGGTATTCAAGCCATGAAATCGAGCAGGGAGCCGGGCTCGGCGTCTGCCTTGCCGGTGAGGGCTTCGAGCATGCGCTTCTTGATTTCGTCCTCGACGGCAGCGCGGGCCTCGGGCTCCATGGAGGCGATGGAGTCCTCGGACAGTTTCATTTCCTCGAGGATCTGGGCGCGCAGGCGCTCGGCCGGTGACATGCGCGCATATTCGAGAAACTCTTCTTTGGCGCTAGGTTTGAGGCTTTCGGTCAGCTGGCCCTTGCTGATGGAAAGCTGGCTATTGGCGAGGAGGGACGGGGAGAGGGACGAGATGTTCATGACGCACCGTGTCAGCAGATGTGTGCGAGAGGTCATGCAAGGAATTTGCCACTTCGGGCCGCCGGCTTTCCGGGCCTTTCGCCGGCCAGTCGGCGGCAAAAATCGTGGAGGCGGCAGAACTTGCCGTGGTGAAATTGCCGGGCGGCGGTGAACTGGGCGGCCGCCGATGGCGTTGAACGGGGTGTCATGACCAAGCCGATCATCCATCGCGATCTCTATGTGCCGGCTATCGACGCCTGGATCGATCCGTCGACGCCCAGGCCGCGCGCCATCATCACCCATGGTCACGCCGACCATGCCCGGTCGGGGCATGGGGCGGTGCTGGCGACGCCCGAGACCATTGCCATCATGAAGGTGCGCTATGGCGAGGACTGCGCGGGGCAGTTTCAGGCCCTGAAGCTGGGCGAGCGGCTGGTGATTGACCATGCCGTGGTGAGCCTGCACCCGGCCGGCCACATTCTGGGTTCGGCGCAGGTTCTCATCGAGGCCGAGGGGCAGAGGGCGCTGGTGACCGGCGATTACAAGCGGCTGGCGGACCGGACGGCGGAGACCTATGAGCCGGTGGATTGCGACCTGCTGGTGACCGAGGCGACGTTTGGACTACCGGTATTCCAGCATCCGGACCCGAAGGATGAAATTGCGCGGCTGCTGAAATCGGTGGCCGACCAGCCCGAGCGCTGTCACCTCGTGGGGTCCTATGCTTTGGGCAAGGCGCAGAGGGTGATCGCGCTGCTGCGCGACGCCGGCTGGGACAGGCCGATCTATCTGCACGGCGCCATGATCCGGCTCTGCGCGCTTTATGAGGAGCTGGGCGTGAAGCTGGGTAAACTGCTTCCGGCGACCGGCATGCCCAAGGCCGCGATGGCGGGGCAGATCGTCATTGCGCCACCTTCTGCGATCCGTGACCGCTGGAGCCGGCGCTTTCCCGATCCGGTCGTGTGCCAGGCCTCGGGCTGGATGAGCATCAAGCAGCGGGCGCGGCAGGCGCTGGTGGAATTGCCGCTGGTCATCTCGGACCATTGCGACTGGCGCGAACTCAACCAGTCCATCCTTGAGAGCAAGGCCGGGACCGTGTGGGTGACGCATGGGCGTGAGGATGCGCTGGTCTATTGGTGCCGCCAGCAGGGGCTCGATGCGGAGCCCCTGGCGCTGCCGGGTCTCGACGATGATGGCGGGGAGGGCGGGGAATGAAGCGGTTTGCCGACCTGCTTGAACTGCTCGCTTTGACCCCGTCGCGAACGCGAAAGATAGCGGCGCTGGCGCAGTATTTTGCAGAAGTGCCGGACCCGGATCGCGGGCTGGCGCTGGCGGCGCTGACCGGGGAAATGGACATTTCCAACGTCAAGCCGGCCCTGCTCAAACAGACCGTCCTGGCCGAGGTGGACGAGACGCTGTTTGCGCTGAGCTATGACTATGTCGGGGACCTCGGGGAAACCATCGCGCTGATCTGGCCGCATCATGGCGAGGGTGAATTGCCCAAGTTGAGCGAGGTCGTCTCGATCCTCAACACTACAGCCAAGGCGGAACTGCCGAGAGTGATCGGCGGGATGCTGACGCAGGCGGCGATCCACGAGCGCTGGGCGCTGGTGAAGCTCGCAACCGGCGCCTTGCGGATCGGGGTTTCGGCGCGGCTGGCCAAGACGGCCCTGGCGCAGATGAGCGGGGTGGACCTGCAGCAGATCGAAGAGGTCTGGCATGGGCTCAAGCCGCCCTATGAGGAGCTCTTCGCCTGGCTGGAGGGCAGAACCGACAGGCCAAGCGTCGATCACACGGCGCGCTTCCACCCGCTGATGCTCTCAAATCCGATCGAGGACAGCGATTTCGAAAAGCTCGATCCGCGGGATTTTGCGGCGGAGTGGAAGTGGGACGGCATCAGGGTGCAACTGGTGCTGGGAAAGGATGGCGCCTCGCTGTTCTCGCGTACCGGCGACGATATTGCCGCGAGCTTTCCCGATGTGGTCGAGGCGGCCATGGGGCGGGCGGTGCTGGATGGCGAATTGCTGGTGGGGCATGACTTCGAGGCTCGCAGCTTCAACGACCTGCAACAGCGGCTCAACCGCAAGGTGGCGCAAGGCAAGCAGATGGCCGAACTGCCGGCCTTCGTGCGGGTCTATGACATGCTGTTCGACGGCGACGAAGATGTCAGGGCGCTGGGCTGGGAAGGCAGGCGCGCGCGGCTCGAAGCGTGGTTCCACAAGAACCCGCAGACGCGGCTGGACCTGTCCGAGGTACTGAGCTTTGGCGACTGGGACGAACTCGGGCGGCTGCGGAAAATGGGTGCGGACGAGCATGGCCATGAAGGCGTGATGATCAAGCTCAGGACCGCGCCCTATGTGCCGGGGCGACCCAAGGGGTTCTGGTTCAAGTGGAAGCGCGATCCGAATGTGGTCGATGCGGTGCTGATGTATGCCCAGCGCGGGCATGGCAAGCGGAGTTCGTTCTATTCGGACTATACGTTCGGGGTGTGGAAGGGCAACGAGATCGTGCCCATCGGCAAGGCCTATTTCGGCTTCACCGACGAGGAGCTGAAACAGCTCGACAGGTGGATACGGGCCAATACGGTGGGTTCGTTCGGGCCGGTGCGCGAGGTGCGCAAGGAACTGGTGTTCGAGGTGGCGTTCGACTCGGCGCAGAAGAGCGGGCGGCACAAATCGGGCGTGGCGCTGCGGTTCCCACGGATCAACCGGATCCGGTGGGACAAGCCGGCGGGCGAGGCGGCGCGGCTCGAGGATATGGATGCGTTTGTGGGCTGAGGGGATTTGAGTTTCGTCACTGCCCGGCTTGTCCGGGCAATCCACTTTGGCGCGAGGTCGAATATGGATCACCGGGTCCCCGGGTCAAGCCCGAGGATGGCCCGGTGATGACGGTGAACGGAAACCTCACTATGGGCCCCGGCCTTCGCCGGGGTGGTGGGGAGATCGGAGGCACAGTATGTCGTCTAGGAGCAATCACGCCAGACTGGTGGCGCTGGAAAAGCAGATGGAGCAGGCGGCAGCCGATTTCGATTTCGAGAAGGCAGCGGCCTTGCGCGACGAGATTGCCCGATTGAAGGGTGAGTACGGCGCTGCGACCGAGGTGGTCGGCGAGGATGGCGAGACGGTAAAAGTCGTGGTGGGGCAGGCGCCGCCGGGACAGATCGGGCTGGGGTCGAATGCCCCGCTGCGGCAACCGCCCAAGGGCTGGGTGAAGCCGAAGAAGCCGCCGTCATTGACGAAAAATCACAAGGGGAGGGGGGAGCGCTAGCCCTTTCGGTAGTGATAACGGCACTGCGCTATCTCGAGCGTGTCCTCGTCAGCGCGGTAAATCATGCGATGTTCTTCGTCGATTCGTCGCGACCACCATCCGGCATATTCATACCGTAGCTGTTCTGGTCTTCCCGACCCCGCCTCGGGCGTGCGCTGGCATTCCTTGATCAGGGCATTGATTTTGCGCAGGACCTTGCGATCGCTCTCCTGCCAATAGAGGTAGTCCTGCCAGGCGTCGTCCGAGAAAGTGACACGCCTACTCAATCAGCTTCCTTTCCACGCCCTTACCGGCATCCAGGTCGGCTATTGACCGGCGAAGTCGTTCCGCGTTCGCGGGGCTGCTCAGAAGGTATGCGGTTTCCTGCCAGGAGTTGAAATCCTCCAGCGACATGACGACAGCGGCTTCCTTCCCACCAGGCCGGGTGATGATAAGAGGCACATGATCCTCGACGGCCGCATCGATGTCGGCGGCAATGTTCTTGCGAAAATCTGAGATGGACTTGGCGCGCATGGAATGTCTCCTTGCGCGTTAATGTACGAAATTGCGTACAAAAACTCAAGTCATCCCGCCTTCTTGGTCAGTCGTTCCTCGGCGAGCTGCTTGATGTCGCGCAGCTCGCGGATGGTGGTTTCGAGGTCGTCGCGCTGGCGTTCGAGGAGGGCCAGGCGCTCGTCGACCTTGCCGGCCAGCAGGTTGACCTGCTGGGCGCGGTCGGCGTCGTAGAGGCTGAGATAATCGGAGATGTCGCGCAGGGTGAAGCCCAGGCGCTTGCCGCGCAGGATGAGGATCAGCCTCGCGCGGTCACGCTTCCTGAAGATGCGGGTCGCCCCCACCCTTTCGGGCGAGAGCAGACCCTTGGATTCGTAGAAGCGGATGGCCCGGGTCGAAATGTCGAACTCGCTGGCGAGATCGGCAATCGAGAACAGGTCCTTGCCCTCGGCTTCCTGGCCGGTCACGGCTTTTTGGCTTTCATCTGGGCGTATTCCTCGCGCAGCTCTTTCTTGGAGAGCTTGCCGATCAGGGTCTTGGGGAGGGCATCCTTGAAGATGATCTCCTTGGGCATTTCGATCTTGTTGAGCGTTTTGGCGAGGAAGGCCTTGAGATCGGCCTCGCTGACACTTTGGCCGGCCTTGAGCTTGACATAGGCCACCGGGGCCTCGCCGCGATATTCGTCTGGCACGCCGATGACATTGACCTCTTCGACCGCCTCATGGGTCATGGTCGCTTCCTCGATGGTGCGCGGATAGACGTTGAAGCCCGAGCAGATGATGAGGTCCTTGATGCGGTCAACGAGGAAGACATAGCCGTCTTCATCCATGTGGCCGACGTCGCCGGTCCTGAGCCAGCCATCCATGAAGGCATCCTTGCTGGCTTCGGCGTTTTCGTAATAGCCGGCCATGACCTGCGGTCCCTTGACCTGCAATTCGCCATTCTCGCCGATGCCGACGACCTTGCCCGAATCCACATCGACGAAGCGGATATCGGTGCCCGGCAGGGGCAGGCCGATCGACATGGGTTTACTGGGCTTGCGCAGGGCGGCGCAGCAGACCACGGGCGAGGCTTCGGTGAGGCCGTAGCCTTCGGCAAGAATGGTCTTGGGGTTCTTCTTGCCAAAGGCATGGCGCACTTCGTCAGGCAGGGCAGCGCCCCCGGATATGGCGACTTCGAGGCTTGCCAGCTGGTCGGGGGTAACGCTGTCCGCCCGGGCAATGGCATTGAGCAGGGTCGGCACGGCGGGCAGCACATTGGCCTTGGTGCGGGCAAAGATGCCGAGCAGGGCCTTCAGTTCAAAGCGCGGCAGCATGATAACAGGCGTGCCGTTGCTGAGCGGCACGTTCATGCAGACGGTCATGGCGAAGATGTGGAAGAAGGGCAGGACCGCAATGACCTTGGAGGGCGGCAGGAACAGGCCGCAGCCCCATTTGTCGATCTGGCTCATATTGGCCGAGATATTGGCGTGAGTCAGCAGGGCGCCCTTGGGAATGCCGGTCGTGCCGCCGGTATATTGCTGGACGGCGATGTCCTTGACCGGATCGATGGTGACCGGAGAGGGCGTGTCCTTGCGGGCGAGCAGGGAGTCGAAAGAGGTGATGGACCCGGCATGGGGCGAACGGCTCACCTTGGCCAGATCCTTGCGCTTGGCCACCGAGAAGAGGATTTTCTTGACCATGGGCAGCGCATTGGGGAAGTGCGCGACGATCAGCTTCTTGACGTGCCCGGCCTTGACCAGGGCCTCGCCCTTTTCAAAGATCTGCTGGAGATCAAGCGTCACCATGATGTCGGCGCCGGCATTGGCGGTAATGTGGCTCAGCTCGGGAACGGTGTAGAGCGGGTTGCAGTTAACGACGGTGCCGCCGGCCCGCAGGACGCCATAATAGGCGATGGGATAGAAGGGCGTATTGGGCAGCATCAGGGCAACACGGGTGCCCTTGGTCACGCCGAACTGGCTCTGCAGGGCGCCGGCAAAGGCGATAATCCCCTCGGCCAGTTCGCCAAAGCTGGTCGTGCCGCCGAGGAAGTCGAGCGCCACACCGCCCGGATTTTTGGCGCAGGCGGCCAGGACCTGCTCGTGCACCGGCGTCGTGTCGATCCTGTCATCCCAGATGATCCCGTCGGGATAGCTGGAGATCCAGGGGCGAAGGCCTTCATTGGCGGCGGCGGTCGTATCCATGCGTATCTCCTCCCAATGCCTCGAAAGGCAGATGGTGTTCCCCTCATTCGATGATCGGCGGGTCCTTGCGACCTGCGCTCGAGGCGCCCTGTCATTCCGAGATCGCGGGAAATATCTCATGCCTTTACGTTAGCGTCAATTTGCTGCCGGTGATAGCGCAACCCCGGCGACGGGCCCGGCGTTCAAGTTGAGACGTATAGGGGTAGTGGTTGACGTATACGTAAACTAGAGTAAACTGCCTCTACATGAACCCAAGCCCCCGCGCTATGGTGCGGGTCAGCAAGGGAAGGCCGGGCCGATTCTGTCGTCGGCAACCGGTCCGGCATTTGAGGAATGGCGGGCATCGTCCCCGGTCTTGCGGGTCGGTCCTGTCCAAGGAGGATAGGGCATGACCCTTTTGCTGATTGCGATCAGTCTTGTTGCTTTTGCCACCCTGGCCATGCGGGAAAGCCCGATCTGGCAGTGGGGTGGCGCACTGGTGGCCATCGGCCTGCTGTCCGGGCTCGAATTTACCGCCACGGGCGCTGTCTATGCGCTGGGCTGGTTCAGCTGGGTGCTGGTCGTTCTCGGTGCCGTGCTGCTGGCACTGGCGGTCAAGCCGATCCGCATGGTGGCGCTCACCACGCCGGTCTATGGTGCGGTCAAGTCCATCCTCCCCAAGGTCAGTCGCACCGAACAGGAGGCGCTCGACGCCGGTACGGTCGGCTGGGATGCGGAACTGTTCTCCGGCCGACCCGACTGGGACAAGCTCACCAGGATCCGCCCGCTGACCCTGACGGCCGAGGAACAGGCCTTCCTCGATGGCCCGGCGACCGAAGCCGCCAGAATGATCGACGACTGGGATATCCGCCACAATCGCGCAGACCTTTCGCCCGAGCTCTGGGACTTCCTCAAGTCCAAGGGTTTCCTTGGCATGCTGATCGGCAAGGAGCATGGCGGCCTCGGCTTCTCGGCCCAGGCGCAGTCGATGATCGTTTCCAAGATCGCCAGCCGCTCGGTGGCTGCCGGCATTACCGTCATGGTGCCCAATTCCCTCGGGCCGGGCGAACTGCTCGAAAAATACGGCACCCAGGCGCAGAAGGACAAATACCTGCATCGCCTTGCCAATGGCCAGGAAGTGCCCTGCTTTGCGCTGACCGGCGTGCATTCGGGCTCGGATGCCGGCGGCATGCGCGATATCGGCGTGGTCAAGAAGGGCATGTATAATGGCGAGGAAGTGCTGGGCGTCAGCCTCAGCTTCGACAAGCGCTACATTACCCTGGCGCCGATCGCGACGCTGGTGGGCCTCGCCTTCATCCTCAAGGATCCGGACAATCTCTTGGGCCGCGGCCCGGAAATCGGCATCACCCTGGCGCTGATCCCTTCGGACCATCCGGGCCTCGATATCGGCCGCCGCCACTATCCGGCCCGCCAGGCCTTCATGAATGGTCCGGTGCGCGGCACCGACATGTTCGTGCCCATGGACTTCCTGATCGGGGGTACCGACTATGCCGGCCAGGGCTGGCGCATGCTGATGGAGTGCCTGTCCACCGGGCGCGCCATTTCGCTGCCCGCCATCGGCACGACCTCGATCAAGCAGACCCTGCGCGCCACCTCGGCCTATGCGCGGGTGCGCCGCCAGTTCGGCATTCCAGTGGGTATCATGGAAGGCGTGGCCGAGCCCCTGGGCGAGATGGTCAAGCGTGCCTACATGTTCGAGGCGACGCGTCGCCTGACCGCATCGATGGTTGACGAGGGCCAGCGCCCGGCCGTCATTGCGGGCCTGCTCAAATATACAACCACCGAAGCCATGCGCGAAAGCATGGACGATGCCTTCGACATTCAGGGCGGCCGCGCCATCCAGGACGGGCCTGGCAATTACCTGTTCGGCGCCTACCAGTCCATGCCGGTGGCGATCACGGTGGAGGGCGCCAATATCCTCACCCGCACACTGATGACCTTTGCCCAGGGTGTACTGCGCGCCCACCCCTATCTGCTCAAGGAAATCCAGGCGGCGCAGAACAAGGATCGCAAGGCCGGGCTTGACGCCTTTGACAGCGCCTTTGGCGGGCATACCAAATTCATGCTGCGCAATATCGTGGCGAGTTTCCTGCATGGCCTTTCCAACGGCGCCTTCGCATCCTCGCCCAACCAGGGATCGATGGCCAAGTGGTACCGGCGCCTGCATCGCTACAGCCAGGACTTTGCCCTCGTGGCCGACTGGACGACAGTGGTGCTGGGCGGGGCGCTCAAGCGCAAGCAGAAGCTTTCGGGCCGTATGGCGGACATCCTGGGCGATCTCTACCTCATGTCCGCGACGCTGAAGCGTTTCGAGGAAGAGGGATCGATCCCCGAGGACAAGGAATTGGTGGAAGCCATCCTCGCCGACCGCATTGCCGCGCTCGAGGCGACCTTTGACGAAGTCTTCGCCAATTTCCCCAACCCGGCCTTTGCCTGGGCCATGCGGATCCTCTGCTTCCCGCTGGGGCGCCACGCCAAACCGGCCAGCGATCGCGTCAACTATCGCTTCGTGCGCTCGGTGCTGAGGCCCGGCGCCTTCCGCGACCGCCTGACGACAGGCGTCTATGTTTCGATGGACCCCAACGACGTCACGGGCGTTCTGGAAGATGCGTTCCTCAAGGTGACGGAGGCCGAGGAGATCGAAGCCAAGTTCATCAAGGCCTCGCGCAAGGGCGTGTTCGAGCGGCGGCTCGACCGCGATGCCATCGCCGATGCGGTGGCGGCGGGCGTGCTCAACGACAATGAGGCGGGCATCATGCGGGCGGCCGACGAGGCGACAAACCGCGCCGTGCATGTCGATGATTTCGAGATGGACGTGCTGAAGCCAACGGCGACGCAGGCGGCGGAGTAGAGGCGGAGTAGGGGCCGCAAAACAATCCGGCGCCGTCCTCGGGCTTGACCCGAGGACCACGGGCGGCAGCGGGATGTTGCGAGTGGCCCTCGGGTCAAGCCCGAGGGCGGAACTGTGGGGTGGCGACACCCCGGAAGAATAAACGGCGCGAAGCCGATTTCGAGGAAAAACCCATGATCGCCCCACAGGCAACCGAGACGAAACACTGGAGCTTCCACACCGATCTCGAAAAGATCGGCTGGCTGACCATCAATACGCCCAGCGCGTCGGTCAATACGCTGAGCCGCGAAGCCATCATGGAGCTCGAAACGCTGGTGGCGCGGTTCGAGGATCTGGCCAATTCCGACGAACTCGTCGGCATTGTGCTGCTGTCGGGCAAGGATTCGGGCTTTATTGCCGGCGCCGATGTCAGCGAGTTCGACGCCATGAGCGACTTCTCGGTGCTGCCGGAGGCACTGCACCGCACCCATGCGCTGTTCTCGCGTATCGAGGCGCTGAAAGTGCCCGTCGTGGCCGGTATCCATGGCTTCTGCCTCGGCGGCGGGCTGGAACTGGCTTTGGCCTGCCACTACCGCATTGCGGTCAATGACGACAAAACCCGGATCGGCTTCCCCGAGGTCAATCTGGGCATTTTCCCCGGCTTTGGTGGTACGGGCCGCTCGATCCGCCAGGCCGGGCCGGTCGATGCCATGCAGATCATGCTGACCGGCAAGATGCTCAGGGCCGGCGCGGCGCGCGGCCTCAACCTCGTCGACAAGCTGGTGCGTCATCGCGACATGCTGCGCTGGGAAGGCCGAAAGGCGGTGCTTT
The DNA here is from genome assembly GCF_056341075.1 of Devosia sp. Micro-HW1. NCBI lineage: Bacteria > Pseudomonadati > Pseudomonadota > Alphaproteobacteria > Hyphomicrobiales > Devosiaceae > Devosia > Devosia sp. Micro-HW1. Next base: position 2,229,416 of record NZ_CP094375.1, on the reverse strand, counting down.
CGAAGCGCAAGTCGAGCGAGGCGCCGTGGACCAAGAAGGCTATGGCGCTGCCCCTGGTGCGCGATGCCGTGGTCAACCAGATGCGCAAGGAAACCGGCAAGAAGGCCAATCTCCGGCACTATCCGGCCCCCTATGCCCTGATCGACCTGTTCGAAAAGCATGGTGACGACTGGCGCGCGATGATCCGGGGCGAGGTCGATGCCTTCGTGCCGTTGATGGGGTCGCCCACCGCGACCAATCTGCGGCGCGTGTTCTTCCTTTCCGAAGGCCTCAAGAAGCAGGGGCTGAAGGGCGCCAAATTTGCCCGTGTGCATGTCATCGGCGCCGGCGTCATGGGCGGCGACATTGCTGCCTGGTGTGCCTATCGCGGCATGAGCGTGACGCTGCAGGACCTCGACATGGAGCGCATCAAGCCGGCGCTCGACCGGGCCAAGAAGCTGTTCCAGAAGCGCTACAAGAAAAAGCGCGAGGTGGATGCCGCCATGCTGCGGCTGACCGCTGATCCCAAGGGGGCCGGCGTGCCGCGCGCCGATGTGATCATCGAAGCGGTGGTCGAAAAGCTTGAGGTGAAGCAGGCGATCTTCTCCGGCCTCGAGGACAAGATGAAGCCTGGTGCCATCATGGCCACCAACACTTCCTCCATCGAGCTCGAACGCATTGCCGAAGCGCTCAAGGACCCGGCGCGGCTCATTGGCCTGCATTTCTTCAACCCGGTGGCGCAACTGCCGCTGGTGGAAGTGATCCGCTCGACCTTCAACAGCGACGAGGAGATCGGCAAGGGCGCCAGCTTTGCCCTGGCCATCGGCAAGTCGCCGGTCGTGGTCAAGTCGGCGCCCGGCTTCCTCGTCAATCGCGTGCTCATGCCCTACATGCTGGGTGCCGTGGAGCGGGTGGAAAAGGGCGAGAGCAAGGAATTGCTCGATGCCGCCGCCGTGGCCTTCGGCATGCCGATGGGCCCGGTCGAGCTGATGGATACCGTCGGCCTCGATGTGGGCAAGTCGGTGGCGACCGAGCTCGGCCATGCCGTGCCCGAGGACAGCCAGTTCGCGCGGCTGATCGCCGAGGGAAAGCTCGGCCGCAAGAGCGGCGAGGGCTTCTACAAGTGGGAGAAGGGCAAGGCCATCAAGGGTGAGGTCCCCGCTCATGCCGATCTGGCGGGCCTGGGCAAGGAACTGGTCAAGCCTCTGGTGGACATGACCGAGGTGGTGGTGGGCGAAGGCGTCGTCGCCTCCCCCGAACTGGCCGATATCGGCGTGATCTTGGGGACCGGTTTCGCACCCTTCCTGGGTGGGCCAATGAAAGCGCGCGCGGACGGACGGGCGTGATGCTGGGTCGCGCAATAAACTCGATCGTCACCCTCGGGCTTGACCCGAGGGGCCTGCACTTGCTGCGCGATCCCCAAGTACAGAGCCCTCGGGTCAAGCCCGAGGGTGACGTCCGGTGGGTGAGGAGCCTTGTGGGCCAAAACAGCAACCCTTCTGAGGGAACAAAAGAATGACTGAACTCAAGCGCGTCGCCATTGTCGGCTCGGCCCGAATTCCGTTCGCCCGCGGCGGCACCGCCTATGCGGATGAAACCAATCTCTCCATGCTCGGCACGGTTCTGGGCGGAGTGGCCGACAAATACGGCCTCAAGGGCGAGAAAGTCGACGAGGTGATTGCGGGCGCCGTGATCAACCATAGCCGTGATTTCAACATTGCCCGCGAGGCGCTGCTCGATGCGGGGCTCTCGCCGCGCACGCCCGGCACGACCATGCAGATCGCCTGCGGCACGAGCCTGCAGGCGGCCCTGGTGCTCGCCGGCAAGATCGCCTCGGGCCAGATCGAGAGCGGTATCGCGGCAGGCTCGGACTCTGTCTCGGACAGTCCGATCGTCTTTGGGCCGAAATTCCAGCACCGCCTGCTCAATGCCAATGCGGCCAAGACGACGGGGCAGAAGCTCAAGGCCTTCACCAAGGGCTTTTCCTTTGGCGAGCTGACGCCGGTGGCGCCCTCGGTCAACGAACCGCGCACGGGCCTTTCCATGGGCCAGCATTGCGAATTGATGGCCAAGGAATGGGGCATTACCCGTGCCGAGCAGGATGCTTTGGCCGTGGCCAGCCACCGCAATGCGGCGGCGGCCTATGACGAGGGCTTCCACGACGACCTCCTGGTCCAGTGCGCGGGCCTCGTGCGGGACAATAATGTGCGCGCCGATGCCAATATGGAGAAGATGGCGACGCTGAAGCCCGCCTTCGACAAGACAAGTGGGCTGGGCACGCTGACGGCGGGCAATTCGACGCCGCTGACTGATGGCGCCTCGGGCGTGCTGCTGGCATCGGAAGAGTGGGCGCGGGCACACGGCCTGCCGGTTCTGGCCTATCTCACCACCGGTCGTGTCGCCGGCAACGACTTCGCGCATGGCGAGGGCCTCCTGATGGCGCCAACGATCGCCGTCTCCGAAATGCTCGAGCGGGCCGGGCTCGGCTTTGCCGACATCGACTATTTCGAGCTGCATGAGGCATTCGCGGCGCAGGTGCTGTGCACGCTGAAGGCCTGGAAGGACCCTGCCTATTGCAAGGATGTGCTGGGGCGCGAAACAGTGCTGGGCGAGGTCGATCCGGCCAAGATCAATGTGAAGGGCTCAAGTCTGGCCTATGGTCATCCCTTTGCGGCGACGGGCGCGCGCATTCTGGGGCTGACTGCCAAGCTGCTCTCCGGCCAGGCCAACAAGCGGGCGCTGATCTCGGTGTGCACGGCCGGTGGCATGGGTGTGGCGGCTCTGGTAGAAAGTGCGGCATGAGCGACAATGTCATAAAATTCCGCAAGCCCGAGAAGAAGCCCGAGCCCAAGCCGCAGCGTCCGCGCGGCCCCATGCCGGGCTGGGTGCCCTTTTTAGGGCTCCTCGTCGTCGCAATTGTGATCTTTTTTGTGCAACGCGGTGGCGGCACGGTTTAGTGTTCGGGGTCGGAACATTTAGGACGGTCTTGCGCGTCGCGGCACCAGCATCGGCAAGTGTAGTATTTGAATCCGGATGTCGGAATTATTACAAAAATTCGTACTCTGATTAATGCAAACCGGAGGATGTTCACAGCGAACCCTCCGGTGACGTTTAGGTCAATCTTTCGCTTGTCAGTAGACGGAATTGCGTAATACCGTCCAGCAATCTTGGCCGCCGGTTGTTGATCGTCGGCGAGGGAAAAAAGCCGCGCCGGAAAGGCCGGCACAAGACTTTCAGGAATTCCACAAGGAGATGGGACGAGAATGAAGTTCACCACAGCCTTCAAAGCGGTAGCGACCGCCGGCGCCATGGCGCTGATGATGAGCACTGCTGCTTCGGCCGTGACGCTGCAGCTGCACAATGGTGGCGATCCGGGTACCCTCGATCCGCACAAGGCCTCGGGCGACTGGGAAAACCGCGTTATCGGTGACTACATCGAAGGTCTTCTGACCGAAGATGCCAAGGCAGAAGCCATTCCGGGCCAGGCCGAAAGCTGGGAAATCTCGGAAGACGGCACCGTCTACACCTTCACCCTGCGTGACGGCATCCAGTGGTCGGACGGTACTCCGGTGACCGCCGGCGACTTCGTCTTCGCCTTCCAGCGTCTGTTCAACCCGGCCACCGCCGCTGACTACGCTTACCTGCAGTTCCCGATCAAGAACGCTGCCGCCATCAACTCGGGCGAGATCACCGATCTCAACGAGCTCGGCGTCAAGGCCATCGACGACAAGACCCTCGAAATCACCCTCGAGGCGCCGACCCCGTTCTTCCTCGATGCGCTGACCCACTACACCGCCTATCCGGTTCCCAAGCACCTGGTCGAAGAACTGGGCGACGACTGGACCAAGGTTGAAAACATCATCGGCAACGGCCCGTACCTGATCAAGGAATGGCTGCCGGGCTCGTATGTCCGTTCAGAAAAGAACGCTGACTATTACGACGCCGCCAATGTCCAGATCGACGAAGTGTTCTACCACGTCCTCGAAGATCAGGCCGCTGCGCTCAACCGCTACCGCGCCGGTGAATTCGACATCCTGACCGACTTCCCCGCCGACCAGTATCAGTGGCTGCAGGACAACCTGCCGGGCGAAGCCCATGTGGTGCCGTTCCTGGGCGTCTACTACTACGTGATGAACCAGGAAGAGGGCGAACCGCTCGCTGACGTCCGCATCCGCGAAGCGCTCTCGACCACCATCGTTCGTGACGTGATCGGCCCCGATATCCTGGGCACCGGCGAACTGCCGGCCTATGGCTGGGTCCCGCCGGGCACCAACAACTATGTCGACACCCCCTACGAGCCGGAATGGGCTTCCGTGCCCTATGAAGAGCGCGTTGCCCGCGCCGTCGAGTTGATGACCGAAGCTGGCTACGGCCCGGACAATCCGCTGACGCTGCAGCTGCGTTACAACACCAATGACAACCACCAGCGTATCGCCGTGGCGATCGCCGCCATGTGGGAGCCGCTTGGTGTCAAGGTCGAGCTGTTCAACGCTGAAACCGCCGTCCACTACGACGCCCTGCGCGCCGGTGACTTCGAAGTCGGCCGTGCCGGCTGGCTGCTCGACTACTCGGATCCGTCCAACACGCTCGATCTGCTGAAGACCGGCGTTGACCAGGCCGGTACGATGAACTGGGGCAACAACTACGGCCGCTACTCGAACGAAGAGTTCGACGCGCTGCTCGCCCAGGCTTCGACCGAACTCGATCTGGATGCCCGTGCCGACCTGCTCGCCCAGGCCGAAAAGATCGCCATGGACGAATTCGCTGCGATCCCGATCTACTGGTACGTGTCCAAGGACGTCGTGTCGCCCAAGATTTCGGGCTTCGAAGAAAACGCCAAGAATATCTTCCGCACCCGCTGGCTCTCGAAGTCGGAATAATCGGAAGATCGAATGCGATCGTGGGGGCCAGCGGCCCCCACGGTTCTTTTCCGGCCCCCTCGCCCTGCGGCAGATCCGCACCTGGCGACCCGGCCAAGGAGTTCTTGAAACATGCTGGCTTATGCCTTTCGGCGCGTGCTCTCGGCTATTCCGATTGCACTGATCGCCGTTACAATCTGTTTTTTCATCCTGCGCCTGGCGCCGGGTGGTCCCTTTGATGGCGAACGCGCCCTGCCGCCGACCGTGCTGGCCAATCTGCGCGCCCATTACAATCTGGATCAGCCGCTGATCTCTCAGTACTTCATCTATATCGGACGTCTGCTGCAGGGCGACCTTGGCCCTTCGATGGTGATCGACGGCTTCGACGTTTCCGATCTCATCCGCATCGGCTTCCCCTTCACGCTGACCATGGCGATGTTCGCCTTCGTCATCGCCACCGCCATCGGCATCGTGGCCGGCATGGTCGCCGCCGTGAACCAGAACAAGTGGCCCGACTATGTGCTCGTGCTGGCCGTGATGCTGGGTGTCGTGGTGCCCAACTTCCTGATGGCCGCGCTGCTGCAGCTGTGGTTCGGCGTGTATCTGGGCTGGCTGCCGGCCGGTGGCTGGGTGACCGGCTCGCTCTGGCACCTGGTGCTGCCGGTGACCGTGCTGGCCTGGCCGCATGCCGCCCGTATCAGCCGCCTGATGCGCGGTTCGATGATCGAAGTGCTTGGTTCGAACTATGTGCGCACCGCCCGCTCCAAGGGCCTGGGCGAACGTATCGTGCTGGCGCGTCACGCCATCAAGCCGGCCCTGCTGCCGGTGGTCTCCTATCTCGGACCGGGCCTGTCCTATCTTCTCACCGGCTCGCTGGCCGTCGAGCAGATCTTCGGTCTGCCCGGGATCGGCAAGTATTTCGTGCAGGCCGCGCTCAACCGCGACTATGGCATCGTGCTGGGTACGACCATCCTCTACATGTTCATCATTCTTGCTCTCAATCTGATCGTTGACCTCATCTATGCCTGGCTCGATCCCAAGGTGAGGTACCGCTGATGCCCGGGATCACTGGTAAAGATCAGGTCCTGACGACCTATGCCAACAAGCTGGCGACGCTCGACCCGGTCAAGGGCCGGTCGCTGACCCAGGACGCCATGCGGCGCCTCGTGCGCAACAAGGCGGCCATCGCCTCGATCGTGGTGATCGCCGTGATCATCCTGCTCGCCTTTATTGGCCCCTATTTCCTGCCGTGGGGCTATTCGGAGGTCGACTGGTCCAATATCCGCAAGCCGCCCAATTTCGAGGCCGGGCACTATTTCGGCACCGACCAGAACGGGCGTGACATGCTGGCCCGCGTGTTGCAGGGCACGCAGATGAGCCTGATCGTGGCCTTCGTGGCGACGGTGGTGTCGGTGTCCATCGGCGTGGCCTATGGCGCCGTGGCCGGCTATTTCGGTGGCCGGGTCGATGCCGTCATGATGCGTATCGTCGACGTCATGTATGCGCTGCCCTACATCCTCTTCGTCATCATCCTGATGGTGATGTTCGGCCGCAATCCGGTGCTGCTGTTCGTCGGCATCGGCGCCATCGAATGGCTGACCATGGCCCGTATCGTGCGTGGCCAGACCCTCTCCATCAAGGAGAAGGAATTCGTTGAGGCCGCCCGCGCCAGCGGCGCGAGCTCGTGGACCATCATCTTCAAGCATATCGTGCCGAACCTGACCGGTCCGGTGGTGATCTATGCGACGCTGACGATCCCCGAAATCATCATTGCCGAGAGCTTCCTCAGCTATCTCGGCCTTGGCGTGCAGGAACCGCAGACCTCGCTCGGCACGCTGATCTCTGCCGGTGCACCGGTGGCCGAAGTGCTGCCCTGGATGTTGCTGGCCCCGGCCGTGGTCCTGGTGACCCTGCTGCTTGCACTGACCTATATCGGCGACGGCCTGCGCGACGCCCTTGATCCGAAGGACCGCTGAGCATGGCATTGCTAGAAGTCAAAAACCTCAAGGTCGATTTCCAGACCAATGACGGCGTGGTCAACGCCGTCAAGGACCTCTCCTACACGCTGGAAAAGGGCAAGACCCTGGCCATTGTGGGCGAAAGCGGCTCGGGCAAGACCCAGGGCGCCTTCGCGCTTCTGGGCCTGCTGCCCAAGAACGGCAAGGCCTCGGGTTCGGTCATGTTCGACGGCAAGCAGATTCTCAACCTGCCGCTCAGGCAGTTGCGGTCCTATCGCGCCGCGCGCATCGGGGATCATCTTCCAGGACCCGATGACCTCGCTGAACCCGTATCTGCGCATTTCACGGCAGATGACCGAAGTGCTCGAGCTGCACAAGGGCATGACCCGCAGCCAGGCGCTGGCCGAAAGCGTGCGTTTCCTCGATGCCGTGCGCATCCCCGACGCCAAGAACCGCGTGCACATGTATCCGCACGAATTCTCGGGCGGCATGCGTCAGCGCGTGATGATCGCCATGTCGCTGTGCAATCCCGAACTGCTGATCGCCGACGAGCCGACCACGGCCCTCGACGTGACCGTGCAGGCCGGTATCATCGACCTCCTGGTCGACCTGCAGGAGGATTTCGGCACCTCGATCATCCTCATCACCCATGACCTGGGGATCGTCGCGGGCACCTGCGAGGATACGCTGGTGATGTTCGACGGCCGCGTGATGGAATATCGCAAGACCGAAGAGCTGTTCGCCAAACCCGAGCATCCCTATACGCAGGGTCTGCTGGCGGCCGTGCCGCGCCTCGACAAGAAGGTCGAGCGCCTGTCGACCGTCTCCTATGAATTCTTGAGCCAGAGGGGTGAGGCATGAGCGCCAAGGAACCCATTCTCCAGGTCCGCAACGTCTCGGTGGATTTCAAGATCCCGGCCGGCGGGCTGTTTGGTGGCACCAAGGTGCTGCATGCGGTCAAGGACGTGTCTTTCGACCTCTATCAGGGTGAAACCCTGGGCATTGTGGGTGAAAGCGGTTGCGGCAAGTCAACGCTGTCGCGTGCCGTCATCCGGCTGCTCCAGGCCACGTCGGGCGAATCCAAATGGATGGGCAAGGACATCCTCAAGATGAGCCCGAAGGAACTGGTGAACCTGCGCAAGGACATCCAGATGGTCTTCCAGGACCCGCTGGCCTCGCTCAATCCGCGCATGACCGCCGGCCAGATCATCGCCGAGCCGCTGCAGATCCACTATCCCGATGTCAGCAAGACCGAGCGCATGGCGCGAGCGGTGGAGATGATGGAGAAAGTTGGTCTGTCGGCCAACATGATCAACAAGTATCCGCATGAATTCTCGGGCGGCCAGTGCCAGCGTATCGGCATTGCCCGGGCGCTGATCACCAGGCCCAAGCTCATCGTCTGCGACGAGGCCGTGTCGGCGCTCGACGTGTCGGTGCAGGCGCAGGTGATCAACCTGCTGATGGACCTGCAGAAGGAATTCGGCATTTCGCTGCTGTTCATCGCCCACGACATCGCGGTGGTGCGCCATATCGCCCAGCGCATCATGGTGCTCTATTTCGGTGAAGTGGTGGAAATCGGGGACAGCGAGCAGGTGGTGATGAACCCCCAGCACGACTACACCAAGAAGCTCATTGCTTCGGTGCCGGTGCCCGATCCCAAGGAAGAAATGCGCCGCCGCGAACTGCGCCGGCGCCTGCGCCGCGAGGCTGCCGCTGCCGCCTGAGTGCTGCCCGAATGAACAATCCCCCGGCTCAGGCCGGGGGATTTTTGTTTTTTCAGCCTCTGTCTTGTTGCGCCCGAACCGCAAAACCGTCGCCACCTTTGCGGGAAGTGCTCTAGTCTTCCGCGCTTTCGTGGCCGCGCCGATCGGGTGTGGCAATGTCCTGCACCCTGCGGCGACGATCCGGGCCGGCATAGTGCGCCGCTTCGATGAAGGAGCGTGGCTTGCTCGCCATGGCGTCGAGCCGGGATTTGAGATGACTGGCGGCAAAGGGCTTGCGCAGAAATTCGGTGACCCCGGCATCGCGCGCCGCGGCAATGCGGGCCGCATCAGGCGCCGCCGCCGTCATGATGATCGGCGTCAGCCGGTTGGGCGATGTGGCGTCGGCGCGCAGGCGCCTGACCAGATCGACGGCATCGGGATTGCTCAGGGCATCGTCGATGACGATGACTTCATAGGGTCGGCGGCGCAGCTCGATCTGGGCCTGGTTGGCATCCCAGGCCTCGCGGATGTCGCGTTTGCCCAGTCCGCGCAGCATGTCGGCGACCAGCGCGGCCATATTGGCCTGCGGGTCGATGATCAGGGCCCCGGTTTTGCTGGTATTCTGGCTGCTCATCCATGGACCGCTTGCGAGGAAATCCGGGCTAGAATAGAGCCTGCCGGTCACCCGCGCGTTAACGGGCCGGGAGTGGGGAAAACCCCGCGCAATGCGCGTTGACAGCTCCGGTCTCTTTCCTTATGAAGAGGCCAGTTTTCGGGCGCACTAGCGCCCATTTTGTTTGACCAAGGATTGCAAAGATGAAAGTCCGCAACTCGCTGAAGGCGTTGATGGCTCGCCACCGCGCGAACAAGCTCGTCCGCCGCCGCGGCCGCGTTTACATCATCAACAAGGTGGATAAGCGCTTCAAGGCCCGCCAGGGCTAAGCGTTTACCGCTGACGATTTCGACAAGGCCCGCATGCAGATGCGGCCTTGTTGCATCTGGGCGGTTATTTCCGTGTTGCCAGCCAGCACAGAAGCGAACCGGCACTGACCATGGCCGCGCCCTGCCAGAAGGAGAGCGGCAGGGCGGACTGGAGCAGGATGGCGGCAAAGGCCGCCGACAGCACCGGGGTAAAGTAGGAAGCGGTGGCGAGGGCGGTCGCATTGCCATGGACAATGCCGACATTCCAGGCGGCATAGGCAAAGCCCATGGCGGCGGAGGCAAGGACGAGGATCACCACGTCGGCAAAGCCGACGGTCCAGGAGATGTCGCCGGTAAAGGCCAGCTTGATCCAGAGCGTGAGGGCGGTGAGGGCGAAGAACAGCGTCGCGCCATTGCGGCCATTGGCCATTTTCGGGGTGACGATGCAATAGGCGGCCCAGATGAGCGCACCGGCGAAGGCCAGGCCATAGCTCAGCGGATTGCGCCGGATATTGTCCAGCATGGCGGGCAGGGAAAACCCGGCGTCGCCGCCCAGGACCCAGACGATACCCACCATGGAAAGGAGGAGGCCGGGAAGGATCCAGGGTCTCACTCGCTGGCGATTGAAGACCACGGTGCCGACAAGGGTCAGGGTCGGCCAGAGGTAGTTGACCATGCCCACTTCGATGGCCTGGCGAGGCGTGGACGTGTAGCCAATGGAGAGGGCCAGGCAGAGCTCGTAGCTGACAAAGAGCAGACCCCCGACCCAGAGATAGCGGCGCGGGAAGCTGCGCAGGTCGCCCAATCCGAGCGTCAGCAGCAGGAAGAGGCTGGCCAGCGTATAGAGCAGGGCCGCGCCGCCCGTGGCGCCAAAACTGGTCGAGACCGACTTGATCATGCCAACCACGGACGCCCAGAGCAGGATGGCGACAAGGCCGATGGCGGTGGCGCGAACAGTCTGGGTGGTCGAGGCGGCGGTCATGATGAGTTTCTACAGTAAAAGACCCCGCAACAGTCGAACGCGGGGAGGGGTGGGGCGCGCCAGTGGGCGTTCAGACCACCCGTACGTCGCGCATCCCCGCCCGATCTCCCATCAGGGGAGGCGTTGGGCGGGCCGCGCTGCGACGGCTTCAATATGACCGCGACGGGGTCAGGCCTTGAGGACGATGACCTTGGTGTTGACAGGGGTGCGCTCGTAGAGATGCATCATGTCCTGCGTCAGCAGGCCGATGCAGCCCGATGAAATGCCGTTGCCGATCGTCTCGGCCTGGCGGGTGCTGTAGAGCGTATAGAGCGTATAGACGCCATCCTGGTAGAGATAGAGCGTGCGGGCGCCGAGCGGATTGTCGAGGCCGGGGGCCATGCCGCCGGCATATTTGGCGACTTCGGGCTGGCGGGCGATCATTTCCCTGGGTGGGGTCCAGACCGGCCACTCGGCCTTGCGGCCGATATAGGCGTCACCGCTCCACAGGAACCCGGCCCGACCGACGCTGACGCCATAGCGGGTGGCGACGTTCTGCCCTTCGACGCGATAGACATAGTGATTGCGCGGATCGACGACGATGGTGCCGGGCGCCTCGGCACTGTCATAGCGCACGGTGCGGCGCCAGTATTTCTCGTTGACCTTGTTGAGATTGACCGCTTCCACGGGGAAACGCTCGTTGGGGAGCGGCCCGTAGACCTCGTCGGCTTCAGCCTTGCTGAGCGCCCTTATGGTGCTGCCGCTGCAGCCGGCAAGGGCAAGCGCCCCGAGGCTGGCGGCGGAGCCGAGAAGGAAGGCCCTGCGGCCCATTGCGCTCGTTCGGGTCAGTCGGTCTTCAGTCAGTGCGTTCTGTGTGTCCATGACACGCGCCCCCTGTTTCCCATGGCCTGATCCTGATCCTTGCCCGGCACGCCTGCAAGCGAGAGAGCAAAAAAGAAGGCCCCGAACCAGTCGGGGCCTTCCTCAATGATGCTGTTCGGTCACACTTCAGCTTGAGCCGGCGCCGTCCTGACGGACAAAGGCGATGCGCAGCATGTTGGTGGCGCCCGGTGTGCCGAGAGGCACGCCCGCGGTGATGGCAATGCGGTCGCCAGGGCGGGCAAAGCCCTCCTGATAGGCGATGACGCAGGCGCGATCGACCATGTCCTCGAGGTTGACCGCGTCTTCGGTCTGCACGCAATGAATGCCCCAGACCACCGACAGGCGGCGGATGGTGCGCAGATTGGGCGAGAGGGCGATGATCGGCTTGCTCGGACGCTCGCGCGCGGCGCGGATGCCGGTCGAGCCCGAGGCCGTGTAGGTGACGATGGCGGCCAGGTCGAGGGTTTCGGCAACCTGGCGGGTGGCGGCCGAAATGGCGTCGGCGGCAGTGGCCTCCGGCTCGGTCTGGGCAGCCTTGATGATGTTGCGGTAGTTGGCGTCGCTTTCGACGGCCACGGCAACCTTGGCCATGGTGGTGACGGCTTCGACCGGATACTGGCCCGAGGCGCTTTCGGCCGAGAGCATGACCGCATCGGCGCCTTCGAAGACGGCGATGGAGACGTCCGACACTTCGGCGCGGGTCGGGACCGGCGCGGTGATCATGCTCTCGAGCATCTGGGTGGCCACGACCACCGGCTTGCCGTAGCGGCGGCACATGCGGATCATGCGCTTCTGCAGACCCGGAACCAGTTCGAGCGGCAGTTCGACGCCCAGATCGCCACGGGCGACCATGATGGCGTCGGAGAGTTTGACGATCTCTTCGAGGCGCTCGATGGCCTGCGGCTTTTCGATCTTGGCCATGACGCCGGCGCGCCCCTGGACGATCTTGCGCACGTCGATAATGTCTTCGGGACGCTGCACGAAGCTCAGCGCCACCCAGTCGACTTCGGCCTTGAGCGCTTCGAGCAGGTCCGCATGGTCCTTCTCGGTCAGGGCGCCGGTGGGCAGGAGCGTGTCGGGCAGGGAGACGCCCTTCTTGTCGGAGAGCTTGCCGCCATAGACGACTTCGGTCTCGATGACGCCGCCTCCGACTTTAGTTGCCTTGAGTTGCAGCTTGCCATCGTCCAGAAGGAGACGGTCGCCAACCGAAACGCTTTCGATGATTTCGGGATGCGGCAGGTAGACGCGTTCGGTATTGCCATTGTCGTTCTGCTCGCTGTCGAGCGTGAACTTCTGGCCGGCCACGAGATTGACGGAGCCGCCTGCGAACTTCCAGACCCGCAGCTTGGGCCCCTGAAGGTCGGCGAGGATGCCGATCGGATGCTTCAGGCGCGCCTCAACCGAGCGGATGCGCTTGACGGTCTGGTGCATGAGCTCATGGCTGGCATGGCTCATATTGATGCGGAAGACGTCGGCGCCGGCCTTGGCCAGCTCCTCGATCATGGACTCCTCGTTGCTGGCAGGCCCGAGGGTTGCGAGGATCTTCGCGCGTCTGATCCGTCTCATTGCGTATCCGTATTTTCTGGCGTTGTGGTGGCTGCGGGGTCGTCTACCAGGAAGGCAGGGTCTTCGAGATCTTCACCCAGATCCGGACCGACAACACTTGGCTCGCCCGCATTCTCGGTGAGCTGCAAGGTCCAGTCGGAGCGGTTCTGTGTATCGATTTCAAAGAACCCGGTGCGCTCATAGCCCCGGGCGAGGCAATCCTCAACCCCGAATATTGTGAAGGTTTCGTCACGGGTGCACATATAGACTTGTCCGTCCCATGCGCCGCCGCCGATATCGTCGACCGCGTAGAGGTAATAAAAGCGGCGCTGCAGGTCGCCCTGATAGAGGGTGCGGCAATCGCCCGGAGGGGCCTGCCACCAGCCTTCGCTCATCCAGCCGCGCTCCGCGCGGTAGCCGAGCGCCACCGAAATCAGGTTAGCCGTCTCGTTGCAGACACGCAGTTCGGCATGGGCGGGCGTGACAGCCGCCATGGCAAAAAGGCTGGAAAGGCCTGCGAACAGGAGGGTCGAACCGAGGCGGATTGTGTTCACCATGGCGCCGGAAATCACCGAAAAACGTGCCCTTCTTTGATCGTATGGCAGTGGGGAGGTCAATGGCTAAAGGCCTGATTTGACGGAATTGCGGGCATGTTCCGCGCTCTGGTCAGAAAAGTGGCGAAGTCTGGGCCTTTGCCGATTTTCCACGCCGGGGCCGCAGGGTGTGGATTGGCCCATAAAAGGGTTGAACCGGACCGGTGTCTGGGGTTCATGGGGGCCGGACAATTCCCGTTTCGTTTTCATGCCGGAGACCAAGCCTGACGGCGGTCATCGGCAGCTAGACCAGAGGTAGCCATGGCCGTTGAAGACAGCGTCGCGCAGGACCAGCTGCGCGCATTCATCGAGCGTATCGAGCGCATGGAAGAAGAAAAGGCGGCCATTGCCGCCGATATCAAGGAAATCTACGCCGAAGCCAAGGGCAATGGCTTCGATACCAAGATCCTTCGCAAGATCGTGACCATCCGCAAGCAGGACGCCAATGAGCGCATGGAGCAGGAAGCCCTGCTCGAGCTCTACATGTCGGCCCTGGGCATGGTCGAGGGGCCGTCGGATCTCTGAAGGGATTGATCCCTTCCGTGGAGCAGCGGGCGCCTCGGCGCCTGAGTTCCACGCTGAATTGTTCCCCGACTCGGTGTCACCCCGGCGAAGGCCGGGGTCCATGCTGAGCTCTCAATATGGATCCCGGTCTTCGCCGGGATGACAGTCGGCGGGCTTGAGGCACAGTGCTCTTAAGCGAACCTGAAGACAGCTACACCAGAATATCGAGCAGGGCCTTGGACATGTCGCTGGCCACGCTCGCGACCTTGGCCGAGGCCTTGAAGTCGTTCTTGGCCTGAATGGTATTGACCATTTCTGTTCCGATATCGACGTCATTGCCCTCGACGCCAATGCGGGCGATGCGGCTGGCGCTCTGCTCGAGCTGGTGACTGGCCCGGTGCATGCCGGATGCGGCAATGGAAATGCTGGAAATCGTCATGACCGATCCTGCTGGTTCAGCTTCCAGCAAGGCGGCAAACGTCTCAACAAATCGTTAGCCTCGCCGGTGCAAGGCGCTGCGAAAGTCACGCGGCCTGGTGCAGAACCTCGCCCAGCGCGAAGCGGATGGCCGCATCGGCGTGGATGGTGGTCGAGTCATAGCCAGGCAAAGCCAGGGCTTTGGGATCGAGCAGCATGCCGATTTCGGTGCAGCCCAGGATGACGCTGTCTGCTCCCGCGGCCCGAGCCTTGTCGATAATGGCGAGATAGGCGGTGCGCGAGCGGTCGCAGACATTGCCCTGGCAGAGCTGGTCGAAGATCACGTCATGCACGATCTGCCGACTCTCGGCGTCGGGCACCATGACGTCGAGGCCCAGTGATTGCATGCGGCTGGTGTAGAAGCCGTGTTCCATCGTGTAGCGGGTGGCCAGCAGCAGCGGACGCTTGCGGCCATCGGCGCGCAGCACGGCAGCGGTTTCGGTGATGATGTCGATAAGCGGCACGCCAACCATTGACGCAACCGGTTCGGCCACCAGATGCATGGTGTTGGTGCAGATCAGGATGCAATCGGCCCCGGCCCTGGCCAGACCTGCCCCGGCTTCGCCGAGAAGCGCTGCGGCCAGATCCCAGCGACCGGCTTTTTGCAGGGCGACCACTTCCGTGAAATCGAGCGAGCGCAGGGCGATGTCGGCCGAGGCGAGGCCGCCGCGCAAGCGCCGCACCTCCTGATTGATGTGCCGGTAGTAGACGGCAGTGGATTCCCAGCTCATGCCGCCGATCAGGCCAATGGTCTTCATGGTGTCCTCCGCTCCAATCACCGTGTTGCAATCAGTGTGCCGCGCCTCCCGAGCTGGCGGCATGCAGAGATGGGCGGCTGATGGAGTGCCGGCGCGTCGTGATTGCGCAATTCCGCAATATTGTGCAATCTGGATGCATCAGGGGAGTGGCTGACGATGCTGGATGATCGTGATCGCAGGATTTTGAGCCTCCTGCAGGCGGATGCCGAAACGCCGGTAGCCGATATTGCCGAAGCCGTGGCCCTGTCGGCTTCCGCCTGTTCGCGGCGGATCGCCCGGCTCAGGGAAGAAGGCTATATTGCCCGGACCCTGGTGGAGCTGGATCGGCGCAAGGTCGGGCTGCCGACCACGGTCTTCGTCATCGTGCGCACCGGCAGCCATGCGGCCGACTGGCTGGAGAAATTCCACGCGGCGGTCAATGCGGTGCCCGAGATCGTCGAGGTGCATCGGCTGACGGGGAATTTCGACTATATCCTCAAGATCGTGCTGCCCGATGTCGAGCATTATGACGTGGTCTACAAGCAGCTGGTGAGCCGCATCGAGCTCTTCGACATGTCGGCCTATATCTCGATGGAAACGGTGAAGCAGGCCAAGGGCGTGCCGACGAATTATGCGTGAGGGAACACGCTGACCCTTTTGGGGAACGTGCGCCAGGGGCGCTCACTGCTGCGCCCATCGTCACCACCCGGCTTGTCCGGGTGGTCCATGATGACGCAGCAGGGTGGATTGCCCGGACAAGCCGGGCAATGACGGTCGCTGAGGCACCGCGCTTGAGCCTAGAAGACGTGCTAGCCGTCAGACCTTCGCCAGAGCCGCCTGCATGGCGGCCTGGTCATAGCCAAGCGCGGTGAGCGCAGTGGCGACGATGCCTGAGCGGTCGAGGCCGGCGGCGGCATACATGTCGGCCTGGCTGGCATGCTCGACAAAGGTGTCGGGGATCATCAGCGGGCGGAAGCGCAGCTTGCCGTCGAGGAGGCCATTGGAGGCAAGGAAGGTCGCGACATGGCTGCCGAAACCGCCAAGTCCGCCTTCTTCCGTGGTCACCAGCACGTCGTGGGTCTGGGCCAGCCTGGCGATCAGCTCCTCGTCGAGCGGCTTCATGAAGCGCGCGTCGGCAACGGTCGGGTTGAGGCCGAGAGCGGCCAGCTTGTCGGCAGCGGCGAGGACCTCGACGAGGCGCGTGCCGTAGGACAGAAGCGCAATGGTCGAGCCCTGCCGGAGGATGCGGCCCTTGCCGATGGGCAGGATTTCGCCGCGCTGGGGCATGTCGACGCCCATGCCATCGCCACGCGGATAGCGGAAGCTGATCGGGCCTTTGTCATAGGCGGCAGCGGTCGCCACCATGTGGCGTAATTCGGCCTCGTCGGCGGCGGCCATCTGCACGATGCCGGGCACGGCGCCGAGATAGGCATTGTCATAGTTGCCGGCATGGGTCGGGCCATCGGCGCCGACATAGCCGGCACGGTCGATGGCAAAGCGCACCGGCAGGCCCTGGATGGCCACGTCGTGGATGACCTGGTCATAGGCGCGCTGCAGGAAGGTCGAATAGATGGCGCAGAAGGGACGGGCGCCCTCGGACGCCATGCCGGCGGCAAAGGTCACGGCATGCTGTTCGGCAATGCCCACATCGTAGATGCGGGTGGGGAACAGCTCGGCGAACTTGTCGAGGCCGGTGCCCGAGGGCATGGCGGCGGTGACGGCGACAATGCGCGGATCGGCTTCGGCTTCCTGAATCAGCGAGGAGGCAAAGACCGAGGTATAGGAGGGCGCATTGGACGGCGCCTTGGCCTGGGCCCCGGTGATGACGTTGAACTTGGAGACGCCGTGATACTTGTCGGCCGAGTTTTCGGCCGGGGCATAACCCTTGCCCTTCTTGGTCACGGCATGGATGAGGACCGGGCCATCGCCCATGTCGCGCACGTTTTCGAGAATCGGCAGCAGGTCGTCGAGATTGTGCCCGTCGATGGGCCCGACATAGTAGAAGCCCAGTTCCTCGAACAGCGTGCCGCCCGTGAAGAAGGAGCGGGCGAATTCCTCGGTCTTGCGAGCGGGCTCGTGCAGGAATGGCGGCAGCTTGTGGACGATGTTCTTCGCCGCCTCGCGGGTACCGCGATAGACCGGGCCCGAGACCAGTCGTGCGAGATAGGTGCGCAGGGCTCCGGTTGGCGGGGCGATGGACATGTCATTGTCGTTGAGAATGACGATGAGGCGCGCATCCATGGCGCCGGCATTGTTCATGGCCTCATAGGCCATGCCCGCCGACATGGCGCCGTCGCCGATGACGGCGATGACATTGCGCGGCGTGTCGAGATGCTTGCTGGCCTCGGCCATGCCCAGGCCGGCGGAAATCGAGGTCGAGGAATGGCCGGCGCCGAAGGGGTCGTATTCGCTTTCGGCGCGGCGGGTGAAGCCGGAGAGGCCGTCCTTCTGCCGTAGCGTGCGCATGCGGTCGCGGCGGCCGGTCAGGATCTTGTGTGGATAGGCCTGGTGGCCGACATCCCAGATGATGCGATCATGCGGGGTGTCGAAAATGGCATGCAGCGCCACGGTCAACTCGACCACGCCCAGCCCGGCGCCAAGGTGTCCGCCCGTCACCGAGACGGCGTCGATCATTTCGGCGCGCACTTCGTCGGCTAGCTGCCGCAGGCTTTCACGCGGCAGGGCGCGCAGATCGGCGGGCGAGTTGACGGTGTCGAGCAGCGGCGTTTCGGGCTTGTCGGGCAAGCGTGTCCCCATGGAAGTCTGGATCGACCCTGTTTAGGCGCAGGGTCCGGGCTTGGCAATGCCATGGGGCCGGATGCGGCGAAGGGTCCGCCTGTTATTGCGGGCCTTTCTGGCTTTTAGAGGGCACCACTTGCCCGGCCCGGGCCTACTGGCCGGCAACCGCCGGTGGCGCCACGCGGGTAAAGCGGTTGTGGACCGGAATGAAGTCGCTCGCACCAATGCCCTTGACGGTGACCTGGGCGCCCATTTCTGGGGTCGGATCGAAGTCGGCAACATCGTGGTCGAAGATGACGGCATAGCGATCGGACGTCAGGGCGGCCGGATCGGTGAAAATATCGGCTACATGTTCGAGATCGGGCGGCACCAGATCAGGCCGCCGCATGTCGCCCGGAACCGGTTGCCGGGCCACCAGCTGGGCCAGTGCATCGGCCAGCGGCGCTGCCTCGGCGGCGTCGGTCGCGCCAAAGGTGCCTGAGAAAAGCGAGGTCACGTCGCCACCGAGCGAGGCGGTGCGCGCAGCCGGAACCAGCGCCGGCAACTCCGGAAGGCTGGTGGTGGGGCTGGGCGTGACGCTGCCGGTGGTCGAATTCTGGATGATCATTTCCAGCGCCCGCTGCGCGCCCGGTTCCGTCGCAGGACCGGCGGCGGCATAGGCGGTGAGAATGTCGGCTCCCGGCTCGGTCATGATGACGCGCGGGGTCGGCATGGTGGGGGCGGTGAGGGCCGCCAGCGCCGTTACCGCGGAATTTTCGCGCAGGTCGGCCGGCATGCGGACCGGCATGGTCACGGCGGCGACAAGGCCAAGCTCTTCCGGGGTCAGCGGCGCGCTGCCGGCGGCGCCGAAGGGGATCGTGGTGTCGGTCAGCGAAGCCACGGCCATTTCGGCGCCACCCAGATCGGCGGGGCGGCTGACGGGCATGGTCGGGGCGACCTGAGAGGATGGCCGCTGCTGGGGGACCAGCGAGGCAGTCTGCACCTGCGGGGCCGGCGCGGCCTCGGGAGCAGCCTGGTCATTGCCGCCAAACAGCACATCCATCAGCGTTCGGCCGTTGCCGCCGGTGCTGGCGACCTGGGTGCCCGAGGACGATGAGCCGCCGCAGGGATAGGCATGGCAGCGTTTCCATTCGGCCATGGCGACCTGATAGCCCTCCTGCGAGAGCGGCTTGCCATCGGTCGGCAGATGCATGGTGCGGCCGTCGGGGAAGATTTCCTGCAATTGCGCGCGGGTCATGCGCGGCCAGGCGCGCACCGAACCGGTGTCGAGATGCACGAAGGGGCTGCCCGAGGTCGGGTAGTAACCGACGCCGCCGACCTGCTTCTTCATGGCAGCGGCGCGCAGACGCGTCAGGGGCACGCCGGGGATGAAGAAATCCATGGCCGTGCCACGCATGTGCTGGGAATTGTCGGCCACGCCCGAGGACTTGGCGGCCAGCATGGCATTGGTCTTGGGCGAGCGATAGGCGGAAACGACGTTGATGGGCTGGGTGCCGCCGACTTCCTGATAGACTTCCCAGATCAGGTCGAAGAGGCGCGGATCCATATTGGCCGGCTCGTTCTGGCGCCAGTCGCGCAGGAAAACATTGAGTTCGCGCAGGCCCGACTGAACATAGCTGCCATTGCGCTTGAAGACGATGCGCGCCGTCTCCTTGGTATGGGTATAATAAAGATAGAGAGCGCGCTCGCTCGCCGCCTGCGCCGGCACGACCGGAAGCAAAGCCGTAATGCTCACCACCGCTGCGGCAAGAACCCGCGCGGCACGCCGCCAATTGATCAACCCCATAACCGCCACGCCAAACTCTGTCCGGTTCACTCGTCAGATTAATGGTGGGACGTTAGCGTCCAATTCGCACGAATTGATTAACGCTAACCAGTTGTGAACAGGCTCCCATGCCCCCTCACGTCCCTGTTACTAAGGTAAAAACGGGGCGCAACCAAGGCGAAAATACTAACGCCGGGTTAACCGGTGCATTTGTGAAGAGGCGGTCAGATCGCAAGAAAAGCGCGATCCGGAGGTCCGGGCCGCGCCGTTTCAATCAGGGCGAAAGTTCGGCCGGTGCCGTCTCGACTGCGGCAACAATGGCCGGTTCGGCCACGGGATTGAGGCCCATGGCGGCAATCAGCTTTTCATTGTGGCCATAGACATCGCCATAGGAGCGGATGGTGCCATCGGCATCGATGCGCAGTGTGAAATAGGCCAGGTGCACGGGAATCTGCGTCTGCGGGTTCACCCAGCGCTCGCTGGGACCGAACATGGCCTCGAGCGAGCTGCGCGAAATATTGGGCTCATTGGCCATCAGCGCATCGGCAAAGGCCATGGGGTCTTCAACGCGGACGCAGCCATGGCTGAAGGCGCGGTAGGAGCGCGAGAACAGCGACTTGGATGGGGTATCGTGCAGATAGACGTCGTGCTTGTTGGGGAAGAGGAACTTGATCTGGCCCAGCGCATTGCCTGCACCCGGCCGCTGGCGCACGCGGAAGGGGAAATTGGAGGGTGAGACCTGGCTCCAGTCCACCTGCCAGGGGCTGATCGGCGACCCATTATAGAGAAGGTCCATATTGTGGCTGTCGGTATAGCCCGGATTGGCCAGGACCGCCGGGGCGATCTCGCCGCGAATGATGGACGAGGGCACGTTCCAATAGGGGTTCACCACCACATGCCGGATATTGTCGGAGAAGACCGGCGTCTGGTTGCGCGTGGTGCCGACCACGACGCGGGTCGTATATTCGGCCTGGCCGTCGCGCTCGATCCAGAGGCGGTATTCGGGAATGTTGACGAAGACACGGAAGTCGCCGAGGTCCGACGGCATCCAGCGCCAGCGTTCCATATTGGCGATGATATCCTCGCGCCGCGTGGCGGCGCCGCCATTGAGCGCGGCCACCGTCGCCGGCCCGATAATGCCGTCGACCTCAAGACCCTGACCTTCCTGGAAGGCCTCGACGGCGCCGACGGTGAGGTCGTCATAAAGCTCCGAAGTGGAGGCCGAGAGCTTGAGGCGATCACGAATGGCGGGCAGGCGCGCATCCGAATTGCCGGGGCGCAGCACCGGGCCGTCGCTGATCGGGGTGGGGCGGGTGGCGTTGGACTGCTCGAACGTGGCGAGTGCCGCCTTCAGCGCCTGGAATTCGGGATGCTGCGGTTCGAGCTTGGCAAGGATTGCGGCCGGATTGTCGCTCCCGGCCAGCTGCTCAAGCAGGGCCGCTTCGTCAATGGGCTTGGCCTTGATGTCGAGCAGCGGGCTGATCGAGAGCGGGTCGATGCGCCCATTGTGGATGTGCCGGGCATAGCGCATCGTCGCGGCCGAAAAGGCGGTTTCGAGCGTGGCCAGCGCGACCCCGTCGCCGCCCAGCTTGTCGCGCGAGATGGAGGGCGTCAGGTAGTCGGCCGGATCGAGCCCCTCGGCCCCGGCTTTTTCAAACAGGGCGATAAGCTTGGCGGCCGCCGGAGAAAAGGTGACCTTGCCCTTGGCGTCTTCGGACAGCCAGATCGGTTCGAAATGGCGTTCGCCATAGAGAAAATAGAGCCGCTGCGCCTCGGCATGGGCCGCCGTCTCGGGACGAGCGCCGTAATAGGCGGCCGACAGGCCTTCCTTGATGGTGCGGGCCAGTTCGGTCTGGGGCGGCGCGATGACAATGCGGCTGGCCTTGATCTCCGCCACCTGTTGGGAGTTTGCCGGCACCACAGAAACGGTGGCGGCAAGAAGGGCGACCAGACTGACCAGAACCTTGTTCATCATTGCTCCTGACGGCGCGACGCTGGACCCGGCTCAAGCCGAATCCGGCCCGAAAGAGCCCGCCGCTCCGGTCTCAATACGCTGCAAACCTTAACAGGGGCAATTGCTCGCAAATTCGTGAAACGCGCCTGTGGCAGACCTGCAACGGATGTCGTCCCGGGGTCGCAGGTGCCGGGTGTTTGGGGATGCAGGCCAGCCGAACGCGGTTCGCCTTGTTCTGGTCATCAATATCTGCAATAAGGGCGTCATACGTTTTCAGCCTAAGTCGGCTCGCTGCATGCTGGTCTTTCCAGCTCTGGCTCTCGATATGATTTGCGAACGTTTATACCCCCCGAGCATGTTGCCAAGGGGAGAATTGCTCGTTTGCATGTGCTCCGAGCCAAAAGGAAATACCTATGTCCAGAATCAACGGCACCGTTAAGTTCTTCAACACCACCAAGGGCTTCGGCTTCGTTACCCCGGAAAATGGCGGCAAGGACCACTTCGTCCACATCTCCGCCGTCCAGCGTTCGGGCGTCGACGGCCTCTACGAGAACGACAAGATCTCGTACGAACTCGAAACCGGTCGTGATGGCCGCGAGTCCGCGATCAACATCATTCTCGAAAAGTAAGTTCGGGCGCAAAGCCTGGAGTTCCGAAGGCCGCCCCAGGGCGGCCTTCGTCGTTTCCGGTGGTCGGACAGGGCGGTTGAAGCACTCAGCGCTCGACCAGCCGGTAGCCGACGCCCGCCTCATTGACGATGACGCTGCCGGCATCGTCGTTGTCGAGCTTGGCCCGCAACTGGCCGACGAGGACACGCAGATACTGCGTGTCCTGGCTATGGGCCGGGCCCCAGATGCGGCCGAGGGCAGTGGCATGGGTGACCACGCGGCCCGCATGGTCGGCCAGCAGCACCAGCAGGTCATATTCCTTGGGCGTGAGATGCACGGGATGGCCCGCGCGGGTCACGGCGCGGCGCTCGCGGTCCAGCGTCACCGCGCCAAAGGTCTGCGGCCCCGCGGCCGCGACAGACGGTGCGATGTGGCGCAGGGCGACGCGGATGCGTGCGAGCAGCTCACCAATGCCGAAGGGCTTTTCGAGATAGTCGTCGGCACCCGCATCGAGGGCTGCGATCTTTTCGGTTTCCTGGTCGCGCGCGGAGAGCACGATGATCGGAACGCTGGAAAAGGCGCGGACTGTGGTGATGACGTCCTTGCCGTCGCCATCGGGCAGGCCCAGATCGAGCACGATCAGCGCCGGAGAGCGCGTGGCAGCGAGGCGTTTGGCCATGGCCGCGGTGTCGGCAGTTTCGACCTCGAAATCCACCGCTTCGAGGGCCGGACGCAGGAAGCGCTGGATCTGCGGCTCGTCGTCGACGACGAGGATGCGGGGTTTCATCGCGGGCTATTCTCCGGCGCGGGGCAGGCGCACGATGAAGCGGGTGCCGCGCCGGCGCAAGGCCGGGCTTTCGGCGCGGATCGTGCCGCCCATGGCGGTGACGAACCCGCGGGCAATGGCAAGGCCCAGGCCCGTCCCGGCCTGGCGCCCGTCGCCCTTGGCACGGCGATAGAATTTCTCGAAAATCCGCTCGAGCTCGTCTTCGGCAATGCCCTTGCCCTGATCGGTGACGGCGATGACAATGTCCTGCGCCTCGGCACGCGCATAGACGGCCACCGGCTCTTCGCCGGCATATTTGGCGGCATTGTCGAGCAGGTTGAACAGGACCTGTTCCAGCAGCGCCGCATCGGCCGAGGCCGGCGGCAGCTCTTCGGCAAGGCTGACCTGAACCTCGAGGTCGGCATGCACGCGTTCGGCGCGGGCGACAGCGCCGGCAATGGTGGCGCCGACATCGACAAGCGACAGGCGCACCGAGGCAATGCCGGCCTCGATCCGGCTCATTTCGAACAGGTTCGAGACAAAACGGTTGAGACGATCCGATTCCTCCTCGATGGACAGGAGCAGATCGTCCCGGCTCTCCGGCGACATGCGCTCACCCAGTTGGCGCAGCGTGGTGACGGCGCCGGTAATGCTGGCCAGCGGGGTGCGCAGGTCGTGAGAGAGCGAGGAGAGCAGGGCGCCCTGAACCTTCTGGCCCTCGCGGGCCACCGAGGCGCTGGTAATCTCGCGGGTGAGGCGGGCCCGGTCGAGGGCAATTGCGGATTGCTCGATCAGGGCGTCGATGGTGCGCTGGTCGTCCTCGGAAGGCGGGCCGTCCTCGTGGCGCATGGCAAGGCCAATAACGCCCAATACGCGCTGGCCGGACTGGATGGGGCGCAGGAGATAGGGCACCTGTGGCAATGTCGCAGTGAGGAAGCCGGCGGGCTCGCGCTTGTCGGCGGCCCAGCGGGCGGCGGTCATGGCCGCGGCGTCCAGTTCCTGATCGGGTGGCCAGGTGGCGGCCATTTCAAGCTCCCCGGTTTCGTCGGGCACCAGCACGATGGTGGACCGCTTGAGGGCACCCTGCAGGTGGCTGGCAATGGTCTCGACCACCTGCTCATAGCCGAAGGCGCCCGACATCTTGCGGGCAAAGTCGAGGAGCGCCCTTGTCTGGCTGGCCTGGCGGCGGGTGCGTTCGACGCTGAGGCGCAGGCTGGCCGCCAGCTGGCCGGCGGCGAGGGCGACGACCACGAAAATGGCGAGCGAGAGCACTTCCTCGGGCTGGGCGATGGTCAGGCGCCCGGTGGGCTCGATGAAAAAGAAATTGTAGGCCAGGAAGGACAGGGCCGAGGCGATCAGCGCCGAGAACCGTCCCGCAAAAACGGCCGGCAGCAGAACGGCCGCAAGGTAGAGCATGGCCAGGTTCTGCAGGGCGACAACGGCCGAGAGGCCAAGGCCGAGCAGCGTCGTCGCGCCGACGGTCAGGACCGGCAGGGCAAAGGTGAGCAGCCATTCGGGCAGGCCACTCTTCCGTCGCCGGCGCGGCTGTGGCCTCGTGGCGGCAAGCGGCACGATATGGACGCCGATATCGCCTGCCTGCTGCAGGAGGGCGTCGGGCAGGGAAGGGCGCAGGCGGAAGCGGCGGGCGCTGCGGCCCACGATGATCTGGGTGGCGTTTTCACGCCGCGCCGCCTTGATTATGGCTTCGACGAAATCGTCACTGGTATCGCGGCGAATCTGCGCCCCAAGTCGCTCGGCCAGTTGCAGTGTGGCTTCGAGCCGATCCACGGTGGCGGCGCCGGGGGGCATGCCGTGGCTGCGCGAGAGGGTCAGCACGGTCCAACGGGCATTGAGGCCCGAGGCGAGCCGGCTGGCCTCGCGCACGAGGCGTTCGGCGCTTTCATCGCGCCCGACGCAGACAAGCAATCGCTCGCCGGTGGCCCAGGGTCCTTCGATGGCGGCCTGGCGCAGAAAATCGACCATCTGGTCGTCGACGCGGTCGGCGGCGCGGCGGAGGCTGAGTTCGCGCAGAGCGGTCAGCGTGGTGGGCTGGAAAAAGCCATCCAGCGCCCGCCCCGCATTGTCGGGCAGATAGACCTTGCCGGCTTTGAGCCGTTCGATCAGTTCGTTCGGCGGCAGATCGACCAGAATGACGTCGTCGGCCTGCTTGAGCACGATGTCGGGCACGGTTTCGCGCACCGGCACGCCGGCGATGCGGGCCACGAGATCGGAGAGGCTTTCCAGGTGCTGTATATTGAGCGCGGTCCAGACGTCGATGCCCGCGCCGATCACTTCGGCAATGTCCTGGTGGCGTTTGGGGTGGCGCGCGCCCTCGGGGTTGGAATGGGCCAGTTCGTCGACGATCAGCAGTTGCGGGCGGCGGGCGAGGGCCGCGTCGAGGTCGAGCTCGCCATAGGCCCCGGCGCCATTGGCGCGCGGCAGGGTTTCAAGCCCTTCGGCCAGGTGAGCCGTTTCCGAGCGACCATGGGTTTCGACCAGGCCGATGACCACGTCCTGGCCCTTGGACTTGAGGGCCCGGGCGCGCTCGAGCATGGCATAGGTCTTGCCCACACCGGGCGCCATGCCCAGGAAGATGGTGAGCTTGCCGCGCTTTTCGCGCGAGGCAAGCTGCAGCAAGACCTCGGGGTCGGGCCGATTTTCGTTTGCAGCCAGGGTCATTCTACCTCGCCGGAGGCGTCTCCTGATCGAGCGCCAGATTGAGCGCGAGCAGGTTGATGCGGGGTTCGCCGAATATACCGAAGACGGGCCGCTCCGTCATGCGATCAACAATGGCCTGCAGCGCGGCGGGTTCCACAGTGCGGGCGGCGGCAACGCGCTCGACCTGCCGGGCGGCATTTTCCGGCGTGATATGCGGGTCGAGCCCTGATCCGGAGGCAGTGGCGGCGTCGGCCGGCAAAGTGGGTGAACCGGATGCCGCAATGGTTGCGGCGGTGCGCTCGACCAGCCTTGCATCGGTGGGACCGAAATTGGAGCCGCTGGAGGCGCCGGCATTGTAGGGCTCGGGTCCGGTCGCCGACGGCCGCGACCAGAAATAGTGCGGCGCCGTGAAGGACTGGCCGATCAGCGCCGAGCCGACAAGCACGCCGTCGCGCTCGACCCGGCTGCCATTGGCCTGATCCGGAAAAACGGCCTGGCCGATACCGGTCATGGCAAGTGGATAGGCAATGCCGGTCAGGAGCGTGAAGGCAAGGGTCAGCACGATGGCGGGGCGAAGCTGATTGATCATGATGAACTCCTAGATGATGCCCAGCGCCACGACGGCCATGTCCACCAGCTTGATGCCGAGGAAGGGGGCGACGAGCCCGCCAAGGCCATAGACCAGCAGATTGCGGCCCAGCAGCGCCGCGGCGCCGACCGCACGGTATGTGACGCCGCGAAGGGCCAGCGGGATCAGCGCCACGATGATGATGGCGTTGAAGATGACGGCCGAGAGAATGGCCGATTGCGGGGAGGTGAGGCCCATGATGTTGAGGGCGTTGAGGCCCGGATAGTTGGCCACGAACAAAGCCGGGATGATGGCGAAATACTTGGCCACGTCATTGGCGATGGAGAAGGTGGTCAGCGCACCGCGCGTCATCAGGATCTGCTTGCCGATTTCGACGATCTCGATGAGCTTGGTGGGGCTGGAACCGAGGTCCACCATATTGCCCGCCTCGCGCGCGGCCTGGGTGCCCGATTGCATGGCGACGCCGACATCGGCCTGGGCCAGAGCGGGCGCGTCATTGGTGCCGTCGCCGCACATGGCCACGAGCCTGCCGCCGGTCTGTTCGCGGCGGATGTAGTCGAGCTTTTCTTCCGGCGTGGCCTCGGCGATGAAGTCATCGACCCCGGCTTCCGAGGCGATGGCGGCGGCCGTGACCGGATTGTCGCCGGTGACCATGACGGTGCGGATACCCATGGCCCGCAGGGCCGTAAAGCGCTCCTTGATGCCGGGCTTGACCACGTCCTTGAGGTGCACGACGCCCAGCAGCTGGTCGGCTTCGGCCACGGCCAGTGGGGTGCCGCCGGAGCGGGCAATGGTATCAACCGCCCTGTTGAAATCGGCGCCGGCCTGGGCCTTGTCGAGGCCGACAAAGCGCAGCACGGCATCCACCGCCCCCTTGCGGATGCGGCGGCCTTCGACATCGACGCCGGAGAGGCGCGTCTGGGCCGAGAAGGGAATGAAGGTCGTGGCCCGGGCAGCGTGAACCGGCTCGGTCACGCGATAGTCGTCGCGGGCCAGGGCCACGATGGAGCGGCCTTCGGCGGTCTCGTCGGCAAGGCTGGCCAGCAGCACGGCCTCGGCCAGGTTCTGCTCCTTGATCCCGTTCACGGGGATGAACTCTGAGGCCATGCGATTGCCGAAGGTGATGGTACCGGTCTTGTCGAGCAGCAAGGTGTCGACGTCGCCGGCCGCCTCCACGGCGCGGCCGGACGTCGCCACGACATTGAAGCGGATCAGCCGGTCCATGCCGGCAATGCCGATGGCCGAGAGCAGGCCGCCAATGGTGGTGGGGATCAGCGTCACCAAGAGGGCGGCCAGGACCGCAACCGGCAGTTCGGTGCCCGAATAGGCGGCGAGGCCATAGAGCGTCACGACGACTATCATGAAGATCAGGGTAAGGCCCGAAAGCAGGATCGAGAGCGCAATCTCGTTGGGGGTCTTGTGCCGCCGGGCGCCCTCGATGAGCCCGATCATGCGATCAACGAAACCCTCGCCCGGCCGCGTGGTGATGCGCACCTTGAGCCAGTCGGAAATCACCTCCGTGCCGCCGGTCACGGCCGAGCGGTCGCCACCGGCCTCGCGGATGACGGGGGCACTCTCCCCGGTAATGGCGCTTTCGTTGACCGAGGCAACGCCTTCGATGACCTCGCCATCGCCAGGGATGATGTCGTTGACTTCGACGATGACGACGTCCCCGACCCTAAGACTTGCGGCAGGGATGACTTCGGATGCGCGGTCGCCGGCCCTTTCGGGGAAAAGCAGCTTCTTGGCGATGAGGTCGGTCTTGGATCGCCGCAGGCTCTCGGCCTGTGCCTTGCCCCGGCCCTCGGCGACGGCCTCGGCAAATGTCGCGAAGAGCACCGTGAACCAAAGCCAGAGCGCGATCTGGCCTGAAAAGGCCACGCTCTCATTGCCGGTGACCACATCCTCGATGACGACAGCGGTGACCAGGATCGCCACGATCTCGGTGACGAAGATCACCGGATTGCGGATCAACTGGCGCGGGTCGAGTTTTGCGACGGCGTCACGCAGTGCCGGCAGAAGGATGGACGGACTGAAGACGGAAACGGGTTTGGCTGATGTGGACATGAGACGTTCCTAGAAACTCTGGCCGGCGAGCATGGCGAAATGCTCGGCAATCGGTCCGAGAGCGAGGGCGGGGAAGAATTGCAGGCCGCCCATGATGAGGATGATGCCGATGAGAAGGCCGACAAACAGTGGCCGGTCGGTGGGGAAGGTCCCGGATGAGACGGGCACGCGCGGCTTTGCGGCCAGCGATCCGGCAATGGCCAGGACCGGCACGATATAGGCGAAGCGCCCCAGCAGCATGGCCATGCCAAGGGTGGTGTTGTACCATTGCGTATTGCCGGTCAGGCCCCCGAAGGCCGAGCCGTTATTGCCGGCTGCCGAGGTGAAGGCATAGAGGATTTCGCTGAGGCCATGAGGGCCCGCCGTCAGGATCGAGCTGACCCCAAAAGTGGCGGTGGCCGAGATGGCGGTGAAGCCCAGAATGGCCAGCGGCAGGATGAGAATGGCCAGCATGGCCAGCTTCATCTCGCGCGCCTCGATCTTCTTGCCCAGGAATTCCGGGGTGCGGCCGACCATGAGGCCAGAAACGAAAACGGCGAGAATGGCAAAGACCACCATGCCGTAAAGACCCGATCCGACGCCGCCGGGCAGAACTTCGCCAAGCTGCATGAGGAACAT
The DNA here is from genome assembly GCF_056341075.1 of Devosia sp. Micro-HW1. Lineage (NCBI taxonomy): Bacteria > Pseudomonadati > Pseudomonadota > Alphaproteobacteria > Hyphomicrobiales > Devosiaceae > Devosia > Devosia sp. Micro-HW1. The sequence goes on along the minus strand of NZ_CP094375.1, from coordinate 2,200,533 downwards.
GGGCACCATGCCGCCCAAGGGAGTGAGCGAGGTGTGCATGGCGTTGACGCCACCATCGGAAAGGCCGGTGGTCACGGCGGCATAGAGCGCGGTCATGGCCTGGCCGAAGCGGACGTCCTTGCCTTCCATATTGCCTTGAAACGCCTCGACGCCCACAGCATGGAGCAGCGGATTGCCCGCGGTTTCGGCCCAATAGACCCCGCCGATACCTGATGTGAGCAGGACCATGGTGACCGCGATCAGCGCCCAGCCCTGGCGGCGGCTGCCAACCAGCTGGCCGAAGCTGTAGACCAGGGCCAGCGAGATCGAGAGCATGGCTGTTATGTTGAGGTAGTTCGAAAAGGCATTGGGGTTCTCGAACGGGTGGGCGGCGTTGACGTTGAAGAAGCCGCCGCCATTGGTGCCGAGCTGCTTGATGGCCTCCTGGCTGGCAACCGGGCCGGTGGCAATGGTCTGATGGCCGCCCTCGATGGTGGTGGCGACGAAACCGGCATCGAGCGTCTGCGGCAGGCCGAGCGCCACGAAGGCCAGCGCGACGGCAATGGCCAGGGGCAGCAGCACATAGAGGGTGGCGCGGGTCATATCGAACCAGAAATTGCCCAGCTCGGACACGTTCGAGCGGGCAAAGGCGCGGGTCAGTGCGATGGCCACGGCCATGCCTGACGCGGCCGACAGGAAGTTCTGCACCGTGAGGCCGGCCATCTGGCTGAAATGGCTCAGCGTGGTTTCGCCACCGTAGTTCTGCCAGTTGGTATTGGTGACAAAACTGACTGCGGTGTTGAAGGCCAGATCCGGCGGCATGCCGGCAAAGCCCTGCGGGTTGAGCGGCAGAAACTGCTGCAGGCGCAGCATGGCATAGAGCGCCGCAAAGCCGGCAAGGCTGAAGGCCAGGACGGCCATGGTGTAGACGAGCCAGGACTGTTCCCTGTCCGGGCCAATGCCGGCCAGGCGGTAAAGGCCCCGTTCGATCGGGACGAGGATTGGCGAGAGCCAGGTGCGCTCTCCGGCAAAGACGCGGGCCATGTAGAGCCCGAGTGGCTTGGTCAGCAAAAGGACTGCGATCAGCACGAAGCCGATCTGCAGCCATCCGGTAGTGGTCATGGGACGTCTCCGGCTCAGAACCGCTCCGGACGCAGCAGCGTCAGGAGGAGATAGGCGGCCAGGCCTAGGGCGATGGCAAAGGCGAAGATCAGCATGGAATCCTCACAGCCGGTTGAGCGCCAGCGCATAGGCCGCGAGCAAAGCAAGCGTGCCGGCGCCGAGCAGAATGAACAGGAAATCGAGCATGGCTTGAGCCTCCAAAGTGGAGCCTCGCTATGCGCCCTCCTGCCGTGAGGTTTCCATTCGGAATGGGCCGGGACGGCGTAAGGATTTCATAAGGAACGGCCGGGCGGGCAGGGGTGCGTGTTCGTGTTCCGGGGCTCGTGCGGGAACGCAAAATTAACCAAGACGTATCAGTTTCCAGTCTTGATTGATCCAGATCAAGATGGACGACTTGCCGGTGGATCATAGGGCCTGAAACGTAGCGGAAGCACCCTCTTGACCACTCCCAGTTCCCACGATCAGCTGCAGTCGCGGCTGGATTTTGTTCACCTCGACGCGGCGGCGCGCGCGCGTCTGGCGCGTATCCAGCCTCAGATCGAGAAACATCTCGGACCGGCGCTCGAACGCTTTTATGCCCATATCGCCACCGTGCCCGAAGTGGCGCAGTTCTTTGATGGCAAGGGGCAAATGAATCGCGCCCAGGGCAAGCAGGTGGAGCACTGGCAGGCGATCGCCTCCGGCCAGTTCGACGCCGACTATTACGAGGCCAGCAGCAAGGTGGGGCTGGTGCATGCGCGGATCGGGCTCGAACCGCGCTGGCATATCGGGGGCTATGGCCTCATCATGGAAACGCTGATCAGCGGCATTGTGGCTGACTGCATGGCCGAAACCCTCAAGCCCACCAGGGGGCGCTTCGGGCGCATGGTGCCGCGTGAGCCGGCCGAGGTCATGGCCGATGTTGCCGAGATGACAGCTTCGCTGGTCACGGTCATCAAGGCCATCATGCTCGACATCGATATCGGCATTTCGGCCTATTTCGACCGGCTGACGCATGATGCCCACAATGCCGAACTGGCGGCGCAGCAGAAGATTCGCTCGGCGGTCACGGCGACCGGCGCCGTGCTTCAGGATGTGGCGCGGGGTGACCTCACCACCAGGGTAACGGCAGAGCTTGACCCCGAATTCGACCAGATCAAGCAGGACACCAATGGTGTGTCGGAGCGCCTGGGCACCATGGTGCGGCAGCTTCAGCACACCTCGCGTGCGCTCAAGACCGCGACCGGAGAAATCCTCTCGGGCGCCAACGATCTGGCTGATCGCACCACAAGGCAGGCCGCTTCCATCGAACAGTCGAGCGCAGCCATCGAGCATCTGACCACCGCCGTGGCCGACAATGCCCGCCGCGCCGCGACAGCTAGCCAGAAGGCCCGCAGCGTGGCCGAGAGCGCCACCAGCGGCGGGCAGGCGATAACCGCCGCCACAGGGGCAATGGGCGCCATCGAAGCGTCGTCGTCCAAGATTTCCAACATTATCGGGCTGATCGACGACATCGCCTTCCAGACCAATCTGCTGGCCCTCAATGCTTCGGTGGAAGCGGCGCGCGCGGGTGAAGCAGGGAAAGGCTTTGCCGTCGTGGCCGTGGAAGTGCGGCGGCTTGCGCAGTCAGCCGCGCAGGCATCCTCGGACGTCAAGGCGCTGATAGAGACCAGCGCCAACGAGGTGCGCAACGGCACCCAGCTCGTCTCGCGCGCTGCCGAAGTGCTGCTCGACATTCTCGCCGGGGCCGAGGACAGTGCCGTGCTGATCGACACCATCGCCCAGGCCAATCGCGAACAGGCCGTGTCGCTTGAGGAAGTGTCCGTGGCCGTGCGGCAGATGGACGAAATGACCCAGCACAATGCGGCTCTGGTGGAACAGACCAATGCCGCCATCGAGCAGACCGAGGCCGAGGCCACCGAGCTCGACCGCATCGTCGAGGTCTTCCAGGTCGACGGCTCGGTGCCGGCGGAGACGGTCCGCCGGCCACAGCAGGCCCGCCGGGCAGTGCCGCGCGCTCTCGGCAACACCGCCCTGTCGGCGGATTGGGACGCCTTCTAAAAATGCAGCGACGCTGCTCCCGGTGGGAACAGCGCCGCCTTTGTCTTCGGCGCTGGGCCGGGGCCTAGAACTTGTAGTTCAGGCCCGCGCGGACCACCGAGAAGCGCTGGCCGATGTCGCGATCGCCGACGGAGGGCAGGCCGTTATAGGGCTGGGTGCCGAGGTCGACATAGAGATATTCCGCCTTGAACGACAGGTTGGTCGTGGCCTGGGCCTCGAGACCCACGCCGGCCGTCCAGCCGAAATGGTTGGCGGTCCTGGTGGAGGTGATGCCCGTGTCGACGGTGGCCGAGCCACGGCCATAGGCAACGCCGAGGGTGGCATAGGGCATGACCTGGCCGATCGGGACACCGGCTCTGGCGCGTAGCGTGCCGAAGAAGTCGGTCTTTGCCTCGAAGGTGCCGCCGGCGATGTTTTCCTGATAGCCGATATTGGCCCATTGCAGGTCGCCTTCGCCGCCCAGCACGAAGCCACCCATATCCATGTTGTAGCCGGCCTGGCCGCCCAGGGTCCAACCCGAGGCATTGTTGTCGGTGACGCCACCGGCGAGAGCCGGGGTGTTAACCGTGGTGCCCCAGGCATAGCCGCCGCTGACGCCGGCATAAAATCCGGTCCACTGGGCAACGCTGGTCGGCGAATAGATCGGCGAGGGGCTGGCAGTGTTGCCCCAGGCATTGAGGTCGGCGGCCTGTGCGTTAGCCGAGGCCAGCAGCAGGGCGGAAAGGGCGATAAGGGACAGTCTCATGATGGCCTCGTCGTTAAGTTCAAGGCGCAAATTGCCGCCAATCCCTTAACGGCTCGGTAAGGAACAAGGTTAACGCGTGCAGTTTGCGAAATGGCCTTGTCTCTCAGGCCGCGTCGTTGATGAGCCCCTCGGCCATGCCGTATTCATGCAGCTTGCGATAGAGGGTCGAGCGGCCGATGCCGAGGGCACGGGCGACCCGCGACATGCGTCCGCCGTGATGGGCGATGGCAAAGGCTATGGCCTCGCGTTCGATATCAGCCAGGGCATGCAGCTCGCCGCTGTCGGACAGGAATCTGTCCCTCGTCGGCAGGGCCTCGGGCTCGGGACGCTGTCGGGCGACGGCAGCGTCGATATGCACGGGCTGGCTGGGCGCGGGGAGCTTCTCGACCGCACGCAAGGCCTCTTCGCGACCGGCCGACTGGGCGATGATCTGCGGGAAATCCTGGGTTTCGAGGAACGGTCCGTCGCTGAGGACGATGGCCCGATAGACGGTATTTTCGAGCTGGCGGACATTGCCCGGCCAGTCATAGGCGTTGAGCAGGTCCATGACTGATGCCGAAGCGCCCAGCACGCGCTTGCCGGCCTCGGCCGAGAAGCGGGCGATGAAATGGTCGACCAGGGCCTGCAGATCTTCCCGGCGCTCGCGCAGGGGCGGCACGTAGATGGGAAAGACATTGAGGCGATAGAACAGATCTTCGCGGAACTCGCCTGACTTGGCGAGATTGAGCAGACGCCGGTTGGTGGCCGAGATCACCCGCACATTGACCTTTTCGGGACGCGTCGCGCCGACCGGCTCGATCTCGCCCTCCTGCAATGCCCGCAGCAGCTTGACCTGGGTCTCGAGCGGCAGCTCGCCCACTTCGTCGAGAAACAGGGTGCCGCCATGGGCCTCGGCGAATTTGCCGATCTGGTCGGCATGGGCGCCGGTAAAGGCCCCCTTCTTGTGGCCGAACAGCACCGACTCCACCAGATTGGGCGGGATGGCGCCGCAATTGACGGTGATGAAAGACTTGCCGGCGCGTTCGCCGGTGCCCTGGATGATGCGGGCGATCAGTTCCTTGCCGACGCCGGTCTCGCCTTCGATCAGCACGGGAATGGTGCTCTTGGCGGCTTTGGCGCAGAGGGTGATGACCCGCGCCATGCTGGGTGCCGAGGCGATCATGTCCTTGCGCGAGAACGTGCCGGCCCTGCGCGCCTGCTCGGAGCGGATGGCGGCTTCGAGCGCGTCAAGCTTCATGGCATTGCGCAGCGAGATGACGAGACGTTCGGGTGAAACCGGCTTGACGAAATAGTCGGCCGCGCCCTGGCGCATGGCGGTGACGACGGTTTCGAGCGAGGCATTGGCGGTCTGGATGATGACAGGGGTGGTCAGACCCTCCTTGCGCATGATTTCCATGACCGACATGCCATCGAGATCGGGCATGACCAGATCGAGGATCATGGCGCCAAGCTGGTTGTCCTGGCGCAGGATGTCGAGCGCCTGCTCGCCGCCCGTAGCGGTGATCGGCTTGAAGCCGGCCCGGTTGGCAATCTCTGCGGTCAGCCGCAATTGCACCGGATCATCATCCACCACCAGAACACGCGTCATAGGGCCCAAAACCTCTGTCTACTGGCACGAATCGTGTTGTGCCGTTTTGGGATAAACGATGCCCCCGGCTCCTTAAGAGGATGTTAAGCCTACCGAATTTTGCACGCGATCGGCCGAGTAAGGGCATGAAAAAGGGCCGCGGCAAAAGCCGTGACCCTCCAGAACGTTCGATGATTATCTGTGCTGCCTTATTGCCGCGTGGCGCCCTGGAGCTTGTAGAGTTCGTCCTTCACCTCGAGCTTCTTCCGCTTCAGCGCTGATACCATCAGGTCGTCGGCCTGCCTGTTTTGCATTTCCGACTGGATCATCCGGTCCAGTTCCTGATGGCGCCTTTCCAGCGCTGCGATGTGGCCTTCAGTCGTCATGACAAGTCCTTTCCGCGTGTTGGACAAAGGTATCGTCACAAATATTTCATGCTTTGTCGACGCCCGATTCCGGGTCGTCGAAATTCAGATGCAAAACTCTCTGTGATGGGCTAACCAAGAGATAATCGATGCCTCTTTGCGCCGGTCACCCATGTTGCAGTTGAACAAGGAACAGGAAGCCCAGCTGGGGCTGGAACTGGCGACAAAACGTCAGGAACACTCGGACCTTGACGCTGCCATCCACACCTTGCTGCAATCGCAGATGGCCGACCGGATGCTGATCCAGCGCCTCAAAAAGCGGAAGCTTTCGCTCAAGGATCGGATCGTCCAGCTGGAGAATATTCTCTTGCCCGACATCATCGCCTGACGTTTCTGGCTGCCTTGAGTTGTGGCGAGAATTGGGCTAATTGCGCGCTTTGCGGAGCGGCACGGGGGAATCGCCATGCTCAAGCCACCGGTCGCCATCGTCATGGGCAGCCAATCGGACTGGCCCACCATGCGGCTGTGTGCCGAAACCCTCGAAAATCTGGGCGTGGAATATGAGGCGCGCATCGTTTCTGCGCATCGCACGCCCGAGCGCATGGTGGATTTCGCCACCAATGCCCGCGCCGAGGGGATCAGGATCATCATTGCCGGCGCCGGCGGGGCCGCACATCTCCCCGGCATGATCGCATCCATGACCTCGCTGCCGGTCTTCGGGGTGCCGGTGCGCTCCAAGGCGCTCAATGGTCTCGACAGTCTCTATTCCATCGTGCAGATGCCCGGCGGTATTCCGGTGGGGACGCTGGCCATCGGCGAGCCCGGCGCCATCAATGCGGCGCTGCTTGCCGCTTCCGTGCTGGCCCTCAATGATGAGGACCTGGCCGAGCGGCTCGATGCGCATCGCGCCCGCCAGACCCAGTCCGTGCCCCAGTTCCCGTCCGACCTCGAGTAGTACCTTGACCGACACGTCCACGATCCTTGCTCCCGGCTCCACCATCGGCATCCTGGGCGGGGGGCAGTTGGGCCGCATGCTGGCACTGGCGGCGGCAAAGCTTGGTCTTAAAAGTCACATCTATTGCCCGGATCCGCAGAGCCCGGCCTTCGATGTGACACCGCTGAAGACCGTCGCCGCCTATGAAGACGTCGAGGCGCTGAAGGCCTTTGCCGCGCAGGTCGATGTCGTCACCTATGAGTTCGAGAATGTCCCGGCGGCCACGGCCGAAGTGCTGGCCGGCATAAAACCGCTCCGGCCCGGCGCCAATGCCCTGGCCATTTCGCAGGACCGCCTCCTCGAAAAGGGCTTTCTCGCGTCCAAGAATATTCCCGTCGCGCCGTACCGTGCCGTGCACAGCCTCGACGACCTCAACCAGGCCGTGGCCGAGCTGGGGCTGCCGGCTGTGCTCAAGACCACGCGGCTTGGTTATGACGGCAAGGGGCAGCGGGTGCTGCGCGAGCCGGAAGATGCGGAAGGGGCCTTCAATGAATTGAAGCCGCATCCGCTGGTGCTCGAAGGCTTCGTGCCCTTCGAAAAGGAAATCTCGGTGGTGGTGGCGCGCGGGCTCGATGGCACGGTGCGCGCCTTCGACGCGGCCGAGAATGTACATCGCCATCATATTCTCTATACCTCGACCGTGCCGGCCAATGTGCCACCGGGCATCGAGAAGCATGCTGCCATGCTGGCCAAGGTCATTGTCGTGGCGCTCGACTATGTGGGCGTGCTGGGCGTGGAGTTCTTCGTCACCGGCGGCGAGAAGCCGGGCCTGCTGGTCAACGAGATCGCGCCGCGCGTGCATAATTCCGGGCACTGGACCGAGGCGGTATGTCTCACCGACCAGTTCGAACAGCATATCCGCGCCATTGCCGGGTGGCCGCTCGGCGACCCGCGCCGCATGGCCGATGTGGTGATGCAGAACCTTGTCGGCGACGAGGTGGACATTGTCCCCACTGGCCTAGACGGCGACACGCAACCGCATCTTTATGGCAAGGCGGAAGCAAGGCCGGGCCGGAAAATGGGGCATATCAATAAGATCGTGCGGGGCTGAGCCCTCCCGGAGCCCCCTTCTCCCCTTAGGGGAGAAGGAAAGGCAGGCTCTCTATCTTCCCAGCCACCTTTGCATCGCCTCGACCACCGGCGCCGGGTTCTCCATCGTCGGCAGATGCGCTGCATCAGGAAAGGTCACCAGCTCTGCACCCGCAATGCCAGCGGCCATTTCCTCGGCCAGTTCTGGCGGGGTCATCTTGTCCAGGACTCCGACGCCGACCAGGGTGGGAACGGCAATATCCTTCAGATGCGGCACGGAATCGATCCTGTTCATGATCGCCTTCTGCTGGCGAATGTAGGCGTCAGGTCCCACGCGTTCGGACATGGCCTGCACGTCCTCGGCCAGCGGCGTGCCCAGGTGATGCGGGGCAACGAGCTGGCCAAGCAGGCCCCTGGACACACCGATGAACTTGCCCTGGCCAATCATCTCGATGCCCTTGCGGCGGGTTTCGCGGCGCTCCTCGGTATCCGCACGGGCCGAGGTGTCGAACAGGGCCAGATGGGTGACGCGCTGAGGTGCCTGGCGCATGATTTCGAGGGCGACATATCCACCCATGGAGAGGCCCGCCATGGCAAAGCGCTCGGGCGCGGCGGCAAGGGTCCTTGCGGCCATGGCGGCGATGGAATCGTCGAGCCTCAGATCCGCCACCATGGGCGCAATGCTGCCCGAGAGGCCATCGATGACGTCGCGCCACAGCCGCTGATCGCAGATGAGTCCGGGCAGGAAGACGACGGGCTGATACATGGTGCTCTCCGTTGCTGGGCGGAACAGGGGTAGCCGGGGAGTCGAAAACCCACAAGATGCCTGCATTTTTCATGCGGCCAGTGTGGACAGGTGCAGATTGATGGGCTATAGAGCCCGCCACGGTGACCGGTTCAGCTGGTCGGCGGGGTGGCCATTTGGCCGCAACGCTTCCATCCACACAGATTGCATAGCTTTGAAAGGGCGGTTGACCTTTGCAAGTAGTCGTTCGCGATAACAATGTTGACCAGGCGCTGCGCGCACTGAAGAAGAAGCTGCAGCGCGAAGGCGTTTTCCGCGAAATGAAGCTGCGCAACTATTACGAGAAGCCCTCTGAGAAGAAGGCTCGCCAGAAGGCCGAGGCCGTGCGCCGCGCCCGCAAGCTGGCCCGCAAGCGCGCTCAGCGTGAAGGCGGTATCGTTGCCGCTCCGGGTCGTCCGAGCTAAGACGCGCGCCAACAGCGTGAAGAATTTGACGCCGTCCCTCGCGGGGCGGCGTTTTCTATTGCCCGGGATAGAGGCGCCGGTGCAGCAGCGCAGTGGCAATGCCTGATGCGGCCAGGAGCGGCAGCAGCGTCGAGATGGCCTGCCGGGCGTCGGGAAACAGCGAGATGGCGAGCAGCGAGGCGACAAAGCCGCCACCCATCTGGAAGAAACCGGTCAGCGCCCCCGCCGAGCCGGCAATGTGCCCATAGCGCGCCATGGCGCTGGCGGTGGCGCTGGGGCCGATGGCGGCCAGCGCCAGCATCCAGAGGCTTACCGGCGCCATGGTGGCCAGCACCGCATCGGGGAAAAGCCGGGGCAGTACCGCAAAGCCGAGCCCGCCCAGAGCCAGGAAGACCAGTCCCAAAAGGATCAGTTTCGGACCATCGAGATTGCGCGCCAGCCGGCCCGCCAGCACGTTGCCCGTGATGAAGGAGCCCGTCTGGATCAGCATGGCCATCGCGAACTGGAACGGCGTCAGCCCGATGGCATCGATGAGAATGAAGGGCAGCAGCGCCGAGAATCCATAGAAGCCGCCGAAGGCCATGGCCAGGACCAGAGCGGGCAGCAGGAAATCGGGCGCGGCCAGGAGACGCCCGTAATTGGCGAGGATCGTGCCGGGATTGAGAGGCGTGCGCGCAGTTTCCGGCAGGGTCTCACGGGCGCCGAAACTGAGCAGCGCGATGATGGCGAGACCAAATCCCGCCATGACCAGGAACATCAGGTGCCACGACCCAAGGAGCAGGATGATACTGCCCAGGGTGGGGGAGATGGCCGGGGCCACGGTAAGGATCAGGTTGACCATGGTGAGGATGCGGATGGCATCCATGCCGACGAACTGGTCACGCACCATGGCGCGCGACAGCGCGACGCCCGCCGAAACGCCAAAGCCCTGCAGCAGGCGTCCCAGCAACAGCACTTCCAGGGTCGGCGCGAAGGCGCCGACCAGCGAGCCCAGCACATAGATGGCAAAGAAGCCAATGCCCACCCAGCGGCGGCCGAACCGGTCCGACAGGGGGCCGCAGATCAGCTGCGAGAGGGCAAAGGCGGCAAAATAGACGCTCATGGTCAGCTTGCCGCCGGCATCCGACGTGGCAAGGTCGGTCACCATGGAGGGAAGGGCCGGACCGTAGAGCGTCAGGCTCAGCGGCCCGGTCGTGACCATGAGGCCACCGATAATGGCGGTGCGCCGGGGCGACATGCCCAGCATGCGGGGCGGTTTCACGGGCCAGCTGCTGCCTTGAAGAAAGGTTCGGCACGGCTCCAGATGCCGGCATCCCAGAGATCGGAATGGTCGGCACCTTCGACGATCCAGAGCTCGGCCGGATTGGGGGCGAGGGCATGGAGCCGCTCGCCATTGGTGACGCCGATGGTGCGGTCGGCCGTGCCGTGGGCCACGAGGACCGGCTCGGTCACATCCTTGATCCAGAGATCGTTGCGGAACTGGTCTTGCATGACGAGGCTTACCGGCAGGATGGGGTAGCGCTCGGCGGCGACCGTAACGGCCGAGAGAAAGGGCGTTTCGAGCAAGAGGGCGGCAGCATCGCGCTGGCTGGCGACATAGGTCGCGGGACCCGAGCCCAGTGAACGACCCCAGATCAGGATCGGGCCATCGACCTGGTTATCGAGCCAGTCATAGGCGGCAATGGCGTCGGTCAGGATATTGGTCTCCGAGATTTCGCCGGGCGAGGCGGGAAAGCCGCGATAGTCGAAGGCGAGAAAGCCATAGCCGTCGGCGACGAACTGCTCGTAGCGCTCATGTTCTTCCGAAAAGCTCTTGGAATTGCCCTTGTAGTAGAGAATGACCGGCTTGCCGGACGCCGGGGGCTGGTACCAGCCGTTGACCACGGAGCCGTCGCTGGCAATCGCCACATCCTGGGCGTCGGCCAGGTCTGTATCCGACAGCGAGAAAACCTCGCCCTGAGCGCTGTACTGCAGCGCGCGCTGGTTGAAATACATATAGGCGACGACGCCCCCGTAACCGGCAATGACCAAGAGGAGGAGGGCGAGCAGCAGGCGGGAAAGCAGTTTCAACAGACGAATCCTGACAGGGCTGGACGCGCCACCATAGCAGGTGGCGCATTGGTGTCAGAGTTCGGAAATGGTCTTCTCGAGCGCCTGGGCAAAGACCTCGTCGGGCTGGGCGCCCGAGAGGGCATACTTCTCGCCGAAAACGAAGAAGGGTACGCCGCGAATGCCCTGCTGGGCGGCGCTGGTGGCCAGCTGCGCGGTGATGTCGAGTTCGGTCTGGTCGTTAATGGCATCGAGCGCATCCCCGCGATCCCAGCCAAAGTCGGCGGCAATGTCGACCAGCACATTGTCGTCATTGATCTGGCGATGGCCAAGGAAATAGGCCTCGGCAATGGCATTGGCCAGTTCGTGCTGGTTGCCATTGGCCTTGGAGAGCCGGGTCAACGTATGGGCCTTGGCGGTATTGAACATGCGCGGCTGCTGGCTGAGGTCGAGCGTGATGCCGGCCTTGGCTGCCTCGCCCTCGACGCGGGCCCACATTTCCTTTGGATCCCGCCCATATTTCTCGGCCAGCATCTGCCCCACATCGACGCCTTCGGGCGGGACGCTGGGATCGAGATAGAAGGGGTGGTTTTCCACCTCCACCTCGACATCGTCGGGCAGGTTGGCGAGCGCAGAATCGAGTCGCGCCGAGCCGACCAGACACCAGGGGCAGACCACGTCGGTGAAAACGTCGATCTTGAGCAGCTTGGGCATGATGCACTCCGAAACGAAAACCTCCCGTCCAGATGGCTTTCCGGACGAGAGGTGGCAAGAGGGTACCTGGAGGTAACCGTGGGACGGTACCGGGGTAGTCGCCCGACGCTGGAATGGTCAGGCGGCGGGCGCCGCGTGGTGGGCCTGCATCAGGGCAAAGGGCGGAGCATAGGCGGCGGCAATAACCAGACCCATGACGGAGCTGAGGCCGACAACGGCCAGCATCGGTGCCATCAGCCAGCCGGCCAGCGGCGACGTGGCCCCGACGCGGGTCGCTGTGGCGATCGCCAGCAGGAATAGGCTGGTGCACAGGATGCTGAGGCTCAGCGAGTCGAGCGGCGGGGTGATGAAGGGCAGGGCGATATAGGCGGCGATCAGGGCCACCAGCCAGTAGCGGCCGCTCGCATGCAGGTCGCGCTGCGTCAGCGCCCAATAGGCGCTCCCCAGGAGAGCAAGCTGCACAAGATGCGCCACGGCGCCGAACCAACCCGGCAGGCCAAACGGCGAAAAGTAGAGCGGAAGAATGCCGAGCGCTTCACCGCCCAGATTGGCGAGGCCGAACAGGCCGACGGGCAGGCCGGTCAGGGCGAAAAAGGCGAGGATGCTGTCGCGCTTGCCGCGGGTCGCGGCGTGGTCGTGGCGGGCAATGTCGAAGCTTGCAGTGGTGGCCATCGAACGGCTCCCAGTGTCGTTTTGTTGCCAGAACAATCCCCCGACGCGGTAACAGGTTCCGTATGCGTCAACCCTCTTGTGCTACACTAGGACGCACGGGAGTGCAGATTCCCCACCTGTTTCGATGGGTAAACAAAAAGGAAACGCCTTGGCTGACATGGATCACAGCGAGCGGATCGACGCGCTGGAAACGCGGATCGCCTTTCAGGATCAAACCATTGAAGAGCTCAATGCCGCACTGACCGAGCAGTGGAAAATCATCGATCTTCTGACCAAGAAACTGTCAATGCTGGAAGAACAGATGCGCTCGGGCAGTTTTATCGCCGACCCGGCGACCGAAAGGCCGCCGCCGCATTACTAGGCGAGCTGGCTATGCGTGGCGACGCTCGAGCCCCACAGCGTCGCGGAAGGCGGTCACATGGGCGGAAGGCGGCTCGCCCGCGGTTGCGGTATCGGTCCAGTAAAGATTGTGTGTAAACAGGCGCCAGCCCATCTGTCCCCAGGTGATCTCGACCCTGACATCGCAGATTCCGGGGCCAAAGCGCTCGTCTCCCGATAGCGGTCCCGAAATCGCGTCGCCCAGCACGAAGAGCGGGGAATCGGAGCGATCATAGAGATTGGTCCAGCGCACCGCCGCAAATACCCCGGCATGATGGGCCACCTGGCCCTTGGCTGCGTCGGGATAGAGCGTGCCATGGCTCTGGTCATAATTCTGGGGCGGCGCGGTCGGCAGGACGCGCTCGATCTTCATGCGCGCAAAGTCGTCCTGGCCGTCGGTGATCAGGAACTCTGCGCTGGAGAGCGGAGAACCCAGGGTCACGAGATCGGAAATCTTCCAGCCCGAAAGGTCCGCTGTCCCCGCCTTGCCCTTCTGGGCGCGCAAGGTGTCGAACAGCTTCCATTGCAGCGCCTGGTAGGCCTGCACCGTCTCAGGGGGCCAAGTGTCCTTCGGCGCGGTGGCGACAAAGGCGTCAAGCGCCGCAAAGGCGGCGACCGCTTCCGGGCCGGGCGGGTTGTCCTTGGTCGGGCCCACTTCACGCCAGAGAATGTGCAGGAGGTCATAGGCGAGGACCGAGCCCAGCGAATGGCCGATAAGGATCACCCGGTCATATTCAGGGTCTTCGTGCAGCGCCTTGAGGAGCGCGAGGCCCCGATTGCGGACGCCCTGGCGCGATTGCACGGTTTCCGTCTGGGCCGAGAGGTAGCTGGCCGCGTCGCCGAAATAGGGCAGGAGCAGTGTGCCCGCGAAATAGGCCATGGTCCCAAGGAACATCAGGTTGGCCACATGCCCGTTCCAGCCAAAGCTGTCGAGAATGCCCACGGCAATGATCAGCACCATGATCTGGCGCGGCAGGCGCCTGATGAAGGCAAGGGGCCTGAAAAATTTCGGCAGCAGGATGAGTGCGAGTCCAACAAGGCTGATGATGTGGCCGCGGCGGGCCGCGTCGGAGAAGAAGTGGTCGTACCAGTTGATGTCGAGCACCTGCGGCAGCGCCAGGATGGCCCCCAGAGCGCTGGCCGCGGCAAATATGGTCAGCACCCAGAAGACCGCCCAGGGCCAGCGCATATGCACCGGGACATAGGCGGGATCGATCCAGAGCAGGCGGCGGATCCAGCGCCAGAGGTTGCGCACCGGCGTCGCGTTGAGCAGGTCGGCGTAGTAGAGCTCGAAGAAATCGGAGCGGCGGCCATTGTGCTCGGGCGTGGTGATGCGCTGCAATTCGTAGAGCCCGCTCTTGTCATCGGGTACGATCCAGATGGGGCGCGGCCGCTTATGGGCTTCCGTCGCAGTGTCGAGCTGCGGATTGTCCTGCCAGAGGACCTGCACGAAATCGCGGATCGTCCCCATCGGGCGCTGCTCGCCCTGGCCATGGACGATGACGATGGCCTGCCGCCTGATCGGCTCGGCCGTGCTTGCAGGCGGGTTCTTGCGTGCTGATCTGGCCATGATCCCCTCCCGGTCGCCGGCGAGACTAGGACAAGTGCGCCACTGAAGAAACCACCTCTAGCGAGCCGTCGAATAGGCAACCCAGAGGGCAATGCCGACCAGCAGGACGGAAAAGACCACACCCATGCTTCGCCGCCGCGCCGGCTCGGTCAGGAGCGGTTGCACGCTTCCGGCCAGCAGCACCACGCCTGCATGCACCGCCGTGGCGACGACGACATAGACCGAGGCGAAAAGGAGTGCTTCGCTGGTCGTCGCGGTGGACAGGAAGCTGGGCATGACCGTCACGTAGAACAGCGCCGCTTTGGGGTTGAGCAGATTGGTGATCAGCCCGCGGCGGAAAAAGCGCCACTTGCCCTCATTCGGGTCGAGCGAACCGATGGGCTTTCGGGCGTCGCGCCACGCTTCCCAGGCCAGATAGAGCAGGTAGGCAATGCCGGCCCAGCGCAGGGTCTGGTACAGCCAGGGCTGTTCGAGCACCAGCGCACCAAGCCCATAGATGGCGAGAAGGCCAAGCAGTGCGAGTCCGAGAGCGACCCCGGCCACGGCGGCAAGCCCGGCAAACCGGCCGCGATCAGCCGACAGGATGGCGAGATAGGCCATGTTGGGGCCGGGTGTCAGCTCGATCAAGATGCTCGCCAGCGCGAATGACAAAAGCGCGGCACTCATGGCCGCGCTTCCAAAATTTTGGAGTCTCCCGCCACCGAGTTAGTGGCCAAGTGCCTTGACGATATCTTCTGTCATCTTCTTGGCATCGCCGAACAGCATCATGGTGTTGTCGCGGTAGAACAGCTCGTTCTGCACGCCCGCGTAACCAGCCGCCATGCCGCGCTTGATGAACAGCACCGTGCCCGCATCCTCGACGTTGAGCACCGGCATGCCATAGATCGGCGATGACTTGTCGGTCTTGGCGGCCGGGTTGGTCACGTCATTGGCGCCGATGACAAAGGCGACGTCGGACTGGGCGAATTCGGAATTGATGTCTTCCAGCTCGAACACCTCGTCATAAGGCACATTGGCTTCGGCCAGGAGCACGTTCATATGCCCGGGCATGCGGCCAGCCACGGGGTGGATGGCATACTTGACCTCGACGCCTTCCTTCTTGAGCAGGTCCGCCATTTCCCGCAGGGCATGCTGGGCCTGGGCGACGGCCATGCCATAGCCGGGGACGATGATGACCTTGCCGGCATTTTTCATCAGGAAGGCCGCGTCGTCGGCTGCGCCCTGCTTGACCGGACGGTCATCCTCGGCGCCACCGGCGGCCGCGGCGGCATCACCACCAAAGCCGCCCAGGATCACCGAGATGAAGCTGCGGTTCATGGCCTTGCACATGATGTAGGAGAGGATCGCGCCCGAGGACCCGACCAGTGCACCGGTGATGATCAGTGCGGTATTGCCCAGGGTGAAGCCGATGCCGGCTGCTGCCCAACCCGAATAGGAATTGAGCATGGAGACGACGACCGGCATGTCGGCGCCGCCGATGGGGATGATCATCAACCCGCCCAGGATGAGGGCGAGGATGGTGATCAGCCAGAACAGCCACGGATTGCCGGTAACGGTGAAGGCCCAGACCAGAGCCACGATGGCGACGCCAAAGGCGATGTGGATCAGGTGGCGGAAGGGCAGGATGATCGGCTTGCCGCTCATATTGCCGTTGAGCTTGGCGAAGGCGATGACCGAACCGGTGAAGGTAAAGGCGCCGATGGCGGTGCCGATGCTCATTTCCACCAGCGCCTGGGCATGGATATGGCCGATCACACCATCTACCACTTCGGCGATGTGGAAGGCGTCAGGCGCATAAAGCGCGGCTGCCGCCACGAAGACCGCCGCAAGGCCCACCAGCGAGTGGAAGGCAGCGACGAGCTGGGGCATGTCGGTCATCTTGACCGAGCGGGCCATGTAGGCGCCGATGCCGCCACCAATGGCGATACCGCCCACGATCAGCACCCAGTTGAACCAGTCGCCCGGCTGGGCCACGGCCAGGGTGGTGACGATGGCAATGCCCATGCCGACCATGCCGAAGGTATTCCCCTGGCGCGACGATTTGGGACTCGAGAGGCCCCGCAGTGCGAGGATGAACAGCACGCCCGATACGAGGTAGAGAAGGGCTGCAATATCTGCAGAAATCATCGCGTCAGCCCTTCTTCTTGTACATTGCCAGCATGCGCTGGGTGACGAGGAACCCGCCAAAGATGTTCACGCTGGCAAAGACCAGGGCGATGAAGCCGAAGGCTTTCGAGAGCCAGCTCGTGTCGGCAATCGAGGTGACGCCGAGGGCGAGCAGGGCGCCCACCACGATCACCGAGGAGATCGCATTGGTGACGCTCATCAGCGGCGTATGCAGGGCCGGGGTGACGCTCCAGACCACGAAATAGCCCACGAAGATCGCCAGCACGAAGATGGCGAGGCGGAAGGTGAACGGATCGATCGCTTCCATTTATTTGTCCCCCTTGGTTGCTGCCGGTTTTTTGACGGCAGGCTTTTTCGCGGCCGGCTTCTTTGCCGCGGGCTTGGTCTCTGCGGGCTTGGCTTGGGCGGGTGCCGCAACCTTGGCAGGTGCCGGCACCTTGGAGGCGACTGGCTTTTTGCCAGCGGGCTTTCCAGCAGGTTCGGCGACGACAGGTGTGACGACAGCCGCTTCAGGCTTTGCTGCGGGCTTTTTCGGTGCGGCCGCCTTCTTTGCGGATGTAGTCTTGGCCGGCGCCGGTTCTGCCTTGACGGCAGCGGGCTTGGTCGCGGGCTTCTTGGCGGCACCGGTCTTGATTGGCGCGGCCTTGGCCTCGACGCTCCTGGCGGGCGCCTTGGGCGCGTCCTTGGGGACGGCGACAGGGGCCGCAGCCACAAAATTGGGATGCACGACCGCGCCGTCGCGCGTGAGAACTGTGGCCTTGACCAGTTCGTCGTCCCAGTTGATGGCGAGCTTCTTTTCCTTCTTGTCGATCAGCGTGTCGATGAAGGAGAGGAGATTGCGGGCATAGAGCTGGCTGGCGGTGGTCGGGATGTGTGCGGCGAGGTTCGAGTGGCCGATTATGGTCACGCCATTGTGGACCACCACCTTGTCCTTGACCGTCAATTCGACATTGCCGCCGCGTTCGGCGGCGAGATCGACGATGACCGAGCCGGGCGCCATGCTCTCGACCATGGCCCTGGTCACCAGCTTGGGTGCGGGCCGGCCCGGAATGAGCGCCGTGGTGATGACGATGTCCTGCTTGGAAATGTGCCCGGCGACCAGTTCGGCCTGGGCCGCCTGCTCGTCCTTGGTCAGCTCGCGGGCATAGCCGCCAGTGCCCGAGGCATCTTTCAGCGCGTCGGTCATGATGAACTTGGCGCCCAGCGATTCAACCTGCTCACCGGCAGCGGCGCGCACGTCGGTGGCCGAGACAACAGCGCCGAGACGCTTGGCGGTGGCAATGGCCTGGAGGCCGGCGACGCCCGCGCCCATGACGAAAGCCTTGGCCGGACGCACGGTGCCGGCGGCGGTCATCATCATTGGCATGGCGCGCTCGAAGACTGCAGCCGCCTCGATCACGGCCTGGTAGCCTGCAAGGTTTGCCTGGGAGGAGAGAATGTCCATCACCTGGGCGCGGGTGATGCGCGGCATGAACTCCATGGATATGGCCGCCACGCCCGCCTTGGCGAGGGCGGCCACGTCCTGTTCGTTGCCATAGGGGTCGAGGGCGCCGATCAGCAACGCGCCCTTGTTGACGCCTGCGAGGTCGGCAGCGGCAGGACGGCGGACGCAGAGCACGATGTCGGCGCCCTTGAGCGTCTCGGCTCCGTTGGCGCCAATGCTGGCGCCCGCTTCGCTGAACTGCTGGTCGCTGATGCGAGAGCCTTCGCCGGCGCCCTTTTCAACCGTCACCTCGGCGCCAAGGCCGATCAGCTTGGTGACCGTCTCAGGGGTGGCCGCCACGCGGCTTTCACCCTCGAACCGTTCGCGCAAAACGGCAATCTTCATTGAAACCCCTCCTGCCCGCCTGCCAGCGGGCAGGCTCGTTTCATGTGCCTGCTTATCTTGGTCGGATCAGGGATTGATCACGAAGAAGAGGATCACCAGCAGGGCTGCGGTGCCGTAGATCGACCACTTCACCCCGGTGATGAAGCCGTTATAGGTCTTTTCGTGCTCGGCATAATCCATGGCGGATTCAAGTACCGGCGCGGGGTGGTGTTCTGGGCGGGTTTTGGCCATCAGGTCCTCGAAAGTATAGTCGTCTATTCGTGTTACGCCGAAAGTAGCCCTAGGGGGACGTGGCTTCCAGCTCGTCGATCAGCCGCTCGATCATGGAGAGGCCCAGCGACCAGAATTGGGGATCTTTTGCATCCAGCCCGAACGGCTTGAGCAATTCGGAATGATGCTTGCTGCCCCCTGCCTTGAGAAGCTCGAAATACCGCTCCGCAAAGCCTTCGCTGGATTTCTCATACTGTGCGTAGAGCGAGTTCACAAGGCAGTCGCCGAAGGCATAGGCATAGACATAGAAGGGCGAATGGATGAAGTGCGGAATATAGGCCCAGAAGCTCTCGTAGCCTTCATTGGCAATGATGCCGTCGCCGAGGGATTCCGCCTGCACTTCGAGCCAGAGTGCGTTGATTTCCTCGGCGCGCAGCTCGCCCTGGCGGCGGGCGGTGTGAACCTTGCGCTCGAAGGTGTAGAAGGCAATCTGCCGCACCACGGTGTTGAGCATGTCTTCCACCTTGCCCGAGAGCAAAGCAAAGCGCTGCCTGGGGTCGGTGGTCTTGTCGAGAAGGGCCCGGAAGGTCAGCATTTCGCCAAAGACCGAAGCGGTCTCGGCCAGGGTCAGCGGCGTATTGGCGAGGATCGGTCCCTGCGCTGCGGCGAGGCGCTGATGCACGCCATGGCCCAGTTCATGGGCCAGGGTCATGATATCGCGGGTGCGGCCGAGATAGTTGAGCATCAGATAGGGATGAGCGCTGGGCACGGTCGGGTGCGCGAAGGCGCCCGAGAGCTTGCCATTGCCGGTCGGCGCGTCGATCCAGCCCGAATTGAAGAAGGGTTTTGCCACATCGGCCAGCTCGGGCGAGAAGCGTCCATAGGCGTCGAGCACTGTGGTGACCGCCGTGTCCCAGTCCCAGATGCGCTCGTCGCTGGTGGGCAGGGGGGCGTTGCGGTCCCAGGCATTGAGCTTGTCCTTGCCGAACCATTTCGCCTTCATCTTGTAGTAGCGATGGCTGAGCCGCGGATAGGCGGCCTGAACGGCGGTCTGCAGCGCATCGACCACTTCGCGCTCGACCGAATTGGCCATGTGCCGTGAATCGGCAATGTCCTCATAGCCGCGCCAGCGGTCGGAGATTTCCTTGTCCTTGGCCAGGACATTGGTGATGTGGGTGAAGAGCCTTCCATTGGCCTTGAGCACCTTGCCCAGCGCCTTGAAGGCGCTCTCGCGCTTCTTCTCGTCCTTTTCGGAGAGCAGGTGCAGCGTCGATTCCAGGTTCAGTACCTCGCCATCGACGTCGAATTCGAGGCTGGAGAGGGTCTCGTCGAAGAGCCGGTTCCAGGCCGAATAGGCGGTGACCGACTTGTCGTGGAACAGCTCTTCGAGCTTGTCATCGAGCTGGTAGGGTTTTGCTTTCCTGAGGTCGGCGAACCAGGTCCTGTAGCGGGCAAGCTCGGGGTCCTGGTCGAGGGCCGCGTCGAGATCGGCATCGGCAATGCGGTTCAGTTCGAGTTCGAAGAACAGCACCCGGGTGGAAAGCGCCGTCAGCGCCTCATTGGTATCGCCCATGAACTTGGCGCGGTCCGGATCGGTCGAGCGCTGCGCATATTGAAGGAAGGAGAACGAGCCGATGCGGCCGGTGAGGTCGCCAAGGACCTCGCTGTCCTTGATGGCCTCGATCAGCTTGCCTGCGGCCGTCAGCCCGGCGAGCTTGCCCTTGTATTTGGTCTCGAAAGCGACAGCCAGCGCCTTGGCCTCTTCCAGGGCGGCCTTGAATTCGGGACTGTCCTTGCCCGGATAGAGGTCGTCGAGATCCCAGACCGGCAGATTGCCAAACTGGTTGTGACCCTTTTGTGCGGCTTGCGACATGGAACGCGACTCCCGAAACAGTTTTCGGGGCGGACCTTAGCGAGGGTGAGTCGCGCTGTGAAGGTGTGGCGGGGACGCAGGTGAGAGACGTATTTGTCGAAGGCCCCCTCACCCGCCGCTGTGCGGCGACCTCTCCCCCAGGGAGAGATGGGAGTGGCCCAAAGTCGCGGAGCGACACCTCTCCCTTTGGGGGAGAGGTCGGCCGAAGGCCGGGTGAGGGGGCCTTTCTTGTGTGAGGACCTCTTTCTTGTGTGAGGACCTCAGGCCCCAGCCATGATCCCGGTGATCCCATCCCAGACCAGCTTCAGCGCCAGCAGGAAAACCAGCCAATAGGCGATGCGGTAGAAGAGTTTGGCGTCGATGCGGCGCACCAGGTAGACCCCGATCAGCACGCCGACGATCCCCACGGGCGCGAGGGCCGCCGAGAGGGTGAGGTTCTGCACGTTGAGCTGGCCGAGGAAATAATAGGGCACAAGCTTGGACGTGTTGACGATGGCAAAGAAGAAGGCCGAGGTCCCGGCATAGATGGCCGGGCTCATGCGGCGGGGCAGGGTGTAGATCTGGTAGGGCGGGCCGCCGGTATGGGAGATGAAGCTGGTAAAGCCGGCAACGGCGCCCCAGAACACGCCCCACGGCTTTGACGGCGGCAGCCCCTCGAGCTTCTTGCGCAGCGGCAGGATGGCGTCGAGCACGAAGAGCAGGGTCACGACGCCCACCATCAGCAGCACGACCGCATCGGTGACCACGGCCCACATGGCCCAGCCCGCGAGCGTGCCGATCGCGGCGCCCGGCAGCATGATCCTGAGGAGGCTCCAGTCGCATTCCTTGCGGTACATCCAGATGGCGACCGCATCCATGCAGAGCAGCACAGGCAGCATCATCCCCGCGGCATCGCGCGGGGCCATGATGAGGGTGAGCAGCGGCACGCCGACGACACCGAGGCCACCGAGAAGGCCCGCTTTCGACAGGCCGACGATCAGCACGGCGGAGACGGCGATGGCGATGGAGAGGGGGTCGAGCATGGTGGGTCCGATGGAAGCACGGCGTAGACATCGCTGCCACTGCGTTCACCGGGCCGCCCTCGGGCTTGACCCGAGGGCCAGCAGCGACAGGCACGAGGCTGGTGGGGTGGCTAGGGGTCCTCGGGTCAAGCCCGAGGACGGTTCCGTGTGCGCGGTGGCAATGCGGGTGGGCAATAAAAAATCCCCGCCGGAGCGGGGATTTCAAACTTATTCTTCTTCGCTATTGCCCTTGAGCGACTTGAGCTTGGCGAACACCGAATCGGCATCGAGCGCGTCGTCGGCCGCCGGGGCGCGGTGACCGCCTTCGCCGTCGTAGCCGGCATCGCCTTCGGGAGCCAGGCGGGCTGTGGCGCGGGCCAGGGCTTCCTCGGCGGTGAGCAGGGTCGTGCCTTCATGCAGCTCGTGCTGGGCCGGGGCGTCCTTGCTGGCGCGCTTGACCTCGAGGTCAAGATCGATCTGGCTGCACAGACCGAGCGTCACCGGGTCCATGGCGGTCAGGTTGGCGGCGTTCCAGTGGGTATTCTCGCGCACCGATTCAATGGTCGACTTGGTGGTGCCAACGAGGCGCATGATCTGCGCGTCCTTGAGTTCGGGATGGTTGCGCACCAGCCACTTGATGGCATTGGGGCGCTCGTTGCGACGCGAAATCGGGGTGTAGCGCGGGCCCTTGCGCTTGACGGCGGCAACGCGAACCTTGGGCTCGGAGACCTTCATGCGATAATTGGGATCGGCTTCGGCCTTCTCGATTTCCTCGCGGGTCAGCTGCCCGTTCTGGACCGGATTGACGCCCATGATGCCGCTGGCCACGTCACCGTCGGCAATGCCCTGCACTTCCAGCGGATGCAGGGTGCAGAAGGCGGCGATCTGCTCGAAGGACAGGGCGGTATTGTCCACGAGCCAGACGGCGGTCGCCTTGGGCATCAGAAGGGACTGGGACATGGTTAAATTTCTCCTGCTGGCGCGGCCGGTCTTCAACCGGGCCGCTCCGCCTCTTGGCCAAATGCTGAGGGGGAACTGACGGCCAATATAGGCAAAATGCCGCGCAATCGCAACGGCTAACTCGCTCTGTCCCCTGCTCCGAAGGCGGTCACGAGGATGAGCTTGCCACGATGGCGCCGGCTTTCCATCTCGGCATGGGCCCGATGTGCCTCCGCAAGCGGGAATGTGTCGATCTCGGGCTTGATCCAGCCGGGTGCGCCAAGGGCCGGCAGGAAGTCGGTGCGGATGCGCGCGGCTATGGCCGCCTTGGTTGCGGCACTTTGCGGCCGGAGGGTCGAGCCGGAGAGGGTCAGGTCCTTGGCCATCATGGTGCGCAACGGCACGGTGGCATTGGCGCCATCGAGAGTGGAAATCTGCACGATGTGGCCGCCCCGGGCCGAGGCGGCCACATTGACGGCTGTGAGGGCGCCACCAGCGAGGTCAATGACGCGGTCGGCGCCATGCCCGTCGGTCAGCGCCATGACTCGTTCGGTGATGTTTTCCTGTGTGCGGTTGATGGCGGCAATGGCCCCGAGGTCCTCGCAATAATCGGCCTTGTCCTCGTTGGAGACGATGGCAATGGCCCGCGCGCCGACAATCGAACAGATCTGGATGGCCGCCCCGCCAATGCCGCCGGCGCCGCCATGCACCAAAACGTTCATGCCGGGACTGAGACCCGCGCGCATCACGAGGGTCTGGGTCACGGTGAACCAGGTTTCAGGCAAGGCTGCCGCTTCGACCAGGCTCCAGCCTTCGGGCACAGGCAGGACCTGGCCCGCGGGCACGGCGGCATATTCGGCATAGCCGCCGCCATTGGTCAGCGCCATGACACGGTCGCCAATGGCAAAGCCGGTGACATCGGCGCCAAGGGCCACGATCTCGCCGGCCACTTCGAGCCCGGGCAGGGGCGAGGCATCGGGCGGGGGCGCATAATGGCCGCGCCGCTGCGCCAGATCCGGGCCATTGACCCCGGCGGCGGCAATGCGGATCAGCACGTCCCCGGCGCCTGGCAACGGCACCGGCTCGCGCACCGGCTGCAGCACGTCCGGGCCGCCCGGCGCGCTAATGGCAATGGCAATCATCTCGGCTGGAATGGTCATGCAACCATGCTGGCGCATGCCGGCTTGTCCGGCAAGGGGAAGGGATTACACTCGCTGCCTCGAGCGAAGGAGAAAAAGATGGACGAGGAAATCCGCAAACGCCCGCTGAGTCACGACATCGGCATGGCTCTCGACAGTCTTTCGGTGATCGAGCTGGAGGAACGCATCGCCCTGCTCGAAGCCGAAATCAGCCGCCTGCGCACTGCCATTGCCAGCAAGGGCGATTCACGCAAGGCCGCCGAGGCCGCTTTCAAGTTCTAAGGCTCCGTCTGACGCGGCGCCGCTGTTAGTCTTAACAAAGGGTTATTGTTCGCGCCGTTCCGTTTCGCCTGTAGCCTCACGGCTGATCTTGGGGGAGTTGCGGATTGGACTGGAATTTACTGGGCATCGCCCTGCTGCTGACCATGAGCGGTCTCTATCTTCTTGAATCCGCCCTGTCCAGGGCACCGCTGGTGACCGTGCCAGCGCGTGTCCTCCGTCCGGCCCGCACGGCGATTGAACGCGCCTGGGCCACCGAGCCGGTGCAGGTCTTCATGCGCCAGGTCCTTGCGACCCGGCGCCGCCGCTCCGACCTTTGGCGTATGGACAGAAGCGGCTTCCCGTCCCATTTCAGTGACTAGGCGTGGAGGAGCAGCACTAATGGCACAACAGCAGGATCGTATTCTCGAAGGGGTCAGCGCCCGCGAACTGGCTTCGCTGCAGGCCCTGGACGGTGGTGGCGCACAGCCGACGGCCGGGGATATTCATCCCTTGCAGGCCAAGGGCTGGGTCGAGGTGGTGGGCAAGGAAGCGCTTATCACGTTGACGGGAAGGGCGCTGCTGGATGGGCGCGCAACAGGGTTGCGCTGAAGTCAACGGGCACGGTTAAGAAATTCTGGTCCATTAAGGGCAAATTAATGTTTGGGCGTTAGGGTCTTATTATTCAGATTTGTTCTGGATTTTTCAGAGTGGTTTCTCCCTCTGTTTGACGCCTCCCTGTTAACTTCGAGAGCTGCATTTTTGCGGCTCTTTTTCTTTTTGTGGTCGTGCTTTGCGGCGTCACGCTCCGACCACAAAATTAACAATACTCCGACCCTTGAGATGACCATGTCGGCGCTTGCCGCTAGCATGGCGCAATCGGAGGAGCATTCTTGGCTGACAGTGGCGAAATCAGACAGGCAATCGCAATCGGTCCGCGCATCGTGGCGTCGGGCGGGTTCGACGCGCTCTATCGCGAGGGCATGGGCCTGATTGAAGCCGTGGCCGCCTATCTCGATGCCGATGGTCGCATCGAAAGCCGCATGCTGCCGCGCGAAGCGGGCTTCCTCTACGCCACCGAATCCATGCGCCTGACCACGCGGCTCATGCAGCTCGCCTCATGGCTGCTGCTGCAGCGGGCGGTCAATGAAGGCGAGATCTCGCGCGACAATGCGCGGTCCGAAAAGGAAAAGGTCAAGTTCTCCGCGACGCCCAGCCAGCGCGGCGGACCGGGCTACGATGACCTGCCGGTTCAGTTGCGCGATTTCATCGACAAGGGCGATCGCCTGTTCGAGCGGGTGATGCAGCTCGATGCGCTCGAGCGGGGTGCGATGCCTGATGTGGTTCCCAGCGTGGCCAATGGCGTGGCCGATCAGCTGAGCCGGCTCAAGGCCGCCTTCGCCGCCCGCACCGAATAGCCTAACCCTTGAGCCGTTCCAGCCCGGGCGCGGTGCGGCTCAGCGCCAGCTGCGTGATCTCGTATTCAGCCACGCCTGCGGTGACGAAGGGGTCGCTGGCCACCAGCTTTTCGAGGAAAGCGCGTTCGCCATGGGCAAGAATGACGCCGCCGGTGCGCGGCTCCTTGCGGCCGGAGGCCAGGAAAATCCCCTCGTCATACCCCTTGGCGACCCAGTCCATATGCGGTGCAATATGCTGGTCCACCTGATCGAGCGGTACGAGATAGGTGAGCGAGAGGATGAACATGTCGAAACTCCAGGCAAGACAAAGCCCGGCGCGAGGGCCGGGCTTGATCGAATTCCAGTCGGGTCGGCTTAGATGCCGAGGCCCTTGAAGCGCTCCTTGAAGCGCGAGACGCGGCCGCCGCGGTCCATCAGCTGGCCCGTGCCGCCGGTCCAGGCGGGATGGGTCTTGGGGTCGATGTCCAGCTGCAGCGTGTCGCCTTCCTTGCCGTAAGTCGAACGGGTCTGGTAGCTGGTGCCGTCGGTCATAACCACGGTGATGGTGTGGTAGTCGGGATGGATATCGGTCTTCATCTTTTGCCTCAAATCAAACGGGCGCCGCAGCGCCCGGAGAGCATCAAACTGGTGTTGGGCGGCTTCCTAGCGCAGAAGATCGGGTTCTGCAAGGGCCGGTAGCGTGTTGCGGTGAAGAACTGGCGCGTCAATATTGCCCGCAGCGCTCCGGTTGCGGCTCTCGGGGCCAGGCCCTATATGGATGCGACCGCTGGCCGAGGCCGGCTCTCCAGCAGAAGCGGCGTGTTCCAGCCATGACAGACCAGGCCGTTTCGGCAGCATCCGACCCTGAAAAGATCGTCGAGGAAGTGAAGGCCGCCCCGCGCCGCCTGCAGCCGCTGCGACGGCTCCTGCCCTTTCTGCTGCGCTATCCGCTGCGCCTGACGCTGACCATCCTCTTTCTGCTGGTCTCGGCGATTTCCTCGCTGGCCATTCCGGCCGTGCTAGGCGGGGCCATCGACGAGGGCTTCATTGCCCAGAATCTCGAAGTGGTGGGCCAGTATGGCTGGCTGATCGTCGGCATCGCCGTCATCATGGGCGTGGCCAGCGGCGCGCGTTTCTATTTCATCTCGGTGATTGGTGAACGCGTCGTCGCCGATCTGCGCAAAGCCGTCTTCGCCCATCTCCTGCGGCTCGACGCCCGTTATTTCGATACCCATCGGGTTGGCGAGCTGACCAGCCGGCTCAATGGCGATACGGCCGTCATTCGCGGTGCCGTCGGCTCCAACCTGTCGCTGGCCCTGCGTTCCCTGGTCACCATCGTGGGCGCGCTGATCATGATGCTGCTGACCAGCCCGCTGCTGACCCTTGGCGTTGTCGTCGCCCTGCCGGCCATCCTCATTCCGGTCATGATCTATTCGCGGCGCCTGCAGGGCATGTCGCGCAAGACCCAGGATGCGCTGGCCGAGCTCTCGGCCATGTCGACGGAAATGCTGGGCGCCAACCGCACGGTCAAGGCCTTCACCCAGGAGGCGAGCCAGTCCGCCCATTACGATCGCAACAGCGAAGACAGTTTTCGTGCCGAAACGCGCCGCCTCGGGGCCCGCGCCTTCCTTGTGGGCATGGTTATCTTCCTTGGCACGGCGGCTCTGGTGGGTCTTGTCTGGTGGGGTGCCCGTTCGGTCTTTGAAGGCACGGTAACGGCCGGACAGCTGGCGCAGTTCCTCGTCTATGCCCTGATGGCGTCGGGGGCGCTGACCAATCTGTCCGAGGTTCTGGGATCGCTGCAGACCGTCGCCGGCTCGACCGAAAGGCTCATCGAAATCCTCGATACCGAGCCTGAAATCGTCGATCCCGTCCGTCCGGTCGCCCTGCCGGCCCAGCCGCTGGGCACGGTGGAATTTGCCGATGTCAGCTTCTCCTATGGCGGGATCGGCGGCGACAAGGTGCTCGATGGCGTCAGCTTTGCCGTGGGCAAGGGCGAGACCGTTGCCCTGGTCGGCCCTTCGGGCTCGGGCAAGTCGACGACGCTGTCGCTCCTCCAGCGCTTCTACGATGTCACCGGCGGCGCGATCCTGGTCGATGGTGTGGATGTTCGCGACGTGACCATGGCGGGTCTCAGGCAACGCTTTGCCTATGTCGAGCAGGAGCCGATCATCTTCGCCGGCACGATTGCCGACAATATCCGCTTCGGCAAACCCGATGCGGGCATGGATGAGGTGGTCGCGGCCGCCAGGGCCGCACTGGTCGATGATTTCGTCGCCGACCTGCCCAGGGGCTACGAGACGGTCGTGGGCGAGCGGGGCGTCATGCTGTCGGGCGGGCAGAAGCAGCGCCTCGCCATTGCCCGCGCCATTCTCAAGAATGCGCCCATCCTGCTGCTCGACGAGGCCACCTCGGCGCTCGATGCGCAGTCCGAACGGCTGGTGCAACTGGCGCTCGAGCACCTGATGGCAGGCCGCACCACACTGGTCATCGCCCATCGCCTCGCCACGATCAGGGACGCCAACACCATCCTGGTGCTCGATGGCGGCCGCATCATCGATCGCGGCACCCATGACGAACTCGTCGCCAAGGGCGGCCGCTACGCCGAACTGGCCCGGCTGCAGTTCCGTCTGGACGAGGCGGTTTAGGATCGCCTGTTGTCAGCCACAGGCTCACCCCTCTCCCCTTGTGGGAGAGGGTGGTTCCGCCCGCGTTCAGCGGCGGAACCGGGTGAGGGGTTCTCTCCGCGCACGCAGTGGCCGGATTGATATCCCGGACCCCTCATCCGCCCTTCGGGCACCTTCTCCCGCAAGGGGAGAAGGGGACTCGCCTATCGCTCCGGATGGGTGAAGGACTGACCCTTCAAACATCCCTCTACCAGATCCCACAGCCGCTCCCGCCCGAGAATGAGCAGCCAGGGCGTATCGTCCTTGGGCACGATCTCGACCCGGCCGCCGGTGCCCTCATTGGACGTACCCAGCCGTCCGGCCGGATCGAGCAGCAGGTCGTTCATGGGATAGTAGAGGCCTTGGGTGCGCGCGAAGGTGATCGGCACTAGCGGATGTACGGAAATCCGCTCCTTCACCGCCGCATCGAAGGCAAAGGGGCCCGAAACGGCCAGCGCCACGTCAGTTTCATCCACCAGGATAACCCGGCGATGCGGCGCGACCTCGAGCAGGGCGCCAAGGGCAGCCAGCGTATGGTCGAGCCTCTTGCCGGTCATGCCCAGAGCGAGCGTAACGGGGGCCGCCGTCGAATAAAGCGCCTTCTGGAAATCGGTGGTGATCTGCTCGGGAATGTGAATGACGCGGGTCCGGCTTTCCCAGCCCGCGCGGTCCTCGAGCGAATCAAGATCGCCCAGGATGGCTTCGGGCACGAGGCCCGCATCGCCGATCGTATTGCCGCCGCCATCGGCGCCGACCAGTGCCACGCCGCGCGCAGCGAGGTCCCGCAACAGCCCGGCCTCCACGGTGCCGCCGCCGACAATGGCCAGCGGGCGCTCAAAGCGCAGCAGGGTTTTTTCTGTCATTCGAATGGGGGATTGCACTCGGGGTTTTCTCTCAATAAGGTCCGCACCGTCTCGCTGGGGTGTTCCGGTTACCGCCGGAGCTGAGAGTTACCCATAGAACCTGAACCAGGTCATGCTGGCGGAGGAAGTTCGAGATGGCAAGGGTGCCCTCGCGCGTCCTCTCCATTGACCACATCCCTTCACCCATGGCCGCACACCAAACGAAGGGAGACCATCATGGTCAAATCCTCCTCGCTGGCGCTTGCGGTCCTTCTTGCCGGAATTTCCGGCTCGGCCATTGCCCAGGACAAGCCCACCCTCACCATCTACACCTATGATGGCTTTGCCTCAGAATGGGGCCCGGGCCTTCCCCTGAAGGAGGGCTTCGAAGCCACCTGCAACTGCACCGTCAACTGGGTCGCCGCCGACAGCTCCATCGGTACGCTGCGCAAGGTGCAGCTCGAGGGCGACAGCACCGAAGCCGACATGATCCTCGGTCTCGATACGGCCATTGCCGGGGAAGCCCGCGCCACCGGCCTTTTTGCCGATCATGGCCTCGACATGAGCCATCTGGCGCTCCCGACCGCATGGACCGATGCGCAATTCGTGCCCTTCGACTATTCGCACTTTGCCTTCATGCATGACACCGACACGATACCGACCCCGCCGGCGTCGTTCGAAGAGCTGATCGCGCTGCCCGACGAGGTCAAGATCGTCATCCAGGACCCCCGCTCGGCCACGCCGGGCCTGGGGCTGCTGCTCTGGGTCAAGGCCGCCTATGGCGACCGCGCTCCGGAAATCTGGGCCGGCCTCAAGCCGCATATCCTGACCATCACCCGCGAATGGAGCGAGAGCTACGCCCTTTTCCTCGATGGGGAAGCTGACATGGTGCTCTCCTACACGACCTCGCCCGCCTACCACATTTTCGATGCTGACGATCACACCATCAAGGCAGCGATGTTCAGCGAAGGCCACTTCCCGCAGATTGAAGTCGCGGGGATTCTCAAATCCTCCGACCAGCAGGACCTGGCACGCGGCTTCCTCGCCTTCCTGACCTCGGTCGAAGGGCAGAAAGCCATTCCCACCACCAACTGGATGTTCCCGGTCGTCGATCTGGGCACCGATCTCGATCCGGCCTTCCAGGGCCTGCCGCAGCCGGAAAAGACCCTGGCCCTTGACGAGGCCGAGATCACCGCCAATTCGGCGGCCTGGATCGAGGAAATGCTGGCGGCTGTGCAGTAACTGCGATGACCTCCACCGGCACGATGCACCCTCCCCCTCGCGGGGAGGGCCGGGAGTGGGGCTTTTTACCCCACCCTTCCCATCAAGGGGAGGGCGGCGGAAGCCTCGATCTTCAGTGGTCATCGTCTCCCTCCCCCTTTTGGGGAGGGATAAAGGGTGGGGGTGTTTTCGTGGGTAAAGCGGCGAACATGTCATGCTGACCCTCCCCCACCGCCCGCTGCGCCTGGCCTCTGCCTCGGCCCTCACCGTCATCATCGCGGCCCTTATCGGCGCGGTGCTCTGGGCCATTCTGGCTGCGGCGACCGGGGCCGAGACCGGTTCGCGCGTCGATATTGCTCATCTCCTGCGCATGACGAGCCTCCAGGCAGGGCTCACCATGGTGCTGTCGCTGCTTGTCGGCACCGCTCTGGCCTGGGCGCTCAACCGCCTGCGGTTTGCCGGGCGCGATCTCGTGGTAGGCCTTTTTGCCGCGGCCATTGTGACGCCGGGCATGGTCGTGGCCTTTGGGCTGTTGTCGATCTGGGGGCGCAATGGCTGGATCAATCAGCTGACCGAGAGTCTGTTCGGCGTCAGTTTCGACAGCCCCGCCTATGGGCTTTCGGGCATCCTCATCGCCCATGTGGTGCTCGACGGCGCGTTTGCGGCCCGCATTCTTCTGGCGCGGCTCGACAGTATCCCGCAAAGCCGCCTCAAGGTCGGGCAGTCACTGGGGCTCTCGGCCTGGCAGCGCTTCGCGCTGATCGACTGGCCGGCGCTGCGCGGCAGCCTGCCCGGCCTGGGGGCGATCATCTTCCTCCTGGCCTTTACCAGCTTTCCCATCGTGCTGCTGCTGGGCGGCGGACCGGCCAACCAGACGCTGGAAGTGGCCATCTATACCGCCGTGCGCTTGGATTTCGATCTGGTTGGTGCGGTGCGTTTGGCGCTGACCCAGATCGCCGTCTGCTCACTGGTCATCCTTCTGGCCTCCGCCTTCACCCCCGTGCCCTCGGCGCTCGCCCGCTCGGCCCAGCCGACCTGGCGTGATGCCGGTCCTGTCCGCGTGCTGCAATGGCTGGTGCTGGTCCTCGGGACAGTGGGATTTGCCCTGCCGCTTCTTTCGGTGCTCTATGACGGCCTATCGAGCGGGCTCTGGCGGGTCCTCGGGCAACCTGGCTTCTGGCGCGCTACAACCACCAGCATTGCCATCGGCGCCAGCTCGGCACTGCTCACCCTGGCGCTGGCGCTGGCGCTGTCACTGGGCCGAAGCGCGGCCCATCATCCGGCCGCAAGGACGCTGCTGGGCGTTCCTGCCTATGCCTATCTTGCGGTTCCGGCGGTGGTGCTGTCGCTGGGCTTTTTCCTTCTCGTCCGTTCCCTGGGCGTGCCCACGGGCATGGCCGCGCCTGTCGTCGTGGTGTTTGCCAACAGCCTCCTGTCACTGCCCTTTGCCATCGCCACCCTCGGGCCGCCGCTCGATGCCATCATGCGCAGCCGGGGTAAGCTGATCCGCGCGCTGGGCCTTTCAGGCTGGGTCCAGTTCACGCGCATCGAATACCCGCTGATCGGGCGCGATATCGGGCTGATGCTGGCTCTGGCCTTCTGTTTCTCCCTGGGGGATCTGGGCGTCATCGCCCTCTTCGGCACCCAGGATTTCCAGACCCTGCCCCTTCTGATGTATCGCGCGCTGGGCTCCTACAAGTCCAATGACGCCGCCGCCATCGCCGCATTGCTGCTGCTGTTCACCATTGCCGCCTTTGTCGGCCTGCCGCGCCTCGTTGAAAGGATCGCCCATGCTCCGCGCCGATGATCTGGCCTTTGCTCATCCAGGGCAGACTGGGGCCTATCAGTTCACCCTGGTGGCCGAGCCGGGCGAAGTGACTGCCATTTCCGGGGCCAGCGGCTCGGGCAAGTCGACCTTGCTCGATCTGCTTGCAGGCTTTCTTCGTCCCACTGGCGGCGCGCTGGTCCTTGACGGCACGGATCTGCTGCCCTTGCCCCCGGAACGCCGTCCGGTCTCCCTGCTGCTGCAGGCCGACAATCTCTTCGAGCATCTGAGCGCAGAGGAAAATGCCGCCCTTGGCCTGCCCAGAGGCACGCCAGAGGCCCGGGAGCGGGTGGCCGCGGCGCTGGCGGAAGTGGGCCTTGCGGGCTTTGCCGGGAAATCGGCCGCCACGCTTTCAGGCGGGCAGAAGCAGCGCGTGGCATTGGCGCGTACCTTGCTGCGCGCCCGGCCAGTCCTCTTGCTGGATGAGCCTTTCTCGGCCCTCGACGACGAGACCCGCAGGACCACGCGGGCGCTGGTGGGTGAGTTGACCCAGCGGCACAACTGGCACACCGTTCTGGTCAGCCACCATGCCGACGACATCGCCGCACTGGCGCGCCGGCACTATCGGATCGTGGAGGGGAAGCTGGAGCGCGTCTGACGCGCCCCGATGCTTTTACTCTGCCCAGGCCGCGAGCACGGTATCGAACAGGGCCTGCGCCTCTTCATCCTTTTCGAGGGTGAGGATGGCATTGCGGCCGGTGCCGTAGACTATGGCCAGATCCATCCAGCGGCGTGTGTCGAGCAGATTGGTATTGGCCGCAAGATCCTCAGGCGAAGCGCTGAGCGCGAAGAGGAAATTGTTGCCCTGGATGCGGGCGGCCGCGCCGGCAAGGGCCGTTCCGGGCACCAGTTCCTCGTCCTTGAGCAGCACGCCGGCAAGGGTCGAAATCGACCCGCCGATAAAGGTCTCGGGCACGTCGAAGGTGATTTCCATCAGGTGGCTGGCGGGCAGCACCGGATCGTTGTTCTTGCGGATGGTGATCGAGACGCCCAGATTGCGCGCCGGGATACTGGCCTGGCCGTTCAGCGTCGGCAGCCCGAGCTCGTCCGTGCCCTGGGTCCATTCGACCGTGCCGGAGAAGGGCACGGCGCCGCCCTGACCATTGGTCGAGGCCTCCAGCAGCAGCGACTGGTTCCCGGCCAGCAGCGCCGGATCGACCGTTGCGGCCGGATCGTCGGTGGTGGCGGCAATGGAAGTATCGCTGCCCGAAAGGCGTTCTTCGCTCTTGGGCTCGCTGCCGATCGAGGGCAGTACGGTTTCGTTGCCTGTCGGGGTGACCGGTTCGGGTGTCGGCTCCAGCCGGTCCTCGGTCACTTCGAGCGCACTGGTGGGCTCGGTGGCGGTGGTGGTGGCCGTATTGCCGGGGCCCGCAGCGCCTTCTTCCGACGAGGTCGGCGTCGTGCTGTCCATGGTCGGTCCGGTGACCGGCGGTGTTTCGGTCGCCACTTGGGTCGTTGTCGCGGCCGGGCTGCGGCCGAACATCTGGTCGAGATCGACATAGCCCTCGCGCCAGGCCCAGAAGCCCGCGCCACCCACGCCGGCCAGCAGTACCGCAAAGACGATGAGGAAAATGGTGAGGCCCGCGCCCGGGCGGCGTTCGGCACCAGCAGGAGCAAAGCCGGAATCTTCCTCGTCCTGCGACTCGGTCACGAGGCGCGGGCCGGCGCGCTGGGGCAGGGCAGGCGTGGCCTCGCCGCGCGCTTCGCGATCCAGCGTTTCGATGGCGCGTTCGATCACGCCCTGCGCTTCGCTGGCTTCGTCCTGTTCGAGTTCGACCTCGCGCTCGCTCGACAGGGCCGTGTCGACCAGGGCCTTGCCGATGACCACGGGCTCGGTCACTGCGGGCTGGGTGGCCGCCAGGGCGGTGCTGCCAAGGACCGGCTCGACACGCGGCGCGAGGGCGACGGCCGAAGCCGTGCCGCCCTGAGCGAGCGGAATAACCGGCTCGCTGCGCGGTGCGAAGAAAGAGGGGCGTTCCGGCTTTGTCGGCGCCGGGTTGGAGCTCACCCGGATGCTGAAGGGCAGCGTCTTGGTGGCGCCAGCCTGAGGTTCCGGGAGAAGCTCGGGCTTGGCCGGTGGCTCGAGCGTGGTGCCACTGCCGCCATTGGCGGGGTCCGACGCGGCCGCAATGATGTCCTCGATCGAGGTGGCCGGCGGGGCGGTCTCGGGCTCAGATTCTGTCTTGG
The DNA here is from genome assembly GCF_056341075.1 of Devosia sp. Micro-HW1. Lineage (NCBI taxonomy): Bacteria > Pseudomonadati > Pseudomonadota > Alphaproteobacteria > Hyphomicrobiales > Devosiaceae > Devosia > Devosia sp. Micro-HW1. The sequence continues at coordinate 2,166,587 of NZ_CP094375.1, read as the reverse complement.
GTGCTTCGGCCGGCGCGTCCTCGGCGCTCTGGCTGTCGAGCTCGGGCTCGGGCGCGTTAACGGTCTCGATCGGCTGGGGGACGGGCTCGACGACATCGGGCCTGGCTTCGGCCCTAGCGGTCGGCGCGGGGATCGGAGCCGGCTGGGCCGCTACCGGCGCAGGTGTCGCCACTGGCGCGGCGGTCGGAACAGGCGCCGGTACGGGTGGCGTATAGACGGCGGGCGCCGGGCGTGGCGGGGCGGGGACTACGGACGGACGGGCAGCCAGGGCACCATCGCGCCCCAGGCTGATGACCGCTTCGCTGGCTTCCTGTTCGACCTGGCGGATACAGTCTTCGAGCTGCAGGCGATGCTGGGTGATATCGCGCGCCGGCAAGGGGGGCTGGATGGCGCGCAACTGTCCCACCAGGGCGGAACGCGCCTTCTCGTACACCGCGCGACGCGCGGCCCCGTTATTCTCCGGCAGCGCCGAGATCGCCCGACGCAACAGCTCCTTGTAATCCGCCATTGGCTACTTGGTACTCACTATGACAGCGCAGTCTTTTATCAAAAATTCTCAGTCTTGGAATGGGTCAACCACAAGGATGGTATCGGCCCTTTCAGGGCTGGTAGACAAGAGGGCAACCGGCGCGCCAATCAGTTCTTCGATATAGCGCACATATTTTACCGCCTGAGCCGGCAATTCGGCCCAGGAGCGCGCGCCTGCAGTGGTTTCGGACCAGCCTTCGAGCGTCTCGTAGATCGGCTTAACCCGCGCCTGTGCTCCCATTGAGGCAGGCAAATAATCAATCCGTGATCCGTCCAGCTCATAGCCGACGCAGACCTTGATCTCTTTCAGGCCATCGAGGACGTCGAGTTTGGTCAGCGCAATGCCCGTTATGCCCGAGGTCTTGACGGTCTGGCGCACGAGGACGGCATCGAACCAGCCGCAGCGGCGCGGGCGACCGGTATTGACCCCCACTTCGCGCCCGACAGTGGCCAGATGGCGACCGATCTCATCATCGAGCTCGCAAGGGAAGGGGCCTTCACCCACGCGGGTCGTATAGGCCTTGGTAATGCCCAGCACATAGCCGATGGCCGTGGGCCCGAGGCCCGAACCGGCAGCGGCCTGGCCGGCAACCGTGTTGGACGAAGTGACGAAGGGATAGGTGCCGTGGTCGTTGTCGAGCAGCGCACCCTGCGCCCCTTCGAACAGGATCCGCGCGCCGGCCTTGCGCTTGTCTTCGAGCACGCGCCAGACCTGGTCCATGAAGGGCAGGATTTCCCCGGCGATCGAGGTCAGTTCGTCGTGGATGGTCTGTGCCGCAATTTCGGTGAGGCCCATGCCGCGCCGCAGCGCATTGTGATGGGTCAGCAGGCGCTCGATCTTGGGCATCAGCGTTTCGGGTTCGCTGAGGTCGATGAGGCGGATGGCGCGACGGCCGACCTTGTCCTCATAGGCCGGGCCGATGCCGCGGCGGGTGGTGCCGATCTTGAGGCCGGAATTGGCGTCCTCGCGAATGCCGTCGAGCTCGCGATGCAGCGACAGGATCAGCGGTGCATTGTCGGCGATGCGCAGGACTTCCGGGGTGATCTTGACACCCTGGCCGCGGAGTTTCGCCATTTCGGCCACGAAGTGGTGCGGATCGACGACCACGCCATTGCCGATCACCGAGAGCTTGCCCTGGACAAGGCCGGAGGGCAGCAAAGCCAGCTTGTAGCTGACGCCATCGATGACCAGCGTATGGCCGGCATTGTGTCCGCCATGGAAGCGCACGACGACGTCGGCGCGCTCCGAAAGCCAGTCCACGATCTTGCCCTTGCCCTCGTCGCCCCACTGCGAGCCGACGACAACCACATTCGCCATATTTCAGTCTTCCCCAAAGAAGGCACAAAAACGGGAAAGCCGCATGCGCGGCAGGTCCCCTGATGATTGGACGTCTGTCCCCCCGGCCACCTTTGTCGGGTTTGATTGTGGCCGAATAACTGTTAAGTCCTGACGTCCTTACATCACCGCGACGACAATGACAAAGCCGCAGACACACCAAAACAGCGGCATTTTCGCCAGTATTCTCGATCAGCCCTACCTGCTTCTGGTCCTGGCGCCGCTGTTCTGGGGCGGCAATGTGGTGGCGGCCAAGCTCGTCGTGGGCGAAATCGACCCCTTCCTGCTGCTGGCCTGCCGCTGCGTGCTGGCCACCGCCTTCATCCTGCCCTTTGGCTGGCGCCACCTCGAGCGCGACTGGTCCGTGGTGCGCCGCACCTGGCCGGTGCTGATGGCCTTCGGCATTGTCGGCTATGCGCTGTTCAATGCCTTTCTCTATGTCGGGCTCAAATATACCACGGCCGTCAATTCAGCGATCGAGCAGGCATCGCTTCCCATGCTGATCCTGGGCGCCAATTTCATCGTTTTCCGGGTGCGGGCAAAATTGATCCAGGTCATCGGGGTGATCCTGGCCATATCGGGGGTGATCCTGACCGCAACCCATGGTGATCCGGCCCGGCTTGTGACCATGGACATCAATATCGGCGACGGCTTCGTCATCCTCGCGTGCCTGGCCTATACCGCCTATACGCTCGGGCTGCGGTTCCGGCCGCAAGTCCATATCATGAGCTTCATGGCCGTGAGTTTTCTCGGTGCCGCGATCAGCGCCGTCATCATGCTGGCTCTGTTCGGCGGCGGGCTGGGCCAAGTGGCGACGCTGGCCCATGCCTCGCCCACGGTCTGGGCCGTCATCGCCTATGTGGCGATCTTTCCCTCAATGTTCAGCCAGGTCGCCTATGCGCGCGGGGTGGAACTGGTCGGCCCCAACCGCGCCGCGCCCAGCCACAATCTCATCCCGGTCTTCGGGACGCTGGGCTCGGTCATCATCCTGGGCGAAAGCCTGCAGCCCTATCATTTCGTGGCGGCAGCCATCATCGTCTCGGGCATTGTCCTGGCCGAATGGGCGGCGCGGCGGGGGTAGCGTCCCGTCTAGGACGGAAAGATGGACCGGGCAATCCAGTGCTCCACGTATATAATTATCCCCGCCCCCCAAACCTCCCGTATTCTCATCCCATCAGCCGGGTGGAGATGGGGTTGCAACGATCAACCGTCCGGCGACAGTCGGGGCACCCTGAATCGTTACGGGGCGTGGGTCCGGGGATGGGAAATTCCGGCACAAGCCGGCCCTAGCGAAACCCCCTGCCGGAAATCCCGACGCCCCGAGGCGACTTGCGTCTCACTAAACTAAAACTCCAGGGACGAAAGCCGTCTCGGGGCTTCCATCACCAATATGACCCGGAGGCATACGCGCCGGCCGGTGGTTCGGCACGTCTCGACGGTGCGGAATGGTCTTTGCAATCAAAAAAGGCGGCCAATGGCCGCCTTTAAGGTGGTCGTGTGTTGGTTCTCAGAACTTGAGGGCCTTGGCCTGCTTGACGCCTTCGAGCTTGGCAATCTGGCCGAGCTGGTCGTCGGTCAGGGTGCCGTCGATGGAGACCAGGGCAATGGCGTCGCCACCGACTTCGGCCCGGCCGAGGTTGAAGTTGGCAATATTGATATTGAGAGCGCCCAGCGTGGTGCCGAGGCGACCGATATGGCCCGGCTTGTCCTCGTTCGTGACATAGAGCATGTGCGGGGTGATTTCCGCTTCCATGTTGATGTCCTTGACCTGGATGATGCGCGGCTTGCCATTGACGAACAGCGTGCCGGCAATGCCGCGGGTCTGGCGTTCGGTGGTCACGGTCAGGCGGATATAGCCTTCATAGGCACCCTGCTGGTCGCGGGTGGTGGTTTCCACGGTGATGCCGCGATCCTTGGCGATCTGCGGGGCCGAGACCATGTTGATGTCGCCCAGCGAGGGCTTGAGCACGCCATTGATGGCGGCGGCGATCATCGGCTTGATGTTGAGGCTGGCCGGGGTGCCCTCGAATTCGATCTTGATGCCCGAAATGGCCGTCTCGGTCAGCTGGCCGGCAAACGAGCCCAGGGTCTCGGCAAGCTTGACCCAGGGGGTGATGATCGGGGCTTCTTCCGCCGAAATGGACGGGAAGTTGAGCGCATTGGTGATTTCGCCGGTCATCAGATAGGCCGAGATCTGCTCTGCCACCTGCAGGGCGACGTTCTCCTGGGCTTCGGTGGTCGAGGCGCCCAGATGGGGCGTGCAGATGACGTTGGGCAGTTCGAACAGCGGATTGTTCTCGGCCGGTTCGACCAGGAACACGTCGAGGGCAGCGCCCGCCACATGACCGGACTTGAGCGCATCGTAAAGCGCGGCCTCATCGATCAGGCCGCCGCGGGCGCAGTTGATGATGCGCACGCCCTTCTTGGTCTTGGCCAGGGTTTCCGCATTAAGAATGTTGCGGGTGGCGTCGATCAGCGGGGTATGGAGGGTGATGAAGTCGGCGCGGGCCAGCAGCTCGTCGAGCTCGACCTTTTCCACGCCCATGGTCTGGGCACGTTCGGGCGTCAGGAACGGGTCGAAGGCCACGACCTTCATCTTGAGGCCCAGCGCGCGATCGGCAACGATCGAGCCGATATTGCCGGCGCCGATCAGGCCCAGGGTCTTGTTGGTGACTTCCACGCCCATGAAGCGGTTCTTTTCCCACTTCGAGGCGCGGGTCGAGGCGTCGGCTTCGGGCAGCTGGCGGGCCAGGGCGAACATCATGGCGATGGCATGTTCGGCCGTGGTGATCGAATTGCCGAAGGGCGTGTTCATCACGATGATGCCCTTCTTGGTGGCCGCCGGAATATCGACATTGTCGACACCGATGCCGGCGCGGCCCACGACCTTCAGGTTCGTGGCGGCCGAGATGATCTTCTCGGTGACCTTGGTGGCCGAACGGATGGCCAGGCCATCATACTGGCCGATGACTTCGAACAGCTTGTCCTTGTCCTTGCCGAGGTCCGGCAGGTAGTCCACCTCGACGCCATTGTCCTTGAAGATCTGGACGGCGGTCGGGCTCAGTTTGTCGGAAACGAGAACTTTGGGCATTTTGGCTTTTCCGGTTTTTGGCTGCGGAGCCAGGTCCTGGACCTGAGGAGCCGCATGAATGTGTCTTGCCGTCGCCTCCCCACCATCGTCACCACCGGGCTTGTCCCGGTGGTCCATGGACTGCCGGGACAAGCCCGGCAATGACGAAAGAGCGAATGGCGTCGCGTGGGCGAAAGCGTCTTAAGCAGCTGCCTTCAGCGCGGCCTTTTCCTGAGCAAAGGCCCAGTCGAGCCACGGGGTCAGCGCCGCAAGGTCGGAGGCTTCAATGGTCGAGCCGGCCCAGATCCGAAGGCCCGCCGGAGCGTCCTTGTAGGAGCCGAAGTCATAACCAACGCCGAGCTTGTCGAGGCGGGCGACAATGGCCCTGGCAAAGGCGGCCTGGCCGTCGGCATCGAGCGCCACGACGTCAGGATCGACGATCGAGAGACACACCGAAGTGTTCGAGCGCTGATCGGCCTTCTTGGCGAGGAAATCGACCCAGTCGGTCTTTTCGACCCAGTCGGCCAGAACCCCGAAATTGGCATCGGCGCGCGCCTGCATGGCCTGCAAACCACCGATCTTCAGGCCCCACTGCATCGCGTCAATGGCGTCCTCGATACAGAGCATCGAGACGGTATTGATGGTCTCGGCCTTGAAGATGCCTTCGATCAGCTTGCCGCCCTTGGTCAGGCGGAAAATCTTGGGCAGCGGACGGTCGGGCTTGTAGGTCTCGAGCCGTTCGACGGCGCGGGGCGAGAGGATGAGAATGCCGTGGGCAGCTTCGCCGCCGAGAGCCTTCTGCCAGGAGAAGGTGACGACATCGAGCTTCTGGAAATCAAGCTTCTGGGCAAAGGCAGCCGAGGTGGCGTCGCAGATGGTGAGGCCTTCGCGGTTCTCCGGAATCCAGTCGGCATCGGGAACGCGGACGCCCGAAGTGGTGCCGTTCCAGGTGAAGACCACGTCGCGCTTGAAATCGACCTGAGTGAGGTCGGGCAGCTCGCCATAGGGCGCTTCGAGCACACGTACGTCATCGAGCTTGAGCTGCTTCTGCACATCGGTGACCCAGCCGGCGCCAAACGATTCCCAGGCCAGCATGTCGACGCCGCGGGCGCCCAGGGCGCTCCAGAGGAACATCTCCACCGCGCCGGTATCGGAGGCGGGGACAATGCCGATGCGATAGTCGGCGGGCACTTCGAGCAGTTCGCGGGTGAGGTCGATGGCCTGCTGGATGCGGGCCTTGGCGACCTTGGCACGATGCGAGCGGCCGGTCAGGGCACCGGCAAGCGCATCAATCGTCCAACCTGGACGCTTGGCACACGGACCCGACGAAAAATTTGGATTAGCCGGTTTCACCGCCGGTGCGGTTTGAGGCATTTCAGCCATATCAAGCGGCCCTCCCAGGCCTATGCGCCTCGCGTTAGGGCGAGGTGTCCTGAGGCCGGAAATACGCCCGGGCGGGGGCGCTCGTCAATGGGGATTCGGTGGAGGTCAGGGGGCGTTCTTCTGCACGATGCAATTTCCCCCGGCGGCAAGCAGGCGCTGGCAGAGGTCCTCGGCTTCACCCCGGCTCTGGCGTCCGACCATGGCCGAGAACCGCAACTGGTTGGAGAACTTCGGATTGCGCGCGGTGATCAGCATCAATTGCTCGCTGCCCAAAAGGCCAGCGAACTGGCTCTGGGTCGACTGGAACTTGTTCTGCGCCAGGTCGGCCGAGGCGGTCTGGGCGATCAGCACGCCCCAGGGCTGCCATTGAGCCGGGCTGGCGGTGAGATCGGGCGGGCGGACGGCGGCAGCCATGTCGAGGCAGGCGGTCTGGAAGTCACTCGACTGGTCGAGGGTATAATCAACCTCACCCACCGTGCCCGCCAGCCAGTGGTCGACCGGGTGCCCGGTGACGATCATGACGTATTCACGCGTCTCGGCAGGCAGCACCCCGCCATTGGCCACATAGCGCCCCATGCGCCCTTCACCGCCATTATAGGCGGCTGCCGCCAGCCCCAGATTGCCAAACTTGAGTTCAAGAAAGCGCAGATACTCGGCCGAGCGGGCCATGGCCTCGGCGGCATCGAACGGGTTGACGACGCCGCGCAACTCCGCAGTGGTCGGCATGAACTGGGCGATGCCCTGGGCGCCGGCGGGGCTCAGGGCAAAGGGATCGAAGCGGCTTTCCTGCCAGATCAGGCGGGCAAAATAGGCGACCGGCAGTTCCCAATGGGTGGCGAAGGCTTCGATGGCGCGGCAGACATCAGTCCGGTAGTTGTCCTCCGCAATACAGATGTCGCGCCCGGCGAGGCCAAAACACGATTTGTCAGCGTCCTGGCCCGTCGCTTCGGCCATCAACGGTGCGCCAGTGGCCAGGACCAGCATGATGGCACCCAATGCTCCCGATGCGGCACGCGCTCTACCAGGCATAGTCAGCCCAGGCATTCTTTGCGAGCGGCTTGACGGGCATGGGCGCGCGGTTCTCTTTGAAAGGCATGGGCTGCTTGATCTGCTTGAATGGTGTGGGCCGCGGTGTTGGCGTCAGCGGGCCACCCCTGGCGCTTCCCGAAAAATAGATGCGGTAGCCCTGGTTGTCGACGATCCACCCCTTCGTGTACCAGCCGAAATGGGCGCCGGAAAACAGATAGACATGGTCGCCATAGAAATAGCCGATGGGGACGCCGTCCCAGGCATAGAGGTGCTCATCGTCATCAGAATAGAGGCATGCCGAGCCATGCCGGTCATAGAATTCGATGCTCATGCCCGTCCTCCATGCCCCGCTGACCGGGCCGCTCGGAATAAGACGACAGTGGGCACCCCGCCGGCCCGACCCTCATGGGCGAGCCATGCCGCACTGGCGCGGGCGCGTGCGTGAAACGCACCACCTCTAACCCAGGCGGTCGCGGTTGGTTCCCGCCATGCCTGGCCGTGCGGACACCCATTCTGGTTCACGAGCGCGTGAAGCGATGCACATGCTTTCCGCCTCTCCCATGGCGAATCAGGGCTTAGCGAAATCAAGCCCAAAAACGCGAATCATGGCGGTCATGTGACGCGTCTGGCGCGTTGACGAATCCGTCCTGTCACATACTATATGTAGCGTTGAAGGTTCCTTCGCTCCCAAGGGGTGGAGGCTAAGACGGGAATTCGGTGCGTCAGGCGTGTGCAGCGGCTGGTCATTCCGGAGCTGCCCCCGCAACTGTCAGCGGTGAGTCTCTGTTCGCGTGTGCCACTGGGTTCCAGTGACCTGGGAAGGCCGAACAGAAATGCCGATCCGCGAGCCAGGAGACCTGCCTCAACACATACGTCCACCGGCGGGGTTTCCGGGCGGCGGCGATCTGTGCCGGGTTCAGCCCAGCCCTGTCGTCTCGTCCTCTGCCCCCGCACCGAATACCAGCTTGGGGAAATTGATGAACATCACCGTCTATAGCAAGCCCGCCTGCGTCCAGTGCACCGCGACCACCCGCGCGCTTGACCGCAAGGGCCTCGACTACACCGTGGTCGACATCTCCGCCGACGCCGACGCCTATGCGCGTGTCGAAGAGATGGGCTATCGCCAGGTGCCGGTCGTCGTCGCCGGTGATACCCACTGGGCCGGTTTCCGCCCCGACATGATCGGCGCGCTGGCCTGATTCTGAAACGGGGTAGGGCGTCAGCATGGGCGGCCTCGTTTATTATTCCAGCACCTCGGAAAACACCCATCGCTTTGTCGAAAAGCTGGGCGTGGGCGGGGTCAGGTTGCCGGTGGACGCTTTGAGCGAGCCACCGGTGATGGACGAACCTTTCGTGCTGGTCCTGCCCACCTATGGGGGCGGCGACGGCAAGGGCGCGGTGCCCAAGCCGGTGATCCGCTTCCTCAATATCGCGGGCAACCGCAATCTCATCCGCGGCGTCATCGCCGCGGGCAACACGAATTTCGGCACGGGCTATTGCATTGCGGGCGACATCGTCTCGCAAAAATGCGCCGTGCCGCTCCTCTACCGGTTCGAGCTTTTCGGCACCGATGAGGACGTCGCCAATGTCAGACAGGGACTGGAACGGTTTTGGATACGCTCACACTAGACCGCACGGAAGAACGCCCCGCCAAGGGTCAGGGCCAGGATCAGTCGCTCGACTTCCACGCCCTCAATGCCATGCTCAATCTCTATGATGACCAGGGCAAGATCCAGTTCGACAAGGACAAGCAGGCGGCGCACCAGTATTTCCTGCAGCATGTGAACCAGAACACGGTGTTCTTTCACAATCTGCGGGAAAAGCTGACCTATCTCGTCGAAGAAGGCTATTACGAGCAGGACGTGCTCGATCACTACAGCTTCAACTTCGTGCGCGATCTCTACGATTACGCCTATGACAAGAAGTTCCGCTTCCCGACCTTCCTCGGCGCCTTCAAGTATTACACCAGCTACACGCTGAAGACTTTTGACGGCAAGCGCTACCTTGAGCGCTATGAAGACCGCGTCTGCATGGTGGCGCTGGCTCTGGCCCGCGGCGATGAAGTGCTGGCCCGCAATCTCGTCGACGAGATCATTTCCGGCCGTTTCCAGCCCGCGACCCCGACCTTCCTCAATGCCGGCAAGAAGCAGCGCGGCGAGCTCGTCTCGTGTTTCCTCCTGCGCGTCGAAGACAATATGGAATCGATCGGCCGGGCCATAAACTCGGCTCTGCAGCTTTCCAAGCGCGGCGGCGGCGTGGCGCTGAGCCTCACCAATATCCGTGAGATGGGCGCCCCCATCAAGCAGATCGAGAACCAGTCCTCGGGCGTGCTGCCGGTCATGAAGCTGCTCGAAGACAGCTTCTCCTATGCCAACCAGCTTGGCGCTCGCCAGGGTGCGGGGGCCGTGTATCTGCATGCCCACCACCCAGACATCATGCGCTTCCTCGATACCAAGCGCGAGAATGCCGACGAAAAGGTCCGCATCAAGACGCTGTCGCTCGGCGTCGTGATCCCCGACATCACGTTCGAATTGGCCCGCGATAACGAGGACATGTACCTGTTCTCGCCCTATGACGTGCAGCGCGTCTATGGCGTGCCGATGACCGAGATTTCGGTCACCGAGAAGTACCGCGAGATGGTCGAGGACAAGCGCATCAAGAAGAAGAAGATCAAGGCGCGCGAATTCTTCCAGATCATCGCCGAGATCCAGTTCGAGAGCGGCTATCCCTACATCATGTTCGAGGACACGGTGAACCGCGCCAACCCGATCGACGGGCGCATCACCATGTCCAACCTCTGCTCGGAAATCCTCCAGGTCAGCGACGCCTCGGTCTATAACGAGGACCTTTCCTACGAGCATATGGGCAAGGACATTTCGTGCAATCTGGGCTCGCTCAACATCGCCATGGCGATGGATTCTGATGATTTCGGCCAGACCATCGAGACCTCGATCCGCGCCCTGACAGCCGTCTCGGACATGAGCAACATCACCTCGGTGCCCTCGGTCGCCAAGGGCAATGCTGAAAGCCATGCCATTGGCCTCGGGGCGATGAACCTCCATGGTTATCTCGCCCGCGAACGCATCTTCTACGGGTCGGAAGAAGGCGTCGATTTCACCAATATGTATTTCTACACGGTGACCTATCACGCCATCCGCGCCTCGAACCTGATCGCCACCGAGCGCGGCGAGACGTTCAAGAATTTCGGCAAGTCCAAATATGCCGATGGCAGCTATTTCGACAAATATACCGACAGGGAATGGACGCCCGCGACGGCCCGCGTTGCCGAACTGTTCGAAAAGGCCGGCATCCATATCCCGACCCAGGAAGACTGGCGCGACCTCAAGGCCAAGGTGCAGATGACCGGCCTTTACAACCAGAACCTGCAGGCCGTGCCGCCGACCGGCTCGATCTCCTACATCAATCACTCGACCTCCTCGATCCACCCGATTGTCTCCAAGATCGAGATCCGCAAGGAAGGCAAGATCGGCCGCGTCTATTATCCGGCCGCCTTCATGACCAATGACAACCTGGAATATTACCAGGATGCCTATGAGATCGGCCCGGAAAAGATCATCGACACCTATGCAGCGGCGACCCAGCATGTCGATCAGGGCCTGTCGCTGACCCTGTTCTTCCGCGATACCGCGACCACCCGCGATATCAACAGGGCGCAGATCTACGCCTGGAAGAAGGGCATCAAGACCATCTATTACATCCGCCTGCGCCAGCTTGCCCTTGAGGGCACGGAAGTGCAGGGCTGCGTCTCCTGCGCGCTCTAGAGGACATTGAGCATGAACGTCCACGTCAAACCCCTGTCCCGCGTGCGCGCCATCAACTGGAACCGTGTCCAGGATGAAAAGGACCTCGAGGTCTGGAACCGCCTGACCTCCAATTTCTGGCTGCCCGAGAAGGTGCCGCTTTCGAACGACATCCCCAGCTGGGCCACGCTGAAGCCGGAGGAGCAGCAGCTCACCATCCGCGTCTTCACCGGCCTGACTCTGCTCGACACCATCCAGAATGGCGTCGGCGCGGTACGGCTGATGGCCGATGCGCAGACCCCGCATGAAGAAGCGGTGCTGTCCAACATCTCCTTCATGGAAGCGGTGCATGCCCGCTCCTATTCGTCGATCTTCTCGACCCTGTGCCTGACGCCCGACGTGGACGACGCCTATCGCTGGTCGGAAGAAAACGAGTTTCTGCAGCGCAAGGCGCAGATGATCCTCACCCAGTATGAGAGCGGCGATCCGCTCAAGAAGAAGGTGGCCTCCACCTTCCTCGAGAGTTTCCTGTTCTATTCTGGTTTCTACCTGCCCATGTACTGGTCGAGCCGCGCCAAGCTCACCAATACGGCCGACCTGATCCGCCTCATCATCAAGGACGAGGCCGTGCATGGCTATTACATCGGCTACAAGTTCCAGCGCGAAGTCGAGCGCCTCACCGAGGCCGAAAAGCAGGAAATCAAGGACTTCGCCTTCGACTTCCTGCTCGAGCTCTACGACAACGAGACGCGCTATACCGAGGAACTCTATGACAGCGTCGGCCTCGCCGAGGACGTCAAGAAATTCCTCCACTACAATGCCAACAAGGCGCTGATGAATCTGGGTTATGAAGCCCTGTTCCCGCCCGAGGCCTGCAAGGTCAATGCCGCCATTCTCTCGGCTCTGTCGCCAAATGCGGACGAAAACCACGATTTCTTCTCGGGTTCGGGCTCGAGCTATGTCATCGGCAAGGCCATCTCGACCGAGGACGAAGACTGGGATTTCTGATCCCGGTACGGATTGAAAAGGGCGCCGCGGGGCGCCCTTTTGTCTGTCTAGCTTCCGCCGCCGCCCGCGGGCATCGAGAGCTGGGTCATCAAGAGCGCCAGCTCGGCCTGGCGGCTGGTACCAGTCTTTTCCATCACCGACTTGAGCTGGTTGCGGATGGTGGCGAGGCTCCGCCCGGTACTCGCGGCGATCTGGCTGACCGACTGGCCGCCGGCGATCTTTTCGGCGACGCCGATTTCGGCCGGTGTGAGGTCGAACAGCGCATGGACCAGCCGCGCATCCGGCGTGGTGCGGGTGCGATTGAGCACGACGATGGCCGAAGAGCTGCCGAAAATGTCATGCACGGCGCGGCGAATGGGGATCACCTGGATCACCCCGGCGATGAGGTTGCTCTGGCTGTCGCGCAGCGGGATTGAGCGCTGGCCATGGTTGGAGCCGAGGGTTTCGAGCGCTTGGGAAAGGCTGGCATTGGCGCCTGGATCGAGCAGAGCCAGGCGCTCGCTCATGCGCGTCGTCCAGACCGAACCGGCCGTGTCGAACAGCTCATTGGCGACGGTGATCCGGCCTGAAGGGGTCACGGCGGCCGCCGGCAGACCCAGATCGGCAAGGGTTTCGATCGTGGTGCGGACGCGGGCCAGGTCCGCCCGTGCCGTGATCATGGCTGAGCGCGCGAAGATGGAATAGACACTGTTGAGCGCCGCCAGCGCGTCGCCGGTGATCGGGCCCTTGTCGTAATGCTGCTCGACATTGAGGATCAGCATGTCGTCCTCGGGCGTGCGCATCAGGAAGCCCGAAGCCCAGCCCATGCCACGTGGCCGGAACACGTCCCGCACGATGGGGTCTGACGAGGCATCGTCGAGACTGTCGTAATAGTCGTGCTCGTTGAGAAAGCGGGGATGGCCCACCAGGCCCTTGCGCATCACGGCTTCGGCGCGGCCGCTACGGGCCATGTAATTGCCCTCGAGAATATGGGCCCGCGCCTCGTCAAGAGAGGGCGAACAGAGGATATGCGCGCCGCGTTCATTGAGGGTGACGAGGCCGGTTCCAGCAGCTCCGGCAAAATCGCTCAGACGTTCAAGGACTTCGGGCCAGAATTCAGGAAGTAGAGCGGCCTCGTAGGCGCGTTGCTCAAGATCAAGAATAATATCCGACACGTCTCATCCTCCTGGATGCCCGGAATCCACTTTAACCAAGGTCTGCAAGATGTGTAGTGCTCCAGGTTGAGCGTAGAGTGAATTTTGTCGATGTCGTCACTTTTTGGATACGGTGACGGTCCTTTGCTTTATCTCGGCCCTTGGAACAAATCTCGCGCCGGAAATTAACGGCGCGTTAACACCGGGCTGACCGAAATAGTCGAGCGGGGGCGCAATCCCCGCCCGGTAGCGGGCGGCCTTTGACGAAAGGAAATGCCATGGCCCGCGTCCTGGTTCTGGGTGGAGATGGCTTCTGCGGTTGGCCGACGGCGTTGCATCTGAGCGCTCATGGCTACGAGGTCGGCATCGTCGACAATTTCTCGCGCCGCAGGATCGATGCCGAACTGGGGACCGAGAGCCTGACGCCCATTGCGCCGATGGACGAGCGACTGGCGGCCTGGAAAGCGGTGTCTGGGCGGGACATCGAATTCTTCGAGGTCGATGTGGCCGGCGACTACCGCGATGTCATGGCGGTCATCGATACGTTCTTGCCCGGCACGGTTGTGCATTTTGCCGAACAGCGGGCTGCGCCCTATTCGATGAGCTCTCCCGGACGCAAAACCTATACGGTCGACAACAATGTCAGCGGCACCCACAATGTGCTGGTGGCGCTGGTCGAGGCGCGGCGCGACATTCATCTCGTGCATCTGGGCACGATGGGCGTCTATGGCTATGACGCGGCCGGGCTCGAAATCCCCGAAGGCTATCTCGATATGCTGGTTCGGGGCCCGGATGGCGACAAGCATGACCGCTCGATCCTGTTTCCCACCGCGCCGGGCTCGGTTTATCACATGACCAAGTCGCTCGATCAGCTGCTGTTCCAGTTCTATGCCCGCAATGACGAGCTGCGCATCACCGACCTGCATCAGGGCATAGTCTGGGGCACCCAGACCGAGGAGACGCGCCTGGACGATGCGCTGATCAACCGTTTCGACTATGACGGCGACTATGGCACGGTTCTCAACCGCTTCCTCATGGAGGCGGTGGTCGATCATGCCCTGACCGTGCATGGCACGGGCGGGCAGACGCGTGCCTTCATCCACATTCAGGATACGGTGCGCTGCGTGCGCCTTGCCATCGACAATCCGCCTCAGCGGGGCCAGCGGGTCAAGATCCTCAACCAGATCGCCGAAACGCGGCAGGTGCGGGCGCTGGCAAGCCTGGTCGCCAGCATGACCGGGGCCAAGGTCGCCTTTGTCGACAATCCGCGCAAAGAGGCCGCCGAGAACGCTCTCTGGGCGTCCAACGCCACCTTCAGGGCGCTCGGACTCGATCCGATCCTGCTCGACCAGAAACTGCTCGAGGAAACCATGGAAATCGCCGAGCGCTTCAAGACGCGCTACAATCCGGCCGCGGTGCCGGCACGCTCGCTCTGGACCGACGCGCAAAGGCCCGGTCTCGCGTCCGAAGACCGGCGCGGCTAAGCCTTACGGGAACCCGCAATTCATGCCGCACGTTAAAGGCGGCATGGATAAGAGCGTCACTCCTGTCACCGATACATCCCTTAGCGCCCTCTGGTCTTTCGAGAGGGGGCGCTCTCCGCTTGTCGGTACTGCCATTCACGATGGCCACCATGTCTGGCCAGACCTTGTCGAGACCATGGCCCTCGACGAAGCCGGAAGGCTGCGCGAGGAGGATCCGTTCACAGCGGAGATGATCCAGGACATCGCCAATCGCGTCGTCGTGCATCGCTCGCGTTTCGAGGTCGATCTCAACCGGCCTGCCGAGGGCGCGGTCTACCTGACCCCCGAACAGGCCTGGGGGTTACATGTCTGGAACACTGCGCCGGAAGGGGAGCGGCTCAATGCCCTCCTCGCCCAGCACGCGGCCTACTACGCCATGCTCAAGGCGTTCCTAGAAAGCATCGTGGCCGAGCATGGGCGTTTCGTGCTGCTCGACATGCACAGCTACAATCATCGCCGGAACGGGGCCGATGCGGCCCCCACCGACCCGGACAAGGCGCCGGTCATCAATATCGGCACCTTCTCCATGGACCGGGCCCGCTGGGCGCATGTGCTCGACCCGTTCATGGCCGTGCTGCGCAAACAGACGGTCATGGGCCAGAAGCTCGACGTGCGCGAGAATGTCGCCTTCGAGGGGCGGGGCGAACAGACCCGCTTCGTGCATGAGCATTTCCCGGAGACGGGCTGCGCCATCGCCGTCGAATTCAAGAAGGTCTTCATGGACGAGTGGACCGGAGCGCCGGATCGCATGGTGATCGCCGAGCTGCGCGCCGCCATTGCCGCAAGCCTGCCCACCCTGCTCGATACCCTCGAGGCGCGGGCATGAGCGGCAAGGCCAGATCCGCCGGTCTCGACCTCGGGCAAATCGAAAAATGTCTCGCCAGCGACGGGCCGATCCGCCTTGACCTGGGCGGGCGCGGACGGCTCTATATGGACCGTCCCATGCCGTTCCTCGCCGTGCATGTGGGGCGACGGGCCGATCCGGCTGCGCGGGCTGCGGTCATGGCCAACTCGGCGCATCTGCTGGTGCGCAATCGTACCGATGCGGCCAGGGTGATTTCCCTTGTCGGCGCCGCCATGGCGGAGCGCTTCGGCGGCTTTCTGGTCATCGATATCGGTGAGCTGGCCGAGGATGACCTGGCCGAGGACGCGCCCTACCTCGCGCCATTCGAGGTCAGTGTCTCCGCCACGTCGGGGGCCACCATGCAGGCCGCCCAGGCCGATTTCGTCGGGGCGATGGAAAAAGTCGACGTGCGCTACCGGGCCCCGCGGATCATCCGCCAGGACATGGTCGAGGACCGCCATGCGGGCCTCGCCCAGAAGCTGCCGAAATATCCGGTGCTGACGGTCCGCTTTGCCCCCATCTACAAGGTGCCCAGGTCCCGCGCGGTCTATCCCGAACTGCGCGAGCGGCTGGTCGAAGCGGTGTTCGATGGCGCGCTGCGGGCCGCCCAGCGCTTCATCCGCGCCGAAACCAGTCTTTCCCCGGTCAGCCACCGCGCCCTTGGGCGGCGGGTGTTCCTCGATACGGTCAGCCGGGCCGACCGGGCCGTTGACGATGTGGCTTCGCGCTTCGATTTCCTGCTCGCCGTCACGCCCATCAATGCCGAGCCGGCCTGGGATGAATTCAAGGCCAGCGCTTTTCAACGCAAGCCCACCTTCCTCTATCGACCGCTCAGCGTGGACATATCGGAGGCCAAGCGGGCGCTCTGGGCCATCAATCTCGACCGTTTCGAGGATCCCGTACTGAGCGCGCTCTATCAGGAAAAGCAGCAGGAGCTGGACCTGCAACTGTCCATGCTCGAGGCGCGCGGCACGCGCCGGTTTCGCGAACTGGGGCGGGCGCTTTATCGCTCGGTCGAGCCGCGGCTCCTCGCTGCCGCCGGCGACATCCTCGAGGCAACGGCAGTCAGCCGCAGCAAGAATGAAGCGGAAAATGTCGACTATCGTTTCGTCGAGCGCCGGGCCCAGGCGATGATCGAGCGCTATGCCGGGCAGTCGAGCAGTTTTTCGGCCCGGATCGAAGTGCGCGACGACCTTCCGTCCGGGATGATGGTGTCCAATGGGCGCCTCCTGATCTCGCGCAACACCGCCATGTCGAAGGAGCGTGTCGAGGCGCTGTTGAGCCACGAAGTCGGGGTGCATCTGCTCACTTACTATAACGGCTCGGGCCATGGCCTGCTGCTGTTCCGCTCGGGCCTTGCCGGCTATGAGGGGGCGCAGGAGGGGCTGGCAGTGCTCGCCGAATATCTGGCCGGCGGCATGACCGTGCCGCGCCTGCGGCTGATCGCCGGGCGGGTACTGGCGGTGTCGGCGATGCTCGATGGCGCCAGCTTCGTCGACGTCTTCTCCATGCTGATCAAGGATCATGGCTTTGCCGAACGCACGGCCTTTACCCTGGCGCTGCGCGTCTATCGCGGCGGCGGCCTCGCCAAGGATGCCATCTACCTGCGGGGGCTTGTGGAGCTGCTCGGATATCTCGAAGGCGGCGGGTCGCTGGAGCCATTCTGGCTGGGCAAGATTGCTGCCGGGCATATCGGAGTGATGCAGGAGTTGAGCACGCGTGGCCTGCTCAAGCCTCCTGTCGTCACCCCGCAGTTTCTTTCCCTCAAGGGCGCTGATCAGCGCCTCGACCGGCTCCGGGCCGGCCTTTCCCCCATCGACCTTGTGGCCGCCTAGGAGCAACGCATGCGGATTGCCTTTTTCGTCAATGCCATCGAAGACGAGACCCCGAACTTTACCACCACCGTGCTGGCGCTGGCCGCGCTCAATCGCGGTCATGACATCTGCTATGTGACCCCGGGCGATTTCGTCCTACGCCCCGATGACAGCCTCGCCGTTACCGGCCTCGTCCTGCCGGCCAGCAATTACAAGAAGCCCGAGACCCTCTTCAAGGACCTGCAGGCGAGCCGGGACAGGCAGACCTTCGACGCCAGCGAGATCGACGTGCTGTTCCTGCGCAATGATCCGTCCCAGGACGCGTCCGACCGGCCCTGGGCGGCCAATGTCGGCCCGATTTTCGGGCGTCTCGCGGCAGATCGGGGGGTGCTTGTCGTCAATGATCCCGATGGCCTCGCCAAGGCACAGAACAAGCTCTACTTCCAGGACTTCCCGGCCTCTGTGCGCCCGACCACGCTGATCTCGAAGAATATCGAGGAGATCCGCGGTTTCATCGACAGCCAGAAGAAGGGCGCCATCATCAAGCCGCTGCAGGGTTCGGGCGGCAAGAATGTCTTCAAGATCGCCTCGCCTAAGGACCAGAACCTCAACCAGATCTTCGAGGCGGTGAGCGGGGAAGGGTATCTGATCGCCCAGGCCTTCATGCCCGAAGCGGGGGAGGGCGACGTGCGCTTCTTCCTCATGAACGGCAAGCCGCTGATGCGCGAGGGCAAATATGCGGCCTTCCGCCGGGTGCCGGCCAAGGGCGAGATCCGCTCCAATGTGCATGTGGGGGGCGGTCCGGCTCCGGTCGAAGTGACGCAGACCATGCTTGATATTGCCGAGGCGGTCCGGCCAAAGCTCATCCAGGACGGCATGTTCATCGTCGGCCTCGATATTGTCGGCGACAAGATTCTCGAGATCAATGTTTTCACGCCCGGCGGGCTGAACAACCTCTCGGAAATGTACGAAACCAATTTCTCCGAAACGGTCATCGTGGCGCTGGAAAAAAAGGCGGCGATCCGGCAGGCCTATGGCAGGGCCATCAGCAATCGCGAACTGGCAGTGCTTTAGCGGCTGCCGGACAAACCCAGCCTTTGGTGTGATAATTTCCGGGGCCGGGCTGGCTCTTGTGGAACAAAGGCACTAGCGTGGCGCTCCTGCCTTTGTTCCCTTCCGCGCTTGTTCGAGACGATCCATGGCCCAGACCAGCCTCTTCGCCCGCCTTGTAGCCCTTGTCGGCGGCGCTGCCGTCGCCATCCGCCATTCCGGCGATGGCCCGCGTCCGCCTGCCTATGGCACAACGCCCGCCATTCCCGATCCGAAGCCTCAGGGCAAGATCCCGACCCTCAAGATGCCGACGGCCAAGGGCTGGGAGGGCAATCACATGCCCACGCCCGCGCCCGGCCTCAAGGTCAATGCCTTTGCCCGCGATCTGGAGCATCCGCGCAACATGCATGTTCTGCCCAATGGCGACGTGCTCGTCGCCGAGTCCATGGGCGAGGAAGGCAGCGGGCCGCGTTCGCTGTTCGACCATGCCATGCATGCCACCATGAAGCGGGCCAAGGCCTCGGGCCAGAGCCCCAACCGGGTGACGCTGCTGCGTGATGCCGATGGTGACGGCGTGGCGGAAGAACGTCACGTGCTGATCGAGAATGTGCGCCAGCCCTTCGGCATCGTTCTCATCGGTTCGACCCTTTATGTCGGCGCCTCCGATGCGGTTCTGGCCTATCCCTATGCGACGGGCGAAACCCGGATCACGACGCCGGGCAAGACGCTCATGGACCTGATCCCGGGCGGTCACTGGACGCGCAATCTCATCGCCTCGGCCGATGGCACCAAGCTCTATGTGGCGGTCGGTTCGCTCAGCAATATCGGCGATGCCGGCATGGCGGCAGAAGAGAACCGCGCCTGCATCCACGAGCTCGACCTCCTGACCGGCCAGTCGCGCATCTTCGCCGGCGGCTTGCGCAATCCGGTCGGCATGGCCTGGGAGCCGGTGGGCGGCCAGCTCTGGACCGTGGTCAATGAGCGTGATGGCCTGGGCGACGAAACGCCGCCCGATTACCTGACCTCGGTGGTCGATGGCGGTTTCTATGGCTGGCCCTATTGCTACTGGAACCGGGTGGTCGATGACCGCGTGCCCCAGGATGCGGCCAAGGTCGCCTCGGCCCTTCAGCCCGATTATGCTCTGGGCGGGCACACTGCCTCACTGGGCCTGTGCTGGCTGCCCGCCGGCACGCTGCCCGGATTTGCCGCCGGCATGGCCATTGGCCAGCATGGATCGTGGAACCGCTCCAAGCTCTCGGGCTACAAGCTCGCCTTCGTGGAATTCCAGGATGGCAAGCCGGTCGGCATGCCGCGCGAAATCCTCAAGGATTTCCTTTCCCCCGACGAGCAGTATTCCTACGGTCGTCCGGTGGGCGTGGCCCTGGCCGGCGATGGTGCCGTGCTGATGGCCGACGATGTGGGCGATGTCATCTGGCGCGTGACTGGCGCCTGAATAGAGTGAAGCGGGGGTGTTTTACCCCGCTCACATTATTTTAAGTGCATCTGCGTAGATTCGGGCGAGATCAACAGCGAACTTCTTGGGAGAGGTCGCAGAACGCCCAAGAGAAGCGCGGTGTACACAAGTCCATCGGTCCATTCACGTCTTGCGGCGACCCAATATTCGGGTCGCTTCATCCTGGCCTATCGCTGGGTTGCCCTGTCTGTTGCCGTGCTCAGCCTGCTCTGGACCGCGTTCTTCGGCCTTCAGGGCAACTGGTTTCTGGCGAGTTCGCAATCTGTCGTCGCCGCGGTGGCGGTCTTTGGCGTGGTGCTGGCGACGCGGGGACAACTGGCCCGGGCGCTGCTCTACACACAGGGCGTGTTCCTGTTCTTCATCGGCCTTCTGTGTGTGGTCTTCGATGTCCCAAGCGCCGACGTGCCGCGCGTCTCGCACCTGTTTTTTCTGGTGCTGGCCATGGTGGGCTATCTCAATTTCAAGCGCCAGCCGTCGCGGACGCAGCAGGTGCTGATCGGCGCGAGCCTTGTCGGCTTCGTGGCCTTTGCCAGCAGCAATCAGGCCTTGCCGTTCGCCATGCCGATCTCCGACGAGGTGCGCCTTTATGGCGCCTAGGTCAATGCCGGCATGGCCACGGCGATGCTGGTTTGCTGCGTGTATTTCTTCCAGCTTGAGTTCGAGCGCGCCGACCGGCAGGCGGGCGATCTCAAGACGGCTCTCTGGGCCCGGCAGTTCGAGCTCTTCTATCAGCCGCAGGTCGACGCCGACGGCGCCCTGCTCGGCGCCGAGGCGCTGCTGCGCTGGAAGCATCCCCGGCGGGGCTATGTCTCCCCGGCCGAGTTCATCCCGCTGGCTGAAACGGCGGGGCTGATGAGCGAGATCGGCGCCTGGGTGCTGGATTCGGCCTTCCAGACCCTGGCGAGCTGGTCCAAGGGCGACGACACCCGTCATTTGACGCTGTCGGTCAATGTCAGCGCCAGCCAGTTTCTCGACGAGGATTTCGAGCAGACAGTGGTGCAGATGCTCGACCGCTACCGGATCGACCCAACGCGGCTCAAGCTCGAAATCACCGAAAGCGTGATGATGAGCAACAAGGACCTGGTCGCCGCCAAGATGCAGATTCTGCGCGGCATTGGCATCGGGCTGGCGCTCGATGATTTCGGTACCGGCTATTCGTCCCTCTCCTATATCCAGAGCCTGCCGCTGAGCCAGCTCAAGATCGACCGCAGTTTCGTTCAGGACGTCACCATCAGCGATCGCAGCGCCTCGCTGGCGCGCAGCATCGTCCAGCTCGGCCGCGACCTGGACCTGGTGGTGCTGGCCGAAGGGGTCGAGACCAAGGAGCAGTTCGAGTTCCTGCGCCAATGCGCTGCGCCGAGTTTCAGGGCTATTATTTCGGCCGGCCGGTACCGCTGGCCGAGTTCCAGTCGGGCCACCAGCGCCGGGCCGCCTGAGGGCTGGGCCGATTGAGGTCGGTGACGCCGGCATGGCTGTTCGGGCCGCGTGAAGCCGCTTCGCCGCCAGTCAGTTCCTGCCAGGCAATCAGGGCAATGACCTGCCAGCCCAGCACGCCGGCGCCATAGAAGGCGACATTCCGCGGAATGCATTGCTCGATGCCCATGATGATGATGGCCGGCATGATGAGGCCGAGAGCCAGCAAGCCAGAAGCCAGCGAGGCTTCGCGCTGCCTCCAGTAATGCGTGGACAGGACGAGGCAAGCCAGGATCAGGGCGCCAAAGCCGATTGAAACAATGATCAGGTGCAGGTTGGCGCTGAAATCCATGTCTGGCAGGCGGTTCCGGGCCGTTCCCAGGGGGAAGCCCTGTGCCCCGCGCGTCGGGAAGAAGCCCGCCAGCACGCAGCAGGCACCAAAGACCATCAGCAGTCCCGCCGCGAGGCGGGCGCCGCTCAATTGCCAGACGGCGAGGGCAAATACCAGTGTGAGAATGCCGCAAATCACGAAAGTAGCCACCATCAGCCAGCCTCGATCGCCCAGGCTCAGCATGGAAATCGTGTGCTGCTCGATGGAGAATCCGGGACGCACGCAGATTTCGACCAGCGTTACGACGATGAACAGAATGGCGGCGGCCAGGCCAGCGCCCAGCATCAAGGGATGGGTATTGGACACAGTCAAATGCCCCCTGGAGGCATTCGAGCGTCACGGGCCAGCCTCCATGCCCCGCGCATGACGTCATCGAGACCGGCCAGGCCGTTCCGACTCATCGTCCCCATAGGTGTGCTGAGGCCGGACTGTATCCTCGCGGAGTTTGGCGGGGAAGGGGCACGTCAACATTTGATTAACCCTTGCCAGGCGCCGACGACATCCAGGGTGACTGTGCTTTCAGAGGGGCAGGTTTCCACCCAGTTCGTCCTCGATATGGACGCGCACGATGTCGTCGAAGCTGGTCTCGGCGGCAAAGCCCAGCGACAGGGCGCGCGACGCATCGAAATTCTGCGGCCAGCCGGCGACGATGCGGGCAATGGTCGGGTCCGGCTCACGCCGGATCAGGCGCATGGCCCGTTGCCCGCCAAAGCGCTCGAGCGCGGCCAGTTCCTCGGCAATGGTGGCCGACAGGCCGGGCATGGTGAGGTTTCGGCGCTGGCCGAGCGGCATGGTATCGAGGCGTGCGCCGTGAATGAGGAAACCAACGGCCGAGCGGGGCGAGGCAAACCAGTGGCGCACTGTGTCGTCCACGGGCAACACGGATTCCTGCCCGTTCAGGGGCTCGCGGATAATGCCCGAGAAAAAGCCCGAGGCCGCCTTGTTGGGGGCGCCGGGACGCACGACGATAGTGGGCAGGCGGATGCCGACACCGTCGAGAAAGCCGCGCCGCGAATAATCGGCCAGTAGCAGCTCGCAGATGGCCTTTTGCGTGCCATAGCTGGTCAGGGGTGTATGGGCCATGTCATCGGGAATGGCAGCGGGCAGGGGCATGCCATAGACGGCAATCGAGGAGGCGAAGACCAGGCGCGGGGCATAGGGCGCGACCTCACCCTCCTTGCGAATGGCTTCGAACAGCAGGCGGGTACCGTCGAGATTGATGGAATAGCCCTTCTCGAAATCGGCCTCGGCCTCTCCCGAGACCACGGCCGCGAGGTGGAAGATCACGTCCGGTCGGCTGGCGGCGAGGATTTCGGCCGCTCCGGGCAGCGAGAGATCGGCAGGGACCGCCGAGATGTGGAATTGGGCCAGCGTCAGCTCCGGGGTGACCACATCGGCCAGCGTCAGCGCCGTGATCGCCTTTCCGCCGAGCTCGCCCGCCAGGATCAGGGCCTGGGTCAGCTTGCGCCCGACCATGCCGGCGGCGCCAATGATGAGAATATGCACGCCGGTCCTCCTTCGGTGTCCTGCCAATTGAGCATTGGCGCAAGGGGAACGTCCAGAGGGTAGAAAAGGCCGATGTCTTCTGACATCGGCCTTTGAAAGACGTGGCGGTCGTGGCGGGCCGCCACGACACCCTTAGTTGAAGCGGTAGCGCACTGTGCCACGGATTTCGTGGGCCAGCGAGTGGTTGATCTCGTAGGGATAGGTGGTCGCGTCGTTCCTGATCGAATTGATGTAGATGCCGCGATAGCCGATATCGGCGACGAGATCGCCATAGTCGACGCCGAAGCCGGCCATGATGGCGGCTGCCGGGGTCAGGTTGTGACCGACGACGTCCTGCGGACCGGCGCCCGGGGTCGTGGTATGGACATAGTAGTTATTGGCAAAACCGACGCCGGCGCCGCCATAGACGAATGTGCCTTTGCCCGGGCCGTTGCCGTCGAGATAATAATCGTAATAGGCGTTGGCCAGCACGATGGTCGAGCGCAGGTTGAGCGAATGCGGACCGTCAACCAGCGGTGGCGTACCGCTTACGGTGGCCGTCATGCCATCACTCGTGAAATTGTCGGCGGTGACGTCGAAGCGCACGCCATTGCCCAGTTCATAGCCGACGCCGACGCCCGCGGACATGCCGCCGCCCCAGCGGGTGACCGAAAGGTCGACACCCGTGCCGACCTGCGGGTGACGGGCGTGGTGGGCGCCGTGGGCGCCGAGAGCGACGCTGCCGCGCAGGTAAAAGGCGCCGCCCAGACCTGCATCCACGTCGGGGATCTCGATAACGGGGGGGAAGAAAATGTCCGCCGCCTGAGCGGTCGGCGCTGCAAAAGCTGCGGCTCCTGCCATCAGCACTGCTGCAAAAGAGGTACGCATGACGAAGTTCCTTGGGTTGCCACGACACCAGTCGATTGCAACCACTATCGGGCAAACTTCTTAAACAGCGCTTAACCCTAACATTTAACCCTACTGAATAGTCAAATACCGTGCTTTACGAGGCGTTACTTTACGCATCGTCGGGTTAAGTCCTTGTCAATACTTGTGGCGGCTCAGGCCACCTGGCGGATGGCGGTTTCGATCTGGCCCACCACGGTTTCCACCAGCATGGCGTCGTCGGCCTCGCCCATGACCCGGATCACCGGCTCGGTGCCCGATGCGCGCACAACAAGGCGCCCGCTGGTGCCCAGCATGGCATTGCCATCGGCAATGGCCTGGATGACCTGCTTGTGCTCGAGCGGCTTGCCCGACTTGAACTTCACGCTGCGCAGCAGCTGCGGCACCTTTTCGAAGCGGGCGCAGATTTCCGAGATCGGGCGCTCGATCTGCTTGAGCACGGCCAGCAGCTGCAGTGCCGCCACGAGGCCATCGCCCGTCGTGGTGAAGTCGCTGAGGATGATATGGCCGGACTGTTCGCCGCCCACGTTGAAGCCCTTGGCCCGCATGGCCTCGAGCACGTAGCGGTCGCCCACCTGGGTGCGCTCGAGGGTGAGGCCGAGGCCGCCGAGATAGCGCTCGAGCCCCAGATTGCTCATCACGGTGGCGACGATGCCGCCACCCATGAGCATCTGCCGCTCCATCCAGCTCTGGGCGATGACGGCCATGAACTGGTCCCCGTCGACGGCATTGCCCTTTTCATCGATGATGATGACGCGGTCGGCATCGCCATCGAGCGCGATGCCGATATCGGCGCGCACTTCCTTGACCTTGGCGGCAACCGCCTCGGGGGCCGTGGAGCCGACCTTGTGGTTGATGTTGAAGCCATCGGGTTCGGCGCCGATGGTGAAGACTTCAGCGCCCAGTTCCCAGAGGGCAATGGGAGCGACCTTGTAGGCGGCGCCATTGGCGCAGTCGAGCACGACGCGCAGGCCCGTCAGGTCGATGTTCCGGGGCAGGGTGCGCTTGGCATATTCGATATAGCGGGTACGCGCTTCCTCGTCGCGATGAGCGCGACCAATGTCACGGCCACGGGCCAGGTACCTGGTCATGTCGCTGTCGACCAGCGCCTCGATTTCCAGCTCCAGCTCGTCGCTGAGCTTGTAGCCATCGGGCCGGAACAGCTTGATGCCATTGTCGTCGTAGGGGTTGTGCGAGGCCGAGATCATGACCCCGAGATCGGCGCGCAGCGAGCGGGTCAGCATGGCCACGGCCGGGGTCGGCATCGGCCCCAGCAGATAGACATCCATGCCCACGGCGGTGAAGCCCGCGGTCAGGGCCTGCTCGATCATGTAGCCGGAGCGTCTTGTGTCCTTGCCGATCACCACGCGATTGCGATGGTCGCCGCGCACGAATTTCGTGCCGGCCGCCATGCCCACCTTCAGCGCCAGTTCCGGGGTCAGCTTGTCGCCATTGGCCAGGCCGCGAATGCCGTCGGTGCCAAAATATCTACGGGCCATGGGCTCGTCCCCCGATTCACTGGTCTTTGAGATTCAATACCACTTTGCGCGGCATTAGAAAGTGGATGGCAAAGCGAAAGGGTCGCCCGAGGGCGACCCTTGGCATTTTGGCCACAGTACCGTCAGCTTTCCGGCTGCGGTTCCATGCCGGTTTCGGGCGGGCTGTCCGGGCGCTTCTTGCCGGTCTTGCCGGCCGAAGGCACACCGGTCGCCTTGGGGGCGGCCGGGCCGCTGTCGTCCGGGCGGACCGGCTGCTTGCCATCCATCAGGGCGCGCAGCTCGTCGCCGGTCAGCGTCTCGAATTCGAGCAGCGCCTGGGCAATGGCTTCCCACTGGTCATTGTAGGTGGTCAGGATGTGGCGGGCAGAGGACTCGCCGTCCTCGATCAGCTTGCGCACTTCCTCGTCGATCAGCTTGGCGGTCTCGTCCGACATGTTCTGCGACTGGGTCACCGAATGGCCGAGGAACACTTCCTGGTCATTGGAGCGGTAGCGCACACGGCCGAGCTTTTCGCTCATGCCCCATTCCATCACCATGGAACGGGCGAGGTTGGTGGCCATCTGGATGTCGCCCGAAGCGCCCGACGTCACCTTTTCAGGGCCGAACTTGATGATCTCGGCCTCGCGGCCGCCGAACAGCATGGTCAGGCGCGCCAGCGCCTTCTCGCGGCTGAACGAATAGCTGTCGGTTTCGGGCAGGGTCATCACCATGCCCAGCGCACGACCGCGCGGGATGATGGTGGCCTTGTGGATCGGGTCGATGCCGGCAACCTTCAATGCGATGATGGCGTGGCCGGCTTCATGATAGGCGGTCAGCTTCTTTTCGTCATCGGTCATGGCCATGGTGCGGCGCTCGGCGCCCATCATGATCTTGTCCTTGGCGTCTTCGAATTCCTGATGGGTGACGAAGCGCTTGTTCTTGCGCGCCGCCATCAGGGCCGCCTCGTTGACGAGGTTCATCAGGTCCGCACCAGAGAAGCCGGGCGTACCGCGGGCCAGCACCTTGAGGTCGACGTCGGGGGCCAGTGGCACCTTGCGGACGTGAACCTTGAGCACCTTTTCGCGGCCCGAAACGTCGGGGTTCGGCACGACGACCTGACGGTCGAAACGGCCGGGACGCAGCAGGGCAGGGTCAAGAACGTCGGGACGGTTGGTGGCGGCGATCAGGATGATGCCCTCATTGGCTTCAAAGCCGTCCATCTCGACGAGGAGCTGGTTGAGGGTCTGTTCGCGTTCGTCATTGCCGCCGCCGAGACCGGCGCCACGCTGGCGGCCGACGGCGTCGATTTCGTCGATGAAGATGATGCAGGGTGCGTTCTTCTTGGCCTGTTCGAACATGTCGCGGACGCGCGAGGCGCCAACGCCGACGAACATTTCCACGAAGTCGGAACCGGAAATGGTGAAGAAGGGCACATTGGCTTCGCCGGCGACCGAGCGGGCCAGCAAAGTCTTACCGGTACCGGGCGGGCCGACCAGCAAGACGCCGCGCGGGATCTTGCCGCCCAGGCGTTGGAATTTTCCGGGATCGCGCAGGAATTCGACGATTTCCTCGAGATCCTGCTTGGCCTCGTCAACGCCGGCCACGTCCTCGAAGGTGATCTTGCCCTGGGTTTCGGTCAGCAGCTTGGCGCGCGACTTGCCAAAGCCCATGGCGCCGCCGCGGCCACCGCCCTGCATCTGCCTGATGAAGAAGAACCAGACGCCGATGATGACGAGGAAGGGCAGCCAGCTCGAGAGCAGGATCGACCAGAAGGGGCTCGATTCCGGCGCGCGGGCCGTGATGCTCACATTGGCATTTTCGAGCTTGGAGATGACATCAGCCCCATCGGGGATGATGGTTTCGAACCGCGTGCCATCACTGAGCTGGCCCGAGACCACATTATTGGTGATGGTCACGGTTGAGACACGACCCGCCTCGATGTCGCTCACGAACTGGCTGTAGCTCTTTTCGCCCACGGACATGGTCCGCGTCGAAGACTGGAAGACCTGGAACAGGCCCATCAGCATGAAGAGAATGACCAGCCAGATGGCGAAGTTGCGGAAGTTTCCGTTCATCAAATCCTGTCCCGGAGAGGCCAGCGCTCGGAGCGCGCCAGTGTTGGGGCGAATGTAAGACCCCCATTGGGGCGTTACAAGGGCAAGACCTCGGCGTTTCGTGGCCTTCCGTCCAGTCATATTGTCGCGACGGGGTTAATACGTTCTCACGGGCAAAAGGATGCATCGTGGCCATGCGCATGCGCCGGACAGCGCCGCCGCTTCCGGTTGGTGATTGGACGGACCCCGAGGCGGCTAGCGCCTCATGAGACAAAAAAACGAGACGCATACCGCCCCGGGGCGCCGGTTTTTGGAACTGTCCGGCGGTGGGGGATCGCTCGTCCCGTCGCGGCCGGACTGGAACCTGTGGGACAGGCAAAAGCCCCACCCGGCTCACCCGGCCACTGTTCGCCTGCAGGCCGCCGCGCCGGGTGATGCGGGGAGTATGGGGGATGGTGAGGGAGCGGGGATTACTTTTGCCCGAAACGTGCCGTCCCGCCCCCACGCAACGCGCGTGACCCTCGGCCTTGAGCCGAGGGCGTTTCACTTGCCGGTGTGATTTTGTGAGACGGGGACGCGAACAATTTTGTCGCTGCCCGCGCTCCTTCCAGGTGCAGAAGCCTCGGCTCAAGCCTGACGTGACGACCGGTGGGGCGGAAAATGCGGCGGAAACCAGTCGGGCCGGAGGCGACCCCTATTCGGACGTCAGGGCTAGTCGCGAGCTCCCAAAGCCGCCTTTGGTCGCCATCTTGAGTGCAAACTAATCGCCTCGGCTAGTGGGCGAGTTATCAGGAGGCGCGGGGAACACCACGATGCCGCCTCTTGTCTCCTCGATTGCCGTTCTACAGAGCTCTACAAAACGATGATTGTTGGGGTGATCTAGGATGAAAACGACCGCATCGTAAAGGTCTGATGTGCGCACGAGCGCTGTTCCCAATCGCTTTGCATTGGTCAGACACTTGGCCGTAAAATGATCCGCCCTCAGCGCGGGCTCAATAAGTCTGTAGGCATTGCCGAACAGCACTCCCTTGGCCGGTGCGGTTACCTCTTCTCGCTGAAAGTCTTCGTTGATATTAGACTCAAGCTGTCTAAACTTGGTGATGTCTACTGACGAATTTTCCTTGCCCTCCGACTCACCAATCATCCGGACTCCTGCGGGCCCGACGAAGATATGATCAATTTCTACGTCGCCCGCGCGGTAGTTCTCCACCGTGAAGCCAAGCAGTTGAAGAGCGGCCTCTATTGCGGCCTCCAAGGGCTTGCCGGTCTCGAACAGCAAACGCGAATGAGCCATCAAGGCCTCGGTTTTTGCCAGCTTTTCTTCTTTGCTGCTAACTAGCAGACCGACCTCGGCATCGATCCGCGCGACCTCCGCGGACAGCACCTCCACTTGCTTAGGTACAGGTGCGGTGGCTAGCCAATTGGGCGGCGGTGATATGGCTCCCTCGGCCCTAAGTGCTTTATCCACGGCGAGGAGTTGCGCAACAATGCCATGCGACAGCCGCTCAGCTTTGTCGGACCACATTTCGGGATCGTCGGTGTCGTACTCGATCATATTGAAGTATGGCAGCAGCACGAGGTGGCCCGACATACCCTTTGGTTTCAGCACAGAGCCAACTGCCGCTCCGTCCTTGGCGGCAAATATTGGTTTGCCGGCGCTCTCATCCAAAATAACTCGATAAGAGGCAACCTCCTTTAGAGTGTCCAAGAGACCTCTAAACATCCCGTCCGCCACTGTTATTTGTCGCCCTTTTGCATTTTTAACCGAGAGGCGAAACGGCAAAGCTTGGTAATTGTGTAGCGCGTAAGTGTTGTAGGACCTGCGACCTCTGGCGCCTACTTCATAGCCGCTGGCGCCGGAGTCTTCCTGATACTCAGCGAGAGTCACAAAGATCGTTTTGCCTGCCGAGAGGGCGCCGCCGATTTCCGTCGCCCAATGCTTCATTGCGGAACCCAGTTGCTTCGTACTTTCGATGTCTATGCAAGAACCGCCGCCACTAAATTCAATCCGGGTAAGGTATGGCAAAGTGGGATCGAATAGCGCGATGTCGTAATCCCGGAGCGATGCACCCGAGAAGTACTCGAACCGATCATCGACGTTGGGCAACGAGGCGTTAATCGTCACAACGGACTTCATACTTCCCCCAACAGCGCGAGGCGCCGCACTTAGTCAAACGAGCTGATCTTCTTAGAGCCCCGATCCAGAAGTCGGCAAGCTATCTCCATTACTGTCAAACTGTTAGACGCCGTTGCATAAATCAAGATTTCCGCACGCTTTTCATAGCCAGGTTCGCATTTCGTCGGCTTTGGCTGGGCAAAACTGACTGTCTTTTCACGTCTGCTTCTCTATGGCGTTTCCAGAGGCCGCCTGTCGCCTTTCCACCCCATCCCCGTCAAAACAAAACGCCCCGGCTCATCACCGGGGCGTTCTCAATTCAAGATATGTGCCGATCAGGCCCCCGCGGCTTCCTTGACCGCGTCCTGCACCTTTTCAAAGGCGCGGACTTCGATCTGGCGGATGCGCTCGCGGCTGACGTCATATTGCTGGGCCAGTTCTTCGAGCGTCGCCGGATTGTCCTGCAGGCGGCGGGCCTGGAAGATGGCGCGCTCGCGTTCGTTGAGCACGTCCATGGCCTTGTTGAGCATGCCCATGCGCTCGTCGAATTCCTCGGTCTCGCCCAGCGTGGTTTCCTGGTCGGGCGTGTCGTCGACCAGCCAGTCCTGCCATTCGGACGAGCCTTCATCCGCCCGCATGGGCGAATTGAGCGAGGCATCGCCCGAGAGGCGCGAATTCATCTGCACGACATCGGCTTCGGTGACGTTGAGCGTCGTGGCGATCTGCTTGATCTGGTCGGGGTGGAGCGAACCATCGTCGAGCGCAGCGATCTGGCCCTTCACCTTCCTGAGGTTGAAGAACAGGCGCTTCTGGGCGGCGGTGGTGCCGATCTTCACCAGGCTCCACGAGCGCAGCACATATTCCTGGATGGCGGCACGGATCCACCACATGGCATAAGTGGCCAGGCGAAAGCCCTTCTCGGGCTCGAAACGCTTGACCGCATGCATCAGGCCCACATTGCCTTCCGAGATCACCTCGGAAATCGGCAGGCCGTAGCCGCGATAACCCATGGCGATCTTGGCGACGAGGCGCAGGTGACTGGTGATCAGCTTCTGGGCCGCGCCGGGGTCGGCATGTTCCTTGTAGCGCTTGGCCAGCATGTATTCTTCATCCGCTTCCAGCATGGGAAACTTGCGGATTTCCTGAAGATATCGGCTAAGGCCGCCCTCGGACGAGAGCACAGGAAGATTGGTTTGGGCCATGACGCACCCCCTTTGCGGTATCCCCCGCCTCGCGCGGGCAGAAAAATCAGCCGCTGTCCGTGAGCAGGCACAGTGGCTGACGTGATGTATATAGGTCGCAGTTTGGCGATTTTAAGGGCCAGGCGTCGAACTATCGTTACAAATTCGACAGGTTCGCCCCAGCCGTCGCGGTTCATCGGTACAATACGATAAAAGCGGCCGGGGTTCAAACACCTTGCTGTGATGAAGGCGCGAGGGCGCTCTTTCCCTGCTTGCGGTTCGACTTTAGGCTGCGGCCATGTCTGAAATCCATATCCTGCCCGTTCCGGTTTTCTCCCTGCTCTGCAATGCGGCCTTTGCGCTGCGGCGCGAAGTCTTCGTCTGGGAACAGAAAGTGCCGGAGGAGGAAGAGCATGACCAATACGACCTCACCGCCACCCATTTCGTGGCCATTGCCGAGGGCGAGGTCGTGGGCACGCTGCGGCTGATCGACCTGCCCGAGCATGCCAAGATCGGGCGGGTAGCCGTGCATCAGGCTTTTCGTGGGCGGGGCATCGCCAGAAAGCTGATGGTCTCGGCCATGGACCATGCGCGGCAGCGGGGGACGGGCCGGTTCTATCTCACGGCCCAGTCCGACAAGCTCGGCTTCTATGAAAGCCTCGGTTTTGTGGCCTTCGGGCCCGAGTTTTTCGATGGCGGCATGCCGCACCGGGCGATGCGCGACTACGACCGCGACAGCGCCGTGCTGGTCGATTAGGCTTTCGTTAACGCATTAACCGGGCCGCCACTGCCCCGCCATCACGCTTGCGCTATGGTGCGCTTGTCGGCCCCCTTGCGCGCCCCATGCCGCGCCGCGGGGGGACCTGGATTGCCCGGCGTGTCGTGAACGCGACGGGGCAATCCCAAAAAAGATAGCCCGTTAACGGGAGGCGGGAGGAGCCGGCTCTGGAGCAACCAGGTGCCGGCTCTTTCTTTTTGTTCCAGAAATTCTGTCGGGAAATGCTGCGGAACGCCTCGCGCTTTGCATGCGTTGAGGGGACATAAACGGGCCGCACGACGCCATACCGGCAAAGTTTGCGTCGTACGGCCCTGTTCACACAACGATGAACCCTTGGAGTTTACTATGATCCGCACGCTTCTGACTACCTCGGCTGTTGCTCTGGTCCTCGGTACGGCCGCGATCGCCCAGACCCCGGCCCCGACCAACGAAGTCGCCCCCGCCAACGAGATGGCCCCTGCCAATGAAACGGCACCCGCCAACGAGATGGCACCCGCCAACGAAACCGCACCGGCTGATGCAACCACGCCGGCTCCGGCCGCTGACGGTGCTGCCCCTGCGGTCGATGCCCCTGCGGCGGACACCACCCTTGAGGCGGACGAGCCCTGGGATATGTCGGCCGGCTATATTGCGGGTGAAGGCGATGCCCTGGTTTCCGAACTGATGGGTGCCCCGGTCTTCTCGACCATGGGTGAAGACGCAGAGGAAATTGGCACGGTCAATGACCTGGTGATCTCGGTCGATGGCGAGATTCACGCCGTGGTCATCGGTGTCGGCGGCTTCCTGGGCATTGGCGAAAAGAACGTCGCCGTGGACTTCCAGGAACTGGAATACGGCATCGCCTTCGACAATACCGAACGCTGGGTGCTGCCCACCACCGCCGAAGCGCTGACCGCTGCTCCGGACTTCATCTGGGAAGATAATCTGGGTACCGATCCGGCCATGGCGCCGGCCGATCCGGCCATGGATCCTGCCGCTCCGGCCGATCCTGCCGTGGCTCCGGCCGACCCGGCAATGGCGCCGGCTGACCCGGCCATGGATGCTGACCAGACTTCGGTGAACACCTTGCCGCGTGAAGGTTATGCTCCGGTGGAAGTTGAAGCGCTGACCGCCGAAAACCTGACCGGTGCCATCGTGGTCGGCCCGGAGGGCGAGGATATTGCCGCAGTTGGTGATATTCTCCTGACCGCTGATGGGCAGGTCGATGCGATGCTGATCGACTTTGGCGGCTTCCTCGGGATTGGCGAAAAGCGCGTCGCCGTTGGCCTCGATAACCTCGAGTTTGCGGCCAACGAAAATGGTGATTTGGTGATCTACAGCGATTTCACCCGCGAGCAGCTCGAAGCACAGCCGGAATATGACGAAGCCACTTATGCCGAGGACCCGGCACAGCGCGCCACCGACATGTAATTGTCGAGGCGCGGGACTTCCGGTCCCGGACATGCAAAAGGCCCGCTTCGGCGGGCCTTTTCTATGCTGCACTTACATTATCGGCGCGGGTACGAGAACGCTGGCGGGGTCGAGCGTACCGGTAAATGGCTCCGCTTCATCGAGCATTTCCCGCGTCAGGTTGACCACCACACTGGGCCTTGCGCCGGCGCCACTGGTGAGCCCGGTGCTCAAGTCGATGGCGAATTGCTTTGCAATTCCATTGTCCCCGGTGACCGAAAGGATGCCGATATCCGTCCCATCGTTGGGAATGACGCCGGAGACCAGGCCCAGGGTTTCCCCGAAGGGATTGCGTACCAATGCCTGCGCAACGCCCGCTGCGGGCAGGGCGAAAATATCGCCTCCATCCACCGGTTCGAGGATCAGGTTGGCGGCCGTCGCCAGGCGGGCAGGCTCCGTCGCCAGTGTGCGGAAGCCATAGTCGAGCACGGCGCTTCTGCCCTCGGGGTCAATCCTCGATTCAAAATACATCCCCGGCGCTTCCGACACCGGCTCCTCGAATACCACGGCTGCAATCCGGCATCCGGACGGGGCGGTTGCCGTTCGCTCGAAATCTTCGGCCTGCGCCTTGCCCCCAATGGGCGCCAGTTCCCTGTCCAGCACCACCCGCATGGGGAGGCATGCGTCCTGCGTTGTGTCGAGGCTGGCAGTCTGGATCACGTCCGGATACGAACTGATGATATCGGGACGCGTCGCAAAGTCCGGGGTGCCGTTATAGGCCACCACGCCGCTGGCGAAAGCGGCCGCACAATCGGTGGCATCCGCCCAGAAGTCAGCCGTTACCGGCCCGACAGCCATGCCGGGGCCACCGAAGCGCGGGTCATCGCATTCGCCGTCGAAGGCCCACTGGCTGCTGTTGAGGCCGAAATCGATGGCCGCGTGCAGCACCTTGCTTTGCCGGGCCTCGATACGGAGCACCGCCACGACTTCCGCATCGGTCCGTGAGAAGTATTTGTAGGTCACCGTCACCACCCCCGCTTCCTCGCGGCCGATATTGAACGAGCGGATTGGGTGCTGGTCAGGGAATACTTCCACCTCGCCCAGCATGCAGCCGTCCGTCGGTCGGATGTCCTGGCGGTAGACATTCACTTCCGGCTGGCTGGAAACCGGAATCCGCACCGGAAGCTCGTAGGTGATGGTATCGCAGGTTGCTGCTACCGGAGGGGTCGTGTCGTTGGTGGCCATATCGGTGGCGGCCATGCCGGAAAGGGGAGAGACGGCCGAGCCGGGCACTTCTCGCGCCGCTACGGGCTCGGGCGGTGAATCGGTGGTTATGGCCAGGGTGCTGGTCACAGGCAATGTCTTTGGACAGGTCAGGCCGGTATCCATAAACATCGATCCAGCGCGGAAGAGCGGCTGGATCAGCACCGCATTCTCGAACGTCACATCGCCGATCGACAGGGCGCCGGCATTGATGCCGACAGCCCAATCGCCGGCAAGAACGGGACCGCCGCTCCAGCCCGGAACGATGTCGAGCGTGGTGGGGTAGAGAAAATCAGCATCGGCCTCACCGATCACCAGGCCGGGAGAGCGGCTGAGCGACGTCATCAGTCCAGGCGGATAGCCGAGCGAGACAATTGCTTCATCGCGAGCCATCGATCGGCACAGCATTGGCATGGGATGCTCGATGCGCGCGACTTCGACGTCCCTGGGGCGGATACGCAGCACGCAGAGGTCTACCGCCTCGTCGTCATCGCATTCCATGACATAGGCCGGGAAAACCTGCGCCAGACTGCCGAAATTGATCTCGTAGCGCCTACCGGACTTCTGTTCAGGCC
The DNA here is from genome assembly GCF_056341075.1 of Devosia sp. Micro-HW1. Classification (NCBI taxonomy): domain Bacteria; kingdom Pseudomonadati; phylum Pseudomonadota; class Alphaproteobacteria; order Hyphomicrobiales; family Devosiaceae; genus Devosia; species Devosia sp. Micro-HW1. The sequence goes on along the minus strand of NZ_CP094375.1, from coordinate 2,131,605 downwards.
GGACGACGTGCTTGGCGGTGACCAGGAGGCCGCTGGCATCGGCAAGAAATCCCGAGCCGACATCGAGCAGGGTGTTGGTGGCTTTTGAATAGACCTTGATCTGGAACACCGCCGCTTCGCTGGCAGCAGCGGGCGCCAGCATGCCGGCAGTGAGGACTAAGCCCCATAGAGCGCGTGAAGACATTTGTAGTCGCCCTCGCCGATCTGCATGTTCTGACCAAATTCCATACCGTTCTGCGTCCACCGTCGGGGAATTGGGTAGAGCATGATCGACGCCGGATTGAACTGTGGGTCGCCCAGACACGCATATTCGGGGCCGAACTTCTGGAAAATATTGTGTTCGACCATGCTGGCGGTCCAGCCTTGCCGCGCCATGTCAGCGATCACGACGGCCTTGTTCCAGACCACCGGATTGTTGGGATTGGCATGCTCGTGGCGCAGCCCCAGGGCGTGGCCGAATTCGTGGCAGACGGTCCGTTCGTCGGTCTGGGCCAGATGCATGGTCGGGCCGCTTTTGGCGCTGTTTCGACTTGCCCGGCCGATCAGGGAGCTGTTCTTGTTGGTTTCGAACAGCACCGAGATTTGCGCATTGCTTTGCGCGACGCCGAAGTCGAAAGCGAGGATGTTGCCGAGCGGCCCGGCCAGCCAGCGCGACGCCAGGGTCGCGACCCTGTTCCTCTTGTCCGCATTCCCATCGATGAAGTGGATGCCCAGGGTTATGCGCTCGCCGTTCGGCGTATTGCCGTCGCTGCGGCGCCACACGCTGCCGGCGCTGGCCGTGCCATAGGGGGTCAGGCCGGTTTCCTCGAGCGCGGCGGCAAACTGGGCGACGCCGGCCTCGTCCTCGGCGCTGGCGGCAATGCTCGATCCGCCTTCCGAGGTCCCGGTCTCGGCCTCGTCCAGTCCGATTTCGTCCACCGCGGCACAGATAAACTCGTCGTCCTGCGCCCAGACCGGTATGGCGCCGAGCAGTGCGTATGCCGATGTCGCCGCCCCAGCAAGCAGCAAAGTTCTCCGACTGATCATATAGTCCTCCCCAGACATGACTATGCAGAGCTTTGCGGCGATACTATTTCATCGGCGACAACTGTACAATTGAGTAAGTATTCTTGGCTTTTTGGGCGATGTTATTCATTTTGTTGAGAAATCAGGAAATAGGGCAAGCAAAAGCAAAGGCCCGCTTGCGGCGGGCCTTCTGGTTAGCTCCGAAGTAGGGGGGGACTTACTGACGGCGGTAGCGCAGGCGCGCCACTTCGTCATAGTTTTCCTGCTCGATCTTGTTCTGCTCGTCCTTTTCGCGCTGGTGTTCGCGCTGGTCGAGCAGTTCGACCTTCTTGAGGTCTTCGAGCGCCTCGGCCAGCGCGTCCTGCGCGGCTTCGAGCTTGCCCTTCATGTCATTGGCCGATGCCAGGAGATTGTCGCGGCGCGTCAGCGCCGCCTTGGCAAAGGTGGAATAGGCGAAATGGGCGACATCGGAAATGCCGGTCTTGGTATGCTCGATCTCGATCTGCTGGTCGAGTTCGGACGCCATGCGTTCGAAATCGGCCACCATCATTTCGATCTGCGTCACCTGGCGGCGCTTCTCGTCAACCTGGAATTTCTTGAGCCGGATGAGGCTCTCGCTGCGCGATTTCACGACCTGTACTCCTTACACACCAAGTCAGTCCGGACGGGCCGTACACATTCTGGCCTGCCCATCAGTTCCGCGCATCCGCCTCGGCGATCAGCTGGGCCAGCATCGCATAGCCCTCTGATATCGTCGTCGTCTCGTCCCGCTGCTGGCCCAGAAATGCCTCCAGCTGCGGGTTGATGGCGATGGCGCGGTCCACGTTTGGATCTGACCCTTTCCGGTAAGCCCCCAGCCGGATCAGTTCCTCCATGTCCGAGAAAATGGACATGAGCTCGCGGGCTCGGGACAGGGTGGGCCGGACATGGTCGGGCACGCATCCTGGCATGGTCCGCGAAATGGACCGGAGCACATTGACGGCCGGGTAACGCCCCCGTTCGGCAATGCCGCGCTCCATCACAATGTGCCCATCGAGAATCCCGCGAACGGCATCCGCAATGGGCTCATTGTGATCATCACCTTCCACCAAAACGGTAAATAGACCGGTAATGGAGCCCGAATTCGGTGTGCCCGGCCCGGCGCGCTCCAGCAGGCGCGGCAATTCGGTGAAAACGGTCGGTGGATAACCCTTGGCGGTGGGCGGCTCGCCGATGGAGAGGCCGATCTCGCGCTGGGCCATGGCAAAGCGGGTGAGGCTGTCCATCATGCAGAGCACGCGCTTGCCATGGTCGCGGAAATATTCGGCGATCGACATGGAGATGTAGGCCGCCTGCCGGCGCATCAGCGCGGCTTCGTCGGAGGTGGCGACCACCACCACGGCGCGGGCCAGGCCCTCCTCGCCGAGATATTCCTGGATGAACTCATGCACTTCGCGCCCGCGCTCGCCGATGAGGCCGATGACCGAGACATCGACATCGGTATTGCGCGCCAGCATCGACATCAGCACCGACTTGCCGACACCGGAGCCGGCAAAGATGCCCATGCGTTGGCCCTCGCACATGGTGGTAAAGGTGTTGAGGCAGCGCACGCCCAGCTCGATCGGCTCGCCGACGCGAGTGCGGTCATGGGCGGCCAGCGGAGACTGGCGCAGCGGATAGGGCGTTGCGCCGCGCGGCAGCGGTCCGAGGCCATCGATGGGTTCGCCATTGGCATTGACCACCCGGCCCAGCCACCCTTCGGAGGGATTGACCGAGCCGTCATGGCGGCGAAACACCGCCTTGCAGCCCATGCGCACGCCGCCCAGCTCGCCAAAGGGCAGGCAGAGGGCATGGCCGTCGCGAAAGCCGATGATCTCGGCGGCCAGATTGTTGCCGTCGGTGGTTTCGATGATGACACGGCCGCCCACGCGCAGCTCGCGCACCGGGCCGACGATCTCGATGAGCAGGCCCTGGACCGAGCGGACGCGGCCGAACACTTCCACGTCGTCGATGGAATCGATGGCCGAGATCAGCGCCTTCATGCTCATTGTGGGTTCACAGGTCGTTCATCATGGATAGCCAGGGGCGAGTCCGGTGCCGTACTTATGGTTTCCGGCGGGGCTCGAATCGCTCCCCGGGGCGAATCAGATCGTAACCGATCATTAACGCAAAAGCGCTATTGGCAGTGATGATCGGCGAATTGCGTCTGGTGGCGCAATTGTGGCGAAACTCCCCCCAAATGCCCGGAATGGTTGAGTCCCAAGAGTCTCTTGGAACCCTTTCTTAATGTAGTACCTTAAGAAATTTTAAGGGCATTTAGCGTGGTTTTTCAATAACTTAATATAAAGTTGTACTAACGCTCTTTGCGTATTGCGGATCGGAATTAAACTTTGTTAACTAGTTGGGCTTAGGCTTCAGTCATATCCAGTAGGGTTGGAGCGGGACAGGCAAAATGGCCTTGCCACCCGCGTGTTCCAGCAGGAACGAATGACAAGGGGAATATAATGCGGGTACTCCTTATTGAGGACGATAGCGCCACGGCGCAGAGCATCGAGCTGATGCTGAAGTCCGAAAGTTTCAACGTCTACACCACCGATCTGGGTGAGGAAGGCGTCGATCTCGGTAAGCTCTATGACTATGACATCATTCTGCTGGATCTGAACCTGCCGGATATGAGCGGTTACGAGGTGCTGCGCACCCTTCGCGTTGCGAAGGTGCAGACGCCGATCCTCATCCTCTCCGGTCTCGCTGGCATCGAGGACAAGGTCCGTGGTCTCGGCTTCGGCGCCGACGACTACATGACCAAGCCGTTCCACAAGGACGAACTCGTGGCCCGCATCCACGCCATCGTCCGCCGTTCGAAGGGCCATGCCCAGTCGGTCATCTCGACCGGCGACCTCATGGTCAACCTCGATACGAAGACGGTGGAAGTGCAGGGCGCCCGCGTGCACCTGACCGGCAAGGAATACCAGATGCTGGAGCTGCTCTCGCTCCGCAAGGGGACCACCCTTACCAAGGAAATGTTCCTCAACCACCTCTATGGTGGCATGGACGAGCCGGAACTGAAGATCATCGACGTCTTCATCTGCAAGCTGCGCAAGAAGCTCAGCGTTGCCACCGGCGGCAAGAACTATATCGAGACCGTCTGGGGCCGCGGCTATGTGCTGCGCGAGCCCGACGAGAACGACGTCTACAACGAGAACGTCGCCTGATCTTTCAGGCTTGCTGCGAATAGCAAGAACCCCGCGCCCCGGCGCGGGGTTTTTCGTTTTGGGCGAGGCTGCGTGAAGGACACGGTCTGGCCACCCGAACAGTTTCGCCCTCGGGCTCGACCCGAGGGCCACTCCGCCACCCGAAAAAGTCTCCATGTCGTGCGCGTCAACAATGGCCATCGGGTCAAGCCCGAGGGCGGGACCGTGGGAGCGGAGGCCACGCCTGCCTGCATCGGCCGGTGACGGCGCTTCGGATCAAATCAAAAAACTTCATGTCCCCATGTCGAACGGCCATCCGCCGTTCCGTCGTCTGCATGAAGGCGCCGGCTGCGCCATTGGAGGAAGTCGAAAAATGATCCGCACCATCTTCTTTGCAGGAGTCCTGCTGGCGACCACGCCCGCCTTTGCCCAGACCGCGCCGAAGGGCGACTATGTCGAGGTCAATGGCATGAACATGTATTACGAGGTTTCCGGCGAGGGCGAGCCGATGATCGTGCTGCATGGCGCCTATATGAACATCCCTTCCATGGGATCGATCATCGAGCGCCTTGCCGAGACCCACACGGTCTATGCGCTCGAAACACAGGGCCATGGCCGCACCAATGACATCGATCGCCCGATCACCTATCCGAACATGGCTGGCGACGTTGCCGCCTTCATGGATGCCGTCGGCATCGGACGCGCTGACATCTTCGGCTATTCCATGGGCGCGGCCACGGGCCTCAAACTGGCCATCGACCACCCGGAAAAGGTCGACCAGCTGGTGGCTGTCTCGGTGTCCTACGACATGGAGGGGGCGCAGCCCGAATTCCTCGCCATGATCCCGACCATGGCGCCCGAAATGTTCATCGGTTCGCCCATGGAGGATGCCTGGAAGCAGTTCGCTCCGGATCCGGACGGCTTCCGCCCGTTTGTCGAGCGCATGATTGCCCTCGAGCATGAGCCGCTGGCCTGGGGCGAGGACGTCGGCAAGCTTGACGTCCCGGTGCTGATCATCGCCGGCGATGCCGACATGATGACGCTCGAACACCTCGTGAGCATGTTCAAGCTCCTCGGCGGCGGTATGGCGGGAGACATGGGCAATCCGCTCTCGGCCTCGCGCCTCGCCATCCTCCCGGCGACCTCGCACACCGCCGTCATCAACCAGACCGATCTGCTGATGGGCTTCATCTCCCCCTTCCTCAAGGGGGAGACGTCCAAGGGCATGTTCTAGGCCGCCATGCTCAAGCCGGGGTTGCGATGCCCCGGCTTTTCCCTTGACCGAACCGCCAGGACACTGATGCTCTCATTCTCTGGAATCACGGACCATCAGCGGGAGGATGGGAGCCATGAGCGAGGCCGCAGCAGCGGGACGGCGGGAAACCGACCGTGCCATCGCCACCGTCTGGCGGCTCGAACAGGCGCGACTGATCGCCGGCCTCACCCGCATGGTGCGCGATATTTCCCTCGCCGAGGAGCTGGCGCAGGAAGCGTTGATGGCCGCCCTGCGCACCTGGCCGGAAACCGGCGTGCCGCGCAATCCGGGTGCCTGGCTGATGCAGGCGGGCAAGCGCAAGGCCATCGACTATTTCCGCCACCGCAAGATGGCGGCAGGCAAGCTCGAAACGCTGGGCCGCGACATGGAGGACGAGGTGCCTGACACCGAGACCGCCCTCCACGACAGAATGGACGACGATGTCGGCGATGATCTGCTGCGCCTGATCTTCACCTCCTGCCACCCCATCCTGCCGCCCGAGAGCCGGGTGGCGCTGACCCTGCGGCTGATCGGGGGGCTTACCACCGAGGAGATCGCCCGCGCCTTCATCGCCAATGACACGACCATCGGGCAGCGCATCGTGCGCGCCAAGCGCACCATTGCGGAGGCCAATGTGCCCTTCGAAGTGCCGCGCGGGGAGGACCGCGAAGAGCGCGTGTCCTCGGTGCTGGGCGTGCTCTACCTCATTTTCAACGAGGGCTATTCGGCCACATCGGGCGAAGACTGGATGCGGCCGCAACTCTGCGAGGAGGCCATGCGCATGGGCCGCATCCTCGTGACGCTGATTCCCGACGAGTCAGAAGTCCACGGCCTTCTGGCGCTGATGGAGCTGCAGCATTCGCGTGCCAAGGCCCGGACCAATGCAAAGGGCGAGCCGGTGCTGCTGCCCGACCAGAACCGGGCTCTCTGGGACCAGTTGATGATCAGGCGCGGCCTTGCGGGCCTCAACCGGGCGCAGCAGATGGGCGGCATTGCCGGGCCCTATACGCTGCAGGCGGCCATTGCCGCCTGCCACGCGCGGGCCCGCAAGGCCGAGGATACCGACTGGGGGCAGATCGCGGCGCTCTATGGCCTGCTCAACCAGGTGACGCCCTCGCCGGTCATCGAGCTCAACCGGGCCGTGGCGGTCTCCATGGCGCGCGGGCCGGAAGCGGCCCTGCCTATCGTGGACGCCCTGCTAACGGCCCCGGCCCTCGAAAACTATCATCTGCTCTATGGGGTGCGCGGCGACATCCTGCGCAAGCTCGGCCGCCACGACGAGGCCAATGATGAATTCCGCAAGGCGGCCGGCCTCACGCGCAATGCAAGGGAAAAGGCGTTTCTGCTGGGACGAGCGGAAGAAGGGGGCTAGGCGAGAGCCCCCATCGTCATTGCCCGGCGCGACAGGGCAATCCATCTCGGCGCGCCGCCCCGGAAAGGCAAGATGGATCACCCGATCAAGTCGGGTGATGACGGTAAACGTGAGGGCTGGGCTTTTGACTCAGGCCGCCGCGGCCTTGTCCTGGAACTTTGAGATCAGCACCGACTGGTCGAAGGGCTTCATCATGTAGTCATTGGCGCCGGCCTTGAGGGCCAGGGCAATGGCGCCGATGTCATTTTCGACCGTGCAGTAGATGACGCGGGGCTTTTCGCCCCCGACATAGGCACGCAGGAGTTTTAGAAATTCCAGCCCGCTCATGATCGGCATATTCCAGTCGAGCAGGATGGCGTCGGGCATTTCCTGGCGGCACTTGTCGATGGCTTCCTGGCCGTCCTCCGCCTCGTCCACGATGTAGTCGAGGTCTTCCAGGATGCGACGCGCGACTTTGCGCACCACGCTGGAATCATCGACGATCAGGCACGTGCGCATGAAATAGCCCTGGGACCGGTGTGACACTTGTCCCCACTATGCCGTCCAATTGGTTGGCGAAAGGTTAGCGTGCTCAAGCGAAAGCGCCGCAGCAGGGCTACGGCGCTTGGTAAAATTTCTATTCCTGGCAGCGGCTTGGCTGGTTCAGGCGGCTTCGGCCTTGGCCTTGGGCACGGCGGTGAAGAAGAACATGTCGTTCTCGAGGCCGATATTGACCTCCATGTCGGTCATGCGGGCGAGCAGGCCCGTATAGAAGGGCTGGATGCCGCGTGCATCGACCGAGCCTTCCTCGGGCATGCCCGAAAGCAGGCCCGCAGAACCGGAGGGAACCAGCGTCTTCTGGCGCTTTTCCGGGTCGGATCTGGAGGTGAATTCGAACTTTTCCTCGCCGGCCGGACCGGTGATCGAAGCGGTCACGAGGCCGCCGCGCGGCACAGAGCCGGCTGCGATCAGCAGCATGTTCATGAACAGCTTGGCCTTGTGCTTGGGCAGAAGGATCAGCGGCACGTTCCATTCGAGGTCGGCCTTTTCGATCTCGAACAGGATGCGGGCAACGCGCTCGCATTCGCGCGTGTCGATATCGGTGCCCGCGGTCGAGGAGGCGCCGTAGGCGAGGCGCGCGAATTCGAGCTTGGCGCGACTCTGCCTGGCGGCGCTGGCGATGAGGTCGCGCGCGCCCTCGGCCATTTCGCCCTGGCTGGGATCGGACAGGACTTCAAGACCATTGCCGATGGCGCCGATGGGATTGATGAGATCGTGGCAGACCCGTGAGCACAGCATGGCGGCGAGGTCGGTGGCCTTGAGCTCAATAATGTCCATGGTGGCAGGTCTCCGTGGGCGCCAGGCGGCGGTAAATGGCGAGAATCAGTAAGGCGACAATAAAGCGCGCGGCCGGTGCGGACTACCGTGTCGAGAGTGTTTTGGACAGAACCTGCCAGTGTTCCTCGGCGCGCAACGCCGCGGCATCGGGCGCCAGCAGGAAGGCCTCCCGGTTGGATGCCGAATAGAAGAGATAGAGCCGCTGCTTGTAGACCACATAGATCGCGGCATCGCTGTCCGAGACGAAGCCGCGCGACATGCTCATCGCGCCGTGCCCGCCGAATTGGGGAGCATAGATTTCCGGGTTGCGCGAGAAGACTTCGAGATTGGCGGCATTGGCGAACTGGAACGGCGCGCCCATCCAGGTGAATTCGAGCTCCGGCCGGCCGGGCAGGGGCTGCGGTTCGGTAAAATAGGAAACCGGGTCCATGCCATCAAGGGCGATGCCGGTCAGCGGGTCGGTCTGCACCCAGGTGACGATGGACTGTGCCGATACCGGGGTGATCGCGGCGCTGGAGAGCCCGAAAAGCGGCAGAAACAGGGCGATCATGGTTAAGATTTGTTTAGAGGTTTGTAGCATGATTGGCCCAAATGATCGCCATTCCGGGCCCCCAGACTAGGGGCGAGACCTTAAGGTCTTCGTAAAGGTGCGCGATCGCCACGGGAGACCTGCCATGTTCAAGCGCCTTGCCCAGCTTGCCACTCTTTTCGCCGCCCTCTGGGCGTTCGGCGCACCGGCCCATGCGCAAGGGTCACTCAGCGACACGTTTTCGGGCGATGAGCTGGTCGAGAGCGGCCGCGAATTCTTTGGCTCGGCGGCGCAGGGCCTGGCCTCGGTGGTCGAGCGCGCGGTCAGCCAGTATGGCCAGCCCAATGGCTATATCCTGGGCGAGGAAGCCGGCGGGGCGCTGTTCGTCGGCGCCAAGTATGGCGAGGGCACGCTCTACACCCGCAATGCCGGCCAGTTCAAAATCTACTGGCAGGGCCCCAGCATCGGCCTCGACATCGGCGGAGACGGCTCGAAGGTGATGATGCTGGTCTATAATCTCTCCTCCATCCAGGACATTCTCGGACGCTATCCGGGTGTCGATGGGTCCGCCTATGTCATCGGTGGCGTCGGCATGACCGTGACCAAGCGCGCCGATGTCGTGGTCGTGCCGATCCGCTCGGGCGTCGGAGCTCGCCTCGGCATCAATGTGGGCTATCTCAACTTCACCGCCCAACCCACCTGGAACCCGTTCTGACCCCACGACGTTCACTTCCGCATCAAGCCGGGGCCAAAAACCCCGGCTTTGTCGTGACGGCGGGCCCCAAACCCGTTAGGGTTAAGCAAAGCCGAAGATGGCCCGGAGCCGTCTTCGCTGCCAAACTGTTCAATGAAAGTCCCAAGGCAGGCGTTTTGCCGCCCGGAGGCCGCAAAGCATGCTGATCGAAAACATCATGTACTTCGCGCTGGGCCTGATGGTGGCGGGCCTGGTCGCGCTCATCATCATGCCGGCAGTCTGGAAGCGTGCCGTGCGGCTGACCAAGCGGCGCATCGAGGCGGCGACGCCCATCACCATGGCCGAATTCCGGGCCGACAAGGATCAGTTGCGCGCCGAATTCGCGCTTTCGACCCGTCGCCTCGAAATGAATGTCGAGGCCCTGCGCAAGCGCCTTGCCGAACAGCTCAGCGACGTCAATCAGAAGCGCACCGATCTCGGTGCGCTCAAGGCCGAGCGCGAGGGGCACCTGGCGGTCGTGCACGAGCTCGAAAGCCGCGAGGTCGAGTTGCGGGCCCGCATTCTCGAACTCGAGAAGGACGGCGCCGACCTCGGCAATCGCCTGCGCAAGCGCGACCGGGAGCTCGAAACCCGCAACGAAGAGATCGAGACCCTGCGCAACAGCCTGCGCGGTGGCCTTGCCAAGGCCACCCGTGTCGACGGTGTGGCGCTCTCGGGTGAATACGAAGCCGATATCGACCAGCTTACCACCGCGCTCGCCATCGAGCGCAAGCGCGCTGCTTTCCTCGAAGACCAGGCCAAGAGCCTGATCGACCGGCTGGAAAACTCGGATCGCCGCAGCGCCGAGGCCAGTGCCGCCATTGCCCAGATGCGCGATGCGCTGGCCGGGCGTGAGGCGCAGCGCGAGGCCGATGCTGCCGATCTCGTGGCTGCCGAGGCGCGCATTGCCAGCGCCGAAAACCGGCTCAACGCGCTCCTGGCCGAAACCAGCGACGTGGTGGAAAAGTCCGAGGGCAGGGTCGAGCAGCTCCTTGCCGACAAGCTTTCCATGGAAGAGGAAATCGAACGGCTGCGCGACAAGGTCAGCAAGGTCGAGGCTGGAATCCTGCTTGACTGGGAAAGCGAGCGCTTCGAGGAAGCGCATCTGCGCGAAAAGCTCAATGACATTGCCGCCAGCGTCAGCCGGCTGGTCTATGCGGTCGAGCACGACACGCCAGTCAACGTGCTGCCCGAGGAAAGCCTCTTCGATCGCGTGCAGCGTTTCGCCGACGACGGCGAAGGGATCGAAATCCTGCCCACGCCGGCCAACAGCCAGCGCGGCGCCGTATCCGACCGTCTGGCCGCGCTCAAGGAAATCCAGGGACGGTAGAGTCTCCCCGGCGCGCCGTCTTATGTTCCGTCACACCCGACTTGATTGGGTGATCCATCCTATCCACAACACCGCGGCGCCCTCGGACTTGATCCGAGGGCCGGCCGATGCGCCCGCGCTGTGGAGAGTGGTCCTCGGGTCGAGCCCGAGGACGGCGCGGTGCGTGTGTTGGGCTTGGCCTATTCCACCCCGATGGTCACGCTGCGCTGTAGCGCGCCCGTTCCGGCATCATAGACATTGAGCATGATCAGGCCGCCGGCGCTGAACGTCACCTGGATCGTGCCATCGGTAGTGATGGCTGAAATCACCTCGGAACCTTGAGGAATCGCGACGGTTTCGGCCGTTGCGGGCGGCGGACTGTCGCGCATGACGCGATAGACAATCGCAAAACCAATCGCCATAAAGCCGAGCAACATGATGCCCATCGAGAAGGCAAACCTCCGGCGGACCTTGGTGAAAGCCTCCTGCGCCTCCGGGGACAGCTTGTAGTCGGCGGCATGAGACGGATTGTGTTCAGGATTGCTCATGGCAGACGATACCGATTTCGAGTTTGAGGGCGAGCCCATTGAAGTTGCTGTCGATGCCGCCATGGAAGGCGGCCGGCTCGATGCGATGCTGGCCAGGGCGCATGATGCGCTGAGCCGCAGCCGCATCAAGGACCTGATCCTGTCCGGCGCTGTTTCGGTCGATGGCAAGACCGTTGCCGAACCCAAATACCGGCTCAGGGCCGGCGAGACAATCGTCCTTCTCGCCCCACCCCCCGAGGATCCGGATCCGCAGCCCGAGGACATTCCCCTCGACATCCTCTACGAGGACGAGCACCTGATCGTCATCAACAAGCCGGTCGGCATGGTGGTGCATCCGGCGCCCGGCTCGCCCACGGGCACACTGGTCAATGCGCTGATCTTCCATTGCGGCGACAGCCTCAAGGGCATTGGCGGGGTCAAGCGCCCCGGCATCGTCCATCGCCTCGACAAGGACACGTCGGGCGTCATGGTGGCGGCCAAGACCGAGAAGGCGCACAAGCACCTTTCGGAGCAATTTGCCGACCACGGCCGCACCGGGCCGCTGCATCGCGCCTATATTGCCTATGCCTGGGGCTCGACCAAGTCGGGCATGGGCACGGTGGACGCGCCGCTCGGACGCGACCCGGGCAACCGCCTCAAGCAGGCGGTGCTGAAGAGCGGCCGCGAGGCCATTACCCATTATGCGGTGGAAGCCCGCTTCCGGGGCGAAGGCTGGGATGTCACCCGCATCCAGTGCCAGCTCGAAACCGGCCGGACCCACCAGATCCGCGTGCACATGGCCCATATCGGCCACCCCCTGGTCTCGGACCTTCTCTATGCCCCCGGCTTTGCCACCAAGGTCAACAAGCTGCCCACGGCTCTGGCCGAGGTGGTGCAGGCCCTGGGACGGCAGGCCCTCCATGCGGCCGAACTGGGCTTCGAGCATCCCGCCACGGGCGAGGAAATGATGTTCGAGGCGGAGCTGCCCGATGATCTCCAGGCCCTCAAGGCGGCCCTTGAACCCTACGATCAGGTCACGCGACGGTCGTAAGCCGGTCCAGCTGGTCCCGGGCAGGCGCCTGGTGCACCAAAGTGTTGATATAGGCCAGCTTGTCGATGACGGGCTGGGTCAGCACGAAAGGATAGGCGTCGGGCTGCCCGATGGCGCGGTTGAGATTGTTGAGCAGTGAGGCCAGCGGCACCCAGTTGTCGATGATGACGGCCATGTCCGGCTCGAGATAGGGATCAAAGGTCACTGGCGGTAGGGTGAGGGCCTCGTCGCCGGTGCGGGGCCTGGCGCGAATGCCAAAGGCACCGGCCATTTCCACCGTGTCGACGATATGCAGGTAATGCGCGAAGGTCTCGGCGAAGTCTTCCCAGGGATGGGCGGTGGCATAGGCGCTGATATGGGTCTGCATCCACCCGGCTGGCGCGCCATTGGCATAGTATGCCGCCAGAGCTTCCCCATAGTCAGGGGTTTCGTCGCCGAACAGGGCGCGGAACTGGGCGAGTGGCGGCCGGTCGGCGACCAGGTGGGCCCAGTAATAATGTCCGATTTCATGCCGGAAATGGCCCAGCAGGGTGCGGTAGGGCTCGTTCATGCTGGTGCGCCGGTATTCGCGTTCGGCGTCATCGGCCTCGCTCACGGCAATGGTAATGATGCCGCTGGCATGTCCGGTCATGACCCGCTCGGGGGCGCTGAGATCATCGGCAAGGAAGCGGAAAGCCAGCCCATGCTCGGGGTCTTCGGCACGGGTCTGCACAGACAGGCCCAGCCGGATCAGCGAATAGCCGAGCCGCTTCTTGGCCCGCTCGATGGTCTGCCAGCGCCTGAGGTTGGCGGGATCGGATATGTCGGGAATGGTTTCATTGTGCCGGCAGGCGGCGCAATAGATCTCGCCTCCGGGCGCGGCCGGGACCAGCCAGTTGCAGGCGCCGTGGGCCGCATTGGCGCAATAGACGAAGTGCTGGCCTGGAAAGGCCGGACTTGCCCAGGCGCCATTGTCATCTTCCAGTGAAATCAGTGCGTTATGCTGAGGGGCATAGCCCAGGGCATGCCCGCAGCGCTCGCAGGTATCATTCTCGAAATAGAGGGTGTTGCCGCAGTGATCGCAGGAAAAAAGCTTCATCTCTGGTCCCCGTCGTCCTGGCCACAATGCGTCTGGTCACATTGGCGTTCCGGCTGCAACTGCCGGAACGACAGCACGTTGCAGAAATATTTGGAGGAGGAGACCACAATGCACACGATCGACGAAGACAAGATCCGCGACCGCGCCTTCCAGCTCTGGGATCGCGCCGGCCAGCCGGAGGGGCGCGAGCAGGAATTCTGGTTCGAAGCCGAGCGGGAGCTGGCCGAGGAGGAGATGGTGGATACTTCTGCCGAGGCTTCCGTCCTCGACCTGCCGCCGGTCGTGCCGGGCCGGCTGAGCTAGCCAGCGCTCTGGTGCTTCCCGCCTCGGCAGGGCATAGTGCCTGGCGAGGCGGGAGGTCACGATGAGCATCGAATTCCTTATCACCACGCTTGTTGTCGTTGTTTCGCCCGGCGTGGGCGCACTTTACACCATTGCCGCCGGGCTTGGTCGTGGCGGGAAGGCCAGCCTGTGGGCAGCCCTTGGCTGCACGCTCGGCATCGTGCCCCATATGCTGGCGGCCATCACCGGCCTCGCCGCGATCCTGCACGCGAGCGCGCTGGCCTTTGAAATCATCAAGTATGCCGGGGTGGCCTACCTGTTGTGGATGGCGTGGTCGACGCTCAGGGAGACCGGTTCATTGAGCGTCGAAGCCGAGCGTGCACCGAAGAGCGTGCGCAAGGTGATTGGCGAATCCATCCTCATCAACATCCTCAATCCCAAACTTTCGATCTTCTTCTTCGCCTTCCTGCCGCAATTCGTGCCGGCCGATACGCCACAGGCCCTCACGCGGATGCTGGAGTTGAGCGGCGTGTTCATGGCCATGACGTTTGCAGTATTTGCCCTTTATGGCCTGTTTGCAGCCGCTATTCGCGGACATGTCATCTCGCGCCCGGCAATCATGGTGTGGATGCGCCGCAGCTTTGCCGCGGCCTTCATGGCCCTGGGCGCCAAGCTGGCCCTGACGGAGCGGTGAGCGCCACGCTGTTCATCATCACCGGCCTGCCGGGCGTGGGAAAATCCACGCGCGCTGCGATGCTGGAGGCAAAGACCGGCGCCGTGCGCATGGAGCCGGACGCCTGGATGAGCGAGCTCAAGCTCGACCTCTGGGACGAGGAAAGGCGCTTCATCATCGAAACCATGCAATGGCGACTGAGCCGGCAATTCCTCGCCGCAGGGGTGAGCGTCATCGTGGAATGGGGCACCTGGGGGCGCGGCGAGCGCATGCGGCTGGCCAGTGAGGCGAGGGCACTGGGCGCTCTAACCGAACTCCATTGGCTGACCGCGCCGCTCGACGTGATGCTGGAGCGTATTCGCGCGCGAGGGAGAGAGAACCCGCCCATTACGCTTGACGATATCGAGTCCTGGGTGGGCCTGTTCCAGACGCCGGATGCTGCGGAACTGGCCGCCTATGATGCGGTCTATCTGGACTAGGCTTGTCGGGTAGACAGCCACCAGGTCGTGCCCGAAGGGTCCACGATGCCGCCTCTCAAATCGGGATCGTCCTTTTGCACCGGCTCCTGAACGGAGGTGCCGCCGGCCCGGCGGGCCCGCTCGAAGGTTTCGTGGACATCGGGCACATAGACATGGACATGCGCCACGGCGCCGCTGTCCTTCCACTGGCCAAACATCAGAATGGTGTCGTCGATCCACACTTCGGCATGGGCAATGCTGCCATCCGGGCCGGGATGAGTGGCGTGCGGTTCGACATCGAACACCGCCTTTATGAAGTCGAGCGTCGCCTGGGCGTCGTCCACGATCAGGTAGGGCGAGAGGCTGGTATACCCTTGCGGCTTGTACATGGCGTCCTCCTTGAGCCCGGACAACGCAGTGGTCCCGGGCCGGGTTCAGCGCCTAGACGCTGCCCACGGTCTTCAACCGGATGCGCGGATGCACCTCGTTCTGGCTCATGACCACGGTCTGGGGCCGGAAGCGCTCGATGATCGAGCGGACATGCGGGCGGATTGCGGGCGAGGTGATGAGCACCGGCAATTCGCCCATCTGGGCGGCGCGTTCAAAGGACGACTGCACTGCGCCGATGAACTGCTGCAGCTTGCTCGGCGCCATGGCCAGGTGCCTGTTGTCGCCGTCGCCGGCCATGGCCTCGGCAAAGTCGCGCTCCCACTGGGGCGAGAGGGTCAGCAGGGGCAGGTTGCCATCGGGTCCGACATTGGCAGCGCAGATCTGGCGCGCCAGGCGCGAGCGTACATGCTCGGTAATGGTCTGTACCGACCGTCCATTGCCGGCTATTTCGGCCACGGCTTCGAGGATGGAAGACAGGTCGCGGATGGAGATGCGCTCGGTCAGCAGCGACTGCAGCACGCGCTGCAGGCCGGAAACGGTGATCTGGCCGGGGACAATGTCCTCCACCAGCTTCTGCTGATCCTTGGGCAGGCCTGTGAGCAGGCTCTGCACATTGGCATAGCTCAGAAGGTCGGCGACATTGGCCTTGAGCACTTCGGTCAGGTGCGTGGAAATCACCGTCGACGGATCGATGATCGAGAGGCCGCGCAGCTCGGCCTCGTCGCGAAGGGCCGGCTCGATCCAGGTCGCCGGAAGGCCGAAGGTCGGCTCGGTGGTGTGATTGCCCGGCAGGTCGATGGGGTTGCCATAGGGGTCCATGACCATCAACTGGTTGGCATAGATCTGGCCCGAGCCGGCTTCGACTTCCTTGATGCGGACCTTATAGTCGTTGGGCTCGAGCTGCATGTTGTCGAGGATGCGCACCGGGGGCATGACAAAGCCGAGTTCGAGCGCCAGCTGGCGGCGGAGCGCCTTGATCTGTTCGGTCAGGCGGTCTTGGCCATTGGCGTCTTCCTTGACGAGGCTGAGGAGCCCATAGCCCAGTTCGAGCTTCAGGTCATCGATCTTGAGGCTGTCGGTGATGGGCGGCTCGCTGGCCTGCGGGGCCGGGGTGGCCTTTGCCTCCTCAACCGCCCTTTCCTCCACCTGCTTGACAGCCTTGGTCCTGCCGGCACGCCAGGCCACATAGCCGATGCCGCCAGCCAGGGCCATGAAGGGAATGAAGGGCATGCCGGGCAGGAAGGCGAGGGCGCCCATCACGGCCGAGGACATGCCCAGGGCGCGCGGATAGCCGGTGAACTGGGCCGTCAGTGCCTTGTCGGCAGCGCCGGCGACGCCCGACTTTGACACCAGGATACCGGCGGCGGTCGAGACGATCAGCGCCGGGATTTGCGACACGAGGCCGTCGCCGATGGTCAGCAGCGTGTAGACATTGCTCGCTTCCTGGAAGGACAGGCCCTGCTGCATGATGCCGATCAGCATGCCGGCGGAGACGTTGATGCCGGTGATGATGAGGCCGGCAATGGCGTCGCCGCGCACGAATTTGGACGCACCGTCCATGTTACCGAAAAAGGCGCTTTCGCCTTCGAGTTCGGCGCGGCGCTTCTTGGCGGTGTCCTCATCGATGAGGCCCGCCGAAAGGTCGGCGTCGATGGCCATCTGCTTGCCCGGCATGGCATCGAGGCTGAAGCGGGCGGCGACCTCGGCGATACGGCCAGAACCCTTGGTGATGACGATGAAATTGACGATCACGAGGATGATGAAGACCACGATGCCGATGACGAAATTGCCGGCGGTGACGAAGGCGCCGAAGGCCTCGATGACGTGACCGGCCGCGTCGGTGCCGTTATGGCCTTCGGAGAGGATCAGGCGGGTGGTGGCCAGGTTGAGGCCCAGCCGCAGCATGGTGGCGATCAGCAGCACCGTGGGGAAGGACGAGAATTCCAGCGGCTTCTGGATGAACAGCGAGGTCATGAGGATCATGACCGAGAAGACGATGGAGATGGCCAGCAGCATGTCCACCAGCAGCGGCGGCATGGGCACGATCAGGATGACGATGAGCGCCATCACGCCCGTAGCCAGCGCAATGTCGCCCGAGCGCAGCGTATCGATCACCGTCTTGATGGACGGGAGCGAGAAGCCTGAACCTTTGCCTGATGGAATATCGGTCACGATGTTTCCCCAAACACCGTTGTCATCCCGGCGAAGGCCGGGATCCACACGCGGGCCTCGCCGCTAACCCTGAGGGCGCGGAGAGTAGCGGATCTGGATTCCGGCCTACGCCGGAACGACACGGTGGTGTTGAGGTGCATGAACCTTATGCCGCCCCGCGCTTTTCGCCGGGTTCGGGCACATGCACGCCCTCGTCGGCATATTGGTTGAGCTTGTTGCGCAGCGTGCGGATGGAGATGCCCAGGATATTGGCTGCATGGGTGCGGTTGCCCAGCGTGTGATCGAGCGTGTCGAGGATGAGGTCGCGTTCCACATCGGCGACGGTGCGGCCAACGAGAGCCCGGTTCATCGCCTCGGCAGTCTGGGCCAGCTGGGCAGCGGGCGAGGCGGCGCGGGCCGCTTCGGCCAGGCCCATGCCGTCGGGCAGGACGATGGCCTCGGGGCCGATGACATCGCCTGAAGACAGCAGCACGGCGCGATGCAGCGTGTTTTCCAGTTCGCGGACATTGCCCGGCCAGGGCGCCTTGACGAGAGCCTCGCGCGCCTCGGCAGAAAGGCTGCGCGGCGGCAGACCGTTGGCCTTGGCATATTTGGCCACGAAGTGTTCGGAGAGCGCCACGACGTCGCCGGGGCGGTCGCGCAGGGCCGGGAGCTTGAGATTGACCACGTTGAGGCGGAACAGCAGGTCTTCGCGGAAGCTGCCTTCGCGCACCGCTTCCGTCAGGTTGCGGTTGGAGGTGGCGAGGATGCGGATATCCACCGGTACCGGCTTGGTGCCGCCAACACGGTCGATGACGCGCTCCTGGATGGCGCGCAAGAGCTTGGCCTGCAGACGCACATCCATTTCGGAGATTTCGTCGAGCAGCAGCGTTCCGCCCGAGGCTTCCTCGAACTTGCCGATGCGGCGGGCAATGGCGCCGGTAAAGGCACCCTTTTCATGGCCGAACAGCTCGCTTTCAAGCAGCGCTTCGGGAATGGCGGCGCAGTTGACCGAGATGAACGGCTTGCCGGCGCGCTTACTCCGCGCATGGACATATTTGGCGACGACTTCCTTGCCGGTGCCGCTTTCGCCGGTGATGAGGATCGAGGCTTCCGAGCCGGCAATCTGCTCGGCCATGCGCACGACGCGCTCCATGGCCGGGTCGCGATAGAGGAAATCCGAGCTTTCGCGGGCCACGGCGGCGATGACGGCGGCAATCAGCTCGGCATCGGGGGGCAGGGGGATATATTCCTTGGCGCCGGCGCGGATGGCGTTGACGGCGGCGGCTGCATTGGTCTCGACGCCACAGGCGACCACCGGCACGGCAATGCGCTCGGCTTCAAGACCGGCGATCAGCCCGGCAATGTCCATCATGACGTCGACCAGCAGCAGGTCCGCGCCCTTGCCCGAGCGCAGCGAGGCGAGCGCGATTTCGATGGAGGGGGCGTGGGCGACCTTGGCGCCGCCATCCATGGCCATCTTGGTTGCGGTGGAGAGCTGGCCCTCGAGGGCCCCGATGATGAGCAGGCGCATGATCGTCTCCCCCTTATTGCGGCTTGATGATTTCGGTCATGGTGACGCCGAGCCGGTCTTCGACCAGCACGATTTCGCCACGGGCAACGAGACGATCGTTGATGAAGATCTCGACGGCCTCGCCGACCTGGCGGTCGAGTTCGATCACCGTACCGGTATCGAGCTTGAGGAGGCTGGAAACCGGCATCTTGGTGCGTCCCAGCACGACGGAGACGCGGACAGGAACGTCGAACACCGCTTCGAGGTCGGCGGCGGTCCGCTCGACATAGCCCTGGCTTCGCTGGTCGCGCTCGGGTGCATCCATCTCGCTGAGATTGAAGCTCTCGGAAGCGGTGATGTCGTCTTGAGGATCGGTCATGAACCGTTCTCCTTGTGCTGCCCGCGTGAGCGGGACGCGAGATAAGTGGCAATCTGCTGGTCGATCTGGCGGGAGATGTCGGCGATGTCGCGCACCAGCCCGCCATCGACCCATTCAAGCCGGCCATCGCCGAGGCGGATTTCGGGATCACCCATGACGACGAGCCGGCCGGCAAAGCCGGCATGCGCCATCTGCGCCGTGGCGGTGTCGCGGATGGCGTCGGCCAGATCGGGGTGGCAGCGGATGACCAGGTGCGGCACGCCGGAAAGGCTGGGAAGGCATTCGGCGACCAGCGCCTCCAGTTCGCCAAGCGGGTACCGGGCCACCAGATGCAGCGCGAGCTTGCGGCCGACATTCAGTGCCAGGTCGACGGCCTGTTGATGGTCGGCAATGCGGGCCTCGTCGAGAGCCGCCGACATGCGCGCCGATTGCGTGGCGAGGCTTCCGGCGGCGGCGGCAATGGTCTGGGCGGCCATGGATGCAGCATTCTGTTCGCCGGCCTTGAGCCCCTCCGCATAGGCTTCCTCGCGGGCATTGGCAATCAGCTGGGCGACCACATCCTCGGGGATCGAGGGGATGACCGGCGGCGCTTCGGGCGCGCGGTGCATGGGCCGGGGTTCCAGGTTCAGATCGAAAGTGTAGCGGGCGGGGCTGGCCATGGCGTTACGCAATCATCTGGTCGTCGGACTTGGTCTTGAGGATGATGATGTCGCCCTTGGCGGCGAGATCCTTGGCCGTGGCAACCATGCGGGTCTGGGCCTCGTCCACATCCTTCAAGCGCACCGGGCCCATGCCGGCCATATCATCCTGCAACATCTTGGCGGCACGGCTGGACATGTTTTTGAAGAAGCTGTCCTTGACCTGGTCATTGGCGCCCTTGAGCGCCAGGGCCAGGTCGCGCTTGTCGAGCTTCGACAGCAGCGTCTGGATCGCCGACATGTCGAGCTTGGCCAGATCCTCGAAGGTGAACATCAGCTGCTTGATGCGCTCGGCATCGTCGCGGTTGGCTTCCTCAAGATTGGTGATGAAACGTGCTTCGGTCTGGCGATCGAAGGAATTGAAGATTTCGGCCATCTGTTCGTGGCTGTCGCGACGCTTGGTGTGGTTGAGCGTCGACATGAATTCGGTGCGCAGCGTCATCTCGATCTTTTCGAGAATTTCCTTCTGCACCGGATCGAGGCCGAGCATGCGGCCGACAACGTCCATGGCCAGTTCCTCGGGCAGCACGGCGAGCACCTTCGAGGCGTGCTCGGTGGCAATCTTGGAAAGCACCACGGCAATGGTCTGGGGATATTCGTTCTTGAGATAGGCCGCCAGCACGTCGGCCTGCACGTTGGAGAGCTTCTCCCACATGTTGCGGCCGGCCGGACCACGGATTTCTTCCATGATCGCGTCGACCTTGTCCTGCGGCAGGAAGCTCAGGAGAAGGCGTTCGGTGCTATCGGTATTGCCCGAGAGCGAGCCATTGGACGAAATGGTGGTCACGAACTCGATCATCAGGTCATCGAGCATTTCCTGGGTGATCGGCCCCAGCCGCACCATGGCGCGGGAGAGCTGCTTGACCTCGAGTTCGTCGAGCTCGTCGAAGATCGGCTTGCCATAGTCTGGGCCGAGCGCCAGCAACAGGGCTGCCGCCTTTTCGTCGCCCGTCAGCAGGCGCTGCTCGCCGCCCACCTGCAGCTGCGCGCCCACCGTTGCCGGGATGCCGTTTTCGTCGTTGGATTGGGAAACCAGGGCCATGGGTGCTACGCCGCGTTACCCAGCCAGTCGCGCACGATGAGTGCGGCCTGGCGGGGGTTTTCTTCGACCAGCGTGCCGACCGTCTTGAGGGTCTGGAGCTGGGTCTCACCCATGGACTTGGCATTGGTCACCCAGGCCGGGGTCTTGTCGCGGGGCTCCAGCTCTTCCTGGTCGGCGACGACGATGCCATCGGCGCCCAGCACGCCATGATGACCGAGTTCGGCGGCCACGGGCAGGGCGAGAGGCGTTGTTTCAGGGGTCAGGGCCTTCTTGATCAGCGGACGCATCACGAAGAAGACCAGCGCCAGGGCGATCAGCAGGGTGACGGCCATTTCGGCGCCGTTCATCAAGTCGTCCCGGGTGAAGTCGAGCAGGCCACCCGCTGCCTCGGTGCCCAGCGGGGCGAGTTCGGGACGTTCGGCAAACTGCATGTTGACGACTTCGACGCTGTCGCCGCGTTCGGCCGAGTAGCCAACGGCCGAGCGGACCAGGGTGAGGATCTGGGCGACTTCGTCCGCGGAGCGCGGTGTATAGGTCTGGTTGCCCGCGCCGTCGTCGGCATAGGTACCATCGACCACGACGGCCACCGACAGGCGCTTGAGCGTGCCGGCTTCGGTGACATTGGTCTGGGTGGTCTTGGAAATCTCGTAATTGATGACTTCCTCGGTCGAGGTGCCCTGTTCGGACACGCCACCCGCACCATTGTTCTGGCTGGCGCCGGGCAGTTCGTTGGCGACGGTGACCTGGCCATTATTGCCACCCGAGAGGTTTTCGCTTTCGCGCGTCTGGGTGGAGCGAACGACCTGGCTTTCCGGGTCGAAGCTTTCCTGCGTGGTCGTCGAGCGGTTGAAGTCGAGCTCGGCGGCGACCTCGACACGGGCGCGGCCGGCGCCGACAATATTGGCCAGCATGTCCTCGACACGGGTGCGCAGGCGGTTTTCGTAGCCGAGCGTGCGCTCGTCATTCTGGCCGCTCATCACCCCGGCAGTATCCTCGCCGGTACCGGAGGCGAGCAGGTTCCCCTGGTCATCGACAATGGACACGCGGCTGGGCGTGAGGCCTTCGATGGCCGAGGCGACCAGATGCTGGATAGCGCGGATTTCGCCCGAGGACAGTTCGCCGCGCGTGGTCAGGACGATGGAGGCCGAGGGGTCCTTGCGCTCGCGGCGGAACAGTTCGCGCTCGGGCAGCACCAGATGGACGCGGGCGCCGGTGATTCGGGTCAGCGAGCCGATGGTGCGGGCCAGCTCGCCTTCGAGGGCGCGCACATTGTTGATATTCTGCACGAAGCTGGTCGCGCCCAGCGTCGACTGCTGGTCGAAAATCTCGTAGCCGACCTGACCGCGGGTCGGCAGGCCTTCGCTGGCCAGCGACATGCGGGTGGTGGTGATCTGGTCGCGCGGGATCAGGATCGTGTCGCCGTCACCACGCAATTCGTAGGGAATGCTAAGGGTTTGCAGCTCGGTGACGATGGCGGAGGAATCTTCGAGACTGAGACCGGAATAGAGCGGAGCCAGGTTCGGGGTCTGGCTGCGCGTGATCAGGAAGGCGAAAAAGCCCAGCATCAGCACGGCAACCATGGCCATCGCTGCCAGGCGCGGCAGGCCGATCCGGTTGATAAGATTGGTTAGACTTTCCACGCCGCCACTCTGGTCCAAATGATGCGGTCGATGGTGCCCCCAGGACCGATGGGCAAAAATTACCTACCGGATGGTAAACAATGTATTAACCGGCTGTTGCAGCTTGCGATTTTAGGCAAGAACTGCCGGGTTCCGTTAACAAGGAGTGAATTGTCATGCTGCGCGTTCTGGGTCGGGTGACCTCCATCAATGTCCGCAAGGTGCTCTGGGCGCTGGACGAACTGGGCCTGGCCTATGACCGGGAGGACTGGGGACTGCCGATCCGCGACCCGAAAGTGCCGGAATTCCTTGCGCTCAATCCCAACGGGCAGGTGCCGGTGCTGATCGACGGCGATTTTTCCATGTGGGAAAGCAATGCCATCCTCGTCTACCTGGCCGAGAAGTTTGGCATGGGGGTGCTGCTCTCGGACGACATCCGCATACGCGCGATTGTCCTGCAATGGCTGGGTTGGCAGGTGTCGGACCTCAATCCATCCTGGATGTACGCGGTGCTGGCCCTGCAGCGTAAAGTGCCGGGCTACGACCAGCCGGACCGGATTTCGGAATCCCTGGTCCGCTGGACCGCGCGCATGGACATAATCGAGGCCGAACTGGCCAAGGGAAAGACCTACCTGGCCGGTGAAGCCTTCTCCATTGCCGACATCGCCATGGGCCTCTCCATCCATCGCTGGTTCTGCCTGCCGGCCGAAAAGAAGGCCATGCCTGCGGTCGAGGCCTATTACCAGCGGCTGATGGCGCGGGAGGCGGGCGCCCGCTGGATGAGCGCAGCGACGCCCTGACAGCAAACAAAGACCCGCCGGAGCGATCCGGCGGGTCGGTTCTTGTGGCCTTGCACCTGGCCGGCCACTAGGGCCTCGAAAGTGATCCGAAGATCATCCCTCTCTATAGTGCTGAATCCAGGTGGTCCGCAGACCAGCAAGGCCATGCTTGTCGATGGCGGCCTGCCAGTTGAGGAATTCATCAACGCTGAGCGTGTAACGCTCACAGGCTTCTTCAAGGCTCAAAAGGCCTCCGCGCACGGCGGCGACCACTTCGGCCTTGCGGCGGATAACCCACCGTCTCGTATTGGCAGGCGGGAGGTCCGCTATGGTGAGCGGGCTGCCGTCTGGACCAATCACGTACTTCACGCGAGGACGCATCTGTACGGTCATTTTACTCTCTACTCAAACCTGACCATATGATCCGAGAGTAGAGGAGTTGGTTTAAAATACCCCTAAGGGGAAACTTACAACAGGTTAAGAAACGTCAGTCGTTTCAATCAATTGAGTGTTGCAAAATGCGAAAAGGCGGCCCTGCTTGGCCGCCTTTGGTATCGGATGGGTCGATCCGCTCAGGTGGTGGTCTCCGGCTCTTCTTCGTCGGGCTCCTCGGCAGGCGGCGGGGTCGCCTCGACCACCTGGCGGATGCTGGTGACGTCGGACAGGGCCACCTTGTTCTTGCCGATGGTCAGCATGGGCTCGGAGCCGGAGAAGTCCACGGCGGTGACAATGCCCACCGAGGAGGTGGAGACCTTCACCGTATTGCCCGCCAGGTTGGTGCCCTTGATCTCGATCGTATAGACGCCATCGGGCTTGGTGCTGCCATCCGAGCCTACGCCGTCCCAGAGGAAATTGCCGGGGCCCTTATTGAGCGAGCCGGTTTCGGTATAGACCACCTGGCCGGCCGAATTCTTGATGGTCACCGTGGCATTGGCCACATTGGCCTCGGCATTGTAGGCCCAATAGGCGCCGCCATCCTTGAGTTCGGCTGTCTCGCCCGAGGCCGTCACTTCCTTGCCGATATAGGAGACCGCGTCGGAGCGCGCCGTGCTCTGGGTGTTGAGCAGCAGTGCCTCGAGGAATTCATTGGTCTTCAATTGCTGCTCGACGCCAGTGAACTGCACCAGCTGCTGGGTGAACTGGTTGGTGTCGAGCGGATCGAGCGGATTCTGGTTCTTGAGCTGCGTCGTCAGGATCGACAGGAAGGTGTCGAAATTGTCCGCAATGGTCTGGCGCGAGGCCGCGTTCTTGGTCGCTGCTGAACTGGCTGCGTTGACGCCATCGACTGCCATGACACCTACTCCTTACGCGATGATGTTGACGCCGCTGGCCTGCAGCGCGCCACGATAGAGATTGACCATGGGGGGCGCCTGCTCGACCTCGGCCGCGCCATTGTCATTGGCCGATGCGCCGGCCTCGCCGCCGCCCTGTCCCTTGCCCTCGCCCATCTGCCCCTGCTGGCCGGCAAACGGGTTCTGCCTGAGCGAGAATTCGAGATTGGTCTTGGCGCCGTCGAGCCCCGCCTGCTGCAGGGCCCGTTCCAGCCCGCGCTGGTCGCGCTGCATAAGGTCGAGGGTTTCGGCCTTTTCGACGACGAGGCGGGCATTGACCTGGCCGGCCTGGTCGATCTCGAGACGCACGTCGATGCGGCCCAGTTCGGGCGGGTCGAGACGGATCTGGAAGCGGGTATTGCCGTCCTGCACCTGGCGAGCCAGCTCAAAGGCGATCTGCGGCAGGTTGAGTTGCTGCTGGCTGGTCTGGTAGCCGGCCTGGATGATGCGCGGATTGGCAGCGGCATCGACGCGGGCGCTCTGCGCCTGCTGGGTCGTCGCGTCGGCGGATGGCGCGGGGGTGTTGGAGGCATCGGTCGGGGCCGGGGCGGCGGCAAAACCGGGCCGTGCATCGCGTGCCGGCTCGGGCCGTTCGCGGCCGCGATCCTCACCCTGCCGCCCGGCGCTCTGGTCAGACGCCGGTTCGGTCGGCCTGGCTGGAGCAGCGGCCGTCTGGGGCCGCTCAGTCGTGTCGGCGGTCTCTGTCGCTTCGGTCAGGTTTCCGGCAAGCACCGGTTCGGTCACCTTGAGCGTCGGGGTCGCCAGCACCGGTTCTTCGGGCACGGCGACGGGCTGATTGGTGATCCCCGCGGCAAAGCGGCCGAGCGCCGCTTCGATTTCGGCATCGAGCGGCTGGCCCGGCGTCATGCCCAGGGCCGCCAGCTTGTCGGCCGGAACCTGTCCGTCTTCCAGCGCCGAGAGCAGGGCGGCGAGCTTGTCGCCCAGCGCCTTGAGCTGGGCATCGACGGCCGGCGCCTGGATCGTGGCATCGGTGCCGGTCGCCGGCTGCGCGGTGGCGAGCGACTGGGCCAGCGGCGCCAGCAGCTGGGTCAGCGCTCCGGCAAGGCCCGTTTCGTCGGCGCTGGTGGTTTCCAGCAGGGCGGCAAAATCCTCGGGGATGGCCAGGGTCTCGATGTCGAGCCCCAGCGCCTCGGCAAGGCCACCAAGTGCCGTCTCGACCTGCTTGATCAGTTCCGGGTCGAGCGGTTCGCCCTTGTCGAGGCTGGCCTTGAGCGCGCCCAAAGCCTCGACGAAATCGACCATGGGCTTGGGCTCGGCCGGAATGGCCGGCAGAACCGGACTGTCAATGGCGACTGCCAGCGCCTCGGGGTCGGTGGTCTCGTCGTCGGCGGCTTCGCCAAAATTGCTGTCGAGGCCCAGGCGGAACAGGCCTGCCAGATCCAGCTCGGGATCGGCAGCGATGGCGGGTGCGGTCGCGGTGGGGGCCGCGGTCGCATTGCCGAGCAAGGCCGCAAAGAGACCGAGCAGGCCGCCCGGCTCGCTGGTCGCGTCCTGTGCGCCCGCCTGCTGACCGCCAAATGTCCGGCTCAAGGCGCTGGCGCCGCCCGTTCCGCTGATTACCGTCAGATGTGAAGCCACTTGGGCGCCCCTGAACAAACACTCATCCAGCCAATGCGATGCAAGCACCTTGCCAGTTCGCGATATTTCCAAAATCTTCTTATTTTCAGTGGCTTGCCGACCCCCTGGCGCATCCAGGCCCTCTGGCTCGGGGTCAGTCCTGCCGGGCAGGCGGCAAAAGCTGCCGGGTGGGTCCATGGACAGAGCAGGCGCTTTTGCGTATGGAAGCGCCACAGAGTAGCCGCTGGCCCTTGACCCCAACCGGATACGAGAAGAGATGCTGAACTCGCTTGATATTGCCAAGCGCCCGGAGGACACGCGCGTCGTCGTCGCCATGTCCGGGGGCGTGGATTCCTCCGTTGTCGCCGGATTGCTCGCCCGCGAGGGCTATGAAGTCGTGGGGGTCACCCTGCAGCTTTACGACCATGGCGAAGCCATTCATCGCAAGGGCGCGTGCTGTGCCGGGCAGGACATCCACGACGCACGCCGCGTCGCGGCCAAGCTCGGCATCCCCCATTACGTGCTCGATTACGAAGAGCGCTTCAAGAACGCCGTCATCGAGCCCTTCGCCAATGCCTATCAGCAGGGCGAGACGCCGGTGCCCTGCATTGCCTGCAACCAGTCGGTCAAGTTTGTCGATCTGATGACCGTGGCACAGGACCTGGGCGCCGATGTGCTGGCGACCGGACACTATGTGCAGACGAAGCTGGGCGAGGATGGCAGGCGGCACCTCTACCGCCCGGTCGACAATGACCGCGACCAGTCCTATTTCCTGTTTGCCACCACGCAGAGCCAGCTCGATTTCCTGCGCTTTCCGCTCGGCGGCATGGGCAAGGCCGAGGTGCGCCAGCATGCGCGCGACATGGGTCTCGAAATCGCCGAAAAGCACGACAGCCAGGACATCTGCTTCGTGCCGCAGGGCAAGTATGCCGACATCATCGCCAGGATGCATCCCGAGGCGCTCAGCAAGGGCGAGATCGTCCATCTCGATGGCCGCGTGCTGGGCGAGCATGAGGGCATCGTCCATTACACGATCGGCCAGCGCAAGGGCCTGGGCGTTGCCGCGGGCGAACCGCTCTATGTGGTCAAGCTCGATCACCGGACCATGCGGGTCATTGTTGGCCCGCGCGAGGCCCTCAAGACCCACACGGTGCGCCTGCGCGACGTCAACTGGCTGGGCGGAACGCCGCTGGCCGAGGCATCGGCGGGCAATGGGGCGCCGGTGGAGGTCAAGGTCCGCTCGACCCGCGGCCCGCAGCCGGCGGTGATCCAGACCCGCGGCGATGGTGTCTATGTGACGCTGATGAGCGGCGAATACGGCATCTCGCCGGGCCAGGCCTGCGTCTTCTATGCCGATGACAGCGAAATGAGCGAAGTCCTGGGCGGCGGCTTCATTGCCGAAGCCGTGCCGCAGGCGCTGGTGGCATAGAGCCGTCCCGCAGGGCCTTCACCTCTCCCTTTGGGGGAGAGGTCGGCTTGCTTGCAAGCCGGGTGAGGGGGCCTATCGCTCAATGCCTGCGACAAGGCCCCCTCACCCGCCGCTTCGCGTCGGCCTCTCCCCCAGAGGGAGAGGTGGCTTCGCCTACTCTCCGCTCAATTGCTCCGCCGTGGGCTGGGTCGCCGCCGCATTGGCTTCCTTGAGCGCCTGATAGGCGTTGGGGCCGCCCAGGAACATGCCGATGGAAATCAGCAGCACCAGCGCGCCCATGGCGAGGATCATGATGCGGATGGGGTTGAGCCCGAAGGGGCCGGTTTTCGGTGCATCCGACATGGCGGGACCTTTCAGATACTATCTCATGCAAAAATTGTTGCGGACGCGCCAAAGGACTGGCGCATTCCCTTCGTCTTAGTCTCTACAATAGACCGGAGAGGCAGGACGTGCATGCACAGATGATGGGACTGACCGCCGCACCCCCACCAGATGCGATCGAAGCGCCTGCAAGCGCGCTGGTTGCGCGCGCGCGGGGCGGCGACAGGGCTGCCTTTGCGGCGCTGATCGAGGCTCATTACGACCGGATCTATCGCATCGCCTGGCGCTGGTGCGGCCGTCGCGACGATGCCGAGGACATTGCCCAGGAGGTCTGCGTCAAGATCGGACAGGGGCTCTCCGGTTTCGACGGGCGCAGCGCCTTTTCGAGCTGGGTCTATCGCATCACGCTCAATGCCGTCCGGGACTGGCAAAGGGCAGGGGCTCGCCGGGGACGAAACCACGACGCCTTTGCCGATCTCAGCCCCACAGAGGCCGAGGCGGAACAGGAGGCGGTCGCCACCGCCTGCGAACTGTGGGCCGCGGTGCGCAGCCTTCCTGAAAAACAGCGCGATGCGGTGCTGCTGGTCTATGCCGAAGAGCTGAGCCACGCCGAAGCCGCCACCATCATGGGCATCAAGGAAGCGACCGTTTCCTATCACGTGTTCGAAGCCCGCAAGACATTGAGGGGGCTGCTATGAGCTTTCCCGAAGACCACGATCCATTCACCAATCTGAAATCCGGCGCCGTGCCGCCGCCGCGTCAGGCGGCGCGCGAACGCGCCATGGCGGCCGCTCGCGCGGCGTTTGAAGCCGAGGCCCAAAAAGCCGCTGCCGCCTCCCAAGGAAAATCCCTGTTCCGGCGTCTCATGTCCATCATCACTTCCTTGAAAGGGATTTCGATCATGGACTTGCGCATCCCCGTTGGCACCGCCGCCATTGCCCTGCTGGTGCTGCCGCTCGGCTGGCAGCTTTATTCCTCGACGTCGCTGACCCAGACCGCGCCCGTCGCGCCGCAGGTCAGCCAGCCGGCCGAAATGGCGGTTGCAGAGGCCGAAGCGCCAGTTGTCGCCCAGCGCGAGGAAGCGCCTGTCGATGCCGATATGGTCGTGGCCGACAATGTCGCCCCCCCGCCGGCGCCCGAACCCATGGTGCTTTCCGAAAGCGAAGTGGGCCGCGCAGTGGCTGCGCCCAAATCCGTCGCCATGCCGGCGCCGGCGACCTCCTTCGCAGCGCCCACTGGCGGCATGGCGGCGGAAAGCGCCGCCGACATGCTGCTGCCCTCGCAGTCGACGCAGCCCAGCGGCGACGCGTTCACCAGTTTTGACGAACAGCGGCTGAAAGTCGCCGCCGAGGAGCCGGTCTCGACCTTCTCGCTCGATGTCGATACGGCGAGCTATGCCTATACCCGCCGCCTGCTGGAGGACGGCTATGTGCCCGAGCGCGACGCCGTGCGCATCGAGGAGTTGATCAACTATTTCCCCTATGATTATCCCGCGGCCGAGAGCGCCAAGGTGCCGTTCAGGCCGACGGTGATGGTCTATCCGACGCCGTGGAACCCCACGACGCAGCTCCTCCACATCGGCATCAGGGGTTTTGAGCCCCCGGTCGCCGATATGCGGAGCAATCTGGTCTTTCTCATCGACACGTCCGGGTCGATGGACGAGGCCGACAAGCTGCCGCTGCTGAAGCGGGCCTTCGGCCTGCTGCTGGAGCAGCTTTCGGCCAATGATACGGTTTCCATCGTCACCTATGCCGGCTCGGCCGGCGTGGCGCTGAAGCCGACTTCGGCAGACAACAAGGCTGAGATCATGGCAGCGCTGGACCAGCTCTATGCGGGTGGGTCGACGGCCGGCGCCGAAGGGATCGAGCTGGCCTATCGGCTGGCCGAGGATGCCCGGATCGAGGGTGGTACCAATCGCGTCATCCTCGCTACGGATGGCGATTTCAATGTCGGCATCGACGACCCGGAAAGGCTCAAGGATTTCATTGCCGACAAGCGCGCCAGCGGCGTCGGCCTCTCGGTGCTCGGCTTCGGGCGAGGCAATCTCGACGACGCCACCATGCAGGCCCTGGCCCAGAACGGGAATGGCAATGCCAGCTACATTTCGAACTTTGCCGAGGCGCGCAAAGTGCTGGTCGAGGAGATCGGCGGTACGCTCCACACCATCGCCAAGGACGTGAAGGTCCAGGTCGAGTTCAACCCGGCCGTGGTGGCTGAATACCGGCTCATCGGCTACGAAACCCGCCATCTCAATCGCGAGGATTTCAACAATGACGCGGTCGATGCCGGCGATGTCGGGGCCGGGACGACGGTCACCGCGCTGTATGAGATCACGCCTGTGGGTTCGGGCGGCGAACTGGTCGATCCGTTGCGCTTCGGGTCCTCGACCAGTGTCGGCGACAGCACCGACATCGCCTTCCTCAAGATGCGCTACAAGCTGCCCGAGAGCGAAATCAGCCAGCTGATCGAAGTGAAGGTAACGCCCGACCTGGCCTATGGCGACATTGCCGATGCCGGTGTCGACGCCCAGTTCGCGGCCGCCGTCGCTGCCTTCGGGCAAAAACTGAAGGGCAGCGCCTATGGCACGGCGATGAGCTGGAACAAGGTGGAAGCGCTGGCCAAGGCCGGGCGTGGCGAAGACGATGGCGGCTACCGCGCCGAATTCATCCGCCTGGTCGACATGGCGAGCCTGCTCAAGCCCGATACCCACACCGATGTGTGCGAATTTGCCACCAGAGCGGATGATTGCGACTGAACGCGATCAGCTCCCTCCCTCGTCAAAGGGGAGGAGTGGCCGGTGGTCCGCGGTCCTCGCGACACACACGATAGGCCCCTCCCCCTTTTTCAGGGGGAGGCTGGGTGGGGGTGACGAGCGCAGCGAGACCTCTCCCTTGGGGGAGAGGTCGGCCGCAGGCCGGGTGAGGGGGCCCAGTCTATTCGTAAAGGGCCCCCTCACCCGCCGGCTTCGCCGTCGACCTCTCCCCCAAAGGGAGAGGTATACTTCAAACCAGCGGCTTCAATCCTGCCTCGATCTGGGCGCGCCTGCCTTCGAGGAAGGGCGGCAGCGAGAGGCTTTCGCCCAGGGTTTCCATCGGTTCGTCGGCGGCAAAGCCGGGAACGTCGGTGGCGATCTCGAACAGGATGCCGTTGGGCTCACGGAAGTAGAGCGAGGTGAAGTAGAAGCGCTCGACTTCGCCCGAGGAGCGGATGCCAAAGCTGTTCACCCGCTCGATCCATTCGCGCAAGGACTCCTGGTCCGGGGTGCGGAAGGCGACGTGGTGCACGCCACCGGCGCCGGGGCGGGCACGCGGCAGGCTCGGATCGACTGAGACGTGCAGTTCCGCACCCGGACCGCCCGGACCCATTTCATAGACAAAGACCTCGCCATTGCGTTCGCGCGCCGGGTAATGCCGCACCTGCCGCATGTTCATGACGCGGGTCAGCATGGCGTCGGTTGGTTCGAGCGCCGGCACCGATAGGGTGATGGGCCCGAGGCCGATGATCTGCTTGTCTTCCGGGACGGGGGACTTGGCCCAGGGGACGACCTTGTTCTTGTCATCGACCACGAAGCGGAAGCGCTGGCCTTCGAAGTCCTCGAAATCAAGGGAGACATGGCCGAAGCGTTCCTTGATGCCCGAGGTCGACACCTTGTTGGCTTCCAGATGCTCCTTCCACCACTGCAGCGTCGCTTCGCTGTCGACGCGGAGGCCCGTGCGGCCCACCGTGTGGTTGCCGCGCTGTTCGCGCAGGGTGGGGAAATCAAAGAAGGTGAGGTCCGCGCCGGGCGAGGCAACGCCGTCGCCATAGAAGAGGTGATAGGCGGTCGTGTCGTCCTGGTTCACGGTCTTCTTGATCAGGCGCATGCCCAAGGTCTTGGTGTAGAAGGCCAGGTTCCTGGGGGCGTCGGCGGTCACGGCGGTCAGGTGATGGATGCCGCCAAGTTCAAGGGTCATTTCGTTTCTCCTCGGCGGCTCAAGCCAGAGCCGGCCAGTTCGTGGGGCGGCGCATCCGGCGCCGTCGTTCGAGGGTGAATGTATGGACTGGTCGTAGCTTTGGCTAGCGAACCAATCGCAACTCACTGGTGTCTATTATTGAACGATCCGCGCATAGCTCCCGTGGGAGGTCGTTGTTGTGGGGCCATCCACAACGTTGCCAGACCCACCACGCATCACCCTCGGGCTTGACCCGAGGGCCCTGAACTTCTGAAGGCCAAGTTCGCGCTGCCCGCGATGAAATCGCCAAGTGAAGTGCCCCTCGGGTCAAGCCCGAGGGTGACGCGTGGTGGATATTCAGACGCTAGGGATTTCATCGCTCGTCTGGCGTCAGTCCCATCACAAGTTTGCGTCCTATGTCATAGTTACATGCGCCCGGCCGTTTCATCCTCTACAACAAGAACAAAGGATGAACACATGGTCGCGCTGAATCTCACTCGAAAACTTGCCATTCTGGCCGATGCTGCCAAATACGATGCGTCCTGCGCCTCGAGCGGCAGCGAAAAACGCAATTCTTCTGGCACCAGAGGGATCGGCTCCACCGAGGGCAGTGGCATCTGCCATTCCTATGCGCCGGACGGCCGCTGCATCAGCCTCCTGAAACTGCTGATGACCAATTTCTGCGTCTATGACTGCGCTTATTGCATCAACCGCTCCTCCTCCAACGTGCAGCGGGCGCGGTTCTCGGTCGAGGAGGTGGTGCGCCTCACGCTCGACTTCTACCGGCGCAATTATATCGAGGGCCTGTTCCTTTCCTCCGGCATCATCCGTTCGCCCGATTATACGATGGAGCAGATGGTGCTGGTGGCGCGGACCTTGCGCGAGCAGCACCTGTTTGCCGGCTATATCCATCTCAAGGTCATTCCCAATGCCGCGCCCGAACTGCTGGTTGAAGCGGGGCGTTGGGCCGACCGGCTCTCCACCAATATCGAACTGCCCACCGACGGCGCGCTGGAGCAATTCGCGCCGGAAAAGCGCCCTTCCGAAATCCGTACCGCCATGGCGCGATTGCGCGGCAAGCTCGATGAGGCAATGCCCGAGGGCAAGAGCAAGGCCAAACCGGCAAAATTCGCGCCGGCCGGGCAATCGACGCAGATGATCGTCGGCGCCGACGGGGCCAATGATGCCGCTATCCTCACGCGCGCAGCGGGGCTCTATTCCGGCTACCGCCTCAAGCGCGTCTATTACTCCGCCTTCTCGCCCATTCCCGACGCCAGCTCCCGCCTGCCGCTGAAACCGCCGCCGCTGATGCGCGAGCACCGGCTCTACCAGGCCGACTGGCTGATCCGCTTCTATGGGTTCGACGTGCCCGAAATCGTTGCGGGCGGCGAGGCGGGCGATCTCGACCTTGCCGTGGATCCGAAACTGGCCTGGGCGCTCAAGCACCGCCATGACTTCCCCCTGGACGTCAACCGGGCCGACCGCGAGCGGCTGTTGCGCATTCCGGGGCTCGGCATCAACGCCGTCGACCGCATCCTCACCTCCCGTCGCCACCACCGCCTGACCCTGGCCGACGTGGCTCGCATGACGGCCTCCATCGACAAGGTGCGGCCCTTCATCACCTGTGCCGACTGGACGCCGGGGACGACGCTCGACGATGCCAAGCTCCGGCAAAAGCTCGTGCCGCCCCCCACCCAGTTGAGCCTCTTCTGATGCTGGCGGTACGACTTGAAAAACCCAATGACCTCGCGGAGTGGCGCGCCAAGGCGCGTCGGCTGCTGGTGGCCGGCATGGCGCCGAGCCAGGTCGTGTGGCGGACCGGGTCGGAAGAAAACGGTCTATTCGAAGCAGGCGACGACATGCTGCCCTCTGCCGATGGCCCAGTGGGTTCAGTGCCGCGACAATTCATCGACCTCGCCGCCTCCGTCATCCAGCATGCCAACCCGGATCGCTTCGCCATCCTCTACCGGGTGCTCTGGCGGTTGCAATCGGACCCACATCTGTTCACCAATGCCGGCGATCGCGACAACAGTCTGCTGGCAAATATGGCCTCGGCGGTGCGTCGCGACGCGCACAAGATGAAAGCCTTCGTGCGCTTCCGGTCCGTAGGGGAAGGCGCGGACGAGCGCTTCATCGCCTGGTTCGAGCCCGACCATTTCGTCCTCGAGGCCACCGCGCCTTTCTTTGCCCGCCGCTTTGCCGGCATGCGCTGGGCTATTGTCACACCCTATGCAAGTGCCTGGTGGGATTTGGAAAAATTAAGCTTTGGCCCGGGCGGCCGCAAGTCCGATGTACCATCCGCTGATGCAGTGGAAGACGATTGGAAGACCTATTATGCCTCGATCTTCAATCCGGCCCGCCTCAAGGTGGCGATGATGAAGAGCGAGATGCCGGTCAAATACTGGCGCAACCTGCCCGAGGCCGAACTCATCAACCCCTTGATCCAGAACGCGAAAGTCATGGAGGAGGAGATGATCCGGCGCGCCGCCACCCAGCCGCCGACGCGCCATGTCCGGCAACTGGCGCAGCAGCCAGAAACTGTTAAAAATCATGAACTTACCTCGCTTGCCGCAGCGCGGGAGGCGGTGCAGGATTGCCGCCGGTGCCGGCTTTGCGAACAGGCCACTCAGGCCGTTTTCGGTGAGGGACCCGGTGGCGCAGAGGTGATGTTCGTGGGCGAACAGCCCGGCGACCAGGAAGATCTCGCCGGCAGGCCGTTCGTCGGACCGGCTGGTCAAGTGCTTGATGAAGTTATCGAAAAGGTTGGAATCGACCGGGGACGAGTGTATGTCACCAATGCCGTCAAGCATTTCAAGTTCGAGCCGCGCGGCAAGCGTCGCATTCATCAGCGGCCCGATATGGGCGAGGTCCAGGCCTGCAAATTCTGGCTCAATTTGGAATTGCAGTTCGTTCGGCCCCGGCTCGTGGTTGCCCTTGGCGCGACGGCGGCGCAGAGCCTGCTGGGCAAAGCGAGCGTTTCCATCAGCACTTTGCGTGGTCAACCCATTGAAATGGCTGATGGTTCAGTGCTCCTGGTGACCAATCACCCATCCTACCTGCTGCGCATCCCGGATGCCGGGATGCGCCAGCGGGAGCGGGCAAAGTTCGAAGCCGACCTGACGCTGGTGCGGGATATGCTGAGGGCCCTGGAAAAATCCGAAGCAGATCGCAGCAGTGCTTGACAGGACGCGGCCGCAAACTTAGTTAAGCGCGCATCGGCTCGCCGATAGCCCTTTGGGGCGGAGTAGCTCAGTTGGTTAGAGCAGCGGAATCATAATCCGTGTGTCGGGGGTTCAAATCCCTCCTCCGCTACCATTCAAACCCCCGGGAAACCGGGGGTTTTGCTTTTCTGGGCTTCCAACTCATGTGGCACCAGGACGAGTTTAGGACGACCCACGTGCGACCGGCACGAAAAAGCCGGCGCGAATTGCGCCGGCTTGGGGGTCGAGTTGCCGGTCGTTAGCTGAAGGCGGCGGCGATGGCGTCGAGGTCATCGGCGGGGACGGCCTCACGCTTTGATCGCCGGCGCTTCCAGTACTCCTTTTCTCGATGGATCAGCGCATTGACGGCCATGCGGCGGCTGCGCACCCATGGCTGCAGTGGCATTCTGTAGCGCGTGTTGATCGCATGCCAGACGAACTTGTTCCGCTCCCGTTCGCCGTAACCGATCGGCCTACCGATCGGGTTTGGCACGCTGAAAACGATACCGACGAATTCGTCATTATCGTCTTTCACTTCGAAAGACTCGATCATGCTATCGATCCAGTATCCCTCGATGCGAGTATTGAGCACGAGATCGTGGCCCAGGAAGCCGTCCAGGGACAGCCTTCTGGTCTGGCAGTGATAGAGCCACTTCGCTTTGTGCCACTGCGGCTGTCTGATCGTCCTCATGCTGCCTCCTCAGCTTCGGCGAGGATCTGCAGCAGCACAGCAGCACGACCATCCTTCTTCGCCTTCTCCGCCAAACCGGCTGAGCCGTAGGAGCTCTTCGCCTGGGCGCCAAGATAGATGGCTTCCGCCAGCTCCCCGGCGCGATCGGCATTGATGACGCCGTCGTCGGCAAGATCCGACAGCGTCGAGTCGGACTCGATCAGCAGCCCGATCTCCGTGCACAGCTCGTAGTAAAGCTGGCCCTCTTCATCATCGATGAGAGCGTCTTGCACATCGAGCGCGAGCGCATACTCGATGCGCCACGGCTCCTTCCGCGCTGCCAGGATCTCGTCGTCGTCGTTCAGATCGATGGGGTCGATGTTCATGCTCTGTCTCCATGTTTGAGCGTTTGCCGGCTATGTCGGAGGGGCTTGCGGCGCCGGCAACCGGGCCCCTCTTGCATTCGTGTTTGTTAGTCGCGCTGCAGCAGAGCGCCGCCGATGACTTCGCGGGCTTCGTCGCCGCAATGGCTTAAGCCAGCCAGGAAACCATCGAAGCCGCTTTGCTGCGCGATCTTCTGAGAGATGCTGGCGTAGTCCATCGTCCAGCAGATGCCGGCAATCGCGATCAGCTCGTCGCGCTCAAGCGGATCGCGGCAGAGCTTGTCGACGCGATCGAAGATCTTTTCGCGATCGGCGTGATAGACGGCGGCCTTGTACTGATGCCACGTCGACAGCTGCTCTAGATCGATTTTGACGATCTGAGGCACGAATTGTCGGACCATCGACAGCCGCTTCCATTCGCTGAAGGTCATCACAGCCATCCCTCTTCCATCTGCCGTTGCCGCATTTCCTCGGCCTCGATCTCCTCGAGCTGATCGTAGTCGGCGCCGGTCGGCCAGCTCACGCTGCGATACGCTGCGATCGCCTCCTCAAGCTTTTCCTTGGCTTCGATAAGCCGGTCGCGCACGTCAGACGGGTAGACCAGCACCCCATATCCGTTCGTTTGAACGGACCGATTCAGGATGCTGGCGGCATCGAACATGTTGTCCAAGACGATGTCTGTTGCCTTGTCGGCGGCATTGATCAAATCGCGTGCGTTCATTTCCCCTGTTCCTTTTCTTCGTCTGCGACGGCGCTCAGATAATTCGCGAGCATCAGCTCGCGCTGGAGCTCGTCGAGCAGCCGGGCATTTTCGATGATCGTGACGCTGTGAGCGTGCACGAGGTCTTGCAGCTTGCGATCAAAGATCGGGCTTTCGTCTTTCGTCAGCGTCGACCGGACGGCGCCTTCCGTGATGTCTAGGGCGCGGGCCAGCTTCGACATCCAGCCCTTTTCGGGGCCGCCATCCGCTGCGCGTCCGAAGATGATCGCAGCGACGAGCTCGATCCGCTCTTTGCGAGTGCGTGTCATTGATGTCTCCTGGAGAAGAACGGGGGCCTCGGCCCCCGATGATGGCGATCGACGATCAGTCGTCGGTCCAGTCGCTGTCCCAGCCGCCGAGGATATCGCCGGCATATTCGAATACGGCATCGCGATGCTCTGTCGTGGCAGCTACGTAGAGATCGGTCACGTCGTCACCGGTGCTCCAGCGAGTCATCTCCATCTCGCGATTTTCCGTCTGCGAGAATTCCGCGGTCCAGCCGTATTCATGCGACATCTGCACATAAAGAACGGTAGGCAGCGCGCCATTGGCTTCGCTCTTCTGGAATTCAGCCGCCGCGAGCCGCAGCTGAGTGGCGAGATCTTCGACAGTGCCGTCGACGTTCGTGACGATCAGGTCGTCTTCAGAGGCCCTGCATTCGTCGGGGGTTTCGGCGTGAGACTTGTAGCCCGCTTCGACGGCCATGGCGTCAAGGGCGCCTTCCGGGCTGTCGGCGACGAAAACGCCGAAGTCGTTGCCGGAGAGCCTGTGGGCGATGTTGTAGGCGTGGCTGGTCATTGTCGTGGTCCTCGTATGCTCCGTATCGCTCAGCGGCGATGTAGGGCGTGGGTCTGATCGGAGGCGGTATGCCGTTCCGATGATTTGAAGATAGCTCCGTCCCCAGCACATTGCAATAGAAAATACGAAAAAATCGTAATTGCTAATGCATTATGTCTAGAACGCATTGCATTTGAATGGCTTAGCGAGCGTGCTGGATCGGCGAACGCGAGTCATCTATCGTGCGCGCATGAGCGAAGATCCCGATTTCGACCCCCTTGCCGATCACAACGTTCGCGGTCGCAGCCTGACGCATTTCAAGCTCGCGCTGGTGTTCCCGGAGTGGAGCTCAAATAGGATCGCGCGCTGGCTCGGGATCAATCCACGCACGCTGCAGCGCATGCTGTCGAAAGATCCCGATGTCGCCGAGCGCAACAAGATCCCCGACGATCTTGCGGGCAAGATCGCGCATCAGCAGTCCGCGTTGAATCAGTACAATCTCGGCGAAGAGCTCGACATCACGATCCGCAACGCCAAAAGATTTAATATCGACGACGAGGTCATCGGTGCGTGGTTGGCCCACCGCTACAAGAAGCTGCTCGGGCGCGACATCGACTGAGCAAGGATTTCTTTACCTTTCCTTCACGGACTGATTGATTGAACGGCGGCGGCGTGCTGTATGCCGCCTCCCATCGTTGCTGTGCACGGCTAGGCCGTCGCGGTAGCGGTCGAAAGACCGGAGACGCAAAATGTCCGACGCCCCCAATTCGGCTACGGCCGAAACAAATCGCGCACGCATCACTCGCATCGAAGCCATCGTAAACGGCGCCCTGCCGGACGTATTCGACTGGATGCATGGCATGCCGTTCGCTCGCCGATCCGCTGAGCGCGACTGCCAGCTTTTCGTCGACGATCTCATCGCCGACCCCGATCAGCCACCACTCGATTCCATCCTGCAGCGCGACCTCGAGCGCTTGGCGCGAAAGTTCAATCTGCAGAACGCGCAGAAGTGCTCGCGGTCGGCAGAGCGCGCCGAAGATGCAAGGGAAGTCGTCGGCAGGCTGCTGTGGTACCGGGCTGCGCTCGGCGATGCCGAATGCATGTCGCGTCTGAGCGCGATCTGCCTATCGCGCGCTGTCTTCCCCGGCCTGACGGGGTGCTTCGCGCTAGCGACGGGGATCGGCTACGCGCAGCGCTGCTCGACGCCAGACGAGGCTTTCAAGCGCGGCGATCAAATGCTCAGCCAGCTCATCAGCCGGCGCGAGAAGTTCGTCGCTGTCTCGAAGGACGATGCCAAGCCTGAGCCCGTCGACGACTTGGACGAGACCGATGACGAATGGATCGCGCGGGTCTTGGAGGACCGTGCCGAATTCCCTGCGGCGGGCGAGAAGATGTCGCCGCTTGAGCGCCAGCGTATCCTGCGCGAGCGAGCGAAGTCGAGCATGATCGTCGTCCCGCAGCTGCCGGAAACGGGCAAGACGCATAAGGGCGAGATCTATAAGAGCTGGGCTGGCATCGCCGGCAAGCCGCTGCCGCTCGTGCGGCGGCCGGATCTCGTCGAAGCGCGGGCGAAGCTCGTGGCACGCGGCGAGCATACAGTCGACGTCGTGGATGTAATGCTGCGCGACTTAGCGCCGAGCGAATTCGTGCGGTTTCGGCCCACGATCCTTGTCGGCAGCCCCGGCGCCGGCAAGAGCGCTCTGGCGCTGGCGATGGCAGAGGCATGTGGTGTCCCCGGGCGCGTGATCTCGCTCGCTGGCGCGTCCGATGCATCTGTCGGCGGCACATCAGCGCAATGGCATAGCGCTCGCGAAACGCCGGTGTTGCAGCTCATTCGCGAGAAGAAGATCGCCAATCCTTTGATCGTCCTCGACGAGGTCGACAAGGCGTCGTCGAGCCGGCACAACGGATCCGCATTTGACGCGCTACTGCCGCTCTTGGAACGCGATCAGGCGAAGCGTTTCGTCGACCCGGCCCTCGAAGTCGAGTGCGATCTGTCGATGTGCAGCTTCCTGCTCACAGCGAATGACATTGATCTCGTCCCGGCGCCGCTCAAAGACCGCTGTCGTGTCCTGCGGGTGCCGGCGCCGGAATGGCGGCATATCGGGCCAATCATCGACCGCATCATCGGCGACATCGCCGAAGAGCGAGGCGTGGGCAG
Organism: Devosia sp. Micro-HW1; assembly: GCF_056341075.1. Lineage (NCBI taxonomy): Bacteria > Pseudomonadati > Pseudomonadota > Alphaproteobacteria > Hyphomicrobiales > Devosiaceae > Devosia > Devosia sp. Micro-HW1. Next base: position 2,091,733 of record NZ_CP094375.1, on the reverse strand, counting down.
GCAGTGGTATCCGCCGCTGGCGCAGGACGAGCTCGAGCTCATCAAGCAAGCTTGGACGTCGGGTTCGATCCGGCAGCTCCGAAGGGTCGTCGAGGTGGTCCTCGATGGCCGTGATCTGATCCTCGGGAGATGCTGAAATGAACACCGAAATCCTTGAACACGTCCTCGACGAGCGGCTGGAAACCTTGCGCGACAAGCTGCGCCAAGCCGCCGTCCACAGTCCTTCCGCTCGCACCCGCAACGCCGCGACGGCCGCTCTTGAGCAGCCGTCTGACATCAATCTGCTGCGCGTCGTCTCGTCGCTGTCGTGCAGTTATGCGCCGGCGCTGCGTCGCCTCGTCGCCGAGTATCACGGAGATCGCTCATGAGCATGATTCAAGAGACTGAGACACTGATGCGGACGCTGCTGCGCTCCGATCCGGGGGGCTTGCGTTCGCTCAATGTCAGCGGGTCGACGCCGGAGTCGCTGTCGGTGACGGTCGCGCATGGACCGATTCCAGTCGAGAAGCCGTACAGCAGCCATCGCAGGGAGATCGTTGCTGGCCTTGTGCAGCGCATGCAGCAGCGGCGGTGGAGCAGCTTCGACGACTTCACGCTGTCGCTGCCGATGCCGAACCGCGACGATTTGGACTCGCTGTCGGAGAAGCATGCCGCTTGCACGAGCGTCTGCGATTGCGGGCCGGGGTGGAGCTGGCTGCTTGATGCGACTTTCTGTTATGTCGCCGAGCTGGCGCCCGGCGAGCGTTGGCACACGACGCAGATCAAAGAAAAATTTGCGGGGCTGAGGATCTACTACAGCGGGCATCCCGGCGACAATGGCGATGATGTCATCGAAGCCGCGGAGATGATCTCACACTACATCTGCGATGTCTGCGGCGGTCTTGGAAAAGTCCGCAAGGGCGGATGGTGGACAACGCGCTGCGACGCTCACGCGAACGTCACGGAGATCTGAGGTGGCTAGCTGGGCAGACAATGAACATGCGCTGGAGCGTGCACGCCGGCTACTCGCTGAGCGCTTCCCGGGGGCACAGATCGAGATCCTGGAATGCTTCGACATCGCGTATTCGGGCTGGGAGTGCGAGTATCAGGGCGCCCTCATCACAGTCGACGGCGTGCCCGAGATCGTCATCGTGGATCGCGTCGGCGGCGACCGCCGCCCTGATATCGAGCAGGTCCGAGAGCAGCTCGCTGAATACAGCAGGCTGATCGACGACACTGAGCGTGTGCTGAAGCGATATCGCGAGCTCGCGGGCACCGCCGATCACGTCGATATGGACGGCGGCGACAAGCCGGAAGTCCGCGAGCTTAAATGGGAGCTTTCAAAAGCCATTGTCTACGCGACAGAGGCCGCCGCTGCGTGGGATCAACCCGCTTTTCTGCGCGCTCTCGGTATGCCGGAGGACTGGCTGAATACAGCTGTCGAAAAGCCCAACGACGTGCCCCTCGACGAATTCATTGCCGTATATGCAGCCGCCGCAAAGCGCGCACGCTGGCGGCCGCTGGCTGAGATCGTCAAGGAAGTCACGCAACGCCAGCGCTTCAAAGAGTGGCCGTGATGCCATTCGACATGCAAGATTTCCTCGGCCTCGACGATCGCGATTTCAAGCTGCTCAGGATCAAATGGTCGCTGATCAACGGCATAATCTTGATGGCCGAAGACGCCGGCATCGACGCCGCTGCGCTGGCAGCAGCAGCGGCCATGGACGAGCGGCATATCGAGCTGTTGCTTCGCGGGATCGTCATCGACGATAGTCTCGATTCGCTGGTGTTGCTGTATGACGCCGCCGCCGATATTGCCGTGCGGCCGACGCTGGAAATGCTGATCAGCGACCCGCAGACAGACGACTAACCCGTCACGCCATCACGCTGTTGTCGTGGATGGCGTGATAAACCTCGAAATCGACGGCCTGCAAGCGATTGTTTTTGATAGATTATTGAGGATTTTGGCGGTTTATGACCCTGCTGGCGGTTCGTCAGCAGGTTGCCAGCAGGTCATGCCGCACATTCTGGCCATGTTTTCTTGCGCTCAGTGAGCCGCGCCATCTCGGCGGGAGTGATGGCGTATGCCGGCGATCATAGATCAGCGTGCCGGCGGCGCCCGCGTCATTGGCGGGCATCCTCTTGGTTAGTTTGATGCGGCTGCCCGAAGCGGTTTCATCGCGGACCGTTTTGAGGTGAGGACATTATCGCCCTCCTTGCGCCGGGCGAATGAAGAGGAGATGCCGCTGCACCACCACGTGGTCCAAGCGAAGCCGGGGTGAGGCAAATGCTGGGGCGACAACACGGAAAGGAGTCATCGCCGGGACTCGCCGGATATATTGGCGGTATCAGTCTCCAGCGAGGGTCAAACTTGCTTTGCAAACGACAGGCCGAAATGGGCTTCTACAGGGGCAGGATGACCTGTTTCAGTGTGTGGGAATTCGTAACGGAAGGTCCTTTTTGAAGGGCCGTTCAAGAAAAAATCCAACACACGTTGCAGTTGGGTGTTTGTCGAATTTTCTGTTTCTGGGTGACCTCAAGCATCCCAAACACCAAACACTCCTACACCTTCCTCTTAGATTCTTCTTGAACGGGTTTCTGTCGTTGGTACTTGTTCGTTCTATCTACAGGCGCGGTGTTTTGGTGTTTTGAGGCGCTGCTTCTTCCGCGCCGCGGGCCGGAGTGATGTGACACGATTGTAAATGGATAGAAGAAGTATTCTCGAAAGCATTCAGAAGGGCAGCTTAACTCCGGACGAGGGGGAGCGGCTGGCCGAAAAGGCGGGTCTGCCAAGTTTGCGGCAGCCCGATCCGGATGCTTCTCTGTTTTCCTTGGAAACCCTTCCTTTTTGGTCGCCCGCCATGGTCGTCGCATGGATCGTCTGGCGCTCGCAGGAAGAAGTCTTGCTCGAGATGCAGGACTACAACGATGTCCGGGAAGTCTGGCAGGAAGTCAGAATAGGGCATGGCAAGGCAACCGGGTGGCGTCTCGGCGTACCGCCGCGGCCGGACATGACTCGAGTCAATCGAACGTATCCATTTACGGTCGGTCACAGCGAGACCCCGAGCGAGCGTGTTTCAGATGCTGTCACCGAACTCATCAACGAGTTATCGCTGGGACACCTGACAGCCACTGGCGTGGAATTTCCTCGCCGGATTCCTCGAGAGATTGAGCCGAGCGAATGGTCTCAGCTTCGCCATGGTTGGAGTCCGAAGGACGGTGACACATTCCGTTTTGCTACGGATGCCCGTAGGCACTTCGTTTCAGTCGAGCTGCGGCAAAGCCAGGTGGCGGCGATTTGGCCCGCAGCCGGGACATCGGGACCAGCCATCGGCGAAAGCGGACCACGCTATTCCGTTGTTCCACCGCCGGCGAAACGCAACACGCTTCAGCAGAAGCTCTTGGAAGGCTTCTTTTCGGATTCCAGTGCTTGTCCAGACCCCACGGACCCCGACGATGGAAAGGTTTATGGCCAATTCGTGAAATGGCTAGAGTCGCGGAAGGCGCGTACGATTCCATCAATGTCGACGTTTCGGCGACATCGGCGGAGGTGATTTGGTGCCAAATTTCTGATTCATTGAGGTTTTTTGTGCTGTTGCCACTATTGCTCCAGTTGACCTTATTGGCGGTAGCGACTGAGCAGGTCTGAACCCATCCTCGTGTGCAGAACAAGCACACAGGACATCATGCCAAGTTCAACCAGTTTCAAGAGTATTGCCGAGGCGGCCCGTTTGGCGTCTCCCCGAATGGCCAAAATGCTGTTGGGAGAGCCGGTCTGGACCAGCAAGGAAGAATGGAGATGGCGAAAGAACCTTTCGTTGTCGCTCTGCGTATCCGGGCACAATAGGGGCCGGTGGCGCGACTTTGAGTCCGGGGAACATGGCGACATCCTTGATCTCGTTCAGAAGTTGCAGGGTCTTTCACTCAGGGACGCGGCGCGATGGGTCGCCGATCAAACTGGCGTTGCTGACCGAACCACAATAGTTGAGCCGTCATTTTCTCGGGGGTCGTCTCGTCCGGAGAAGCTGGAGGACGCACGCCGAATATGGGACGCCTCCTCCCATCTGTCCGGATCATTGGCCGAGCAATATCTGCGCTTTCGACTTTGTGGCGAGGCAATTCCAGAACGAGTTCTTGAAGACGATAGCGTGCGCTATTGCGCAATGTCGCACATGCCGGCTCGTCGGCGGTTTTCCGGGCCATGCGGAGCAATGATCGCAAAGCTCGTAGATCCAAAGAGCAACGAGTTTCGGGGCGTGCAACGAACTTTTCTCGATGCTCACGGTCGCCGTTTCATCGACAGGGATGGAACTACGATGACGGCTCGACTTCTCGGATCCTCTGGCGTCGTGAAATTGTGGGACGACGCAGAAGTGTCGGTCGGTCTGGCCCTGGGGGAAGGCGTCGAAACCTGCCTCTCTGCGTACCACCTCCTAGGTGGCCCGCCCGTCTGGGCCACTCTATCGGCATCGACTCTTGCGGGCTTTCCCCCATTGACCGGCATTGAGGCCGTCACCCTCTATGTCGATGCAGACCTTCCAGACAAGAACGGGCGTAAGGCAGGGGAGGCAGCCGCGGCTTCCTTGGTAGCTCGCTGGAACTCTGTGGCTCCGCGAGTCGAGTTCACTCGACATGCACCTCGTCGTCCGGGTCAGGACTTCAACGATCTGCTGCAGGACGTTTTTAGGATTGCCGCATGACGATGGATACGACACGGCGCGCGCTAGCACAGCAGCTGACGGAAACGGTCGTCTCATCGGGCGGACAGATTGGGGCCAATCAAGCAATTCCATATTCGACGAACACTTCGGATGGTCCCGAAAGTCCCACCGCAGTGGTCGAACCGGATGTGCTGGATCCCGTATCTCAACTGCTTCAGACCGGACCTGCAAAGCTGTCGGTCAAATGCGGCGAGTACGTTAGTCATGGCGGTTACCGCTCTACGGACAGGGGGCTGTTCTTTGTTCCATCTGCGTCGGTGGAAGATGGCTCACAAGGAGATCCCGTCTTCATCTGTGACCCAGTGCGTATCGTGGCCCAAAGTCGCGACGAGGCTCGCACGTCATGGGGTATCATCGTGGCATGGACCGACGATGATGGTTTCGAGCACGCGGCAGATATCGCGTTCGACAGCCTTCAATCCACGGGAGAAGCAGTCCGAACGCTGTTGTTGTCCGGTGGTCTCCGGACGGATCCTAGTCGGACTGCACGAACGCATCTTGTTCGCTACCTTTCAGGGGTCCGGAGCAATCGTCGTCTGACGATGACGGATCGTTGCGGTTGGCATGCTGCTGATTATGTCACAGCAAGTCGGGTTTTCGGCGCACAGCAGAGTGTCCTCATTTTCAAGTCGCGGGCCGAGAGCAATAGCCGGCTTGAGCAGCGGGGCTCACTTAAGGACTGGCAGGAAAGCATTGGCAGGTATGCCATAGGTAATCCATTGCTTCTGCTTGCGCTGGGTGCCGCGTTCGCCGGACCACTTCTCCGCCCACTTGGTCAGCCCGGGGGTGGATTCCACTTCCGAGGTCCTTCTAGCGTCGGGAAGAGCGTGCTTCTGAAGGCTGCATCGAGCGTATGGTCAGTTTCCGGAAGTTTCGTGAAGACATGGCGCGCGACGTCGAACGGACTTGAAGGGATCGCGACCGGGCACAACGACGGACTTCTTCTTCTCGATGAACTGGGTGAAAGCGAGCCCAAATCGGCATTGGCAGCGGTTTATATGCTGGCTAATGGCGTTGGAAAGGTACGCGCCAATAGGGCCGGTGAGGCAAGGCCAGCTGCCCGCTGGTCGCTGCTATTTTTGTCGACCGGCGAAATCTCGCTTGCGGACCTCGCATCTTCCGATCGCTTCGCCAAGTCGGACGATACGATGGCCGGGCAGGAAGTTCGGTTTCTCGACGTTTCGGCCGATACCGGCTGCCATGGAGTTTATCACAGACTTCATGAGTTCAGCACCGGACGGGCGTTGTCTGAGCACCTCGAGGACGCCTGTCGCAGGATTGGTGGCAGGCCAATTGAGAGTTTTCTGCAACGAGTTGTCGAATGGCAACCGTCTGACTTCGAACGGCTATCGAAGCGTTTGGAGGATCAGCGAAAAATGCTCGTGGAAGACATTGCCGATGGCCAAATTGGCCGAGCGGCGCGACGTGTGGCGCTGGCGTCGATCGGCGCGCAAGTCGCTGCCGAGCTTGGCGTAGCACCGTGGAGCCCATCTGACGCCTTCGATGGTTCCCGGGTGCTTTTCGAGTCCTGGCTGAGAGAGCGCGGAGGCACAAAACCGCTGGAGGACGTGCAGGCTGCTCGTCGAGTGAGAGACTATATTCTCGCCAATCTCGGACGATTCCAGGAAGCTTCGAGCAAATACTCAATCGATCAGCGGGCGGGGTTTGTCATAAGGTCGGAAGGGCAGGGCCACACATATGCCCTACAGCCGAAGGCTTTCACCGACGCACTTAGGGGCCTGAACACGACGACCGCAGCGAGGGCTTTGCACGATATGGGATACGGGGAGGGACCGGATACGAACGGCAAATTCAGCCACTCGAAATTCCTTGGCGGGCATCAGGTCAGGGTCTACCTGATCAACGAGTCAATCATGGGCGCGGAGTAGGGGCTCCATCTGCGGAAACTTCTTCCAGATCCCTTAAACTTTGCGTCAAAGTCGCCAGTCTTGATCAGGATTGGCAAAACATGCGTAGTTTAGGTTGTGTGTGCTACCAATACCTGCCGCGCGAGCGGCTGAAAAAAGGTTCGACAGTGGCTCCTCGAAAAGGAACGCTATACCTGTCGCGAAAGCGGCTGTGGCAGCCAGCCGCCATCGCGTCGATGCTAGACTAAAAGCTTCTTAAGGGCCCATTTCCGGACAGACCGTTGAGCGCCCCATTCCTGCCATTCAGGCTGTCTTCTGCACTTCCCGGAAGACGACGGTCCGCTCAAGTCGAGGCAATCTCTATTGCGACGCGCGCGCGAACTCTCTGGAATGGAGCGCCAGGCCCGCCACGACAACAAACAAAGACGCAAACACCCGTAAGTCGCCTTTAAGGAGGTTCTCCTAAGCTCAAATCGCCAAGGAGCTATGGGAATGGACTGGTTATCGGAACGGCAACTAGCGGGCGCTGTGCTCGACGCACTTACAGCAAGCATCTGCGTTGTCGATCACAACGGTGTAATTGTGGCCGTCAACGAGGCTTGGCGGCGCTTTTCGAGCGACAATGGTGGCGCGGGCGCCTTTCTTGGTGAGAACTATCTTGACGCCTGCAGACACGCAACGGGAACAGACGCCCGTGCGGCCAAGCGCTTCGGTGACAGGGTCGAGGATGTGCTTGCGGGACGTTGCGAAAGATTTGAAACTGAATATCCTTGTCATTCACCAACGCAGCAGCACTGGTATCTTGCCCGCGTGACCCGCTTACGCACACCTGACACGGGTACCATAGGCCACACCCCCAGTGTTGCGGTTATCTCGCATCAAGACATTACGTCCCGAAAGCTCCTGGAGTTCGAACTAAAAAAACTTGCTGAAACTGATGAGCTCACTGGCCTTAAGAACCGAAGGCGGTTTCTAGCGGGAGCCGGTAAGGCGTTGGAGCGGCTCAAGCGCAATGGCACGCCAGCCTGTCTATTTATCGTCGACCTAGATCACTTCAAAGCCATCAACGACACACACGGACACGCGGCCGGCGACGAAGCCCTTCGCCACGTTGCAGGGCAATTTAGGTGCGCTATCCGTCGTCGTGATCTGTTAGCGCGGATTGGCGGGGAGGAGTTCGCAGTCCTTTTACCCAGCACTGATGAGTGGGGTGCCATCATGGTCGCGGAGCGTTTGCGCGCACTGATCGCCTCATCTACACTGGACGTAGAAACTGGAACGATCAACCTGACTGCAAGCATCGGTGTGACGGCTCTACGAAAGGGCGATCACAATCCAGATGATGCTATGGGACGCGCTGACCGTGCGCTCTATCGCTCCAAGGATGAAGGACGCAATCGGGTCCGGGCTTCGACCTTACTCCCGGCGCCAGCCGTCATCGCATGATCCAATCGCCAATCGAACCGCGGTGGACTGCCCCTGGCCCGCAAGATGCGGCCCGCACTATGAGGCATACGCGACCATAGATGCGCCCGTTGCCCTTACCGTCAGCAAGGACACGGTCTGCACGCCAATAGATATGGTCATAGGTTGAGTGCCACAGCGTGACGGCGCGCGTGCCAAGCCTGGGCGCGACCATCAGAGGTCAGGTGGTTTGGCCGCTGCTGAATTGCGTGCGAAGACAACCTTTGTCACGATGTGCGCGACCGCCAGACTAGGATTCATACTTTGTCGCCGCTCTTCGGCTGCCGATGCTGCGAAGATAGGAGCCAGAGCCTACGGCCAGACGAAATAGATATAGGCAACGTATCCGGCAAGTAGAACTGCCCCTTCCCTGCGGCCGATCCGCAGTCCGGTCCACGCGAAGAGTACGAGCACCAGAGATACACCGACCATGACGAGATTGTCGAAGCCGACAATCTCAGCGGGGACTGCGCCAGGTGCAATCAGGGCTGTAACGCCACCGATGCCGAGGATGTTATAGATGTTCGAGCCTATGATGTTTCCGAACGCTACATCGCCCTGCTTGCGGAGGCCGGCAACAACCGAGGTTACAAGTTCGGGCATGGACGTGCCAACCGCGACAATGGTCAACCCAATGACTGTCTCCGCAATGCCTAAACCGCGCGCCAGTGATACCGCCCCATCAACGAGAAACCGCCCGCCGAGAATGACCAGGACAAGACCGCCCAAAGCGATCAGCCCTGAGACGAGGAGGGAGCCGCCCATCTTCGCTGGCGGTACAACGCCAGTATCGGTCTCTTGTAGCGCGAGGCTCTTGTCATAGATTGCCCCATGGCCATCGGGAGCTGATGATTGCTCTTGCCGGAACGCAAGATAGACATAGGCGACAAGCGCACCGACAAAGACGACGCCAATGCCCCGGCCAAGCGGCACAATAAATGCGATCGCGGCAAAGGCTGTCACGACGGCAAGCATGACAACGCCATCGCGTTTCAGCGCCGTTGAGGCAATAATCATCGGGCTTATTGTGGCTGCAACACCTGCGATCAGCAGCGTATTTGCGATATTTGAACCTACGATGTTGCCATAGGCGATGCCTGGCGCATTTGCGAGCGCTGCTTGCACTGAGGTGACCAGTTCCGGAGCAGAGGTGCCAAAACCGACAAGGGTCAGTCCAATCACTAGCGGCGACACACCAAGACGGGTCGCAACCTGCACGGCGCCACGCACAAGCAGTTCGCCGCCCAAGATCAAAAGGACAAGCCCTCCAAAGAGCGGTACCCAGATCTCCATCAAATTTCGTGCTCCTGTATTTGAGCGTTTGGAACGTGTCGCCAAACTCGCGGCGTCGGCGAAACTGGGGCTTCCTGCTGCAGGAGCTTTCCGCGACGGCCGGATCGCGTATGTTGAACATCAAGCATACTGCAAAAACTTGGCATGCAAATTTCGCCAAGTCGACCGGCAGATCCTCTCAATGTGGCCTTGCAGAACGGGTTTAGGATTGCGCGTGAAGTTTTCACCGCATTTCCGCAGCCGAACGCCCAGCTGGCCACCACGATATCGCCGGACGCATCCCAGTCCATTCCAAGGCTCTGTCCAGGGAATCGACCGCACGGCCTTTATGTTAAAGGGTGATACCGCGTGCCGAATTCCGAAATTGGGGCTCAGTCGAGCTCGTGTTTTTCTGTGGCCGCAAGGTCAAGTGCAATCAACTGAAGACGCTCTTGCAAGAAACGCATTCGTGTAATGTCACTCTGGATGCCGATATAGTGCGTTGCTCTGCCCATAGGATCCTTGACCGGCGTCAGCGAGAGCCGGTTCCAGAATGGAGTGCCGTTCTTTCGGTAGTTTAGCACGTCCACGATCAAGGGGGCGCCACTGGCGATTGCAGCCCTCATTTGCGCGATGGCGTCTGAGCTCGTATCTGGCCCTTGAAGAAAGCGACAATTTTGCCCGATGACTTCGCTGCGTTCATAACCTGTCATTTTTTCAAAGCCGCGGTTCACGTAGACGAGCGGTGCACCAGGCATGCGAACATCAGACAACGTCAAAGCTTGGATCGAAGGATCGAGCTTTGCGTCGGAAATTTCGGGCCCAGGGAGGGCGTGCCTTGTGAGCGTCATTGTTCCGCAGACCAGATGCAATCGGTTCGAATGTTTGGCTATCGCTATGATAGCACAGGTGCGGGCGGACAAGTATGCCGACTATGCCACGAAGATCGCGCCGCTCGGTTTGCAAGCTGTTGGGTTGATATGGGTACAGACTTCATGATGGAAGGAATAAATGGGATCTGACCCGACCAATTTCTTATTGCCGCTGCCAGCACTCGACGGCCTCGCACTGCTGGACATCGCGGCCTCGATAGCCCTGCTCGGCCTCTTGGTGGTGATCCGCTTGGTCGCCACCCGCTTGCTCCGGAGCAAGACGGAAGCCAGTCCGCATATTCAGCGTCGCTGGTCCGCAACGATCCGCAACGTCTTGTTCCTCCTGGGCGTGATTGGCCTGGTGCTGATCTGGGCCCCGCAACTTCGCACCTTTGCCCTTTCGCTGACCGCTGTTGCAGTTGCCCTTGTGGTGGCGACCAAGGAACTTATCCTGTGTTTTTCAGGGTCGTTCCTGCGTGCCTCGACCCGATCCTTCTCCATTGGAGATCGGATCGAAATCGGCAATTCGCGAGGCGAGGTTGTGGACCACAACATCTTCGTCACCGCATTGCATGAATTCGATGGCAACGTCCAATATTTTCAGTTCACCGGTCGGACCGTTGTGATCCCCAACAGCATCTTGCTCAACACGCCGGTGCGCAATTTCTCACTTTTGCGAGATTTCATCTATCATAGTTTTTCGCTGACGCTCGAGCCGACCACGAATGTGTTCGGGCACCGAGACATGATCGAGGCGACCGTCGATCAGCACTACGCTCCCCACCGAGCGCAGGCCGAGCATGTCAATGCCTCCATCGAGCGGCGCAGCGCTGTCGACCTCAAAGATGCACTAGTGTCTGTGCGTTTTGGCACCACCGACATCGGAAAGTACCGCGTCGCCATCACCCTGTTCTGCCCCAGCAATGCTGCCGAGACGCTGGAGCGCCAGATTACCTGCGATCTCATGAGCCGAATGCACGATCTGGCGCGGCAGGCAGAATCCGAGGCTGAACAGTCCAATTCATCTCGGGTTGAGAACACTCTTTAGGTGATGTTCGAAGGCAGCAGACTTCCTCCGCTGGCGACACCAAGCAAGGCGTTGAGGAAGAAGCTCGCCTGATCGACTGCTGCGCGTTTCAATCATCTCCGCTGATCTGCGAAGGGGCATTGCAGGGATTGGACGACTGAACCGGTGCCTTATTAAGCTACAGTCGGCGTGTCTTGCTATCCCGCAAACGGCAGAAATGGGGCTGACACTTGCCGATCGGCAAAGCGCACCATTCCTGCCGTTGAACGGGGTTTCGCGATTGCCGGAAAGCCGACATTGCCGATTGAACGGAGCTACGGCGAATTAGGGGTGGGAAGACGACTGGCAGCAGTCGGCACCGAGAGGCGAATAGCGGACGTGTGGGGTCGAAAACCATTTGTGCAATAGGCGGCGGATTGCAAATCCGTGTACTCCGGTTCGTTTCCGGAGACGGCCACAGCAAATTTTCAAATAAATTCAGATAGTTGCCTTTGAGCAGGGCGCTCGGTAGGGCCTCGCCGTGTTGCATTCGTGTTGCGTCCAGCTACCCAGCATTTCCAGGCCTTTCTCGACACCCCCGGCGAATCCATGCGACATGGATGCGACATGCGGTGGCGCCTAGGCCAGGTCGGAGCGGGGTTAGTTGGAGTACGGAGACTACGTCATCTACGTGGATGAGAGCGGTGATCACAGCCTGTCATCGGTTGATGACAACTATCCGATTTTCTGCTTGGCCTTATGTATCTTCAAGAAGGCGGACTACGTGCATGTAGCCGTTCCGGCCATGCAGGACTTCAAGTTTCGCTGGTTTGGACACGACATTGTGGTGATGCACGAGGCGGACATTGTAAAGCGCCGCGGACTGTTCCACTTCCTTCAATTCGACAAGCGCCGCGAGGAATTCCTGGATGACCTTACCAGCGTCATAGAAGCAATGCCGATGACGGTGATCACCGCCGTGATCCGCAAGGACGGCCTGAAGCGGAAATACAAAGCTCCCGAAAACCCATATCAGCTCGCGCTGCTCTTCTGCCTCGAGAAGGCGCACAGGTTTTTACAGGAGGTGGATGCGCAGAACGCGCGCTGCCATGTCGTTTGCGAATCCCGCAGCCCAAAGGTGGCTGGTCAGGGTAAAGAGGACAAGGACCTGGAGCTTGAGTTTCGGAGGATTGTCGCCGGCGATCATTACCTGGCGCGCGAGCAGAAGATGCCGTGCTTTGAAATCGTATTTGCGTCCAAGCTGGCAAATAGTACGGGACTGCAGATCGCGGACATGATTGCGCGACCAATTGGTCTGCGAGTTCTTCGGGGCGGTCAAGAAAACCGCGCCTTCGACGTCATCAGTCCAAAAATATGGAGGGGCCCGCAAGGGACGAACCTGCAGTTTGGGATGAAGGTGTTCCCCTGAAAAAGCGAAAGGCCCCGGATAAACCGAGGCCATGACGCCGGCCAGGAACGAACCCCAACCCATTTACACAGGTATATACACGCTCATACCCGAGAGTTCCACGATTCTCTCGGAATGGTGACTGCGTCGCGTTTCGGCAGTGCTGTCGTTACGGCCCTGTCATGATAAGTTGGCTGCTTTCGCCCTCGCGTGCGGCTGTCGCGGTGACCATCACTTCCTGTACTGATAAAGCCGTTTATCGAAACGCCGAGCGAATCCTAGAACGGCCGCTTTTGGGTAACGGGCCAACTCGGGGCCTAACCTGATAGAGAGCAGCCCGCGTTGAACGGCTGTAGGATCCGGTGGGCGGACATCGGGATGGGCCCGCGCCTGTGCCGGGGTGACAGCCGGTGGATCAGGATACTGCTACGGCAGGCTTCAGGCATTTGCTTGGTTCGGCGGAACGACCGCAATGGGGTCGGGAGAGGCCGGTCGGCAAGGCGCCCCATTCCAGTCGTTAGACGACGCCTCTCGACCTCCTGAAAGCGGACATTCCCTGAAGCCGAGTGAGCGACCAGTTTGGGGTGGGTTTCGGACTGTACGCTTCTGATCAGGATCGAGCCAATCCAGACGGCTTAACGCGCAGCGTCCGGCCACATCACGTGATCGCTGTCGATGACGAAGGCATGGCTGTGGCTGTGCCCTGCCTGCACATGCCGTGCACCTTGTAGATGCGGATGGTCGGCGGGGAGGTTGGCGTGCACATGTTCCAGCTCGACCGGGTCAGCGGCGGGCCAGAGCCACAGCGCAGCGACCATGCCAAGTGTGGCGACAGCACCCATGACGACAAAGGTTATGGGCAGTCCGGCCGTCGCCCCGAGCCAGCCGGCCAGCGGATAGGTGACGAGCCAGGTGGCATGCGACAAGGCGAACTGCGCCGCAAAAAGGGCGGGCCGGTCTTCGGGATGAGAAGAGCGCCGGATGAGCCGGCCAGACGGGGTTTGGGTCGCGGAATAGCCGATACCGATGACGAACCAGATGGCCAGCAGCACCCCATAGGACGGCAAGAGGCTCCCCGCCAACATCGTCAGCACCAGAATGCCGGCACCGGACAGCATCACGGGCCGGTCGGCATATCGATCCAGCAGGCGCGGCAGCGCGAACGCCGCCAGCATGGAGCCACCGCCGAACGCGGCAAGTGCGAAGGCCGTCGACTGCTGGTCGAGGCCGAAACGCGATTGCACCAGAACGACCGTGTTGACGATGACCATCGCCCCGGCGGCCGAGACGGCGAAGGTCAGCGCCAGAAGGCCGCGCAACCGAGGCGTCTTGAGGTAGATGCGCATGCCGCGCGTCGTACGGTCGTATATGCCACGCGGTGCAACCGGCTTCGGGCTGGGCAGGACCACCGACACGACCAGGAACGCCGAGACGATGAAGCCGATGACGGTGCCGGCAAACAGGTTGTTGAAAGTCATGGCGGTCAGCAATGCGGCCGCGAGCAGGGGACTGGCGACGCTTTCTAGATCATAGGCCAGTCGCGACAACGACAGCGCCCGGGTATAATCCCGCTCGTCGGGGAGGATGTCCGGGATGGTGGCCTGGAAGGTCGGCGTGAATGCTGCCGATGCCGACTGCAGGACGAAGATGAGGACGTAGACCTGCCAGATCTCGGTCACAAATGGGAGCAGCACAGCGATGGCCGCCCGGACCAGATCGAGGCTGACCAGCATCGCCCGCCGCGGCAGACGCTCGGCAAAGGCAGAGGCCACCGGCGCCACGGCCACATAGGCGACCATCTTGATGGCCAAGGCCGTGCCGAGCACCGCGCCCGCATCGTCGCCGGCCAGACTGAAAGCCAGAAGCCCCAGCGCCACGGTGGCCAGCCCGGTGCCGACCAGCGCGACGATCTGTGCCGCGAACAGGTGACGATAGGTGCGGTTGGCGAGGATGGAGAGCATGTCAGAGATACCGGGCGATGTCGCGGAACTGGTCGATCGTGGCGCGGCTGTCGTCGTCGAGCGTTCCGACAGCGTCTTCGAGGCAATGATCGAGATGATCGTGGATCAGCGCCTTCTTGGCCTGGGTGATGGCCTTTTCAACGGCATGCAACTGCTGGGCGATATCGAGGCAGGGCTTGCCGCTCTCGATCATGGCGATGACCGAGTTGAGGTGACCGCCGGCGCGCTTGAGGCGCTTGACGATATCGGGATGGGAGGCATGGACATGTTCATTCATGCCGCCAGCGTATCCCCCTGGGGGGATGAGTCAAGGGGGCGAGTTTCGCCCCCTTGCTCGGTCAAATGAGCTTGCGCAGCTCCTGATAGTCGCCGCCGGTGCGCAGCGTCACCGTCACGTCCTGGTCCCCCCGATTGCGGAAGAACCAGCCATGCGTTCCCGAAATCGGTGGCACGAGCTGGCCGCTATCGGAGGCAACCCCCCGGCCTTCCTCATAGGTCAGCGACTGGCCTTCGCCCTCGCCATGTGCGTCGAAATTGATGACGCCGCCATCGACCACGAATTCATAGGTGGCGACCGAACCGGCCGCCATGACCAGCTTGTATTCGGTCCCTTCCATCGGGGTCAGGGTGAAGGTGACTTCATCGCGCCATTGCGGGGCGACCGCCACCGGTTCGACGGCTTCGGCCGGGGCGGTTGCCGCGGGGAGCGGAGCGGCAGCCACTGGTGCAGGTTGCGCCGGAACAAGCAATTGCTCGAGGGCAGCAACGCGCTGCGCCAGTTGTTGCAGTTCGGCCGAACTGGCGCTGGTCGCGGGGGTGAATGCGGTGTCGGGGCCAAGGCCGGCGCGCATCTGCGCGCTCAGCCGCTCTTCATCCGCGGCCTCCTGGGCGAGCTGCATCTTGATCTCGCCCATGGTCGTCAGCCCGGTGAGCCGGCCGAAGCCGGTGACGTCCAGTCCGTATTCGGACGGGAGGACCACCGTGACCAGGATGACGACGGCGCTGACGCCGGCGATGATGGTCGAACGGACGAGCTTTTCGTTGGTGGGCAGGTCGGCCTTGCTCGGGAAGTCTGTGTTGTACATGGCGGAATTCCTTTATGGCACGACCACGAGGCCGACGAGTTGGTAACCGAACAGCACGAAGCCGGCGCACATCATGGCGACGTTGGCGGAGTAGGCGAGGGTCCAGAACGAGCGCGTGCGGCGCCAGAAACCCATGACGATGAGGATCGTGGCGAGGGCCAGCAATTGCCCGATCTCGACCCCGACATTGAAGGCGATGAGGTTGGGCAGGAGCCCATCCTCGGACATGTTGTATTCGAGCACCTTCGTGGCGAGGCCCAGGCCATGGAACAGGCCGAAGATCAGCGTCGCCGCCTTGGTGTTTGGCTGGAAGCCCAGCCAGCGCTGGAAGGCGCCGATATTGTCCAGCGCCTTGTAGACCACCGAGAGCCCCGATAATAGCATCGATGAAATAGGAGCTGATGGCCCAGTTGAAGTAGACGCCAAGCACCATGGTGGTGGAATGGCCGATGGCGAAGAGCGACACGTAAATGCCGATATGCTCCATCCGGTAGAGAAAGAAGATCACCCCGAGCAGGAACAGGATGTGATCGTAGCCGGTGATCATGTGCTTGGCCCCGAGATAGACATAGGGCAGCAGGTTCCAGCCGGTGATTTCGGCGATATAGCCAGCGTCGCTTGTGTCGACGCCATGAGCATTGGCAGCGCCGGTCAAGGCGAGCAAAGCCAATAGTGCGAGACTGCCGATCAGCCATGATGGCCGACCCGCCCGCGAAGGATGCAGGGACATAAGGGTTATCCGTGATGCGTTGAAACGGCGCCGATGAAGGCGTGTCGGATCACAGGACCTGTCTGGGTGGGCGCTCGAGGCCCGGCGGCGCTCTTTCGGTCAACGTGTCGAGGAGACTGACCAGGAAGGACTGCGGCAGATCGGGCGTTAAGAGGGCCCAGATCGGCAACCCGCAGGGCACGTCATGGGCATGCTCTATAGAGTCGTGTGCGTCGGAAACATCGCCGGCGTGGGAATGGCCGTGGCTCTCCAGGTCCTCGATCATCGTGGCCGATGACAAGACGTGCGCGGCATTGGCCGAGACCGGCGCGGCCAACATGGCGCTGGCAAGAACCAGCACCATCAGGATCAGCGATGTCAGTTTGCGAAACGGCATGAGGGGAGAGATTACGGCATTGACGTTAAGAATCCGCTAACCTTTCAGCGTCCGCTTTGGGTAAGCTGAAAAGGAGCGGCCAACGACCGAAATGGGGTCGGATGCAGATCGTCAGCGATGCGCCCCATTTCGGTCATTCAACGGATTATTGCATCAACGAGAAAACGGACATGACCTGGATTGTCACCTGATGTGAGAATGCAAAATCAAAAAATCGCAATGGACCAAACTTCAGCATCAGTCACTCCGCAGAAGAGACAAGGCTTCAGGAAAAGAGTGTTGGCGTTCCTCGCCGTGCTATTGGCCCAAGGCGTGCGTACTCGTCATCGGTGAACAAGCGGGAGCGCGTGAGGAACCGCCGCTCGGTGCCATTATCGAGACTGAACATGCCGCCACGACCTGGAATCGCATCGATGATCAACTGGGTATGCTGCCAATATTCGAACTGGCTGGGTGACATGTAGAAGGGAGCGCTGCCGATATCACCCATCTTGACGTCATGGTCGCCGACGATGAATTCGCCTTCAGGATAGCACATCGGCGACGAGCCATCACAACACCCGCCGGACTGATGAAACATAACCGGCCCATGGCGGGCCGTGATGGTGGCGATGAGACTTAAGGCGGCGTCGGTGGCGACGACGCGCGGAACGAGATCAGTCATGGCGGGTTCCTTGCTCGACGGTCATTCCAGCGGGAGGTGGCCAGGGAGAGAGTGGGGTTAGGGCTCTTCCCGCCGGAATGATTTCTGGCGCCCGGAGCTCTCCCCGGGCGCCCGCTCAGGGAGGAGCGGCTTAGAAGAAGCCCAGCTTCTTGGGCGAGTAGCTCACCAGCATGTTCTTGGTCTGCTGGTAGTGGTCAAGCATCATGCGGTGGTTTTCGCGTCCGATGCCGCTCTGCTTGTAACCACCAAAGGCGGCATGGGCAGGATAGGCGTGATAGCAATTGGTCCATACGCGCCCCGCCTGGATGCCTCGGCCGAAGCGATAGGCCCGGTTGGCATCACGCGTCCACACGCCGGCGCCCAGGCCATAAAGCGTGTCATTGGCGATCTCGAGGGCTTCGGCATCGGTCTTGAAGGTCGTCACCGAGACCACCGGGCCAAAGATTTCCTCCTGGAAAATGCGCATCTTGTTGTTGCCAGCAAACACCGTCGGCTTGACGTAGTAACCACCCGCCAACTCGCCACCCAGATTGTTGCGCTCGCCGCCAGTCAGCACCGTGGCGCCTTCCTGCCGGCCGATATCGAGATAGGAGAGAACTTTCTCGAGTTGCTCGGACGAGGCCTGGGCCCCGATCATCGTGCTCATCTCGAAGGGAGAACCCTGCTTGATGGCTTCCACCCGCTTGATCGCCCGTTCCATGAAGCGGTCATAGACGCTTTCCTGGATCAGGGCGCGGCTCGGGCAGGTACACACCTCGCCCTGATTGAGCGCGAACATGGCAAAGCCCTCGAGCGCCTTGTCGAAGAAATCATCGTCTTCGGCCAATACGTCGGCAAAGAAGATGTTCGGCGATTTGCCACCCAGTTCCAGCGTCACCGGGATCAGGTTCTGGCTGGCATATTGCATGATCAGCCGGCCCGTCGTGGTCTCGCCGGTAAAGGCGATCTTGGCGATGCGGTTCGAGCTGGCCAGCGGCTTGCCGGCTTCAAGGCCAAAGCCGTTGACGATATTGACCACGCCGGGCGGCAGGATGTCTTCGATCAATTCCATGAGAAAGAGGATTGATGCCGGCGTCTGCTCGGCAGGCTTGAGGACCACGGCATTGCCTGCCGCTAGCGCGGGCGCCAGTTTCCAGACCGCCATCAGGATAGGGAAGTTCCACGGAATGATCTGCCCCACGACGCCGAGGGGCTCGTGGAAATGATAAGCCACCGTGTCATGGTCAAGTTCGGAAATGCCGCCCTCCTGGGCGCGGATGGCACCGGCGAAATAGCGGAAGTGGTCGATCGCCAGCGGAATATCGGCAGCAGTCGTCTCACGAATTGGCTTGCCATTGTCCCAGGTCTCGGCCAGCGCGATCTCGTCGAGATGTTCTTCCATGCGATCGGCAATCTTGTTGAGCATCACCGCGCGCTGAGCCACCGAGGTTTGGCCCCAGCCCGGCGCGGCCTTATGGGCCGCATCCAGCGCCCGCTCGACATCCGCCGCCTTGGAGCGCGCGACTTCGCAAATCACCTGCCCAGTGACTGGCGAGGTGTTCTCGAAGGTCTCGCCGTCGAGCGCGTCCACCCACTGCCCGCCGATATAATTGCCGTATTTCGCCTTGTACGGAGACTTGGTCCGCTGGCCGACGAATTCAGGTTTATTCATGGCATCCTCCCTTGTTCTTGGATGCCACCGTCATTGCAACCGGCGTGCCAGATGATATCAACCTGTTGAAGCTGTTAGGGAATTCTTGTGGCACCAAGCAGGGGTGGACGCGGTGCGAATTCGGATGCAACACTTTGCAACAACCAGACGCGATGGCCGATGCAACACCTGTTGCAAATTGCCACAACTGGTAGGGAGAGAGCCATGCAACAGGCGTCCGATGCTGCCTTGGTAGCCGCGCGCGAGCGTTTCTTTTCTGGGCACGATCTACCTGAGGGCCTGGTGCCTGCGCCCATATTGCGGTCCTGGCAGCGCTGCGCACAACAGGGCCTCGATGCCTCGGCGGTCATTCATGCCGAACCGGTCACCGCACCCGAGCTTCGCGCCTTCCATGAGCAGAACGAGACCTTACGCCTCCTCTCGCGCTCTGAACTGGTGTCGCTGCGCACCGAAGCGCGGCTTACCGACAGTGTCGTCATCCTCACCGATGCCAATGGCCTCGTGCTCGATACCACGGGAAGCCCCGAATTCGCCGGCCGCGCCGCCGAAGTGGCGCTCCGCCCCGGCGTCACCTGGTCCGAAACTGCCACTGGCACCAATGCCATCGGCACGGCTCTCGCCGAACGTCGCGCCATCGAGGTGCATGGGGGAGAACACTTCTTCGAACCACATGGTATCCTGCATTGCGCCGCATCGCCCATTTTCGACCCTTTCGGGAAGCTCGCTGGCGTGCTCGATCTCTCCGGCCTTGCCTCGGCTGAGCACACCCATGCCATGGGCCTGGTGCGCCTCGCCGTCGAGCAGATCGAACATCGCTTCTTCGCCCGCGGCTTCGATGACATGACCGTGGTGCGCTTCCACCGTACCGCTGATCTCCTGGGCACCGCCCGCGAAGGCATTCTGGTCTTTGATGGCGGGCGTTTGATCGCCGGCAATCGTCGCGCGCTCCATCTCGTCGGGCTCGACCGCAAGGCGCTGCGCCAGTCCACCGCCGAGGAAATCTTTGAAACCGCGGCGCTCGCCACACAGCGCGGCGAACTGCGCGCCCGCAATGGCGAGCGCTTCTTTGCCGCCGTGTCCGAGCCGCGCAAGTCGCCGCTGCGCGTCACCGGCACCCTGCCGCGCGTCGCCAAGTCGGGCGAGCCAGCGCCTTTTCTCACTCCCGAAACCCGCGCCGATCTCGCCAAGGCCATCCGCCTGGTCAATGCCGAAATTCCCCTGCTCATCGCTGGGGAAACCGGTGCCGGCAAGGAAGTCTTCGCCCGCTACCTGCATGGCCTCACCCAGCGCGCCGGCAAGCCCTTTGTCGCCATCAACTGTGCTGCACTGCCCGAGAGCCTGATCGAATCCGAACTCTTCGGCTACCAGCCCGGCGCCTTCACCGGCGCCCGCAAGCAGGGCGCCATTGGCCTGGTGCAACAAGCCGAGGGCGGCATTCTCTTCCTCGATGAAATCGGCGACATGCCGCTCTTGCTGCAGTCGCGCCTCCTGCGCGTCTTGCAGGACAAGGAAGTCGTGCCACTGGGCGGCGGCACCGCGCAGAAGGCTGATTTCGTGCCCGTTTGCGCCACCAATCGCGATCTCAAGGCCATGGTCGAGGCAGGCACCTTTCGCGCCGATCTCTACTACCGCATCGCCCAGTTCACCATCCGCCTGCCGGCCCTGTGTGATTTCCCCGATCGCGCCACTGTCGTCTCGAGCCTCTGGTCCCAGCTCGCGACGGGCCATCCGCCGCTGCCCGCCCCGGTGCTTGCCCGCCTCGCCGCCCAGCCATGGCCAGGCAATTTCCGCGAACTGACCGGGACGCTGCGCGCCCTATCAGCGCTGTGTGAACCAGAACAGCCCATCACTTTGGCCGATCTACCCCAGTTCACCGAACAGGTCACCGCGGCACCTCTGCTGTTCCAGAACGATTTGGGCAGTCTCACCGAAGCCGCAATGCGTCGCGCGGTGGACCAGAATAACGGCAATCTTTCCGCCGCTGCGCGCGCTCTCGGCATCGACCGCTCGACCCTCTACCGACGGCTGGTCTGGAAATAGTTGGAAGAGGCTGATTGAACAGCTGCGTTGGCTCGTGGCTTTGCCAGTATGGGCGCCGCAGTAGACCCGTATTGGCTTTCATTTGACACTCATGAGTGACAACGCGAGGGCCAGCGAATGGCAGTTAATCCACTAGGTCGGCCCGAAAGCCGACAGGCTACAAACGGCCCCGCTGGAGGCGCTGCCGGGGAGGACTGCGGGGCAGGGGGCAATTCTCGCGAGACGGCAAGGCGCCGGCCGGCGAACGTCTCGCCTTAATCGTTCTCAGATTGGCCGATGTTGGCCATAGGAGAATGAAAATGGGTATCTCACAGTACGACCCCGCCGCCAGAGGTCGGCCGGCGTGGAACGCCGGTCGGCAAGTCGGCGCCAAGCGAGCGCTCAAGGTCCGCCAGATCTGGGCAATCAGGTTTTTTCTGGATCGGGAGGGGCGAATGCGCGATCGAGCGCTGTTTGATATGGCAATCGACAGCAAGCTGCGCGGTTGCGACCTGGTCAAGCTCAAGATCGGCACGCTTGTGACCGGCCGTGACATACGCGCCCGGGCGATGGTCATTCAGCAGAAAACCGGTCGACCGGTGCAGTTCGAGATCACAACAGACGCCAGAGCAAGTTTGCTGGCGTGGCTCGAAAGGCGAGGGGGCTCGGTTGAGGATTTCGTCTTTCCCAGTCGAGCCGATCCGAACGACCACCTAAGCACCAGACAATATGCTCGATTGGTCGACGAGTGGGTGACCGCCATCGGTCTTCGCAAGGAGGAATATGGTACGCATTCGCTGCGGCGTACCAAGGCCTCGCTCATCTACAAGGCCACAGGCAATCTCCGGGCCGTGCAGATCCTTCTTGGCCATACCAAGATTGAAAACACGGTCCGATATTTGGGCGTCGATGTCGAAGACGCACTGGAACTTGCGGAACACACCGAGGTCTGATGATCAGCGGCCCCACCGCAGGTGAGGCCGCAACGAGGACACCGCCGGATGCGATCCACAGTAGGAACGCTGCATCCGGACGGTCAGCAATCGCGTGACCGCGGCTATTCCAACGAGCACAACCGGACCATCTTCGACGCGCCCCATTCCGGCCGTTCAACGAAACGTCGCGTGCTCCCAAAAGCGGACACCGCCGGACCGCTGGCTCAACGACCAGATGGGGGTGGAAAAGGGACCGACGGCTTTCAGCGCGGAACTCGCGCTATGAAGACGTCCAACGTTTGGGCACCAAGATTGCCCCACCCACCGGCCGTCACCCTCGGCCTTGAGCCGAGGGCTCTGTATTTTGGGATTTCGGTAGAGGTGCCATGAAGCGAGACAACCCCGAATGGCGCGACTTATGGGACGACATCGTCAAGTGAAACGCCCTCGGCTCAAGGCCGAGGGTGACGCTCGGTGGGTGGGAAAGCGGCGGGTTTCGGACGACGCGCTCAGAGTTGCGAACGGCCTCAATGGGGTCGAGTGCCGCCGGACGGCAGCGCGCCCCAAACCGGTCGCCGGAAATGCGCTTGTACTTTCCTGAAAGCTGTCACTGGCTTTGCTGATGTCCGGCCATCGGAATGGTGTCAGCTGGGATCGCACCAATACTTTCTGATGCAGCCGCGCCGCTCTCCTCAAAACTCACAAACGATCTAATCTCGGCTCGTCAGCTATGCCTGGCGAATTTGGCCGGAGCAGCACTCGGGATCCGTACACTGCGCAAACTCAGTTGCCAGCGTCCTGAACCTGTGCGGACATCGCCGTCCTTACACTGTCAATGATCGCCTTGGGCGCCGGCTGGTGCCAGATCACCTGATAGGCCTCGATGACATCGGATGGCCTGACTTCGCGGCCGGCCAGCGCCACCCAGGGCGGCACCGGCAGTCCAAGCAGCGCGGCCAGTGTCACCCGCGCTGCCGCACTCCCCTGGTCATAGGGCAATTGGGCGCCGACGCCCTTGATCATCCCATGGCGCGCCATGTCGAGGGCAACGTCATTACCAAGGTCGACCGTGGTGATCGGAATGTCGATATGCTTGTGGGCAAGTGCCTGTACGGCTATCATGGCGGGCACGTCCCAGACCGCGAAAATGCCTGAGAGACCTGGCGCCTTTTCGACCATTGCCACGGCCGCCATGCCGGCCTCGTCCAGTTCTGCAAACCGCTCCCGCACCAAGGTGACATCCGGCCGATGGCTGCCCATCCATTTGCGGAAGGCGATCTCCCGTTCGTGGGTGGCGAAGAAATCGATGCCGTAGCCAAGGATGCCTGCGGCCCCGCCTTGTGGAATGTGCGTCGACAGCATCGCCGCACAGCTCTGCCCCAGGCCGAAATTGTCGGTGGAGACGACGCTGGCATAGTCGGTGCCCGGAAGCATGCCGGTGGGAGCATTATCGAGCAGCACCAGCTTGCGCCCGCTCTGTGTCAGCGTTCGATGGGCCTCTGCCACGCGCGCGTTGCCGATGGGGATCGAGATCACCGCATCCACCGGCTCACGCGCCAGGCGCGCCAGTGCGGCGACCTGCAGCTCGACGTCGAAATTACAGTCGACCACTTCCACCAAGGCGGCGGAGTAGAGGCCCAGCGTGGCGGCAATCCCGGCCAGTTCCTGCTTGGACCAGTCGCTGGTTGTGGTGTGCAGAACCACTGCTACCGAAAACCGCCGGGCTCTCGCCTGGGCGGCGTCGGCCTGGGTCAACTGGATCTGGTCGGCGGGAACCGCGCGCTCCCCATGGGGGCCGAGGCCTGCAATCGACATGGCGGTATCCCCCGGCGTCTTACCCGGTGTCTTGTTGTTCATGGCGCAACGCGCCCTGCGGGTTGCGATGCCTTGGTTGTCAGCGCGGCGGTGACGCGCTCCAGGCTTTTCTGGAATTCGGGGTGGTGCAGCGGTGCCCCCTGTCCGACCCAGCCCTGCAAAAGGGTGGGAGAGAACAGCTCCTCCACCACAACCTGCGCAGCGCCGACCAGGCCAGAGGACGCGCCCATCTGCGAGCGCATGATCTGGAGGTCGCGCGAGACCATGGGATGGGATTGACGATACACCGCCTCGCGAATGCCGGCGAGGAGGCTATCGCCCCCCGATTCGGCGACGACGCCCCCAATAACGATCAGTGCCGGATTGACCAGGTTGGTGAGCGGCGCGAGCGCTTCACCCACCAGGCGACCGCACCTGCCCAACAGCTCGACGCAGAACAGGTCGCCCAGTTGCGCCGCATGCCCGATATCGACGACGGAAAGTTCGCCCTGCCGCTCCAGCGTCTGGGCCAGATAGGGACTGCGCCCATCCTCGGCTGCGGCCTTGCCTTCACGGGCGATGGCTTCTGCACCGGCCACCGCCTCGAGCAGCTCGTCGCCAACCCTGCTGTGACCAATCATGCCCGCAGCGCCCTGGGCACCGCGGTGCAACCGGCCTTCGGAAATCAGGCCCGCGCTGATCGAACGTCCGAGCTTGACATAGATGAGGTCGCTCAGCCCGCGGCCACCGCCGGCCTTGGCCTCGCCCATGGTCATGGTCTGGACGCCGCTGCGCGCAAAGATTGGCGCGCCGAAGCGCACTGAAAGGCGTTCGAGGAACGGAAAGCCCTGCCATGATTGCACGGTCTGCAGGACCGGCACGGTCTCGAAATCTGCCGCCGGCTTTTCGATCGGACCTGGTAAGGCGAGGCCGATGCCCCATGGAGCCGGTTTCTCCGTTTCCCGGAGCAGCCAGTCGAAAATGGTCGCCAGCCGGTCCAGAATGGCCTCGGGTCCGGCATCGAGCTGGGCGGCTTCGTGATGCTCCACCAGAAGCTGACCGTTGAGATCAGCAATGCCGAGCGCGATGGAACTCTGGTCAATCGCGGAAACCAGCAGCGAGCCGGCATCCTGGCGGAACTGCATCTGCCGGGGCGCGCGACCACCGGTGGCCTGGCCCAACTCGCCCTCCTTGAGCAAGCCCAGTTCCATCATTGTTGCCAGCCGGTCGGCGACGACGGCCCTGCCCAGTTCGGAGCGGCGTTCGAGTTCTTGCCGCGTGGTGGCCTTTCCCGTTCGCACCAGATTGAGCAGCAAGGCGAGGCTTGCCTGGGCCGCGTCGACACTGCGGGGGCGGCCGACCGACCGCAGCGTTGTTTTCTCCTCCGCCACGATTCCACCCCTTCATCCGACTTTTCGCCCAACCTAGCCCGGTCGATTTTTTGCTTCAAGCTGACACTTGTGCTTATTTTACGACAAAAGATACGACGCTTATGCTGATTTAATGTTGACTTCGCGTTTTCAGGCTGCGTAACCTTGGGTCAACAAACGGGCGACGGCATAGCCAGCCCAATCTCCGGCAACAGCCGGAACTGCTTTTGAGGAGGACTGCATGGCCGTCAAACTGGCCTATCACGCCAATTGCTGGGGGCCGCTCGGCGGCAATGCCGTGGGGGTGACCTCGATCACCCAGCTCACCTACCGGACCTTTGCCGACATGGATCGCGCCTATGCCGACATTGCGCGGGCCGGTTATGAAGGCGTCGAGATTTTCGACGGCAATCTGCTCGACGAGACGCCGGCGGGTCTGCGTCGCAAGCTGGCCGATGCGGGCCTCGAACTGGTCTCGACATATTCGGGCGGCAATTTCATCTTCCCCGATATTCTCGGCGAAGAACTGGCCCGGATCGAGCGCGTTGCGGCTGCTGCGGCGGAGGTCGGCGCCAGTCACTATGTCATCGGCGGCGGCGCCAAGCGCGCCGACGGTATCAAGGACGACGACTACAAGCGTCTGGGCGAGGCGCTCAACAAGGTCGGCGAGATCGCCCGTCGCGCCGGACTGCGGCCCCACTACCATCCGCACCTTTCCACGATCGTCGAGGGTCCGGCCGAGGTCACCAGGATTTTCGGGCTGACGGATCTCGATTTCTGCCCGGATACCGCGCACCTGGCCGCGGCCGGCGGGGATCCGGCGGCGCAGGTGCGCGAATTCTCTGGGCGCATTTCGCTCGTGCACCTCAAGGGGCTGCAGCGCGAGCCGTTCGGCTTCACTCCGCTCGATGCGGGCGACCTCGACAACGGCGCGATCATCCAGGCGCTCAAGGACATCAACTATTCCGGCTGGGTCATGGCCGAGCTCGACAGCTGGCACGATCCTCATGAGGGGGCGGCGCGCAGCCACGCATTCCTGAAACGGCATTTTGCCTGATCAGACCACACCAAAGTCACCACAGGGAGGAAACCATGGGACATTTGAAGACATCGGCGCTGCTGAGTGCTGCCTTGCTGGCCAGTACGATCACTGGAGCAGCGTTCGCGCAAAGCCCGGACGAGGCACTGGCTGCCCTCGCCAACCAGACGCTGAGCACCGGCCCGGGCGGTGAAAGTCCGGTCTCGGCTTCCGAGATCACCCTCACCGATGAGGAACTGGCAGAAATCAAGGCCATGGGCGCCACCGCCGCCATCGTCATGCACTATGGTGGCGACGACTGGAGCCAGGCGCAGATCAACGGTCTGCAGACGCAGTTCGAGGCCATGGGCATCGAGGTGATTGCCACCACCGATGCCGGTTTCAACTCGGCCAAACAGGTTTCCGACATCGAAACCATCATGGCGCAGAACCCCGACATCATCGTGTCTATCCCCACCGACCCGACCGCGACGGCAGGTGCCTACCGCCAGGCTGCCGAGGCCGGCGTCCAGCTGGTGTTCATGGACAATGTCCCGGCCGGGTTCGTCGCCGGCACCGACTATGTCAGCGTCGTTTCCGCCGACAATTACGGCAATGGCGTTGCGTCGGCCCACCTGATGGCCAAGGCGCTCAATGGCGAGGGCCAGATCGGCATCGTGTTCCATGCCGCCGACTTCTTCGTGACACGCCAGCGCTACGACGCGTTCAAGGCCACGATCGAGCAGAACTACCCCAATATCGAGATCGTCGCCGAGCAGGGGATCGGTGGTCCCGACTTTACCGGTGATGCCGACCGCGCCGCCTCGGCCATGATGGTGGGCAATGCCGATATCGACGGCATCTGGGCCGTCTGGGACGTGCCCGCCGAAGGCGTCATCGCCGCGGCCCGCGCCAATGGCCGTGACGACCTCGTCATCACCACCATCGACCTGGGCGAGAATGTCGCCATCGAGATGGCGCGCGGCGGTTTCATCAAGGGCCTGGGCGCGCAGCGGCCGTTCGACCAGGGCGTGACCGAAGCCAAGCTGGCCGGCTTCGGGCTGCTCGGCAAGGACGCGCCGCCCTACGTGGCCCTCCCGGCCCTGCCGGTCGAAAAGGACAACCTGCTCGATGCCTGGCAGACGGTCTATTCCACCGAGGCACCGGCCACCATCCGTGACTCCATGAACTAGGTGCGCCTCCTTGCACCTATCGCGGGGACGGGTCCTCCCAAGCCGTCCCCGCACATCATTTCCAAAAGCGAGACAGCAAATGCGAAAGCTCAATGTCGCCATGATCGGTGGCGGTTTCATGGGCAAGGCCCACGCCATGGCCTATGCCGCCATGCCGATGTTCTTCTGGCCGGCACCCGCCATCCCGGTGCGCAAGGTGGTTGTGGACGTCAACCAGGAGATGGCCGAGACGGCCCGTGAGCGCTTCGGTTTCGAGGAAGCCTCTGCAGACTGGCGCGCCGTGGTGGCCCGGCCCGACATCGACATCATCGACATCTGCACGCCCAACAATTCTCATGCCGAGATCGCCATCGCGGCAGCCAAGGCCGGCAAGCACATTATCTGCGAAAAGCCGCTGGCGCGAACGGGTGAAGAGTCCAAGACCATGCTCGACGCCGTCCAGGCGTCCGGCTCCATTCACATGGTCGCTTTCAACTACCGCCGCACCCCGGCCGTAGCCCTTGCCAAGAAGCTGATCGAGGAAGGCCGGATCGGCGACATCCTCAACTTCCGCGGCACATATCTGCAGGACTGGTCCGCCGATCCCGACAGCCCGCTCTCCTGGCGCTTCCAGAAGTCGGTCGCTGGTTCAGGCACGGTCGGTGACATCGGCACTCACGTTGTCGACTTTGCCCGCTACCTCGTCGGCGAAATCGCCTCGGTCAGTGCGCTGGTCAAGACCCATATCCCCACCCGCCCCAAGCAGTCCGGCGGCGTCGACAAGCTGGGCGTGGGCGGCGGTGACAAGAATGCCGAACGCGGTCCGGTCGATGTCGACGACGAGATGCTGACCATGCTCAAATTCGCCAATGGCGCCATCGGCTCGATCGAAGCCACCCGCAACGCCTATGGGCGCAACAATTTCCTCACGTTCGAAATCCACGGCACCAAGGGTTCGCTGGCCTTCAACTACGAGCGGCGCGACGAGCTCCAGGTCATGTTCGCCGATGACGTCGGCGATGCGCGCGGCTTCCGCACGGTCTATACGGGTCCCGCCCATCCCTACGGATCTGGACTCTGGCCCATTCCGGCGCTCGGCATCGGCTATGGTGAGACGAAGATCGTGGAATGCTACGATCTCTGCACCGCCATTGTCACCGGCAAGCAGCCCTCGCCCAATTTCGAGGACGGGTATCGCATTGCCCTCATCGCCGACGCCATCCTCGCCTCGGGCGAGAGCGGCCAGTGGGTGGACATTCCGTGACCGAAATGGCGATCAAGCCGATCGCGGTGGAGATGGATGCCATCTCCAAGCGTTTCGGCGGCGTCCACGCGCTGCGTGAGGTCAGCCTCAGCGTCTGCAATGGCGAGATCCATGCGCTGCTGGGGGAGAACGGGGCCGGCAAGTCCACCATTCTCAAGATCCTGCGCGGCGTCCAGGCGCCCGATGGCGGCAGCATCATCATTGGAGGGGAGGCGTTCGAGCGCCTCTCCCCGCAGCTGGCCCGGCAAAAGGGCATCGGCATGATCTTCCAGGAGATGAGCCTGGTGCCGACGCTGAGCGTGGCTCAGAACGTGTTTCTTGCCAGCGAACCGCTGACATCGACCGGCCTGATCGACGACCGGGCAATGGAGCAGCGCAGTGCCGCTATCTTTACCTCCATGGGGGTGAGCGTAGATCCCACTGCCATGGTGGCGGACCTCTCCACCGGCCAGCAGCAGTTGACGGAGATCGCCAAGGCCCTGTCGCAGAATGCCGAGGTGCTGGTGCTTGATGAGCCGACCTCGGCGCTCACAGCGAGCGAGGTGGATATCCTTTTCGACCTGCTGCGGCGCCTCCGGAGCGAGGGCAAGGCCATCATCTATGTCAGCCACCGCATGGATGAAATTTTCCGCATCGCCGACCATGCGACCGTATTGCGCGATGGGCGGCTGATCGATAGCCGCCCCATCGCCGATTATACCCTGGCGACGCTGATTGCCGACATCATGGGCAAGGAAACCCGTGACCTGTCCGAATTCGCGACCGAGTCTACGGTGCAGGACGACATTATCCTCAAGGTCGAGCACCTCTCGAGCAAGCTGCGCCGGGATGGTGATGTCAGCTTTTCGCTCCGGCGCGGCGAAGTGCTGGGGATCGCGGGCCTGCTGGGGGCAGGGCGCAGCCGATTGGCCCGCATGCTCTTCGGGCTCGAACCGATTGCCGGCGGCACCATAACACTGCGGGGAGAAACCATCTCCATCGGCTCGGCGCGGCAGGCCACCGAACTCGGCCTGGCGCTGGTGCCCGAAGACCGGCGGCGGCAAGGGCTGGTGCTCGCTCATTCCATCCAGGACAATATCGAGCTGCCCATCCTCAAGCGCCTCGGCTCGACGCCATTTGTCGATCGGCTCAAGTCCCGAACGACGACCGATGACCTGATCAAGCGCCTCGCCATCAAGACGGCATCGCGCGAGGCACCGGCCAATTCCCTGTCGGGCGGCAATCAGCAGAAGATCGTCATCGGCAAGTGGCTGGCGACCGATCCCGACATCCTCATCATGGATGAACCCACGGCCGGTATCGATATCGGCTCCAAGGGCGAAGTGCTGCGCCTCGTGCGCGCGCTGGCGGCCGAGGGCAAATCCATCATCTTCATCTCGTCCGAACTGGCCGAACTTGCGGCGGTCAGCGACCGCATCGTGGTGATGTCAGGCGGGCGCCTCGTCGAAACCATCGACAAGGCGGAATTGATGAACACTACCGGCGACGCAACGGAATTGCGCGCCGAACAGAAGCTGCAACTGATCGTGCAGCGGGGAGGAAACAATGTCTGACACCATGGCCGTGGCGGGCCGCGAAACACCATTGGGCTATTTCAAGCGCACGTGGCGGCAGAACATCATCTATATCGGCTTCGTGGTCGTGTTCGCGTTCTTTGCCATCACCCTCTACGACAAGGGTTTTCTGGCGCCCAACAACATTCTCAACATCGCCCGGCAGACGGCCATGATCGCGGTCATGGCGGTGGCGATGACGCTGGTCCTGTCTTCAGGCGAAATCGACCTGTCGGTTGGCGCGGTGGCGGGGCTGGCCTCGGTCACGACGGCGATGGCCGTTGCCTGGGGAGGGCTGCCAGCGGGCATTGCGGCCGGCATCATGACCGGCGTCACCGTGGGCCTTATCAACGGGTTCCTGTCGACACGGCTGATGATCCCGACCTTCCTCACGACCCTCGCCATGATGGGCATTGCCAAGGGCACGGCCATGTGGATTTCCGGTACCGCCGCCATTCCCGTGCTCGACCGAACCTATCCGGCCATTTTCGGCGGCGGCAATATCGGGCCGATCCCGACCCTGCTGCTCTGGATGCTGGTCATCGGCGTTATCGGCCATATCGTGTTGCGGCGCACTAAGTTCGGCCGGCAGGTCCTGGCGGTGGGCGGCAATGTGGTGGCAGCCCGCTATAGCGGCATCAATACTGGCCGGATCAAGCTCTGGGTCATCGTCATCTCGGCGGTCACTGCGTCCATTGCCGGCATGCTCTATGCCGGACGGCTGCAGACAGGCCGCTTCCAGTTGGGCGAGGGCGACGAACTCTCGGTGATCGCGGCCGTGGTACTGGGTGGCACCAGCCTCTTCGGCGGCAAGGGGACAGTCATCGGTTCGATTATCGGCGCCCTCATGATCGGCGTCATCAATAACGGCCTCATCCTTATGGGCCTCGAATATTCACAGCAACTCATCGCCCGTGGCGGGATCATCATCCTTGCCGTGGCTCTGAGCCAGGCGGGCACGCGCCCCGCCTGACGACCAAGCGATCGGACCCGGATTCCCTGGCAGGCATGCCGGCATTCGATCGCCACAACCGTGAGAGCGTGCCGAAAAGAGCACGCATCACACACCATAAACCGAGGAGATATCTATGCGTGACGACACGTCCGTATTGCCCCAAGGGAGGGGCGAACGCGCCGCAACAGGCGCCGGGAGTGGCTGGAGGACGGCGGGGCGGAAATTTGCACTCGCCCTGGCTCTGGCTGCGGGCATCAGTTCCGGCGGAAGCACTGCCTTTGCCCAAGGGTGGATCGATACCTGGGCTGCTGCGCCCCAGCCGGTATGGGGTCCCGACTTTCTGGCCCCGCTGGGCTATCCACGCAACCTTTGGGATCAGACGGTGCGACAGGTCGCACGTGTTTCCCTCGGTGGCACGCAGGTCCGCATCACTCTCTCCAACGAATATGGCGACCAGCCGATGGTTGTCGGCGAGGCACGCGTCGCCCTCCATGATGAAGGCGCAGACATCCAGGACGGCAGCGACCGCAAGCTGACCTTCGGCGGCCAGGATTCCATCACCATTCCCGCCGGCGCCGCAGTCGTCAGCGATGCCGTCGACCTCGACGTGCCCGCTCTCGGCTCGGTTGCCGTCAGCCTCTATTTTCCCGAGGTCACGCCAACATCGACCGTCCACAGCGACGGCCGCCAGACCGCCTACATCGTCGCCGGCAACAAGACAGCCGACGTTGAGATCGAGACGGACAATACGACATTGTCACGGCTTTTCCTGAGTGCCATCGCCGTCGATGCTCCGGAAAACGCGCGTGCCATCGTGACATTCGGCGATTCCATCACTGATGGTGACGGGTCCACTGCGGACGCCAATACCCGCTGGCCCGACATCCTGGCGGAACGCCTCCAGAAAGCAGGCGGCGTCCCGACAGCCGTTCTCAACGAAGGCATCTCCGGTCAGCGCGTCCTGGCCGATCGCATGGGAGCCAATGCTCTCGCCCGCTTCGAGGAGGCCGTGCTGAGCCATCCCAAGGTGGAAACGGTGATCTTCATGATGGGGATCAACGATATCGGCTGGCCCGATTCAGTTCTCGACCCCAAGGCGGTTGCCCCCGAGGCCGAGGATATCATCGCCGGCTACAAGCAGATTATCGCCCGCGCCCATGACCACGGCATCCGTATCATAGGCGCCACTCTCACGCCCTTCGACAACGCCTTTGCCGGCGGCCCGCTGGAGGGCTTCTACAATCCCGACAAGGAAACAGTTCGCCTTGCGGTGAATGACTGGATCCGCACCGGCGGTGGGTTCGATGCCGTCATCGATTTCGACAAGGTCGTGCAGGATCCCGCCAACCCGGGCAAGGTCCTGCCGGCCTTCGACAAGGGTGACAACCTGCACCCCAACGACGCCGGATACAGAGCCATGGCCGAAGCAATCGAACTCGACCTGCTCGACCGCGACTAGCGCTGCGCTGGCCGTGTCCATGCAGGCGGATGCACATCCGCTTGACGACCGGGCGATCGGATCCGGATTCCCTGGCAGGCATGCCGGTGTCCGATCGCCTCAGCCGTGAATGCGCGACCGAGAAGAGCGCGCATCACACACCAAAAACCGAGGAGATACCTATGCAAGACAACCCGTTCCGATTGCAACGGCGCTTGCGGCACTGTGCCGTGATTTCCACCAGCAGCATCGCACTGCTGCTCGCGGGCTCTGCGCTGGCCGAAACGGCCATTCCCAGTGTCGAAGGCCCCATCCCCGTGACCGAGGCGTCAACCATCTTCACGACCGGCGGCACGGACCTCGAAGCCCACGGCTATGAAATCGAGGAATATTTGGTTTCCGGCACGGCCAATGTCTACGACTGGGGCGCCGACGGCACGGCAGCCGAGCCGCAGGTAGCGACCGCCGACGCGCCCTATACCACGCGCATTGTGGTCCGGCGTCCCGCGGAGGCTGCTGATTTCAGCGGTACGGTCTGGGTCGAGCTCAACAATCCCTCACGCGGATGGGACGTCGAGGTGCAGTGGCCCGTTGTCCAGGACAAGGTCATGCGGGACGGCGACATCTGGGTGTCGATGACCGCAAAGCCCAACGTTATTGCCTCGCTCCAACGCATTGACCCCGAGCGCTACGGCCGGCTGTCCATGGCCAACCCCTTGCCGTCCTCCGAGCAGGCGTGTGGTCTCCTGCCAGGAGAGGAGGGCTATGACGAGAACCTGTCACGCCTCTACGAAAATGGCCTGGTGTGGGACATGATCAGCCAGGTCGGGGCCTTGGTGCGCGACACTTCCGAAGAGGCGCCGCTGGCCGGCTATGATGTCCAGCATGTCTTCGGTACAGGGGAATCCCAGACAGGGTTCTTCCTCAATACCTACGCCAACAACTTCGCCAATGCTGCCGTACTGGCCGACGGCTCGCCGGTCTATGAGGGCTTCCTCTCGGCGTCCGGTGCAGGCCGCACCGTTCCGATCAGTCAATGCGTCACGGCCATGCCGGTCGACGATCCGCGCGGCCAGTTGCCGGCTGAGCATGTGCCGTTTATTCGTGCCGACGCCCAGGGAGATGTCTTCCTACTCGGCTCCTATGATTGGCGGCGCGAGGACAGCGACGATCCGAAGGCCGGGTATCGCATCTACGAAATCGCCGGCGCCCCGCACGGTCCGGCTTTCATCACCAATTACCAGCCCGATCCGGAAGCGATCAAGCGAGCCGGCGATCTGCCAACCCAGGTGGCCTATGAATATGGCGGTGCCGAAACCACTGCCAACCATTTCCCGCGCCAGTACTTCGAGCCGGCCATGTACGCCAACCTCGAGAAATGGGTGATCGACGGCGTCGCCCCGCCAAAGGCCGAGCCCATCGCCACGACCGAAGGCGAGAGCACATCGCTGTTTGGAACGGTCTATCCGCTCACCTTCGAGAAGGACGAACATGGCAATGTTCTGGGCGGCGTTCGCAGTCCCTATCTCGATGTGCCCACTGCGACCTATATCGAGACCGCAACTGCCGTCGAAGGCCTGCCCTATGCCTGGTCCTTTGGGCACCAGATCGATTTCGGCACTGCCAAGCTGCACGAGCTCTACGGCATTGTCGGCGCGCACCAGAACTACGTGGCCAAGGTGCGTGCCTCGGTCGACAAGCTTCTTGCGGAGGGATGGCTGCTCCCCGAAGATGCCCAGCGTATCTTGACCGAGGCCGAACTGCGGCCGGTGCCCTGACAGACTGGCCGTGGCGGTGCTGCCGCCACGGCCAACCGGGCATTGACGGCACAACCAGGTGTAAGGCGTGGCTAGATTTCCTCGAGGGCAGAAGCCTGACCGCGCCCAAGCGCTTCCCGAAGGCCCTTACGAGGCTCAGGATACGGCTCCTGACCGCTCTGCTTCCAACGTGGCGATGCTTCAGACCATCGAGTTCGTGGATGGTCTGCGCAATACCAGCATCAACCATCTGCGTATCGATACGCGTGACATGGGCATCGTGCTGCATGTCATGCGCAATCATGTCAGCGGCCGGCTGACGACGATGTCTTCCCTGGCTACTGCGTCGGGTTTGACCTATGGCACGGCGTTCAGGGCGATCGAGGGATTGATCGCCGAGGGCATCCTGGTCCGGCGTCCTCGCACGACGACGGGCCGCTCCTTTTCGCTGCATCCGTCTTCGGAACTACTGCGCCGCTGGCAGCTCTTTGCCGGACACACGCGCCGCCTCATCGAGCAGGCCGGCGGCGATAGCGGCGGGGTGGTGCGAAAGCCGGTCGCCGACATCGCTGCGGTCATCCCGCCGCCCACTGTGCTGGAAAACAAGCTGGCTCTGCCGCGCGGATTGCGCTTGCTGGTCCATGCGGATCCGACATTCATGGCCATGAACACGCTCAAGCGCCAGTTCGAGATGATCCTGGGTGTCCCGATCCAGTCCAAGGCGCTCTCTATCGACCGCCTGCGTGCCGAAATTGTCCAGAACGGACAACGTCCGGCCTCTGCCTATGACATCATCGCCTGCGATCTGCCCTGGTTCGGCGACATGGTCCGGCGCGGTCGCCTGCGCTCGCTCGATGATCTCATCGTCCAGTCGGACCTGAATGTCTCCGATTTCCTGCCCGATGCCATGGCCAGTGCCCGCCGAAGGGGGCATCAATACGGTATTCCCCTTTTGAGCACCGCCGAACTTCTCGTTTACCGGACGGACCTGCTCGAAGCGGCGGGCCTTGCGCCGCCACGGACCACCGCGGACACGCTTGCCGTCGCCAGGGCCCTGCATGCGCCCGAGCGCGGCCGGTTCGGCATTGCCTGGAATGGCGGGCGGGGCACCGCTCTTGGGCACACATTCATGGTGACCATGGCCGCCCATGGACAGCCCATCGTCAACCTGGAGCGGTTGGCCGATGGCTTTCGGCCCGAGGACATGACGGAGGCTCACCTGCGTCCGATGTTCGACAGCGATGCAGCCCACGCCGCGGCCGATTATCTGCAATCCCTCCTTGCAGTGTCGCCGCCGGGCATCCTTTCCATGACCTGGTACGATCGCGCGCGCGCCTATGCCAGCGGCAATACGGCCCTGGCCTATGCGCATACCCTGCTCGTCAACCTCTTCGAGCGGGATGCAAGTTCGCCAGCCTACGGAAAAACCGCCTATCTGCCGCAGCCCACCGGGCTAGCCGGCCGGCCGATTTCACCTCTGGGCGGCTACGCCCTGGCTATCCCGAGCAACATAGCGCCAGACCGGATTGCACCAGCCTGGGCCGCGCTCGCAGCGCTGACATCGGCAAGCGCGGCCAAGCTGTTCATGACCAATGGCAGTCTTGCCAGCCCGCGCTTCAGCGTCAATCGCGATCCCGAAGTGCAGGCAATGTCGCCGGTCATCGGCATCGTCGATACCATTGCGCGCCAGGGCGTGCTGCGTGCATGGCCGCGCCCTCCCGTGCCCGGCATTTCAGCTTTGATCACGATAGCCGGAGAGGAGATCCATGACATGCTCAGCGGCCGAAAGAGCCGCGCCGAAGCCTTGAACAGCGCACAGAGCCGCGCGGAAACGGTCATGCGCGGTCTCGACCCGGCATGATGCCCCAGGGCTCGCAAATCTATCCAATCTGGACATTTTTGCGGGTGTTGCGACGCGATGCCGTACCGTAAGCCATAGGAACAAACGCAAAGCACATCCGGCGCGCAGAACGCCGGGTCCACTTGGGAAATCACCGATTCCCGGGATGAGACCGCCTTGCCTGAAGGAGGACAGACTTTGAAACTGGCATTCAACACGTGGGTCTATTCGAGCTTCCCGGTATGGGTGCCGGCCTATCCGCTCGAAGAGGTCATCAAGCGCATCGCGCGCATCGGCTATGACGGCATCGAAATCGGCGCTGCCAGCCCGCACGCTTATCCCGAATACCTGACCAAGGAACGCCGCCGCGAAATTCGCCAGGTCCTTGACGACAACGGCCTGGCCGTCTCGAGCATGCTCCCCGCTCCCGGGGGCGGTCCAGGTTTCAATGTTGCATCGGCCAATCCGCTGGAGCGCGCGGGCGCCATCGATCAGTACAAGCAGGTCGCCGAACTCTGCGCGGAATGGGGTGGCAAGACGCTGCTCTATGTTGCCGGCTGGCAGGTCTATGGAACCAGCCGCGAGCAGGCCTGGGCCTGGAGCCGCGACGCGCTGCGCGAAATCGCCGAATTTGCTCGTCCGCTGGGCATCACCGTTGCGGTCGAACCCACGGCATCCGACAGCAATCTCGTCGACGATTGCGATGATCTTATCGCGATGCTGGGACAGGTCGCCCTGCCAAACGTCAAGGCGATGTTCGACACATTCCATACGCTCTACCGCAATGAAGTACCCACCGACTACGTGCACCGCCTTGGCCGCGACCTGACCCATATCCATCTCGCCGACGTGAACCGGGAACCGCCCGGCAGCGGTGTCGTGGATTACCGGAGCCTGCTCGATGCCCTCAAGACCGAGGGTTTCGACGGCTATCTCACCATGGAGATCGGGTTCAACCGCCGCAACGTGGAGCCTGACGACCTGGCCCGGCGCGCCCACGATTACATCCGCTCGTTGCTGGCCTGAAGCGCCGACACCCCATCACCGCTGCTCATAGAAGGAGGAAACTATGACACTTTCACCCCGCGGCTCGCTGCCCGTCCTGCTTGCCGCCGGCCTGGCTGCCAGCGTCTCGATCCAGACCGCCACGGCACAGACCGTCGTAACGCAATGGGATCAGTTCGCCATGGCCGGCATTACCGCCGCCGGCCCGGCAATGGACGAGCTGATCGGCACCTGCGAGCCCGATCTTGGTGGCGCCACCGTGCTGCGGACGATTGCACCTTCGATCGGCATCCGTGACAGCTATCGCCTCGCCGTCTCGGCCAACAAGACCCCCGACCTCGCCTACACCTGGCCCGCCGCATCCGTGCTGGCCGGCTATGCGCGGGTCGGCGCACTGGCGCCGCTCGACGACTATTATGAGCAGTATGGCTGGGAGGGCATCAACGACTTCTATCGCGGTCGCAACAGTTTCGAGGGCGCCATCTATGGCGTGCCCATGGAGCAGGACCTGATGGGGGTCTATTACAACCCGGCACTGTTCGAGGAAAACGGCATCGCCGTGCCCACCACCTATGCCGAATTCCAGGCCGCGGCCGAAGCATTCAAGGAAAAGGGCATTACGCCTATCGCCTTCGGCAATCGCGACCGCTGGCCGGCCACCAATACGCTGAGCCTCCTGCTCGGCCTTTCGGCCGGCAAGGCCGTGGAGGAAGAGGTCCTTTTCGGCGACACGCCCTGGGCCAATGAGCAGTTCAAGCTGGCGGCAGAAACCTTCCAGTCCTGGGCCGAGAACGGCTACTTCCCCAACGGCTTCAATGGCATCGGCTATGACGAGGCCAATGCGTTGTTCCTGTCCGGTCGCGCCGCAATGACCATCACCGGCACCTGGGTGCTCCAGGATATGGCCCGGGGCGCCTCCTTCGATCTCGGCGTCTTCATGCTGCCCCCGGTCGCCGATGGCGTAGCGCCCGGCACGATGTGGGGCGAAGGTTCGCAATGGCAGGTCTCGGCCAATTCCAGCCAGGAAGTGAAGGACGCTGCCGCGGCTTACATCAACTGCCTGATTTCGCCGGCCAGCCGCGAAGTCTGGGTTGAAAAGGGCTTCCTTGTCCCCATTGGCACCACGCCCGAGGAACTCGAGCAGTGGGACGCACTGCCCATCGTCAAGTCGTTCTACGCACAGGGCCTCGCGACGCCGGACGCCAATTTCTACGACCTCCACACGACCCTGCCCGAAAGCGTCACCCAAGTGCTCTACGCCGAATTGCAGCGCCTTATTGGCGGCGATGCCACGGCCGATGAGTTCCTCGGCGCGATGGATACGGCCTGGCAGACGGCCATCGACAACGGCGAGCGCTGGGTGCCCTGACCGCCCTTGCTCCCCGAAGGCGGGCTCTCATGGGAGCCCGCCTCCCCCGTCCATGATGCGAGTGCGCCATGCTGACCACCCGATCCGCCTATCTGTTTCTGGCGCCTTCACTGGCCCTCTATTTGCTGTTCGTCGGCCTGCCCATCCTGCAGGTCTTCGGCTTCAGCTTCTTCGACTGGGACAATGGCATTGCCGGTGACTTCATCGGGCTCGCCAACTATGGACGACTGCTCGGCGACGGCGTATTCTGGACCGCGCTCTGGCACAATGCCATCTGGGTGGTGCTGACCCTGGCCTTTCCCCTGCTTGCCGGGCTGGTCATCGCCGCCATCCTGGCCGAGCGCAACGCCAATGTCGTGCGCTGGCTGGGCGCGATCTATTTCATCCCTCGGACGATCCCGCTGGTGGTTGCCGGCATCATCTGGGGCTGGATCTACAATCCCATTTTCGGCCTGCTCAATTTCGGGCTCGAGGCGGTTGGACTCGGCGGGCTGGCCGGCGCTTGGCTGGCCCAGGACAATACTGCGCTGCTCTCGCTCAACGTCGTGGGCGCCTGGACCTTCTTCGGTTTCTGCGTGATCATCTACCTCGCCGCCATCCAGTCGATCGATCCTGCCCTTTACGAGGCCGCCTCGATCGATGGAGCCAGCTGGTGGCGCAAGTTCCGCGATCTTACCGTGCCCCTGCTGCGCGGCTCCACCCTGTTTCTCGGGCTCTATGCCGCCATCGAGGCCATGCGCTTCTTCGACCTGGTCTGGGTCACGACCCAGGGCGGGCCGGGATACGCCACCGAAGTGCTCACCACCCACATCTACAAGACCTTCTTCCTCGTCGGTGACTTCGGCTACGCCGCCACTCTCTCGGTCGTGCTGCTCATCATCGTTCTCTCCATCAGTGCCGGCGCCTTCGCCCTCCTGAGGAAGCCATGACCAAAAGTACCCGCCTCGTTCAGAACCTGATCCTCCTGGTCTTCGCGCTTTATGCGCTGGTGCCGGTCTACCTGGTCTTCCTGGCTGCCATCCGTAGCGAGGCCGACCTGTTTTCCGGACCGCTGACCCTGAGTTGGCCGATTAACTTCGCCAATTTTGCCCGCATCTGGAGCGAAGCGGGCTTTGCCACCTACTTCATGAACAGCGTTATCACCGCGGTCAGCGTCACCGTTCTGGTGGTGTTGACGGCGCCCCTGGCCGGCTTCGCCTTCGCCAAGATGAACTTTCGGGGCCGCGAAGTGCTCTTCGGCCTGTTCCTCGCGGGCCTCGTGGTCCCGGCGCCTTCGGTGATCGTGGCGCTTTACGGAAACCTGCAGGCCCTTGGCCTCATCGACAACCGCATCGGCGTGATCCTGCCCCAGGCCGCGCTGCTGATGCCGTTCTCGGTCTTCATGATGCGCACCGTCATGCAGGACGTGCCAGACGAACTTATCGAGGCGGCGGTGATGGACGGCGCCGGCCTGTTCAAGATGTTCCTCACCATCGTCGTGCCTGTGGTCAAGCCCGGCCTCATGTCCCTGGGGCTGATCACCTTCCTCTTCGCCTGGCAGGAATATCTGCTGCCGCTCGTGGTTTTCCAGACCGAAAGTCTCAAGCCGCTGACGGTGGGGGCGGCCAGCCTCCAGGGCCGCTACGGCGTCGACTATGGCGGAATTGCCGCTGCAGGTCTGATCGCCTTTGCGCCCCTCGTCGTGCTGTTCCTCGCCATGCAGCGATCCTTTGTGCGCGGCCTCACCGCCGGCGCCGTCAAGTAACAGGAGAAATTCCGTGTCCCAGATGCAAGCCGTCTTCCTGCCCGGCAACAAGCAGGTGGAAATCCGCTCTATCCCCGTGCCCGAGGTTGGCCCGGACGACGTGCTGCTCGAAATGCATGCCTCCTGCATCTGCCGCAGCGATCTCAGCCTTTATTACGGCAATGCCGTCGTCGGGGGAGGGGATGCGACCGGGGGATTCGTCTGCGGCCATGAACCGGCAGGCACCGTTGTCGCCACGGGCGAAGCGGTGACCGAGTTTGCCGTGGGTGATCGCGTCGCCGTCTACCTCGCCATCGGCTGCGGCGTCTGCGCCCATTGCCGGCGCGGCGACATGCACCTCTGCCCCAAGTGGAAGTGTCTCGGCTTCACTTATGATGGCGGCAATGCCGAGTTCATCAAGGTGCCGGCGCGTAATTTGCTGAAAGTGCCGGGCCACATGTCCGCTGTGGCTGCTGCCATCTCCACCGACGCGTTCGGCACTCTGTTCTCCGCCTGCCGCAAGGTCGGCGTCAACGGGCTCTCCCGCATCGGCATCTGGGGTCTCGGCCCCATGGGATCGGCCGGCGTGCTCGCGGCCAAGGCGCTGGGAGGGCAGGTCGTTGCCCTCGACCCCATTGCCGAAAGACGGGAATTTGCCAGTAAGCTTGGCGCCGACTTGGTGCTGGACCCCACCGATCCCCAGGCGGCGCAGGCCATCCGGGAGTTCTCCGGCGGCGAGGGGCTCACGGGCGCCATCGATTGCTCGGGCAATACCGCCGCGCACAATATGGCACTCGATGCGTTGGCACCCCTGGGACGGATGGCTTTTGTAGGCGAAAATGCCCAGACCACCATCCGCCCCAGCGACCAGCTCATCCGCAAGCAGCTGACCGTGTTCGGTTCCTGGTATTTCGGCATCAACGAATACCAGGACATCCTCGCCACCCTATCGACGCACAGGATCGACCTGGAGCGGCTGGCGACCCACACCTTCCGGCTCGATGAAGCCGAAACCGCCTTCCGTCTCTTCGATCAACGCGAAACCGAAAAGGCCGTGTTCGTCCGCTAGGCCGACCGGAGCCGCATTCATGGCCAAACTGACGATCAGAAATCTCGATAAGCGCTTCGGCGCCCTCGACATCCTCAGGAATGTAAATCTGGAAATTCCGTCCGGCGAATTCGTTGTTTTCGTCGGGCCATCCGGCTGTGGCAAGTCGACCCTGCTCCGGTGCATTTCGGGGTTGGAGACTGTCAGCGGTGGCACGCTGAACATTGGTGGCAAGGACGTCACCAATGTGCCGCCGTCCCAGCGCGGCATTGCCATGGTGTTTCAGTCCTATGCGCTCTATCCGCATATGAGCGTGTTCGACAACATGGCCTATGCGCTCAAGATCCAGAAACTGAGCAAAGCGGACATTGATTCCAAGGTGCGCGACGCGGCGCGCAAGCTTCAGCTCGAGCCATTGCTGGACCGCTTGCCGCGACAGCTTTCGGGTGGCCAGCGCCAGCGTGTTGCGATCGGCCGCGCCATCGTGCGGGATCCCAAGGTTTTCCTGTTTGACGAACCGTTGAGCAATCTGGATGCGGCCTTGCGGGTACAGACCCGCCTTGAAATTGCGACCTTAAAACAATCGCTCCCCCACACCACGATGATCTATGTCACTCATGATCAAGTCGAGGCCATGACTCTTGCTGACCGCATCGTGGTGCTCAACGCCGGTGGGGTCGAGCAGGTTGGAAAGCCGCTGGACCTCTACGAACGGCCCGCGTCATTGTTCGTCGCAGGTTTCATCGGCTCGCCCAAGATGAACTTACTCGTCGGTGAACATGCGGCAAGATTTCATGCCTCGACCATCGGTGTGCGGCCAGAACATCTGACGGTCAGGTCCGGTGGAGAAGGCTGGGCGGGCAGGGTGTTGCGTACGGAACATCTGGGCTCGGAATCGTATATTTACGTGGATATCGGTCTGGAAGAGCCGATGATCGCCCGTCTGCCCGGTACATCAGTGATCAAGCACGGCGACGCCGTCGTGCTTCAGGCGAGCGAGCAGGCCATCCTGAGGTTCGATGCGAAGGGCGGCAGGATTGATCGGATGCACTGACGTCCGGCAGCAAGGCGCCC
The DNA here is from genome assembly GCF_056341075.1 of Devosia sp. Micro-HW1. Taxonomy (NCBI): domain Bacteria; kingdom Pseudomonadati; phylum Pseudomonadota; class Alphaproteobacteria; order Hyphomicrobiales; family Devosiaceae; genus Devosia; species Devosia sp. Micro-HW1. The sequence goes on along the minus strand of NZ_CP094375.1, from coordinate 2,049,342 downwards.
CATTCCGGCCATCGGACGAGGGTTGGCGAACTACCGAAAGCGGACATCGCGCTGCAGGCGAGCAAGCGACCAATTTGGGACGGGTTGCAGACAGTCCGCTCGCAGGCGAGATTGTCCGGAGGGCAGGCTGGTGCAGCCGTCCGCGAACATCGCTCTGTCCCACCTCAACAATGAGGCGAACTCTACGATTCGTGCTCAGCGATGCCAGAAGGAACCTCAATGAGAGCGCCACTTTATGTGATCACCGGTGCTATGGCGGCTGGTAAATCTACAATCGCCAAAGCCTTGGTTCAGCGTTTTGAAAAATCCGCTCACGTGGGCGGCGACGCATTCCTACGCATGATTGCCAAGGGCGGAGCGGCAATGGGCCCGGCGCTCAGCCGTGATGCGGTAGAGCAGCTGCATCTTCGACAGGATATCGCCATGGATGCGGTCCGGCGGTTCGTTGGTGCCGGATTTACCACCGTATATCAAGACATTCTGATTGGTGCCGACTTCATACGCATCACGCGAGCATTGGCAGATCTCAACCCGCGCATCGTCGTGCTCAACCCAAATGTGGAGACGCTTGCTGCACGTGATGCAGAGCGGCAGAAGACGGGATACGGGGAACATTTTCCACCCCATATCCTTGCTGAGGCACTGCAGGCAGATACGCCACGCGTGGGGCTGTGGCTGGATACTTCAGCGATGAGTGTAGACACCGTAGTGGATCAGATAATCCAGGCGTGGTAACCCTGAACGGCTTGGGTCCCGGGGGTGGTGGGAAGACAGTCTGCATTACAATTGCTGCAGCTAAAAGCGGGATCGGGTTCAGACCGATGGCCAAGCGCCCGATTCCGGCCGTTCAGACACATAATACACCTTACTAAAAGCGGACTTGATGCTCGACGAAACGAGCGACAGAGGTCGTGTCGGTCTCCGACCCGCCAGCCAATATATGACGGGGACGAGATGGCGCTCGCTCCCTGGCGACTGACGAAAACGGTACCCGACAAGTCGCATACAGGCACTCTCAGGCTACTCAGTGTGCCGGTGAGCCATGCAAATTAATAGTTCTTCTCCACACTTGCGATCTTGTCGGGAAGGTTCGATTATTGTGCCGCTACAATACCGAAATGCATGTCAGTAATGTTGCCGTTTATTTTGGTGGTCTCATCTGGCTCGTCTCAAGATGGCATTGTGACCAAAATTGGCTGGCCTTCATAGACCGTCTCAGTGGAGGGGGAGGCGAAATTGATAAGGATTGCATTTGTAGATGACCATCCGATGCTTCTGCGCGGAATGTCGGAAATATTCGAGCACAAGAAGAATTTTGAGATCGTTGCGCAGGGCGAAAATGCTGACGCCGCAATAGACATCGCTTCACGTCTCAAGCCTGACGTTCTGGTCACCGATTTGTCGATGCCGGGGGATGTATTCGGCGCAATCCGCCAGATATCCCAGCAGTTTTCCAGTATCCGAGTGGTGGTGTTCACGGCCTTTTCCGGGCTGGACTACTTGCTCAAGGCGCTTGATGCAGGCGCCACTGGATTTGTGCTGAAAGGTGGGCGCATTCGCGATCTGACGGACTCAATCGACGCTGTCATGCGCGGGGAGATGTATATCACCAAGCAGTATGCCGGGCAGGTACTCGGCGGACTGCGCAACCGCGAGACTCAGGACAAGCTCGCGATCAAGCTCAGTACGCGCGAGAAGGAAATCGTCGGTCACCTCATGCAGGCCCGAACCAACCGAGAAATCGCCGACGCCATGAACCTGAGTGAAAAGACGGTGAAGCACTACATGAGCAGGCTCATGACCAAGCTGAATGCACGCAACCGGATCGAGGTCGTTTTTGCGGCACAGCAATTCCGGAACCTGGACGGTTAGTCCGGCGGCTTCCGGAGGTCGAGCGGCAGGATCGCTTGGATTTTTGTGCCCTGTCCTGGTTCGGACAGGACCGACAGTTGTCCGCTAAGCGCCTGCACTCTGTTCCGCATGCCAGAAAGGCCGAGTTGCGATCGGCTTTTGATTACATTCAGGTTTGGTTGTATCCCGGGACCATTGTCCTGAACCTCCACAGTGATCCGATCCGCGTCTGCGTGAACACTGACTGTCTTGCGGGCACCGGGTGCGTGCTTGGACGCGTTGTTGAGCCCCTCCTGTATGACGCGGAAAATGCAGATCTTCAGCGCTTCCGGCACGCCGTTGGGCAGCGCGGATCCGGTGAAGGCAACATCGTCGCCGGACAGGTATTTGTGCCGGTCGATGGCGAGCTGAACAGTTTCTCCGAGCCTCAGCTTGTCGAGTTCGGGCATGCTGAGGCCGGTGGAGATGTTGCGCAACTCGGTGAGTGCAACCTGGGTGCTGTGCAGGGCCTCGTCGACTTCCTTTTCAAGGGCCTCCCTGCCTTCGTCCGGTGGATCGTCGATCGCCGAAGAGAGGCGCAGTGTTGACAGGGTCAGCACCTGGATGGGGCCGTCGTGAATATCCGAACCGATATGCGCGAGAAATTGCTCATTGGCCTCGCTTGCCTTGAGACGGCTGAGTTCAGCTGCCTCGCGGAGCGCCGCATTCTGGGTGGCAAGAGTATTGGCCTGCTCGTAGCGATTGCCCAGTTCGGTACGTTGTGCCGCGATCGTGGCGGCCCCACGCCGCACGATGAGGTAGAGGACGCCGATCATGATGAGGGTGAAGGCCCCGACCACCAGCCAGGTTGTGACCTGGCTCTGGAAAAGCTCCGCCGCCAGGGCATCGGCATTCTCGTAGATTTCTCCGACAGCCATGACTTTGCCGGTGCCTTCCTGGTAGAGCGGTCCATAAACCTCGATGAGGTGCATGGGCAAAGTCTGCTCGTAGGCACTTTCCTGGCTGATCAAGTCCTCATATTCGGCCACAAAGTTGCCCTGGGCTGCCTGTGCGACGTCGGTGGACACGAACTTCTGGCCAATCAGGTCCTTGGTCGTCGCATAGAGTACCAGCCCGTCTTCGCGCCAGATCTTGATGGAGACAACGGTCCTGCCCAGCGGCGTCCCAATGAACAGTTGGTCGAGCGCGGCGTGGTTCTCAGGTGTCAATGACCCATCGGGCTCGAGCTCCTGCACGAAAGGCTCGAGAAATCCGCGCATGAATTCACTGGCTTGGGCACCTGAAGTGGTCAGAACGGAGTGTTTCACCTGTTGCGTGACCCACTGGCCGAGAACGGTCATGAACAGGCACAGAACCACACCCGAGACGATCAGGAACTGGCTTGAGATCGATCGCTCAACAATGGGAATCTTGGACCAAAGTCTAGGAATTATTGTAACCAAAGTACGTACTCCCCAGTGGGCCGAAGTCGCGGTGAATGACTCGACATAGGCCACTATCTACCCCCTCCGCCGCTAAGCAACACTGATGTTGGACGATCAACACTTGGGCTCGCGCCCATTCATTGTTGGTGGGCGTGCCGTGGCCGCCCCGACATCAGGAGGTAGAAATGGCCGTCAAGCTCAACCAGCATGACCTTGAATTCATTCTCAAGCAGATCAAGATCGCCGAGGCCCATGTGGCGGGTACGCCGCTGCCGCAATTGATTGCGCAGCCGCATCTGCCCTACGGGCTGCGTACGGTCGATGGCAGCTACAACAACCTGATCCCGGGGCGCGAACTGTGGGGCGCTGCCGACCAGTTGATGCCCAGGATGCTCGATCCCGACTACCTGGCGGACACGGACAACGAGCAGCAGGACATAAATGGCCCCTCTACACCTGGGGGAAATCTCACCAACAATGATTATGGCGCCCCAGGAAGCGTGGTCGACAGCGATCCGCGCATCATCACCAACCTGGTGGCCGACCAGACGCTGAAGAACCCGGCGGCCATCATGAAGGCGCTACAATTCGCCGAGTATGACGGGGATATTCTCGAAGCGGTCACCACGATCCGGGCCGCCTATCAGAGCTATGTCGACATGGCGAGCGCCGCAGCGACGGCAGCTTCCAGCGCGGTGATGGGTTCCCCTATGGACCCCGCCGTCATCGCAGCAAAGAAGGCAGCGGCACAATCGGCGCTCGAGGCGCCGGCGATCGTGGAAGCCAAGAACGCGCTCTATGAGAGCCTTGCCACCGACTATGGCATCGAAATGGACGGCAATAGCATCGTGCTGCCCAATGTGGCGCCGGACGAAGGCCTGTCGGCCCCATTCAATGCCTGGATGACCTTCTTCGGTCAGTTCTTCGACCACGGCCTCGACCTCATCCACAAGGGTAATAACGGCACGATCTTCGTGCCTTTGGCCGCTGACGACCCGCTGCGCACGCATGGCCCCGACGGCATTGCTGGCAGTGGCGACGAAGTGCCGCCGCACCTGGCCTTCATGGCGCTGACGCGTCTTGATCCAACCGTCACCGCCGGACCGGACGGCATTCTGGGGAATGGCGACGACGTCCCGGAGGCCCGGAACAAGACCACATCTTACGTCGACCAGAACCAGACCTATACATCCCATGCTTCGCATCAGGTCTTCCTGCGCGAATACAAGATGGTGATGGACCCCGAACTGGGTCATCTGGTTCCGATGGCCACCGGCCATTTGCTCGACGGTGTCAATGGCGGCCTTGCAACCTGGCTCGACGTCAAGAACCAGGCCCGAGACCTGCTCGGCATTGAACTCAGCGACCTCGATATCATGGGCGTGCCGCTGCTACGCACGGACCCCTATGGCGAGTTCATCCGGGGTGAGGATGGCTTCCCGCAGATTGTCTACAATCTCGGCCCCGATTTGATTCCCAATACCGAAGACGACCTGACCGTCAGCGCCAGCCCGGGCAGCCCGATCGTGGTCGCCAACATCAATGGCGGCCTTGGGCCCGTTCGCACGTCGCACCAGTTCCTTGACGACATCGCACACAATGCCAATCCGATTGGCTCGATCAATGGCCAGCCCGCCATCCTGCAGCCTGACGCCAATACCGAGACCGATCCGCTCGGTAATCCGATCCCGAACAATCCCGACCTCAACCCGGCGTATGACAACGAGCTGCTGGACCGCCACTTCATCACCGGCGACGGGCGCGGCAACGAGAATATCGGTCTGACGGCGGTGCATCACGTGTTCCACTCCGAACACAATCGCCAGGTCGATGACATCCAGAAGCAGGCCCTTGAGATCGCCTCGAGCGGCAAAGCCGCCGACCTTGCCTTCCTCAACGAATGGCTGCTCGAGGATATTGCTGCAGACAGTGTCATCCGCGACCAGATTGCCGAGCTGGCCAACCCGCTGCTGAGCGCCAGCGCCAAGCATGTTCTGGCCGCCTCGATCATCGATCAGTTGTCGTGGGACGGCGAGCGCCTGTTCCAGACGGCGCGTTTCGCGACCGAAATGCAGTATCAGCATCTGGTATTCGAGGAGTTCGGGCGCAAGGTGCAGCCCAATATCGATCTCTTCGTGTTCAACACCATTACCGACGTCAATCCGGCCATTTTCGCCGAGTTCGCGCATACGGTTTACCGGTTCGGGCATTCCATGCTGACGGACCACCTCAAGCTCCTGCCGCTCGATGAAGATGGCAATCTGGTCGACGCGACCGGCAACATCGTTCAGTCCATGGGCTGGGAAGGGCTTGATGTCGGGTTGATCGAAGCCTTCCTCAATCCGGTCCTCTACGACAACGATGGCGACGTCAGCGCCGAACAGGCGGCCGGCGCGATCGTGCGCGGCCTGACGGGCATTCGCGGCAATGCCATCGATGAATTCGTGGTGGAATCGCTGCGCAACAACCTGCTCGGCCTGCCGCTCGACCTGGCGGCCATCAACATCGCTCGCGGCCGTGACGCCGGCATCCCCTCGCTCAACGAGGCACGTGAACAACTCTACGCCGCCTCGAATTCAAGCTGGCTCAAGCCCTATGAAAGCTGGGCCGATTTTGGCGCCAATCTCAAGACGCCTGCATCCATTATTAACTTCCTCGCCGCCTACGGCACCCATCCGTTGCTGCTGCTCGCCGACACGCTTATCGAAAAGCGCGATGTGGCCATGCAGCTCTTGGGCTTCGACGTCGGCGCCCAAACAGCAGGCAGTGTGAGCAATGCCGGCTTCCAGGCGGACTCGATGGCATCGGGCGCTCCTGGGGTCATTACCGACAGCCTGGGCAATTACCTGGTCGGCGCACCCACCGGATGGGTCTTGACCGGCAATGGCGGGGTGTTCGCTCCGGCGGCCGGCGTCACCGATCCGGCAGGCCCGACCGGCGGCAATGTTGCCTGGCTCGGGCAGAATGCCCTTCTGTCGCAGGATACGAGCATCACAATGGTGGCGGGCGCCAACTATCGCCTCAGCCTCGACATCGGCGACCGCTTCGATACGGCCTTCCCCGGTGGCGTGGTGCGCCTCAAAGCGGCCGACGGGACTGTGTTGGCGACCTACAACCTGGTGGCGCCCGCCAACGGTGGCTGGACGTCTGTCGAACTCGAAACAGGGGTGATTGCGGCCGGTCTTGCCGGACAGGACCTCGTCATCGAGATCCAGAATTTGGATGGATCGGGCAACCAAATCCTTGTCGACAACGTGCAGGTTGACATCGTCCAGGCGCTGCCGCCGATCGCTGATCGGCTCGATTTCCTCAATGGGACTGGCGTTTACGCGGCTATTGAGACCGGCATCAACCTGATCGATCTTTGGATCGGTGGCCTTGCCGAACGCATCATGCCCTTTGGCGGCATGCTCGGCTCCACCTTCAATGCCGTGTTCGAGCTGCAGATGGAAAACCTGCAGGAGGGCGATCGCTTCTACTATCTGACTCGTACGCAGGGGCTGAACCTGCTGAATGAGCTGGAAAACAACGCCTTCGCCAAGCTCATCATGGCCAATACGGACCTGGTGCAGCCTGGCCCCGACGGCGTGCGTGGCACAGATGACGATATCATCACCCATCATATCGGCGTGGATTCCTTCGCCAAATATGACGGTGTGCTGGAGGTCGATCTGGCCCGGCAGCTTGCTGCGGACGCGCAAGGGGACGATCCCTTCCTCGACGCGCTCCGGGCCAAAGTGCAGCGCGACGATCCGACCACGGCCGCCGTCGAGACCAACTACCTTCGCTTCACCGGCGGTGAGCACATGGTCATGGGCGGGACTGCCCAGGCCGATACGATCATCGGCGGTGACGGCGATGATGGCATTTGGGGCGGCGCTGGCGACGACCGCATCGAGAGCGGTCACGGCGTTGACTTGGTCGTCGGCGGCGCGGGCGACGACATCATCACCGATAGCGGCGACACCGGCGATTTCCTCAAGGGTGAAAGTGGCGACGACGTCATGGCCAATTCGAACGGCCTCGACGTTATGATGGGTGGCGACGGCAAGGACGTGTTCTTTGTCGGCGTGGACGCCACCGAGGTGTTCGGCGGCGAAGGCGACGACTTCATGCTTGGCGGGCTCGATCACGACTTCCTGCTCGGCAATGAAGGCGATGACTGGATGGAGGGTGGCGACGGCTTCGACGTTCTCAACGGCGACAATTCCGAGCTGTTCTTCAACTCCACCATTCTCGGCCATGACGTGCTGATTGCCGGCGAGAACGAGAACGATTTCGACGCTGAATCGGGCGACGACATCATGGTCCAGGGTGAGAGCGTCATGCGCAACGAGGGCATGTACGGTTTCGACTGGGCCATCTACAAGGGCAGCGCCGTGGCGGCCGATGCCGATATGCGCATCCCCTTCTTCACCACGGTCGCGGACGACATCCTGCGCGATCGCTTCGACCAGACCGAAGCCATTTCAGGCTGGGACCACAACGACATCATCCGTGGCGACGACCGCGGCAGTGACGAAGAAATCGAGCTTGAACTCAGCCTGCTCAATCACGAGCTGAGCCAGGCCGGCGTCAATCGCATCGACGGGTTGCGCGAATTGCTCGGACTGGCCGAATATGTTCCGGCCAATGCCGACGTCGACCTTGAAAAGGAAGTCGCTTGGACCGGTGGTAACCTGCTCATCGGCGGTGACGGTGGCGACCTCATCGAGGGTCGCGGCGGCGACGACTTCATCCATGGCGATGCCTGGCTGAATGTGCGCATCCGCATTACCGGCATGGGCGAAGCTAACCTGGCTGGCAACGAGATCGCCACGGTCGACACGCTGGCCCATGTCTTTGGGCCGGGCCAGTTGACGACCGATGGAGAGGCGATCCCCGCGGAATGGCACGGCAAGTCGCTCAGCGAACTGATGCTGACGCGGGTGATCCGGCCCAACCAGCTCCATATCGTGCGCGAGATCAAGTACGATGAGGACGCGACCAACGACACCGATACGGCAGTGTTTGCGGGCAATCGGGATTGGTACGAGATCACCCATGTGGGCGACCGCACCATTGTGGCCCGCCGCGAAATGGAAGAAGTCGATCCCCAGATCGACGAAGGCACGGACATTCTCGTCGGAATCGAACGCATCCTCTTCGCCGACGGGATCTACACCATCCGCCAGACGGGCAATATCGACCCGACCGGTCGTCTGACCATCAATGGCTTGCCTGCAGAGGAAGGCGAGACGTTGACCGTCGATGCCAGTGCCATCAGGGATCTCAACAATCCCGACGGCACCGTTCTGCCGGGCCAGATCACCTTCCGCTGGCAGATCGAACGCAATGACGGGACGGGCGACTACATCAACATCCCGGGCACATCGGGCAACAGCTTCACCCCCACCGGCGACCATGTCGGCCTGCGCATTCGCGTGATAGGCACCTACACCGATGGCGGTGGCGTGCTCGAAGTGGTGTCGTCCCAGCCGACGGACCCGGTCATCAACGTGGATGGGGATCCGACTGGCAACGTGCTCATCAGTGACGTGAGCCCGACCGAGGGCGTGCCCCTGACGGCGACGGCGGCCTTTACCGATCCGGATGGGATCACCGACGCCTTCGAAGAGGGCCTGCTGACCTATCAGTGGGAATATTCCGAGAATGGTGGCTCAACCTGGCTGAGCGTTGCCGCCGCAGACGGTGGCAATGACCGAACATTCGTGCCCGGACCCGAACTGGTCGGCACACTTCTGCGGATGCGGATCGACTACACCGACGACGGCGGCAATCTAGAACAGGTCATCTCGGCCCCGACAGGGGTGGTGGGCAATTTCATCCAGTCCAACGGTGCTACCATCAATAGCACCACGGGCGATGCGGACGGCGGCACCAATCCGGGCGATGACATCGTCCAGGGCGGCGCTGCGGCCCAGACCATTCTGGGCGGGCTAGGCAATGACAGCCTGCATGGCGGCGGCGGCAATGACGACCTCCAGGGCCAGGAGGGCAATGACACCCTCAATGGCGGCACCGGCAATGACGATCTCGACGGTGGTGCGGGCAACGACGTCCTCATCTACGCCAACGGCGAAGGCTCCGACACAATCGACGGGGGCGACGGCAATGACACCCTGCGGGTTATCGAAGGTGTGTTCGGCGCCAATGACACCATCTCCGTAGTGCTGGCCGGAGGCGTCGTGACCTCGATCAACGGCACGACAAGCGTCACCAATGTTGAAGCAGCCGAACTGCATCTGGGTGCCGGCAATGACACGCTGGTCTACGACACCGACCAGAATATCTCGGTCAATCTGCTGTCTGGCGCGGCGACAGGCTTCTCGTTCACGCGCGGGCTGGAAAATGTCCAGTCCGATGCCGGCAATGACACTTTGCTGGGCAATCTGGCGGCCAATGCGCTGTCGGGCGGCGGCGGCAACGACACGATCCGCGGCGGTTTCGGCAACGACACCCTGTCGGGCGATGCCGGCAACGACGATCTCTACGGCGATGACGGTGACGACGTCCTGACCGGTGGCAGTGGCAATGACCGCATCGATGGCGGTGCAGGACGCGACACGGCATCCTATGCCGCTGCCGCGGCAGCCGTGACCGTCTCTTTGGCGGGAACCGCGACGCGCGCCAGCTTTGAAGAACAGGATACCGGTGGTGGCGGCCTTGATCGGCTGATCAGCATCGAAAACCTGGTCGGCAGCGTCTTCGACGATACGCTTATCGGCGATGCCGGGGACAATGTCATCGACGGCAATGGCGGTGCTGACACCATGACCGGCGGGGCCGGGAACGACACCTACATCGTCAACAATGTCTCGGGCAGCGGCGAGCCGGGTGCGGATACCGTGGTTGAGCTCGCCGGGGGCGGCATTGATACGGTCATTGTGACTGATGCCGTGCCCAACTACACCCTCGGTGCCAATGTCGAAAACCTGACCGTCCGGGGCAATGCCGCTGGCACCACGATCTTCAACGGCAACGAACTCGCCAATGTGATCATCGGCGGTGAAGGCAGCGACAATATTTTCGGCCTCGACGGCGATGATACGCTGGTGAAGTCTGCAGGCAACGACACGCTCAACGGTGGCGCGGGCACTGACACGCTCCAGCTCGATGGACCGCTTTCCAGCTATGCCTTTGTCCATAACGGAACCAACCCCACGGTCGGTGACGTGGGCGGTGGCAATGTCAGCTCGCTTGTTGGTATCGAAAAGATCCGGATTGGCGGGGCCGACTACAACTTTGCGGCAGGGACCAATGTCGTGAACGGCTCGGGTGCAAACCGGTTTACTGGGGGCCCAGGCGCCGATTTCGTCCTCGGCTTTGGTGGAAATGACTTCCTGGGCGCCGGGGACAGTAATGACATCCTGATCGGCGGCGATGGCGATGACAATATTGCCGCCGGCAACGGCAACGACCTCCTGATCGGGGGCGCTGGCAGCGACATCCTCGACGGCCAGGGCGGTATAGACACGGCGGACTACAGCCAGTCGAACGCCGGCGTGAACGTCGACCGGCTCGCCGATACCGCCTCCGGTGGCCACGCAACGGGCGACACGTTGGATGGTATCGAAAACGTCGTCGGCTCAGCCTTTAATGACACTCTGACCGGTAACAATTCCGCCAATGAACTCAGTGGCGGGGCAGGTAGTGACACCCTGAGCGGCAATGGCGGCGCCGACATTCTGCGCGGTGGCATCGGGACCGACACACTCAATGGCGGTGACGGCGACGACACGCTCGATGGCGGCGAAGGCAATGACACACTCAACGGTGGCACTGGCACCGATACAGCCGTCTATGCAGGCTCGGTCAATGACTACGTCTTCGGCAGGAATGGTGCGGGTCTCGTCACCGTCACGCATCTGACGACAGGTGCCGTCGACACACTAACCGGTGTCGAGCGGGTCCAGTTCGGATCGGCTCCGGCGCTGGCGCTGGTCACCAATGTCACCGGCATCCCAACGGGACCATCCGTGCTGTTCGGCACTGCTGGCGACGACGAGATCGTCGGTGGGCCGGGCAATGACGTGATCATTGGCGGTGCTGGCAATGATACGCTGAATGGCAGCGATGTCGGTGACGGGGACAACAGTGCAGCCCCCGGTACGCCCGATGACGATACCTTCGTCTGGTCGCCCGGCGATGGGTCAGACACCATCAATGGCGGCATGGAAGGGGCGGATGGCGATCTCTTCCAGATCATCGGCAACGCCGAGGCCGAAACCTACCGTATATACACCTATGACGAAGCGGTGCTGCGGATTGGCTTCGCCGGCAGCGACGAAGTGGAGATCGTCGTTACCCGCCAGGTGAGCGGACAGCCCGAAACCGTTATCGCCGAACTGACTGAGATCGAGGAGATCATTGTCAACGGCGCGGGAGTCAGCGGCAATGGCGCAGCCGGCGGCGACAGTTTCGAGATGTACGGGGACTTCTCCGTCACCACCAGTCTGCGGCCCGACACGATCACTATCCTGGGTACGGCAGGCGACGACACAATCAATGTTTCCTCTCTGCTCTCGGCGCACCGTGTGGTGTTCCGGACCGGCGGTGGCAATGACGTGATCATCGGCACCCTGCGTCCGCAGGACGTGATTGAGCTGCCCGAGGGCCGGTCGCTGGACGAATATGCTGTCCAGCCCAACGGCGATGGGACGACGACGATGAGTGCGCCGGGCCATTCCCTGACCTTCCTCAGCCCTGCAGGTATGCCGGTTGTCGTCGAGGCAGGCGAGGATTTGCCCGATGATGACGGTGAGGATCCGGTGGATCCGGTCGATCCGGGTGAAGACGATGACGAAGATCCGGTTGATCCGGTCGACCCGGGTGAAGATGACGACGACGAGGATCCCGTCGATCCGGATGATGACGACGACAATGACGATGGTGGTTCTGCGATCGGCGCTCCGATTGTCGGGACGCCTGCCGGCGGGGTTCTGCTGGGGACGTCTGGCGCGGATCTGATCTTTGGTCAGGGCGGCGTGGATTACGTCATCGCTGGAGCCGGGGCGGATATTGCCCGGCTTGAAGGTGGCAATGACTTTGCCGATGGCGGTGCGGGTCGCGACGTGATCTGGGCCGGCGACGGCGATGACGACGTACTGGGCGGCGACGACGACGACATGCTCTATGGCGATGCCGGGAACGACTGGATCTCCGGTGATGCCGGCAATGACATGATCGACGGCGGTGCCGGGGATGACGAGCTGTTCGGCGGTGCTGGCAATGACAAGTTCATTGGCAGGATCAATGACGGCAACGACCTCATCGATGCCGGATCGGGCATCGACACCCTGGACCTTGGCACCTTGACGGCGGCGACGCAGGTAAACCTGGGAACGGGCGTGGATGGTCGCGGTTCAGTCTCTGGATCGCAGTCGGGCACCGATGTTCTCTACGGTGTGGAGAACGTGACGACTGGTTCGGGAAACGACCGGATCGTGGCCAGCAATGCCGTCAACGTGATCGATGGCGGGGCTGGGCAGGACGTGTTCGTGTTCGGCAGCGCCGCTGCCGCGGATGGCGACACGATCCTCAACTTCGAGGCCGGCGACAAGGTTGACCTGAGCGGCATGCTTGCGGGCAACCAGGCATTCACCCTGGTGAACGGGGCGCCGACGGCAGGCCAGATCGCGGTGACCCATGAAGTGCGCGATGACGGTGAGTACACGGTTGTGACCGGCAATGTGGATGGAGCCGATGCGGACTTCCGCATCTCCATCACCGGTAACCACAACCTGACCGCCACCGACTTCAACCTCTGACGGAACAGGCCTGGCCGGCCACGAACCGGCCGGGCCTGACGCATTTCGAGGGTTTCCAAAATGGCCAAACCAAATTCCAACAAGGCACTTGCCGAACGGCGCGCCGATGCCATGCTCAAGAGTGAGTTCAAGGGCATCGGTATCTTCCTGTTCTGGATTTCCGGCATCATCAACGTGCTGGCCCTGACCGGCTCGTTCTATATGCTGCAGATCTACGACCGGGCGCTGACCAGCGGCTCGGTCCCAACGTTGATCGCGCTGTCGGTCCTGGCGGTGGGGCTCTACCTGTTCCAGGGCGCCTTCGACATCATCCGCTCGCAGCTTCTGGTGCGCATCGGGGCGCGGATTGACCGCATCCTGTCGCCCATTGCCCACCGGGTGGCGGTGGACATGCCTCGCTTCGGCTTTTCGACCTCGGAAGCGCTGGAGCGCGGCCGGGATGTGGATACGCTGCGCGGCTTCATGGGGGGGCAGGGGCCGATGGCTCTCTTCGACCTGCCCTGGGTGCCGCTTTACATCCTCTTCGTCTATTTCCTGCACCCGGTCCTGGGGGCGGTGACGCTGGGCGGGGCGGTGGTGCTGACGCTCCTGACGGTGTGGACTGAACTCAAGTCGCGCAAGCTGGCCAGTGCCGCGCACCAGGCCAATATTGCGCGCAATGCCATCGCCGATTCCAACGCGCGCAACTCCGATATCATCAAGGCAATGGGGATTTCCGGGCGGGCGGTGGAGCGCTACACGCGGGCCAATACTGAGCATCTGGTGCTGCAGACGCAGGTGACCGACGTCACCGGCACATTCAGCGCCATTTCCCGCGTCCTGCGCATGCTGCTGCAATCGGGGCTTCTGGGCCTTGGCGCCTATTTCACCATCCAGGGCCAGATGTCGGCCGGGGCGATCATTGCGGTGTCGGTGGCGTCGGCGCGTGCCCTCGCGCCAATCGACATGGCCATCGGCAACTGGAAGGGCATGGTGATGGCGCGCCAGGCGTACAAGCGCCTGCGCGAAACGATGGTAGCGCTGGCCGACCTGCCCGAGCCGATCGACCTGCCGCCGCCCAGCCAGTCGATGCGGGTGGAAAAGATCACGGTGGCGGCGCCCTCATCGGGGCAGATCCTGCTGACCGAAGTCGGGTTCGAGATCAAGGCGGGGCAGGGCCTTGCGATTGTCGGTCCCAGCGGCGGGGGCAAGACCACCCTGGTGCGGGCGATGACCGGGATCTGGCCGATCCTGCGGGGCTCGGTGCGGCTGGACAATGCCGACCTGCCGCAATGGAAAGAAGACGTCCTGGGGCGCTATGTCGGCTACCTGCCGCAGGAAGTGGCCCTGATGGACGGCACCATCGTGGAGAATATCTCCCGCTTTTCTCCAAAGCGCGATGGCAAGGGCGTCGTTGCGGCGGCGATGGCTGCCGGCATACACGAGATGATTGTCCGCCTGCCCGATGGCTACGATACCCAGCTCGGACCCCAGGGCACGGCCTTGTCGGCCGGGCAGCGGCAGCGGATCGGACTGGCCCGGGCGCTTTACGACAATCCCTTCGTGGTGGTGCTGGACGAGCCCAATGCCTTTCTCGATGCCGAAGGCGAACAGGCGCTCAACCGTGCCATTGCCGGGATCAAGGAGCGTGGCGGCATTGTCATCGTGGTGGCCCATCGCCCGAGCGTGCTCGAGCAGGTGGAGCTGGTAGCGGTGATCCAGTCGGGCAAGCTGACCGCCTTCGGGCCCAAGGCGCAGGTGCTGGGCATGCAGACCAGCGTCGAGAAGGGCAAGCCCGACCGGCAGCCGGTGCGCGCAGCGGAGTGATGAGAGATGCTGATCGAGGTCAAGTCCAGCCAGAATGCGGATGCTGAAACCAAAGGAGCCAAGCGCTTTGAGTTCAATCTTTCCGAGCGGCTGACGCGCCTGCCGGCGTACTTTGCCCTGCTGGTTCTGGGTATTGCCGCCTATATCCGCTCACTGGGTCCGGTCCAGGCCGGTGTACCGGAGATGGCGGGCCGAAGCGGCCAAGACAGCGACGCTGAAGAAGCGCCTAAAGAGCAGACCGTGGCCCAAGTCGACGATCTGGTGTCGCCCGAGATTGACGACACCACGACCGGCAGTATTGGTGAGGGTGGCGGCCGGCAGAGCCTCGGCATCGAGACAGGCAATCCCTGGCCTGGTCCCTTCGTAATCCCGGACTTTCCGCAGCTCTATTTTGTCGAGCCGAGCTTCTACGTCCCGGCCATGCGTCCCTTCCTGCCTGCTGCGCTCATGGATTTTCCGGGAAATGACAATTTTGGTGGACGGTTCGCCCCCATCCCCGCCAGTCCGCCGGTCCAGGTTATTCCGGACCCAGTTGACCCCAGCGGGCCGGATGAAGGCGACGATGACGAGGATGAGGACGACCCCAAAACGGGCAATCGAGCCCCGGTCGTTGCCGGTCCGGTGCGCCTCAATGATGTCTTTGCCGGACAGGTGGTACTGATCGCCCTGGTTCACCTGCTGCGCGGCGCCTCCGATCCCGATGGCGACGCCATGCGGGTCAGCAACGTCGTGGCCACCGGCGCCGACCTCGTGGCCACGGCCGAGGGTTGGCTCCTCCAGACCCGTCCGGGCATGATCGGGCCGGTTATGGTGACCTACCGGATCACCGACGGCCAGGCCTGGGTCAACCAGGAAGCCACGTTCGAAATCGTGCGCAAGGTCATGGCGCTGGGTGATGGCGACGATCTCATTATCGGCTCGCCCTATGACGACGACATCGATGCCGCTGGCGGAAACGACATAGTCGACGCCCTTGCCGGCAATGACCATGTGACGGGTGGCGTGGGCAATGACCACATCAATGGCGGCGACGGCGACGACGTGCTGCTGGGCAATGCCGGCGATGACGTGATTTTCGGCGGCAATGGCAAGGACCTGATCCGTGGTGGCGACGGCAATGACCGCCTGTTCGGCGATGCCGGGGACGATACGGTCCTGGGCGAGGCGGGCAATGATTACATCGAGGGTGGCGCGGGCAATGACCATCTCGATGGCGGCGATGGCGATGACGCCATCCACGGCGGGACCGGCGACGACCGGCTGGTCGGTGGCGCGGGCGACGACATGCTCAAGGGCGAGGCCGGCAATGACTTGCTCGAGGCTGGTGCCGGCGACGATGCGCTCGATGGTGGCGCAGGAAACGACGTGCTGGTCGATGGCGCCGGCAATGACACGGTCTCCGGTGCGGCAGGCGACGATACTCTGGTGGCCGATGCCGGCGACGACGTCATGGATGGCGGCGAGGGCTTTGACACGCTCGACTATTCCGCTGCCACCGATGGCATTGTCGTGGATGTGGTCGGCAGTACCAGTTTCAGCGACGAGCTGGGTACCGACAGCTTCACCAGTATCGAAGAAATCATCGGCGGCGCCGGCGACGACCTGATCGTGGTTGGCGGCAAGGCCACCGTGCTCTCGGGCGGCCGGGGCAAGGACACCTTTGTCTTCGAGGTCACCGACGTCAATCCTGGGCTCAGCGACCATGTCGTGCACAAGATCCTCGACTTCGTCGTCGGGGATCGGGTGCGGATGCGGGACTATGATCTGGATCGCACCGCCCGCGAAGCCGAGCGCGACATGTTCGAAGCCATCTATGGCGACGACAGCGATGACTGGCTGAGCTCCGACGTGCCCCTGCAGGTCTCGCACGAACTCATCGATGACGAGAACTGGACCATCATCGTCGCCGATCTCAATGGCGACGATGTCTACGATCTGGCGATCAACATTCAGGGCGTGATGCTGCTGCTGCCGGACAATCTTGTCTGAACTGTAAAGCGTTGAGGGGACCTTTAGCATGACCATGATCGATGCCGCCGGCCTGTTCGGGCCATCATCTTCCGACCGCGCCGCCCGCCAGGGGCCGGATCCGGCAGGCTTTTCCATGCGTAGCAGAGTGATCTGGGGCCTCGTCTTCGCCCTTATCCTCGTCGCCGGCATCGGTGGCTGGGCCGTCACGGCCAAGCTCTCGGGCGCGGTTATCGGGCAGGGCACAGTCATGCTCGACGAGGACCTCAAGGTGGTTCAGCATGTGGATGGCGGCGTGGTGCGCGAGATCGCTGTGCGCGTCGGCGAACGGGTGCAGGCCGGTCAGGTGCTCCTGCGCCTCGATGCCTCCCAGGCCCAGGCCGAACACGCCATTCTGACCGGACAGGTCATCGAACTGGAAGCACGGCGCTTCCGCCTCGTGGCCGAGCGCGACGACAGTACTGGCCTCGACGTGCCGGCCAGCTTTGTCGAAGAGAACCAGTCCGGGCAGGTGGCCGTGGATGAAGAGACCCAGCTGTTCGACAGCAATCTGGCTTTCCGCACCACTCAGCTCGAACAAATGGAGCTGCAGCTGAGCCAGTTGCAGCAGGAGATCGTCGGACTAGAGGCCCAGCAGGCAGCGACCGCCAGCGAGTTCGAACTGGCCAGCACCGAACGCCAGCGCCTTGATGAGCTGGCCAGCGAACAGCTGGTGGAAGTCTCCCGCCTCACGGCAGCCGAACGCGATACCGCTCGGCTCGAGGGCCAGATGGGTGAGGTCGGTGCCGCCATTGCCCGCGCGCAGTCGCGCATCAGCGAGCTGCAGGTGCGGATCATGGGCATGGACAGCGACCGTCGCACCGTGGCGCAGCGCGAACTGCGCACCGTCGATGCGCAACTGGCCGAGCTGCGCGAACGGCTCAACGCTGCCACGGCGCGCTTAGCTCGTGTTGAAATCCTGGCGCCCGCCTCGGGCGTGGTCAACGAGCTCAATGTGAATACGCTGGGCGGCGTCATATCTCCCGCTGAACGCCTGCTCACCATCGTTCCTGACGACGCTGACCTCACCATCGAGTTCCGCGTCGCCGTTACCGATATCGACCAGGTCACCCTGGGCAAGGCGGCAACGCTCCGCTTCTCGGCCTTCAACCAGCGCGTCACCCCCGAGGCCGAAGGCGAAGTCACTCGCGTCGCCGCCGCCGCCCTGATCGACCCCGCCACCGGCCAGAGCTACTACAACGCCGTGGTCGAGGTCACCGACGAGGCCATCGACGTCACCCAGCTCGTCCCCGGCATGCCCGTGGAAGTCTTCGTTCAGACCGAAGAACAATCCGCCATCGCCTACTTCATGAAGCCCTTCACAGATCAGGTTTCGCGAGCGTTCAGGGAAGATTGACCTCCGAAGGCCTTGATCCATGTCGAGAAACTTGAGGTGGAGGAAACCGGTGCCAAACCTGAACGGCCTCTTTCCCGCCATCAGGCAGAGAGCAAGTCGTCAAGGTCTGCTCGTCGTCATCTTGTTCGCCACACTCGCGAGTATCCTGTGTGTTTGGTTTGGGTGGATAGTGTGGCTCGGATGGATGGTTTGGACGGCTTGAGTTCCTGGCTGCAGCGGTAGCGCGCCTGCAAAATCGAAATGGCAGCAGGTCCAATTCGTCCCGTATTGGTCGATATACAGTGGACAAAGCCCCCCAAACTGGGCGTTTCCGCTATAAGTTTGCTTCCATTGAAATCTGACCAAAGCTGTCGGCCCCAAATGAGAAATCGGTGACACGGCGCGCTTGATGGCCGCTTTGCACTATGCTGCTACTAAAGCGGACAGGCGGCTGTCGGCCCCCCATCGGTCACCTGCGAAGCTAGCGATCAGGGCAGGGGGCTCTCATTAACCCGACGGGCAGATGAGCGCCCCACTACAGTCATCCAAGTCGCGTTTTCACTTTCGCAAAAGCGGACTGTCTGGAAGGGCTCTAGGCCATGGCTCTCAGTAGGCTCGAGTAAAACCGCCATCGTGCAAAACGTTCAGCCCTGTCATGTGGTCGCTGAAGGGTGACAGGAGTCCCTCGACAGCAACTGCAACCTCGGACGGCTCGCCATATTTGCGAAGTGGTACATTGTCAGTTTCGACATCCAACCGATCTTCAAAACTCTGCCCCGCTGCTGCTGCCCGTTTGGCAATAGACTCACGGTAGCCGGGGGTCAGTGTGCCGCCGAGTGAAAGCGTGTTGATGTGGATGTTTCGTGTTCCTAATGCAAACGCCAGAGTCTTGGCCTCGCCCAACCAAGCCGTACGAATAACATTGCTTGTCGCGTAGTGACCAAGAACCTGGGCAGATGAAATCCCAGAAATGATTACAATCTTCGCGCGTTGCCCGCTGTTCACGTCGGGTTTCATCCGGGAGATAGCCGCCTTGAGTGTAGCAAGAGGGCCGATAAAACTGGTCTGGAAGAGTGACCGCCATACCTCGGAGTCCGGCAACGGATCGTTCGCGGCATGTGGCTGCGGTGGCATGAGAACGGCCCCGTCCAGAATCAATTCGAGGCGCTCAAGTTGTTCCGAAAAGACTGCGATGGACTGGTCTGAGGACATGTCGAGACCAATCACCCGGTGTCCTTCGCCAGGCAACGCGCCTTGTAGCGTCTCGAGGCGATTAACATCGCGCGCCGCAAGGACTAGCTGGTGCCCGGCCTTCGCCAGGCGCAGGCTCACTGCCGACCCAATCCCTCCGCTCGCGCCCGTTACTAGAAAAGTCGACATCGGCGGCCTCCTGCTGGACACCCACGATGGGCACAGTCAGTCCGGTCAGAAGAACTGTCAATACTCACTGGTTGGCTACCATCACCTGACCACAAGCTTTGCGTCCGCCCTCGGTAGGACAGCCAGCACTCGAATACGATCACTATGGGAGTGAGGCTGCCTTCGGCAACGCGCCCCATTCCTGCCGTTCAGCGCTGTCACACCAAATCCCAAAAGCGGACATGTCCATCGGCAAGGGCAGACGTCTAATCGGGGGTGGAAAGAGGACAGGCGGGTCTCGGGTATAATCCATACAGAAACAGTCAGCTCCGCCTATAAGAGCTCCCATATCAGTGGCTTGGCAACAGGTCGGTGACAGTGATTTGCTGCGCGCGGAGTGCTCCAGAGAAGACGGTGCCGTAGAACCAAGCTTCGGTGCCGTCTTACTCTTTCAGGCCCTCGCGTCGGCGATCTTCCCACTGACCAACATCGCGGTAGTCCATTCCCTTGAGAAATCCCGGCTTAAAAACCGCACCCTTATTGCCGTGGATTTCGAAGTCCATGAGATCAGGTTTGATCATCACGAATGGACAGAAGCTCTTCCGGAACTCGGCGAACATCACGAAGAAGCCGTGCGGGTCCGCGTCATCATAATACCAGTCGTACTGGAACTGATCGGCAGCGCTGTTTCGTCCTGCCTTCAATGTTTTCGGTTCACGCATCACCTGGAAAATCCGCGGATCGACCTCACCCAACTGGATTTCTGCGGCTGTGTAGTAAGTGGTATAGATCCGCATCTGAGGTGCCGCCGGTTTTCCGGCGCGCTGCCGATAAAGACCAAGCGCCAAACGGGCACAAAAGGCGTTCATCGCGTAGTGCATCCTGGCTGCGTTAGGACCGCCGATCTGGATAGCGATGTTACCGTCAGGCATTTCAACACCGCCACGGAAAAGCTCTAGTATCTCCGGGTAGTTATTCTTGGTCGCCTCGGCATACTTCCAGATGTCTGCTTCTTCCGATTCGGTCTGCGGACCAGGCATTAAGCGACTGAATGTGGCTGCGATCTGATCGATTGCTCGAGTGGGCTGATGGCAGGCATCGCAGCAGCCGAACTCTAGACCCTTTGGTCGAAGACTGCCAATAAAGACTGACTTAGGTGGGCAATGGTCCACTTGCTCAGTCGGCGATACCCCACAATAAGTGCAGATCGGCTGTTCTTTTCGAACGCGCGCCGGGAGCTTGTCTCGAGCCATCAACGCCAGATCGTGACCAAAATCAGCAGCACGAGTAGCCAAATTATCCATTTGCCGGTCTTTTGCAGCGACACAAACAAAGCCGTGGTCTTTGGATCTATCCCGTCGGCGAATTGCGGTAGAGCGGCGTCCGGTCGAACCAGCGACTCCCCGGGTTCATCGTGCAATTCGGTCTCATTGCTCTGCAACGGCTTCGCCACCCGGGCCGTATTTATGTAGAGTCGGACTTCTCCAACTCGTCCAAGGCGAGGTGGCTCGAACTCGACCCCGACAGGCAGCTCAATAGCCTGCTCTTTGCCAGGTGCGAGGATCTTCACGTCCTGCGTGACAACGTCGGGCGACCAATCGGAGTAGAACCCTGAGACCATGCCGACGCTAAGCACGATCTCGTCGGCACTGCCCTCTGCAATTCGCTGCGCATATCTAGCAAAAGTCGCTGGCTTCACCTGGAGATTGAAGCCCACCATGTCATCGTCCGACTGAGTTCGGATATCGCGATATTCGTAAGCGACGAAGCCCCAAGCTTGGCATTCCTCGTCTTCTTCCTCTGTATCCAGCGCGGTGATGTCGAGCTGGAACTGTTGCAGGATGCGATCCGTGCCGAACATCTTGTAAGTGGTGCGCCGAAACCAGTCCTTGTCGGAATGGCTATCGCCCGGCCGCATCTTGCAGCGGATGACTCGGCTCTGCGACCGTTCCGACCAGCTATCTACCCGCCCTTCGGTCTTCTCGCCGTCTTTCAAGTTGAGAATGTCACCTAGCACGATCTCGGTGGCGGTAAAGGTTAGTGTCCATACCCATGGGATCTGGTCACGGCCTAGGACCTGCCCACGCTCGTCGACTTCCAAAATAGCCCATGAGTAAAGAGACTTGTGCTCAGGCTCAGTAAGTAGCCGAAGTCTACGATCGAGTTGATATTTCAAGCTGCGCCCCACGCCTTGTTAACTCACCTTGCCACCAATCTTACCGTCCGCAAACCCCTGCAAATACTGGGCTCTCGGAATACCCAATTTGCCTTCTGAAAATTCATGAGCAAAGAGAAACTACTGGTGTTGAACTCGATGTCCGCTTTTGGGCGAGTGCCGCGGCGGCCTGAACGACAGCATTGGGGTCGGGAGAGGCCGGTCGGCAAGGCGCCCCCTTTCGGTCACTGGCGCGGGCCGGGCTTGATCCCGAATGCGGTCAGTCTGCTCACCAGGCTGTCAAAGGATGCTACGGCTCGCCACGAATATAGCGAGGGGATCCGGCCAGAGCACCCGTCGTGCCACCGTCAACGACAAGTTCGCTGGCTTGCAAACCGGAACTGGCGTCAGAAGCGAGGAAGACCACAGCAGAGGCAACCTCTTCGGCAGTCAGCATGCGATTGAGTGGCGCGCGCTCTCCAATCAATCGCTTGTGTTCAACGCGAGCTTGTTCCGTGAGCTGCTGCAGACCCCAACTGGGTGTGTCTATGGCTCCCGGCACGACAAGATTCACCCGTATGCCTCTGGGCGAAAGCTCAGAAGCCATGGAACGAGTGAGCGCGCCCGCGGCCGCTTTGCTTGCGGCATAAGCCCCGGCCCCGGGAGGGCCCATTGTCGCATAGACCGAGCCCATAAGGATCACTGAGGCGCCGTCCTGCAAATAGGGAAGCGCCGACTGTACCGTCATGAAAATATTGGCCACAACCCCCATCTGGCTCTCAATATCCGCGCGGGAGGTCTTTCCCAGCGCTGAGTGCACGTAGTGGCCTGCATTTGCGAAAAGGATATTGATTTCGCCGGTTGCTTCCGCGGCTGACTTCAATGCTCTTGCCATTGCCTCATCGTCGGACGCGTCAGCTACAAATCCCAGGCAGCCACGTCCTACCTTGGCAGCCGCCGCTTCCACCCGGTCTTTGTCGCGGCCCGTTATGGCGACCTTCGCGCCATGGTTCGAGAACGCTACCGCGGTCGCGAGTCCGATTCCACTCGTGCCGCCAGTGATGAATGCTGACTTTGATCCAAGCAATGTCGGGAACTCCCAAGCTTAGCTGGCGTACAATAGCATCCCATAGGCTGTGGTCGCTATTGGATCGTCACCAACGTTGGGCCATGTCAGTGACGCGCCCCATTCCGGCCGTTCAATCTGCTTGGACGTACTCCCATAAGCGGCCGTGCAGATCGGTCGCTTATGGTGCCTCGTTCGGTAGGGAAACTGATAGCTCAAAGGCGGATGCCGGTTCCCGCGTCAAACAGGTGAAACTTCCCTGGGCTGATGGCGATGTTGATTGTATCGCCCATCTGGCCACTAAACCTGTCCCGCAGCACGATCGTCATGGCCTGCTCGGCGACGCTGACAGACATGTGGGTCTCTGAACCGGTGGGTTCCACTACCTTTATCGTCGCCGGAATCCCGGCCGGCGATAACAGGATGTCTTCGGGCCGAATGCCGAGCACGACCGGTCCTGGACGAGTAGCGGCGCTGCCGGGCAGTGCGATCGCAATGTCGGGCGCAAGCTGGAAATGCAGTCCATCGGCCTGTACGATTTCACCGCGCAGAAAGTTCATTGATGGCGAGCCAAGGAAGCCCGCAACGAACTGATTTGCGGGGCGATCGTAAAGCTCGAGCGGCGAGCCGACCTGCTCGACGATGCCACCATGCATGACCACGATCTTGTCGGCCATGGTCATGGCCTCGATCTGATCATGGGTCACATAGACGATGGTCGTGCCCAACCGCTGATGCAGCGCCTTGATCTCCGCACGCATTTGGACGCGCAGCTTGGCATCGAGGTTGGAAAGCGGCTCATCGAACAGGAAGACCTGCGGATTTCGGACAATAGCGCGGCCCATGGCAACGCGCTGCCTTTGTCCGCCCGACAATTCCTTCGGATAACGATGGAGCAGGTTTTCGAGGCCCAGAATGCCGGCAGCACGTTGAATGGCGGCGTCGAATTCGCTCTTGGAGGCTTTGCGCAGACGCAGCGAGAACCCCATGTTCTCGGCGACGGTCATGTGGGGGTAGAGCGCGTAGTTCTGGAACACCATGGCGATGTCCCGATCTTTGGGCGGCAGGTCGTTCACGACCTTGTTGCCAATGCTGATCGTTCCGCCACTGATGGGCTCAAGACCGCCGATCATGCGCAGGAGTGTGGACTTGCCGCAGCCTGACGGCCCCACCAGTGTCACAAACTCCCCTTCGGCAATGTCGATCGTAATGCCGTGGATGACCTTGGTGGCTCCATAGGCCTTCTCGACCCCCGCGATCTCGATTGATGCCATGTCCCATCCTCCATTCCTGCCCCTGGGGCGATAATTCGTGCAGGCATCAAAATGCCCTTGACGTCTTCAAGCACATATTCTTATAGTCTGTAAATTATAAAATATATGGATCGGCCAATGAAAGTCGCCAGCGTCGTCGCTATTCCTCTCGAAGCCCGTTTTGCCGACGTCTTTGGCGGCGCAGATAAAGTGCCAGCTCACATCAGCTCGCCGGCAAGCCATTTTCGCCGCATCCCGCGAACAGGGCAGGTGACGACGCTGGTTATCGTGACTGCCGACGATGGCAATGTTGGCTATGGCGAATGTTTCGGCCTGCCGCATCCGCAACTGGCCAGCACGCTCGTCAGCCACGTCATTGCAGATTTTCTCAAAGGCGCGACCATCGACGACCCGTCAGAAATGACGGCTGATCTCTACCGCTATTTCATCGCGCTGGGCGGTACGCATGGCGCGCCCATCGAGGCGCTGAGCGGTGTCGATATTGCCCTTTGGGATCTGAAGGCGCGGGCGGCTGGCATGCCCCTCGCCACGCTCTTGGGCGGCGAGCCTGGCCCGGTCGATACCTATGTCAGCCCGGTGGGGCTTCACGTCACGCCCGCCGAAACAGTCGCGGCGGCGCGCGCCTATGGCGAGCGCGGATTCCATGCCCTCAAGCTCAAGATTGGTCGTGGCGCCAAGGTGGATGCGGAGCATCTCAAGGCCGTCCGCGAAGCCATGGGCGATGATTTTCCGATCTATCTGGATGCCAATTGCGCCTATGACGAAGTGTTGGCTCTGGAGGTGGCGGAGGCCCTGGCGCCCTATGCACCTGGCTGGCTGGAAGAGCCGATACCGCCGGGCGATGTGTTGGCTTACGCCCGGCTGCGGGAGCGCTCTCCGGTCCCTCTCGGCGCAGGGGAGAACGAGTTCACGCTCGACGCCTTCCGTCGGTTGGCCGACGCGGGTGCTGTCGATTTTCTCCAACCCAATATTTCCCGAGCCGGCGGCGTCTCAGGCCTGCTCGCGATTGGCGCCCTCTGCAAGAGGGCGGGCATTGTCCTCGCGCCGCATGGCGTTGGTGGGTCCATAGCGGTTGCCGCCGCCGTCCATACCTGTCGGGCCGCGCCGGCCTTTGGTCTCTACGAAGCCAATATGCTGCTCAACCCGCTTCGGGATGAGCTGAGCGCCAAAGCTCCACTGATCGCCAATGGGAATCTGGTCGCGCGGGACTTGCCGGGCCATGGTGCGGGACCAGACCCGGCGATGGTGGACCGGTTCCGCTGGACAGCAAGGAGCTGAAGCCATGCAATTCGCAGCCCCCATTCAAGTTCGTGACTTGTCCGACATGGGCCAGCTTGTCGGCAAGCCCGGCGAGACGCTCACCGAAACCTTGCGGCGAACGCTCCTGGAAATGATCGTGTTCGGATATTTCGATCGCGGCTTCCGGCTTTATCCCGACAAGCTGGCGGAGCAGTTCGGCGTCAGCCAGACGCCGGTGCGCGAAGCCCTGATGCGCCTGGCGTCGGAAGGCTATATCGAAGCGGTACAGCGGCGGGGCTATCACATCCGCACACCGAGCGCCAAGCAGGTCCTAGACCTTTGGCAGGTGCGTCTCGGCCTGGAGTTGGCCGCTGGCGAAATTGCCATCGAGCGCCTTGAGGCGGGGACGCTCCTGTCCGGGCAACTGGACCAGCTCGACCACATCCGCGCACAACTTGAAGCCGATCCCGACCATATCGAACACCGCCGCAAGCTGGGCCTGAATACCGAGTTTCACCAGCACATCGTCGCGCTAAGCGGCAATGACATGCTGATCTCGATCTATTCGGGCATCCAGATGCAACTGCTCGGCGAATGGATCCAGCGCGGGCTGCAATCCTGGCGCAAGCGCCTCGATAACGAGGCCGAGGAGCATGCGGCCATCGTGGCTGCGCTGCGGGCCCGTGACAGGGACGCCTATTCCGCTGCCATCCGCATTCATATCGGCCGCTCCCTCAAGGACGCGCTCGGCGACCTGAACAGCCAGGAACAGCGGCCCGACTAAGCTATAACAAGGAGGAACTTATGAAACGACTGACCAGCACATTCCTGGCCACATTAGCCATGAGCACCATGTTGCCCTTTGCGGCCATGGCGCAGGATACCACCATCCGGATGTGGACCTTCCTGAACCCCACGGGCACCTCGCCGCGCGAAGTGGCTCTGGCCGAGATCATCGCCAGCTACGAAGCGGCCAATCCCGGCGTCGATATCGTGGTGGAAACCCAGGCATGGGACCAGATGACGCCGAAATTCCTGGCCGGGCATGGCACGGGCAATAATCCCGATGTGATCTGGGTTGTCACGGACTTCCTTGGGGACGCTATCAATTCGGGATCCCTGCTCGACCTGGGCCAATCCTTCATTGCCGACTGGTCGCCGGAAGAGATTGCCGACCGCGCCGGCCCCTATTGGGACCTGACCGCCGATGGCGACAAGCAATATGCCCTGTTCACCTCGCGCAATTACATCTCCATCATGTACCGCCCGGACCTGTTCGCCGAGGCAGGCATTGATCCGGAGAGCCTGACGACCTGGGATGCGTTTCTCGACGCCGCCAAGGCTTTGACCGTCACCGACGCCAATGGGCAGGTCAGCCGCTACGGCTTCCTGCAAGGCTATAGCGAGAGCCAGGCCGATCCGGCGCTGATGATCTCGATGATGCTGGGCAAGGGTGAAACGCTGTTCAACGACGATGGCACCGCGGCCTTCGCGACGCCAGCGGGTATTGAAGCCCTCGAATTCCAGACAGCTCTTACCACTGAGCATGGCGTCTTGCCCGAGGCCGCCGTGACCTGGACTTCGGATGACGTCTACGAGCAGTTCGCCTCCGACCGCGCTGCCATGATCCTTGGCGCGAGCGTTCGCGTTTCGACGCTGCAGGACAAGCTTGGCAAGGACAAGGTCGGGCTGATGCTCTGGCCGGGCGATGGCGCCACCGAACACTCTCCGGCGGTCATGGCCGGGTGGGCTGTTGGTGTCTGGTCCGGTAGCCCGGTCAAGGAGCAGGCCGGCGATTTTGTCGAATACATGCTGGGTGCAGACTCCGACCCCATCTGGGTTGCAAAAGGTGGCCAGACCCCCGGTATGCTGTCCACACTCGACAACCTGGCGGATTTTGTCGCTCAGCCGGGCAACGAATATCTCTCGGTGGTAGGCGAGGGTGCCGCCCAGTACGGCTGGCTCGCGCCGATCGAATATTCCGTTGGCGGCTATCGTCAAGCCTTCAACAAGGCCATCCAGAACGTGCTGATCAATGGGGCAACGCCCGAGGCCGCCTTGCAGCAGGCCGAGGACGACTTCAACCGCTCGCATAATCGCTAAGGCATGGGCGGGGTGCAGGCCTTGCGCCTGCACCCCCTTGCAACGAGAGATTTCCATGTATTCGCGCCGTACCGGCCTGACCTATATCGCCCCGGCATTCGCCATGCTGGCCCTCGTGCTGTTCTCACCAGTATTCTACGGGTTCTGGTTCAGCCTCTTTCGTATCCAGTACGGCAACATGACCGACTTCGTGGGTCTGGAAAACTATGTCCGGCTCATGGGCGACCCCGCCCTTATCAACACGCTTGGTCGCAGTGCATGGTTCACCTTCTGGGCCGTTCTGCTCACAGTTGTGCTCGGCCTGGGCCTGTCCGTCTGGATCCACAAGCTGGGGGAAAGGCGCGGCTTCATCGTCCAGATGGTGGTCATCGTTCCCTGGATCATCTCCACGGTGGTAGCCACATTGCTGTTCCGTTGGGTGTTCGTGAACGACACCGGGTTGCTGCTGTCGGCGCTGCGCTGGTTCGGTATTGATGGCTCCAGCATGCTGACCAATCCCGACACGGCCATGAACTTGCTGATCGGGGTCTCGGTGTGGAAGCGCACCGGCTATGCGGTAATCATTATCCTGGCCGGGCTTAAGGGCATACCTGACGATTACGAGGAAGCCGCACGGATCGATGGCGCGACTGCCTGGGACATTTTCTGCCGCATCACCCTGCCGCTGTTGCGCACTCCGCTGCTGCTGGTGACAGTGGTTCTGACGCTCTCCAATCTCAATACTGTTGAGACGCCGCTCGTGTTGACCGGCGGCGGGCCAGCCAATGCGACGCGCATCCTGCCCATGGAGGTCTACGACCGCGCCTTCATCTCCTATGACATCGGCTCCGCCACCTCGCTGGCGCTGCTTATGTTCCTCGGGAATATCCTTTTGGTGCTGGCCTATGTTCGGCTCGCGAAGTGGAAAGTTTGAGCATGACGATGGCAATCTCCTCCCAAACTCAAACAAAGCCACCACGCGCTCATCGTCGCCACCTGCCCATCGCATCCGGTGTGGCGCTGGCACTGGCCTTTACGGTGCTTGTCGTTCTCAACTTGCTGCCCCTGGTCTGGGGTGTGATCACCTCGCTGAAGTCGGAAGCGGATCTGTTCCGCTTTCCGCCAACTCTGTTCAACTTCACGCCAACCGCGGAAAACTATCAGCGCGTGGTCCAGAGCGGGTTCCTGGGCAATATGCAGATGAGCCTGTTTTACAGCCTCGCCACTGTCATCGGCACCCTGGTGCTGGCACTTCCGGCAGCCTATGCCTTCGACCGCTTCCAGTTTCCATTCCGCAACGCGCTCTTCCTGCTCATCGTCGCCAGTATCCCGCTGGCGCTCGGGGCGGCGGCGCTTCTCATTCCCAACTACGTCTATTTCTCGCGTCTGGGACTGACGAACCAGTGGTACACGCTGCCGCTTATCTACATCGCCCATCAGCTCCCGATGGCGATCTGGATCATGAAGGGCACGCTTGAGGGGATTCCCCGCGAACTGGACGAAGCCGCCATTGCCGATGGCGCGAGCCATTTTGAGGTCCTGCGGCTGATAATCCTGCCGCTGACAAAACCCGCTCTGGGCGCCGCCGGTGTCCTTACCTTTGTCGGGGCCTGGAACGAGTTCGTGGCCGGATCGGTCATGGTCGACAGTCCTGCGCTGCGCCCGATCCAGCCGGCAATCTATAATTTCATCGGCTATTTCGGCCGCGAATGGGGCCCCCTCACGGCTTCCGCGACCTTGGCCATCCTGCCGATCCTTATCGCCTTTGCGCTGTTCGGACGGTTGATCGTATCGGGCCTCACCAAGGGCTCCGTCAAAGGTTGAACGAGGAATCTACTATGCTTAAGGGCAAAGTCGCGCTGGTGACCGGCGCGGGCCGCGGTATTGGCAACGCTGTTGCCAGGGGATTGGCCAAGCGCGGCGCGACGCTCGCGGTCAACGATCTGGACGGGAATACTGCAGCGGCAGCGGCAGCGGAGATCGGCAATGGGGCAATCGCTGTGGCCGGCGACGTTTCCGATGAAACCGTCGTCAGGTCGATGGTCGAGACAACGCTGGCCAAACTCGGTCGCATCGACATTCTGGTCAACAATGCCGGCATGGATCGCGCTGCATCAATCGTCGACATCTCGGTCGACGAGTGGGACCGGTTCATGGCGGTCAATCTGCGCAGCGTCTTTCTCTGCTCCAGGACAGTGCTGCCCCATATGCGCGAGCGCGGCAGCGGCAGTATCGTCAACCTGTCTTCGATCGTGGGCCGGCAGGGCGCCCTCAATGGCGGAATTCATTACGCGACGACCAAGGCCGGCATTCTGGGCTTCACGCGGACCCTTGCGCGACAGACCGCCACGCAGGGCATTACGGTCAACGCCGTAGCGCCGGGCGTCATCGATACCGACCTGATCCGCGAGAATGTGACGCCCGAGGCAAGGGATCGGCTGACCTCTGCCATTCCCAAGCAGCGACTGGGAGAAACAGACGAAGTGGCCAATGCCATCGCCTTCCTGGCGTCCGAGGAGGCCCGTTACATCACCGGCGCCACCCTGGACGTCAATGGCGGCTTCTGGATGGGCTGACGATGCTCAACTTACTCTCGATCGGGCTTGAGGAAGCCGACACTGTCATTGCTGCCGCCAGCCAGGCTGCCCTTGCCATGAACGTGCCGCAGAATATCGCTGTGGTGGACGCGGCGGGCCACCTGGTCGCGTTCCGTCGCATGGACGGGGCCAAGTTTTCTTCCATAGATATCGCGCTGGCCAAGGCCTACACGGCGGCAGGCGCGCGCAAGGCGACAAGCGACATCCTGCCGGCGACCTTGCCGGGTCAACCCGGCTTTGGCCTGCAAAGTCTTAATGGAGGACGACTGACGACCTTGGGTGGCGGTGTTCCTCTTGAAGTGGATGGTCAGGTCGTCGGCGCCATAGGTGTCAGTTCCGGTAGCGTCGATCAGGACCGGCAGGTTGCTGAGGCCGGCGCCAGGGCCTTCAGGCCCATAGGCGTGTAAAATGTGGGACGTCATCATTGTCGGCGGCGGCAGCGCGGGATGCGTGGTCGCCAATCGGCTCTCTGCCGATCCCAAGCGCAGGGTACTGCTTATCGAAGCGGGACGTGATGTTCGGCCCGGCGAGGAAGGCGCGGCCATTCTCGACACCTATCCCGGACGCGCCGCCTTCGATCCTGCCAATCACTGGCAGGGTCTTCTCGCGCATCGCGGCGCAGCGCAGGAAAATGTCCCGGCGAGGCCACCCCGTCCCTATGAACAGCCCAAGCTTATCGGCGGTGGTTCCAGCATCAATGGCCAGATGGCCAATCGCGGCACGCCTGATGACTATAACGAATGGGAAGCGCTTGGGGCCAGGGGCTGGAACTGGGACCAGGTCCTGCCCTATTTTATCAAGGCCGAAAACGACCTCGACTTTGGCGGACCCTTGCATGGCAAATCCGGTCCAATTCCCATTTCCCGTATTCCGCGCTCCAAATGGCCGCTGTTTTCGCTGAGGGCTGAAGAAGCGCTCAAGTCGTTGGGCTTTGCCCACCTTGAAGACCAGAATGGTGTCTTTGGTGATGGTCATTTCCCGGTTACCCTGTCCAATGACGGACAGCACAGGGTCTCTACGGCCATGGCCTATCTGGACGCCTCGACGCGCGCCAGACCAAACCTCAGCATCCTGTCAGATGCAGAGGTTACTCAACTCATCTTCGAGGGACGCAAAGTTAGCGGTGTGAAGCTGCGCCGGAATGGTGTCGAGACGCAGATCAAGGCGACCAATGTTGTCGTCTCGGCCGGCGCGCTGCATTCGCCTGCCTTGTTGATGCGATCGGGAATCGGTCCCGCGCTGGCGTTGCGAAAGCTTGGTATTGACTGTCTCGTAGACCTGCCTGGAGTGGGTGCCAATCTACAGGAACATCCTGGCATTTCCCTGTCTGCCTATCTACGGCCGGAGGGCAGGCTCGGTACGGCGACCCGTCGGCATATTCATCTGGGGCTGCGCTACAGCTCCGGAATTGAAGGCGGAAGCGTTTCGGACATGTTTACGATGATGGTCGCCAAATCAGCCTGGCATCCACTGGGTCGCCGCATCGCGACGATGATCACCTGGATCAACAAGGCTGAATCCCGCGGCAGTGTGTCTCTGACCAGCGCGGACCCGCTCGCCGCGCCAATCGTGCATTTCAACTATCTCTCGGACCGCAGCGACCTTGTCCGGTTAATGGACGCGGTACGGTTTACGGCGCGTATCATGGCCGCCGATGCTCTGTCCGGTCTGGTGGAGTCGACAGGTCCGTCGAGCTATAGCGGCTTTGCAAAATCACTGGGTCGGCAGACGCTGCGCAATTACCTGCTCACCGCTCCCGTGGCCGCGGCAATCGACCTGGCCCCGCCCATCCGCAAGCTGTTCTTTCGCACCATGGTATCGGGCAATCTCTCGCTTGCCGATTTGTTGGAGGACGAATCTGCCTTGGAGGAATATGTCCGCAGCACCGCTTTCGGCCAATGGCATGTCTGCGGCACCTGTCGGATGGGACCAGCCGATGACCGGGAAGCTGTCGTGGAGCCCGAGACCGGTGGAGTGCACGGCATCGGAGGTCTCTATATCGCTGATGCCTCGATCATGCCCACCGCACCACGCGCAAATCTCAACCTGCCAGTCATCATGCTGGCGGAGAAAATGTCAGACGCGATTGGATCGCACATCGTGTCTGCTTGAAAATCAGGCGGGTGGTCGAGACTATCCCGTTGGCAGCACAGGTGGCAGATGTCTGTTTTTAACTGCCTGCGTACAAAAGCCGACCGTCCGTAGACGGCCCCTACCCTGCCCTTCCAGCGAGCTGGGCCAATGACGGAATTGGGGCCGAAAGCGGACTTGCAGCTGTCAGGATTACCCCCGTCGAAAGCTGACGCCCAGCAGCGTACCGGGCGTAAGCAGCCTCCCAGAATATTCGTCGTTCGTTGTTGTTGGTCCAATGTCAAGCGTTGCACTTCGCTACGGCAGTAAGGCAAGCGAAAAGAACAGGCGCTATTAAGTGGGCCTAGGTCTGAACTACACCTGCGGCATTTTGGGATTCCAGACCCTATTCCGCAACTCACGTCTTGCTCAGGATACGGAACGTTTAAGTCCACCGTTCCCGGACTTTGCCCTCCAATGCAACCACCATCACGAAGAGCACAACCGATCCTGTTGTAGCGCACACGCTAGCACCAAGAGCGCGTTCGGTATTGAAAGCTTGACTGGCGGCATGCAGTAGCTGCCCGAGGCCGCCGGCGCTCATCAAGAACTCCGCGACCAAGGCGCCCAATATCGCGTTGGCGGTCGCCAAGCGCAGCGCCACTGTCCAACTGGGCAAAGCGGCGGGCAACGCTAGCAGACAAAGCCGCTGCAGTTTGCGCGCTCCAAGAACCGAAACCAGATCCGCGCTTCCGGGCGGCAGCAGGCGGAGGCCCGAGCCGGTAAATACAAAAAATGGGAAGAACGAGAGTATAGCGACGATCGCGAGCACCGTTTCGGTGCCGTATCCGAGCATGCGTGCCAGAATCGGGATCATGGCGACCACCGGGACCGAGGAAAAGATCAAGCCAAGCGGTGTCAGCACGCCATTGAGCAGGCGCGACGCCCAAGCGAGGATCGCCAGTGTGGTCCCCGCCAGCATGCCGACCAACAATCCGCCCAGTGCCACTGTAGCGGTTTGCAGGAAGCTGGCGAAATAGAGCGTTGGGTTTGCCAGGATATCGGCCAATACGGCCCACGGGCGAGGCATGACGATAGCGTTGAAGTTGTTGAGCAAGACCATGGCCTCCCACAACAACAGGATCACAGCTATCGCCCAGAAGTTGAGGAGGGCGCGCGTCGCCCGCTTGGCAAGCGTTGCGACCGAAGAGGGGGAGGCTGAATTCATCTGTAGCGCTCGTGCACGATGCGTTCGAGGAAGGTCATGGCCGCAAAAAGAACAAGCGAGGTGGTCGCTACGAGCACGACGACGCTCCAGAGCAGGGATATCTGGAAGTTCTGCATCGCGTTGACGATTAGAATGCCCAAGCCGCGAGGCGCGCCGAACCACTCTCCGATGATGGCGCCGATCAGGGCGGCGGGAACCGCCAGCTTCATGCCGCTGACGATGCCCGGAAATGCTGCGGGCAAATCGACGTGGAGGAAACGCTTCAGCCCCGAGGCGCCGAGTGCCGACATGAGGTCGCGCTGGGTCTGGGTCGACGAAGCAAATCCTGAAGCGCCCGAAACATAGAATACAAAAAATGCGTTCAGTGTAGCGATCGCTGCCGGAGCTGCGTCGCGGCTGAGCAAGACGATGAAGATTGGAGCCAAGGCAATGGAGGGAATGGCGTGTATCACAGCCGTTGCTCGGTCAGTACCTGGACGGAGTGACGGTACGATCTGGCCGAGCATAGCAAAGGCAAGGCCCGCCAGGGCGCCCATCAAATAGCCCGCCAAGGCTGAACTCAGAGTGGATGAAAGCGCCCGGCCAAACAGCGCAGACCGAGAAGGATCGAGGAGAAGCGCAACCACGGTGGAAAACGGCGGCCATGTCATGCCGACCAGTCGCATTTGACCTATCAGTTCCCAGGCGCCCAGCAACAAGGCAACGCCCAGGGCGCCGAGCAGGAACGATTCTGTGCGCTCGCTTATCAACTCCCGATCCCCTGCGTAGGGTGGAGAGTTTCGGTCAGTTGATCCACCAATTCATGGAACTGCGCTGTGCGCATGACGTCAGGATGGCGCGGGCGGGCGAATGGCACATCCAGTTCAAGCACTACCTTGCCCGGTCGCCCGCTCAGGACGATCACGCGGTCGGCCAAAAACAGGGCTTCTTCCACCGCGTGGGTCACCAGAAGCGTTGAAATCTGCTTTTCGGACCAGATGCGCTGCAATTCCACGTTCA
Source organism: Devosia sp. Micro-HW1 (assembly GCF_056341075.1). Taxonomy (NCBI): domain Bacteria; kingdom Pseudomonadati; phylum Pseudomonadota; class Alphaproteobacteria; order Hyphomicrobiales; family Devosiaceae; genus Devosia; species Devosia sp. Micro-HW1. Next base: position 2,015,079 of record NZ_CP094375.1, on the reverse strand, counting down.
TTTGCCGGCGCGTCACGGCATCCAGCGCGCCAAAGGGCTCGTCGAGCAGCAGGACTTCGGGGTCGAGCACCAGGGAGCGTGCAATGGCAGCACGCTGGCGCATGCCACCCGAAAGCTGCTTGGGACGTGCAGCCTCAAAGCCCGCAAGACCAACCAGTTCGATCAGCGCCTTGACCTTGCCGTGCTCGATGCGGCGGCCAGCGATACGGAACGGGAGCTCGACATTTTGCTGAACGGTTAGCCATGGAAGCAGTGCGTGCTCCTGAAACGCAATGCCAAGCCTATGGGCGGCGACGAGTTCACGGGGTGCACGACCTTCAACGCTCACCGACCCGGTGGTAGGCTTTTCCAGCCCGGCCACCAGACGCAACAGCGTGCTCTTGCCACAGCCGCTGGGGCCCAGCAGCGCCACAAACTCACCTTTACCCACCGTGACTGTGGTATCGGACAACGCGGTCAATTGCTTGCCCCCGGGCAGGGAGAAGCTCTTGCTTACGCCGGTAAAGTCGATTGCGGTGGCAACTGGCACAGTGCTCATGCGACCAGCGCCTCGAAGCGCATCATGAGTTCGGGCCCCCGTGCAGCAAGCCGAGCCTTGATTGCGTCGATGTCGACGGTCAGGAATTCTCTTTCCTTCATAACCAGCTTGCCGTCCACGATAACGCTGCGCACATCTCGTCCTACCACCGTGCTCGATACGGCAAACAAGGGATCCAGAATTGGCTGCTGATCCATCTGGGAGGAATCCACCAAAAGCAGATCTGCGCGCTTGCCGACTTCCAGGCTACCCAACTCGTCGGCAAGGCCGAGGGATCGGGCGCCGCCGCGCGTAGCGATGGCCAGCAGTTCCTCGCTGGAGATAGCGGTGCGCATGTGCCAGGGCGTGCCGGCCAGGGCCTGTTGGCCGATCCGGGTTACATGCGCCACCTGGAAGATATCGAGCGAACCCCACGCTGCGGCACCGTCCGTGCCCATGCCAATGTCAATTCCCTTGCGCCACATCTCGATCAGTCTGGGCGCGCCAATGGAATAGTTATTGAACCCGCAATGGCAGGCTGAAGGGCGATGCTTGACGTAAAGGTCCACTTCATCAGGCGACAACAGAACCGAGTGGGCGCAATGAAGGTGATGATCAAGCACGCCCAGATCGGCCAGATACTCGGTGGGGCGCTTGCCGAAATGCTCCAACGCGTAGTCGATCTCATAGGCGCCTTCGCAAAGATGAGTGTGGATCTTGACGTCCAGCTCCCGCGCCGCAGCGGACATCGACTTGATGAGTTCGGGGCTGCAGACAATGATCTGGCGCAGGCCCAGCCACGCCTTGACGCGGTCCTGGTCCTGGTCCGCCCAGCGCTTGACTAGCTCGATGTTGCGATCATACGCCTGCTGGGTGTTCATCATCATCGACTGAGGTACCGAAGCACCCACGTTCGAGGTTTGATCGACGGTCGAAAGGGCAATGAAGCCGCGGATGCCAACATCGAGGGCAGCCTGGCCCATGGCGTCCGGATGAGGGCCGCCCGCTTCGGCAAAGCAGGTCGTGCCGACACTGATCATGTTGGTGTAGGCGACAAGCCCCGAAAGCTCGACGTCCTCGTGGGTCAACATGCCCTCGAACGGAATATAGTAGTTCTTCCAGATCGGAATCTTGAGGGCCCGCTTGCGCTGCATCTCGAAGATCTTGCCGCGCAGCAGCTGCTGGGCGGTGTGCATATGCCCATCGATGAGCCCAGGCATGGCGATACGATCAGAGCCATTGAGGCGGGTTTCAGGCGTGAACAAAGCCGCAGCGTCGTCAGCCTTCCCCATCCAGACAATCCGCCCGTCGGAAACAGCAATCGCACCATTGCGAATGATCGTGCCTGCATCGTCCAAGGTTACAATATCGCAGCCTGAGACCAGGATATCGACGGTTTGTGGAGCAGCGTTGTTGGTGTCGGTCACTTAGATCCTCGTGACGGGAAGTGGCAATTGCGGCCGGAGCAGCCAGGGCGCTCCGGCCGGCGGTCCTAGAGGCTTGCTTGCGCTTCGGCCAGCAGACTGATGTCGAGAATGTCCGAGACAGCAGCGGGGAGCTCACGCTTCTGAACTCGCGCAACATCGTACATGGGGCCGGTCACCATGGCTTCATCGAGCCAGAACATCCCCTTGCCGTTGGCAGCCTCGACATAGGGGATCTGCAGTTCGTTCTGCCGGATCTGCTGATTGAGATCGAGGCCTAGATCCGCACCGTATTTCTCGACAACCAGACGAGCTGCCACTTCAGGATCTTCGGCATTCGCCTTCCAACCGCGCAGGAGTGCGCGAAGGTATCGCACCAAGTCGTCTCGGCGGCTTTCAAGGGTTGCCCGGTCCGTGGTGAAGATCACGCCAGGCTGAACATAGCCGAGGTCGGCCAGCAAAGTTACGATGAAGTCCTTGTCCTGCACCATGCCCAACTGCTCGAGGGTGATGGGCTGGTTGGTCACAAACGACATGTAGACGTCGCCGTCGCCCGCCAGGAGGGGCTCGGGGGAGAAGCCCGAGGGGACAAAGGTATAGTCGGGTTCGAGGTTGTTCAGCGAGAAGATGGCTTCGATGATTTCCCGGTCTGCTTCGCCCTGCGCAAGAATGCGGGCGCCGACCAGGTCACTGGCCTGACGGATCGGCTTGCCGGGCAGCGAGATGACGCCTGCCGGATTGATCGGAAAGTTCGCCCCGATCATCACGAAGTCATTTTCCCGAGCTCGTGCATCGAGCAAGGGCAGCCATTGGCCATGGGCCACCTGGGCGGCGCCGGTCGCCAGTGTCACCAGCGATTGCGGCGCATTGGGACCGCCAGCCAAGTGCTGAGCATCGATGCCTTCTTCCGCGAAATACCCGTTCTCCAGGGCAATCCAGTGGCCCGCATACTGAACATTGGGTACCCAGCCAAAAGCTGTGGTCAGCGACGCTTGCGGCTGCGCAAACGCCCTTGCACCCAAGAACGGCATCAGAGCCAGGCCTGCGGCTCCAGCGGCAACGAAACAGCGGCGTGAAATCTGCGAATTGTGTGTCATGTTCCCTTCCTTCCGGATCTCCCGGCGATCACCTGCGAGAGCCTAACAGAAACTTCTGTTACATTTCAGCTTATCTGATGTTACAAATATATCAACGGAGAAAGAGTCGATGCCCTCGCCACAGGTTGGATCCATGGAAAACCGCGGCTTTGCTGGCACTATCCCGGACCGCATCTCACGCAAATACCCCGAGTTCACCGATGCCATCAGGGTGTTTGCCGACTATGTGCTGGCCGAGCCGGTGGAGGTGGCGCGTGTCAGCATCCATGGCGCGGTGGAAAGCGCGGGGGTGTCGGTGGCGACTGCAAACCGGTTCGCACAAGCTATCGGTTTCAAAGGCTACGCAGAGTTCAGGGCAGAGCTGATTAGCGGCTTTTCATCGGCATTCGCGCCCGTCGAAAAAATACGAAACGAAATTTCGCGCCAGTCCACCAGCCGAGAGATCATCGCCGCATCCATCAAGCAGGACCTTGCAAACCTGGAGTCAACGCTCAACGAATTGCGGCCCGAGGTGTGCGAAAGGGCGGTCGACCTGATCCTTAATGCGAACCGGATCTATGTGGTAGGCATCGACAATTCCGCACACCTTGCCGGCCTGCTCGCGAGTGGTCTTGGCCGTTACCGCCACAACGTTCGAAGCCTATCGAGCGCTGACGGCGCGATTGGTGCTAGTCGCCAGCTGTTTCGCTATGGGTCGAACGATCTGGTGATCACCATCGCCTTCCCCCGATATTTCCGCGACTCCGTTGAACTTTCGCGCTTCGTGAAGGATCGCGGAGTGCCGCTGATTGCGATCACTGATGGACCTAAATCCCCGATCGCTTCCTTGACCGATACGGTGCTCTACGCTCGCGCCGAGCGCCAGCTCGCCTCGACATCAAACACCAGCGTACTGGCTCTGCTTGAAGGCCTGATTGGTGCCGTCGCGCACCGATCTCCCAACTCGGTGGAAATGGAGCAGCAGTTTGCCAGTTTTGCGCTGCCCTGGTTCGAGCCGCACTACGGGACTACGAGAAAACGTCCCAGAACCTTCCCGGCCGGGCGCAATCCGGTTCCGGTTCGTCAAACCAAGAAGAAAACCAAGTAACATCTCGAAAGTAATCCCATGATCATCCTCGATTGCGATCCCGGCCTCGATGACGCCGTTGCCATTCTGCTGCTGCTTGCGGCCCCTGAGGCAGTTGCCGGGATCACGACCGTTGCGGGCAATGTCGAGTTGCACCAGACCCAGTGGAACGCGCGAGGCATCGTTGATCACGCACCGCGGAGTGTACCGGTATACGCCGGCTGCCCCCGCCCGCTGGCGGTTGAGCACGTTCATGCCAAGCACATCCATGGCGAAACCGGCATTGCGGGCACGCGCTTTGATGCTGTCGAAACGCCCCTCGAAGACGAGCACGCAGTCGACTTCCTCACACGCACGCTTCAAGGCGCCGAGGATCGCAGCATCACCCTGTGTTTCGTCGGCCCGCTCACCAATTTGGCAGTGGTGCTGATCAAGGCTCCGCAGCTTGCGCGCAAAGTGAAGCAGTTGGTGCTCATGGGCGGAGCTATCGGCCTTGGTAACACCACGCCGGCCGCTGAATACAATATCTACGCCGACCCACATGCGGCCCGCGTGGTTTTCGAAGCTGACTTCGAGAGGGTTGTACTGCCGCTCGACACCACATCAACTGTGTTGGTGGACGGCGCGCTGGCCGAGCGTGTCGCCAGCATTGGAACGCCAGCCGCAGCTTTTCTTGCTCCGCTCCTTGCCTTGCCGGTCGCACATCCCCGTTTTGCCGGGAAGGGACGCCCCATGCACGACATGTGCGCCGTAGGATATTGTCTGTGGCCAGAGCTTTTTACCGGGCGCATGTGCAATCTCACGGTCGATTGTTCGGAGGGTCCGAGCCGGGGTCGAACGATCATCGATTACTGGGGCAACACACGCCAGCCGAACGCCATGGTCATCGATCAGGTGAACAACGAAGTCTTTCTCGATCGTTTCGTTGCAACCCTCGCCTTTCGGGTCCAGCCATAATGATCAAGGTCTATATCGCAGGTCCCGAGGTCTTTCTCCCAAACGGCTTCGAGCAGGTCGAGCGCAAGCGCGCCTTGTGCCGTGCATACGGCATGGAGCCGAGCGCCCGCCAGGGCGATTTCATCCACTATCAGGGCGGCGATAAATTCGTGTTCGGCACCATGATTGCCCGGCACAATGAAGAATTGATGCTGGAGTCAGACATTATCATCGCGAACCTGACACCCTTCCGCGGAATCAGCGCCGATCCCGGTACCGTCTACGAAGTTGGGTTTATGTGTGCCTGGGGTCGCAAGGCCTTCGGCTATAGCAACACCACCCGTTCCTATGCGGAACGGGCGTCTGAGGATCATTACAACGGCGAGGTAGAACGTGACGTGTCAGGTCGGTTGGTGGCAATGGACGGACAAATGGTGGAGGACCACGGGATGACCGATAATTTGATGATCGATGGCGGCATCGCCCGAAGTGGCGGCTTCATTCTTCGTGGCGACGTTGCAGCCGGTGATCTTCTTACAGATTTGACGGCATACGAAGCTTGTCTGAAGAAGATCACAGAGCAAACGGGCCTTTCTCACGGCAGTACTCCTTACCTTCGACAAGGTACGTAGAGCCTGCGATCGCGCAGGATCGATGTTGCGGAACTCGCCCGCGAGCGTCCAGCGCCTGCCGTGACCGAAATGGCGTACTGGGAACCGGTTGCGAGTACGAGCACGTCGTAGTAGTGGGTCGATCCATCCTCAAGGGAGATTACTAGACCGTTGTGATCGACGCTGTGACCTCTCCCATGATTACAGAAACGTTGCGGTGGGCCTCGACCAATTTCCGGATGGGTCGTCGATGTCGGCGGGAGAAAGAGCTCCGGTAGCGACCTGATAGAGCAGGGGCTGAAACAAATGATAGTTGCGCCTGTCGATGAGCAAGACATCGTGTTCGGATCCTCCGAGTTCCATGGCACAAGCCAGACCCACCGAACCCACCTCCGACAATAACAATCCTCATGCGCAAATTACTCCTTTGAGGCAGCGTTAGGCAGGTGCGGACCAGCCGAAGCAGCCGGCCGGCAGCCAGCTGTTGCTCACAAGGATGGCGCCGTAGGCGTAGAACCGGCACACCTGCGTGGTCGACGGTGACACCGTTTGGCCCGATGGGGTGAACCTTCGGCTCCAGAGCTATGACACTCTAGAGCCATATAGTCTGCTCTGCGGGGTGAGCCGGAAGTGGCACCGGCAAAGCCGCCGAGCGCACGCTGCTTGATCTTCTGAACTCCAACCCGATCGTTGAGGAAACCTTCGGCTTGGACGATACCGGCGAAAGGACTCTGGCAACGATCACATATGATCGAGCTCTGCGGTGGTTTTCCGCGCTCGGCAGCGGCTTCCCATTAGGGGTAGGAGAGTGCTCACGTTCAACCCCATCGGAACGTTTACCCTCGCATTTTGGTCAGATCACGCCTAGGGCGCGCATCGAATCCGCGACTGTCACGAACCCCGCGATGTTCGCCCCAAGCACATAATCGCCGGGAGCCCCGTATTCCTCTGCCGTTCCCGCACAGTTGTCATGGATGGTGCGCATGATCTGAGCAAGCCGCGCTTCGGTCTGCTCAAAAGTCCAACTGTCTCGCGATGCGTTCTGCTGCATTTCCAGCGCCGAGGTGGCAACGCCGCCCGCATTGGCCGCCTTGCCCGGTGCGAACATCACGCCCGCTTCCTGGAAGAGGCGGACTGCCTCGGGGGTAGAGGGCATATTAGCGCCTTCACCCACCGCCATTACCTTGTTGGCGATCAGGGCCTTGGCGTCTTGTCCCGTAAGCTCGTTCTGTGTGGCGGAGGGCATGGCCACATCACATGGCACATCCCAGATCGAGCCGTCCCGCGCCTTGATGAAGGATGTGCCGTGGCTGGCGCCCTTTAAATCGACATACTCCGAAATGCGGCCACGGCGCACCTCCTTGACCTGTTTCAATAGCTCTAGGTCTATGCCGCCTTCGTCAACGATGTATCCGGAACTGTCGGAAACCGCGATCACGGTTCCGCCGAACGACTGAACCTTTTCCACGCTGTAGATCGCCACGTTGCCGGATCCGGAAACGACGACCTTCTTGCCTTCGAAGCTGTCGTTCCGCATCTCTAACATCGACTGCACGAAGTAGGTGTTGCCATATCCGGTTGCTTCGGTTCTGGCGCGCGAACCGCCATAGAACAGAGCCTTTCCGGTCAGCACGCCCGCCTCGTAGCGGTTGGTGAGACGCTTGTACTGCCCGAACATGTAGCCGATTTCGCGGCCTCCTACACCGATGTCCCCAGCGGGCACGTCGGTGTATTCACCAATGTGACGATGAAGTTCTGTCATGAATGACTGGCAGAACCGCATCACCTCGCCATCCGAGCGCCCGCGGGGATCGAAATCGGATCCGCCTTTGCCGCCGCCGATGGGCATGCCGGTGAGGGCATTCTTGAATGTCTGTTCGAAGCCGAGGAACTTGATGATCCCGATATTGACGGAAGGGTGAAAACGGATGCCGCCCTTGTAGGGCCCGAGGGCGGAGTTGAATTGCACGCGGAAGCCGCGATTGATCTGGACCTGTCCCTTGTCGTCGACCCAGGGCACTCGGAAAATTATCTGGCGTTCAGGCTCGCAAATCCGCTCGATTAGGGCTTGGTCTAGATATTCCGGCCGCTTTGCAACAACACGTCCAAGGCTCTCCAGAACTTCTCTTACGGCTTGGTGGAATTCGGGTTCACCCTGATTGCGGTGAAGAACCTGGTCGAAAATCGTTTGAAGCTTGTCGTCGATCATATTGCCGCCCTCAGCCCAATTGCTGTGCAGGTGCATACGACGAGGCGGGGCCAATTTGAACAAGGAAAAGGCAGTCTGCCCAAATGGTCGGCGGATAGAAATAAAGGCTCGACCCTGCCGGAGCAGGGTCGATGCAGCTTCATTGCACTAACGCTTCGGGCACTGCCATGCCGTGCGGGTGTTCGGCATTAGGAACATGGGTCAGCAGTTCGCCATTGGGCGCTACGGGTACGGCTCGGTCGGTCTCGTAGTCATAGAACGCGCCGTGCAGGGTCCAGTAGCTGCCGGCGATGATTACCAGGGCGGCCACCAGTCCGGCTGGGACGCTGCCGAGAGCGGGCGCCGTGCCGTTCAGCTTCAGCCCCGAGGGCGTCGGATCGGCAGCGATCAGGAACAGCGTTCCCATGATCAAGGCGTGGCCTACCAGGTCGATGCGACCGAACGGATAGACCGCAGCCGTGAAAATGACGATCAGTGCCACGGCCGACAGGCGACGGATCAGGGCGGTCCAGAGAAGACCGAAGCCCATAGTGAACTCGGCGACGCCGGCCATCGGGATGAAGACGTCCCGGGGCATGCCGAAGGTGAGAAAAGGACGTTCTTCGACCAGCGGATAGAACCACTCGGCATAGGCGAATTTTTCAAGGCTCGACCACATTAAGGCGATGGCCACGCCCCAGCGCAGGACTACGAAACGATGCTGGTAGAATTTGCTCTCCGGGTTCGAGGCGAGAACCAGGAAGCCGGCGACACCGACGCCCAGCGCCAAGTAGTCGAGAAGGTGGAAGAAGTCGTAGTCCCGTAGCGCGATGGCCCATAGGCCAATGATGCCGGCAGCGGCCAGCGGCATCGTCCGGCGCGAGAACACCAGCAAGGCGATCAGCAATTGCAGCCACGAAACCCATTCGTTGGGCGTCTGTAGGTCTGGCGTGAGGTACACGCCGCCGACCGCAAAAATTGCCACGAAGAAGGCGCCGATGATCGCCCGCATGAAGTCATCATTGCGCGCCCAGATCGCACCGGTCAGCCGATCAAGCGACGCGCCGATTGCGGGACCGGCGGTGCTGCGCTCGACCAGGACTGTTGCCGCAAAAAATGCGAGCACCAGAACGATACCGGTCCAGAACCATCCGTTCGACAGAGTGTCGGCGATGGGGGCTGGAGCCGCGCCCACGACGTAGGGCGCGAACCACTTGACGTGGGCATGGGCAGGTGTCGCCGCCAGCAGTGCCGCGACCACGGACACGACGGGAGCACCGACCGCGACACAGCCAAGGCGCCGCCCCAATCCGCTTTGTGCCACGCCAATCCTATCGATAATCACTTTAAGCTCCATCACTGCTGCATCCCTGCCGATAAAGGCACATAAACATCCATCACCGTTGCAGGTTTGACCTGGATCAAGCGCTGCACGATTTCTTCGGCGCATGGTTGGGCCACCAGGAAAGAGGATCAAGATGAATTATGTGCAGTGGGGCGCGGCTGCCGTGCTCGGTGCCGCTTTTGTCGGAGCGCTTGTGGTCCAGGATCAGCCCGCCAGCCTCGCCGCTACCCTGCCGTTGCCCGACATATGTGGCGACGCGCAGGCGGACCATGGAGGCATGTCGATGCAGGAGCACATCGACATGATGGCGGCCCAGGCTGACGCGGGTCACGCCGCCCTGCTGCAGACGATGGAGCCCATGCATTCCGACATGATGCGCGGTATGACGGCGGCAGACTTCCAGACCGCGTTCCTCTGCTCGATGATCCCACATCACCAGGGCGCCGTAGAGATGGCGCAAGTTGCCCAGCAGTACTCCAATGACCCTTGGATACTCATGTTTGCGCAGGAAATAATTGCGACGCAGCAGGTCGAGATCGCGGAAATGCAGGCCTGGCTTGCCCGAGTTAGGAACTAGCTGGAGCAGGAGTGTGGGATTTTGCTCTAACGCCTCGGAAGCGGCTTGAACCGCAAGCTGCTGGAGAACGCTGGCTGCTCTGCTTCCGCAGCACATTACGCTTTCGGGCCGACGTTCCAGGTTGTCGAATGTCCGCTTGCCATTGGCAATGCCGATTTAGAACTTCGCGTTTGCAGCGGCCTAAAACGCTCTCGGGTTCTATCGTGAAGGTCCGCTGTCGTCTGTTCTATGGATGAACCAGAGGTGACTGGCTCGGCACTAACCATCTCTTATCTTGGTGCGGGCGAGACACCAAGCAGCACGACCGCTTTCGGCAAACCGAAATGCCCACTCACACGGCAGGAATGGGGCGCGATTCTGCCTCCAGCGATGCCCTCCGAAGAGGCGAAGTGAAGCTTGGTGTTCCTAGCTTCACTTTAGTTGTATCGCGCCATCCCAATCGAATTGCACTACGCGATAAGTGAAGGTTATCGCGTACTGGCGGCACAGGACCAAATTTTCGATACCTCGACCCAAGCTGCCCTTCGGCGGTAGAAGCCGGCGGCGCGCGAGCGTGATGGCGTACGAAGAGGTAACGGGGGTGGTAGCGAAATCGCTTCGTGATGGCGAACGGTCACCGTTCGGGAGCGGATTATTCCGCGTCAGTCGGGTGAACCCGATCGGTTACGAAACGCACCATCGTAGCCACCCGAGTACGCCAGGTGCCCAACCTCGGCGGACGTAGCCTTTCCGGCTCAATGCAGAGCGAGGGCATGTAATGCGGATCGTTATGCTCGACCCGCCTCGCTGTTCGTGCCGCCACCGCAGTCGCGGTAACTGACGGTTCGAATCCTTCCCGTTCGAGAATGAAACGAGTCATTGCTGCGACCGCCAGAGGCTCAATTCCAATGTTGACACCATCCCTGGCGACATAAAAAGCCACTGCCTCCGCAATAGCCGCGTCAATGTCACGGGCCTCCGGCGACGCAGCGGCCTTCTTGCGCTGACGCCAGGCACGTGAGCGAGCAGCGGCCTTGCGCTTCTGCTCGGCGTTCCGTTCGGCTTTGGACACGTGGGTCGGCGTGGTCATAACGCGACAAGCATCACGCCGCAACGCATGGCACAAGCTCCGTCAGGGAGTTCGACGCGCCTAGTACAGTCGGTACAGCGGTGGAGGGCCGCGCAACTACCGTGGAGATCGGAAGGGCGGTTCGTCGATGGCAATACGCCAGCAGGGGTAAATCCAAAAATCAATGGCCGGGTCCACGAACGAGATTTTGGTCCGTCAGCGTCGATCCTGATCATGCAGGACCATGACATCGGCACCATGCGGCTCGCGTCCAACGAGGCCATCGACAGGCTCGGACTGGAACCCAAAACACCGCTATCACGCATCATCCAGACTTATTTGCAGCCCTTCATCGACGATCTGGGCCGCATGGGATGCCATGTCGAAGTCGACATGCGCCGCGTCGGCACGCTCAGGAATCCCAAAGGCAAAGTTCGGGACTTCACGGTCCTCGTCAATCTCCTGCGGCCGTCCCTCGTCGAGAGAGAGAGAGGCCATCAAGAAAGCCTACGAGGGCGAGGAGAAAAGGCATGAGCGCCGAAAGTCCGGCAGCGCCAGAACCGGCGTGGCCGCAACTTGCCGCCAGTGGCCAGGTCGAGAACGTCATCGTTTTCAAGCCGGCAGCCTCGCCGATCAAGCCGCCTGAGCGCGTATCGCCATGGACCGATAAAATTGATTCCAATGGCCAGCAGATTCGCCAGGACATCAATGATAGTGATGAGATCGAATTCTAGAGCAGCAGGGAGCATGCAAATGATCGATAGTTGGGAAACAGTCGCTGTCGCACAAGCAGCCGGCCGGAATTTGCGTGCCGCTGTCGCCAAAGGGCAGCAGATCGTCGATCGCAAGAATCGCGAGCTCGGCGCGGCTTATCGCAAGATCGCTGCGCTTGAAGCAGAGCTTGCTGAGCTGCGCGGCGATCGCGTCGCCCGTCATCGTGCCGTACTGCTGGAATCGCTGTTGCAGCACTGACAGCTGTAAGCACGAAATGATTACGGGGGCCTCGCAGCCCCCGTTTGCTTTAGATCGCCGCTGGCATCAGACCCAGCTCTACGTCCTGCTCTCGCTCGCGCTGCTTACGCTTCGCTGCTCGATATTCAGCAACAGCGATCTTGTCGCGATTGAGCACGCCCCGGATCATCCGCTCGCCGCGCATATGCGCTCGCAGATCCGTGTCGCTCGCTGTCGCCACAGCGCAGTGCATCTTCTTCGACAGCGCACCGAGCCAGCTGATGTCATCTTCCGACAGCTTCGCCAGTGCCTTTTCCGGCGGCAAGTGCCCGCTTGCGATATGCGCAGCGGCCGTGCGTACTGCTTCGAGATGCTCATCTGCACGATTGTCCGCAGCATTAGGCTCCGACTGCTGCGGCTCGGCCGGCACCGCCACCAGCCTCATGACCCATTCGCCTGCCACGCGCACGCGCTGCAGCACATACTTCGGCATTGCTGCAATGAAGCGGCCGATAGCCGCCAGCACTGATTTCAACATCGGATATCTCCCCGGCCGTGATTGGCCTTTGCACGACCCTGCCGCCACCTGATGCAAGGCACCAGCCCCTCCATGCGTAGGAAACCATTCCCAACTTCGCTTTTGGGGGCAATGGATAGCGATTTCGATCCATGCCACGAATCAATGATTTCTAGGGCTGTCGAATTTCGACCCATGACCCCAAAAACTATTTTTCGAAACAGTAGATTTTATTGCTATCGACGTTCGCAGGAACGTTCACAACACGTTGAAATCTCTACGATCCAATGTTTTCTAGGGCTGTAGAGGGGTCGCCAAGAACGTAGAGGCTAACGTAGCGCGATCCGGCGAGTTCTAGAAAAGTGTTATTGAGGCCTTCTGGAGGATTGTTGACACCGACCGCCCCCTTTTGACGGACCTCTGGCTGCCGTAAATTGGTTTCATCAAGCAACGGATTTGCCAAATATTCCGACGCACACAGCTTTCTCCAAATTCCACGGACGGCGCCCACAAGAGCGCTGAGAAGCTCGCGCCCATACAGTTCTCCCGCATCCGCTTCAGGATGCCGGCGGCTGCTGCACCCGCGGTGTCGGAATTCGTATCGCAGCTCGCTGAGTTGGATGCAGATCTGAAGCAAGAACAGAAACCACGACCGCGGATCGGACTACCGAAGCGGCTCTAACAGCGCTCAGGGGAGCATCATTACATGACTAAGAAAACTGCGTCTTCGGACGCCACGGCGAAGCCTTGCCCGATTGCCGATAAAGCTGACCGCCAGATCATCGAGACGCCGCACGGCGCCGTATCCATCCGGTCGCTCCATGCGAGCCTCACCCGCGACGCCGCACAGGCCGTCAGCGCCTTCTTCGAGAACGAGCGCCTCGGATGGCCCGAGAAGCTTGTCATCGATCCTTTTTGGGCCGTAGAGCGTATCAACTACGACGACGGCAGGCCGGCGATCATCATCGCTTCTGACAGCGATCTGCTCGCGACCGAAACGAAGCTCGCTGCCGTGCGGGGGCATGACGGCGATCTGATCCCCGTGCCAGGCGACGATCCCGATTTCGAGGAATCGATGCGCTATAAAATGGAGCGCAGGCTCGGCGTCTGGATCTCGCCATCCTGGTCGACAGCAACACTGCTTGACGATTTCGGCGATGGCACCGTTCTCGTCGTTTCCGGGCCGGACGCAGCACTTGTCCAGCGGGCTGGGAACATCCTCAGCGCAGCTCTCGATTTCGATCTTGCCTCGGATAGCGACGAGCCTACCTGCGACGAGGACGACGTCGATGTCATCGACGAGGACTGCGAAGCCGTTTCGGCACCGTCACGCAAGCAGCCCTTCAGCGACGACAAGGACCTCGACGAACTCGTCGACGCCTACAACCAGCTCGGCGCCACCTACAGCTCTTATGCCCGCGCCCTGAGGACTGGCGACGATGAAGTCGCTGATCGACTCGCCCTGGTGCTGACTGAGCTCGAAGTTTGGATCGAGCGGCTTGACATGCCGGCTTTCGTCTCTCCGGAAGCGCGTGCCGAGGCCATCTTCGCGATCCGCGACAGCAAGCGCAACGGACGCCGTCGCTGATGATCGCCGCGACCCCAAAACCAACAGGAGCGATCGGCTCGCATGCCGGTCGCGACACCCAGGACGAGCTGCAGCTGATGCAGAAAGCGCTCGCTGAATTGCTCGTAGACGAGGCGCTCGACGACCTCGAGCGCGAATGGAGGAAGCGAAAATGATCGCACTGAATCCTAAGACCGCGATTGCCAGCCAGATAGCCGCCGGCAAGAGCGTGGCCGACATGGCGAAGTCGATGGGCGTGTCGACGCAGACCATCTATCGCCGGATCGATGCATTCGGCCTGCAGCTTCCCCGCCGGCTCAAATATCAGCACGTGCCGCATGGCCGCGATCTGATGCGTGAGCTCGAAGCCGGCGCGACGATCGCGCAGCTGTCCGCAGCGGCGGGGGCTTGGGGCGTGCCACGGCAGACACTGTTCGCTGTCGTCAATGGCGACCGGCCGTGCCCGCCGAGGATCTTGGCGGCGTTGGGATTGGAGAAGGTGCCGTCCGGAAGGCGGCTGTACAGAGAGCTCTAGTGGCTTGCTAACGGATCCGGCATACCCTGCGGATCACGGGGAAACACAACAATGAGCCAAACCTTTTTCACGGCCGATACGCATTTCGGCCACGCCAAGATCGTCAGCATGTGCGAGCGACCTTTCGACGTCGACCAGCACGACGAAGCGCTGATCCGCAACTGGAACGAGCGCGTTCGCGACGATGACATCGTCTATCATTTGGGCGATTTCGCATATCGCACGTCGCCGCAGCGCGTTCGCTGGATCTTCGATCAGTTGAACGGCATCAAGCATTTGATCGCAGGCAATCATGACCACTTGCACGGCGCCAAGATCCATCCGACGCAGACCTTGCCGTGGGAATCGATCTCGGAGCAGAAGGAGATCGTGATCGACGGCCAAGCCATCGTTCTCAATCACTACAGCCTGCGCGTGTGGAGGAACATGCGCAGGGGCGCGATCCAGCTCTATGGCCACTCGCATGCGCGGCTGCCCGGATCGCGCCAGTCGATCGATGTCGGGGTCGACAACTTCAATTATCGTCCTGTCACTTTGGACGAGATCCGCGCGCGCCTGGCGCTGTCGTCGCCGATCGAATTCCGCGATGCCGACGACGAGATCGAGCAGCTCGTGCCCAATACGGGCGTGAACACGATGTTCGTCAGCCGCGACATCGACGGCGGTTTCATTCTGCAGCCGCAGCACGTCGACGAGCCCAAGCCTGTCGCGCTGCAGTACGGCGGCCAAGTGCCTGTCCGCGTCAGCGGCCGCAATCTCGTCATCCGGCCGGAGCACGTCGCCGGCTTCGAGCAGACGATCGCGGAGATGCGCCGCTTCCAGCAGCCCAACGCCGTCCGCGTCTCCATGACGGACGGCAAGCTCAGCATCGTCGGCACCCGCATGGGCGACGGCGAGTATCCTCGCCTCGAGGACGGCGTGCTCGTCGTCCCCGCCCGTTGGGACCACGATGCCTATGCGATCGACGAGCGGCACGTCGACGCGCTGCGCGAGATGCTGTCGCCGAGTGCGGGGATGAAGCCGTGAAGATCTGGACCTTCAGCGATCTGCACATGCCGAACGGATACATTGATGCCGATCGGTATTTTCCATCGATTCCAGATGCGGACGTCTGCGTCGTCGTCGGGGATCTGATCGAAGGCGATCCCGAAGAGGGCGTAGCATGGCTCGATTTCTACATCGGCCAGCACATGCCTGTGGCTTACATCCTCGGCAACCACGAATTCTACAGCTTCGAGCGCAGCATGCAGCGCAACCGCGAGCTCGCCGGGCGCGCAGCAGCGCGGACGAACAACAGGGTACACGTCCTCGACGACATGGTCTTGACCATCGATGGCGTGAAGATCCTGGGCACGACGCTCTGGTACGATCTCGCGATCTTCGGCCGCGATACGCACACCATGGCATATGCCTCCCGCGGCGCCGCGCAGCTCAATGACTCGCGCTTCCGGCATCGCGACGAATCGACCGATCGATGGACGCCATCGCTTGCCCGGCAGCAGCACTATCGATCGAAGCGATGGCTGGAAGCAGAGCTGGCCGCGAGCGACATGCCTACAGTCGTCGTCTCGCATCATGCCCCGCACCCCGGATCGATCGCGACCCGCTTCGCGAAGGACTGGTCGACTGCAGGCTTCGCCAGCGACCTCACGCGGACGATCGAGCAGTACAAGCCGTCGCTGTGGCTGCACGGGCACATGCACGACAGCTTCGACTACACTGTCGGCGAGACGCGCATAGTCTGCAATCCGCACGGCGTAGGCCGCGAGAACGAGCGCGACTTCGACCCCGCGATGATCATCGAGATCGGGGGTTATGAGCCGAAACCACCAGGTATGTGACGGGCTTCGAAAACCGACAGGGAATGTGAAGCGTGGGCGACTGCGCTTCATTTCTCCGCATACGGCTCCGATCTCCATAGCTGGATCTGCCTGACACCGTCCGGCCGGCGCATGATCGTGCGGCCGACATCATCCGGCCCCGGGAAGCGCGATCGCACGCTGACCCAGTCGCTCTTCCCACATTTCGAGCACGCCGGCCGCCACTCGTGCGCGAGCATGTTCGGGTCGTAGACCTGCACTAGATCGCTGGCATAGAAGTGCAGCGTGCGCCGGCACAGCGCGCATCGCACGCGCACGATCCGGCCATCCGCTGCCCAATGCTTCAGCTGTGCCCACTTGCTCCGATTTGATGGCGGGTTGTGTCCCAACGGCGATTCCTCTTCGCCGGCAGAATAGAACGGAACGAGAACGGATTGGAAGGAAGTTCTCCACTCTGCGACGGAACTTCACACCCAAGATCACACCAGCAGGTGTGAAGTTTGATGTGATCTTCCGCCAGATTGTGGGGGAAATCAGAGGCACACCGGTCCCCGTAACCGGCTTTGTTCTCAATGACCAAAATATTGGTCATTATGCCCATCAATCGGCTTTAGCGACCAACATAATGGTCACTATCGCCCACGCTCGAAAAAGCAAAAGGGCCGCCGAAGCGACCCTTTCCATGGCCCAAACTCTTGCTTGCGCTGGCGGATTGTGGGGCTAAAGCGCGACGGGCTCCGGCGACATCGGCGGCACGACGACCTTCACGTCCTTCTTGAGGGAGACGCGTGGCCGCTTGCCGGACTTGTGGGCGTCTCGCTCGGCGACGATGAAGCGCTTGAGCCAGTCGACGTCTTCCAGCCTCTTGTCGAACCGCAACTCCTCCGCAGCCGCCTCCTCGAGCAATCCTGCCCATGCCCTCATCATCGGCCACTTGGCGTCCGTTCCGTCGTAGAGATAATGGACCCGGGTCACGTCGCCAGAGCCGTGACCCTCGTTGTGATCCAGGATCGTCTTGACCTCGGCGAGGGTCCACTTGAATGCCTTGCTGCCATGCTTGGCGAAGGCACGACGGATGTCGTGAGGGGTCCAGTCGACGCCGGGCATGTACATGAGCCCGTGCTGCAGATTCGATGCCGCGATCGATGTCACGGGATCGCCGGCCCGACGTGGGCGCAGCGCGGGGAATGCATACTGGCTGGTGTCGATCGTATCGCTCTCGTCCAGCAGCCGCTCGATGACACTCCAGATGGATGCCGGCAGAGGCACGATGTGACTGTCGGAATCGCGACGCTTCTCGGCGGTCTTGCGATGCGTCGGCGGCATAATCCAGAGACCCTCGCCGTTGCCGATGCCGTAGAAATGGCGGCGCTCGGCGACCACAGTTGCCGTGGCGCGCTGGACACCGAAGATGAGCAGCTGCAGGGCTGCGCTCACTGTCGGATGGAAGACGCCGGAACGGGCGATGATCAACGCACGAGCGACGAAGCGCATGTCCGGCGCCGTCTTGACCACGCGAGCGGCCGCTGCGGCGCGCGTGCGCCTTGGTGCTTCGAGATCCATCATGACGCGGGGACTGTCGAGCCCGGAGAGGTCCTGCTGGTTCATGTGGCCCATCCAGCGCCACATCGGTCGGATCACGCTCGCAACGTGTTCCGCATGACGTTCGACGCCGCGTCGATGGATGTCAGCAATCGCCGCTGACATCGCCTTCAGGCTGATCGACGCGACAGGCTTGCCGGCGAAACGCTCGAGCTCGGGCGTGCCCAGGACGGACTTGTAATCGGCCCATGTGCGCTCCTTGAGCGTCTCGGCGACGTGAGCAAGATACTCGCGCTTTCCGTCCTCCCACGACCACTTCAAGCTCAGCCGAGGATCGAGCTCGGGCGCTTCCGGCGCCTCGACCTTGCCCAAACGGATCCGCTGCAGGTGGACCCATTCCGCGTCCGGGCGCTGCAGGCCCGAGCGCATGACACGCTGCGCCTCGGCTGCGATGTCTCTGGCTTCCGCGATGCTCCAGTCGTCGATGCCGCCGAGATCCAGCCGGCTTTGCTTGCCGTCGAGCTGGAACCGCAGACCCCAACGAGCCCCTCTTGCGCCGATACGGATGCACAGGCCTTCCGCACGCGCGTCCGTAAGCTCCGACTGCTTGGCGCCGGGGACGGATGCGGCCTTGGCCTTGGCAATGGATTGTGCTGTCAGAACAAGTTTCGGCATGGGTAATCGGACTAGGACGAGATTAGGACGACCTGCACAAAAACAGGACGAGCCCTCGATTCCTAGCCGCAAGCGGCAATCATCGTTAATTTCCAAGGATTGCGGGCGTCTCGGGGATGCCGTAGGGTGGCAGGAATGGCTCCTGACAGCTTTGACACGCGGAATCATAATCCGTGTGTCGGGGGTTCAAATCCCTCCTCCGCTACCAAACCCTTCCTTCCAGATGGATCTGCCCGGTCGGCTCGCCTGAACCTCAGGCTGAACCGCGGCGGATCAGTTCATAGCCGACATCGTTTATCGTTTCGGGCCTGGCGCCGCCAAAGCGGGCGAGGAGTGCGTTGGCGGCCGTCTGGCCGAGGTTTTCCCTGTCGATGCGGATGGTCGTCAGCCCTGGCTCCGTTGCCGCGGCAAAGTCCTGGTCGCCGAAGCCGATGACGGCAATATCCCTGGGCACTGACAGGCCGCGCGCCGCAGCTTCGATCAGAATGCCCTGGGCGAAGAGGTCGGAGCTGCAGAACAGCACAGTGCCGCGCTCCAGGCCGGCTTCGACCAGATTGGCAAGCGCCTGGCGTCCAAGACCGAGCGTGGCCGCGCTCGTAAAATCAAGGCGGTGTGGCTGAGCCCCCATATGGACGGCAATTCGGGCGGCAAAAGCGTCGCGGCGACGTTCCGCCCGCTCGTTTCCGGCGGTCACGGTGATGGCCCGGCGATAGCCGGCCGCAACCGCAAAATCGGCGGCGGCCTGCGCTGCGGCCTCCTGCGCAAAGCCGACACAGCAATCGATGGGTGTCTGGGTCAGGTCCCAGATCTCGACCACCGGAATTTCGGCATTGAGCAGCATGCGCCGCGCGCCGGCGCTGTGTTGCACCCCGGTGAGCAGGATGGCGTCGGGCCGGCGCGACAGGTGTGCGGCGATGGCCTGTTCCTCGCGCTCGGGGTCATAGCCGGTTTCGCTGAGCATGATCTGGTAGCCATGGCCGCGCATGATATCGGAAAAGGCCTGCAGCATGCTCGCATAGACGATGTTGGTAATGGACGGCACCAGCGCCGCGATCAGCCGGGATTTGCTGGAGGCGAGCGCGCCAGCCACGGCATTGGGCACATAGCCGGTGCGGGCAATGGCGTCCCTGATGCGCTGCAGCGTCTCGGCCGAAACCTTTTCGGGCGTGGCGAGGGCGCGCGACACGGTGACCTGCGAGACGCCAGCCAGCCGCCCCACCTCGGCCATGGTCACGCCGCTGCGGCGCTCGGTGTTGTCCGTGCGGGACCGTGCCACCATTGAATGCTCCGACTGCTTTCCAACCATCATGTATGCGTGTTCACGACGTCAAGGCAAGTCGCAGAGCCAATTGACGATCAGTTATGTATGCGCATACATTTAATGGCAAAGGGGAGGAGCCAATGGGTTCAGCACCAAGAAGGCGCGCCGAAGACTTGCGATCAGCGCGCTGGTTCGCGCCCGATGACCTGCGCAGCTTCGGTCATCGTTCCCGGATGATGCAGCTGGGCTATTCCGAGGCCGATTTCATGGGCAGGCCCGTGATCGGCATTCTCAACACCTGGTCCGAGCTCAATGCCTGCCATAGTCACTTCCCTGAAAGGGTCGAGGCGGTCAAACGCGGCGTGCTTGCTGCCGGCGGCTTTCCGGTGGAGCTGCCGACGCTGTCGGTGGACGAGAGTTTCACCAAGCCCACCTCAATGCTCTACCGCAACATGCTCGCCATGGAGACGGAGGAGATGATCCGCTCGCATCCGCTCGATGGTGTCGTGCTGATGGGCGGCTGCGACAAGACCACGCCTGGCCTCGTCATGGGCGGCATCACGGCTGCCGTGCCGATGATCTACCTGCCGGCCGGCCCGATGCTGCGCGGCAACTATGCCGGAAAGGCGCTGGGCTCGGGTTCGGATGCCTGGAAATACTGGGACGAGCGCCGCGCTGGCAATGTCAGCGACGAACAATGGCAGGGGGTGCAGGGGGGCATTGCCCGCTCGGCCGGGGTCTGCATGACCATGGGCACGGCCTCCACCATGACGGCCATTGTCGATGCGATGGGGCTGACCTTGCCGGGCGCCTCGTCGATCCCTGCCGTCGATTCCGGGCATCAGCGCATGGCAGCGGAGTGTGGTCGGCGGATCGTCGACATGGTCTGGGAGGACCTCACGCCGGACCGGATCGTCACCGATGCCTCGGTGCGCAATGCCGCTATTGTCGCCATGGCCACTGGCTGCTCCACCAATGCGGTGGTGCACCTCATCGCCATGGCGCGCCGCGCCGGGGTGGCGCTGGGCCTTGACGATCTCGACGTGCTGGGGCGCGAAACGCCGCTGCTCGCCAATGTCCGGCCTTCGGGCAAGGACTATCTCATGGAGGATTTTTATTTCGCAGGCGGTCTGCTGGCGCTGATCCGGCAGATCGCGGACCGGCTCGACCTTGATGCGCCGGCGGTCAATGGTCGGACGCTGGGCGAGAATATTGCGCAGGCCGTCGTCTTCAATGATGACGTCATCCGCCCGCTCAATAACCCCGTCTATCACGAGGGCTCGCTGGCCGTGCTGCGCGGCAATCTCTGTCCCGATGGCGCCATCATCAAGCCGGCAGCCTGCGATCCGAAATACTATGTCCATGAGGGACCGGCGCTGGTCTTTGATTCCTATGCGCAGATGAAGGCGGCCATTGACGATGAGGACCTCGCCGTGACGCCAGACCATGTGCTGGTACTGCGTAATGCGGGGCCGCTGGGCGGTCCGGGCATGCCCGAATGGGGCATGCTGCCCATCCCCAAGGCGCTGATCAAACAAGGCTATCGCGACATGCTGCGCATTTCCGACGCGCGCATGTCGGGCACATCCTACGGGGCCTGCGTGCTGCATGTGGCGCCCGAGAGCTATGTGGGCGGGCCGCTGGCTTTGCTTCGGACCGGCGACATCGTTCGTCTCGACTTGCCCAGTCGGCGGCTCGACATGCTGGTCAACGAGGCCGAACTGGCTGAGCGCAAGGCCGCCTGGATTCCCCCGCCGCCCCGCTTCGAGCGCGGTTGGGGCTGGATCTATTCCAGGCACGTCACCCAGGCCGACAAGGGCTGCGATTTCGACTTTCTCGAGCGCGATTTCGGCCAGGCGGCCGGCGAACCGGATATTTACTAGGGAAGGCCGCGACAATGGCACTGACACTCGACCAGGCACTGATGGGCATTTCCGGCATTCTCGTCACGCCCTATGACGCCAACGGCGACGTCGCTCCGCAAAAACTCGTGCCCGTTCTCGATCGCGCATTGGGCGCCGGGCTGCATATGCCTGTCGTCAATGGAAATACTGGCGAATTCTACGCCCTCACGACCGAAGAAGCGTCGGTCATGGTGCGCGAAGTGGTGCGCCTGGTCGACGGACGCGCGCCGGTTCTGGCCGGCGTCGGGCGCGGCATTCGCGACGCCGTGGCGCTGGCGAAGGTTTCGGCCGCAGCCGGGGCGACGGCGCTGATGGTGCACCAGCCGCCTGACCCCTTCGTCTCGCCGCGCGGCACGGTGGACTATCTGAAGGCCGTCGCCGACGCCTCGGACGGTCTGCCGATGATGCTCTATCTGCGCAATGACGCCATCGGCACCAAAGCCATTGCGGAGCTCTGTGCGTTGCCGCAGGTCAAGGGCATCAAGTGGGCGACGCCCAACCCGCTGAAGCTCGCCGAAGCCATGGCCGCCTCCGATCCGGGCCTGGTCTGGGTTGGCGGGCTGGCAGAAATCTGGGCGCCGGCCTTTTACGCGGTGGGTGCCCGCGGCTTTACCTCGGGGCTGATCAATGTCTGGCCGGAGCGCTCGCTGGCCATCCACGCGGCGCTTGAGGCGGGCGACTATGCGGGCGCCAATTCTCTCATTGCCGGGATGAAGGCTTTTGAGGAAATCCGCGCCGAAGAGATGAACGGCACCAATGTGACCGGGGTCAAGGCGGCCCTCAAAGCGCTCGGCCGCGATTGCGGGCCGACACGCCCTCCCTCGGCCTGGCCACTGACCCAAAGCCAGCAGGCAAAGCTCGATGCCTTCATTGTCCGTAACGGGCTGCGCTGATCACAGCATGAAGGCGTCGAGGTCCATTTCCGCTTCCGGCTCGGGATCGTTGGCTGCAGCGATCGCTGACGCCTTCGGGAACAGCCGGTCATGGGCCTGCCGCTCGGCCTCCATCGTGTAGGTCTTGCGCAGCCCGGCAAGGATTTCCGTCAACTCGACCGAAAGGCCTGAAGGTGCGGGGTCGCGTGAAAGGGCTGCGACGGCCAGGGCGAGGTCGTCGAGTGTCTCGGCCATGGCTGACTGGCCGGAAAGGCCGGAAGCGGCGCCTTCGAGCAGCTTGATGACCTTGGGTCCATCAGCGTTGAGCCTCGCAAGCGCTGCCGCCATGTGCTGGTCGAGGCGGGCAAGAATATCGAGGGCGAGATTGGCCTGCTGCTCCAGTTCGCCCACCTGACCGGCGCCCTGACCGGATGCGGCGCCGAATGAACCAGCAAGGGTGGAGGATTCTCCGAGCCGCGCCATGGCGGCTTCTGCGGCCACTACGGTCTCGCTGGTCAACTCGCGCAATTGCGTGGCGATCACGGTGAGCGAAGCGCCGCGCGGCCCCAGCTGGGCGCAGCGCACAGCGGCATTGAGACTGACGAGGCGCATATTGGCCTCGATCTCCTGCACCGCTTCGACATGTTCGAGCAGCGTCCTGACGGTGCCCTGCACCGCTGCAGCGACGATTTCGAGTTTGCCGCGCTCTGTTTCGAAATCGGCAAGGATGGTCACGGCAGTGCGCAACTGTGCCGAGAGACTGGCAATCGCAGAGGACTTGCCGCGGTCGTCGCCACCAAAGTCGCGGCTGCGCGCCATGATCGTGCCGGCGTCGCTGGCAAGGGCCGAAAGGTCTGCTTCGGCCCGTTCGACTTCCTGGGCAAAACTGGCGGCGGTCTGGGTAAGCTGGGTCTGTTCGAGCGCGGCAATGGCGGCGAGGGCAGCCGCATGGTCGTCGGTGTCAATCGCCTGGCCATGGGCCGGCTTGCCGTCCAGCAGGTCCGCCAGGGCGGCAAGGCCGGCCTCGACATGCTCGATGCGCTGGCGGGTCGCGTCCCCGACCTGAAGCGACATGACGGCGCTGCCGATGCGGCCGACGATCTGACGGGATACCCGACCGGTTTCGGCGCTGCTATCGAGCGCGCCGGCGCGCTGCTGGCCGAGGGCATCGAGCGTCGTGGCCAGGCTCGATCCGAGATGGGTGAGGGTATGGGCGTGCGTCGCCTCGAAGCGGGCACGCTGGCTGGCGGCGCGATCGACCTCGGCGGTCAACTGCCGGTAGACCTGGGCAAAATCCTGGATGGTGCGGTTGGCCGAGTCCGAGAGGGTGGCAATATCGGTGGTGAAGACGTCGAAATCGTCGCTGTCGCCGACAATGCCGGCAGCGGTGACGCGTGCATTGACCGAGACAATGCCCATCATCTTGACCGCGCGCTTGAGGTCGGAGATCGGAGAATTGGCGGCGGCAACCACTTCGACCAAGCGCGCCAGGTCGGCCTTTTCCTGCGAAAAAGTGCTGGCGAGCTGTTCAGCCCGGGCGGCCACTGCGTTTAGACGGGTCGTGGCCTCCTCGACCTCGGCGCCACCCAGGGCCTCCGGCAGAGCTTCGAACACGCGGCTCAGCGTGTTGAGCAAGGCCGCGCCTTCGGTGAGGCGGCTGCCCACGGCCACGAAGGCGGATTCAATGTCTTGTCTGGGACGGGCAAGGTCATCGGCCAGCTGCCGGATGGCGGCGGGATGGACTGTTGTGCTCATGCGGCGCCTCCCGGGGCGGATGCAGTCTTGCGGCCAAAGGCGACGATTTCGCCGGCCATCTTATTGAGGGGCAGGGTGCGCAGGGCGGCGCCGCGCTGGATGGCTTCCTTGGGCATGCCGAAGACGACGCAACTGGCTTCATCCTGAGCCAGGGTAAGGCTGCCCATCTGGCGCATTTCAAGCAGGCCTCTTGCGCCATCGTCGCCCATGCCGGTCAGGATCATGCCCATGGCGTTTTTGCCGGCCGCCTGGGCGGTCGAGCGGAACAGCACGTCGACCGAGGGGCGGTGGCGCGAGACATGCGGGCCTTCCTCGATCTTGACCGTATAGCGCGAGCCATTGCGTACCAACATCATGTGCAGATTGCCCGGCGCGATCAGCACGTGGCCTGGCTGAACCAGGTCGCCATCCTCGGCTTCCTTGACCGTGACCGCGCAGCTCATGTCGAGGCGCCGGGCAAAGGCAGTGGTGAACTTTTCCGGCATGTGCTGGACAATGAGAATGGGCGGGCTATTGGCCGGCAGGGCCTCGAGCACCTCGCGCAGAGCCTCGGTGCCGCCGGTGGAGGCCCCGATGGCGACGATCGGCTCGGTTACCGGCAGGCGGGCAATCAGGCTCTCGCGGCGGGCATCGGAAATGGCCGGGATGATGGCGTCGGCCGTCAGCTTGGCTTCCACCTTGACGTCGGGGCTGGGCACGCGGAGGGCTGGCGCGACCTTGGCAATGCCGCGCATCTTGGCATGGGCGGCCGCCTTGGCGGCGTCGCAGATGCGCATGCGCGATTCCTGCAGGAACTGGGCCGTGTCGACGCGTGGCTTGGCCACCACGTCGACGGCGCCGGCTTCGAGCGCCTGCATGAAGGCATCCGAGCCGTCCTGGGCCAGGCTCGAGCAGATCACCACCGGAATGGGGCGCTGGCTCATGATCTTTTTCAAGAAAGTGATGCCGTCCATGCGCGGCAGCTCGATGTCGAGGAACATGACGTCCGGCACTTCCTGGCGGATGCGTTCGACCGCGACATAGGGGTCGGCGGCGGTGGCCATGACTTCGAGGTCTGGATCGGCCGAGATGATGTCGGAAAGCGTCGTGCGCACGGAAGCGCTGTCATCGACAATCAGGACGCGGATTTTCGGGCTCATCGGACGGCTCAGACCTTCTGGAAGACGGCAGGCGCGATCTGGCGCATGGTGATCGAGGTCCCGATCATGGACTCCGAATGACCAAGAAGAAGATAACCGCCGGGCCGGAGATGCCCGACCAGCCGGCGGATTACGTCGGCCTGATCAGATTTCTCGAAGTAGATCAGCACATTACGCAGAAAAATAATGTCCACATCCCGGTCATAGGGATAGGTGTCGTCCATGAGGTTGAGGCGGTCGAAGCGCACCTGGCGACGCAATTCGGGCACGATACGCACTTCAGGGCGGGCGCCGGGGCGGCGCGCATGCATGAGGTAGCGCGACTGCATGCCCAGGGGCACAGGCGCGATCTGTTCAGCCGGATAGATGGCGCGGCGTCCGGTCTCGATGACATCGGTCGAAATGTCGGTGCCCAGGACCGCGAAGCGGAAATCCCGGCGCTCCATGGCGAGGTCGGCGAGGACCATGGCAATGGTGTAGGCCTCGGCGCCCGTTGAGCTGGCCGCACTCCAGACTTTGAGCAATGGCGCCCGTTCGCGGCGACCTGCCAGCAGGCCCGGCAGCAGCACCTTTTCCATGCACTCGAAATGTTCGGGCTCGCGGAAGAAGTCGGTCTTGTTGGTAGTGACGGCGTTGATCAGATAGGTCAGTTCGCGATCGAGTCCGTCGCCGCGGAACAGGTAGTCGCCATATTCGGCGAAACTGTCGAGATTGAGATGCCGGAGGCGCCGCCGAAGCCGGCCCTCCACCATCAGGCGTTTTGCGGGCGGCAGTTTGATGCCGACTTCCTTGCCGATCAGCGTAGCGATGCGCTGGAAGTCGCGCATGTCGAGATGGTCTTCGGCATCGTCATGCAGGATTTTGCTGGCAGTGGCAGACATAAACTCACTCCGATACGCGGGGTCCGGCCGGCCCGTAGGCCGATCAGGGCAGGTCAGGCTGCGATGCCAAGCGCTGCAGCGTCGCCAAGCAGGCGGTCCAGGTCGAGGACGGTGACAAAGCGGCCATTGCGGCGGCCAATGCCCTCGATGCAGTGCCCGCTCCAGCGGGCGCTGATGGCGGGGGGCGGATCGAGGGTCTCGCTGTCGAGCACCGTGACTTCAAACACCCGATCGGCACGCAGGCCAACGGTCACGGCCCCCGATGGCCCATTGACGGCCAGTACGACAATGCGGGTGTTCTCCGTATCGGCGGCCGGATCGATGCCCAGCGTCAGCCTCAGGTCGAGCACCGGGACGCCCTCGCCGCGCACGTCGATCATGCCCAGGAGGTTTTCCGGGGCCCGGGGCAGGCGGGCTATCGGCCGCATGTCGAGGATTTCCTGCACCTTGGTGACGGGCGCCGCAAAGAGGTCGTCGGCGACACCCAGGGTGACGAATTGAGAGAGTTCGGCCATGATCTTTCCTATGCGGCGCCGCGGCGGGTAAATTCGGAGTCCAGCTCGTCCTGGCCCTCTTCGAGGGAAATGTCGAAGCCTCCGCCGCGGGATTCGGCTGCCGCGCGGCCGGGCCTGCTCTTTTTCATGTGCGGGGCCTTGGCCATCACTGCGTCGCGCAGCTCCGAATCCTGGGCTTGAGCGGAAGCCGGGGCCGCAACGGCCCGGCCCGAACCGGCCTCGATGCGGAAGTAGCTGATGGCTGATTGCAGGTGCTCGGCCTGGCTGGCCAGTTCCTCGGAGGTCGATGACAGTTCCTCGGCAGCCGACGTGTTCTGCTGGGTGACCTTGTCGAGCTGCTGGATGGCCGTGTTGATCTGGGCGGCGCCGGCATTCTGTTCCCTGGAGCCAGCGGAGATTTCTTCCACCAGTTCGGCGGTGCGCTGGATGTCCGGCACGAGCTTGCCAAGCATGGCGCCGGCCGACTGGGCGGCCTTCACCGTGGTGCCCGAGAGGGTCGAAATTTCGGCCGCGGCAGCCTGGCTGCGCTCGGCCAGTTTGCGCACTTCCGAAGCCACGACGGCAAAGCCGCGACCGTGCTCGCCGGCACGGGCGGCTTCCACCGCGGCATTGAGCGCAAGGAGGTCGGTCTGGCGGGCGATTTCCTGAACCACCATGATCTTTTCGGCGATGGTCTGCATGGCGGTGACGGCATTGTTCACCGCTTCGCCCGAGGCGATGGCATCCACGGCCGACTGGCGGGCGATCTTTTCAGTCTGGCTGGCATTGTCCGCCGACTGCTTGATGGTGGCGGCCATTTCTTCCATGGATGCGGAAGCCTCTTCGGTCGAGGAAGCCTGCTCGGTGGCGCCCTGGCTCAGCTGTTCGGCGGTGGCCGACATTTCCTGGCTGCCAGCGGCAACATTGCGGGCCGCCTGCATGGCGTCGGAGACCACATCGCGCAGCTTTTCGACCATGCGCTCGAGTGCCAGGCCGAGCGTGTCCTTGTCGGAGAGCGGGGTGGGGCGCACGGTCAGGTCGCCATCGGCGATCTTGTCGGCAATGCCCGCCGTCTGGCGCAGGTTGTCGGTCATGGCATTGAGCGCGTCGACCAGGATTTCCACCTCGTCACCCGACTTGACCGACACTGCGGCAGAGACGTCGCCAACGGCCACGGCATTGGCCAGGTTGGTGGCCGCCGTGAGGTTGCGCTTGATGCCGTTGGTGATCAGCAGCACGATGCAGGCGGCAATTGCCGTGACCAGTACACTCACGCCAATCATGATCCAGGTGAGCAGGCCAAACAGCGCTTCGCCTTCTTCCTTGAGGTGATGGGCGGCCGCGAGCTGGTAGGAGGAGAGCTCGGCAATAGCTTCCGTGGTCGGGTCGATGGCGGCATAAAGCTGGGTATCGGCAAAGGCCTTGAGGGCCTCGATGTCGCGACTGGCAAGGATGGTTTCGAGCTGGGCAACCTTGGCGTCGGCGGCGACCTTGCTGGTCTCGACGCGGGCGGCGATCTCGGCCTCTTCGGCGGTCATAAGCCCGGCGGCGTAAGTATCCCAGTGTTCGTTGATGATTTCGCTGGCGTCATGGACCCGGCTTTCGGCCTCGGTCCAGCTCAGCGAGCCCGACGCGACGCGATGGGTCGTGTCGACAATGTCGATGGCATAGGCATCGGAGACAAATTTGAGCTCTTCGAGCGGCACGATGCGTTCATCGTGAATGGCCAGCATGGCGTGGTCCATGCTCCACATGCCGAAATAGCCCACGCCGCCGACAATGCCCGCTATGGCAATGCTGGAGGCAAGCTGCAAGGCGAGAATTTTTGCCGGTATGGACCGGAACATCGGGCGGCGGTGACTGCTCATCATTGGTCCCTTCTAGTGATTGTCAGCCATGCCCGGCCGCCTCCTGGCGGCCGGGTCTAGATAATCGGACTGGATCAGGCGGCGCCGCGGCGGGTGAAGTCCCCGTCGAGGTCGTCACTGGCGTCGCCCATGTCGAGGTCGAAGCCACCACCGGCGCCGCCCTTGGCCTTGGCCTTTGCGGGCTTGCCCGGCTTGGCCCTGGGCGCCATGTGCGGCGCCTTGGCAAGGATGGCGGCCTTGAGATCGGCATTGGCAGGCGCCGGGTCATTGGCTGCCGCAACCGAGCTGGCGTCGATCCGGAAATAGCTGATGGCGGCCTGCAGCTGTTCTGCCTGGCTGGCCAGCTCTTCCGACGTGGCCGACATTTCCTCGGCCGCCGAAGTGTTCTGCTGGGTGACCTTGTCGAGCTGCTGGATGGCCGTGTTGATCTGGGCGGCGCCGGCATTCTGCTCGCGGCTGCCAGCGGAGATTTCCTCCACCAGTTCAGCGGTGCGCTGGATGTCGGGAACCAGCTTGCCGAGCATTTCGCCGGCCGACTGGGCGGCCTTCACTGTGGTGCCCGAGAGGGTCGAGATCTCGGCTGCGGCGGCCTGGCTGCGCTCGGCCAGTTTGCGCACTTCCGAGGCCACGACCGCAAAGCCGCGACCATGTTCGCCGGCACGGGCGGCTTCCACCGCGGCGTTGAGGGCGAGGAGGTCAGTCTGGCGGGCGATTTCCTGCACGACCATGATCTTTTCGGCGATGGTCTGCATGGCAGTGACGGCATTATTCACCGCTTCGCCCGAGGCAATCGCATCGGCAGCGGACTGGCGGGCGATCTTTTCGGTCTGCGAAGCATTGTCCGCCGACTGCTTGATGGTGGCGGCCATTTCCTCCATCGAGGCCGAGGCCTCTTCGGTGGAGGAGGCCTGCTCGGTGGCGCCCTGGCTCAATTGTTCGGCGGTGGCCGACATTTCCTGGGAGCCGGCGGCGACATTGCGGGTTGCCGCGGTCACCTCGGTGACCACTTCGCGCAGCTTGGTGGTCATGGCATTGAGGGTCTTGATGAGGTCGGCGACCTCGTCGTCGCCCTTGACCACGGCCGAGGCGGAGAGATTGCCTCCCGCCACTTCGTCGGCGAGGCGCACGGCGCTGGAGAGAGCCCGCGAGATGCTGACGACGATCCAGGTGGCGGCGACCAGGGCGATGAGAGCGGAGCCAACCAACAGGCCGATCAGCAGCATCATCGAATTGTCGTAGAGGACCTGGGCTTCGGCGTCAGCCTGGATCATCAGCTCCTGGTTCCGGTCGATCATGGCCTGCAGGATGGTATTGGCGTCGCGACGGAGCGTGCTGACGGTTTCAAGCGACAGATTGGCGTAGAAATCGCCGTTTTCCATCGAGACGGCGACCGCCTTGTTCATGGCAGCCACCATGTCGTCATAGGCACTGCGCGCGGCATTGAACAGGGCTGCGTCAGAGGGGGGCATGATGCGACCCATCTCGGCCACGCGCTGCGCATTGGCCTCGACGCCCGCCAGATAGTCCGCGTTCCAGGTTTCCTGGAGTGCGCGATCCTGCGAGGCGGCAAGCAGGACGTTGCGCTGCTGGCGGAACATGTCGGTGCCGGTCACGAACATTTCGGTCGCGGCCTGGTAGCCGGCAAAGGCCGAGATATCGCCCGCTTCCACCTTGCGCTGCAGCGAGGCGCGCAGGGCAGCCATTGTCTCCTCGAAGACGCCGAGTGACCCCGAACCTTCGCTGCGGCTGATCTGCAGGGCGGCGGTGTCCGAATTCTTGAGCGTCAGTTCCTCTGCCACCTGAACTTCGGCCCACATTTCGCTGAGCTTGGCGCCGAAGGCCGGCAGTTGTTCACGAATGGCCGGATCGGCAACATTGGCTTCGAGCGAGGCGAGGCCCGCGGTCAGTTCCGCATAGTCTTCGGCGACCGATGCGACATAGTCCTGCTTGGTCGCCGGATCATTGCTCAGGATCATTGCCCGCATGCGCGAGCCCAGGCTTTCCAGGCTGGTCTGCATCTCCGATGAGGTGACGAGATTGGCCGAACGGACCTGTACGATCGTCTCAAGCTTGGAATTGAGCGTACCCAGGTTCTGCAGGGCGATAAACATGCTGCCGGCCGACAGCGCAACGACGATGCCGAAGACGGCCGCCAGTTTTGTCTTAATAGTCAGTCTCACGATGCAGGCCTTTCTTCTGAAGCTGCAACAGGCGCGCTTCTGGCGCCCGGTGTTTCGAAAATTCGTTCCATGTTCGGAATGATGATGAAGCCGCCATTGCGCTTGCCGATGCCCTTGATGAATTCGGGGCGCCAGCGCATGCCGACCTTGGGTGCCTCCTCGATCGAGGCGGCTTCGATGTCAGTGACGTCATGCACCTTGTCGGCGAGGATGCCGGCAATGGTTGGCTCGCCGTCCATGTCCACTTCCATGACGACGATGCGGGTGTCCTGGTCGGGTTCGGGACGGTTCATGCCAAACATGACCCTGAGGTCCGCCAGCGGCACGACGCGGCCGCGGACATTGATGAGCCCGCCCACGAAGTCAGGGGCGTTGGGCACTTCGGTGATGGGCACGAGGTCGAGAATCTCGCGCACCCGGCCCGCTTCCACCGCGAACAGTTCGTCATCAAGCCGGATGGTAAGAGCCGTCATCGAGGAGGGCAGGTGGTCCTGGGTCTGGCTCATGCGGCCCTCCCGGTGAGGTTGCGATCGACATAGGTCTGGCCCGAGGCCACCAGATGCGCCGTGTCGAGGATCAGGGCCACCGTGCCGTCACCCAGAATGGTGGCGCCGGAGAAGGACTTGATCCCGGAATGGAGCTTGGAGAGCTGCTTGATGACGGTCTGGTTGTTGCCGATGATCTGATCGACCACGAGCCCCACCCGGCCTTCGCCGGAGGAGACGATCACCACCTTCTGGTGCGGTTCCGGCTCCGACGTCGTGCCGAACACTTCACGCAGCCGCAGATAGGGGACGAGGGCCCCGCGGATGTCGAGGAAGTTGCGGCCCTTGGCATGGGCCACGATGCCCTCGGGCAGCTCGACGCACTCTTCCACGGCGGCCAGCGGGATGGTGTAGCGGCCGTTGCCGACGCGGACCAGCATGCCATCGATGATGGCCAGGGTCAGCGGCAGGCGCAGCGTCATGGTCGAGCCTTCGCCGGGCTTGCTGGCCACGTCGATCGTGCCGCGCAGCCCGTCAATGGTGCGCTTGACCACGTCCATGCCGACGCCACGACCCGAGAGGGAGGTGACTTCCTTGGCGGTGGAGAAGCCAGGCGCGAAGATCAGGTGGTGCAGTTCCTGGTCGGTGAGCTTGGCGTCGGGAGCAATCAGGCCATTTTCTTCGGCCTTGGCGCGTATGCGCGCCGTGTTGAGCCCGGCGCCGTCATCGGTGACCGAGATGGCGACTTCGGCGCCGGAATAGACGGCGGAGAGTCGCACGACCCCCTTGGCCGGCTTGCCGGCAGCGATGCGCTTGTCGGCGCTTTCGAGGCCGTGGTCGACCGAATTGCGGATGAGATGGACCAGGGGATCGGCGAGGCGCTCGATCATGGTCTTGTCGAGTTCGGTGTCTTCGCCCGAGGTGATGAACTCGATCGGCTTGCCCAGTTCGCCCGAGAGGTCGTGGATGAGGCGACGGAAGCGGCTGAACAGGGTGCCGATCGGCACCATGCGGATGCCCATCGTGGTATCGCGCAGACCTGAGGAGAGGCGTTCGAGCTCTTCGGCAATGGTCTTCAATGCCGTGTCCGAGCTGAGGCCGGCAATCTGGCTGAGCCGAGCCTGGGCGATAACCAGTTCGCCCACCCGGTCCATCAGCTCGTCAAGGCGTTCCGCCGGGACGCGCAGCGACGAGGCGGCACGATCGGGCGCTTCGGGTGCGGCATTGGCCTTGGCGCGGGGCGCTGCCGCAGCGGCGGGCTGGATTTCGGCAACGGCCATCTCGAGCAGCGCTGGCGCCGGGGGCGGCGCTGCCGCGGCAATGGCCGGCGCAGCCGATACGGTCTGTGCCGCGTCATCGAGCCGCGCCAGGGTCAGTTCCATATTGTCGCGCAGGAACAGGAACACGTCGTCGATCGCCGCTGTCGGATCGGCTGCCTCGATGTCAACGCGCCAGCCGATATGGGGTACTTCGGGGTCGAGCGTCGCCAGATCCGGAATGCGGCCGGTCAGCGCCGTGACCGTGGTCGGTCCGATCTGGGCCAGCTCATCGAGCAGCAGCAGCGGGTTGGTGCCGTAGATGAGCGCGTCGGAAGGCAGATAAAATTCGAGCCGCCAGATGGATGTGGCGGCCGGCACAGGCGCAGTCTTGGGCTCCGGGGCGACAGGCAGGGCCTGAGGCGGCGCGGCGGAGGGGATGCCGCCCGAGATCACGGCCCGCAGATGGTCGAGAATGTCAGCGCCGCCGCTGATCTCGGCATCGGGCGTCTCGATCAGCAGGTGAATGTGATCCTTGGCGTCGAGCGCCACTTCGATCAATGCCGAATTGGCCGCGCTCTGGCCCTTGCGCACCTGGTCAAACGCGGTCTCGAACTCGTGGACGAATTCGGCAACCGCGGTGAAGCCAAACATGGCCCCCGACCCCTTGATCGTGTGCAGGGCCCGGAAGGTCGAGTTGATCAGGTCGGCATTGGAGGGATCCTGCTCAAGGTCGAGCAGCCCGGCTTCGAGCTGGTCGAGCAGCTCGCGCGCCTCCTGGCGAAAAGTCTCGGTCGGATCGGATATGTTCATGCGCCCGTGACCTTCTTTATGATTGCAAGCAACTGATCCTGCTTGAAGGGTTTGACGATCCAGCCGGTCGCGCCTGCTTCCTTGGCCTGGCGCTTGAGCTCTTCGTCCGACTCGGTGGTGAGCAGGATGATCGGGATGCCCTTGGATGAGGGGTGCTGGCGATATTTGCGGATGAATTCGATGCCATTCAGCACCGGCATGTTGAGATCGGTGAGGACTGCATGGACCGTGTTGGTGGTGGCCTTTTCATAGCCTTCCTGGCCATTGCCTGCCTCGATCACGTCGAGACCGGCTGACGTCAGCGTCATGGCCACCATCTGGCGGATGGAGGCGGAATCGTCGATCGTGAGGATAGTCTTGGTCATGCTCAGTGTCCTGCTGGCTGATCGGATACGGCGGTCCAGAAGCGCGCATGCTCCTGGCCGGGGCTGAGGAAGCCGGCTGCGTGCAGCACGGCCTGCAAGGGCGCGCCCAGCGGCGCGAGCAGGGTGAGCTGCTGGTTGCGGGCATGGGCCGACGCCCTTGCCGACAGCAATGTCTGCACAGTTGTGATGTCGGCGGTGGACACAGTCTGTGTGTCGACCTCGATGCTGGTGTGGCTTTCGATGGCCTCATGCAGGGCGCCCGCAACTTCCTTGGCGGACTTGATGCCTGCATCGCCCGAAATGACGAGCGTATGGATACGGTCTTCGGTCATGGTCATGACCGGACGCAGTTGATTGAGGATGACATTCTGTCTCTCTACCGCAAAAAGATACTAGGGAAATCGGTAGGCGATTGTGGACCGGGGCCGCTTAGTCTCGCTGCTTTTTAAATCTAAATCTGTCCGCCGTATTCCCATCCGGCTTTAAGCTATACTTGCATCTCTAGCTTAACTATTAGTTACCTCTGCGAAAAACTTGAAACTTGGAATCATTTACCTAGTTATTACTTCAAATAGTATTCATTTTAATCAAATTGTTTCTACTGTCTCCTCTTGAGTCACGTTGAATCCAGGCTGAATCGACTCGAATCTAGCGCGTTTGATTCAGAGTCCATTGCAAAGAAATGGGTCGGATATATTGTTTGATTCATTTGGGCCGCATGCAGCCGCGTCGCCGGTCAATAGGCGAGACGTCGCGCCGGTCGCGTGGACCGGCGCAATGATCAGGATGATATCGGGATGGTGACTAGAAGCCGGCGGCCATGGCCGGCTGCGCCGGCTGCATGGTGGCGCAGATTTCGGGCCATTTGGCACGGAAGGCGGCGACACAGGCGGGGTCGAAATGTGTACCGCTGCAGCGGATGATCTCGGCATAGGCCTTTTCGATCGGCCAGGCTGGCTTGTACGGGCGCTCCGAGCAGAGGGCGTCAAAGACGTCAGCCAGCGCGACGATACGGGCTTCGATGGGGATGTCAGTACCCGAGAGCCTGTCGGGGTAGCCGGTGCCATCCCATTTTTCGTGGTGGCTCTGGGCGATGAGTTCCGCAGTCCGGATGAGTTCGGAACTGCCGCGCTCGAGGATGCGGGCGCCTATGGTCACATGCTCGCGCATGATCGCCATTTCCTCAGGCGTCAGCTTGCCGGGCTTGGACAGTATGGCGTCGGCAATGCCGATCTTGCCGATGTCGTGGAGCGGCGCGGCCAGGTAGATCATGCGGCAGCGATCCGGCGGCAGGCCGATGCCTTCGCCGATCAGCTGGCTGATTTGGGCGACGCGCGAGACGTGTTCGCCGGTATCGCCGTCACGATATTCAATGGCCCGGGCCAGGCGATAGATGATCTCTTCCTCGCGGGCGAGCAGATGGGCGGTGGCGCGCTCCACTTCGCGGGTCAGCCACTGGGCGCGGTCGGCCAGTTCAACCTGGGCCTGACGCAGCGCGAGCAGATTTGAGGCGCGCGCCTGGAGTTCCAGCGGGTCGAAGGGCTTTTGCAGAAAGTCGGTGGCGCCGGCCTTGATCGCCTCGATGCGCACCGATTTGTCGGCGTCCGAGGTGACCATGATGATCGGCACGATGCGATAGGCCGGGCGCGAACGCAGGGCTGCGGTAAAAGCCACGCCGTCCATCTCGGGCATGATGTGGTCGACGATGATCAGATCGAACTGGACATCGCGGCACATTTCGAGCGCTTCGAGCGGATTGAGGCACAGATCCACCTCACCCATCAGCGCCTCTTTGACGATGCTGCCGATGAGCGCCAGACTTGACCGGCTATCGTCGACTACAAGCATGCGCATCGTCGGGCCCCCGCCAGAATTGGGGGATCATAGGGGGCGATCCCTTAGGCGAAACTTAACAGGAATCGCGGTTCGGCCAGTGTTTGCCGTTGGTGGGGGCATGGGATATGCCAAGGCTGAGCAGATGGAGGCGGTATGTCCCGCATTGCAATTATCGGCGGGGGGCCTGCAGGCCTGATGGCTGCGGAGGCGGCAGCTGGCCGGGGCGTGGATGTCGTGGTCTATGAGGCCATGCCGACGGCCGGGCGCAAGCTGCTGATGGCCGGCAAGTCGGGCCTCAACATTACCCATGGCGAGGACAAGCCGGCTTTCGATGCGCGCTATGGTGCCGCTCAGGGCCGGCTGCAGCTCGCGCTCGACGCATTCTCTGCCTCGGCAGTGCGCGACTGGTGCGCGGCCCTGGGCGTCGAGACCTTTGTGGGCTCGTCGGGCCGTGTCTTTCCCAAGGCGATGAAGGCGTCGCCGCTGCTGCGCGCCTGGCTCAACAGACTGGGTGCGCAGGGTGTCACCCTCAAGGTGCGCCATCGCTGGACCGGTTTTGATGGCGATGCATTGGTGTTCGAGACGCCCGGAGGCCATGTGCGGGACCGGTTCGATGCGGTCGTGCTGGCTCTGGGCGGCGCCAGTTGGCCGGAACTGGGATCGGACGCTGCCTGGCTGCCCTGGCTCGAGGCGCGCGGTGTCGATATTTCGCCTTTTCGTCCCGCCAATTGCGGCTTTGATGTCGCCTGGAGCCCGATCTTTGCGGAGCGGTTTGCCGGTGAGCCGGTGAAGGCAGTGGTCGCGCGCAGCGACGCAGGGGCGATGCCCGGTGAATTCGTCATCAGCCAGGGCGGCATCGAGGGAAGCTTGGTCTATGCCCATGCGGCGGCTTTGCGGGACCGGCTGGAGCGCGATGGCGAAGCGACGTTGACGCTGGATCTCGCGCCGGGACGGACGGCGGACAAGCTGGCGCGGGATATCGACCGCCAGCCGGCCAAAGCGAGTTTTTCCAACCGGCTGCGCAAGGCGACAGGGCTCGATGCGGTGAAACTCGGCCTGTTACGCGAGCTGGTGCCGGATGTTTCCGGTCGCGCTGCGGCGGAAATTGCCATGTTGATCAAGGCTTTGCCGTTGCCGGTGCTGCGGCCACGACCGATTGAAAAGGCGATTTCGGTGGCCGGGGGCGTGGCCTGGTCGGAAGTGTCCGGAGACTTGATGCTCAAGGCTTTGCCGGGCACGTTTGTCTGCGGTGAAATGCTGGATTGGGAGGCGCCGACGGGGGGATACCTGCTGACGGCGTGTCTGGCGACGGGGCGTGCGGCGGGCCTGGCGGCGGCACGGTATGCCGGTGCGCAAATTCCGGGGTGAGGGCCTGGAGGGTCAAGTTGAACAGGATTTCGCAGCAAAGCAGCCTTAAGGCCAGCGTCTTCGACCTGTCGTATGGTGAGGCGATCTATTGATGGCCAATCGCTGAGGCGGGGCATTCAACGCAGTCGCCGCTCCAGTCGATCTCGACCGTGGCATGGCCGATGCCATGCGCTTCGGACAGCCGCGCCTTGACTGCTGCCGCAACCGTCGCAGGGTCGGCGCCGGGCGCGAGGGCGATTTCCAGCGTCGCCATGGCCTGACCCGACGACAACGACCACACATGCAGATGCCCCAGATTGGCGAGGCCTGGAACGGACTGGCGCAAGTCGGCCGAGACATGCTCGAGGTCGACCCCGTCAGGCGCGCCTTCCATCAGGATGTTGAAGGTTCGGGTGAGCAGGCCCCAGGCGCTGCGCAGGATGAGCAGGCTCACGATCACCGAGAGGATCGGGTCGATGGGCATCCAGCCGGTCAGCCAGATGATGACGGCGGCGGCGATGGCACCGACCGAGCCCAGAAGGTCGCCAAGCACATGCAGCAGCGCGCCCTTGATGTTCACATGGTCCTGGTCGGCGCGGGATAGAATGCGGAAGACTACAAGATTGACCACGAGCCCCAGCACGGCGACGACCAGCATGGGGCCTGCCAGCACGTCTTCGGGATTGAAAAAGCGCTGCACCGCCTCCCAGGCGATCCAGCCCACGAGGGCGAACAGCGTCACCGCGTTGATGAGCCCGGCCAGGACTTCGAGCCGCGAATAGCCGAAACTGCGGCGGGCATCGGCAGGACGGCTGCCGAGACGGAAGCCGAGCCAGGCGAGGAACAGGGCGACCGTATCGGTCAGCATGTGCCCGGCATCGGCGATCAGGGCGAGGGACCCGGAAAGCACCCCACCAACGACTTCGGCGATCATGAAGCTGCCGGTGAGGCAGAGGCCGATCAGGACCGCACGTTCATTGGCCTTGCTGACCTTTGGTGCATGGCTGTGGCCGGCATGATCGTGGTGCTCATGCTCGTGCCCGTCATGGTCATGATGGTCGTGGCCTACGCCGTGGGTGTTCGTCGGCATGTGTGATCCTCAATTACATGCACACATGAACAGTTATTCATATGAAAGTCAAGAAGGCGCCACTGACACGACGCAACGCGACCGCTCCCGTCAGGCTGTCGCCGGTCCGTGCCGCGACAGACTGGCCATTGCCGTCAAGGTCAGGCCGGGGACCGGGGTTTTGCCACGCGTTGGAGGGCGTCTCGCACGGCGTCATGCGTTGACGCGCCCAAATGGGAGGTGGCCTGGAAAACATGGACACCGCCTCCCAGGTCGAGCTTGCCGGAGCGCCGCAGCTGGTTTGCCAGATCGGTCCCGACGCCACTGAGATAGAGGGCGCCGCCGACCACGGCCAGGCGTTGTGCATAGTCATCGAGCACGTCGATCAGGGTGGATCCCGCAGGCGTGTAGCCCCTGAGGCGCAGGATGACGACCGGCGCCATCGCCTCATCGGGGGAGGGCAATTTTTCGGCCAGGGTGCGCGCGCCGGCGAAGAACAGGCTGCCTTCAACATCGAGGACAATGACCTGTCCGTCGGTGAGGGCAGCCGGCGGATCGCCGACAAGGACGTCGCCGTTCTCGCCTGGCGCAAGCGTATGAATGGTGACATCGGTCGCTGACGAGACGATGAAATACACCACCGTCACCAGCACGCCGATGCCGACGGCCACGGGAATGGACGTGAGCACGACGGCGACAAACGTGACAAACAGGGCGCCGCGTGCGCCGCCCCCCGTGCGCCAGATCCAGAGCGCCTCTCGCCCATTCAGTGCGCTCAGCCCGGCCATGATCATCAATGCGGCCAGGGCTGGCATCGGCACCAGCCCGACAAGGCCCGGAATGAGTGCAACAATGGCGAGCATCCAGATGCCCGAAAACACCGAGGCCCAGCGCGTTCTGGCGCCCAGACTGACATTGAGCGCCGTCTGGCCGACCGATCCGCCGGCAGGGATGGCTGACAGCATGCCGCCCGCCAGATTGGCGGCGCCCTGGGCGACCATGTCGCGCGAAACGTTGATGCGCTTGCCATCCAGATTTGGAGCGCCCTGGCTGACCCCGGCGGCCTGTATAGCGATGATGGCGGCTATGGCCAGCGCAGAGCCGACAAGGTCGATGGTGATGATGCCAAGGTCAGGCAGGCGCGGCCATGGCAGGCCCTGCGGGATGGCGCCTTCCGAAGCCACCGTGTCGACATCGTCCCACCCCAGAGCGATCAGCAGGACGGTCGGAACGATGAGGGCAATCAGCGACCCCCAATTGGTCCGCACCTGGCTGGCTCCGACAAGAATGGCAATGGCGAGGCCGCCGATCATCGTGGCGTGGAGGGAAAGCTCTGCCAGGTGAGCGGGAAACGCGATGATCCGCGCCAAGACGCCTTCGCCGGGCAGGTCGAGGCCGATCAGCTGGGGTATCTGGTTGAGGATCAGGGTGACGGCCACACCGAGCAGGAAACCGGTCATCACCGCGTGCGACACAAAACGCATCAGCCGCCCCGCGCCGGCAAGACCCAGGGCGACCAGGAAGGCGCCTGTCAGCATGACCAGCGCCATCAGGGCGCTTTCCCTTTGCGCTGACTCGTAGGCGCCGATGGCTTCGGCAGCGGCAATGGCCGAAGCGCTGGTGGAGGCGATCTGCATGCGCTGCGTGCTGGTCAGCAAGCCCCCCAGACCAGGGCCAACGATGCTCGTATAGAGACCCAGAACCGGATTGACGCCGACCATAGCGGCCGAGGCCAGGCCATCGGGGATAGCCACCACCGCGTCGACAAGTCCGGCAAGCGGCTCCTTGCGGAATTTCTGGAGACGGCTTTTCAGCCCGTCATCCGGCGGTGCGGGAGGGTCGTGTTCGGCCATCGGGCAGAC
Source organism: Devosia sp. Micro-HW1 (assembly GCF_056341075.1). Lineage (NCBI taxonomy): Bacteria > Pseudomonadati > Pseudomonadota > Alphaproteobacteria > Hyphomicrobiales > Devosiaceae > Devosia > Devosia sp. Micro-HW1. The sequence goes on along the minus strand of NZ_CP094375.1, from coordinate 1,975,276 downwards.
CTGCAACGCTACTTTCGACCAGCCGCCTGCGCTCAACGCGTGAAGGGCGCTTGCGTTGCTTTGCCTCGCTGCCGGTTGTGATGAGGGCGATCCGAGCGGCCTGAATCCTTGCCTGGGCGGCAGTGCTGACGCATTCTGGCGGCATGACCGCGCCAAAATCCCATGATGACTATATTGCGGCCGCGCCCGAGGCCTTCCGTCCTGAACTGGCGCGCCTTCGTGCACTGCTCCGTGCTGCCCTGCCAGAGGCCGAGGAGGTCATTTTATACAATATGCCGGGCTTCAGTATCGGCGGGGCGGTTGTGGCGAGCTACGCCGCCTTTTCCAGGCAATGCGGGCTCTATTGTGCCGCGGCGGCCCTGACCGAATATGCCGACGAGCTGGCGGCGGCGGGCCTCAAGCCGAGCAAGACGGGTGTCACCTTCTCGCTGTCGCGGCCCATTCCCGACGCGCTGGTGACCAGGCTGGCGCAGGCGTCGCGCAAGGGCGCGCAGGGGTAGAGGACCGTCACGCCCTCATCGCTCAGTCATCCTGCGCCTCATCCCCGACGTCTTCCTGGGCATGGGCGAGCATGTCGGCCAGCATGCGGGCGATGTGATCGTCCTCGACCTCGTAAAAGACCTGCTTGTTGCGGCGTGTGCCGCGGACGAGGCGTGCGGCGCGCAGGAGGCGCAGGTGGTGGCTGACCAGCGACTGGCTGGCCCCGGTGGCCTTGGCGATGTCGCCCACGGCAATGGGGCCATCGAGGCAGGTCAGCATGACTTTCAGGCGCGTCGGATCACCGAGCAGCCGATAGGTTTCGGCAATGACGGTGAGATCGTGGTCGTCGGGCAGGGGCACGTGACAGGGTCCGCTCGGGGCTTGCTAGAGCCAATAGTTAGGTTGCTTTGCCCCGGCTGACCAGTCAGACGCGGCGGCCTTCATTGTCGATGACCACCTCGCCATCCTCCTTGGCAAAGGGAATGCCGAGCGCCTCGGGCAGGATGTCGAGCAGCACTTCGGACGGACGACAGAGCCGGACGCCGTGCGGCGTTTCGACAAAGGGGCGATTGATGAGAATGGGGTCGGCCAGCATGGCCTCCACCAGTTCGGCTTCGGTGAGGTCCGGGTTGTCGAGCCCGAGCTCGAAATAGGGCGTGTCCTTGATCCGCACCGCGTCGCGCACCGAAAGGCCGGCACGCTCGATCAGCTCAACCAGGCGCGCCCGATCCGGCGGGGTCTCGAGATAAAGGATGACCTCCGGCGCGATGCCAGCGCCGCGGATCATCGCCAGCGTGTTGCGCGAGGTGCCGCAATCGGGATTGTGGAAGATGGTGACGTTCATCAGCGATAGCCCGCGGCCTGGAGTTCGAAGAGTTCGGCATAGCGGCCCTTCATGGCGACCAGCTCCTCATGGGTGCCCGCCTCCAGGATGGCGCCGCCGTCGAGCACGAGGATGCGGTCGGCCATGCGCACTGTCGAAAAGCGGTGCGAGATGATGACGGCGGTCTTGCCATGGGCGAGGCCCTTGAAGCGGGCAAAGACCTCGGCTTCGGCCTTGGCGTCGAGCGCGGCGGTCGGTTCGTCGAGGATGATCAGTTCGGCGTCGCGCATATAGGCGCGGGCGATGGCGACTTTCTGCCATTCGCCGCCCGAGAGATCGCGCCCTTCGCGGAAGAGACGCCCCAATTGCTGGTCATAGCCCTTGGGAAGCCTGGCGATGACGCCATCGGCGAGACTCTGCTCGGCGGCACGGTCGATACGCTCGCCATCCTCGCGCCGGTCGATGCGGCCGACGGCGATATTGTCGCGTGCGGTCAGCGAATAGCGGATGAAATCCTGGAAGATGACGCCGATATTGGCGTGGATGTCTTCGAGCGCCAGGTCGCGCAGGTCGATGCCGTCAATGGTGACGCGGCCTTCGTCGGGGTCGTAGAGGCGGGTCAGCAGCTTGACGATTGTGGTTTTGCCGGCGCCGTTCTCGCCGACAAGCGCCAGCGTTTCGCCGGCCTTGAGCTCGAAGCTCAGGTTCCGCACGGCCCAGGTTTCGGTGTCCGGATAGCGGAATCCGACATTTTCAAAACGGATGCCCTGTTTCAGCGGCGAAGGGAAAGCGACCGGCACGGCCGGCGACATGATGCCGGGCTCGATCTCGAAGAAGGAGAAGAGATCGTCGAGATACATGGACTGGGCGGCCACCTGGGTGAAGCCGAGAAGGATGGCCTGGAAGAGGCCATTGAGCCTCAAAAACGAGCCCGAAAGGAAGGCAAGGTCGCCAATGGAGAATTCGCCGGTGACAGTGCGCCAGACGATGAAGGCATAGGCGCAATAGTAGGTGATGGTGGAAATGGCCGCGAAGATGGCGCCCCAGAAGGCACGCTGGCGGGCCACGCGGGTATTTTCGACGAAGATCGTGTGCGCGAGGGTGCGGAAGCGCTCGACGAGGAAGTCGCCGAGGCCAAAGAGCTTGATCTCCTTGGCGGTCTCGGGTGTGGCGCCGATATAGCGAATATATTCGAGTTCGCGCCGTTCCGGGGTGCGCCAGCGGCTGAGCCAGTAGGCCAGCTGGTTGAAGCGGGTTTCGCCCAAGACGGCCGGCGTGAAGGAAATGGGCAGCAGCAGGATCAGCCAGGGCGCGTAGATGAACAGGCCGGCCGCGAGCGTTGCAACGGTGATGACATTCTGCGCCTGGCCAAACAGCACCGAGAGCAGGGCGTTGCGCCCGGCGGCCTGGCGGCGGGCGCGCTCCAGCCGGTCCTGATATTCGGCACTTTCAAAATGCCGCAGGTCGAGTCGCGCCGCATGCGACATGAGCTCGACACTCATCTGGTTGGAATGGAGTTCGGTCAGGATGGAATCGACCAGGTTCATCCCGCGGTTGATGATGTCGATGCCGACCACCAGCGCCAGTTCGATCAGCAGGAGCGTGAGTACATGGTTCAGCGTGCCGCTGGCCCACCAATCGGCAAAGGTGGGGCCCGGCGGGGTGATGCCGGTGAGGCGGACCACGTCGTCGATGATGAGCTTGCCGACCCAGAGCATGGCAATGGGCTGCAGCGCACCGATGAGGCGCAGGACGACGCTGGCGACGGCCAGAGGCGGGCTAGTGCGCCAGATCTGCACCAGCAGACGTCCGAGCAGGCGGAAGTTTTCCAGCTGCTCGCGAATGGTCGGGGCGGATTCGGGAATGGGCGGTGGACGCCGTCCGGGAAGATCGGTCATGGACCCAATGTAGTGGCTCCCGATGCGGTCGGGAATAGCTGCAGGGCCCGGAAATTTTTAGCCGCGGCGGGAACCTAGGGCAGGTTGCGCAGGAATCCGGCGAGATCTGATGTGACGTGGTGCACATGCGGACCGGTGGAGCGGCCCAGCTCCCAGGCCTCGACCTGGTCATGAGCAAAGTCGTCACCGGCGACGACCTGCACCGTCGCCATGCCCGCTTCATGGGGTACGACGAGGTTTTTTTCGAGATCGTCAAACATGATGGCGCGCTTCGGGTCGATGCCGTGGAGCGCGAAAAAGCCGTCATAGGCGGCCCTGTGCGGCTTGGGCACGAAGGTCATGGCGCGGATGTCATGCACATGCTCGAAGAGCTCGTCGCCACCGAGGCGCTTGAGCACTGAGCGCGCATGGCCGGTATCGCCATTGGTCAGGATGAACTTGCGACCGGGCAGCGCCCTGATCGCGTCAACCAGATCGGGATGCGGATCGACCGGGGAATAGTCGATGGCATGGACCGTGTTGAGGAAATGATCGGGGTCGATGGCGTGTCGCTGCATCAGTCCGTTCAGCGTCGTGCCAAAGTCTCGGTAATAGGTCTTTTGCAGGTCGCGTGCCGCGGCAAATTCGAGCGCCGTCACCTTCATCACATAGTGGGTGATCAGCGTGTCGATCTGCGCGAAGAGATTGCACTCGCGCGGATAGAGGGTGTTGTCGAGGTCGAACACCCAGTCGGTGACGTGATCGAGGCGGGTGCGGGGAGCGGTAAGCGCGGTCATTGCGGTATTCTGGCACAAAGGGTGAAGGGTTCACCAGTGCCTGGGACGCGGGGCCCGGATGCCGGGCCCCGCAATCGGGATTACTGGTTGGCGGTGACGGCCAGGCCCAGAGCCGAGATCAGGCTGGCCGGGTTCGAGGCGGCGGCACCCAGGACCAGGAGGCTGGTCGGGGTCGGCGGCTGCACGGAGATTTCAAGGCTCTGCGGATCGTCGAGGAAGGCCGAGACCGGCGGCACGACAACATCGGTCAGGGCGGGGATGCCGCTTTCGGCGATCATGGTCGGCAGCATGGCCTTGAGGCCTTCGACGAAGGTGGCGCGGTCGGCGCCCGACTGGGCGGCGAACATGTCCAGCAGCTTGGGCGCCAGACCGGCGTCGTCGTAACGGATGGCGGCGCTGGTGATGGTCAGGGCCTGGGCGATTTCCATGCCGGCCATCATCTGCTGGGCCTGGGCTTCCTCGCTGGTCGGATCAAGGTCAGACGCCTGCATGGCGTAGATCTTGTCCAGCATGGCGGGGGTGAAGCCGGAGAAATCGGCAGTGATGTCGAGCGCGCCGACATCGGCGAAATCGAACTTGAACTCGTCCATGACGATGTGGCCATCGGCCATCGACCAGGTCAGCGCCTGGGTGATGTTGCCGTTGATCGTGGTCAGGCCGAGGGCTTCGATGATGGCGCCGGCTTCGGGCTCTTCTTCGCCCACGGTGCTGAGGTCAGCCCAGATGTTGGAAATGGCCAGGGTCGAGGAGAGGGATTCAAGCGTGTCGTCGGCCGCGAAGGTGAAATCCGAGGCCGCTTCCATGGAGTCGATCTTGATGACTTCGGTGCCCTCGCGGGTAATGGTTAGCGGGCCGGTGGAGATGCTGCCCACGGTCTGCAGCAGCAGGTCGGACGTGGTTTCGCCCTCGGGCGGAAGCCACAGATCGGTGGCCACGATGTCGGTCAGGGTCAGGTGACCGGCGGGCTCGGTGGAGAATTCGGTATCGATATCGGGAACGGTCAGGCTCTCGGCCGAGTAACTGCCATCATCGTTCTCGACCACGCCATTGAAGGTGAGTTCGGTGTCGATGGTCATGGGCTCGGCGCCGGCGCCCAGCACGTTGACGGTCACGCCGTCCACGGTGATCGTGTCGCCGTCCAGCGTGGCATCGCCAAAGGTCAGCTCATAGCCCATGGCCCTGTAGACTTCGGCGGCGCGCTCGAGGAAGGCATCGGCTTCCAGCGCCATGGCCGGCTGCAAAAGCGTCATGGTGGCCAGAGCTGTCGCTGCCAGCAGGCCGGTAGTCTTGATCGTCCCGATCATCGTGTTTTGTCCCTCAATATTAAGGCGCGCGGAAGGAGCACCTCCGTTCCGCGTGGTTGATCAACAGATCGCCCCTGGATTCCCCAAAAGCAATGGGGCATGGCGGAAATAAGTCCGCCCGTTCTAGATGCGGTTTATTTCATCCTAATGTCGCCCAGGGCCTCGTGGTTTCACGCCAATTCGAGAAACTGCCGATAGGCGGGGTTCTCGGTTTCATCCCAATAGGGGAAGCCGATAGCATCGATATGGGCGATGAGGTCGGCATGGGTTTCGTCCGGCACCTCGATGCCGACAAGAACGCGGCCGTAGTCGGCGCCGTGATTGCGATAATGGAACAGCGAGATGTTCCAGCCGTCATTGAGCCCTTCGAGAAATTTCAGCAGGGCGCCGGGCCGTTCGGGAAACTGGAAGCGGAAGACTTTCTCGTTGACGAGGCCGGCGACGCGCCCACCCACCATATGGCGGACATGGAGCTTGGCCACTTCGTTGTCGGTGAGATCGGTGACCTTGAGGCCCCTGGTCTCAAGCAGCGCGATGATTTCATGCTTTTCGACGTCGCCGCCCGAGAGCTTGATGCCCACGAAGATATGGGCGCTGCCACCGGGGGCGTAGCGATAGTTGAATTCGGTGATGGCGCGGCTGCCGATGAGGCGGATGAAGGCGCGATAGGAGCCGGGCTGCTCGGGGATGGTGACGGCCAGCAGCGCCTCGGCGCGTTCGCCGATCTCGGCGCGCTCGGCGACATAGCGCAGGCGATCGAAATTGACATTGGCCCCGGAATTGATGGCAATCAGGGCGCCCTCCGGCGCCTTGCCATCCTCGATGTCGCGCCGCAAACCTGCAAGCGCCAGCGCGCCAGCCGGTTCGGTAATGGCGCGGTGGTCGTCAAAGATGTCCTTGATAGCGGCGCAGATCTCGTCGGCGGTGACGGTGACGATGTCGTCGAGCAGCTCCCGGCAGATGCGGAAGGTTTCCTCGCCCACCTGGCGGACGGCCACGCCATCGGCAAACAGGCCTACCTGGTCCAGCGGCACCGGCTTTCCCGCCGCAATGGCCGCCTTCATGCTGGCGGCCTCTTCGGGCTCGACGCCGATGACGCGGATGTCGGGGCGCAGGAATTTCACGAAGCTGGCAATGCCGGCCGCAAGGCCGCCGCCACCAATCGGCACATAGATGGCGCCGATCGGCTCGGGATGCTGGCGCATCAGTTCGAGCCCAACCGTGCCCTGGCCGGCGATGACATCGGGATCGTCGAAAGGATGGACGAAGACATAACCATGCCGCTCGGCAAGGCCCGAGGCATGGGCGCGGGCGGCGTCGAAACCGTCGCCGAACAACACGACCTCGCCGCCGAGGCGCCGGACGGCATTGACCTTTATGAGGGGGGTCGTGGTGGGCATGACGATGATGGCGCGGATACCCAGTCGCGTTGCCGAAAGGGCGACACCCTGCGCGTGGTTGCCGGCGGAGGCACAGATGACGCCGCGTGCACGCTCCTCGGCGGTCAGGTGCACGATGCGGTTATGGGCGCCGCGAATCTTGAAGGAAAAGACCGGCTGCAGGTCCTCGCGCTTGACCAGAATGGTGTGGCCAAGCCGGGCCGAGAGCAGTTCCATTTTCTCCAGCGGCGTCTGCTCAGCCACTTCATAGACGGAGGAGGTCAGGATCTTGCGGACATAGTCGGTCATGGCACGGCCTTGTGGAATATGGGGCTGATGGACGCCTCCTGACAGCAAATGTCAACGGCCTGGCCTGTGGCGCGGTCATGCAGTTCCGGCATGTCCGCCAGACTCAATCAAATGATTGATTGATGAAATCGGGCGCTGTAGGAGAACCATCCCGCAAACCGCTCTCAAGGTCTTCATGACAGCCCCACTTGCCAAACGCGAAAGTGGCGACGAGCGGCGCCTTGCCATCGCCCGGGCGACGCGCGCGCTGATCGTCGAGAAAGGGCTCGAAGGGTTGCGCACGCGCGACATTGCCGAGCGTGTCGGCATCAACATTGCCACGCTGCACTATCACGTGCCCAGCAAGGAGGCGCTGGTGGCTTTGGTGGCCGCGTCCCTGCGCGATGATTTCAAGGCGCAGGCGCTGCGTCATCCCAAGGATGGCCTCAATGGACGCGAGCAGCTGCGTGAGGAATTCGCCGAGTTCCGCGAGACCGTGGCCGAGATGCCCGAGCTGATCGTCGTGCTGAGCGAACTGGTGGACCTCGCCCGCCGCGATCCCGCCATCGCCGAGATCATCCTGCCCATGCAGGCCTTCTGGACCGGCCAGTTTGCCGACATCTTCGCGCTGGGCGTGGCCGATGGCTCGTTCCGCCCGGATGTGGATTGCCAGGCCGCCGCCATACTCGTCACCGCCGCGCTCTCCGATTGCGGGCGACCCCATCGCCGCGCTGCGCTCGATGCCGTCATGGCCGAGCTGGAACGCGGATTCTCCCTCTCTCCTTCAGAAGGTTAGTGCCCATGTCTGCCCCTCACGCGCCAGCTGCCGATGCGCCACCCGATCCGCGCCGCTGGATCGGCCTCTTCGTGCTGCTGATCGCCAATTTCATGAACCTGATCGATGTCACCATCGTCAATGTGGCCTTGCCCTCGATGCGCGAAAGCCTGGGCGCGACCGACAACCAGATCGAATGGGTGGTGGCCGCCTATGTCCTGGCCTTCGCGCTGGGGCTTCTGCCCTTCGGTCGGCTCGGCGACATTCTTGGGCGCACCCGGATGTTCCTCTGGGGTGTTGCGGCCTTCACCGTTGCTTCGGCTCTTTGCGGCATGGCCGGCTCGATCGAGATGCTGATTGCAGCCCGTGTTATCCAGGGTCTGGCCGGGGCGATGATGACGCCACAGGTGCTGGCCATTGCCACCGTGACCTTCCCGCCGCACGAGCGCGGCCAGGCCTTCTCGCTGTTCGGCCTCACGGCCGGTCTTGCGTCGGTCTGCGGTCCCATCCTGGGTGGCCTGTTGATCGAGGCGCAGATCTTCGGGCTCGACTGGGAGCCGATCTTCCTCGTCAACGTGCCCGTCGGCATTCTGGCGGTGATCGCCGGCTGGCTGCTCATTCCGAGCCTGCCGGGCCATCCCGATCTCAAGAACGACTTTGTCGGCATCGGCCTTTTTGGTCTTGGCATCGTCGCGGTGGTGTTTCCCATCGTCGAGGGCCGTGCCTATGGCTGGCCGCTCTGGGCCTTTGGCCTGATCGCGGCCGGGCTGGTGCTGATCGGCCTGTTCGTGCTCTGGACACGGCGCCGGGCAGCGGTAGGGCAGTCGCAGCTGCTCAACTACGACCTCATAAAGAATCGCGATTTCATGTTCGGCGCCTTCGTGGTGACCGTCTATGCCTCGGGTATTCCTGGCATGTTCATGATCATCTCGCTGCTGCTGCAAAGCGGCTTCGGCATGACGCCCTTGCAGTCGGGCCTCACCAATACGCCGTTCTCGGTGGGGGTTCTGATCGCGTCGCTGATTGCCAGCCGGTTTGGCGCGCACTACCTGCGGGCGCGGCTCGGTGCGGCGGGCCTGTTGCTGGCGGGTGGCATCGGGTCGCTGCATTTCATCATCGGCGCGGCTGGCGACACGATCAGTTCGTGGAGCTTTTTGCTGCCGCTGCTGGTGGCCGGCATCGGCCTGGGGACCGGCTTCTCGTCGCTGTTCCAGCTGGTGCTGCGCAATGTGCCGCCGCGCGATGCCGGTGCAGGTTCGGGAGCCTTGCAGGCCTTCCAGCAGGTGGGTGGCGCGCTGGGCGTGGCCCTGATCGGGGAAATCTTCTTCACGCACCTGGCCGGCTCGCTTGCCGGGGGCAATCCGCCGACCGTGGCCTTCGCCGACTCCGCGTCGCTGGCGCTCTGGTATCAGGTGATCAGTTTCGGGCTGATCTTCTTCCTGGCCTTTGCCTTCCGGCGTCCGGGCGGGCAGAGGCCTGGCGGTGCGGCACAGCCGGTGCCGGTGGAAGCCTGACCAAGACAGGGCCGCGCATCGCGCGGCCCTTTTGCCATCAGACCAGCAACTGCCAGGTCTGGTAGACCGAAACCAGCAGGACGAGCCCGCCGACCAGGATCATCAGGCGCTGCGGCGGGATGATGCGGACCACAAAGCCGGCCAGGGGCGCGGCGAGCAGCCCGCCGACCACCAATCCGGCAACCGACCAGAAATACTGCATCAGCCCGTCCGCCTCGTCCCAGTGGCCGGTGACGAGGGCGGTGATGAAAGCCACCGATACGGCGGTGGTGACAAAGAACTCGACAGTGTTGACCGTGCCGATGACGTAGCGCGGCGCGCCGCCGGCGCCGATCAGGGTCGAGGTGACGATCGGACCCCAGCCGCCACCACCTACGGCATCGACGAAGCCACCGGCCGTGGCGAGCGGCGCCACGAAGGTCGTGCCGTGCTCGCGGTACTCATCGCGTCGGCGGAAGGCGCGGAAGCAGGATGTATACGCCCAGAATGCCGAGATAGGCGGTCACGAAGGGCCTGATCATGGCGCCATCGATGGCGGTCAGTACATAGGTGCCGATGACCCCGCCCAGGATGCCGGCCGGGGCGAGCTTCCAGAACAGGTTCCAGCGCACGTTGCGCTGGCTGAGATGGCTGGTGGCGGAGGCGGCCGTGGTGAACATCTCGGCGGCATGGACGCTGGCGGAGGCGGCCGCGGGCGGCACGCCGAAACTGAGCAGCATGGTGGAGCTGACCACGCCATAGGCCATGCCCAGGGCCCCGTCGACGATCTGCGCCAAAAAGCCGACCGCGGCGAAAATGAAAAACTCGCTGCCCATGCAGTCTCCCCAGACTTTATGGGCAGCGAGCCTAACTTATTATCTACGTGCCAAGTAGAGATTTAAGGGGCACAGCATTGCGCTGTTTGCCACAAGGCTAAAAGGCTTTTGCGCGCCCTCAGCGCACAATGAGTGTGCCGGCGCCGAACTCGGTAAAGAGTTCGACCAGCACCACATGGGGCTGCTTGCCGTTGAGGATGACGACACCCTCGACGCCATTGTCGAGGGCTTCGAGGCAGGTTTCGACCTTGGGGATCATGCCGCCGGAAATCGTGCCATCGGCGATCAGCGCCTTGGCGTCACGCACGGTCAGTTCCGGGATCAGCTTGCCATCGCGGTCAAGCACGCCGGGAACGTCGGTGAGGAACAGCAGGCGCTTGGCGCCGAGCGAGCCGGCAATGGCGCCGGCAAAGGTATCGGCATTGATATTGTAGGTATTGCCATCGCGGCCCGGGGCCACGGGGGCGATGACCGGGATCATTTCGGAGCGGGCGAGCAGATCGAGCAAGGTGCGGTCGACCTCCACCGGCTCGCCGACAAAACCCAGATCGAGCACGCGCTCGATATTGGAGGTCGGGTCGATGACCTTCTTTTCGGCCTTCCTGGCAAACACCATGTTGCCGTCCTTGCCGCACAGGCCAATGGCCCACTCGCCCTCGGCATTGATCAGCGCCACGATTTCCTTGTTGATGGAGCCGGCCAGCACCATCTCGACGATTTCCATGGTCCGCGCATCGGTGACGCGCAGGCCGCCCTCGAACTTGGATTCGATGCCCAGATTCTTGAGCATGGAGGCGATCTGCGGGCCGCCGCCATGGACCACGATCGGGTTGACCTTGGATTGCTTGAGCAGGGCGATGTCGCGGGCAAAGGCCTGGCCGAGCTTGAGATCGCCCATGGCATGGCCACCATATTTCACCACGACGGTCTTGCCCTCATAGCGCTGCATGTAGGGCAGGGCCTGGGCGAGGATGCCGGCGTCGTGGCTGAACCGGTCGGTGGACGCTTGATCGGTCATGGTGGTTGGCGGCTCCCTCAAAAGGCCTCGTCGTTCGGGAAAAAGGGTCTAGTCGATTTCGGGTTCCGATGAAACGGCTTTGGCCCAAGTTTTTTGAGCCGGGGTGATCCGATCGCCGCAGTCTTTCGTTTAACCATCGGATCGTAGAGTGGGGTTTCCATGCGGGAGGAGGGCCGAACCATGGCCACTGCACAGGCCAGCGCCGAGATTGCCGAGTTGATCGCCCGTTGTTCGCTCAGGGATCGGAGCGCCTTTCGCCTGCTCTATGATCGCACCAGCGCGAAACTCTTCGGCGTGGTGCTGCGTATCTTGAAAAGCCGAGCGGAGGCCGAGGAGGCCATTCAGGAGGTGTATATCAAGATCTGGCAGCGTGCCGATCGTTACGTCGCCGGGAATTATTCCCCGATCAGCTGGCTGGTGGCCATTGCCCGCAATCATGCATTGGACATGTTGCGGGCGCGCCGTCCGTCGGGTGATGATCTGGACGTGGCGCTCGAGGTCGCCGATGCCGCGCCCGATCCAGAGCGGATGACCGAAGCGAGCGAAGACGGCGCGCGCATTGCTGCGTGTCTTGCACAGCTGGACGAGGACAAGGCCGAGGCGGTGCGCGGGGCCTATCTCGACGGCTATAGTTACGAGGAGCTGGCGCAGCGCTTTGCCGTGCCGCTCAACACGATGAGAACCTGGCTGCGGCGCAGCCTTATCCGACTGAGAGAGTGTCTGACGGCATGAGCGGGGATAGTGACCATATCGAGCAGGATCGGCGCGGCGCGCTGGTGGCCGAATATGTCCTGGGCCTCCTGGGCCCCGAGGCCCATGACCGGGTCGGCCGGCAAATCGACGCGGATCCGGCGCTGCAGCGCGAGCGCGATTTCTGGCTTGCCCGCTTTGCGGCGCTCGATGGAGAATTTGCCGAAGTAACGCCGCCGGCCCACGTGCTTGAGCGGCTGGAGGCACGCCTTTTCGGCGCAGAGACCAAGCCGTCGCTGTGGAACAGCCTGGCCCTCTGGCGCGGCATTTCGGCGGGCGCGATTGCGGTGGCCGTGGCCGCCATAGGTTTCACCCTGATGCAGCCGGCCCCCAGCGTCTCGACGCTGGCCACGCAGCTTGTTGCGGCGCTCGGCGCCGAGGGCAGCGACGTGCAGTTCCTAGCGCTTTATGACGGCCAGGGCACGGTGCGGCTGACGGCCCTGTCGGGCGACGTGCCCAGCGACCAGGATCTGGAACTCTGGGCCATACAGGGTGGTGGCGATCCCATTTCCATGGGCGTGATCCCGGTCAATCAACGCTCCGAGGTCACGGTTTCCGAAGAGGTCATGGCGGGCTGGGGCGAAGGCTCGGTGCTGGCCATCACGCTCGAACCCAAGGGCGGCGCGCCAGAAGGCAAGCCGACCGGCCCGGTCGTCGCCTCGGGTGAAGTGCACCAGATCTAGGGCAGATCTACCACGTACTCGATGCCGCCCTCGGGCTCGACCCGAGGGCCACTCGCAACATCGCGATTGTATCGGCTGGTCCTTGGGTCATGCCCGATGGCGGCCGCGCGCTGATGGCCCTCAATCGATCATGAAGACCAGGATACGCCCCAAACCCGATGTCATACCGGCGAAGGCCGGTATCCGTTTTGCGGTCTCAGCATGGACCCCGGCCTTCGCCGGGATGACTTCGTGGAGTAGGGGCATCGGTGCCCCAATCAATCGATCAGCAGTTCGACCTTCACCCGCTCATCAAACGACCAGCCGCCAAGAGCGAGGATTCCGCCCTCGGCATCGCGCACCAGGGGCGCGGTGCGGATGGCTTCGGCGGGGGTTGTCACCTTGAAGCCGAGGAAATCCTCGAGCCGGTGGCGCGGCATGAAGTCCGTGGCGCCGGCGACGAGGTCCTTGTCGTCAGAGACATTGGTGATGAGGAACCGCTGATCCCAGACGAGGGGTGCGCGGGGCTGGAGAATGATGTTCTCGGGCAGCGCCCGCCCGGGTTCGCGCGACACCGACAAGGTCTCGCCCTTGAGCCTGACCACCGCCCCGAGCAGGGTTGCCGCCCGTGGCAGTTCGCCTTCGGCGATCTGGTCATAAAGGCGCTCGACCTGTCCCAAGGCCCGCGGCTTCTGCCGGCCGCCGACAATGTTGAGCACGCGTCCCAGCAGGCGCCGGCCGATGGCGGGGCTGAGCGACGCAAACGTGGCACGGGGCAGGCTGGCGGCGCCAAAGCCATCGAGCGTGACCAGTTCGGCAAAGGCGGCCTCGGCCATCTGGATCAAGGCGGCGTCGGCTTCGGCCATGCGGAGCGCGAGGCGCGCGAGGGCGGCACTGTCCAGGCCTTCGGCGGCCAGGGCGGGCAGCAGCTTGCGCCAGCGCACGCGTTCGTAGGTGGGGTCTTCGTTGGAAGGATCGCGGGCGGGGGTGAGGCCTGCTTCCGCCACAAGGGCAGAAAGGCTGGCCGGTTCGACATCGAGCAGCGGCCGGAAGACAGATACGCCCTCGACCTGGCTCAGCGTGGTCATGGCCTTGAGCCCTTCAATGCCGCTGCCATGAGCGAGCCGCATCAGGACCGTTTCGGCCTGATCGCCGCGATGATGGGCGGTCAGCAGCAGCGTGGCGCCATCGGCCTGCATAGCCTTGCCGATCAGGCGGTAGCGCGCCTGTCTGGCGGCTTCCTGCAGGCCGGTCTCGGGCTTTTCGCCGGTCCAGGCTAGGGCGCGTGCCACAAGGCCCAGCCGCTCGGCTTCGGCCATCACCAAAGCGACCTCGTCCGGGGCCTCGGCTCGAAGGCCATGATCGAGGCTGTAGACCACCAGCGCCGGTGGCGCCGCGAGCGAGGCGGCCCAACGCTGGGCCAGCAGCATAAGGGCGAGGCTGTCGGGTCCGCCTGATACGGCCAGGCCCAGCACCTTGTGCTCCGCGGCCGGCGCGAAGAGTCGCGCCAGCACATCGGGATCGCCCAGATCGGGCGTCAGGCCGGCGGACATTCAGCCTTGGCCTTTTCCTCTGCCAGCCGGGTCTGGAAAGCGGGAATGGTGTTAGGATAGCGGGTCGAGACTTCCGCGAAGGTGCGGCAGGCTGTTTCTCTCTCGCCCACACCCGCCAGCGACACGCCCAGCTTCAAAAGCAGGTCAGGCGCACGCGGATGGTCGGGGTTCTTCTGGTAGGCATCGACCAGGACATCGGCCGCTTCTGCATAGCCGCCGCGGGCAATCATGGCTTCGCCCAGCCAGTTGCTGGCATCCATCACCTGGGCATTGTCGGGGTAGAGATCGATGAACTGGGCAAATTGCTGTTCAGCGAAATCATAGTCGCCGGCCACCAGGGCCTCATAGCCGGCCCGATATTGTGCGTCCGCATCCGGATTGCCGGTGGCGGCCGTGGCCGGATTGTAGCTCAGGTCGAGCGGCTGGCCGGTGATCAGGTCAACACCGCCTGGTCGTCCCGTACCCACCAGCGGGTCACCCGATGCGGGCAGGGAGCCATCGTCGAAGGTCGGATCGAACTCAACCTCGCCGGGCAGGGGCTGCACGCCCTGCTCGGGTATATCGGTCAGCGGGACGTCGGATTCAGTGGCTGCGGGGTCCTGCGGCAACGCCTCGGGCTGCGTCGCGCTGCCCGGTTGGGTTGCCGCATCAGTTTTTCCCCCGGCACCGCCTTCCAGCGCCTGGAAGCGGAACTCGGCGTCTTCCTGGAAGCGGTTGAGGATTTCCTGCAACTGGGTGAGCTGGAAGGTCAGGCCTTCTACCTGGCCGTTGAGCAGGCGGATCTGCTCTTCGAGCTGCTGGATGCGCACCATCTGCTGGGCGCTATCGGCCTGGGCGACCAGAATGCGCCCACCATCATTGTTGTAAGTGAGGCCGCTCAGTTCGCCGGGCGGGAAAATGGTCTGCGCGTTGACGGCAGGGGCGGCCGTGAAGCCGACGCCGAGCGCGCAGAGCGCCGCGCGCCCGAGTTTGGAAATTCTAGATAGCGACAAGCCTGCCTCCGATGCTGCCAGTGTCCGGCCAAGATGGGTATTCTTGTTCCGGCGATAAAGGCCAATTTTGGTGAAAAGAAAGCGCCCGGGCCATTTTATGGCTCCGGGCGCTCTTGCCTCCAGTTTGCACTGGAAGGGGTGGCTGCCGTTGCGGCAACCGCGATCGTTACTGGACGACGGTGACCGCGCGGCGGTTCTGGCTCCAGCAGGAAATGTCGTTACAGATCGCCACCGGACGTTCCTTGCCGAAGGACTGGGTGGTGATGCGCTGGGCATTGACGCCCTTGGAGACAAGGTAATTGACGACGACCGAACCACGGCGTGCGCCAAGGGCGATATTGTATTCGCGGGTGCCGCGCTCGTCGGCATGGCCTTCGATCATGACGCGGTAGTTGGCATACTGGTTGAGCCAGGCGGCCTGCTTGTCGAGCGTGGCCATGGCTTCGGCGGTGAGCGAGCTGGAATCAGTTTCGAAGAAGACGCGGTCACCGACGGTGACGATGAATTCCTGCTGGCTACCCGGAGCGCCTGCCCCGGTATTGCCGACGCCGGTCAGGCCGACATTGTCCGTGGCGCTACGCGAACAGGCGGCGATGACCATGACGAACAGCAGCATGCCTGCGGCACGCATTGCGGTGGAGATGGGGGCGGGGATGACCAAGGTAGGCTCCTAAGAGAAAGGCAACAATCTTAAGCGCAGCATTTACCGCGCTTAATCTTAAAAGCCGGTGTGCCGGAATGGTTAATCTTTGCCTATTGGGGCGCGGATGTGGCGGAAATCCGGGCTTTTTTGTGGCGTTGCCATGCTGCAACAGGGCAGTGCGCGGGCGGCGTTAAGGTTAAGCCAGTGCATGCTTTTGTTCCAACCAACCGGCGCAGCTCGCCACATTTGCCTGTCTGGCATCGCCCGGCGGCCGATGACGGCGACGCGCTTTTTTGCGGTGCCTGCTTTCGCCGGACGTGGCACTCTGGTAACCCACGGCGCGACACTATCCCAAGGCGGAGGCAGCACAATGGGCAATGGCTTCAAGACCCTCGACGAACTCGATCTGACGGGCAAGCGCGTGCTCCTGCGGGCCGATCTCAATGTGCCGGTTGCCGAGGGCAAGGTCAGCGATGCCACTCGTATCGAACGCCTGGTGCCCACCATCCGCGAAATCGTCAAGAAGGATGGCAAGGCGATCCTCCTCAGCCATTTCGGCCGCCCCAAGGGCAAGGTCGATCCGGAATTCTCGCTCGAGCAGGTCTGCGTGTCCGTTGCCAACGAGACCGGTCATCCGGTCGGCTTCGTGGCCACCGACTGGGTCGATGTGAGTGCCGCCAGGGCCGCCATCGACGAAGCCCCGGCCGGCTCGGTCCTGGTGCTCGAAAATACCCGCTTCCATCCGGGCGAGGAAGCGAACGACATCGAGCTGGCCAAGCGCATGGCCGAACTGGGTGACGTCTATGTGAACGACGCCTTTTCCGCCGCACATCGCGCCCATGCTTCGACCGAGGCGCTGGCGCATCTGCTGCCAGCCGCAGCGGGCCTCGCCATGCAGGCCGAACTCGAAGCCCTCGAGTCGGGTCTGGGCAAGCCCAAACGGCCGGTCGTCGCCATCGTTGGCGGTGCAAAAGTCTCGTCCAAGATCGACCTGCTCGAAAACCTGGTCACCAAGGTCGATGGCCTGGTCATCGGCGGCGGCATGGCCAATACATTCCTGTTCGCCCAGGGGCACGGCGTGGGCAAGTCGCTCTGCGAGAAGGATCTCGCCGATACCGCCCGCCGCATCATGGACAAGGCCGAAAAGGCCAATTGCGCCATCATCCTGCCCATCGACGTGGTTGTCTCCTGGCACTTCAAGGCCCATTCGCCGACCCGGCTCTATGGCGTGGATGCGGTCGACCCCGATGGCATGATCCTCGATATCGGCCCGTCCTCGATCGAGCGCATCAATGGCGCCATCGACGATGCCCATACCGTGGTCTGGAACGGGCCGGTCGGCGCTTTCGAAATGGAGCCGTTCGACGCCGGTACGGTCGCCATTGCCCAGCATGTCGCCAAGCGCACGCATGACGGACACCTGGTCTCGGTGGCCGGCGGCGGCGACACGGTCAGCGCGGTGGCCCATGCCGGCGTCAAGGACAAGCTCACCTATGTGTCGACAGCCGGCGGCGCCTTCCTCGAATGGATGGAAGGCAAGCCGCTACCGGGCGTGGAAGCGCTGAAGAAGTAGGGGTGAAGGGGGCATTTCCCCGCCGCTCCAAACTCAGTGTTCTTCGTCATTGCCGGGCTTGTCCCGGCAATCCAACTCTTCGCAAGCATGGACCACCGGGACAAGCCCGGTGGTGACGATGGGGCAGAGGCCAGAGGTCAAATAGTCGGAGACCGGGCCTAGAACTGCGCCGTCAGCGGGTCCGACCCGATCCGGCCATCCGCGGCATCGAGCCCGGCAATCGCGGCCTTGTCCGCGTCGCTCAGCGTAAAATCGAAGACATCGAAATTTTCGATGATGCGGCTTGGTGTCACCGATTTGGGGATCACCACCAGTCCCAGGTCGAGATGCCAGCGGATGATCACCTGGGCCGGAGTCTTGCCATGGCGGGCGGCGATTGCGCCGATCACCGGGTCATCAAGCACCTGGCCCTGACCCAGGGGACTCCAGCTTTCCGTGACCACGCCGAGCTTCTCATGCTTTTCCCGCATTGCCCGCTGCTGGAAACGCGGATGGAGCTGGATCTGGTTGATGGCCGGCGTGACCCCGGTCTCGCGGATCAGGTCGTCGATATAGTTTCCCTCGAAATTGGAGACGCCGATGGAACGGGCCTTGCCGTCTTCCTTGAGGCGGACCAGCGCTTTCCAGGTCTCGACATATTTGCCGCGATAGGCCGAGGGCCAGTGGATGAGATAGAGGTCGACATAGTCGGTCCCCAGGCGCTTGAGGCTCTGGTCCATGGCGCGCAATGTCTCGTCAAAGCCCTGATCGTCATTCCACACCTTTGTGGTGAGGAAGATGTCTGCGCGATCGACACCCGAGGCGCGCATGCCTTTGCCCACGCCCTCCTCGTTCTGATAGACGGCGGCGGTGTCGATATGGCGATAGCCGGTCCTGAGGGCGGTGCTGACCGCCTCGACAGCAACGTCATCAGGGGTGCGCCATACGCCCAGTCCAAGCTGGGGAATCGAGCGGCCATCATTGAAGCTCACGTGCGGTTGCGTGCTCATCTTGTTATCCTGACTGTGTGTGATTTTGGCGCCGTAACGCCCACGGATCATCGTCAACCTACGATGGAGTTAGGGAAATTCCAAGCCCGCCAATTCGTTCCCGGCAATCTTCCATACAAGATGCGCCTTTCGTCTCATAACCGGAGGTCTAATCGAAAGCAGGGTAACGAAAGTCTAATCTCGGGGCAGTCCAATTCGAGGTTCAGACGCCATGACCAAGTCGCTCAATGCCATCGCCCAGAAACTGATGACACCCGGCATGGGCATTCTTGCCGCCGATGAATCCGAGGGCACGATCGGCAAGCGCTTCTCCAAGATCAACCTGCCCAATACGCTGGATCTGCGCCGCGACTATCGCGAAATGCTGTTCGGTGCCACCGAGGCCATGCAGCGCTATATTTCGGGCGTCATCCTCACCGAGGAAACCCTCAAGCAGGAAGCGGCCGACGGCAAGCCGTTCCGCGCCATCCTCGCCGATGCCGATGTCATTCCCGGCATCAAGGTTGACCGCGGCGCCTTCCCGATGCCGGGCGAGGGCGGCGAGAAGATCACCGAGGGTCTCGATGGCCTGCGTCAGCGCCTCGAGCACTATGCCGAGCTCGGGGCCGGCTTTGCCAAGTGGCGCGCCGTCATCACCATCAATGACATTGCCCCCACCCGCAACAATATCCGCGCCAATGCCCATGTGCTGGCCCGCTATGCCATGCTCTGCCAGGAAGCCGGCATTGTGCCGATCGTCGAGCCGGAAGTGGTGGGCGATGGCGAGCCGGGCAATCACTCGCTCGAACGCTGCGCCCAGGTGACCGGGGACGTTCTCGAAAATGTGTTCAAGGAACTGCGCCTGGCCGGCGTCGACCTGGCGGGCATGCTTCTCAAGCCCAACATGATCCTGCCCGGCGTCAATTCGCGTGAACGCCCCAGCGTCGAGGAAGTGGCCCGCCGCACGGTGGAAGTGCTCAAGGAACATGTGCCGGCGGCCGTTCCGGGCATTGCCTTCCTCTCCGGCGGTCAGACCGACGAGGAAGCCACCGCACACCTTTCGGCCATGAACCGCATCAGCGGCAAGCCGTGGCCGATGACCTTCTCCTATGGCCGCGCGCTCCAGAATGTGGCCCTCCGGACCTGGGCCGGCCGTCGCGAGAATTTCAATGCGGCCCGCCAGGCTTTCGCCCATCGCGCCCACATGAACTCGCTCGCTGCCATTGGCGAGTGGAACAACGCGCTCGATCGGGCTGCCTGAGCCTTTCTCCCCGCGATCTCCCAACGTCGCGGTTCGACGCGCGCTTCCTCGTGAAGCGCGCGTTTTTCGTTCTGCCCTCGGCCATTGCCTGACCGGGGTGCATCCCCTATTGAGGCATGTCCCTTTCTTGCCAAAATGGCATTCTAGGGAGCGCTTCCGGCAAGGGTGGCTGTCCCTTGCCTTCAGGAAGGGCGACAGACCCAGAATGACAGCGTCGTCTTCACCCAGGTATAAAATGGCTCCACAGCTCTACCTCGTTACGCCCGAAACCCCCAATCTGGAGCAGTTTCCGCGCCAGCTCATGGGCGTTCTGTCGGGCCCTGAAGTGGCCGCCCTGCTGGTGCGGCGTGGCGGTCTCGACGACGTGGGCTTTGCGACACTGGCCGAGCGGCTGATCCAGATCGGACAGGCGGCGGGTGCGGCCGTGCTGATCGAGGACGATGTCGATCTGGCGAGAAGCCTTGGCGCCGATGGCGTGCATGTCACCTCGGGTGGGGTCAAGGCGCTGCGCGCGGCCATCGCAGCGCTCAAGCCCGACGGCATTGTCGGCGCCGGCAATGTGCGCAGCCGCCATGACGCCATGAGCTTTGGCGAGCTCGATGTCGACTATGTCTTTTTCGGTCCGCTGGGCGGAACGACCGATCCGCAGGCGGCCGAACTGGCCCAGTGGTGGGTGGAAACGTTCGAAGTGCCCGCCGTCTATTCCGATCCGGCCGCCGAAACCGCGCTGGTCGAGGCCACCACCGCAGAATTCATCGCGCTCTCGGACTGCGTGTGGGCCGCGCAGGACGCGAGCCTGGTACTGGCGGGCTTCGACCAGGCGGTGAAGGCCTCGACATGAAGCTGATCCGTCCCCTAGCCATCGCATTCATGTGCGGGCTGAGCCTTCCGGCCCTGGCACAGAACAATGCCGCCGATGCGATCAGCAATGACGTCTTTGGTCCGCGCGTGCCAGTCGACTATGCCTTTGGCGCCTTCCAGCGCGGCTACTATCTGACAGCGCTGGAACTGGCTCTGCCGCGCGCCGAGCAGGGGGATGCCGCGGCCCAGACACTGATTGCGGAGCTTTATGCGCGCGGGCTGGGCGTGGTGCAGAACGCCGAGCGGGCCGCCGGCTGGTACCAGCTGGCCTCGAAAAACGGCGACCGGCTGGCAACGTTCGAGCTGGGCATGCTCTATCAGGCGGGCACCGGCGTGCCGCGCAACCGGCAACGGGCGGCGGAACTGTTCAAGGCCTCGGCCGAGGCCGGCTATATCCCGGCCAAGTACAATCTGGCTTTGCTGCATGTGGAAGGTGTCTATGCCGAGCCGAGCCTGTCGAGGGCGGCGACGCTGATGAAGGAAGCGGCCGATGCCGAGCTGCCAGAAGCGCTCTATGACTACGGCGCCATGCTGCTTGAAGGGGCGGGTGTCGCGCCCGATCTGGCCGAGGGCGCGCGCTACATGCGCCTTGCTGCCGAAGCAGGTCTGGCCGATGCCCAGGTCGACTACGCGACCTTGCTTTATCTCGGGCAGGGCGTGACCCGCGACATCGCCGAGGCCGCCCGCTGGTATGGCATTGCCGCGCAGAATGGCAGCGCAGTGGCACAGAACCGCTATGCCAAATTGCTGGCCGTGGGCGAGGGCGTTGACGTCAATCTCGAGGAAGCGGCGATGTGGCGGGCGGTGGCGCGCCGCCGGGGCCTGACGGATGCCGATCTGGACCGGCTGCTGGTTTCCATCGCCCCCGAGGCCCTGACCCGGGCCGAGGAGCGGGCGCGCTTCTGGCCATCGCCGCCGCCCAGCGCCGAGGCCCAGGTTCCCCCTGCCGAGGTGCAAGGTCCGCTGCTGCCAGCCCCGACCGATGCCGACAACGCACCCGCAAGGCCGGCCGAAGCCGGTGCGGAAGCAGCCGATGATGCGGCGCCGGCCGACGAGAGCGAGGCAGTGCCTTCCGAGGACGTGGTCGAGGGTGAAGCGCAAGACCCTTGAACCCATGGCGGTTCTGGGGCAATAAGCCCGCCACACTTCAATTGAGCGGCCACACACGCCGGCAGGCAGCCCCTTCTGCCCGCCCCCACCGGTCCGCATGAGCAAGCGAGCATTTAGCCAATGGCGCGTTCCGCCCTTCTCAACGTCATGGTCAGCGCCGCCATCAAGGCCGGCAAGTCGCTGTCGCGCGATTTCAACGAGGTCGAAAACCTGCAGGTCTCGCGCAAGGGACCGGCCGATTTCGTGTCCAAGGCCGATATTCGCGCCGAACAGATCGTTTATGACGAGCTGCGCAAGGCCCGCCCGACCTATGCCTTCCTGATGGAAGAGGGCGGCGAGGTTGCCGGCACCGACGGACAGCATACCTGGATCATCGACCCGCTCGATGGCACCACCAATTTCCTGCACGGCATTCCGCTGTTTGCCGTCGCCATTGCCCTGCAGCGCGGCGATGAGATCGTCGCCTCGGTGATCTACAACCCCATCATGGACGAGCTCTATACCGCCGAAAAGGGCGGCGGCGCGTGGCTCGCCGATACCAAGCGCCTGCGCGTGGCCGCCCGCCGGCACCTGTCCGATGCCGTGGTCTCGACCGGCATCAAGACGCAGGGAACCGGCAATGACACGCTGCAGCTGCGCCAGCTGGCGACGGTCAATCCGGCGGTCGCCGGTATCCGTCGCTCGGGCTCGATCTCGGTCGATATGGCCTGGCTTGCAGCCGGCCGTTTCGATGCCATCTGGGAAGCCGGCCTCAAGCCCTGGGATGTGGCGCCGGGCCTGCTGCTGGTCAAGGAAGCGGGCGGTCTCGTTTCCGACTTTGCCGGCACCACTGGCTCGGTCTGGAATGGCCAGATCGTTGCCGGCAACGAGACCCTACATGGCCAGCTGCTCAAGACGCTGCGCACCATCCAGTGATAAGTTGACTATATAAGTCAGCAAAAATACAACCCTCGGAGATTTTTCCTCCGGGGGTTTTTCATGTTTTTTCGCGCATCCATGCTGGCCGTTGCGGTCGCTGCAGTTGGTGTCTTTCCTGTGGCCGCGCAGGACACCGTCTTTCCGCTGACCGTCGAACATGCTCTGGGCGCGGTGACGGTTGAGGCGGCGCCCGAGCGCATCGTGGTGCTCAGCAATCGCGATGCCGATACCTTGCTGGCACTGGGCGTGCAGCCGGTGGCGATCCGCTCCATCTATAATTTCGAAAAGGGTGTTGGCCCGTGGGCCGAAAACCTGCTCACCAGCGAACTCACTGTTTGGGTCGGTCGCGAACTCAATTTCGAAGCCATCGCAGCGGCCGAGCCCGATCTCATCGTCTATGCGACATCGGGCGGCGACCAGGCCGAGTATGATCGTCTCAGCCAGATTGCCCCGACCCTATCGCTGCCCAAGGGCGCAGTACCATGGGGCGCCAAGGTCGACGAGTCGACCCTCGCCATTGCCGACGTATTGGGTCGCCGGGCGGAAGGCGAGGCGCTGCTGGCCGAGCTCGACGCCTATCTCGCAGAGGTTAAAGCCGCGCATCCCGAATTTGCCGGCAAGACCGCCAATTATCTCGACATCTATCCGGGCGGCATTGCCAGCTATGCCGACGATCACATCGTCAATGACGTGCTCTACACGATCGGCTTCTCGCCCATTGTCGGCGCTACCGACATTGCCGAGGGGGAGTCCTCGGTGGATGTTTCGGCCGAGTTGCTGCCGGATTATCTGGGCGATGTGAACCTGATCTTCCCCTACGGCCGGGCGCTGGACGAACTGATTGCCGAGACACCGACCCTGGGCACCGCCCCGCAGGCCGAGACCGGCGGGCTGATCATTCTGGACAACCTGGCTTTCTCCAACTCCTCCGTGGTCTCCATCCCCTATGCGCTGGACCAGCTGGTTCCTGAATTCAGCGCCGTGGTTGCCAAGTAAGCTTTGACGGGGCGGGTTTCCCGCCCCGATCCTGCCACAGCGTCTCGTTAACCTTTTCCATTGTCACGCCTTTCGACCGCCTCTAGACTCCAGAGCGGTTGATTTGCGGCGGCAGAGGGGCAAGGTTCGGCAAAGATGACGCAGAGTTACGATCCCTATCATCTCGCCAGTCCGGCCGTCTATCTGGTCAAGATCGTCATTTTCCTGGTGCTGGTGGGGCTCGTTGCCGCCATCCTCATCACCAATATCATCAGCTTTTTCTGGGCCAATCCGTTCATCAATTCGATGATCTTCTTTGCCCTGTTTGTTGGCATCTTCCTCAGTTTCCGGCAGATTTTCCGCCTGTTCCCGGAAGTGAAATGGGTCAATTCGCTGCAGGACGGCACCGCCACTTCGGTGCGTCCGCCCGTGCTGCTGGCGCCGGTGGCGGGCATCCTGCGCGAGCGCATCGGCGAGGCGGTCATTACCCCGTCCTCGATGCGCTCCATCCTCGATTCCGTTGGCAACCGGCTCGATGAAGCCAAGGATACCTCGCGCTACCTGACCGGGCTTCTCGTTTTCCTGGGCCTGATGGGCACCTTTTACGGCCTGCTCGAAACCGTCAGTTCGGTAGCCGGCGTCATCAATGCGCTCGATGTGACCTCGGCTGACTCCGCTTCGCTGTTCTCCAATCTCAAGGAAGGCCTCGCCGCGCCCCTTGGCGGCATGGGAACGGCCTTCTCGTCCTCGTTGTTTGGTCTGGCCGGATCGCTGATCCTGGGCTTTCTCGACCTGCAGACGAGCCAGGCGCAGAACGCCTTCTATACCGATCTCGAAGACTGGATGACCTCGATGACCGAGCTCGACCATCCGGTCAGCGCCATGCAAGCCAATGCCGGTGGACCGGAAATGCAGGCCATGTTCGAAAAACTGGGCGACAGCATGCAGAGCCGCGATTCCAGCCAGAACGCCATTCGGGCCATGGCCGAACTGGCGCGCGGCATTGACGGGTTGGTCAAGCATATCCGCACCGAGCAGGACGATTTGCGCAAATACATTACCGAGCAGGGCGAGACCAACAAGAAGCTGCGCGACCTGATCGAGGCTATGCTCAACGAAGCCGACAACGAGCGCCGGAACTGATGCCCGGAGCCCGCGCCCGCCGCAGACAGGAAGCCAATTACTGGCCCGGCTTTGTCGATGCCCTGTCGAGCCTCCTGCTCGTCATCATCTTCATGCTGTCGCTGTTCATGCTGACCCAGTTCTTCCTCGGGCAGGAAATCCAGGGCCGCGACACGGCGCTGGCGCGGCTCAATAGCCAGATCGCCGAATTGACGGACCTGTTGCAGCTCGAGCGCGCCAATTCGGATGACCTCACCGCGCAACTGGCGACGCTGACCGCGACGCTGGCCGGGGCGCAGTCGGAAAATGACGACCTCGCCAGCCAACTGGCCGGGATCGGTGCCGGGCTGGGAGATCGGGATTCCACCATTGCCGGGCTCGAATCAGACCTGCTGGCGGCCGAGCAGCTCTCCGACGAGGCCAATGCCCAGGTCGCCCTGCTCAACCAGCAGCTGGCGGCCCTGCGCACCCAGATCGGGGCGCTGGAAGCGGCGCTCGAGGCCTCGGAGACGCGTGACGCGGAGTCGCGTACCCAGATTGCCGATCTCGGGCGCCGGCTCAACCTGGCGCTGGCCCAGCGCGTGCAGGATCTGGCGCGCTATCGCTCCGACTTCTTCGGGCGCCTGCGGGAAATCCTCGAAGACCGCGCCGATGTGCGGGTGGTGGGGGACCGCTTCGTCTTCCAGTCCGAAGTGCTGTTCGATCCCGGCCAGGCCGATATCGACCCGGGTGGCACGCCGGAACTCGATGCGCTGGCCGACGCCATCCTGCAGCTCGAAACCGAGATCCCGCCCGATATCAACTGGGTGCTGCGCGTCGACGGGCATACCGACAGCCGCCCGATTTCCAATGAACGCTTCCCCTCCAACTGGGAGCTGTCGGCGGCGCGCGCCATCTCCGTGGCGCAGTATCTGGTCTCGAAGGGCGTGTCGCCGAACCGCCTGGTGGCTGCGGGCTTTGGCGAATTCACCCCGCTTGATCCGGGCGAGACCGAGGAAGCCTATCGCCGCAACCGGCGCATCGAGTTCAAGCTGACGGAGGGGTGATGTCCGACCCGCGCAAGGCGCGGGTCAAATTGCTCCGGTGGAGCAATTTGAGGACATCACGCCCTGAGCCATGCGAAACCCCGGGCAAGCGTTTCCCATACTCCGCGCCGCCCTCGGGCTTGACCCGAGGGCCATTCGAGGCGGGCGCCGAAGCTTCTGGTGGATGTGGTGGGCGGACCTCGGGTCCAGCCCGAGGGCGGCCTCTGGTGGGGAAAGCGGAGGTGCTAAGCTCTACACCACGCTGCCCACAATCGACCCCGCCAGGTAGATCACCGGCGATACCAGCGTCTGCCCGCCGAGACGCAGGAGGTCGTCGACCATGACATGCTTGGCAAATCCGTCGCTGGCCAGCGGGGCGATGCCCACCTGGGCGAGAATGCGCCCATGGCGCCAGATAAGGAAAGCCAGCATGGCCAGGGCCGGGAAGGGCAGCAGCCAGATCTGCTGTCCGAGGCCGATCGCCAGATAGGCGAGGGGCAGGCAGGCGCTCAGGCGTCTCGTGACATGGAACATAGTGCTGCCCCGTTTCTCGACGCTGCAGCCACTACCCTGATTGGGTG
The DNA here is from genome assembly GCF_056341075.1 of Devosia sp. Micro-HW1. Taxonomy (NCBI): domain Bacteria; kingdom Pseudomonadati; phylum Pseudomonadota; class Alphaproteobacteria; order Hyphomicrobiales; family Devosiaceae; genus Devosia; species Devosia sp. Micro-HW1. The sequence continues at coordinate 1,949,212 of NZ_CP094375.1, read as the reverse complement.
ACAGGAGCGTGACCGGCAAAGTCAGTCCATGCGCTCGAAGAGGCCGGGATAGGTGGTCACCAGATTGTCGCCATCCACTTCCAGCACCCGTTCAAAATCGCCCGACCGGTAGCGGAAATGACTGTCGTCCAGTTTTGTGTAGACCTGTTCGGAACGCCGGAAGCTCATCTCGGTGGCGTCGATCCAGGCCATGGCGAAGCGCACGGGCCTGTCGATCTCGAATTCGGTCCGCCAGAGGGGCAGCGAATTGGTCAGCGGGGTAGGCCAGATGTCGACATCGACGCAGCCACGCAAGGCCGCGATGGGCTCGGCGCGATCATCGGACCAGCCGCCTGCGCCATCGCAGAAGAGTTCGAGCACTTTGCCGTCGGCGCGTTCGATCCGAACAGTACGCGTATGGCCGTTCTCATCGAGTTTCAATCGGTAGAAAAGGCCGAAATCGGGGCCGATAATGGCGCTGCGGATATGGGTGATCCTGCCGTCGGCAATGTGGCAATGCTCAGTTGTTGCAAGGTCGAGGCCCTTCCAGCGGACAGATCTGTTGAGCACGGCACGCCTTCCCCGGTTTCCTGCATTTCCACCAAAGATGCGTGCATTGCACAAGCGTCGGGATAGCAAATTCGTCAGATCGGTCGCACCGGCTGGCGCAGGATGGTCTTGAGCTTTTCTGGAACGGTGCGACGCGGATCGCTGAGATAGATTTCGTGGTGATGACCGTTGAAGGTCAGGCCTCGCGTGGGCATTTCCACATCATGCAACTGCGCCAGAACGGGCCCCTCGTCGTCATAGGCGCCGACGTGAAGGATCTGCAGGCAGTGGCCTTCCGTCAGCGTGGCGAGCCGCAGGCTTTCCGGTGGTGCGCCAAGCTTGGCCATAGCCTTGCTCCGCGCGGCCTCGAACATATCCTGGGTAATGACATCAGGGGCGAGGATCATCATGGTCCAGCGCCAACTATCCTTGCGGCGGGCGACGAAGTCGGCTGGATCATCACTCCACCAGAGGCCTTCAAGAGGCGGCACGACATAGTCCTGGCCCAGGGCCTTGGCGGCGAATTTGAGCGCGTAGCTGGTGGAATAGAGCCATTCCACGGCACTTTTGTAGTCAGGGGCGGTGTTGGGATCGCCTGATCCGTCGACCATCACATAGGTGAGGGGCGGGACGTCGATGAGGGCGAACTCTTGCCGCGCGGAATAGAGGTGTTTCAGTGTCTTGCGAATGTCGCCTTTTGCTACCGTCACTCTTCCCTCCCAAGGCGTCCCTGAACGCTCCACGCCATCGTCATTGCCGGGCTTGACCGGGCAATCCATCTTTACCCGGCTTCGCATGGACCACCCGGTCAAGCCCGGTGGTGACGATGGGTGAGGTATCCGGGCCCGCTGCCAAATTCCGTCAGCAGCCTCCCCCAACAGAAAGGGCGCCCCGGAGGACGCCCTTCAAAATCCAGTACCGCCTCAATTCGCTCCACCGGAGCGAATTGCCCTTCAGGGACGGTTCGACGTTCAGAGAGTCTTGCCCAAAGCCACGGCGGTGTCGGCCATGCGGTTGGAGAAGCCCCATTCATTGTCGTACCAGGAGAGGACGGATACGAAATTGCCGTCCATCACCTTGGTCTGGTCGAGCGCCATGGTCGAAGAATGGCTGTCGTGGTTGAAGTCGATGGAAACGTTGGGCTGGTCGGTATAGCCGAGCACGCCCTTGAGTTCGCCGTCGGCATACTTCTTCACGGCCGCATTGATTTCCTCGGCGGTCACGGCGCGCTTGGCAATGAACTTGAAGTCGACGCAGGAGACGTTCGGGGTCGGCACGCGGATCGAGACGCCGTCGAGCTTGCCCTTGAGCTCGGGCAGCACCAGGCCGATGGCCTTGGCAGCGCCGGTCGAGGTCGGGATCTGGCTGAGCGCAGCCGCGCGGCCGCGATAGAGATCCTTGTGCATGGTGTCGAGGGTCGGCTGGTCACCGGTATAGGAATGGATGGTGGTCATCATTCCCTTTTCGATGCCGAATTCCTTGTGCAGCACATAGGCCAGCGGCGCGAGGCAGTTGGTGGTGCACGAGGCGTTCGAAATCACCACGTCATCCTTGGTCAGCGACGCATGGTTGATGCCGTAAACGATGGTCTTGTCGGCGCCGTCGCCGGGGGCCGAGATGATCACCTTCTTGGCGCCGGCCTTCAAATGCGCCGAGGCCTTTTCCTTGGAGGTGAAGATGCCGGTGCATTCGAGCGCAATATCGACGCCCATGGCGGCGTGCGGCAATTCTTCGGGATTGCGGACGGCAGTGACCTTGATCGGGCCGCGACCGACGTCAATGGTGTCGCCATCGACCTTGACGGTGTGCGGGAAACGGCCATGCACGCTGTCGAAGCGCAGCAGGTGGGCATTGGTTTCCACCGGGCCCAGATCATTGATGGCCACGACTTCGATATCGGTGCGGCCGGACTCGATGATGGCGCGGAGGACATTGCGGCCGATACGGCCAAAACCATTGATGGCGACGCGAACTGCCATGGAAAGACGCTCCTAACGGGGAGGGGAGAGAAAGGGAGGCGAGGCTCTCTTACAACTGTGCGGTGACGGCTTCAACAACGGCCTTAGACGTAATGCCGAAGTGGGCATAGAGCGCGTCGATGGGGCCGGAAGCGCCGAAGGAATGCATGCCGACAAAGCGACCCTTGTCGCCCAGCAGCTTGTTCCAACTCATCTCGATGCCGGCTTCGACGGCGACGCGGGCCTTGGCCTTGCCCAGCACCTCGGCCTTGTAGGCGTCGGACTGCGCGGCGAAGAGTTCCATCGAGGGCACGGAGACGACGCGGGCCTTGATGCCCTTTTCGGAAAGCTCCTTCTGGGCCTCGACGGCAATGGCGACTTCCGAGCCGGTGGCGAAGATCACCGCATCGGCATCGGCAGGGCCGACCAGGGTATAGGCGCCCTTGGCCGACTTGTTTTCGGCCGAATATTCGGTGCGCACGGCCGGCAGGTTCTGGCGCGAGAGGGCAAGGATCGACGGACGATCAGCGGTTTCGATCGCCAGTTCCCAGCATTCCGCGGTTTCCATGGCGTCAGCGGGGCGGAAGACCAGGAGGTTGGGAATGGCGCGCAGGGCCGTTAGGTGTTCCACCGGCTGGTGGGTCGGGCCATCTTCGCCCAGGCCGATCGAGTCATGGGTCATGACATAGATGACGCGCTGTTCCATCAGCGCCGAGAGACGGATGGCCGGGCGGGCATAGTCGGTAAAGACCATGAAGGTGCCGCCATAGGGAATGAAGCCGCCATGCAGGGCCACGCCGTTCATGGCCGAGCCCATTTCATGCTCGCGGATACCATACATCATGTAGCGCCCAAGGCGGTTGTCCGCCTGGAACGGGATCATTTCCTTGGTATTGGTCAGGTTCGAATGGGTGAGGTCGGCCGAGCCGCCCAGGGTCTCGGGCAGCACGGCATTGATGACATCGAGTGCCATCTGGCTGGCCTTGCGGCTGGCGACCTTGGGCTTGTCCTCGGCCAGCTTCTTCTTGTAGTCGGCCATGGCCGACTGGAAGCCCTCGGGCAGCTTGCCGGACATGCGGCGGGTGAATTCGGCCTTCTTGTCGGACTTGGCGAGGCGGGCTTCCCATTCGCCGCGAATATTCTGGCTGCGGGTGCCGGCGGCGCGCCAGGCGTCGAGAATGGCGGCGGGGACTTCGAAAGCCGGATAGGTAATGCCCAGGGCTTCCTTGGCGCCGGCCAGTTCCTCGGCGCCGAGCGGGGCGCCATGGACCTTTTCGGTGCCGGCCTTCTTGGGCGCGCCGAAGCCGATCGTGGTTCTGGCGGCGATCAGGGTCGGCTTGTCGGTCGACTTCTTGGCGTCGTTGAGGGCCTTTTCGATGGCGGCCTGGTCATGGCCGTCGATCTCGATCGTGTTCCAGCCGACGGCCTTGAAGCGGGCGATCTGGTCGGTCGAGTCGGCATTGGAGACCTTGCCGTCGATGGTGATGTTGTTGTTGTCCCAGATTACGACGAGCTTGTTGAGCTTGAGGTGACCAGCGAGCGAAATGGCTTCCTGGGAAATGCCTTCCATCAGGCACCCGTCACCGGCCAGAACCCAGGTATAGTGATCGACGAGGTCGGAGCCGAATTCGGCAGCGAGCTTGGCTTCGGCAACGGCGAAGCCAACCGAGTTGGCAAGGCCCTGGCCGAGCGGGCCGGTCGTGGTCTCGATGCCGGTGGCATGACCGAATTCGGGGTGGCCGGCGGTCTTCGAACCGATCTGGCGGAAGTTCTTGACCTCGTCGATGGTCATGTCTTCGTAGCCGAGCAGGTAGAGCGAGGAATAGAGCAGCATCGAGCCGTGGCCGGCCGAGAGGATGAAGCGGTCGCGATCGGCCCAGTGCGGGTTCGCGGGGTCGAACTTCATCACCTTGGTGAAGAGCACAGTGGCGATGTCGGCGCAGCCCATGGGCAGGCCAGGGTGACCGGAATTGGCTTTCTCGACCGCGTCCATGGAAAGGGACCGGATCGCATTGGCCAGGTCGTTCTGCTGGGCTGTATTCGTCATGGGAAGGACCGCTCGCTTGCTCGAAAGTCTAGGATTTATCGGGAGCGGCGGCCGGGCCAGCCTCCTCCCAAAGGCGGGTTTGAGCCATAACAGGTTCGGCCTTCCTGTCAATGTCACCAAAGGGCTTTGCCGTTCGGTCTATGGCCGGATTTCGGGGGAGTTGGGCGCTCAAGGCAGTTGCAATGCCATAATCGGTGGGGCAGGCTGGAAAAGTTGGAATCGTCGCGTCTTAAAGGCAGTAGCGGCCATGAGTGAGACGGAACTTGAAGAGGGCCTGGTCGCGGCCGCCGCCCGGTTTGACCGGGCCCTGGCGCGGCTTGGCACGAGCGCCCGCGATCTCAATACGCGGCTGGCGCGGCACCAGCGCATGGAAGTGGATACCCAGCGGCTGATCCATGAGCGGGCGCGGCTCGCCACCGAACTCGACAAGACTGCGGCGCGTGCCAAGCGCCTGGACGACAGTGCCCACGAAGTGTCGCGCCGTCTCGTGGATGCCATGGAGACCGTGCGCTCCGTATTGGCCAAGGCGGAGTAGCCCCGGGTGCCCGAAGTCAATGTCGAGATCAATGGCCGCAAATACCGCATGGCCTGCGAAGAGGGCCAGCAGGGGCACCTGATCGGCCTGGCCGACCGCTTCAATGCGCAGGTCGAGGGCCTCAAGGGCGCCGTCGGCGAAATCGGCGACAACCGCCTGACGGTCATGGCGGGCATTGCGGTGCTCGACGAGCTGTCCGAGGCCGAACGCAAGATCAAGGCGCTGGAAACCCAGGTGCTCGAACTGACCCGCGCCGGGCAGGATATCGCCGTCGAGCTGGAAAACACCGAAGCGCGTTTTGCCCAGAAGCTGGTCGAGGCCGCCAAGGCCCTCGAGGGCGTGGCCGATACGCTGGACGAAGTCGCCATCCTGCCATAATCTTTGGCAAAGATTGGCAAGGTTTGCCAATGAGGACGGAGAAGCGCCATGGCCACCATGAACATATCTTTGCCCGATGCGATGAAGGACTGGATCGAAGAGCAGGTCGGCAGCGGTCGCTATGCCAACAGCAGCGATGTGGTCCGCGATTTGGTGCGGCGCGAGCAGGAGCGGGCGGATGCGCGCGAAAAGCTGCAGCAGTTGGTGGATGATGCGCTGGCAAGCGGAATTACCGAGATGAGCCGAGAAGACCTGCTGGCCCGCATGAAGGAAAAGCGCCTGGAAGCCATTGCGCAGCAAAAATTGGCCTAAGATGTGGAAGCTGACAACGGATGCGCGCGATGACCTCGACCGCATCTCGTTGTGGGGCCTGGAGCAGTTCGGGCTAAATCAGGCTGAGAAGTATGACCTGCGCCTGGCGGACGCGTTTGACGCGCTGGCTGCCAATCCCAGAATGGCCCCGGAGCGTCTGGCTTCCCATCGCAGCGTCCGGCTCATGCCCTGCGAAGCCCACCACATCCTCTACATCATCGATGGCGAGGACATCATCATCCTGCGCGTTCTGCATCATTTGCAGGATTGGTTCGAGCTCCTCTAGCCCTTTCCCACACTGTCCATGAAGGCCTGTTCGAGGTCGAGCTTGTCGAGCATGTCGCGCACCACCGTATCATCCAGTTCCTGATGGTCGCGCGCCCGCACCAGGCGGCTGCGGCGCGCCGCCAGCAGATATTGGCCGATGGCGAGGGCGGCCTGGGGGTCGACGCCGCGGGGTTGCTGCGCCTTGCGGCCGGCATCGAAGCGCTGGCGCATGCTGGCGACGAGGCGCTGTGAGGCGGCATCGGGATTGTCCCTGGCGTAGGAATCCAGCGCCTGCATCGTGGCTTCGTGCGTCAGGGCTTCGGCGCGCTCCACCTGCTGGGCGACGAACTGTTCGTGCCGCCGGTTATCGAGTTTCAGGCGGTTGATCAGCAGCGGCAAGGTCAGCCCCTGGATCAGGAGGCTGGCTATGGTGACGAGGAAGGCCAGGGAGACGATGGCTTCGCGTCCGGGCAGGGCGTCTCCCGCCGCCGTGAGAAGCGGCGTACCGGCTGCGGCCGCCAGCGTGACGACGCCACGCATGCCGGTCCAGGAGAGCACGGTGTTTTCGCGCCAGGTCAGCGGCGGCTGTGGCCTTTGGCGCCGCCCGCGCCGCGATGCGGGAGCGGCGCCCCATTTGCGGTCGAGCCGCCGGTAGCGCCAGCGGCCCAGCCAGCCGGAGCCAAAGACCCAGGCGAAGCGCGTCGCCACCAGAGCCAGGAACAGGGTGAGCGTCGCAACTGTCAGTTCCATGGCGTCGAAGCCCGCCTCATTGGCGTCGGTGATGACGAAGCGCAGCTGCAGGCCGATATAGGCGAAGACAAAGGTTTCGAGCAGGGTGTCCACGGTGCGCCAGAAGGCGCCTTCCTGCATGCGCTCTTTGTACTGTGTCTGGACTCCATGGTGGCCGACGGAAAAGCCGGCTGCGACCACGGCGAGCACACCCGAGGCATGTAATTCCTCGCCGATCAGATAGGCGGCAAAGGGTACGACGACCGAAAAGGCGGTGGCCAGGGCCGCATTGGACAGCCGGCCGCGCACCCAATGGGCGAGGTTGCCGACCGCGAGGCCCACGATGATGCCAACACTGGCGGCATAGAGGAAATAGAGCGGCACATTGTCGATGAAGGCATGGGTTCCGGTTGCCACGGCCACCAGGACCGAAAACATGGTCAGCGCCGCCGCGTCGTTGATGAGGCTTTCGCCCTTGAGCACGGTCATCAGTCCCGTCGGCAGCCCGGCGCGGCGGCCGATGGCGATGGCGGCCACGGCATCGGGCGGAGCCACCACCACGCCCAGGATCAGCGCGGTGATAGGCAGGAGATCGGGCAGCACGCTGATGGCGGCCACGGCGGCCACCGCGGTCGAGGCAAAGACCAGGAATACGCCCAGGTTGACGATGGAGCCCAGCCGTCGCTGGAAATCGGCGAAGGAAAAATCGCGCGCCGCGGTGAACAGCATGGGCGGCAACACGATGGAGAGAATGGCTTCCGGCTCCAGTTGCAGCGGCGGAATGCCCGGAACATAGGAGGCCGCCAGCCCCACCATCACCACCAGCAGCGCCGGCTGGATATTGCGCCGTTCGGCCAGGGCACTGACGGCGATGGCAATGGTGATGACGATCAGCGTATAGGCGAGCATCCGGCGCTCCGTGCCGCAGGGTCGAGATCAATTCTATGGTGCAATCGTGCCCTTGGGGAGTGTGGGCCTCTTTGCTTGGCGAAGGGAAGCGCCTATATCTCTTGTCGCTGCCCGGCGCGTGAGGACACACATATCCCCGGGGCCTTAATCGATCCTAAGGGAGCTGTCCCTGACCAGGCCCGTGGGCTTGGACATACGGCGCCCACCTACGTTTGTAGGTTCCCGGGATCGCAAGTCCCACGGCCAGGGTGGCACTGAATTCGACGAGGGCGCATGGCGGACCAGGACATCGAAGAGACCAAGGCCGCCCTGCGCAGGCAAGCTCATGCCAGGCGCGCCGCGCTCTCCGATGAGGCCCGGGCCGAGGCCGCCAGCGCGGTCGCCGCGCATTTCTTCGACTCCGTCGCCTTCGAGCCCGAACATGTGATCGCCGGCTATTGGCGCATCCGCGACGAGCTCGATTGCCAATCCATCCTGGTGCGCCTGATGGATAGCGGGCAGAGGGTGGTGCTGCCCGTGGTGGCCGGCGACGACGCGCCGCTGGAGCTGCGCGTATGGGAGGCGGATGCGCCCCTCTACGAGGCGGGCTTCGGCACGCTTGCCCCGGCCGATCTGGCGCCGCGCGCCGTGCCCGATCTGGTGCTGATGCCGCTGCTGGGCTTTGACAATGCCGGCACACGGCTGGGTTATGGCGGAGGCTACTATGACCGCACGCTGGCCACACTGCCCAAAAAGCCCCTGCTCGTGGGCCTCGCCTTTGCAGCGCAGGAGCTGGACCACATCCCCCGGGAGCCGCATGACGTGCCGCTCGATGCCATCGTGACCGAGCGTGGCGTCCGCTTCTTCGAGGCCAGTGAATGAGACTGTTGTTTCTGGGCGACGTCATGGGCCGGTCCGGCCGTGACGGTGTGACTGAGCGACTGCCGGGCCTGATCGCCCGCTACGGTTTCGATTTCGTGGTGGTCAATGGCGAGAATGCCAGCCACGGCAAGGGTCTCATCGAGAGCCATTTCCAGGCCTTGCGCGATGCCGGCGCCGACATCGTCACCCTGGGCGACCACGCCTTCGACCAGCGCGAGGCGCTGAGCTATATCGAGCGTGAACCAACCCTGGTGCGCCCCATCAACTATCCCCCCGGTACGCCGGGGCGCGGCGCCATGATGGTGGAAGGCCGCAACGGTCACCGCGTGCTTGTGGTCAATGCGCTGGGCCGGGTGTTCATGCCACCCATCGACGATCCCTTCCGCGCCGTCGAGGCGGCCATAGCAGAGGCACCGCTTGGCCATGTCGCCGATGCGGTCATCGTCGATTTCCACACCGAGGCGACCTCGGAGATCCAGGCCATGGGCCATTATCTCGATGGCCGGGCGACCCTGGTCGTGGGCACTCATACCCATATCCCGACGGCCGATCATCGCGTGCTGAGGGGTGGCACTGCCTTCATGGCGGATGCCGGCATGTGTGGGGATTTCGACTCGATCATCGGCACCGAGACCGATGAACCGCTGAACCGTTTCCTCACCGGCATTCCCAATGGCCGCTTCACCCCGGCAGAGGGGGAAGCGACGCTCTGCGGCGTCGCCGTTGAGACCGATCCGCTTACGGGTCTTGCCCGTTTCGTGGCGCCGCTCCGGGTCGGGGGCGTCCTCAGCCAGATGCTTCCGGATTTTCCGGTCCAGTAGGCATCGTCAGAATTCCCGCTTGCCGAAGATGAGAATTTGAGGTCCGATCAAGATGTTGCGCCGGGCGCGCACCTTGTTTGGTTGGCTTGAAAAGGAAGACTGGCCCCGGACGCGGCATGACGTGCCGATCAATCGTCCACGCATCATGGAGATGTGGCCATGCTCGATCCGGTCATCAACTTTCTCAACGAAATCTTCTGGGGCTACGTCCTCATCTACGGCCTCCTGGCTGTCGGCCTGTTCTTCACCGTGCGGCTGGGCTTCATCCAGTTCGTCAACTTCCCCGAAATGTTCCGGGCAGTGCTCGGCTCCAAAAAGAACGACAGCGCCGGCATCACGCCGTTCCAGGCGCTCTGCACCTCGCTTGCCTCGCGCGTCGGCACCGGCAATCTGGCCGGGGTGGCCGTAGCGCTCTATCTGGGCGGACCGGGAGCGATCTTCTGGATGTGGATGGTCGCGCTGGTCGGCATGGCGACGGCCTATTCCGAGTCCACGCTGGCCCAGCTCTACAAGACCAAAAACGAGCAGGGGGAGTATCGCGGGGGGCCGGCCTTCTACATTGCAAAGGGGTTGGGCGCGCCCTGGGCAGGGGCGATCTTCTCAGTCTGTCTCATCCTGGCATTCGGTCTCGTCTTCAATGCGGTCCAGGCCAATTCCATTGCCGACGCCATGCAGGGCGCCTTCGGTTTCGACAAGATATGGGTGGGGGTGGCGCTGGCTCTGCTGACCGGGATAGTGATCTTCGGCGGCATCAAGCAAATCGCCCGCGTGGCCGAGATCATCGTGCCCTTCATGGCGGTCATCTACCTGCTGGTGGCGCTCTATGTCGTCATCATCAATATTGGCGAGGTGCCGGCAATGCTGGGCCTTATCGTGCAGAGCGCCTTCGGGCTCGATGCAGCCGCCGGGGGTATGGCCGCCGCCATGCTCAACGGGGTCAAGCGGGGGCTCTTTTCCAACGAGGCCGGCATGGGCTCGGCGCCCAACATCGCCGCTGTCGCCACGCCCGATCCGCACCATCCGTCTTCCCAGGGCTTCGTGCAGGCGCTGGGCGTTTTCATCGACACCATCCTCATCTGCACGGCCACGGCGCTGATGATCCTGCTTTCGGGCGTCATGGTGCCGGGCAATGAGCTGACCGGCACCCCGCTCACCCAGGCGGCAATGAGCGTCCATATCGGCGGGGCAGGGCAGTATTTTATCGCCATCGCCATCCTGTTCTTCGCTTTCACCTCGATCATCGGCAACTATTCCTATGCCGAGAACGCCATGGTGTTTCTCAAGGCCGGTAGTTCGATTGGGCTAAGCCTGCTGCGGCTGGGCGTGTTGGCCATGGTCGTGTGGGGGGCCTATGAAAGCGTCGCGACGGTGTTCAATGCCGCCGATGCGTCCATGGGCCTGATGGCAACGGTCAACCTGATCGCCATCGTGTTGCTTTCGGGCACCGTGGCCAAGCTGACCAGGGATTATCGGGCGCAGCGAAAGGCCGGCAAGGAGCCGCTTTTCCATGCGGCGGACTATCCCGAACTGGCCGAAAAGATCGACCAGACGATCTGGAACAAGCACGATCCGGGCTGATGCTTCGGCACTTGCCGGGGGCCCGTCCTGCCATTCGGCGGGGCGGGCGCTTTCTTTTTGCCGTCCGGCCCCCTATAAGCCATGCCGAAAATCCAGAATTGCATATCCGAGGTTTCACATGGCTGGCCATTCCCACGCCAAAAACATCATGCATCGCAAGGGCAAGTCCGACGCGATCCGCTCCAAGATCTTCTCCAAGCTGGCGCGCGAAATTACTGTGGCGGCCAAGATGGGCATGCCCGATCCGGCCTTCAACGCCCGCCTGCGCCTGGCCGTAGCCAATGCGCGCTCCCAGTCCATGCCCAAGGACAATATCGACCGTGCCATCAAGAAGGCGTCGGGTGCCGACAGCGAGAACTATGACGAAATCCGCTACGAGGGCTATGGCCCCGGTGGCGTCGCCGTCATCGTCGAGGCGCTGACCGACAATCGCAACCGCACCGCCTCGAATGTGCGCTCCTATTTCTCCAAGAATGGTGGCGCCCTGGGCGAAACCGGTTCGGTCGGCTTCATGTTCGACCGCGTCGGCGAAATCACCTATCCGGCCACGGCCGGCTCGGAAGACAAGGTCATGGAAGCGGCCATCGAAGCCGGTGCCGACGATGTCGAGAGCGACGAGGACGGCCACTATATCTACACCTCCTTCGAAGGCATGGTGGAAGTCTCCGCCGCCCTTGAAAAGGTGCTGGGCGAGGCCGAGTCGGTGAAGGCCATCTGGCGCCCGCAGAACCAGACCCCCATCGACGCCGAGAAGGGCGCGACGCTGATGAAGCTGATCGCCACGCTCGAGGAAGACGACGATGTGCAGAACGTCTATTCCAACTTCGACATGAGCGACGAAGACGCGGCCAAGCTCGAGGCCTGACGGCAAGCACCGGCCCGGGCCGGGTTCGATGATCCATTTCGGGCTTGCGGCTCCGCCGCAGGCCCGTTGTATTTCTCCTCACGGGGAGGAAAGGTCATGATCATCGTTCTCAATGGCTATCCGGGCACCGGCAAGCTGACCATCGGCCAGCACCTCGTCGAGCGCCTCGGCGGGCGGCTCCTGGATATACATTCTGTCTACAACATTGCCTTTGCGCTGACCGAGTTCAAATCCGCTCAGTTCGTGACCGCCGTCGAGCGAATCGAGGCGATCGCGCATGATCTGGTCCTCGATCTTCCCCCCGACGTTCCTGTGGTCCTGACCACCGTACTTGCGGGGCAAAGCGAATGGGGCGATGCCGAATGGGGCCGGCTGGCCCGGCTGGGGGAGCTGCGCCCGCCCTTCTGCGTGGTCCATCTTCGTTGTGCGCTCGACGAGAATATCCGCCGCATCCAGAGCGAAGGGCGTGCCGCCAAGCGCAAGCCACGCGCTGCGGACATGGCCCGCCGCAACCACGCCGAGGCCAAGCCTTTGCTCGGCGCAGACGCGCCGCATCTGCTGGAACTCGACGTCACCGCGCTCTCGCCGGATGCCGCAGCGGTCCGCATCGCCTCGTGGCTGGCCCAGCAGGCGTAGACCTCCCTGAATGCCCCGTCAGCCCGTGCGCTTGAGATTGATCACCGGGTGATCTTCGACCTGCACGACGGCGGCGGTGTTGCGGCCGGCATGCTTGGCCCCGTAGAGCCGCTGGTCGGCAATGCGGAACAGCTGGGCGAAACTGGTGGTCTGGGCGAAAGCGGCCCCGCCGATGCTCACCGAAAGCGGGCGCATCTCGCCATGCGGACGGAACTCGGCGCCGTTGACGGCCGCGCGGATGCGCTCGGCTACAACCTGGGCCTGATGCTGGGTCACGCCCGGCAGGAAGACACCGAATTCCTCGCCGCCCATGCGGCCCACAATGTCGCCACTGCGCAGGGTCGAGCGAATGGCCCGGGCGATCACCGTCAGCGCCTCGTCGCCCATGTCATGGCCATAGAGGTCATTGATCGATTTGAAGTTGTCGGCGTCGATCATCAGCAGCGCCCCGCAACTGGCGGTGGCAGGGTGGCGCAGCCAGGTATCGATATGGCTGGTAAAGGCGCCGCGGTTGAGGCAGGCGGTGAGGCTGTCGGTGCGCGCGACGCGTCCAAGCCGGGCATTGGCTATGACGAGGCCCCGCATCCGCATGCTGAAATAGAAAAACAGCGGCGCACCGATGATGATGGGTAATGCCACGGCACTGACCAGTATGCGCACGGCCAGATCGCCGCTCAGATCGCCAAAGGCAATGAGCGTGAAGCTGATCGATGCGCCGATGCAGGCCAGGGTGCCGAACAGGGTCCAGCGCCCGACGCTGGTCCAGCCGAGCAGGGGCCGGTTTCGCGGTGACTGCATCTGGGTCAAATTGCGCTTGTCTGCGTGCCGAGCAGCGCGAGCGGCATCTGGTGACGGCAGATCTGCGACGCCCCGTGCGCCAAAAATTGTTTCGCCTCTGCCATTTCGCGCCCCACATCACTGCATTCCCAAGGCTCGGACGCTAGCCGCTGGTTCATCAACGTGACGTGTTTTTTGTTGCTCGCATTTTAACGACCGGTGGCGGCAAAATGAGTTTGTTGCTCATTTGTTCACTTTGTCCTTGGTAAGCTCCGGCGCGCTCACTACAAGGAACACCATGACACGTTCTGTGCGAATCATCGGCATCGATCCGGGCCTGCGCCGCTGCGGCTGGGGCATTATCGAGGCGCTGGACAATCGGCTGAGCTTTGTGGCCGGCGGCACGATCACGCCGCCAACCGACGGCGCCCTGGCTGATCGTCTGGCGGCGCTGGCCGGCGGCCTGGGCGAGGTCCTGGATCGGCACAGTCCCGATGAGGCCGCCGTGGAAGAAACCTTCGTCAATGCGGGTGCCCGATCGGCACTGATCCTGGGGCAGGCGCGCGGCGTCACCCTGGTCGTGCCCGCTCTGCGCGGCCTTGTCGTGGCCGAATATGCCACCAATCTCGTCAAGAAATCCGTGGTCGGTACGGGCCATGCCGAGAAGAACCAGGTGGCCCTCATGGTCAAGACGCTGCTGCCGGCGGCGGTGATCAAGGGGGCAGACGCGGCCGACGCGCTGGCCGTGGCCATCTGCCACGCTCACCATCGTGTTTCTGCCCGGCGCATGGGAGCCTATGCATGATCGGCAAGCTGAAGGGCCTGGTCGACAGTTTTTCCGATGACAGCGTGCTGATCGACTGCGGCGGGGTCTGCTACGAGGTCTTCTGTTCCGGTCGCACCTTGCAGGCGCTGCCGCGCGTCGGGGAGGCGACGGTAGTCTTCATCGAGACCATCGTGCGCGAGGATTTCATTAAGCTCTATGGCTTTGCCAACGAGGCCGAGAAGAGCTGGTTCAACCTCTTGACCACTGTGCAGGGGGTGGGCGCGCGCGTAGCGCTGGCCATTCTTTCGGTGATGACTCCGTCGGAATTGTCGAGCGCTGTGGCGCTGCAGGACAAGGCGATGATTGGCCGGGCCAATGGCGTTGGACCCAAGCTGGCCCTGCGCGTGGTCACCGAGCTCAAGGGCAAGGTCCCGGCCATGGGCGCCTTGGATGCGGGCACGCTGGGCCTGCAGACGGCTCTCGGGGAAGGCGTGGCGACCAGCAATGTGACCGATGCCGTCTCGGCGCTCACCAATCTGGGCTATTCCAGCGCCCAGGCCTCGGCCGCGCTGGCGCGGGTCGTGGGCAGGGAAGGCGAGGACACGCCGACCGAAAAGCTGATCCGGCTGGGCCTGAGGGAATTGAGCAGCTAGGGTGCTGCCTGAAACCAGGGGAGAACAGCATGACGGGCATGGGACGGAAATGGTGGGTGGCAGGCCTGCTGGTCGCGGCGACTTTGGCGCCGGTTGCGGCTTCAGCCGACCAGAACGAGCCGACGGCGGTGGCTATCTGGTTCGTCGAGGACGATGGCTCGACCAAACCCTACTATTTTCACGATCCGGCCAATCCCATGCCGCGCTGGTCCTGCGTGCCGCGACTGGATTATCTCACCAAAATGTTCTTCCGCATGACGCGGCAGAACCCCGATCTCAAGGACAAGACGGCCGTGCGGTCGGCCTGTGTCCCGGTATCGAGCATTCAATAGGCCAGGCGTGACCAATCTGACATCTGCATCTGCCGGTCGGGACGACAATCTCGACGTTTCGCTCCGCCCCTCGGGCTTTTCCGATTTCGTGGGGCAGGCGGCAGCGCGCGCCAATCTCGAAGTGTTCATCGAGGCCGCCAAAAAGCGCGGCTCGGCGCTGGACCATGTGCTGTTTGTCGGCCCGCCGGGCCTGGGCAAGACCACTTTGGCGCAGATCATCGCCAAGGAACTGGGCGTGGGCTTCCGCGCCACATCAGGTCCTGTTATCGCCAAGGCCGGTGACCTCGCGGCGCTTCTGACCAATCTCGAAGAGCGCGATGTGCTGTTCATCGATGAAATCCATCGCCTCAACCCGGCGATCGAGGAAGTCCTTTATCCCGCGATGGAGGATTTCCAGCTCGATCTCATCATCGGCGAGGGTCCGGCCGCGCGGTCGGTTCGCATCGATCTGGCCAAATTCACCCTGGTTGGCGCCACCACCCGCGCGGGTCTGCTGACGACGCCATTGCGGGACCGCTTCGGCATTCCCGTCCGGCTCAATTTCTATACGCCCGAGGAACTGGTCAAGATCGTGACCAGGGGCGCGCGCCTCATCGGCATGCCCATGTCACCGGACGGGGCGATGGAGGTGGCACGACGCTCGCGCGGCACGCCACGCATTGCCGGACGGCTCTTGCGCCGCGTCATCGACTTCGCGCAGGTCGAGGGGGTGGCTGAGGTCAACAGTGTGTTAGCAAATAAGGCCCTGCTGCGCCTCGATGTCGACGCGCGCGGCCTCGACCAGCTCGATCGCCGCTACCTCAATGTCATTGCCGATTTCTACAATGGTGGGCCTGTCGGCATCGAGACCATCGCGGCGGCGCTGTCCGAACCGCGCGACGCCATCGAGGAAATCGTCGAGCCCTATCTGTTGCAGCAGGGCTTTATCCAGCGCACCCCGCGCGGCCGCATGCTGACCGCTATCGCCTTCCAGCATCTCAATAAAATCATTCCGCAGGGCTTTGCGGGCCTGCAGGCCAGCCTGTTCGAGGAGAGCGAGGAGTGAGCGCCCGCCACGTCATCAGCTTTCCCATCGAAGGGCAGCGCTTCAACTTCCGGGTCGCCGGGATCATCATTGCCCAAGGCCATGTGCTGATCTGCCGCGAAGATGATGACGACTATTGCATGCTGCCCGGAGGCCGGATCGAGCTGGGCGAGGACAGCCGCCTCAGCCTCATCCGCGAGATTGCCGAAGAGCTTGATCTGCCAGCGGAAATCGGCGCGATGCTGGCCACTTCGGAGAGCTTTTATCGCCGCGAGGGCGAGGATTTTCACGAGCTCGGCTTCTTCTATTCCGTGACCCTGCCGGGCCAGGGGCCGGATGGCAGATCACCCTGGCTGAAGCGTTTCGACGAGGGGCATGACCTGTCCTTCCATTGGGTGCCGCTTGCGGGCAGGGCACTGGAAGAGTTCAATCTCCTGCCGCACTGGCTGCCGGATTTCCTGCGCGGCCTCCCCGATCAGTTGACCCATGTGGTGCACGACGAGAGGGTGGGGCGGTGAGCAGCGCCGGGGACCGCATCGCCGATACGCTGAAGCTCAGCCGTCCTGCGCATCGGGCACTGGCGCAAGCGGGCCTTTTCAGCTTTACCGATCTCGCCGGCTGGACCCGCAAGGAGGTGGCGGACCTGCATGGCGTCGGTCCGAAGAGCTTTGTCGAACTCGATCCTGCGATGGCCGAACGCGGCCTGGGTTTCAAACCGGCATGAGCATCCATACCCATTCCGTCCGCATCTATTACGAAGACACCGATTTTTCGGGCAATGTCTATCACGCCGCCCATCTGAAGTTCTTCGAGCGCGGCCGTACCGAGTTCCTGCGCGATCTGGGCATCCATCATCACGAGCTGGTCGAGCAGGGCATCGCCTTTGCCGTACGATCAATGGAACTCGACTTCGTCGCTGCTGCGCGGATCGACGACCTGCTGACGGTAAGCACCGAAGTGGTGGAGGCCGGCGGGGTCCGGCTGGTGCTCCGGCAGACACTTTATCGTGACGACAAGGTCATTACCCAGGCCAGGGTCACGGTGGTGGCGATCAAGATGTCGGGCGGACCGGCGCGCCTGCCGGCCGACCTGCGGGCCCGTCTGGTGCCCGGCGCCTGAGGGCGGTGTATCTCCGCCCCGAGGGCTCGGACTCTCTTTGTTAACTCCTTGGTGACCATAAGGGTGAATTGGCAGATTTGCACCGCGCCGGACCCTCACCAGCGCCCGGCATAGCGGGCATTTCTCTTAATTTTGACAGATTTCGTCCCCATCGCAACGGCAATGGGGCCGCACATTCGAGCCGGCCAGAAGGAAGAAAGTTTCATGGAAGCCATGGATGCAGTGGGAGCGGTCGCTCCGCATGCTGACCTGTCCATCTGGGGCCTGTTCTGGGCCGCTGACTTTGTTGTCAAATCGGTCATGCTCGGTCTGCTCGCAGCATCGGTCTGGTGCTGGGCGATCATCATCGACAAGTCCATCACCTATCGCCGCACCCAGGCGGAGATGAACCGCTTCGAGCGCACGTTTTGGTCGGGGCAGTCACTCGAAGAGCTGTATCAGCAACAGGCGGAGAAGCCCTCGGGCGGGCTTGGCGCGGTGTTTGTCGCGGCCATGAAGGAATGGAAACGCAGCCACGAGCAAAATGCAGCGAGCTTCGTGGGCATGCAGCAGCGCCTCGACAAGGTGCTCGACGTGGCCATTGCGCGCGAGAGCGAATATCTCGAAAAGCGCCTCAACTTCCTGGCCACGGTGGGCTCTGCCGGCCCGTTCATCGGTCTGTTCGGCACGGTCTGGGGCATTATGAATGCCTTCACCAATATCGCCGCGTCCTCCGATACCAATCTGGCTGTCGTGGCCGGTCCGATCGCCGAAGCGCTGTTTGCCACCGCCATTGGCCTCGTCGCCGCTATTCCCGCGGTTATCGCCTACAACAAGCTGTCGTCCGATGCCGGCAAGATGATCGGGCGGCTGGAGGGCTTTGCCGACGAATTCTCCACCATCCTCAGCCGCCAGCTCGAAGCGCGGGGCCGCTGACATGGGCATGGGTGTCGCATCGGGCGGAGGAGGCGGCGGCGGGGGGCGTCGTCGCCGGCGCAAGCGCAGTGCAGTGATGAGCGAGATCAACGTGACGCCGATGGTCGACGTCATGCTGGTGCTGCTCATCATCATGATGGTCGCGGCGCCGATGATGACGTCTGGCGTGCCGGTTGACCTGCCGCGCACGTCCGCTGGTGAAATGCCCAGCCAGACCAAGCCCATCACCGTGGCCGTGACCCCCGAAGGCGCCATATTCGTCGATGAAACGCCGGTGACCGAAACCGACCTGATCGCCACGGTCGGCACATTGGCAACAGTGGAAGACCGCGTCTATCTGCGCGGCGACACGACGGCCAATTATGGCACGGTCATGCGGGTCATGGGCATGCTTTCGGCTGCCGGCTATACCAAGATCGGGCTCGTCACCGAGCGCGAGAGATAGGCCCCAGCGTATGCGCACCGGCCTCGTCGTATCGATATCTGCACATGTGCTGCTGCTGGTGCTCGGCCTGGTCAATCTTGGCCTGACCGAGCCCCTGCAGCCGACGGTGCAGTCCATTGCCGTCGATCTGGTGCCCATTGAGGAATATTCCAATATCCGCCTGGGCCAGCTCGACAGCGAAGTGGTCGAAACCGATACGCCGTCGGTGGTGGAATCGGATGAGCCCGCTGAACTTGCCCAGCCCACGGGCAATACGCAGGATAACCAGGTGACGCCCTCGCCGGCGGATGTGCCAACGCCGGCCCCCGTTACCGAGACCGCGCCGGCCCCCGAGGCCGAACCAACGCCCGAGCCGGAGCCCGAGCCCGAGCCAACACCGGAGCCGGAACCAGTCCCCGAACCAGAGCCCACGCCAGAGCCGGCCCCTGCGCCGGTTGCGCTGCCGCAGACCCGTCCGCAGGATCTGGCCCCGGCGCCAGAGCCGGAGCCGGTTCCTGAACCTGCGCCCGTACCGGAGCCCACCCCTGAGCCCGAGCCGACGCCGGAACCAGCGCCGACGCCTGAGCCCGAGCCCACGCCGGAGCCGACCCCAGAGCCAACGCCGCCGCAGGTCAACGTGGCGCTGCCGACCTCGCGTCCGGCTGATCTGGCACAGGTGCGTGAACAGGCCCAGGCTGCCGAACGTCGTCGTCGCGAAGAGGAAGAGCGTCAGCGTCAGGCCGCAGCGGCCGCGCAGGCTGCGCCGCCGACCCAGATCAGCTCGGAAACGGCCGATGACATTTCCTCGATCATCAACAATGCGCCCACAACGGGTGCGACGACCGGTCAGGGCGGCTCGCCGACGCTGGGCGATACGACCGGCACGTCTGCGCGCTTGAGCCAGACGGCCATTGATGGTCTGGTGGCCAAGATCAAGACGTGCTGGAACCTGCTGCCGTCGGACTTCAATAGCGGCATGAATGTCACCCTGTCGGTGAGCATGAACCGCGACGGCAGCGTCAACGGCATCCCGCAGATCATCGCCAGCGACAGCTCGGCGGGCGGGCAATCGATTGCCCGTGCCGCCCAGCGCGCGGTGGTCCAGTGCGGACCCTATTCCATGCTCTCGGCCGACGCCTATGATGAATGGCGCCAGATCGAGATCGAACTCAGACCCTGACCTTGAATTCGCCTTTGTGCTGGCCAAACTGCGGCCAAACGGCAAGACCGGAGAGATCTAGACCCATGACCCTGATGACGCGACGCACCGCGCTCAAGCTTGGCCTGGCTGGCGGCGCTTTGCTGGCCACGGCCCCCATGTCCTTGGCGCAGCTGCGCATCGTGGTGGAGGGCGCCAATTTCCAGCCCCTGCCCATCGCGATTCCTGACTTCGCCTCGTCCGACCCGACTTTCGGGCGCGAAATTGCCGATATCGTGCGCAACAACCTGCGCCGGTCCGGCCTGTTCCTGCCGCTCGATCCGGCGTCGCTGCCGGTGCAGGTGGGCGACGTCAACGCTACGCCCGATTTCAACATCTGGCGCACGGCCAATGTCGATGGCGTGGTGATGGGCGCGGTGGAACGCGGCGGCCAGATTTCGGCGCAGGTCCGCGTCTGGGATACGCAGCAGGGCGCGCAGGTGGTGGGCAATAGCTATGCCACCGATCCCAATTCTGCCCGCCGCATCGGGCACCTGGTCTCCGACGCGATCTATTCGCAGCTTTCGGGCGGCACCGGCTATTTCGATACGCGCGTGCTCTACGTGGCCGAAAGCGGCCCCAAGGCCAACCGCGTCCGGCGCCTCGCCATCATGGATCAGGACGGGGCCAATGTGAGCTATCTCACCGATGGCCAGTCCATGGCGCTGACCCCGCGTTTCTCGCCCAATGGCGACCTCGTCACCTATATGAACTTTGCCGAAGGCAATCCGCAGGTTTATCTGCTGCAGCTTTCGACCGGGCAGCAGCAGCGGCTCGCAAATGTCGGCGCCATGACCTTTGCGCCGCGCTTCTCGCCCGATGGCGGCACCGTGGCTTTCTCGGTGGAGCAGGGTGGCGCGACCAATATTTATGCCGTGTCCACCGGTGGCGGTCAGCCCATGCAGCTGACCTCGGGCGCGGCGATCGATACGTCGCCTTCGTTCTCGCCCGATGGCAGCCGCATCATTTTCGAGAGTGATCGTGGCGGCTCGCCGCAAATCTACATGATGGGTGCGGGCGGCGGAAATGCGCAGCGCATCAGCTTTGGCCAAGGCAGCTATTCGACTCCGGTCTGGTCCCCCAGCGGCGATCTCATCGCCTTTACCCGCCAGTCGGGCGGGCAGTTCCATATCGGCATCATGGCCCCCGACGGGTCGGGCGAGCGCCTGCTCTATTCCGGCTACCACGCCGAAGGGCCGACCTGGGCCCCCAATGGCCGCGTGATCATGTTCTTCCAGGATCCGGGCGGCAATGACGGCCCGCGCCTGATGAGCGTCGACATCTGGGGCCGCGCCGCCCAGACTGTGGCGACCGAAAGCTATGCATCCGACCCGTCCTGGTCCGGCCTCAGGGGCTAGGCCGGGCAGGTACACGGCCATAGTTTTATGATGATCTAGACTTGCAAAACCCTCGGGCTATCCCGAGGGTTTTTCGATGAAGCGCATTGCCGGTTCAATTGTTTGGGCATTGGAACCAACGCTCGCTGAAGCGCTTCATACGTGCCCGGACTCACAATGGATCACTGCGGATTTTTTTGTTTGGCGAAGGCTGTGGTGCGGCTTCAAACCGTGCTTAGACCATTGTTCTAAAAGAATAAAACGCTGCCGAAAAAATTACGGTGCCATTGAAACCGGGCCCGAAACTGATTGCGCCGAGGCTCCGTATCTTCCTTCGACCCTACCGCGAGTAGGGGTGAAATTTACACAGGAAGGAACTCTCAGATGACTCTTTCGCTTCGTGCTCTCTCTGTTGCCGCCGTTCTCACTCTTGGTTCGCTGTCAGGTGCTGCCGTCATCGCCCAGGACGCTCCCATGGTAGGCGGCGCCGCCATGCCGGCCACCAACAACATCATCGAGAATGCCGTGAATTCGGCCGACCACACCACGCTGGTTGCTGCCGTGCAGGCTGCCGACCTGGTCGAGACGCTGTCGGGCGAAGGCCCGTTCACCGTGTTCGCGCCGGTCAATGCCGCCTTTGAAGCGCTGCCCGCCGGCACTGTCGAAGGCCTGCTGGCTCCCGAAGCCAAGGACCAGCTCACTGCCGTCCTGACCTATCACGTCATCGCCGGTGACATTCACTCGGCCGACCTCGTCAAGATGATCGAGGACAATGGCGGCGAGTACAAGGCGGCAACTGTCCAGGGTGGCGAGCTGACCTTCAGCCTCGACGGTGACAATGTGGTCATCACCGATGCCAATGGCGGTACTGCCACGGTGACCATTGCCGACGTGGACCAGTCCAATGGCGTGATCCACGTCATCGACGCCGTTCTCCTCCCGGCCATGTAACCAAAGCCTGCTCCGAACCGAATAAGCAGGCAAACGGGGCCTCCGCGTAAGGCGCTTCCATTATGCGGAGCCCCATCTCGACGTGACCTGGCGGGCCCTGGCCTGCTATGGTCACGTTGGCTTTTCTGTGATGCCTCAATTGGTGGAGATGCCAGATGCGCTTCAATCGTCGAAACGTGCTGATTTCGGGCTCAATGCTGAGCCTGGGCGCCCTGCTGGGCCTGGGGCGTGCTGCCCAGGCGGCAGAGGAGCAGTTTCCCTTCTCGCTCAGTGACGAGGAATGGCAGGCCAGACTTACGCCGGAGGCTTATCAGGTGCTTCGCCACGAAAATACCGAAAGGCCCTTCACCTCGCCGCTCAATGACGAAAAGCGGGCAGGTGTGTTCCACTGCGCCGGGTGCGACCAGCCGCTATTTGACGCCGCCACCAAGTTCGATAGCGGTACGGGCTGGCCAAGCTTTTACGATTATATCCCGGAAAGCATCGGTACCAAGGAAGACACCTCGCTATTCATGACCCGGATCGAAGTGCATTGCGCCAATTGCGGCGGGCACCAGGGCCATGTCTTCGAGGATGGCCCCGCCCCGACAGGCCTGCGTTATTGTATTAACGGGGTTGCGATGAGGTTCGAGCCCGCGGCTTGATTGGCTTCCTGCGAGTCCGATATGCCAGAAGCATAGAGGATTCCTAAATGAAGCTCACCATCATCGAAGTCGGCAAGGTTCCCGATCCGCTCAAGGACCGGTTCGTCCCCTACACAGTCATGTTCCGCGAAATGTTCGCCTCGACCGGCCACGCCTTTGACTATGAGGCCGTGCGGGTGCTGGATGGCGAGGCGCTGCCGGATCCGTCGACGCTGGAGGGCATTGCCATTACCGGTTCGTCTGCCGGCGTCTATGAAGACCATGACTGGCTGCCACCACTGCGCGACTTCATCCGCAAGGCCTATGGCGCCAAGACGCCGATGGTGGGCATCTGCTTCGGCCACCAGGTGATGGCTGACGCTTTGGGCGGCGATGTCCGCAAATCCGAGAAGGGCTGGGGGCTCGGCCGGCACAATTACCGTGTCGTCAACCGGCCCGACTTCATGAGCCAGGCCCCCGACAGCGTCAGCGTCATCTGCTCGCATCAGGATCAGGTGATCGTACCGCCCAGGGAGGCGCAGGTGATCCTGGCGTCCGATTTCACCCCCAATGCGGGCCTGCACTATGCCAGTGGCGCAGCGCTGAGTTTCCAACCGCATCCTGAATTCGACGATCCCTATGGTGCGGCGCTGGTCGAGTTGCGACGCGGCCGGGCCGAGGATGCCGTCATCGAGACGGCCCTGGGCTCGTTCACGGTGGCATCTGACAGTGCCCGGCTGCGAGATTACGTCGCCCGTTTCATGATCGAGGCGGACGCGCGGCGCTAGCTCAGCTTTCGAGCAATAGCGCGATCTCGGAGCGCAGATGGGTCAGGCCGTCGCCTTTTTCGCTCGAGGTCAGTATGACGTCGGGATGGGCGGCCGGACGCTTGGCAATCGCCGCGCGGGTCGCGGCAATATTGGTCTCGAGCTCCCTGGCCGAGGGCTTGTCGATCTTGGTGAGGACGATCTGGTAGCTCACCGCGGCGCGGTCGAGCTCGTTCATGACCGAGAGGTCGTTGTCCTTGGGGCCGTGGCGGCTGTCGACCAGCACATAGACCCGGCGCAGCGTGGCGCGACCGGTGAGATATTGGTGGATCAGCGCAGTCCAGGCCTTCACCTTGGGTTCGGGCGCCTTGGCATAGCCATAGCCGGGCATGTCTACGATGCGCAGGTTCTCGCTCTGGCTTTCGAAGATGTTGAGCTCCTGGGTGCGTCCGGGCGTATTGGACGTGCGGGCAAGGCCCGACGTGCCGCACAGGGCATTGATCAGGCTCGATTTGCCCACATTGGAGCGGCCGGCAAAGGCGATCTCGACCCGATCCATGGGGGGCAGGTCGGCGAGCTTGACGCAGCCTTTCACGAAGAGGAACGGCCGGGCGAACATCAGGCGTCCGCGCTCGAGGATGTGGGGCGAAAAGTCGGGCTGCGTCATGGTGTGTTCCCACAAAGAGGAAGCCCGCCGGCAGAGCGGCGGGCCTTTGGACTTGCTGGTGCGGCTTAGCTCTTGGTCGGCTCTGCCGGCTTTGGCTTGCGGCGGAAGCTGTCCATGATGTTGCCGAACAGGTTCACCTCGACCCCGTGGCGCTTCATGATGAACCATTGCTGGGCAACCGAAAGGGTGTTGTTCCAGGCCCAGTAGATCACCAGACCCGCCGGGAAGGTGCCCAGCATGAAGGTGAAGATGACGGGCATCCAGTTGAAGATGGCGGCCTGGGTCGGATCCGGCGGCGGCGGGTTGAGGCGCATCTGCACCCACATGGTGATGCCCATGATGACCGGCCAGACACCCAGGTGCAGGAAGCCACCGATCAGCGGCAGGGCGGTCGGATCCCACGGGATCAAGCCGAACAGGGTGAAGATATTGGTCGGATCGGGCGCTGCAAGGTCCTGGATCCAGCCGAAGAAGGGTGCATGCCGCATCTCGATGGAGATGAAGATGACGGTGTAGAGCGCGAAGAACACCGGGATCTGGATGAGGATGGGCCAGCAACCTGAGAGCGGATTGATCTTCTCTTTCTTGTAGAGCTCCATCATCGCCTGCTGCTGGGCAGCGCGGTCGTCCTTGTAGCGCTCCTGCATGGCCTTCATTTCCGGCTGCACGCGGCGCATGGCGGCCATGGAGGCATAGGAGCGGTTGGCCAGCGGGAAGAAGAGGCCCTTGACGATGACGGTCACGGCCAGGATGGCGAGGCCAAAATTGCCCAGAATGCCGTAGAGCGTGACCAGCAGCCAATGCATGGGCTTGGTCAGGAAGTGGAACCAGCCCCAGTCGATCAGGAGGTCGAGGCGGTCAAAGCCATAGCTTTCCTGATAGGCGTTGATGACATTGTCTTCCTTGGCGCCGGCAAAGACGTAGGATTCGTGGGTGACGGTGCCACCAGCAGGGACCATGACCGGCTGCGTTTCCACATAGCTGGTCTGGTAGACATTGGTGCCATTGGGCTGGCTGAACGAGAAGCGCGCATTGATCGCGGCGTCTGGCTTGGGCAGGACAGCAGTCGCCCAGTATTTGTCGGCCATGCCGAGCCAGCCGCTGGTGGACGCCCAGTCCACCTGGCGCTCGTTCTGCAGATCGGAATACTTGCGGGCCACATAATTGTTCGAACCCAGCACGCCGATCGGGCCTTCATGCTGGATGAAGAAGTTCGCCACCTGCGGGTTGCCATGGCGGACAACGCGCGAATAGGGGAACAGGGCCACGTCGCCGGTGCCGGTATTTTCAACCGACTGGGTGACGGTGAAGAGATAGTAGTCGTCGATGGCGAAGGTGCGGCGGAAAATGAGGCCGGCGCCATTGTCATAGACCAGGGTGACCGGGGTGGTTGCGCTCAGCGTGGCGTTGTCGCCTTCGACGGCCCAGACGGTCTGGCTGTCGGGCACGGCGACGGTCGAGCCGCTGGCAGCGGCCCAGCCCTGTTCGACGAAATAGGCGTCGGCGAGACCTGCGGGCTTCAGGAGCGTGACAATGGGTGAATCCGGCTCGACGGTTTCCTGATACTGGCGCAGCCGCAAATCGTCGATGCGCCCGCCGGTCAGGTTGATGGAGCCCTCAAGGTCGGCCGTGGCGATCGAAACGCGCTCGCTGGCTGCCAGGGCGGTGTCCACATCGGCAAAGCTCTGCTGTGCACCAGCGACCGGAGCGGCGGCAGTACCATCGGCATTGGTCGCGGGGACGGCCAACTGTTCGGCATCGGCCTGCTGCTGGGCGGCGATCTCGGCCTGGCGCTGGGCCTGTTCGAGCTGCGGTCCGGCAATGAAGAACTGCCAGCCGAACAGCACGATCATGCTGAGCACGACGGCGAGGATCACATTGCGATTGTCAGAGTTCATGGTCTCGGTTTCCGTTGGCCGCGGCCTGGGGTATTTCGATTGTCGCCTGACTTTGTGTCATGCACACGAGCGATGAGGCTCGAAAGATCAGCCACCATTCTGTCGAAGGGCTGGCTGAGGGCTTCGCGTCGCGCCAAGAGCACATAGTCATGTCCGGGCACAAAGTCACGCGCACAAGCTGCCGCAGCCGCGCGCAGGCGGCGCTTCATGCGATTGCGTTCGGGCGAATTGCCGACTTTCTTGGTGACCGTAAAGCCGACGCCCGGCTCTTGTTCGGGCGCGGCGATGGCCTGCAGCCCAAACGCAGAGCGCCCGGCGCGATTGCCCCGGGCGGCTCTCAAAAACTGCGAGCGCCGCTTGAGGCGGCGCAATGCTTTCGGTTGGGAGAGATCGGCCGTCATCCGGCCAGGTTTCCCTTAGGCCGAGAGCTTCTTGCGGCCGAGCGCGCGGCGGCGGTTCAGGATGATACGGCCGTCCTTGGTGGCCATACGGGCACGGAAACCGTGACGACGGGCACGCACGAGCTTGGAGGGCTGGTATGTACGCTTCATGACATCAGACCGCGCTACCGCACGGTTCCTCTAGTTTGGTGCTGCTTGAAAGCAGAATTGGTGACGACGGCGGACAGATGCACCGTCTTCCGGTTGGTGGCGTCTATAGGGAAAAGAGTCTCCCAAGTCAACGCGCCTTGGCACCCAGAACACGCGGGCGGGGACAGTTGTCAAGCACGGCTTTCCCCCGCATAAGAGCAGCATTGGTTCAGGCCCCATGGCGGATATGGCTGAGATATCACGACCCGAGCTCTGCATCGTGGGTGCAGGCGCGCTGGGAATAGCACTGGCGCAGCATGCTCGACGGCTCGGCGCTGGCGTTACCCTTGTCGATCGCGGTGCCGCCGAGCCGGGCGATGGGCCGCAGCGGGCCGTGCGAGTTGCCGCGCTGGTTGCCAGCGCTTCCCTCGCACAGGCGATGCGCTCTGGGCCGGCACTGGGCCTGGGCGCCGGCGATCCAAAGATCAGTCTCAAGGCCGTGCAGGAGCGGGCCCGGCAGGTTGCGGCCGAGCGTGCGCCGCTCGACAGCTGGGAGCGCCTGGCCGGCCTCGGAATCGATATTGTGTCCGGGCCCACGCATTTCAGTGATTCCTCTACCCTGGTGGTGGGTGATACAAGCATCAAGGCTGGCGCCTACATTCTGGCGGTCGGCAGCAATGCTGTGGTCCCAACGGTTCCCGGCCTCGACATGACCGACCATTTTACTGTGGACGGATTGCTCGACAATACCCGCAAACTGACGCACCTGCTGGTGATCGGCGCCGATGCGGAAGGGCTTGCTCTGGCCCAGGCCTATGCCCGGCTGGGTTCCGAAGTCACCGTGGTGCCGCAGGGCGACGCGTTGTCGGACTATGACATCGAAACGGCCAGCATCTTGCTGCAGGCCCTGGCCGACGATGGCATACGGGTGCTCGACGGTGCCAGGGTGCGCCATATCCAGCCGCGCTCGCAGGGCATCGGTGCC
Organism: Devosia sp. Micro-HW1; assembly: GCF_056341075.1. Lineage (NCBI taxonomy): Bacteria > Pseudomonadati > Pseudomonadota > Alphaproteobacteria > Hyphomicrobiales > Devosiaceae > Devosia > Devosia sp. Micro-HW1. Next base: position 1,921,822 of record NZ_CP094375.1, on the reverse strand, counting down.
GCCGTGGACTTGGCCGATGGCGGCGAACTGGCGCTGGATCTTTCACATGTGCTGGTGGCTGACGGTCGCGCGGCGAGCCTTGGTGGGTTAGGATTGGAAGCCGCAGCCATCCGGCCGTTGCGCGGGCAGGTCGGCCGCTACGCTACCGGGACGACGGGACAGACGAGCAACCGCCGGGTGCGGGTCGTGGGAATGGCCGCCGGCATGGAGCAGTGGCAGCACGCGCTCTCGCACGGCCGTTCGGTCGTCGAAACCCTGTTGATCGGCGCGCCACGCCATCGCCCCTCGGCGCAGCCCAAACTCATCCTGACCGAGCCGGCACTGGCCCAGATCGGTCGATTGCCCCCGGATACGACCAAGCTGGCCCCGGGCCACGTGCTGACCCGGTGCGGATTGGGCGAGAATGACATGGCACGGGCGCGTGGCGACACTCGTGGCCTGACCAAGGTGCTTACGGACGCAAAAGGGCGTATTCTGGGAGCCAGTCTGGTGGGGCCAGGTGCCGCAGACATGGCAGGCATGCTCGCTCTGGTCATGGATCGCGGCCTGCCTCTGGACGCGCTGGCCGACGTGCCGCTGCCCCATCCGAGCATGATGGCCAGCATTGTTGCGCTGGGGGAAAACCGCCTGGCCGGGCGCGCCGTATCTTCCTGGGAACGGCGACGCGGGGCCATAAGGCGGCTGGTTGGTTTCTAGAGGGCGCCCTGGCAAAGCAGATTCTGCCTGACGGCGCGCGGCGAACGGCATAGGATTGGGGCAATGAAAGATCAGCCCATCGTCATGACCGGTCGGTTTTCGGGCCTTTCGAGCAAACTGATCGCCACGATTATCGGGGTCATCCTGTTTGTCGAGGTCGTGGTCTATCTGCCCTCGCTCGCCAGTTTCCGCACCAGTTGGCTGGAGGACCGCCTGCGCGTCGGTATCGTCGCCGCGCGTGTGCTCGACGCCGTGCCCGACGTCATGGCGCTGCCGCGCAACCTCACCGACCGCTTGCTCAATTCGGCCGACGCCTATGCCATCGTCTATCGGCGCGAAGGCCAGAGTCAGCTGATCGAATTGACCGATCCGGTCATACCCGACGACGTGGTGACCGCCGACCTGCGCCTCAGCGACCTGCCCACCCAGATCTGGGGCGCGCTCGACACCCTGTTTGCCGGGCCGGGACGGACCTTGCGGGTCGTGGGGGCCGGCGACATGGACGAGAGCCTGGTCGAGCTGTTGATGTCAGAAACCCCGTTGCGGCGCGACATGCTGGATTACTCCCGGTCCATCGCCCTCGTGTCGCTCGGCATCGCGGCCGTGACGGCCTTTGTGCTTTATGTCCTGGTGAGCCGCCTATTCATTGATCCGGTGCTTCGCCTGACCGGCAATATGCTGGCTTTCCGAAAATCGCCGGAAAATGCGGCGCTGATCCTGGCGCCGTCGAGCCGCCGCGACGAGATCGGCATTCTCGAGCGCGAGCTGTCGGCCATGGAAAGCGATCTGTTTTCCATGCTGCGCCAGCGCCGGCACCTGGCCGATCTCGGGCTGGCCGTGGCCAAGATCAACCACGACCTGCGCAACACGCTTGCCTCGGCGCAATTGCTCTCCGACCAGGTGGCGACGCTTGATGATCCAAAGGTCCAGCGTCTGGCGCCGCGCCTTGTCAACACGCTCGACCGGGCCATCGGCTTTGCGCAATCGGTGCTCGATTATGGGCGGGAGACCGCTGCCGTGCCGCGATTCGCGCCGGTTGCGCTGCGATCGGTGGTGGAGGAGGCGGCGTTTGAGGCGCGCGTCGCCGGCAATCCCGCTCTCGAATTCACCAATGCGGTGGACGAGGACCTGATCGTGGACATCGATGCGGGGCAGATGGGGCGCGTGCTGGGCAATCTGCTCAAAAATGCCCGCGAAGCGCTGGAAGCGGCACATGCCGATACCGGCGGACCGGCCATAGAAGTCAGCGCCACGAGCGACGAAAACCAGGTTGTGCTCTCGGTCAGCGATAACGGGCCAGGCCTGCCAGCCCGGGCCCGCGACAAATTGTTCGTGGCTTTTGAAGGCTCGGCGCGACCAGGAGGGACCGGGCTGGGACTGGCCATTGCGCGGGAAATCGTTGAGGCGCACGGAGGTGAGCTGGTTCTGGGCGAACAGAAGCAGGGGACGCGATTTGACATCCTGCTGCCGCGTTATCGGGCTTTGACATGATCCATACACAAAATTCGTCAGGACCCGCTTGCAATGGTCAGGACGCCCATGTATGGGTTGCCCCGCTTCGATCGGAAGCGCCAGACGCACCGATCCAATGAAGCCTGCCGCATAGTCGGCCTGCGCGCCCGTAGCTCAGCTGGATAGAGCACCAGACTACGAATCTGGGGGTCAGGAGTTCGAATCTCTTCGGGCGCGCCATTCCTGTATAAAACTGCGAACACTGTTTGCTGAAAAAGTGCCCTCCGCGATTGAGCGATGGAGGCTGTGGGTGCTGCCCACGACAATGACGCGTTTTTCTCCCACGATAACCCACGGTCCTAAGGTAGTTGCGGCGCAGGACAGGGTCGGCATTCCGCAACTTCTCCTTGAGAGTCCTCGAGAATGCCTCGATTTTTTCGGGATGGAGGTGAGCAACAGGAGCAGCTTGCGCCTCCGCCCGTGCGATTGTGGCGTCGATCTTGGTTTTCTGGGCCCGCAGCTCCTGAATGCGTGCCGAGAGGCTCTCATCGATGCCCAGGTCACCCGTTTCGGCAAGGCGATAGAGGTTGCCGATCGCCGACTCGATCTTTGTGCGCTCCGATCGCAGGGTGGCTAACCGATCATCGACATTGCCAGCGAACGCAGCACGGCGTGCGATTAGCTTATCCAGCAGAATATGGATACGCTCGGGCGGCAGGACGCGCTCCTCCACCGCATCAAGAATGAGACTATCCAGATGCGGCATCGCGATGCGGATGCCCCGGCAGGCGCTGGTGCCCTTTTGCGCCCGGTTCGCACAGGCGTAGTAGGTGTAGACCTTACCGCTCTTGGACGTGCCGGTGGACATGGTCATGCCCCCTCCGCAATGCTCGCAAGTGGCGAGGCCGGTGAGAAGGACCGGACCAGTGACGGCGCGCGGCGGCGTCACCCGCGGGTTGTTATCCACCAGCCTTTGCTGCACCGCCTGGAACTGGCTCTCATCAATAATAGCCGGACCTTGAACTCGACGATCTCGCCCTTGGCGTGCTTGCCCCCGTTAGCGGAATTGCGGATCGAATAGCGGCCTCGGCCGATATAGATCGGATTGGTCAGCAGCTTGTGGAGCGGGCCGACGCCAAACTGTCCGCCCCTACGGGTCTGGTAGCCGCGCTGGTTGAGCCAAGCGGCGATGGCGGTGACGCCAAGTGGTGGGGTGCCGCCTGCAGGATTGCCTCGGAGGTAGAGATCAAAGATCAGCCGGACGAGTTCGGCTTCCACCTCGTCGACGGCCAACACCTTCTTGATCTTAGCGCCACGCTGTTCTGCAGCCACTGCTTTGTACCCAACCGGGGGGGGTGGAGCCGTTCCAGAAGCCCTGCTGCGCGTTCTCGCGCATGGCTCGCGTCACGTTCTTGGCGTTTTCAACCGACGTGTGCACAACCGTCCAACAGTTGTTGATGATGTGGGCCGGCATGGGCGCCCAGCACCCGGTCACAAATCTCATCTTTTTTGCGCGAATACTCATTTACTGCGCGTGCCACGAGCGACAGACAGGAGAAGCAGGGACGCCATTCTGAGCGGCCACCTGTCTAAGCGGGAGGAACGACAGTGAAGATCGGTGCGAACACCTTTATTTGGGCCTCGCCGTTTGCGACTCGCGACTTCGGTCTGATCCCCAAGATCAAATCCATGGGCTTCGACATTGTCGAGGTCGCAGTGGAAGACGCGTCACTGATAGATGTCCCGGAGTTGCGCAAGATTGCCGAGGGCGAAGGGCTGTCCATCACTATCTGCGGCGCCTTTGGCAACACACGCGACATCTCCAGCGATGACCCCGATATCCGTCGCAATGGGGCAGCGTATATTGCGGAGTGTCTTCGACTGACGGAGGCGGCAGGGAGTTCTCTATTTGCCGGGCCGGTTTACTCGGCGGTCGGCAAGACCCGCGTCGTCTCTGCGGAGCAGAAGGCCCGCGAACGGGACTGGTGCGTGAAGACCCTGCGGGATCTGGGCCAGATGGCTTCCGATGCCGGAGTGACCATCGGTATCGAACCGCTCAACCGGTTCGAGACGGACATGATCAATACTGTCGATCAGGCCCTGGCATTGATCAGCGAGGTCGGCCATCCCGCCTATAAGGTGCATATCGACACGTTCCACGCCAATATCGAGGAAAAAAGCATCCCTGACGCCATCCGCCAGGCGGGCAATCTGCTGGGTCACTTCCACGCCTGCGAAAACGACCGTGGCACACCGGGAACCGGGCATGTCGATTGGCACGGTATCCGCGATGCATTGCGGGATGTGGCCTATGCCGGTCCTGTCGTCATCGAGTCCTTCGCGCCCGGGAACGTGGAAATTGCCAAGGCGGCGGCGATCTGGAGACCGCTGGCTGCTTCCCAGGACGATCTGGCGCGCGATGGGGCCCGTTTCCTGCGCCAGCTGCTTGGCTAAGCCCGGCGTGAAACGGGTAGGCATTTGACCCATCCGGCGTATAGTGCGCCGTGCTGGGGCGTCGGCCTCATGCCGGTCGGGGGGCGAGGGAAGCTTGGTCGACGAGATCAGCGTGGCGGTGATTGTCGAGACATCCAACGGCTATGCTCGCGACATCCTTCGCGGCATTCACGACTATGCCCGGTCGCGCCGATGGTCACTGTACCTGACCGAGCATGGCCGACACGAAATCGACGAGTCCTTTGCCGGCGGCTGGCAGTTCGACGGCATCATCGCGCGAATTGAAACGGAAAGCATGGCTCGGATCATCAGCGCCATGGGGGTGCCCACCGTTGATGTCAGTGCAGCGCGGCTAGTCCGCGGCATTCCCTGGGTCGAGACCGACGACGAGGCGATCACGCGCCAGGCGCTTGAGCATCTGCGGGACTGCGGACTGCAGAACTTCGCCTTCTTCGGAGACCCTTTCTACAACTGGTCGATCTGGCGGCAGGAGGCTTTCGAGCGCATCCTGGGCCATTCCGATCCCTCGAGGTCGTCCATCTTCAACCTGCCGGTCCGGACAGAGCCGGCGGTACGCTGGTGGACGCAACGGGAGGCCATTCGGGCCTGGCTCGACAGCCTGCCAAAACCGGTCGGCATCTTTGCCTGCTATGATGGCTGCGGCCAGCAATTGCTGGAAATCTGCCGGTATTACGAGATCAGGGTCCCCGACGAAGTTGCCGTCGTGGGCGTCGACAATGACGAACTGCTGTGCGAGCTCACCACGCCCCCCATGTCCAGCATCGTGCCCAATGCGTTTCGAACCGGGGTCCATGCGGCCAGTGTCCTTGACCGCATGCTGAATGGGGAAATGGTGCCCGCGCACAAGCATTCCATCGCCCCGGTGGGGGTGCGCAAGCGGGTGTCGACGGATGTGCTGGCCGTCACCGACAGGCATGTTGCCGAAGCGGTGGCCTTCATTCGCGAGAACGCGCACAAGAATATCGGGGTCGATGACGTGCTCAGTTGGGTACCGCTTTCGCGCCGGGTTCTCGAGGCCCGCTTCCGCAAGGCGCTCAACCGTTCGCCGCATCAGGAAATCCTGCGCGTCCGGACGAACAGGGCGCGCGAACTCCTGCTCGAGACCGACATGCCCCTGTCCGAGATCAGCGCTGCGCTGGGCATCGAGCATCCGGAATATCTCAGCGTCTTCTTCAAGAAAGAAACCGGCCTCACGCCCCGAGAATATCGCGATCAGGTCCGGGCCCGCTCTGTGCCCAGGAGCCCCGACTGACGGCCGGCCGGTTGCGACCGGGAAATATCTCAAGAATTTTGCGCGAATGCTCATGGTCACGCCCGGCGCGGCGGCAATACTGGCCGCCAGCAAAGGGAGGGGATCATGGACAAGGTGCGCGTAGGGCTGATCGGGCTTGGGTTCGGGGCGGAGTTCATCCCAATCTACCAGGCCCATCCCAGGGCCGAGATTGCCGCGATATGCCAAAGATCAAGGGCCAGCCTTGACGAGATCGGGGACCGGTTTGGCATTGCGACCCGCTATACCGATTATCGCGAAGTATTGGCCGATCCCAATGTGGACTTCGTCCACATCAACAGCCCCATACCGGACCATGCGCCCCAGTCCATCGCGGCCCTCAAGGCCGGCAAGCATGTCATGTGCACCGTGCCGATGGCCACCAGCGTGGAGGAAGCGAAGGAAATCGTCGGCCTGGTTCGGGAGACCGGCCTTAAATACATGATGGCTGAAACCGTGGTCTATAGCCGCGAATACCTGTTCATCAAGGACCTTTACGACAAGGGCGAACTGGGCCGCATCCAATACCTGCAGGCATCACATCCGCAGGACATGGAGGGGTGGCCGGACTACTGGAAGGACATGGTCCCGATGCACTATGCCACCCATGTCGTCAGCCCGCTGCTGGCGCTGGTCGGCGGCATGGCGGAGTATGTCAGCTGTTTCGGCTCGGGCACCGTCAATGACGAGATCGCCCGCCGCTCCGGATCCCGTTTTGCCGTCGAAAGCTGCCATATCAAGATCCGCGATTCCGATGTTGCCGCCCATGTCTGGCGCTTCCTGTGGGACACGGCGCGGCAGTATCGCGAGAGCATAGATGTCTATGGCTCCAGGAAGTCGTTCGAATGGGAACTGATGACCGGAGAACAACCGGTGCTCCACACAGCCAAGCGGCCGGAACCCGAAATCGCCGAGCGGGTCGAGGTACCCGATTTTGCTCATCTGCTGCCCGAGGAAATCCGCAAGTTCACGCGGGCCTTCGTCGATGCGGACCACCTCTCCTTCGTTCAGGGTGGAGGGCATGGCGGGTCACATCCGCATATGGTCAATGAGTTCGTCAATGCGCTGTTGGAAGACCGCGATCCGTTCCCGAATGCGGAACAATCGGCGAATTGGACATCGGTCGGCATCTGTGCCCACCAGTCCGCGCTCAATGGTGGCCAGATCGTTCAGGTGCCCGACTTCGGCAAGCGCCAGTAGCCGTTGCAGGCGCTAGCGTGTGCCGCCCAGCAGCTCTGCAAGGTAGCGGCCAGTCAATGAATAGGGCACGCCCAGGTCACGAACGCTGTCCATGTGGTTACGGTTGACCACGATCCGCTGGGACACCGCCAGCCCCTGGGCGGACAGCTTTCGCGAAAAGCTGTTGGCCTGTTCGTGGAAGGGTGCGGTCTCCTTGGCGCCGACCAGCACGGTGACATTCGTCGCAGCGTCGAACTGCTTGTTCATGGGCGTGAAGGACACAACCTCTTCATTGGTCAGGGCAATCTCGTCCTTGAGGAATGACTTCTGCAGCGGTTTGAGATCATAAAGCCCCCCCAGCAGCAGCGCAGAACGAACCCGACTGGGACCCCGATCCTGCATGAACAGGGTGGTCGCCAGATGTGCGCCCGCTGAATGACCACTGATGGTCAATCGATCCGGGTCGCCGCCATGCCGGTCAATGTTGTCCAGTACCCATTGCTTGGCGCGGCCGACCTGGTCCACCAGGGTTGCCATGCGCACGGACGGCATCAGGACGTAGTCAACGATGACAGCGATGGCGCCAGCGGCGGTGACGGTATCGGCAACCAGCGAATAGTCGTTCTTGGAAAAAGCGCGCCAGTAACCGCCATGGATGAACATGTGGACTGGACGCCCCGTCGCATTGCCCGCCGGAAAAAACAGGTCGAGCTTTTCCGAGGGCCCGTTGCCATAGGCGATATCGGCCTGCATCGGGACCCTGGCGCGCGTAGCGGCACTGCGGGCGACAATGTCGGCGACGATGTCGTCGAAGTTGGCGACATGCCCACGTATTCGAAATGCGTCGGTCTCCATGGCCCTCTTCCTAGAAACTGGTGGCGATGTATTTCGCCTCCATGAACTCAGCGATGCCGTGATGCTGTCCACCTTCGCGCCCAAGTCCACTTTGCTTCACCCCGCCAAATGGAGCGGCTGGGTCAGAGACCAGGCCGCGATTAAGTCCGATCATGCCTGCTTCCACGGCGCCCGCCACGCGCAGGCCCTTCGAGAGGTCACGCGTGTAAATGTAAGCGGCGAGCCCGTATTCGGTGTTGTTCGCCCGCGCGACCACCTCCGCCTCGTCGGCGAAGCGATAGATTGGCGCCACGGGCCCGAAGATCTCCTCGACGGCCATTTCTGCATCGTCGGTGGCATTGGCCAGAACCGTAGGCGGGTAGAAGAAGCCGGGCCGATTGGGCCGCACGCCCCCGGTCACGACCTCAGCGCCCTTGGCAATGGCGTTCTCGACCAAGCGCTCGATTTTTTCCACGGCCTTGCGCGTGATCATCGGCCCGCATTCGGTTTCGGTCGCCGCGCCAGGGCCGACATGCAGGGCCTGCATGCGCTGTGACAGACCAGCAACGAAGGCGTCGTAGATGCCCGATTGCACATAGAGCCGGTTGGCCGCCGTGCAGGCTTCTCCGGCATTGCGCATCTTGGCGACCATCGCGCCATCGAGCGCGGCATCGAGATCCGCATCGTCGAAAACAATGAAGGGTGCGTTGCCGCCCAGTTCCATGGCGCAGGAAATGACGTGCTTGGAAGCCTCCGCCAGCAGCGCGCGGCCCACGCCGGTCGACCCGGTAAAGGACAGCTTGCGCACGCGCGGATCGGCAAGGATGGCCGCGGTCAGCGGACCGGGCGTGGTGGTGGTCAGCACGTTGACGACACCAGGGGGGACGCCTGCCTCCTCGTAAAGCTGCGCCAGCGCATAGGCCGTCAGCGGCGTTTCGGATGCCGGCTTGAGGATGACAGTGCAGCCGGCGGCGAGCGCCGGCGCGATCTTGCGTGTGGCCATGGCGGCCGGAAAATTCCAGGGCGTGATCATCAGGCAGATGCCGATGGGCTGGTAGTCGACGACGATACGATTGGTGCCTGCAGGCGCGGTGCCGAACTCGCCAGTGATGCGCACCGCCTCTTCGGCGTTCCAGCGGAAGAACTCGGCGGCATAGGCCACTTCCCCGCGGGCGTCTCGTAGCGCCTTGCCGTTTTCCAGCGATATGAGAGTGGCGAGCATTTCAGAGCGTTCGGTCATCAGGTCGAAGCACCGACGCAGGATTTCCGATCGCTTGCGGGGCGGTGTATTGCGCCAGCCGGGTGCAGCCTTCGCCGCGGCGGCGACCGCAGCCTCGGCGTCAGCCAGTGTCGCATCCGGCACCGAAGCAAGGACGGTTTCGGTAGAGGGATCGATGACGTCGATTGTCGCTCCGCCACTGGCATTCCGCCATTGCCCGCCTATGTAGAGCCCGCGGGAAGCCGCCTTGAGGTCTGGTGTGGTATTCATGTGCGTTGTTTCCGTCATGCCGCTGCACCCGCCATGTCGCCATCAAAAGCGGCGCGGAGCAGGGTCTTCATGCTCTGCAAATCGATCGGCCGGGCGTTGTTCTTGATGAGGCGATCAATACCGAGGGCCTGTTCGGCAGCCCAATCGAGCTTGTCCTCGGGCAGGCCCAGCCTGGACAGCGTCGGGGCGATGCCGATGGCACCAAACAGGCGCGCAACGGCGTCGACGGCGCCTTGAGACCGCTCTTCTACCGTGCCCCCGTCAATGCCGAGGGCGGTGCCGATTTCGGCCATTTCGGGCAGGCTCGCGGTGCGGTTGTAGGTCATGACGTAGGGCAGCACGCAGGCGACGCCCAAGCCGTGGGCGGTATGAGTGAGGGCGCCAACGGGATATTGTATGGCATGTGCCGCTGCCGTGCCGGCTGTGCCAAAGGCGCAACCGGCCGCCATCGCGGCCAGCATGACATCGGCACGGGCCTCGGCATTGCCACCGTCCTTGACGGAAGCTTCGAGGCTGCGGCCGAGCAGCCGGATGGCCAAGAGGGCATAGTGGTCGGTGAGCGCATTCTTGCCGATGAACACGTGCTGCTGGGCCAATGCGGCGCTTGCGGGCCGGCGCACCGCCGTGAACGCTTCAATGGCGTGCGTAAGCGCATCGGCTCCGGCGATTGCCGTCAACCCAACCGGGCAGGTCAGCGTGAGGTCGGGGTCGCAGATGGCAGCCGTGGCGATCAGATGTGGGCTCGAAATGCCCACCTTGAGTGTCCGCGCGGCGTCCGAAATCACTGCGACGGGCGTCACCTCGGAACCGGTGCCCGCGGTTGTCGGCACGGCAATGATGGGCAGTACCGGGCCGGGAACCTTGAACTCGCCGTAATAGTCGGTCAGCAGCCCGCCATGGGTCAGCAGCAGGGCGGCACACTTGGCCATGTCCAGACAGGAGCCGCCACCTATGCCGATCACCATGTCGGGGGCAAAGCCACGTGCGGCCTCGACACAGGCGGCAACGGTCTCGCTGGGAACGTCGGGCTGAACCGCGTCATGAATCAGCGTCTCGATCCCCGAGGCGCGCAGGTCCGCCATCATCTCGGCGAAGTTGGACGTGGATGCAAAGCGTTCATCGGTGCAGACCAGAGCCCGCCGGCCCGACTTGGCGGCAACCGCGCCCAGCGCATGACGCTGTCCAGTGCCAAACAAGATTTCCCCCGGCAGCCTGAGCACGCCAAACAGCCCCATGACACGGTCCTCCGCCCGACCCGCCCTATTCCCGATATAGGATCGTATAAGATATAGTATTGTCGGCTCGACACCATCCTGCTAGATCATCGGTCATGTCAAGAGGCGAGCCGCAGTCATGAAATCGACGGAGATCAATCAACCAGGCCTGGCACCGGCAGGGTTCTCACGCCCCAGCAGCCTGGCGGGCAATGTCTATGACGCGATCTTTGCGCAGCTCATGTCCCTCAAGATCGCGCCCGGGGCCCGGATTACCGTCGACACACTGGTGCGGGAGTTCAATGTTTCGCACACCCCGATCCGCGAGGCTCTGGGCCGGCTGGAGGGCGAGGGCCTGGTCGTGCGCGCCCACCTCGTGGGCTATCGCGCCGCGCCGCAGGTCAGCCGGGAACGCTTCGACGAGCTCTACGAACTGCGCCTGATGCTGGAGCCGGAAGCGGCGGCCAAGGCGGCGGCACACATGGATGAGGCGGGCCTGAAAGCATTGCAGCAACTCGCCGGGGTCATGGCGGACGACGACGGGGCCGATGAACAGCTGCGATATTCCGATTTCGCGCGGCAGGATGCCGAATTCCACGACAAGATCCTGGAGATGGCCGGCAATGGGCTGATGCGTGATGTCCTGCGCATGCAGCACACGCATTTTCACATCTTTCGCCTGATGTATCACCGGCTGGTGACCGTGGAGGCCCTGGACGAGCACGAGGCCCTGCTGGACGCGTTTCGGCGCGGCGATCCTCAGTTGGCGCGCGAAGCCATGCTTGTTCACATCCAGAATTCGAGGACCCGGCTTCTGCCGGCTTTCGCCTGACCTGACCAGATATGCATCACACCTTGCGATGCACACACTGCGTTTGCCGAATGATCTGAAACAAGGAGGAACAGAGAATGGCTGGCAAGAAGATATTGATGCTGACCGGTGAGTTCACCGAGGAATATGAAATCTTCGTCTATCAGCAGGGCATGATGGCGGTCGGCCATACGGTCCATGTGGTGTGCCCGGACAAGAAAGCCGGCGACCGCATCAAGACATCCCTGCACGACTTCGAGGGCGACCAGACCTATACCGAAAAGCTGGGACACTACGCCGACATCAACAAGACCTTCTCCGAGGCCTTGGCGCAGCTTGACCAGTATGACGCGGTTTATTGTGCCGGCGGGCGCGGGCCGGAATATATCCGGACCGACAAGCGCATCCAGCAGATGGTCAAGCATTTCCACGATACCAAGAAGCCCATTTTCACCATCTGCCATGGCGTGCAGATCCTGATTGCGGTTGATGGTGTGGTGCGCGGCAAGCGGGTGGGCGCGCTGGCCGCCTGTGAGCCGGAAGTCACCTTGGCCGGCGGCACCTATGTCGATCTGTCGCCGACGGACTCGCTGATCGATGGGAACATGGTATCCGCCAAGGGCTGGACGGCACTGGCCGCGTTCATGCGAGATTGCCTCAAGGTTCTCGGCACTGAAATCCGGCACTGACCTTCCACCAGCGACCAACATGTCGTTCGGCTCCCCGGTGGTTTCCATCGGGGAGTTTCATTTGTTCTGAATATTGGCGCAGAGAGCGCGACCGGCCCGCCCGCAGGCGGCGCCGGCCTTTTCGACATCAGCTCGCGTGGCGCAGATTGAGGCCGCTCTGGGCGTCGAAGAGCACCACCTTGTCGGCATTCCAGGAGAAGCGGACCTCGTCGTCGATGGCCAACTGGGTCTGACTTGGCACGGTGGCGTGAACCAGGTTGTCCCCCGAGCGCAGGGTGACAATCTTGGCAACGCCATGGTTTTCTACGTCATGGACGCGTGCCGAAACGGGAGCCCCGGATTCGAGGAACACGTCTTCGGGGCGAATACCGAAGGTGAGCGGCTGCGATGCCGCCATGCCGGCAGCATAGGGCAGACGCTGGCCGCCGGCCATGATCGCCGAACCATCGGCCAGCGTGCCATGGAGCAGGTTCATCGGCGGTGAACCGACGGCCCTGGCCACGAATGTGTTGACCGGATTGTTGTAGATCTCATGCGGGGTGCCGACCTGGACCAGGTGCCCATTGTTGAGCACGCCGATCTTGTCGCCCATGGACATAGCCTCGGTCTGGTCATGCGTGACGAAGAGGAAGGTCGCGCCGAGCTTGACCTGCAGGTTCTTCAGTTCCGTCCGCAAGGCCTCGCGGAGCTTGGCGTCGAGTGCTGAGAGAGGCTCGTCCATCAGGAAGACACGCGGCTGCCGCACGATCGCCCGACCGATCGAGACACGCTGCATCTCCCCGCCCGAGAGGCGGTCGACCTTGCGGTCCAGCAGGTGTTCGATGCGAAGCGTCTTGGCGACACGGGCAATCTGCGCATCGATTTCGGCCTGCCCCACCTTGCGGATGGGCGACTTCAGCGGAAAGGCAAGATTTTCCCGCACCGTGTAGCGCGGATAAAGTGAATATTGCTGGAGCACCAGCGCCACGTCGCGCTCGGCTGCGCCCCATTCCCCCACGTCCTGACCATCGATGAAGATCTGTCCCGCCGTCGGCTTTTCGAGTCCGGCCACCAGACGCAACGTCGTGGTCTTGCCGGCGCCGGTCTGGCCCAAAAGCACGAAGAATTCGCCATTGGCGATTTCGAGATTGAGGTCCTTGAGGGCAGCGTGGTTTCCAAAGGACTTGGAGATGCCCCTGAGTTGAATATGTGCCATCAGAACCTGATCCCCAGCGAACGTCCGGTTTTGGTGTCGAAGAAATGCGCCTGGGCCGGATCGATGCGGACCCAGACCTTCGCGCCCGATCCGGGAACGAAGCCGCTGTTGGTCCGAGCGCGCAGCACGACGTCGCCGGCATCGAGATCGACAATGTCATGCGAGCCGAGCGGCTCGATGATACCGACGGTTACCTCGGCATAGCCTGGCTGCGGGTCACGCGAAAGCAGCACACCCTCGGGACGGACGCCTAGCTTGAGGCCGTTCCGGTCGGCTCCGGCTTCGGCCAGTTTGCCCGACAGGGCCGCCGGGAAGGCGAACTCAGGCCCCGACCCTCCAAGGCGGATGCTGATTTCAGCTGTGTCGCCCATTACGGTCGCGTCGGCGATATTCATCACCGGGCTCCCCACAAACTGCGCAACGAACAGGTTTGCCGGATAGCGGTAAACCTCGTCGGGACTGCCGACCTGCTGGAGCAAGCCCTCATTCATGACCACGATGCGGTCAGCCAGGGACATGGCCTCGACCTGATCATGGGTCACGTAGATGGACGTGGAGCCATTCTCGACATGAAGGCGCTTGAGTTCCACGCGCATGGTTTCGCGCAGCTTGGTATCGAGCGAACCGATCGGCTCGTCGAGCAGGATGGCCTTGGGCCGGCGCACCAGTGAGCGGCCGATGGCCACGCGCTGCATGTCGCCACCGGATAGTGCCGAGGGCCGCCGGTTGAGCAGACCGGTGATCCCCAGTGACGCCGCCACGGACTTGACCGTCGCGTCGACCGAGGCCCGGCTTTCGCGCACTGCACGAAGCGGGAAGGCCATGTTTTCGTAGACCGTCAGATGCGGATAGAGCGCGTAGTTCTGGAACACGAAGGCCACGTCACGCTCGGAAGCATGGATGTTCTGCACCGCTTTGCCATCGATCAGGATTTCGCCCGCGTCGATGTCTTCCAGCCCGGCAATAGCCCGCAGCGTCGTGGTCTTGCCGCAGCCCGATGGCCCGAGGAACACGACGAACTCGCGATCCTTCACCGTCAAGCTCACATCGCGGATCACGTGGACGGGGCCGAAGTGCTTGTCGATATTGCGCAATTGTATTTCAGTCATGTGCACCACCTGAGGCCACGGCCTGGGACACGGAAACCGGTCCGGTGTCGTCCTCGTCCACTGCCGGCTCCGGCGGTGGAATGTGAACGGATACGTTGAACGCGATCAGTCCCACCAGCATCACCAGCACGCTCCAGGCATGCAGGAAGCCGATCCAGGGCTGGCACAGGAATAGGATACCAGCCACCATCAAAGCGATGGATCCAGGACCAAAGTACTTTTTGTTGAACTCTCGGCTGATCATTTGCGAATGGCACCAAAGCTCATCCCGCGCAGCAGATGATTGCGGAGCAGGAAGGTGAAAATGGCGACCGGCAGGAGGAACAGCACAGTTCCGGCCGCGATCACGGTCCAATCCTGCAGGCCGGTACCGACCTGGCTGGGAATGAACGGAGGCGCGGTCTGGGCCCTGCGGTTGGTCAGGATCAGCGCGAACGCATATTCGTTCCACGCCGTGATGAAGCAGAATACCGCCGTCGCCGCGATGCCGGTGGCGGCTTCGGGCAGCACGATCTTGAAGAAGGCCTGCATGCGCGTATAGCCATCGACCAAAGCCGCTTCTTCGTATTCCTTCGGGATCTCGTCGATAAAACCCTTCATCAGCCAGACGGCGAATGAGACGTTGAAGGCGGTGTAGAGGATGATGAGACCGATATGGGTGTCATTGAGCCCGACCGCCCGATACATCAGGAACATCGGAATGGCGACCACGATGGGTGGCAACATTCGGGTCGACAGGATGAAGAACAGAAGATCGGCCTCTCCCTTTACCCTGAAGCGCGAGAAACCGTAGGCAGTGATCGTCCCCATGGACACGGCCAGCAAGGTCGAGGTCACTGCGATGATGAGCGAATTGACGAAACGGTCCGGATAGGCGGAGTAGACCACTTCGCCATTGCCGTCGCGCGACAGCCGCTCGCCGCCGTCGAGGATCAGCTTTTCCCACCAGGGCGCCGCCTCATAGACTTCCGGATCGACCGGCGTGGTCAACTGGGCCCGCTTGGTGAACAGCTTCACGAAAGGCGCAATTGTTGGCTCGAACGACACGGTGGGTGGCACCGACGTCGCCAGGACAAGCGGCTTGAAGGCTGTCGAAGTGATCCAGTAGATCGGCGACAGAAAGATCAGTGTGACGACGATGACGGCTGCGATTGCCAGGCGATTGCCGAGCCGTCCGGCCTTTGTTGAAACGACGGCCATCCTAGCGCTCCTTCGCCTTGTTCAAATACTTGACGTAAATGTTGGTGATGCACAGCACCATGATCAGGATGATGTAGGCCAGGGCCGAGGACGGACCGGTCTGCCACTGCTGGAAGGCCATCTTGTAGAGGCGGGACGAGATCAGCTCAGCCGCCGGCTGGCCGGTCATGACGAAGGCGATGTCGAAGGTCTTGAAGGCCTCCATGGTGCGGAAGATCACAGCGATCAGCAGGATCGGGGCGACCAGTGGCAAGGTGATGCGGAAGAAAGTGTAGAGCTTGCCGGCCCGGTCAATGGACGCCGCTTCATAGAGATGCTTGGGCACGGCAGAGAGACCGGCCAGCGACAGGAGCATGACGAAAGGCGACCACATCCAGATGTCGGTGATGGCCACCGCATAAAGCGCCAGATTGGCATCGCTGAGCCAGGCCACGGGGCCCAGGCGCAGGGCATGGTTGAGAATGCCCCAGGACGGGTCGTAGATCAGCTTCCAGAACAGCCCCACCACGACCGGCGAGAGCATCATCGGCAGCATCAGCAGCGTGGTCAGCAGGCCCTTGAAAGGCAGCGGCCGGTTGAGCAGCAGCGCCAGGCCGAAGCCAACGACGAACTGTCCGGTCACCGAGACGATCACGTACCATAGCGTTGTCGAAAAGGTCCGCCAGATCACCGGGTCGGCGAGAACATCCATATAGTTCTTCAAGCCGACAAAATTGACCTCTGCCTTGCTCGATGCCCGGAAGTCCGTGAAGGAATATCCGAGCGAATAGAGCAACGGAAAGACGTTGAATATGATCAGGAATGCCACCGTGGGAATGACGAAGACGTTCCGGATGGTGGTATCGCTCCATCCACGAGACGCGGCACGTGATTTTGGATCGAGCGTGGTAATGAGAGTGGTCAAAGCCGGGTCCCCCGATGGGCAATGACCGGGGGGAGGTTGCCGATCCCCCCGGCAGATCGCTTACTTGGCGTCGTAGCCAGCCGCCTGCAGGGTCTCAACCCAGGTCGCAGACAGGTTGTCCATGACTGTCTTGGCGTCACCTTCGCCGTTGACCACATAGGGGTAGAAGGCGTCGGCGGCTTCGGTCAGCAGCTCGGCATATTCTGGCAGAGCCCAGAAATCGCGAACCTTGAACATGGTCTGGAAGAAGGCTTCGTTGAACGGCGTCGCGTTGCGGAACTCTTCCGATTCAAGGATGGCGGCGTGGGCCGTGTAGCCACCCAGTTCGGCCCAGCGCTTCTGGGTGTCTTCCTTGACGAACCATTCCAGGAATTTCATCGCCTCTTCCTGGTTCTGGCTGTAGGAGATCAGCGAGATACCCTGACCGCCCAGAGCGGCGAAGTCGTCGCCACGCGGACCGGGCGGGTTGGCAAAGAAGCCCATGTTTGCCGCATGCGGATTGGTGGCTTCGTTGACCAGAGAGGGGAAGAACGCGAAGAAGTTCATGCCCATCGCCACCTGGCCCTGTGCCATGGCGGTGTTGACCTCGGCAAAGAACGAATTGCCCCAGCCCGGAGGGCCGAAGGTGAAGAGCTTGCGATAGTCCTCCAGCGCTTCGATGGACTCCGGCGAGTTGACCAGGCCGGTGACCTGGAAGTCTTCGTAGTCACCAAAGGACCCGCCATAGGCAAAGACGGAGTTCTCGACCCCCATGACGATGGCGTCGCCCTGGTTCTGCGAGTAGATGGCAGCGCCGTAGCGGTTTTCATCGGGACGATGGAAGAATTCAGCAATGTCGATCAGTTGCTTGAAGTCGCTCGGGACAGCCAGGTCGTATCCGTACTTTTCCTTGAAGGCGGCCATTTCGGCCGGGTCTTCGAACCAGTCCTTGCGGTAGGCCCAGCCCAGCGCATCGCCCTCCAGCGGCACCGACCAATAGGTGCCCGACCCGCCCGGATATTCCGAATAGTACTGCATGGTTGCCGGAGCCATGACTTCGGTCAGGTTGTGCTCGTTGATAAAATCGGTCAGGTCCACATAGTGGCCGCCGGTCGAGGCAGCACCCAGGAACTGGCTGTCGCCGACAACCAGGTCATAGGCCGAGCCCTGGGCGTTGAGTTCGGTGAAGAGCTTGGTTTGGAAATCGGGCCACGGCACCGTCTCGACGGTGACGGCCACGCCGGTTTCGGCCTGGTATTCGTTCACCAGTTCCTGCAGATAGCTCGCCGGGTCCCATTCAGCCCACAGGATCGTGAGCTCCTGGGCCTGGACGGCAAAGCCGCCCATGGCCGTCAGGCTGACGCCGGCCAGTAGTCGAACCATAGTCTTGCGCATTTATGATCTCCCTCACATGCACAGTTCTCGCTCGTGAGCCAGCAGAGTGTTCCGCGTCTCACCGGATGCCGATCGATCTGAGCCTCATGCCCCCCCTTGATCGTCATCCCCTCCCTCACTGGGTCGCAGGCTGGCACCGATGTCTCGGACCCTCATGCCTCCCCGTCATCTGCGCTCCAGCATTGGTCAGGCTGCCCCGCCATTGCGGTGCAGGAGCCGCTGTGTGCACAAATTAGTCGCCCGTCTTCCGGACGGGTGTTGCTGACACATCTTGCGTGTGTTCGGCTGTCTTGTTCGCGGTCGACGACTTCACCGCCCCTTCCGCTTCAGCGGCATTGACCAGCGCTTTGGCGGCCCATTGAGCCACGTCCTCCGCCTGGCTTTGGTCGAGCCCCCAGATGTCCTTGAGGACGTTCAGGACCTCGACACCGAACACCAGGGACAGGGCTTGGGCCAG
This sequence comes from Devosia sp. Micro-HW1, assembly GCF_056341075.1. Taxonomy (NCBI): domain Bacteria; kingdom Pseudomonadati; phylum Pseudomonadota; class Alphaproteobacteria; order Hyphomicrobiales; family Devosiaceae; genus Devosia; species Devosia sp. Micro-HW1. The sequence continues at coordinate 1,903,474 of NZ_CP094375.1, read as the reverse complement.
TCGCAGCTGACGATCATGCGGCAGTGTCTCTCCAAGCGGTGCCGTCGCCTGCATCAGCAGGTCCACGCGATGGCCACGCGTAAACTGGGGTTCGCTGCCCAATGTGCCCGCGCGCCTTTGCGCCCATTGTTCGAGCGAGAGCCGCAAGGCAGCCTTGAAGGTGGCCTCGAATTCCTCGATGCGGGGCATCGCTGTCCTGAGCAAATCGGCGACCCGATCTTGGACGCCCGTGCCGCGTGGCGCCCATTGCAGGATCGGACCGATCGCCTCGTCCACAACGGCATGAACCAATGCTGCCTCGCTGGGAAAATAGCGATAGGCAGTCGCTCGAGATACGCCTGCACTCTTGGCCACCCCCGCCACCGAAGGCGTGTGGCCGGATTGCATGAGGTTGACCGCAGTATCGAGCATCAGACGTCGCGTACGCGTCTTCACACCGCTTTCGGCGGCGGTGGGCGCTACATTTCTGGCTCTGGGCGGTTGTGAGACGGTCATATCAATATGATACACGCGTCGCATTTTTAGGCAATTGTCTATTTGCGTGGCTGAACGGCACGACCTTCAGGCGATGAGACTGCTGGGTCGAGGCCGGTTTTTCCGATCATTGCCCAGGTTCGCCTAAGCGTATGGTGCGGCCGACGCGGCTTTACTCTACCCCGGCAGCCAGGGTGGGCCGGCGCCCTTTGGCCACATTTGCTATGTGCCGATGTGGAGCGACATACTTTGCAGGTCCTGCCAAACGCTGTCGGCAAGTTGGATGCCATTGCGGAGTCGATCAGCGCGGCAGGCCCTGCCGCGTTCCCCCGGTATCAATACGCGATCGAAACCCGCCGCCGGCTCAGCGTCACGCAGTTGCCTGAGGTAGTCCGCCAGCATTGCACTGGGACCATCAATGACGATGAACAGGTCGCCCTTGTTGCAAAATTCGTTGGAATCTAGTGTGCCGTGCACGGACCGCCCCAACGCGGCACCAGCAAGACTCGATGTAAGGAGTCCAAAGGCCAAGCCGAGTGCATAGCCTTTGGCACCGCCAAATGGCGCGAGAGACCCAGACTTTGCGGCTTCCGCATCGGTCGTCGGTTCACCACGTCCATCCAGTGCCCATCCCGGCTCCAGCGGCTCGCCGCGAAGGGCGCGGTCGTGAACCTCGCCCATGGAGACAATGCTGGTGGCCGTGTCCATTACAAAAGGCTCACCCCCTGTTGGCACGCCAATGGCAATAGGGTTCGTGCCCAAAAGTGCTGCACGCCCGCCCCAAGGATGGACAAGGGCCTCGCTCGTAGAGAAGACCAGGGCCGTTTGGCCCGCTTTTGCCACCCGCTCTGCATAGAAGCCGAGCATGCCGATGTGATTTGAGTTGCGCACCGCCGCCAAGGCGATTCCCGTGCGACGCGCCCGCTCCGTAATCAAAGTCAGGGCCTGCTCAGCAACGACCGGGCCAAGGCCATTCTGCCCATCGACATCAAGAAACGCCTCCCGGCGCCACGAATGCCTGCCCGCCGACTGGGGGTCGATGACACCATTCTCAATGCGCTCGATGATCCGCCGCAGCCGCAACAGTCCATGCGAGGGCACGCCGCGCAATTCTGCCTCCATCAAGACGTCGGCCTGCAGGTACGCCGAATGCTGTGGGACCCCGACATTCTCCAGGATGCCGGAACACATCCGGTGCAAAAACTCGGAATCCAAATGCGGCACCTGATATCCTATAGGATATTGGATAATTTCCGATAGTGGTGGCGCGCGGACCGCGATGTCAAGCTGAAGCGCATTCCCAAGCGGCGACTATCCAACTGTCAGTCGGGCCGGAACATTGACCCCCTATCGGCATCCAATGTTGCACTCCTCATAGCGATGACGAGCGACACGCACGCGCCCAATCCTCGTTGAGATGGCAGCTTTCTGGAAATGCAAACTCTGGTCTCAATGTCTGGTATGGGGCGCGTTTCTGCCTGGGAGGTGTCGACCCGTTCTCGTCATTCGCCCGAGTCTGGGCGAATGGCAATGTCTGGCCCAGAACTGCTAGTCAAATTACGATCCCAATTGCCCGATTGCCCCGGCAAAACCAACGTGTCGGTACTGCACACGCCAGCAGTCATACTTCCTGATATTGCGTATTTAAGAATCGCCGACTCTTGGTGAAGGATGCGACGACGCTTCTTTCCAACTCACCGTACCAGACCTCCTTGCGGAAGTGTTCCACGCGGTCAATGTTCAGGGTGAGAATGTACTGCCGGTCGTCCTCGAAAGGCGCACGAGTGAGTAGGGACTCGAGACTGCGCTGGAGGGTATCGTTGTCCACGTCGAAGATGTTGTCGTGCACCAACAGGCCGGGATGCCTTCCATCAGTCCGGGTGGACTCGGTTTCTGGCGTGGCAGAGCTATTGGGATTGTCACGCGTATTTGGCGCCTAGGGTTAACGGACATCGGGGATCGTCAGTTAAGAGCGCATTCGCAGGTCATTCCAGACCATCCTGTTTGCGCCCCAATTCAGCCATTGGAGGCCTTGAACAGGCAGCCCAAAACCGGACGCTAAATCAGCTGGCGGCAACAATAGCGGCCGGCAGTGCTGCGCTGATCAGTATTCCGGAACTGCGGCTAGGAGCTTTCCTCGGTCCGCGTCGTCCGAACGGCGCGCCAGCAGATTTCAGCGATTGCGGCCGCGATGGTGACTCCGGTCAGCTTGAGGAACACCCCGAATTCTTGGCCTTCAAGCCACTCCGGGCCGCCGCTAGACGCCACGCGGAGACACAGGGCGCCGAAGACAGCCACGATGATGGCCGCGAGAATGCAGGTCATAAGGAATTCGGACTTCTGGACACGCGGCAAGACGGACTACTCCCAACAGCCCGCTCACTCTGTCACTGGCGGATTGCCGGTCCATCAAATGGATTGCTCCAATTTTATCAGTGTCTGCAAGTCATCGTTCAATACCCCTTGCGAGGGTGGCACGGGGCTCGCAGGACAGAATCAGTCAAAGGAGACTGCCTTGAAGTACGCGCTGCGTATCGTGGGCCTGTTGGCCATTATTTTCGCCCTCTACATCATTGTGGGCGAGCAATTGGTGGGGTCCAGCGGCAACGCTTATGTCAACACGCGGCTTGCCACCTTGCGAATGCCCCTAGAAGGTACAATTCAAATTTCGACAGCCCCAGTCGGCGGCCGGATTTCTGCGGGTGAGGTTGTTGGTACGGCAACACAACAACGAAACGACAATAGTGAAATCGCCTGGATTCTCGATGGCCGGCTTCAGGCCGCTGCCGATCTGCGAGCCTATGAGGCGGATCCAGAAATCTCACCTGTGGTCCTTGATCAGGCGCTTGAGCGGTTGAAGGCATACGAAGAGGCTCGGGAGGCTATGCGCGGTCAGCAGGTTGCCGCCAGCTCTGCCGCACTACGTTCGCCGGTCACGGGTGTAATCTGGAGCCTGGCCGCTCATAGTGGAGGGTATTTGCCCAGAGGCGAGCCTTTCGCGCGAATTGCCGACTGCGAGGCGTTATTCGTTCACGCCACGGTCGATCAAAGGCTCTACAATCAGTTGCAGCCGGGTGACGTGGCACAGTTCCGATTTCATGATGGCGGCGTTGCGGAGATGACGATCAGCCTGCTCGCCGGCACGGGGCCGCGAACCGTCTATGAAACGCTCGCGGTTAATCCGACCATCCGCCAAATGGAGGGATACGCGGTGTTTCTTGAGGGCGTATTGCCTGGCTCTGGCGGTTCTTGCCCCATCGGCAAGAGTGGTCGCGTGGTCTTTAGCGAGGGTCCAGCAAACTGGCTCGGTGAGCTTCTCAGCGGGATCGGCCTCTGATGCCCGTCCTGCCCGAATGGCTCGTTGTTCTTGCACCCAGCATTCTGCTGGTGGGTGTGGCTGTCAGTATCTTGCCGTTCTTCCGCCGTGAACTTGTTCCTGTTCGCATTATTGTCGCGATTGCGGCTATTGGGTTCAGTCTTCGCTATCTGTTCTGGCGCATGACGGAGACCTTGGCAGACCCAGGATGGACACTCGATGCGTTCGCCAGTTGGTCGTTCTTTGCCATCGAGGCGGGCACGGTTGTCTCGAGCATTTCCGCCTTCATCCTTTTGTCGCGGCACCGCAACCGCACACCCGATGTCGACGCATTGTTGGCCAGCTCTACAGCACCTACGGAAGAAGTGGCCGTCTTCATTGCCACTTACAATGAGGAATGGGCGGTTCTTGAGCGGACGATCATTGGTGCGATGGCCTGCGATCATCCGAACAAGACCATCTATGTTCTCGATGACGGCCGGCGTGAATGGCTGGCGGAGGCTTGCCGCAAGGCTGGGGTCATTCATATCACGCGGCCGGACAACCGGGATAGCAAGGCCGGCAACATCAACCATGCCCTTGGCATGTTACGAGCCGGAGGTTGTCCGCCGGCCTTTGTCGCCGTGCTGGATGCGGACTTTGTCCCTCATCGCGATTTTCTGCGACGAGGTCTGGCGCTTTTCGCCGATGCAAAGGTCGGACTGGTCCAGACGCCGCAGCACTTCTTCAATCCCGACCCCATCCAGCACAATCTTGGTATCAGCCGATCCTACCCCGACGAGCAGCGCTTCTTTTTCGATTACATGCAGCCCTCGCGCGACGCCTGGGGGCTAGCCGTGTGTTGTGGTACCTCCTCGATCGTGCGCTGGTCTGCACTCGAGGAGATCGGCGGCTTTCCTACCGCGAGCGTCACTGAAGATTACCTTCTGACCTCCACCCTTGCTTTGCATGGATACGCCACGGTCTATCTCAACGAGCCGTTGAGCGAGGGCCTTGCGCCGGAGGGGCTGAAGGAATACATCACGCAACGGGCTCGCTGGTGTCTTGGGTTGATGCAAATCGTCCATAGCCACGCCGGCCCATTCAGTCGCGAAAAACTGCGCTGGCGAGACCGCTGGAGCATTCTGGATTCGGCGGCCTACTGGCTGACCACGTTCCCATTCCGGCTAGCCTGCATCCTGTTTCCACTGCTCTACTGGTACTTTGGCGCCATCGTGGTGGACGCCAAAATGACCGACATCATCTACTATTTCGTGCCCTATTATCTTGCGACGATGATCTTCCTGAACTTTGTCTCGGTGGGCATGTTCGTCCCTATCGTCAATGACATCAGCCAATTGGTCGGCGCCTGGGACATCACCCGCGCCGCCCTAACCGGCTTGGTCCGGCCTCGTGGTCATGCGTTCAAGGTAACGATGAAGGGCGGAGCCCGAGGGGGCATAGTAGTGCAATGGACCATTATGCGTCGCTTTGTTCTTCTCTTTGCCCTGACGGTAATTGGGCTTTTGATTGGCCTGGTCTCAAATGAACTGTTTGATGCACGCGCCGGTGAGGGGAAAGCGGTGATCCTGTTCTGGACGCTCTACAATCTCTTCGTTCTGGCGGGCACCATGTTGGTCTGTGTGGAACTCCCACGAACCTCTTCGATCCTGCGCATGCGGCCCGAACGCGTGCTTGTCAAAGCTGGAGACCGAGAATGGAACACTTGGCTCGAGGATATTCATCAGGAAGCAGTTCGCCTGCGCGGCTTGACGCTACCTCTGGACACGGAATTCCAGATGAGCGTTGCCGGGGTGGGGCAATTCGGTGCGCGCGTCAGGCAGTCGATTGGCGCGACAGTGGAGGCCGACATATCTATGACCGCCGACCAGCGGGAATTGCTGGTGGAAAAGCTGCACACGCAAAGCGGCGCGCCTGGTACGGGTGCGGTGACAATGGCGGGCATGGGCGCGGGGCTGCTCAGGCGCGTGATTGCTGGTACGATCCGATAGCGAAATCAGCGCCGGTCAGTGGCCGCATCCGACTGCAGCCGTGCGAGAACTTCTGAAAGCGTCTGGACTTCCTTGAAGCGCCGGTGTTCACGGACATAGTCGGTTGGCTCGCCCTTGACCTCCGCCAACAAAGCGCCGGCGATGCGGCGCAACGGACGGATGATGCCACCCGAAATCAATGAAAATAGTGTTGCGATGAACAGGGTGGCGAGCACAGCACCCAGCGCCAGTTGCGTCTGGAAGCGTTGCTGCGGGCCAGAAAGCAGGGCAGGGTCGAGGCGTGCGACGAGGCCCCATCCGAATGGTGGAAGCGAGCCGTAAGCGAGGTCCGGCACCGTGAAGGATTGGTACTCCTGCCCGTCCGGCCAGGTTTCCTCAAACACCGCACGGACACCCCGTCGCGCGGCCAAAATGGAATTCATCTCTGCCGTCCGCTCCTCGATGGCCGCAGTAGAAAGGACGATCGTACCGTCGCGGTTGACGATAAACACGTCGAGGTCGAGCAGCTGTGCAGCCTCCTCAACCAGCGTCCTCACCCAGCGCCAATTTACGTGCGCCCCCAGCACGGCGATGACTTCGCCGTCCGCGCTGCGGATCGGCGCAGAAAAGTCGACGAACCGAAGCGGTTCATCGCCTTCCGGCTGCATAAGCCGTGCCAGAAGGACCGCTTCATGCACGTCACCCGCAAACGGAGCGATCAGTCCCTGCTGAAACCATGGTCGCTGCGCAACATTTTCTCCGAGCAGCATGCCTCGGCTACTAGCGAGAATGGTTCCATCCGCCGCAGCCACGCCGAGCCAGGACAGTTTTTCGTCCGTGCTGCCCATGGCATCTATCATTTGCTGCAGTTTGTCCGCGTCGCTGAGGTCCTGGATGGTCTCAGCTGACCTTTCAATCTGCCGCCACTCCTCGTAAAGACTGCGCGCCAGGAAAGCTCCAAGCGCCTGTGATCTGACCCTGACCGCTGTTTCCGCCGTCTCTGAGCGATAGGTATCGAGATTTGCTGTTGCCGCCAAGGTGAGCACTGTGAGCGCCAGAGCCGAAAGCAGGCCCACGATCAGGGTAAGCAAGGTGCGCAACTGCATCGGCGATTCTCCTTTGCCATCTGGACAATGTCTCAACCGAACCCGGCAGGACAAAGGGCGCAGGCCGCGCTTGGTTAGCAAAGAATGAACGCCGTTTAGTGCTGTCAGAAACGCGCCCCAAATTGGACGTTCATAACCCAGTAGAGCGTGCCTGAAATCAGCCGCTCCGAATCCTGATCATCGTGGACCTTTAAGGTAGAAATCCTGCGAGTCCGGTTAGCAGCGGAATTGCAACAAGAACGTTAAAGGGGAAGGTGACGGCAAGGGACATGGTAAGAGGCATGCCGGGATCGACCTCAGGCAGTGCCATCCTGATGGCGGCCGGCGCTGCTATATAGCTGGCGCTGCCCGCAAGGATGGCCAGCGCGGCGGCAGAGCCGGCATCGAGTCCGATGCCCATGCCGATCAAAAGGCCGACCATGCCATTGGTAACAGCGAGCGCAATTGCTAGGACGACGAGCCTTGGCGAGACGCCGCCGGTACCTGCCAGATGTCGCCCCGCTACGAGGCCCATGTCGAGCAGAAACAGGCAGAGTATGCCACCGAACGCTCCCTCGAAGACTGGGCGAACCGGCTCGAAACCTGTGGGCCCCGCAATGAGCCCAATGATGAACCCGCCCGCCAGCAGCAGGATCGAGCCATCGCGCAGGGTGTGGGAGACGTGCTGCCCCAATCCATGCGTCTGGATGCTCGAGGCGCGCCGGGCCAGCCACAGGCCAACCAGAATGGCTGGAGCCTCCATGAGGGCCAGCACCGCAACCATGAAGCCGGCGACCTCAAGTCCGGCCGCTTCCAGTGCTGCAACACCGGTCACGAAGGTGACCACAGACACGGACCCATAGTGCGCGGCGACGGCCCCGGCGTTCATCCTGTCGAGCCGGCCCAGTCGCCTTACGGACCAATATGCCGGAAACGGAAGAAGGAGGCTGAGCGCCAAACCCGCGATGCCGGCCAAGATGAGTTGGGGCGTAAAGCCACTGTCGGCTACCTGCACCCCACCTTTGAGGCCAATGGCCGCCATCAGGTAGATCGCGAGCGCCTTACCGATTGCTTCGGGGATTTGCAGATTGCTGCGGAGCAGCGCCGCAAACAGGCCCAGAGCGAAGAACAGGATTGCGGGCGAGAACAGACTTTGCATGACGAGACCGGACGTGGGTTCAGGGTGGGAGCCGCTCTAGCGCAAAGCTTTCGTTCGATAAAATTCATTGAATAAATAGAAGCATTCTCTAAAACCGAACTATGTCCTCGCTGAACTTCCATCATCTGCGTTATTTCCTGGCCGTGGCCAGCGAAGGCAACCTGACCCGCGCGGCGCATAACCTGTCCGTGTCGCAGTCTGCACTATCCACGCAGATCCAGACGCTTGAGGCCCGACTAGGTCACGCCCTGTTCGAGCGAGTGGGACGGCGCCTGGTGCTGACAGAGGCGGGGCGGATCGCCCGCGACCATGCCCAGGCCATATTCGACATGGGCGAGGACTTGCTGACAACGCTGCGAGTGGGGTCCGGGCGCCGTCAGGTGCTAAGGGTGGGTGCCCTTGCGACATTGTCGCGCAATTTCCAGATCGACTTCCTGCGACCCTGTCTCGGCCGTCCTGACCTCGAGGTCGTGCTGACATCAGGCAGCCTGGTGGAATTGACCGGCATGCTGCGCCGGCTGGATCTCGATGTTGTCCTCTGCAATACCGCACCCGGTACCGGCTATGCCGATGGCCTTGTGGCCCATCGGCTGGCGCGGCAGCCGATCAGCCTCTTCGGTTCTCCGGCAATTGTCTGCGCGGCGACAACCCCTGCCGAGGCGCTCAGGGCCCATGGTGTGATCCTGCCGACCGGTGCCAGCAATATCCGCACCGAATTCGATGCGCTCTGTGCCCGCCTCGATATCTTGCCGTCAGTGGTGGCCGAGGTGGACGACATGGCCATGCTGCGCCTCATGGCCCGCGAGGCCATCGGCCTTGCTCCCCTGCCGGCAATCGTCGTGCGCGACGAACTCGATGCCGGCAGCCTGCGCGAGGTCGTCCGCCTGCCGGGCATCGAAGAAACCTTCTATGCCCTCACTTTCCAGCGACAATTTCAGAGCCCAGTGGCCGAAGAGCTGATCGCCGCCGCCTCGCCTTGGCCGGCGTGACGAAAAATTTTGCGTCGCCCTCTTGTTGCTTCAACGGGTCGCACCAATCTCGATGGCGTGACCGGGCCCCTCTGGCGTCGGCGGCCATGCCGCCCCGCGATGTCGGATCACCTCGGCAGGGCCCGCGGGCATCTGCGTGTGGTGCCCGATGGTCGTCCAAGGTCTCCATGCGCACTCCCTCAGCCCTTTCGAGCGGCACTTTGAGAGGAGATATGCATGAGCAAGAACAGATATACTGACAAGGACGATCTTTTCCTGCGGGGCGCCCGCCTCCGGGCCCGCCAGGACGCCGATGCACGCGATATGCATCATGATGCGGGCCGCGCAAGAACCGAGGCGTTCTTCGAAGCTCTCGTCGCTTCCGTCGCTGTAATCGCCCATGCCGATGCCCGGCTTGAACTGGCCGAGCGGCGCACGCTGGTGGAAGCCTTCATCACCAGTCCGGCCATGACGGGTTTCTCAGTCGCCGAACTCGCACAGGAATTGGCCGAGCATAGCCGGGCCTATGGTTACGATCCCGTCTCCGCCGACCAACGTGCCCTAGCGAGCCTCTCGGCGAGCACCATCAGCATGGAAGAGCGCCACGCCATCCGCCAGATTTGCCACCAGGTGATCACGGCCGATGGGCTGGTGCATCCGGTCGAACTGGGTGCGCTGCACCGTGTCGAAAGTGCTCTCGGTCTACCGGGGGGCGCATCGTGAGCCTCAGGTCGCTTGAAGCCCGCAGCGGGGAGGCCTGTCGATGGATATCCTGACCAGCCTGTTTCTTGGCCAGCCGCTCTGGATGTGGCTGGGATTCCTCGGCCTTGTCGTGGCCCTTCTGGCCTTTGACCTGGGTGTATTGCATCGGGACGGGCACGAAATCGAAGTGCGCGAAAGCCTGCTGCTCTCGGGCTTTTACATCGCCCTCGGCCTGGCCTTTGGCGGTTTTGTCTGGTGGCAGCTCGGCACCCAGTCGGGCGTCGAATACCTCACCGGTTTCGTGGTCGAGAAAAGCCTCGCCATGGACAATGTCTTCGTCATCGCCATGATCTTCGGCTATCTCGCCATCCCCCGCCACCTGCAGCATCGCGTGCTGTTCTGGGGCATTCTGGGTGTCATCGTCCTGCGGGCGATCATGATCGGCTTTGGCGCCACGCTGGTGTCCGAGTTCGGCTGGGTGCTCTATATCTTCGCAGCCTTCCTCATCTTCACCGGCGTCCGTATGCTGATGGCTGGACACGAGGAGACCGACCTCAGCCGAAATCCGGTCCTGCTGTTCATGAAGAAGCGCTTCCGCGTCACCGAAAGCCTGCACGGCGATCGCTTCTTCGTGCGCCAGCTCGACCCCAAGACCGGGCGGATGGAGCGGTATATGACGCCGCTCTTTTTGGCCCTTGTCATGATCGAGATTGCGGACGTGATTTTTGCGGTGGATTCGGTGCCGGCCATCTTCGCCATCACTACCGATCCCTACATTGTATATACGTCCAACATCTTCGCGATCCTTGGCCTGCGCGCGCTCTATTTCGCTCTGGCCGCCATCATCCACCGCTTCGCCTATCTCAAGCAGGCGCTGGCGATCCTGCTGGTCTTCATCGGATCGAAGATCTTCGTGGCGGACTTCCTGGGCTGGGAGAAATTCCCCGCTGAGTGGTCACTGGGTGTTACTGCGGTGATCTTGGCCAGCGGTGTCTTCTATTCGCTTTGGAAGACAGCACCACCTCGGTGACAAGGCGTGGGGACGCGTTCACCTGCGTCCCCAAACGCCCCATTCCTGCCGTTCAGCGCTGTCACACCAAATCCCAAAAGCGGACATGCCCATCGGCAAGGGCAGACGTCTAATCGGGGGTGGCTTGCGGACGGTCCGGTTTTGGGCGCGGGGATGCAGATCGCGGACATACTGAAGATGGCTCGTTTCTTGATGTGCTCGCCGGTACGGTCCAAACGGCCAAACAGTCCGTCAGGCTGGCCAGCTTGAAACAGACGTCGGGCAGAGGCTGATTCACTCTGCCCTAGCTGTCCAACTAAAGTCCCACCACACACCTCATAGCCGCGTCCCCAAGTCGCCCTCCCTTAACGTTCAACTGGTCGAACAAAGCAAATGGCTGCAATCTTCGGGTGCTTCAGGCTGACAGTGCCAATTCGGACTGATTGACCCTAAAAAGCGCGGCAACGACGTCTGACTGGGTGACCATCCCAGCGAGCACGCCTTCGCTATCCACGACAGGAACGTGATGGTGGCCGGTTTCGGCCATGACCTGCACCACCCTCGCGATTGGGGTCGAGGTAAGGACGCAATGCACATCGCTCGTCATCACGTCGCGCGCCTTGCCACGCAGCGGACGGTCCGAATTGGTAACCGAGTGTAGGCGCCAGCCGAGACCGGATCCGGTAGCGGAGGGGCCCCAATCGGCTTTGTCTAGAATATCGGTCTGGGTGACGATGCCGACGACTCGGCGACTGGCATTGACCACAGGCACGGCTTTGACACCATTGCTGCGCAGCAATTTAAGCGTGACCCGGAGGGAGGTGCCGGGGCCAACAGAAGCAACACCCTGCGACATCACAGCGGCAGCGATAACATCGCCGGAACGGCGATTAAAGGCCAGGACTTCGGCACGCTGCAACATATCTTCGAGGTCTTGTGGATCGACGGGCACAACCTCGTCGCGCTCGCGAATGGCACTCGTGAGATCCGCGACGGTGACGCCGAGACCGCCAGATTGGCCAGCTGAAACGACTAGAGGATTGGCCGGGACGACGTGCGGATAGACCTTGCCCGTCAACCGATTATAGGCGACCGCTGCGAGCAACAGGGCGAGCGAACCGACAAGAACGGGCCAGAGAACGTACCAATATCCCAAGTCCTGAAGCGCAGGGCCACCAACCACAGCGGTAAGCGCTACTGCGCCACTCGGTGGATGTAAGCATCGAAGCGTAAGGAGCAGGCCGATGCTGGTGCCAACAGCGAGCGCGGCAGCAACGGAGGGCTCGGGCACGAACAGGCTACAGGTAACGCCAACCACAGCGGCGATCACGTTACCGCCGAGGACGGACCAGGGCTGCGCCAGCGGACTGGCCGGCACGGCAAACAAAAGCACAGCAGAAGCGCCCAGGGGAGCGATAAGCAGCGGCGCACTGGGCGCCGGCAGCGTCAGCATGCCGATAATGCCTACGATCAAAATACCGATCGCGGCACCACCCGCGGCGCGAAGACGTTCAAGCGGGCTGACCGTGACGAGATGAGGCAGAAGGCGAGCGAGGGGAGCAGGAAAGTTCATGCATGGCTAATAGGCCCGGCAGGCGCTTTAGCCAAGTGATCACACACCATAAGCTACAGCTGGTAAGACCCCCCCAGCAGGCAAGCGCCCCAGTCCGGCCATCCCGACGCATAAGAAAAACCTAATAACCGATTGAGCTCCCGTCTCTCCAATGGCTAGGTCGGGGTGGTGAGGGGACAGTCTGCATTTACTGATTGCTGCAGCCAAAAGCGGCCGTGATTAACCGCACTCTCCCTGATGCGGTTATCGTCTTCTCGAAGCGAGGGAGAGGGACGATGCCCGGACTCTATGACGATGCTGACCTTTACGATCTCGTCTCACCCAGAGATGAATCAATGGAACGCTTTTACGTCGACATCGCCGGCGGACCTGGCAGGACAGTGTTGGAACTGGCATGTGGATCAGGTCGGCTCACCATTCCTCTGACCGAAAGTGGTGCGCAGACTACTGGCGCAGACTTGTCCGAAATAATGATCGAAAAGGCTGAAAGCCGCGCCCTAACCCGGGGGCTCGACGTGCATTTCGTCAAACTCGATATGCGGGACTTGGAGCTCAATGCGCTTTTCGACTGCGTCATCGTCGCCGCCAACTCTCTCCTGCACCTGCACACATCGGAGGATTTTGCGCGGGCATTCGCCGCCATTCGCCGCCACCTGGCTCCTGGCGGTCTCCTGGCCTTCGATATTTTTGTCCCGAGCGCTTACATGTTGAGCAGGCATCCCGATGAGCGCCAGCACGTTGGCAAGTTCTCGCATAGCCTGCTCGGCGAAATCTCTGTTGAAGAGACGATCCGCTACAACCCCATCACGCAAGTAAGTCATGCCGACTGGTACTGGTCCACCGTCACCGAACCCGAGTTTCGTCACACAAGCGTGGATATGCGGCAGATATACCCTCAGGAGTTACCACTCCTTCTTCAGCATAATGGCTTCGAGTTGCTGAGCAGATACGGGGACTTCGACAAAGTGGCATTCGATGTGGAGAACTGGCGTCAAGTCTGTCTATGCAGATAGCCTCGTATCGCCATTTGCCCAACTTCCGCTTCCGAGAATTCGCTTTGACGCTGCTTTCAGGCATTCGGGCAGCCTCGGACCGTCGTCTAATGCTCGGTCACGGGTACGACAACACCGAAGTCGGGCTGAGGCCCGGGACCGGCACTAGGGGTGCGCAATATTATTTCAACCCGTCCGAGCAATGAAGGAACCTGAACTTGGCGGCACCGGCGGATCGCCGTGGTGTCGCCACCGTGCGGGCAATGCCCCCCTCATTGTCGCTTGACGAAATTGAGAGCGTCCGGAATTGCTTTGATAGCAAAGAACCGTCGGCTAGTAGATGCACTGAGCGGCGCGATATCAGGATAGGGTCAATGAGACCGGATCGAAATCGCCCAGTTGCAGCGCAAAGGTGCCAGTTGGCGAGACCTCGATGAGCGGGCATAGGGAGCCCGTGGTGACAACCATGCCGGCGCGCAGTCCGCCGAAATGGTCGAAGGGGGCGCTGGCATAGGCGATGATGGGCTCGAGTACACCGCCAAAGGGGAGTTTGGCCGGTCCAAGTTGGGTGGTGCCGGCGGTGGTTTCCAGCGTGATCAGCAGACCATCGACTTCGGGCAGGGTAGGGATGACCTGTGCCCCCGTCACATAGCCCGACGTCACCATGAAATCGGAGAGCGAGCCATACGCGCCAGCGTGCTTATATTGGTCGATACGGGTGCCGATCAGCTCTATGCCGACGATGAAATGGTCGATCGCCGCCAGCACGGCCGTCTTGCCCTGGCGCGCAATATCGGGCGTGATATCGCTTTTGAGGACGGCGGCGATCTCGATTTCGAGACCCATCATATTGCGGCCATTCAGTTGCAGCGTGCCGCCGCTTCTGGTGACCCAGCTATCGATGATCGGCGCGGCCAGGGCTGGGCCCCCGGCTGGCGCGGCGACCTTGGCCACCGAGGCGGTCTCGCCCAATTGCCGCAGCACTTCGCCCTGCACCGCCATGGCGCCGGTGGCGTCCAGCGCCTGCAAGGCGGCGGCCGGCACCGGCTTGCTCGGGTCGCGATGCGCCGCGATATAGGCTCGGGCGAGCTGCCCGGTCGATTGGCTAGCCATGGCCGATCCCGATTTCCCGCTTTTGGTCATTGGCCTGATGTGCCGCTTCGATAATTCCCACAATCTGGCGGGCATACGCACCGTCAACGGGCACGGGCGCGATGCCGGCTATGGCGTCGCGCATGGCCCGCCATTCGCGCACCACCGCGTAATGCATCCAGTCGGCCTCGATCGAATCCGGCACCGGCGTCCAGACGGCGTCGCGCCCGATCGAAACGCCTTTGTCGAAATCGATGCGCAGCGTGCCGCTTTCGCAGACCAGGTCCATGGCAAAGCCGACCGCGCCATTGCGGTAGCCGACGCTTTGCACCTGGCCGATGCCGCCATTGGCGAAGCGCAGCCCGATCAGCGCGCTGTCATCGGCCTGCTGCTCGTGAAAGAAGGTGCCGGCCAGGGCGTTGACGCCCACCACGTCCTGCCCCATCAGCCAGACCAACCGGTCCAGCGCATGGATGCCGGCGGTCATCAGCATGCCGCCGCCTGAGGCGGTATTCTTGTGCCAGTCGCGACGATTGCTCTCCATCCACAACTTGATCATCCAGCTCGATCCCAGCACCGGCTTGCCGATCACGCCGGAGTCGAGGACCTCCTTCGCCTTGAGACAGGGCAGGGCAAAATGCATCACATGGCCGACCATAAGCTGCACGCCCGCTTTGGCGACAGCCGCATTGATGGCATCGCAGGCACGGGTGGTCGGCGCCATCGGCTTTTCCAGCAGGATATGCTTGCCGGCCTCGGCCGCGCCGATCGCGATCTCTTCATGCAGGTGGTGCGGCGTGGCAATGACTACGGCATCGACTTTGGGATCAGCGAGAAGCTGGCGCCAGTCGGAATAGGCACTGCCGCCATGCTCCTGCGCGAACTGCTCGGCGGCTGCCCGGTCTTCCCGGCAACTGGCGACGAGCTGCACGCCGTCGACCTCGGCCATTGCCTTTGCATGCACCGCGCCGAAATGTCCGGCCCCGATGATACCAATTCCAATCATGATCTTGCCTTTGTATATGCGGCATCGATGAGGGTCATCGCCGCGAGATAGTCGTTGAGGGTGATTGCCGGTGGGCGGCCGTCGCGCAGGCGCTGCAGTGTATCGGCCATGAACAGCCGATAGCGGGTGGCTGTCGGTTCGGGCGGCAACGCGCGCGTGCTCGCGTCATCCAGCGTCACGCTACTGGCATTGTCGCCTCGGTCCACCAGGGTGGCGTTCGCCGTGACCAGCCGCCATTCGAATTCGCCGCCGGGCGCCATCGAGGCATAGGTATAACCGGCCTCGACGGTGAACAGCGTGCCGGCCGCGTCGGTCAGCACCAAGAGGGCATGGTCGTCCACGGCCTCGTCATGGATGCGATTGCCGACACTGGCCGAGACCAGGGTCACCGGCCCCTGCGCCAGGCTCAATACGGCATCGACGCCGTGAATGCCCAGATTGCGCAGGGCGCCACCGCCGCCAATGGCGGGGTCGAGCAGCCAGCCCACGGCATCCTGCCGATATCGCCCCGGCGGGCCATTCACCAGCCGGAAACTGGCATGGGCGAGCCTGCCGGCGCGACCGGCTTCCTGCAATTGACGATGAGCATGGAAAATCGGCCCGAAGCGGTTGGGCAGCGGCACCCCGACAAAGCCTTTTCTTTTTGCGGCCAGTTGCGCCAGGTCCGCGATGGCCGCTGTGTTGCTGGCAGCGGGCTTTTCAAGAATCAGGGGAATGCCGGCTTCGATCAGTGCCTGCGCGCGGGCGGGCAGGGTGGTCGGATGACCCATAAGCACGACCAGGTCCGGCGCCAGGATCAGGCCGTCGCTCATATCCTCCACCGTCGGCAGGGCATGTTTCTTTCCAAAGGCAGCCGCATGGGCGGGGTTTTCGTCCCATACGCCGACCACCGACGCCCCCGCCGCGCGGGCTGCGTCCAGGTGCATTTCCGCGTGCCAATGACTGGTCCCGAACAGCGCAATCTTCATGCTTTGGCCACCTATCCAATATCGACTTGCAGGATATCCCATATGTCGCTATACAACAAGCGTTGACGGTGTTGATCTGTGCTGCCCAGAAAGCTGGAACAGATAAACGAGGACCACGATGTCGAATTTGAAAGCGATGACGCCGTTGAGCCGGGCCCCTCTCCTTCACGTCACAGTGCAGGAGAGTCTCAAGGAATATATCGAGGCCAACCAGCTCAAGGCCGGCGATCCTCTGCCGCCCGAAACTTTCCTGGCCCAGCAATTGGGCGTCGGGCGCAATTCCATGCGCGAGGCGATCAAGGCACTGGAATCGCTGGGCATCCTTGAGACGCGGCGCGGCATCGGCGTCTTCGTCAAGGAATTCTCCTTCAAGCCGCTGCTCGATAACCTGGCCTATGGCTTGCAGGACTCGCTGCGCGACGTCGAGGAATTGCGCGAAATCCGCCGTGTGCTCGAGACCGGGCTGATCGGCAAGACCATCGCCATGATCAGCGAGGCGGATCTGGCCGCTTTGCGTGATGTCACGGCGCGCATGAAGGTGCGGGCGGAGCGGCAGGAGAGCTTCGCCGAGGAGGACCAGCGCTTCCACCAATTGCTGTTCCGCTGCCAGAACAATCACATGTTGAGCGCGTTGATCGACATCTTCTGGACGGCCTTCAACAAGGCCTCCAACTTTAACGATCTCGACAACCCTGAACCGCTCGATACGTGGCGGGACCATCACGAAATCGTCGAAGCGGTCGCTCGCAAGGACGTGGAGCAGGCGCGCAAGCGCCTGGACGATCACTATCGCGGCATCCAGCAGGTCATTGCCAGGAACCGCACCGAACCATCCAAAGCCTGATCTTTCCGGGGAGGAAAACCATGCATATCAGGACGATCACGCAAGCTCTGGCCATTGGTGGCCTGCTGCTTGGTGCCACTGCACTCACCACGCCGGCCTTCGCGCAGGATGGGAAGACCATTACCGGCGGTTTCGATGTCGGTCCTGGCGGGTTCCCCAAGAACTTCAATCCGCTCGCCGCCACCGGTGGCTTTACCTGGCTCAACACCTATTTCGAGCCGCTGGTAATCTATAATGCGGAACTGAACGCCATCGAGGGCGCTCTGGCCACCGATTACACCGTCAGCGAAGACATGCTGACCTATACCTTCAACCTGGCCGAAGAGACCTGGCACGATGGCGAGGCCTTCACCGCTGCCGACGTCAAGTTCACCCTCGACCTGATCCGCGATGCTGCCTCGGGCAGTGTCTTTACCGGTCGCCTGGGCAAGGTCGCCAATGTCGAGGCGCCCGATGATCGTACTGTCGTCGTGACGCTGTCGGAGGCCGATGGTGGCCTGCTGTCGGTGCTGGCCCAGGTCATGATCCTGCCCGAGCATGCCCTGGCTTCGGTCGCGCCCGAGAGCATCGCCACCAGCACCTGGTGGTCGACCACCCCGATCGGCACCGGCCCCTTCAAGTTCACCAAATATGTCACCGACCAGTATGTCGAACTGGCGGCCGACGAGGACTATCGTGGCGGCGCGCCCAAGGTTGACCGGCTGATCAACCGCTATTTCGAGAACCCGGCTGCCGCGGTGGCCGCGCTGCGCGCCGGTGAAATCCAGTTCACCTATGTCGAACCGGAAGATGCTGCGACCTTTGCCGGCAACGAGGCCTTCAGGGTCATCGAAGGCGACTCTTATGTGGTCAACTATATCGGCTTCAACCAGAAGGTCGATCTGTGGAAGGACGTTCGTGTCCGCCAGGCCTTCATGTATGCCATCGACCGTGCCGCGATCGTGGAAAGCCTCTATGGTGGTGCCGCCAAGCTCGCCAATTGCGGCTATGTCGCGCCCCATCTGGTGCCCGACGGTCTCAATGATTACGCCTATGATCCGGAAAAGGCCAAGGCGCTGCTCGACGAAGCCGGCTGGGCTGAGATCAACGGCGACAAGCCGATCACCTGGCTGACCTATTACGGCTCGCCCCAGGCCGCCAATGTGATGGCTGCAGTGCAGGCCATGCTGGCCCAGGTCGGCGTCAACGTCGTGCCGCGCGTGGTCGACGTGCCGACCTATAACGGCACCGTCTATCAGGAGAACAACCCCGACTGGAACGAATTCCCGCTGATCTATGCGGGCCTGCAGAACGGGCCCAACCCGGCGGGGATCAATGTCGGCCTCAACAAGTCGCAATTGCCGCCAGCCGGCGCCAACATCATGCGCATCGAGTTCGACGATCTGAGCGCCGCCTTCGATGCCGCCATCGGCGAGACCGATGCCAGCCAGGTCGATGCCCGCTGGCAGGACGTCTGCAAGGTGATGAACGAGCAACTGCCCTGGGCCACCATGTGGGTCGCCAACCGCTATGGCGTGGCATCTGCCGACCTGGTCGACTTCGTCTGGACGCCGGCGCCGGCCGGTGGCCCCTTCGCCGCCCATCCTGAACTCTGGGATATCAAGTAAGCGCGGTTCTCCTCTGCGCATGGCGGCGCGGACGATCCGCGCCGCCTTCCATCCACACCGGACCTGGTCATGTTGAACTACATCGCACGCCGTATCGGCATCGGACTGTTGATGCTGGTCGCTCTCAGCGTCCTCGTCTTCGTGCTGTTGCGCCTGGCACCGGGTGATGCCATCGACGCCTATATCAATCCTGCCGCGCCGCTCTCGATGGATGAACTCGCTGCCTTGCGGGCAAGGCTCGGGCTCGACCAGCCGCTGCCGGTGCAATATTTCGGCTGGCTGCGGGCCGCCATATCAGGCGATTTCGGCTTTTCCATCCAGCGCGCCGGCGTGCCCGTGCTGCCGCTGGTCCTCGAGCGCATCGGGCCGACGGTGCTGCTGATGGGGACGGGCATGCTCCTCGCCATCGTGCTGGGCATCGCCGCCGGTATTGTCAGCGCCGTACGCCGCAATTCGGCGACCGATGTCGCCCTCTCGGTCGCCTCCTCCATCGGCATATCGAGCCCGGCCTTCCTCACCGCTTTGCTCGGCCTCTATTTCTTCTCCGTACAACTGCGCTGGGCGCCTTCGGGCGGCATGTTGACGCCGGGTGCCCCATTTTCCGTGTCCGACCTGCTGTCGCATCTCATCCTGCCGGCCTTCCTGCTCTCCATCGGCCATGCCGCGCTGATCATGCGCTATATGCGCTCATCGCTGCTCGAAGTGCTGAACCAGGACTATGTGCGCACCGCCCGCGCCAAGGGCGTCCGGGAATTCTGGGTCATCATCAAGCATGCCACGCGCAATGCGCTGCTGCCCGTGGTCACCCTGATCGGCTCGACCATCGGCATTGCAGTCGGTGGCGCTATCTTCCTCGAAAGCGTCTTCAACTGGCCGGGCATGGGCCTGCTCTTGGTCAATGCGGTCAACACGCGCGACTACCCCGTCATCATGTGCGCCACCTTGATCGTTGGCGCTTGCGTGATCGCGGTGAACCTGCTGACCGATATCACTTACGCCGCGGTCGATCCGCGCATCCAGGTGGCCTGACATGACCGATGCAGCGACCGCCCCCATCGAACGGACCAAGGGGCCGACCCGCCGCTCCATCGAGCGCTTCTTCGGCAATCGCGCGGCCATGGTCGGGCTGGCGATCTTCCTGCCCATCCTTGTGGCCATCATCACCTATGACTGGTGGTGGGGCTCGGGGCCAAATGAGATCGACCTGCGCGCGCTCAACAAGGGGCCGTCGCCCGAACATTGGTTGGGCAGCGACGGCGTGGGCCGCGATGTTATGGCGCGGTTGTTGCAGGGCGGCCGGGTCTCGCTGATCGTGGCCGTCGTCTCGGTGGCGATTTCCACCGTCATCGGTTTCCTCGTCGGCTCCTTTGCCAGCTTCGGTGGTCGGATCGTCGATGCCTCGCTCATGCGGCTGGTCGATCTCGCCATGACCCTGCCGCCGGTGATTTTCCTGCTGGTCCTCGCCTCGATTGCCGGCACCGGCATCACGCCGACGATTCTGGTGATCTCACTACTGTCCTGGCCCACTTTGTCGCGCATGGTGCGCGCGCGTCTCCTCGAACTGCGCGAGCGCGATTTCGTCGTGGCGGCGCGCGGCATGGGCGCCGGCGTGCCCCATCTGCTGTTCAAGCACGGCCTGCCCAATTGCATCGACATCCTGGTGGTCTACGCCACGCTGCAGGTCGCCAATGCCATCCTGCTGGAAGCGGGCCTGTCCTTCCTCGGACTGGGTATCGCGCCGCCCGAGGCCAGTTGGGGCAATATGCTCAACCTGGCGCGCTCCACCGTCGTGCTCGAACAATATCCCTGGCAATGGATGTTCCCCGGCGCGGCCCTGGTGCTGACCGTGCTGGCCATCAATTTCATTGGCGACGGCCTGCGCGACGCGTTCGACCCTCGCTCCGCTCTCAACTGACCCTGAAGGTTTCTGAAATGCCCTTGTTTACCGGCGTCGTCCCTCCTGTCGTAACGCCACTCAACGCCGATTTTACCGTGGACTATGCGTCCTTTAGCCGGGTGCTCGAAAACCTGATCGATGCCGGTGTCCACGGCCTGTTCGTGCTCGGCTCGACCAGCGAAGTGGTGTTCCACGATTCAGAAACCCGCCAGGCCATTGTCGAACACGCCATCAAGGTCACCAATGGCCGCGTTCCGGTGTTGGTCGGTACGATCGACCCCACCACGGACCGTGTCATCAAGCATTCGCGCATCGCCAAGGCGGCCGGCGCCGCTGCCGTGGTCGTGACCGCGCCCTTCTACACGCGGACCAACCAGGCCGAGACCGTGGACCATTTCCGCTACATCAAGGATGCGGTGGACTTGCCCGTCATCGCCTATGACATTCCGGTATGCGTGGGGCTGAAGCTCGACCGCAAGACCACGGTGACGCTGGCCAAGGAAGGCGCCATCGTTGGCCTCAAGGATTCGAGCGGCGACGACGGCAACCTGCGCTATGTGTTGGCCGACATGCAGGACGATGCCGATTTCTTCGGCATGACCGGCTCGGAAATCGTGGTCGATAGTGTGCTGGCCATGGGCGCCCACGGCGTCGTGCCTGGCCTCGCCAATGTCGATCCGCATGGCTATGTCAAATTGTGGAACCTGGTGCAGGCAGGCGATCTCGCAGGCGCGCGTGCTGAGCAGGAGCGGCTCTGCAAGCTGTTCGAGATTGTCTGGATTTCGACGGCCCGCACCAGCGCCGGTTCGGCCGGTGTCGGTGCCTTCAAGACCGCGATGCGCCAACTCGGCATCATCGCCAACAACACCATGGCGCGACCGCAGCGCCACCTCAATGACGAAGAAACGGCCAAGGTCGACGCCGTGCTCAAAGCCGTCGGACTACTCGGCTGACCATGGGCGCCCCGATTCTCGACATTGCTGGACTGCGGACCGTGTTCCGGATCGGCGGTGCCGACATTGCCGCCGTCGAAGACATGGAACTGACCATCGCCGCTGGTGAAACCGTGGCGTTGGTCGGCGAATCCGGGTCGGGGAAATCGGTGACGAGCCTGTCGGTGATGGGCCTGCTGCCCAAGCGCGTGGGCCGCATCGCCGCCGGCAAGGTCATGCTGTCGCGCAAGAGCGGCGAGGTCGTCGACCTTGCCGCCATGTCCGACGAAACCCTGCGCCAGATTCGGGGCAATGACATCGGCATGGTGTTCCAGGAACCCATGACCAGCCTCAATCCCGTCTATACCGTGGGCGAGCAGATCGCCGAGCCGATCCGCATCCATCTGGGCAAGCCGCATCGCGAGGCGGCGGCCGATGCCGTGCGCCTCCTGGCCGATGTCGGCATTCCCGACCCCGCCCGCCGGGCGCAGCAATATCCGCACGAGCTTTCTGGCGGTATGCGGCAGCGGGTGACCATCGCCATGGCGCTGGCTTGCGATCCGCGCATGCTGATTGCCGACGAGCCGACCACGGCGCTCGACGTGACGATCCAGGCCCAGATCCTCGATCTGTTGCAGAAGCTGCAGCGCGAGCGCGGCATGGGCATCCTGTTCGTGACGCACAATCTGGGTGTCGTGGCCGAGATCGCTGACCGGGTCGTGGTGATGTATGCTGGCCGGATCGTCGAGTCGGGGCCAGTGGCGGAGGTCTTCGCCCATCCTCGGCACCCCTATACCAAGGGCCTGCTGCGCTCGGTGCCCCGGCTGGGCCAGGCGGTCGAGCTCAAACGCGCCGGCACGCCCCTGCCCACCATTCGCGGCAATGTGCCGTCACTGCGCAACCTGCCCAAGGGCTGCGCCTTTGCCAATCGCTGCGACTACGCCATCGCCGCCTGCAGCGCCGCCATGCCGGCTTTGGTCGAGACGACGCCGACGCAGAAAAGCCGCTGCATCCGCTGGCAGGAACTCTGATGACGCAACAGCCCTATCTATCGGTCAGAAACCTCTCCAAGCATTTCAAGCCGGCCGCCTTTTCCCGGGGGGCGGTGGTCAAGGCGCTGCAGGATATTTCCTTCGACATTCCCCGCGGGCAGGTGGTCGGCCTGGTCGGCGAATCCGGCTCCGGCAAGACCACGATCGGCCGCTCGGTGCTGCGCTTGATCGAGCCGACCAGCGGCCAGGTCATGCTCGACGGCGTGGATGTCACCACGCTCTCGGGCGCGCAATTGCGCCGGCAGCGGCGCAAGATGCAGTATATCTTCCAGGACCCCTTCGCGAGCCTGTCGCCCCGCATGACCATCGGCCAGGTGCTGACCGAAGGGCTCGACATCCAGGGCATCGGCACGCGAGCCGAGCGGCGTGCCCGCGCGGAAAAGGCGCTGATGGCGGTGGAACTGCCGGTCGACGCCTTCGACCGCTACGCCCACGAATTTTCCGGCGGCCAGCGCCAGCGCATCGGCATTGCCCGGGCGTTGACGCTCGAGCCGGATTTCATCGTGGCCGACGAGCCGGTCTCGGCGCTCGACGTGTCGATCCAGGCGCAGGTCATCAACCTGCTGCGCGACCTGCAGACCCGCCTGGGCCTGACCATGCTGTTCATTTCCCATGACCTGGCGGTGGTGGAATATATCTGCGACACGGTGATCGTGCTCTATCTCGGCCGCATCATGGAAATGGCGCCCGCCGCCGATCTCTATGCCAGGCCCAGCCATCCCTATACACGGGCGCTGCTCTCGGCCATTCCCTCGCCCGATCCGGCGACGCGCCCGCAGCGGCAGATCCTGACCGGCGATATTCCGAGCCCGGCTAATCCGCCGTCGGGCTGCGTGTTCCGCACGCGTTGCCCGTTTGCCATCGGGGCCTGTGCCGGCGAGGTTCCGGCTTTGCGCGAGGTTGCGCCGGGGCATCTGCGCGCCTGCATTCGCGACGACATTCTCTGACGCCTGAAGGACAGCGATCCGTGCCGCACAATGCCCAATTCCTGACCGATCTCCAGGGTGGCCTGATCGTTTCCTGCCAGCCGGTCGATGATGGTCCGCTCGATACCATCCCCGCTATCGTCGCCTTCGCTCAGGCCGCCCGCAATGGAGGCGCCCGTGCCCTGCGCATCGAGGGTGCGGACAATGTGGCGGCCGTGGCCAGGGCCTGCGACCTGCCGATCATCGGCATTATCAAGCGCGACCTGCCGGATAGCGCGGTGCGCATCACCCCGTTCATCGATGACGTAAAGGCGCTTGCCGCGGCCGGAGCGACGGTCATCGCCGTTGATGGCACCGACCGGGTCCGTCCGGTGCCGGTGGCCGACCTGCTGGCTGCCATCCACGCCGCCGGAGCTCTTGCGATGGCCGACCTGGCGACGGAAGCGGAAGCCAGGATCGCCAGCCGGCTCGGCTTCGATATTCTGGGCACCACCATGTCGGGCTATACCGGCGGGCCGGTTCCGGCCGGGCCCGACCTCGATTTCGTGGCGGCTTGCCGCCGGCTGGGCGGTGTGGTCGTGGCGGAGGGACGCTACAATACCCCCGCCGCGGCAGCTTCGGCCATTGCAGCAGGCGCCAGTGCGGTCTGTGTCGGCTCGGCCATCACGCGCACCGAGCACGTCACCGAATGGTTCCGTATTGCCGTGGATGAGGCGGTCAGCGGCAGCAAGACCACGGTGCTGGCGCTCGATGTCGGCGGAACCAAGACGCTGGCGGCGCTGGTCCGGAACGGGAAAATTCTCGAACGGCAGACGATAAAGACGCCGCAGGGCGTTGGGACCGATGCGTGGTTCAGCACGATCGGTTTGTTGGCTTCCAACTGGCGGGGGCGCTACGACGCGGTCGGCGCCGCCGTGACCGGTGTGGTGCAGGATGGCCATTGGTCAGCCCTCAATCCGCGCACGCTGGCCATTCCCGAGCGCACGCCGCTGGTCCAGCGGCTGACCACGCTGTTCGATGCGCCGGCCATCGCCCTAAACGATGCGCAGGCCGCGGCCTGGGGCGAGTATCGCCATGGGGCCGGGCGCGCGCGGGACATGGTATTTGTCACCGTGTCGTCGGGCATTGGCGGCGGGATCGTGTTGCAGGGCAGGCTGCTGCAGGGCGCCAATGGCCTCGCCGGCAGCCTGGGTCAGATCAGAGGTGCGCCGGCGTCGGAACGTCTCGAAGCGCGCGCTTCGGGTTTCGGCATGGTCGCGTCGGCAGCCGCTCTGGGCCATGCCGCCACGACGCATGAGATTTTTGCCGGCGTCGAAAATGGCCTGCCATGGGCCGTCGCGCTGCTCGATGAAGCTGTCGGGGATCTGGCCGTGGCCTTGGGTGACATGCAAAGATTGATCGATCCGCAGGTCGTGGTGCTGGGCGGTGGCATCGGCATGCTGCCGCAATTTCGTGATCGGCTGGTCGCAAGATTATTGCTGGAGCCCAGCCACCTGCGTCCTACGATCAGGCCGGCAGTTTTGGGCGCAGACGCTGGAATTATCGGCGTAGCCGATGTGTCTATGGCGCGCGCACATGCCGCAGCAGAAAGGCATAGCAGCTTTTAGCTCGGTTTGGACTATGCCTGAATGTCCGAAATGGGGTCGGGAGAGGCCGGTCGGCAAGGCGCCCCAGAACGGTCATTCCCGCCGCGTTTTCTGTTTCCGGTAAGCTGCCATTCCTGCCGCGGTCGACCGCCGGCATTTTTTCGGGGTGATGGGGTGGAAAGCCCTAAAGGCAATACGCGGACGCTTCGATTAGGCAGATGTAAGGGCTCCCAATGAGCCAGAGGCAGTATGCCCCATCATCAAGGATCATGAATTACACCATCCCAGCGAAGTGCAATACGAGACCGGCTATCGCGCAGCCTGCCAGCACAGTAGCGGGGCCAATCTTGAAGCGAAACACCGCGACAAGCGCGGCCAGCACCAGTGCCGCAGCCGCCAGATTTATCGACGACCAGACGGGCACATCGAGATGGAGGACGAAGGTCGTGATTGTCCTGACTTCCTCGAAGATGACGTGCAGGCCAAACCAGACGGCAAGGTTCAGGATGACACCCACGACGGCGGCCGTGATCGCGGTCAGGGCTGCTGTTAGCACTTTGTTGTCTCGCAAGCGCTCGATGAACGGGGCACCTAGGAATATCCAGAGGAAGCAGGGTGTGAACGTCACCCATGTCGTCAGCAGCCCGCCCAGCGTTCCCGCCATCAAGGGTGATATGCTGCCCGCATCGCGAAAGGCTCCCATGAAGCCCACGAACTGCGTCACCATGATAAGTGGCCCGGGCGTGGTCTCGGCCATGCCGAGCCCGTCCAGCATCTCGCCTGGAGCAAGCCAGCCGTAGTTCTGCACCGCCTCTTGGGCGATATAGGCCAGCACCGCATAGGCGCCGCCGAAGGTCACCACAGCCATGACGCTGAAGAAGCCCGCGATCTGGGCAAAGACATTGGCCGGACCGAACACGGCGAACAACAGGGCGACAGGAGCCAGCCAGAGCAGGAGGAACACTGCCGATATGCGGAACGCCCAAGCCCGGTTGACCTGCGTGTGATCCGGCGACTCTTCGCCCAGCAGGGTATCGGCGTCATCGACCTGGACGCTACCCACCTTGCCGTGTCCGCCGCCACCATGGAATGCTGGCAGACCCGCACGCGCGCCAAAAAAACCGATCAGGCCTGCAACGAGGATGATGAGCGGGAACGGAATGGCGAAACCGAAGATCGCCACGAAGGAGGCGGCGGCGATGGCGACCATCGCCCCGCTCTTGAGCGCACGCGAGCCGATGCGAATGACCGCCTGCACCACGATGGCCAGCACCGCGGCCTTGAGCCCGAAGAACAGCGCCTCGACCGGGCCGACATTGCCGTAGAGCGCATAGATCCAGCTCAGCGCCATGATCGCCGCGACGCCGGGCAGCACGAAGAGGACGCCCGCGATGATGCCGCCGAGGGTGCGATGCATCAGCCAGCCGATATAGACGGCGAGTTGCATGGCTTCCGGTCCCGGCAGCAGCATGCAGTAGTTGAGCGCGTGAAGGAACCGTTTCTCACCCAGCCAGCGCTGCTCTTCGACGAGGATGCGGTGCATGAGCGCGATCTGGCCTGCTGGACCGCCAAAGCTCAGCAGGCCAATGCGGGCCCAGATACGGGTAGCCTCCGCCAGGGTGGGGTACGCCCTTTCCTGCATCATTCTGCCTTCGGCTTGTTGGATGGCCAGTTGTGAGTCTCGTCGCTGGCATCCCGCGCCCATCGATAGAAGGCGTCGTATAGAAGCATCCCGGCTTCGAGCTGTTCCAGATCGTCGGAATACATCCTCGACAGACCGAGTGAAGCGGCAAGAAGCCCTGCCGCCTCGGGCGCAATATCCAACCGAGCTGTATCGGCCCCGCGCACGATGGCTGCGAGCCGATCGAGGGCGGGAATGCTCAAGCCAAATTCGGCCAGAATCACGTCGAATGTGCAGAGCTCGCCTCGGTGGCTCCAGAAGACATCCTCGATGTCGAAGGGCGCCGCATTGTAGCGTTCGGCGACACCCACCACCTCGGCGGGCGCCACGAACAGGATGACGGCGCGTGGGTCGAGAAAGCGACGGATCACCCAGGGGCACGCGATGCGGTCGATCTTGGGCCGCGAGCGCGTGACCCACATGGTGCGGCCCTGCGCGTCGCGCGCAGGCAGCTTCGCCGGATCGATCAGCGGCTGCCCGGCAGAGCGCCAGGCCTCGAACCCGCCCTCGAGATATTCGGACGGGCAACCTTCGGCGCGAAGCAAGGCGGCAGTGCCCTGACTGCGCCTGTGACCGGTCTGACAAACTGCGATCGACGGCTGCCCGCCGAGTTGTTCCGCAAGGGCGGCAAGGGCCTGGTCATCTACCCGCGTGGCACCGGGGAGCAACCTGGGATCGGCCGCGAAATCTTCTTCCGACCGCACATCGAACACGTGGGGTGCGCGCGGGGTTCCGATGATGCGGGTGAGTTTGTCGGATGAAATGGCATTGGGCGCAGGCATTTGCGTTCCTCCGTCGCCGGGGTTGAAAAGGAACGCGATCTTCAGCTGGCGCCTCGTGGGGAGCTCGCAATCCCCATGGGCTGCAATTACCGACATCCGGGGCTGATCGTCAACATGGCATAGCAGCCAAAAACACAGATCGCCTCCACCGTATGGCAGCTGCCCGAGCGAGAAATGAGAACTGTTTGGCGACAGAGATGGTGTCGGCAGCAGCCGAGCGGCATCGCGCCCCATTCAGGCCCCTTGATCGGCCCTGGCGACCTCCTAGAAGCCGTCTGTCCGCGAGTGCAGCCGCGACGACAGGCAGCGCGTGCCTATTAGCGATTGTCCCAACATGCGGACTTAGTGTCTCGATGAGGCGGCATTCCCCCACCGTCCCTGCTTTGGTTGTCGTTGGCGGAGGGGCATGCCCCGGATCGCTGGGACCTGATTGGCGGAGCACTGGCGTTGGTCGCCGCCGCCATCATTGTATTTGCGCCGAGGGGCTGAGCCCGCTCAGGCGCGAACGGCGGCGCCCCTCGGGGACATCTGCAGCCAGAGGATCGCTGCCGCCGCCGCAGCCAGCCAGGGCAGAAGCCATACGTTCAACGCCTGCCAGCCGATGGTGTTCTGCAGCACCCCGGCGCTGAGCGATGCCGCCAACCCCACGACAAAGATGGTGAGGTCGTTGGTCGCTTGCGCCTTACCTTTCTCGGCTGTCGTGTAGGTCCGGGTCAGCAGGTTCGTGCCACCGATATAGAGAAAGTTCCAGCCCACGCCGAGAAGGATCAACGCGGCGGTGAAGCTGTAGAACCCGGTCCCCGACAGGGCTAGCAGCACGTGAGCGGTGAGCAGGACGATGCCGGCAAGCATTATCCGCAAGACACCGGATCGCGCGATCAACGATCCGGTGAAAAACGACGGCAGAAACATGCCGAGCACGTGGAGTTGGATGACCGTCGCAGTCGCTGTCAGGTCGTGGTCGTGGTGTGTCATCGCCAGGGGAGTGGCAGTCATCGCCAGGATCATGATGCCATAGCCGGTGACCGCGCCGAAGAGGGCTACCAAATACGTTGGCTGGCGCACGATATCGCCGAGGGGCCGGACCGCAGCACGCTCATCGGCAGTATCCACTGTCCTCGGGACGTTCACCCCCATCAGCACGCCGACTGCGATGGCCGACGTTGCCGCTAGGAACAGAAATGAAGCGGTGTACATTGGCTGCATCAGTTCGCCGCCCCACCGGGCCAGCAGCGGACCGACCAGGGCTGCAACCACTCCGCCAGCAAGCACAAGCGAGATGGCCCGGGGCCGGAAACGATCGTCCGCCACTTCACCGGCAGCGAAACGATAAAACTGCGCGAAGCCCTGGTAGCATCCCGCCAGGAACGTGCCGGCGCACAGCAGCGCGATCGACGAGGTCATCATCCCACCGGCTGCCAGCAGGCCGCCTAATGTGCCCAGGCTTGCTCCGGAGACGAAGCCGATCTTGCGACCCACACGTGTCATCCACATCGAGGCGGGAACGGTCGATACCGCCGTGCCCAGGAACATGGCTGCGATGGGAGCGGTGGCGAGTTCGGGCGATGGCGCCAGAATGCTGCCAGCAAGGCCGCCGATGGTCATCACCAGGACGGAGACGATCTGGAACAGGGCCTGCGCGGTTGCCAGCAGGAAGACTTGTCGGTGCATGGGCTGCATGGTTGCGGTTCCTCGGTCCCAACTATGACGACGCGACGGCATTGCCCGCCGCCACCCATTCGGGCATGCCGTCTTCAAGGCGCCGGGCACTGAACCCTTGTGCCCGAAGGCGCGACACAGCCTCAAAAGACATGACGCAGTATGCTCCACGGCAGTAGGCGACGATGTCCTTTTCGGGGTCGAGCGTCGCCAGGCGGGCGTCGAGTTCGGAGAGCGGCACGTTCAACGCTCCGGGCACATGGCCCAGCGCGAATTCGTCGGCAGGACGGACGTCGAGCACGGTGACCATACCGTCGCGCAGGCGACCGCTCAGCTCCTCGCGGGTGACCGGCTCGAGGCTATCGCGCTCTTCGAAATAGCCCCGGACAATCTTGTCCACTTCGGCCAGATTGTTCTCTGCCACCCGCCGGATCGCCTTCATGGCCGCCAGGACACTGTCGTCAGCCAGCCTGTAGACCACGAACTTTCCCTGCCGCTCCGCTGCGACCAGCCCCGCCCGCCGCATGGTCTGCAGGTGCTGCGAGACATTTGCGATGGGCGCCCCAAGCTTTTCTGCGAGCAGATCGACGCTGCGCGGCCCCTGGCCGAGTTGTTCGATCAGCTCGAGCCGTTGGGGGTGACCCAGCGTCTTGGCGACCAGGGCGAACTGCTTAAACAGGGCGAGCTTCGGTGAAGGACTTGACATCAGATCATTGCTCAATCATTCAATTGAAATATTGAATATACCAACACAGATCCATCCACAAGGGTTGATCCAACGGAGTGCCATCATGATCCTGCGCCAGTTTCTACACTTCGATCCCGTAGGGGCGTCCTATCTTCTGGGCTGCGGCGGCAAGGCATCAGCGGCGGTTATCGATCCAATCGGCCCCGTCGAGCCTTATCTCGAAGCTGCCGCCACCACCGGCATGAAGATACTCTACGTGATCGATACGCATATCCATGCCGACCACATCTCGTCCGGTCGTATCCTGGCGGAGGCGAGCGGCGCCAAATATGTGCTGTTCGCTGGCGCGTCCTGGCGGCCAAAGGACAGGTTCTGCTGTGCGGAAGCTGCTTGGACGCAAGGGGTCTCGCTCAGGCCGATGTCGTCGACGGAGCGGCCAGAAGCACCATGGATGCCTTGGCGGCGGCATCAATGACCGCCGACAAGGTCCTAGTTTTTTAGTCGCGCACTTTGCCCTGCCGCTATGCGCTTGGTCTTGGCAGTTCACATTCCAGAAGGGACCGTTGTCCGAACAGGGATATGAGATGACGGGTCTCCCCGCGGTAGCACTTCGAGGGGGACCTGGGTCCAAACGCACTGCACCACTCTTTCAATTTGTTGATGGGTATGTTGGGTCCGGCGCAAGGGTCGGCTATCACGCAGATTGATATCCACGGAGGGTGACTATGGAATTGGTGCAGAGCCGTGGAAGCGGTCGTATCCGAGCTGGCTTCCAAAGGCTATTTGCCACTCCGGCCATGCCGCCGAAAGCGGGCCGAGCCTTATTTGAACGGCCCTGGCCTATAGTCGTTTTACTGGCGCTGCCGGCTGCAGCCATGATGGCCGGAAGTGACTACACCCTCGGTATCTGGATGCAGTCCTTTCCAGAAGACCTGCTGCCCATCGCACACTTCGTCACTGACCTCGGCGAGGGTGTCGAGGTGTTGGTCACCACCGGACTCTTGCTCCTGTTGAGCGCGCTGGTCCCGGTGATCTCTCTGAGACGCCGTGTGAAAGCAGGACTGAACGCCGTTACCGCTGGGGCGGCTTTCATATTTCTCTCGGTGGCGGGTGGCGGCCTCCTGGCGCTGGTGCTCAAATATGCAATAGGCCGGGCTCGTCCGGTCCTATTGGACAGCGAAGGCTACCTTTCATTCCAGCCCTTTGCGATGCACTCCGACTTCGCCGCACTTCCCTCCGGGCATTCGGCAACGGCTGCGGCAATGGCACTTTCATTGGCGCTGGTTTTTCCGCGCCTTCGGGCGCTCTTCGTCACCGCAGGCGTTCTTATCTGCGTGTCCCGGCAACTGGTCGGCATGCATTGGATGAGCGACACGCTGATGGGTTGGGCGGTTGGCGCGGCCTTCACATATTGGCTTGCGCATGTCTTCGCCCGTCGTGGCCTGATGTTCCGCTATGATGATTTTGGCCGCCTGCGGCCGAGGCGAACACGGTTTGCCCCGGCCCGGTTCTTCCGTCGATCGGCCCTCAGATCAGCGTAAGCAGCGCTCCACCTAGGCCGAGCAAAACAACCACAATCCACGGGGCGGTTTTCCACACAGTCAGCAGCAGGAAGCCGGCAAGGGCCAGAGCAAAGTCGGCGGGTGTGAGCACGGCGCTGGTCCAGACCGGATTGTAAAGAGCTGCTCCCAGGACGCCAACGACCGCGGCATTGGCACCGCGCATCGCCGCTTGCGCGACTGGCCTGGTGCGGAATGCATCCCAGAACGGCAGGGCACCGACCACCAGCAATAGACCCGGGAGGAACACCGCCACCAAGGCTATAGCAGCGCCCATTGGGCCCGCGGGCTCAGGTTGCATTACCGCGCCGAGATAGGCGGCGAAGGTGAAGAGCGGACCCGGAACGGCCTGGGCCGCGCCATATCCGGCCAGGAAGGCATCGCTCGACACCCAGCCGGTTCGCACCACTTCGGTTTCGAGGAGCGGCAAGACCACGTGGCCACCACCAAACACCAGCGCGCCGGCCCGATAGAAGGCGTCGAAGAGGGATAGCGATTGCGAGGATGCAAGAGCCTCGACGACCGGAAGCCCGACCAGCAGGATAAAGAACAGGGCCAGCGCTGACCATCCCACTGCCTTGGGCACACCGAATGTAAGGTGACCAACTGGGTTGGGTGGCATCCCCCTGCAGAGCCACAGCCCCAGGAGACCACCCACGACAATCGCCGCGACCTGGCCGATTGATCCGCCGACAAAGATGACCAGCAGAACGGCGAGCAGGGCGATGCCGGCCCGCTCGCGGTCCGGAGCCAGCGTCCTAGCCATGCCCCAAACCGCCTGGGCCACGACGGCAACGGCCACCAGTTTGAGGCCGTGGAGAATGCCCGCGCCGACCTCGCCTTCGAACCAGCTTGCCCCAAAAGCAAGGAACAGCAGGAGCAAAGCCGAAGGCAGGGTGAAAGCTGTCCAGGCCGCTAAGGCGCCCAGCGGACCGCCCCGTAGCAGGCCCAGGGAAAAGCCGACCTGGCTTGATGCCGGCCCCGGCAGGAACTGGCAGAGCGCCACGAGGTCGGCATAGCCTTCCTCGCTGATCCATCTGCGCCGGGTGACCAGCTCGTCGCGAAAGTAACCCAGATGGGCTATGGGTCCACCAAACGACGTCAATCCCAGCTTCAGGAAAACGCGAAAGACCTCTCCTGCTGAGCCACGGGACGTACCTTCCGTGGTGTCAGGATTTGCTACTGCCGACCTCATGAAACAGCTCCCCAATCTTGTCGCGAGCTGTTTGCAAGCCCTCGATGCCGTAAGGTGTTGCGCGATAGACCCGCCGCACGGACCGCCCGACCCGCTCGCTCCTGGACGTGAGATACCCCTTGCGCTCCATTGCGTGCAGCATTGGATAAAGCGTGCCCGGGCTGATTTTGTAGCCGTGATGGGCGAGTTCCTCGATCATCCAGTGACCATAGAGATCCCCTTCCGCCGCATGATGCAGGATATGCATCCGGATGAAGCCTGCCAGCAGTTCCTGGTGTTCCATGCTGCAATCGCATTGAGTTTCACACAATCGAATCTCGATATCGGGAACCGATTGTACGAAGAGGTTGTTATCCTGACAACTCATCGCGCGATGAGTCCACGGCAATCATAGGAGGCTTTCATGACCAGCGAAACAAACCGCGATCCACGCCACCACACCCAACAGGTGCAGCAGCGCCTTCAGGAACTGATGAACCACCTGCGCCAGGACATTGAGAAGGTTGATGAGCCGCAGCTCAAAGCCATGTTCGAGACGTCGGCCGAGGTATTGGGCGGCATCAAGAAGGCGTTTAGCGACTACGAAAGCAAGAACGAGAGCGCCTGGCGATAGACGAAATGGTGGAGGGACGGTGACACTGCAGCAGGCCCGTTTGCGGCAGATTTCCTTGTTCGGTCGCTGCAATGATGGTGGACGACAATTGGCAATCAAAAGAGCGAGGTCCCTGAGTGCCGGGAGAATTGAACGTGGCTCTTAAGCCAGTAATGCTAGCTATCCTCGATGGCTGGGGCTGGCGTGAAGAGAGCGCCGACAACGCAGTGCGCCTGGCCCACACACCGCATTTCGATCGCCTATGGGAAAGCTGTCCGCGTAGCTTCCTTGCGACATCTGGCCTGGATGTGGGGCTTCCAGATGGCCAGATGGGCAATTCCGAAGTCGGTCACCTCAACATCGGAGCAGGCCGAGTCGTCCTGCAGGATCTGGTCCGCATCACAAAGGCAATTGAGGACGGAACGCTGGCGGGCGCCGTCATGGCCTCGGGGCTGCCAGCGGCGCTCAAGGCAAGCGGCGGGACCTGTCATCTGATGGGGCTGGTTTCGCCCGGCGGCGTGCATTCGCATCAGGACCATGCAGTGGCCCTTGCCCGAGTATTGCAGCAATCCGGCGTTCCAACGGTGATTCACGCCTTTACGGACGGGCGCGATACCCCGCCCGAGGCTGCAGCAGGCTATTTGGCCGAGATCGACGCCGCCCTGCCACCCGGCGTAGATATCGCCACAGTGACCGGCCGCTATTGGGTAATGGACCGTGACCAGCGTTGGGAGCGGGTACAGCAAGCTTATGACGCGATCGTCACGGGCCGTGGGCAGAATAGCGCTACGGCGCAGGAAGCCGTTGACGCGGCCTATGCGAACTCTGTCACCGACGAGTTTGTGCCTGCGTCGGTTATCGGTAAATTCGGTGGCATCAAGGACGGGGACGCCGTCCTTTGCTTCAACTTCCGCGCAGATCGTGTCAAGCAGTTGATGGCCGCGCTGCTCCTTCCTGATTTCGACGGGTTCACGCGCCAGGCGCCGCAACTATCGGCAGCCGTCAGCATGACGCACTATGGGGATGAATTTGACCCATGGCTGAAGCCGCTGTTAGCGTCGCAAACCATTGCCAACGGACTGGGCGAGACCGTGGCGCTCGGCGGAAGCAGGCAATTGCGACTTGCCGAGTCAGAGAAATATCCGCACGTCACCTATTTCTTCAACGGCGGTAGGGAAGAGCCATTTGTCGGCGAGGAGAGGACCATTGTCGACTCGCCCAAAGTCGCCACCTATGACCTGCAGCCTGAAATGTCCGCCCCGATGGTCGGCGATCGTGCCGTCGAGGCAATCGGCTCGAAACGCTACGATCTGATCATCGTCAATTTCGCCAACCCCGACATGGTCGGCCACACTGGCAATCTTGAGGCAGCAATCGCCGCGGTCGAAGCGGTCGATCTTCAACTCGGGCGAATTGCGGAGGCGATCCATTCGGCCAATGGGGTGCTGATGGTGACGGCCGATCATGGCAATTGCGAGCAGATGCGTGATCCCCTCACTGGCGGGCCCCACACTGCGCACACCACTAATCCGGTCCCGGCCATACTCTATAACACCACTCATCGGTCGCTTCGCAGCGGCCGCTTGGCAGACGTGGCTCCGACATTGATCCAGCTGATGGATCTGAAGAAGCCGCAGGAGATGTCGGGGACATCGCTGCTAGCGTGACATCCGGTAGAACCAGCGCTCGCATGGAGCCGCGCCGGCTGCGTTGCGGAACAGTCCGG
The DNA here is from genome assembly GCF_056341075.1 of Devosia sp. Micro-HW1. NCBI lineage: Bacteria > Pseudomonadati > Pseudomonadota > Alphaproteobacteria > Hyphomicrobiales > Devosiaceae > Devosia > Devosia sp. Micro-HW1. Next base: position 1,868,434 of record NZ_CP094375.1, on the reverse strand, counting down.
GAGCCAATGGTGGCGTCGACCTAGGTCGATGACCTAACGCAAACTCGGTTGCCACGTTTTTGAGACCTCGTCATACCGCCTCAACAGCGAGAATGGGTCAACAAGCGCGCTGGGACAGCCTGGCCTAAACGGCAGCTATCGACGCTTTGGACTCGGGAAGCGGCCAGTCTTCAAACGGCCCCATATTTGCCATGAGCCGAGCGCGTTGGAAGGGCAGGGAGTGGGGCCCATATTGATCGGCAGGCCTCGCTCGTTTCAGGAACTCTTGTGACAGAAGTAGGTGAATATTACCTAGTAATTTCAATGCAATAGGTGTTCACAGTTTTGTTCTGACCGGCGCGCCATTATATGACTGTGTGAATGTCGGAGAAACGCCCCCACCGAAGCGGGGCAGTTGATTAATGCGGGCATCTCATGCATGCAGACCGTATGACAAGCCCAATTGCTTATCGGCCTGACATCGACGGATTGCGCGCGGTTGCTGTCGGCGCCGTCGTGATATTTCACGCCTTTCCAAGCCTTCTTCCAGGCGGTTTCATTGGCGTTGACGTGTTCTTCGTGATTTCGGGATTCCTGATCACCAGCATCCTTCAGAAGAGCCTCGGCGAGGGCCGCTTCTCACTGGTCGACTTCTATGCGCGCCGCGCCCGACGGATATTCCCCGCACTGGCCTTGGTCATCGGCGCGTGCCTCATTGCGGGCTGGTTTCTATTGCTACCGGACGAGTTTGCCACGCTTGGCAAGCACGCTGCAGCCGGGGCCGGCTTCGTTGCCAATTGGGTGCTCTGGCAAGAGACTGGGTACTTCGGAGAGGAAGCCTCCCAGACCATCCTTCTGCACTTATGGTCACTCGGCATCGAAGAGCAATTCTATCTGGTCTGGCCGCTGCTCATGCTGGCTGGCTGGAAGCTACGTTTCGACCTATTCTGGATGGCCGCGCTGATGTGCGCCGTCTCCTTTGGCGTAAACATGTGGGTCATCAACGTCGATCCGGTTGCCACCTTCTATTCCCCGGCCACCCGCGCATGGGAACTTGGCATCGGCGCCATGCTGGCCCTGAGCCCTCGTGGGCAAGTGGGGCCACGCGCAGCGACGGTTTTGTCGGGCATTGGCCTAGTGACAATTGCCGCGGCCGCCTTATTGATGTCCGAGGGCGAGCCTTTCCCGGGCTGGCGCGCCGCTATACCTACCGTCGGCGCGGCTGCCATCATCGCGGCCGGTCCGACTGTTTTCGGCAACCGCCTCCTTGCCATGCGCGCCCCCGTATTCATCGGCAAGATCAGCTACCCCCTCTATCTGTGGCATTGGCCGCTGCTCGCATTCCCGGCCATAATCCTGGACGGCGCCGTCCCTACCCCTTGGCGGGCCTTCGCCATGGTGGCGGCCTTCGCTTTATCCGTGGCCACCTATCGCTTGGTCGAGCGCCCGTTGGCGGGCGACAGGCAGTTGTTCCGCAAGTCTGGCATTCTGGCAGCGGCGTTATCCCTGGTCGCCGCTCTTGGCTTCACGACCTTCTCAAGTGCCGGGCTGCCGGCCCGTGGCAACATGGCAGAATACGCAAACACGCAGACCTGGCTGGCCGCGCGCATGGACTGGCCCTACGCAGAGAACGACCTGTGCCTTGAGCGCTTCCCTTCACCGCATCGGCGCGAGGGATGGTGGTTTTGTATGCTTGAAGAAGATGCGCCACCGAGTGTTTTCCTGATCGGCAACTCATTTGCAAATCATCTGTATGCAGGTGTAGCCAACGCCCCAGCGCTTCGAGACGAGAATGTCCTTCAGTTCGGCAGTTGCGATCCAGGACTCGGCCTATCTTTCACCTATTCACCGTCACATCCTTGCTTCGGTGAGGGGCGTCAGGCGCAGGAGGAAATGACCAACCGGATCATCGAGAACAACCCGACAATCCAGCTCGCAATCCTTAGCGCCCCTTGGCCGTCATTTAACGCCGATGGCGATGCCGTTGACTATTTCGACCCCTTAAAGGTTGACGGTGAATTCAGCTCGGTCCCGCCAGTCCCCGGCGAGACATCCTACGACGCGTTCATGGGTGCCCTAGAGCGCCGCATCGCGTTTTTGGATAACCGAAACATCCGGACTGTGGTCGTGCTAATGACGCCAGAGATCGAATACAGCCCTGAAACGTGCTACGGCGGACGCCCCCTGATTGAGGCCGCCAACCCTTGCGAAGTAAGTTATGCCGGGGAACTTCAGAAGCAGGAGCGCTTTCGCGCCGGATTGGCTTCAATCGAGGCCAAGTATCCAAAACTGTCCGTGTTCGACCCGTTGCCTACGCTATGCCGCGACGACGTATGCATTATGAAAGGCGAGGGCCCGCTCCTGCGCGACATCGGGCATCTATCGGTGGAGGGCAGCAATCTGGTTGGTGAAGCACTGACCGAATGGCTTACCAGCGATTTTTCAACCAGCGAGCCATGACGTTCTGCGGATCCGGAGCGAGGTGCCCGTCAACATCGAGAAGTTGGACTTCGGCGCCGAAAGCCTCACCGAACTGCACAACGGATTCGGTACTAACATGATCATCTCGGTAACCTATACGGATGAGTACATTGCGTTCCCTGAGTGCACCGGCATACTTTTCCAAGGCGACGGGCGGCAATGGCCTCACCATTGCGGGCACCTCCCTGGCGCGCGACAGCCTGGTGCTCAATGCCGGGTTCGATGTCAACCTCACCGACAGCGCCACATTGGGCCTGGCCTATGTCGGCCAGTTCGGCTCGGGCATGCAGAACCATGGCGCCAGCCTCAGTCTGAATGTGAAGTTCTGATCGCGAGCGGCGCCATTCGGCAGAAACGTGAAAACCCTCACCATGGCTTCCCCAAAATCAGTTCTCGCCGCTACCGTTGCCCTGGTGCTGTCGCCTCAATTTCCAGCGCCAGGAACCGGGACTGCCCGGTAATGCATCGAGCCTGCGTAAGAGCCATGGCAGCTGGCAGCTCTGCGCCCGCTCACTGACCGTTATCGGATCTTCGTGGGCCCAAAGCCGTTAATCCGCCAACGACTCTTTTCCGGTCACCTGCCAATTGAATTGGAATGTGGGGGGCGCGGCGCAAATCTGCCGCTTAGCAGTTTATAGGATTCGAAATTTCCCAACAATTGCAGTGCCTATCATGTCGCAGCGGGCGCACCATCTGGCAGCTGGTGGGTCTACACGTCCAGCTGTCCTCCGACAGTCCGCATCGCGCGTTGGTTGAAGAGGGAAGTCGCGCAACGGGCTATTTAGGCGCTCGGTGGCAGGGAGCCGCGCGCAACGATCGGCATAGGTACCAGGTCCGGCTGCGTGGTTTGCAGCGATCCCAGGAGCAGCTCGACGGCCCGGCGCCCCATTTCTTCGTGCGGCAAGCCAATGGTCGTCAGGCCCGGCCGCAAGTATGACGCGAGCTCGTCGTTGTCGAACGAGACCACGGCAACATCCTTCGGAACGTCAAGGTCGGCTTCTGCCAAGGCCTGGTAGGCGCCGAAGGCAAGACGGTCGTTGAGACAGAGGATCGCGTTGGGCCTTTCTGACTTGAGCAGCTTGCGGGTCAGTTCATAGCCATGTCCGGGTTCCCAGTTCCAGCAGCTGAGTTCCGCGGAGAACTCCATGCCGTGTTCTGCCATGGCCTCGCGGATTCCGGCGAATCGCCGGGCGATGCTCTCGGAACGGAAAAGTCCGGCTTCATCCCTGGCGTTGTGACCAAGGAGTACCACGCCGTCCCGAATGCCGGCAGCAGCGAGCAGGTCGACCGCCTGGCGGCCGCCGCGGTATTCGTCCGGCAGCACGGAAACAGGAAACCGCGCGCTGGTCCCGTTCAGCATTACCACAGGCACATTTATCGCCAGGTCCGGCACGAATACCTCCCGCGCCCGCATGGCGGCGAAGATCAGGCCATCGACCTGCCGGTCGAGCGCGGCTTCTACCGCCTGAATTTCGCGCGCCGGTTCGCCGCCGGTTTCGAGCACCAGCATGACATGCTTGGCTCCCTCGGCCGCTGCCAGCGCGCCGCGGATGAGGCCGCTCGCAAAACGCGTGGTCGCCACATAGTCGGAAATGAAGGCAATGGATCGTGACTTGTCGGTACGCAGGGCGCGTGCCGCGACATTGGGGCGATAGCCAAGGCTTGCCGCCGCGGCATGCACCTTGGCATGCGCATCCGCCGACAGGCGGGTATCGGGCCGACCGGTCAGGATCATCGAGGCAGCGGTGGTGGACAGACCCGCCAGGCGAGCGACATCTGCCAGCGTAACGCGCTTCTTTTGCAAGCCTCGTACCTCCCTCGCCCCTACAGGGGCTGACGTCGTTTGCATAAACACGCTGCACTCGCTTGACAACCGAGCCGCGCCATTGCATCTGCTAAATGCTTTTAGCAGGGGAAGTGAATGGGTTTCAACCTGTCCGATCACTGGGTGTGGGACTTCTGGCTGGCCGATGACGGCGTCGGCTACCATCTCTATTACCTGCATGCGCCCAAGTCGCTCGGCAACCCCGACCTGCGGCACCGCAATGCGCGTATCGGGCATGCCAGTTCCACCGATCTGGTCAACTGGACCAATCATGGCCGCATCTTCGATGCCGGTCCTGCGGGCAGCTTCGATGGCAGCGCCACGTGGACGGGCAGTGTCGTGCGCGACCCAGCCGGGCTCTGGCGCATGTTCTATACCGGTTCGCGCTTCCTCTCGCCCGACGGCAACGCCAATATCGAAACCATTGGCCTTGCCACATCCACCGATCTGTCCACCTGGACCAAACAGCCCGGTCCGATCCTCGTTGCTGATCCCGCCCTCTATGAAACGCTTGGCACATCGAGCTGGCCCGAAGAAGCCTGGCGCGATCCCTGGGTGTTCTGGGATCAGGCAAGCCAGCTTTGGCACATGCTCATTACCGCCCGCAGCACGACAGGTGCGGAGCCGGACAGGGGCGTCATGGCCCATGCCACCTCGCCCGATCTTTTCAGCTGGACAGCCCAGCCGGCCCTGAGCCAGCCGGGCGCGGGCTTTGCCCATCTCGAGGTCTTCCAGATTGTCCAAGTCGGGGGGCGCAAGCACGTTGTTTTTTGCTGCGACGCCGCCAAGCTGGTGGGTGCGCGGGCTGGAGAGATGGGTGGCGTGTGGACGCAGCCGCTCGATCATTTCCCGGCCGAGATCGACTTCCGCGCCGCACGGCTCCTCATCGATGAGCGGCTCTATGCCGGTCGCATCGCCTTTGACCGCGCCGGCAAGGCATTCCTCCTTGCCTTCAACAATGTCACTGCCGATGGCCAGTTCATGGGCGGCATTTCCGATCCGCTGCCTGTCCAGGTGGGCAGAGATGGCTATCTCGAGCTGGAGGTCGCACGATGAGCGCCGCAATTCACGGGTTCGCCGCAAGCGGCTACGAGGCCGTTGCCGAGGCCTTTGCCAGTGCTTTTGACGGTCGACCCGAAATGGGCGCTGCGCTGCATATCATCCGTGACGGCGAAAGCGTCGTCGATCTGTGGGGCGGTGTAGCCGATGCGCGCGACGGGCGTGCCTGGCAAGCGGACACGCCTTCCGTGATCTTTTCGTGCACCAAAGGTCTGGTCTCAATCCTTGCCGCCCGGCTCGTCCAGGAGGGCCGGCTTGATTATGACGCTTCGGTCAGCCGCTACTGGCCTGAATTCGCCGCAGCCGGCAAGGCCGAAGTCACGGTGGGCGACGCGCTGGCGCACCGTGCCGGGCTGTCGGCACCGCGACAGGACCTCACTGAAGACGATATTGTCGACTGGGACCGCATGGCCCAGGTCCTTGCCGAGCAAGAACCGCTCTGGCCGCTCGGCACAGGCTATGCCTATCATGCCCTCACCCATGGCTGGGTCGCCGGCGAAATCATCCGCCGCGTCACCGGCCGCTCGGTCGGGCAGTATTTTGCCGATGTCGTTACCACGCCGCTCGGCGTCGACGCCTGGATCGGCCTGCCCGAGGGCGAAGCCTCGCGCGTGGCGCATCTGCGCGTCAGCCCGCCGCTCTCGGCCCTCTGGGCCGACGAAGCCTCAAAGCCAGCACCAAACTGGCCCTATAAGGCCATGACGCTGGGGAATGCCCTGCCGGCCGACCTCGTTTCGGAAACCGGCGGTTTCAACACCCAGCGCATCCGCGCCGCCGAAATTCCCGGCGCCGGCGGCATTGCCAGCGCCGAGGCGCTCGCCACCATCTGGTCGGCCGCGGTCGTGCCAACACGCGGCATATGGCTGCTCGACACCCCTGTTGTCGCCGAGGCGACGCGCACCCGCAGCGAAGGGATGCCGGTGTTCGGCGGAGAACCTCCTTATTCGCGCTGGGGCTGCGGCTTCCAGCTCGATTCCGAGGCACGCCGCTATCTCAATGACATGTGCTTCGGACATGACGGTGCAGGTGGGCAGGTCGGCTTTGCCGATCCCCGGCACCAGATCGGTTTCGGCTTCGTCACCAACTGGATGATGGGTCCGGAAGACCAGCGCGCCACCGCAATCATCGCGGCGCTCCGCGCTTCACTCTAGTCGCCGCGCCCGGGCGCAATGCGGATATTGACTCCGCGCTGCGCCCATGCGCTAAATCCATTTAGCAGAGGGAAACATCCCTGCAGACTTTATCCTGGAGGAGGCAAGTCTTGAACAACCCAACCCGCAACGCCCTGCGTATCCTGACCACGCTGTCGGCCGCCGCCACTGCCGGCACGGCCCTCGCCGCGCCCACCTGCGGCACCGACCCGGTCGTGCTCAATGCCTATTTCGAAACCGGCTTTCCACTGCCGACGCGCCTGAGCGAAGAGTTCACCAAGCAGTTTCCCAATGTCACCTTCGACATCAAGGAAGACCAGTTCGCCAACATGATGGAGAACTCGCCGCGCATCCTGTCCGAGGACAATGCGCCCGATCTCATCCGCCTGCCGTCGTTGACCGACCTCGTCGCCAACGATCTGCTGCTCAATCTCGACACCTATTTCACCGAATTCGGCTGGGACAAGTTCCCTGCCGGCCAGCTGGTGCAGTTGCGCGTCGAAGAGGGTGGCCGTCCGCGCGGCACCGGCTCGCTCTTTGGCATGGGCCTGAACTATTCCATGACCGGCGTCTTCTACAACAAGGCCCTGGCCGAGCAGCTCGGCATGACCGAGCCGCCCAAGACCGTTGCTGAGCTCGATGCACTCATGGCCAAGGCCAAGGAAGCGGGCATCCAGCCGATCATGCAGTGGAACAAGGGCACGGCAGGCCTCGCCTTCCCGCTGCAGAACCTGATGGGCGCCTATGGCACGCCTGAGCCGATCAATGACTGGATCTTCCAGAAGGACGGCGCCAGCATCAACACGCCCGAGGCCCTCGAGGCCGCCGAGCATCTCGATGGCTGGATCAAGGCCGGTTATTTCCCGCCCGATGCCAATGCGATCGAATATTTCCAGATGATGAGCCGCTTCATCGGGGGCGAAGGCCTCTTCATGTTCAACGGCGATTGGGAATCGGGCAATCTCGATACCAATGCCAAGGACAAGTTCGGCTTCTTCATCATGCCGAGCACCGAAGAGGGTGGACGCCATGCCTCCATGTCCGCGCCGCTGAGCTACGGCATCGGCGCCAAGGCCGCCAACCCCGATTGTGCCGCCTTCTTCCTTGATTGGGTCGCAACCAATGAAGAAGCGCGCAAGATCAACGTCGCCGTCGGCGGCTCCAATCCGGGTGGCCCGGCCGACATGGCCATTCCCCCGGTCGAGCCCGGCTCGGTGACCGAGCAGTCACTGGCGGCCGGTGCGGTGCTGGCGCAGGACAATGGCGCCATGGATTTCATCGCCAATGCCACCGGCGCCATCTTTGCCGCCGGCTGGACGCCGGAACTGCAGAAGATGGTCGGCGGACAGCAGACGGCTGCCGGTCTTCTCGAAGCCGTCCAGAAGGAATACGAGACCCAGCTGTCCCGCTAAAGAGGTCTCGGCTGCCCACATGCCCGGAATGAACCATGACTGAAAATCCATCGTCCGTTCCGGACGTGTCGCAGCGCAACAAGCGGCTTCCCCCCGCAAAGGGAAGCCGCAGAACCAGGCTCACGGCCTGGTTCTTCATTGCGCCGGCCTTCCTGGCCTACGCCGTCTTCGTGCTCGTGCCGCTCTGCATGAGCTTTTATTATTCGTTCCTGCGCTGGGACGGGATTGGCGAGGCACGCTTTCATGGCCTCACCAATTACATCACCGTCCTAACCGACAGCGATCTTCTGCAGATCATCGGCAATGCCTTTCAGCTGGTGCTCTATTTCACCCTCATTCCCGTCGGGTTGGGGCTGGCCGTCGCCTCGGCGATTCGCGGCCAGATGAATGGCCGCTTCGGCATGGCGACGCGCACCATTCTCTTCCTGCCCCAGGTCATTCCGCTGGTTGCCGCCGGCATTGCCTGGAGCTGGATGTTCGCCTCGACCGGGCTCGTCAACCAGGCGTTGAAGGCCGTGGGGCTGTCGAGCTGGGTCAAGGGCTGGCTGGGCGATTTCGTCTGGGCCCTGCCGGCCGTGGGCGTCATCGGCGCCTGGGTGTTATTGGGCCTCTGCACCATGCTGCTGGTCACCGGCATCACCAAGATCGACCAGAGCCTTTATGAAGCCGCCCGGCTCGATGGCGCGAGACCGTGGCACGAATTCCGCTACATCACCCTGCCGGGCCTGCGCCAGGAAATCGGCGTCTGTATCACCGTCACCGTGATCGCCGCGCTCGCCAGTTTCGACATCGTCTATATCTCCACCCAGGGCGGTCCGGGCATCACCACAACCGTTCCGGGTCTCGAAATCTATCGCCTCGCCTTTGCCCACCGACAGGTCGGCCTCGCCTCGGCGCTCGCCATTGTCCTCATGGTCCTGGTGCTGCTCTCGATTGCACCGGTCCAGTGGTTCACGCGGGACAAGAAATGAAGACCTCCCTGCCCAACACCATAATCGCGCGCACGCTGATCGTTCTCCTGATGGCGATCACGCTCCTGCCCTTTCTCTCTATGCTGTCGGCGGCACTCGCCCCGCAGGGCACCTATCCCAGTGGCCTGCAATGGCCAGCGGACCCGCAATGGGGCAATTTCCTGCGCGCCTTCGAAGTGGCCAAGATGGACCAGCTGCTGGTCTCGAGCGGGCTCATCGTGCTCGGCGTCGTGCCCATCTCGGTGCTCTGCGCCACCATGGCCGGTTATGGCCTCGCCAAGCTCACGACCAACAGGTTCAAGTGGCTCTACCTGGTCTTTGTCTTCGGGCTGACTCTGCCCTTTGAGGCCGTCATCACCCCCCTCTATTACGAAGTGCGGTCCATGGGCCTGCTCAACACGCGCTTTGCCATCATTCTTCCGCTGATCGGGCTCTACATGCCCTTCGGCGTCTACTGGATGCGCGCCCACTTTCTCAACGTGCCGCAGGACCTCAGCGAAGCGGCCCAGATCGACGGCGCCACCCGCTGGACCGAGTTCTGGCATGTGCAGGTGCCGCTGGCCCGTCCGGCCATCATGTCGCTGACCATTCTCCTGTTCCTGTGGACCTGGAACCAGTTCCTCCTGCCAGTGGTGCTCGTGCAGGATCCGATGCAGCGCACCATGGCCGGCGCGCTGGGTGCTTTCCAGGGCCAGTGGGGCACCGACATACCACTACTCTGTGCAGGCTCGCTGCTGATCCTCACGCCCACCGTCATCATCTTTCTCATCTTCCAGCGCCAGTTCGTCGCCGCCCTCATGCAGGGCGCGGTCAAGGGCTAACAGGAGTCCCCCCAATGGCAGGACTTACCCTCCGTTCCGTTCACAAGGCCTATGGTGAAGTCCCCGTGATCAAGGGCGTGGATCTCGATATCGACCATGGTCAGTTCGTGGTTTTTGTCGGCCCCTCGGGCTGCGGCAAGTCCACTTTGCTGCGCATGATTGCCGGCCTCGAGGACATTTCTGAGGGCGAGATCCGCATCGGCAACCGCGTGGTCAACGAGGTCGAACCGCGGGACCGTGGGGTGGCCATGGTTTTCCAGTCCTATGCGCTCTATCCGCACATGAGTGTCTACGACAATGTCGGCTTCGGCCTGAAGTTAGCCGGCACGCCCAAGGCCATGCGCGATGCCAAGATCCGCGATGCCGCCAGAGTGCTGCAGATGGAACACCTGCTCGATCGCAAGCCGGGTCAGCTTTCGGGCGGGCAACGCCAGCGCGTCGCCATCGGCCGTGCCATCGTGCGCGAGCCCGATGTGTTCCTGTTCGACGAACCGCTTTCCAATCTCGATGCGGCCCTGCGCGGCGACATGCGCATGGAGCTGGCCCGGCTGCACAACGATCTGGGCGCCACCATGATCTACGTGACCCACGACCAGATCGAGGCCATGACCCTTGCTGACAAGATCGTCGTACTCGATGGCGGCGTCGTCCAACAGGTCGGTTCACCCCTCGAACTCTACAACAACCCTGCCAACCTTTTTGTGGCCGGCTTTATCGGCTCGCCCAAGATGAATCTATTGCAGGTCAGGACGGTAGATGGCGTTGGCAGCGGCCTTGTCCTTGGCGACCACGCCTTGGGTATTGAGGCGCCGGCTGGGGCAAGCGATGAACTGACCTTCGGCATCCGTCCACATGCCCTTTACCTGGCCGAAGGAGGTCGTTTGGTCGGCACGGTCGTGTTGATCGAGCGTCTAGGCAACGAAACGATCATCCGGATCCGCCTGCGATCCGGCAATGATATCACCGCGGCGCTGGCCGGGCAGGTGAACCTCGCGCTCGATCAATCTGTCGCGTTGGACTTTGATCGTGCCGACTGCCTGTTGTTTGATGCCTCGGGTCGCAGAATCTAGAGATTTGCGCCACGGGCTCTGCGATAGCGCATGCCTACACCCTTGAGTGCCCCAGTCGCCATCCTGACGGCAATCGGTATGTCGGGACTGCGTGGCCGCCCAGTCCCAAATCCGACCGAGACGCGCCCCCATTAGCTTCGTGACGCGATAAATGCGCGCCAGCCCCCATGATGGGTTACGTCTTCGGCATCTGCAATGGCATGGGCCTCGCAGAGAAAGCCGGATACAGCACTTCCGTCATCGAGGATCACCTTGCCGATCCCCAATGGCGCCGGAATTCGGGCAACGAAACGACCAAAGGCATCGGCAGGAAGGGCCCAGACTTCGACCTCGAGGCCTGCGCCTGCGAAGCCGGGCTGCCGCACCATGCCGGGTTTGGCCGGAACGGTATTGGGCAGGGCATACAACCGGTAGTCGCCGGCCGTCCGGCACACTTTCAGCAGGCGTCCTCCAGGGCCGGTCAGTTCTGCGTTGAGTGGCATTCCGGACAAGTGGGCGCCGACCACAACGATCGGAATGTGCTGGTCGTCTCCGGAAGACGTGTCATCGGCCCCTACCGTCAGATCGGTCGCAATTGGCAGCATCAGATTTCCTCCATGACGACGACAACATCGCCGGTTTTGACATTTCTACCCGGTCCAGCGCGCACCTCGCGCACCCGGCCTGCCGCGTGGGCAGTAACGGTTATTTCCATTTTCATGGATTCGATGATGGCAACGGCTTCGCCCTGGGCGACCGCGGCACCGCTTTCGACCAGAATTTTCCAGATATTGCCGGGCACGCCGCTGGCAATGCCGAAGCAGTTTTCCGGTATGTCGCCCTCGATTGCGCCGTTGCCGGCATCGTCGGCGATGAAGCTATCGAGGCCTTCCACCTTCCAGCGATTGCGTTCGGCGTCGAATGCGGCCTGCTGGCTGGTCTTGAAGGCGGAGATGCTCCGGGCATTGGCAGCCAGTTCCCGGGCGTAATCGGCGTAGGAGAATTGTGTCTCCTCGATCCGCAGTGGATAGGCGCCGTGCGGGAAGGCGGCGCGCGCTTCGGTGAGTTCATCGTGACTGACCGGGAAGAAGCGGATCTGGTCGAAGAAGTTGAGCAGCCACGGCTTGCCCGGGGTGAATTCCGGGGTCGAGCGCCAGGTGTTCCACACCTGGATTGTGCGGCCGAAGAGCTGATAACCGCCGGGGCCTTCCATGCCATAAACGCACATATAGGCGCCGCCGATTCCCACCGCGTTTTCCGGCGTCCAGGTACGTGCCGGATTGTATTTGGTGGTGACCAGGCGATGGCGCGGGTCGATCGGCGTGGCCACTGGCGCGCCGAGATAGACGTCCCCGAGTCCCAGCACCAGATAGCTGGCATCGAAGATGGTGCGCTTGACGTCCTCGATACTGCCGAGCCCATTGATGCGGCGGATGAACTCGATATTGTCAGGGCACCAGGGCGCGTTGGGGCGCACCAGTTCCTGGTATTTGCGCATGGCCAGCTGGATATCCGGGTCGTTCCACGAGAGGGGCAGATGTACGATGCGGCTTGGGACAATCACGTCCTCTGCGGCAGGTAGCTCCGTTTCGATCCCGGTCAGCAGACCCAAGAGCGTCGCACGCGAGAGCACGGTGCTGTCGTAGTGTATCTGAAGCGAGCGGATGCCCGGCGTGAGGTCGATGATGCCGGGCAGACCGGCGTCGCGGACGGCTTGCTCCAGCAGGTGAACGCGCAGGCGCAGGGCAATGTCGAGCGACATGGCGCCATATTCGACCAGGAGGTTGTCATCGCCCTGGCGGCGATAAATGACCGGCACCGGACAATCATCGGAGCGGGCGAGAATGGCCGAACCCGTGTTGTATTCGGGGCGATGGATGGCTGGTCCGGCAACCGGATCGCGGGGGCGGGCGACAGGTTTGAAGCGGATGGTGTCGCCGGGCTTGAACTGGCCCATCTTCCACAACTCGTCGCGAGCGATTACTGCCGGGCAGACGAAACCGCCCAGGCTGGGGCCATCGGGGCCGAGGATAATCGGCATGTCGCCGGTGAAGTCGATGGCACCAATGGCATAAGCATTGTCATGCAGGTTCGATGGGTGCAGCCCGGCCTCGCCGCCATCGCTGCGGGCCCATTTCGGCGCCGGGCCGATGAGCCGGACGCCGGTGCGGGCGCTGTTGAAATGGACTTCATAGTCGGTGGCAAAAAGTGCCTCGATATCGCCGTCCTGGAAGAAGTCGGGTGCACCATGTGGGCCGTACAATACGCCGACCTCCCAGTGGCGGGTGAGAGGGGCCGGCGCTTCGGCGGGATGGACGACTGGCTGTTCGGCGCGGGCAAGGTGCAGAACGTGCCCGGCCTTGACTGTCCCGGTGGCATGGCCGCCGAACTGGCCGAGGCCGAAGGTGGCGCGGGAGCCGAGGACGATGGGGGCTGCAAAACCTCCCGCCACCGCGAGATAGCTGCGCTGTCCAGGGCCATCGATGGCGCCGATGGCGAGGGTTTGCCCGGCCGCGATTGCCACGGGTGCGTTGTGGGCAACCGGAATTCCATCGAGCTTCATCGGCATGCGGGCGCCCGACAATGCGACGGTCGCCGGGGCGTGGAAGCGCAGGGTCGGGCCGGCAACGGTAAGCTCCAATGCAGCTACCGCATCGGCATTGCCGACGAGCCGATTGGCGTGACGGAAGCTGCGGCCATCCATAGGTCCGCTGGGAGGCACGCCGACATGCCAAAGGCCAAGACGACCGGGCAATTCCTGGATGCTGGATTGGGCACCTGGGGCAATGACTTCCACCACATCGGGGACGAATGTAAAGTCCCGGAGCGCCGTGGTCGCAACCTTGCCGCTGGCAAGCAAGTCGGACGCAGCGATGGTCCTTAGATAGGCGAGGTTGGTTTCGATTCCGGCGACGGACGTCTCATGCAGCGCCGCCCGCAGATTGGCGATGGCCGTGGGGCGGTCGATGCCGGCGACGATGATCTTGGCCAGCATTGGATCGTAGTTGGACGTGACTTCGGTGCCGGTTTCGATCCAGCCGTCAACGCGGACATGGTCGGGGAATTTGACTTCGGTCAGCTGCCCCGCGCTTGGCCGGAAATTCGCGTGCGGTATTTCGGCATAAAGCCGGACTTCGATGGCCGCGCCTTGCGGGGTCAGCGGGCCGACCTTGGCAATGGGGTCTTCGCCTGCGGCCTGGCGGATCATCCACTCGACGAGGTCGATGTTGAATACCGCCTCGGTGACAGGGTGCTCGACCTGGAGACGGGTGTTGACCTCGAGGAAGTAGAAGTCCTCGCGGACCGGGTCGTAGATGAACTCAACCGTTCCGGCCGACGCATACTTCACCGCCGAGCCGAGATCCGTGGCGGCCTTGTGCAGACGGGCGCGCACGGCTTCGGAGAGGCCCGGCGCAGGTGTTTCTTCCAGCACCTTCTGGTTCCGGCGCTGCAGCGAGCAATCGCGCTCGCCCAGCGCGATGACTTTTCCCCTGCCATCGCCGAAGATCTGCACCTCGACATGGCGGGCGTCGGATACAAAGCGCTCGATATAGACGCGGGCGTCGCCGAAGCTGGCGGTTGCCGTGCGCTGCACGCTGGCGAAGGCGGCAGCGAGCGCCGCCGCGTCGGTACAGAGCTGCATGCCGATGCCCCCGCCGCCGGCGGTGCTCTTGAGCATGACCGGGTAGCCGATCGTTTCGGCGGCGGTGAGGGCCTCCTCCACACTGCTGAGCAGGCTGGTGCCAGGCAGCAGCGGCACGCCGCTAGATTTGGCCAGTTCGCGGGCGGTGTGCTTGAGGCCGAAAGCCTCGATATTGGTCGGCGTGGGGCCGATGAAGGTGATGCCGGCCGCGGCCAGGCGCTGGGCGAAATCGATGTTCTCGGAGAGGAAGCCATAGCCGGGATGAACGGCTTCGGCGCCTGTGGCCTTGCAGGCAGCGATGACGGCGTCGACGTTGAGGTAGGACTCGGTTGCCGGGGCAGGGCCGAGGCGCACGGCCTCGTCGGCCAGCGATACGGCTCTGGTGAACCGGTCAGCGTCGGAATAGACGGCGACCGAGGCGATGCCCATGCGGCGCAGGGTCTTGATGATGCGCACGGCGATTTCGCCGCGATTGGCGATGAGGACTTTAGTGAACATGGGATCAGTCCGAAATCACGACGCGGATGGGCGTGGGATTGAAGCCATTGCAGGGGTTGTTGACCTGGGGGCAGTTGGAGATGACGCAGAGCACGTCCATCTCAGCGACGAGTTCGACATGATCTCCAGGTGCCGACAGACCATCGACGATGGTCATCTGGCCGGAGGGTTCGATCGGCACATTCATGAAGAAGTTGATGTTGGCGACGATGTCACGCTTGCTCATGCCGTGCTTGGTTACCTCGAGCACGAAATTGTCGCGGCAGGCGTGGAGATACTTGGTGTCGTGGCCGAAGCGGACGGTGTTGCTCTCGCAGGAACATGCGCCGGCCGACGTGTCGTGGCGACCGCAGCTGTCGGCAGTGACGACAAGCATCACATTGCCTTCGTTGCTGACGATTTTGGTGCCCAGCCCGATATAGGCATTGCCGTTGACGCGCAGGGTGTCCTGACCGCTATAGCGCTCGGAAAAATCGTCGGCCCTGTAGAACAGCGTATCGACGGCCTGCTGGCCCTCGCTGTCGATGATGCGAATGGTCTGGCCCTTGCGGACGATACCGGACCAAGGCTTTTCGGCGGGGATGAGGTGTTCCATTTTGTCTCCCTCAAGCCAGCTGCATGGCGTTGTTTTCGAAGCCGCGCACGGCCTCCGCGGTCGCTGTGCGACAGAGATCGTCGACGGCGATGGGCGCGCGGAACCGGGTGACGGTCACCGGATGCGGCGCATAGTGCGGGCTCGGATCGAGCGGGTGCGGGCAGTTGGAGAAGGCGACGATCAGGTCCATCTCGGCGCGCAGGTCCACATAGTCGTTGGCAACAAGCAGGTCCTCGCGCCAGGTGAATTTGCCACTGGCATCGACGCGGACCGGGGCGAAGAGGGTGAGCGCCGAGGGAACGTCGCGGCGATTGAGGCCGAGCTTGCCGGCGACAAGGATGAAATTGTCGCGGGTGTTCCTGACGCCGTCAGCATATTTGCCGGCATTCGAGGCAGCAGTTGAGCCGCCGACCAAGCCGTCATGCGCGGTGGATGCCGCTTCGGTGACCGAGAACAGAACCCGGCCCATATCGGTAAACAGCACACGACCCCTGGCGATGGCGGTTGTCCACTGGACCTTGACGGTGTCGGGCAGGTTGAGGCGTTCGCTACTGTCAGCGGATGACCAAGCGATCAGCGAAAGGGCAGACGGCCCCTGGTCCTGAGCAATGCGGATGGTGTCGCCGACTCTGAGGCTAGTCGACCAGTACCAGCCCCCGGGGATGGTCTCGACATGCAAAGGATTGGCAATCGGTGCAGCGGGAATGGTGCTGGGGCCGGGAAGGGCTTTGGGAGCATTCTGCATCCCCTTGCGCTGGTGTTCCTCGTAGCGCGCTCGATCGGCAGCGATCTGCTCGGGTGTTCGGCTCATGGATTGACTCCCTGTTTTGGCGCCAGGTCGTCCTGGCCAAGACCCAAGGGAATGACCGGGTCGTCCCGGTCTGGGGCAAAAATGGACGGCTCGCCGGCAATGCGCGGTGGCCAGATATCGATGTCGCGGCTGAGGAGCGCGCCATAGCGCTCGCGCTCTTCCGGGCGATCACGTGGTCGCTCGAAGGCGATGACGCGCGTGCCCAGGGTAAAGGCCTCACGCATGTCATGGGTGACCATGACGACTGTGAGCTCGGTCTCATGCCAGAGGCGCTTCATCAGCACATGAATTTCGGCCCTTATGCCCGGGTCGAGCGCGCCGAATGGCTCGTCGAGCAAAAGGACCTTGGGCTTCATGATCAGCGCCTGGGCCAGGGCCAGGCGCTGCTGCATGCCGCCTGAAAGCTGGGCGGGGTACTTGGTCTCTGATCCGGCGAGACCGACTTCGGCAATGAGCGACATGGCTTCGTCTATCGCCTTACGGCGGGCGGCACCAAACAGGCGCGCGGTGATCGGGCTCTTGAATTCCTTGCCCAGCAGCACATTGCCAAGCACGGTGAGATGCGGAAAGACCGAATAGCGCTGGAAGACCACGCCGCGGTCGGGGCCGGGCTCGGCCACCAGCGGCACGCCATCCATGGTGATGGTGCCATGTGTGGGTGCTTCTTCGCCGAGCAACAGCTTGAGGAAGGTGGTCTTGCCGCAGCCCGATGGGCCGACCAGCGCCACGAATGCGCGTGAGGCGATGGTCAGCGAGATTTTCTCGAGCACGATCTGGTCGCCATATTCTTTCCAGACATTGTCGAAGACGATGGTGCTCATCAGCGGCTCCCCAGATTGGACCAGGGGAAGACAATGATGCGCAGGCGATCGAGGGCGAAATTGGCGAGGACCGCCAGAAGCGTGATCCAGGCGACGTATGGGAAGATCACGTCCATGGAGAGATACCGGCGGACAAGGAAGATCCGGTAGCCCAGGCCGCTATCGGCCGAGATGGCTTCGGCGGCGATGAGGAAGAGCCATGCGGGTCCAAGCTGCAGGCGAAGGCAGGTGATCAGCCGCGGCAGGACTTGCGGCAGTACCACGCGCAGCGCGATCTGCCAGGATGAGCCACCGAGCGTTTGGGCCTTGGTGATCTGCTCCTTGGGCAGTTCCATGACGCGCAGGGAGAGATCGCGGATCATCGCCGGGGCGACGCCGATGATGATCAGAGTGATCTTGGCGGTCTCGCCCAGGCCCAGGACGATGAAAAGAATGGGCAGCAGGGCCAGGGGCGGCACCATGGACGCGGTTGCGATGAACGGAGAAAGCAGTGCTCGCGCATAGGGCAGCATGCCCACGATCATGCCGACGACAAGGGCCAGGAGGGTGGAAATGCCCAGTGCCCAACCCAGGCGGACGAGGCTTGCGGCGGTATCGGACCACAGGATGTATTCGCCGGTGCGTGGATCGGGAATGAAGGCGAGGCGGTTGACGGCATCGATCATGCCCTGCAGTGCTGGCAGCAGCTTGTCACTTGGATTGTCGGCCAACCGCGCCGCCGAGCCGACGCCGTAGGCAGTAACCAGCAGCACGAAGGGCAGCAGCATCAGCAGCGTGGTGACTGTGGGTGTAGGTTTGGTGTTGATCCAGCGCATGGTTTGTTCGGACGGTGGTGACGTGGACGACCGCCTCAACCGCCCTTCGGGGCCTTCTCCCACGAGGGGCGAAGGCGATGGAGCGGGGAGGCCTCAGTCGGGACCCTTCTCCCTTGTGGGGGAGGGCGGCGCTTAGCGGATGAGGGGATCTACAGCGCCTCGTCGGCCGCCATCTGCATGTATTCCGCGGTGAACCGAAGCTTTATATTGGCACTGTCGCCAAGCACGGTGCCATCGGGCAGTTCGATGCCGATGACGTCGGCCGAAGGCGCGCCGGAGCCGAGCAGGCCCTTGTCGAAGAGGAAAGTGCGGACCTTGTCCATTGTGGTGGCGAGGTCGGGCGAGGTGGTGAAGGCCACGGCTTCGGCGGCGGTTGGGAAGAGTTTGGTGGCCGCAAGCTGGGCTTCAAAGCCGGCCTGGTCGGTGCCCGAGGCAACGCCCATGGCTTCGCGGGCAGCGGCGCCTTCGGGCGTGTCTGCCGTCATCACCGCCATCGTGTCGTACCAGATGCCGACAAGCGCCTTGCCGAAATCGGGATTGGCATCCAGCACGTCGGTATTGGCGACCATCATGTCGATGATCTCGCCGGGGATCTGCGCGCTGTCGAAGACCTTGGTGGCGTCGGGCAGAGCCAGGATTTCCGAAACCATCGGGTTCCAGGTGACCATGGCGGTGACGTCTGCTGTCTGGAAGGCGCCGACCATGTCGGGATCAGAGGTGTTGACCACGCTGACATCGCGCTCGGTCATGCCAACGCTTTCGAGCGCCCGGGCGAGCAGGTAGTGGCTCACCGAGAATTCGACGAGATTGACCGACTGGCCGGCGATGGACGTCAGGTCGCCCTCGCCCTTGAGAATGACGGCATCATTGCCGGCCGAGAAATCGCCAATGATCACTGCCGTCGTATCAACGCCGCCGGCCGCCGGGATGGACAGGCCATCCATATTGGTGAGGGTGACGGCGTCATAGGCGCCGGCGGTGTATTGATTGATGGATTCGACGTAGTCGTTGAACTGAGTCACCTCAATAGTAATGCCGTACTGGTCGGCCCACTTCTGTACGATGCCGCTGTCGGCGGCATAGCCCCAGGGCATCCAGCCAACATAGATCGACCAGGCGACCTTGAAGTCGGTCTTGGCCTGCGCCAAGGCGATCGTCGACGTGCCAGTGGCCAGAGCCAGCGAGACTGCAGCTACCGTGGTGAGTTTGGTCAGAAACGTCATCTCAATTCCCCTTGCGAATTCACAATAAGGGATTGGACAGAAACCATCGCGCCAATCCCTTGGCTATCGAGGTCTCCCGGGCTTTTGTCCCGCCGTGCGTCCGGGCGGATGTCTCCCGCCCGGTGGTAGCTCTTGGACCAGGCACGTCACTGACGCCGGAACCCTAGCACCTTACTCTGTATGCAAGTCAGCAAGTGCCGTGCCAAAGGCATAAGGCATCAATTTCAAAGGCTTAGGGTGCAGCCTGAGATATGCCATGACTAATAACTGGGCGACATTAGGCTTGCTGTCTAATATTTGTGCAATGCAGCGGACTTCGGTCAGGGGAGCGAGGCTGGTCCGGTGCGTAACCAGGAGCTGCACACTATCGTCCAAACGGCGTTGGCGGCGCTATGGCAGCGGAATGCTCCTGCCTGGGCTATGTGAGTTAGCGATTGATCTGGTCACAAATCGCGGCTTGGAAAACAGTCGTCACTGCCCATAGTGCCGCGCAACTGCGTCCAGTTCCTCAGGCTCAAGACGATGCGGGCCTTCTTCAAGCGGATCCTGGACCACTTTCGCCATGACTTCGGCAAAGCGGCCGCCGCGGTCGGCGCCATGCTTCTGGAACAGTTGTAGCTGCAAGCGCAAGTATTCGACTGGCTGGCCGGAAAGGCGCGGATAGTCGGTACGCGCCGTGGCCCCATGGCAACGCTCGCAGGCGGGAATGTCGCGCGAGACGATGCCCTCGCGGGCTATGTGGGCGCCAAGGGCGTTGCTGGCGGATGGGCCGACCTCGATCTGCCGGCCGAATTGACGCGCGAGGTCCTGGATGTCGGCGTCGGACAATTGCCGGGTCGCTGCCATCATGGTGCCGCTATGACGGCTGCCGTCACGGAAGGCGGTGAGGGCGTCCGTGAGATATTGCGGGCTCTGGATATCGAGGCGCGGGAAGGCGCCGTCGCGCCCCGCGCCCGTCTCGCCATGGCAGGAGGCACAGCTGCCTGGTTCGGCATTGCCATGGGCCAGCGCCGCATAGTCGCTGGCCTGCATCGTGGGCAGTCGCCGCACGAACGCCACCATGGCCCAGATTTCATCGTCGCGCATATCGGTCGGCCAGGCCGGCATGGCTGTGTGGCGGATACCATATTTGATGGTCTGGAACAGACGCGCATCGGGGCGCCAGGCGGTGAGGGCCGGTGGCGACGGCGACAGGTCCTGCGCAAAGCGCGCGGCCGGCGCTTCGGGGCTGCCGTGGCAGGCGGCACAGACGAGCTGGTAGTGGCCAGCCCCGCGCCGGATCATGGCTGGATCGTCGAGGTCGGGCGCGCCGGTCAAGGCCGAGCGCAGACCGATGGATTGACGGGCGGCAGTCTGGGTGTACCAGTCGACCATGGCATTGCTGCCAGGCCTGGCGCTGTGGTCGATGAGCCCGGTCAGCGGCAGGGCCAGGATGAACAGCGCGCCGGCCGCGGCACTGGCAATGATGGGTGCGAGACGCCTCATGGCAGTACAGGCCGCCTCAGGGCCCGCGCCACGAGGGTCAGTCCACCGGCCAGATAGATCACCCCGCCTATGGCCAGCATGATGACGCCGCCCACCTGCTGGTCGGCCATTTCGGAGAGGCCGAAAGGACTGTGGTGGTCATGTCCGGGATAGATCGGCCGGGGCGCGAGGCCGATCAGGGCGCCAAGCAGCGTCATGTGCATGGAGGTGAAGAACAGGGTCAGTGCGCCGGCCAGAGCCGCGCTTTCCCGCCGCCCGGCAGGTGCCGCCAGGGCCAGAATCCAGACCAGTAGCGACGCGATGGCGAAGGAGGCCTGTTCATAGGCCAGCATCAGGCCCGAGGTGCGTGAGGCATGGTGAAGCGCAGGCGTGTGCCAGCCCCAGACAATGACGAGGTCGAAGAGGCTCACGGCAATAGGCAGGGCCAGTTGCGAGCGCAGCCAGGGGTGGTCGGCCACCATCGGTGCCAGGCCCGCTGCGAGAATGGGAACGGCGATGCCGACGACACCCATATGGAGGGCCATATGCGCGGCGAAGCTCTCTGGCACGAGGCGCGGCAGTGGTCCCGCCCAGGCTGCGAGCAGCAGGATCAGGCCCAGCCCGACAAGTGCGCGCGGGCTCACCGGCAGGTCTCGAGATAGAGCATCGGAATGGTGACGTAGATCACCGCCACGGCGGAGAGCACGCAGAGCATCAGCGCCACATGGGAGAGGAAGCGGTGCCGCTCCTCGGGCGTATTGTGCTCATATTCGAAATCGTCATCGGTGAGGCTGCGATCGTGGACGCGCCAAAGCCGGGTGCTGGACCAGAAGATGCCACCGAGCGCCGCCACGGTGACGATGATCACCAGCAGGCGGATATTATCCAAAGGCGCATCCCGCCCCATCTTCTCGCAATAGATAGCAGCGGTGACATAGCAGGCGAGAAAATGCAGCGCCCAGATGGTGGGCGAGATGATGACGCTCCAGAGGTCCGTGCCGGACCCCGTCTCGCGCCTCACTTCCTTGCCGATGGGATTGTCGTCGCTCATGTCAGATACGGAAAGCCTCCAATGACCAGCGCCGTCAGCACGCCACTGAAAGCTGTAAAGTGCCAGTAGAGGGCGATGTTCCAGAGATCGGCGTCATGGGTGGGCGTCGCCTTGCGGTAGATCAACCGCGCGAGGCCGTAGGCCTGCATGATGAGGCCGGCGATGAAATGGCCCAGCACCCAGAGCACCAGCGCCCATATGATGGCCGGGTAGGAATTGGCGGTCGGGTCGAGCCCCGTGGTCCAGGGGCCGGCCGCGAGGGCGAAGCCTGAAGCAATGGTCACGACGAGAGCTGCGCCCAGCAGCAATTGCGCCGTGCCTGATCGTCCCCGGCCATTGATGATGCGGGCGCCCAATGTCAGCCCCCAGGTCAGCAGGACCAGCAGCCCCGCCACCATTGGCCAGAACCAGCCCGGTCCGTCCATGCCTTCGGGCGGAAAATTAGGGTGGATCGTCCAGAAGAAGAAATAGCCGAAAAGAAGCGCGAGGAAAGCGGTGAGGTCGCCGGTCATGGTGATGAACATGGCCCACCATCCAGTGGATTTGTAGCCCGAGACATAGAGCGGCACGCGCTCGCCTCCGCCAATGTCCTTGGTCTTCTTCTCCGGGATTACAGCGGTGCCGGTCCAGAGCCAGACGAGCACGGCCGCGAGGAAAACCACGCCGCCCAAGGCGGTGAGGATCCACCATTTGAAGGTCATGAAGATGAAGACCATGCCCAGGCCCGCGGCTGCAATCATCGGCAGCCAGCTGGGCCCGCCAACGCGCAGAACCTGGATCGGCTGGGCGTCGAGGACGCTGGTCACCAGGGTTTCGCGCTTGCCTTCCCTGGCGTCGGGCAGCAGCCCCTCGCCATTGTCGATCGTATGGAGCAGGGCCTTGTCGTCCCAGAGCGGATAGCGGGAATTGATACGCGGGATCGAGCGCATGCCCCAGCTGTCGCCGAAGCGGGCCGCCCATTCGAGCGTGCCGGCATTCCAGACGTTGCGCGCCACCTCGGGCTGGTCCTTCTTGGGTCGCACGCAATCCCACACCAGAAGCAGAAAACCGGCGGCGAAGATGAAGGCACCGACCGAGGAGATCATGTTGAGCTCGGTCCAGCCACGCTCAGCGCCATAGGTGTAGACGCGGCGCGGCATGCCCAGCATGCCGGTGAGGTGCATGGGCAGGAAGGCCGTGTTGAAGCCCACCATCATCAGCCAGAAGGACCAGATGCCGAGCTTGCGTGACAGCGCCTTGCCCATGACCAGCGGGTAATAATAGTAAACCCCGGCCATGACCGGGAACAGCATGCCGCCAATCAGCGTGTAGTGCAGGTGGGCGACGATGAAATAGCTGTCATGAACCTGGAAATCGAAGGGTGCGACGGCGACCATGACACCCGTCAGGCCGCCGATGATGAAGATGGCCAGCGCGCCCAGGCAGAACAGCATGGGCAC
Organism: Devosia sp. Micro-HW1; assembly: GCF_056341075.1. Taxonomy (NCBI): domain Bacteria; kingdom Pseudomonadati; phylum Pseudomonadota; class Alphaproteobacteria; order Hyphomicrobiales; family Devosiaceae; genus Devosia; species Devosia sp. Micro-HW1. The sequence continues at coordinate 1,845,326 of NZ_CP094375.1, read as the reverse complement.
CGAGCGCACCACCGTTCCGAGCATGACCGTGGCGATGAAGGCAAAGATCTGGATGCCGGTGGGGATGGCCACGGCTTCTGAGGCGGCCGAGAAAAAGCCCAGCGACACCGAGGGCAGGCCGGTGGTGAACATGTGGTGCACCCAGAGCCCGAAGCTCAGAAAGCCGGTGCCCAGAGCCGAGAGCACGATCCAGGAATAGCCGGTGATTTCGCGCTGGGCGAAGGTCGGCACGATCATCGCGAGCAGCGCAATTGCGGGCAGGAAGATGATATAGACTTCCGGATGGCCGAATATCCAGAACAGGTGCTGCCAGAGTATGGGGTCGCCGCCCCGGGTGACATCGAAGAAGGGCCAGTCAAGCAGGCGTTCAAGTTCGAAGAGGATGTCGCCCGCGATCAGTGGCGGGAACGCGAAGAGGATCATCCCGCCCACGACCAGAACATACCAGCCGTAGAGTGGCGTGAGGTTGATATGCATGCCCGGCGCCCGGCATTTGAGCACGCCGACGATCAGTTCCACCGCCGCCGCAATCGACGCCACCTCGATGAAACTGAGGCCCAAAAGCCAGATGTCGGCGCCGATGCCTGATTGCTCGGTCGAGAGCGGCGGATACATGAACCAACCGGCATCGGGTGCCGAGTTGAAGAAGATCGAGCCGCAGACAAAGACGCCCCCGATGAGATAGCACCAGAAGCCGAAGGCCGAGAGGCGCGGGAATGGCAGGTCACGCGCGCCCAGCATGCCGGGCAGGATCAGGATGGCCACAGCCTCGAAGATGGGCACGGCAAACAGAAACATCATCACCGTGCCATGCAGGGTGAAGACCTGGCTGTAGAACTCCGAGGTCACCAGCGTGCTATCGGGCACGAAAAGTTGCATGCGGATGATCAGCGCCAGCGCGCCGCCGAACAGCATGAAGGCAAAAGCGGCGGCGAAATACCACAAACCCACGACCGAATTGTTGACATTGGTCAGGTAGCTGAGGCCCCGGGGATTTTCCCAGACCCTGGCCAGCTGGGCGGTTTCGGCGCTCTTGTCGGTCATTTGAGGTCCAGCAGGTAGGAGACGAGGGCGTCGCGCTCGGTCTGGGGAAGCGCCGCATAGGAGGGCATGCGCACATCGGGTTTGAGGTGAGCGGGATCGAGTAGCCAGTTCGCGAGATTTTCCGGACTGATCGGCATCGTGCCGGCCGCCATCGTCCGACGGCTGGCGAAATGCGTGAGGTCGGGACCGACGGCGCCACCGGCGCTGGTGCCGCGCACTGCATGGCAGGCGCCGCAGCCAGTGGCGATGAACAGATCATGCGCTTCCGTCGCCGCCACGGGCTGAGCCTCGCCGGCGAGGAAAGCATCGAAACCTGCCTGCTCGTGTACCACGACCGGGAAGGCCATCAATGCATGCGACGGTCCGCAGAATTCGGCACAGACCCCACGGAACACACCAGTTTCGGTGGGCTTGAGGCGCCAGAGATTGGTGCGCCCCGGAATGACGTCTATCTTGCCGCCGAGATTGGGAATCCAGAAAGAGTGGATGACATCGGTGGAATTGAGCACGAATTCGGCCGTCTGCCCCACCGGCAGGTGCAGTTCGTTGGCGGACTGCACCACCGATCCGTCCGGCAGTTCATAGGCAATGCGCCACCAGTACTGCTCGGCAGTGACATGGACGCGCAGGTCTGCCCCCTCGGTTCGCACCCAGTCGGGCAGCAGGGCCAGGCCAAAGATCAGCAGGGCGGCCAGGGTAATCGAAGGAAAAGCCACGCCACCAATGAGGATGAACCGGTCGGCGAAACGCTCGGTCGCTGGACGCTTCGTGCCCAGCACCGCATAGACGGTGATCCCCATGACGATAAGCCAGATGACAACCGTGCCAGCCGCCATGACCCAGAAGAGGTTGGCGACGGCTGCGGCGTCCTCGCCGGCAGGGTGCAGCATGCTTTGCTCGGAAACGCAGGCGGCAAGCAAAGGCGCGCTGGCGACGAGCACCAGACCCTTCTGAATAGCCGATAACTGCCGCCCCTTGATCATGCACCCCCGCAAATGAACCCGGGATGGAACGTCCCTGTCGTAAATGAGTTCCACCAAAAGAAATTTCTGGGAGACATTGATGCCGGTACCCCGCACCTATTCACGCCTGCAGATCGCTCTGCACTGGATCATTGCAGCGCTCATTCTGGTGCAGCTGACGATCAATACCGACATGCAGCAGGCTTTTGCCCAGCGCCTTTCTGGCACAGCCTTGCCGGACGATGCGGGCGCCGCCTTCCATGCGGTCATCGGCATCACTATCCTCGCCCTAGCGATGATCCGGGCCTTCGTGCGCAGCACGCGCGGCGTGCCGCCGCCGCATAAGGACAATCACTTCATCATCAACGGCCTGAGCCATGCCACGCACCTGCTGCTCTATGGCTTCATTTTTTTCATGCCGATCACCGGGGCCTTGGCGTGGTTTACCGGGTTCGAATTGGCCGGCGTGTTGCACGAACTGGGGCGGCTGGTCCTGATCCCCGCCATCTTGCTGCATCTGGGCGGCGCGATATTCGAGGAACTGGTGCTCGACCAGCGAGTGATCAAGCGGATGATCAGGACGAAATCGCCCTGATCATCTGCTCCGCCGCAATCAATCCGGCAATGCGTAGGCGATGAAGTAATCGCCGATGGGCGTCTCCATGAAGTCGTGGCCGCCGGCATTAATCACCACGATCTGCCGCCCATTTGCTTCGTAGGTCATGGGCGTGGCCTGCCCGCCGGCCGGCAGTTCCACATCCCACAGGGTTTCGCCGGTATCCACGTCGATGGCGCGGAACAGGTCGTCGGTGGCCGCGCCGATGAAGAACAGGCCAGAGGCGGTGATGACGCCGCCGCCATTATTGGGCGTACCGATATCGACGGGCAGCATGGACGGAATGCCGAAGGGGCCATTCTTGCGGGCGCTGCCAAAGGGCCTATCCCAGACCATCTCCCGCGTATTGAGGTCGATCGCGGCGATGCCGCCATAGGGCGGCTCCTTGCAGAGGAGGCCGGTAAACGGCACGCGCCATCCCGCATTGACGCGGATGCCGTAGGGCGATTCCGCCTGCGGGCTGATCGAGCCATGCGAGCCCGAACCGGCTTCGGGGTCATAGGCAGGGTTATTGAGCGAGACAATGCCCATGGCGTCGACTTCCTCGCGCGGCACCAGCTGGTTGAAGTTGGGCATGTTGTTGTAATTGGCGATGAGAAGCCCATTGATCGGATCGACGGCAATGCCACCCCAATCCGACCCGCCATTGTAGCCGGGGAACTGGATCCAGGGCGTGTCCACGGTTGGCGGCGTATAGACACCATCATAGGTGGCCTGGCGGAACTGGATGCGGCACCAGAGCTGGTCGAGCGGCGTCGCCCCCCACATCTGGGCCTCGGTGATCACAGGCTTGAGGAGGTTCGGAAAGTCCGTGACATAGGGCTGGGTTGGCGAAAGGCGTTCAGGCTCGACGCCACCTTGCGGCGCCGGGCGCTCCTCGATGGTCACCAGCGGCTCGCCGGTTTCACGGTTGAGGATATAGAACTGCGCCTGCTTGGATGGCATGATGATGGCCGGCACTGGACCCGCATCGGTGGGGAAGTCGACCAGTGTGCCCTGTCCACCCAGGTCATAATCCCAGATGTCATAATGGACGGTCTGGTAATGCCAGGCGACAGCGCCGGTTTCTACGTCGAGCGCGACTATGGCGGTAGAATAGGTGTTTTCGGCCTCGGAGCGGTCTCCGCCCCAATAGTCGACAGCGGAATTGCCCATGGGCAGGTAGACCAGGCCCAGTTCGTCATCGCCTGAGGCGATGGTCCACATATTGGGCGTGCCTTCGGTGTAAATCTCGCCTTCCGGCGGCAGCCCGGTTTCGCCTGGCCGGCCCATGTCCCAGGCCCAGTCGAGCTCACCCGTGACCGCGTTGAAGCCACGAATGACGCCCGAGGGCGCGCTGCGCTCCTGGTTGTCGGAGACCTGGCTGCCCACCACCAGCACGTCGCGAACGAGGGTCGGCGGCGAGGTCGGGGCGTAAAAGCCCGGCGCATTGTCACCAATGCCTTCCATCAGGTTGACGATGCCGCCATTGCCGAAATCAGGGCAGAGCTGGCCGGTTTCGGTATCGAGCGCGATCATGCGGGCGTCATGGGTGAGGTTCACGACACGCGTGGCGCAGAGTTCGCCGTCTGCTGCCTGCGGGTTCTCGAAATAAACGAGCCCACGGCAGGCCGCGTTGTAGCCGACGGCGTCGGAAGACACCTGCGGGTCATAGGTCCAGAACTGGCCGCCGGTCGCGGCATCGAGGGCGAAGATCTTGTTGAGCGCTGAACAGATATAGAGGCGGTCGCCCACCTTGACCGGGGTATTCTGGTTGCCGAAGGGTTCGTCGCCCTCGGGCAGGTCGCCAGTGCGGAACTCCCAGAGTTTTTCCAGCCCCGCGACATTGTCCTTGTTGATCTGGTCAAGCGGGGAATAGCGCAGCGCCGCATGAGTGCCGCCATAGGCGGGCCAGTCTGCGCCGACTTGGAGGGCCACATAGGTCGGTTCTGCCGCTTCCGGCGCCTCGACCGCTTCGCCAGGTGCTGGTTCGACACCGGGGGCAGGGGCCGTGTCCTGACCGTCCGGCGGAGAGTCGAGGGCTGGTTCGCTGGTTGGCTCAGTTCCGTCCGTGACGGGCGGCGCGACCGGAACTTCGGGCTGACCGGCCGGTTCGTCCACTTCCTGGGCGATAGATGGTTCGACGCCATATTGTACCATGCCGATGACGCCAACCGCGCCGGCCAGGGTGACCATGGCAGCAACTGCGGCGCCTCCATAGCGACGGATAGAGGCCCGCAGCACGGGCACGGTGGTCAGAACAAGGATCAGCACCACGGTCGGCGCGACGAGGCGAGGCACCTGGGCCCAGCCGTTGAAGCCGGCCTCCCAGAAGGCCCAGACCAGCGTCGCCAGATAAGTGAGGAGATAAACCCAGACCGCCGTTATGTCGGTTCGAAACAGGAACCAGGCGGTGAGGATCAGGCCAATCCCGGCGGGCAGGTAGTACCATGATCCGCCCAGAGTGATGAGCCAGAGGCCCCCTGCGACAATGGGCAGGCCGAACACCAGCAGCACAAGGGCGACGAACATCGCCCACCAATAGCCAATTCCGCCACGCCGTGGTCGCGCCAAGGCCTCTCCAGACATCCTAGCCTCCATTGTTCTTAGTGGAGGCAACGCCGCAATGCGGCCACAGTTCCCCTGCGCCCAGTCCCACCGCCAGGCGCTGGGTTTCAGCCTATGGCTGTCCGGAGTTCCGATGAACGGTCGGCGGAGCCTCATGCCGGGCGGCCGCACCGCTGCTGCCAGTCCCATTTGGTGTGACGTAGGGTTGGCCTGCCAGTTTATGAGCAAGCATCCTCCTCGGCTCCCGCTGCCGAGGGACAAGCCTGGCTGCATCTTACCCCGGGAAAGCCGAGCTCTGCCTAGTCCGGTGTGTCGAGCACCGGGCCGCCTGGCGCAAAGTTGAAGACTTCGAGGCGCATGACACTCTCGCCGGGCTTGTTGGCAAGGACGGTGAGACTGGCTGGTCCAACGGGGATGATGCGACGTGGGGAGACATCGAGCAGGGTCTGCAAGAGGGCGCGGATGACGCCACCGTGGCAGACGATCAGCACGCGATCAGCCGTCTGGGTGGCTTCCCCCGTGACGCGCGCTGAAGGATCGTTCTCGAACAGATCGACGATGAACTGCTGACCGGCAGTCTCGACGCGGTCATCGAGCACGATGGGTGCGCCGAACTGGGCTTCGTGCTGTTGCCATCTCGTCGGAGCGCAGCACGATTTTCGTCATGAGGTCGAGATAGTCGCTGCGCTGCAGCGGATCGACCATGATGACGCGACCGATCCAGCCTTCGGTGGTCAGTTCTCAGAGATTGCCGACTGGGGCGCCATCGAGCAGTGGCACCTTTGCAATTGCAAGTCACCTTGCAACAAGCGATGCCATCACGCCCGAGTGACGCGCAGGAAGCGGACGGGTTCGTCGGGATAGTCGCTGTCTGCAGCAGCGCGGGCAAAGATGCGGCGTACAGCATCCTCTCCAGAGGTCACCTGACCAAAGGCAGCAAAGCCCTGGCCGTCCGGATTGCGCTGGCCGCCGAAGTCCAGCTCAGGCTGGTCGCCGATGCAGATAAAGAACTCCGATGCTGCGGAGCCAGGCGCAAAGCGCGCCATGGAGACCGTCATGTTCCTGTGCCTGAGTCCCGTGACGTCATTGCTCTCATGCGCAATTGGCGGAAAGGGGGCGGGCTTGTCCTCGGTCGCGCCAAAACCCCATTGCACCACTTCGATCTTGATCGGCTTGGCCGGTTCATTGCTGTCGGTCACAATGCGATAGGCAGTGGCATCGTCGAGATAGCGGCCATCCACATAGGCCATGAAATTGGCCGCGGTGATCGGAGCATGCGCGTCGTCCACCGCGATGGTGAAGGCGCCGAGCTCGGTTTCAAGCAGAACGGAAATGGTCACGGAAACTGGTCCAGTTGGAATTAAACGCTCCCGCCGGATCAACCGGCGGGAGCAGGCATGATTACTCTGCGACCTGAGCGTCGCGGAAGTAAGGCACGTTGAGCGGCGAGCGCCAAAAGCCGGTCACTTCCGGGCTCATCATCATGTAGTTGTAGCGGTGGTACTGGGGCAGGATGACGTGATCGTTCATCAGGATTGCCTCGGCCTTGCGCATTTCGTCGCGCGAAACCGCCTCATCGCCAGCGGCCTTGGCCGCCTCGATGGCCGCGTCATAGTCGGCATTGGACCAGCCATTGAGATTGTTGGCGCTGCCGGTGACGAAGTTGTCGAGGAAGGTCATGGGATGCGGATAGTCGGCGCCCCAACCCATCTGGGCGATCTGGTACTCGATCTTCTGGACCTCGGGGTAATAGACCTGCCATTCGGTCGCCTGGATCTCGACGTCGATGTTGAGGTTTTCCTTCCACATCTGCTGAATGGCTTCGAGCAGCTTTTCGATCGGCGGAGAGGAATAAGTCACAAAGAGCGTCGAGGGGAAGCCAGCGCCATCGGGATATCCAGCCTCGGCCAGTGCGGCCTTTGCCCCCTCGACATCGGCCGTCTCGGACAGGCCGAACGTGTCGCGACCATCGGTGAAATCCTCGCCGGCCAGACCCATGCCCGGCGGCACCAGTCCGAGAGCCGGCGTGTCGGCGGACTGCAGAACGAATTCGATGATCTCGGACCGATCGATGGCCATGGAGAGGGCCTTCCGGACGTTCAGATTGTCCAGCGGCGCCTGGTTGGGATTGAAGAAGGCATAGGTAGTGCCGAGCGCCGGCACGATCAGGAAGGCGTCGGATTCGACCGAAAGGCGCGGAATTTCCGGTGCCGGAACGGCCTCGATGCCTTCCACTTCACCGGCTTCAAACGCCGCAAGGGCCGTAGCCGGATCGGGGATCAGGCGGAAGGTGAGCTTGTCGAGGCTGACTTCGTCAGCGGCGTAGTAGTTCGGGTTCTTCTCGAACACGACCGACTCGCCCTGGTTGAATTCGGTGACGCGGAAAGGTCCGGTGCCGATAAAGGTCGCCGGATTGCGGGTCCAGCCTTCAGGGTCGGCAGAGACCACGTCTTCGCGCACCGGGTAAAAGGTCGGATAATTGAGAAGCTGCAGCATGTAGGGGACGCGCTGCTTGAGCGTGAAGGTCAGGGTCTTGTCGTCGGGCGCCGAGACGGCAATGGCCGAGGCATCGCCGCCGCCAAAGGCCTCTTCGGCGCCAACGATGTGGTAGAGCATCTGCGAGTTCATGGCGCCCGAGGCGGGGTCGAGGACACGCTTCCAGGCATAGACGAAGTCAGAGGCCTTTATCGGTTCGCCGTCCGACCACTTGGCGTCGCGCAGCGTGAACGTATAGGTGAGGCCATCCTCGGAGACTTCCCAGCTTTCGGCCAGCGCGGGCACGACTTCGCCTTCGGGGCTCAGGCGCACCAGGCCCTCGAATGTGTTGCCGATGATCGGGGCGGCAAAGGTTTCGGCAGTGGTGCCGGGATCGTACTTGGCGCTCTCGTTGTTGACCACATAGGTCAGTTCGCCGGCGGCAAAGGCGCCCGCCGTCGATGCAAGAAACGCCGCCGTCAGCAGCGGCAGGAAGGTCCTGTTCATCGTCTTCTCCTGTTTCGGGCGAGGCATTGCCTCGACCCCCTCGTTTTCCCTCGGTCAGCTTATGCTGCCTTTGGCGCCGCATCACCGGCATAGTGGCAGGCGGCCAGGTGGCCGCCGCCGATGTCCTTGAGTTCCGGCTCCTCTTTTGCACACCGGTCCGTGGCCATGGGGCAGCGGGTGCGGAAGCGGCAGCCGGTTGGAATGTTCATTGGGCTCGGGATCTCCCCGTGCATCGGCTCCTCGGCCCGCGCCGCGGTCGGGTCGGGCACGGGAATGGAAGCGAGCAGTGCCTGCGTATAGGGGTGGGACGGCCGCCGATAGAGATCGGTATTGGAGGCCAGTTCAACGATCCTGCCCAGATACATGACCCCGATACGGTCCGAGATGTGGCGGACCATGGAAAGGTCATGGGTGATGAACAGATAGGTCAGGCCAAGCTGGTCCTGCAGGTCTTCCAGCATGTTGACGACCTGGGCCTGCACCGAGACGTCGAGCGCCGAAATCGGCTCATCGCAGATGACCAGGTCGGGCTGGAGCGCGATGGCGCGGGCAATACCGATGCGCTGGCGCTGGCCGCCCGAGAATTCATGCGCAAATCGATTGGCGTGATCGGCCTGAAGACCGACCCGCGCCAGCAGGTCATGAACCTTGCGTGTGCGTGACTGTGGTGTGCCGATCCCTGCAATGTCGAGCGGTTCTGCAATGAGGTCGCGCACTGTCATGCGGCCATTGAGACTGGCATAGGGATCCTGAAAGATCATCTGCACGCGGCGACGGAACGGCGTCAGCTCCCGCTCGCTCGCCGTTGCCACATCCTGCCCGTCAAACACCATTTGGCCGGAGGTTGGCTGGTAGAGACGGATCAGCGTGCGCGCCAGGGTCGACTTGCCGCAACCGGACTCGCCGACGAGCCCAAGCGTCTCGCCACGCCTTATGTCGAGATCGACGCCATCGACGGCGCGCAGAGTCGGCTTGGGCCCGAAAAGCTTGCGACCGACCGAAAAATGCTTGTGCAGTCCGCGAATGGAGACGAGCGGCGCTTCGGTGCTCATGCTGCCACCTCGTCAATGTCGTTGATGCCGTTGACGCGCGGCGCCTCGGGATGATGCAGCCAGCAGCGGGCGCCCCGCCCTGACCCGAAAATGGGTGGCAGGGCCGCGTCGCACTGGCGCAGGGCATGCGGACAGCGGGCCGTGAAGGGGCAGCCGATGGGCGGCTGGGCCATATCAGGCGGAGAGCCGGGAATGGGTGTCAGGCGACGATGCGTATCGTCACGCAGATCGGGCACCGAGGAGAGCAGGCCCTGAGTGTAGGGATGCATGGGACGCGCGAAGAGATCGCGGACCGGCCCGGTTTCCATGACCAACCCGCCATACATGACCACGATGCGGTCGGTGACTTCGGCGATGACGCCAAGATCATGGGTGATCAGGATCACCGCCATTCCAAGGCGCCGCTGCAGGTCCTTGAGCAGCATCAGGATCTGGCGCTGGATGGTGACGTCGAGTGCGGTGGTTGGTTCGTCCGCAATCAGCAGCTTGGGATCGCAGGCAAGCGCCATGGCGATCATGACGCGCTGGCGCATGCCCCCGGAGAATTCATGTGGGTAGGATTTGAGCCGCTCGGCGGCGGAGGGTATTCGCACGAGTTCGAAGAGTTCGACAGCCCGGGCGCGCGCCTCGGCCCGGCTGGCCTTGCGGTGGCGCAGGATCGTCTCCATGACCTGGTCGCCGACCGTCAGGGTCGGATTGAGCGAGGTCATCGGGTCCTGGAAGATCATTCCGATCTTGTTGCCGCGAATGGTGCGCAAGGCGTTCTGATCGAGTTTCATCAGGTCCTGCCCGTCGAAAATGGCCGAGCCCCCCATGATGCGGCCGCTGGCCTTGAGCAGGCGCAGCACCGACATGCAGGTGATGGACTTTCCTGAGCCGGACTCGCCGACGATGCCGAGGATTTCACCTGGATAGACGTCAAAGGACACGCCGCGAACGGCTTGCACTTCGCCGCGCTGGGAAAAGAAGGAGGCCTTGAGATCGCGGACGGAGAGGATGGCTTCGGTCATTTGCGGAACCGCGGATCAAGCGCATCGCGCAGCCCGTCGCCAAGGAAGTTGAAGGCGAACATGGTGAGGCTGATGGCGGCGGCGGGGAAGAAAAGCTGGTAGGGATAGGTGCGCAGGGTTTCGACGGCCTCGGAGGTCAGCGTTCCCCATGAGGCGAGCGGAGGCGTTACCCCGAGGCCGATGAAGCTCATGAAGCTCTCGATGAAAATGGCCGAGGGGATGAGCATGGTGAGCGTGACGATGATCGGGCCGATCGAATTGGGTAGCAGGTGCCGCGTCAGGATGCGCGGTGTGCTGGCGCCCATGGTGCGAGCCGCAGCGACATAGTCCTGGCTTTTGAGCGAGAGTATCTGTCCGCGCACGATACGTGCCATGTCGACCCAGAAAACCGAGCCGATGGCAATGATGATGGAATAGAGGCCGCTGTCGAACACCACCATCAACAGCACGACATAAAGCGTCAGCGGGATGGTCGAAATGATCTCCACGATGCGCATCATGATCGCGTCGGTCCTGCCACCCACATAGCCGGCAATGCCGCCATAGAAGACGCCGATGAAGAAATTGACGAAGGTGGCGACGAAGGCAACGGTGAGGGAGATACGGGCGCCATAGAGCTGGCGTACCAGCACGTCACGGCCTAGTTGGTCGGTACCGAAGAGATAGGAGCGGTTCCAGCTCCAGCCGCTGGGCAGGATGGTCGAGCCATCAGCGGCGACGAGCTTGGCCGGCAGGGTCTTGTAGTCGAGCGTGACCGTGGCATCGCCAAACTCGAAGGCCTGGCTCTTCCTGATCATGTCCCGCCGCTCGCCCCTGATGATGCCGAGCACGTGTCCCTCCTCATCAACTTGATAGAGGTTGAAGTTGGAGGCGTTGAGGAAGAAGCGGGTTGTTTCACCCGTGCTGTCGGTGACCGAGTAGGTCTCGAAAGAAGGTGGGATATTGGCGAGCTTCAGGTCCTGCTGGTAATAGGTGTAGGGACTGAAGAGCGGGCCAAAAATGGCCGCCAGGATCAGCAGGATGATGAAGACGATGCTGACGACGGCCGGCCTGTTGGCCCAGAGACGCCGACGCGCATCCTGCCAATAGGTCAGGCTCGGCGCACCGGCGGCGACCGATATGTCCTGTGCTGGAAGCTTTTCCCACATATTGGGGGCGATGTCGCTCATGCAGCCGCACTCGTCAGTTTGATGCGCGGGTCGAGCACGGCATAGAGCAGGTCGACGATGAGGATCATCACCATCAGGGCGGCGGCGTAGAAGATGGTGATGCCCATGATGGCCGTATAGTCGCGATTGGTGATCGAGAGGACGAACTGACGGCCGATGCCGGGCAGGGCGAAGATCTGCTCGATGACAAAGGACCCGGTGATCAGGTTGGCCACGACGGGCCCCAGGACGGTGACCACAGGAACGAGCGAATTCCTCAGGCCATGCTTGAACAGCACCTGGGCAGGATGCAGCCCCTTGGCATGGGCGGTGGTCATATAGTCCTGCTCGAAGGTCTCAAGCAGGGATGAGCGGGTCAGGCGCGCGACGAAGGAGATCCAGAACCCGGACAGCGCGAAGACCGGCAGGATATAGCCGCGCCAGTCGTCAAGACCGAATGTCGGCACCCAGCCCAGTCGCAGGGCGAAGACATAGAGCGACACGGTGGCGATGACATAGCTCGGGATCGCGACCCCCACCGTGGCGAGGATCATCACGGCCGTATCCGGCCATTTGTTGCGATTGAGGGCCGCCACGACGCCGAAGGGAACGCCAAGAGCGATCACGCAGATCACCGCCAAGAGACCTGTGTGCAGTGTCACCGGCAGGCCAGCCGCGATCATCGAGTTGACCGAAATGCCGGGATATTTGAAGGACGGGCCGAGATCGAAGGTGATGATCCGCCCGAGATAGTTCAGGTATTGCTGCCAGACCGGCTGGTCGAGCCCATATTTGGCGTTGAGGGCCGCGGCGATTTCAGGCGCCAGCATGCGTTCGGAGACGAATGGCCCGCCGGGCACCGCATGCATCAGGAAGAAAGTCAGCGTGATGATCGCCCACAGGGTGACGGCCATCATGCCCAGCCGATTGAGTATATAGAGAGGCATCGACCTGCTGCTTGGGTAAGCTGTTCCGAATTGCGCCGCCAAATTGAAACGGTAATGCATAGCATCACCAGTGTGGCGCAAAATCAATCCGATAGCTGTCATTACAGACAGATTGCTGGTCGCGGTGGCCGCCGGTTCGACCAATTCCCCGGCTGGCCTCTAACGATCTAAAGCGGAGTCGCCGTCGAGGTCTTCGGACTGGCTGGTCTCCCAATTGAGGGCGGGGCCAGTGTCTCTGTCAGGCGTCTTCAGGAGGGGGCGGCAGGGGCGCCAAATGGAGGCGGGCGGCCGTTCAGGCTTCGGGAATGACCCTCACCGACTCGCGCTCGATGATCTGCGGCACCAGGAGGACGCGCTGGGGCGGGAGCTGGTGACTGGCAAGATCCATGCGGTCGAGCAGCAGCCGGAAGGCGGCGATGCCCATGTCTGAACCCGGCAGGCGCACCGTCGTCAGCGGCGGCGAGATCTGGGTGGCGGCGACGAAGTCGCCATAGCCGACGACGGACACATCGTGGGGCACGCTGTAGCCCAGCCGGTGCAGTTCCGAGACGACGAAGACCCCGAGACTGTCATGCGAACAAAACAGGGCCGTAGGCATGTCGCCCTCGAGCCGCAGATTGAGGAAGCATTCGGCAAAGGTTTGCTCGGGGCTGAACTGGATCTCGTAAATGCTCGCGTCGTCGTAAGTGAGGGCCGCCTCGCGCAGGCCGAACAGGCGCTCCATGCGACCGCGCAACACGCGGCTGCCATGGACAAAGCCAATGCGGCGGTGGCCGCGCGAGAGCAGGTAATTGCCTACGGCGCTGCCTGCTTCGTGATCGGCGCCGGCCACCTGGTCGGCCAGTTCGAGCGGCTGCACCCAGCCGAGCCGGACCACGGGGCGATTGGTCCGCCGGACGGCGGCAACCGAATCAGCGCCATGCTGACCCACCAGGATCAGCCCGGCGCTGGCCTCGGCGATGTTGGCGACCAGGGTCGCGTCACTGGTCCAGTGCGACTGGATCTGGAAGCCGGAGCCCGAAGAGGCCTGCTGGATACCGTTCTGCATCTGCATCCAGAGTTCGCTATTTACCGGGTCATGGTCGGTGAAGACGATATGGATGACCGGTCGCTCTCCTGCCAATGTCGGCGGGCGCTGGTAGCCCATTTCCACAGCCTTGGCCGAGATACGCTGGCGGGTATCGTCACTGACCCCGTCCTTGCCGGAGAGGGCGCGCGAGACGGCGAACTTGGACAGACCCAGCTCAACGGCGATGTCCTGCAGTGTGACCTTTTTCATCGCGTCTCCGGCGTTTTGTTAGGTTGTATCACATCGGTTGTTTTGTGCAAGTTTTGTGAATTCGCGCGCGATATTCCACTGAAATTCAAAAGGTTGGTGGGCGATCTGCAATCGATAGAAGCGTGATGGAATAGCGTATTGACCTAACAGTTTTGTAACGGCAGGCTTTGGTTAGCTTGAAGAGCGACGCGTTAGGTCGCCCGGGTGAGGAGGAAACCATGACGTCTATTTCCCGCAGATCATTTCTGGCTGCCACTGGCGCTGCCCTGCTGCTGCCGGCCATCCCTGCCTTTGCGCAGACACCGCTCAAGGAAGCGCCGGCGCTGGGCGATGCCGTGGCTGCCGGAACACTGCCGCCGCTGTCCGAGCGCCTGCCGGTCAACCCCATGGTCGTGCAGCCGCTCGACCAGGTGGGTCAGTATGGCGGCGATCTGCGTGCGGCCCTGGTGGGGGGCGGCTCGCTCAACATGATGCATCGCTACCAGGGTTATGAAGCGCTGGTGCGCTACACGCCCGATTTTACCGGCGTGATCCCCAATGTGGCCGAGAGTTTTGAGGCCAATGAAGATGCCACGGTCTATACGTTCAAGCTGCGCGAGGGTCACAAGTGGTCGGACGGCCAGCCCTTCACTACCGACGACATCATGTTTTTCTACGAGGATGTGCTGCTCGATCCGGAGCTGACGGTCAGCGCCCCGACGCCGCTGCGTACGCTCGGCGGTGACATCGCCAAGTTCGAGAAGGTCGACGCCACCACGTTCCGTATCGTCTTCCCCGAGCCCAATGGCCTCCTGCCGCAGCGCCTCGCCTGGGCCAATGACGACCGCAGCACCCGCACGCCGCGTCATTATCTCGAGCAGTTCCACATCAAGTACAATCCCGATGCGGACCAGCTGGCAAAGGATCGCGGCCTGACCGGCTGGGTGCAGCTGTTCCAGATCATGAGCGGCATTTCGGTCGACGGCGAAATCTTCAAGAACAAGGACATGCCGACCCTTTACGGCTGGAAGATCGTCCAGCCGCTGGGCGAGTCCGCCGAGTACACCATTGCCGACCGCAATGCCTACTATTTCAAGGTCGACACCGAAGGTAACCAGCTGCCCTATATCGACCGCGTGACCTATGCGGTCGTGGCCGACAATGAAGTGCTGCTGCTCAAGGCGCTGCAGGGCGAGATCGACGTGCTCGACCAGTGGATCTGCACCCCGGCCAACCGCGCCGTGCTCTACGATGGCCAGCAGGCGGGCAATTACGGCTTCTACACCACGACCTCGACCGAGCCGAATGAGATGGTGTTCCAGTTCAACATGACCCATCCCGATCCGGTCAAGCGCGCCCTGTTCCAGAACAAGGACTTCCGCATTGCTATGAGCCATGCGCTGGATCGCCAGGCCATCATCGACACGGTCTTCATCGGCCAGGGCGCGCCTGCGCAGCCCTCGATCCGGGCCGAAGACCCGCTCTACAACGAGCAGTTGGCCACCCAGTATACCCAGTTCGATCCGGCACGTGCCAACGAGTTGCTGGACACGCTGATGCCGAACAAGGATAGCGAAGGCTATCGCCTGCTCGAGGATGGCACGCGGCTGACTGTCGTGTTCGAAATCGACCAGGCAAGGCAGACCTTTGTCGACAGCTTCCAGCTCGTGCTGCCCATGTTCCGGACGGTGGGGATCGACGCCCAGATGCGCTCGATGGATCGTTCGCTCTGGACGGTGCGTGTGCGCGAAGGCGGCGAGTACGACGCCACAGTGCACAAGTTCGGCGGCAATAGCGGCATCTCGGCCGTGCTCGATCCGCGCTACTACTTCCCGAACACGACCGAGGCCTTCTACGCCAAGGGCTGGCAGATCTGGTACAACAATCCGGACTCTCCCGATGCGGTGGAGCCGGGCGCGGAAACCAAGCGCCAGTTCGACCTCTATAACCAGGTCCGCCAGACCGGTGACCAGGCTCTGCAGCAGGAACTGATGGCCGAGATCGTGCAGATCGCCGCCGACCAGTTCTATGTCTTCGGCGTCACCCTGCCGATGGACGGCTACGGCATCGTGTCCAACCGGATCCACAATCTGGCGCCGATCATGCCCAATAGCTGGGGCTATCCGACCCCGGCGCCGACCAATCCCGAACAGTATTTCATCAGCTGACGTCCTCCCCCTGTCAGCCCTCACACCGGCGGCTGCCCCGCCGCCGGTGTGTCCCTACTCATCCCGTTTTCCGGATAGAATAATGCTGAAGATCGACGAAAATCCCGTAGCAACCGGACTGCGTTCTCCCGACTGGTACAAGCATGCCACCCGCTGGACGCAGCTGACTTTCGTCGAGGACGACCCGCAGCGCTATGATCCGGACTTCTGGGTCGATGTCTTCAAGCGGACGCAGTCCAATGCCCTGTGCCTTTCGGCCGGCGGCTACATTGCCTACTATCCGAGCGAAATTCCGCTGCACTATGTCTCGCAATATATCGGTGACACCGACCCGTTCGGGACGCTGGTCGATGAGGCGCGTAAGCTGGGCATGCATGTCATGGCCCGCGTCGATCCCCATGCCATTCATGCCGATGCCGCCGAGGCCCATCCGGAATGGGTGTCGCTGACCAAGGAGCGTCAGCCGCGCGAACACTGGGCGCTGCCCGGCATCTACGTCACCTGCGCCTATTCGAGCTATAATTTCGATTTCATGACCAAGGTGATCGTCGAGATCGCCGAAAAATACGATATCGACGCGCTGTTCGGAAACCGCTGGCAGGGCCATGGCGTCTGCTACTGCAAGGCCTGCGAGGACAATTTCCGCGCCTATTCGGGCCATGACCTGCCCGAGACCAGCATTGCCGCCGACCCGGTATGGCAGGCCTGGGCCGCCTGGCGCCGGACCACACTCACCAAGCTCGTTGCCCACTGGGACAATGAGGTCAAGAAGGTGAAGCCGCATGCCAGCTTCATCCCCAATATGAGCGGCTCGTCGCTGATGGAGTTCGATCTCTCCGTCATCAAGAAGCACTGCCCCATCCTGTTCGTCGACCACCAGGGCCGTCGCAATGTCGAGCCGGCCTGGTCGGCTGGCCGCAACGGCAAGCGTATCCGCGCCACTTTCCGCGATCGGCCGGTGGGCCTCATTACCTCGATCGGTCCAGAGGAAATCCCGCGCTGGAAGGACTCGGTGCAGACCGGGCCGGAAATCGAACAGTGGATCCATGCCGGCGTGACGCAGGGCCTGTTCCCCTGGTTCACCAAGTTCAATGCCTGCATCCCCGATGACCGCTGGGTCGAACCGACTGCCAATGCGTTCCGCCTGCATGCCAAGGTAGAAGAGGCGCTGACCGACACCCAGCCGACCGCCGAAATCGCCATCATAGATCCGGCCACCACTTTGCGTCACTGGGATCCTGACAAGCGGCACCTGGCCGAGCTCAACGACCTGGGCTTCTATCAGGCGCTGGTCGAGGCGCGGTTGCCCTTCGAGTCCATCTCCGACCAGGTGATGACAGCGGAGGCGCTGCGGCGCTTCAAACTGGTGATCCTGGCCAATGCCACCTATCTCTCGGACGAGCAGTGCAATGCGATCAGCGACTATGTCGCCGGGGGCGGCTCGGTCGTCGCGGCGCACCAGACCTCGCTCTATGACGAAGCGGGGCATGCAAGATCTGACTTCGGCCTCGCCGATGTGTTCGGCGTCAGCATGAAGAGTGCCCCCCGAACCGGCGTGCGCAATTCATATGTCGCCATCAATGGCATCCACCCTATCAACCAGGGCTATGAGGGCGCGCTACGCATCATTGGCGGCACGGAGTTGATCGCGGTCGAACCGACTGTTGATCTCGACCAGCCATTCCTCACCGTGCCCGACTTCCCCGACCTGCCGATGGAAGAAGTCTATCCGCGCCTGCCGCCGCAGGGCGTCGGTGTCTCGGCCCGGACGACGGATGCGGGCGGACGCGTCGTCTATATTCCATGGAATATCGGCGAGGTGTTCTGGACCTATCTTGCGCCCGACCAGGGACGACTGATCGCTAATGCCGTCAAATGGGCTTTGGGCAAGACGCCCGAGGTCGAAGTGACCGGCAAGGGTGTGTTCGATCTCGGGCTGCATGAGGGCCCCGCCGGCCGGAGCCTCTGCATCCTCAATCTCACCAATCCGATGATGATGAAGGGGCCGCTGCGTGACACCTGGCCGGTCGGTCCGCTCGCTGTCACCCTGGACGTGCCGGCCGGCAAAACCGTCCGATCAACGCATTTGCTGGTAGCCGGACAAGAGGTCCCATTCCGAATCTCGGAGGGTCGTGTAACGGTCCACATCGGTCAGATCGAGACCATGGAAGTGGTCCATCTGACCTGGGAGTGACGCAGACGGAGACGTCTTACAGACCACCGACCCGACGTTACGCCGGGTCACCTGCAAGGCCGAAAGAGGAGCGGCAATGCTGAACTATATCCTGAAGCGACTGGCCTACATGGTCCCGACCCTGTTCGGCATGTCGATCATTTCGTTCGCCATCATCCAGCTGCCCCCAGGCGACTACCTGACTTCGCTCATGTCGACGCTCGCCGATGGCGGGGCGCCCATCGACCCGGCCACGATGGCCCGGTTGCGGGCGCAATATGGGCTCGATGAACCGGTCTGGGCGCAATATGCGCGCTGGATCTGGGGCATCCTGACGCGTGGCGATTTCGGCTTCTCATTCGAGTGGAACCAGCCGGTGTCCGAGGTCATCTGGTCCCGCATGGGCTCGACCCTGGCCATTTCCTTTGCTGCGCTGCTTTTCGTCTGGGCCGTCTCCCTGCCCATCGGCATCTATTCGGCGGTCCGCCGTAACTCGGTGGGCGACTATGTCTTCACCTTCCTCGGCTTCATCGGCCTCGCCGTGCCCAATTTCATCCTGGCGCTGACGCTGATGTATGTGTCCTTCCGCTTCTTCGGGCAGTCGGTGGGCGGGCTGTTCTCACCCGAATATGTCGACGCGCCCTGGAGCTGGGCCAAGCTGTGGGACCTCATCCTGCATCTGTGGATCCCCATCATCGTCATCGGCATGTCCGGCACGGCGGCGATGATCCGCATCCTGCGCGCCAACCTCACCGACGAGCTTTCCAAACCCTACGTGGTGACGGCGCGCGCCAAGGGCCTGCCCGAATACAAGGTGATCGTGAAGTATCCGGTGCGGATCGCGCTCAATCCCTTTGTCTCGGCCATTGGCTGGGTGCTGCCTGAACTGGTTTCAGGCGTCACCATCACCGCCATTGTGCTCAATCTGCCGACGGCTGGGCCGCTGCTGCTGCGCGCGCTCGTCGCCCAGGACATGTACCTGGCCGGCAGCTTCATCCTCCTCCTCAGTGTTCTGACCCTGGTCGGCATGCTGATCTCCGACATCCTGCTGGCGCTGCTCGATCCGCGCATCCGCTACAATTGAGGGTGATGGCATGACGACCTCTCCCAGCCTCGACGCCAAGCTTGCCGAAGAGGGACCGGCGATTTCCGGTCTCCGTCCCGGCATGGACCCGATCTCGGACGCCGCCGCCGGGCAATGGACGCTGATCGGCCGTAAATTCCTGGCCCAGAAAGTGGCGGTATTCTGCGCCGCGGTCATTCTGGCGCTTTATCTCATCGGCGCTTTTGCCGAGTTCCTGGCGCCCGGCCTGCCCGATACCAGCCGGGCCCAATATACCTATGCGCCTCCGCAGAGCATCGGCCTGTTCACGCCCGACGGGCAGTTCCAGCCGCATGTGAAGGGTTACAAGGTCGAGATCGACCAGGCGGCCCTCAGGCGCACCTTCGTGGTCGATGACAGCGTCATCGTCCCCATCGGCTTCTTCGTCGAGGGACCGGCCTACAAGATGTGGGGCCTCTTCGACGCCAACCTGCACCTGATCGGACCGCTGGACCCGAACCAGACCATGTATCTGCTGGGCGCCGACCGCCTGGGCCGGGATCTCCTGAGCCGGCTCGTCTATGGCACGCGCGTGTCGATGTCGATTGGTCTCATCGGCGTCGTGATGTCCCTTTGCCTCGGGGTTATCCTCGGTTCGATCTCGGGCTATTTCGGTGGCTGGGTCGATACTGTCATCCAGCGCATCATCGAAGTGGTCAGCGCCATGCCGACCATCCCGCTCTGGCTGGGCCTCGCCGCGGCCATTCCGTTGACCTGGTCACCGCTCAATGTCTATTTCGTCATAACCATCATTGTGTCGCTCCTCGGCTGGACCGGGCTGGCACGGGAGGTGCGCGGACGGTTCTTTGCGCTGCGCAACGAAGACTTCGTCACCGCTGCCAAGCTCGATGGCTCGACCGAGCGCCGGGTGATCTTCCGGCATATCCTGCCTTCGCTCACCAGCCATATCCTGGCGGTGGTGACGCTGGCCGTGCCCTCGATGATCATTGCCGAGACCTCGCTTTCCTTCCTCGGCGTCGGCCTCAAGGCGCCGGTGGTGAGCTGGGGCGTGCTGTTGCAGGACGCCCAGAACATCCGCTCGATCTCGACGGCGCCGTGGCTGCTGATCTGGCCGAGCCTTGCCGTGGTCACGGCGGTGCTTTCCTTCAACTTCTTCGGCGATGGCCTGCGCGATGCCGCCGACCCATACGAGACCTGAGGTGCCCGCGATGGAAAAACCTGTCCTGAGCGTGGAAGGCCTGTCGCTCGACTTTCACCTGCGCACCCACATTCTGCACGCCGTGCGCAATGTCAGCTTCGAGCTGCACCGCGGGCGCACCCTGGCGCTGGTGGGCGAAAGCGGCTCGGGCAAGTCGGTGACCGCACGGTCGCTGATGCGCATCGTCGACAAGCCTGGCCAGATGGTCGGGGGACGTATCATTCTGCGCACCGGCGGCCAGGAAACGGACCTCGCCCAGCTCGACGCCAACAGCAAGGACGTGCGCGCCGTGCGCGGGGCCCGGATCGGCCTCATCTTCCAGGAGCCGATGTCCTCGCTTTCGCCGGTGCATACGATCGGCAGCCAGATCGATGAAGTGTTGCGCCTGCATGCCGGCCTCGACAAGAAGGCGGCCCGCGAGCGTACGATCGAGCTGCTGGGGCAAGTGGAAATTCCGCACCCCGCAGAGATGGCCAACCGCTATACGTTCGAGTTCTCCGGCGGCATGCGGCAGCGCGCCATGATCGCCATGGCGCTGGCCTGCACGCCGGACATTCTCATCGCCGACGAGCCGACCACGGCGCTCGACGTGACCACCCAAGCCGAAATCCTCGACCTCATCAAGCGCCTGCAGGCGGCGCGCGGCATGGCCATGCTGCTGATCACCCATGACATGGGCGTGGTGGCCGAAGTGGCCGACGACGTGGCGGTGATGCGCTTCGGACAGATCGTCGAGACCGGGACGGTGGACGACATTTTCCACGCGCCCAAGCATCCCTATACCCAGCGCCTCCTGGCCTCGACGCTCAAGCTCGAGCAGGCGGCCGAAGTGCGCGACGGGGCTGTCGTGGCGCCTGAGCCGATCCTGACGCTCAGCAATCTCACCAAGGTCTATGGCGGCGCGCGTGGCTTCATGGGCCAGACCAAGTTTGCGGTCAGAGCCGTGGACGATGTCAGCCTCACCCTCCATGCCGGCGAAAATCTTGGCATTGTGGGGGAAAGCGGCTCGGGCAAGACCACGCTGGGGCGCCTCATCCTGCGCACGGTGGAGCCCAGTTCGGGGACCGTCACCTATCGGGATCGCCAGGGCCAGGAGATCGACGTCACCGGGCTCAACAAGGCGGGACTGCGCAAGTTTCACGCCGATGTGCGGCTGATCTTCCAGGATCCCTTCGCCTCGCTCAATCCGCGCATGACCATCCGGCAGATCGTCAGCGATCCCTTGGTGGTGGAGGGCAAGCTCAAGCCGGCCCAAATCGAGGAGAAGGTCGCCGAGCTGCTGCGTCTTGTCGGGCTCTCGCCCGATATCATGGAGCGCTATCCGCACGCCTTTTCCGGCGGTCAGCGCCAGCGCATCGGCATTGCAAGGGCGCTCGCGCTCGATCCGCGCGTTGTCATCGCCGATGAGGCAACCTCGGCGCTCGACGTGTCGATCCGCAGCCAGATCCTTGATCTGCTGCTGGACATCCAGCAGCGGCTGTGCCTGTCCTTCATCTTCATCTCGCACGACATTTCGGTGGTCCGCTATTTCTGCGACCGCGTTGCCGTCATGCACAAGGGCAAGCTGGTGGAGCTGGGGGATGCGGACAAGATCTGCACCGATCCCGATGCCGACTACACCCGCGCGCTGATCTCGGCCGTGCCCAATCCCGATCCGCGCAACAAGCGCATGCTGCATCGCACCCGCTTTACCGCTTCCCCCGCTCCAACAGCCTGATTGTCATGACAACTCAACAACGTGCCATCCTCGTCGGCGCCGGCGCCATGAGCCGCAAATGGCTCGACTGCATCAAGAGCATCGGTGGCGTCGACATTGTCGGCATCGTCGATCTCAACCTCGCCAATGCCGAGGCACGGGCGGCCGAACAGGGCATCACGCCTGCCATCGGCAGTGACCTTAGGGCTATGCTGGCGAACCAGTCGCCCGATATCGTGCTCGACGTGGCCATTCCGGCGGCGCGGCATGACATTGTCTCGACGGCGCTGGCAGCCGGGGCGCATGTGCTCTCGGAAAAGCCCATGGCCGAGACCATGGACCAGGCAAGGGACCTCGTGGCGCGGGCCGAGGCGGCGGGCAAGCTGCATGTCGTGGTGCAGAACCGGCGCTATCTCGCGCAATTGCGGCGTATCCGGCGTCTGGTGGCTTCGGGCGCCATTGGCGAGATCACCGGTATCCATTGCGACTTCTTCCTCGATCCCCATTTCGGCGGTTTTCGCGAGCAGATGGCCCATGTCCTGCTGCTCGACATGGCCGTCCACACATTCGACGCGGCGCGTTTCGTGGCCGACGATGTCGCGGCTTCGGTCTATGCCGAGGAGTGGAATCCGGCCGGCAGCTGGTACGAGCGGGACTCGTCGGCCTTTGCCAGCTTCCGCTTCAGCCGGGGCGCGGTCTTCACCTATCGCGGCTCCTGGTGTGCGCCGGGTCTGCGCACCAGCTGGGAGAGCCAGTGGCGCATCACCGGCACGCTGGGCACGATCCTGTGGGATGGCTACGACGATATCCGCGCGCAACGCTCCAGACCGCATGTCGCCGGTCAGCTGATGCCGGAAACGGAGGCCGTCACCATTCCTGACCTCGATCCGGCGGACCGGATCGACGGGCATATGGGCGTCATCACCGATTTCATCGCCGCCACCCGCGGCGGCCCGGTTCCCGAGACTGTGGGCAGCGAGAACATCAAGAGCCTGGCCATGGTGCTGGGCGCCATCGACAGCACCGGGCAGGGCCGGCGCGTCGAGATCACTATCTAGGAGATTTAAGTTATGGCCATTGATCCCAAGGCAATTCGCATCGGCACCATGATCCGCGGGCACGAGCCCGATCCGGCAGGGTATCTTGAAAAGATCCTGCCGCATGGTTTTGAGAGCATCGAGCCCTATTTCTGGCAGACCGTGAACAAGGACCTGCCCGAACTGGCCAAGCGCCTCAAGGATGTCATCGGCGACCGCGACGTCACCATTTCGACCTTGGGCATGTTCGGCAACCCGCTCGAAGAGCGCGAGAAGGATGTCGAGACGCTGCGCGGCTGGGAAATGCTGATCGACAATGCCCATCATTTCGGCGCGACTTGCATTGCCGGCTTTACCGGCCGCATCCGCAATCGTCCCATCGAGGAAAGCCTGCCGCAGTTCAAGAAGGTCTGGGGCGAACTATCCCGTCGCGCCGCTGACAAGGGCGTCAGGATCGCCTTCGAGAACTGCGCCATGAATGGCGGTAGCTGGGCCACCGGCGACTGGAACATTGCGCACAATCCCGATGCCTGGTCGATGATGTTCAACGAACTTCCCGAGGACAATCTGGGCCTCGAATGGGAGCCGTGTCACCAGATGGCCTATCTCATCGATCCCATCCCGCAGATCCGCGAATGGGGCCACAAGTTCTTCCACGTCCATGGCAAGGACGCGACCATCCGCTGGGACGTGATCAAGAAGCACGGTTTTGGCGGTAAGGAAAAAGCGGTGTGGATGCGCACGCCGGGTTTTGGCGACACCAACTGGGCCGATGTCATCTCCGAGCTGCGTCTGGCCGGCTATACCGGCGCTATCGACATCGAAGGCTGGCATGACCCGGTCTATCGCGAAGAGCTGGAAATGGTCGGCCAGGTGCATGCCCTGAACTACCTCAAGTCCTGCCGCGGTGGCGATTTCATCGCCTATCCCGGACCGCTCAAGGGGGCCTGATCCGTGCCGCGTTTTTCTGCCAACGTTTCCATGCTCTATCCTGAACTTCCCTTCATGGAGCGGTTCGGGGCCGCGGCCGCCGACGGTTTTGCCGCCGTCGAATATGTCGGCGCCTATGATCAGGACCCGGCAGCGCTCAAGGCGCTGCTGGAGCAGCACAGCCTGACACAGGCCCTGTTCAACCTGCCGGCCGGCAACTGGGCCGCCGGCGAGCGTGGCATAGGCTGCCATCCGGATCGGGTGCACGAATTCCGCGCCGGCGTCGACAAGGCCATCGACTATGCCAAGGCGACCGGCTGCGCTCAGGTCAATTGTCTGGCCGGTATTGCGCCCCAGGGCATCGAGCGTGCCGCGCTCGAGCAGGTGCTGGTCGACAATCTGCGCTATGCCGCGCCGCGCCTCGCGCAGGCGGGGATCAAGCTGCTGCTCGAGCCGATCAATACCCGCGACATCCCCGGATTTCTCGTCAATTCGACCGACGACTACGAGCGCATCGCCGCAGCGATCGGCCACGACAATCTCTACCTGCAATATGATTTTTATCACATGCAGGTGGTGCAGGGAGACCTGCTGCAGACCTTCAAGCGGCTGCAGTCGCGCATCGCCCATGTGCAGGTGGCCGACAATCCGGGCCGCAATGAGCCTGGCACGGGCGAGATCAATTACGTCAATATTTTCAGGGCGCTCGATGCGGCCGGCTATGCCGGCTGGGTTGGCGCTGAATACAAGCCCGCCGGCGGCACCAGTGCGGGCCTGGGCTGGTTCAAGGAGTGGGCGCGATGAACATGAAGATCGGTTTTATTGGCCTCGGCGTCATGGGGCGCCCGATGGCCGGCCATCTCATCGCGGCCGGGCATGAGCTTTTCCTGCACCGGGTCAAGGAAGTGTCGCAGCACCTCGTCAAGGCCGGTGGCAAGGCGCTTGATAGTGCCAAGGCCGTGGCCGAAGCGGCGGATGTGGTCATCCTGATGGTCCCTGACACGCCCGATGTCGAAGCGGTGCTGTTTGGTGCCGACGGCGTCGCGGACGGACTCTCGGCGGGCAAGCTCGTCATCGACATGAGCTCGATTTCTCCGGTTGCCACCAAGGACTTTGCCGCGCGCATTGGTGCGCTGGGCGCCGGTTATGTCGATGCACCCGTCTCGGGCGGCGAAGTCGGCGCCAAGGCAGCGTCGCTCACCATCATGGTGGGCGCGTCGGAAGCCAATTTCGAACGTGCGCGACCGCTGTTCGAACTCATGGGCAAGAATATCACCCGCATCGGCGATGTCGGCGCCGGGCAGACGGCCAAGGTGGCCAATCAGGTGATCGTGGGCCTCACCATCGAGGCCGTTGCGGAGGGACTTGCGCTGGCCAAGGTGGCCGGTGCCGATCCGGCCAAGGTGCGCGAAGCGCTGATGGGGGGCTTTGCCTCGTCGCGTATTCTCGAGGTGCATGGCGACCGCATGGTCAAAGGCACATTCGATCCCGGTTTCCGCATTCGCCTGCATCGCAAGGATATCGGCCTTGCCATGGAAGCGGCCAAGGCGCTGGACCTTTACCTCCCGCATTCGGCCAGCCTTCAGCAGTTGATGAACAAGGCGCTGGCGGACGGGCTGGGCGACAAGGACCATTCGGCGCTCTACAAGGTGCTTGCAAAGGACTGACGCGCCGACATGGGCACGGCTCGCAAGCGCGCCGCCCTCGAGGGGCGCGAACTGGAATTCGGCGTCGAGGATGCCATCAGGGGCATGAACGTGCTCGATGCGGTGTTTGCGAGCGAAAGGTCAGGCACCTGGGCCAGCGTCGCCAGTTGATCGCGGTCCCGAGGCGGGACGGGGTTCGACCAAAGTCCTACTTTTGCGATGGCGCCAGCCCTGATCTTTGGTGGGTCATACAGGCCGCTCCACCGTCCGCAAGACGGGCGGTGAAGCAGAGGCGGCCAATGCCTGACCCCGAGGAGACCCAATTGTCCGACACACCCAGCCTGCGCGACGCCGCGCTGCATTTCCACGAATATCCGCGCCCGGGCAAGCTCGAGATCGTGGCGACCAAACCCCTGGCCAATACGCGTGACCTGTCGCTGGCCTATTCGCCGGGCGTGGCTATTCCCTGCGAGGAAATCGCCGCCAATCCTGAGGATGCCTACAAATACACGTCCAAGGGCAACCTGGTCGCCGTCATCTCCAACGGCACCGCAGTTCTGGGCCTCGGGAATATCGGCGCGCTGGCGAGCAAGCCGGTGATGGAAGGCAAGGCGGTTCTGTTCAAGAAGTTCGCCGGCATCGACAGCATCGACCTCGAGGTCAACGAGCAGGACCCGAAACGCTTCATCGAGATCGTGGCGCCGCTGGAGCCCAGCTTTGGTGGCATCAATCTTGAAGACATCAAAGCCCCGGAATGTTTCGAGATCGAGGAAGCCTTGCGCGAGCGCATGAATATCCCGGTCTTCCACGACGACCAGCACGGCACGGCGATCATCGTGGCGGCGGCGGTCATCAACGCCATGCGGCTGGTCAAGAAAGACATTGGTCAGGTCAAGATCGTAACCTCGGGAGCGGGAGCCGCGGCCATTGCCTGCATGAACATGCTCATCGCCGTCGGTGCGAAGCGTGAGAATATCTGGATTGCTGACAGCAAGGGGCTGGTCACCAAGGCCCGCCACAACAATGTCGACCGCTGGCGCGGTGCCTTTGCGCAGGAAACGGACAAGACTGAGCTGGCCGAGGTCATGGCCGGCGCCGACATCTATGTCGGTCTCTCCAAGGCCGGGGCGCTGAAGCCCGAAATGATGAAGGACATGGCGGAGAACCCGTTAATCCTGGCGCTTTCCAATCCGATCCCGGAAATCATGCCCGAACTGGCCAAGGCGACGCGGCCCGATGCGCTGGTCTGCACGGGGCGGTCGGACTATCCCAACCAGGTCAACAACGTCCTCTGCTTCCCATTCCTGTTCCGTGGGGCGCTCGATTGCGGCGCTACCATCATCAACGAGGAAATGAAGGCAGCGGCTGCCCATGCCATTGCCAAACTCGCGCATGAGCCGGGGCTCGAAGCCACGGCGCATGGCGTGCCGGCAATCTTTGGGACCGACTACCTGATCCCCAATCCGTTCGACCAGCGCCTGATCCTGCGGATCGCGCCTGCCGTGGCCGAGGCGGCAATTGAGTCCGGTGTTGCCAAGCGGCCCATCGCCGATTTCGATGCCTATCGCGACCAGCTGCGGCGCTTCGTGTTCCGCTCGGGCATGGTGATGAAGCCGATGATCGAGCGGGCGCAGAGCGCCGAAAAGCGCATCGCCTTTGCCGATGGCGAGGACGAGCGCGTGCTGCGAGCGGCGCAGGTGATCCTCGAAGACGGGATCGGCAAGCCGCTCCTCATCGGCCGCCCGCTGGTGATCGAGGCGCGACTCGAACGCTTTGGCCTCACCATTCGACCGGGGAAGGATTTTGAGGTCATCAATCCCGAAGACGATCCGCGCTACCGCGACTATGTCGCCGATTTCCACGCGCTGGTCGGGCGCAAGGGCGTGACGCCCGATACGGCCCGCACCATCGTGCGCACCAATACCACCGTCATCGGGGCGCTGGCGGTGCGGCGCGGCGAGGCGGATGCGCTGATCTGCGGCCTGCAGGGACGTTTCATCAAGCATGCCCGCGACATCCATTCGGTGATCGGGGTCGCGCCGGGCGCGCAGCAACTCTCGGCGCTCTCGATGCTGATCCTCAATCGCGGTGTGTTTTTCCTCGCCGATACCTATGCCAATATCGATCCGAGCGAGGACGAGCTGGTCTCCATCGCCCTCCAGGCACGCGACCACCTCAAGCGCTTCAACATCGAGGCCAAGGCGGCGTTGCTCTCCTATTCCAACTTCGGGTCGCGCGATGGCGAGACCTCGATCAAGATGCGGGCGGTCTACGAGAAGCTGCAATCTGTGGCGCCGGACCTGATGGTCGAGGGTGAAATGCAGGGGGATCTGGCCGTCAATGCCGAGCTGCGCGACCGCTTTATTCCGGACTCGGTGCTCAAGGGCGAAGCGAACCTTCTGATTTTCCCGAATCTGGAAGCGGCAAACCTGTCGATGACGCTGCTCAAGGAGCTCAATAACGGGCTGCATATCGGGCCGATCCTGATGGGCACGGCCAAGCCGGCGCATATCCTGGCGCCGACGGTAACCAGCCGGGGCATCGTCAATATGGCGGCGATTGCCGCGACGGAAGCGGCGGGCTAAGGGTCGGGATCGGCGCTCGCCACACGAGGCGGGCGCTGTTTCCAAGCTGGTCCCGAAATCAGTCTAATCTATTGATTGAATTTGCGATTTTATCCTGCCCAACGGCGTCTGGGCGGGGCGCTTCTGCACGACCCATAGGCGGGATTACTTTCCGAGCTTGACAGCGGTCACGCCTGAATCAATAGTTCGTCAACTGACCGAACTAATTAAGGTAGCCGCGTTGAGCCAAGCCGTTCGCATCTCCCGCCAGTTTTCCCTGCGCGCAGTTCTTGAGGCGATCGTTCAGAATGCGCCGATCTCGCGCGCCTCGATCGCCAAGCAGACGGGTCTTTCCAAGCAGACGATCTCGGAAGTGATGCGTCAGCTCGAAGACGAGGGCTGGGTGAGCGAGACCGGGCGGACCAGCGGTCATATCGGTCGCACCGCCGTCACCTATGAAATTGTGCCCTCGGCGGCCTATGTCGTTGCCGTCGATCTGGGCGGCACCAAGGTGCGTGTCGCGATCTGCGATCTGGTCTCCAAGGTCATCGTTGAATTGACCGAGCCGACCCATGCCGAAGGCGGCAGGGCAGTGATTGCCCAGATCGCGCGGCTGACATTCGAGGCCGCTGCTCAGGGTGGCGTGCCCACCGAAAAGCTGCGCATTGCCGTGGTCGGCGTGCCGGGCGCGCCGCAGGCGGCAACGGGCCGGGTGCTGCTCGCACCCAATATTGCCGGATTCGACACGCTCGACGTCGCCTCGGGCCTGGAAGACGCCCTCGGCTTCGAGGCCATGCTGGAGAACGACGTCAATCTCGCCGTGCTCGGTGAAAGCTGGCTGGGCGCGGGGCAGGGGCTCGACAACCTGGCCTATATCGCGCTTGGCACCGGCGTGGGCAGCGGGCTGATGCTGAATGGTCAGCTGGTCCGCGGCGCCGCCAATGCGGCAGGCGAGCTGGGCTTCCTGCCCTTTGGTGCTGATCCGTTCGAGCCGGAATCGCTGCGCGCCGGTGCCTTCGAGCGTCTCGTCGCCTCCCATGGCATGGTGGCGCGCCACCGCGAACTGGCCGGATACGATGCTTCGGTGCCGAGCATTTTCGAGCGCGCCAACAATGGCGACCCGCATGCCGGGCAGGTGCTGGATGAAACCGCGCGGCTGCTGGCGCGCGGCATTGGCGCCATCGCCGCCATCGCCAACCCGGACAAGGTCGTGCTGGGCGGCTCCATCGGCAGTCGCCAGGAGCTGGTCGAGCGCGTCCGGGCGGTCCTGCCGGCCTGCTTCCCCTATCCGGTGGCGGTCGAGGCGGGCGAATTGGGCGATCATTCGGCCCTGGTCGGTGCTACCGCCATTGGCCTCAGCCACCTGCACAACACCTTGTTCGGGGCAGACGCGCCCGAGAGCCGGATATCATTGCCCCCTGCCAATGCCGTCTCCATGCGCGAGGCGCTGAAATGAACGCTCTGACTCGTATCTTGCGCGATCACCTCGACCAGGACGATGCCATTGCGCTGTTGCGCGGCGCGATCGGCCGCGAGAGCATTACCGGCAATGAAGCCAATGTTGTCTCCTATCTCGCCGAGCAGATGCGGGCGCGGGGCCTCGCCGAGGTCGAAACCACCGACTTTCTGCCCGGCCGCCCCAATGTGCGCGGCACGCGTAGGGGCAGCGGCAAGGGGCCGCGTCTCATGTTCATCGGCCACACCGACACTGTCCATGTCGATGGCTGGCGCGAACACTGGGCAGGCGAAGCGCGCGAGGACCCGTTCGGTGCGCCCATCATCGATGGCGAAATCTGGGGTCGGGGTTCGGGCGATCTCAAGGCAGGCATTTGCACCAGCCTTGCGGCCTTGAGCCTGCTTGATCGCGCCGGCATCCGCCTCAAGGGCGATGTCGATTTCGCCTTTGTCGGCGACGAGGAAAGCGGCCAGCCTGGCAGCGGTGTCTCGGCGGGGGTCAAGGCTCACGTGGCGCGCATTGCCGCGGGTGAGCTGCCGCGGCCCGATTTCGTCGTCTATACCGAGCCAACGCGCCTGGCTATCTACCCGGCCCAGATCGGCTTTTTCATTGCCGATATCACCATTACCGGCAAATCCGCCTATTTCGGCGTGCCGGAACTGGGGCGCGATGCGCTCAAGGCCAGCCATGCAGTCATGAGCGCGCTTTGGGCCCATTCGGACGCCATTGCCGCGCGGGCCGAGCATCTCCTGATCGGACGTGCCTTCCTGCTCATCACCACGCTCAATGGCGGTGGTTTCATCGCGGTGCCCGAGCGCTGCACGCTCTCGCTCATCCGCAAGCTGCTGCCGGGCGAAAGCCTCGATGCCGCTGCGACCGAGCTGGAAGCGGTCATTCGCGGCGCGGTAGCCGACCCCGAAATCGCGGTCGAAATCGCCTATCCGGCCGGGCGCGATCATGCGCTGGGCGGCACGGCTGCCGAAATCGATCCCACCCATCCCGCGCTCGCCATGCTTGGCGAGGCCGTGGGCCAAGCCATGCCCGGCCGGGGCGGCGCCGAGGGGGCGCCCTTCTGGTCGGAGACGCCGTTCTTCGTCAACGGCCTCGGCATCCCGGCGGTCTATTGCGCCCCGGGCGACATCCGCAACTGTCACACGTTCGAAGAGCGCGTCAGCGTCGAGGAATATCTCGCGGGCGTGGTGGCCTTTGCCGATTTCATGACCCGCTTCTGCGGCGTCGAAAATAACTAGGGTTCTACAAGGGAGACTATCATGAAGACCAAGACCATCCTGGCTGCATTGCTTGCCAGTACGCTGCTCGCGCCGTCCGCCTTTGCCCAGACCGTCGGGCCCAATGGCGAAGCGGCAACCCCCAGTTCCGAAGTCGTGCTCTCGGACGACGACATCGCCGCGCTTGCCGGCAAGGGCTACAAGGCTGCGCTGCTCTGGCACACGTCCTCCGATTTCATCAATGCCGTGGCTGCCGGCGCCAATGACGAATTCGCCCGCGCCGGTGTCGATGTGGTCGTCACCACCGATGCCGGCTTCGACGCGGCCAAGCAGCGCTCGGACATCGAAACCGCGCTGGCCGCCCAGCCCAATGTCATCCTGTCGCTGCCGCTCGATCCGGTCACCTCGGCCGAAGCGTTCCGCGAAGCGGTCGATACTGGCGTCGAACTGGTTTTCCTCTCCAACCTGCCGGCCGGCTATGTGCACGGCACTGACTATGCCGCCATCGTCACCGACGATCTGTTCCAGATGGGCAAGCAGGCGGCCGATGTGCTGGCCGAAGCCATCGGCGGCGAAGGGCAGGTGGGCTACATCTTCCACGACGCCGCCTATTACGTGACCAACCAGCGCGACCAGGCTTTCAAGACCACGATCGAAGCCGACTACCCAGGCATCGAGATCGTCGCCGAACAGGGCATCACCGATCCGGCGCGTGCCGAGGAACTGGCCAATGCCATGCTGCTGCAGAATCCCGATCTAGACGGCATCTATGTGACCTGGGCCGAACCGGCTGATGGCGTACTGGCGGCGCTGCGTGGAGCGGGCAATACCGAAACCAAGATTGTGACACTCGATCTGTCCGAACCTGCGGCCCTCGACATGGTCAAGGGCGGCAACGTCGTCGGCCTTGTGGCTGACGAAGCCTATGAACTGGGTCGCGCCATGGCGGCTGCCGGCTTGAAGGGGCTGCTGGGTGAAGATGTGCCCGCCTTTGTGGTGGCCCCGGCCCTCACCGTCACTGCCGACAACGTCGCCGAAGGCTGGCAGCAGTCGCTGCACCGCGAAGCTCCGGCTTCGGTCCTTGCCGCGCAGTAAGCCCTCGGGCAGGTCGGGCGGGTTCGCTCCGCCCGACCTCATTCGTTAAAGGGGAAATCCGCCATGTCCGCTTCAGCCATTTCGGCAAGCCCGCTCCGTTCCGCCCTCGCGCGGATCAACTTCCAGCAATATGTGGTCTATGTCGGCTTCCTCGCCATATTCCTGTTCTTCGCCGTGGTGCTGCGTGACAGTGGGTTTTTGACCCAGCGGAACCTCGTCAACATCATCCTGCAGACCGCGCCGGCGACGATCATGGCGATTGGCCTGGTTTTCGTGCTGTCGGCCGGGGAAATCGACCTCTCCTTCGGCTCCACAGTTGCCGTTTCGGCGCTCTGCGCCGCCATGGCCATGGCGGCCGTCCCCGATGCTGCGCTGCCGATCGGCATTGCTGCCGGCATCGGTGCGGGCCTGATCGTCGGCGCCTTTAACGGCCTTCTTGTTGCATGGCTCCGGCTACCCTCCTTCCTCGTGACGCTGGCCACGATGGGCCTTGTCGCTCGTATTGGCCGCTCGCTGACCCAGTTGCGCTCCATTCCGGTGACCGACCCGCTGTTCACCGGCATCTTTGGCTCTGGCGCCTTGTTCGGCGTGCCCTCGCTGGTGATCTGGACCGTGATTGCCGTCGCAATCGGCCACGTGGTCTATCGCCGGACGCGCTTTGGCGCCCATGTGCTGGCGACCGGGGACAATGCCCGCGCCGCGCAGGTGACCGGCATCAAGGTCACCCGCATCCGCCTCCTGGTATTCATGATCAGCGGTGGCCTCGCCGGGCTCGCCGGCCTTCTCTATGACGGGCGTCTGCAGGCCGCCAAGTACACGCTCGGCGAAACCGACCTGATGACGGTCATCGCAGCCGTCATCGTGGGTGGCACGCTGCTCAATGGTGGCAAGGGTTCCATCATCGGGGCGCTGGTGGGCTCGCTGCTCATGGGCATGCTCAACAATGGCCTCATCCTGATGGGCCTTTCCGTTTCCGACCAGATGATCGTTCGCGGTCTCATCATTATCGTCGCAGTCGCCGTGTCGCTGCGCGAAAAGTCCCGCTGAGGAGATCAGGGATGTTTCTCGACGTACTGCGCCGCCGCAATCCACGTTTCATCGAAGCCGCCATGGCGCTTCACCAATCGGGACAGATCCCGGCCAATGCCTATGTGCTCGATCTCGACGCCGTGGAGGCCAATGCCCGCGTGCTCAAGACCGAGGCCGACAGGAACGGCCTCAAGATCTTCGCCATGACCAAGCAGGTCGGTCGTGCCTCGAGCTTCTGCCAGGCCGTGCAGCGTGGCGGCATCGGAAAATCCGTGGCCGTCGACATGGCCTGTGCCCGCGCCACCCATCGCGCCGGCATGCCGGTGGGGCACCTCGGGCACCTGTCGCAGGTGGCGCGAGCCGAAGCCGACGCCGCGGCCGCCACCTTCCGCCCCGACTACTGGACCGTGTTCAACGCCGAGAAGGCCCATGAAGCGGGCAGGGCGGCACACAGGGCCGGTTATCGGCAGAACCTGCTCGCCCGGATCAAGGCCGAGGGCGACACCTTCTATCGCGGCCACGAGGGCGGCTTTGACGCGGCCGATATTGCCGCCGTGGCTGATGGCCTCGACCGGGTCGAAGGCGGGCGCTTTGCCGGCATCACCACATTCCCGGCCCTCTTGTTTGATCACGAGACGCGCAAGGTGAAGCCGACGCCGAACCTGACGACGCTGTCGCGCGCGGCCGATGCCCTGCGCAGGTCGGGCCGTCGCGATATTGAAATCAACGCCCCGGGAACGACCTCGTCGGTGCTCCTCAAGGGCCTGGCCGAAGCGGGGGCAACCCAGTGCGAACCGGGCAATGGCCTGCATGGCACGACGGCGCTGCATGTGGTGGAAGACCTGCCGGAATTGCCGGCCGTGCTCTACCTCACCGAGGTATCGCATCTGTCGTCCGACAAGGCCTATTGCTTCGGCGGCGGCTTCTATATCGACCCCATCTTTGCCGACTATCCGGTCAAGGCACTGGTGTCGCCCGAGCCGACCACCGATGCCTCGGCCCTGCTGGAGGTCGAAATTCCACCGCCTTCGGCCATCGACTACTACGCCATGATCGACGCTACCGGCGCTCGCGCTCCGCGCCCGGGCGACACGGCCGTTTTCGGCTTCCGGGGCCAGGCTTTCGTCACCCGCGCCTATGTGGTTGGTGTCTCGGGCATATCGAACGGCAATCCCAGGGTGGAAACGATCGAAAACGGCTTCGGCGAAGCCGAAAGCTGGCCGGTTTAGGAGGCGATCATGCTCGATACACGCAATGCCCCGGTCCTGGAGCTCAGCAATATCCGCAAGACATTTGGCGGCGTCGTCGCCATCGAGGATTTTTCCCTCGATGTCCGTGCCGGAGAAATCGTCGCCCTGGTGGGTGACAATGGCGCCGGCAAGTCGACGCTGATCAAGATCATTTCGGGCGTGCATGCCCCGACTTCGGGTGCCATCCGCATCGATGGCGGGGATGTGTCCATGTCCAGCGCCACCAAGGCGCGTGAACACGGGATCGAGGTGGTCTACCAGGACCTCGCCCTGGCCGACCAGCAACCGGTCTATATGAACCTGTTCCTCGGGCGTGAAATGACCAGGGGTCCGCTGGGCCTGCTGGATCGCAAGACCATGATTGCCGAGACCGAGCGCCTCGTGACCGAGCTCGATGTGCGCATCCCCTCGCCCCATGCCACGATCCGCGATCTTTCGGGCGGGCAAAGGCAGGGCATTGCCATTGCCCGTGCCACCCATTGGGCGCGCAAGCTGGTGCTGCTCGACGAGCCGACGGCGGCGCTTGGCGTGGCCGAGACGGCGAAGGTGGAAAACACGGTGGCGGCGCTCAGGTCCCGGAATATCGGCGTGTTGATCATCAGCCACAGCCTCGACCAGGTGTTCCGGCTGTCCGACCGTATCTGCGTTCTAAGGCGCGGCAAGCAGATCGGCATTCGCGAAACCGCCAAGGCCGACAAGAACGAAATCGTGTCGATGATCACTGGCGTCTGACACGCACAGCTTTTCACCCCGGCGGGCTCGGCCTGCCGGTGTATCTATTGGCGGTGACCGGGTCGAAGCCGGCTCGTTCGACCGGGCGAAAGGGGAAGATCAGGGAAATCGTCGAGCCCTCGCCTTCGGTGCTCTGGATGTCCATACGGCCGCCATGCAGGTCCATGATCTGCGAGACAAAGTGCAGGCCGATGCCGGTGCCGGCTATCCCCTCGGCCGTGCGGGCGCGGAAGAAGCGCTCTGTTATGAAAGGGATTTCGTCGGCCGGAATGCCGACGCCGCGGTCGACCACGCTGACCACCACATCATTGCCCTCGCGGTGTCCACGGATCACCACCTTCGTGCTGGGTGACGAGTATTTCAAGGCGTTGGAGATCAAGTTCTGCAAGGCCTGCTCGAGCAGGCCGGTATCGGCAATCACCTGGCGCGGCAATTCATCGAGGGACAGAACGATCCTGGTCTGGTCGTCATCGGGCTGCATCTCGAAAACCGATACGACCAGGTGGCGCAAATCGCAGGGGCGCGGGTGGAAGCTGATCTCGCCCTGCTCGAGGCGCGCCGCGTTGAGCGTGCTTTCCATCAGCCGCGTCAGCCGCTGACATGCCTTGCGGATCTTGGTGGCCCGATTGACGATTTCTTCCTCGGTCATCGACCCGCCCCGCCGCAGCATGCGTTGCGCACTGGCATCGATAATGGTGAGGGGCGTGCGGAACTGGTGCGAAACCACCGATGTAAAGGCGCGATGCAGGCGCGAGATCTGTCGCTCATGTTCGAGCGCCGCCTCGGCGCGCATGGTGGTGCGCAGGCCGCGGACGACGATGAACGTGACGAGCACGCCCGCCGCCATGGTGGCGAGCAGGTAGCTCAGCACCTCCACCAGAATGCGCCGGCGCACGTCGCGTACCGCGTCATCCTTGTTACGGGCGTCGAGCATGCCGGCATTGGCAAAGTCGCGCATGGCCTGCCCCATGGCGCGGGCGGTGTTGTGCAGGGTGGTGATGGCGAGACTGTTGCCCTGCTGCACGGTCGGCATCTGCTGGCGCTGAGCCTCGAAGGCCTCGCGCAGTTTGGCGACGCCGTCGCGGTAGCCAAGCTCCATGACAAGCCGGCTTCCGATGCCCTCTTCGAAGAGGCGCAGACGGCTATCGAGCAGGTCGAAGCGGAGCAGCAACTCGGTGCGCTCGACACGACCGGCTTCGAACAGCAGCGCCGCGTCGGCCAGGCGCATGGCCTCATACTGACCTTGGCTCGCGAACCACATGACGCTGTCGTCGCGTTCACCCGAAATGCGGTTCTCGTTGACGGCAAGACGCGTCACCGCGGCAAGCAGCAGCGTAAAAAGAATGGTCAGAGCAAGCGCTGCGGCCAGAAACGGCCGTGATATCCACGGCCGTTGGGTCATTGAACATTGAGCGCTTTGAGTTGCCAGACCCAGCGTTCATGCAAAAGCGTATTCTGGAGCGCCGGGACATCGTCCCGGGGATAGACGATCCAGATCGGCCCCTTGTCGCTGACCTGCATCTCCTCGCCATTCATTTCCATGGCCAGGATCACGTCGTGATCGCGAAAGTCAGCCAGGGGGATGTCCACGACATATTCGTTGAGTGCGCTGGCACGCACAACGGAGCCCTGGGCGCCAACACGTTCGAGCACTGATCGCACCAGTACGCCGCTGAAGGTCTGTACGCCATCGGTCCAAGGTGTCGAAGTGCTGATGACCGTGGTGCCCAGATCAAACAGCATCTGGCGGTCAAAGGCAGCACCGTCCGCATTGTTGGTGACGCCAATATTGCCGGTGACGGTCAGAATGACGGGACCAGACGGTAGGGGAAGGGGCTCCGCTGCCTCGGCCGCTGCCGCAGCGGCCACGGGCAGAAACAAAGTAGCCATGAGCACCATGGCGCGGTGCAGGCGAGCAGGCAATGCAGACAGATCAGGCGTCATACTCGATACTGACACAGCAACCACCTCAACCGGGCCTACGGAGAGGGCCTATTTGTACGATATTCGAATCATAGCCGCATCTAAAATCTTGAGTTCAGAAAAATTCTTACGCTTCCCATGTCTATCTGAAGATGATCTGTTACCTATTGGTAGATCAATTCAGTCAAAATGAATGTTTTTTGAGTTTATTTTGGCCTTCGCGAGGTAAATGCCGGACGGCAGACTTTTCGATCGACTAGGTTGTGAGTTTAATTGTCCGTCCCCGGCGAGGGTATTTGACACCCCCTCAAACAGGTGGGGATGCGCCATACCCCATGCTCTATCACAGGTTTACGGCGCCTAACGGCGTCGGTGTTGGGAGTGATGCGCAATGAATGTTCATATGCAGATCCAGCCGCACATGATCAGCCCGCTTTTGGCGCTGGACATAGAAGCGCTCAGCATGTGCCTTG
The DNA here is from genome assembly GCF_056341075.1 of Devosia sp. Micro-HW1. Lineage (NCBI taxonomy): Bacteria > Pseudomonadati > Pseudomonadota > Alphaproteobacteria > Hyphomicrobiales > Devosiaceae > Devosia > Devosia sp. Micro-HW1. Next base: position 1,808,098 of record NZ_CP094375.1, on the reverse strand, counting down.
CAGGACAGGTGGTGATTGCCGGGCATGCGGACTACGTCGCACTAAGGGGCATTGCCAGCAGCCACTGGGACCAGTGCCCCCTGCTTCTGGCCCGTGTTTCCGATGCAGCCGACGTCGCCGATGTCGTCGACTTTGCCCGCCGCAATCAGATCGAACTGGCCGTGCGTAGCGGTGGACTGCCGGCCGGAGAGCACCGTGCTTTCGATGCGGGCGTGGTGATCGACCTGCGCGATCTCAATAGCCTCGAAATTGACCTCGTCGCGATGACGGTATGGGCCGGGAGCGGCCTGACGGCCGCGGACGTGTCGCGCGCGCTCGACAAGCATGGCGTAGCCGTGAGTTTCGGGGATGCCGGCACACTCGGCGTCGGCGACGCCACCCTTGGCGGCGGTATGGGTCACCTTGTTCGCAAGTTTGGCCTGGCCTCCGATGCGCTGGTTGGCGCCGAGATCGTGACGGCCGCCGGGAATGTGCTCACCATCAGCGAAACGAATTATCCGGACCTGCTCTGGGCCCTTCGTGCGGGCGGCCAGTTCGGCATCGTGACGCGCTACTGCTATCAACTCAGCCCGCTGCCCGCTTTCAGCGGCGGCCCTCTGGTCCTGCCGGCTACGCCGGAAATCCTCGACCGTTTCGTGGCCGCAGCGCAGGCAGCCCCCGATGCGCTGACGGCCACGCTGCTGGCCATGCCGGCACCCGGTCTGCCATTCTTGCCCGACGGGGCCAACAAGACCGTCCTCATGGGATTGATGGCCTATGCAGGCTCACCGGACGAGGCGCGCCTTGCCATGGCGCCCTTCCGCGCCCTGACGACGCCGATTGCCGACCTCGTTCGGCCATGCGCCTTTAGCAACATGTACAGGGCCGGGCCGTCGTCCGCGACGGCGGTGCCAGTGCGCCCTGTGTACAAGCCGTCGCTCAATCTGGCGGAGGCAGGCGAAATCCTGGCCCGGCTTGAGCGGTGCGATGCGCAAGGGTGCATGGCGCGGATACGGGTTCTGGGTGGTGCAGCGGCGCGCGGCGGTGACGTGAACAGGGCCGGGCTGGCGATCGAATTCGTTGATCCCGAGGCCGATGGGAATAGCGCGGCGGACCATCGGGCGTGGTCGGATGCGGCGGCGACCGCCCTCGGTGCAGAAAGCGGGCAGGCCACAAGGGTTAATTTCCGCGCCGAACAGGGCGCGGATATGATCCGCATGACTGAACCGGGTTCGGACTGGCAAAGGCTGCAGCGGGTCAAGCAGATGTACGATCCGACCAATCTGTTCCGGTAAAATCGGTCTTCATTCAGCAATGCCGTCCAGACGATCAGGACGCATCAGGCGCCGGCGCTTCCCCCGCCCGGCGCCTTTGCTTTCTGTCGTTCACAACTGACCGAATCGCTCCTGCACCCACCTATTTGAGGGAAGATGCAATTGTTAAAAAATGGTTACTAACACTTGGTTGGAGGGTGAAGTCAATCGATACGATCGGACATTCAGCCATGCGCCGAACCCTGCTGCTTTCGGGCCTTTATGTGTTTGCCCTTACTCTGCTTGCGCTGCCCTATGCGGTTGCGGGCTAATATGGAGAAGTAACCATGCGTCGACTGCCTCGCACCATTGACTTCAATGACACTGACTTCCCGGAACTGGCGGAGATTTTCCGCGCCATCGATGCGGACATTGCGGCTTTGGTGGCCAGTGGCCCTGTCTATCGAGGGGGCCCGGCGCGCCCCGAAGTCAGCGCTGCCAGCCGGCCCAATTCAGGCGAGGAACGCCCGCATCGCCAGGCGGCCTAAAGGGATCATTTGTCCAGCGCGACCGGATTGGACAGGAACAAACTGATGAGATCGGCCTGGCGGTCGGTCTCGGTTTTCCGGAACAGGTTCTTGAGAGTGTAGCTCACCGTGTTGCGCGATAGGCCGAATTCATCGGCAATTTCGTCAATTCTCATGCCCTGCACCAGGGCCAGCGCCAAGCGGGTTTCCGCCGGAGACAGACCGTAAAGCTGAGCGACGGCTTCTGTTGCGTCGCTGGGGCGCCATTCCGGATCCGTGACGAACAGACCAACGGCGGGTTCCCCTGTCTGCGCTGCTCCGCGACCGAGAGGACAGGCCACGGCAATCAACGGTCGCTTGCCGCTATTGCGCGTCAGCGCGACCGCATCCGTGCCATGCCGGTTTCCCTGGGCCATGCGTTGGATAGCCGTTTCCACGATGTCCCTGAGCGCTTGGGTCTGTGCCGGTTTTTCGCCACGCAACAAACCTTCGCGCGACAGGGTGATGCCGTCGGCTTCATCGAGCAATTCGTCAGCACGCCGGTTGCGGAACAGCACTTTGCGATCGATGTCGATGAGAAAGACGCCCACGGCAATGCGGTTGAGGGCTTCGTCTGCGCCCATCAATGCGGCGCGCAGGCCGCGGTTTTCGGGCTCTTCGTGCGGCATCGCGCCCTTGATGCGTGAAACCTGGTCGAGGCGGGCCGATATGGTGATCAGCATGAGGTCGAAATCGATCGGCTTGGTCAGGTAATCGTCCACCCCCGCCTGCTTGCCTGCAATGATGTCCTGTCGCCCCGCCAGCGCCGTCAGGAAAATGAAGGGCAGGTCTGCGAGCCGGTCCTCTTCCCGAACCCGCCGCAGCAGGTCTATGCCGGACATGCCGGGCATGGTGATGTCACACAGGACCAGATCGTAGTGTTCGCTTTGCAGGAGGGCGAGCGCCTCTTGCCCGTCACCTGCCTGATCGACATCGAAGCCGGCAGAAACCAGCTCTTCGCACATGTCGGCACGGAGGTCTGCCTCGTCTTCAACGCACAGTAGCTTCGCACTCATCTCGGGCCGCACCCAACGCTCACACAATGCGGGGGATTCCCGACATTGACGCCATATTGCTGCGGAGCAACGCACAGGTCCAGCGATCTGGTCGATGAATTCCGCTCAAAGCCTTAACCATCAGCGCTCATGGCCAAGAAAAGTTCGTCAATGACAGGGAGATGACGACAGTTTTATGACGCTGTCTTGAGGTTCATGTTCCGGCAAATTCTGCGGTGTTCGCCGCGGAAATTTCGCCGTCGCGACAGTCTGCGGTCATTTTCCGATCCGGTGTCGCCAAGTCTTTCCTGCACCACGCAAATAGGTGGGGAAAAGCGGCGCTCCTTTGGCTAATACTAAGCCCATCAGCGTCGTCCCCAACGGCTCCTGAACTCCTCCTGACCTCCAAGACCCCTGCCGCCCTGCTCCCCCAGCCGGGCGGCTTTTTTATTCTGCATCATGGTGTTGCCTGCAGGATTGGTTCTCCGGGGCCCGTCCAAAAGGGTGGGGCAAAAAACCGGGCCAGGGTCTATGAAGAAGGGGAGGCCGGCTTGGGGGCAGGCTTCCGTTCTTCGACAGGGAGCTGCCCTCGATGTATGTGCGCAAGGCCACCCGCCGCCGTTTCTTTCGGGCCAGTTTTATCGTCCTGGCGCTGGTGCTGATGGCGCCGAAGCTGGAGCTGTCCGAGGTTCCTCAGTTGTCGGCCGTACTGATTGCGGTCGGGCTGGAGACGCCGCGCGCCAGCTAGCGCGCCAACCTTAACCATCTTGGAAAGTTTGCGCCGCCCGCGCCAGCCGGATGCCTGCTGACTGAGGCGCCGCCAAAGCTCAAAGGCCTTGCGCTTGCGGAGCGGCACTTCGCAGGCTTGGCTCCCGGTCAAATCAGGATAGTCTGGCGACAGTGCAGGGGCCAGGATTGCCGTGACCGATACCATTCCAGAACAGGCGGCCCTGATCGGGCAGGCCCGCAAGCTGCAGGCCATGCTCGAGTCGGCCGTCGACGCCATCATCACCATCGATGGACGGGGAATTATCACCACGGTCAACCCGGCGGCGGCTCGGCTCTTCGACTATCCGAAGGACCAGTTCATCGGACGCAACGTGCATTTCCTGATGCCCGAACCCTATCACTCCGCCCATGACGGCTATATCGCCAACTATCGCAATACCGGTTCGGCCAAGATCATTGGTATTGGCCGCGAGGTGACCGGTCGCAAGCGCGATGGCTCGACCTTTCCCATGCACCTGGCCGTCAGCGAGTTCGAAATGGATGGACGGGTGCATTTCACCGGCATCATCCATGACCTGTCGAGCCAGAAGGCCACCGAACAGGCCCTGCGCCATGCGCACAAGATGGAGGCGATGGGGCAGCTGACCGGGGGGATCGCCCACGACTTCAACAATCTGCTCACCGTAATCATCGGGAATCTCGAAATGCTCGAAGCCAGGCTCACCACGACCGGCCAGCGCGAACTGGCCACCGAAGCGCTGGAAGCCGCGGACCTGGGCGCGCGGCTGACGGCGCGGTTGCTGGCCTTTGCGCGCCGGTCGCATCTTGAACCTGAAGTGGTGAACCTCAACGATTTCGTGCTCGGGCTCACCGACATGCTGCATCGCACCATGGGGTCGACGATCGCGCTCTCCAACACGCTGACGCCCCGCCTGTGGATGACACGGATCGACCCTTCGCAGGTGGAAAGCGCCATCGTGAACCTCGCCATCAATGCGCGCGATGCCATGCCCCAGGGCGGACGGCTGATCATCGAGACGAGCAATGTGTCGGTCGACCCTGCCATGTCCGAAGACCTCGACGGACTGGTCCCTGGCGACTATGTCCGCCTGTCGGTGGCCGATACCGGCCTGGGAATGCCGCCCGATGTGCGCGAGCGGGCCTTTGAGCCCTTCTTCACCACCAAGGAGAAAGGCCGGGGCACGGGGCTTGGATTGTCCATGATCTATGGCTTTGCCAAGCAGTCTGGCGGCCACGCCACGATCTATAGCGAGCCCGGGCGGGGGACGAACGTCAATATCTACCTGCCACGCCATGGCGCAGCGACGCAATCTGCCGCCTCCGATGATGCCGAAGCAGCACTCGAGACCGGCAAGACCATCCTTGTGGTCGAAGACGATCCGCGCCTGCGCAAACTGACGGTCAATCGCCTCGAAACGCTCGACTATAGGACGCTGGTCGCGGCCGACGCGCAGGAGGCGCTGAGGATCCTTGAGGGGGGCGCGCATGTGGACCTGGTCTTCACCGATATCGTCATGCCCGGCATGTCAGGATACGCACTGGCGCGGCAGGTTGCCGAGCATTGGCCCGGGCTGCCGGTGCTGCTGACTTCCGGCTATGCCGACGAACTGGTGCGGCGCGATGAGGACGCCCTTGCCCATCTCAAGGTTCTGGGCAAGCCCTATCGCCTCACCGACCTGGCGCAGGCCATAGCCGAGGCGCTTGAGAGCGGCAGGTAAACCGGGTGCGTGACAACCAAACGTGGGTGAGACGAGCCGGGAAAACCGCTAGCTGAAACTGCGTGGCGTAAAACTGTAGCCGGCGCCGCGCACGGTCTTGATGATCTGCGGGTGACGCGTGTCGGCTTCGATCAGCTTGCGCAGCCGGGCTACCTGATTGTCGATGCTGCGATCATTGGGCGACCAGTCGTGACCCTTGAGCAGGTCCATGATGCGGTCGCGGTCGAGCACGGTATGGGCATGGCGGCAGAACAGCAGCAGCAGGTCAAACTCGCCGGTGGTGAGCTCGATATCGCCGCCATCCGGGCCTGACAGGCTCCGGCGAGCCGGGTCGAGCACGAAGCCATCGAAGCGGATTCTCTCCGTGGCTGGCGTTGCGGGAGCTGTACTGCCGACGCTGCGCCGGAGGACGCTGCGGATGCGGGCAAGCACTTCGCGCAGGTGGAAGGGCTTGGCGATATAGTCATCGGCGCCGATCTCAAGACCGACAATGCGATCGATCATGTCGCCCTTGCCTGTGATCATGATAATCGGCACGTCCGAAACCTGGCGGATGCGCCGGGCGATTGCCAGACCGTCGGCGCGCCCGAGATTGAGGTCGAGGGTGACGAGGTCGGTGCCGCCGCGCAACGCCGCCTCGATATTCTCGCCATCGCTCGATTCACTGACGCGATAGCCTTCGTCCTCGAAGCATCGGCGCAGCATGCGGCGGATCTGGGCGTCGTCGTCGACGACGAGGATATGGTGCGTCTGCATCGAACGGGGGCGGAATCTCGCCGTTACAATCGGTTACAATCTTCGGATAGGCCGATTACCTTGCCATGGTCAATTCCGTTCCGCCACAGCCAGCGGAGCCCCCCGATGTATCTCTTCCCCCACGCAGCCCCGGATACAGCCCCGCTCGAGCGGTCCGTTGCTGACAGTCCCGGACGCACCGTTGGGGCGACTACCGTGCTCTTTCACGAGGGCGACAGCGCCGACGCGCTCTATGAAGTGGTGACCGGCGTGTTCCGGGCGACCAAGGTTTTTCAGGACGGGCGTCGCCAGGTCGTCGCTTTCGCCTATCCCGGCGACATTATCGGCTTCGGCCATGGCGCGGCCTATCGCTTCGATTGCGATGCCCTGACAGCGGCACGGGTGCAGGTGACGACGCGTGGTGATCTCGGCCAGGCGCTGCGGAGCCGGCCGGATCTGGGCGAGAAGCTTCTCGCCATGGCGGCCGGGGAAGTCGCCAGCATGCATGACCTGTCGGTGCTGCTCTGCCGCAAGTCGGCGATGGAGCGCATTGCCGGCTTCCTGCTGTCGCTGGCCGGGCGCACCGGCAAACTTGGCAATGACCGGCGGGTCAACCTGCCCATGTGCCGTGCCGATATTGCCGATCACCTGGGGGTGACCATCGAGACGGTGAGCCGCAATCTGACCAAGCTCAAGCTGCGCGGGATCATCGACCTGCCCGGTCGCGGTAGCTTCGTCATCCGCGATCTGGCCCGGCTGCAGCAGCAGGCCGAAGGCGAGACCGTGGTGCACTAATCCAGATGTCGCGTGACCGTGTCGCCATTGCCCATTTCCCGAGCTCTGCCGCTGCCCTGCGCACGCGCATGGCCCTGGTTGCGCAGGGGGGCGCGCCGCGCGCCTTTCTGGCCGAGGCCGATGGACCATGTTACCTGGAAGTGACGCTGCCCCAGCCGCTGGAGCGGCGCCTGCTCGATATTCTCCTGGGTAGTGATGCGACCCTCGTGGATGTCCACGACGCCTGAGATGAGGCCATCCTTGTTGGTCAAGGCATTAGCCATCTTTGCGCGCAGTGGCGTGGACCACCCGAACAAGTCGGGTGGTGACAATGGGGGAGGGATTGGGTCAGCGGGCTTGGGTGTTCAACCGGCAGAGCTAAAGCCGGTAAATCCGCCGGGCATTGCCGCTGAGCAGCTTTGCCTGTTCGGCTTCGCTCGCTCCCGAAATGATCTCGCGCGTTGTGGTCACCCAGTCGGTCAATGTGCCGCCAAGGGTGACGACGGGGTGATCGGAGCCCCAGACGACGCGGTCCCAGCCGAAACAGTCCACGATGTGTTCGACATAGGGGCGCAGCTGGTCGACCGTCCAGTTCGGGCCGGCATAGGCCATGATGCCGGACACCTTGGCATTCAAATTCGGCAGCTGTGACAAGGACTTGATGTTTTTGCGCCAGGGGCCGGGCTGGGACATGTCAATGTCCTGGGCACCGCAATGGTCGAGGATGAAGGTCACCTCGGGGCAGCGGCGTACCAGGGCCTCGCCGATGGGGAGCTGGTCGTGGCGGACGCAGAGATCGAAGGTGAGTCCATAGGCTGGAAGCCGCTTCAGATTTTCCGCAAAGAGGGTGGTCTGGCTGACCTCGTCGGGCACCTCGTGGAGAATCCGGCGCAGGCCGCGGACGCCGGACATGGACGCCAGCCGCTCCAATTGCGCTGGAAAATCAGGACTTTCCGGGCGGCAGGCGGCAATGGCGCCGACCACGCCCTCGAGGTGGAGGACATAGCGCGTTTCGTCCTCGATATCGGCCTCGGCGACGTCGACTTCCATATGGAGAGCCGCTTCGATCCCGAGCGGGCGCGCCTCCTGGAGATAGCTTCCGATGTTCCAGTGGCCGCTCAGGGGATGGGCCGCGGAAATCCACGGATAGGAAAAGCGATCCGGGTAGATCAGGTGCAAATGCGTGTCGATGATGGGAATCATATTCTACCCCTGAAGTCGAATTTGCTAGCAGACTGTTAGCACTGGACGGAACATTGCGGTCAGCCCCGTTAGCGCCTGACGCCGAGACGGCTCATTTTCTCGCTGAGGGTGCGTCGTGGCACCTGCAGGGCCTCGGCGGCGGCGGCGATGGAGTTTTCGTTTCGGTCGAGTTCGGCCTCGATGAGATGGCGCTCATAGGCGGCGAGACGATCTGCCAGGGAGACACCCGACGGGACAGATGGCGGACGCTGGCCGATCATGTCGCCGATGGACCGTCCGGTGGCGCCGAGGCCGAGGGCGAAGCGGTCCGCGGCGGCCTTCAACTCGCGCACATTGCCGGGCCAGGTGTGTGAGACAAGGGCGCTGATATCGGCCGGGTGCAGGGCCGGCGCGGGGCGGCCGAAGCGGCGGGCGGCATCGGCGAGGAAATGGTGGAAGAGGATGACGCAATCGTCGCCGCGGTCGCGCAGTGGCGGCAAGTCGAGGGTTGCCATGTTGAGCCGATAGTAGAGATCGGACCGGAAACGGCCGGCCTGACTCTCCGCGGCGAGATCGACCTTGGAGGCGGCGATGATGCGGATGTCGAGCGGGATCGACCGGTTGGAGCCGAGGCGCTCGACGACGCGCTCCTGGATGACGCGCAATACCTTGGCCTGGGCGAGCAGCGGCATGCTCTCGATCTCGTCGAGCAGCAGCGTGCCGCCATTGGCGAATTCGAACTTGCCGACGCGCTGGCCGGAGGCGCCGGTGAAGGAGCCGGCCTCGTGGCCGAAAAGCTCGCTTTCGATGAGGTCGGCGGGAATGGCGGCGCAATTGACGGCAACGAAGGGCCCCTTGGCGCGCGGCGAGAAATCGTGGAGGCACCGGGCGGCGACTTCCTTGCCGGTGCCGGTTTCGCCCAGGAGGATGATGTCGGCCGGGATGGCGGCCAATTCGAGCACCGAGCGCCGGAGGTCCTCCATGACCCGCGAGGCGCCGACGAGCCGGGTGGAGAGCTCGCTTTCGCCGCCATCGAGCTTGCGGCGCAGGTCGGCCAGCTCGCGCTTCAACCGCGCCTGTTCGGCGGCGCGGGAAATGGAATGGACCAATTGGTCGGGCACATAGGGCTTTTGCAGGAAGTCGAAGGCGCCGGCGCGCATGGCCTCGACGGCCATGGGCACATCGCCATGGCCGGTGATGAGGATGACCTCGGTGGGCAGGCCCCGCTCGGCGATGGAGCGCAGGAGGTCCAGCCCGGAAAGGCCGGGCATGCGCACATCGGTGAGGACGACATGGGGGTGCCGGTCGTCGATCACGGCAAGCGCCTCCTGGGCATTGGAGGCAGTGGCCGTGTCGAAACCGGAAAGGCGCAGCCACTGCTCGAGCGCGGTGCGGACCATGTCTTCGTCGTCGACGATGAGGATGGTGGGGGTCATGGGTTCAACGCTTCTTTTTTCTCACCACCGTCCCAACTGCCTCCGCGCCGCCCTCGGGCTTGACCCGAGGGCCTGCCTGGGAGCCACGATGGTCAGGACCGTGCTTGATGGAAGTGGCCCTCGGGTCGAGCCCGAGGGCGGAACCGTGATGCGGGTAATCTAAAGGGGTCATAACTTTCTTCCCTTGCGCCTCTCCATCGCTGACCCCTCATCCGCCCTTCGGGCACCTTCTCCCGCAAGGGGAGAAGGCGAAGGAGCCGGAGTATTAGCGGTGAGCGAAAGTGCCACCGGCAGCGTCACGGTGAACGTGCTGCCCTTGCCCTCTCGCGACCGTACCGTGATGGTGCCGCCGCTGTCGCGGACGAGGCCGTAGGAGATGGCGAGGCCGAGGCCGAGGCCCTTGCCTGAGGGCTTGGTGGTGAAGAACGGGTCAAACAGGGTGGCCATGTCGGCTTCGGCAATGCCGGTGCCGGTATCGGCGATGGTGATGCGGGCGGCGCTGCCCTCTGACGATACGCCGATGGAGAGTACGCGCAGCGGCGCCTCCTGCATGGCGTCTGAGGCATTGGCGATGAGGTTTATGAGAACCTGTTCGAGATGGACAGGATTGGCTGCGACCACGATGGGCGGGCGGGGGCGGCGATATTCAATGTCGACGCCGACCTGCCTCAGTCGATGGTCGGTTAGGTCGAGTGCATTTGCTATGGCTGCGCCGATATCGGCCTGCATGGGGCTGGTGGTCTGCTTGCGGGAAAAGGTCTTGAGGTGGCTGGTGAGGGTGGCGAGGCGTTCGACCACCTTGTCCATGGCGCTCAGGATCGGCCCCATTTCGCTGCCGCCGCGACGCTGTTCGATGAGCCGGGCGCTGGCCATGTGGGTGGCGAGAGCCGCGACCGGCTGGCTGACCTCGTGGGCAACGCCGGCCAGGGCCTGGCCGAGACTGGCGAGCTTGGCCGCCTGCACCAGTCCTTGCTGGGCATCCGCCTCGGCCTTTTCGGCGCGGATGCGCTCGGCAATCTCGCCGCGCAGCTGCTCGTTCATGGCATGCAGGTCCTCCGTGCGCTCGGCCACGCGCAGTTCGAGCTTGATGTGATCTGCAAGGCGCTGGGCGACGAGGCGGCGGCGCTGTTCGAGCAGCACGATGATGAGAAGGAGCGCCGCGCAGGCGAGGGCGGCGGCCGTGGCCATGGTGATGGCGCCGCCATAGAGCGGGGCGAGCGGCGAGAAGGCGAGCAGCCGCCAGCCATGCTTGGGCAGGCGCAGTTCCTCAAGCACGAAATAGCCCGAGGTCTCGGGATCGGAGCCGGCGAGCAGCGCAAATTCGCCGCCGCGCGAGAACCATCGGTCGGTGATGATGCCTGCATTCTCGACCCCGTTTTCGCCATAGCGCTGCTGGTCGGCAATGGCGGCGAACTGACTGCGCGGTATGGTCTGGAGCGGCCGATAGCGCCAGTCGGGGCGCGTGGAAAGGATGACGACATCGTTCACGTCAACAATGCCGATCAGCTCGCCCGACCGCCACCAGGCGGCTTCGATCTCACCGAGATTGATCTTGGTGACGGCGACGCCCAGCGGGCCATCGGGTCCTTCGACGCGCTGCGACAGGAACAGGCCCGGTACGCTGGTGGACATGCCGAAGGCGTAATACTCGGCGCGACCTCTTGCCATGGCGTCCGCAAAATAGGGGCGGAAGGAATAATTGGTGCCGACCAGGCTGGTGAGCGTCCACCAGTTGCTGGCGGCCACCACGCTGCCCGTATCTTCCATCAGGAAGATTTCGCTGGCGCCCGCCGTCTCGTTGAGCTTGCTGAGAAAGCCGTTGGCCGCTTCGACGGCGGCGGGGTCGGCGGGGTTGTCGAGAGCGGCGCGGGTTTCAGGCGCCTGTGAAATGGCCACGGGCAGGTAGTGGTAGCGCTCGATGATGGCTTCCAGCGTGCGGTCGAAAAGGGCCAATCGCCGCTGCGACTGGGTTTCGACGTCGCGTACGGCGGCGCTGAGCGTCACTTCAAAGGCGACCCAGAAAACCATCAGCACAAGCGCCAGCGAGCCGCTGGCAATCCAGAGATGCCGCGGGGCGAACAGGTTTCGCCATGTTGGGTTGTTCTGCCCCATTTCACTCCCGATCTGGCAAGAACTTGCCGGAGGTTCCGGCAAATTTCGGCAAGTTCTTGCCAGAGGAGTTAACATGATCCGCGGCAATTGCATATCTGCCTTGCGTTTTTGCTTTGGCACGCGGATTGCAACGGTGGGAACGAGCCCGGAAAGCCGGGTCCCCCGGGGAGGACATCGGGGACATGTATTTTGGGAGGACAACAAGACCATGAAGACCATATTCAAGACCTTTGCCCTTGGCCTTGCCGCCAGCACGATGCTGGGTTCCGCCGCCATGGCGCAGGACTACCCGACCCAGCCGGTGACCATTGTCGTGCCGTTCTCGGCCGGCGGCCCGACCGATACGGTGACGCGCCTCGTGGCTGCGGCGATGAGCGAAGATCTCGGCCAGCAGGTCGTGGTGCAGAATGTGGGCGGTGCCGGCGGCACGCTGGGCGCCGGCCAGGTGGCGGCCGCCGCCAATGATGGCTACACCCTGCTGCTGCACCATATCGGCATGTCGACGGCGCCCTCGCTCTATGCGAGCCTGCCCTATGATCCGATGACCGATTTCGCCACGATCGGTCTTGTCACCGAAGTCCCGATGACCGTGGTGGCGCGCAAGGACTTCGAGCCCGAAACGCTGGAAGACCTCGTCGCCTATATCAAGGAAAACGGCGAGAACATCACCTATGCCAATGCCGGTATCGGCGCGGCGAGCCAGCTCTGCGGCCTCCTGATCATGGATGCGCTCGAGACCAAGATGACCGAAGTGCCCTATCAGGGGACCGGCCCGGCCATGACCGACCTGCTCGGCGGGCAGATCGACATGATGTGCGACCAGACCACCAATACGACCAACCAGATCCAGGCCGGCGAAATCAAGGCCTATGCCGTGACCACGCCGGAACGAATTGCCGTGCTGCCTGACGTGCCGACGCTGGCGGAGGGCGGGATCGACAATTTCAACCTTTCGATCTGGCATGGGCTCTACGCCCCGGCCGGCACTGACCCGGCCATCATCGAACGCCTGACGGCCTCGCTGCAGAAGGCTCTGGCCGACGAAACCGTGGGCAACAGCTTTGCAGAGCTCGGTACCTATCCGGTGGCCGCCGACCAGGCCACGCCGGCTGCGCTGAGCGAGAAGCTCGAAGGGCAGATTGCCCTGTGGGCAGAAGTCATCGCTGCCGCGGGCGTGGCTGCGCAGTAAGCGTGAAGGGGCGCCGCGGCAAAAGTTGCGGCGCCCTCGCGTTTTTCCACGGAGTCATTCCCGCGAAAGCGGGAACCCCTGTTTGCGGTGCAGCATCAGGGAAACGGAGGTTCCCGCTTTCGCGGGAATGACCCTGTGAAAGGGCCGGGATAACCGGCGCAGCATATCGGGGGAGGAACCATGGCGCTCAACGCATCTAAAAACGACCTGGCATCGGGGGCGATGTTCATCGCGTTCGGCGCCTATTTTGCGCTGGAAGCATCGCGCTACGATTTCGGCACGCCCTTCCGCATGGGGCCCGGCTTCATGCCGGTGGTGCTGGGGGGCGTGCTGATCCTTCTGGGGATCGTCGTGGCGGCCAAAGGCATCGGCAAGCCCGATGAGGAGACGCCTGCCCCCTGGCCGTGGCGCGGCATCGCGCTGGTGCTGGGCACGATCATCTTCTTTGCCGCCACCATTCGCGGGCTGGGCTTCATACCGGTGGTGCTGATCTCGGGCTTTGCGACGGCCATGTCGTCAAGCCGGAACACGGTGTTGCAGGCGCTGATGATCTCGGCTGGCCTGTGCCTGCTCTGCTACCTCATTTTCATCGTCGGTCTTGGCATGCTGGTGCCGATGGTCGGCCCCTGGCTGCGGTTCTAGGAGCGGATCGATGGACCTTTTCTCTTCGCTGTCACTGGGCTTTTCGGTCGCGCTCGATCCGTCCAATGTCCTCTACTGCTTCCTTGGCGTGCTCTTGGGCACCCTGGTGGGGGTGTTGCCGGGCATCGGGCCGACGGCAACTATCGCCATGCTGCTGCCCATCACCTTTTCGCTCAATGCGGAAACAGCGCTGATCATGCTGGCCGGCATCTACTACGGTGCCCAGTATGGCGGCTCGACCACCGCCATTCTCATCAACCTGCCGGGTGAAAGCTCCGCCGCCGTCACTGCGATCGACGGCTACCAGATGGCCCGCAAGGGCCGTGCGGGCCCGGCGCTGGCGGCGGCGGCCCTCGGGTCCTTCTTTGCCGGGTCGGTGGCGACCTTCCTCCTCGCCGCCTTTGCCCCGCCGCTGGCGCGGGCGGCGCTCAATTTCGGGGCGCCCGAATATTTCTCGCTTATCGTGCTGGGCCTCCTGGTCTCCATCGCACTGGCGCATGGCTCGATATTGAAGGCGCTGGGCATGATCGTGCTCGGGCTGCTGCTGGGCATGGTGGGGCAGGATATCTATACCGGCACGCCGCGCTTTACCTTCGGGCTGCGTGAGCTGTTCGGCGGGCTCAATTTCGTGGCCGTGGCGGTGGGCGTGTTCGGCATTGCCGAAATCCTCCGCAACCTCGAAAACGAGCGCGAGCGTGAAGTGGGGGTGACGGCGGTCAAGAACCTCTGGCTGACGCGCGAGGATTTCCGCCGCATCATCGCGCCGGTCCTGCGCGGGACCGGGCTGGGCTCGGTGCTGGGCGTGCTGCCGGGCGGAGGGCATATCCTCTCGTCCTTTGCCTCCTATTCGGTGGAAAAGCGCGTCTCCAAGCATCCCGAAGAGTTCGGCAAGGGCGCCATCGAGGGCGTGGCGGGGCCGGAATCGGCGAATAATGCCGCGGCGCAGACCTCGTTCATTCCGCTGATGACGCTGGGCATTCCGGCTCATCCTGTCATGGCGCTGATGATCGGAGCCTTCATCCTCCAGGGCATCACGCCGGGCCCCAATGTGATCAACGAACAGCCGGCGCTGTTCTGGGGCATCATCGCCTCGATGTGGATCGGCAACCTGCTGCTGGTCATCCTCAACCTGCCGCTGGTGGGGCTGTGGGTGAAGATGCTCTCGATCCCCTACCGCGTGCTGTTCCCGGCCATCGTGCTGTTCGCCTGCATCGGCACCTTCTCGATCAACCAGAATGTCTACGACATCTATGCCATCGCCTTCTTCGGCATCGTCGGATACCTGCTGATCCGCTTCGGCTGCGAGCCGGCGCCGCTGCTCCTGGGCTTCGTGCTGGGACCGTTGCTGGAGGAGCATCTGCGGCGGGCGATGATCATTTCGCGCGGCGACCCGATGATCTTCCTCGAGCGGCCGATTTCGGCAACGTTGCTGGCCATGGCGCTGGCGGCGGTCATCGTGGCGGTGCTGCCAAGCATCCGCAAGAAGCGCGACGAGGTCTTCGTCGAGGAGGACTAAGGGCCCACGCCAGCCCTCCCCCTGGGCGGGGGAGGGAGCAGCACCGCCCTAGCGCGGACCGACCAGCGAGGCGTCGACCGAAGCCGGGCGACCGGCAAGGCTCAGGGCACTTTCACGGCGCGGGGCAGAGGCGATCACCTTGCCCGACTTGATGACGGCGAGGCGACTGGGTTTGAGGCGGATGGCTTCGATCGGGTCGGCGGCCTGGAGGAGGACCATGTCGGCCTTGTTGCCCACTTCGATGCCGTAGCCATCGAGATGCATGATCTTTGCCGGGCCCGATGTGACCAGATCAAAGCAGGTGCGCATGGCCTCGCGGCTCGACATGTGGCCGATATGGAGGCCCATCGAGGCGACTTCGAGCATGTCGGCCTGGCCCAGCGAATACCAAGGGTCCATGACGCAGTCGTGGCCGAAGGCGCAGGTAATGCCATAGGTCAGCATTTCGGGGATGCGGGTCATGCCGCGGCGCTTGGGATAAGTGTCGTGGCGGCCCTGGATGCCGATATTGATCAGTGGATTGGCGGTGGCGCTGACCCCGGCCTCGGCCATCAGGGGCAGGAGCTTGCTCACGTAGTAATTGTCCATGGAATGCATGGAGGTGAGGTGGGAGCCGTTGACGCGACCGCCGAGGCCGAGGCGCTGGGTTTCGTAGGCCAGGGTCTCGATGTGACGGCTCAGCGGATCGTCGGTCTCGTCGCAGTGGAGATCGACCAGCAGGCCGCGCCTTTCGGCGATTTCGCACAGGGCTTTCACCGAGGCCGCGCCGTCGGCCATGGTCCGCTCGAAATGGGGGATGCCGCCGACCACGTCGACGCCCATGTCTAGGGCGCGGTCCAGCAGGTCGACGGCGCCGGGGGAACGGTAATAGCCATCCTGCGGAAAGGCGACCAGTTGCAAGTCGATATAGGGTGCGACCTGCTTTTTGACCTCCAGCAAGGCTTCGACCCCGAGCAGTCGCTCGTCGCAGATGTCAACATGGCTGCGGATGGCCAGGAGCCCCTGCGACACGGCCAGGTCGCAATAGTCGAGCGCGCGCTGGATCACGGCGTCCTGGGTCAGGAGCGGCTTCAGCTCACCCCAGATCTGGATGCCTTCGAGCAGGCGCCCGCTTTCATTGTAGCGCGGCAGGCCGAGCGACAGCGTAGCGTCCATGTGGAAATGCACGTCGACAAAGGGCGGGGAGACGAGCTGGCCCCGGGTGTCGATGATGTTTGCGGCCTCGCCGGCGAGGTTCGGTTCGAGCGCGGCGATGCGGCCGTTGTGGATGCCGATGTCGATGCCGGTGCGGCCGTCGGGGAGGGTGGCATTGGTGAGCTTGAGGTCGAACATGGTTTGCCTTCGATTGCTGGCAGTAGATCTATGCTCATCGTCATTGCCGGGCTTGTCCCGGCAATCCAGTTTGCGGCGGGGTGGACCACCGGGACAAGCCCGGTGGTGACGAAGGAGTGGATGGGGTGGCGGGTCTAGTGCCTCTGCCCCCGTGTCCAGGGTTGCAGCAGGGCGCGGGGATAGTCGGCTTTGCGGGCGACCAGCACCAGCGCGAGGATGGACAGGAGATAGGGCATCATCAGGAAGACCTGGCCGGGCACGACCTGGCCGATCTCGGCCTGGAGGCGGATCTGGAAAGCGTCGAAGGCGCCAAAGAGCAGGGCCCCGAGCAGGGCCTTGCCGGGTTGCCATGAGGCAAACACGACAAGGGCAATGCAGATCCAGCCCCGGCCATTGACCATGCCGAAGAAAAAGGCGTCGAAGGCCGACATGGTGAGGAAGGCGCTGCCCAAAGCCATCAGGGCCGAACCGACGACGACCGCCCCGACGCGGAGGCCGATGACCGAGAGGCCCTGTGCCTCGACCGAGGCGGGATTGTCGCCGACGGCGCGGATAGCGAGCCCGAGGGGTGTGCGGTAGAGCACGAAGGCGACGACGCCCACGAGGACCAGGGCCAGCCAGGTCAGCGCGGTTTGCGAAAACAGTGCCGGGCCAAGGAAGGGGAGGTCGCTCAAGACGGGAATGTCGAGCGGCTGGAATGGCGTGATGCGCGGCGGCGTCGAGACATTGGGCAATGCGGTGCGATAGGTGAAGTAGCTGGCGCTGGTGGCGAGCAGCGTGATGCCGATGCCCGAGACATGCTGGGAGAGGCCCAGAATAACGGTGAGGAAGGCGTGCAGCAGGCCGAACATGGCGCCTGCCGAAGCCGCAACCAGCACACCACCCCAGAGGCCGGCACCGAGATAGACGGCGAGCCAGCCGGCCATGGCGCCGGCGACGAATATGCCCTCGATGCCGAGATTAAGCACGCCGGAGCGTTCGCAGATCAAGGCGCCCAGAACGCCGAAGATCAGCGGCGTGGCGATGCGGATGGCGGCGGCCCAGAAATTGGCGGAGGCGAGGATTTCGAGAACGGTGTCCATGGTCAGGCCTCCACATGCCGGGCAGCGGGGACGAGGCGGAAGCGCAGGAAGAAGCTGCCGACGAGGACGCAGAGCAGGCTCAGTGCCACGACAAGATCGGCAAGGTAATTGGAAATGCCGGTGGCGCGGCTCATCGAGTCGGCGCCGACAAAGACAGCCGCGATGAACACTGCCGACAGCACCGAGCCGATCGGCGAGAGGCCCGCCAGCATGGCGACGACAATGCCCGAATAGCCGAAGCCCGGCGACAGGTCGGTCGAAAGATAACCCTTGACCCCGGCGACTTCGCCGACGCCGGCGAGACCGGCGAGGCCGCCGGAAATCAGCGCGACCTTGAGCATGGTGGCATCGACTGGAATGCCGGCGAAGCGGGCGGCAGCCTTGTTCTCGCCCACGGCCTTGATCTCGAAGCCGAGTACGGTGCGCTTGACCATGAGCCAGAGGATGATGGCGGCGACGAGGCCGACTACGAGGCCCCAATGCATGCGCAGGCGCGGGATAAGCTTGTCGAACCTGGCCTCAGGTATCAGCGGCACCGATTGCGGCCAGCCCATGGCCAGCGGGTCCTTGATGGGGCCTTCGACCAGCATCTGGATGAAGAGGATGACGACAAAGTTGAGCAACAGGGTGATGACGACTTCGTCGGCGCCGAAGCGCTGCTTGAGGATGGTGGGCACGACCATCATCAGCCCGCCGGCGAGAAAGCCCGCCAGCATGATGGCTGGAATGGCCAGGAGTGGCGGCATTTGCAGGAAGCCCGAGCCGACGATGACCGCGGCCAGTGCGCCCATGTAGAGCTGGCCCTCGGCGCCGATGTTCCAGAGGCGGGCGCGAAAGGCGACGGCGGCGGCGAGGCCGGTGAGGATCAGGGGCGTCGCGCGGTTGAGGGTTTCGGAAAGCGCAAACATGGACCCGAAGGCGCCCTGCGCCATCAGCAGATAAGCCTCAAGCGGGTTCTGGCCGGCGGCCATGACGGGGATGGCAACCAGCAGAAGCGCCATGAGGCCTGAGGCAATCGAGACCGAGAGGCGCAGGCCAAGGGAGACGTCAGCGCGGGGTTCGAGGCGGAACATCATGAGGCCAAGGTCTCCGGCGCTGCAGCATGACCGGCCATGAGCAGGCCAATGGTGCCGCGATCGAGCGTGTCGGCCGGGCCGGCATCGACCAGTTCCCCGGCGTGAATGACGAGAAAGCGGTCGGCGAGAGTGAAGAGCTCGTCGAGATCCTCGGAAATGACAAGGATAGCGGCGCCGCGATCGCGCGCTGCGATGATGCGGCGGTGCACCTCCGCCTGCGCGCCGATGTCGAGGCCGCGGGTCGGCTGATTGGCGAGGATGACATTGGGTTCGCGCTCAAGCACACGCGCCAGGATCAGCTTCTGCACATTGCCGCCGGAGAGCAGGCGTGCCTCGGCATCGGGGCCGGGGCAGCGAACGTCATAGGTGGCAATGGCGGCTTCGGCACGGGCGCGCATGGCCTTGCGATCGAGCAGGCCATAGCGCGACAGGTCGGGCGAGCGCACGTCCTCGATGGCGATATTGTCGGCAACACTCATGGTTCCCACGACCCCGTCATGCTGGCGGTCCTCGGGCATGCGGGCGACGCCCGCTGCGACGAGGCCCCGCGGGCTGGCCTTGGCGATGGGCCTTCCATAGAGGCGGACCGTGCCGCCCTCCGGCAGGGCAAGTCCGGACATCAGGGCTGCAATACTTGTCTGTCCATTGCCCGACACGCCGGCCAGGCCCACAATTTCACCGGCCCGCAGCGCGAAGGTCACGTTTCTGAGCGCCGTGCGATCGCCGGGCCTGCCCATAGTGACCGTATCAAATTCAAGCAGGGCCTTGCCCACATTGCCAGGCGTGCGGGAGACGGACGCGACCGCCTTTCCAACCATGAGGTCGGCTATGGCGCGGCGGTCGGCCGATGCTGTCGTCAGTTCACCGGCTTTCTGCCCGGCGCGGAGCACGAGGATGCGGTGCGAGACAGAGAGCACTTCGCCCAGTTTGTGGGAAATGAAGATGACGCCCAGCCCGTTGGCGGCGAGACGACGCAACACGCTGAACAGGCCCTCGGCCTCCTGCGGGGTGAGGACGGCGGTGGGTTCGTCGAGGATGAGCACGCGCGCGTCGCGATAGAGCGCCTTGAGGATTTCCACGCGCTGTTTTTCGCCCACGGTGAGGCCGGCGACGCGTCGGTCGAGATCGACGTCGAGGCCGCTTTCGGCGACGAGCTTCTGCACTTTCGCCCGAGCCTCGCTGCGGTTGCCGCGCGAGAACAGCTTTTCCGTGCCGAGGCGGATATTGTCGAGGCCGGAGAGGTTTTCGGCCAGGGTGAAATGCTGGTGCACCATGCCGATGCCCGAGGCCAAAGCCGCGCCGGGCGAGCCTGATGGCAGCGTGATCATGGCGCCGTCGGGCGCGGCGACGCGAACCGTGCCTTCGTCCTGCACGTAATGGCCGAAGAGAATGTTCATCAGCGTGGTCTTGCCCGCGCCGTTCTCGCCCAGCAGCGCCAGGATCTCGCCTTCATGCAGGTCGAGGGAAATCGCATTGTTGGCGATGAGCGGGCCGAAGCGCTTGGTGATGCCGGTCAGGGAGAGCAGGGGATTTTGGTCGGTCATGGGCCTGCTTTCACTGGTAGGGCCAGATGCTCGCCCTTTCACTGTGCCGCCCTCGGACTTGATCCGAGGGCCATTATCACGTTCCGCGGTATTGGCGAGTTGCCCTCGGATCAAGTCCGAGGGCGGCGCCGAGTTTGGAACGCTGTCATAGCCTGCTCCATCGTCATTGCCGGGCTTGTCCCGGCAATCCAGTCTGCGGAGACATGGACCACCGGGACAAGCCCGGTGGTGACGATGAATTGGAGATGCAGGTCCCTTACTGCGTCGAAGTCGGTTCCGCGTCGTTGATTTCAACCGTGAAGCTCTTGTCGAGGATGGTGGCCTCGACGGCCTTGGCGGCTTCTACCGCTTCGGCGCCGGCCAGTTCCTCGTCGACCACCATGGACGAGCCGCCATATTCCATGAAGGCGTAGATGCCGTAGTCGGAGGCGGTAAAACTGCCGGCCTTCACGTCGGCAATGGCCTTGTCGATCATCGGCTCACCATGCCAGAGCGCGGAAGCCAGGATCGTGCCCGGATAATCGGCTGCGGTGTCGATGACATTGCCGATGGCATAAATACCGCGTTCCTTGGCGGCGTCGCTGACGCCGAAGCGTTCGGCATAGAGAATGTCGGCGCCGGCATCGACCATGGCGAAGGCGGTCTCCTTGGCCTTGGGCGGGTCATACCAGGAGTTGATGAAGCTCACCGAGAATTTCGCATCCGGATTGACCGACAGGGCACCGGCCATGAAGGCGTTCATCAGCCGGTTGACCTCGGGAATGGCATAGCCGCCCACCATGCCGATCTGGTTGGACTCGGTCTTGAGGCCGGCGATGATGCCCGTGAGATAGCTCGGCTCGTGGATGAAGTTGTCGAAGGTTGCGAAGTTCGGCTCCACCGGCGGCAGTGACGAGCCCATGAGGAAGGCGATCTCGGGATAGTCGGCGGCAACCGTGCGGGCCGGCTGCTCGACGCCAAAGGCCTCGCCGACCATCAGGGCCACGCCCTGCTCGGCATATTCGCGCATGACGCGCTCATAGTCGGTATTGGCGATGTTTTCGGAATAGACATAGTCGATCTCGCCCCGCTCTTCGGCGGCGACAAGCGCGTTATGCAGGCGGCTGGCCCATTGCTGCTCGACCGGCACGGTCCAGATGGCCGCGACCTTGGTGACGTCCTGCGCGAAGGCGACCCCGCCTGTGAAGGTGAGGGCAGTGGTCAGGCTGAGAGCCGCGATGACGGCGCGGCGATTGAGATTTCCCATTTGCGTTCCCCGTTTGATGCTTTGTTGGTCAGTTCTCCCTGCTGAGCATCTAGCGGGCAGGGAGAGTATTGTGGAAGGGGGCAGTGGTGGTGTCCCCCCGGTGTTGCGGCATGGCGTGATGCGCTCCCTCTCCCTTTGGGGGAGAGGGTTGGGGTGAGGGGGCCTTTGGCCCAAGCGGAAAGGCCCACTCACCCGGCGCTGCGCGCCGACCTCTCCCCCAAGGGAGAGGTGAGAAACATAAAAGGCGCGCCGGGTGGCGCGCCTTGGGGTTAGTCAGCGGAAGGCCGGGATGACGTGCCTGCCGTAATTGGCGATGATTTCTTCCTCGTCGCCACTATCGAGGTAGATGTTGAACTGGGTGACGCCCGCCGCCTCCAGGTCCTGGATCTTCTTGACGTGATCCTCGGGCTCGCCGAGGACGCAGAAACTCTCCACCACATCGTCGGTGATGAAATCGAGATAGGGATTATCGGCCTGGCCGTGCTTGGAATAGTCGTAGCCGCGGCGCTTTTCGATATAGGATGTCAGCGCGGCCGGGACCTTGTCGCTGTCGGCACCATATTTCTCGACAATGTCGGCGACGTGGTTGCCGACCATGGCGGGGAACCACTTCACATGCTCGATGGCGCGCTTCTTGTCGCCGAAATAGGCGGGCGCGGCGGCCATGGAGCGGAAATTGCTCATGTCCTTGCCGACAGCATTGCCGGCCTCGATGCACTGGTCGGTGAACCATTTGCAGAGGCCCGGATCGGCAATCTGCAGCACGACGCCATCGGCACTTTCGCCGGCGGTCTTGAGCGCCAGCGGGCCATAGGCGGCGATCCAGCTGGGCATATCGTGGCCGACCGCCCAGGGGAATTTCACCGGGGCCGGGATCTCGCCATAGGTGACTTCCTCGCCGCGCACCATGGCCTTGGTCTTGTCGATGAATTCCGCGACGCGCTTCAGGGTAGCCGGCTTCTTGCCCATGACGCGCATGGAACTGTCGCCACGGCCGACGGCAAGGTCGAAGCGCCCGCCCGACTGCTTGGAGAGCGAACCGAAAATCGAGGCGGCGACCGACCAGTCGCGCACGTCAGGATTGGTGACCAGCGGGCCGAAGCGCATGTCGGTCGTGTGTTCCATGCACATGGCAATGGCAGCGTAGCAATCGCGCCAGAGAATGTGGCTGTCGTAGAACCAGCAATAGGAGAAGCCGGCATATTCGGCGGCGCGCACCAGGTAGCGGGCGCGCTCGTGTTCGATGAACCCCTTGAAGGTGATGCCGAATTCCATGTTTCCCCCAGGCTCCCTTTGCTGTCAGAAATTTGACCAGCCGATCAAATTTTTGAGTGCACGAGCCCCGATTGTCAATCGGGTATTTGCAGGGAAATGGGGTCGGTGGCGTCGTCATAGACAATGAGCGGGCGCCCCGCTTCCGGATCGGGCAGGAGGCGGGCGCGGACACCATAGACGGCGTCGAGCAGGCGGGGGGTCAGGACCTCCGCCGGCGCGCCCTGGGCGGCCAGACTGCCACCCGAGAGCACGACAAGATGATCGCAGAAGCGGGCAGCAAGGTTGAGGTCGTGCAAGGCCAGCAACACGGTCATGCCGGCCGCGGCCCGGCGGCGGAGCAGGGCGAGCAGCTGGAGCTGGCCTGATATGTCGAGGTGGCTGGTGGGTTCATCGAGCAGCAGGAGGCGGGGCTGTTGCGCCAGGGCCCGGGCCAGATGCACGCGCTGCTGCTCGCCGCCCGAGAGCGTGTCGAAGCGGCGGACAGTGAAGGCAGACATGCCGGTTTCGGCGAGGGCGGCCTCGACAATGGCGGCGTCGACGGGATCGGGCGCGGACTGCCAACTGGCTTCGTGCGGAATGCGGCCCAGGGCAACGACGTCGCGCACCGTAAGGCGTTCTTCTGTCGAGGCCGACTGCTCGACCAGCGCCACAATGCGGGCCCGCTCGCGGCGCCCCATGCCGGGCAGGTTGTTGCCCTCATATGTGGCGGTACCGGCGGCCGGGATGAGGCCGAGGATGGCCGATAGCAGTGTCGACTTGCCCGCGCCGTTGGGGCCGATCAGCCCGGTGACGGCACCTGATGGAGCAGTGAAACCGACATGGTTGACGAGGGGCCGGCCCGATTTGAGGACTGAAAGCCCGGAGACGACAAGGCTCATGTGATCCTCCGGAAGCGCAGGAGGATGAGGAGGAAGATCGGCGCGCCGATGATGGCGGTGATGATGCCGACGGGCAGTTCGCGCGGATCGAACAGGGTGCGGGCGGCGGTATCGGTCCAGAGCATGAAGAGCGCCCCGACCAGCATGACATGGGGCAGCAGGACGCGATGCCTGGAGCCCAGGGCGAGGCGCACGGCATGGGGCACGACGAGGCCGACAAAGCCGATGGCGCCGCCAATGGCGACCATGATGCCGGTGAGCAGGGCCGTGGCGCCAAGCAGGGTCCAGCGCAGGCGGGGCACGTCGACGCCCAGAGACGCGGCGGCCGTATCGCCGAAGGCGAAGGCGTCAAGGGCGCGGCCGGAGAAGAGAATGATGGGGCTGCAGAGGACCAGCGCGATTGCGGCGAGACCGGCATCGGCCCAGAGCGAGCCCGAGAGCGAGCCCATGAGCCAGGAAAGGATTTCGCGATAGCTGTCGCCGGTGGCGTACCAGAAGATCAGCAGCGAGGTCAGCGCCGAGGCGAGCGCCGAGATGCAGATGCCGGCGAGGATCGCGCGGCTGGGCGTGGCGCCACCGAGGAGCCGCGCGATGAGCAAGGCCATGGCCAGGGCGCCGAGGCTGCCGAAAAAGGCGCCTATGGGCATGAAGAGGGCAAGGCCGATCAGGGCGAAGCTGACGGCGCCGAGCGCGGCGCCGGAGGAGAGGCCGAGCAGGTAGGGATCGGCCAGCGGATTGCGGGTCAGCGCCTGCATGACCGTGCCGGAGAGGGCGAGCCCGGCACCGACGCCAAGGGCGGTCATCACGCGCGGCAGGCGCAATTCCCAGACAATGGCATCGCGTAGCCGCGACACCGGGCTTTCGGGCAGGAGGCCGAGATGGTGGAGGATGACCGCCCAGACCTCGCCGGGGGTGATCTCGGCCGGGCCGAAGGTGACAGCGATGATGGCGCTGAGAAGGACGAGCAGCGCGAGGATCGGGAGGGAGAGGCGGGTCATGGGTGGTGGCCGCTGAAGTCTACCCCCACCCTATCTCTGCTATGGCCTGACGGCCAAGCGGCGCTACCCTCCCCACAAGGGGGAGGGAGGTGGCCAGCACAGGCGCTCCGGTCCTGCGCCTCCCTCCCCTTGATGGGGAGGGAATGAGGGTGGGGTGACATGAGGCTAGTTCATTCCCCGAAGTCCAGCCCCGCCAATTGCGCCGCCATGTCCGCCGTGGCCGGCACATTGCGCACGCCGGCTTCGGCGGCGGGGAAGGGGACCACGAGGTAGCGCTGGTTTTTCACCGCATCGAGCTCCTTGGTGATCGGATTTTCGGCCAGCAGCGTCTTCTTCTGCTCGGCCGAATTCCAGGCGGCGTCGACCAGCACGATGACATCGGGATTGGCGTCGACCACGGCTTCCCAGCTGGCCGAGGTCCAGCCCTCATCCACGTCGGCAAAGATGTTGGTGAGGCCAAGGGCCTCCATGATCATGGCCGGAGCACTGCTGCCGGCGCCGACATAGGGGGTCTTGGTGCCCGAGGAATACCAGACGGCGCTGCGGCCATTGGGGTCGGCGGGGATGGCGGACAGGATGGCCTGCTGTTCGGCTATGAGGGCGGCGGCGGCGTCCTCGACGTCGAAAATGGCGCCCATTTCGGCGATTTCGGCAAAGAGCTGGTCAAAGGTCAGCTTGACCGGCTTGATCGAGCGGCAGGCGGCGGGGGCGACATAGGTATCGACGCCGAGCGCATCGAGGGTGGGTCGTTCACCGGCGCCATCGGCGGCGAAATTGCTCTCCCAGCCGCCATAGATGAAATCGGGCTCGGCTTCGAGCACCACTTCCTGGCTGGGCAGTTTGTCGGAGAGCACGGTGAGGTCCGTGGCCAGATGTTCGGGCAGGGGGCCATCCTGGAAGCCGACGCCGACAATCTTCTCAGCAAGGCCGAGCGAGAGCAGCAGCTCCGTGGCGGTGGACTTGATGGCGACAACACGCTCGGGCGCGGCGTCGAAGGTGATGATCTGGCCGCAGTTCTCGATAGTGAGCGGGTAGGTGGTGGCGGCGAGGGCGGGGGAGGTGAGAAGAGTGAGGGCGATGGACGTGAGGACGAGCTGACGCATGCTGCGGTTCCTGCGGTGAGCGTTGTTTAGCGCCCCCTCTCCCTGGGGGGAGAGGGGGGGGTGAGGGGGCCTTGTTCTGGTTCGGGCGAGCCGTGCCAGGCCCGCTCACCCGGTCCTGCGGACCGACCTCTCCCCCCAGGGAGAGGTGAAGAATTGAGTTCCGCCAGGGCGGCTTCGTAGCCGAGGCGGTATGCTTCGGCCGAGCCGAAGCGGAACATATCGTCGTCGCCGGTGCGGCTGAGGGTGCGGGCGCCCGGCGCATCGAGGCCGAGCACGAAACGCCCGAGCCCGCGCACCACGGCGACGGGGATGCCCGAGGTCTTACCCTTGACCAGGTCGGCGGCCCCGGCGATTTCGTCGGCTACAACGGCCTGGGTGACATGCAGCGGCCGGCCATTTGCGTCATTGCTGCCGCGCAGGTCGTCGCTCAATTGCACACCGGCGGCGCCGATGGCCATGTCGGTCTGGCCAATGCGCCAGGCCCGTCCAATGGTGTCGGTGATGATGACGCCGAGGTCCACGCCGAAGCGGGTCCGAAGGCCCGCACAGAGGGCGCGCGCCGATGCATCCGGATCGGCGGGGAGCCGAAGCGCCGTGCCCTCAGGAACATTGGACATGTCGATGCCGGCGGCGGCCATGACCAGGCCCTGCCGCGTCTCGACAATGCGGAAGGTGCCGCCCGGATGCACGCGCTCGGCCACGACGCGCACCGTATCGGCAGCAATGGCCTGCTCGCGCTCGGCGGCGGGCACCTGCATGCCTTCGGATTTCGAGACGATTTTGCTGGTGACGACGAGAATGTCGCCAGCCTGGAGGGCGGCGTCGGGGTCGGATGCGGCCTGGGCCTCAATGGCAGTCGCGATAAGGGCGACGAGGTCGTCGCCGGGCTGGATTTCCGGAATGCCGGGAATGCCCCAGACGGAGAAGCGGGGGGTCATTGGAGCTCCTCACTAAACTTGGGTCCATGTTCACCCCCACCTAGCCTCCCCCTGCAGAAGGGGGAGGGACCGATCCAGTATGGCGCGGGACCGGTTGCTAACTCGATGTACCCCTCCCCCTGCAAGGGGGAGGTTGGGTGGGGGTTCTTACCCATTTCGAATCACTAGCTTCCTGAGCCGAGGCAAAATCTCCTTGGCATAGAGCCCCAGGAACCGGCTCTGGTCAGTGCCCGGTGCGTGGAAGACCAGGTGGTCGAAGCCGTAGTCGATATAGGTCTTTATCTGCTCGACATGCTCGTCCGGGTCGGACGAGACGATCCAGCGCTTGGCCACCCGTTCGATCGGCAGGGCATCGGCGAGGCGTTCCATTTCCTCGGGATCTTTTACCGAGTGCTTTTCCTCGGCCGATAGCGAGAGGGCGGCCCAGTTGCGGGTGTCGTTGAGGGCGCGGTCGAGATCGGTGTCGAAGGAGACTTTCACCTCGATCATGCGCTCGAAGGGCTTTGCCTGGAGGGCACTTTCGGCGCGGCCGACCTCGACATTGGGCAGCAGCTCATCGACGTAGAGCGAGGCGCCCTTGCCCGAGGTGCAGATGAAACCGTCGCCGGCGCGGCCGGCATATTTGGCGTTGAGGGGGCCGCCGGCAGCGATGTAGATCGGAACCGGCTCTGACGGCTTGTCATAGATGGTGGCGCTGACGGTCTTGTAATAGTCGCCCTCGAAGGTGACGCGGTCCTCGCTCCAGAGCTGGCGGATGAGTTTTACCGCTTCGCGCAGGCGCGCCGAACGCTCCTTGAGTTCAGGCCATTCCATGCCGGTGGCGGGCACTTCGTTGAGGCCTTCGCCCGTGCCGACGCCGAGGATGACGCGGCCGGGGAACATGGCCCCCATAGTGCCGAAAGCGTGGGCCACGACCGTGGGATGCAGGCGGAAAGTGGGTGTCAGCACGGAGGTGCCAAGAATGACTTTTTCGGTGCGCGCCAGCACGGCCGACATCCAGCCCGGGGCGAAGGGGGCATGCCCGCCAGTGTGTTTCCAGGGCTGGAAGTGGTCGGAGACGAAGACGGAGTCAAAGCCCGCCTGTTCGGCCTCGATGGCGAAGCGCAGCAGATCATTGGGTCCGAACTGCTCTGCCGAAGCCTTGTAGCCGAAACGCATGATCCATTCCTCTCCCTGCGATATTTGATCGTTTGGTCAAAAATTGGATTTCGTCAAGGGCGTTTGTGTCATCTCACGCCACCCTGGCACGCGTCGATGGCACAATGTTGAAATTGGTGTTGAAGACATTGTCTGGATCGTAGCGCTGCTTGAGGTCGCGCAAGCGCGCCAGCGTCGGCGGCGGGAAGGCTTCAAGCAGCCGGTCAGGATGCGTATCGGTCTCGAAGTTGAGATACATGCCGTTGAGATGCGGACGCAGGGGCGCCCATATGGCGTTGAGCCGCGCCTCGGTCCCTGAAGTCGCCGCGGCGTTGAGCGAAAAATTCTGGCTGCGATGGGCATAGGCCACGGCATCGGCGGGCAGGTCGTTGACGGCGCCGCCGACGGCGCGAAATTGCACCATGGAGCTGACGCGCTGGGCAAGAATTTCGGCAACGGCGTCGCCGATCGCGGGCGTGATGTGATCGACAAGGCCCGAGCGGCCCGAAAGCGCACTGCCACCACCCTGCGCGCCACCCTGCCAGGGTACGAGAGCAGCATAGGGCGCGATATGGGCCTGTTGCTGGACGAGGGGTCCGGCGTTCCCGAGTGGCGTCAGGGCTTCGGCAGCGGCGTCTACATCGTCGCCCGCATAGACCGAGACGGCCTGCGCCATCGGGTTGCGCTGGCCGGGGACGAGATAGAGGAAACTGGTGATCTCGCGCGGCGCGGCCTCAACCAGTCTCCCCCAGTTCTGCACCAGCGCACTGGCATCGCTGGCGTCGAACACCTGGACGGCGCGAATGACATTGCCCAGTTCCGCGGCCTCGAACTCGAAGGCGGTGACCACGCCGAAATTACTTCCGGCGCCCCGGATCGCCCAGAACAGATCCGGCTCGGTCCGGGCATCGGTGCGGACGATGCGTCCATCGGCGAGAACCACTTCGGCGGCCACGACGTGGTCGATGGTGAGGCCATGCTTGCGGGCAAGGAATCCGAGCCCGCCCGAGGTGGCGAGGCCGCCGACGCCGACATCGCCATAATCGCCCGAACTTATGGCGAGGCCATGCGGCGCCAATGCTTCGGCCACCTGGCCCCAGCGGGCGCCTGGCCCGACGCGGACCAGGCGCTTGCTGCGGTCGAGGACGGTGATCGTGTCGAGTTTTTTGAGGTCGATGACCACGCCGCCCTCATTGGTGGAACGGCCGGAAACGCCGTGGCCGCCGCTGCGGATGGCGAGGGGCACGTCCTGCCTGCGGGCGTAAAGGATGGCCTCGGCGACGTCTTCGGCGGAGGCCGGCTGCAGGACGAGGCCGGGGCTGCCTGACCAGATATAGGTGTGGCGGACAGTGTGGTAGTGGCGATCGCCGGGCTCGATGGCGCTGGCGGCCAGGGCCGGGGGCAGGGTGTCATAATCGATGCCGGACGCGCGCTGCGCCTTGACGGCGGCCGAGCGGCCCAGCGGGGCGCTCACCGCCGGGTCGGCCTCGCGCGCCTTGGCCACGGCGGCGCGCACGGCGGGGGCGATGTCCTGGCCCAGCGTCCGGAACAGGTCGGGGTCCTCGCTGGCGACGATGAAGGTCGAAAAACCATGTTCGAGCGCGAGGGCGGTCAACTCGTCGACCCACTGGCTGGCCGGGCCATTGAGAAAGCCCTCATTGCTGGCGGCGAGACTGACGCGACCGAGATTGAGCAGGCGCCGAATTTCGCGCGGATCGCGTCCGGCGGCAAAGGCGCCTTCGTCGATCAGCCGATTGGCGGCGGCGATGCCGGGCTCCTTGATATAATCGTAGCTCGGCAGCCAGCCGTCGGCCTTGGCGCCGGTCAGCGTCAACATGCGTGGCTTGTAGGCCCCCAGCCAGATGCCGATGTCATGGGCTGGGGCCGGACCGGCGCGGACGCCGGGAATGTCGTAGGCCTTGCCCTTGTGCTTGAACATCTTGCCATCGCCCTTCCAGACGCCGTGCAGGATGTCGATGGCTTCGCCCAGGGCCGTGATGCGTTCGCCGGTGGTCATGTCAGGCCCGCCCATGGACTTGATCGCGTCGCCAAAGCCGCCGGCGCCAAGGCCCATTTCAAAGCGGCCGCCCGAAAGCAGGTCGATGCTGGCGCCCATCTTGGCGAGTACGGCCGGCGGGCGCAGTGGCAGGTTGGTGACATTGGCCGCAAGCTTGATCCGCCTGGTGCGGGCGGCGACGAAGCTCATCAGCGTGTAGATGTCGAGAAAGCCGGGATTGTAGGGATGGTCCTGGTACGTCACGAGGTCGAGGCCCGCGGCTTCAGCTTCCTGGGCAAGAGCCACGACCTGCTCAGGCTCCTGTGCTGATGGCATGGCGAAGACGCCGAATTGCAGGTCGTGTCCATAGTCGGTCATTGTTCGTGCCTCTAGTTACGAATAGTAACCTGTATATGGGCGAGAGGTTCTGCAGGCGCAAGCAGGCACCCGCCAAGAGGTGAGGCACAGGCAGGTAACCGCGAAATCTTTGACCAGACGGTCGAAAATGGCTAATGGCACGGCCAGACAAGAGACGAGACCAATGACGATGAAAGTCATCTTCGACACCGATCCGGGCATCGACGACGCCATGGCGCTGCTTTACCTCAGCAAGCTGCCGCAAATCGAGCTACTGGGCATTACGACCGTGGTCGGCAATGCCGATCTCGATACCACGACCCGCAATGCGCTGTTCCTGCGCGAGAAGTTCGGCCTCAAGGCCCCGGTCGTGCGCGGTGCCGGCAAGACGCTTGATGGCGTCGACAAGGCGGAGCCGGTGATCGTCCACGGGCTCAACGGGCTGGGCGAGATCGACATTCCCGCTGTCGACGAAAGCGGCCTGAGGGCGGGCGAGGCCAGCCAGTTCATCATCGACACGGTGCGCGCCCATCCGGGCGAAGTGACCATCATTGCGGTCGGTCGCATGACCAATCTGGCCCTGGCATTGCGCGCCGATCCCGAGGTCGCAAAACTCACCAGGCAGGTCATCATCATGGGCGGTGCCTTCGGCTATGAGGGCCGCAGCGGCAATGTCACCCCGGTCGCCGAAGCCAATATCCACGGCGACCCGGTCGGCGCGGATGAAATCTTCGCCGCCGAATGGCCGGTGGTCGTGGTCGGGCTCGACGTCACCCATGACATTATCCTCGACACCGACTATCTCGCGGCCCTGTCGCGCGAGGTGGGCGAGAACGGCGAATTGCTGCGCCAGATGTGCGACCACTATGCGCGCTTCTACAAGGAGATCATGGGCCTTTCCGGCGTCGTCGGGCATGACCTCCTGGCCGTGACATACGCACTCCACCCCGAATGGTTCGAAACGCGCCGTGGTCCGATTCTGGTTGTGCGGGACGGCATTGCCGTGGGCCAGACCATCCAGATGCCCGAGACGCGCAAGGGCGGCCACCCCGACTGGGCCAACCGGCCCGTGCAGACCATCTGCATCGGCGTCGAGGCCGAAAAGGTGCTGACCCACTTCCGGCAGACTGTCGCCAGTTAGCTTCAAATTATGGTGTGCCCGGCGGGTCCGGGCGCATTTTCTCTTCACGGGAATCTACGTAGTGTCCTCGCGTCTGGGAGGGCGCCGTGGTGAGCAGTAACGAGGATAGGCCGGGCTTTGGCGAGGGGGCGCAGCGCGCCTTTACCCTCGATGATGCGGTCGTCTTCCGCCGGCTGATGCTCGACATCTACAACCACTGCTGTGCCCTGACGGGGGGAGCGCTCAGCGCCGGCCCCGACGAAGGTCTCGACGTCTTCCTGTTTCAGCCCCTTGCGCACGGCGGGTCGATGACCCCGGCCAATGCGCTTGTGGTCGACCGGGCTGCGGCCAGTCTCCTCAAACAGGGACTGGTCCTCGTCGACGACGACTATGTCGCCTTCTTGCCCCATCCCGAGATTGCCGGTCCCGCATTCGACGCTGCGTCGTCGTCGGGGCGACGACTGCACCTGCCCGATAGCGTTTCCATGTGGCCCGACCGGGCGATGCTGGCCTATCATCGGAGCCTGTTCCGTACGCAATAGAGACGTGCGTAACTGGCGACGCAGGATGGAAAATCGGGGCAGAGGGGCGCAAGAATGCGCCGCTTCCATTCCAGTATCCGGATCCATCATGCCCTTTCCAGATCTCGTCCATCCCGCCCTCGGTGCCTATGAAAGTACCGTGACCATGCCAGACGACTTTGCCAGCTTCTGGCAGTCGACCCTGGCCGAGACGCGGGCCGTTGGCGGCGCTGTGAGCATTGTGCCGGCCGAGACGACGCTGAAGACGGTGGAAGCCTTCGATGTGACATTCCCCGGCTTTGGCGGCCATCCGATCAAGGGCTGGCTGGTGCTGCCAAAAATGCGCGAAGGGCGCCTGCCGCTCCTCGTGCAATATGTCGGCTACGGTGGCGGTCGCGGTTTTCCGCACGAATTGCTGCATTGGGCGTCGTCGGGCTTTGCCTATTTCCGCATGGACACGCGCGGCCAGGGCTCGGGCTGGAGCACCGGCGCGACGCCAGACCCGGTCGGTTCAACCAGCCAGATCCCGGGTCTGATGACCAAGGGCGTGCTCGACAAGGCCGACTATTACTATCGACGGCTGTTCACCGATGGCGTGCGGGCCATCGATGCGCTGATCGATCAGGATTTCGTCGATGCCGACCGGGTTGCCGTGTGCGGCGGGTCGCAGGGCGGGGGTATTGCGCTGGCGGTGGCGGGCATCGATCCCAGGGTCAAGGCGGTGATGCCCGATGTGCCCTTCCTCTGCGATTTTCCCCGCGCCACCCGTACCGCCGGTCGCGACCCCTATCTCGAGATCGTGCGGTTTCTCGCCCAGCACCGCGACAAGAAGAGCCAGGTGTTCGACACTTTGCGCTACTTCGACGGCGTCAACTTTGCCCGCCAGAGCAAGGCTGCGGCCTTGTTCTCGGTGGCGCTGATGGACGATGTCTGTCCGCCTTCGACCGTCTATGGCGCCTTCAAGGCCTTTGCCGGCGTCGACAAGACCATCGTCGACTACGAATACAACAACCACGAAGGGGGCCAGGCTTTCCAGGATCGCCAGCAGATGGCGTGGCTGACGCAAAAGTTCGGGGTCTGATACAGGAAATTTGATGAGTGGAGCCGGAACCGGTTTTCCGACTCCACCGTTGCCCGGCCATCGTCAAAATCCATAACAGGAGCTGGAGACAAATGGCTGAGAAGCAACTGGACGACCTTTTCCTCGATACGCTCAAGGACATCTATTATGCCGAGCGGCAGATCCTGAAGGCTCTCCCGAAGATGGCCAAGGCGGCCACATCGCCCGAACTCAAGGCCGGCTTCGAGCAGCACCTTGCAGAAACCGAAGGGCAGGTGGAACGCCTGCAGCAGATCTTTGAAATCCTTGGCAAGCCGGCTCGCGGCAAGACCTGCGACGCCATCCTCGGCATCATCGAGGAAGGCAAGGAAATCATGGACGAATACAAGGGCACAGCGGCCCTGGATGCCGGCCTCGTGTCGGCTGCACAGGCGGTGGAGCACTACGAGATTGCCCGTTACGGTACCCTCGCCACCTGGGCCAAGCAGCTCGGCCATACCGATGCGCTGAACCTCCTGCTCGAAACGCTCAAGGAAGAAGAAGCGACCGATCAGAAGCTCAGCCAGCTGGCCAAGGCTTCGGCCAACATCAAGGCAGCTGCCTGATCGGTCCGAGGTGCGGCGGTGTTGAAGAACACGGCGCTGGCCGAACGTATGCGCCAGACAGCCTATTTCATGTGGGAGCAGGACGGCCGCCCGGAGGGCATGGCCATGGCCTATTGGCTGCGCGCCAAGGAGGGTCTGCTCCGGGAAGTGGCCTATGACCGCTGGCTTGCCGAAGGCACGCCACCCGGTCGCTCCGACCAGCACTGGCACGATGCCGAACGCGAACTGGACGAGAAATGAGAACGGGCCCCAACAGGGGCCCGTTTTTTTAGGGATCGTGTGTCTTGATGGGCCGGGCCCTCCGAGCGTAGCTCTCCGGGCCTGATCGCCTAAAAACGCTCCACTGGAGCGTTTTTGCTGCCGAAGGCAGCCGGCGATCAGTCCTTGGCGCGTTCGACGTAGGAATTGTCTTCCGTCAGGATGACAATGCGCACGCCGGCATCGATATGCGGCGGCACCATGACGCGCAGGCCATTGTTGAGCACGGCGGGCTTGTAGGATGAGGAGGCCGTCTGGCCCTTCACGACCGGCTCGGTCTCGACAATCTCGAAGGTCATGCGCTGGGGCAGTTCCATGGAGAGGGCGATGCCTTCATGGGTCATCAGGTGCACCTTCATGCCATCGGAGAGATAGGCCTTCTGGTCGCCGATCACGTCGTCACCGACGACGAGCTGTTCGTAAGTGGTCGGTTCCATGAAGTGGTGGCCTTCGACGTCCGAATAGAGATAGTCGTATTCACGATCATCGACATCGGCCTTTTCGACCATTTCCACGGTGCGCCAGCGGCCGATGACCTTCACGCCATCGGAGATGCGGCGCATGGTGACGTTGGTCACCGAATTGCCCTTGCCGGGATGAACGTTTTCGGCGGTGAGCACGACGTGGAGGTTGCCGTCCTGCTCGACCACATGGCCCTTGCGCAGGGACGAGGCGATGACCTTGACCATAATTCTTCCTTGTTCGTTTCGCTGGCGCGGTCTAGAGGCAGGGCCGTCCGGGCGCCGGTATTCGTATCTGTGGTGCGCCCGATACAGTATTCCGCGCCCTTTCGCCAGACCGGACCGCAAGAAACCCGCACAATGAGCGCTTCTGACACATCGCCCTGGTGGCATCCCGAGCGCCATGCCGACCGCCGGCCGGCGCTGCTGGCGCGCGCGCGCCTCGAGGCCGCCGTGCGCCTCTGGCTCTTCGAGCGCGACTTCCTCGTTGTCGACCCGCCCGGGTTGCAGCGCTCGCCGGGGAACGAAACACACCTGCATGCCTTTGGCACGGAAATGATCGGCAATGATGGGCAGGGGCAGGTCATGTACCTCCATACCTCGCCCGAATTCACCATGAAAAAGCTGCTGGCCGCCGGCGAAACCCGCATTGCCAGCCTGCAGCATGTCTGGCGCAATCGTGAGCGCAGCGCGCTGCACCACCCCGAATTCACCATGCTCGAATGGTACCGGGCGGGTGAGCCCTATGAGGCGATCATTGCCGATACGCTGGCGATTATTCGCCTTGCCGCCGAGGTGACCGGGATAAAACAGTTCGAATTTCGTGGCCGGGTCTGCGATCCGCGTGCCGAGGCCGAGCGCATCAGCGTCGCCGATGCCTTCCTGCGCTATGCCGGGATCGACCTGCTGGCGACCATGGATGCCGACGGCGTGCCCGACGATGGGGCGCTCGCGACGCAGATGGAAAGCATCGGCATGACGCTGCCCGAGGACCGGCGCTGGAGCTACCTGTTTACGCATATCCTCGTCGAAAAGGTCGAACCGGAGCTGGGCAATGGGCGCGTCACCGTGCTCGACCGCTATCCCGCCTGCGAGGCGGCGCTGGCGCGGCGCGTGCCCGGCGATGCCAGGGTGTCCGAGCGGTTCGAGGTCTATGCCTCGGGCGTGGAACTGGCCAACGGGTTTGGGGAACTGACCGACGCGGCCGAGCAGCGCATACGCTTCGAAGGCGAAATGGACGAAAAGCAGCGCCTCTATAGCGAGCGCTATCGGATCGACGAGGATTTTCTCGCGGCGCTCGACTTCATGCCCGAGGCCAGTGGCGTGGCGCTGGGATTTGACCGGCTGGTCATGCTGGCCACTGGCGCGCAACGGATCGAGGCGGTGCTGTGGGCACCGGTGGCGGAATGAGCACGGCCAAGGTACCCCTCACCCGTCTCGGCCTGCGGCCGATCCACCCTCTCCCGCAAGGGGAGAGGGGGAACTCCACTCCTGAGGCTGCACCGAAATTCCCTTCTCCCCTTGCGGGAGAAGGTGCCCGAAGGGCGGATGAGGGGTTGCGATCCATCAAGTCGGTCGATGGCCTTGTCTCTGCCGGTCTGGTGACGGAGGAGGGAAACCTCGCCGCTGTCGCCGAAAGATATGCCATCGGCATCACCCCCGCCGTGCTCGACCTGATCGATCCCGCGGACCCCGACGATCCGATGGCACGCCAGTTCGTGCCGACCGCTGCCGAGCTGGTCACCACGCCCGATGAGCGCGCCGACCCGATTGGCGACCTTGCCCATTCTCCGGTTGAAGGCATCGTGCATCGCTATCCTGACCGGGTGCTGCTCAAGGCGGTGCATGTCTGCCCGGTCTATTGCCGCTTCTGTTTCCGCCGCGAAATGGTGGGGCCGCAGGGGCTGGGCACGCTGACCGGGCCGGAACTGGATGCCGCCATCGACTATATCGCCAGCCATGCCGAAATCTGGGAAGTGATCCTCACCGGCGGCGATCCGCTGGTGCTCTCGCCGCGCCGTCTGCGCGATCTGATGGAGCGGCTGGCCGGCATCAGCCACGTGAAAATCGTGCGCTTCCACACCCGCGTGCCAGTGGTCGAGCCGGAGCGGATCGACGACGCCATGGTGGCGGCGCTGAGGGCGGCCGGCAAGACCACTTACCTCGCCGTCCATGCCAATCACCCGCGCGAGTTTTCGCCAGAAGCGCGGATGGCATTCAGGCGCCTGTTCGAGGGTGGCATTGCGCTGATCAGCCAGTCGGTGCTGCTCAAGGGCGTCAATGACGATGTCGAAACGCTGGCGGCGCTGATGCGCGGCTTTGTCGAAAACCGCATCAAGCCCTATTACCTGCATCATCCCGACCTGGCGCCGGGCACCGGGCATTTCCGCGTCAGCATCGAGGAGGGGCAGGCTCTGGTGACAGCCCTGCGGGGCCGGATCTCGGGCCTTTGCCAGCCGACCTATGTGCTCGACATTCCCGGGGGGCACGGCAAGGCCGATATCGGCGCGGCGTCAATCGCGGGACGCGATGGGTGCTTTACCGTGCGGGACTGGCAGGGCGGGGAACATGATTATCGGGGGTGAGCCTTCACCTCTCCCTTTGGGGGAGAGGTCGGCGCAAAGCGCCGGGTGAGGGGGCCTTGCAGAATTGGGTGAGGGAAGGCCCCCTCACCCGACCGAAGACGGTCGACGTCTCCCCCAAAGGGAGAGGTGAAGAAAGCTCAATCCACCACGCGTGGATCGACGTCCTTGGAATAATCCACGCCACCGACCGCGAAGCCGAAGAGTTTCAAAAACTCGGTCCGGTACTTGGGCAGGTCCGCAAGCTCGGCAAGGTTTTCGGTGTCGAGAATTTCCCAGCGCTTCTTCAGTTCGGCCTGCATGGCCTCGGACAGTTCCCAATCGTCGACACGGATGCGCTCGGCTTCGTCGAGGACGATCGTGCCCTGAAGCTTGTCCCGGAACAGGCGGTCGATCTGCTGGATCGGGCCTTCGCCGAGACCCATCTCGTCTTCGACCTTGATCAGGAGCGTGCCATAGAGCGGCACGACCGGAATGGCGGAGCTGGCCTGCGTGACGACGGCCTTGAGGGCGACGACATGGGCGGCATTCTCGCCATGCTGCGCGCGGATGGCTGCTGCGGCGCGGTCGAGATCACCCTTGGCCTTGCCCAGAGTGCCCTTGTGATAGATCGGCCAGGTCAGCTCGCTGCCCAGATAGGTGTAGTTGAGCGAGGTGAAACCGTCTGCCAGGACGCCGGCTTCGCCCAGGGCCGCGATCCAGAGTTCCCAGTCCTCGCCGCCCATGACCTTGACTGTGGCCGCAGCCTCTTCCTCGGTGGCCGGCTCGACGGTGACGGTCGAGACTTCGCCGGTGCCGGTATTGAGGGTCTTCGACGAGACCTGCGACCCATAGGGCTTGATGGCCGAACGATAGGTGACGCCGTCCTTGGGGTCGGTGCGAACCGGGGAGGCCAGCGAATAGACGATGAGGTCGACCTGGCCGAGGGTTTCCTTGATGGCTGCGATGGTCTGGGCCTTCACCTCATCGGAAAAGGCGTCGCCTTCGACGGTCACGGCCTTGGCGCCGGCAGCACGGGCCCGGTTTTCAAAGGCGCGGTTATTGTACCAGCCAGCCGAGGCAGGCTTGGTTTCGCCCGGCTCGCGCTCGAAGCTGACACCCACCGTATCGGCACCGGAGCCGAAGGTGGTGACGATGCGCGAGGCAAGGCCATAGCCCGTGGAGCAGCCGAGCACGAGCACGCGCTTGCGGTCGGAGGGGATCGGCCCCTTGATCACCACATGGTCGATCTGGCGCTGCACATTGGTGGCGCAGCCAGTGGGATGAGCGGTGGTGCAGATAAAGCCGCGGATTTTTGGCTCGATGATCATGGGATTTTCTCCTCGTGTTCCTTCAGCCAATAGCCCGGATGGTGGCCAAATTCCAGCGGCAGACCGATGTTTTGCCCGCTCCCTTGACGGGAGTCAGCATCGGCCTATATGGTTCGTTAGTGAAGTAATGAACCAATGAGGCGAGCGTGTTCAGCGACAACGTTCCGATATACCGGCAGATCGGGGATCGCATCCGTGCCGACATCGTGACCGGCACGCTGGGCGCCGATCAGCAGGTCATGTCCACCAATCAATACGCGGCCTTTTACGGCATCAATCCGGCCACCGCTGCCAAGGCTTTCCAGGAGCTGATCGACGAGGGCCTGCTCTACAAGCGCCGCGGCGTCGGCATGTTCGTCAGCCCCGAGGCCCAGGCCAAGCTGCTGGGTGAACGGCGCGAACAGTTCTTTGCGGCGCATGTGGCGCCGATGATTTCAGAGGCCAGGGTGCTGGGCATATCGCTCGACCAGGTGGCCGACCAGGTGCGCGCTGCCGCGCAATCGACCAAGAAGGATCCGTCATGACCCTTTCGCTCGACATCCAGAATCTGACCATGCGCTTCGGCGACGTGACGGCCGTGGACAATCTCTCGCTGCGGCTCGAAGGCGCCGGCATTTGCGGCCTACTAGGCCGCAATGGCTCGGGCAAGACCACGCTGCTGGCGGCCGTCGCGGGATTGCGCAAGCCCGATGGCGGCGCCGTGCTGGTCGATGGCCAGCCGGTCTTCGAGAACGAGGCCGCGACCAGCCGCATCTGCCTCATCCGCGAGAGCGGCGACACCGTCGACGGCACCGAGTCGATCGGCTATGCGCTCGAATTTGCCGCCGACATGCGGCCCAACTGGTCCGAGGCGCTGGCAGGAAAACTGCTGGAAAAATTCCGGCTCGACCGAAAGAAGAAGATCGGCGCGCTGTCGCGCGGGCAGCGTTCGGCGCTGGCCTGCACGCTCGGCCTCGCCGCCCAGGCGCCGCTGACCATTTTCGACGAGGCCTATCTGGGCATGGATGCGCCGACCCGCTACGCCTTCTACGAGGCGTTGCTGGCCGACTACATGGACAATCCGCGCCTCGTCGTCCTGTCCACGCACCTCATCGAGGAGGTGGCGCGGCTCTTCTCCGACATCATCGTCATCAACGATGGGAAACTTGTGCTGCGCGAAGAGGCAGAGACCCTGCAGGCACGCGGCGCCACGCTGGTCGGCCCTCGCGAGGCGGTCGACCGGGCCACTGCGGGCCTGCGCGTACTGTCAACCCGGGACCTTGGCCCGACCCGCTCGGTGGCCATTTACGGCGACATTGATGTCGCGACCGAACGGGCCCGCGCCGAAAGCCTCGAGCTGGGCGGACTGCCCATCCAGGATATTTTCGTTCACCTCACCGCCGAGGGAGACAGGTCATGACCTCCACTTCGCCCCGCCTGCCGAAGGGCTTTGCCGTATTTCCCCGACGCCTGCTCACCGAGCAGGGGCTATTTGCCGCCATGGTGTGGGCCGGCTTTTCGCTGGTCATGCTCGTCATCCCGATTGTCGTGTCGTTCTTCCGGCCCATCGAAGTCAGTGGCTGGGTGTTCGGCCAGTCCATCGCGCAATGGTATGTGCTGGCCATCGGCTGCTATGTCGGCTGGCAGTATTTCGAGCTGCACGTGACCCATGGGCAGAGCCGGGCCAGCTATCTCAAGTCGGCCTTCACCTTCGTGGTGCTGTTTGCGGCCATTGTTGCGGCGCTCTGCGCCGTGACCTTCTGGCCCGAGGCGCTGATCTACAACCTGGCCGGCTGGCCGCAGGCAGTGGACGGCTCGCGCCTCTATGACTCGCCGCTCGATTTCCCGATGGTGTTCCTGCATGGCTGGCTGACTTTTGGCCTCTGGGGCGCGGGCGGTCTTTTCCTCGGCGTTGCCTGGTACCGCAATTCCGTTATCGGCAGCTTCGGCATCCCCTTTGCTTTCGCGCTGAGCTGGGTAGCGGGCGTGGGCATGGCCAGCACCGACGGGCCATTGCAGTTCCTCGTCCGCGAGGGGGTCGTGCCCAGCGAACCCAATGCCCTGCTGGCCACCGTGCTGTTCAGCGCCTGCGTTGCCGTGCTCTTTGCCGCCACCTGGATCTGCGGGCGCGACGTGGCAATCAGAAAGAAGGCGGCTTAGCCAGAGCCCCGCGTCACCTCACCTCATTCCTTCTCATCTCAGATCGCTCCACTGGAGCGATCTGCCCTTCGGGACGGATCGAAGCCCAAAAGCTCAATCCACCTTGGCCGGCCCTGCCGGGAAAATCCCCGACATGACGGTAAAGCCCGGCACGCGGCGGACGCGGTCGGTCCAGCGGCGAAGGGCGGGATAGTCCTGGCGCGAGATGCCGCCTTCTTCGGAGAGCATCACATAGGGGAAGCAGGCAATGTCGGCGGTCGTGGGATGGGCGGGGGAACAGAGCCAGTCGCGGCCGGCCTTTTCACCAAACCACAGATGTTCGTCCATCAGCCGGAAAATGCGGTGCGCGCCCTTCTGGCTTTTTTCGACGTCGAAATCATAGTCATAGCCCAGCGCCAGGCGGGCGGCTGAACTGGTGGCAGTGATGTCATCGGCCACGGCGTGCCAGCGCAGCACTTCGGCCGTGATGGCGGGATCGTCGGGAAACCACTGCCCCGACGTGTCGTATTTTTTCGCCAGGTAAGCCAGGATGGCGCCGGAGTCAGAGAGGACGAGGTCGTCGTCCTTGAGCACCGGTAGCTGGCCGAAGGGGTTGAGGCGCAGGAACCAGTCGGCCTTGTGCTGGCGGCCAGGGAAAAAATCCACCGGCACGATGTCGTAAGGCAGGTTGAGGATGCTCATCAGCAGCCGCAACTTGTAGCAATTGCCCGAGAGTTCGAAGTCGTAAAGGGTGATGGTCATGATCGTGTCTTTGCCCCGATGCGCTCCCTCCCCCTTGTGGGGAGGGCTGGGGTGGGGGTAGGCCGCGAACGCGGAGTGTGTGACTCACCCCCACCCTCATTCCCTCCCCACAAGGGGGAGGGAGGCGATGGGGCGATGAGATCGTTGATTGGAAGCATCATCAGATATCCAGCACCAGGCGCGCACTCTTGGCCCGGCTGACGCAGGTCATCATGCAGGTGTTGGAGGCCTTCTCGGTCTTGTTGAGATAGACGTCCTGATGGTCGACCTCGCCTTCCATCACCGTGGTCAGGCAGGTGCCGCAGGCACCCTGTTCGCAGGATGACGGTACGGTCAGCCCCGCCTCGCGCATGGTTTCGAGAATGGTCTTGCCGGCGGGGACATGCAGGGTCATGGCCGAGCGCGCCAGTTCCACATCGAAAGCGCTCGAGCTGTCGATGACCTTGTCGTTCTGGAAATATTCGAAATGCACGGCCTCGTCGGGCCAGCCGAGTTCTGACGCCACTTGCTGCACCATTTCGAGCATGGCGCCGGGGCCGCAGATATAGACGTGGTTGGCAAACTGATAGGGACCCATCACCGCGGCGACCTTGGCTCGGATGGCGTCGCGGGAGAGGCCGGTATGCCGCTCGACATGGCCATGCAGCACGCCCAGTTCGCTGCTGAAAGCGGCGCTTTCATCGCTGCGGGTGAAGTAGTGCAGCTCGTAATTGAGGTTCGACTTGTCAAGGAAGCGCGCCATGGAGAGGAGCGGGGTGATGCCGATGCCGCCGGCAATCAGCACCGTGCGGGTGGCGTCGCGGCGGAGCGGGAAATTGTTGCGCGGCTCGGAAATCTGCAGGAGGTCGCCCTCGCGCACGGTTTCCACCAGCACCTTGGAGCCGCCCTTGCTGGCGCTCTCGGCCTTGACGCCGATGACATAGCGCGACAGGTCGCCCGGACCATTGGTGATCGAATATTGCCGCACGAGGCCATTGGGCAGGTGCACGTCAATATGGGCGCCAGGCTGGAAGGTCGGCAGGTGCTTGCCGTCGCGGTCGGCCAGTTCGAAGCCGATGACGCCATCGGCGCTCTGCCATTTGCGCTTCACGACAACCGTCAGAGTAGTGCCCCGCGGCACGGCAATGTCGGGCATCGTGGAGAGGTCGGCCGAGACCTTCTCATAGACGGGCTGCAGCGGCTCCGGTGCTGGCTTTTTCGCGGCAGCGCGTTCCAGTCGGTCGCGCAGCTTGGTCAGGAGTTCGTTGTAATGGCGGAGCGTCGCCACTTCGTCTTCCGGCTTTTGAGGCAGCAGGCCCCTGACGACGGCGCGACCGGCATCGACCGGCTGCACAAACCAGGTGACGCCGCCAACACGCACCACCATGGCGGGCAGGAGTTCGGCAGGCTCGTCGTCGGGCGCAAAGCGCGCCAGAGCAGCCACGACATCCTCAGGCGCGGCATTGACGGGCATGGCGCGCAGCGCGAACCAGTCATGGCCGTCGGCGCCGGGGAAGGGCGCATAGGGCTGGTCGTCATTGGCGGCCGACCAGATGAGACCGAACGCTTCGCGGATCGGGTATTTGCGGTTTTCGATGCGGCGGGCCGGGGCGTCGGCGGGGTGGGCCGGAATATAGGTGCAGCCGGCCGACTGATTGGCATAGCGCCAGCCGTGATACTGGCATTTCAGCTCCTGGCCCTCATTGATGCCGATGGAAAGCCGAACGCCGCGATGCAGGCACCGGTTCTCCCACACATTCACATTGCCATCGTCGGCGCGCCAGACCGCGAGCTCGCGGCCCAGGAGCTGGCCCTGATAGACATGGCGGAAGGGCAGGTCCGCGCTGGAGGCGATGGGATACCAATTGGGGTCGGAGAGACTGAGGGGCATGTCGATCAGATCCGCTGTTACGAGATCGCGCCACGATCGAAGTCTAAGCTAGTCGTAGTCCTGGCGTACGGGACCCTGACTCCCTCTCCCTTGGGGGGAGGGTTGGGGTGAGGGGGCCTTTGGCACGCGCCGGATTGAGGAAGGCCCCCTCACCCGGCGCTTCGCGCCGACCTCTCCCCCAAAGGGAGAGGTGAAGAACGTCAGCTCGCCTGGGGAATCACCCCATAGGTAATCCCCTTCTGGCTCAGCCAGCGGCGATAGGCGATGGCGCTCTTGTCGGCGCGGATCGGGGTTTCCGAACGCGGGTCGAGCGGCAGGCGCTTGGGATACTGGTTTTCGAGGATCGGCTTGTCCTGGCCGAAAATGGTCTGCTGGAAGCGCCGGAGATCGGTAATGGTCGAGGTCGAGTCGATCATCGATTGCAGGAGATGGGCGCGGCAGCGTTCCTCGGTCATGGGCTGGAGGAAAATGCCGATGACGTCGCGGCGGCTCTCATCCTCGGGGCAGGATTTGTAGAGCACCGAGCAGAATGGGTGCGGCACGCGATAGACATATTCCACTTCCATCGCCGTCGTCGCCGACTTGGCGGCCATGGGCTGGATGAAGCGGCATTTGGTGGCCAGAACCTCGTCGCGCTCCTCGGAGACCTCGACGTCATATTCCTTGACCTCGGTATGCGGCTCGGACCCGAGAATGTCGGTATGAACATAGGGGAAATGCCCCATGTCGAGGAAGTTTTCGACGGCGCGCGGCGCCGAGACATGGATGCCGATGGAGCCGCAGCTCATGTTGACGCGGTCGGGCTCGGCATATTCGGGAATGGGGAAGAGCTCGGCATCGGGCGTGCCGAGGCAGGTCCATGTGTAGCCATAGGCCGTACGGACCGGCAGGCGCTCAATCACGCTGTCGGCGTCGATCTCGTCGCCATTCTGTTCATGGCTGCGCAGCCAGACAACCGGCTCGCCATCGCTGCCGCGGGTCAGCGCCAGGCGCGTATCGAGCAGCAGCGTGGTTTCAACAAGGCCAATGGGCAGTTCATCAGTCGCAGCGACCACGTGCCAGAGATTGCGCGTAATCGGATCGAGGTTTTGGGGCATGAGGCAGTCTCAACTTTGTGCCGTAAGCATAGCCCCATCGTCGCGACGTGCCAGCATAAAGTTGCAGCATGGGCCATGCGTCGCAGGCATGGGCCTGTTCTTTGTGTGTGAGCCTCGGCCATTCCCCCATCGTCATCACCGGGCTTGTCCCGGTGATCCAATAGATGGTCACCGCGTGCCGGAAGGTGGATTGCCCGGACGAGCCGGGCAATGACGAAGGATGGATGGCTTGGAGCGAACGGAGATTCCCGCTTTCGCGGGAATGACCAGGTGGCTAGAAAGCCCAGGGAGGAATGACATGTACCAGGACGATCATACACCGCGTTTTCCCGCAGAGCTGCTGGCCGACCGCGTCGAAGTTCGCCTCGCCGAAGCGGCGGCGAGTGCGCCGTCGCGCGCGGC
This sequence comes from Devosia sp. Micro-HW1, assembly GCF_056341075.1. NCBI lineage: Bacteria > Pseudomonadati > Pseudomonadota > Alphaproteobacteria > Hyphomicrobiales > Devosiaceae > Devosia > Devosia sp. Micro-HW1. Next base: position 1,764,123 of record NZ_CP094375.1, on the reverse strand, counting down.
GGCGATCCGAGCCATGTTGCATGCCTCGCTTGTCGGCGTCGACAGCCATGGCGTGCGGCTCGTGGCGCATTATTGCAGGATGCTGGGCGGCGGTCGCCTCAACAAGGACCCGCAGCTGACAGTGGAAAAGCGCGGCGCGGGCAGTGCCACGGTCCATGGCGATGACGGGCTGGGGCACTATGCGGCCTACAGGGCCGTCGAGGTCGGCATGGAACTGGCGCGCGAAGCCGGTGTCGGTGCGGTGGGGGTGAAACACTCCTCGCATCTGGGCGCAGCCGGCGCCTATGCGCTGGCGGGAGCGGAACAGGGTTTTGTCACTTTCGCCACCACCAATACCGACTCTGTGGTGGCCCTGTTCGATGGCGCGCAGAAATTCCACGGCACCAATCCGCTGGCCTTTGCGGCGCCGGTGCCGGGGCAGAAGGCGTGGCTGCTCGACATGGCGACCAGCTCCATTCCCCTCAACCGGGTGATGCTGCATCGCTCGCTCGACAAGCCCCTGCCGGAAGGCGTGGCAGCAACGCCCGACGGCGAACCGACGACCGATCCGCATGCGGCCGAAATGCTGCTGCCGCTGGGCGGGGTCGATTATGGCTACAAGGGCGCCGCTTTGGCCGGGGTGGCGACCCTGTTCTCGGCGCTGCTCAACGGCACGACGCTCGATAGCGATTTCTTGCCCATGTATGGCGGCGACGATATTTCGACGCCGCGAAACATGGGGCATTTCGTGCTGGTCATCGACCCCGACAAGTTCGCCGGATCGGCCGTTTTCGGCGCTGCCATGCTGCAGTATCTGGCGAGCCTGCGTGGCTCGGCGGCGCGCGACGGCGGCAAGGTCATGGCGCCCGGCGATCGCGAGTGGGCGGAGATGGAGGACCGGAAAGCCAGGGGCATTCCGGTCGACCCCGATACGGTGAGTTTTCTCGGGCTTTAGGCCCCCCTCACCGGGTCAGGGCAAGCGGATGAAGAAGCGGCCGCCTACTCGTCAGCCTCTTCATCGGGCGGCGTGTATTCGGCTTGCTTGCCGACAAGCGCGTCGCCCTCGATTTCGAGCCCGATCACCGCGCTGCCGCCCGTTGGGCAGCAATTGCCGTCATCGGCGTGCCAGAGCGAGGTGCGGGCAATATAGCCCGACCAAGGGTTGGAGAAATCGAACTGGACACCCTTCCAGATTTCGAGCCCTTCGGGGAGTTCCACGCCATCCAGCCAACTGCCCATGTCGATCGGGGTCCAGGTCGCGCCGTCCTGTTCCAGCCGGTAGAGGCGATCGGTGTTGAACACGCCGGTGCCCTGGCTATAGCCGGGGACGTGCAGGACATTGTCCTCGTTGAGCCGGGGCAACTGGAAATAGCCATCGAAGCCTTTGTCGAGCACGTTCCAGCCCTCGCCATCATGCGCGAACAGCACGAAGCCGCCGATCGTGCCATAACCGCCGGTCCCGGCCTGGGTCTGCCAGGCGATCAGCGGTTCGCCCTCGGCATCGCTAAAGTCGGCGCGGTTGAAATAGCCGGCCGTCAGCACCTTGCACTCGTCGAGCTCGGTTTCGAGGCAGGTGTCACCAATGGATTTGAGCGAGACCTGGGCGAAGGCGGGGGTGGCGAGGAGTGCGGTGAGCGGCAGCAGGCGGGCAAGGCGAAGCAGCATGGGATTTCCTCCGTCCGGGGCAGGGCATACTGCCGGTTTGGCCGAATTGTGTCAGCTCTGGCGATGGATCAGGAACGGACCGATAGCCTGCTCGGTGGCCATCATCTCGATTTTGTTGACGTTGACATGGGCGGGCAGGCTGGTGGCCCAGAAGATGCTCTCGGCAATATCTTCGGCAGTCATCGGCGTCATGCCGGCATAGACATTGTCGGCCTTATCCTCATCGCCCTTGAAGCGGACCACGGAAAACTCGGTCTCGGTCATGCCCGGCTCGATATTGGTGACGCGCACCTTCTTGCCCTGCAGGTCCGAGCGGATGGCGAGGGCGAAGTGCTTCACGAAGGCTTTCGAGGCCGCATAGACCGAGGCGCCGGGATAGGCATATTCGCCAGCCACCGAGCCAAGGGTGACCACATGGCCGCCGCCGCGGGCGACAAGGCCGGGCAGCAGCAGGCGCACGGTATAGACGAGGCCCTTGATATTGGTGTCGATCATCGTCTCCCAGTCGCCAAGATCGGTTTCGGCAGCCGGCTGCAGGCCGAGGGCGAGGCCGGCATTGGCGAGCACGATATTGATCTGGTCGAAGGGCGCGGGAATGGCGGCAATTGCCGCTTCCATGGCGGCACGGTCACGAACATCGAGCGGGATGATGTGGCAATTGTCGGGGCCCAGTTCGTCGCGCAGCGCCAGCAGCCGGTCCTCCCGGCGGCCGGTCGCGATCACCTTGCCGCCGGCGGCGACATAGCGGCGCGCGGCAGCGGCGCCGAAGCCCGAGGTGGCGCCGGTGATGAAGACGACGAAGCGGCTGGGATCGAGCAGCGAATACATGGCAAATCCATAGAGGGGGAAAATCCGATTGCAGGGTGGACCGGTGCCGTTGGGAGGTCAACCACTCCCGGGCCTTTGATTGGCCATGCCGGGCAAAGCTTGCCAACCTTACGAAGTGCTAACGTGAACCGATCGGCGGATCGGGTTATCGTCCGGACAAATCTGGATTCTTGCGGGACCTCATTGTTTTGAAGACTTTTGCGAAATTGCTCCTGACGCTCATCGTGCTGGGCGGCGCCGGGGCGGCGGGCTGGTGGTATTTCCTGGCTCCCAGCCAGGCGAGCACCACTCCCGATACCGTCAGCGTGGGGCGTGGGGACATCGAGACGACGGTCCTCGCCTCCGGCGTGCTGGAGGCCAGCGCATTGGTCAGCGTGGGCGCGGAGGTCTCGGGCAGCATCAAGGCTGTGCATGTCACGCTTGGCCAAGCGGTCAAGCGGGGCGACCTCATCGCCGAGATCGACAGTCTCAACCAGGAGAATGCGGTCAAGTCAGCCGAGGCCGCGCTGGCCGGCATCGAGGCGCAGATCCGCAACCAGCAGGCGAACCTGGTCACGGCTAAAGCCAGCCTTGTGCGCCAGCAGCAGCTCAGCGCCAGCAGTCTCGTCTCGCAGACGGCGCTGGAAACGGCCCAGGCCGCGGTCGAGCAAGGCAATGCCCAGATCGACCAGCTCAATGCGCAACTGGCCCAGGCCGAGCTGACCGTCGAATCGGCCGAACTCGACCTGTCTCGCACCCAGATCGTCGCCCCCGCCGATGGCACGGTCGTGGCGCTGCTGGTGGAGGCCGGGCAAACGCTCAACGCCAATTCGTCGACCCCGACCATTGCCAAGATTGCCAATCTCGACACCATGGTCATCAAGGCGGAGATTTCCGAGGCCGATGTGGTCAAGGTGAAGCCGGGCCAGAAGGTCTATTTCACCATTCTGGGCGAGCCGGATGCGCGCATCGAGGCCACCCTGCGCGAAATCGAACCGGCGCCGACCTCGATTGCCGACGAGACCGCCGCTTCGGGCGGCAGCGCAGTCTATTACAACGGCCTCTTCGAAGTGCCCAATCCCGATCACCGCCTGCGCATTTCCATGACCGCGTCGGTGACAATCGTGCTCGACGAAGCGCGCAACGTGCTGACGCTGCCCTCGACGCTGGTGTCGCGGCGCGGCCCGGATGGTGTTACCGTCATGGTCTATGACCCCGACAGCGAGCAGGTGCGCCCGGCGCAGATCGAAGTGGGTCTCAACAACAATATCACCGCCGAGATTGTCTCGGGGCTCGAAGAGGGCGATCAGGTCGTCAACGCCACCGGCGCCCGCCTTGGTGGCGCGGGTGGTCAGGGCGGCGGTCCGCGCGGGCCGGGCGGCATGGGTATTGCCATGCCGAGGGGTGGCGGTTGATGAACCGCCCCTTCAGTCCCCGGGAGAGCGCCGGCGCCAGGGCCCAGCTCGACCAGCCGATCATTTCCATCTCCGGTCTCGTCCGCCGCTTTCAGGCGGGTGGGGAAGCGGTGGCGGTGCTGAAGGGCGTCGATGTCGACATTCATCGCGGCGAGATGGTGGCCATTATCGGCCAGTCCGGCTCCGGCAAATCGACGCTGATGAACATTCTGGGCTGTCTCGACCGGGCCAGCGAGGGCACCTATCGCTTCGCCGGGCGTGATGTCAGCAAGCTCGATGCCGATGAACTGGCGGCTTTGCGGCGCGAGCATTTCGGTTTCATCTTCCAGCGCTACCAGCTGCTGCCCGATCTCGATGCGGTCGAAAATGTCGAAGTGCCGGCCATCTATGCGGGGGCCGATGCCAATGCCCGGCGCGAGCGGGCCATTTCCCTGCTGACGCGACTGGGCCTTGGCGAACGGCTCGACCATCGTCCCAATGCGCTTTCCGGCGGCCAGCAGCAGCGCGTCAGCGTCGCGCGGGCGCTGATGAATGGCGGCGAAGTCATCCTTGCCGACGAGCCCACTGGCGCGCTCGATTCACGCTCGGGCAAGGAGCTGATGGCGCTGCTCAAAGAGCTGCATGCCGACGGGCACACCATCATCCTAGTCACCCATGACCAGAATATTGCGGCGCAGGCGGAACGTGTGATCGAGATCGCCGATGGCGAAATCGTCGCTGACCGGCACACTGTCGAGCCACGGCGCTTTCCCGCGACGGCTCCTCAGATCAAGCCGGCGGCGAGCTGGCGGCGGGGCCTCGACAGCATGGGCGAGGCGCTGCGCATGGCCTTGCGGGCGATGGGCGCCCACAAGCTGCGCACCTTCCTCACCATGCTCGGCATCATCATCGGCATTGCCTCGGTGGTCTCGGTGGTGGCGCTGGGACAGGGCAGCCAGCAGACCGTGCTCGAAAACATCTCATCGATCGGCACCAATACGATCAATGTCTATCCCGGTTCAGGCTTCGGCGACATGCGCTCCGGCCGGGTGCGGACGCTCCGGGCCACGGATGCCGAGGCGCTGGCCGATCAGCCCTATGCCGATAGCGTCACCCCGCAGGTCAGCTCCAATGCCACCGCGCTCTACCGCAACACCGCCACCAGCGCTTCGGTGACCGGCGTTGGTGCCGATTATTTCCAGGTCAATGGCCGCACTTTTACGGCCGGCTCGGGCTTCGGGCAGGAGAGCATTGACGCCATGGCGCAGGAGGCGGTGATTGACCAGAATGCGGCCACGGCCATCTTCACCAATGGCGAGGACCCGGTGGGTCAGGTCATCATGCTGGGGAAGGTGCCGGTGCGCATCATCGGCGTCGTCGCCGCCTCGACCGGCTTTGGCGGCGGTCGCGACAATGCCAATGTCTATGTGCCCTATACATCGGCGATGAGCCGGATCCTGGGGCAGAGCTGGCTCAATTCCATCGCCGTGCGGGTCAGCGATGGCTACGATACGGCCCAGGCCGAGGCCGAGATCACCGCGCTGCTGACCGGCCTGCATGGCGGGACGCAGGATTTCTTCCTGCAAAATACCGATACGATCCGCGAAACCATCCAGTCCACCTCGGCGACGCTGACCGTGCTCATTTCCACCATTGCGATCATCTCGCTGGTGGTTGGCGGGATCGGGGTGATGAACATCATGCTGGTCTCGGTTTCCGAGCGGACCAAGGAAATCGGTATTCGCATGGCCGTCGGCGCGCGCCGCAGTGACATTCTCAGGCAATTCCTGATCGAAGCCATCCTTGTCTGTTTTGCCGGTGGCGCGGCCGGCGTGGCGCTGAGCTTTGCGCTGGGCCAGGGGCTCACCACAATCGTGCAGGGCGCGCGGCTCGCCTATTCGACCGAGTCGATCATCCTCGCCATCGTCTCGGCCAGTGTCATTGGCGTGGTCTTCGGCTTCATGCCGGCCCGCTCGGCATCACGGCTCGACCCGGTCGAGGCGCTGGCAAGGGAGTAGTCCTTCATCCCCTCTCCCCTTGCGGGAGAGGGACAGCAATTCTGCGTTCAGCAGAATTGCAGGGTGAGGGGTTCCTTCCACGCACTGGTGCGGGGAGAGTGCAGTGACCCCTCATCCGCCCTTCGGGCACCTTCTCCCGCAAGGGGAGAAGGGGAGAGCGACTGCGGTACTGACCCTCCAGCCTCCCCGGAGGACGCAAAGCCAACCGTGACCCATCGGCCACGCCTCGCCCGCTAAAACCGAACTCTTTCAACAGAATGGGTGGTCCTCGGCGCAGCCTCGCCCTAAACTCGCCACGAAACCTCCGCCTTTTTGGCGAGGGGCCGGAAGGATTAACGGAATCTTTCCGCAGTTGCGGCAATATCGCCGACAGCCCGGTTTGGTTGTCTGCGTAAAAGGGCGGGTAGAGCACTGAAAAGCGCGCGTCTGGTAACGAGTATTGGCGCCTTGTGCATCGGTCTGACCATGGCGGTCGGGGCGACAGCGCCTGTTCATGCGTTTGAGCTCTTCGGCATCAAGTTCTTCGAGGACCAGGCCGAGGAAGATGCCGACGCCATCATCGTCGATCCCCAACCCTATTTCGTCACCTTCACCTCAAGCGAAGGCGGCGCTGTCGAAAACGCGCTGCGCAATGCCTCGGCGCTCATTGCCGACGAGGATGAGCCCGCTTCCGGCGCCGCCGGCCTCATTGCGAAGGCGCGCGGCGACTATCGCCGCCTGCTCGCCGCCCTCTATGCCGAAGGCCATTACGGCGGCACGGTCAGCATCCGCATTGCCGGCGTCGAGGCCGCCAACCTGCCGCCCGATACCAGCCTGCCCGACCCCGTGGATGTGGCCATTGCCGTTACGTCAGGGCCGCTGTTCCGCTTCAATTCCGTTTCCATCGCCAATCAGGCGCCCCTGACCGACGATCCCGACGATCAGGTCGAGCTGCCGGTGCTGCGCGGCTACGGGACCGGGGAGATCGCCAAGTCCTCGGTCATCATGGCGGCCGAACTGCTGGCGGTCGAAGCCTGGCGGCAGCAGGGTTATGCCAAGGCCGAAATCGTCTCGCGCGACGTGGTGGCCGACCACGCCACCAATACGGTCGATGCCGTCATTACTGTCAATCCGGGGCGGCTGGCTGCCCACGGGCCGGTGACGGTCACCGGCACCGATCGCATGAACCCCGAATTCGTCGCCCAGCAGACGGGCCTCGTCGTGGGCGCCGAATATGACCCCGACGATATCGACCGCGCGCACAAGCGGCTCGATCGGCTCGAAGTCTTCCGCGCGGCGCGACTTGAAGCGGCCGAGGATATCGGCAGCGATGGTCTGTTGCCCTACAATCTCCTCGTCGAGGAATTGCCGGGCCGGCGCTTCGGGTTCGGTGCCACCTATTCCACCATCGATGGCCTGGGGGTCGAGGGCTACCACCTCTGGCGCAATCTCTTCGGGCAGGCCGAGCGGCTGCGGCTCGACGCGCGGGTCGCCAGCATCGGCTGGCCAATCGACACGGCACAGTTCGACTATTTCGTGGGCGGCACCTTCACCAAGCCCGGCTTCTACCACCCGGACGTCGACCTTGTGGCCACTGTCTCGGCCGAGCGCACCATCTACCCCAAATATACCGAGACTTCTGCGGGTGGACGCGTCGGCCTCAACTGGTTCTTCTCCGATGACCTCACTTTCGAGGGCGGGGCGACCTTCGAAGTGGCGCGCTTTGACGACCTTTTCGGCATTCGCGACTTCAATACGGCGAGCCTTTATGCCGGTTTCGTCTATGACGGGCGCGATAGCTCGGTCGATCCCACCGAAGGCTGGTATGCCGCGGCCAGGCTCGAGCCCTATTTCGACCTGCGCGGCGGTACGCCGGGTGCACAGCTGGTCGTTGAGGGGCGAACCTATTTCGGCTTCGGCGAAGAGGATCCGTTTGTCCTGGCCGGGCGTGTCAAGGGCGGCGCGGTGCTGGGACCCGACCTTGTCGACATTCCGCCCGACAAGCTGTTCTTTGCCGGTGGCGGCGGATCGGTCCGCGGCTATGGCTTCAAATCCATCGGCGTCGATGACGGTGCGGGCAATATCACGGGTGGGCGCTACCTGCTGGAAGCCTCGCTCGAAGCGCGGGCCAAGGTCACCAATGATATTGGCGTCGTGGGCTTTATCGACGGCGGTTATGTCGCCGCGGACAGATTTCCCGGGCTTGAGGATCTGCGCCTCGGAGCGGGTCTCGGCGTGCGTTACTATACCGGGCTCGGACCGCTTCGCCTCGATGTTGCCGTGCCGCTCAACCGCAAGCCGGGCGACCCCGACTACGCCATCTATGCCGGCATCGGGCAGGCATTCTGATGGCGGGTATTTTCGGTCGTCCAGCTGGAAAACTTCGGCGCAACCTCTTGATCGCCGCGCTGCTGCTGGCGCCCGCCGCCGTGCCGGTAGCGCTGGTGGCGCAGGACATGAACAATGAGGAACAGAAGGACTGGCTGACCAGCTTCGTCCAGGATCGCCTCTCGACGCCGGAGCGGCAGATCCGGCTCTCCAATATCGAAGGCGTGCTGGGCTCCGACGTCTCGATCAACGAGATCACCATTTCGGATGCCGAAGGCGTATGGCTGCGGGTCAACAACGCCGCGCTCAACTGGAACCAGGCGGCTCTGTTCACCGGTCGGCTGGAGATCAATTCGCTCACGGCCGATTCCATCAACTACATCCGCAATCCCATTCCCGTGGAGGGTGCACTTGACCTGCCGGCACCCGAGGCCGGTGGCGGTCTCGAAATTCCGGAATTCCCCGTCGCCATTCAAATCGGCGAATTGAGCGTACCCAGCGTCACTTTCGGCGAAGATGTCTTCGGTCTCGGTTCGGAAATTTCGCTCGACGGTTCGATGACGCTCGAAAGCGGCAATCTCGATGCCATGCTCGACATCGTCCGGCTCGACGGACCGGGCGGCACGCTCGATCTCGATGTCGCCTATCGGCGCGAGGGTAATACGATCGACCTCGGACTGTCGCTGGTCGAGCCGCCCAACGGCGTCATGGCGAACCTGCTCAATATCGAGGGGCGTCCGGCCATGTCGCTGACGCTCGAAGGCGAGGGGCCTGTCTCCGATCTCACCGCGCAGATGCAGCTGCTGGCCGATGACCAGGTGGCGCTGGCCGGCACCGCCACGATCAAGCAGTCCGATGCCGGTTTTACGGTCAATGCCAGTCTGGGCGGTCCGCTGTCGCGGCTCGTGGCCGCGCCCTATCAGGACTTCTTTGGTGTCGAAACGACCCTCACTGCCGAGGCCCTGCTCAAGAGCGGCGGCGGTCTCAGCATTGCCAATCTGTCCCTGAGCGGCGGGCAGCTGGGCCTGACGGCGCGTGCCGAAACCACGCCCGACAATTTCCTGTCACTGCTCGATCTCACCGCCACGGTTGCCGATCCCGAAGGGAGCCAGGTCACGCTGCCGGTGCCGGGTGGTTCGACCCTCGTGCAGGGTGCCCAGTTGCGCGTCGCCTATGGTACCGAGGCCAATGAGACCTGGCAGGCCCAGCTGGATGTCGAAGCCTTCAATGCGGATGGGTTTGCCGCCCAGACCTTGTCCCTGGGCATGGACGGCGTGGCCCGGAACCTGTCAGATCCGGCCAGCCGCATGGTAACTTTCAATGGCGATGGCGCCCTCAGTGGCATCACGGCCGATCCGGGTGTCGAGGCAGCCCTGGGGGACAGCGTCGGCCTTGGCATTGCGGGTCTCTGGAATGCCGGCCAGCCGATCGAGCTGGCGGAGCTGCGCATTGTCGGGCAGGCGCTCGTGGCCGAGGCCAGCGGCGTCATTGATGGCACCGATTTTGACGGTCGCATCGAAGTCGCCACCGACAGCATCGCACCATTCTCCGGCCTGGCCGGGCGGTCGTTGTCCGGTGCGCTCAATCTGGTCGCCAATGGCGAGGTCATGCCGGCTACCGGCGGGTTCGACCTGGTTCTGGACGGCACCGGCACCAACCTCAGCGTCGACGACGCGGCGCTCGACCGGCTGCTGGCGGGCACGGTCAACCTGTCCGGCCGCCTGGCGCGCACCGAGGCGGGCATCACCGCCGACGCCTTCACCATTGCCAATCCGCAGCTGCAGTTTACGGCCGATGGCGCCTTTGCCAGCGACGTTTCCGATTTCAACATCGCGCTCGATCTCGCCGACCTGGCGCTGATCTCCGAGGAAGCGAGCGGCGCCCTCACAGTTCGCGGCTCGGCCCGTTCGACCACGCCTGAAGCGCCGCTGGTACTGGTGCTCGATGGCCAGGTGCAGTCCGGCACGCTCGGGCAATATCGTCTGGCGGATGCCAAGCTCGGTGTCGCGGCCAGCCTGCTCGATGGCACGGTCACGGGCGATGTCTCGGGCAGTGCCATGCTCGACGGCCATCGCGCCCAGCTTGCCGCGCATGTCGAGACCGACGATGTGCAGCAGAGCGTCACCGATCTCGGCTTCGAAATTGCCGGCACTCGCATAACGGGCGCGCTGACCCGGATGGTGGAAACCGGGCTGATCGAGGGGCGTCTGGACGTCGCCGCCAATGATATCTCGCTTGCCGCAGCCCTGCTGCTGACCGACGCCTCGGGCGCGGTCAATGCGGCGGTGGAACTCGTGCCGCAGGATGGCATTCAGGGCGCCGGCATCACCGCCAATGTCACCGATCTCGTCATCAACGACATCGAAATTGGCCAGGCCGACATTTCTGCCGGCATTTCCGATCTCTTCGGCGTGCCCATGGTCAATGGCACGGCCACGGCAACCGATGTGGTGGCCGGCGGGGTCGAGGTGAACACGCTAGATCTCCGCGCCAGCCAGAGCGGCGACACGACCAGCTTTGAAGCGCAGGCGGCGCTGGCGACCGGCGCCAGCGTTGACGTTACCGGCGCCCTGACCCCGGTCGAGGGCGGCTATAGCCTGACGCTGGACGAACTCGATCTCGTCCAGAACGAGCTGTCAGCCAATCTCGCCCGTCCGGTGCAGCTGCTGGTGCGTGGCGAAAGCGTGGGGCTCGATGCCGTGCAGCTGTCGGTTGGCTCGGGCAGCATCACCGCCTCGGGCACCGCCGGCACTGACCTTGATATCGTGGTCGACATTGCCGACCTGCCACTGTCCATCGCCAACACGGTCTCGCCCGGTCTTGGCCTGTCCGGCACGGTCAATGGAAGGGCGGTGGTTTCGGGCACGGCATCCGACCCGCAAGTGACGTTCGAGATGCGGGCCGGCGGCGTCGATGCCAGCGCCATCGCGCCCTTTGGCATCGCGCCGCTGTCGCTTGCCGCGTCCGGGTCGTTCGCCGATCAGGTGGTGACGCTGTCCAGCATCACGGCCAGTGGCAATGCCGGCCTTTCGGTCACCGGCTCGGGTTCGGTTCCGCTTGCAGGCGATGGTCTGGTCCTTGCCCTTTCCGGCTCGGCGCCGCTGGCTTTGGCCAACCAGTTCCTCGCCGATCGCGGCGCGCAGGTCTCCGGCACGGCCAATATCGACGCACGTGTCGGCGGCAGCCTGTCCAGCCCGCAATTTTCCGGCACTGTCACCACCGCGGGCGCCGGGTATGTCGATCCCGAGCTCAACCTGCGCCTGACCGATATTGCCGGGCGGGTGTCGCTCAACGGCACGACGGCCAATGTCGAAAGCCTGACAGCCAATCTGGCCACCGGCGGCAGTCTGTCGGCCTCGGGCACTGTCGGTCTCACCAATGGCTTCCCCACCAATCTCACCGCCAGCATAAACTCGGCGCGCTATGCCGACGGCAACCTGTTCGTGGCGACGCTTTCTGGCCGGCTGACGCTGACCGGTCCGTTGACCTCCGGGCCTTTGCTGGCAGGCACGGTGCGTATCGAGGAAGCCAATATCACCGTTCCCGAAAGCCTCGGCGGCGCGGCTGAACTGATCGATGTCGAGCACGTTCATACGCCTGCCGATGTCGAGCGCACGCTGGAACGCGCCCGCATCGACGAACGCACCGGCATGGCGGCGGGGAGCAATTCGCAGCTGCAGCTCGATATTGCGCTTGAGGCGCCCAACCAGGTCTATATCCGCGGCCGCGGCCTTGATGCGGAAGTGGGTGGCTCGGTGCGGCTGACCGGGCCGGTCAATGCCATTCAGCCGGTCGGCGGCTTCTCCCTCATTCGTGGCCGCCTCGACATTCTCGGGCAACGCCTGATTTTTGAGTCCGGCTCGGTGACGCTGCTGGGCGATCTCGATCCGCAGCTCAATCTGGTGGCCCGCGCCGAGGGCGACGGCATCACCGTCTTCGTGACGCTGACCGGTCGCGCGTCCGCTCCGGATATCGAGTTCAGCTCCAATCCCGTCCTGCCGCAGGACGAGGTGTTGAGCCGCCTTGTCTTCAACCGCTCCATGGGCGAGCTTTCCCCCATCCAGCTGGCGCAATTGGCGGCAGCGGCGGCGGAACTGGCGGGGGGCGGTGGCGGCAGCCTCGCCGAAAGCCTGCGCGGCATTGCCGGCCTTGCCGATCTCGACGTGGTCACCGACGATCAGGGCAATGTTGGCGTCACCGCCGGCACCTATATCCAGGACAATGTCTATCTGGGCGTGACGGCCGGGGCCAACGGCCAGTCCAGGGTCACCATCAACCTGGACGTCACCGACAACCTGACCGTCAAGGGCGCAGCCGGCCAGGATGGCAATACCAGCCTCGGTGTGTTCTACGAGCAGGATTACTAACAGCTCTACACCCCCACCCTTGATCCCTCCCCACAAGGGGGAGGGAGACGATGAACACCGGCGTCTCGGTCCTGCGCCTCCCTCCCCTTGATGGGGAGGGACTGAGGGTGGGGTGGGTCGCGCTCTCGGAGCCCGTGGTGGAACGGGTTCTACCGCGCTGTGGCCCCGCCGGTCTTTTCCGCCTTGGCCTCGTCCCACCACCAAAGCGTCGGGAAACCAGATGAGAATTCGGGTAGTTCGTCGGGCCGGCTGAAGCGGTCCCAGCGGGCCGAGCGGGTCGAGCGCAAAGTGTAGCTGGGGATGACGAAGTGCTTGTTGAGCAGCACCCGGTCGAGCGCCTTGGTAGTTGCTTCCTGGGTTTCGCGGTCATCGGCCACGATCAGCATTTCGATGAGCTCGTCCACAGCCGGATCGGCGACACCGGCATAGTTCTGCGTGCCTTCTTCATTGGCCGTCGAGGAGCCGAAGAAGAAGCGCTGCTCGTTGCCGGGTGAGTAGGACTGCGTCCAGCCCGCATAGATCACGTCATAGTCGAAGCTGCGCGCCCGGTTGATGAATTGCGGGCTGTCGACGGTGCGGATGCTGGCGGTGACGCCGATCTGGGCGAGATTGGTGACAAGGTTCTGTGCCACTGGCTCGATGGTCGGCCCATTGAGCAGGATTTCGAAGGTGAAGGGCTGGCCATTGGGGTCCAGCATCTGGTTGCCTTCGAGGCGGTAGCCAGCTTGGGTGAAGAGGTCGAGGGCGGTGCGCAGGTTGGCGCGAAGCTTCTGCGGGTCGCCGCTCACCGGGTTGGTGAAGGGCTTTTCAAAGACCGACGGCGGGACCTGGTCGCGTACGGTTTCCAGGATTTCCAGCTCCTCGCCCTCGGGCAGGCCTGATGACTTGAAGGGCAGGCCGAAGAAGAAACTGTCGATGCGCTCATACTGGTTGTAGAACAGCGTATTGCTCAGTTCCTCGAAGTCGAAGGCATAGTTCAGCGCCTCGCGTACCAGCGGATCGGCAAACGTGTCGCGCCGCAGGTTCATGACAAAGCCCACCATCAGGCCCGAGCCATTATAGTCCTGCGGGAACAGTTCCTGGATGACGCGGCCTTCGGTGACGGCAGGGAAGTCATAGGCAGTGGCCCAGCGGCGTGCCTGATTTTCGCTCCACCAGTCGAACTGATCACCCTTGAAGGCCTCGAACTGTACCGTCAGGTCGAGGAAATATTCGATGTGATACTCGTCGAAATTGTTCTGTCCGACCTGGGTTGGGTGATCGACACCCCAATAATCCTCGACGCGCTCGTAGACGATGGACTGGCCGGCCTCGAAGCTGGCGAGACGATAGGGGCCGGAGCCCAATGGCGGTTCGAGCGTGGATTCCCCGATATTGCGGGTATTGCCCTCTGCATCCGTGCCTTCCCACCAATGCTGCGGCAGGACCAGCAACTGCCCCAGGATCAGCGGCAGTTCACGGTTGTTGGTCTGGTCGAAGGTGAAGGTCACTTCGCCCGGTGCCGTCACCTCGGCCGAGGTGACGTTGGCATAGTACTGGGCGCGGTCCGGATTGACCTCGATGAGCTTTTCAAAGGTCCAGACCACGTCCTCGGCGGTGACGGGCTCGCCGTCATGCCACTTGGCGTCGGGGTCCATACGGAAGGTTACCGCGCCATAGTCGGGGGCGATCTTCATCGCCTCGGCCAGGTGCACGTAATAGGTGTTGTTCTCGTCGAGCGACGGGGTCATCAGCGTTTCGTAGAGAAGCCCGATGCCGCCGGCGACCTCGCCCTTGGGCAGGATCGGGTTGAAGGTGTCGAAGCCGCCCAGATCACCCAGCCGCACCGTGCCGCCCTTGGGGGCATCGACATTGACATAGTCGAAATGGGTGTAGTCGAGCCCGTATTTGGCCTCGCCATCGAGGGTAAAGGAATTGGTCCAGACGTCGGTGGCGGTCTGCGCGGTGGCGGGGAGAGCCATTGCGAGAGCCAGAAGGCCGGAGAGGAGAAGCGGGGCAAGCCTGAAAGAGGGCGTCATGATGCGGCTCCACATGGGTGTTCGTAGCGAGGTTAGTCGGTTCTTGGGTCGGACGGCAATGCATCTGCGTCCAGGGTCCGGGGTGGCGCAATGTCGAGAGCGGCGGCCAGCAGCTGGCGCGTATAGTCCTCGGCGGGTGCGGCAAAGATATCCGCCGCCGATCCCTCTTCGACCACTAGCCCATTGCGCATGACGATGAGCCGGTGGGCCAGAGCGCGGACGACGCGCAGGTCGTGGCTGATGAACAGGTAACTCAGCTGTCGCCGTGCCTGCACATCGCGCAGGAGGTCGATGACCTGGCTCTGGATGGAGACGTCGAGGGCGGAGGTCGGCTCGTCGAGCACCAGAAGTTCGGGTTCCAGCACCAGGGCCCGGGCAATGGCGACGCGCTGGCGCTGGCCGCCGGAAAATTCATGCGGATAGCGGTTCGCCATTGCCGGGTCGAGCCCGACCTCGCGCAGGGAGGCCGCGACCTTCTCGGCGCGCTGGGCGCGGTTGAGCTGCGGGAAATGCACCAGGAGCCCTTCCTCGACGATCTGTCCCACCGACATGCGGGGGCTCAATGAGCCGAAGGGGTCCTGGAAGACGATCTGCATATGCCTGCGCAGGGGGCGCAGCGCCCGCCAGCTGCGGGCCTGCACGTCATTGCCCATGAGCACGATGCGGCCGCGCGAGGGGATGAGCCGCAGGAGGGCATAGCCGAGCGAGGATTTTCCCGAGCCGCTTTCACCCACCACGCCCAGGGTCTCGCCCTTCCGGATGGCGAGATCGACGCCATCGACAGCGCGGATATGGCCGACCGTGCGACGAAGCAGGCCACGCTTGACCGGGAACCAGACCTTGAGATCCTTTGCCTCGACAATGCTGGGCGCATCCGCGGCCGGCACCTGAGGCCTGCCGCGCGGCGCGGCGGCCAGCAGGTGTTTCGTGTAGTCGTGCTGGGGCCGGGCGAAGATGGTCTCGACCGGACCGCTTTCGACGATCTCGCCCTTGGTCATGACGCAGACGCGGTCGGCAATCCGGCGCACGATGGAAAGATCATGGGTGATGAACAGCATGGCCATGCCATTCTGCTTCTGCAGGGTCTTGAGCAGGTCAAGGATCTGCGCCTGCACGGTGACATCGAGGGCTGTGGTCGGCTCGTCGGCGATCAGCAGTTTTGGGTCATTGGCCAGCGCCATGGCGATCATCACGCGCTGCCGCTGCCCGCCCGAAAGCTGGTGTGGAAAATCGTCGAGGCGCGAGGCGGGATCGGGAATGCCGACGGCGTCGAGCAGTTCGAGCGTGCGGGCGCGAGCAGCGTTCTTGCGCAGGCCCTGATGCACTTCCAGCACTTCGCCGACCTGCCGGCCGATCGTATGGACCGGGTTGAGTGAACTCATCGGCTCCTGAAAGATCATGCCGACCCGGTTGCCGCGCACGGCCCGCAACGCCGCGTCGCTGGCGCCGGCCAGCGTCTCGCCTTCGAACAGGACATCGCCTTCGAGGCTAGCCGTGGGCGGCAGGAGCCTGAGGATCGACAGCGCCGTCACCGACTTGCCAGAGCCGCTCTCCCCCACCAGCGCCAGCGTTTCACCGGGCGCGATATCGAAGCAGACATCCCGCGCCGCCTCATGGGCGCCGAAGTTGACGGTCAGGTCGCGAACGCAGAGGAGGGGGGCGGTCATCGAAACGTCTTTCGTGGATCGAAAGCGTCGCGGACGGCTTCGCCGATGAAGACCAGCAGCGTCATCATGATGGCGATGGTGAAAAAGCCGGTGAGCCCCAGCCAGGGAGCCTGGAGGTTGTTCTTGCCCTGGGCCAGGAGTTCCCCGAGCGAGGGCGAGCCCGGTGGCAGGCCGAAGCCGAGAAAGTCCAG
Organism: Devosia sp. Micro-HW1; assembly: GCF_056341075.1. NCBI lineage: Bacteria > Pseudomonadati > Pseudomonadota > Alphaproteobacteria > Hyphomicrobiales > Devosiaceae > Devosia > Devosia sp. Micro-HW1. The sequence goes on along the minus strand of NZ_CP094375.1, from coordinate 1,747,710 downwards.
CGACGTCAGCGTCGCCACTGAGCCCGAGAGGATGAAGGGCATGAAGGTCAATGTCGCTACCATGGCATTGGGCAAGAGGTGCCGCCACATGATGGTGCGATTGGAGACGCCTAGCGCGCGCGCCGCATTCACGTATTCGAAATTGCGGGCGCGCAGGAATTCGGCGCGCACAATGCCCACCAGCGTCACCCACGAGAACAGGAGCAGGATGCCCAGCAATACCCAGAAGCTGGGCGCGATGACGCTGGAAATGATCAGCAGCAGATAGAGCGCCGGGATCGAGGTCCAGATCTCGATGAGGCGTTGGGCGATCAGGTCGAGCCAGCCGCCATAATAGCCCTGCGCCGCCCCGGCGACCACGCCGATGACCGAGGACACGACGGTGAGCACGAGCCCGAACAGCACCGATATGCGGAAGCCGTAGATCAGGCGCGCCAGCACATCGCGGCCGCGATCGTCGGTGCCCAGGTAGTGGTAGTTGCCGGGCACGCAGAGCGGGTCGTCGACGCCGAGCGGATAGCGCTGGCAGATCACGTCCCGGGTCAGCATCCAGCTTGGCGGGTTGGCGCCGGCAAAGGCCACATAGGGGTCCACCGTGCCATAGCTGAACCGGATCGGCGGCCAGAGCATCCAGCCATTGGCCTCGATTTCCTCGGCGATGAAGGGATCACGGAAATTGGTGGTAGCGAAGAAGCCGCCGAATTTCGATTCCGGATAGTCGATGAGCGCCGGCACCATCAGCTCGCCCTTGTAGGAAACGAGAATGGGCCGGTCATTGGCGATGAATTCGGCGCCCAGGGTGAGGACGAAGAGCGCCAGGAATATCCAGAAGCTCCACCAGCCGCGCCGGTTGGCGCGGAAATTGGCGAGGCGCCGCTGGTTGAGCGGGGAGAGCCGGGATGGCTTTTCTGGTGCGAGGTCGATCCTGGCGCTCATACGTCGCGGCTTTCGAAATCGAGCCGCGGATCGACCCACATATAGGCGAGGTCCGAAATGAGCCCGATGATGAGCCCGAGCAGCGAGAAGATGTAAAGCGTAGCAAAGACCACCGGATAGTCGCGATTGGCGATGGACTGAAAGCCGAGCAGGCCCAGGCCATCGAGCGAGAAGATGGTTTCGATGAGGATCGAGCCGCCGAAGAAGACGCCGATAAAGGCGCCGGGGAAGCCGGCAATGATCAGCATCATGGCGTTGCGGAAGACATGACCATAGAGCACCTGCCTCTCGTTCAGACCCTTGGCGCGCGCCGTCACCACATATTGCTTGCTGATCTCGTCGAGGAAGGAATTCTTGGTGAGGAGCGTCGAGGTGGCGAAGGCCCCCAGACCCATGGCGGTGATCGGCAGCACCAGATGCCAGAAATAGTCGAGAATCTGCCGCCACCAGGGGAAGGTCGCCCAGCCGGGCGAGGTGAGGCCCCGCAAGGGAAAGATCGACCAGAAGCTGCCCCCGGCAAACAGCACGACCAGCGCGATGGCGATGAGGAAGCCGGGCACGGCATAGCCGATGATGACCACGGTGGACGTCCACACATCGAACCGGCTGCCGTCGCGCATGGCCTTGGCAATGCCGAGGGGGATGGAGACCGCGTAGGCGATCAGCGTCATCCACAACCCCAGCGAGATCGACACCGGCATCTTTTCGAGGATCAGGTCGATCACTGAGATGTCACGATAGTAGCTCTCGCCGAAATCGAAGCGCAGATAGTTGCCGATCATCGAAAAGAAGCGCTCGATCGGCGGCTTGTCGAAGCCGAACTGCTTTTCGATGCGCTCGACCAGTTCGGGCGGCAGGCCCTGGCTGCCGCGATAGCCGGACGAATTGCCCTGCTGTCCGGGCTGGGCGGCAAAGTCACCCGCCTCGCTTCCAGTGATGCGTTCAGTGATGCTGGCATTCTGACCCGAGAGATTGGCCAGGGCCTGTTCCACCGGGCCGCCGGGGGCAAACTGGGTGATGAGAAAACTCACCGCCATGATGCCGAACACGGTCGGGATCATCAGCAAGAGACGGCGGAGAATATAGGCGCCCATCGCTGCTCCAGCGGATTGTCGCTGTCTCGTCCCGTCAAATCATTCTGGCGGGACGGACTTTTCCCAATGCAACACTTCGGTGAACGCTTGGCAAGCCGCCGGGACGCGCTGCCGTCTTCACACGTTTTTGCGATTGCCCAAGTCGGCGAGGGCGCTTGCAGGGCTGGACAGGTTCGGCCACCATGGTGGCAACAGGGAGCCCAGTATGAAATTTGTCCCCATCGTCCAGGTCAGAAGCCAGTCCGTCGCCCGCGTGCTGATGGTGGCGCTCAAGGCCCATGGTTTTCACCCGATGGAGCCGCGAGAGGGCGGTCTGCCGGGCGTCCCCAATATTTTCGGACCCGATGGCTTCGTGGTGGAAGTGCCCGAGGAGGAGGCACAGGACGCCACGCTGCTGGCCAATGATCTGCTCAAGGATATGGAGCTGTCTCACCCCTAGCCAAATGCGGCGCCAGCCTAAAACGGCCACATTGCTATGAGAGCGGGGGTTATGCGGGACGGGCAATTGAACCCGGTTGCGGCTTTGGGTATAAGCCGCCACAAGTGTTAATGAGCCTTAAGCCTATACGGCAGGAGTGATCAATGCAGGATTGGAAGCGCGGCGCTTCATCCGTAGTCGGCCTGGCGGCCCTCGCCCTCGTGGTGGCGGCCTGTTCCCCGTCCAGCCGGACCAACACCGCAAACCTCAATGTCGTCGGCCAGCCCCAGCAGCTGCAGCCGGTGCAGAATTCCACCGTGCAGCAGAATACGCTGCCGGCCATTGGCGCTACCGGCACCCCGGCTCCGGGCCTTGCCGGCCAGCCGGTCCTGGGTGGCCAGACCACGTCCACAACCACCGTCGCGGCGGCCACGCCGGGCGTCGGCGCCAATTCTTCGATCACCACGATCGGTGCGCCTCTGACTACGGGTGTGTCCACGGGGCCCGAGGGCGCCTGGAATGTTGTTGCCGCAGGCCAGACCTGCCGCCTTAACCTGCCGCTGACCGCCAAGACCGGCACCAATTACTACCGCGCCTCGGCCCCGGGTTGCACCCTGCCGCAGATCGCTTCGGTCACCGGTTGGCAGCAAGTGGGCTCGCAGCTGCAGCTCTATGATGAAAACGGCAATATCGCCGCTTTCCTCGCCCCCTCGGGTGGTCGCTATATCGGCACGATGGGCGGCGGCCAGGCCGTCTCGATGGCCCGCTAGTATTTTTGGTGAAGCCGGCCTGCAAAGGCCGGCTTTCTGCGCTTCCGGTGCTCACGTACGGGTGTACGCTCCGCTCCGGTTCTCGAAGAGCCGACCTTTTCGACTCGGCTTGACCAAAATCCTCGGCACCGCCCTCGGGCTTGACCCGAGGGCCACTCCCAACGCATGGGGTGTGTCGTCTGGCCCTCGGGGTAACCCCGAGGGCGGCACCGGATTTGTTGATGTCTCCAAGCGCAACCGCAAAACCCTTCCCCGTCCGTGCTGCCTATGACGAGCTTGTCGCCCGCGGTGCGTTGACGCCCGACCCGGCGCAGGTGGAGGCGGCGCGTGAACTCGATCGGGTGCTGCACGATCTAGTGGGGGCAAAGCCCAAGCGGGTCTTCCGGTTTTTCGAGAAGCCGGCCCAGGCGGTGCATGGCCTCTACCTCCATGGCGAGGTGGGGCGCGGCAAGACCATGCTGATGGACCTGTTCTTTGCCGCAGTGCCGTTCCGCGAAAAGCGGCGGGTGCATTTCCATGAATTCATGGACGAGGTGCATGCCGGCATTGCCGCCTTTCGCAAATCGCCGCGTGGCAAGGGGGACGATGCCGATCCGGTCGAGGCGGTGGTCAAGCCCATTCTCAGATCCGGCCTGCGCCTGCTCTGCCTCGACGAATTCCACGTGCATGACATTGCCAATGCCATGCTGCTCGACCGGCTGTTTTCCAAGCTGTTCGCAGGTGGCGTGACGCTGGTCGCCACCTCCAATGTGGCGCCGGATGGGCTCTACAAAGACGGCCTCAACCGCCAGCTGTTTTTGCCCTTCATTGCGCTGCTCAAGGAAAAGACCGTGGTGGCCGACCTGCCCAGTCAGCAGGACTACCGGCGGCTGAAATTTGCTGGTCAGCATGTCTATGCCTTCGGCACGGGTCCCAACGTGAAAGCCGCGATGGACCAGATGTGGCTGCGCATTACCGGCGGAGAACAGGGTGTGCCGGGTGTGGTGGAAAGCATCGGCCGACAGATCCCGGTGCCGCTGGTGGCCATGGGGGCGGCGCGCTTCGGCTTTGCCGACCTTTGCGAAAGGCCGCTTGGCACGCGCGATTTCGTACGCATCGCGCATCAGTTCGACAGCATGGTGCTCGACAATGTTCCGCAGATGGATCGCACCAAATCGGATGCGGCCAAGCGGTTCATCCTCCTCATCGACTCGCTCTACGATCGCGGCGTAAAGCTGGCGGCGAGCTTCGCCGTGCCGCTGGAACAACTGGGCGCCGACGACAAGACCGCCTTCGAATTCCAGCGCACCTTGTCCCGGCTGACCGAGATGCAGTCGGAGGAGTATCTGCAAAAGGGGCTGCGTGACGCCGCGCCGACGGAAGCGGAGTAGGGGAGTTGGATCGGGTCATGATCATCGGTGGACCCGGATCCGGAAAGACCTGGCTGGCGAGGGAACTTGGCGCGCGGCTCGACCTGCCGGTCATCTCCATCGACGATTACGTGCATGACGCCGCCGGACACCTCCGCGCGCCCGCCCTGATCGATGCAGATGCCAAGGCGGCCGCCGAGGGCGCGCGCTGGATCATAGAGGGTGGCAATAGCCGCACTTATGAATATCGCGGGGGCCGTGCCGATTGTGTGGTTCATCTCACGACGCCACGCTTGCTGCGCCTATGGCGGGTGTGGCGGCGCGACGGCTGGAACCGCTCGCTGCTGACCTGGACCTGGCGCTATGATGCGGTGTTCGGAGGGCGCGATCAGGCCGTCATAGACAGTGCACGCGGACGTGCCATGGCGGTGGCGCTCGACAGTCGCCGGGCCACCAGGTCCTTCCTTGCCACCAATGCCCATCCGGCATTCCCCCTTCGCCCATGAGCAAGGGCGTTTTGCGGGTTACGACGAAGGGTTCACTTGCCCCCCTGCTCTGGGGGGGTTAAGAGGTGCGCCAATTCAACGCAGTCTGGGATGAGGACTTATGGCCCGCAAGAAGATCGCCCTTATCGGTGCTGGACAGATCGGCGGTACGCTGGCTCTGCTGAGCGCGCAGAAGGAACTCGGTGACGTCGTGCTGTTCGACGTGGTCGATGGTGTGGGTCCGGGCAAGGCGCTCGACATTGCCCAGTCCGCCGTGACCCAGTCCTTCGACGTCAAGATGAAGGGCACGTCCGAATACAAGGACATCGAAGGCGCCGACGTGGTCATCGTCACCGCCGGCGTGCCGCGCAAGCCGGGCATGAGCCGCGACGACCTGCTCGAGATCAATCTCAAGGTGATGGAGCAGGTGGGTGCAGGCATTGCCAAGTATGCGCCCAAGGCCTTCGTCATCTGCATCACCAACCCGCTCGATGCCATGGTCTGGGCGCTGCAAAAGTTCTCGGGCCTGCCTGCCAAGCAGGTGATCGGCATGGCCGGCGTGCTCGACAGCTCGCGCTTCTGCCACTTCATCGCCGATGAGCTGGGCGTCTCCATCGAAGACGTCAACGCCTTCGTGCTGGGCGGCCATGGCGATACCATGGTGCCGCTGGCCCGCTACTCCACCGTTGCCGGCATTCCGCTGACCGACGTGGTCAAGATGGGCTGGATGAGCAAGGAACGCCTCGACGAGATCATCCAGCGCACCCGTGACGGCGGCGCCGAGATCGTCTCGCTGCTCAAGACCGGTTCGGCCTTCTATGCCCCGGCGGCTTCCGCCATTGCCATGGCCGAGAGCTATCTCAAGGACAAGAAGCGCGTGCTGCCCTCCGCGGTGCAGCTCAATGGCGAATATGGCGTCAAGGGCACCTATGTCGGTGTGCCTGTGGTCATTGGCGCCGGTGGCGCCGAGAAGGTCGTCGAGATCGCCCTCAACTCTGCCGAGCAAAAGGCATTCGACAAATCGGTCGCGGCCGTGGAAGGCCTGATCGAGGCGTGCAAGAAGATCGCGCCGAAGCTGGCGTAAAGAACTTGAAGCCGCTGGTCCGCCCGGCGGCTTCTGGCTTTCCGGCTCCAGAAATGCCGGATTTTTGTCTGCCCACCCAAGGGGAAATGAATGAACATCCATGAACACCAGGCCAAGGCGCTGCTGAAGGACTACGGTGCTCCCGTCGCCCAGGGCGTCGCCATCTTCTCGGCAGACGAGGCCGAAGCTGCCGCCCGGTCGCTGCCTGGCCCACTCTACGTGGTCAAGAGCCAGATCCATGCCGGCGGTCGCGGCAAGGGCAAGTTCAAGGAACTCGGTGCCGATGCCAAGGGTGGCGTGCGCCTGGCCAAGTCCATCGAGGACGTGGTCGCCAATGCCAGGGAAATGCTTGGCAATACGCTCGTGACCAAGCAGACCGGCGATGCCGGCAAGCAGGTCAACCGCCTCTATATCGAAGACGGCGCCGACATTGCCCGCGAACTCTACTGCTCGCTGCTGGTTGATCGCGCCACCTCGCGTGTCTCCTTCGTGGTGTCCACCGAAGGCGGCATGGACATCGAGGCCGTGGCCGAACACACACCGGAAAAGATCATCACCGTTGCCATCGATCCGATGGCCGGCGTCACCGATGCCGATATTGCCAAGATCAATTCGGCGCTCGAGCTCGAAGGGGCGGCCGCCGTGGACGGCGAACACCTGTTCCCGATCCTCTACAAGGCCTTCACCGAGAAGGACATGAGCCTGCTCGAAGTGAACCCGCTGATCGTCATGACCAACGGCCGCCTGCGCGTTCTCGATGCCAAGGTCTCCTTCGACAACAACGCGTCCTTCCGTCACGAAGAGCTCAAGCCCCTGCGCGACCTCTCGGAAGAAGACAGCAAGGAAATCGAAGCCTCCAAGTATGACCTCGCCTATGTCGCCCTCGACGGCAATATCGGCTGCATGGTCAATGGCGCGGGCCTGGCCATGTCCACCATGGACATCATCAAGCTCTATGGCGCCGAGCCGGCCAACTTCCTCGACGTTGGCGGTGGCGCCTCCAAGGAGAAGGTGACCGCAGCCTTCAAGATCATCACTGCCGATCCGGCCGTGAAGGGCATTCTGGTCAACATCTTCGGCGGCATCATGCGCTGCGACGTCATTGCCGAGGGCGTGATCGCCGCGGTCAAGGAAGTCGGCCTCAAGGTGCCGCTGGTGGTGCGCCTCGAAGGCACCCGCGTCAAGGAAGGCAAGGAAATCCTCGACAATTCCGGCCTCGACGTGATTTCGGCCGATGATCTCGACGACGCCGCCCAGAAGATCGTCAAGGCGGTTCAGGGCTAAGGCGATGCGCTTGGGTCTCGCCATGATCCTGGGTCTGGCACTGGCGGCAACGCCTGTGCTGGCCCAGACCAAGACCAAGGTCAATACGGTGGACGAAGCCGTGTCGGCCCTGGAAGTGTGCGAGGCCTTTGCGCGGGACGAAGAGGGCGCGGTGGATGCCGCGATCTCGGCCGGCTGGGATGCCTATGACGAGGTCGGGGAAAGCCCCTTCATCCGTCAATATGCTGCCAGCCGCGATATCCCGGGCCTGGGCTGGGGCGATATTTTCGTCCTCGTGGAAAGCTACCCCGAGACCAATTTCGGCTATTGCCGGCTTGACCTGGCAGAGCCGGTTGGCAAGGGGCCGGCGGTCATCGAGGCCATTGCCGGTCTTGATCGCTACGCGGGTGAAGTCGTCGAAGAGGACGGCGGAACCTATGCGCGGCTTTCGGGCACGGGCGACGGGGACGTCCTGCTCATGACCCATTGGGACGACGCCAGCTTCGTGATCCAGCTCACCATCATCACGCCGAATACGGCTTCGAGCGAACAGTAAAACCACCCGCTGCGGCGGGGCATGAATGCGGCGCCAGGCGCCCACAGACGGAAGAGAAACAGATGTCCATTCTCGTCAACAAAGATACCAAGGTTCTGGTCCAGGGCCTGACCGGCAAGACCGGCACCTTCCACACCGAGCAGGCCCTGGCCTATTTCGGCACCAAGATGGTGGGCGGCGTGAACCCCAAGAAGGCCGGCGAAATCTGGACCTCGGGCCTGGACGCATCGGCCACCCTGCCGGTCTATGCATCGGTTGCCGAAGGCCGCGACAAGACCGGCGCCAATGCCTCGGTCATCTATGTGCCGCCGGCCGGTGCCGCCGCTGCCATCGAGGAAGCCATTGAGGCCGAGATCGAGCTGATCGTCTGCATCACCGAAGGCGTGCCGGTCATGGACATGGTCCGCGTCAAGGCCAAGCTCGAAAAGAGCAAGTCGCGCCTGATCGGGCCGAACTGCCCCGGCGTGCTGACCCCCGAAGAATGCAAGATCGGCATCATGCCGGGCTCGATCTTCTCCAAGGGTTCGGTGGGCATTGTTTCGCGCTCGGGCACGCTTACCTATGAAGCCGTGTTCCAGACCACCAATGAAGGCCTCGGGCAGACCACCGCTGTCGGTATCGGCGGCGACCCGGTCAAGGGCACCGAATTCATCGACGTGCTCGAGATGTTCCTGGCCGACGAAGCCACCAAGTCGATCGTCATGATCGGCGAAATCGGCGGTTCGGCCGAAGAAGAAGCGGCCCAGTTCCTCATCGACGAGGCCAAGAAGGGTCGCAAGAAGCCAATGGCTGGTTTCATTGCCGGCCGCACCGCTCCTCCGGGCCGCACCATGGGCCATGCCGGCGCCGTGATTTCCGGCGGTAAGGGTGGCGCCGAAGAAAAGATCGCGGCCATGGAAGCGGCCGGTATCAAGGTCTCGTCCTCGCCAGCGCGGATCGGCAAGACCCTGGTTGAAGTTCTGAAGGGCTGAGAGCCGTCCCGAAGGGCAAGTCGCTCCGGTGGAGCGATTTGAGGCGAGCAGGCCATGAGAGCTTGGAGCGACCCCAAGGGGCAAATCTCTCCAGTGGAGAGATTTGAGCGAACAAGGCTCGAATGGCGGGCTCTCGTCCCACCCACGGTACCGTCGTCGGGCTTGACCCGAGGACCTGCCGCAACAGGGTGGAGGCGGCGAATGGCCCTCGGGTCGAGCCCGAGGGCGGCGCGGTGTTTGGAGAGCGTGAGCTTTCCACCCGACAAGACGGACTGGACGGCTTCGGTGGAAAACGTCCAACAGCGACCAATGTCGGTCGCGCTTCGGTCACGGTTCGGTGTTAGGCGTGGCAATATGTTCGGACACGGAATGGTGTTGAGCCTATCGGTTCGGAAGTGACTAGGATTCCAAGCAGCCGCAGCCCTGCTCAGGGGCTGCTACACTTAACAGGATACTAAGGATAAGCGGTCAGTATCCGCACAAATTTCAGGGACCGCATGACACCGGCCTAGCCGGTTTGTTGAGAAGGATGGCAGGGCGCAAGGTCCTGCGACACACGCGATGACACGACAGGAAAAGAACGACACGTTCTTGCTGACCTCGTTCCTCTACGGGGGGAACGCCGACTACATCGAACAACTCTACGCTCAGTTCAAGACTGATCCCTCCAGCGTCGATGCGACCTGGGCCAGCTTCTTCTCACGGCTCGATGACAGTCAGGCCGAGGCCAGGAAGAATGCGGATGGTCCGAGCTGGGGCCGCAAGGACTGGCCCAAGGCGGAGGGTGGTGAACTGATCAGCGCCATGGATGGCGACTGGGCCCAGGCCGCGCTCAAGGTCGAAAAGGCCGTGAGCAAAAAGGCCGCCGCCGAAGGCAAGCCGGCACCTGCCGCGGCCGATGTGCTGCAGGCCACGCGCGACTCGATCCGTGCCATCATGATGATCCGCGCCTATCGCATGCGCGGGCACCTGCATGCCGATCTCGACCCGCTGCGTCTCAAGGCCGATGAGCCGGCCCCCGAACTGGATCCGGCAAGCTACGGCTTCTCCGAGGCCGATTATGGCCGTAAGATCTTCATCGACAACGTGCTGGGCCTGGAATATGCCACCATCCCCGAGATGCTGACGATCCTCAAGCGCACCTATTGCGGCACGCTCGGCATCGAGTTCATGCATATCTCCGATCCCGAAGCCAAGCAGTGGATCCAGGAGCGCATCGAGGGACCAGACAAGGAAATCACCTTCACCGCCGAAGGCAAGAAGGCGATCCTTTCGAAGCTGGTCGAGGCCGAAGGCTTCGAAAAGTTCCTCGACGTCAAGTATACCGGCACCAAGCGCTTTGGTCTGGATGGCGGCGAAGCCACCATTCCGGCGCTCGAGCAGATCATCAAGCGCGGCGGCGCGCTTGGTATCAAGGACATCGTCCTGGGCATGGCCCATCGCGGCCGTCTCAATGTGCTGACCCAGGTCATGCAGAAGCCGCACCGGGCCCTGTTCCACGAGTTCAAGGGCGGCGCCTTCTACCCCGACGACGTCGAAGGTTCGGGCGACGTGAAGTACCATCTGGGTGCTTCGTCCGACCGCGATTTCGACGGCAACAGGGTCCACCTGTCGCTGACCGCCAACCCGTCCCACCTCGAGATCGTCGATCCGGTGGTGCTGGGCAAGGCGCGCGCCAAGCAGGACCTGCACATTTCGCCAGATGGCAAGCTGGTTAACATCGCCACCGACGGCAAGCCAGATCGTTCCATGGTCCTGCCGCTGCTCATCCATGGTGACGCAGCCTTTGCCGGCCAGGGCGTGATTGCCGAGTGCCTGGGCCTTTCGGGCCTCAAGGGGCACCGGACGGGTGGGTCGATCCACTTCGTCATCAACAACCAGATCGGCTTCACCACGAGCCCGATGTTCTCGCGCTCTTCGCCGTACCCGACCGACGTCGCCAAGATGATCGAGGCACCGGTGCTGCACGTGAACGGCGATGATCCTGAAGCCGTGGTGTTCGCGGCCAAGGTCGCGGTTGAATTCCGCCAGAAGTTTGGCCGTCCTGTCGTCATCGACATGTTCTGCTATCGCCGCTACGGCCACAATGAAGGCGACGAGCCCAGCTTCACCCAGCCGCTGATGTACTCCAAGATCCGGAGCCACAAGACCACGCTGGAACTCTATTCGGAAAAGCTGATCGGCGAGGGCCACGTGACCCAGGCCGATGTCGACAAGCTCAAGGCCGACTGGAAGGCCAAGCTCGAAGGCGAATTCGAGGCCGGCCAGGACTATCGTCCGAACAAGGCCGACTGGCTCGATGGCCAGTGGAAGAGCTTCAAGCCCGCTCTCGACGAAGGTCCGCGCCGCGGCGAAACCGGCGTCGAGCTGGAAAAGCTGGTGGCCATCGGCACCCAGCTGACCAAGATCCCGGCCGACTTCAACGTCCACAAGACGGTGAAGCGCTTCATGGATAACCGCCTCAACATCATCGAGAGCGGTGAAGGTGTGGACTGGGCGACCGCCGAGGCCCTGGCTTTCGGCACGCTGGTGATGGAAGGCCATCCGGTGCGCCTTTCCGGCCAGGACGTGGAACGCGGTACGTTCAGCCAGCGCCATTCGGTGCTCAATGACCAGCAGGTCGAGAACAAGACCTATACGCCGCTCAACAATCTCGATCCGGAAAACCAGGCCCGCTACGAAGTCATCAACTCGATGCTCTCGGAAGAGGCGGTGCTGGGCTTCGAATATGGCTACTCGCTGGCCGAGCCCAAGGCGCTGACTCTGTGGGAAGCCCAGTTCGGCGACTTCGTCAATGGTGCGCAGGTCGTCATCGACCAGTTCATCTCCTCGGGCGAACGCAAGTGGTTCCGCATGTCGGGCCTCGTGATGCTGCTGCCGCATGGCTATGAAGGGCAGGGCCCGGAGCATTCCTCCGCCCGTCCCGAACGCTTCCTGCAGCTGTGCGCCGAAGACAATATGCAGGTCGCCAACTGCACGACGCCGGCCAACTACTTCCACATCCTGCGCCGCCAGCTGAAGCGCGACTTCCGCAAGCCGCTGGTCCTGATGACGCCAAAGAGCCTGCTGCGCCACAAGCGCGCTGTCTCAGGTCTCGTGGAACTGGGTCCGGACAGCGTCTTCCACCGCCTGCTCTGGGACGATGCCGAGGCGCCGGGCCTGCCCAAGACCACCATCAAGCTGACGTCGGACGAGAAGATCCGCCGCGTCGTGCTGTGCACCGGCAAGGTCTATTACGATCTGCTCGAAGACCGCGAGAAGAAGGGCATCGACGATGTCTATCTCCTGCGCATCGAACAGCTCTATCCGTTCCCGGCCAAGGCGCTGCTCGATGAACTGAGCCGCTTCCCCAATGCGGAAGTGGTCTGGTGTCAGGAAGAGCCGCGCAACATGGGGGCATGGGCCTTCATCCAGCCCTATGTTGAGTGGGTGTTCGACCAGATGGGTCGTGGCAACCAGCGTGTCCGCTATGTCGGTCGCGCCGCCGCCGCTTCGCCGGCCACTGGCCGCATGAGCGTGCATCTGGAACAGCTCCAGGCATTCCTCGACGACGCATTCGCGCAGTAACCCGAACAAGAAGGACAATTTTCAATGTCGACAGAAATCCGCGTCCCGACCCTGGGTGAGAGCGTTACCGAAGCCACGATCGGCCAGTGGTTCAAGAAGGTGGGCGACAGCGTCGCTGCCGACGAGCCCATTGTTGAACTCGAAACCGACAAGGTGACCATCGAAGTGCCGGCCCCCGCCGCCGGCGTGCTTGAAGCTATTGCCGCCCAGCCGGGCGATACCGTCGATGTCGGCGCATTGCTCGGCGCCATCGGTGGTGCGGCCGGTGCTGCCGCCTCGGCGCCGGCTGCCGCTCCGGCCAAGGCCGAAGTGCCGGCAGCCAATGCCGCGGGTCCCGAACCGGTCAAGCCCGCGGCCAGTTTTGGTACCGACCGCGCCCCGGCGCCGTCGGCCCAGAAGCTGATCAACGAGAACAATCTCGATGCCGCCACCATCGGTGGATCGGGCAAGTCGGGCCAGGTGCTCAAGGAAGACGTGCTGTCCGCACTGGCCCGCCCGGCCGCTGCTGCTCCGGCTCCGGCTGCTGCCGCACCGGCTCCGGCCCCGGCTGCCGCCAAGGCTCCGGCCGCGCCGCGCGCTCCGGTCTCGGCTGACGATGCGGCCGGCGAAGAACGGGTCAAGATGACCCGTCTGCGTCAGACCATTGCCCGTCGCCTCAAGGACGCGCAGAACACCGCCGCCATGCTCACCACCTTCAACGAGGTGGACATGAAGCCGGTCATGGATCTGCGTAATTCCTACAAGGAGCTGTTCGAGAAGAAGCATGGCGTCAAGCTCGGCTTCATGGGCTTCTTCACCAAGGCCGTGGTCCACGCGCTCAAGGAAATCCCGGCGGTCAATGCCGAGATCGATGGCGACGACCTGATCTACAAGAAGTACGCCCATATCGGTGTCGCCGTTGGCACCGACAAGGGTCTCGTGGTGCCGGTCGTGCGCAATGCCGACCAGATGTCGATCGCCGAGATCGAAAAGGAAATCGGCAATCTCGGCAAGAAGGCCCGCGACGGCCAGCTGTCAATGGCCGACATGCAGGGCGGCACCTTCACCATCTCCAATGGTGGTGTCTACGGTTCGCTGATGTCGACCCCGATCCTCAACGCGCCGCAGTCGGGTATCCTGGGCATGCACAAGATCCAGGAACGTCCGGTCGTGGTCGGCGGTGAGATCGTCATCCGCCCGATGATGTATCTGGCTCTCTCCTACGATCACCGCATCGTCGACGGCAAGGAAGCCGTGACCTTCCTCGTGCGCGTCAAGGAAAGTCTCGAAGCGCCCGAGCGTCTCGTGCTCGATCTCTAAAAGTCGCCACTTTTATGCGTTTTGAGGGGCCCGTTCTGCGGGCCCCTCGCTTTTTAACGCTATCGTTATGGGGCGCATGCCCGGCGGTAACAGTCTGTTAGGCAATTGTGCCGCTATGCAGAGGTGATGTTACGGAGTGATGCGTTGCGCGCACCAACAATTCTGACGCTGCTGGTCCTTGCCCTGCCGCTGCCGGCCTTTGCTCAGGAGCAGCTTGATGCGGACCTGGTGGGTGAACTGATGGCTTTTCACGGTTCGAAGGCCATTGTCGAAGTGATGAGCACGCATTGTTACGAAACTACTGGGCTTGATGGCGCCTACAAGGATGCGGCGGCCAACTGGTATTTGAGGAATATCGGCTATCTCGATCTGGCCGACCGGGTGATCGCCCGGCTCGGTGGTGGCGTGGAGGGGCAGCAGAAGGCCGCCGAGACCTATGGCGGCACCCAGATCATGACTGCCTATAACCAGGCGCCGGACAAGAACGCCTTTTGCCGGACCTTTCTCGAGCAGGTCCAGAGCGAAAGCCTCGACATAGACAGTCAGCTTCCTGATATCCTCAAACGGGCACAGGATATTTCTGCATCCTGAGGCAGCAAAGTCTTGCCATGACGTAATTTTCAGATGATCCAATCGCCTCTGCCGGACGTTGGTGAGGCATTAGGAGGTCGTCATGAGCATTGAACTCACTCTGCTGATCTGGAGCGCGGTCGTGGCTTTGGCCTATCTGGGCGTGCAGTCGACCCTTTATCGGATCGACTATGGCGTCGAGCACGCCAACAGCCAGCGGGACAATGAGCGGCCACCCAACAAGTGGACGGTGCGCGGCCAACGGGCGCTGAGCAATTTCCTCGAGACCTATGCGGTGTTCATCGCGCTCGCCGTGGCCACCGAGTTGTCGGGACGCTCCGATGGGCTCACCCAATGGGGCGCCATCATCTGGTTCGGTGCGCGCGTCGCCTACCTTCCGGCCTATTTCATCGACATCAAGCAGATGCGCTCGCTGATCTGGACGGTATCGCTGATCGGGTTGGTGCTGATGCTGGTTGGCGTCGCGCTTTAAGGTCATTCAGAGGACCACGGCGCCGCCCTCGGGCCTGACCCGAGGGCCTTTCCCAACACGTAGATTGTGCCTGTTCTGAGCGGTCCTCGGGTCAGGCCCGAGGACGGCACTGTATGCGGGGCGACGTCGGATTGTCCGATGGTGCCTCCCCATGCTCATAGGGCAGGGGGACCTATGCTCCGCTGCGTTGCCCCTCGCGCGCGGGTGGTGTAACCGTATCCGCGGTTTTTCGCGGCGGAAGCGAGCGATGGATTTTCCCTGGTTCGAATTTCTTGGCCTGATGCTGGCCTTTGGCATTAACGCCGTCATTCCCGGCGCCGATTTCGCCATGGTGCTGCGGCAGTCCGTGGTGCATGGCCGCCGCGAGGCATTGCTGACCTCGGCCGGCATTGCCACATCCATTCTGGTGCACGGCACTTACACCCTGCTCGGCGTCGGCGTGATCGTGGGACAGTCGCTGCTGCTGTTCAACATCCTCAAATGGGCGGGCGCGGCCTATCTGGTGTGGCTGGCCATTTCGGCCCTGCGCAGCCCGCCGCCGCAGCCGCCGGTGGTCGCCGAAGGTGCTGTCGCGCGCAAGGGCGACATGGCAGCCTTTGCCTTGGGTTTCCTCACCAATCTGCTCAATCCCAAGGCCGTGCTGTTCTTCCTCGCGCTCTTCACATCGCTGGTCTCGGTGACGACGCCGGGCGAGGTGAAGGCGATTTATGTGGGCAGCATGAGCCTCATGCTTTTTGCCTGGTTCGCATTGGTGTCGGTTTTCTTTACGACCCCTTCGGTGCGGCAAGGCTTTTTCCGCGTCGGCCGGTGGTTTAATCGGGTCACCGGCATTACATTCCTGGCACTGGCTGTGCGCGTCGCACTCGCACAGCAGCGCTGACACTCTCTGAGGCAAGAACAATGGCAGACCAATTCGACCTTACCATCATCGGCTCGGGCCCGGGCGGCTATGTCTGCGCCATCCGCGCGGCGCAGCTGGGCATGAAGGTGGCCGTGGTTGAAAAGTGGCCGACCCTGGGCGGTACCTGCCTCAATATCGGCTGTATCCCCTCCAAGGCCCTGCTGCACGCCTCCGAGCTGTTCGAGGAAGCCGGTCACGGCTTCAAGGCCCTGGGCATCGATATTCCGGCGCCTGTCCTCAATCTCAGGCAGATGCAGAACCATCGCGCCGAAACCGTGGCCTCCAATGTCGGCGGCGTCGATTACCTGTTCAAGAAGAACAAGATCACCGTCTTCCGCGGCATCGGCTCGATCCCGGCCGCTGGCAAGGTGCTGGTGACGCCGCAGAGCGGCGCCCAGACCGAGATCGCCACCAAGAACATCGTCATCGCCACAGGTTCGGTATCGGCCAACCTGCCGGGCATCGAGATCGACGAGAAGCAGATCGTCACCTCTACCGGCGGCCTGGTGCTCGAACAGGTCCCCAACAGGCTGGTGGTGATCGGCGCCGGCGTCATCGGGCTCGAACTGGGCTCGGTCTGGATGCGCCTTGGCGCGCAGGTGACCGTGGTCGAATATCTCGACCGCATCCTGCCCGGCATGGACAGCGAAGTGGCCCGCCAGTTCCAGCGCATGCTGCAGAAGCAGGTCATGGAGTTCAAGCTCTCGAGCAAGGTGGCCGGGATCGACAAGCAGGAAGACGGCTCGCTCAAGGTTCGCGTCGAACCGGCCAAAGGCGGCGAGGCCGAGTTGCTGGACGCCGACGTGGCGCTGGTCGCTATCGGCCGCAAGCCCTTCACCGAAGGCCTTGGTCTCGAGCTCGCAGGCGTGGCGCTGGATGAGCGCGGCCGCGTCCGCGTCGACGGACATTACAAGAGCTCGGTCGATGGCATCTATGCCATCGGTGACGTCATCACCGGCCCGATGCTGGCGCACAAGGCCGAAGACGAGGGCATTGCCGTTGCTGAAATCCTCGCCGGTCAGGCGGGTCATGTGAACTACGCCGCGATCCCGGCCGTGGTCTATACCAATCCGGAAGTCGCTTCCGTTGGCAAGACCGAGGATGAGCTCAAGGCAGAGGGCGTCAACTACAAGATCGGCAAGTTCCCCTTCACCGCCAATGGCCGCGCCAAGGCCATGCTGGCGACTCAGGGTTTCGTCAAGATCCTGGCCGACGTGGAGACCGACCGCGTACTGGGCGCGCATATCGTGGGCAAGAATGCCGGCGAGATGATCCATGAACTGGTGACGCTGATGGAATTCTCCGGTGCTTCGGAAGATCTGGCCCGCACCACACATGCGCATCCGACCCTCAGCGAAGCCATCCGCGAGGCCGCACTGTCGCTTGGGGACGGGGCCATTCACATCTAGCAAAATCGCGTTCAGAACGCATTCATCCGAGGGGTCCAGGACCCAGTTCGGGATTTGCACAAAGACCCCGGACCATTGTCCGGGGTTTTGCTTTTCCGGGCTAGGGGCTTATTGGCAGACCCAAAGTCATCATACAACATACGAGTTATTGTATGTTGACTTGTCACTTCTTCTTCCATACCAGTTTGTCCCAAGACCCAGTTAACGGCAAACGAAAACCGGGTCGGGCGGCCAGACCGCCACGGCAGGGGGTGGGAGCCCCTGTGCTGCAAGGGACCCTTTGGGAGGACAACCATGTTTCATCTGCCTAAGATGGCGGCTGCCGCCGTCGTCGCATCCAGCCTCATGATTTCTGCCGCCAGCGCCCAGACGGTGCTGCGCTCTTCGGATACCCATCCCGATGGCTATCCCACTGTCGAAGCTGTGAAAAAGTTCGGCGAACTTCTGTCGGAGAAGACCGATGGGGCCTATTCGGTGGAAGTGTTCCACTCTGCTCAGCTCGGCCAGGAAGCCGACACGATCGAGCAGACCCAGTTCGGCGTGATCGACCTCAACCGTATTTCGATCGGCGCTTTCGGCACCCAGGTGCCGGCTGCGACCGTGACCCAGCTGCCCTACATCTTCCGCTCGGCTGACCACTTCCACAACGTGCTTGACGGTCCGATCGGCGAGGAAATCCTGGCGGCCTTCGATGCCGTGGATGTTGTCGCTCTGGCCTTCTATGACGGCGGCGCCCGTTCCTTCTACAACAGCCAGAAGCCGATCACCTCGCTGGCCGACATGGAAGGCATGAAGTTCCGCGTCATGGGTTCGGACATTTTCGTGGACATGGTCGCCGCGCTCGGCGGCAATGCCACCCCCATGCCCTATGGCGAAGTCTATTCGGGCATCCAGACCGGCGTTATCGACGGTGCTGAAAATAACTATCCGAGCTATGACACTGCCGGTCACGCCGAAGTCGCCAAGTTCTACTCGCTTGACGAACACCTGATGGTTCCGGAAGTGCTCGTCGTTTCCAAGATCGTCTGGGATGGCCTGACGCCGGAAGTGCAGGCTGCCATGCGCGAAGCTGCCAAGGAATCGGTTGCCTACCAGCGCGAGCTCTGGACCGCCAAGGAAGTTGAATCCAAGGCCAAGGTGGAAGCTCTCGGCGCGCAGATCAACGAAGTCGACAAGCAGCCCTTCATCGATGCGATGAAGCCGGTCTACGAAAAGTACGTCACCGATCCGGCCCTGCAGGATCTGGTCGCCCGCATCCAGGCGACTGAGGGCTAAGGTCCAGGACTGACGAAGGTCCGGGCCGGCGTGAGCCGGCCCGGTTCGTCTTGAGGAGACTTCCAATGAGAAATGGCCTTCTGGCGTTGAGCCGCGTCTTTGGCGCGATATCGATGGTCGCCCTGTGGATCGCCGCGGTCGGTCTGGTCTCCATGACCATCATCGTCGCCTACCAGGTCTACATGCGCTACGTGGTCAATTCGTCGCCGGCCTGGACCGAGTCTGGCTCGATCATGATCATGAGCTGGTTCATTTTCCTGGGCGCAGCCGTGGGTGTGCGCGAGAAATTCCATATGGGTTTCGACGTGCTGCTCTACGCGATCCCCAAGGCCAGGCCTTTCCTGCGCTCGATCAGCGATCTCGCCATTTTCGCTTTCGGCTTTGGCATGGTCTGGTATGGCGGTGAACTTGCCCTGCGTGGCTGGAGCGTCCGAATTCCGGTGCTGGGCCTGCCGCAGACCTTTACCTATCTCCCGATCGTGTTTTCGGGCGTCCTGATCTGCCTGTTCGTGGCCGAGCGCATGGCGCTTCGCCTCGCGGGCGAACCGGTTGACGCCGAAACCACCGACCACTCCGTCAGCGAGGCCTGATCGCCATGGAATACTGGGTTCTCTTTGGCGTCTTCAGCGTCCTGATGGTTGTTGGCACGCCCATAGCCTTCTGCCTCGGCATCGCCAGCTTTGCCACCATCCTCTATATCGGTCGCCCGCCGATCGTGGTGTTCCAGCAGCTCAATTCCGGCGTAAGCGTCTTTACGCTGATGGCCATCCCCTTCTTCATCTTTGCCGGCGACCTGATGATGCGCGGCGGGATCGCAGCCCGCATCATCCGGTTTGCCGGGTCGATCGTGGGCCATATTCGCGGTGGCCTGGGCCAGGTAAACGTTCTGGCGTCGACATTGTTCGGCGGCATTTCCGGTTCGGCAGTCGCCGAGGCTGCGGCCGTTGGCGGGATCATGATCCCGCAGATGAAAGAGCGTGGTTATGGCGCTGACTATGCGGTGAACGTCACCTCCATGGCGGCGCTGATTGCCTTGCTGCTGCCGCCCAGCCACAACATGATCATTTACTCAATTTCAGGCGGCGGCCGTATTTCGATTGCCGACCTGTTCACGGCGGGCGTCATCCCGGGACTTCTGCTCGCCGTGGCGCTGATGATCACCGCCTATATCGTGGCGCGGATGCGCGGCTACCCGACTGAGCCCTTTCCGGGCTTTTCCAAGGCGCTGCAATATTTCCTGATCTCGATCCCTGGCCTGCTGCTGATCGCGATTATCTTCGGCGGCGTGCGATCGGGTATCTTCACAGCGACGGAAAGCTCCTGCATTGCGGTGATTTACGCTTTCCTCGTGACTCTGCTTGTGTACCGCACCATGGACTGGTCCACCTTTGTCCATTGTGTCATGGGCGCAGTGCGGACTACCGCCATGGTGCTGTTCATCATCGGTGCCGCCGCATCCTTCGGCTGGCTGATGGCCTATCTGCGTGTCGCACCGATCCTGACCGAATTTGTCGGTCAGCTGACCAGCGATCCGCTCATGGTGCTGCTGCTGATCAACGTGCTGCTGCTGCTCCTCGGCACCTTCATGGATATGGGCCCGCTGATTATCATCACCACGCCAATCTTCCTGCCCATGGTGACTTCGTTCGGCGTCGACCCGGTGCATTTCGGGGTCATCATGATCCTCAATCTCGGCATCGGCCTCAATACGCCGCCGCTCGGGCCAGTGCAGTTCGTGGCCGCCGCGGTGGGCAAGATCTCGATCTGGACGGCGATGCGCAGTGTCTGGCCATTTTACACCGCAGGCATCATCGTGCTCGGCCTCGTTACCTACATCCCGGCGCTGTCGCTGTGGCTGCCAAGTCTGTTCCGGTAGCGCCATGTCCCTGATCGACATATCGCCTCCGGCCCGAAAGCCGAAACTCGCCGAAATGGTGGTGGATGTGCTGCGCAAGCGCATCGGCGCGGGCGAGTTCGGGCCGGGAGAGAAGCTGCCGACCGAGAGCCAGCTGAGCACCCATTTCGGGGTCAGCCGCACGGTGGTGCGCGAGGCCATCGCGGCGCTTGCCGCCGACGGCATGGTACAGCCGCGCCAGGGTGCGGGTGTATTCGTCATGGCACAGGCCACATCGGCTTTCAGCGCCATTGCCGGGGAACGCTCCAACAAGATTTCGGTGGCGCTCAATGTGCTCGAAGTGCGCATGGGGATCGAGATCGAGTCTGCCGGCCTTGCGGCCCAGCGTCATAGCACTAGCCAAGTCGCTGCGATCCATGAGGCATGGAACGAGTTCGGGCGCCTGCTGAAGCAGGGCAATCCCACTGGTAAGACCGACTTCACCTTCCACCGCGCCATCGCGGTGGCCACCAACAATCCGTTCTATCTCGAAGTGCTCGATGCTTTGGGCAGCCGCACCATTCCGTGCGACGTGGCTTCGCCCTGGGGCACGGAAAGCGTGCTCACCTACGAATACCAGGTGGGCCTGCACGACGAGCATCGGCGCATTCTCAACGCCATTTCCGCTCGCGATGCCGATGGCGCCCGCGAAGCCATGCGGGATCATCTTTCGCGCAGCCAGGATCGCTATCGTGCGCGCCTGGCCGAACAAGGCCAATAGTAACCAGGACTGACCCATGAGCACCGAATTCGACATTCGCTTCGCCATCGATCCCAGCACGGCCGCGGCCATGGGCACGGACGAGCTGCGCGAGAACTTCCTGATCGATGATCTGTTTGTTGCCGGGCAGGTGCGCTGGACCTATACCCACTACGACCGCATGGCCGTTGGCGGCGCGGTGCCCAATGGCGGCGCGTTGACCCTTGAGGTCATCAAGCCCACCGGCACGACCAATTTCCTTGATCGCCGCGAGCTCATCGCCGTCAATATTGGTGAGGCCGGGACGATTTCCGTGGATGGCACGGACCATGCCGTGGGGCCGCGCGACATGCTCTATGTCGGCATGGGCAACAAGGATGTCCGGTTTGCTGGCGAGGGCGCCAAGTATTACCTGTTGAGCGCACCCGCCCATGCCAGTCACCCGACCACGCTGCTGCAGCAGTCGGGCGCCAAACGCCTTGATATGGGCAGCGCCGAAACCGCCAATGAGCGCTCGATCTACCAGTACACGAACAGCCTCAAAAGCTGTCAGCTGGTGGTGGGGCTCACCCAGTTCGCGCCGGGTTCGGTGTGGAACACCATGCCCGCCCACGTCCATGACCGCCGCATGGAGGCCTATCTTTATTTCGACCTGAAGCCCGATGCCTTCGTGGTGCATCTGATGGGCGAGCCGGACGAAACGCGGCACATGATCGTGCGCAACGAGCAGGCTATCCTTTCCCCGCCCTGGTCGATCCATTCGGGCGCCGGAACGGGCTCCTACACCTTCATCTGGGCCATGGCCGGCGACAATATCGACTATACCGACGCCGAGAAGGTGCCGATGGAAGAGCTGCGCTGATGGATCTCAGCGCATTCTCGCTTACGGGCAAGACCGTCTTGGTCACCGGCGCCAATACCGGCATCGGGCAGGGCATAGCCCTCAGCATCGGCCGGGCTGGCGGAAAGGTTATCGGTGTCGGCCGGTCGTCGATGGAAGAGACCGCCTCGCTGATGGCGGGGCAAGGTGCCGACTTCGTCGCCGTCAGCGCCGATCTTGGTTCGACCAGCGCGGCACAGGCGATGTTCGATACGGCTTGGGATCAACACGGCCCCATCGATGGCCTTGTGAACAATGCCGGCATCATCAAGCGCGTCGACGCAGTGGATTTCACCGAAGCCGACTGGGACCAGGTGATGGACATCAACCTGAAGTCGATGTTCTTCCTCGCACAGTCCATCGGGCGAAAGGCTATTGCCACCGGTCGTCCGGCACGGGTGGTCAACATTGCCTCGATGCTGAGCTTCCAGGGTGGCATCCGTGTGGCCAGCTACACGGCGTCGAAAAGCGGCGTGCTGGGCATCACGCGCCTCCTCGCCAATGAGTGGGCGGCCAAGGGCATCAATGTGAATGCCATCGCGCCGGGCTATATCGAGACAAACAATACCGAGGCCCTGCGCAACGATCCTGACCGCTCATCGGCGATCCTGGGACGTATTCCGGTGGGCCGTTGGGGCGTCCCCTCTGACATCGGCGACGCGGCAGTATTCCTGCTCGCCCCCGCTTCCAACTACATGCATGGCGCCGTCATCCCGGTCGATGGCGGCTGGCTCGCGAGGTAAGAGACATGACTGAACAGCAATTCTTTGCCCAACCCAATGCTACCGAATGGACCACCCTTGGGCCGGGCAATACCCGCCGCGTGCTGATCCATACGCCCGAGCTCATGCAGGTCGAATTCGGCTTCGACAAGGGCGCCATCGGCGCGCCGCACAGCCATCCGCATATCCAGGTCAGCTATGTTGCCGAGGGCAGCTTTGAAGTGACCATCGACGGCAAGGTCGAGGTTGTGGGGCAGGGCGGCAGCTTCATCGTACCGACCGGCCTCGTGCACAGCGTCGTGGCCCTGGAAAAGGGCCGGCTGGTGGACGTGTTTACGCCGCACAGGGCGGATTTTCTTTGAACTTCTCCCACCCACAGTTCCGCCCTCGGGCTTGACCCGAGGGCCTGTCAAGACAGGCGCAGAATTGCAGCAGGTTGAGAATGGCCCTCGGGTCGGGCCCGAGGGCGGCGTCGTGAGCGTCGAGGCGGCAGGGTCACGCCAGTTCCGCCAGCATCGCCCCGTAACCCGCCCCATGCCCTCCCGCCCAGTTCTCCATGCCTCGCTTAGTCAGCCAGCCGCGCCGGGGCGGAATGTAACTGTAGATCCTCCGCTCAGGAGTCTCGTGCCATTGCATGTTGAAAGCGGCGAACCGGGGGAAGAACTCCATATCGGAGTAGGGCAAGTGATCGTGGATCCACCAGGCCAGGGCTTCCCAATCGCCGGTGCGCTCATAGTAGGGAATGAAGCGGTTGACGATCACGCAGGCCGTTGCCCCCATGCGACCCTTGGCATCCATAATATCCCAGATGTGCCCGGCACGGTTCTTGTCGTTGGTGGCACAGTTGAGCTTGTTGACGTTGCCGAAGTGATTGACCTCGCGCGATCGGTAGGCCGAGCGCACCGAGATGCGGCCGAACCTGTCCTGCAGCGGTTCAAGCAATTCCTCGCAGAGCCTTGTTCCCGCCGCGATGGCCAGGTCCGGATTTTCGGGCAGGTTTTGAAAACCATTGATGGCGGCGATTTCAGAATAGAGGAAGTCGCGCATGAAGAAGCTCTGAGACAAGCGCACACGACCGAACTCTTCGAGGGCGCGGACAGAGCGGGGCTGGCGCATGGGGCTTGCTTCCGTAGTGGACGACGGGCACATGCTGGTGCGTTACGTCCGTTGGGGCAACCCGGTTCCGACGACAGAGCCAGGATTGCGCCATGCTGACCATCGCCTTCTACATCGCTGTCACCGCCGAGGCGATGACAGCCGCGCTCGCTGCCGGGCGACGAAACATGGACTGGTTCGGTGTCTGCCTGCTTGCCTGGGTAACGGCACTGGGGGGTGGGACCATCCGCGACATTTTGCTGGACCACTATCCGCTTTCCTGGGTGTCCAATCCCTACCTGGTGCTGCTGGTCTGCGGCGCGGCGCTTTCCACCATCGTGCTGGCGCGGGTGGTGGACAAGCTCAAATGGCCGTTTCTGCTGCTCGATGCCTTTGGCCTCGTGGTTTTCACGATCATCGGCTGCAATATCGGCATTGAAAGCGGGGCGCACCCGATCATCGTTATCGTGGCCGGAATGGTGACGGGGGCGGTTGGCGGTATTCTGCGCGATATCCTGTGCAACGACATTCCGCTGATCTTCAGGGGCGAGCTCTACGCGACGGTCTCCATCCTGACCGGCCTGCTCTACTCGCTTGGCCTATTGGCCGGCGCGCCGGTGGACCTGATGGTCATTGTGTCCATCGCGTTCGGCTTTACGCTGCGCGTACTGGCCATTGCCTTCAAATGGGAAATGCCCAAATTCGTCTACGATCCGGACATGCGCAAATGAGGCCTGAGCGCATCGTCCTGTCGCGACGCGCGGGATTCGACCTGCAGGCGATTTCGCAAGCGCTGAATGGGCTGGCAGCCCAGTCGGTGGCGCGACCGGGGCCCTGGGGTAACCCATTCACAATAGATGCCGTGATGGCCGAAACAGGTCTGAACAAGGATGCCGCACAAGCCGAGGCGGTCGCTCGCTATGCGCGCTGGATGGAAGGCGCGATCGAAGCCGACCGACCCCGGCCGGCCCTTGCGGACATTCGTTCCGCGCTGGGTGGCAAAAACCTCGCCTGCTGGTGTCGGCAGGGTTCACCCTGTCATGTCGATATACTGATCGCTCTGGCCAATGACTGAACCCGGCCGGTCCCTCAAAATAGCCCATATGCAAACGGAGACTTGAAGTTGAGACAGACATGGCGATGGTTCGGCCCCAAGGACCTCACCAGCATTGATGATATCACCCAGGCCGGGGCGGCCGGGGTGGTGAGCGCCCTGCATCACGTTCCCAATGGAGTGGTGTGGACGCCCGAGGAGATTGCCAAGCGTCACAGGGAGATTGCCACCCGCAAGGACGGTACGGCGTCTGGCCTGACCTGGGATGTGGTGGAAAGCCTGCCGGTCACCGAGGACATCAAGAAGCAGAAGGGCAATTGGCGCGAGCATATCGCCAACTACAAGGTCTCGATGAGGCACCTGGCCGATAGCGGCATCGAGACCATCTGCTACAATTTCATGCCGGTGCTGGACTGGACCCGCACTGACCTGCGCTGGACGGTCGCGCATGGCGGCTCGTGCATGCGGTTCGACATCAACGACTTTGCCGCCTTTGACATCCACATCCTGAAGCGTCCAGGGGCCGCTACCGACTTCACCAATGCCATTGCCGACGAGGCGGCCCGCCGCTTCGCGGCGATGGGGGAGGATGACAAGAAGCAGCTGGCCCGCAACGTGACCATGGGTCTGCCGGGCTCGACCGAATCCATGTCGCTCGAGGATGTGCAGGCGCATCTCGACGAGTACGGCGCGATCAGCCGTGAGCAGTTGCGCATGCATTTCGTCGACTTCCTGGAGGAAGTGGTGCCGGTGGCCGAAGAATTGGGCATGCGGCTCTGCTGCCATCCCGACGATCCGCCGTTCGCCCTTTTGGGTCTGCCGCGCATCATGTCCACCGCCGAGGACTACAAGTTCATCCTCGATGCCGTGGACAGTCAGGCCAACGGCATGACCTTTTGCACCGGCTCTCTCGGCGCCCGGCCGGACAATGATTTGCCGGCCATCGTCTCGCAGTTTGCGTCGAAGATCCATTTCCTGCACCTGCGCAACGTCAAGCGCGACAATGACGAGATTGCCGGCTCGTTCTACGAGGCCGAACATCTGGGCGGAGATACCGATATGGTGGCGGTCATCGCCGCCGTGCTCACCGAAGAACGCCGCCGAAAAGCCGAGGGTCGCAAGGATTGGGAAATCCCGATGCGCCCAGACCATGGACAGGACATCATGGACGATCTCGGACGCCGCTCGCAGCCGGGCTACCCCACCATCGGCCGCATGAAGGGCCTTGCAGAACTGCGTGGCGTCATGACCGCTCTGGAGCATGCCCAGTGGGGTCTCAAGGAGTGACGATAGCGTAATGGACTGGTGGCGAGGTTGGCCTTGTCGACCTCGCCCTCGCTACGTTGTTTACCTAGGAAATAATTCCGCCGCGGCTTTATTTGCGCGTTGCTTAGAGGCGCAACTTGCCTGTGTCGAAACACGCAATATTAAGATGAATGCTGCAGATTGCGGCCATGTCCGTGCTCGGAGCAACTTTTTCCCTGATCAATCGATTTGTCGACCGCGCGATCGGCGCGGACGGCCTGTCTCCGGTTTTGCGTGAGAAACTGCTCGGTCAGCAACTCGAATCTGTGGCGCTCATGGTGCCGGCCCTGATGGCCGCATCCCTCATTGTTTCAGCTGCTTTCATGGTGGTGACCTGGAGCCTGCCGGTCTTTGGCATGCTCGCCGCCCTGCTCAGCGCCATCAATGTCATTCATTTTGGCGCCACTCTCCTGGCGCGGCGAATACAGAAGGGCGAGGGGTCGGCGGGAGCGCAAGTGATCCTCGTGTCGCTTGTCGCGGGCGTGCTATGGGCCATCGTGCTGTCCGTAATGCCGGTTGATGGGGACGACAGCGCTATACGAACGGTGACTTTGCTGGGTGCCGGCGGGCTCCTGTGCATCTCGTTGGTCGCGCTCATCAACTTCCCGCAGGCGCTGGCGGCATTGACCATTCCTGTGGTCGTGGGCTCGCTGAGGGGGCTTACGGGGGTCGGTCAATCCGGCGACATTCTGGTGCAGGGAACGCTGATCGGCGGCTTCACCTTTATCCTCCTGACTGTGGTCTTCAATCAGGCCTCGGCTTTCGTGGCCCTGCGCGCCTCGGAAATGCTCGTCGAGGAAAAGGGCCAGATCATTGGCTTGCTGTTGCGCGAGTTCGAGCAGTCGGCCTCGGACTGGGTCTGGGGACTTGACCAACGAGGGATCGTCAACCGGCTCTCTGGCGGGTTCACCAAAGCGACGGGTGCGACGGACGCTGATCTGATGGGCGCCGATTTCCTCGTGTTCCTGCAATTGATCACATCGCCATCGGATCCGATGGTGCGGGAGATCGAGCGGGCCATGGGCGAGCGGGAGACTTTTCATGATGTGGAAATCCAGATTATTGGCACCGGGCAGGAGTGCTGGTGGCGTTTGACCGGCAAGCCAGCCTTCGACTCGGCCGGACAATATCTGGGCTATCTGGGCACGGGCTCGGACATCAGCGAGCGCAAGATTGCCGAGAGGCGGATCACGATGCTGGCGCATCATGACTCGCTGACCGGGCTGCTCAACAGAACCCGCTTCACCGAGCAGCTGGCGCTCAATGTGGCGCGCCTGGAGCGCTATGGCACGCCTTTCGCGGTGATGTTCGTGGACCTTGATCAGTTCAAGGGAGTCAACGACAGCAAGGGTCATATTGCCGGTGACCAGTTATTGGTTGCAGTGGCGTCGCGGATGCAAACCTACTTGCGCGACATCGACGTGGCGGCGCGGTTCGGTGGCGACGAGTTCGCCATCATCCTCCCCGACACTGGCGACAGGGCCGGTGTCGAAGCGCTGGCCCAACGCCTGGTGGCGGGCATGCGGGAGCCATTCCTTGTCGAGGACGACATGTTCCTCATCGGTGCCAGTGTCGGAATTGCCATGGCACCCGGTGATGGCATCCGCCCCGATCATTTGCTGCGCAATGTGGACCTGGCGCTGTATCGCGCCAAGGCCGATGGACGGTCCACGCATCGCTTCTTTGAAAGGCAGATGGATTTCGAGCAGCGGGAGCGTCGCCTGATCGAGGCTGATCTGCGCGGTGCCATCGCCCGGAATGAGCTGGTGCTGCACTATCAGCCCCTGGTCAGCGCCACCGATGGCCAGCCCACGGGATTTGAGGCACTGGTGCGCTGGAACCATCCGACACGGGGGCTGGTCCCGCCCGCCGAGTTCATTTCCATCGCGGAACAATCCGACCTTATCGTCGAGATTGGCGACTGGACCATCAACCAGGCCTGCATTGCGGCATCGGCCTGGCCGGAGCACCTGACGGTGGCGGTCAACCTTTCAGCACGGCATTTCCGTCGATCCGATATCGGCCGGGTGGTGCAGCAGGCGCTTGCACAATCGGGTCTGGCGGCGCGGCGCCTCGAGATCGAAATTACCGAGAGCCTGCTCATTGAAAACCCCGACGAAGTCATCGCAAAGCTGGCCGGAATACGTGCTCTTGGTGTCACGATTGCCATGGATGATTTCGGTACCGGCTATTCGTCGCTGAGTTACCTGCTCAAATTCCCGTTCGACAAGATCAAGATCGATCGCTCTTTTGTCGAAGCCTCGACCAGCGACCCGATGGCGCGTGACATCCTGCGGGCCATTGCCACCATGGCCAAAACCCTCAAGCTGCGGATTACTGCCGAGGGTGTGGAAACGGCAGAGCAGGCGCAATTCCTCTCGGAAATCGCCTGCCACCAGCTGCAGGGCTTCTACTTCGCGCGGCCTCTTGTTGCGGCCGATCTGCCGGCCTACCTGCTGTCGACAGTGACCGGTCGTCTTTCGGTTACTGCGTCCTCCCAGCGAGCCTTGGTAGGTTAGTCTTCGAGCAGATAGCCGCCGGCGCGGGCCGGAAGGATGTCGCTGCCGACGATCTTGGCGACCGAGCTGTT
Source organism: Devosia sp. Micro-HW1 (assembly GCF_056341075.1). NCBI lineage: Bacteria > Pseudomonadati > Pseudomonadota > Alphaproteobacteria > Hyphomicrobiales > Devosiaceae > Devosia > Devosia sp. Micro-HW1. Next base: position 1,719,030 of record NZ_CP094375.1, on the reverse strand, counting down.
GACCACGACATATTTGGCGCTGGAGCGCGACAGCACGATGCCGTCGGTTCCTGCCCGCAACGGCGAGCGGGCAAGGAAGGCCTCGGGGCCATCCATGGCGATGATGTCGGCGACGACGTCCCCCTTCTTGACGCGATCGCCGAGGCCGACACGGTAGGCCAGAAGACCAGGGCGGTCGGCCCGCAGGACTTCGGTGGCCTCGAACGGCGTTGGGCCGGGGGCAGGCGTGGCGGGCGAGGTCGGCGCGTTGACAAGGCCGCGATCCGTGAAGAAATCGAAGAGCCCCTGCGCATCCTCCGCGCCGATTGAGTCATGCGTGTCGGCCTGTCCGCGATATTCGAGTGTCGCGGTTTGCGCGCCCATCGGAATGGGGTAGCCGGGATTGGCGCGTTGGGCCTTGCGATAAAGATTGGGAAGGACTTCGTCGAAGGAGCCGCCGCCACTGTCCTCGGCAGTCAGGGTCGCGGCCACCTGCATGCGGTCGGCCAAATCCTGCAGGCCCGGCATCAGGTCGGGCGAAGTGAAGATGTGCTTGAGGCTTTCATCGTCGCAGTGGAGGTCAAGGACGATATCGGCGTCGTGGGCGGATTTGAGGATGTGCAGGCGCAGGCGCTGCGCGGCAGTCGCGGGTTGTTGCTGATCGAGCCACGCGCCCACCGCGCCGCGGATAAGCTTGAGGTTGGCTGCGGCGTCCCCGGTCAATTTGCCGGCAATCGTCTCGGCGATGAGCGGGTAGAGATCGGGCCAGCGGCGGTTGAAATTGACGCCGGTCTCCAGATCGTAGCGACCGATATGACGGCGCAGCACTCTGGTGGCCAGGCCCAGCGGATTGACGGAGGGGAAGATGACGAAACGCGCGTTGAGCGTGCCTTTGGCATCCGCATCGCGCAGCATGGGCAGCAGATGGTGCAGGGCCATGGTGCCGGGCTGTTCGTCGGCATGGAGCGCCGCCTGCAAGTGCACCTTGGTCTGTGCGGTCTCGGGGCCCACCGTATACCAGTAGACTGTGGTGGTGTGGCCGGGCGCGTCGCCGGCAAGGTCGAGGTTGTGCAGCGTAAAGGTCATTGGACTGTCATCAGGCGAGGCGGGCCAGCTTGTCGGCCATGGATTGAGGTTTGTCTATGCGGGTCGAGAAGTGCATGGTGCAGAAGATGCGCTCGACGCCGAGTTCATGGAGGCGCGCACAACAGGCTTCGACGGCAGCGCTGACGGCACTCATCTCGCCCTCGATATTGGTGCCATTGGCATGCATTTCGTGGATGAGGCCGGTCGTGGCGAGGACGTCGCGGACTTCCTTGATATAGGCGGAGACCGAGGGGCCAACGCCCATCGGCACGATGCAGAGATCGGCTATAACCTTCATGGTCGTTCCTTGCTCAACGCCACCAGCTGGGAACATAGCGCAGGCGCGGCGGGGCGGGCAGGTGGCGCATGAGCCTCTGGTAGATGAGGCCGAAGATAAAGAAAACCACCAGCGACACCGCGAGGAAGTAGAGCGCTGCGACCGAGAAATGCAGGAAGGCGTTGTAGTCGCGCTCGAACAGGGTCTTGGCCGTCATCATGAGGTCAGCCTGGGCGCCGACCACGGGCAGGGCGAAATAGACGATGGCCGTGGCGTGGAACAGGAACACGACCTCATTGGTATAGGCCGGCCATGCCAGGCGGATGAGGTTGGGCCAGACAACGCGGCGGAACTGTTGGCTGCGGCTCATGCCAAAGGCACGGGCGGCCTCGATGGCGCCGCGTGGCACGGCACGCAGCGCGCCATAGAATATTTCGGCCGTGTAGGCGGCGGTATTGAGCACCAGCACCAGCGGCCCGATAAACAGCGGATGCAGCACGATGCCGGAGATCCCCAGCGGCTTCCACACTGCAAGGTTGAGGGAGAGCGCCAGCGAATAGAACATGAAAAACTGGATGAAGAGCGGCGATCCCCGGAAGGCGTAGATATAGCCGCGCGACAGGCGGTTGATTACCAGGTTGCCCGAGGCCTTGCCCAGCGCGAGGAAGATGGCGAGCACGAAGCCGAGTGGGATCGAGGCGGCGGCGAAATAGATGTTGAACATCACCGCCGGGGCCATGATGGCCAGATCGTTGAAGAAGCCCTGCATCAGGCGGGCACCTCGCTCAGGATGCCCCGACCAGCGCGGCGCATGATCGCCTCGAAGGCGCGCTCGGAAAGCCAGGTGACGAGGATGTAGAACACGAAGAGCACGAGATAGTAGCGCCAGCGCCAGTCGTCATGGACGAGACCGACCGTGGGCAGGAAGTTGGGAGCGCCGAGCCGGTCGGCCCAGAGCACGATATCGGCAATCTGCAGCAGCGAGAGCAGCGACGTCGCCTTGACGATCAGCATCCACACATTGGAGAGGCCGGGCAGGGCATAGACCCACATCTGGCGGATATGAACGCGCCAGAGTACCTGGGCCGCGCTCATGCCGTAGGCGCGGGCAGCTTCCAGTTGCCCGGCGGGTACGGCCCGCATGGCACCATGAATGACATTGGTAGCAAAGGCGCCATAGACGAGACCGAGCGAGACGCTCGCGAGAAGCAGGTATTCGGTCGTGCCCAGAAACCAGTTGGCTTCCCTGCAGGGCGGCCAGGGCGATGTCTGCGCGGCGATGGCCTCCGGAGTACAGACCTGGGTGGAGACGAACCACTCGACCGATTGTTCGAAGGCCAGGGGGAAGAACAGGAAGAACAGGACGTCGGGCACGCCGCGCACGATGGATGAATAAGTTGTGCCGATCAGACGGAGGGCGAAGTAGCGCGAATTCTTGAGCGTGGCGCCTGTCAGGCCAAAAACCACAGCCAGGGCGCCGCCCAGAAGCGCGGCGTAAATTGTGAACTGGAAACTCGCGTACCAGGTCAGATGCTTGCCATTGGTGATGTAGCCGACCCAGAAGGCGAGGTCTTCAAACATGCCGCTATCCCGCGGTTAGAGCGTTTCGAGCAAAAGTGGCTGCGGTTTTGCGGATGAGAAACGCACCGGATGATTGCCTCTCCCGGGGGCCGGGAGAGGCGGATTATGCCGGAGAGGCTTACTCGGCGAAGAACGGGCCCATGCCGTCGAACCACTCGGCGATAAGCTTGTCGACGGTGCCGTCAGCCTTGAGCGTCGCGAGAGCTTCGTCGACCTTGGCCTTGAGCTCGGCGTCTTCCTTGCGGATGCCGGCGCCTACGCCGTTGCCGATCATGACATCTTCGCCAACGAACTCGATTGCGCCATTCGAGGCAGTCACGACCGGATCGAGATAGGCACCGTCAGCCAGGATGGTGTCGAGGTTGCCGGCAGCGAGGTCGGCCATGGCCTGGTCAGCGGTGGCGAAGGTCACGACGGTGTTCGCGCTGCCGAGGTTTTCTTCGGCATAGGCGGCCTGGATCGTACCGCCCTGGACGCCAACGCGGGCGCCTGACAGGGCTGCGAAGTCGAGCGTTGCGCCGGCGGCAGCGACAAACTTGGACGGATCGGGCGGGAAGTAGTTGTCCGAGAAGTCGATGGTTTCGAGGCGTTCGTCGGTGATCGACATGCCGGCCATGATCAGGTCGTAGTTGCCCGCGAGCAGGTTCGGGATGATTGAGTCCCAGTCATTGATGATCCACTCGCAGGTAAGGCCCGCGGTTTCACAGATGGCGTTGCCCAGAGCGATTTCATAGCCAGCCGGCTCACCGGCATCGTTGAGGAAATTCCAGGGGGCATAGGCGCCTTCGGTGGCGATGCGCACGGTTTCCTGCGCCATTGCCGGGGTGCCGAGAGCCAGAACGGCCGCGGCCGCCAGCATCATCTTCTTCATGATCGTTCTCCGTTGAGTGGTCTATTTGCAGTTTCGCCCGGCTTTCCGGGTCGTTTCCCAACGCCATCACGCATGGTTGGCGGCGTTGAGGAATTGCTTGAGCCGGGCAGACTTGGTCGCGCCGAAGACGTCTTCGGGCGTGCCCTCCTCCTCGATCAGGCCCTGATGGAGGAAGATGACGCGGTCGGAAACGGAGCGCGCAAACTCCATGTCATGGGTGACCAGGACCATGGTGCGGCCTTCGTCAGCGAGCAGCTTGATGACGCGCAGCACTTCCACTTCCAGCTCCGGGTCGAGTGCCGACGTCGGCTCGTCAAAGAGCATGACGCGCGGATTGATGCAGAGGGCTCGCGCGATGGCGGCGCGCTGCTGCTGCCCGCCCGAGAGCTGGGCCGGATAGGCGTCGGCCTTGGACCCAATGCCGACCTTGTCAAGCATGGCGCGGGCTTCAGCCTCGACTTCGGCCTGCGCGCGCTTCTGCACCACAAGCGGCGCCTCCATGACGTTCTCAAGGATCGTCATGTGGGCCCACAGGTTGAAGGACTGGAACACCATGCCCAGTTCGGAGCGGATGCGGCGGATCTGGTTTTCATCGGCAATGCGACGGGCCGGAGAGATCCCGGACAGCGCGATGGCTTCGCCATCGATCAATACGTCGCCCTTGTCGGGCACTTCGAGCATGTTGATGCAGCGCAGCAGGGTGGACTTGCCTGAGCCGGACGAGCCGATGAGAGAGACCACCTGTCCCTCGCGCGCCGTGAAAGAAATGCCCTTCAGCACTTCCAGCGCACCGAAAGATTTGTGAATATCGCGCAGCTCTACGACCGGCGATGCCCCCGCGCTGGCGGGTTCAGCCTGCTTCATGCTCACCATTTGGCCCTTTTGGGCGCCTGCCTGACTGGCGACTGCCTTATAATCGGCTGGCAGTCTTGACCGTCTGGTAGAAAACCAGAAGCGAGTGAGATAGCAAGCGAAAAAGCGGGTTTTGCCCGGCATGGCGCGAGGTGAATGGCCGCATGTTCTTTGTGCTCTCGAAAGCGTTCTGGCTCCTGGTTCAGCCGATCAGTGTTGTCCTGCTGCTTATTCTGGCAGCGCTCCTGCTCATCATGTTCAATCGCAAGCGTCTGGCGATTGCGGCGCTGACCATGGCGTTTCTCGTGGTTGGGGTGTTTGCCTTCACCAGCATGGGCTATGTGCTGATCCAACCACTTGAGGATCGGTTCGCAGAGCCGGCGGTAGCGCCGGAGCGTGTCGGGGCAATTGTCATGCTTGGTGGCGCAACCAAGGCGCGCCCAAGCACGGCGCGGCAGACCGTGGCGCTGAATGATGCCGGCGAGAGGCTGACAACGACTTTGTGGCTGGCCCAGCGCTATCCCGATGCGCCGATCGTCCTGTCGGGTGGCGGGGCGCTGCTTTCAGACGATAGTGAGAGCGAGGCCGAGACAGCAAGGCGATTTTTTGTCGGATTGGGCGTGGACGAAAGCCGCCTCGTTCTTGAAGGGGAGTCGCGCAACACGATCGAGAATGCCCGGTTCACACGCGATCTGCTTGGCTCGGATGCGGGACCTGCCGTGCTTGTCACTTCCGCTTTCCACATGCCACGGTCGGTTGGCCTGTTCCGCGCCGAAGGTGTCGATGTCATCCCTTGGCCGACCGACTATCGCAGCACCGGTAGCCAGGGGCTCTGGTTCGACATCGCCGATCCGAATACGAACTTCGACACGGCATCGACAGCCCTGCGCGAATGGATTGGCTTGGTGGTTTATCGTCTGACGGGCCAAATCGAAGACCTGTTTCCTCAACCCCAAACGGCGCCCGCAGGCGCCGCGACCATACCGTCCCAGTAAAGGGTCAGGTCCGACGGAAGAGGCCCACGACCAGGGAAATGACCAGGAAGGCGAGGAAAAGGAAGAACAGGACCTGGGCGATACCGGCCGAAGCGCCTGCAATACCGCCAAACCCCAGAATGCCCGCGATCAGCGCGATGACCAGAAAGACGAGTGCATAGTACAGCATGGTGAACTCCATGTTTTTGAACTTGTCAGGACAACGTTTTCACGACTTCGCGAGTTCCTGAAAATAGAGAAGGGCCGGCGTTAGCCGACCCTTTCGTGATCAATGGTCCCGCAAGCTCAGGCTGCGGCGCGCGAACCTTCGTCGAAGAACAGCGCCTGGCTGATCAGGGCCTTCACCATTTCCGGGTTGAACGGCTTGGTGACAAGGAAGGTCGGCTCGGGGCGTTCGCCGGTCAGCAGACGTTCGGGAAAGGCCGTGATGAAGATCACGGGCACCGAATGGCTATTGAGAATATCGTTCACCGCATCAATGCCCGAGCTGCCATCAGCCAGCTGGATGTCAGCGAGGATCATGCGTGGCTGGGTCTGGTTGAACAGATTGATCGCTTCCTTATGAGTGCGGGCAATGCTGACGACCTTATGACCCAGGCTTTCCACCATCTGTTCGATATCCATCGCGATGAGAGGCTCATCCTCGATGATCATGATCTCGGTGGCGACCTGACGGGAAATGTCGGTGGACGCCTCTTCGAGCAAGCCGGCAAACTCGTCATCGCTGATGTCGAGAACTTCGGCGGCCTGGGCGTGAGTGAAGCCTTCTACCGCTACCAGCAGGAAGGCCTGCCGGGCGCGGGGGGCGAGATTGGCCAGATTGGCTGCCGCGCGCTGTTCCCAGGCAAAACTCGAGCTTGGCTGAGGAATGGACACTGCCGAGGACGAAAACAGTGCCGAGAAAAGTTTGTAGAGGGCGATGCGGTCGCTCGTTGCTTCTGGGAAGAGCGAGATGTCGGCGATCAGAGCCTCGAGGGTAGCGGCGACGTAAGCATCGCCCGATGTCTGCGAGCCGGTAACAGCCCGCGAAAAACGACGCAGGTAGGGCAGATGCGGAGCGATCCGCGTGGACAGTGACATTGAAGAAGACTCCCAGGTGACGCTTTATAGTTCTGAACCTCACGGGGGCGAAAACGGTTGGTTCCGATAAAAGTTCCCATAGTTTGGAACTTTTCCATCTGCGGCGAATTGTGATGGCGAACAAGCTAGCTAAACAAGACTGGTCGGTCGAATACGGATGAAGAAGGATGATCTGGTGACGCAGCAACGTGTGCGCATGCAGGCGGGGCGGGCGGATGATGGGCTCGGTCCGACGTCGGATATTGGCTCGCGTTTGCGCGCACTCTATGGGGCGGTGCAGGACGAAGGAGTGCCAACGCAACTCCTCGACCTCCTTGAAAAACTCGACAGTGCCGAAGAGGCTCAGGTCGGCAAGGCGTCTCGCCGGGACGGGGAGTGACTGCATGGCAGCCGAGGGAACCTCGTTTAAACGTGAAATGCTGGCTACTCTTCCCAGTCTGCGCGCCTTCGCGGTGTCGCTGACCGGCAAGCATGACAAGGCTGATGATCTCGTGCAGGACACGGTCATGAAAGCCTGGGCCAAGCAATCAAGCTTCGAGATGGGCACGAATATAAAGGCGTGGCTTTTTACCATCTTGCGCAATGAATTTTACAGCCAGATGCGCAAGCGCGGCCGCGAAGTGCAGGACACGGATGGTATTTTCACCGAACGTCTGGCTGTCCATCCGGCGCAATATGGATCCATGGATCTGGAGGACTTCAAGACTGCTTTGTCGAAACTGCCCGATGACCAGCGTGAAGCCATCATTCTGATCGGCGCTTCCGGCTTTTCCTACGAGGAAGCTGCATCAATCTGCGATTGCGCCGTCGGCACCATGAAGAGCCGGGTAAGCCGTGCGCGTACGCGCCTGACCGAACTGCTCAAGATCAGCGGCGAGTCTGATTACGGACCAGACGCCGTCTCTGCTCAGGTGACATCGGGCAACGGATACTGACGCCGTCGTTCCGAGACGGCATCCGCAAGTTGGTCATCCGGAATGGGCTTGATGAGAATGGGCGTGCCGGGGAGCTCCGGCACGCCGTTCATCAGCGCTATATTTGCGGTAATACCAATAACTGGGATGCCGCTCTGGGAAATCCGGCGCGCGAGTTCAAGAAGGTCTGGTCGCCCTGTTTCAAGCTCCACAATGGCGAGCCAGGCATCTGACCACTCCGCGGAATGCGCCAGGGCCTCATCGGCTCTGGTGAACGCGACGACCGTACTCGAGAACCGTGTTTCAAGAACGGTCTGGATTGACAGGGCGATAATGAATTCGGTCTCGACGACGAGAGCCGGGCGCCCGCTGTGCATATAGCCACTTTCCGTTGGTTGAACGGCTTAATGGCTCCTTTGCAACACCTCTGTCATTTAACTTTGACATGTGGAACGGGCCACAGGGGTCCGACGTTTCGGCCATGCGATCTCCCTAGCGTCAGGAAATCCGGTGAGTCTTGTCCTTCCAACTACGGGGCGTCGGGTGCCCTGCGAGCAATGCCCGTTGCGCAGCTCTCCGGCCTTCCGGGATTTTTCTGCCCAAGAGTTGAGATTCGTTTCCATCTTCAAGACGGGGGAGTTCACGGCTGAGCCCGGAACGACGATCCTGTCCGAGGGCGGGCATAGTGCTCACCTCTTCACGCTCCTTTCGGGTTGGGCGTTCCGTTACAAGATGCTTGATGATGGGCGCCGGCAGATCCTCAACTATCTTTTGCCTGGCGATCTGGTCGGGTTGCAGGGCTCGGTCATCGGCGAACTGGAACATTCAGTCGAGGCGCTCACCCCCGCAGTGCTCTGCGTGTTCCAGAGGGATCGGCTTGATGAGCTGTTCCGGGAGCACCCAAGCCTGGGCTTTGACGTGACCTGGCTTGCGTCTCGCGAAGAGCGCATGCTGGATGACCATCTGCTCAGCCTTGGCAGGCGCTCTGCGCTGGAGCGGGCAGCCTATCTGCTGGCCTTCCTGCATGAACGTGCTCTGGCAGTGGGGCTGGGCAAATCCAAAGTGCAGATCCCGCTGACCCAACAGCATGTTGCCGATACGCTCGGTCTGTCCATCGTCCACACAAACAAGACATTGCGAAAGCTGACAAATCGCGGTCTCATTCACTGGCTTGGACGCAGCTGCGAGGTGCTCGATGCCGCCGAACTGGCCCGCATTGCGGGTTGGGACGGTCCGGGCGAGCGCGTGCGGCCGCTGATCTAGGGGGCCTCAATGCTGCCACGGGTGACAGTCAAATCTGCCCAGGTGCCGGGGCCTGTCGCCGTTGCGTGTGGAGATGAGCGTCGTGACTGAGCGAGCACAAAAACTCGATGCCCTGAAGCCGGGAAGGCGCGCCACACGACGTCTGGCCGTCTGGGTGTCGCTCGGTCTGATCTGCCTGGCCGCGGTCGCCGCGCTCATGTTGATGCAGGGGATCGACCGGCAGCTCAACGACATTACCAAGACCTATGCTGTGCGCAATGCGGCACGGGAATTGACCCATGCGCTCAGCCAGGCGGAGGCGAGTCAGCGCGGATACTTGCTGACCGCCGATCCCCAGTTTCTGGCACCCTATAGGGAGGCGGTTTCGAGCCTTGACCAGCGCGTGTCCACATTGCTCGAAATGACAGCCGACGATCCCGGGCAGAGTGCGCGCGTCGCCAGCATTACCGGCAACATCACCAACAAGATGGCCGAGATGAACCGGACTGTTGAGCTGGTGACAACAGAGCGGAGCGAAGAGGCGCAGACACTCACCGAAACCGGCATGGGCGCGCGACTGATGGCAGAGGTCAGCGAGACGCTTGAGGACTTCATCGCCGAGGAAGATGCCAAACTTGCAAGCCGCAATGCCGACATCGACCAGACACGCACCGGATTGGTGGTTGCCCTTATCGCGGCGCTGACGGCGGCGGCGATTCTTGCCTATGCACTGCTCGCCCGTTCGCAAAGCCAGGTTAGCGCGCTGACCCAGCGGCATCGCGGGCTGATGACTCAAAATGAAGCGCTCGAGGCGGAGGTGGCCGAGCGCACGCGCGACATCCAGGAGGCGCGTGCTCATGCCGAGCGTGAGCGGCAGCGCGTCGAGGCCCTGTTGCAGGACACCAATCACCGGATCGGGAATTCACTGGCGACCGTGTCGTCGCTGCTGGCCCTGCAGATGATGCGCAGCAAATCCGAACAGGTCCGCTCTGCACTCGAGGCGGCACGCCTGCGGGTGCATGCCGTGGCCTCGGCCCATCGCCGCCTGCGCCTTGGCGATGATCTTGAAACGGCCAGTGCAGACGAATTCCTCTCGGCCGTGCTCGAAGACCTGGCAGAGACCCAGACCGATGGCGGGCGGGTCAATCTGCGCAGCGAGTTGGCGCCGATCGAGGTGAGTGCGCGCGATGCCACGACGCTTGGCATCCTGGTGGGTGAACTGGTCACCAATGCCCTCAAATATGCCTTTCCCGGGGATCGTCGCGGAGAGATCACAGTTGTCTTTGGACGTGACGATGCCAATGTGCCGGTCCTCGTCGTCACCGACAACGGCGTCGGGATGCCAACGATGGACGACGGGGGCGAGCCGGGATTGGGGTCGGTGATCATTCGCCAGCTTGCGGAGCAGTTTGGTGGGTCGCCCATCTATCGCACGCCCTTGGATGGCGGTACTGACGTGACCATTTCGCTACCAGAGTTGAACAAGTCTGCCGTTAGGCCTCAAGAGGACGACACAATTTGAAAATCCGGGCTATTTTCAACCGGGATGGCGGCACCCTCAGGACCATGGATCTGGATGCCTTCTGCGCCCGGGCCGTGGAGATCTTCGTTGCCGAGGGGCACACGCTTGAGTGCCGGGTCGTCGCCGGCAAGTCAGTAGAGGCCGAGTTGCGCAAGGCGGCGCATGACCCCGAGATTGAGGTCGTGTTGGCGGGCGGGGGTGATGGCACCATCTCAACTGCCGCTGCTATGGCGTTCAAGAGTGGCAAGCCCCTGGCCGTGCTGCCCGCCGGGACAATGAACCTGTTCGCGCGTGCCCTGGGCATGCCGCTCGAGCTGGAACGAGCACTCCTGGCGATTGCCCGTGGACAGGTCGAGCGCATCGACATCGCCACGGCCAATGGGCGTCCCTTCGTGCACCAGTTCGGTGTCGGTATTCACGCCCGTCTGGTGCGTATCCGCAATGGCATGATTTATCGCAGCCGGGTCGGCAAGATGATCGCAAGCCTGAGGGCCATTGTTGCCTCGGCGCTCAATCCGCCGCGCTTCGAGGTGGAACTGCATACCGAAAAGGGCGACCGCACAGTCACGGTTTCTGGTCTTGCGGTGTCCAACAATCCACTTGACGACAGCCCGGTGCCAGTGGCCGAAACGCTCGATGCGGGTAAGCTCGGTGTCTATGTCGCCCATAGCGTCAGCAGCCGGGAACTGCTCAGTCTGGTACTCGATGTGATGACTGGCCGCTGGCGGGCCAATCCTGCGGTGAGCGAGACGGAGGTGCGCGACCTGGTCTTGCGCTTTCCCCAGCGCAAACGTGGTACGCATGCTGTTGTGGATGGGGAATTGATCGATCTCGAGACGGCGGTGACCCTGCAGATTCATCCGCAGGGTCTGCCTGTCGTCATGCCGGCCAGGGACTTGCCACCGCGCGCCTAGTCGGCGCTGTCGTCATTATCGCGCAGTAGGGCAAAGGCAGCAATGGCGGCCGCCGGTAGACCGATGCGGAGCAGGGGCGACCTGACCAGCATCGGCAGCGCCGTAATGGCGGCAGTGGTAATCAGCGCGCTTGTTTCGCTGGCGCGCCGTTTCTCGGCCAGTTCGCGCTGCCGCTTGCTGTGTCCAAGAAGAGATCCGAGATATACGGCCAGCGCCAGGACGAGGAAGATACCGGCGAAGATCAGCGCGGAATAGATCGGGCCGACCACATCTGCGAGGGCGATGAAGCCGGCTGCCAAAAGGAATCCGAGGGCGATCAGCCCGAACAGGCCGATCAGCCCATACACGATGGCCGCGGATTTGGCACGGGCCGTCAGCCCCTCGACCTCCAGGCCGAGCAGGGCTGCTAGCGGGGCAATAAGACCCATGGTCAGTGCCGGGTGAGAAGGGCCAGAACAAATCCAATACCGGCCGCGGCCGCGACCGCCGTAAGCGGCTTTTCCCGGATGGTATCCTTGAGCTGCTTTTCCGCTTCGCCAGCCTGGTCCTGCGCATCGTTCAGCAGGCGTTCGCCCTGAACCTGCAGATTGCCGACCTGGGCCTTGGCGAGACTGCGGGCTTCGCTGACCTTATGACCGGTCATCTTGCCCAAGGTTTCGGTGATCGCCTTGAGGTCGGCCTGCAACTGGGCCACCTGGGCTTCCAGGGTCTGCTCTTCGACATCAGCCTTCACAGAGGAAGCCCGTGCAGCTGCGGCAGACTTGGCGGCGCTTGAACTGGCCCGGCTGCTGCCATTGCCCGACTTGCTGCGATTGGGGGCCATTTCTGGGGTGGTTGCCATTTGGACGCTCCTGTTTGGTTATCCGCACAACGCGATGAGACAGGGGAAGTTCCGACTGCCTTCGCGTACACAGTTGAGGTCCCGGCAGCGGGGGGCGCGTGCCGGGACCTTCAGGCGGACCGTGGGGGGCGACCGTCGGTCCGCAATGGGCACATTCCAAAAGGAAACCAGAGGGACCTGGCGTGCCCGGGGGAGAGTGCCTGCTAAATCCTGCCCATAAGCAGAAGGATCAGCACGATGACGAGGACAACGCCGAGAATGCCCGAGGGGAAGTAGCCAAATCCCCGCGAATATCCCCAGGTCGGCAGCGCGCCGATCAGCAGGAGAATGAGAATGATGACAAGAATGGTACCAAGAGTCATAAGCCCTCCAAGACTTTGTTCTTTAGGCGACGTCTTTTTTGATTATTCGAGGCGCCGACCGACCCGGATCGGCGCATCAGGCGACACTAGAGCAGCGCCACCAGGAGTGCGGTCGCCGTCGCCAGGATCAGCGAGGCCGGGAGCAGGGCCATGGCAATATCGGCAAAGCGCGACTGACTATCGACCTGCTCGTTCCACATGATTGCCGTGGCGCGGGCTGACTTCGCATAAGTCTTGGGCTGAGCGTGATACATCTATGCCTCCTGCGACCCGGGACCGCCGGGTCTTTCGTGGCGGTGCCATTGGGCCCGCGTGCCGAGAAAACGGAGGGAGATCGAAATTGGTTCCGCGCGCGCTATTCGACGCGGAGAACGTCGACCGACTGCTTGGTCTCGTGCGAACCATGGGTGCGCAGCACGCCGACGATGGGGGAGATGTCCGCATAGTCGCGGCCATGGCCAATGGAGATGTGGTCCGGCCCTGCAATCATGGCATTGGTGGGGTCGAATTCGACCCAGCCCACATGCTGTCCGCACCAGGCACGCACCCAGGCGTGCATGGCATCGGCGCCCTCCAGCCGTGGCTTGCCGGGTGGCGGATTGGTGCGCAGGAATCCGGATACATAGCCTGCCGGAATGCCGACGCCGCGCAGGCCGGCAATCATTACATGGGCAAAGTCCTGGCAGACGCCCTTGCGCAGGGCAAAGGCCTCGGCCGGGCGGGTTTCCACGTCAGTGGCCTTGGGATCGTATTCAAAATCGCGGTTGATCGCCATGCAGAGTGCCGTGGCGGCGCACAGCGTCGTCTGCTCCCCGGCTGTGACATCGCGCACATAGTCGGTGATGGCCGGAACGATCTGGACGCGCGGCGAGGCCGCCAGGAAATGCTGCGGGCTCGTCGGCGCAATCGACCAATACTGTGCCACTTCGCGCGCCAGCTGCGTCAGCGGGGGAGACAGGTCCGCAGGGGGCGTCAGGTCTTCTACCTGGACCCGGGCGGAGAGGCGGATGGTCAGCTTGTCGTGCGGCTCGGTCATGGTGATGGCGGTGACCGAATTACCAAAAAAATCGAGGAAGCCATTCTGCCGTGCCGGGGCGGGATCGACTGTCAGGGACGTGGCGATCACGCGCTGCACGCCGGGCACATTGGCCGGCGCCACCCTTATATGGTGGCGTCCACCATGAACGGGGGCGTCGTAGTCATATTCGAGCGCCAGGCGAATGTCGTAAAGCATGGCGCCTCAGGTGAAATAGGCTGCGGCGATGAGGCCGGACAGCATGCCGATATCGGCGGCGAGACGATCAAGCCGTTCCGGGGTGAGCGCACTGGGTGCGGTGATGACCAGATCGGTATGAATCTGCAGCGCCAGCTTGGCCGCCGGGGAGAGCTGGCCGTCATCAACGCCGCCCGGTAGCGTTTCGATCTGGTTGCGCAGTTCGGCCAGCTGGAACAGCACCGAGCGTGGATTGAGCGGATCAAGCACGAGCAGATCCACAACGCTCTGCGTGCCGGCGCTCACCGAATAGCGGCGGCGATGCGACATGACGCTGTCGCCGATTTCGAGCAGCATTTCGAGCGACCCGTCCGGGGCGTCCTTGGCGGTCAGCCAGGCCGTGGCGCGGGCCATCTGGATAGCGCGTTCGAGGCGGCGACCGAGCTCAAGGAAGCGCCAGCCGGCGAAGCGATACATGTTTTCGTGCACGAGGCCGGAAAAACCCGCCAGCTTGCGCAGCAGCACGGTCATGGCGCGGGTTGAATCGGCTCCGGCGCTGATGCGTGCAGCAAAGCGCTGGGCAGTCTTTTGCAGGTCATTGAGCGCCAGCCAGCCATCGGGCGAGAAGCGGTCGCGGATCTGTCCGGCGCTGTGCACGGCGCTGTCGATAGAGGCCAACAGGCCCTGCGGCATGGCTTCGGACGCATCGACATCGATGGTTTCGAGGAAGGCCGCCGCATGCGTGAGGATGGGTAGGTCGGATTTGGACAGCTCGGCCAGACGCGCATTATAGGCGCGCAGGATGCGAACCGTAGCTTCGCAACGCTCGGCATAGCGGCCCAGCCAGATGAGATTGTCGGCGGCGCGGCTCGGGAGGCTGCCGGGCGAATTGCGGACCAGTTTCTGGCCTTCCACCGGCAGCAGGGACACCTGCTCGACCGGCTTTGACGACATGACCCACACGTCGGCCGCGTGGCCACCGCGCTGCATGGCTAGGGCGGTCGTATCGGTGGTGGAGCCGACGCGCGCAAAGCCGCCGGGCATGATGGTCCAGCCGTTTTCCGTGCGGGCGGCATAGACACGCAGGGTAATGGGGCGCGGTTCTAGCTTGCCATCGACATAGACCGGTGCGGTGGAAAGGCGCACCGGCTCCTGGCCGACATAGAAGCCGCCCTGAGCTGCGATGCGGGATTTCAGATCAACCTTCTGCTCGTCGCTCATACTGGCTCCGAGCGCAGTGCCCCGCAGGTCGTCGAAAGGCAGCTGGTTGGAGAAGGCCGGGCCGATCATCAGGCTATCGAAATTGTCGAGCACGAATTCCTGCTCGGCGCCCTGTCCGCACCACCAGGTGGCAATCTCGGGCAGTTCGAGCCCGGTGCCGAGAAGGTGCTTGCAGAGGCGCGGCATGAAGGCGGCCAGGGCGCGGGTTTCGAGAATGCCGGTGCCCAAGGCGTTGATCATGGAGATCGAGCCGGAGCGCAGGGCCTCGACCATGCCGGGCGTTCCGATATGGCTGTCATAGCGCAGTTCGAGCGGGTCCGCGAAGCTCGCGTCAAGGCGCCGCCACAGCACGCTGACCGGCTTCAGGCCGGCCACGGTGCGGACCATGACCTGCCCGTCCTCGATCACCAGGTCTTCGCCTTCGAGCAGCATCAGCCCGAGATAGCGGGCGATATAGGCATGCTCGAAATAGGTCTCGTTGAGCTGGCCCGGTGTCAGGATGCCGACGCGGCCGCCGTCACGCCGGGCCTGTGCAAAGAGCGTGTCGCGGAAGCCGCGAAAGAAGCCGGCCAGGCGATTGATGTTGAGCCCGGAATAGATGTCCGAGAGGGCGCGGGTGGTGGCGACGCGGTTCTCCAGGGCGAAACCGGCGCCCGATGGCGCTTGCGTGCGATCGCCCAGCACCCACCAGGCACCGTCCGGCCCGCGGCCCAGTTCAAAGGCGCAGAAATGGAGGTAATGTCCGCTGACCGGATGAACGCCGACCATGGGGCGGAGGAATTCGCTGTTCTGCGCCACCAGTTCGGGTGGCAGGAGGCCTTCCTGCACCAGAGTGTTGTTGCCGTAGATATCGGCGACGATGCGTTCGAGCAGTTCGGCCCGCTGCTTGAGGCCGCTGGAAATCTGCACCCAGTCGGCTTCGTCGATCAGCAGGGGAATATGGGCCAGCGGCCAGGCGCGTTCCTTGCCCTCGGCGCCGTCATACTTTCGATAAAAGACCCCGGCATCGCGCAGATACTGGTCGGCCCGTTCGAAGCGTGCTGCAAGTTCGGTGGGGCCCAGGGCGTCGAATGCAGACATGAGCTTGTCCCAGCCCGGCCGGATGCGGCCAGACGGGTCGATCATCTCGTCCGGCACGCCGGGCAGCAGGTTGTAGTCAGCGATGATGCTGGGACCGGCCGGTGGCTTGCCGCGGGTCTGCTGATTCCGCGAAGTCATGGTTTACGTGAACCGTGGCGGACGCCTGAGGTCAAGCGTCAGCGGAAAGTCATCCGCAGGCTTTTCGGGGCGCATTGGATACGGGCCCGGCGTGTAATTGTGCGGCACGAAGCGGGCGAGCCTCCGGGCCTCAGCCTCGTTGCCATTGACCGGGAAGGTTTCATAATTGCGGCCGCCGGGATGGGCGACGTGATAGGTGCAGCCGCCAATGGCCCGACCGGTCCAGGTGTCGAAGATATCGAAGACCAGCGGCGCGTGGACCGGCATGACCGGATGCATGCCGCTGGCCGGCTGCCAGGCCTTGAAGCGAACGCCGCCGACCACCTGCCCGGCTTTGCCCGACGCGCGGAGTGGCACCGGGCGCTGGTTGCACATGACGCGATAGCGGGCGGGATTGTCAGTTTCCAGCCGGACTTCGAGCCGTTCGACCGAAGAGTCGACATAGCGCACCGTGCCGCCGATGGCGCCCTGTTCGCCCATGACGTGCCACGGCTCCAGCGCCTGATACAGTTCGAGCTTGACCCCTTCCACGCTGACCTCTCCACAGAAGGGGAAGCGGAATTCGAGCTGGGCGGTGAACCATTCGGGTTCGAAATCGAAGCCATGTTGTCTGAGGTCTTCGAGCACGCCCAGGAAATCCTGCCAGACGAAGGACGACAGCATGAAGCGATCATGGAGGGTTGTGCCCCAGCGGGTGAAGTCGCCCTGTGCCGGATTGGCCCAGTAGCGGGCGATGAGGGCGCGGACAAGCAGTTGCTGGGCCAGCGACATGCGCGCATTGGGCGGCATTTCAAAACCGCGGAATTCGACCAGGCCCAGCCGTCCGGTGGGACCGTCGGGCGAATAGAGCTTGTCGATGCAGATTTCGGCGCGGTGGGTATTGCCGGTGACGTCGACCAAAAGATTGCGGAACAGCCGGTCGGTGAGCCAAGGCAGGGGAGCGGTGCCTTCGCCCGGCGGAGGCACCTGGGCCAAGGCAATTTCGAGCTCATAGAGACTGTCATGCCGGGCCTCGTCGAGGCGCGGTGCCTGACTGGTCGGTCCGATGAACATGCCAGAGAAGAGATAGCTCATCGAGGGGTGGCGCTGCCAATGCAGCACCAGCGACTTCAACAGGTCCGGGCGCCTGAGAAAGGGGCTGTCATTGGTCGTGGCGCCGCCGACCACGACGTGGTTGCCGCCGCCTGTGCCGACATGCTTGCCGTCGATCATGAACTTGTCGGCACCCAGACGTGACTGGCGTGCCTCTTCGTAGATGGCGGTCGTGGTGGCCACACAGTCGTCCCAGTTCGATGCGGGATGAATATTGACCTCGATGACACCAGGATCGGGCGCGACGCGGATCACGTTGAGCCGCGGGTCGTGAGGTGGTGCATAACCTTCCACGTGGACCGGCTTGCCGATCTGGCGGGCGGCTGCCTCGGTCGCTTCGATGAGTTCGAGATAGTCTTCCAGCGCCGAGACTGGCGGGAGGAAAACGCAGAGGCGGCCGTCGCGCACTTCCACAGTCAAGGCCGTGCGGACATTGGAATCGATCTCGTCGAGTATCTGTTCGTTGCGGTTCTGCGTCTCGGTGCTGGCGGTGAAGCTGGCGGCGGCCTGCGGACGAATGTCGGCGACCGGCCTTTCGGCAGCTGCGATAATTGTGCCGGGCTCGGGCAAAGGCGGGCGCGGAATGCCCGGGTCCATGGGCACGATATGCGGATAGGACGTTGCGGCCAGGTGCCTGAGGCTCGACAGCGGCAGGCGATAGCCCGCGGCGCTGTCACCCGGCGCGAGATAGAGCTTGCCGCGTCGCGTCTTCCATTGCTCGGTGATCCAGCGGCGACCGGTCGCCGCCGCGTTCCAGCGCTGGATGGGCAGGACAAAGCCGGTGGGATTGGTGAGGCCCCGGCCGAACACGGTGGCGATGCGGGCGCGTTCCTCGGGATCTGAGAGTTTGGAATTGGCCGGGTCGACATTGTCAGGGAGTTTTGACTCCTTGAGGATCCATTCGCCGGGATCCTCATAGGCGGGCAGCACCGTGTCCCCGGCCAGGCCGAGATTGGCGGCGATGGCGCGGTTCAGCGCTTCGGCATCGGCAGGGCCGACATCATAGCGGGTGCCCTCCTTGGCAATGAGGCTTTCGTCCTGCCAGACCGGCTTGCCGTCGAGCCGCCAGTAGAGCGAAAAGGTCCAGCGCGGAAGGCTTTCCCCGGGATACCACTTGCCCTGGCCGTGATGCAGCATGCCTTTGGGCGCAAAGCGATTGCGCAAGCGTCGGATGAGGTCGTCGGCCAGCTTCCGTTTGGTCGGTCCGACGGCACCGGCATTCCATTCGTCGGCCTCGAAATCATCGATGGACACGAAGGTTGGTTCGCCGCCCATGGTGAGGCGAACGTCCTGTTCGTCCAGTACGGCATCGACCTTGTGGCCGAGGTCGTTGAGACGTTGCCAGCTTTCGTCGGAGAATGGTTTGGTGATCCGCGGATGTTCGGCAACGCGTGTCACGCTCATGTCGAAGGCAAAATCGACTTCGGCATAGGAGGCAAAGCCCGAGATCGGTGCGGCGTTGCGATAGTGCGGGGTGGCGGCAAGCGGTACGTGGCTTTCGCCGGTGAGCAGGCCCGATGTCGGGTCGAGCCCGATCCAGCCGGCGCCGGGCAGATAGACTTCGCACCAGGCATGGAGGTCGGTGAAATCGTGGTCCGTGCCTGCGGGTCCGTCGAGCGACACCAAGTCCGGCTTCAACTGGATCAGGTAGCCCGAGACAAAGCGCGCAGCAAAACCTAGATGCCGCAGGATGTTGACCAGCAGCCAGCTCGAGTCGCGGCACGAACCCTTGCCGTTGCCGAGCGTCTCCTCCGGCGACCAGACGCCCGGCTCCATGCGCACGATATAGCTGATGGCCTGCTGCAGGCGGGCATTGATCTCGGTAACGAAGGTCACGGTATTCCGCGGGTTTTTGTCGAGCCCGTCGAGGAAGTTCTGCAGCAGCGGCCCGATCGGTTCCGGCTGACGATAGATCGAGAGGTCTGTGCGCAGATCCTCGGGATAGTCGAACGGCCAGGTTTCGGCGCTCTCTTCGACGAAGAAATCGAAGGGATTGTAGACCGTCATGTCGGCGACGAGATCGACTTCGATCTTGAGCTCGGTCACCGGCTCTGGAAATACGAAGCGGGTGAGAAAGTTGCCATAGGGGTCCTGCTGCACGTTGACGAAGTGCAACTCCGGGGTGACCCGCAGGGAATGGCTCAGGACTTTTGTGCGCGAATGGGGCGCGGGCTGCAGGCGGATGATCTGCGGTTGCAGGACGACCGGGCGATCATATTTGTAGTGGGTCAGATGATAGATGGCGGCTTTGATCGACATGCAGCTTTGTCGCTCGTTTCTAGGCCACAGAATTAGACTTCCCGATAAAGAGCTTAGCGGGGAATGCGGGACTTGAACAGGCGCTAGAAAGGACCAAGGCAGGCTGGAGGCGCCGCCTTCGTCCCTTGCTTGCAAGTGGATCGGAAGTCAGTTAGCGGCCTATTGGTCTTGCCGGTTGGTCCGCCATGCTGGACAGGGCGTTGCGAATGTCGCGTTCGGTGTCTTTCAGGTGCAGGCGCATGGCCTCTCCGGCTGCGCGGGCATTGCCGGCGCGGATAGCCTCGAGAATGCGCTGATGCCATTCGATCGTATCCAACAGCGTGTGTCCGCGATTGGCATGACCTCGCCGGCTGATCTGGATGCCCTGGCGCAGTGGTACAGCCATGGCCTCGAACAAATAGCCGAGTATGCGGTTGCCGCTGGCAAGGGCTACCGCTTCGTGAAAGCCGACGTCGAAGTCATGGAAGCGCCGATCGGCGGCCGGGTCATCGGCCATTGCGGCCTCGGCGTTGTCGCGCATGCCCTGAAGCGCGCTTTCTATTGCGGCGATGCCGGCCCGGTTGGCGCGCTTTGCGGCCAGGGTCGCGCTCTGCACCTCAAGGGACAGGCGCACCTCGACGAGGTCGAATAGACCCTTGGAATCGTTGTGCAATATTGATGTCAGAAAATCGGCGAACGCGGCCCCATCGGGTTCCCTGACGACAGCGCGTTTGCCCTTTGCCAGCTCGAGCAGGCCGCGCCCAGCCAGAAGCTTGACCGCCTCGCGGATCGTGAGGCGGCTGACCGCAAACCGTTCGGCCAGTTCCGCTTCACTGGGCAGGCTGGCACCAGGCATGAGCTCGGTGAGGATTTCATTGGCCAGATTGTCGGCGACGGCATTGGCGGCGCTCGGGTGATCGGGCCGGGATTCTCCGGTCAAAATAGTTCAGTCTCCCCAAAGGTATCAGATACCTTTGAACCGTTGTGGCCTATTCGTTGGCCAGTTGCAACGGCTCCTCCCTCAATTGGTGACACCTTAGCCATGCCTGAACTGTGCAGCAAGCGGGCGTCTTATTTTATTGCAAGAGTCGAAAAATATTGGGGCAAATCGAATCCTGGCTTTACAGTCCTGTCTGATTATCCTAGCGTCCCGGCCCATGGGCTTGGGAGAGTCCATGGCGACATTCCGTCGTCCGTGCCGGAGGACTTCATGCAGATCCGTGCGGCGATGCCCTGGGGCGTCGACCCGACCAGATGCGGTGTAGGCGGCAAACGCAGCTGTGCCTGAGCGGGCGCAGCTGAGGGTGCCGAGCTGTTGAGGCTGCCTGATTTTTCCAGACCCAAAAGACTGAAAAACAACCAATCTCGAATATTTTTAGGGAGTCGAGACGTGAAGGTTCTCAAATCAATCGCGACGCTGGTCGCTACCGGTGCGCTGCTCGCCACCGCCGCCACCAGCGCTTTCGCCCAGGACAAGGGCCAGATCGGTATCGCCATGCCGACCCAGTCGTCGCTGCGCTGGATCTCTGACGGCAATGAGCTGAAGGCTGCACTGGAAGGCATGGGCTACACCGTCGACCTGCAGTTTGCTGAAGACGACATTCCGAACCAGCTTGCCCAGATCGAAAACATGGTCACCAAGGGCGTCAAGGCTCTGGTGGTCGCTTCGATCGACGGCACCACTCTTTCGGCCGTGCTGCAGCAGGCCGCCGATCAGGGCGTCAAGGTCATCGCCTATGACCGTCTGATCCGTGAATCGGGCAATGTCGACTACTACACCACCTTCGACAACTTCCAGGTGGGCGTGCTCCAGGCCAACAGCCTGGTCAAGGGCCTCGAAGAACGCTTTGGCGATCAGAAGCCGTGGAATGTCGAACTGTTCGGCGGTTCGCCGGACGACAACAATGCCTTCTTCTTCTACGACGGCGCCATGGCTGTCCTCGACCCGATGATCGCGGCTGGTGACATTGTCATCAAGTCGGGCCAGCAGGGCATGGAGCAGGTCGGTACCCTGCGTTGGGACGGTGCTGTTGCTCAGGCTCGCATGGACAATATCCTGTCGGCCAACTACTCGGACGGCAGCCGCGTCCACGGCGTGCTGGCTCCCTATGACGGCCTGTCGCGCGGCATCATCTCGTCGCTCCGCGGCGTTGGCTACGGTTCGGGCGACCTCTCCTGGCCGATCATCACCGGCCAGGACGCTGAAGTCCCGTCCGTGAAGGCGATCATCGCCGGCGAACAGTACTCGACCATCTTCAAGGACACCCGCGAACTGGCCCAGTACACCGCCCAGCTGATCGACACCGTGCTTTCGGGCAACGAGCCGACCGGCCTCGACACCACCACCTATGACAATGGCGTCAAGGTTGTTCCCTCGATCCTGCTGACCCCGTACGAAGTCGACGCGACCAACTACGAAGAACGCGTGATTGCTTCGGGCTACATCAAGGCCGAAGAACTGCAGTAAGTTGCAGACATCAGAAATGGGGCCTCGCGGTAACGCGGGGCCCTTACGGATTTCTGGGCTCTTGGGTCCGGCGCAGTCGCAATTGCGGTCTGGTTCCGGATGTCACCCTTTCCCTCGGATCGAGTCCGAGGGCAAACGGGCCCATCGCGAGATCTCAAGCTGGGCTCCGGCTTTCGCCGGAGTGACAATCGAGTGTGGGAGGTCATCCAGTGATGCCTCGGACACTCACCAGATGCAGGGCCTATAATGACCAAGACCATTCTGGAGATGCGCAGCATCACCAAGACCTTCCCAGGCGTGAAAGCGCTGTCCGACGTTAATCTGGACGTGCGGGAAGGCGAAATTCACGCCATCTGCGGCGAGAACGGCGCTGGCAAGTCCACCCTGATGAAGGTGTTGAGCGGGGTTTACCCCTCCGGCACCTATGATGGCCAGATCATCTACCAGGGCGAGGAACAGCACTTCAAATCCATCCGCGACAGCGAGCACAAGGGCATCGTCATTATCCATCAGGAGTTGGCCCTGGTGCCGCTGCTCTCGATTGCCGAAAACATCTTCCTCGGCAACGAGCAGGCCCGGAACGGCGTGATCGACTGGGACGAGACCCGCGATGGCGCGCGCAAGCTGCTCAACATGGTGGGTCTGAACGAGGATCCCGATACGCTGATCACCAATATCGGCGTGGGCAAGCAGCAGCTGGTGGAAATCGCCAAGGCACTCAGCAAGCAGGTGCAGTTGCTTATTCTTGACGAGCCAACCGCGTCGCTGTCCGAAAAGGATAGCCAGGCGCTGCTCGAGCTGCTGCTTGAATTCAAGAAGCAGGGCATTACCTCGATCATCATCAGCCACAAGCTAAACGAGATTTCCCGCATTGCCGACCGCGTCACGGTGATCCGCGACGGCAAGACCATCGAGACGATGGATACCGACCAGATCACGGAAGATCGCATCATCACGTCGATGGTGGGTCGTTCGCTCGATGATCGCTATCCGCCGCGCGAGGCCAAGGCACCGGGCGAGGTGGTGCTGGAAATCCGGAACTGGAACGTTTTCCATCCGCAGCACCGAGACCGCCAGGTGATCCGCGACGTGAACATCAGCCTGCGCAAAGGGGAGGTGGTGGGCATCGCTGGCCTCATGGGCTCGGGCCGCACCGAGTTTGCCATGAGCCTCTTCGGCAAGTCGTGGGGCCAGAAGATCACGGGCGAAGTGCATAAACACGGCCAGAAGATCGATACGTCAACCGTCGACAAGGCCATCGCCAATGGCATTGCCTATGCCACGGAAGACCGCAAGACCTTCGGGCTCAACCTCATCGACCACATCAAGCACAATATCACCCTGGCCAACTTGGCTGGCGTATCCAAGGTGGGCGTGATCGACGACCTGGCAGAGCTCGATGCGGCCAATGATTACCGCAAGAAGACCAATATCCGCTCGTCCAGTGTCTATCAGGTGGTCGGCAATCTCTCGGGTGGCAACCAGCAGAAGGTCGTACTCTCCAAGTGGCTGTTCGCCAATCCGGATGTGCTGATCCTGGACGAACCCACGCGCGGCATCGACGTCGGCGCCAAGTACGAAATCTACACGATCATCAATCAGCTCGCCGCGCAGGGGAAATCGATCCTCGTCATCTCCTCGGAAATGCCCGAGCTGCTCGGCATCACAGATCGTCTCTATGTAATGAATGAAGGCCGCATCGTGGGCGAAATGCCCACCAGCGAGGCGAGCCAGGAAAAGATCATGCGCTCCATTGTGCGCGCTGAAGGAAAAGCATCATGACCACCGAAACTGCACCGACCGGCCCGTCCGCCAAGCCGGCCCAGTCCCATGAACTGACCTTTGCCGGCGCCCTGAAGGCCAATATGCGTGACTATGGCCTGCTGCTAGCCCTGGTCCTCATCATGCTGTTCTTCCAGTATTTCACCAATGGCGTGCTGTTCAAGCCGGTGAACCTGACCAACATCATCCTGCAGAATAGCTACATCATCGTGATGGCGCTGGGCATGTTGCTGGTGATCGTGGCGGGCCATATCGACCTTTCGGTCGGCTCGGTCTCGGGCTTTGTCGGCGCCCTGGCAGCCATGCTGATGGTGGGCTGGAAGTTTCCGCCGGAGCTGGCATTTCTCGCCAATCCGGTTGTGGCCGGGGCCATCTGTCTGCTGGCCGGCGCAGCGATCGGCGCGGCACAGGGCTATATCATCGCCTATCACCGCGTTCCGGCCTTCATCGTGACGCTCGCGGGCATGCTGATCTTCAAGGGCCTTTCGCTGGCCATTCTCGCGGGCAAGTCGGTGGGCCCGTTCCCGGCCGAATTCCAGATGCTTTCTGCCGGCTTCATCCCCGATGTCATCGGACCGACCACCTTGCCATGGCTTGCCGAGAACGGGCAGAACGTGGTGCTGCATACGACGACGATGGTGATCGCCATCCTCGGCATCGTCGGCATGGTGTTCTTCTCGATCCGCACCCGCGCCCGCCGCAAGGCCCGCGGCTATGATGTCGAGCCGTTCAGCCTGTTCGTGATCAAGAATCTGGTGATCAGCGCGCTGGTACTGTTCTTCGCCTATATGCTCGCTTCCTATCGCGGCCTGCCGAACGTGCTGGTGGTGATGGGCGTGCTGATCGCCTTCTTCGTCTTCCTGACCAAGCGCCTGACCTTCGGTCGCCGTATTTATGCACTGGGCGGCAATCTCAAGGCGGCGGCGCTCTCGGGCGTTAAGACCGAACGCACCACTTTCTATATCTTCGCCATCATGGGTGCGCTGGCCGCTCTCGCCGGCATGATCTACGCGGCCCGCCTCAACTCGGCAACGCCGAAGGCTGGCCAGGGCCTCGAGCTCGACGTGATCGCGGCCGTGTTCATCGGCGGCGCTTCGGCGCTGGGCGGCGTGGGTCAGGTGGCCGGCGCTGTCATCGGCGCCTTCATCATGGGTGTGATGAACAACGGCATGTCGATCATGGGCGTAAACATCGACTGGCAGCAGATGATCAAGGGCGTGGTGCTGCTCGCAGCTGTGTTCTTCGACCTCTACAACAAGAACCGCTCGGCCTGATTTTTCCGGGCACAGAGCTGGGGCCGCCGGAGCGATCCGGCGGCCCCCTTTTTTGCTCGCGGTCAGCCGCGGAGCGGACTGACCACCTGTGTCCTCCCGCCATGGAGGAACACGGCGTGGTTAAACTGAGCCAGGTCGAGGGGATTGGGCAGGCGTATGTCGGCGAGACCGGGCAGGGTTTCGGTAGAGGCATCAAAGCTGCGATCGATCTGGCAAATAAAGGCGATCACGTGACCGTTGCAGTGCGCAAAGGTGGCAAGGGCGTCGACTTGTTCCTCAAGGGGCGGATCGGTCCGCTTCTGGTCGAGCAGTTGCAGATAGTCTATCGCGATGAAGGTTTCACGCGGAGCCATGGCCAGACTCGCGATGATGTGGCCTGAGGAGATGGCGTCGGAACAATCCACGCCAAGATCAGGCGCGTAGCGGGTCAGCTCGGCTGGCATCGCAGCAAGTTGCGCAGCGACATCGGCAGGCGTGTAGTCGAGAGAGAAGAAATGCGCCGCGTGTCCGGTCGCGATGGCGGCCAAAGCGAGTCGCATGGCGAACCGTGTCTTGCCCTGCAACGGCCGCGCAGCGATCAGGACGAGTCCGCCGGGCTTGAACGAGGCGTAGAGATGGTGCGGGTCGCTGGCCGCTTCGGCATGCCGGGAGGCGAGCAGGCTCCAGCTCGCGAACCCTTCCCCGGCGGCTACTTTGTCGAGGGCAGAATGGAGGGGAATGGCCGTGGCTCGGGCGTGGTCGCGCGCGGTCCGTTTGAGTCGGTGGATGGGGGCGGAAAGCCGCATTGTTGCTCCAGTCGTTGCTGGCTCGGGCAATCCCTCCTTTTGCCGTCGCACGACGGGGCTGATGGTTCATTTCGGCAATCCGGCAGGTCAGCTGCTTTCCCGGCGGAGGGGGGAGGCGTGGATTGCGCCCAGGCTAATGCTAGCCGATTCCCAGTACCAGAAGCGAGCGGGTTGACGACGGCCTGATAATGTAACTAATGAAGTTACATATAGAGATGGAGTTCTTCGCCATGCCTTCTGTCGAACCTATCAACGCCTATGCCGAGAGTGCCTTCAAGCAGGTGCCCGGCCTGGGTGGACTGCATCGCATGATCGAATTGCTGCTGGCCGAGCGTGTGCCCGAAACGGGACGGGTGCTGGTGCTGGGGGCCGGTGGCGGTGTCGAATTGCGCAACCTTGCGGCCACGCATGCGGGGTGGCGCCTCGACGGAGTTGACCCATCTGAAAGCATGCTGGAGTCGGCGCGGGCGGCGACGGCGGAATATTACGACAGGGTTGCCCTCCAAGAGGGCACGATCATCGACGCGCCGGAGGGACCATTCGATGGGGCAACCTCGTTGCTCGTCTTCCACTTCATCCCCCTGGCGGAGCGGCTCGATACGCTAAGGGGATTGCATCGTCGCCTCACGCTCGGCGCGCCGCTGGTGCTGGCGCATATGAGCTTTCCGCAGGATCAGTCCGGTCGCGAAATCTGGATGAAGCGGCATGCGGCCTTTGCCGTTTCCAACGGTATCGACCCAGCGCATGCCGAAAGCGGGCGGCAGGCCATGCTGGAACGGTTGCACCTGCTCGCGCCCGAGGCGGAAGAAGCCATGCTGGCCGAAGCCGGGTTCAGGGATGTCAGCCTGTTTTTTGCCGGGTTCGATTTTCGCGGCTGGGTGGCTACGGCCTAGTCAGCTCTCGATCTCGGCGTCCTTGTGAGCGCCCCATTCCGCCCAGGAGCCGTCATAGACGGCGACATCCCGGGCACCAGCCTGCTCAAGGGCCATCGCGAGGGTGACGGCGGTAATGCCGGAGCCGCAGGTGGTGATGACGGGCTTGCCGAGGTCGATGCCGCGATCGGCAAAGATGTGCCGCAAATCTTCAGGCGATTTCAGTTTGCCATTGTCGCTGAGAAGACCCACAGGCACGTTGAAGCTGCCGGGAATGTGGCCGGACTTGAGACCGGCGCGAGGCTCGGCCACTTCGCCATGGAAGCGGGGTGCGGGGCGCGCGTCGACCACCTGAGCGGCTTGACTGAGCAAATTGGCGCGCACGGCCGCGAAATCAACGGCGGCGGCAGGATCGAAACTGGTCTCGAAGGGCACCTTGCCGCGGGTGACCAGACCCGTTTCAACCGGCCGCTTTTCGGCGCGCCATTTCGGTCCGCCGCCTTCGAGCATGACGACTTTACGGGCGCCGAAGGTGCGAAAGGTCCACCAGGCGCGCGGAGCGCTGAAGAGGCCAATTTCGTCATAAACGACGATTGTCTGGCTTTCGGAAATGCCGAGCGCACCGACGGCACGGGCAAAATCGGCCGGGGCCGGCAGCATGTGCGGCAGGTCGGTGGTGGTATCGGCAATGCCGTCAATGTCGAAGAAGACTGCCCCGGGGATATGTCCGGCGAGGTATTCCGCCTGGGCGTTCCGGGCGGCATTGGGCATGTGCCAACTGGCGTCGACCACAACGACATCGGGATCACCGAGGTGAGCGGCCAGCCAGTCGGTCGAAACGAATGGATTGTCCAAGGCACGACTCCCTGCTTGTCCGGGGAGAATGGGCTGGAGCCGGAGCGGGGTCAAACCACAATTGACGATGGCGGCACGCCTTGAACGATCAGGCGCCGAGGGTGAGAACGTCGCGCGACGCCAGATGCAGGGTGACGCCATCACCGCGCTGAGGCGGGACGACATTGGCGTTGAATGTGTCGATGCTGAGGAGAGAGCCGTCGACATCGACCTTGAGGCGCAGAACCGAGCCCATGAAGCCAATATCTGAGACAGTGCCGCTGAGCGCCGTGTCGGTTTCGGGGCGCGGCGCCAGCGAGATCAGTTCGGGGCGGATGGCGCGGTCGGGGCCGAAGGTGGCAGCCGGCAAGGCGTTGAGATGGCCCACAAAGGTTGCGGCAAAGCGGGTAGCTGGCTTGTTGTAGATTTCGTGCGGCGTGCCGAGCTGTTCGATATGGCCCGCATTCATCACCACGATGCGATCGGAAATGGATAGGGCCTCTTCTTGGTCATGCGTCACGAAGACCGTGGTGATGCCCAGCTCGCGCTGGATCGACCGGATTTCTTCTCGCAGGGAGATGCGAATTTTTGCGTCGAGCGCCGAGAGCGGTTCGTCGAGCAGGAGCAGGCGCGGGCGCGGGGCAATGGCGCGGGCGAGGGCAACACGCTGCTGCTGGCCGCCTGACATTTCGTAGGGGAAGCGCTTCCCATAGCCGGGCAGGCCGATGAGATTGAGCATGTCCTCGACACGAGCGCGGCGCTCTTCGCGCGGCACACCGGCCACCTTGAGGCCGAAGGCGATGTTGTCGCCCACTGTGAGATTGGGGAAGAGCGCGTAGGCCTGAAAGACCATGCCAAGCTGGCGCTGGTTAGGCTTCAGGCCGGAGATTTCCTTGCCATCGACATGGATGGTGCCGCCGCTGGAAATCTCAAAGCCGGCGATCATCCTGAGGATCGTGGTCTTGCCGCAGCCCGAGGGGCCGAGCAGCGAGATGAACTCGCCCTTGGCAAAGCCGAAGCTGACGCCCTTGACCACCTGATTGCTGCCATAGGCCTTGGAGAGGTTGTCGACGCGAAGGAAGTGCTGGTCGCTCATGATTCAATCCGTACGGGCGGCGGTGCGTGGCGCAAAGCGCGCCAGGAGCTGGATCATGCCCATGGCCCCCCAGGTGATGATGAAGGAGATAATGGCGAGGGCCGAGGGTTCGTAGGCGCGATTGGCGCCGACGATCTGCAGGTATGGCCCGAAACCCGGCCGGTTGAGCAGGCTGGTGATGGTGAATTCGCCGATGACGATAGCGAAGGTCAGGAAGGCGCCAGAGAGCACGGCTACGAGGATATTGGGCAGGATGACTGACGCGATGATGTGGGGCGTTTCGGCACCCATGATCTGCGCAGCTTCGGTGAGGGTCTTGATGTCGATGGCGCGCATACCGGTATCGACGGCGCGATACATGTAGGGCAGCGCCAGGGTGACATAGGCGCAGATGAGAAGGATATCGGTCCCGAGCGCCGAGCCGGTGAAGGGGATGATCGAGGAGGAGTTGTAGAGGCGGATATAGCCGTAAACGAGCACGATAGCCGGAATGATCAGCGGCAGCAGGGTGATGAATTCCATCAGGGGCCGGAGATGCGGCAGGCGCAGACGCACGAAATAGACTGCCGGCACCACGACGAACACGCCAACGACGATGGCGAGGGCTCCGATCAGTGTCGAATAGAGGAAGGTCGCCTGGAAACCGGGATCGGAGAAGACCGAGACATAGCTGTCGAAGCTATAATACCCACGCCGCATCTTGAGCGAGAACTCGAAGGTGGCGATCAGCGGCACGAGGAAATAGGCGGCGCCCAGTGCAAAGACCAGCCAGGCCCAGAACCTGTTGGATTTCATCGCATCCACCTTTCTGATCGGGCCGAGATGACGAGGTAGATGATGTTCGCGGTGGCAGTAATGACGATCATTCCCAAAGCCAGGGCCGCGCCGAGGCCGGGATTTTGCAGGGCATCGCCCCGGATCTGCGCATAGAGCAGGATGGGCACGATGTTGAGCGAGGAGCCGGTCAGCGCATAGGCTGTGGCGATGGCGCCGAAGGCATTGGCGAACAAGAGGCTCAGCGTGCCCAAGAAGCTGGGCCAGAGGATGGGGAAGCCGACATAGCGCCAGAACTGAAGCGACGTCGCGCCCAGGGTCTGTGCGGCTTCGCTCCATTCCTTCTTCAGCCCGTCGATGGCCGGGGCGATCATCAGGATCATCAGGGGGATCTGGAAGTAGAGATAGGTCAGGGTAAGGCCCCAGAAGGACAGGATGTTGAAGCCGGCCCTATAGATGTCGATGTCGAAGACGGTTTTCAGAATAATCGTGACAAGGCCCAGCCGTCCAAGTGTCGCGATGAAGGCAAAGGCCAGTGGCACGCCGGCAAAGTTGGAGGCGACCCCGGAAAAGGTCATGACCGCCGAGCGCAGGCCATCGGGCAGACGGCCGCGGATGATTGCGAGGGCGATGGCAAGACCGATCAGCGCGCCAAGTATGGCGGAGACACCGGAAATGCGGATGGAAATCCAGTACGCGGCGAGAATCTGCTCGGTGAATAGGCCGCCGATATTCTCAAGGGTGAAAGCGCCGTCGCGGCCGACAAAGGCGGCGCCCACGAGATAGAGCGTGGGCAGGACAAGGAACATCACGGCGAAGAGAACAAAGGGCGCCACGCCCAGCCATTCGAAGGACAGGCGGCGCTGGGGGCGGCTGGTGGTCGCGGCAACAGGGATGGCGGTGTCGGTCATGGCTCGCCCAAAGAGGAGGGGCCCGCCTCAGGCGAGCCCCGAGAGCGTTACTCGGAAATGTTGGCGCCGACGGTGGAGTCCCAACCGGCAGTGATCACTTCCTTGGCGGCGTTCTGCTGCTCGATGGTCGGGAACACGGCCTTGGCATAGGCTTCGGCGGGCGGCAGGGCGTCGAGCATTTCCTGCGGGATCTTGCCGGCTTCGGCCAAGGCGTTGAAACGGATCGGGTGGCAGTAGCCTTCGAGCCAGCCGAGCTGACCTTCGTCGGAATAGAGGTATTCCATCCAGAGCTTGGCAGCGTTCGGGTGCGGCGCATGGGCCGAGATGGCCTGCACATAGACGCCGGCAACGACGCCGCTAGCCGGGACGATGATCTCGGCCTGCGGATTGCCTTCAAAGCTGTCGCGCCAGGCGAGCAGGTTGTAGTCCCAGGCGATGAGGATTGGCGTGGTGCCCTGGGCAACCGAGGCGGCCTTGCCGATGACAGGAACAAAGTTGCCGGCGTCGTTGACGCCCTTGAAGAAGTCGAGGCCGGCCTGGGCCGCGCCTTCGTCCGAACCGGTCTGGGCGAGGCCAGCGGCATAGACGGACTGGATGGCCTGGGCCGAAGCACGCGGATCACCGGCGAGGGCGACGGCATTGGCATATTCCGGATTGGTCAGGTCGGACCAGTCGGAGGGCAGTGTGGTGACGAGATCGGTGTTCACCAGCATGGCCATGGCGCCGTAGTAGTCGCCGTACCAATAGCCTTCCTCGTCCTTGGCATCATCCGGGATTTCGTCCCAGGTCGAGACCTTGTAGGGCTGGAGGAGGCCTTCTTCCTTGGCCTGCGGGCCAAAGGCGAGGCCGATATCGAGGACGTCGGGAGCCTGCGGGCCGGTATTGCCGATATTGGCGCGGACGGCTTCCAGCTCGTCGGCCGAACCCGCATCGGGGTTCAGTTCATTGACGGTGATGCCCGGATACTTGGCCTTGAAGCCTTCGATGACCTTGCCATAGCCGCACCAGGAATGGGGCAGGGCGATGGTGGTCAGCATGCCCTCGGCCTTGGCGGCTTCGTAAAGGGCGTCGAGGTCGGTCTGGGCAAAAACCGGAGCGGCAAGGCTCAGCACGGTCAGCAGCGAAACCGAGGTGGTCAGTGCGGACTTGAAATTCGTCATGTGGGAAATCCCTCTGATGTCGATCGGGCGCCGGGAAAGCGCCTGACGGCAGCGGATTAGAGGGCGGTCATGTCACTCCGATAACGGATTGATGACACCAAGGCGACACTGATCAGGCACGCGTCCTAGCCGCGCGGGGCAGGCCCTGAACTTTCGCGCAGGACGAGTTCGACGGGCCAGAGTTCGTGGACGTCGGACTGCGCCTTGCCGGCGAGTATCTGGGTGATCAGCTCGGCTATGCGGCTGCCTGCCTGCCGGATGGACGAGCGGGTCGTCGACATGGAGGGGTACATGTTGTCGGCATTGAGATAGGGGAAGACGTCGTCATGAGCGATCATGGAGACGTCGGTGCCGAGCTGTAGTCCTGCCTGGCGGATGGCGCGGAAAACCCCAAGCGCGGTCATCATCGAGCCGGCGAGGAAGGCGGTGGGCCTCGGCCTCAGCTCCAGCATGGCCTGGGCTAGCCGGAAGGCGATTTCGTCGGTAAAGGCGGAATTGCTGAGCAGGGCCGGATCGGCAGGCACCCCGCGTGCCGTCAGGGCGGCGCGATAGCCGATCTCGCGATGTTCGGCGAAGGTACGGCCCTTGACGCCATTGAGCAGGGCAATACGGCGATGGCCCAGATCGAGCAGATGGCTGGTGGCACGTTCGAGAGCGCTGGTATTGTCGATATCGAGCCAAGCGACAGGACGGCCGATATTGGTGCGGCCATGCAGCACGAACGGGATTTTCAGGTCTGTCAGCAGCTCGGCCCGCTCGTCGCTGACCGTGGGTGAATGCAGAATGACGGCGTCGACCTTCTGGCTGGCTGCCAAACGTCGATAGGCGGCCAGTTCCTCCTGGTGGCTTCCGACGGTAGAGACCAGCATGTCGATTTCCTGGCCGGCCATGTAACTACCGACGCCCGAAAGAAATTCGGACATGTGCGGGCCCAGCTCGTCGGCGCCACGTAGCACGAGGCCAATGGCGCCCGCGCGTCCCGTGGCCAGGCGCAGGGCGCTGGCATTTGGGCGATAGCCAAGCTGGTTGGCTGCCTCGGCAACCCGGCGGCGCGTGGCCTCATTAACTTCCGGATAGCCGTTGAGGGCACGGCTCACCGTGGTTTGCGACAGGCCGAGATGCTCAGCGAGGTCTTTCAGTCTCATAGCGGCGATGCGGCCCGAATGGTGTGACGCGCCGGCGCTCCGCTGACGCAGGGGCGCGAAAAACCGGTCGTATCAGCCATTAGGGCAGGCGGCGCCGTTTGAACAGGGCTTACCGCCATTCTCCTCCCAAACCCATTCAAAGCGATTTCAAATTTTGATGCAAGAGGCGGAAATCGTTTCAAGTCGATGAGGTGCGTACGTCATCCCAGGAAATAGGAATTTTAACGATTGGTGTTGGTGTGCTTTGATAAGTAAATGAAATTACGACATTAAATCTCGATCATGCGGAAAATGTCTAAAAATCCCCTGGAGCGCCGCTTGACAGTTTTTCGGGGCTCTGGTTCTTTATCGTCCAAAGCGCTTTAAAACGAAACTGAATACCGGTTCCACAAAGCGCTTTTGAAGGGGGAGGAATCTTGGTCTGTCGCCTTGGCGCAGAACCATTGTGCACACCTCTCCCGTGACAGTTTTTTCGGGAGGATTTCCAATGAAGTTGAAGACGCTGCTCGTTTCGATGATGGCGAGCGTGACGCTGGTGGCCGGTGTGGCCCAGGCGGCCGAGCTGTCCATCGTGTCTGGCGACACCGGCACGGGCCTCGAATTCCTGCGCGGCCAGCTCGACAAGTTCGAGGCCGATACCGGTCACACCGTGACCATCGTTCCGATGCCCTCGTCCACGACCGACCAGTTCGGCCAGTACAGATTGTGGCTGGCAGCGGGCAATACTGACATCGACGTCTACCAGACCGACGTGATCTGGGCTCCACAGCTGGCGGACCAGTTCCTGGACCTCAGCGAAGCCGCCGCCGATGTCGTGGGCGAGCACTTCCCCTCGATCATCGAGTCGCAGACCGTGAACGGCAAGCTGGTTGCCCTTCCGGCCTTCACCGACGCCCCGGCGCTCTACTACCGCAAGGACCTGCTGGAAAAGTACAGCAAGGAAGTCCCGACCACCTGGGCCGAGCTCGAGGCGACCGCCAAGGAAATCATGGATGCCGAACGCGCCGAAGGCAATTCGGAGATGTGGGGCTTCCTGTTCCAGGGCAATGCCTATGAAGGCCTGACCTGTAATGCTCTAGAATGGATCAAGTCCTTTGGCGGCGGCCAGATCGTCGAGCCCGATGGGACGATCTCGGTCAACAACGAACAGGCCGCCATGGCTATCGACATGGTTGCTGGCTGGGTCGGCACCATCTCTCCTGAAGGCAACCTGGCCTATATGGAAGAAGAAAGCCGCGGCGTGTGGCAGCTGGGCAATGCCGTGTTCCACCGCAACTGGCCCTATGCCTACTCGCTGGGCAATGGCGCCGACTCGCCGATCGCCGGCAAGTTCGACGTCGCCCCGCTCCCGGCTGGCGAAGGCCCGGATGCGCGTTCGGCTGCAACCCTGGGCGGCTGGAACGTCGCCGTTTCCAAGTACTCGCCCGATCCGGACGCTGCCATCGAACTGGCGCTCTACCTGGCTTCGGCTGAAGTGCAGAAGGAACGCGCGCTGATGCAGTCCAACCTGCCCACGATCGAGGCGCTCTATGACGACGCCGATATCGCTGCGCAACAGCCGATCATCCCGAACTGGAAGGAAATCTTCCAGAACGCGGTGCCGCGTCCGTCCGCCCCGACTCAGGCTTCCTACAACGAGGTGTCCTCGCTGTTCTGGAGCGCCGTGCATGACACCCTGTCGGGCAACGGCTCGGCCGCCGAGAATCTCGAAATTCTCGAAGCCGACCTGACCGACCTCAAGGGCGACGCCTGGTAAGTCCTCCCAGGGGCCCGAATGCGAAGCGGGCGGCAGGAAATTTCCCGCCGTCCGCTTCGCGCAATAAAGAATCAGGAGCGTCGGGGAGAATACCGGATGGCGACCGAGACAATGGGTGCGACTTCAGTCGTGCCGAGACGTGGGATCAGATCGGAGCTGACGCAGCAACGCGCTCAGGCGGCCAGGCTGTTCCTGATCCCCATGCTGATTGCCCTGGCCATTGTGGCTGGCTGGCCGCTGCTGCGCTCGATCTGGTTTTCCTTCACCGATGCGTCGCTGAACGATCTGGAAGGCGCCGAGTGGATTGGTTTTGGCAATTACCTGCGCTGGCAGGTGCTTGAGAGTAGCGGAAGTATCCGTTGGCGCGGCCTGCTGGTCGACCCGGCCTGGTGGAATGCGGTGTGGAATACCGTGCGCTTCGCGTTCTGGTCAGTGCTTTGGGAGACTGTCCTGGGCATGATCGTGGCGCTGGTGCTCAATGCGGAATTCCGCGGGCGCGGTATTGTTCGCGCTGCCATTCTGATCCCATGGGCTATCCCCACCATCGTCTCCGCCCGCATGTGGGGCTGGATGCTCAACGACCAGTTCGGCATTCTCAACGACCTGGGTATGCGTCTGGGACTGCTGAGCGAGAAGGTCGCCTGGACCGCTTCGCCCGATACAGCGATGACGGCCGTGCTGATCGTGGATATCTGGAAGACCACGCCCTTCATGGCACTGCTGATCCTGGCCGGGCTGCAGATGATCCCCAAGGACATCTACGAGGCTGCCGAGATCGACGGCGTCCACCCGGTCAAGCAGTTCTTCAAGATCACGCTGCCGCTGGTGCGGCCGGCGCTGATGGTGGCGATCATCTTCCGCCTGCTCGACGCGCTGCGCATCTTCGACCTCATCTATGTGCTGACGCCCAATAGCGCAGCGACCAAGACGATGAGCGTGCTGGCGCGTGAGAATCTCTTCGACTTCGACAAGTTCGCCTATGGCTCGGCCATGTCGACCTTGCTGTTCCTGATCATTGCGGCCCTGACCATCCTCTATATCTGGCTCGGGCGCGTACGGTTCGACGGGGGAGACCGCTGATGACCGCGTCATTCGATCTTTGGAAATTCACCAAGTGGGTGCTGTTCTACCTTTTGGTGGCCGTCATCGTGGTGGTCAGCGTCTTCCCGTTCTATTACGCGGTGCTGACCAGCTTCAAATCCGGCACGGCGCTGTTCCAGGTCAATTACTGGCCAACCTCTTTCTCTCTGAACAATTACTGGAACGTGCTCAATACCGGCAGCTTCCCGCGCAACCTCTTGAACTCGATCTTCGTGTCATCGGTTACGGTGCTATTGGCCCTGTTCATCGCCATCACCGCCAGCTTTGCGCTGAGCCGCGTTCGGTTCCGCGGCCGGGGCCTCCTGCTGATGACTATTCTCGGGATTTCTATGTTCCCGCAGATGGCAGTGCTGGCCGGCCTGTTCGAGCTGATCCGCTTCATGGGCATCTACAATACGCCCTGGGCGCTGATCTTCTCCTACACGATCTTCACGCTGCCCTTCACAGTCTGGGTGCTGACAACGTTCATGCGCGACCTGCCGGTAGAAATCGAGGAAGCGGCCATTGTCGACGGCGCATCGCCCTGGGTGATCATCACGCGTGTGTTCATGCCGCTGATGTGGCCGGCGCTGGTGACGACGGGTCTGCTCGCTTTTATCGGCGCCTGGAACGAGTTCCTGTTTGCGCTGACCTTCACCTCGAGCAACGAGACCCGCACTGTGCCTGTGGCCATCGCGCTGCTCTCGGGCAGTACGCAATATGAAATCCCTTGGGGCAATATCATGGCTGCGTCGGTGATCGTCACCGTGCCGCTGGTGATCCTCGTGCTCGTTTTCCAACGCAAGATTGTATCTGGTCTGACTGCCGGCGGCGTCAAAGGCTAAGGAGAAACAAAAATGGCTGCGATTGAACTTCGCAACGTCCGCAAAGCCTTTGGCATGGTCGAGGTCATCAAGGGCGTAGACCTGGAAGTGCGCAAGGGCGAGTTCATGGTCTTTGTCGGCCCCTCGGGCTGCGGCAAGTCCACCCTCCTGCGCCTGATTTCGGGCCTTGAGGACATCACGTCGGGCGAAATGCTGTTTGATGGCAAGGTGGTCAACACGCTGGCCCCGTCCAAGCGCGGCATTGCCATGGTGTTCCAGTCCTATGCCCTCTACCCGCATATGACGGTCTACGAGAACATGGCCTTCGGTCTGACGCTCGAAAAGGGCAAGGACAAGGAAGAAATCCGCAAGCGCGTCGAGAAGGCCGCGGACATGCTGCAGATCCGTCAGTATCTGGATCGCCTGCCCAAGCAGCTGTCGGGCGGCCAGCGCCAGCGCGTTGCCATCGGTCGCGCCATTACCCGCGATCCCAAGGTCTTCCTGTTCGACGAGCCGCTCTCCAACCTCGACGCGGCCCTGCGCGTGGCCACGCGCATCGAGATCGCCAAACTCCATGAGGGCATGCACGACACGACCATGATCTATGTGACGCACGACCAGGTGGAGGCCATGACGCTGGCCGACCGCATCTGCGTGTTGCGCGATGGGCTGGTGGAGCAGGTGGGCACGCCCATGGAACTCTACGAGAAACCGGACAGCTTATTCGTAGCCGGCTTCATCGGGTCCCCGAAGATGAATTTCATCGCCGGCGACAAGGCCACCGCCTTCACCTGCACCACGCTGGGTGTGCGCGGCGAGCATTTGGAAATCAAGCCTGATGGCATCTGGGAGGGGACGGTGATTCATACCGAAAACCTGGGCGCCGACACCTATGTCTATCTCGAAATGGGCCAGGAAGAGCCGGTTGTGGTGCGGATCGAGGGGGCGGCGGAATATCAGAGCGGCACCGTGCTCCGCGTCTCGCCGCTGGCAGACAAGGTCCATCGGTTCAACGAAGCGGGCACCCCGATCCGCTAAGCCCATCACGATCAGGCGGCGGCCATCTGGTCGCCCCTTTTTCCAGCACATTCGTCCTGACCGGGAACCTGTTGCGCGAGCAGGTTCGCGCTTTCGCAAGGACGAAGCGAAGTGTAAACAGCGGCATTCCTCCCCCTTGCCGCTCTAGCAGGAGACTTACTATGCCGATCCGTACCCTGGTCTGGGGCGAAAACGTCCACGAGCAGAAGAACAAGGTGGTTGCCGAAAACTACCCGAACGGTATGCACAACCAGATTGCCAAATTGTTGTCCGAAGACAGCAATCTGTCGGTCAAGACCACGACGCTGCAGGATCCCGAACATGGTTGCACCGAAGAGGCGCTTGCCAATACCGACGTGCTGATCTGGTGGGGCCACGCAGCGCATGACAAGGTCGACGATGTCGTCGTCAAGCGCGTCATGGAACATGTCTGGCAGGGCATGGGGCTGATCGTGCTGCATTCTGGCCATCACTCCAAGGTTTTCAAGGGCTTGATGGGCTCCCCGGCCAACCTGCACTGGCGCGAAGCCGGCGAGCGCGAGCGTCTGTGGGTGGTCAATCCGGGCCATCCCATCGCCAAGGGGCTCGGGCCGTATTTCGAGCTCGAATATGAAGAAATGTATGGCGAGCCCTTCAGCGTCCCGGAGCCGTTGGAAACCGTTTTTGTGTCGTGGTTTCAAGGGGGTGAGGTGTTCCGCTCGGGCCTGACCTATCGTCGTGGCGCCGGCAATATCTTCTACTTCCGCCCCGGCCATGAAACCTATCCGACCTACCACGATGCCAATGTGGGCCTCGTGCTCCGCAACGCCGTCAACTGGGCCTGTAACGGCGACCGGCACGCGCATTTGATGAAGGCGCCGAATACGCCGGTGGGTGAGGCGATCGAGAAGATCGAAGAGCGTGGGGCCAAGCTCAGTTCGGCTGACCATGCGGGGCAAGTGAAAGAATAGTCACGCATCCAGGCCGGCATTTCCCGGCCTGGGTCCCGGACCCGTCGGATGAACGGAAAAACGCCACTAAACGTGGCCGATGAACAACGAAGAAAAAGCCGGGGCGTCGATCGCAGTCTTGCGCAGGCGACCCGGCATTAAAAACGGGCCAAGGCCCAGGGAATAAGAACATGCGGATCCTCATTCTGGGAACCGGTGGCATGGCCAATACTCATGCCAAGCATTTTTCGGCCATCGAGGGCGTGACCCTGGCGGGTGGTGTCGACGTCGATCCGGCGCGGGTCGAGGCGTTCTGTGCCGCGCACAATATCGAGCGCGGCTTTGGCTCGCTCGATGCGGCCCTGGCTTGGGGCGAATTCGACGCCGTAGCCAATGTGACGCCCGACAGCGTACACTATCCCACGACCATGGCGGCGCTGGCTGCGGGCAAGCATGTGTTCTGCGAAAAGCCGCTGGCAACGGATCATGCGCGCGCCATGGAAATGACCGAGGCGGCCGAGCGGCTTGGCCTGGTCAATATGGTCAACCTTACATATCGCAACGTGTCGCAGCTCCAGAAGGCACGCGAAATCGTGCAGTCCGGGCAGGTGGGCACAGTCAAGCATTTCGAGGCGAGCTATCTACAGAGCTGGCTGGTCAGCAAGGCCTGGGGCGACTGGCGCACGGAAAGCCAGTGGCTGTGGCGCCTGTCCAAGAAGCACGGATCCAACGGCGTGCTCGGTGATATCGGCGTGCATATCCTCGACTTTGCGGCCTATGGCGCGGGCAGCGATTTTTCCGATGTGTTCTGTCGCCTGCACACTTTCGAAAAAGCCGAGAACAACCGCATCGGCGAATATGACCTCGACGCCAATGACAGCTTCGCCATGACGGCGCAGCTCGAAAACGGCGCGCTGGGCGTGATCCATGCGACGCGCTGGGCAACCGGCCACTTCAACGAGTTGCGCCTCAGGATCTACGGCGAAAAGGGCTCGGTGGAAGTGCAGCACCGTCATGACTGGAGCAAGCTGTTTACCTGCCTTGGCGACGATATCGAAACCGGTACCTGGACCGAAGTGCCGGTCGATGCGGTGCCGACCAATTATCAGCGCTTCGTTGATGCCTGCCGGGCAGGCCAGAATCTCGAACCAAGCTTCCGCCATGCCACCAATATCCAGAAGGTGCTTGACCTGGCGACAGTGACGGACCGCGAGCGGGCCGAGCATCGGGTGTAGGCCGGACCTTCCGCGCAAACAAAAAGCCGGACCCAAAGGGTCCGGCTTTTTTGCGTCCAACCGAAGCCGGGCGTTAGTCCTGGCTGTTGGTGTAGATCACCACCGAGCCATCCTGGTCATTGCTCAGCGCAATCACGTCGGACACGTCGATTGCGTTGCCGCTCAAGAAGCCGGTCAGGGCTTCATTGCCATTGATGGCATCCTGAAGGGCGGTGATGTTGCTGGCATTGCCATTGAGCGCGTCGTTCAGGGCATTGGCGTCGAAATTTGCGATATCTGCGACATCGACGACATCAACATTACCCACATCAGAAATGTCGCTGACATCGGCATTACCGGCCTCGATCATCGAGAGCAATTCGTCGAAATCGGCAACATCGCTGATGTTACCAGTATCGCCTACCGAGTTGGTCACATCCCCCACCGAACCCGAGGCGTCTCCGCCGACATCGCCGGAATTGGTCACGCCTCCAACGGCAGAATCAACGCCATCAACAGTAGAGTCGACGGTATCGTTCAGGGTGTCGACGGTGCTGTCCAGCGTATCTGTTACCCCGTCAATGGTATCGTTGAGGAGATTGTTGTCCTCGCTGTCCTGCGCAATAGCAGCAGCAGAAGTCAAAGTCAGTGCAGCAACAGAAGTCAGTAGAATTTTCTGGATATAACGCATTGTCTTATACTCCAAGATTGATTTTTTTTATTAAACCTCGAAAGGTTCGAGGAGATAATCCAATTGAAACTGGATCGTTCCGTCGCAAATTAAAGCGTGATCGCGGATCTTGCTGCAAGAATATTGCGGAGAAAACTCGGGTGCGGCGGGGCTTTAGCGTGTCATGGCATGGTCCACGATCACGGCGTCGTTATTGATCGTGATCGAAACCATATCGACTGGGTCAATGCCGGCGCGCGCCAGCCACTGGATCAGTCGAGGCTCCGTAGCAAGCGCCAGAGCGTGGCCGCGGGGGAGTGTACACATGGCCTGCCGGGAGAGAATCGGAAGACCGCGATCGAGAGCTCGTGTCAGCTCATTGAGGTGATGAGGGAGTGTGCGGAACAGGGCTGACCGGATACGGTACCTCCGCGTGCCGGGCCGGGGATACCAGCTGCAGGAGCGAGCCCGTCGGGAGGCTGGGCGGGAACATTTCGTGATGACGCCTTGTCGCCTACCGGACCGGAGGGCGCTCCGAGATCGATGCTGACGTCGTTGATCGTCACAGCTGCGTTGCCCCCGACGTGGTCGTCGTCGCGACCGAGGGACATGGAACCAGAGCTTTCGACGCCGACCGAAACGGCGCTGTCCAACAAATCCAGACTCTGGACCTGTGCTCCATCACCTTCAATGGCGGGATTAATTTCCTGGGCATTGGCGGGTAGAGCCAGGCCGAGCAGGACAGTGGCAATCATGGGGATTTTCATTGACCTCTCCTCATTGATGGCCCAACGGGTCCGATGAGGGACGGTTCAATCAATCCTGCGGGCGGCTCAAAATAGGTGGCTCGTATTGCAACCCACCGGACCCATTCCAACTTATCCTGCAAAACAACAGGAGCGTCGGCATGAGTATTATCTGGGCCATTGTCATCGGCTTTTTCGCCGGACTGATCGCCAAATGGATTACACCGGGGGACAACAAGCCTTCGGGCTTCATCCTCACCACAGTGTTGGGGATCATCGGGTCGGTCGTGGCGACATGGCTCGGTCAGGCCATCGGCTGGTACGGCCCCGGAGACGGAGCGGGTTTCATCGCCTCGATCGTCGGTGCGGTGATTATCCTCCTGGCCTGGGGGCAGTTGGCGCGCCGGGCGTAAACTGAGGAAAGTGGAAAGAAAAAGGGCGCCCAGCGGGCGCCCTTCGCTTGTCTGGAAACCAGACTCCTACTCGAGGATGGTGATGCGGCCATCGGTATAGGGCGTGTATTCGCCACCCAATTCGGCAATGTAATCTGCCAGGACCTGCTCCAGCGGCGGGCCGAAGTCGTAGGGATTGTCGCCTTCGGCGAAGGTGCCATAGCCGTCGCCGCCGCCACGCATGTAGTTGTTGGTGACGATCTTGTAGGTGGCTTCTTCATCGATCGGGGCCCAGGCATCGCCCCCCACCAGCACCTGCACATCGCTGATGCGTTCGCCAGCGGGGTTGGCCAGGGTATAGCTGTATTTGAGGCCCGCGACCTGCGGGAAGCGACCAGCACCGTTCTCGATGTCGGACACGCCGTTCTCGAGCGCATCGATCACATCGGCGCCGGAGATTTCGACAGTGGCAAGCGTGTTGGAGAAGGGCAGGACGGTCAGCACTTCACCCATGGTGATTTCACCGGCGTCGATGGAGGCGCGCAGGCCCCCGCCATTCTGGATGGCGATGGTGGCGCCCTGGTCGGCCACGCGGTCGAGCATGGCGTCGGCAACAAGGTTGCCCATGGAGCATTCCTCGACGCGGCAGACTTCGCGGCTGCCTTCAATGGCCTCGGTGGAGGTGCCGATGACTTCGGCCATCAGTTCCTGCAGCGGGGCTTCGCGTTCGGCCAGGAGCGCCGCG
Source organism: Devosia sp. Micro-HW1 (assembly GCF_056341075.1). NCBI lineage: Bacteria > Pseudomonadati > Pseudomonadota > Alphaproteobacteria > Hyphomicrobiales > Devosiaceae > Devosia > Devosia sp. Micro-HW1. The sequence goes on along the minus strand of NZ_CP094375.1, from coordinate 1,677,038 downwards.
AATTCGGCATTGGGTTCGACCGAAGCATCGATAAGGATCGGCGCGCCTTCGGCGGAAATGACATTGCCTTCATCGTCCCAGGTGACCGTGAGATCGCCCAGATACTTGGCGTATGCGCCGGCGGTAACGACAGGGACTTCCTTACCATCGGGATTGTTGACCAGCGTCGGGTAGGGACCTGCCGCCGCTTCGTCGGTATTGGACAGAAGCGTGTGCGAGTGGCCGCCGACGATGACGTCGATGCCAGGGACATTGGCGGCGATTTCCAGATCCTGGGCGTAGCCGACATGGGTGAGGGCGATGATCTTGTTGACGCCGGCAGAGGTCAGGGCGTCGACCTGGGTGCGCAGGCTGGTGATCGTGTCCTCGAATTCGACATTTTCGCCGGGGGATGAGGTTTCGTCGGTGTCTTCGGCCAGGGCCGATACGAAACCGATCTTCTCGCCGCCGATTTCGAGCACATGGGTGCCCTCGAACTTACCTGCCAGCAGCGGCTCGTTGGTGACATTGGTATTGCCCGAGATGATCGGGAATTCGATTGCGTCGATGAACTTGGCCAGCTCTTCCGGCCCGTCGTCGAATTCATGGTTGCCGACAGCCATCAGCTCGATGCCAAGCAGGTTGGCAAATTCGGAAATAATTTCGCTGCGGTATTCGGTGTAGAACAGGGAACCCTGGAACTGGTCGCCGGCATCCAGGAGGACGACATTTTCGCCTTCGACGGCGGCGCGGGCGGTGTCGATCGCGGTCTTGAGGCGGGCAACGCCACCAAAACATTCACCGGCGGCATCGGTTTCCGCATCGCAGTTGGAATCGGAGCTGGTGATTGGCCCGAAACGGGAGTGGAAGTCGTTGATGTGCAGGATGTTCAACGTGTAGTCGGCGTGAGCCGCAGTCGAGAAACCTGCGCATAGCGTGAGCGCGGTAGCGCCCAGAAGAATATTCTTCATCCCTGTTGTCCCTTTTGCATATTGCATTCGACGTTTCCCATCGCCGGCACACGCGTTTCGCGGCCAGCCGACAGCGCCGGGAACAGTTAATCAGGGAATTATGACAGTGAAAAGTGGACCTTTTGGTCAAATATGACAGCTGTATGACACTGTGATCGCCGGGGATGTAAACACGGTTGCAACAGTTGGACGCTATGGTCGTTGTGAAATTGGTGTTGCCGGATCGAGTGTTCATGAGTGCCGCCCTGGAAAGCCTGATGCGGGATCCACCCGGAGTGAAGCCTGCGGATCAGTCGCGCGGGGGGATCATCTTCTTCGTCTTGATCGGTAGCGGGGCGGCGCTTTGCTACGTGCTCGTCTCCACTCTCATGGTTGGCCTGCTGCCCTTGGCGGATGCCTGGATCGTCAGTTCGGCCTGCTATGCCGGCTTTGTCGTGCCAGTCTACCTGCTGCATCGCCGGTTCACTTTTGCCTCGGATGCGTCGCATTGGCAGGCGCTGCCGCGCTACGTCGCGGTGCAGATGATGGCCGTGCTGCTGGCCACGCTTTTTGGCTACGTTTTCCACGGCACCTTGGCCTTGCCCAGTTTTCCGGCGGCGGTGCTGGTGACGGCGCTGACCTCGGGGATCAACTTTGTCGTGCTCAGGAGCTGGGCCTTCGCCTTCGAGCGGTCATTCGAGACCGCGACGGCATGAACCAGACCAATCGGGGCAAGCAGGCACTCAATGCGGTGCATGGCGCGCTGATTTTTCGACGGCGGGTTTCGGCCCTGGCCGATGCATTGGCATCCACCATTCCGGCCGGACAAGGCCATGTGCTGGACCTTGGATGTGGCGATGGGCAGGTGGCGGTGGCGCTGATGGCGCGACGACCGGACCTGAGGGTCGAAGGCGCAGATGTTCTGAAGCGACCGCTGACCCATATTCCGGTCACCCTTTATGATGGCGTGGCTCTGCCCTTTGCCGATGGCAGCTTTGACCACGTGACCATTGTCGATGTGCTGCATCACACCGATGACCCGGCGGCAGTGCTCGCTGAGGCGGCGCGCGTGGCCAGGGTCGGCGTCGTGGTCAAGGACCATCTGCGCGAGGGGTGGCTCGCCGGCCCGGTGCTGCGGGCCATGGACTGGGTGGGCAATCGCGGCCACGATGTGCGGCTTCCATACAACTATCTCGATGCCGACGAGTGGCAGGACCTGTTTCTGAAAACGGGGCTCATCGAGGGGCAACGCACTGAAAATATTGGTCTTTACCCGGCTCCGCTGAGCTGGGTGTTCGAGCGGCGGCTGCATTTCGTGACCAGATTGCAGGGTGCCAAACGCATCTGACGGCTTTCAATACCTGTTCACTCTAGTATTCTCCGCGCCGTTTGATTTGCGGGGTAACGCATATGCGCAGTGCTTTGATCGTCTATGGCGGCTGGGAAGGTCACGACCCGGAGGAATGCGCCACCATCTATCGCCGGTGGTTGCATGAGGACGGCTATTCGGTTCGCACCGCCACGGAGACCAGCGCTTTTGCTGATCCGTCCATCGCCGATCTGTCGCTGATCGTGCCGATCTTCACGATGAGCAAGATTGCCAAGGAAGAGGTGGAGAACCTGACCAAGGCGGTACAGAACGGCGTGGGCTTGGCCGGGCACCATGGCGGCATGAGCGACGCCTTTCGCGAGGCGGTGGACTACCAGTTCATGGTGGGGGGCCAGTGGGTGGCCCATCCGGGCAATATCATCGACTATACGGTGGACGTGACCAAGCCGGATGACCCGATCATGGCCGGGCTGCCAACGTCTTTCCCCTACAAGTCCGAGCAGTATTACATGCATGTCGACCCCTCCAACGAGGTGCTGGCAACGACGACCTTTACCGGCGAGCATGCGTCCTGGATCGATGGCGTGGTGATGCCGGTCGTGTGGAAGCGCCGTCATGGCCAGGGCAAGGTGTTTCACATGACGCTGGGGCACCAGGCCAAGGAATTCGAGAATTCCAACATGGCGACGATCATGCGCCGTGGGATGAACTGGGCGGCGCGGGACGAGTAGGGTTAGGGCCCATTCCCCATACTTTCCCAAACACCACTCCGCCCTCGGGCTCGACCCGAGGGCCGGCTGAGGCGAACGCGATGTGGTGAGTGGCCCTCGGGTCAAGCCCGAGGGCGCCCCTGTGGATGCGAATGCATCGCGTTCACCACCTGAGCATCAGCCGGCCCAGCAGCGCGCCCAAAGTCGCGGTCAGGGCGATACCGAGCGAGTACCAGACCGCCATAAACATCATGGCGCTTTCGCCGCAGAAAAAGGCATAAGTCCAGGCGCCGAAGCCGCCGGCGAGGAGGCCGGCAGCCAGCCCAGCCATCGCCGGCGAGCGGGGCGCCAGCGGGCGCATGGCCCAGAAGAGGGCCGCGAGCATGGGCAGGCCGGTGAGCGGGATCAGCCAGGGGCAGACCATGGCGGTTTCGCCCATCAATTCGGGCATGGCAAAATCAGTACCCATCCAGCGCATCGTGCCGAGGCCAAGGCCCAGAAGCAGGATCAAGGCGGCGAGGATGAACGGCCAGCGGATGCGGCCATCGGGACGACTCAAGGCCGGGACAGCGGCAAGGCCGATCAGCGCGAAGGCCAGCGTGTAGACGAATTTCACCCAGAACATGCGCTCGCCCATGAGCGGCACGAAGGGGCGGCCGAGCCAGAGATCGAGCACGACAAAGGCATAGGGCAGGGTGACGAGCGCGCCGAGGGCAAGAGCGGTCCAGATGCGCTTTTCGAGGGCGCGGGGCGGCACGGGCTGGAGGTCGGCGCTGAGGCGGCTGATGAGTTCGTCGGTCATTTCCCGCCTCCGGCAAAGCGCGCCATCAACGACTTGAGCCCACGATGGATGGAGACCTTGGCCGCCGTCTCGGAAATGCCGTGGCGCGCCGCGGCCTCGGCAACGGAAGCGCCTTCGAGCCTGGTCTGGCGGATGAGATCGGCGGTGCGATCAGGGACATTGGCGAGCACGGCCTCGACATCGCGCCGGTCGGCTGCATGGGCGCTGTCATCGCTGGCAAAGAGCGGCGCGTCGTCATCGAGCGGTACAGTGGGGCGAATGGCGTGGCGGCGGACATGATCGACGAATTTGTGGTGGGCAATGGCGTGCAGCCAGGCCGTGAAGGGCCGGGAGCGATCATAGGTCATGCGCCGCGAATGCACGGCCAAGAGGGTTTCCTGCACAAGATCCTCCGCATGCGAGGCGTGGGCAGCGCTGAGACGCCGGGCAAACCAGGGGCGCAGGTAGCGCGTCAGGTCGGCCAGAAGCACCCGATAGGCGGATGCATCGCCATCGAGCGAAGCGAGCATCAACTCGCGCAGCCGCTGTTCGGTGCCGTCCGCCTGCATTGGTTCTCCATTCGGGCCGGAAAGCCAAGAGGTTACACGGCGGCAGCGAAAAAGCGAGCAGGCATCACGGCTGCGTGAAGAGGTAACTGAAACGAGTACGGCGGCGAATGGCTGGGCAGTACCGGGGCAGGGGCCGCGGTCGTACAAGGGAGACTGTCATGTTCGTCAAATCCATTACTCTGTGCGCGGCGACCGCGCTGATGCTGGTGGCCGCCAATAGCGCCCTGGCGCAGGACGCAATGGCCACCAACAGCATGTCCACGGATGGCATGGCCATGGATGCCATGGCGCCGATGATGAGCGACGAGGACCTGGCGCTCTGCGTGGAGCAGGCCAAGGCGATCACGTTTCCAGAAGTCGCCAACGTGGCCGAAATGGCCTGCCACACCCTGCACAATGGCGGCGACGCCATGGGCGGCGACGCGATGATGGGTGGCGACGCCATGGCGCCCAAGCCATAACATCGACGTGATGACGACCATCTGCCGAATGCGCTACCGTTGCTAACAGGCAGATGGTCACCTGACCGGCCGAGGGGGAGAGTATGACAGAGCAAGAGGGATTGCCCCCGGTGCAGGGGCCCCTGGTCTACCGGCAGTCGATCTGGACGCGGGTCACCCATTGGACCTGGGCGATCTGCCTGTTCTTTCTGCTGCTCTCTGGGCTGCAGATATTCAATGCGCATCCGGCGCTCTATATCGGCCAGCAATCGGGCTTTGAGTTCGAGAATGCCGTGCTCGAGATCGGGGCGGTCAATACGCCACAGGGTCCACGCGGGCGCACGACGGTCTTTGGTCAGACATTCGATACGACGGGCGTGCTGGGCATGAGTGGTTCGGCCGAGCAACCTGTTTTCACCGGCTTTCCGGGCGCTGTCACCATTCCCTCCTATCGCGATCTCGCCACCGGCCGGGTGGTGCATTTCTTCTTCGGCTGGGTGTTTGTCGCGGCTTTGTTTGTGTGGTTCCTCGCCAGTTTCATCAACGGGCATCTCAGGCGCGACATCGTGCCTGGCGGCGCCGATCTTGCGGGGCTGCCGAAGGATGCGCTCGATCATGCGCGGTTCCGCCTGCATCACGGACGGCGTTACTCGCCTTTGCAGAAGCTCAGTTACTTCACGGTCTTCTTCGTGCTGTTTCCGCTGATCATTCTCACGGGACTGACCATGAGCCCGGGCATGGATGCGGCCTGGCCGTGGCTGCTCGACATTTTTGGCGGGCGACAGACGGCGCGCACCATTCATTTCGTGGTCATGGTTCTGCTGGTGCTGTTCTTCATCGTCCACATCATCATGGTGCTCCTGGCCGGGCCGCTCAACGAGCTGCGCTCGATGATAACGGGCTGGTATCGCACCAGTCCGCTGACGCAAAGCGAACAGGGAGACCGGCCATGACCAGCCTGATCGTCAACCGCCGCAAATTTCTCATCGGCTCGGCCGCGCTTGGGTCATCGCTGGCGCTCAGCGGCTGCAATCAGTTCGACTTCCTCGGGCAGCGCGGCAACCCGGTGCGCGCAGCCATGGAGAGTGCCAATGTGCTGACCTATCAGGCTCAACGCGCGCTGATCGGCGACCAGGTCCTTGCCCGCGAATATGCCGAAAGTGAAATCCGGCAGGGCATGAAGCCCAATGGATCAACGGAGCCGACGACGCCGGAATACATGTTCCTGCGGGGCATGAACTTCGAGCCCTATCGGCTGACCATCAAGGGCATGGTGGAAAAGGAAGTGAGCTTCTCGCTGGCCGAGCTGCGCAACATGCCGGCGCGGACGCAGATCACCAGGCACGACTGCGTGGAAGGCTGGAGCTGCATTGCAAAATGGACCGGCACGGCGCTGGGCCCGGTGCTCGACCAGGCCGGGGTGAAGCCGGGTGCGCGCTATTGCGTCTACCACTGCTACGACAATATCCAGCGCACCCTCTCTGGCGACATTCTCTACTATACGAGCTCTGACCTGGTGGACGCCTATCATCCGCAGACCATTCTCTCCTATGGGCTCAATGATCAGATGCTGCCGGTCAGCAATGGGGCGCCGATCCGTTTGAGGATCGAGCGGGCGCTGGGCTATAAGCAGCCCAAATATCTGCACACGATCGAACTGGTGGATGACCTCAAGCCGTTCGGGCAGGGGAAGGGTGGGTATTGGGAGGACAATGGGTACGATTGGTATGGCGGGATTTGAGCTCCGCCATTCCCCCCGCGGCTGACCTGGCATCCCCCTCACCGAGTCGGCTTCGCCGACCCACCTCTCCCCGATGGGGAGAGGAATAAGGGTGTGCGCGGGAGCATTCTTCTCCCCATTGGGGAGAAGGTGGCGCGCAGCGCCGGATGAGGGGAAGGCTCGCTATTCCACCAGTCCCGCATCGCTGCGCTCGATGAGTTCGGTCAGTTCCTCGATCTCATTCGCGTAGCTGCCATAAGTCCGGATCCATTCGGAGGGCCAGTCGCCGGTCTGGCCGGCCTCGACAGCGGCGAGACGACGGCCAATGGGGTGGGCGACCATGGTTTCGAGGGCGGATTGTTCCCAGCGGTCGTCGAGCAGCATGATGTCGGCCTGATATTGATCGGCCTGCTCCCAGCTGACCGTGAGATAGCTGGTGCCGGGATCGGCTGGCGGCGAGACCAGCGGCAGCCCCCAGGCGGCGAGGTCGTTGAGTTCGCCGAACAGGGCCGGGACGGCAATCGAAATGTTCTGGCTGCCGGGTGAGACGGCGATGACCGAGAGGCCGGGCTTTTCGGCAAGGGCTGCCTTCAGGCCGGTGACGGCGGCGTCGAGCGCGGCGCGGTCGGCGGCGAGGGCAGGCGTGTCCGTGTTGGCGCCGAGGCTTTCGGCAAAGGTCTCGTAGGTTTCGAGAATGTCGAGGATCGAGGTCGAGCGGGGAATGCCGATAATTGGGGCGATTTCCGCGAGCCGGGTCTGGATGGCGTCCTCGTGGGTGCCGCCCTGATAAATGTGCTCGGTGAGCGAATATTCGGTGACGATGAGATCGGGGTCGAGATTGAGCACGGCCTCTGCGTCGATGTCGAACCAGCCCCGCGAGACGATCGGTATACCGGAAATGTCCATGCCGTCGAGGCTCTGGTCGCGCGAGGGCTGCCCGTCGAGGAAGATGCCGACCGGCCGGATGCCGTAGGAGAGAAGGGCGGCAGCGACGCTGGAATGGGCGACGATGCGGGTGGGCGTTTCGGGCAGCGTGACCCTGCTGCCGGCGCCGTCGGTATAGGTCCACTCGGCCGAGAGGGCGGGGGTTGCGAGGGCGATGGCGGCGGTGATGAGGATGGTGCGGAGCATGGGGCTTGGTCGCATTGTTGCCGGGCTAGTGGCAAGGCCTCGTGCACTTTCGAACCCCCACCCGGCCTCCCCCTGACGGAGGGGGAGGAGCTACCCCCACCCTAGCTCCGCTAAGGCCTGACGACCTAGCGGCGCTACCCTCCCGTACGGGGAGGGAGTGAAGGAGCACCGGCCCACGCGCAGCTTTCCTCGCCAGTGTGCATCGTTTCCCGCGCCCGTGTGGGGAGGGATCAAGCGTGGAGTGTGTCGGGAAGAGGCGAGGGGCAGCCATGCGACGGATAAACTTGCGTTTTTTTGAAACTTCCCCCATATGAGCGTCACGTCGCGGCAGAATGGCCGCCGATGGACTTCTCTTCTTGCTTCTGCGGTGAGCGGCGAAGTCAGCCCGGATACCAGAATTGCCCAGTGGCGATCGGTCCGGGTTTGAGCCAGCACCCGCGCGATACTCCTATCGCCCGATTGCATTTATTGACACGCGCCACCCGCGTTACGGGATGGCGCCTGCGCGATTTCGCGCAACAGGAAAGACAACAGTTTGTCCGATTTCACTTCGCTCGGCCTGCCCGCCCTCATCACCGACAGCCTGACTGCCGGCGGCTTCACCGAGCCCACCAAAATCCAGACCCAGGCCATCCCCAAGCTCCTCGAAGGCCGGGACATGCTGGGTATTGCCCAGACCGGCTCGGGCAAGACGGCGGCCTTCGGCCTTCCGATCCTCGCGGGTCTGCTGACCCTGACCGGGCGTCCGCGCCCGATGACCACGCGCGCGCTGATCCTGGCGCCGACGCGTGAACTGGCCGTGCAGATCGAAGAGAACCTGCGCAAGTTCGCCGGCTCCAAGATGAAGCTCGATACCGTGCTCGTGCTGGGCGGCGTGTCGCGCTACCACCAGGTGCAGAAGATCGCCAAGGGTGTCGACGTGGTCGTGGCCACACCGGGCCGCCTCAAGGATCTGCTCGACGACAACAAGATCCGCCTCAATGAAACGCGCTGGCTGGTGCTGGACGAAGCCGACCGCATGCTCGACATGGGTTTCATCGCCCCGGTGCGCGCCATCGCCAAGCAAATCGGCCTCAAGCGCCAGACCATGCTGTTCTCGGCCACCATGGCCGCGGAAGTGGAAGACCTTGCCAAGACGCTGCTGAAGGACCCGATCAAGGTCGAGGCCGCTCCGCAGGGTTCCACCGTGGTCAAGATCGACCAGCGCGTGATCATGTCGGGCGCCAAGGCCAAGCGTGGCGTGCTCAACGACCTGCTCGCCGATGAGAAGGAAGGCATGGAGCGCGTCATCATCTTCTCGCGCACCAAGCATGGCGCCGACCGCGTGGCCAAGAACCTGGCCATCGATGGGCATGAGGCTGCGGCCATCCACGGCAACAAGAGCCAGAATGCCCGGCAGGCCGCGCTCAAGGGCTTCGCCAATGGTTCGGTGCGCATTCTGGTCGCGACCGACATTGCGGCGCGCGGCATCGACGTCAAGGACATCACTCACGTGGTCAACTATGAATTGCCCGACGATCCGGAAAACTATGTGCACCGTATTGGCCGTACAGGCCGCAACGGCGCTTCGGGCATCGCCATCACCCTGTGTGACGGCACCGAGAAGAGCAAGCTGCGCGATGTGGAGCGACTGATCCGCCGCACGCTGCCGGTTTCTGGCGACGTCAACCTCGTCGAAGAAGCGCCGGCACCGCGCGGTGCCCGCAATTCGCCGGGCGCTCCGGCCGGCGTCCGCACGGCGCGCAACCCCAAGCCCAATCCGCGCAAGTTCAACACGCCCCGTCCGGGCGGCGAACGCGGTCGCGGTGGCGCAGCCCATGCGGCGGCGGATGGGGAGCGTAGCGGCACCGGGCAGGTCAAGCATGTCCGCCGTGATCCGGAAACGGGCAAGGTGGTCGGCGCCAAGCCTGCCAACGGCAAGGGCGGCAAGCAGCGCTGGTCCAAGGGCCAGCGCGATGCTGGCCGCGCCAAGCGCAGCGCTGCCAGCGCGTAAGTGTTTTGCTGAAGCTTCAGCGCAAATCAGTCTAGAAGATGGGCGGCCCTCGGGTCGCCCATCTGCATTTGAGGAGACGTTGCATGACCAGCATTGCCATTGTCGGGCCCGGTGCCATCGGGGGAACGCTTGCCGCCTGGCTGGCGCAGAACCCGGCTTTCGACGTGTCGGTCTGCGTGCGCACGCCGATGACCGATCTCGTGGTCGAGACGCCGCAGGGCACCATCCGTGCGACGCCGAAAGTGCTGACCGATCCGGGCCAGGCTGAGCCGGTGGACTGGGTGCTGATTGCCACCAAGACCTATAGCGCCGAAAGCACCAGGCCTTGGATCGAGGCGCTCAGCGCCCAGGGCACGAGAGTGGCGATCATCCAGAATGGGGTGGAGCATGTGCGCCTTTTCGAGCATCTGGTGCCGGCGGCGCGGCTCGTGCCCGTCATGATCAACCTGCCGGCAGCGCGCAGTGCGCCGGGGCGGATCACCCAGAGCCGGCATGGCATCATCGCCGTGCCGACCGGGCGCAATGGCGAGGACTTTGCGGCCCTGTTCAACCACACGGAAATCGAGGCTGCGACGCATGTCGATTTCCTGTCGCAACTCTGGATCAAACTGACCGGCAACAGTGCCGCCATCGTGCCGGCACTGACGCTGCGCGCCACCGGGCCTGTGTGGTCCGATGACCTCGAAGCCATCGTGCGGGGGCTCGCGGAAGAATGCGCCGCCGTGGGCCGAGCCGAGGGCGCCGATGTGCCGCAGAGCGTCGTGGAGACTGTGGTGACCAGCATGAAGGCCATGGCGGAAGGGTCTGTCGGCGGATCGCTGCATGCCGACCGGTTGGCCGGCAACCCGATGGAGATCGATGCGCGAAATGGCGTCATCGTGCGGCTGGGCGAGAAACATGGCATTCCCACGCCCAATAACCGGATGCTGGTGACGCTGCTGGGCGCGTCGGACAGCCCTTGGACGAAGAAGGGCTAGGCCACCGAAGCCAGATAGAGAATGTCGCGGGTGGCGCTGGCCTTGCGCAAAGTGCTGGGGGCGAGGCGATCGAGGAAGTTTATTGCCCAGTCGTCGACATTGTAGTGCTGGGCAGCATCCATGAGCGCGCCCCAGCGCTGTTGGCGTTCTTCGAGCGGCATGTCGAGGGCAATGCGCAGCGCTTCGGCAGTTTCGTCGGTATCGAACGGATTGACCAGCAAGGCTTCGGGGAAGATCTCGGCGGCCCCGGCAAAGCGCGACAGCACCAGAACGCCGGGATCGTCCGGGTCCTGGGCACCGATGAATTCGTGCGCGACGAGGTTCATGCCGTCGCGCAGCGGCGTGACGAGGCCGACGCGGGCGAGCCGGTAAAGACCGGCCAGGCTCGGCTGGCCATAGGCGCGCTTCACATAGGTGAGGGGCTGCCAGTCCGGCTCGGCGAAGCGCCCCATGACCCGGCCGCAGATAGCGTCCAGGGTGTCGCTGGTTTCCTGATATTCCTTGATCGTATCGCGCGAGGGCGGGGCGACCTGCAGCATATGGACCGAGCGGCGCAGGCGGGCATTGTTGGCAAGGAGCTTCTCATAGGCTTCAACCCGCTGCGGCAGACCCTTGGAATAGTCGAGCCGGTCGACCCCCAGGATCAGGCGCTGATCGCCAAGCGCGCGCTTCATGCGGTGAACCATTTTCGTGGCGGCGGGACTGACGGCAAGCCGGGCAAAGGCATCCGGATCGGAGCCGATCGGAAAGGCGTCGATTTCGGTGCGGCTGAAGTCGATGGCCTGAACCTTGTGGCCGCCGAAGGTCGAGGGCGCCTGATGCTCGGCGAATTCGGTGAAGGCGGCGACGTCGCGCTTGGCCTGCATGCCGACGAGGTCGTAGCGTGCGAGGTCGCGCATCAGCTCCTCGTGATGGGGGATGGCATAGAGGGCATCGGCGGTGGGGAAGGGGATGTGAAGATAAAACCCGATGCGATTGCGCGCGCCGAGCTGGCGCAGCTCCGACGCCAGCGGGATCAGGTGATAGTCGTGCACCCAGATGACGTCATCGGGCTTGAGCAGAGGGAGCAGGGCGCGGGCGAACTGCTGATTGACCCGGCGGTAGCCCTCGTACCAATGGCTCTCGATGGTGGCCAGATCTAGCCGCAGGTGGAAGCTGGGCCAGAGGATGGAGTTGGAAAAGCCAGCATAATAGGCGTGGTGGTCATCGCGGGCGAGATTGATCTGCGCGACCTGCAGCCCGTCAATGTCCTCGAACCAGGCCTCGCGAGAGGGCTGCTCGGCCAGCTTGCCCGACCAACCGAACCAGAAGCCGTCGCGTTCGCTCAGTACCTTTCGCAAGGCCACGGCCAGCCCGCCAGCGGCGGGTCCCTTGCCGGGAGTGCGGTTCGATACGACAACGATACGACTCATTGGGACAATGTCTCCTTGATGGGCTAGAAAGGGAGGGGCCGCATGGCGGCCCCGTTCAGGTCAATGTGCGGTTGTGTCCGAAAGGATGGGCGTTTCGTCTTCGACCTCCGCCGCGGCCTCCGGGCGGTGAGCCATTTCGGCGAGGCCGCGCAGCAGCGCATGGACGGACGCCACATCGGCGATGCGCATGCGGGCGACAGTTTCTCCCGGCCCGAGCTTGATGCCGATGCCGCCAAGTTCCTGGGCTACGCGAAAGGCGTCTTCGTCGGTGCGGTCATCGCCGATGAAGATCGGCACGCGGCCGACAAAGGGTTCTTCCTGCATGAAGGCGCGCAGGGCGCTCCCCTTGTCGACGCCAGCCGGGCGGGCCTCGATCACCATCTTGCCGGGCACGAGGATAAAATCGAGGTGATCGGCAATAGCCTCGCGCATTATCATCAGGCATTCCTGCTCCAGCTCGGGTGCCTGCCGGTAGTGCAGGGCCACGGCACCGTCCTTGGGCTCGAGAATGAGCTCTGGGTGGCGATCGAGGAGCGGGGCTACGGCAGCGGCGATGGCGTCAGCGCCGGCGCTGATTTCTTCGTCAAGTTCGAGCATGGTGCCATCGGCACGACGGCGCTGGGCGCCGTGGGCACCCGCCACCGGCAGATGCAGGGGCGAAAGAAACCGATCAATGTCAGCAATTTCGCGCCCGGTGATGACGGCGAAGGCGTGGTCGAAGTCGCGCGCCGCGCGATCCAAACCCTCTGCGAGTTCGGTCGGCACTTCGACCGCGTCGGGTGTTTCGGCGATCTCGACAAGGGTGCCGTCGAAATCGGTAAAAATGGCAAGCAGCGGCGCGGACGCGCCGGTCTGTTCCGTCAGTTCGGGCATGGTTCCCCCGCGGTTCCAATCGTGGTCATTGGTCAAACGCGACGGGGAGAGAAAGGTTCGTTCAACCCAGCCATGCGCCTAGCAGGCTTTCTGAACACTCGATTAATGAGGCATTCGACGGCGGTTCAACGGTGCGTGACTACAAGGAGAACAAGGCCGGCGGGCAAAGCCCAAGATCGGCCAGGCGTCAAATGAGGGTTCTCCAGATCATGTCCCAGCTTCTGCTTACCGCGCTGTTCGCCCTGTCGATCAGCTTCCTGACCTTTGCGGCCTCTTTTGCCGAGGCGCCGCGCAGCGACTTCCTGCCCGAAACGGCAGTGGTTCAGCGCTAGACGATATTCTGCCCGCCTGTCAGGCGAGCGGGATACCCTTGTTTCCCTTGTCCTTCTGATAGCGGCCGGAGAGGTCCGCATAGAGCGCGTTGAGATCGTCGACGCGGGCGAGCAGGGCTTCCCGATTGCTGCGATCAAGGCCCGCAATCATGTCCTGGAGGCCGTGGCTCGACCAGAAGGCATTGCGCCGGTTGTAGAGGTCGCGGTCTGGCGAGACGGTGCCGGTTTCCGGCTCCGGCACGGCATAGACCGCCTTGAGGATCTGGATATCGTAGGGAATGGCGAAACTGTCGCGGCTGTCCTGATGGCTGAACAGGTAGTAGAAATTGTCAAAGCCCGACCAGGTGATGCCCGAGAGACAGAGCGAGCAGGGCTCGTGGGTGGCGAGGAAGACGCAGTCCTTCGTGGCCGGACGCTGGTCCTCGGGGAGTTCGAAGAAGCGCTTGATGGCGTGCATTTCACCGTGCCAAAGCGGGTTTTCGACTTCGTTATTGGTCTCGGCCACAACGACCGACAGGTCGGACTTGCGCAGGATCGCCGCTCCAAAGAGCTTGTTGCCGCGGGCCACGCCCCTGGATGTGACAGGGGCGATATCCTTCTCGATGACGTCGAGAAGGCGAGAAATCAAAGCGGCAGTTTCCAACCAAATTACTCCGAGGTGCGAACCAGTCCGATAAGCGGAATGCCAGCGGCGTCGAGCAGGCGCAAGCCTTGCGCATCATGCTCGTATGACGCGACGGCGGCCAGAGCGACGAAGTAGGCATCTTCCTGCGCCATGATCGTCTCGTCGCAGGCCATGCGGGTGGCTGCCGCCGGGCCGAAGCTGAGGCTCTCGCCGGCAAGCGTGGCTTCGGTGAAGAAGTTGTTGCAACCGCCCGTTCCGCCCGCGCGGTGGTCTGCCGCGATTGACAGCGTCAAAGCATTGGGTCCGACGACGGGGCGCCCGCCGATGCTGGTGACGGTCCAGACGGTATCGAGCAGGTCGGCGGTCGGGAGTGGGGGAACGGGGTCAACGATGGGCTGCGGCGCGTAATTGACCACGATGCCGGTCAGGGCGCCGGGCTCTTGGGGCACCGGCACCGGCACATTGTTGCGGAACAGGACCCGGCCACCGGAGCTGATTTCGGCGATCAACCCGTGGGCGCCGTCATGGGCATCCACCTCGCTGCGGACGTTGAGCGTGAAGGCGATCGGCACCTGTCCGCGGGTGGGGATGCTGGCGGTGGCGCCAACGACGGGGCTGGCGTCGCCCAATTCGACGAGCATGACGCGGAGCCAGGCATCCTGTGGAAGCGCTATGCGCTCGCGATAGGTGACGGTGCCGTCGAGGACGACGGGCTGGGCCAATGCCGGGGTAGAGAGGACAAGGAAAAGCGCCATCATGGCGCCGACGATTTTCGACAAGGACATGTTCGTCTCCATCCAAATACCGGGCTGCCGCATGGACAAAAGACTACTCCAAGCCTGATTTGGTTGCGAGGCTGCGGTCGATTTACGGTTACGACCGCCCGGAAACGGTCCATGGCGTTTCGAAGTGATGTTCTTCGAGATTGTTGCCCTCGCCACCCCGATCCACCACGAGGTAGTCGCTTTCACGCTCGAGCGGGGTGAGGACGCCATGCCAGGTATTCATGGCGATGTTGACGCCCTGGCCCGCCGCCGGGCGGAAGGCGCGCAGGCGCACCGGACTGCCAGATGCGTCCTCGGCCACGATGACCAGCCAGGGGGCGTCAGAGAGCGGATAGAAAGCCTGACTGCCCAGGGGATGGCGTTCGACCAGACTGAGAGTCAGTGGCAATGCATAGGGCTGGCCACGAAAAAGCGAGATCAGGGGGCGTGCATGCACGCCCCCCAATTCGATGCGGGCCAGGTCGTGGTAGCGCTCGGTCATGCCGGCATTGATGGGATAGTGGTGCGCTCCCTCGCGCTCGATCACCTGTCCGAAAGGCGCGAAGGCGGCGGCGCTGAGGGGCTCGATATGGATGGTGCGCGGATCTGCCATGGCTCAGAACGGCAGTTTCGCGTGGCGGTTGACGTCCTTGTAGAGAAGATACCGGAAGCGCTGCGGACCGGCATAACAGGCCTGGGGGCAGAAGGCGCGCAACCACATGAAATCGCCGGCCTCGACCTCGACCCAGTCGCGGTTGAGCCGATAGACGGCCTTGCCTTCGAGCACATAGAGGCCGTGCTCCATGACATGGGTCTCCTCGAATGGAATGACCGCGCCGGGCTCGAGCGTAACGATGTTGACATGCATGTCATGGCGTACATCGGTTGGATCGACGAAGCGCGTCGTGCCCCAGGTATTGTTGGTGCCGGGCATCCAGATAATCGGCTCATCCTGCTCGTTGGCGACGAAGGGGGGCGGTATCTCGATACCTTCGGCGACCTCGTAGCGCTTGCGCACCCAATGGAAACGGACCGGTGCGGCAGACTTGTTGACGAGGCTCCATTTGCAGCCCGGGGGCAGGAAGGCATAGCCGCCTTCCTTGAGCAGATGCGTCTTGCCCTCAATGGTGACGGTCATCTGTCCCTCGACCACGAAGAGCACGCCCTCGGCTTCGGCATTGGGCTCGGGCCGCTCGCTGCCACCGCCGGGGAAGACTTCCACGATGTATTGCGAGAAGGTCTCGGCAAAGCCCGAAAGCGGGCGGGCAATGACCCAAAGGCGGCTGTCGCGCCAATGGGGCAGGTAGGACGTGACGATGTCGCGCATGACGCCGCGCGGCATGAAGGCATAGGCCTCGTTGAAGGTGGCGCGACCGGTGTGAAGAGTCATCTGGTCGGGCAGACCGGCGGAAGGCAAGGCGTAGGTGGAGGCCATGATGGTCCGTTTCTAATGCCCGACACGCGTGTCGGACGACTTCAGGCTGTGGCGCGATAATCAGCGACGATGCGCCCTGCCGCAAGGGCTTCGCTCTCATAAGCCGCCTTGCGCCAGATTTCCTTGAGGGCTGCCGCGTACCAGTCCTGCATGCTGGGCAAGGCGAGCAGCCGCCGGGCATAGTCAGCGGCCCCGGGGCTGAGCTGCAGGTCATAGGTCTGCACCCGGAAGGCAACCGCCGAGAAGAAGGCGTCCACAGCGGTAAAATCGGAGCCCGCCAGAAAGGGGCCACCGAAGCGGCTGAGGCCTTCGGTCCAGAGCGCGTCGAGGCGGGCAATGTCAGCGGCAAGTCCGCTCGGGATCGAGGCCAGCTCGACCCGGATGCCGACATTCATGCCGCAGATGTTGCGCAGGTGGGAAAAGCCCGAATGCATTTCGGCCGCCGCCGAACGGGCGAAGGCCCGGGCAGTCTTGTCGGCCGGCCAGACATGGGGATGGGCCTCGGCGAGATATTCGGCAATGGCGAGAGAATCCCAGACGGTGGTCGTGCCGTCGACGAGGCAGGGAAAGCGACCGGACGGGGAGACATCTCGGAAGGCGAGGTCGGGGCCGTCATTGAAGGGGCGGACCTGTTCGGTAAAGGGGATGGCGAGCTCGCGCATCAGCACCCATGGGCGCAGCGACCAGGACGAGTAGTTCTTGTTGGCGACGAACAGTGTGTACATGAGGGCCCTCCCGTGACACGCGCATATCGCCTTGCCCTACGGCCCGCAAGTCAGAGTTCGGCCATCGACCCGGTGGAGGATTTGAGGCGTGCGAGCATGGACGCGGCGTAAGCAGCATAGGGGCCGATCCAGCGTTCGTGGATGGCGTGGACGGGCAGGGCGTCGAGGTGGTTCCAGCGCTCGCGGCCACGTCTCTCGGCGACGACCAGGCCGGCTTCTTCGAGCACGCTCAGATGCTGCATGACCGTGCAACGGTCGATGTCGGGGAAAAGATCGCAGAGCATGCCGGTGGTGCGTGACTCGGTCTTGAGGCAATCGAGAATGCGCCGCCGTACGCGGTGGCTCAAGGCCTTGAAGATCAGGTCGTCAGCATCGTCATTTGACATGTTATATATTTATAACATATCGTGTGGACCGTCAAGCCGAGGAGATATGGAATGGGTTATGAATTCACGGTGCGCGGGCGGATCGCCAAGCCGGTGCATGAGGTGTTCGAAGCGGTTGCCGACCCCAGGGAATTGTCCGCCTATTTCACCACTGGCGGCGCCGACGGGCGGCTGGAAACCGGTGCCGTGGTGACCTGGGACTTTCATGATTTTCCCGGAGCCTTCCCGGTCAATGTCGTGGAGGTGGTGCCTGACCAGAGGATCGTGCTGACCTGGGATGCGGCGCCCGATGACGATCCGGCGGGCCTCTATCAGACCACGGTCACCATGACGTTCGAGGGGCTGGAGGATGGCCGCACACTGGTCTCCATCCACGAAGCCGGCTTCCGCGAGAACGATGCCGGTCGCAAGGGTGCTTTCGGCAATTGCGAGGGCTGGACCGGCATGCTCTGCGCCATGCGGGTGTGGAAGGAGCATGGCATCCATTTCCGCGAGGGGTTCTACAAGTGAGCAGCACTGTTACAGCCGTGGCGCGACACACATTCGCGACTCTTTCGCCCGAGGCGGTCTATGACGCCTGGACCGATGCCGGGATGATGCGGCGGTGGATGGAACGGCACCTGAAGGCGCGGGACGTCGGCGCTGCGGTGACGCGGGTCGAGACTGACGCCGTTGTCGGCGGTCGGTTCGACCTGGCAGATACGCGCGAAGGGTCCGAGGCCTGGGGCTATTATCGTGTGCTGGAGCGTCCCGGGCGGATTGCTTTCACCTGGTTTGTCAGCCCGGAAGAGGAGGCAGAGGACAATTCGCTCGTCACCGTGACCATTGGCCCTCAAGGCAGCGGAAGTGCCGTCGCCATTGCTCATGAGATGGACGCGGAATGGGCTGACTATATCGATCGCACTGCCGGGGCCTGGAAAAGCATGCTGGAGGCGATCGACGCGACTTTTTCGTAGCGCCCCCATGGGTTTTTTGGATGACCGTAATCCATCCCGACGGCCGCGGGTGCCGTTCGGGACGGCGTGAACCCCTGGTTAAGGTTACGCAATCTTCAATAGTTGGCGCTATGCTTGGGGCATTATGCGTCATGTGTTGTTGAGTATCGGCGTTCCACCGCACCATTGGGTGCAGCACAACTTGCCCTGGCTGGCCGTGCTGGGCATGGTGTTCGGCTTCGACCGCGACGACGGGGCTATTGACCGCCGTCGCGACGAATAGCCTGATTTACGGCAGGATCGCCCGCAATCGCAGATAGGCAATGCGCTCCACCTGGGCGCAGGCGGTGGTGAATTCCGCCTCGGCCATGTTGGCGAGACGCTTCTCGAAATTTTCCAGGATCGAGAGCTTTGTGTGGTCGCGCACGGCGATAATGAACGGAAACCCGAACTTGGCGACATAGGCGGTGTTGAGCAGGGTGAACTGCTCGCGCTCGACATCGGTGAGGGCGTCCAGGCCCGCCGAGGCCTGTTCGGCGGTGGAATCGGCCGTGAGGCGCTTCGCGGCGGCGAGCTTGCCGGCCAGATCAGGGTGGGCGCGCAGCACCGCGAGACGTTCTTCCGGCGTCGCCAGGCGGAACTGGGTGCGCAGTGAAAAATGCAGGCCGACAGCCGTGTCATTGGCCGGCCCCATTTCCGCTTCCCAGGCGCGTTCGGCGATCCAGGGCGAGTGTTCGAAGATCGATCCATAGCGGGCGACGAACTCGGCCTTGTCGAGCGTGGAAGGCACGACTTCGGGGGCGATATAGGGATGTTCCTGGGCCCAGTGCTGGGCAATGGCGAGGCGGGTGGGGACCCAAACCCTGTCAAAACCCTTTATGTAATCGACGAACTTTTTCAGGCCCTGATAGCGGCCGGGCTGGCCGACGAGCCGGCAATGGAGACCGATGGACATCATCTTGGGCGAACCGGCCTGGCCTTCGGCATAGAGGCAGTCGAAGCTGTCCTTGAGGAAGGTGAAATATTCCTCGCCATTGTCGAAGCCCGGACCGGTGACGAAGCGCATGTCATTGGTCGAGAGGGAGTAGGGGATGATGAGCTGGGGGCTGCCTGCGATGACCTTCCAATAGGGCAGGTCGTCGTCATAGGTGTCGGAGATGTAGGCAAAGCCGCCTGCTTCCGCGACCAGATCGACCGTATTGAGGCTGGAGCGGCCGGTATACCAGCCGAGTGGACGCGCACCGGTGGCGATGGTGTGGAGGCGGATGGCCTCGGCGATCTGCAACTTCTCCTCGCTGGGCGGCATGTCCTTGTGCTGCACCCATCTGAGGCCGTGACTGGCGATTTCCCAGCCGGCCTCCTGCATGGCGGCAAGTTGCGCCGGCGCGCGCATCAGCGCGCTGGCAACGCCATAGACGGTGACGGGCAGGTCGGCTTCGGTGAAGAGGCGATGCAGCCGCCAGAAGCCGGCGCGGGCGCCATATTCATACATGCTCTCGACATTGGCATGGCGCTGGCCGGGCCAGGGCACGGCGCCAAGCACGTCGACCAGGAAAGCCTCGGAGGCCGCGTCGCCATGAAGGACATTGTTTTCCCCGCCCTCTTCGTAATTGAGCACGAACTGCACCGCCACATGGGCGCCGCCGGGCCAGTTGGCATGGGGCGGGGTCTGGCCATAGCCGTGCATGTCGCGGGGATATCGGTTCATGGAATGGTCTCACGATTCAGGCGGGAGACGGAATGGTATGCGGAAGGCGGGGGAGGGCGCTAGGCTTCTTGCGTTTCCGGTTTGCGCTTTGCCCAATACGCCACTGTCCCGTCCTCGGGGTTGACCCGAGGAGCAGTCTCCACGTTCGCGAAGGGTGAGGTTGGCCCCCGGGTCGAGCCCGAGGGCGGAACTGTGTACGGTGAGAGAATGGGCCTAGTCCTGCCGTCCGGCGACCTCTTCGAGCTTGGCCAAAAAGCCCTTCCAGCCGGCATGGGCGCCACCAAAGGCCTGTTTCTGGTTGGGGTGGAAGCCAGACTGTTCGACGCGCAGATGCGTGCCCGAGGCTATGGGCGTCAACGTGTAGGTGACGACGCTCCTGAGGGCGTAAAGCGGATCGTCATTGGCGAAGTCCCAGGTGTAGCTGAGCGTGCGCTCGGGTTCGATGGCGAGGACTTCGCAATCCAGGACGCCGCCCCATTCGCCGCGCAGCTTGAACTTGTGGCCGACAACAGGACTGAAGTCGTTGTTCATCAGCCACTCTGACATGAGGTGGGAGGTGGTCAGCGCTTTCCAGATTTTCGACACGGGTTGAGGGATTTCGCGCTCGACTGTGACGGTGCGGGTTTCGGTTGAGGGGGTCATTTCTTCTTGCCCTTGCTGGCTTCGCCATTGGCGGTGGCTGCAGCCTTGATGAGGTCCTTGAAGGCAGGACCGTCGATGGCTTCGCCTTCAAAAAAGTCGATGGCGCGGCGGACGCCACCTTCGAGGCTGGAATTGAACAGGTGGTCGGGGTCGTCGAGCGAAGCGCCCTTGGGGAATGTGGTCTTCACTGCGGCCTTATAGACCTCGCCGGTGCACAGAATGCCGTTGTGCGACCAGACCGGCTTGCCCCATTTCCACTCTTCCTCGACATCGGGCAGCGCCTCATGGATGAGCTTGCGCAATTCTGCGAGCTTCTGGCCGCGCCAGTCGGGCAGGTCGGCGATGCGCTGGTCGATGAGCTGGGTGGGGGTGGCGCCGGTGGCGAGATCGGCGGCGCTGTTCTTGGAAAAGGTCATGGTCTCACTCCTTACAATTTCTCGCCGGGCAGGCGGCTGGCCTGCTTCACCCAGTCAGCAAACTGGTCCTCGTCGATGACGTCGTTTTCGTAGATGTCGAGGTAACGCACTGCGGCCTGCCTGGATGTTCCGGGCGGCTTGGGCTCGAGCTGCGAACCGTTGTGGAAGGCGACCTTCACGTATTTTGTCATGCAGTGATAGCTGACGAAATAGACGTCCTGCTCGAGGCCATAGAAGGGCGTGTTCCACTTGACCGCCTTCTGCACGCCCGGGACGGTCTTTTCGATGATGGTATCGAGCTTCCTGCCGACGGCGCTCTGCCAGCCTGGCATGGCGGCGATGTAGCGCTGGACGACCTCGTCACCGTAGCCCTTTGAAATCTGCGGATTGCCACCGGAAAGACGGACAATGCCATCAGCACCGGGCTTGAGCGGGGGCTTTTTTGCTTTTCCTTCAGCCATGGTTCAGCCCGCGGCAGCGGGCGCCCGGCGGCGACCAAAATAGTGCTGGAAGGCCATGAAGAGACCCGAGAACATGAGGAGAAACAGCGGCGGCAGCGGCGAATAGGTCACCAGCGGCGGCACGCTGGCATAGCCCAGGGTGAAGATGGCCACGAAATTGGCGACGACCGCCAGGGTGAAGACGATGCCGGTCCAGCGGTGGAAGCTGCGATTGAAGCGCGAAAAGGTCATTGGTCTATCCTTGTAAGCAAATTTTCGAGGGCATCGAGCCGCGCCTCCCAGAAGCCGGTCATTTCCCTGGACCAGTCCAGCAATGGGGCAAGGGCCTCGACGCGGGCGGAATAGTGGGTCTGGCGGCCGGCATGACGGTCCTGCACCAGCCCGGCCTGCTTGAGCACGGCAAGGTGTTTTGAGACCGTGGGCTGGGCGACACCGGCCGCATTAGTCAGTGTGCCGACGGTCTGTTCGCCCTTTTTGCAGAGCTGTTCAAAGATGGCGCGCCTGGTTGGGTCGGCCAGCGAGCGGAACAGGGCATCCTGAGTGTCGGTCATGGAAATTCATTCATGATTGGCTATGGATCAAATCAATAGCCGAACGTGAATGGATGTCAAGAGGTCGGCTGTCAGCGTTCCTTGCGGCCGACTTCAGCATGGACCCCCCGGCCTTCGTCGGGGAGCGGCTGGGTGTATTGGTCCTTCTACGGCTGGACTAGATGGCGCCGGGCAGGGACAGGCCCTCAAAATAGGCCTTGGCGTGGTCGAAAAAAATGGCCGGGGCCAGGTGCAGGGCCCCGCCGGAGCGGACGAGGATGCCGAAGCGATTGGTGGGCAGACCACTATCGTTCAGGGGCCGGAACACCAGCCGGCCGGCGGCGATCTCGTTCTGTGCGCCAATCGGCGTCATGATCGAAGCATAATGGCCGCCCAATGCCAGCTCGACCAGCAGGCGGATCGAATTCACCTCGACCAGCGGCGGGGTGATGCTGGCCGAGGAGCGCAGAAAAGGCTCGATCACTTCGCGGATGGAAATCTCGGGCTTGCCGACGGCCAGGGGATGGCTGAGGCATTGCCCCATGGTGAGGTACTCCGTCTGCGCCAGCGGATGATCGGGCGCCATGACCGCGCCGATGGACACGTCGCGCCGGAAGGCGATGTCCACCTGGCGCGGGGGCCTGGCAATGAAGCCGAAACCGATATCGATTCGCTCGTCGACCAGCCTTTCGACCACTTCGGCGGAGGGAATGATGGAAACATCGAGGGTCAGGCGCGGATAGCGCTTGCCAAATTCGCTGATCAGAGGCGGCAGGAAGGAAAGGCCGACGCTTTCGGCGGTGGCAATGCGGACAGCCCCGGCGCGGACCCCGCGCAGCAACTCGATCTCGGAGACTGCCGCTTCCATGGGCGCGACGAGGCGGCGGGAATGGCGGAAGAGGATTTCGCCGGCCGGAGAGAGACGGAGGCGCTTGCGCTCGCGCAGGAAGAGCGCGATGCCCAAGGCGTCCTCGAGCTGGGCGACCTGCCGCGTGACGGCGGAGGAGGCGACGTTGAGCCGGCGCGCCGCCTCGCGGATGGACAGGTGGGTAGCCACGGCGTTGAAGTAGAGGAGCGAGGGCTGGTGAAAGACACGGGCCAGCAGACTGGCTGAAAGCGCGTGTTCGCGCGGGCGATCGGGGCTGTTGCGCGGGTCCAAGGCAGCACTCCTTTGTTGCCGTATTGGCAGCATAGTGCTTCCAACTTGAGAGTATCAAGAGCACCCATGCGTGCTATGGTGCTGCACGGGGAACGAATATCAGAGCATGCCGCCCGGCCGGACAAGGCCAATGTTGTTGAGCGCGCGGCATGCGGAAGGAGCAGCGAATGGCGGGCGGAGCCCTCACCACCCATGTCCTTGACACCATGCATGGCACTCCGGCGCGCGGTATGCGGCTGGAACTGCACTATGTGCATGGCGACCACACGCATCACCTGGCGGACAGCTATACCAATACGGATGGACGCGTGGACCAGCCGCTGCTGAGCGACCAGTTCCAGCATGGCGAATATGAAATCCGCTTCCATGTCGGTCAGTATTTCGAGCGCATTGGCGTCGAGATCGAGACGCCCTTCCTCGATGTGGTGCCGATCCGTTTCACCATTTCCGAAGACAAGCACTATCATGTGCCGCTGCTGGTCAGTCCCTTCGCGTATTCGACATATCGGGGGAGCTGAAACATGGTCGAGGTCGCCAATGCCATCCGTTTTCTGCTCAATGGCGAAGAGGTGACGCTGACCGATGTAGCGCCCGACCTGACCCTGCTCGACTGGCTGCGCCTCGAGCGCCGGTTGCGGGGCTCCAAGGAGGGCTGCGCCGAGGGCGACTGCGGCGCTTGTACGGTGCTGGTCGGGCGGTTGATGGGCGACGAGATCATCTATGACTCGGTCACCGCGTGCATCCGGTTCGTGGGGAGCCTGCACGGCACTCATGTCGTCACCGTCGAGCATCTGCGCGGGGAGAATGGTGCGTTGCACCCGGTGCAGCAGGCCATGGTGGATCACCATGGCAGCCAGTGCGGTTTCTGCACGCCCGGCTTTGTCATGAGCCTTTATGGCCTGTGGATGCGCGACCCCAATCCGACGCGCCCCGCCATCGAAAAGGCACTGCAGGGCAATCTTTGCCGTTGCACCGGCTATGCGCCGATCATCCGCGCCGCCGAGGCAATTTCTTCCTATGGTCAACCGCAGGGCGACCCTCTCTGGGCCGAGCGCATTGCGGTCAAGGACAAGATCAAGGCGATCAATGACGGGCGCCGGGTCGAAATCGGGACCGGCGACCAGCGCATCATCATTCCGGCCTCGCTCGATGACTTCGCTGCGGTCTATGAGGCCAACCCCGAAGCGCGGATTGTCGCCGGCTCCACTGATGTGGGCCTGTGGGTGACGAAATTCATGCGCACCATCGGGCCGGTCATCTTCATCGGTCATTTGCAGGAATTGAAGCGCATCGCCGAGAATGACAGCGAAGTGCGCTTTTATGCCGGCGTCTCCTATTCCGAGGCGCTGCCGGTCATTGCGGCAAGTTTTCCGCAACTGGGCGAGCTCTGGAACCGTATTGCCGGCGAACAGATCCGCAATATGGGCACGATTGGTGGCAATATCGCCAATGGTTCGCCCATTGGCGATACGCCGCCGCCCTTCATCGCGCTTGGGGCAAAACTCAGCCTGCGGCGCGGGGAGCATCGACGCGAAATCAAGCTCGAAGACTATTTCCTGGCCTATGGCAAGCAGGACCGTCAGCCGGGCGAGTTCGTCGAGAGCGTGACCCTGCCGCTGCTGCCGGCTGGCGAGACCTTTGCCACCTACAAGATTTCCAAGCGGCGCGAGGAGGATATTTCGGCGCTGTGCGGCGCCTTCCGGGTGTTCGTCAATGATGCCGGTACGGTCGGCATGGCGCGCATCGCCTTTGGAGGCATGGCGGCGACCCCCAAGCGGGCCAGGGCGGTCGAGGCGGCTTTGATCGGCAAGGCCTGGACGATGGAAACCGTCGAGGCCGTGGTCGGCCATTTCGCAGAGGACTATCAGCCGATCAGCGACATGCGCGCCTCGGCGGACTATCGGCTGCTGGCGGCGCAGAACCTGCTCAAGCGGTTCTATCTCGATAGCCAAGGCGAAGCGGTGCGGCTCAAGCGAGAGGTGGCGTGATGGGATTTGCACAGAACCTCCCTTCTCCCCTTGAGGGAGAAGGTGCCCGAAGGGCGGATGAGGGGTCTCTTCCATCTCAGTCAGGCGTGAAAGCAGCACCCCTCACCCGTCTCGCGCTGCGCGCGATCCACCCTCTCCCTCAAGGGGAGAGGGGAAGAGCGGAGTACAGCGCATGAACAAGCAATCGCCCATCAGCCTCGCCACGCTGCACACCAATACCCGCCATGACAGCGGGCCCAAGCATGTGTCCGGCGCGGCCGAATATATCGACGACATGATCGAGCCGGTCGGCACGATGCATGCCTATCTGGGCTTGTCGACCCGCGCCCATGCCGAGATCGTCTCGATCGACTTCGCGGCAGTGAAGGCGGCGCCGGGTGTGATCGGCGTGCTGACGGCCGAGGATATTCCGGGCGAGAACGACGTGTCGCCCAGCCACAAGCATGACGAACCGATCTTCGCCGTGGACAGGGTGCAGTTCTGGGGTCAGCCGATGTTCGCCGTCATCGCCGAAACGCGCGACGCGGCGCGACGGGCGGCGCATCTGGTAAAAATCGAGTATCGCGACCTGCCGTTTTTTACCGACGTGCGCGGGGCGCAGGCGGCCGGCGGCAAGCTTGTGACCGAGCCGCTGAAACTCGAACGGGGCAATGTGGAAGCCGAAATGGCAGCCGCGCCGCGCCGGGCCAAGGGTGCCATCACCATAGGCGGCCAGGATCACTTTTACCTTGAAGGGCAGATCGCCTTCGCCATTCCGGGCGAGGACGAGGATGTGGTGATCCATTCCTCGACCCAGCATCCGAGCGAAGTGCAACTGATGGTGGCTCAGGTTCTGGCTATTCGCCACAATGCGGTGACAATCAATGTGCGTCGTATGGGCGGCGGCTTCGGGGGCAAGGAAACGCAGGGGAACCTGTTTGCGGCGGTAGCGGCGCTGGCGGCTAAGAAATGGAACCGTGCCTGCAAGATCCGCCCTGATCGTGACGACGACATGCAGGCTACCGGCAAGCGTCACGACTTCGTGGTCGATTATGACGTGGGCTATGACGAGAGCGGCAAGATTCTTGCCGTCGACGCCGTCTATGGGGCGCGGGCCGGGTTTTCCTCGGACCTGTCCGGGCCGGTGACGGACCGGGCGCTGTTCCATGCCGACAATGCCTATTGGTATCCGGCAGTACGGGTGCGCTCGGAGCCGCTGTACACCAACACCGTCTCCAATACCGCCTTTCGCGGTTTCGGCGGCCCGCAGGGCATGATGGCCGCGGAGCGCTGGGTCGAGGACATTGCCTATGCGCTGGGCAAGGACCCGCTCGACATCCGCAAGGCCAATTTCTACGGCACCGATACCGACAATGTGACGCCCTATCACCAGAGCGTGGAAGACAATGTCATTCACCGGATGGTGGATGAACTGGAAGCCTCGTCGGACTACCAGGCGCGCCGCCGGGCGGTGTTGGACTTCAATAAAGCGAACAAGGTGCTGAAGAAGGGCATTGCGCTGACGCCAGTCAAGTTCGGCATTTCCTTCACCGCCACCTGGTACAATCAGGCCGGCGCGCTGGTGCATGTCTACAAGGACGGCTCGATTCATCTGAGCCATGGCGGCACCGAAATGGGGCAGGGTCTCTATATCAAGGTGGCGCAGGTGGTGGCCGAAGCCTTCGGGGTCAATCTCGACACGGTCAAGATCATGGCCACCTCGACCGGCAAGGTGCCCAATACCTCGGCCACCGCGGCGTCGTCGGGCTCCGATCTCAACGGCATGGCCGCCTGGGATGCCTGCGAGCAGATCAAGGCGCGGCTAATCGCGCATGCGGCCAAGCTTTACGAGGTCGACGAAGTCGATTGCCGCTGGGTGACCGGCGGGCTCGATGTGGGCAACAAGCATGTGCCTTTCGCAGAGCTGGCCGCATCGGCCTATATGAACCGGGTGCAGCTTTCGGCAGCCGGCTTCTACAAGACGCCAAAAATCCACTGGGACCGGGCGACCGGTCGAGGGCATCCATTCTACTACTTTGCCTATGGGGCCTCGGTCAGCGAAGTGACGATCGACACGCTGACCGGCGAATATACGGTGGACCGCGTCGACATTCTCCACGATGTCGGCAGATCGCTGAATCCGGCCATCGATATTGGCCAGGTGGAAGGCGGATTCATCCAGGGCATGGGTTGGTTGACCACCGAAGAGCTGGTCTGGGATGCCAAGGGACAATTGAGGACCCACGCGCCCTCGACCTACAAAATTCCGTTGGCGAGCGACATTCCTCCGGTCTTCAACGTGAAACTGGCCGAGTGGAGCGTCAATCGCGAGCCGACGATCGGCCGCTCGAAGGCCGTGGGCGAGCCGCCCTTCATGCTGGCCATGAGCGTGGTGGAAGCCCTCGGCATGGCAGTGGCTGCCGTGGGGGACTACAAAAAGGCGCCGCAGCTGGATACGCCCGTCACCCCGGAGAGGGTGCTGATGGGGGTAGAGCGAATGAAGGGGGCAAAGGGCTCCTGACATGACCAGCTCCGCCGCGCTTGAAGCCTTTTTCGCAGCCAATCCCGACGCGATTGCGTGCGAACTGACTTCGGTGCGGGGTTCTTCTCCGCGCGAGCAGGGGACGTTCATGCTGGTGGGGCTTGGTGCGATCTTCGGCACGATCGGTGGCGGGGCGCTGGAATATATGGTCATCGACCATGCGCGGCGGCTGATTGCCGAGGGGCGAGCCGAGGAGGCCATGGACGTACCGCTGGGGCCGGAGATCGGCCAGTGCTGCGGGGGGCGGGTCAAGGTCGGGCTGCGCCATGCCGATGCGGCGCTGCGGGACAGGCTGATGGCACAGACCATCGCCGAAGAGGCGTCGGCGGCGCATGTTTATGTGTTCGGGGCCGGCCATGTGGGGCGCGTTCTGGCGCAGATCCTCGCGCTGCTGCCGGTCAAACTTGAGGTCATCGATACGCGTCAGGAGGAACTCGATGCGCTGCCTCCGGGCATTGCGCATCGCCGGGTCGCCATGCCGGAAGCGGTGGTGCGCGCGGCGCCAATGGGCAGTGCCTACATTATTCTCACTCATGACCACGCGCTGGATTTTCTCATTGCGCAGGAAGCCCTTGCCCGCAGCGATAGTCCCTATGTCGGCATGGTTGGCTCGAAGACCAAGAGGGCAAAATTCACCAGCTGGTACCTGGAACAGGGTGGCGAGAGACGGGCGCTGGAGCGGCTGATTTTACCGATTGGGGCGCAAGGGCTTGGGGATAAACGCCCTTCGGTTATTGCGGCACTGGCGGCGGCTGAAGTTATGGTCCAGATTGGGGGACGGGAAGCTTCAGTCGGGCACGGGTCCATCCCCTCCATAAAGGGGATGGCGAGTGGATTCTGATATGCCCAATCGGCTCGAATTGAGCGGCATTACCAAGCAGTTTCCGGGCGTTCTGGCCAATGACCACGTAACTTTCGCGGTCAAGCCGGGGGAAATCCATGCGCTGCTGGGCGAGAATGGCGCGGGCAAATCCACACTGGTCAAGATGATCTACGGGATCATGCAGCCCGACGCCGGCGAAATCCGCTGGAACGGCGCGCCGGTTGTCGTGCCCAATCCCAAGGCCGCGCGCAAGCTCGGTATCGGCATGGTTTTCCAGCATTTTTCGCTGTTCGAGGCGCTGACAGTGCTCGAAAATATCGCGCTGGGCATGGATGCAAAAATTCCGTCGCGGGAACTCGAAGCGAAAATCCGCGAGGTCATGAATGCCTATGGCCTGCTGCTCGATCCGCACCGGACCGTGGCGACGCTGTCGGTGGGCGAGCGGCAACGTATTGAAATCGTTCGGGCCCTGTTGCTGAACCCGCAGCTGCTGATCATGGACGAGCCGACCTCGGTGCTGACGCCGCAGGAGGTGGAGCAGTTGTTCACCGTCTTGCGCAAGCTCGCGGCCGAGGGCTGCTCGATCCTCTATATTTCGCATAAGCTCCATGAAATCAAAGCCTTGTGCGATACGGCGACGATCCTGCGCGGCGGCAAGCTGGTCGATACCTGCGACCCCAAGCAGGAAACCAGCCGCTCCATGGCCGAGAAAATGATCGGTACGGGGCTCAAGGATATCATCAAGCCGGAGGGCCGCAGCTTCGGCCCGCCGAAGCTATTAGTTAACAGACTGTCAACACCAAGGGCCGGTCATTTTGACATTCCGGTCAATGATGTGAGTTTCACCGTCCGGGCCGGGGAAATCCTCGGAATTGCCGGGGTGGCCGGCAATGGACAGAACGCCCTGCTCGATGCGCTCAGCGGCGAAATCCGCAGCGAGGACCGCGACGCCATCACCATCGATGGCAAGGGCATCGGCATGATGGGCACGACCGAGCGGCGGCGGCATGGACTTTGCGCCGTGCCGGAAGAGCGCAATGGCCACGCGGCCGTGGGTGAATTCAGCCTCGCGGACAATTCAGTGCTGACGGCACGCGACCGGCTGGGCATGGTGGTCATGGGGCTGATCAATTCGGGCGCCGCCAGGACCTATACCGGCAAGGTGATCGCCGATTTCGCGGTCAAGGCACTGGGCCCGGCCTCGACGGCGGGCTCGCTGTCGGGGGGTAACCTCCAGAAATACATCATGGGCCGGGAAATCCTGCAAAAGCCGAGTGTGCTGGTGGTGAGCCAGCCGACCTGGGGCGTCGATGCCGGTGCGGCTGCGGCGATCCACCAGGCGCTGGTAGACCTCGCTTCGGCCGGGTCGGCCATCGTGGTCATCAGCCAGGACCTCGATGAGTTGCGGGCGCTCAGCGACACGCTGGCTGTCATCAATATGGGCCGGCTGAGCGAGGCTCGTCCGGTCAAGGATTTCAGCGTCGACGAGATTGGCCTGCTGATGGGCGGCGTCCACGGCACGGTGGAGGCCGCATGATGCAGTTCCGTCTCGAAAAGCGCCGCGAGCCGTCCAAGGTCATGCTTTATGCCACCCCCGTCGCGGCGGTGCTGCTGACCATGGTGGTGGGAGCCATCATCTTCTCGGCCATCGGCTATGATGGCGTGGGTGCGGTGCGGGAAATTTTCCTCACGCCGCTGACCAATTCGTTCAAGTGGCAGGACCTGGGGGTCAAGGCCGCGCCGCTGATCATCATCGGCGTCGGGCTTTCCATCGCCTATCGGGCCAATGTCTGGAATATAGGTGCCGAGGGCCAGTATATCATGGGCGGCCTTGCCGCGACCTGGGTGGCGCTGTCGACCCATGGCATTGGCGGCTGGTGGACGCTGCCGCTGATGATGGTGGCCGGCGTGGCCGGTGGCGCAGCCTATGCGGCGATACCGGCATTGCTGCGCACAAAGCTCAACGTCAATGAAATCCTGACGTCGCTGATGCTCACCTATGCCTCGGTGCAGCTGATCTACTATCTCGTCCGCGCCTCCTGGAAGGACCCGATGGGCATGGGCTTTCCGCAGACCAGGCGCTTTGCGGCCGAGGCGCTGCTGCCCAATATCATTCCCGGGACCATTGTTCATGCGGGTGTGCCTATTGCCATCATCGTGGCCGTGATCGCCTGGTTCATTATGACCCGTTCGGTGTTTGGCTATCAGATGCGCGTGGTGGGCGCGGCGCCGCATGCCGCCCGCTATGGCGGCTTTTCGGAGAACAAGACCATCTGGCTGGCCATGCTGGTCAGCGGCGGGCTTGCGGGCCTTGCCGGCATGCTCGAAGTGGCCGGGCCGTTCCAGCGCATGGTGCCGGGCTTTCCGACCAATTACGGGTTCACGGCGATCATCGTGGCCTTTCTCGGAAGGCTCAATCCGCTGGGTGTGATCTTTGCCGGCATCGTGATGGCCATCACCTTCGTCGGTGGCGAGGTGGCGCAAACCACGATCGGCCTCTCCAATTCGGCGACCGGCGTGTTCCAGGCGATGATGCTGTTCTTCCTTCTGGCCGGTGACATCCTGGTGCGCTACCGCATCAGGCGGGTCGCTCCGCAAGGGGAGGCGCGCACATGACCACGGACCTGATCATTGCCATCATTATCACCGTGGTCGGCGCGTCGACGCCGATCCTGATTGCCGCGCTGGGCGAACTGGTGGTGGAAAAATCCGGCGTCCTCAACCTGGGCGTCGAAGGCATGATGCTGGTGGGTGCCATCACCGCCTTCGTCGTGCTGTTCACGACCGGTAACCACTACCTCGCCATTCTCTGTGCCGCCGGTGCCGGGGTCGCGACCTCGCTGATCTTCGGCTTCCTGACCCTCAGCCTTTCGGCCAACCAGACGGCGACGGGCCTGGCGCTGACGATTTTCGGCACCGGTTTTTCGGCCCTTGCCGGTCAGGGCTATTCGGCCCGGCCGGTGACGCTGATGGGGCCGTTCTTCCCGGCGGACCTCGCGACGCACCCTGTCTGGCGAGTGCTGTTCGGCTATTCGGCGCTGGTCTATTTCTCCTTCGCCATGGTCCTTGCCGTGTGGTGGTTCCTCAAGAAGACCCGCACCGGCCTGATCCTGCGCGCCGTTGGCGAGAACGACCTTTCGGCCCATTCCATCGGCTATTCGGTGGTGGGTGTGCGCTATGCGGCGGTGGCCTTTGGCGGGGCGATGGCCGGTATTGCCGGGGCCTGTTTCCCGCTGCTGCTAACCCCGCAATGGGCTGAACGCATGACCGCAGGTCGCGGCTGGATCGCCGTGGCGCTGGTGGTGTTCGCGAGCTGGAAGCCGTTCCGGCTGCTGGCCGGCGCCTACCTCTTCGGCCTCGTCATGACCATGGAGCTTTATGCCAAGGCCAGTGGCGGGCCGCTGTCGGCCATTCCGGCCGAACTCTGGGCTGCCATGCCCTATCTTGCCACCATCGTGGTGCTGGTGCTGATATCGCTGCGCCGTGACGCCTCTTCCAATGCCCCGGCCTGCCTCGGCAAGCCGTTCTTGCCAACCAATTAGGCCAGCGCTCAATGACTGACCTGATCCATACGACCCGTCATCCAGGAGAGAACAATGACGCTTAATCGTCGCACAATGCTCAAGGCCGGCGTTGCCGCCGCAGCCCTGCCGCTGCTCGGCGGCAAGGCCTTCGCCCAGACCGAACCGCTCAAGGTCGGTTTCGTGCTGGTCGGCACCATCAATGACAATGGCTGGAACTATGCCCACAACCAGGGCCGCCTGATGCTCGAAGAAGAACTCGGCGATGCCGTCGAGACCGTCTATGTCGAGAACGTTCCGGAAGGCCCGGACTGCGAGCGCGTGCTGCGCGAGCTGGCCCAGCAGGGCTGCAAGCTGATCTTCGCCACCAGCTTCGGCTTCGGTGACTCGGTGATCAAGGTTGCCGAGCAGTTCCCGGACATCAAGTTCGAGCACGCGACCGGCTATATGCGCGCAGCCAATGTGGCGACCTACAATGCCCGCTTCCATGAAGGCCGTGCCGTTTGCGGCACCGTGGCCGGCCATATGTCCAAGACCGGCAAGGCCGGCTATATCGGCTCCTTCCCGATCCCGGAAGTGGTCATGGGCATCAATGCCTTCGTGCTCGCGGCCCGCAAGGTCAACCCTGACTTCACCATCACCCCGGTCTATATTTCGACCTGGAACGACCCGGCCAAGGAAGCTGACGCTGCCCGCGCCATGATCGACCAAGGCATCGACGTGATCGCCCAGCACACCGACGGCCCCGCCGCCTTGCAGGTTGCCGAAGAGCGCGGCATTGTCGGCGGCTTCGGCCAGGGTGCCGACATGAGTGCCTTCGCGCCCAATGCCCAGCTGACCTCGATCATCGACAACTGGGGCCCGCACTATGTGGCGACTGCCAAGGCCGTGATCGACGGTACCTGGGAGAGCAAGGACAGCTGGCCGGGCCTCAAGGAAGGCGAAGTCCAGATCGGGCCGTTCGGTCCGACCGTGCCGGAAGATGTCATTGCCGCTGCCGAAGCGGTCAAGAATGGCCAGATCGATGGCTCGTTCAACATCTTCACCGGCCCGATCAACGACCATACCGGCGCCGAAAAGGTCGCCGCCGGCGTGACCCTGACCGATGCCGAGCTGCTCAGCATGGACTGGTATGTCGAAGGCGTCATTCCGCCGGCGTGATTGGTTGGCTGATGTGAATTGAGGGGGCGGGTCCCGGCCCGCCCCTTTTTGATGGCTCCTTATCCCTTCTCCCCTTGTGGGAGAAGGTGGCGCGTAGCGCCGGATGAGGGGTTCAGCGCGGGTGGAGGGATACCCCTCACCCGCCGTTCGGGCACCCTCTCCCACAAGGGGAGAGGGGGGCCGGTGAATTGTGAGAATTCGTGCCACTCGAGCGTAGCTCTCGTGGCCTTCTCACCTCAAATCGCTTCACTGGAGCGATTTGCCCTGCGGGACGGAGAAGAAGATGGGCGAACTGGCAATCCTTTACGAATGGGCGATGTTTGCGGCGCGGTGGCTGCATGTCGTGACGGCCATCGCCTGGATCGGGTCGTCGTTCTATTTCATTGCGCTCGATCTTGGCCTCAGGAAGACCCCGAGCCTGCCGCCGCTCGCCCATGGCGAGGAATGGCAGGTGCATGGCGGGGGTTTTTATCACATCCAGAAATACCTGGTGGCGCCGGAATTCTTGCCCGAGCACCTGACCTGGTTCAAATGGGAGAGCTACGCGACCTGGTTCTCGGGCGCGATGCTGCTGGTGCTGCTCTATTATGTCGGAGCGGACCTGTTCCTGGTCGACCGCAATGTGCTCGACGTGCCGAGCTGGGTCGCCATCCTCATTTCGGCAGGGTCAATCGTGCTGGGCTGGTTGCTCTACGATACGCTGTGCAAGTCACCCATCGGGCAATCGACCACCGGGCTGATGCTGGTGCTGTTCGCCATCCTGGTGGCCATGAGCTGGGGCTATACGCAGCTCTTCACCGGGCGCGCAGCCATGCTGCATATGGGCGCCTTCACGGCGACGATCATGACCGCCAATGTGGCCATGATCATCATTCCCAACCAGAAGATCGTGGTGGCGGACCTGAAGGCGGGACGCGTGCCCGACGCCAAATATGGCAAGATCGCCAAGCAGCGGAGCCTCCACAACAACTACCTGACGCTGCCCGTCATCTTCTTCATGCTCTCGAGCCACTATCCGCTGGCCTTTGCGACGCAGTGGAACTGGGTGATTGCCAGCCTGATCTTCCTCGTCGGCGTCGTGGTCAGGCACTATTTCAACACCCGCCATGCGCGGAAGGGCAATCCGCACTGGACCTGGGCCGTGGCGGTCATCCTGATGCTGGTCATCGCCTGGCTGTCCACGAGCCCGAAACTGCCCAGTGCGGACAGTGAAACGCTGGTGACGGCGACCGGTGAACGCTTCATGGCGACCGAGCATTTCGCCTCGGCCAGCCTTGCCGTGCAGACGCGCTGCGCCATGTGCCAC
Organism: Devosia sp. Micro-HW1; assembly: GCF_056341075.1. NCBI lineage: Bacteria > Pseudomonadati > Pseudomonadota > Alphaproteobacteria > Hyphomicrobiales > Devosiaceae > Devosia > Devosia sp. Micro-HW1. Next base: position 1,642,735 of record NZ_CP094375.1, on the reverse strand, counting down.
ACAGCCGAGCCTGTGTGGGAGGGCATTTACGAGGCGCCGAAAAATGTCATCCTCGACAATGACGTGGCCATTGCCAACAACGCCCACGCCATCGCCATTCAGGCCGGCTGGAGCCATGCCATGCCGCCGGGCAATGTGACGGAAATGACCGATGCGGAACGGGCGCTGCTGGTCGAGTGGTATCGCGAAGGATCGGGCTCATGAGCCGAACCGTACTGCGCGGGCGGGTGCTGAGCTTTCATCGCGCGCCGCAGGCCATCGATGACACGGAGAGCTACCTCTATCTGGAGGATGGCGCCGTCAGCATCGAGGATGGGGTTGTCGTTGCGGTTGGCGATTTTGACAGCGCCGATACGTCAGGCGCGGTAATTGTCGATCATCGGCCCAATCTCATCATGCCGGGCTTTATCGACCTGCACCTGCATTATGTGCAGAGCCAGATGATGGCGGCCTATGCGGGCTCGCTGCTGGAATGGCTCAATACCTATACATTCATCGAGGAGCAGAAGTTTGCCCAGCAGGGGCATGCCGATGCGGTGGCGGTGGATTTCTACGACGCGCTGATCCGGCATGGCACGACCACGGCTGTCGCCTATTGTTCGAGCCATCCGCGCTCGGTCGACGCGTTCTTTGCCCAGGCGCAGCGGCGCAACATGCTCATGGTCGGCGGCAAGGTGATGATGGATCGCAACGCCCCCGAAGAACTCTGCGACACACCGCAATCGGGCTATGACGACACCAAGGCGCTGATCGCCCGCTGGCACGGCAGGGGCAGGGCGCTCTATGCCATCTCGCCGCGCTTCGCGCTGACCTCGACCCCCGAGCAGATGGAGATGGCGCGGGCGCTGGTTGCCGAGCATCCCGATTGCTACGTGCAGACGCATGTGAGCGAAAACCAGGCCGAAATCAGCTATGCGATGGAGCTCTATCCCGAGGCCAAGGACTATACCGGCATCTACGAGGATTATGGGATCCTCGGCCGCAAGACGCTGCTTGGCCATGCCATCCACCTCAATCATCGTGAGACCGCCGTCCTGGCCGAGACCGGATCGGTGGCGGTATTCTGCCCGACCTCGAACCTGTTTCTTGGCTCGGGGCTCTTCGACCGAGAGCGGCTGGTGAACAGTGGCGTGCGGGTTGGCATCGCCACCGATATTGGCGGGGGCACCAGCGTTTCCATGCTGCGCACGCTCGACGAGGGCTACAAGGTGCTGCAGCTGCGCGGGCAGCGGCTCAACCCGTTCGCGAGCTTCCACATGGCGACGCGTGGCAATGCCGAGGCGCTGGGGCTGGAAGACACGATCGGCTCGATTGCGCCGGGGCGCGCCGCCGATCTGATCGTGCTCGACGCTGCGGCGACGCCGACGATGCGCATGCGCCACCCAACGATGACCACGCTGGCCGAGGAGCTTTTCCTGCTTCAGACCCTCGGCGACGACAGGGCGATTGCCGAGGTCTATGTGGCGGGTGCAAGGGCGAAGTCCACTTTGGTCGGGTTGTGAGGGCGGCCCCGCTGATCTAACGTCGTGCCGTCCTACTATTTGGGCGTGATCTTCCAGTTATCGTCATTGCCCGGCTCGACCGGGCAATCCAGCGATGTTGAGGCATCCTGTGACCACCCGGTCAAGCCGGGTGGTGACGGCGCGGGGAGATCGCGCCAGACTCACTTTTGAGAAGGCTTTCCATGACTGACTACCAGACCAAATCCGGCCTTTCCGTGCACAAGCTGCTCGTCGACTTTGTCGAAACCGAAGCGCTGCCGGGGCTGGCTGTAACGGCAGAGCAGTTCTGGGACGGGCTGGCCAATCTTGCCCGCGAACATGTGCCGACCAATGCAAAGCTGCTGGCCAAGCGCGACGACATCCAGGCCAAGATCGACGACTGGCATCGCAAGTATGGTCCGGTGGCCAACAATCCGCAGGGCTACGAATTCTTCCTCAAGGAAATCGGCTACCTGGTGCCCGAGCCGGCTGATTTTACCATCGAAACCGAGGGGCTCGACCCGGAAATCTCCAGCACCTGCGGGCCGCAGCTGGTGGTGCCGGTCAGCAATGCGCGTTATGCGCTCAATGCTGCCAATGCGCGCTGGGGCAGCCTTTATGACGCGCTTTATGGCACCGATGTCATTGCCCGCGATGGCGACCTGGTGCCCGGCAAGGGCTATAATCCCGCGCGCGGCGCGGCGGTGGTCAAGCGGGCGGCACAGTTTCTCGACGAGGCCTTCCCGCTGAGCACGGGCAGCCATGCCGATGTCACCGCCTATATGGTGGCCGAGCAGGGCGGCATCGCCAACTTCATCATCGACACCAAGGCGGGTCCGGCGACGCTGCAGGACCGCGCGGCCTTTGTGGGATATGCGGATAAGGGCGGCAAGGCCGAGATCGTGCTGCGGCATAATGGCCTGCATGCGGTGCTGGTCATCGACAAGTCGAGCACGATCGGCGCGTCGCATGCGGCGGGTCTTTCCGATGTCATCGTCGAAGCTGCGCTGACCACGATCCAGGATTGCGAGGATTCGGTTGCGGCCGTCGATGCCGAGGACAAGGTCGGGGTCTATCGCAACTGGCTGGGCCTGATGACCGGCACGCTGGAGGACACGTTCGAAAAGGGTGGCCAGACGGTCACCCGGCGCCTCAAGGCGGATCGCGTCTATCGGGCGGCGTCGGGCGGGGAACTGGTGCTCAAGGGGCGCTCGCTGCTGCTGGTGCGCAATGTGGGGCACCTGATGACCACGGATGCGGTGCTGCTCGAGGGCAAGCCCATCGGCGAAGGACTGATGGACGCCGCGGTGACGGCGCTCTGCGCCATGCACGACAAGGGCGCCAATGCGCGCGAGGGCGCGATCTACGTCGTAAAGCCCAAGATGCATGGGCCCGAGGAAGTGGCTTTTGCCTGCGCCATTTTCGCGTCGGTGGAAGGCTTCCTCGGATTGAAGCCCAATACGATCAAGATCGGCATCATGGATGAGGAGCGCCGGACCTCGGCTAACCTGAAGGCGGCGATCTACGAGGCGCGGCAACGCGTGTTCTTCATCAATACCGGGTTTCTCGACCGGACCGGCGACGAGATCCACACTTCGATGGAAGCGGGCGCGGTACTGCGCAAGGACGAGATCAAGTCCGAGCGCTGGATTTCCTCCTATGAGGATCGCAATGTACTGATCGGGCTGGCCTGTGGTTTTTCGGGCCGGGCGCAGATCGGCAAGGGCATGTGGGCGCGTCCCGACGACATGGCGGCGATGATGGAGGCCAAGATCGGCCACCCCAATGCCGGCGCGAATACGGCCTGGGTGCCCTCGCCGACCGCGGCAACACTGCATGCGCTGCACTATCACCAGGTCGATGTGTTCGAGGCCCAGAAGCGTCGGCACAACCAGGCGCTGCCGGGTCTGGGCGAACTCTTCTCGATGCCGGTGCAGGCACCCTATTCGCTCAGCCGCGAGGAGATCACCCGTGAACTTGAAAACAATGCGCAGGGCATTCTGGGCTATGTGGTGCGCTGGGTGCAGCAGGGTGTGGGCTGTTCCAAGGTGCCTGACATCAACAATGTCGGGCTGATGGAAGACCGCGCCACCTGCCGCATTTCGAGCCAGGCAGTGGCCAACTGGCTACGCCACGGCCTCGTCAGCCGCGACGAGGTGACTTCGGTGTTCGAGCGTATGGCCGCCGTCGTGGACGGGCAGAATGCCGGAGACCCGCTCTATCGGCCGATGTCCGAGAATTTCCAGTCTGTCTCCTTTACCGCGGCGCTGGACCTGGCCCTGCATGGGGCGGACCAGCCTTCGGGCTATACCGAGCCGCTGCTGCATGCTGCGCGGCGGAAAGTGAAGGCAAGGGACGCGGCTGGGAGGTAGGACGACAGAAACCGCCACAACCACAGGGCCGTCCTCGGGCTTGACGCGAGGACCAATCGGGACAGCCGCCAAACCCGCGTTTGAGACTGGTGGCCCTCGGGTCAGGCCCGAGGGCGGCGCGGTGGGTGTGGCGAGCGGGGCTTTCCCTGCAGTTAATCCACCACATAAGTCGGTAGCGTCACGCTCGTGCCCTCGTGAAAGATCTCCACATCGTTGGCGACGAGGATGGTCGCGGTGCTGATAGGCTCATCGGTGCCCATGTTGCGGGCGTAGCGGGGATGCGCGCCCGAGGCGACGAGCAGGCGTAGCCGGTGACCGGGCAGGAAGGTGTGGGCGGTGGCGTGCAGCGGGATGACGAGCTGCCAGCGCCCGTTGTCGTCACGTGGCGTCTCCGGCGTGACCCTCACAAAGCCATCGCAGATATTGCGTGAGACGCCATCGGGTCCGACATCGTTGAGGCGGACGAAAAAGTCGGCATGGGGCAGGGCAGCGCGGGCGACGAGGGCAACGCGGCACTGGCCGATGATGGTCATCTCGCTGGTGAGAACGCGGCTGGTATAGCGCAGCACGTCGGAGCGCGCTTCCAGCGCGGCGTTGTCGATGGAGCCGGCGCCGGTAAAGGCAAAGATGGCACCGCCCAGATTGGGGGTGGGCCTCGCCGGGTCATAGCGATAAGTGTCGCTGCCTGTGCCGGACGGGCTGTTGTTCGCCAGGATGCCGTTGCTGCCAATCTGCCAGGTGAGCGGCGATGGCGGGCCGGGCGGATAGGCGTCGAATTCATGCCATTCATTGCGGCCTGATATGTGCAGGCGAACCGGGCGGTCGCGCAGGCCAGAATGGTCATCCAGCAGCCATGCGCGCATCCAGTTCAGCGTTTCGCGCAGGTTGTCGCGCTGCAATTCCTCGGCGATGTGAAACCAGCTGCCGATGGTGAGATAGGGCCGGTGGCCAAGTTCCACCAGCCGCTGGTAGTCGGCCAGAAGCGGATCGACCATGAAGTCGAACCAGCCGGAGATGAAATGGACCGGCGGGGTGTTTTCGCTGAGACGGTGGCGATGGTCGAGATCGGCCCAGAAGGCATCATTGCCGATGGCGTGTTCGAACCAGTGACGCCAGAAGCCGATAGGGTGGCCTACCGCCTTCTTGTCGGCTTCGAGCAGCGGCAGGACGGCGGCGGCCTTTTCGGTGCGGCGCTCGATGTCGCCGGAGAACATGCGGGCAGCGGTGTGCAATGGGCGACGGCGGAGTCCTTCGATGACCTGAACCCAGCTCAACCACAGATTGAGGTGAAAGGCCCCGGCGGGAAAAACGACAGGGCGAAAATCGGTCGTGGTCACCTTGGTCGCCAAAGCTGCCGTTTCGGGCAGGGCATCGCTGATCGCCCACTGCGCATAGCCCAGATAGGACGGGCCGGTGAGGCCGATGCGCCCGTCATACCAGCTCTGGGCCTTGATCCAGTCGAGGGTGGCCAGGCCATCGGCGCGCTCATTGGCGAAGGGGTCGAATTCGCCGCCGGATTTTTCGGTGCCCCGACAGGCCTGGATGACGACATGGAAGCCACGCTCGGCATAGGCCTCGGCAATGCCGGCAAAGCCACGCCGTCCGTAGGGCAGACGCATCAGGATCGTAGGGTGAGGGCCGGGACTGTCGGGGGCGTAGTGATCGGTCTTGAGGATGATGCCGTCGGCCATGGGGACGGCAATGCCACGCTTGCGGCGCACCCCGTTGAGGCGCGGCGGCAGGTCTTCGACCCAGGCAAAGTAGTGAGAGGACACGCTCATTGGATCGGGCCTCCCATTGCGGCGACCAAGCTCGAATTCATGGCTCGTCCTTCACACAACACGCTGCCGACGGGCTGAATCTGGTGCATGCGAGGCCACATGCCAAGAGGCATGATTGTGAGCGGCTCGGCCTGTCGCTGCGACGGAACTCAGTCGTGGGTGAAATCCCACCATGGCGGGAATTCTTGCCTATGGAATGGAGGGGGATAACCTAAGCCTCGTGCTCGGCCCGTCACCCCACCCCCATTCCTTCCCCATCAAAGGGGAGGGAGGCGCAGGCATCAGTCGCCGGTGTTCATCGTCTCCCTCCCCTTGTGGGGAGGGATGAAGGGTGGGGGTGCTGCAACCGCCGGATGACTCTAGACGAAATCGAACTTGTCGACGTCGAAGAGGCCGCGGTCGGTCATCTTGAGGTGCGGGATCACAGGCAGAGCGAGGAAGGCCACCTGCAGGAAGGGTTCGGGCAGGACGCAGTCGAGCGCTTTTGCAGCGTCGCGCAGCTGGTGGAGATCGTGGGCGACATCTTCGAAGCTCTTGAGGCTCATGAGCCCGGCAATGGGGAGGGCCAGTTCGGCCGTGACCTTGCCGCCGTCGGCCACGGCAAAGCCGCCGCCCAGCTCGATCAGGCGATTGACGGCCACAGCCATGTCCCCGTCATTGGCGCCGACCACGGTGATGTTGTGGCTATCATGGCCGACGGACGAGGCGATGGCGCCCCGCTTCAGACCGAAGCCGGTGACGAAGGCGCGGCCGATATTGCCGTTCTTGCCGTGGCGCTCGATGACCGCGACTTTTATCACATCGGCATCGAGGTCGGGCTGGAGGCCCGTATCGGAGGTCGCCAGCGTTACTTCCTCGCGGAAGGTGAGGATGAGGCCGGGTCGGACGCCGATGACGGGAACGCGATTCTGGCCGGGCTTTGGTTCGGTGATGAAGGCGTCGGGGGAAACCGGACTGGCCTTCATCGAGGAGAGGCCGACCGGGGCGACCGGGTCCCTGAGTGCAAAGAGCTCCGGCGTCACCAGACGTCCCGCGGCGATGACATCGGAAACGCGGCACTCTTCAAGGCTGTCGAGAATGGCAATATCGGCGCGCCAGCCGGGGCCGATGAGACCGCGATCCCTGAGGCCGAAAATGCGCGCAGCCGAATGACTGGCGGCGCGGTAGACGTGGTGCAGGGGCCGGCCCATGGCGATGAGGCGACGGATGGAGCTGTCGAGATGGCCTTCCTCGGCTATGTCCAGGGGATTGCGATCGTCGGTGCAAAGGGCGACGAAGCTCGACGTGTTTTCGTCGAGCACTTCGGCAAGCGCCTTGAGATCCTTCGAGACCGATCCTTCGCGGATGAGGATGGCCATGCCTCTGGCGAGCTTCTCGCGCGCCTCGGCGGCTGATGTGGCTTCGTGGTCGGTGCGGATGCCGGCGGCGAGATAGCCATTGAGCGCCTGGCCGAGGAGCAGCGGCGCATGGCCATCGATATGCCCATCCTGGAAGGCGACGAGCTTGGCGAGAATGCCCGGATCGGCGTTGAGCACGCCCGGGAAATTCATAACTTCGGCGAGGCCGACCACTTTGGGGTGGTCCCTGAACGGCAGCAGGTCGTCGATTTCGAGACGGGCGCCGGATGTTTCAAAAGGCGTGGCGGGCACGCAGGAGGAGAGGTTGACGCGCACATCCATGATGGTGCGTTCGGCGCTGTCGAGGAAATAGCGCAGGCCCTCGGCCCCCAGTACATTGGCGATTTCGTGCGGGTCGCAGAGCACGGTGGTGACGCCGTAGGGCAGCACGCAACGGTCGAATTCGAGCGGTGTCACCAGCGAGGATTCGATATGCAGATGCGTGTCGATGAAACCGGGCACCGCGAAACGGCCCGTGCCGTCGAGGGTTTCGTGGCCCTCATAGGTGCCGTGGGTGCCCACGATACGATCGGCGACAATGGCGATGTCGGTGATGGTGACGGCGCCAGTGATGACATCGAGCAGGCCGATGTTCCTGATGACCAGATCAGCCTTTTCCTTGCCCTGCCCGGCCATGATCATGCGGGTGAGGAGGGCGGGATCGGTCATGGTCTTGTTCTCATTGCTGTTCATGCCGAAGGGTCGGCTTGGGTGGTCGCGGCGTCAAGCCCCTTGCGACGCATGGGGGGAACCCAGCGTCGCACGCGCCGTTGGTTCAACAAGACGCAAAAAACAGGAGTACCGCATGGAGACCTACGACCCCGACAAGAACACGACCGAAGTGCGCCAGGCCAGCCCGCGAAAAATGAACCTCCGGGTGCTGGTGTTTTCGCTGGTGACTATCGTCGTCGCATTCGCAGTGATTTATTTCGTCTTCGGGATGATGCAGCCGGCCCAGCCCTGATGCCTCAGGCGGATTGACGCATGAAAGCATCGTGCAGTTGCGCCTGGCGTCGGGCCGGCTCGGGCGGCGCGTCGGGTGTGTAGAGACAGTACCGGTTGCGCCCGCCATCCTTGGCCCGATAGAGGGCGTCATCGGCAAAACGCAGCAGCTCCGTTTCGTCATGAGCCAGGTCCGGCGCGGTGGCGATACCGACGCTGACGCCGATGGACACCGTACCGGCTGACAGTTGAACCGAGCGGGACAAGGTCTCGATAATGGCCTCTGCGAGCGCCTGCGGCTGGGCGTGGCCGTGGATGCCCGGCATGATGATGGCGAATTCGTCGCCGCCGAACCGGATCAGCGTATCCTCAGGCCGCATCAATGTCGCAAGCCGGGCAGCGACGGCCGTGAGCAGTTCGTCGCCGGCGGCATGGCCGAGCGTGTCATTGACCTGCTTGAACCGGTCGAGATCGAGAGCCAGCACGGCGAGGCGAGGCTCGCCCGCCGGCATGGCGCGGAAGCCTTCATGGAGACGGGTGCGGAACAGGCTGCGATTGCCCAGTCCGGTCAGGGGATCATGCAGGGCGCGGTGGCTCGCCTCTTCGCGCTGCGCCTGCAACGCGGTCATCGCGCGGTAAAGGCTGGCAAGGAGCAGAGCCACAATCAGCACGCCGATGGCGAAAGCGGAGGCCAGAGCGGGCATGGCAGTCTGCAACAGGCGCGTGCCGGAGTGATCGGCCTGCCAGGTAAGCCAGGCGATGACTTGGCCAGCCTTGTTGGTAATCGGCAGGTGTGCACCAGTATCCGGGTCCGGTGGCACGGTGACGAATTCCGGGCCGGTAATCCTGTACTGGTCACCCAGATAGGTGGCGGACGTCTCGTCAAGCAGCAGGACCGAGACATAGAGAGCCTCGGTGCCGGGAGCAGGCGCGTTCTCTCCGCTATAGGAGAGAATTGGCATGATCGAAACGAGCGCGGGGTGACCCTCATAAAGCGCGAAATCCATGACATGGGGCGCTTCGTCGCTTACGCCGGAATTGTAGGCGGAAATCTGCGCTTCGATTTCGACGGAAGCCAGTTTGGCCAGCATCGGCGCCAATTCGGCAGCCGCCTCGGTGGCAGATTTGGAGCGGATGTGACCGCCCTCGCGCATGGCCATGATCGGCGCGCCTGACGCATCAAGGATCAGGCTGCGATTGTGGCCATAGGAATCGTAGGCATAGGTGCCCAGATTTTCGACCAGCCATTGCTGGTCGCCGGAAGCGACGGCCTCCACCGCCTCGTCCCAGACGGCGACCTCGTCCTGAGCGAGATAGAGCTGGTTGCCAAGTTCGGCGATGGCGCGTTCGAGCAAGGCCTTGTCGCGGGCAAGGGCATTGTCATCGACGCGCTGCGCCGACCAGGCAAGGAACCATGCCAAGGCGCCAATGGTGATGCCGGTGACCACTGCGATGGGCAGCAGGAACCGGGCCGTGAACTGCGTCGATCCCGACAAGCGCATCTTTGCCCCCGAACGTTGCGGGGCAAATCTGGGAGAAGCCCGTTAGCACGGGCTTAATCTCGGATCGGCTTCGATTTTCTGCGTTAATGAGCGGTATCGCGGCGCGGAACCGGGGCGCGCTGTTGCGGGTTGTCGCAGAAGCGTCACAATGTCGAGCGGCACAGCGAAATGGATATCGGCAACGAGTTTGGTTGGGTGGAGACTTATCTGCCCGCGCATATCATCGCGATCAGGCTGGCCATCGCGGCCGCGCTGGGGGCACTGATTGGCATCGAGCGGGAAATAAACACGGCCGAAGCGGGCCTGAGGACCCATATTCTGGTGTCGGTCGCCGCGGCCCTGTTCACGATCCTCGCCTTCGAGATTTTCCACACTATCGAATCCGGTGCCCAGGGGCCGCAGGCCGACCCGATCCGCGCGGTCGAGGCTGTCACCGCCGGCATCGCGTTTCTGGGGGCCGGTGCCATCTTCAGGAGCGGTGCGGGCGTACAGGGGCTGACCACGGGGGCTGGCATGTGGCTGGCCGGCGCGGTGGGCCTGGCGACGGCGCTGGGATATTATCTGATCGCCACAGGCGTCGCCGTGCTGGCCGTGGTGGTGATGGCGGCGTTGCGCGCCGTGGCGCATCACGTCATCAGGGGCAAAGAGCGGCAAGGGGCATCCCAGAGCCCGGAAGGGCCGCGGGGAGAGACAAACAGGCGTGCCGAGCAGCGCTGAGGGACATGCGCCAGCGGCGATTTGCCTCTCCCCCCGTACGGGACACGACCGGGAGGTGCCGTGCCCGCGCCCATGCGCAGGACCTTGCGAACAAGATCGCGCCAAGGATCGGCGGCGGTGCAGACCACCGATCTTTTCAAACGGCGGAGAGTGTCGCTTGGGAATGCAGCCTGGTCTGACGACCTCACTGCAGCTTCACTCTCCGCCTAGGCATGTAACCTGTGGACGCAGGAGTCACATGCCAACCGCATCCAGGCGCTGACTGCGCGCCCAGAAACTGACTATGGAGGCGACCTCGTGCCGATAGGCATCGCGGTCGGCCTGCCGAAAGAAAACGGCGGAGGCCCCGGCATCGTGCAGGGCCTCTCGCCCCGCCCGATCAGTCGTCTGCGTCATGACGGCAAGGGGAACACCCTTTTGCCGGAGCAGCGCCTGGTTGCGGATCACGAATTCGAGATTCGCGCCGCTATGGGCCTTGAGATCGACAATCACCAGTCCCGGCCATTCGTGGCGGACATCGGCCAGGTTCGCAGTCAGGAAGGCTTCACCGGCCGTCGGCAGGTTGAAGTGCTTCACATCCGGAGCCCCATGCGCCAGCAGCATGCGGGTCAGCAGGTGGGCGGAATGACCGTCATCATCAATCAACGCGATGAATGGCGTGTCGTCGAAAACTGCGTACACAAGTCACCTCATCCCACGCCGCGTGGGCTCCGAACAGAACAAAACGCCAGCGCTGTCCAAAGCCATTCCGGCTCGGGCAGTGTGGTTTATACGATTTGTAGAACACGCCCGGCGGGGCCTGACCGCACGGGGAACATGTCGCGTTCGTGACGTCGACGAGACGGCGTATGATTGAAACGAGTCTGCGCGGGGAGGCAAAATCAGGTAAAACCAGGGTTACCCGCCTTGCGTTTTACATGTAAAGCGGCGCACAGTTCCCTTGAGGTTTCAGGGGCATAGTGTGGCGGAGATCGTGGCGGATAGTGAGGGGGTAAATCGGGCCCTTGCCAGCCTCGTGGCCTGGCCCGAGATCGCACGCTCGCCGCAACTGGCCAATTTTCTCACCTATATCGTCGAGCGCCGGCTGCGCGGCGACGCACAGTCGATCAAGGCTTACTCCATTGCCGTCGACGTTTTCGGGCGCGCTCCCGATTTCGATCCGCAGGCTGATCCGATCGTCAGGGTGCAGGCGCGGCGGCTGCGCGGGCTGCTCGATCAATACTATCGCGGCCCGGGCGCAGACGATCCGATACGGATTCTCTTGCCTATAGGGCGATATGTCCCGGAATTCGTCGCTGCCGACGACATGCCCGTGGCTGCGGTTGCTGCGCCGCCGCCGCCGGAGCCTGCCAAAGCGCAGCCCGTGCCTACCAGCCGGGGCAGGCCGCGCGGCCATGTGACCCTTTCATGGTTCGTGCTCCTGGTGCTGGCGCTGGGCGCCGTGGCCGCGACCTATTCGCTTGCGACCTGGGGGCCGCGGCGCGATCAGCAGGTTGCCGTGTCGGGGGCGATGCAGATGCCGCGTCTCAGGATCATGGAATTCCAGAACCTGACCGGTGACAACAGGCTCTCCCCCTCCATTGCGGCCCTCGCGGTCGAACTGGTGACCGATTTCGATCCGCTGCTGATTGTCGATGTCTTGTTCGGGGGGCGCGGTGATATTGACGGCGCTACCCGCGTCGAGGATTTCGTGCTGACCGGCATCGTCCGCCGCGACAGCGCGGTCGAGACCGACTACCAGTTCAGCGCCATCCTGACCGATGCGGCCACCAATAGTGTCGTGTGGAACTGGGCGTCAACGATCTCGGCGGAGCGGATCAGCGAGGCGGGCGGCATTTCCTTCGTTTCGCAGGAACTGATCCTGAGGCTGGGCGGCCCGCGCGGCCCGCTGCATTTCAAGGCGCGCGAACTGCTGGCGCGCACCGACATTTCCGGCCAGGAAAACTTCTATCTGTGCAGCATCCTGTTCGTCGCCTATCGGACACTGCCCAGCCCGGGCACTGCGGCGCGACTGGATGCCTGCCTGCGGGCGCTGCCGGAATCGGCGGAGATGAACGGGAATGTCCTGGCCGCACGCGCCAGTCTGGTGGCCGAGGCTCCGCTGGATGCGCGCTGGGCCGAGGAGGCGCAGCGCGATCGATATGCCCAGGCCGACAACATGCTGGTGCAGGCCCTGCGCATAGCGCCTACGAGCAGCTTTGTCTGGGAACAGCAGGCCCGGCTCTACGAGGCGCAGGGCGAGCACGAAAAGGCGCTGGCCGCCTATGGAACATCGCTGCAGCTCAACTCCGCCAATATTGACGCCATGGCAGCCTATGCGCGGTTGCTGTCGCTGGTCGGTCGCCTCGACGCGGCCCTGCCGCTGGCGCGACGCGCCATTGACGCGGTGCCGCCGCTGGAGGTGCCGGACTGGTTTGAATGTGTGCCGGCACTGGGCGCCTGGAAGGAACAGAACCTGCAAACTGCCGCGCGATTGGCCCAGGAATGCGCCCGGGTCGACAAGGAGCTCGGGCCAATCGTGGCCCTGCTCGTCGCGCATGATGCGGATGATGCAAAGGTGCTGGCGGAGTCGCTGCCCAGAATTCTCGAACAGCCGACGTTCCGCGGCTATGGCATCCTGCGGCGGTTGCGGGTCAGAATGTCTGATGAGGACCTGATCGGCCGGATCAGGCAGGCGCTCGTCGCAGCCGGCGTGCCGGAAGCCAGTATCGAGGGCGCCTACTGAGCGTCGCCCAGGGCGCGTGGGATTCAGAGATGGCGGGCTGCAAATGCCAGCTTTCCGCCCCTCCGGTGCTCATGGGCAAAGCGCACGCCCCGCTCATGGTCCTTGGAGCATGGTTCTGGGTGTTCTTCCGCCCCTACTGGGCCGGCGAAAAGCCTTTGCGGCATAATTCGATGAAGCGGGTGCCACGTTCCTCGAAGTTCCTGAACTGATTGTAGGACGGCGCGCCGGGCGACAGGATCACCGTGTCGAAACGGGACCGCCTGGCGCCCAGAGCGGCAATGGCAGCGTCGAGATCAGGCGCTTCGACAACGTCCAGATCAGGTGCGACAGCCCGGGTGGCGGTCGCCAGCCGCTGGCCGGTGACCGGCAGGGTGACGAGCGTGGTGACGCCGCGCAGGGCGAGCAGGGCCGCCAGTTCGGTGTAATCCTGCTCTCGTTCATGACCGCCGGCGATGAGGGCAATGCGACGGCCCGGATAGGCGGCGAGGGCCGCCTTGGTGGCTTCGGGCGTGGTCGAGATCGAGTCGTTGACGACCGTGATGCCGCCGATGCCGTGTTCCTCGAGGCGATGGGGCAGGGGCCTGAAAGCGGCAATGCCGAGAAGAATGCCATCCATCGTGCCGCCGACGCCAAGGGCGATCTGGGCGGCGAGCAGGGCATTGTCGAGGTTGTGGGCGCCGCGCAGCCGCGAATGAGCCACCGCGTTCTCGATGATGCGGTTCTGCTCCGGTGTCAGGTCGGGCAGGAGGCGACGATGGTCGCGCACGGCCTTGGCAACGAGGGCATTGCCCCGCGCGGCCGCACCCAATGCAACGGCAAAGGCGCCATCGCGGTCGATCAGGTGAAGCTTGTCGGCATAATAGCGCTCGACCGAGCCGTGCCAGTCGACATGCTCGGGATAGAGGTTGGTGAGCGCGGCCACGTCGGGCAGGAAATTCATGTCTGCGGTCTGGTAGCTCGAAAGCTCGAAGACCACGACTGCATGCTTGTCGGCGATTTCGAGCGGGGCGAGGCCGACATTGCCGGCCAGGCCCGCGTCGATGCCCGAGCGGGTGAGCATCAGATGGGTCAGCGTGGCGGTGGTCGACTTGCCCTTGGTGCCGGTAATGGCGATGACCGTGCGGCTGTGCCTGTATGTGGCGCCCCAGAGATTGAGGTTCGAGGTGATCGGCACCCCGGCCACTCGTGCGGCATCGAAGACTGGCTTGTAGCGCGAGACACCGGGGCTTTTGACGATCAGCCCGAAGCGGCCTGCGGCAATGGAAGCGGGCAGGTCTTCGATGGCAATCTGCTCGGTGTCCGGAATGTCGGCGCTGCCGCTATCGACGGCGACGAAGACCTTCAGCTCCGGCTGGCGCGCCTTCAGGAAGGCGCGAGTAGAGAGGGCCTCGCGGCCGGCACCATAGAGCAGGACCGGAGTGTCAAACCGCATAGGCGGCCACCTTGGCGGCGAGCGCCGGGGGAATGTGGTGGTCGTGGCTGTCGGTCAGGCACTCGGCCATGGCGAGCTGCAGCTTTTCCTCGCCATACTGGGCGAAGAGATCGGCCTTGATGGCGCGGACAATGGCGTCCTCATGCCAGTCAGCGTGGCGGGTCAGCGTATAGAAGCAGGCGGCGGCTTCGAGAATTTCGCCAACGCATTCCCACGGCTTCTGGCCGGTGAGGCCTGCCAGCTCACGGAAGGACTGTTCGTTGGCCGGTTCGTCGAGCAGGTTCTTGCCGAAAATCCTGAGCATCCGGTCCTTAGCCATGAAGGGCGCGAAGATCAGGAAGACGAAGTGGCACTTGGGACATTCACCGCACCAGAGCGGACCGTCATTGCCGTTGAGGCGGAAATTGCGGTTGCAGCTTGAAAAGACGCTGTCGAACTTCTTTTCCTTGGTGAAGAGCGAGGCGATGCGCGCTTCCGAATAGGGACGCAGCAGCGAGAAATATTTCAGCGCGCCACCAGTGGCATTGGCGAGCGTATCCGAAATCAGCAGTTCGAAGCCGAGCGACTTGGAATATTGGTGATTGGTCTCGCGCCCGTCGAACACCACATTGCCTTCACTGGCCGAGCGCTCATTGGACAAGGCGATCTGGTTGTAGCCGTAGAGCAGGGCGCAGAGCGAAGCGATCATGGAATTGATGGCCGTCGAGGGAACATGGCCATTGTAAAAGCCCTCGACCTGGCCGAGGCGGATCATTTCCGGGTCCAGCTTGCGCGTCACATAGACCGGCGCGACGCCAATCGCGTCGATGGAGGTGACGATCGGGCCCTTGGGGTTGACCGCGAAGGGCGTGAACTGCTGGCCGGTATGGGTCAGGAGGTCGACACTGACGAGGCTGTCCTTGCCGCCGCCAATGGGGAGCAGGGTGCGCTCGGGCAGGGCAATGGGCCTCTGGCGCTCGGTGGCGTCGGCAGGAGCGGTCAGGCTGAGCTTGCCGAAGCGGGCCAGCTCATTACGGGCATAGAATTCACCCAGTCCATTCTCATAGACATCGATGACGAAGGCGCGTTCGGCCGCGGTGAGCGGAATGGACGGGGCCTCGATCGAGAGGGGCGCGCGCAGCTTGAAGTAACTGACGCCAAGGACGAGTGCGGTGAGACCAAGCAGTTTTGCAAAGTTCGGGGAGGCGGCAGCGTCCGTGTCGGCGCCCGAGGGCAGGGTCAGGACTTCGGTAAAGCTGAGCTCATTGAGCGTGTAGGGAAAACGCGCCTCGCCAGTGGCGGGATCGAAGGATGGGCTCTCGATACGGAAGAATTCGGTCACGGGCAACTCGCTGGCTTCAATCACCATATAGGTGATTTGCTGCCGTGGCGGGAGTGGGGCGTGGAGCCGTCCCGCAGGCAAAACATGCCAGTGGCACGATTTGAGGGGAGAAGGCGATGAGGGTGAGGCCCGAATGGCGCACGCCGACGCGCATAAGCCGGTCCGATCATGCTAAGCGGCGGGCGGGACCCTGAGGATCTTTTCCATCGGCCGGCCCTTGGCCAATTCGTCCACGAGCTTGTCGAGATAGCGCAGGTCGCGCATCAGCGGGTGATCGATTTCTTCGAGGCGAACACCGCAGATGACACCCTTGATGAGGAAGCGGTTGGGATTGAGGCGCGGGGCGTTGTCGAAAAAGTCCTGGAAGGTGGCCTTTTCTTCCAGCGCCTTGTCCAGCTCGGCCTGGCTATAGCCGGTCAGCCAGCGGGTTACTTCGTCCACTTCATCCTTGGTGCGGCCCTTGCGTTCCGCCTTGGTGATGTAGTGGACATAGACGCTGGCGACGCTCATGCCGTAGATGCGATGGTTTTCGTAGTTCATGGCGGCAGAATACTGTGAGACCGCTGACGGTGTCGAGCCGGCCGGGTGTCGTTCGTCGCCAGGGTGTATCCAGAACTGGAGCTGTCCGATGCTGCCGATCCTCACCGTCTTCAAATGGTCGCCCGATGGCGGCATGGGCATGGCGCGGGACATGCGGGTGCGCTGGGCTCTTGAGGAGGTGGGCCAGCCCTATGAGGTGCGCTTCGTGACGTTCAAGGAGATGAAGCAGCCTGAACACCGGGCGCGCCAGCCCTTTGGGCAAATCCCGGCCTATGAGGACGGTGGGCTCAAGCTTTTCGAGTCCGGCGGTATCATCCACCACCTGGCCCAGACTCATGCGGGTTTGTTGCCGGAGGATCCGGGTGCGCGGGCACGGGCGGTGACCTGGATGTTTGCGGCAGTGGCCACGGTGGAGCCGCCCATTGTCGAGCGCGAGCAGGCGGATTTTACCGATGCCGGGCAGAGCTGGTACAGCGTGGAGCGCCTGGCGTTTCTCGACGACCGCATCCGCGTGCGGCTGGCGGACCTGTCGGCGGTGCTTGGCGAGAAGGACTGGTTGGACGGCGATTTTTCTGCCGGCGACATCATGATGGTGCTGGTGTTGCGTCGGGCAGATTCGGCGCTGGTGGCGGAGTTTCCCAACCTTGCGGCCTATATTGCGCGGGCCGAGGCGCGGTCGGCCTATCAACGGGCCTATGCGGCGCAGCACGAACTCTATTCTGGTGAACCGCCGGCAGAGTGGTGAGGCTGGGCACACACCTGTGGATGGGGAAGCACAGCACGGTAGCCTACATCAGGCGCTCAAGCCGTCCTTTGCGCTTGACGATGTTCTTGTAGTCCCACTGCACGTTGCGGGCTTCTTCAAGCCAGCTGACCAGTTCATTGTCGTTGATCTGGGTAGGCGAAGTGTAGCGCTTTTCGGCGGCCTTGAACGTGCCTTCCTTTTCCAGCCCCGGCGTCTCGAAGGACTGGCCGTTCCAGAACAGCAGGCGCACCGGACCCTTGAGCTTGGAATAGCCCACGATCGGGTTGCCATCGAGGAACCAGACCGGATGGGCATGCCAGATCTTGCTTTCCGCGTCGGTCAGCACGCGGTCGATGATGGTGCGGAGGTCGTCGCAGATCAGGCGGAATTCGTCGAACTGCGCGGCGTTGTATTCATCGATGGTGGTGGGTTTGGTGACGGTCATGCGGGCCTCCCTCGGCGCGATTATATCGCGACGACGAGGGAAGCGGGGGGATTTCGACGGGGGGATATTCGTCCCCCTCCGTCACCACCGGGCTCGTCCCTGTGGTCCATGCCCCAACTAGCTGGATTGCCGGGACAAGCCCGGCAATGACGATGGGCTGGGTAGCGAGCTACGCTCAGTAGATTCGCATCTGCATGCGCATGACGATATCTGCACCCAAACGCTGGAAGCCGTATTCGCGCATGGTGCAGCGCCATTCGCCGCCGGATTTTTCGATGCGGAAGAGATTGTAGCGGGCCGGATCGTCGAGCGTGCCGCCCTGGGCGGCGCTGGCGGCGGCGACGCCGATGACCGGCACTTCGTGGGTCTTGCCCGGAATGTGGTGGATCGAGGAGCGGTGGGTGTGGCCATGCAGGACCAGCTCGGCCCCGGCATCCGCAATGACCTGGCGGAACAGGCGGTGGCCCTTGAGGCCGAAGGAGGGGTGCTGCAGTTCCGCATTGGGCGGATGGTGGATCAGGACGACCCGGAAATAGTCGGCATCGCCGAGAAGCTTGAGGATGCGGCTGAGGCGGGCGGCCTGTTTTTCCTCAAAACGGCCGATGGCCATGAAAGGCGGCGTCGGGACGGCGCTGGAACAGGAAATGATGGCCATTTCTCCCACGCGCCGGACGAAGGGAAAGGCTTCGCCCTCGAGGGTTTCACCCTTGAGATAGTCGCCCCACTGCTCGCGTGCATAGTCCAGGGCGCCAGGGACATAGGCGTCGTGATTGCCCGGGCAGACGGCGGTGCGATCGGGGCCGCCCAGGGCGCGCAGCCAGTTGCCAGCGCGTTCGACTTCGCTGTTGAGCGCCAGATTGGTCAGGTCGCCGGTGACGGCGGTGAAATCGGCATTCTGCTCCTGCATGTGGGCAACGAGCTGGGAGAGTGTCTCGGTGTTCATCTCGCCATGGCGCTTGAGCTTCCAGTTGAGGAAGCCGGTGATGCGCTTGCCCACCAGGTCGCGCATGCCGACATGGGGCATGGGCGAAAGGTGGATGTCGGAGATGTGCGCCAGGGTGATCATCGCGGGGGGTTTTGCCAGAACGTGGGGCCCAAGAAAACGTTCAATCGACACAACACACGATTTTGTCGCGGGCCAAGCTCTGCTACCGAGGGGGCCAAACGGAGAGCCAGCCGATGATGAATCGCTTCCAGCGCGTGCGCGCCAAGGTGTTTTTGACCCTCAAGGGGCTCTGGCATCGCATGACCGTGGGAGCGCGCGTCATGGTGGTGGATGGCGACAAGGTTCTCCTCATCCGCCACACCTATGTGCCGGGTTGGCAATTTCCGGGTGGCGGCGTCGGGCCGGGGGAAACCTTCGAGGAAGCAGGGGCCCGCGAGACGCTGGAAGAAACCGGCTACAGCGTTGTGGGGCGGATGGAGTTGTTCGGGCTCTATCACAATTCGAGCCCGGTGACCGATCGGGATCACGTCGCGTTCTACGTGGCCAAGCAATTCAAGTTCGAGTTCGACCGCAAGCCGGACCACGAGATTGCCGAGATCGGCTGGTTCGACCGCCGTGCCCTGCCTGAAAAGGTGACCCCGGCCACGAGCCAGCGGATCGACGAGTATTTTGACGGCGTCGAGAAGCGGACGGTCTGGGGGTATTAGCGCCGACCTTATTCTTCTCCCCCTCGGGGAGAAGGTGGCGCGTAGCGCCGGATGAGGGGGACGCCGCCACCGCGTCGGCGCCGCGGATGGTTCCCCCTCACCGACTCGGCTGCGCCGAGCCACCTCTCCCCGAGGGGGCGAGGAAAAGTGGCATCGAGCGCAATCCCCCTCGCTTGTGCATGGACCACCCGGTCAAGCCGGGTGGTGACGGTGAACAAGAGACGCAGCGCTCGTTCTGAGTGGCCCTCGGGTCAGGCCCGAGGGTTGATGCCTGAGCCTAGCCAATCAATCCAAGAACGGTAGTTCAGGGCCGATCGGGATGATCCGGTGCGGATTGATGGTCGTGTGGCTCCAGTAATAGTGGGTGCGGATATGGTCGAGGTCGACCGTTTCCTTGACCCCGGGTACTTCATACAGCGCCTTGAGATAATGCGACAGGTTGGGGTAATCGGCGATGCGCTTGCGGTTGCACTTGAAGTGGCCGACATAGACCGCGTCGAACCGCACCAGCGTGGTGAAGAGACGCCAGTCGGCCTCGGTAATGCTGTCGCCGGTCAGATAGGCGTTGTCGCCCAGAAGACCCTCGACCCAGTCCAGCGCCTCGAAGAGTTTTGAGACGGCCTCGTCATAGGCCTCCTGCGTGGTGGCAAAGCCGGCCTTGTAGACCCCATTGTTGATGTCGTCATAGACGCGGGCATTGATCGCGTCGATCTGCTCGCGCTTGTCGGCGGGATAGTAGTCGTCGGTATTGCCGGTCAGCTCGTTGAAGGCCGAGTTGAACATGCGGATGATTTCCGAACTTTCGTTGGAAACGATCGTATTGGTCTTCTTGTCCCAAAGCACGGGGACAGTGACGCGGCCGGTATAGTGCGGGTCGGCCTCGGTATAGACCTGCCAGAGCGTATCCTTGCCCAGGAGGGCGTCGCCGGTGGAGCCCCCGGCTTTGTCGAAGCTCCAGCCGGTTTCGTCGGGCATTTTTGGCGCGACCACGGAAACAGAGATGAGGCCCGTCAGCTCCTTGAGCTGGCGGAAGATCAGGGTGCGGTGGGCCCAGGGACAGGCCAAGGACACATAGAGATGGTAGCGGTCGGCCTCGGCGAGGAAGCCGCCGGTGCCGGAGGGGCCGGGCGCGCCATCTGCGGTGACCCAGTTGCGGAATCCGGCCTGCGAACGGACGAACTTTCCGCCGGTCTTCTTGGTGTCATACCACTGGGTCGACCACTTTCCGTCGATCAACTGTCCCATTGAATTTGCCTTTCGGTCATCTTGCTGTCGGGTTTGCCTGACCAAATCGACAAACAGCCAGCCGGTTGCAGTGCTGACACAGAGCTAATGGCGCCCAAGGCAAAGGATAAGACCGGATTGGCGTAACAATCCGTTATGCATCCGGGGCACAGCAGCGGCGCGACGGAGGAAATCAGGTTCATGGACCCAATATTCCCATTTACGACCACCCACGCTGGTGCTAATGCGGATTCAGACGTGGAGGCGTCCAGGATGGTGAAGGTTTTGCGGACAAACCGACGACCCTAGCAGGTCGTTTCGAGCGGTAGGCCAGAGGGCCGGCCGCGCCTTGTTCTGCACATTCCTTTCCTGGATCTGACCCATGACCACGCTTGTTGCGGCCGAGGCCGCTGCCACCCCTGTTGCCGGCCAGCCGACCGTGCGTCTCGCAACGCCTGACGATGATGTTTTTGTCGAGGAGCTGCAGGCGATCGCCTTTGGTCCAGGCCGTTTTGCGCGGACCGCCTTCCGGGTGCGGGAACGTTTTCCGATCGATCCCAGCCTGAGCCTTATCGCTGAAGTCGATGGCACGCCCTGCGGCTCAGTGTGGATGACGCCGATCAGCGTTGACGGCCGCAAGGGGTATCTGCTTGGGCCGCTGGCGACCCACCCCAATTTCCGCAAGCGCGGCGCCGGCAAGCTGCTGGCGCGTCAAGTCAGCAAGCTGGCCCTGTCGCGCGGCGAAGGCGAATTCGTGCTGCTGGTGGGTGATCAGGATTACTATTGCCCGCTGGGCTGGGAGATTACCACGCCGGGCGCAATCCAGTTCCCCGGCCCGGTCGATACCAGCCGTGTGCTGCTGATGGCTGAGGACAAGAGCCTCGCCAAGTCGCTCAAGGGGTCGATTGCGGCCTTTGACGAGGGGCGCTGAGGCGTTCTTTCCCTTTGCGGGGAACCCCCACCCTTGGTCCCTCCCACAAGATGGAGGGAGACGATGAACACTGCCACCTCGGCCGTGCGCCACCCTCCCCATGATGGGGAGGGTGGGGTGGCTGGGCACAAAATTGGTGCCAGACCGTTCCGGCTTCCATACACTCAGCATATCGCGACCATCGCCGAGCCCATTTTGACCATCGAGACCGACATTGTTGCCGAGCTGAGCGTCCGGCTGCTGGCCGAGCCGCCGCCGCTGGAGCCGGCGCAGGAGCTGGTGCCTGACTGGCAGCCGCTCAAACCCTTCGAGCGCCCGCCGGTGCCCGCGGCAGTGCTGATTGCGCTGATCAGGCGACCAGAGGGTCATACCGTGCTCTACACGGAACGCTCGCCCGACCTTCGGGCCCATTCCGGGCAGGTGGCCTTTCCCGGCGGCAAGATCGACCGTGCCGATGCCGGGGTTGCGGCCGCGGCCCTGCGCGAGGCCAATGAAGAAGTGGGCATGGCGCCCGAGGATGCCACTATCCTGGGCTATATGCCCACCTATTACACCGGCACCAATTACCTGATCACGCCTGTTGTCGCCGAGGTGACGCCCAGCGGCCCCTTCGTTCCCAATCCTGGCGAAGTCCATTCGGTGTTTGAAGTGCCGCTCAGCCGCATCCTCCTGGCCGACACTTATGGTCGGTTCCGCATCAGCCGTGGGGGCAAGGAGCATTCCACCTGGCAGATCGACCATGATGGCCATGTGATCTGGGGCATTACCGCCAACCTGACCCGGCTGTTCCGCGATCGGATCCTGGGCGAGGTGGCCGCATGATCCCCGACCGGATCACCGGCGCCGAATGGCTCGAGCGGCCGGCTGTGCAGGCCATATTTGCAGCACTTGATGGGGCCCAGGGGCGCACGAGGGCCGTTGGCGGTGTGGTGCGCGACAGCCTGATCGGGCGGATGCGCGAGCATGCCGATATCGACATGGCCACCGAGCTGCTTCCGGTGGCAGTTATGCAGAAGGCGAAGGCCGCCGGGATCGCCACCTATCCGACCGGGATCGAGCACGGCACGGTCACGCTGCGAAGCGAGGGCACGACTGTGGAAGTCACGACACTGCGCCAGGATGTGGTGACCGACGGGCGCCACGCACAGGTGGCCTTTGGCACGGATTGGGTCGCCGACGCCGAACGGCGCGACTTCACCATCAATGCGCTTTACTGCTTTGCCGATGGACGGCTGTTCGACCCGCTTGGTGGGGCGGGAGACCTGATCAATGGCCGCGTGCGGTTCATTGGCGATGCGCGGCAGCGGATCGCCGAGGATGGATTGCGCGTCTACCGGTTCTTCCGGTTTTCCGCCAGCCATGGGGGCGAACAGTTCGACGCCGAAGGACTGGCGGCGTGCCGGGATGCCGCCGAGGAGCTGGATCACATTTCGCGCGAGCGGGTGGGGACGGAAATGATGCGCATGCTGGCGCTGCCGCATGTCGCGAGGACCATCGGCGTGATGGACAGGCTGGGGCTGATCCGCACGGAGCCGGGCGCGACGCAGGCCCTGGCGCGCTATGAGGCGCTGGGCGGACGGACAGCGACGGCGCGGCTGGCACTGCTGGGGCGCGACGGGCTTGAACTGCGCCAGACGGATTGGCGGCTGAGCAAGGCCGTGGTGACGCATGCCGAGCAGATCGGCGAGGCCGCAGCGATGCTGCGTCGCGGCGATACTGCCTGGGCGGCATATCGCTTCGGGGAGGATGCGGTGGAAGGGTTGGCCGTGGCCGCCGCGGAGGAAAACTGGCCACGCGAGCGGCTGGCCGAGGCGGCGCGGGAACTGGGCCGGTTGCCGGTGGCGCCGCTGCCGGTGCGCGGCGCCGACCTCGAGGCTGCCGGCATGAAGCCCGGACCCGATATGGGCGCGGCGCTGGGCATGCTGGAGCGGGCCTGGGTAGAGAGCGGGTTCACGCTCGACAAGGACGCCCTGCTGGAACGGATCTTCCACTGAGGGCGTGTGGGGCGGATTGCCCCGCGCCCATTGTCACCACCCGGCTTGACCGGGTGGTCCATCCCACTTGGATTGCCCTGTCAAGCCGGGCAATGACGAAGGAGTGGGGAGCTTAGGCGCGCAAAAGAAAAGCCCCGGCGAACCGGGGCTACTGGCATCAGTGCTTGGTCTGGTTGCCCAGATCGTCGACATCCACGATGCGCTCCTTGATGCGCTCGACCATTTCGGGGCGCACTTCGGTTTCACCGTTGAAATTGCGCATATTCTCGACCGCCCGACGGACCACTTCGGCCTCGCTTTCGGCTTCGGCGCGCCAGGTGGAACCGGGAATGAGAGTACCGGAATCGAAACGTTTCATCGCGAACCTCCTTTTTCCTCGCAATGGACTGTCTGACCGAACGATGTTCGCGCGCCGATTGTTCCCTTACTCCTCGGGGAAGATGCCGATCTCGGACAGGCCTTCGATCCAGGTGGCACCGTCGCGGCGGATGACGGTGCGTGGGGTGATGCCGGTTTCCTCGGCAATGGCCTCGGCCAGCGGCCCAGAATGGGTCACGACCCAGACCTGGCTGCGGGTGGCAGCCCTTGCGATGGCGCGGGCCAGGGCCGGCAGCAGATCAGGGTGGAGCGAGGTTTCGGGCTCGTTGAGAGCGATGAAGGGCGGCAGGCGATAGGCCAGGAGCGCACCAAGCAGGGCGAGAAATTGCAGCGTGCCATCGGACAGTTCGGCTGCGGCAAAAGGCCGGTGCGGCACTTCCGGGAAGACCATGGAAAATGTCGCGTCACGCCCGGGCGGCGGAACATCGAGACGGGCCCCTGGAAAGGCTCGATCAATAGCCTCGTCGAGGTCCAGCGTGTCGCCCCTGATATGGCGCAACGTGGCGAAGACTGCGCCCAGATTGCCGCCATCGGCGTCGAGTGTCGGGGCCGTGACGGCCAGCGACGGCCGTCGCAGGGGTGAGCCGGCGTCGGTGCGGAAGCCATGGTAGAAGCGCCAGGACGAGAGCAGGTACCGCACCACATCGAGCTCTGGCAGGGTGCCGCGCAGAGCGGAAAGTGCGGTTTCACTGGGCAGAAGCACATGATCAAGCTGCCGGAGGCGCCCGCTGTCATCGCGATACCAGGCGGCGGGTCCGTTGCGCTCGAGCAGGGTCACCGGGCGTCGTCCGGGCAGTATCAGGCTTTCGGACTTGATCTGCGGTTCTTCGGCAAAGACGGCCTCGTAGCGGCTGTCGCCGAAGCCCACTTCGACAGCATAGCGCGGCACGAAGGCCGTCTCTTGGTCGTCGGGGAGGCTGGTTTCGAGGCCGACTTCGAAATTGAGCAGGGGCTTTTCGCTGGTCTTGCGCGGTCCGGCCCAGATGGCGGAGGCAAGGCCCCCTTCGCGCGCCAGACTGAGCGCCAGATCGCCCGTGGCGGCGGCATGTACGAGTTCGAGGGCACGGTACAGGTTGGTCTTGCCCACGCCATTGCCACCCACCAGCACGGTGAGGCGCTTAAGGGGGAAGCGGATCGACCGGATCGAGCGGTAAAACTGGATATCGAGATCGGTGAGGGACATGGGGGGGAGAATGGCAGGGTCTGAAGGATCTCGCCAGTCGTGGTATCTCGAACCCCCACCCTTGGTTCAGCCATTCGAGCACATCTCTCATGGCCTTCTCGGCTCAAATCGCTCCACTGGAGCGATTTGCCTTCGGATGCCTCAAAGCCCCACAAGGGGGAGGGAGACGATGAACACCGGCGCTGTGGTCCTGCGCCTCACTCCCCTTGATGGGGAGGGGAATGAGGGTGGGGTGACTTTGCCGGTGTCAACGCCTCACGGCCACTTCACCGCCGGGGGCATCGAGCTCAGGATCGAATTGACGTTGCCGCCGGTCTTCAGGCCAAAGGTCGTGCCGCGGTCGTAGAGCAGGTTGAATTCGACATAGCGGCCGCGGCGGACCAGCTGCTCATCGCGCTCGGCCTCGGTCCAGCTTTTCTCGAAATTGCGGCGCACCAGTTGGGGATAGATGCTGAGGAAGGCCTCGCCCACGGCCTGGGTGAAGGTGAAATCGGCATCCCAGTCGCCGGAATTGAAGTGATCGTAGAAGATGCCGCCAATGCCGCGGGCCTCGTTGCGGTGGGGCAGGAAGAAATATTCGTCACACCAGGCCTTGAGGCGCTCATAGTCGACGCCAGGGCGTCCCTCGCAGGCGGCCTGCATGGCGGCGTGGAAATCCACCGTGTCGGGGTCGGTCTGGGTGCGTCGTGCGTCAAGCACCGGGGTAAGATCGGCACCGCCGCCCCACCACTGCTTGCCGGTGACGATCATGCGCGTGTTCATGTGTACCGCCGGAACATGCGGGTTCCAGGGGTGGATGATGAGCGAGATGCCCGAACTCCAGAATGCGGCGCCGGCTTCCGTGCCGGGCATCTGTTTGGCGAATTCCTCGGAGAAACTGCCGTGCACGGTCGAGATATGGACGCCAGCCTTTTCGAAGACGCGGCCATGCAGCATGGACATTTCTCCGCCCCCGCCAGCGGAGCGATCCCATGGTGTGCGCTCGAAGACGCCGGGCGCCATATCCGCGTGGGGACCGGAAACTTCAGCCTCGATGGATTCGAGTTCGGCGCAGATCCGGTCGCGCAGGGTGCGGAACCAGGCGCTCGCAAGGGTCTTTTTGGTGTCGATGTCGGCGGGAAGGGTCATGGCGGGGAAATGGACCTTCAGATGAGTTCTGTAAAGTGTGTCAAATAGGACCGGACGAAACTGACACGGCGGGATCGGCAGGAAGGGCGCCGGTCTGGCGCAGCGCTTCACCCAGTATCATGCCGCCGGCCAGGGCCACATTGATCGAGCGCAAACCGGGGCGCATGGGGATGCGCAGACGCAGGTCGCAGATTGCGGCGACGGCATCGGGCACGCCGGCGCTCTCGCGGCCGAGGAGCAGGATGTCGCCGGGCTCGAAGCGGGCCTGGTAAGCCGACTCGGACCCCTTGGTGGTCAGCAGGGCAAGGCGGCGGTTCTCCGCACGGCGCCAGGCGTCGAACGTGGCGAAACTGGTGTGTTCGACCAGCGCCGCCTTGTCGAGATAGTCCATGCCCGAGCGGGTCAGATTGCGGTCGGTCAGGGCAAAGCCGGCGGGGTGGATGACATGGACGGTGACACCGAGGCAGGCGCCCAGGCGCAGCAGGGTGCCGGTATTGGCGGCGATGTCGGGCTGGTAAAGGGCCAGGGCGATGGTCAAAGGTGCTGCTCCAGCACAAGGAAAATCCCGGAAATCAGGGTTCAAAAGGGTATAGTGTCGCAGTTGGGTACTGTCACGGTTCGTGCACTGGACAAGTTCCTGTGACAGTGCAAAAAGGACCTACCTGACGGGCCGCTTGAGGGCGCACGGCGGTCGATTCTGCTTATGCGGGCGATCGTATCGGCGCCGGAACCGTCAAATATGCATGTTACGGGGATACGGACCTTGGCCACGCAAGCAGAACATTCATCCACCAACCGGCGCGACTTTCTTTATGTCGCCACCGGCGCTGTCGGCGCGGTTGGCGCTGCCGCAGTGGTTTGGCCGCTGATCAATCAGCTCAATCCCGACGCTTCGACCCTGGCCCTGGCCAGCATCGAATTCGACGTTGGCGCCATTCCGGAAGGGCAGTCGGTGACAATCACCTGGCGCGGCCTGCCGGTCTTCGTGCGCCACCGCACGGCGGCGGAAATCGAAGAGGCGCGGGCAGTTCCGCTTGCTGATCTCAAGGATCCGGAAACGGATGAGCAGCGCGTCAAGGAAGGCCACGAACAGTGGCTGGTGATGATCGCGAACTGCACCCATCTGGGCTGTATTCCTGTTGGCGAAGCCGGTGATTTCGATGGCTGGTTCTGCCCCTGCCACGGTTCGCACTATGACTCGGCCGGTCGCATTCGTCGCGGTCCCGCGCCCAGCAACCTGGTCGTGCCGCCTTATGAATTTGTCAGCGATACGCTGATCCAGATCGGTTAGTGGGGGCTTTTCCGATGTCCGAACATTCTTCCTATACTCCCGGAACTGCCGTCGAGAAGTGGCTCGACGATCGCCTGCCGGTCGTCCGTTTCGCCAAAGAACACTTGATGGACTTCCCCACGCCCAAGAACCTCAACTACTGGTGGACCTTCGGCGCCATCCTGGTGATGTGCCTTGGCGTGCAGATCGTGACCGGTGTCATCCTGGCGATGCACTACACGCCCAATGTCGGCCTGGCCTTCGACTCGGTGGAGCATATCCGCCGCGACGTGAATGGCGGCCGCGTCATCCAGGCCGTCCATGCCGTGGGCGCCTCGATGTTCTTCGTTGCCCTCTACATCCATATGTTCCGCGGCCTGTTCTACGGCTCCTACAAGGCGCCGCGCGAGATCATCTGGATCCTGGGCGTTTTGATTTTCATCCTGACCGTCGCCACGGCCTTCATGGGCTACATCCTGCCCTGGGGCCAGATGTCCTTCTGGGGCGCCACGGTTATCTCGAACATCTTCTCGGCCATTCCGTTCATCGGCGAGCAGATCAAGCAGCTGGTGCTGGGTGGCTTTGCCGTCGGCAACCCGACGCTCAACCGCTTCTTCTCGCTGCACTACTTGCTGCCCTTCGTGATCGCCGCCATTGTGGGTCTCCACATCTGGGCCCTGCACGTGCCGGGCAACAACAATCCGATCGGCGTTGAAGTGAAGGAAAGCCGCGATACCGTTCCCTTCCATCCGTACTATACGATGAAGGACCTGTTCGCGATGGTGCTGTTCATGATCCCGTTCGCGTGGTTCGTGTTCTTTGCCCCCGATATCCTGGGTCACCCCGACAACTACATCATGGCCAACAGCCAGGTGACGCCGGCCCATATCGTGCCTGAATGGTACCTGCTGCCGTTCTACACGATCCTGCGCGCCATCGACTTCAACGTGCTGTTCATCGACTCCAAGCTTGGCGGCGTCATCGCCATGGGCGGCGCGCTGGTCATGCTGCTGGTCGTGCCGTGGCTGGATACCGGCAAGGTCCGCTCGGGCACGTTCCGCCCGCTGTTCAAGTGGTTCTTCGCGCTGTTCGCGATCAACTTCGTGGGCCTGACCTATCTGGGCGCCCAGCCGGCCGAGGGCATCTATACCGTGCTCGCCAAGGTCTGCACCGCCTATTACTTCCTGTACTTCCTGGTCATCCTGCCGGTCCTGTCGCGTATCGAAACGCCCAAGCCGCTGCCGACCAGCATTTCCGAGAGCGTTCTCGGCAAGGCACACGCGTGATCGGGGCCCAAACCATGTTCAAGACCAAGATCATCATTGCCGCAGTCGTCGCCATGGCTGGCATGTCCAGCCTGCAGGCCCAGGCCGCCGAGGCCGGCGCTCATGTCGAGCGCCAGAACTGGAGCTTTGCCGGTATCTTCGGAACCTACGACCAGAACCAGCTGCAGCGTGGTTTCCAGGTGTTCCGCGAAGTCTGTGCCAGCTGCCATGGCGCGCACCTGATTTCGTTCCGCAACCTGAGCGAACCGGGTGGCCCGAGCTTCTCGGAAGAGCAGGTCAAGGCGCTTGCGGCCGAGTATGAAGTTGCCGATCCGACCGTTGAAGGCGGCGTCCGCCCGGCCGTTGCCGCCGACCGCTGGCCCTCGCCTTTCGCGAACGATCAGGAAGCCCGTGACGCCAATGGTGGTTCGCTGCCGCCCGACTTCTCGGTGCTGGCCAAGGCTCGCGGCGTGACAGATCCCTTCCCGACCTGGGTGTTCAACTACTTCACCGGCTACCAGGAAGGCGGCGTGGACTATATCCATGCGCTGCTCAACGGCTACCACGAGGAAGTACCAGAGACCGCTCCGCATGGTTCGGACGGCGAGCCCTTCCAGCTGCCTGAAGGCAAGTATTACAACGACTACTTCCCCGGCCACGCCATCGGCATGGCGCCGCCGCTGGCCGATGGCTCGGTGACCTATGAGCCGGGCGAAGACGGTGCCACCGTTCCCGAAACCCTCGAGCAGTACTCGACCGACGTTTCCGCATTCATGATGTGGATGGCCGAGCCGCACCTGGTTGCGCGCAAGCAGACCGGTTTCGTCGTGCTGCTGTTCCTGGTGCTGTTCGCCGGCCTCATGTACGCCACCAAGCGCAAGCTCTGGGCGGGTATCGAGCACTGATCACCGACCGCTTCGCGGTAAAGTCGCTCCGGTGGAGCGATTTTGGGTGATCAGGCCCGGAGAGCTACGCTCGCAGGGCATGCACTGAAGTTTGAGATTGAAAGAGGGGCCCGTGAGGGCCCCTTGCTTTTGGTGTAGGGTCACTCCCACCCAGCCTCCCCCTGAAGAAGGTGGAGGAGCGCAGCGAGGGCGCTTCAGCCTATCCAGCCTGATCCGAGGTTCAGACAGTCTAGGACTACTACGTCTGCGATCGTGGATGGTGGCTCTCGGGTCATGCCCGCGGGCGGAGCGGGGATAGACAAGGCGTGACACGATCAATTGCGCCTGCTGCGACCGTCCGCCCCCTTGCCATTGCAAGTCCCAATCGCGATATTGCCTGCACTCGGGTTTGTTGGAGGAGCCGCGCGATGTCCGCCGTTCGCCTTGCCGTTGCCATGGTCAGCACTGCCATTGCGCTGAGCCGCCATCCGGTGGTGCGGGCGGGCGTTCAGGCCGTCGCCAGCAATCCCAAGGCGCGTGAGACGGCCATCGCCACAACGCGCAACGCCGCCTACAATGCCGGTGTCATTGCCCGACACGTGCTGGGCCGCAACAAGACCTGACCGCTTTTCCAAACAGACAAGGCCATTGATGTCGCTCGACCTGAAGTCGCTCGTCCGCACGATTCCGGACTACCCCAAGAAGGGCATCCTGTTCCGGGATATCACCACGCTGATCGAGCATCCCGAGGGGTTCCGCCAGAGCATCGAGCAGATTGCCGGTGTCTATCGCGGCCAGGGCTTCACCCATGTTGCGGGGATTGAGGCGCGCGGTTTCATCTTCGGCGCCGGCATGGCGATTGCGCTGGGCACCGGCTTCGTCCCCGTGCGCAAAAAGGGCAAACTGCCGGGCGAAACCATCGGCCAGAACTACGCGCTCGAATATGGCGTGGACACGATCGAAATTCATGCTGATGTCATCGGCGCGGGCGACAAGGTGCTGCTGATCGATGATCTGATCGCCACCGGCGGAACTGCCTTGGCCGCCGTGAGCCTGCTGCGCCGCACTGGCGCGACTTGCGACGACGCCGCATTTGTCATCGACCTGCCCGAAATCGGCGGGGCCGAAAAGCTCAAGGCTGCCGGTGTACAGGTGAACACGCTGATGGCGTTCGAGGGCCACTGAGTCCAAGCCTTGTAGGAAGCAAATCCAGTCCCAAACGCGGTGCTGCCCTCGGACTTGATCCGAGGGCCCCTCGAAGCGTTCGCGGTGTTGTGAGTGGCCCTCGGGTCAAGCCCGAGGGCGGAACCGTGGTGCTGAAAACAAATGGTCCGCTCGGGTTACCAGCCGTTGCGTCCGTCGAGCGGTTCGATCTCGATCAGGGACCAGTCGAGGCCGTCCACGAGGTTGAGGTTGACCTGGCAAGACGTCATCGACGGCGGGGCGCCTTCGCCGATCCGGGGCGTGCCATCGTCATCGTAGACGTCGGACCAGTCAATGCTTTCGCCCCAGGTATGCATGCCGCACTTGCCGCAGAAGTGGTGAGAGCCGAGCGTGGGATCAGTGGAGTAGCTGCGCTGATCGACCGCCTGCAGAACCGTAATCTCGCCAATCCCGTAATAGGCCCATGTGGCGCCGGTGCGCTGGCAGAAGGTGCAGTTGCAGCGCGTGCCCTTGCGCGGGTGGTCGGGGAGGGCAATCGTTGTATTGCCGCAATGGCAGGAGGCGATGAGAGGCATGTCGGTGCTCCCTACCAACTATTCCGGCCGTCCATCTTCTCGATGCTCACTGAAGCCAGGTCGAGGTCGTCGATGAGGTTGAGATTGACCGCGTAGATGCGCTCTGTCGGCATCGCATTGGGGTCGCCACCCTTGGGGGTGCCGTCCGCATTGTACATCGATGCCCAGTCCGGGCTGTCGCCCCAGGTCTGCATGCCGCAGGTGCCGCAGAAATGGTGGTTATTCAGTCCACTCGCCGAATAGGTAGCTTCGTCGTCGCGAGACAGAAATTTCAGTTCATCGGCCTTGTAGTAAGCCCAGACGGCGCCGGTGCGCTGGCAGTAGCTGCAATTGCAGGTCTTGGCTTCCGTCGGCTGCGCAGGCAGGGCGATGCGGGTGGCGCCGCAATGGCAGGTCGCGGTCAGGGTCATGGCGTAGCTCCTCGTGGCTTCCGCTCACCATCGCCCCATGCGCTGACAGCCTATGTCAGCACGGTTCAGGCCGCCTGTACGACGTTTTGCGCCCGCTCATCGGCACTGGCATCGACGAGGCAGAACTGGTTGCCCTCGGGGTCGCGCATCAGCGTGTAGGTGGGCAGGACACGGTCGACACTGGCCCCGGCCTCCTTGAGGCGTTCGACCTCGGTGGCGCGATCGGACACCTGCACCTCGAAATGAACGCGGTTGTTGTCGGGACGTTGGCCATCGACATTCTGGAAGCATATGGAGGGGCCAGGACCGTCGATGAGCACCGTAGTGGGCTCTTCGGGTTCGAGGCCGAGAGCGGCGCTGATGGCCCCGGCCACATCAGATTCACGGACCGAATAGCCCTCAAGCAACTCGGCCCAGAAGGGGGCCAGAACGGCCGGTTCTGCACAGTCAAAGACGATTTCGTGGATGGCGCCCATTGTCCTGTCTCCTTGTCGTTTGACAATTCGTTAATAGGCAATTGCGGCAAGACTGGCGCGACATCGAGACGGGTCTGAGGCCGCACCAGATTGCCTGCGGGCTGCCGCAAGCGGGCACTTCGGCCCGGCAGCCCCGGCATGGCTGCCGGGACTGCGGTCACCTCAGCGCGTGCGCCCTTGCGGGCGCAGCAATTGCGAGAGCGAGGGCAGGGGGCCTGCGCTGCTCGGGGGCGCCGATGCGATCCGGCCCGGCGGCTTTGCGCTGGGCAGGGGCGCTCCCTTGTGCCGCGGCACCTGATGGGAGTGGGTTACCGGCGTCGGGCGCTGGAACTGATTTTTGGGCATGAGTTTGTCCTTTCCCGCCCGGCAGGTTTCTGCACGGGCCGGATGAAAGCAGAAAGATGCGCGGCATGGCCGCGCGGTGAAGCGGGGATGGAAAGGACGCGGGGGATGCAGGAAAAGCCGGAGAGGGACTAGGGCACCTGTCTGCCGTACTCGTCGAACCCTGCAGCCAGCACAGCATGGTCACACGCTGGGCGTGGAACCTGTGTGGGGCGAGCGTCCGGGACGAGTTTTCAGATCATTTGGGTGCAAGACCTCCGTATCAACATGCTGATGATAGGCAACAAAAAAGGCCGGCGTCAACCGCCGGCCTTTCAACGATCTGGCCTTCAGCCCGGATTACGGCTCGAGCTTGCCGGTTTCGGGATGCTCTTCAGCGCTGATATTGGGCTCGTTGCGGGTCTTCCACAGCGAGAAGATGATACCGCCCGCGAGGATGGCCACCGTCACCGTCAACGACAGCAGAGTGTCGATGTGGATGTGGAACGGCACCAGCGAGATCTTGATACCGACCAGCACCAGAATGATGGCCAGCGAAGTCTGCAGATAGCGGAAGCGGTTCATGGCCGCAGCCAGCGCGAAGTAGAGCGAACGCAGGCCCAGGATGGCGAAGATGTTCGACGTGTAGACGATGAACGTGTCCTGGGTCACGGCGAAGACGGCGGGCACCGAGTCGACGGCAAAGATCAGGTCGACGACTTCCACCATGATCAGCGCCACGGCGAGCGGGGTCAGCCAGGTGACGATCTTGCCGGTCTTGGGATCGGGCTCCTTGACCGTGAAATTGCGGCCATGCAGCTGCTTGGTGACGCGGAAGTGCCGCGCGATGAACTGATAGACCTTGTTCTCTTCCAGGTTCGGCTCTTCGTCCTGATGGCTGAACATGCGAATGCCGGTGAAGACCAGGAAGGCACCGAAGCCGAGCAGGATCCAGCTGAACTGGTTGACCAGAGCAGCGCCGACACCGATCAGCACCGCGCGGAACAGGATCACTCCGAGAATGCCCCAGAACAGCACGCGGTGCTGGTAGAGGCGGGGAATGCCGAGGAAGCCGAATATGGTGGCGATGACGAACATGTTGTCCATCGCCAGGCTCTGTTCGAGCAGATAGCCGGTGTAGAATTCGAGGCCCGCCTCAGCGCCGCGGCTGAACCAGACCCAGCCGCCAAAGGCCAGGGCAATACAGACGTAAAAACCGTAGAGCAGCAGGCTTTCCTTGGCTTCGATCTCGTGCTCATCGCGGTGGAGGATGCCGAGGTCGAAAACAAGCAGAGCGATCACGATCGTGATGAACGCGACCCAGAAGTAGACGGGAGTACCGAGAAAATCGCCCGAAAGGGCGGCAAGAAGCGATTCCATCGCCGGACCTTCTCCATGTAAACAGGTGGAGCAATTCCGACATCGCCATGGAGAATCCATGACCAGAGGGGCCCGGCATTGCCCTCTTTAAATGCTCGAAAGCGGATTAAAGTTCAAGCCCCACCTTGGGAGGGGGTAAGCCCGGCGGGAGGCCCGGACCCCTTCGATGAAGGGAATCAGCGCGGGTTGCAGAGCATGACGATGGCGTCGGCGGTTTCCAGCTGAAGGGCGGCGCCATAGTTGACGTCATCGACCAGCCGTGCGGCCTGGATGGACATGGACGCACGCAGGTTGCCATCGTTGAAGCCGACGCCATCCTGATAGGGCGTGACCGTGCCGGTACCCGAGGCGGCGTCGCCCATGGTGCGCGAGGCCCAGCCATAGACATTGCCGTAAAGGGTGAGGATGCCCACACGGTTGGTGGTGGCGTCACGACAGCTCCAGTTGCCTTGATAGGCCTGGGCAAGGGCTGGCGTGGCGGACAGGGCGGTGAGGGCGAAGCAAAGGGCGAATCGGCGCATGGCACGAGAGTGCCGACGCGCCCGGACGGTTTCAAGACCCGCGACGGATCAGCTTTCCGAGAACGGGCACCCTGGTGAGTGCGAGCAACACTCTAAGCTTGAGCGGCATCGAATAGTCGCGAAGCTTGGAGAAGCCGACGAGTTCGGCCCGGTAGACCAGGTCGCCATGCTGGTTAACTGCTTCGAGGTGATTGAACAGCAGGCCCCAGCCGGGGATCGAGTTGGACGGGCGCTTGCCGGTGACAATCAGGGTGTAGGACACGGTGTCGCCCGGGCGCACCGGCGCCTTGAATTCCATGGAATTGACGCCGGGGGAGGGGCCGGACACGCCGGGCTCCTTGCCTTCGCCGCGCAGTCGCTCCTCTTCGGCAAAGAGCGTGTCGACCATCTTGCGGTGGCCGATGCTGACCGTGTGCCAGCCCGAGGCGATCAGCCCGCCGAAATGGCTGTGCTTGGCCAGTTCCGGATCGGTGTGGAAGTATTGCGGATCGTAAGCCAGGGCGAAGCGAATGATCTCCTCGGCCTCGAATGTGTGGGAGCCGAGCGGGAAGGGCTCGTCGATGGTGATGTCTTCGAACCAGCGGGTCATTCGGCCGCCTCCACATTGCGGCATTCCACCAGATTGGCCAGTCGCATGGTCATGACAGGCTTCTGCTTCTGGTTGCGGATGTCGAAATCGAGGGTGACAATACCCCATTGCGGGTGACTGCCGGAGCGCCGCAATTCGGCGATGGTGACGGTGCCGCCAATAGTGTCGCCGACCATGACCGGCGCTTTCCATTTCAAATCTGTGAAACCCAGACCACCGGCCGAGGCAATTTTTGAGAGGAAGCTGTCGACCAGCATCTTGAGGCTCAAGCCGCCCGTCTGCCAGCCGCTGGAGGCGAGGCCGCCGAGCAGGCTCGCCTTTGCGGCCGCCTCATCGAGATGAAACGGAAAGGGGTCGAACTCGCGGGCAAAGGCGATGATCATCTCCTTCGATACCGCGGTCCGACCCAGGTCGATCACCTCGCCCACGGCGAGATCCTCGAAATGACGCCGATCATGAGTGACAGGATTGGTCATTTGCTTGCCCTATACGTCAACGCGGGTTTTCGCATGATATCGCGTATGGAGCAAGCCGTGTCACCCCACCCTCATTCCCTCCCCATCAAGGGGAGGGAGGCGCAGGCCTCAGTCGCCAGTGTTCATCGTCTCCCTCCCCCTTGTGGGGAGGGATCAAGGGTGGGGGTGGACGCAAACATTGACATCTCTGTCAATCCGACCCAATTGGAGCCCAACAGTTTCCCGGAGATACCCATGGGCTTCAAGATGGGCATTGTCGGCCTGCCGAATGTCGGCAAGTCGACGCTTTTCAATGCGCTGACCCGCACCGCTGCCGCACAGGCGGCGAACTTCCCCTTCTGCACCATCGAGCCCAATGTGGGCGAGGTGTCAGTGCCCGACGAGCGCCTGGAAAAGCTGGCGGCGATCGGCAAGTCGGCGCAGATCCTGCCGGCGCGCATGAGCTTTGTGGACATTGCGGGCCTGGTAAAGGGCGCAAGCCAGGGCGAAGGCCTGGGCAACCAGTTCCTCGCCAATATCCGCGAAACTGACGCCATTGCCTATGTGCTGCGCTGCTTTGAAGACAGCAATGTCATCCACGTGTCCAACCGCGTCGATCCGCTGGCCGATGCCGAAGTGGTCGAGACCGAGTTGATGCTGGCTGACCTCGAAAGCCTCGAAAAGCGCCGTGCCGGCGTCGAGAAGAAGGCCAAGGGCAATGACAAGGACGCCAAGGTCACCCTGGAGCTGATCGACCGTGCCCTGGTGTTGCTGCGTGACGGCAAGTCGGCTCGCTTCGTCAAGCGCGATCCGGAGGAAGAAAAGGCATTTGGCGAGCTGCAGTTGCTGACGAGCAAGCCGGTTCTCTATGTCTGCAATGTCGACGAGGGCTCGGCCGCGACCGGGAATGCGCTTTCGGACAAGGTCGCCGAATATGCCAAGGCGCATGATGCGGGCATGGTGATCATCTCGGCCGAGATCGAAAGCCAGCTGGCCCAGCTTCCCGATGACGAGCAGGCCGAATATCTTGAGTCGCTCGGCCTCGATCAGCCCGGCCTCAACCGCCTGATCCGCGCTGCCTATGACCTGCTTCACCTGCAGACCTATTTCACCGTCGGCCCCAAGGAAACCCGCGCCTGGACGATCCATCGCGGCGACCGCGCCCCGCAGGCGGCCGGCGTCATCCACACCGATTTCGAGCGCGGCTTCATCCGCGCCCAGACCATCGGCTACGACGATTTCGTGACCCTGGGCGGCGAAGTGCCGGCCAAGGAAGCGGGCAAGGCCCGAGACGAAGGCAAGGACTATGTCGTCAAGGATGGCGACGTGATGCTGTTCAAGTTCAACGTATAATCCCAGGCTTCCGACAGGTCGGGCTCGAGATGAACAGCCGGTGCCTCCTCAGGGGGCGCCGGCTTTTGCCATTTTAGCGCCCCCTGATAGTCGACGAGGTCGCCCCAGTGCGGCTGCCAGAGGGCACGGTCGTTGATAAAGACGAAGGTGCCCACCAGGTTCTGTCGCAGGCGCTCGAGCGCGGCCCGGAGAGGACAAGGTCGGGCTGGGCCTCATCCGCCTCATCCTCTCCCTCGATCCGCGCCAGCGCCTGCCCCAGGCGTCGATACACATGCACCAGCACGGCTTTTTGCGGGGCGTCGGATGGCGTTTTCACGCAGTAGTATCTGTCGCGCATGGTGCTTCCCTCAAGGCAAGGCTGCACCAGCGTGGTTAAGCGACGACTAGGGGATGGGTGCGGGCAAGTGCGGAGTCCGGCCGTTGTCGGATTGTTGCCCGCAGGAGCTGATCCGCGTAATGGTGCGGCATACCCATGCGAGGGGCATATGGCACTTTCGGTACAGACATTGAGTGAAGCGGACCGGCGGATGGTGGCCGACTGGGCCGCTGATTGTGCCGAGCGGGTGCTTGCCCTGTTCGAGGCAGAATGTCCCGAAGATGACCGTCCGCGGGATGCCATCGCCCGCACGCGGGCCTTTGCGCGCGGGGAGCTGGATACGGCCGGAGAAATCCGCCGCCGGTTCGGTGGCGGCAGCGCCGGGCGTGACGAGGGCTCCCCGGCCGCAACGGCCGCTGCCAGGGCGGCGGGGCAGGCCTCGGCCGTGTGCCATATGGGCGCTCATGCGCTCGGTGCGGCAGCCTATGCGGCCAAGGCCGTTGCCGTGGCCCATCCTGACCGGCCCGATGCGGCGGCGGCCGAAATCGACTGGCAGCTTGGGCAGCTCAGCGCGGACGCGCGCGTCGCCCTGCGGTCGCTGCCGGCACTGGGCACGGATCGCTCAGGTCCGCTCGGGCCTGGTCTGCTGGCGAAGGGCCAGGTCGGCGCGATCATTCGGGAACTGCAGGAGCGACTGGGCTCGCGCTAACGTCTCAGCGCGGCCGGCGGCGTGGGCCGCTGTCGCGGGGCCTGGGTGGTGGTGAGCGGTTCGCTGACCCATCCCTCAAGCGTGGGGTTGATGTCGATGAGCAGCCAACCGTCCTGGCGGGCGAGGACTTTGAGCGGGGTGCCGCGCGGCAGGGTCATGATCAGGGGGCCGGACGTGCTCGGCAGATGGCGGACATTGAGCTCGGCAACATTGACGTAGCGCGGCTGGCTCAGTGGCGCCGGGGCAGCAGCGGGTTGGGGCGCGGGAGCGGATTGGGCCGGTCGCGATGTCGACGGGCCGGGAGCGGCGTTGCGATGGTCGACCATGCCGAACTGATAGATTGCAAAGGCCATGAGCCCGAGCAGACCCAGTCCGATCCAGTTCGAGTCCTGCTGCTTTTTCCTGGCTGCCATGATTCTACTCCATGGCAGCAATTTTAGACGTCTGGACCTTAACAGAATGCGTCTGCGCACCCCTGGACTGTCACCTCAGGGCCCATCCTGAGCTGACCCGGGTATGACGGGCGTTCGTGAGCGGGTGCTCTGCCTATTCCTTGCCGAACAGTTTGCTGAGCATGTCGGCCATTGGGCCGCTTTTGGGGACTTCGGCCTGCGGCTTTGCCGGACGGGCCTGGCGGATATGGCTCTGGCCGGCGACGGGTTTTTCGGCCTTGGCGGGGGCGGGTTCTTCACCCTTTACCGCGAGGGCCAGCTTGTTCATGAAGCCGTTGTCGTCGCCCTTGAGCAGCATGGGCGCCTGGCGGGCGATCTCGTCGAGCAGCGGATCGAGCCAGGCCTTGTCGGCCTTGGCGAAATCGCCCAGCACGTGGTGGGTGACGTTTTCCTTGCCGGGATGGCCGATGCCGAGGCGGACGCGCTTGTAGTCGAGGCCGATCTGCGGATCGATCGAGCGCAAACCGTTATGGCCGCCATTGCCGCCCCCGACCTTCACGCGGACCTTGCCGGGCGCCAGATCGAGCTCGTCGTAGAAGACGACGATGTCGCTGTTGTCGATCTTGTAGAAGCGGGCCACCTGCTGGACGCTGTCGCCGGATTTGTTCATGAAGGTCTGCGGCTTGAGCAGCAGCACCCGCTCTGGGCCGACAGTGCCCTCGGCCAGAAGGCCACCATGCTTGGTCTTCCAGGTGGAAATGCCATTGGCTGCGGCGATGGCGTCCACCGCCATGAAGCCGATATTGTGGCGATTGCCAGCATATTGGGCGCCGGGATTGCCCAGGCCAACCAGCAGTTTCATGCGCATACTCCGGAAATGAAAGAGGCGACCCGGAGGCCGCCTCAGTCATATAGCAGAATTGAGGCGGTCCGATTACTCGGCCGAGTCCTCTTCGCCTTCAGCAGCGTCGGTGCCGCCGCTCGACTTCAGAGCCGAGGGAGCAACGATCGTCGCGATCGTCACGTCAGCCTCGTGGCTGTGGTCGACCGAGCCCTTGGGCAGCTTGATGTTCGAGATGTGGACGGTATCGCCGATGTCGAGGCCGGTGAGGTCAACAGTCACGAATTCGGGGATGCTGTCGGCGGAGACGGTCAGATCGAGCGTGTGGTGCACGATATTGAGCGTGCCGCCACGCTTGAGGCCCGGGCTGGCTTCTTCGTTTTCGAAGTGAACCGGAACCTGGACGTTGATCTTGGCGCCCTTGGACACGCGCAGGAAGTCGATGTGGATCGGCTGATCCATGACGACGTCGAGCTGGTAGTCACGCGGGATGACCTTGTGGATCGTGCCGTCGACGTCGAGGTCGAGCACGTGCGACTTGAAGCCACCGGAATAGATGAACTTCAGCGCGTCCTTGTAGGCCACGGAGACGGTGACGGGGGGCTTCTTGTCACCATAGATAACTGCGGGAACGAGTCCCTGACGACGAGCTTCGCGAGCGGCCCCCTTGCCCACTCCGTCACGCGCCTGTGCCTTGAGCACTTTATTCTGAGCCATGGAAAGCATCCATTTGGTTGGTGTATGCGTCATCACAACAACATACGCGCCCGTCCTCCAGGGGTGACGAGCGCTTCATGCGCCGGGCTATAGAGGAAGACGGGGCGGGGAGCAAGGGATTCCCCGGGGCAGGTGGGTATTTGTAAGGCGCGAAGCGGACCCCCACCCTTGATCCCTCCCCACAAGGGGGAGGGAGACGATGAACACTGGCGACTGATGCCTGCGCCTCCCTCCCCTTGATGGGGAGGGAATGAGGGTGGGGTGACGGCGGAGTTTCCGGCTCTACCCATCCACCAACTGTGCCCTTTTTCCCTCCAGCCAGTTGCGGATGGCAGGATCGGCGGAGAGGCCCATGGCGAGGGTCAGCGCCTCATGCGCTGCGGCCTTGTCGCCGGCTTGCGCCAGCAAATGTCCGCGCAGGGCCCAATAGGGCTGGTAGTCCTGCATGCGCCGGTCCGCGGTGAGGGAGGCGATGCTGTCGAGAGCGGCCTGTGGTCCCTCGATTTCGGCCAGGGCAGCAGCGCGGTTCAGGCGAACGACCGGCGAGGCAGTCATGGCGAGAAGAATGTCGTAGAGACGGACGATGACCGGCCAATTGTCCTGCCCCGATAGCCGCCGCGCGATGTGGGCGGACTGGATGGCAGCCTCGATCTGGCAGCGGCCGGTTGGGCCGGAGGCGCTGGCAGCATGGAGCAGGTCCTCGGCGGCCGCGATGGCATCGCGATCCCAGAGGGCTGTGTCCTGCTGGTCGAGCGGGACATAGGCGCCTGTCCCGTCGCGCCTGGCGGAGCGACGGGCATGGGAATAGAGCATCAGCGCCAGCATGCCCTTGGCTTCGGGCGCGTCCGGGGCAAGCGCCGTAACCAGTCTGCCGAGCCAGATGGCTTCGGTTGCGAGCGTGCTGTCTTCGTCGTCGAAGTCGGTCCAGCCTTTGGCATAGGCGGCGTAGATGGCTTCGAGCACGGCATCGAGCCGCTGCGGCAGTTCGGCGGTTTCTGGGATCTCGAAGGCGATGCCCATTTCGGCAATGCGCCCCTTGGCCCGCACCAGACGTTGACCCATGGTTGCCGCCGGCACGAGGAAGGCAGCGCCGATATCGGCAGCGGTGAGACCCAGAATGGTCTGCAGGATCAGCGGCGCGCGCATGGCAGGCTCGATCTGTGGGTGGGCGCAGGCAAACATCAGCGCCAGGCGCCGGTCGGGGATCGCTTCAGGGGACATGGCCAGATCGTCCAGTTCTTCCCGGATCAAGGTGAGATGGGCTTCGCCCTGCCGCCGGGTGGTGGCGCGCCTGATTGCGTCGGTCTGGCGTCGCCGGGCAACGGTCAGCAGCCAGGCCTCCGGATTCAGGGGCACACCTTCACGCGGCCAGGATTCCAGCGCCGTGGCAAAGGCCTCGGCCAGGGCATCCTCGCCACCCGCGACGTCGCGCGTGCGCGCCGCGAGAAAGGCGAGGAGCCGGCCATAGCTCTCCCGCGCGACCCTTTCGGCCGCGCGGTCGGCTGGCCGCTCAGGCACCGGCGTTCCCGGGACCGGACGCGAAGCCATCGTCGGCACACCAGGCTGGCTCGTTGGCGGAGACGGTGTTGAAGATGGGTCGGATTTCGATGGGGCCCCATTGCGCGGCGGGACAGCGGGCGGCCCATTTGACCGCCTCGTCCATGTCGGCGCATTCGATGACAAAGAGCCCGCCGAACTGCTCGCGGGTCTCGGCATAGGGGCCTTCCTGGACGCTGAGATGTCCGCCTTCATTGGTGAAGCCGGCTTGCGTAAGCTTCACCTCACCGCCTTCCATGCGCAGGGTGCGGGCCTGTCCTGTCGGGCCGAGCGCGGCGGTGGAAATGAAGGCGCCGGCCTTGGTCAGTGCCTGCTGGTAGGCGTACATGCCGTCCATGGCCTTGGCCATTTGCTCGGGCGGGATAGCGGCGCCGGCCTGTTCTTCGGCGTAGAGCATCAAAAGATAGCGCATGGCTCTGGTCCTTTCTCTGTGGGCCGCATCATAGGGCGGCACAACACTGTCGGGGAGAGAGCGTGCGTTTCGACAGGGGATGATTTTTTGTTTTCGGGGAAGGGTCGCTGTTGCTCGCTACCCTGCATCATTGCCGGGCTCATCCCGGCAATCCATCTTGGCGTTGCAGCGAATGGACCACCGGGACAAGCCCGGTGGTGACGATGGAGTGGGGCGGCTAAAGCCCTTGCGAAAACAAGTGCAGAGCCCTCGGGTCAAGCCCGAGGGTAACGACTTCAGAGGAGGCGGCCGCTCGCCACTCGACCGCAGGTCTCGTGGCCTAGTCAGCTAGAATCGCTCCACTGGAGCGATTTTGCCGCGAAACGGCCGCAGCCTAGTCAAATAGACTCGAAACGCTCTGTTCGCTGGCGGTGCGGGCGACGGCTTCGCCGATCAGCGAGGCGATGGACATGCGGCGGATATTGGCGGCAGCCTTGGTGGCGTCGGTCTCGAGGATGGAGTCGGTGACAACCAGTTCTTTCAGCTTGGATGCCGCAATGCGTTCGGCAGCGGTGCCGGACAGGACCCCATGCGTGATATAGGCCGAGACTTCCTTGGCCCCGGCCTTGAGCAGGGCCTCGGCGGCGTTGACCAGCGTGCCGCCCGAGTCGACGATGTCGTCGATGAGAATGCAGGTCTGGCCCTGGACGTCGCCGATGATGTTCATGACCTCGGACACGCCGGCGCGGGGGCGGCGCTTGTCGACGATGGCGAGGTTGGCGCCGATGCGACCGGCGACATTGCGGGCGCGAACCACGCCGCCGACGTCGGGCGAAACGATCATGACGTTCTTGACGTCATAATTGTCCCTGATGTCGCGCACCATGACCGGGGCGGCGGTCAGGTTGTCGGTCGGAATATCGAAGAAACCCTGGATCTGGGCGGCGTGCAGATCGAGCGTCAGCACACGATTGGCGCCAGCCTCGGTGATGAGGTTGGAAACCAGCTTAGCCGAGATGGGGGTGCGGGGGGCCGATTTACGGTCCTGCCGGGCATAGCCGAAATAGGGCAGCACGGCGGTGATGCGGCGGGCCGAGGAACGGCGCAGCGCATCGGCGATGATCAGCAGCTCCATCAGGTTGTCATTGGCCGGAAAGCTGGTCGATTGCAGGATGAACACATCCTCGCCGCGCACATTCTCGTGCACTTCGACATAGACTTCATTGTCGGAAAAGCGCTTGACCGTGCAGTCGGTCAGGGGAAGTTCGAGATAGGAGGCAACGGCCTGCGCCAGAGGGCGGTTGGAATTGCCGGTCACCAGCTTCATGGGCGCGATCCTGTCTCAACCGGTCCCGGGGGCGGGACCTATCAGTTTCGCGGGCAGCTTTAGCGAGTCAAAATCAGACTCGCAACGCCACTTTCGGGGAAGGCCGTAAATTAAACGCGTGTCAGTCCGATGACGGCGATCTGCCGGCCGGTGCGGGTCTTGTGGTGCGTTGCATGGCGGTGGGAAAAGTAGCGGCCGGGATGGGCATAGGTGCAGGCGCCGACCTGCTCGACCTGTGCCAGGCCGGCTTCGCGCAGCTGGCTTTCGACAAATCCGGGCAGGTCGAAGTGCGGCTGGCCACCATCGGGCGTGTGGAAATGACGCTCGCCCATGGGATGCAGGGCGAGAAAATCGGCCTTGAACGTTTCGCCCACCTCGTAGCTGGCGCCGTGAATGGTGGGGCCATAGGCGGCGACGATGCGGCGCGGCTCGGCGCCCAGCCCTACCATGGCGGAAATGGTGTTGCCGACAATGCCATCGACAGCGCCGCGCCAGCCGGCATGGGCGGCGGCGATGACCCCGGCCTCGGGATCGGCAAACAGGATCGGCGTACAATCGGCAGTGAGGATGCCGAGAGCGAGACCGGGCGTGGCGCTGACCATGGCGTCGGCATCGACCGAGCCAGGGGAGATCGGACCGCTGATGGTCTCGACCCGGATCGAATGCGTCTGCTTGAGAATGGCAAGCGGGCCGATGTCGAGCGCGGCCTCAACCGTCCGGCGGTTGGCTTCGACCTGCTGTGGATCGTCACCGACCGAGGTCGAGACGTTGAGACCGGCGAAGTCGCCTGTGGACACGCCGCCCATGCGGCCAAAAAAGCCGTGGCGGATGCCCGGCAGGGCGCTGATGGCGGATGCTGTCTCGTAGTGGGTCATGACACGAAGCCCGGCGGCATCAG
Organism: Devosia sp. Micro-HW1; assembly: GCF_056341075.1. Lineage (NCBI taxonomy): Bacteria > Pseudomonadati > Pseudomonadota > Alphaproteobacteria > Hyphomicrobiales > Devosiaceae > Devosia > Devosia sp. Micro-HW1. The sequence continues at coordinate 1,599,033 of NZ_CP094375.1, read as the reverse complement.
GCCGGGGCTGTGGGCGCAGAAGACCTTGAACAGGGTGCCCATCTGCTGGTCGGAGACGAGGCGGTCCTGCGCGGTCCTGATGTCGTTTGCCAGGGTCGGATTGGCGCGGGCGAGGGCGGCGGCGCGTTCGCCAATGCCGAGGCGGGAAAGAAACTGACCTTGCCCGGCGAGCGGCTGTGTGGCCAGGCCCGCCTGCCGGGCGACCACGCCAAGAGCCCCGAAATCGACATGGGCGGAAAGATCGGTCTCCCCGGGGGCTTCGAGCACATCGGCATAGGCGTGGCGACGGACACCCTGCAAGGTGTCGCCCGTCTGGGTCTGGGCATAGCCGTAGTCGATCGCAAGAATGCTGCCGCCCTGCTTTGCGACGGCCTTGGCCAATTGGCGCATCACTTCGGCGCCGCCAAAACACACTTCGAACATGGAATCGAGGTCGGCATTGGCCACGGCGTCGGGCATGGAGGCGGGCGGGATCGGCGTCGGTGACAGGCCGAAGACGCGCTTGCCCTCGGCAAGACCAATCTGGCGCTCGTGCCAGCCGTCTTCCTTGCGGATGAACTGGCGGATCGGCAGGGCGTCGAAGAATTCGTTGGCGACGACCAGGATCGGCCCCTCGTCGAAGCTCTCGAAATTCTGCAGCCATTTGGGCTCATAGACTTCGAGCCTCGCCTGCTGCTCTGCCATCAGCGGGGGGCTGGTTTCGAAGAGCCGCAGTTTCAGGGCGTCGCGGAAGCCGGGGGCGCGGCAGGCGACGCGCAGGATGTCGGCCATCAGCACACCCCGGCCGGGGCCGAGTTCGAGCAAAGTGAAGGTTTTGGGCTCGCTCATCTGCTGCCAGAGATTGACCAGCCAGAAGCCGATCAGCTCGCCGAACATCTGCGAAATCTCGGGAGCGGTGATGAAATCGCCGCTGCTGCCGATGGGCTCGCCTGAGCGGTAATAGCCCTTGGATGGATGGGTGAGGCACAGGCCCATATAGGTGGCGACCGACATCGGGCCGGAGGTGCGGATCTGCAGTTCGATCTGCTGTTCGAGGCTGAGGGTTTCGGTCATGGGCAAATCACGGGCGCAATGGGTTTTCGCGACGAGACGCGGCGTAGGTGACCAGAATGAGGCCGCCGAGAAGGATGGGGAAGCTCAGCAACTGCCCCTGGGTGAGCCAGTCGCCATAGAGATAGCCGATATGGGCATCGGGCAGGCGGACGAACTCAACAGCGATGCGCGAGAGCGAATAGCCGATGGCAAAGATCCCGGCCACGAGCCCCGGCTTGCGCAAGGCGTAGAAAACGTGGGTGGCGAGGCGAATGAGGAGGAAGACGAGAAGGCCTTCGAGCGCGGCTTCATAAAGCTGGCTTGGGTGGCGGGCGACCTGCAGCGGATCGGTGGGGAAGATGACGCCCCAGGGCGCGGTGGTGGGTGCGCCATAGAGCTCGGCATTGATGAAATTGGCGACGCGGCCAAGGAAGATGCCGATGGGGGCGACGGCGGCGATGAGATCGAGACTGGAGAGCCAGTTGCCCTGCTTTGAGCGCGTGAAGAGGATCGCGGCCAGCATCAGGCCGAGCATGCCGCCATGATAGGACATGCCGCCATCGAGCGTGTTGATGATCTGCCCAGGATTTTCGAGATAGTAAGGCAGGTTGTAGAAGAGCACGTAGCCCACGCGTCCGCCGATGACGATGGACAGCATGGCCCAGAAGGCGAAGTCCCAGATGTCCTTGGCGGGAAATGGCGGATTGCCCTTGTGCCAGAGACGGTTGTTGGCGAGCAGCAGATAGCCGTAGGCGGCGCCCAGCAGCACCCCACCGAGATAGGCCAGTGCATACCAGCGGATAGCGAACGGGCCGATGGCAAAGGCGATGGGGTCGATATTGGGGAAGGGCACGCTACGTCTCTCCTTGGCGTCGACCGGATGTGCCGAGAAGATGCGTCGGCAATGTGACTGCCATAACCCCCACCCGGCCTCCCCCTCAAGGGGGGAGGTGAAGAAAGGTCAGCGTGGCGCGCCCATCCTAGAGGAAGGACGAGGCCGTCTGGATGGCCATATAGACGGCCACGACAATGATGAGACTGGCAAAGGCAATGTTGAGAGCACCCTTGCGGCTCGCCAGCAGTCCTGCCGTGCGGACGCCGAGCAGACCGCCCAGAACGCCGCCGCCGATGAAGACGGCGGCCAGCGGCCAGTCGACGAGACCCGAAAAGGCGTAGCTCAGCGCCGTCGTGAGGCCAAAGGCGGTGACGGCGACCAGCGAGGAGCCGATGGCATTGAGCATGGGCATGCCGGTGGAGGCGACCAGACCCGGCACGATGAGGAAGCCCCCGCCAATGCCGAAAAAGCCCGAGAACGCGCCGGTAAGGCCGCCGAAGCCGAACACTTTGGGGGCCTTTTCGCGGTTGCAGGTGGCGCCCGGTGTGCCAACATTGCCGCGAGCCCGGAACATCAGCACGCCGACCACACCCATGAGAATGGCGAAGAGGAAAAGAAGCTTTTCTCCATCCATGGCCTTGCCCAGGATCGAGCCGGCAAAGGCGCCGGCAATACCTGCCAATGTGTACATCAGGGCGCAACGCCAGATGACATTGCCCCGGCGGGCATGGTTGACGAGGTTGGCCCCGGCATTGGCGGCCACGGCAAAGGCGCTGGTGCCAATGGCGACATGGGCCACCGGAACCCCCACGACATAGACCATGAGCGGGACGGCAAGGATGGAGCCGCCGCCGCCGAAAAGGCCCAGGGTGAAGCCCACGAGGCTCCCCGACAGGCCGCCCAGAAGATATTGCAGGGGTTCCAGAAACATGACCGATCCCGTCAGGCGGTGGCGGCGTAGAGGCTGCCGGCGCGGCCGCCAGAGCGGCAATAGCCCAGGATGGGTCCGTCCACCTCGCCGCGGGCCTGGGCAAAGCGGATGAGCTGGCCTTCGGTCAGCTGGCCCGAAACCGGAATGTGATAGGCCTTGAGGCCGAACTGTTCGGCAGCGGCGGCAATCTCGGCAAAGGTGGGCTGGCCGGCATCTTCATCGTCCGGGCGGGCGCAGACGATGGCCTTGAAGCCGGCATCGGCGATGAGCGCGATCTCGTCGGGCGAAATCTGCGGCGACTGGGAAAAGGTGTCGTTGATCTTCTGAATGCGCACGAGTGCTTACTCCTTGGTGCGGGAAAGCCCGTTGACGGGCACTTTGAGGAAGGTCTGGCCGCTGTCGTCGGCGGGCGGCATCTGGCCGGCGCGCATGTTGACCTGCAGCGAGGGGATGATGAGCTTGGGCATGGACAGGGTCGCGTCGCGGGCTTCGCGCATGGCGACGAAATCATCTTCCGAGGTGCCGTGGCCAACATGGATATTGTGGTCGCGCTCATCGGCGATGGTGGTTTCCCACTGGATGTCGCGGCCGTTCGGGCCGTAGTCGTGGCACATGAACAGGCGCATCTCGCCCGGCAGGGTCAGCAGGCGCTGGATCGAGCGATAGAGCGTGCGCGCGTCGCCCCCGGGAAAGTCAGCCCGGGCGGAACCGCCATCGGGCATGAAGAGGGTATCGCCGACAAAGGCTGCATTGCCGATGACATGGACCATGTCGGCCGGGGTGTGACCTGGGGTGAACAGAACATGGGCGGTCATGCTGCCGATCTGGTAGGTGTCGCCATCCTTGAACAGCCGGTCGAACTGCGATCCATCGCGCTGGAATTCGGTGCCTTCGTTGAAGATCTTGCCGAACGTGTCCTGCACGACGCAGATCTGGTCACCAATGCCCAACTGGCCGCCGAGCACGGACTGGATATAGGGCGCGGCCGACAGGTGGTCGGCATGGACATGGGTCTCGATCAGCCATTCGAGCGTCCAGCCATTGTCGCGGATATGGGCGATGATCCGGTCGGCGCCCTCATAGGTGATGCTGCCCGAGGCGTAGTCGAAATCCATCACCGAATCGATGACGGCGCAGGCGGTGGAAGCGGGGTCCTTGACGATGTAGCTGATGGTGTTGGTCGGCTCGTCGAAGAAGGCGACGACTTCGGGCCTGACACTAAGATCAGGCGTGAAGGGCAAGAGGGAGAGGGTCATTTCTGTTTCCTTTCCGAGGGTTCAGGCCATGGCCCGGCGGCGCGTTGAAACGGCCCGCAGAGCATGGGCCAGGGCCATGCCGCCAATCATGGCGGCGACGAACATGAGGGGCGCGGGGTGGCCGGTGCCCAGCGCTGGTATGGCGCCACCCGGACAGAAGCCGGAGAGGCCCCAGCCGATGCCGAACAGTGCCGAGCCGCCGATCAAGGGCAGGTCGATGTCGCGCTTTTGCGGCAGGTGGAACGAGCGATCAAACAGGGGCGCGGGTCGACGCAGCACCAGCCGGTAGCCGACAAAGGTGACTGTCAGGGCTGTGCCCATGACAACGAGCAGGCTGGGGTCCCAGGTTCCGAACAGATCGAAGAAGTTGAGGACCTTGGCGGGATTGCCCATGCCTGAAATGGCAATGCCGAGGCCGAAGACGAGGCCGATGGCGAGGGCCGACAGAAGACTGCGCATCAGATGCCCCCCAGCGCGTGACGCAATACAAAGACAGTAGCAAAGGTGCTGGCCATGAAGCTGAGCGTGGCAGTAATGGAGCGGGCGGAGAGGCGGGCAATGCCGCAAACGCCATGGCCCGAGGTACAGCCGCCGCCAAAGGTGACGCCGATGCCCACCAGGAGGCCGCCAGCGACGATGGCCCAGAGTGGCAGGTCGGCTTGCACAGCCAGCGGATTGCCGGATAGCACGTACAGGAGCGCCGGGGCGGCAATGGTACCGGCGAGAAAAGCAAGGCGCCAATCGAAGCCGCCGCGCGAGAACAGCGCGCCGGAGAGAATGCCGGTCATGCCGGCAATGCGGCCATGGAGGGCCATGAGGGCCGTGGCGGCGAGGCCGATAAGCGCCCCGCCAAGGGCCGCTTCAAAGGGTGTAAATGTGGTAATCATGGTCCATTCGTCAGTGGGAGCAGCCCCGTGGTCCGGCCGCCATTCGAAAACAGTTGTTTCGTATATTCGAATATTCTAATATGTCAAGCATGAACCAGACGCCGCCCATCACGATGCATATTGCCGATCTCGAGCCGCGGGCGGAGGAGGCCGCGCAGCTGCTGGCCGCCATGGCCAATCCCAAGCGCCTGCTGATCCTGTGCAACCTCCTCGAGCAGGAGCGCAGTGTGAGCGAGTTGGCGCGGATCGTGGGACTGGAACAATCGCCGCTGTCCCAGCACCTCTCCAAGCTCCGGGCCATGGGTCTGGTCAAGACGCGGCGAGAGGGGCAGGCGATCATGTATCGCCTCGCCTCGGAGGCCGTTACGCAGGTCCTGACCACGCTCTACGCGATTTACTGCGCTCCCAGCTGAAGCTCGGCGGCAACTGAAGCCATTGCCCATTCCCGACCGGGCCTTGCTCAAACAAAAGTACTTTGTTTGCGCAAATGCGATAGGTTGCCCGCTGGCCCTGGTTGGCGTAGTCGGACCTGGACCTTCAGGCCGATCGGCAAACCCCGAATTTCTGGCGCCTGGCGCCGCACACTTTTGATGTTGAGATAGCGATGACCCTGTACTCCGATTACCTGGCTGAAATCGAAAGCAGAAAAGAACAGGGTCTGGCACCCAAGCCGATCGACGGTGGCGGGCTGACCGGCGAAATCATCGCCATCATCCGCGATGCAGGCAATCCGCAGCGCGCGGATGCGCTCAAGTTCTTCATCTACAACACGCTGCCTGGCACCACGCCGGCCGCCAGCGTCAAGGCGGCCTTCCTCAAGGAAATCATCCTGGGCGAAGTGGCGGTCGCCGAAATCACCCCGAGCTTTGCGCTGGAACTGCTCTCGCATATGAAGGGCGGCCCCTCGATCCAGGTCCTGCTCGACGTTGCGCTGGGCACCGGCGTCCATGCCGCCGCTGCCGGCGATGTCCTCAAGACGCAGGTCTTCCTCTACGACGCCGACATGTTCCGCCTGCGCGATGCCTACAAGGCCGGCAATGGTGTCGCCAAGGACGTGCTCGAAAGCTATGCCAAGGCCGAATTCTTCACCAAGCTCCCGGATGTCGAGGACGAGATCAAGGTCGTGACCTATGTCGCGGCCGAAGGCGATATTTCGACCGACCTTCTCTCGCCGGGCAACCAGGCCCATTCCCGCGCTGACCGCGAACTGCATGGCAAGTGCATGATCTCGCCCGAGGGCCAGGCGCAGATCGTGGCGCTTCAGAAGCAGCACCCGGACAAGCGCGTGATGATGATCGCCGAGAAGGGCACGATGGGCGTGGGCTCCTCGCGCATGTCGGGCGTCAACAATGTGGCGCTTTGGACCGGCAAGCAGGCCAGCCCTTATGTGCCCTTCGTCAATATTGCGCCCATTGTGGCCGGTACCAACGGCATTTCGCCGATCTTTGCCACCACGGTCGACGTGACCGGCGGCATCGGCCTCAATCTCAAGAACTGGGTGAAAAAGCTGGGCGAGGACGGCAAGCCGATCCTCAACAATGAAGGCAACCCTGTTCTTGAGCAGAAATACTCGGTCGAGACCGGCACCGTGCTCAAGATCGACACCAAGGCCAAGAAGCTGCGCGACGAGGCCGGCAACGAACTGGTGGACATTGCCTCCGCCTTCACCCCGCAGAAGACCGAATTCATGAAGGCCGGCTCGTCCTATGCCGTGGTCTTCGGCAAGAAGCTGCAGACCTTTGCCGCCCAGACACTGGGCATCGAGGCGCCGCAGGTGTTCGCCCCGAACAAGGAAATCACCGTTGAGGGCGTTGGCCTCACCGCCGTCGAGAAGATTTTCAACCGCAATGCGGTTGGCGTGACCCCGGGCAAGGTTCTGCATGCCGGCTCGGACGTGCGCGTGATCGTCAATATCGTCGGCTCGCAGGATACGACCGGTCTCATGACCGCGCAGGAGCTGGAGGCCATGGCGGCCACCGTCATCTCGCCGCTGGTCGATGGCGCCTATCAGTCGGGCTGTCACACGGCGTCGGTTTGGGACAAGAAGGCCCAGGCCAATATTCCAAAACTCATGGCTTTCATGAACAATTTCGGCGTCATCACCGCGCGTGACCCGGTGGGCCACTATCACGCCATGACCGACGTGATCCATAAGGTGCTCAACGACATCACGGTTGACGATTGGGACATCATCATCGGTGGTGACAGCCATACCCGCATGTCCAAGGGCGTGGCCTTCGGCGCCGACTCGGGCACCGTGGCGCTGGCGCTCGCCACCGGCGAAGCCACCATGCCGATCCCGCAATCGGTCAAGGTGACCTTCAAGGGGCAGATGAAGCCGTGGATGGACTTCCGTGACGTTGTGCATGCCACCCAGGCACAGATGCTGCAGCAGCATGGCGACAACGTCTTCCAGGGCCGCATCATCGAGGTGCATCTCGGTACGCTGCTGGCCGATCAGGCCTTCACCTTCACCGACTGGACGGCCGAGATGAAGGCCAAGGCGTCGATCTGTATTTCCCAGGATGAGACGCTGATCGAGAGCCTCGAAATCGCCAAGTCGCGCATGCAGATCATGATCGACAAGGGCATGGACAATGCCGCGGGCACTCTCAAGGGCCTCATCGCCAAGGCAGATCGCCGCATCGCCGAAATCCGCTCGGGCGAAAAGCCGGCGCTCAAGCCAGATGCCAATGCCAAGTATTTCGCGGAAGTTGTCGTGGATCTCGACGTGATCGACGAGCCGATGATCGCCGACCCCGATGTCAACAATTCCGACGTCTCGCGCCGCTACACCCACGACACCATCCGCCCGGTTTCCTACTATGGCGGCACCAAGAAGGTGGATCTGGGCTTTGTGGGCTCGTGCATGGTGCACAAGGGCGACATCAAGATCGTCGCCCAGATGCTCAAGAACCTGGAAAAGGATGCGGGCAAGGTCGAATTCAAGGCGCCGCTGGTTGTCGCCGCGCCGACCTACAACATCATCGACGAGCTCAAGGCCGAAGGCGACTGGGAGATTCTCCAGAAGTATTCCGGCTTCGAGTTCGATGACGTGTCGCCCAAGACGGCCAACCGCACCGAATATGAGAACATCCTCTATCTCGAACGTCCGGGATGTAACCTGTGCATGGGCAACCAGGAAAAGGCCGAGAAGGGCGACACCGTTCTCGCCACCTCGACCCGCCTGTTCCAGGGCCGCGTGGTGGAAGACTCGGCCGACAAGAAGGGCGAGTCGCTGCTGGCTTCGACCCCGGTCGTGGTGCTTTCGGCCATCCTTGGCCGCACGCCGAGCGCCGAGGAATACCGCAGCGCCGTTGATGGCATCGACCTGACCAAGTTTGCACCGCCGACCTCGACCAACCCGATCGACAGCAAGTCGGTGCACTACTAAGGCATCCGGCGCTCCCCAGCGCCCGCCAAAGCAACGGCCCGGCACTTCACTCCGAAGCGCCGGGCCGCTTTGTCTTCAGGGTTGCCTGCGCGTCTAGACGAAGGCCAGCCAATCGCTGCATTGCTCGGTCCATTTGCCCGAGCCGAGGCGCTGCTGCACCGCCTCGGCCTGGCCGCCATAAATCTGCTCGACCGTGCGGTCGATGAAGTACCAGAGCTTCTGGTTCACGTTGAAGGTCTGGCCATTCATGCTCATGGCGTCCTGCATGCCGGCGCCATTGGCATGCATGTCGACGACCAGGGCGATCAGGTCCTCGTGCATGACGCAGAGGTCGCTGAGAGTTGAACTGCGAGACCCTTCGGCGCCCCAGTCATAGGCGGCGAGCTTTTCTGTTGGGAGGTAGCCGGCCAGCTGGGCTCGGGTGCAGGGACTGAACGTCGTGGGTTCAGGCTCAGCCAGGTTTATGTGGGGTGGATAGATATGCGCTACCCGGTGCAACTCACCCGCAGACGTCATCTCGAAGACCGTGGTTATGCCGTTGGATCCCATGGCCACGCGCTTGCCGGAGATGAAGATGGCGTCGTAGTCCCCTGACCTTGGGGGGATCATCCTGCCAGTAAACGATATCGCCGGTCGCCGTGTATTCAGTGGCAGCGAAGTTGCAGACGAACTCACTGCCAAAAACCGCGAAAGGCCATTGGAATTTCACCGACTTGCCGCCATGGGCCACTGTCCCGGTAGGGTTCGAGCACGGTGAAGTCTGAAGGCCGGGCAGTTGCGGCTTCCCCGGCGTCATTCCCAGCCGGCGCGCCGACGGGGGTATCGACTGACCCCGCGGCCGCAGCGGGCTGGAAGGCGCCGATATCGAAGCTGGCCAGCTGGGCCAGGACCGGATCGCAATTATAGTCCTTGAAGGAGGCGAGGAAGCGCACGCGGTCATCGATGGCCTCCTGCCATATGGTGCGGATGCGCTCATTGCCGATCTCGCGGTCGGCCCATTGCTGCACCACCTGCCGCTCGGTTTCGGCCGAGCCGTTGCAGAAGGTGGCGCCGGCCAGAATTTCCACCGTGCCGGCGAGCTTGTCGAACTGGGGGTTGGCGGCAGCGACGGGTGCCGTTGGGCACAACAGGCAAAAGGCAAGCAGAGGGGCAAGGCGCATAAAGTCATCCGACACTGATCCAGCCCACAAGACTGTCCAGCAGGGCGTGGGTCAATTGTGTTCACTGGCAATGACTTACCGAAGGTGAACGACACGCCTTTGTGTTGCAGCGGCCGGTTGGGTGTCGATGGCGCGGGGCGCCATTCGCCGCACTGGCCAAGTGGCGGCCCGTGTCCTACATATCGGGGCAGACAAGACACACAAGCGACGGAAGCGCGCCATGAACCAGAACAATCGGATTTTCGACGGGTTGGGCCGGGTGATGAACGAGGCGGCGGGCGTAGCCGACGGCGTACGCCGCGAGGTCGAGACCGTGGTCAAGGGCCAGGCGCAACGGATCGTCAATGACATGGACCTGGTCAAGCGCGAGGATTTCGACGCGCTGCGCGAACTGGTGCAGGTGCAGGGCGAAGAAATCGAGGTCCTGCGCAAGGAACTGGCGGAACTGCGCGCCGGCAAGGCCAAGGCCTAGTTCCCGCGCAGAGGTTCTGACAGCGTGCGCATCGCGGTTCTTTCGGACATTCACGGCAATGTGCCGGCGCTTGACGCCGTGCTGGCCGATATGGCGCGGCAGAGTTTCGATGCGGTCGTTTGCCTGGGCGACCACGTGAGTGGACCGATCGACCCCGGTGGCGCTGCGGCTCGGATCATGGCGCTCGGCGCGGTCTCCATCCGCGGCAACCATGATCGCTGGGTGTCGGACCCATCGCGGCGCGCCAATCCGTGGTCAGTGGACGTGCTGGCGCGCAATGTGCTGAGCAGCGAACAGCTGGCCTGGCTGACAAGCCTGCCGGCGACCGCGACACTTGGCCAGGACCTGTTCCTCTGCCACGGAACGCCGGCCGACGATGAAGCCGCCTGGCTCGACAATTTCTACGATGGCCGCGCGACGGTTCTGCCTTCTGAAGAGGATGTGGCGCGCCAGGCGGTGGGGATCGGGCAGGAAGTGATCCTATGCGGTCACACCCATATTGCGCGAGCCCTGCGGCTCAGCGACGGACGGTTGATCGTCAATCCCGGCTCGGTGGGCATGCAGTTGCTTCGCGGCTCCCCCGATGCGCATTATGCCGTCATCGAAAGACGGCCCACGGGCTGGCAAACGGCGCTGATCGGCGTGCCCTATGATACCGAGGCGGCCGCGCGCATGGCGGAGGCCAATGGCTATCCCGGCTGGGGGGAGGCGATACGGTTCGGATGGGCCGGCCCCGAGACGCTCGGGTAAGTGCGAGTTCTAGGCTCCGATCCCGCCGGCTTTGCGGACTTGTGGAAAAGTGGCGGCCGCGCGGCTGTGGAAAGCCCCATGAATGGCCCGGAAAAGCGCCATTTCGGCACAGAGGCAGGCATCGGCGTTAATGGTCCGTTAACCATAATCTCGTGATCATCATCCACAAGAGATTGGCCTTCCCCTCTCCCGCCGCGTCCCCGGAATCAGAGACGCGGTGTAGGGTTCAGTTCGGAGGACGATTCTTGAGCCGTGCGAGCGGCGTGTTTGTTCTTCCGTGCGTACCCCGAGAGTGGTGGCCGAATGGCCGCGTGGACAAAAACGCCTTTAGGACGGACTTTTTGCATGTCCCTGATTGAATTCGAGCCCGATCGCGTCTCCCACCCGGTGGACCTCGTCGAGCATATCGCATCGATCAATGACTGGACCTTCGAGCGGCAGGATGCCGACGAAATTTCCATTTCCGTACGCGGCGGTTGGAGCGACTACCATGTGTCGTTCAACTGGATGGAGGACCTCGAAAGCCTCCATATCGCTTGCGCCTTCGACCTCAAGGTGCCTGACGGGCGCCGCGCCGAAATCAAGCAACTGATCAGCCTCATCAACGAGCAGCTCTGGATCGGTCACTTCGATATCTGGAACAAGGAAGGCGTGGTGCTGTTCCGCAACTCGCACCTGCTGACCGGCGGCGCAGATGTGTCGCCCCCGCAATGCGAGGCGCTGCTGCGCTCGGCCACCGATAGCTGCGATCTCTACTACCAGGCCTTCCAGTTCGTGGTCTGGGCCGGCAAATCGGCCGCCGATGCGCTCAGCCATGTGATGTTCGAGACGGTCGGCGAAGCCTAGACACGCTCGCTCATTGCATTCGGACCCTCTCCTGGGGCATGTCTGGGGCCAAGCTCAGACATGCCCAAGGAGGCCCGCCGATGACAAACCTTCACACGATCGGTCCCGTCATGCTGGTTGGTGCCGGCAAAATGGGGATTGCGCTGGCGCGCGGCTGGCTCGATGCCGGCCTGCCCGCGAACAATCTGGTGCTGGTGGATCCCTCGCCGGGCGAGGCCGCGCGCGAACTGGCCGCCGATTTCGACCTCGTCATTCATCCCGAAGCGCTGGGTCTGATGCCAAATGTGCTGGTTCTGGCGGTCAAGCCGCAGATCATCGGCGCGGTCATGGACGGGCTCAAGCCCGTGATCGGACCGCATACGCTGATCCTCTCGATCGCCGCGGGCATTTCCATCGAAAAGCTTTCTGCGGGCCTTGGCACCGGCCGTATCGTGCGCAGCATGCCCAATACTCCGGCGCAGATCGGCCAGGGGATCAGCGGCGCCGTCGCCGGCCCCGATGTCGAGGCGGGGGATAGAGCCGCGGCAGAGGCGCTGCTGTCCGCTGCGGGGCAGGTGGTCTGGTTCGATGCTGAAGCAGACCTCGATGCCGTGACCGCGGTTTCCGGCTCGGGCCCGGCCTATGTGTTCAACCTCGTGGAGGCACTGGCCGCAGCCGGTGTCGCGCAGGGGCTGAGCGAACATGTGGCCATGCAACTGGCGCGGCAAACCGTGATCGGTTCGGCGGCACTGATGGCAGCGGACCCGGCTCCGGCGAGCGTGCTGCGGCAGAACGTGACCTCGCCCAATGGCACTACGGCGGCGGCGCTCGCTGTGCTATTGGCCGACGACGGGTTGACACCGTTGATGGAGCGGGCGGTGGATGCGGCCCGCAAGCGGAGCGAGGAACTGGGAGGCGGCTAGCGCGCCGTTGGCCCGCTAGCGCGTGTTCCGGCGCCGGTCGACATGTCCGACCAGCATGTTCCGGATCGAGCGGACCCAGTCGCGCAGGTCCTGGTCGGCGTCGCGCAGGTTTGCCTCGGCGCTATCGAGGGCGAGATGGGCTGAAAGCAGGTCGGCGTGCTGGCCGGTGGCGACGTGGCGCTGAAAACAGGCCAGCGCCAGGTTGGCGTTTGTAATCACCGGGTTGCCATATTCGGGCGCACGCCATTACAGGTCCTGCGCCCGCAATAGCATATCGATGGCGCGGTCGAGCTTATCGCGCAATACCCCGCCGTCACTGACCTCAAGGGCCTCGCGCAGCAGCAGGGCGCCATAATTGGCGAGGACTTCGATGCTGGCGCTCGGGAGTTCGGCCAAGGCCGGCTCGTACAGCACAGTTAGATACAGCGCCGCAGCTTCGTCGAGCTGACTGGCATAGATGTGGGATTGTGCGGCGATCAGCAGGGCGAGGACACCTTCCGGGCTGCCGATCATGCCAGCCGTCAGAGCTTGGCCGTCAGGTTCAACCTGTCCAGCACCGACCGGTCGGCGGGGTCGACCATCCCCACCAGAAACTGGCGCACGATGCGAGCCGCTTCGGGCGGCATGGCAGCGATGGACGAGTCGATGCGACTGGCCTGGGTGGCCGAGAGCTGGGCGAAGAAGTCCCGGCCCTTGTCGGTCGCGTAGAGCAGACGCTGCCGCCGGTCGGCATGGCCGGTGCGCTGCTCAACATAGCCATTGTCGATGAGCTGGCGCAGGACCCGGGCGAGGGACTGCTTGGTGATCTTGAGGACGTCGAGCAGGTCGGCGACCGGCATGCCGGGCCTGAGATTGACGAAGTAGAGCACGCGGTGATGAGCGCGCCCAAAACCCTGCCGCTCAAGCAGGGCATCGGCATCGCCCGTGAAGTCGCGGTAAGCGAAAAAGAACAGGCCCATGATGTCGAGGGGTAGATGGGCGTGCACGGCTAGAGAATTTATGTCAGCGTTGTTGACATTTTTTCGGTCCGCTGGCATGGTCCCTCCATCGGCGTCATCTATTGGTCTTATCACAAAGCCGTTCCGGTTTGCCAAGGGTATGGCCGCTGATGCATGATCGAGCAAACGGCCGCTTCTACAGGAACGGCGCAAAGACCGAATTTCGGAGAGGAAAAATGGCAGGCCTGCCTATGGACCAGCGCGAAGGCTGGATCTGGTTTGATGGTGAACTCAAACCCTGGAAGGACGCGAAGGTGCATGTGCTCACCCACGGCCTGCACTATGCCAGTTCCGTATTCGAGGGCGAGCGCGCCTATGGCGGCGAGATTTTCAAATCCCGCGAACACACCGAACGCCTGATCCGTTCGGCCGCGACTCTCGACATGCCGTTCCCCTACACGGTCGATGAAATCGAGGCCGCCAAGCAGCTGGTTCTGGAAAAGAACGGCCTGGTCGACGCCTATGTGCGCCCCGTTGCCTGGCGCGGCTCGGAAGAGCTCAGCGTGCCGGCCCGCAAGAACAAGGTGCATGTGGCCATCGCCGCCTGGGTGTGGCCGAGCTATTTCTCGGTCGAGGAAAAGCTCAAGGGCATCCGTCTCGAGTGGAGCAAGTGGAAGCGTCCGAGCCCGGAAACCATTCCGTCTTCGGCCAAGGCCGCCGGGCTCTACATGATCTGCACCCTTTCCAAGGATGCGGCCATGGCCAATGGCTATGCCGATGCGCTGATGCTGGACTATCGCGGCTATGTGGCCGAGGCGACCGGCGCCAACGTGTTCTTCGTCAAGGGCAAGACCATCACCACGCCGACCCCGGACTGTTTCCTTAACGGCATCACGCGTCAGACCCTCATCGCGCTGGCCAAGGAAAATGGCTACACGGTCACCGAGCGGCATATCATGCCCGAAGAGCTCGGCCAGTTCGACGAGTGCTTCCTGACGGGTACGGCTGCGGAAGTGACTCCGGTGTCGCTGATCGGCGACAACACGTTCACCCCCGGCGAAGCCTGCCGCACGCTGATCGACGCCTATGCCCGCGCGGTGACGCCGAAGAAGGCCGCTGCCGAATAAGGGATTGTTCCCGTTGAAGATTTGAAGGCCGGGCCGCGGGGTCCGGCCTTTTTTGTTCAACTCGCCGGAATGGAGGCGGTGCCGAAGAGGGTCTCGCGCACGAGGCCGGTCGTGTAGCCGCGGGTATTGTGGGCGCGGGCAACATAGGCGGGATTGGCCATCAGCGCCCGGTGGAGCTGGGGCAGATTGTAGAAGGGCACGCTCGGATAGAGATGGTGCTCGAGATGGAAATTGACGTGGTGCGGGGCGAAGAAGGCGCGCTCCCAGGTATAGGGCAGGACCGAGCGGGTGCCGCCCAATTCGTGCGTGTAATCCATCGACCCGAAATGCTCGGCCACGCTGCGCACATGCATGAGCAGGAAGAAGGTCGTGAGGTAGGGCACGAACCAGTAGAGCAGCACATCCATCCAGATGCCGAGCAGGGTGAAAACCGCGGCCATGGCGACATAAAAGCCAAGCCGAACAAGGCGATGGGAAAGGGGGGGCTTTTCGGCGGCCTTGAGCCGATGCAGCATGCCGAAGATGTCGAGGATCGAGCCCAGGACGATGAAATAGCTGAGGATTTCCAGCACACCTTCCTGCCAGGCCTTGGGGAAAGTGAATTTGCGATGGCCCAGCTTGAACACCCAGTCGGGGTCCTTGTCGGTATTGGTGTAGCGGTGGTGGGCGAGGTGATTGGAGCGGTAGCTGGCGACGGTGGTGAGCACCGGCCAGGCAAGCAGGATGTCGCAGACCCAATCGCTCAGCGCCTTGTTTCCGTTGAGGAAACGGTAATGCGCAAAGTCATGCAGCAGAACGCCAAAGCCATGCATGCGGCCGCCGATGACGGCCACGGCGAGCAGGTAGACGAGCGGGTTCTGCGCCCACTGGGAGAGGGCAATGGCGGCGGCGATGACGCCCCAGTCGAAAAGGACGGCCAAGGCGGTGCGCCAGGGATGCAGCACCGACAGGCGCTTGATCGTGGCCGCGTCGATATAGGCTGGTGACGACAAGGTGCCCCTCCCGGTCGAATACGTTAACAGAAGGTTAACACATTGCGTCGCTGGTGGTGGGCACTTCGGGAAATGAGGTTAACGCGACCAGCGTGCGCGGGCCTCGTCGTCGTCGTCCCTGGCTTCGACCCAGCGCAGGCCTGCGGGTGTCTCCTCCTGCTTCCAGAAGGGGGCGCCGGTCTTGAGATAGTCCATGAGGAACTGCGCGCCGTCGAAGGCGGCTTGCCGATGCGGGGCGAGGACCATGACCATCATGATGGTTTCGCCCGGCACGAGGCGGCCGAAGCGGTGGATGACGGCGGCGTCAATGAGGCCGAAACGGGCCATGGCCTCTTTGCGGATTGCTGCGATCTCGTTTTCGGCGAGGGCCGGATAGCACTCAAGAATGAGGGCACTGACCGGATCGTCCGAGCGGGAGCGCACGAGGCCGGTAAATGTGACCATGGCTCCGGCCTCGGTATGGGCAGCCTGAAAGGCGTTGGCCTCGGCGCCGGGATCGAAGGGGAGTTGCGTGACCCGGATCATCTCAGCCGCCGGTCATGGGCGGGAGGATGGCCACTTCGCGCGCGCCCGCCAGGGGCGTGTCCCAGGGGACGATGCGGGCGTCGCGTGCCAACTTGAAGATGGCAGGATTTTCCATGGCCAAGTCGAGGGCATCGTCCTGGGTGCGGAGCCAGGCGACGAGATCGGCGAGGGTGACGACGTCGGGTGGTGGCGTGACGTCATCGCTGGCGCGGTTGAGGCGCTCCCGCAGCCAGGCGAAGTAGAGGATTTTCATTTGCCGACGCCCGACAGGTGCGGCCAGGAGGCGCGCAGATATTGCCAGCCGGTCCAGAGAGTAATGATGCCCGCGGCCCAGAGGATGACGTCGGAAACCAGGGTCAGGCCGGGCATGATGGCTTCGCCCAGTACGAAGGCGAGGGCAACCAGCTGGATGGTGGTTTTCCACTTGGCCAGCTGGGTGACCGGGAGAACCACGGTCTTGTTACCCAAAAATTCCCTGAGGCCGGGGATGAAGGTCTCGCGGAACAGGATGGCGGTGACCGGGATGAGGTCAAGCGCTGAAAAGCTGCGGTCCCAGGCGAGGACGGTGATGAGGACAATGACGAGAATCTTGTCGGCGATGGGATCGAGCATGCGCCCCAGATCGGAATACTGGTCCCAGGCGCGGGCGAGGTAGCCATCCACCCAATCGCTGGCGGCGGCGATGACATAGAGCGCCAGGGCGATGGCCCTCAGCAGTGGATCGCCCGCCAGGATCAGCGCGCAGATGGGCACGATCGCCAGGATGCGGGCGATGGTGATGATATTGGGGACGAGGGTGAGCGGGTTCCGGGTCATGGGCGGAGAGAACAGGATGGGGGGCGGGGGGTCAAGGGGCGTCGGCGGCGGCACCCCCACCCAACCTCCCCCTGAAACAGGGGGAGGGACCTATCCAGTTTGGGGAAGCACTTGTGAGTAACTCCGATCTGCTCCTCCCCCTGTTTCAGGGGGAGGTTGGGTGGGGGTGCTTACGCCACCGCCTGATTGGTCGCCGCGCGGCGCTGCTTTACCGAGGCGGCCAGAGCACGAAGAGCCGTGACGGTCGTGTCCCAGTCAATGCAGCCGTCGGTGATAGACTGGCCGTAGGTCAGCTCCTGGCCTTCCACGAGGTCCTGGCGACCGGCACGCAAGTTGGATTCGACCATGACGCCGATGATGCGCTTGTCGCCTGCGGAAAGCTGATTGCCGATGTCAGCGAGGACCAGCGGCTGGTTTTCCGGGTTTTTCGACGAATTGGCATGGCTGGCATCGATCATCAATGCGGGATTGAGACCGGCCTTGACGGCGGCATTGGCGGCAGCGTCGACCGAGGCGGCGTCGAAGTTGGTGGTTTTGCCGCCGCGCAGGATGATGTGGCAATCCTGGTTACCGGTTGTCGCCGCGATGCCCGACCGCCCATCCTTGGTGACGGCCATGAAATGGTGTGGCTGACCAGCGGAGAGAACTGCGTCGAGCGCGATCTTCACATTGCCATCGGTACCGTTCTTGAAGCCGACCGGGCAGGAGAGGCCGGAGGCCAGTTCGCGGTGAATCTGGCTTTCGGTGGTGCGGGCGCCGATGGCGGCCCAGGCGACGAGATCGGCCAGGTATTGCGGCGTGGTCATGTCGAGGAATTCGCAGGCCGAGGGCAGGCCGAGATTGGCGATGTCGAGCAGGAGGGTCCGGGCGGTATGGAGGCCCTGCGTGATGTTGAAGCTGCCATCGAGATCAGGATCGTTGATGAGACCCTTCCAGCCCACGGTGGTGCGCGGCTTTTCGAAGTAGACGCGCATGATGATTTCGAGCTCGCCACTCAGTTCCTCGCGCAGGGCAACAAGGCGGCGGGCATAGTCCATGGCGGCGGCTGGATCGTGGATGGAGCAGGGGCCGACGATGACGGCGAGGCGGTCATCCTGTCCGACGAGGATGTTGTGGAAGTCGTGACGTGCGGCGATGACCGTGCGCGTGGCGGCGTCGGTGCGCGGATGGGTGCGCATCACCTCGATGGGTGTCGGCAACGGCTTGATTTCGGTGATGCGAAGGTCGTCGGTGGATTTGAGCATTTGGTGGTCCTCGGGGATTTTACGCGAGGGGCCAACAAAAAAGCCGCCTCGGAAGTCGGGCGGCTGGCTTGCGATTTGGGTGGTATCTTTTGGGGTCAGATCACACGCGCGCAATAGCCTCCGCCGGGAGCGGATAGCTAAAATACCAATAAAAGGTGGCTGCGTTGATCATGGGGCAGAAGCTAGCCGAGGAAATCGGGACTGTCGAGTCCCGACTTTAGGAGGGGTGCAATGAGCACCCTCACCTAGCTCTGCTACGGCCCTTCGGGCCTAGCGGCGCTACCTCCCCCGTCATGGGGGAGGTGCAGGATCGTGGTGGCCGTTAGAGGCGCGCCTTGCCGACGTCGCCCATGTCGGTCTTGGCGCCGGTGACGGCGGCGACCAGCATCTTGGCGCCGGTGACGATCATGTTGGGGCTATCCCAGACTTCGCCATCCTCGGGTACGACGCGGAGGAGTCGGATCTGCGGGTCGTTGGCGTCGTCCCACCAGGCCTTGTCGAAATTGCTCCAGAGATCAGCGATCTTGGCGCGGTCATTGGAGACTTCTGCTTCGCCGGCGATGACCACGTATTTATGGCCGCCATTGTCGGCCCAGGCGAGCGAGACGTGCGGATAGTTCTCGATCTCGGTGAGTTTGTGGCCCTCAATATCGGTGAGGAAATAGATGGCGTGTTCATCACGACGGACGCGGGCCGACATTGGCCGGCTGCGCTGCTGCTTGCCGTCCCAGGTGGTCAGCATGCAGATGTCGATCTTTTCGGCCAGCTCCCAGATGCGGTCGATGGCTTCCTCGGCGCTGAGGATATTGTTGTTGTCGTCGCTCATGACGGTTCTCCAGATTGACTGGAGGGCGAACGGTTTGCGCGGTCGAGGGTTGCCCCGGTGGGCCGGATGGTCGATCAATTCTGATGGAGATCAGCCGCCGGCGCCCTGATAGTTGCGCAGGCAATACCGCCAATGTGCCATGGCCAGCAGCACGAAGAGCGGGCCTATCACCAGCGAGGCCAGGCCCGCCCAATCGCCCAGGATCGGCACCGGCTTGCCCAAGGCCACGGCAGTGGGGATGAAAGCCAGAAATCCGAGCGGCGCGATCGTCAGCATCATCACCTGCAGGGGCAGTGGGAAGATGTTGAGTGGATAGCGGGCCAGCTCCCAGAAGCCGAAGAAGATGGAAAAGAGGTGGCGCGAGCGGACCCAGATCAAAGCCGTCGCCCCGATCATGGTCATGAGGGCGGCCGTCAGCATGGCGGCGCTGACGGTAGCGGCGATGAAGTAGAGCGCGATGAAGAGCGTCCAGTCCACGCTGACTTGCAAGAGCGACCAGATCATCAGCCCGGAAGCGAGGATGATGTGGCCCCCATAGCCTATGTTGAGGCCGGAAAAGGCCAGGAAGAGCCACGGGCCGACCGGCTTCACCAATATTGCGTCGAAGGTGCCCATGCGCACCTTTTCCTCGATGTCGCGGAACTGGGTGAAGCTCAGGGCCGCGCCAAGCGAATAGGCCAGCAGGTGGAAGGCCAGCAGCAGGGCCATTTCCGGCCATGTCCAGCCCCCCAGCGTCTCGAAGCGGAAGACGATCAGGGCGATCGCGGCATACATGGCGGCGTAGGAAAATCCCTGCGACAACCAGGCCAGCAGCATGGCGCCGCGATATTCCATGCGGGTGCGCACATAGATGCCGACCAGATGCGGGATAAGAGTGAGGCCCCTGAGCATGGTCACCCTCCCTGTACGACGAGGCGGTATCGGGCCTGGGCCCAGAGCCAGGCGACGAAGCTGCCCAGGGCGAGTAGCCAGACGAGGCCGAGTCCAAGGGTGGACCAGGTCTGTGCTGCATCGAGTTTGCCGAGATAGACGGCCGAGGGATAATAGCTGACCCAGGCGAAGGGCAGGTAGCCAAGCGCAGTGGCGAGCGGCGCAGGCATGAACCAGAGCGGGATGATGGCGCCGGAGGCCAGTGCCATGATGCCGCGCAAAAACCATTCCAGCGCAAAAACCGTCATGAGCCAGAAGGCGAGCAGACCTGCAAGGCAGGCCAGGCAGAACAGGATCAGCCATGAGACCACGGCAAAGGGCACGAACATAACCCCGTGAAAGAGGCTGGCCGGCGGGAGCAGACCAACGGCAAGCGCCACGACAATCGCAACGGGCAGGGTGATAACGATCTGGTCAAAGGCGTATTGGCCGAAATGATTGGCAGCCAGAAAGCCCGGATACTGGAAGGGCTTGAGCAGGAATACCGTGACGTCGCCAGTGCGCACCGATTCACCCAGCTCGTTGATGAGGCGGTCGGTGCGCCAATGCAGCAGGGAGCCGGCGATGAGCACATAGGTGATCATTTCGGGCAGGCTGACGCCGGAAACCTCGCTGGAGCCGAAGCCGGCAAAGGCGGCGCTCCAGACCGCGATATAGGCAAAGACAGACACCAGTTCGCCAAACACGCTCGCCCAGACCTGGTTGCGATAGGCCAGGCGCGACTGAAAGGCCGTGGTGGCAAAGGCTGGATACGCAAGCAGCCTCATGCTGGCGATCCCGCCAGGCCGGGCTTGTTGAGGTAGAAGGTGCGGATCACCTCCTCGATGTCGGGTTCCTCGAGCTTGATGTCCTTGAGACCGTGGCCCCGGCCGACTTCGTTGAGCACGTCGACGAGCGAGACGGCTTCGTTTTCGAGCAGGAAATGCTTGGCGGCGCCCTCGTCAGCGGTGAGTGTTGCCGTGGTCAGGGCGAGGGGGCCCGGATCGGTGGCAAATTCGAGCGTCAGGCGGCGGCGCGAGCCGAGGGTGGCGCGCAGGCGTTTCAGCTCGCCATCGAAGAGCAGCTTGCCGTCATCGACCATGATGAGGCGCGGGCAGATCTGCTCGATGTCGACGAGATCGTGGGTGGTGAGGATGATGGTGGTGCCGCGCTCGCGATTGATCTCGGCGAGAAATTTGCGCACCGCATCCTTGGCCACGACGTCGAGACCGATCGTGGGTTCATCGAGGAACAGGATTTTCGGGTCGTGCAGCAGCGCCATGGCGATCTCGGCGCGCATGCGCTGCCCCAGCGAGAGCTGGCGCACCGGCCGGTCGATATAGGCGCCCATGTCGAGCATTTGCGTCAGATAGTCGAGATTGTCGGCATAGCGCGCTTGCGGGATGTCGTAGATGTGTCGATTGAGATCGTAGCTGTCGCGCACCGGCAGATCCCACCAGAGCTGGCTGCGCTGGCCGAAGACCACGCCGATGTCGCGGGCATTGACCATGCGATGGGAATGGGGTTCGCGGCCGAGCACCGAGAGCGTGCCGGCACTGGGCGTCAGGATGCCGGTCATCATCTTGATCATGGTCGACTTGCCGGCGCCGTTGGGGCCGAGATAGCCAACCGCTTCACCCGGATGGATGGCAAAGGAAATGCCGTCGACGGCGCGGATTTCGGTGTAGTCGCGCGAGAAGAGGCTGCGCAGGGCGCCGCCAAAGCCGGACTGGCGCTTGAGCTGGCGAAAGGTCTTGCCCACGCCAGCAGCGGAAATAATCGGTGCCATGAAAGAACTCCCCGACAGGAAGCTAGCCGATTCTTGCCGGGGTGAAAGGGATTTGGCTCAGCTGGCCATGTTGAACTGCTGGAGCTGCAGCACGGTGACCTCGCCGTCCCATTCGGGCCAGTGCTGACGATGCAGTTCGACGAAGCGGGTGGTCCACTCCACGACTTCCGCATCGGTTTCCAGTTCGTAGATGGCGTAGCCGCCAACCATTTCCTTGGCTTCGGCAAAGGGGCCATCGGTGATCATCTGGCCCTTGCGGGTGGTGACGGTGCCGGCCAGGGCCATGCCGCCGGACTCGGTCATTTTCGCGCCCGCCTCCATGCCGAGCTGGACGATGGCGGCCATCAGTCCGGCCGGCGGCTGGCTCGCGACCTCGGGGTTGAGAGTCTTGACCATGGTGAGGAATTTCATTTCGGGTCTCCCTTGGGGTGGTTGCCGAGGCGACGGATGGCGAAGGGGGATTTCGACAAATTCTACGAAACCCACTGCATCCCATACCCCCACCCAGCTTTACTACGGCCCGGTGGGCCTAGTGCCGCTACCCTCCCCACAAGGGGGAGGGAGTGGATGAACACCAGCACCAAGGCCTGCGCCTCCCTCCCCTTGATGGGGAGGGATTGAGGGTGGGGTGACCAGGACTAAGTCCGATTGAAGTGGTCGTAGACCAGCTGCGCCATGGCCTTTGAGATCGTGGGCACGGATTCGAGGTCGGCGAGGGAGGCGCGGGCGACGGCCTTGGCGGAGCCGAAATGATGGAGCAGGGCGCGCTTGCGGGCGGGACCGATGCCGTCGATCTCATCAAGCGGGTTCCTGATCTGCTCCTTGTTGCGCTTGGCGCGGTGGGTGCCGATAGCGAAGCGATGGACCTCGTCGCGCAGACGCTGAACATAGTAGAGCACCGGATCGCGGTGGGGCAGCATGAAGGCCTCTCGGCCTTCCATGAAGAACTTTTCGCGGCCGGCATCGCGTTCCTCGCCCTTGGCAATGCCGATGAAGGTCACTTCCCGGGGCAGGTTCAACTCGGCAATGACCTCGCGCACGGCATTGAGCTGGCCGGCGCCACCGTCAATGAAGACGACGTCGGGCCAGTCGGGCATGCCGGTCTGCTCGTCCTCGGCATCCGTTTCGCTCTCGCTGGCCAGGCGGGCGAAGCGGCGGGTCAGCACTTCGCGCATCATGCCGAAGTCGTCGCCGGCGACGATGTCGGATTTGATGTTGAAGGTGCGATAGTGCTTCTTGGAAAAGCCTTCCTCGCCCGCCACCACCATGGCGCCAACCATGTTGGTGCCTGAAATGTGGGAATTGTCATAGGCTTCGATGCGGCGCGGAATGTTGTCGAGGCCGAAACAATTGGCCACGCCTTCGAGCAGGCTGCGGTTGGAGGCGCCCTCGGCCAATTGCCGGCCGAGCGCCTCGCGGGCATTGTTGAGGGCGTGGTTGACCAGATCGCGCTTTTCGCCGCGCTGGGGCACTTCGAGGCGCACCTTGCGGCCGGCGCGGGTCGAGAGGGCTTCCTCGATCAGGTCAGGTTCACTCATCTCGTGACTGAGCAGGACGAGGCGCGGCGGGGTGCGATCCTCGTAGAACTGAACGATGAAGGCTTCCAGCACTTCGGCATCGGTGAGGCTGTCGTCGGCCTTGGGGCGGAAGGCGTGGTTGCCCCAGTTCTGGAAGGCGCGGAAGAAGAAGACCTGGACGCAGAACTGGCCACCCTCGTGATGGATGGCGAAGACGTCGGCCTCCTCGACAGACTTGGCGGTGGCATCGCCCTGCGACTGCACGAGGGCGAGGGCGGAGAGGCGGTCGCGGATCAGGGCGGCGCGCTCGAAATCGAGTTCCTCGGCGGCCTTGTTCATATCGGCCTGGAGATGGCTGCGCACCGCATCGGATTTGCCGGAGAGGAACTGGCGGGCATCCTCGACCAGCTCGGCATAGCCTTCGAGGCTGATCTCGCGGGTGCAGGGGGCGGCGCAGCGCTTGATCTGGAATTGCAGGCAGGGACGGGTGCGGGCGGCGTAGAAGCTGTCCGAGCAATTTCGCAGAAGGAAGGCCTTCTGAAGACTCGCAATGGTGCGGCTGACCGCAACGGCCGAGGCGAAGGGGCCGAAATAATGGCCCTTGCGACGGCGCGAGCCGCGATGCTTGGTCAGCTCAGGCGCCTCGTGATCGGTGGCGATCAGGATGTAGGGAAAGCTCTTGTCGTCGCGCAGCAGCACGTTGAAGCGCGGCTTCAGGCGCTTGATCAGATTGGCTTCGAGCAGCAGCGCTTCGGATTCGGTCTCGGTGCGCACGAATTCCATGCTCACCGTGGCCGCGATCATACGCTGGATGCGGACGGGCAGGCCTTCGGGCCTGGTATAGTTGGTGACGCGCGACTTGAGGCTGCGCGCCTTGCCCACATAAATGACGCTGCCATCGGCATCGAGCATGCGATAGACACCCGGCGCGGCGGGCAGGGTGCGGACGAAGGCCCTGATGACCTCGGGGCCGGATGGGGGCGGGGTGGCAGGCGCGTCAGTCATGATCGGGGCGTCGGCGCGCGGCGGCTGGGCCAGGCAAGGTGCTGGCCGCCATCAAGGGCGAGCATCTGGCCGGTAAAGGCGGGCATGGCGAGGATGTTGAGGACGCCCTGGGCGATGGCTTCGGGGCCGGCGTGACGCCGGAGCGGCAGGTTGTCGACAGAGCGGTCGAACTCCTCCTGGGTCTGGCGTGCATTGGGCAGAACCGGTCCAGGGCCGATGGCATTGACGCGGATGGCCGGCGCGAATGACTGCGCAAGGGTCTGGGTGGCTGTCCAGAGCACTGACTTGGAGAGAAAGTAGCTGAAATAGGCCGGGCTGGGATTGAGCACGCGCTCGTCGACGATGTTGACGATATTGCCTTCCGCCCCAGCGGGAAGCTGGGCGGCAAAATCGCGGGCAAGAAAGATCGGTGCTTCGGCATGTACCGCGAAATGGGCATCCCAAAGCGCCTCGTCAACATCTCGGGCGCTATCGGGCTCGAATGTCGAGGCATTGTTGATGAGAACGGTCAGCGGGCCAAAGACCGCGGCAGCGTCGGCAATCAGCCGGGCCCGTTGCCGGCGATCGGCAAGATCAGCCTGAAGTATTTCTGCGCGGCCACCGGAGGCGCAGATGTCTGCCTTGAGCGCCCTGGCGCCCGTGGCGTCCGCGCGATAGTGGATCAGCACGGCATGGCCTTGTGCCGCCAGAGCAGAGGCAATGGCTGCGCCAATGCGGGTGCTGGCGCCGGTAACGAGTGCCACGGGAGGGGTCTGATTCGGCTGGATTTCGGGCGTCTGGGACATCGGCGGGACCATAGGCTGGACGGGGCACGGCTTCAATCGGGCTTGCGGGGCAAGGGCACAGTTAGGATTGGCAGCTGTCATGGTGTGGCAGCAGGCTGTTTTGGCTTTGCCGGATGGGAAAACGGACGTAGCCTTCGATGACGGGGCGGGAGGCCCCGGATGAGAGAAGGGGGACAGATGGATGTCATCGTGCCCATCCTCGTGCAGTTGATTGCCGGAGGCGCGGGCGGCAATGCCGCCGGGCAAGTGGCAACACGGCTGAACCTGGGTGTGGCCGGAAACTCGATAGTGGGCGCCATTGGTGGCCTTGCCGGAACCTGGCTCGCGGGTCTGATACCGGGTCTCGATACGCTGGTGGGTGCAGCCACCGGCGCAGCGGGGACCTCGGGGTCACTGGACCTGGGTGCGCTGGCTGGTCAGGCCGTCACAAGCCTGGTCGGCGGTGGTCTGTTGACGCTCGTCGTCGGCATGGCCAAGTCAGCCATGGTGAAGCGCTGACGCCTGGAATAAGCTATCGGCGCCTCGCGGCATGGATCGCTGCGGGACGCCCCTGATTCGAGTCACCTATGCCCACTCCCTCCCTTGGCCTGCGCACCGACCATATCGGGCGCGGCATCGCCTTGACCGTGGTCACCATCGGCGTCTTCGGCATCCAGGATGCCATCGCCAAGCTCCTGGTGCAGGACTATTCCCCTTTCCAGATCACGATGATGCGGTATTGGGGCTTCGCCATTTTCGCGCTGGTGCTGGTGGCGCGGCAGGCCCCTTTGCGGCAGGCGCTGCGGTCGCGGGCGCCCAAGACGCAGATCCTGCGCGGCGTGCTGCTGATGGCCGATATCTGGTTCTTTGCGCTGGCGCTGCAGACGGTGCCGCTGGGCGAATTGCAGGCCATCGTCATCGTCTATCCGCTGCTGGTGACGGTATTTGCCATTCCGATCCTGGGCGAAAAGGTGGGCGTATTCCGGTTTGCGGCTGTCGGGGCCGGGTTTGTCGGGGCGCTGATCATCATGCGGCCCGGCGGCGTGCCGCTCGACTGGGGCGCGGGCTTCGCGCTGGCATCGGCCGCGCTTTACGCGCTCTACATCGTCATCACCCGCAAGGTGACGGCGATCGATAGCGCGGCTACCAGCATGACCTATGCCGCCCTGGTTGGCCTGGTCCTCTCGGGCGGGGTGGGCGTGTTCTTCTGGCAGCCCATGCCATGGCCGGACTTTGCGCTGGTCGTGGTGGTGATGATCACCACCTGTGCCGGGCATGGGCTGATGACCATTGCCCTGACCATGGCGCCGGCCAGCGTGCTGCAGCCGTTCAATTACTTCTCGCTGCCCTGGGCCATCGTGCTGTCCATTGTGGTCTTCGGGCAGTGGATCGACCCGATCTCGCTGGTCGGCGCGGCTGTCATCGTTGGGGCAGGCCTGGTGGTGATGGCGCGCGAACGCGTTCGGCGGGTGCCCAAGGCGCCGGAAGAGGCCCTGCCGGGTGTTGAATAGGCGAGGTCTTGAACTGGCCGGCCCCAAAGGGCATGTGTGACCAGGAAAACTGATCATGCTTGAGGGAGGGCGCCATGATCTGGCTGATCGAGATTGCGCTGGTGCTGCTTCTGGTTGGCGGCGGCTGGACGATGATGACGCGCAAGCGGCAGGACAGCCAGCGTGAAGCGCTGACCATGCGCCGCGTCGATGCCTATATCGAGACCATCAGACGCGAGCGTCGCAGCCCGGACCTGGCCGCCATGAGCGACACCGAGTTGCGCGACCTGCTGCATTCGGGCGCGCGCAACCTAAAGGTGGCCGAACAGCGCAAGAGCTGGATCGTGCTCGGCTGCGGCGCTGCAAGCGTCATTGCGGCGGCCGTCGCGGGCAGCCAGGAAGGCTGGGTGAGTTTCGGGGTCGTGGCGGCCATCGGCGCCATCGTCACCTATGGCACGAACGAGTTTCTGGGCCGCCGCATGCGTGCGCCGCTGGAAAAGCGCGGCGTGGATATCGACCGGCTGATGGTCGAATGACTGCTGAAGGTCAGCGCGTCCCGCTCGCACATGAAAACGCCGCCCCGAGAGGGCGGCGTCTGGCTTGCAGGGTCCTGGCTCAGGTGCCCATGCAGAAATAGCCGTTGGGTCCGTTGAAGCACATGTTGAAGTTCGGGTCCCTCGGATGGACCGGGTAGACGGGCTGCGGGCGGGGAGGACGCGGATTCCAGTGCGGCGGACGCGGCGGCTGCGGGTTCCAGTGCGGCGGATGTGAATCCCAATGCGGAGGCTGCGGACGCGGCGGGCGCGGCTTCCAATCATCATCCCAATGGCCGCCAGCGCCGCCAATGGCCAGATAATTGGCTGAGACCCAGCCATCGGGACCGGGCTTCTGGACGTAGCACCAGCTGCCGCGGCATTGCTGCACATCCACGGGCTGCCCGCGCCGAAGGGTATCGACGACGTTGTAGCCGGTGCCGGGACCGGAGCGGACATTGACACTGCCGGTCGCAACGGCGGGTGCGGCGGAAGCGGCAGCCGTAGCAGCGAGAACGGCCAGCGTCGCGAGTCCGGAGATTATGAGGTTTTTCCTGAGGGCCATGGTTGAGTTCCTTTCCCTGTGGCTGGCATTGGTGCCTTGCCAACAGAAAACGCCAACGCGGATGAACCCAGGCTGAACGAGGTGTTAAGCCTGCGGGTTCCAGCCCTGGGGTCAGAGGCGCAGCAGCTCCACGAAGCGTCCAAGCGCTCGCGAGAATTTCTTGCGGTGCCTGGGCTTGAGCTCACCCATCAGGGCCTCTTCGAGCTGCGCCCAATGATCGGCCAACGCATTGCGGGTGCGCAGGCCGCGCTCGGTCAGGGCGATGCCGGGCTGGAGCTCGGGGCCAACGGCCTGACGGGCGATGAAGTCGCGATTGGCCAGCCGTTCGAGACGGCTTGCGAGCATGTCGAGGGGCAGGCCCAGTTCTTCGGCCAGTTCCGCCTCGGTGGTGCCGGAACGGCCAAGCTCGAAGAGGATCGCGTCGTCGCCTGGCTCAAGCCCCTTGGCGAGCACCGGCACCAGCAACGCCTGGCGCGCGAGCTGGCCGGCCTCGATGAGCCGATAAAGCGCAGAGCGGGAAGAGGGCTTGGACATGGGCACGAAAATAGTCTGAACTCCTTGTCGGCGTCGATCAGGCTCGCATCCTATCGTTAATCGCCCAACGACCAAGCGGCGTTATTGTTCACTCAACGCAGATGAGTTATGCGTCGATTGCTCTACCGCAGTTGAACGGACTCGCCATGACGCAGGACCTTTCCCGCATCCGTGCCTTTGTGCAGGTTTTCGACGCGGGCGGATTTTCCGCCGCGGCGCGCCAGCATGGACGCTCCAAGGCGCTGCTGAGCAAATATGTCACCGACCTGGAAGACTATCTGGGTGTGCGGCTGATGAATCGCACTACGCGCCGGCTGAGCCTGACCGAAGCCGGAGAGGCCTACTACCGGGAAGCCTCGAGCCTGTTGCAGCAGCTCGACGACCTCGATGCCACCATTGCCGACCAGACCGCCGAGCCGCGCGGCATGCTGCGCGTTTCGGCCCCGCGCAATTTCGGCGAGAGCACGCTGGCGCCCGCGATCTTTGCCTATCTCGCCAAATATCCCAAGGTGACGCTCGATCTGCGGCTGGAGGATCGCTATGTCGACCTCGTCGACGAGGGGATCGATGTGGCCCTGCGCATCTCGACGCTGGCCGATTCCTCGCTCATCGCCCGCAAGATTGCCGACATGCATGTCGTGATGGGCGCCTCGCCGGAGCTGATCAAGAGGGGCGGGACGCCAAAACACCCCGAAGACCTCAGGCACATGCCCTGCATTGTCGACGTGAACCTGCAGGGCCAGTCCAATTGGCGCTTCACCGAAGATGGCAAGACCATCTCCGTGCCGGTGAGCGGACCAGTACGGGTCAACTCGCCACTGGCGGCACGCACCGCAGCCATTGCCGGTCTCGGTTTTGTCGTATTGCCCTCCTATCTGGCTGAACCGTCTGTCAAGGCGGGAGAACTGGTGCCTGTTCTGGTCGATTTCCTGCCGACCGGGCAGACGCTGCAGGCTGTTTATCCACATCGGCGTCACCTGGCCGGAAAGGTGCGGGCGCTGATCGATCACCTGGTGGAGTGGTTCGCCATCCACCCCGTCCACTAGGGGTTCTACTTGCCCAAACTTCCTGCCCTGCTGATCGGCGCGACCGTGGCTGCGCTCGCATTGGCGCAGCCTGCACTGGCCCATCCGCATATCCTGATCGATGCCAAGACCGTGGTTGGCCTCGACGATGCGGGAAGGGTGGAGCGACTGTCCTATGCCTGGACGTTCGATACTGCCTTTTCGGTGTGGATGGTGCAGGGGCTCGACGTCAATGGTGACGGCGCCGTCACGCCCGACGAAATGCAGGCGCTGGCCGACGAGAACATGCTCGGCCTCGCCGATTTCGGCTTTTACACCTTTGCCGGTGACGGCATGGCGTTCACGGCGGCGGGCGACCAGGGCATGGTCTACGAGGACAACCGCGTCACCCTCAGTTTCTCGATCGATGCGGTGGAGCCGCAAGCGGTGGGCGAGCGGTTCGAGCTGGGGATCTATGACCCGGAATATTACGTCGCGATCACCACCCGGTCGGCAGCCGATGTGACGCTGGCCAATGCCCCGGAAGGGTGTTCGGTCGAGCTGCTGCCGCCGGTGCCGATGGCGCCCGAGGTGGAAGAGCGGCTCTATGCGCTGGGACCCGAAGTGCTGGAATTGCCGCCGGACCTGGCCGCTGCAATGCGCGGGACCCAGGGGCTTATCACCATTTCCTGCGGTGCCGCTACGCCCGCGCCGGCGACGGCGCTGGACGCCGTCAACCAGGTCGGCGCTGCGCGACCGGCCACGCCCTTTGGCGGACCTCCGGCCGAGGTGGGCCTGAACCTGCCGCGGAGCGGGTTCCTCGGCTGGCTGCAACAGCAGCAGGTTGCCTTTTACAGCGCCATGACCACTTCGCTCGATGCGCTGAGGACTGACTGGACGGCGTTCTGGGTGCTCGGTGGCCTCAGCTTCCTCTACGGGGTATTCCACGCCGCAGGGCCGGGGCATGGAAAGGTGGTGATATCCTCCTATGTGCTGGCCAATGAAAGCCAGCTGCGGCGCGGTATCGTGCTCAGCGGCCTTTCGGCGCTGATGCAGTCGCTGGTGGCCATTGGCTTCGTGCTGGTGCTGGCGGGCGTGCTCAACCTCACCAGCACGGCGCTGGGTGAGGCTGCCCATTGGGTGGGCGTCGTTTCCTATGCCATGGTGGCGCTGCTGGGCCTGTGGCTGGTGCTGCGCAAGCTGTTTGGCTGGGGACACGGCCATCATCACCATGACCATGACCACCACGACCATGACCACCATGACCATGATCATGGCGAGCATATGCATCACGCCGTGGGGCCGCAGGACCTGAGGGGAAGCTGGCGCGAGCAGCTTGGCGTGGTGCTGGCGGTGGGGTTGCGACCCTGTTCCGGCGCGCTGGTGGTGCTGGTCTTTGCCCTGTCGCAGGGGCTCCTGGTTGCGGGGATCCTCGCGGTGCTGCTGATGGGGCTGGGAACAGCCATCACCGTGGCCGCGCTGGCGACCGTGGCGGTCAGCGCCAAGGGTCTGGCCGGGCGGATTGGCGGGGTCGACAGTCCGCTGGCGCACCGTATCGTCTGGTGGGCCGAATTGCTGGGCGCGTTTGCCGTGCTGGGATTCGGTGTGCTATTGCTGATTGCAAGCCTCTAGCACCCCGTCCCTGATCTGGCGCGAAATCCGGCGCGACCCATCGCCGCCTTGCGATCGGGGCGCAATTGGTTATGGTGCGGACCACACTGGAACCCTTCCAAACTGGCCCCAATGTCCAATTTTCTCCCCCCCGACCATCCGCAAGTGCCCAAGCAGAAGATCGGGGTCCTGCTGCTCAACCTGGGCACGCCAGATGGCACGGACTACTGGAGCGTCAGGCGCTATCTCAAGGAGTTCCTGTCCGATCCGCGCGTCATCGAGACCAACAAGTTCCTGTGGTGGCCGATCCTCAATCTGGTCATTCTCTCGTTCCGGCCGCAGAAGAGCGGGCACGCCTATGCCCAGATCTGGGACAAGGAAAAGAACGAGAGCCCGCTGCGGGTGATCACCCGCGAACAGACGGAGAGCCTAGCACAGCGCCTCAGCGGCGAGGATATCATGGTGGAATTCGCCATGCGCTATGGCAATCCCTCGACCCAGAGCGTGCTGGAGAAGATGCAGAAGGCCGGATGCCAGCGCATCCTGCTGGTGCCGCTCTATCCGCAATATTCGGCGACGACCACGGCGACCGCCAATGACAAGGCGTTCGATGCGCTCAAGACCATGCGCTGGCAACCCGCCGTGCGCACCGCGCCCGCCTATTTCGACGACCCGGCCTATATCGCCACGCTGGGCGATTCCATCCGCGAGGGCGTCGCCAGGCTCGATTTCGAGCCGGATGTGGTGATCACCTCATACCATGGCATGCCGGTGGACTACCTTAGGAAGGGCGACCCCTACCACTGCCAGTGCTTCAAGACGACGCGGCTGCTGCGCGAATACCTTGGCTGGCCCAAGGAGAAGCTGATGGTCACCTTCCAGAGCCGGTTCGGGCCCACCGAATGGCTGCAACCCTATACCGACAAGACCCTCGAAGACCTGCCCAAGAAGGGCATCAAGAAGGTCGCCATCCTGGCCCCGGCCTTTTCAGCGGACTGTATCGAGACGCTGGAAGAGATCGCCATGGGTGGCAAGGATACGTTCATGGAAGCGGGCGGGGAAAACTATGCCTATATCCCCTGCCTCAATGCGTCCCAGGGCGGCATGGACTATATCGAGGCCATGGTGCGCCGGGAATTGGCGGGGTGGGTTTAGGCCTGTCCGCGCTCACCCCCACCCTAGCTTTGCTAAGGCCTCCGGCCTAGCGACGCTACCCTCCCCACAAGGGGGAGGGAGACGATGAACACTGCCGACTGATGCCTGCGCCTCCCTCCCCTCGATGGGGAGGGAATGAGGGTGGGGTGACTGTTTCACCACCCCGGCCCGAGGAAGTCCGGCGGGGTGACGTTGATGAGGCCGCGCCCCACAATGTAGGAGCGGGTCACCCAGCCCATGTCGGGGATGCGGCAATAGGTGGTGGCATTGGCCGGCCAGAGCGTGTGGCCGGCATCGCCGATCAAGGAGCCGCGATCGCTGTCGCTATCGGTCTGGGTGCACTGGTCGATGGGGATTTCCTGCCCCTCGCGGAGATAGCCGACAATGGCAAAGCGATCGTCCGGCCCGGCATAGACCGGGATATTGCCGCCCGACACGCGGGCCGTGACGGTCATGGCCAGGGCCGGCGTCGCAAGGGCGACGAGGGCAGTGGCGGCGAGGGTGGTAATGGCGAGGGCACGCATGGGAGCCTCCTTGTCTGGTCTCTGGAAGGTTCAATGACAAAAGGGCCCCGCCGGTTCAATAGCGCTGTGCGGATCGCCGCCGCCATTCGAGCTTAGCTCTCATGGCCTTCGCAACCTCAAATCCCTCCACCGGAGGGATTTGCCCTTCGGCACGGTTCGAAGTACGGCATCGGCTTGCTTAGGGGGGCCCGGAACACAGGCGGTACCGTGGGGGCCCGGCTGCCGGCGCATCGACGCTGTCCTGTAACTGGTGTCCATCGTCCAGGCTCCGCTTTCGGGGGAACCGTTCCTGTGTACGCCAGACAGCGCCGAAGTTTTCTACCCACGCAGGGGCGCGCCCTCCCCATCCGATCCTCCCCGCCCTGCCATTTGCCCATAGGGCTCAAGGCCTTCTGGCCTCCGGCCGCGCCACTGGCGCGTCCGGCCCTGCGGGACGCCCCGAAGTGCGTCGGGACCGCGTAACTGGCGGGGATGGGTGGGCGTATGGAGGAGGTTTTTGGGGCGGGGATAAGTTTTGTGTGCGGTGCTCCCAGTACTCGATGCAGGGGGTGCCTACTCCAATGCCGCACCCGCGCACTGGCGGCTCAGTATCGTCCATGCTCGCGTATGGCCGTCTCTATCTCGGCCTCGAGGGCCGGATGGGCCTCCACGGCCCGGGCGAGAAGGGCCGTATTCACGTGGTCGATGGCGACGGCGATATCGTGGACGCATCTGCCATAGTCTGCTTCGGACAGGCCAGACCGCAGCATCGGCAGGATGTCCTGGAGGGTTCGATTGGCAGCAAAAGCCGTGCGCGCCATGGTGCGCGCGAGTTCGATATCCATCACATCACCACTTCAGGCAGAGGTTGAGGCATTTGTGATAATCCCGGAGGTTGATATCGCTGCCCGAGAATTGAGGCCGCTCCAGGAGTGGATAGCAGATGTCGACGCAGGACGAGTAAAGTCTGGACGAGCTTCCAATTCTTCGTACTGCCGCAACAAAATCAGAAAAATCCGTACCGCCAGACCACCTCCCGTCATCGGGACGTCCGGGTGGATGGCGGGGCTGCCCTGGGTCAAATCCACCTTTCGCAACTGCGATGAATCGACCAAAGGCGCGGTCGACCTTCGATTGGCTGGTCGCCGCCCGCATTGCTTGAATCATCCGTTGTAACTGACTTGTCTCGCCTTCCATGCTCTCTCCTGTTTGGAGGAGATTTTGACGCGTGTTGGCACAACGGGGATCAGCTTGTGGTTGGCCTCAGTACCGCACTCCGCGCCTGGCCACGATCTGCGCGATCCGCTCGGTATCGCCGGCATTGAGATAGCGCCCGCGTTCGAGGATTTCGAGGACATATTCCTCATAGGTCAGCCCGATCAGCGCGGCACGCTGGGCGCGGAGTTTGGCCACGTCAAACGGCGCGTCGAAGGCCTTCTTCTTCGCATGGGCCCATTCGAAATAGCGGCCAATCCCATTCCTGCCCCAGGGCGGGGTGTGGGTGTCATCATCATCAAGCGGCGGGCCGCCGTTGGAGAGGAGAGCGGTGGTCATGCGGGGAGTGTGGGGTTGGACGGGTTATGCGTCCAACGAAGGATTTTTATTGGGGGGATAGGGTGGGGTTATTAGCTGCGGCGCTATTGTCAGTGTCGCGTACGATCACCAGCTCATAGGGCCTGCTCAGGCGGTGACAGCCATTTTCGGGGTCGTAAGTTCTGTCGCGACCTTCGCTTCAGCGAACTCTTACGGTAGAAGACTATCGTTGTCAGAAAGATTCGAATGCTAAGCGGCACGCACACATGGTCCGGAACCACCAGCACGGGCATCCCTTGGGAGGTGCACCGGGGCGACGCAAAGGAAACGGCGAAACTTCTCGAGCCTAATTCTATCGATTGTGTAGTTACCTCACCACCATACTATTGGCAGAGAGACTACGACGTTGAAGGTCAGATGGGCCAAGAGAGCTCTATCCAGGAGTATGTTACGAAACTCTGCGACACTTTCGACGCTATTCGGCCGGCTTTGAAGTCAACGGCCGTTGTGTTCCTAAACATAGGTGACACATATTACTCGGCGAAAGGTCTGCCAAAAGGGGACGACAAAAAAAACCGTCATCGACGTATCGGGTTGAGGGCAGTCGACACAAGCGGTCTGGGGGTGCCTCGGAAAACTGCCATTGGAATTCCTTGGCGTGTGGCCCTAGAGCTTAT
Source organism: Devosia sp. Micro-HW1 (assembly GCF_056341075.1). Classification (NCBI taxonomy): domain Bacteria; kingdom Pseudomonadati; phylum Pseudomonadota; class Alphaproteobacteria; order Hyphomicrobiales; family Devosiaceae; genus Devosia; species Devosia sp. Micro-HW1. Next base: position 1,564,511 of record NZ_CP094375.1, on the reverse strand, counting down.
CAACCGAAAATGGATATTGCGAAGCCCAATTGTGTGGCACCGCGCCAGTGCCATACCGGAGCCGACCGCAAAAGATCGGCCGTGGCGGACCTACGAGCACATTTTCATGTTTACCAGTACTCAACGTTACTGGTTTGATAGAGGGAAACTGGGTGGCGACGAGGACGTGTGGGTAATACCATCTCAGAGGCTGGATAGATCGAAGTACCGCCATTCTGCGCCGTTTCCTGACGCGCTTGCCGAGCGTTGTATAGAAGTAGGCACGCCGCAAAGAGGGGTAGTACTTGACCCGTTCGTAGGCTCTGGAACTTCTCAGCTGGCTGCTTCGCGCCTTGGGAGGGCGTCGGTGGGTATAGAGTTGAACCCGGAGTTCTGCAAAATGGCTGTCGAACGGTTGGAGGCGATCTAGTGGCATATATCTCCACCGAACAGGTCGTACTGTCGGCCAAGCGACTGGCCGACCTGCACGTATTCTTTGGCTTCGCCTTCCTGGGCTTTAAGAAGGCCGATATCCCCGTCGGTGTGGCAGTCCCGCTTACCTACCGCTATATTCACGTTGAAATTCTTGAGAAGTACTTCCGGCTTCTACCGGATGTAGAGAAATTCTTTAGCCCATTCGCTAGCTCCAACCCTTCTAATCCCTGGGTGAGCAATCGATACGCATCGACCACTTTACAGCGCGTTGTAAAAGATACTTTTGGCGACGCGTTTGTGCACGCGGGTAAATCGACATGGGGTTGGCGCGAAGAATACATCGATATTTTGGGCGGTTTGATGCGAAGCAATCGTAGCTCGCGCATTCCGGTCGCTGACCTTGCAGTCTGGCTATATCGAGATCGCGTCATTGAAGAAGGATTGAGGCCTGCCAGGCAGCTCGAACTGTGGTTTCAATCTGAGTTCAATTTCTCAGAGCGAGAGTACGAGCAGTTATGCTCGCCAGATCGATTTGATCGGCGTATCGAGTTAGCAAGTGATCCATATGATGAAAGCACGGTTCTTAACACTTTTGGGTGGCCGGACCTTGCGAAGCCAAATGACGGTGCCGTTCTTGAGTTCATTGAACTTAGGAATGTTGGTCCTGTTCGCGATGTTCCGTACGAACCTTCAGCCCGGCTGAATCTTATAGTCGGCGACAACAGCGTTGGAAAAACATTCATCTTAGACACTGCGTGGTGGGCGCTGACGGGCGTTTGGGCTGATTTCCCTGCCGAGCCAAAAGACGGCAATCATCGGCGATCATCGGAAATCGAGTACACGCTAAAGAGCGGCCCAGCGCTGGCTCGACCAAATCTGGCACTCTACGATCCCTACGAAGGGGGCTGGAAAAAGAGGCATGATGAGACCGAAGGGTTCGCGTTCTATGCGCGGCACGACGGGTCGTACGAAATTTGGGACACTCTAAGAAGCTCTTCCGCAAAATGGCGGTCGGTCCCAAATGTTCTTACGTTCAGCAAGTCGGCAGTTTGGGACGGATTGGTAGTCACAGATGGCAGCGGACGAAAAAGACACGTCTGCAATGGCTTAATCGTGGATTTGGTAGATTGGTACGCGCAGGGCAGCGAGAGTTTCGAGGGGCAGCTTTTTTCGCGCGCGCTGAAAATCATCGCTGCCGGCACCGAGATATCTGGGCTAGGGCCACCTACTAAAATCGCTAGCGATTCTCGTGCCATTCCATCACTCAGGATGCCCTACGGCAGGGTGCCAATCGTATATGCATCAGCGGGAACTCAGCGAGCGCTGTCCATCGCCTACTTGTTGGTCTGGGCTTGGACGGAACACACCCAAAGCGCCGAAGCCGTCAACAGGAAACCGTTTTCAACGCCCGTCGTCCTACTCGATGAGTTGGAAGCGCACCTGCACCCAAAATGGCAGCGGCAAATACTGCCTGCTTTGCTGAGAATGCTAGAAGGCTTCGGACCGGGGGTGCTCGCACAGGTACATGTCGCCACGCACTCACCGCTGGTTCTGGCTTCGGTGGAGCCAATGTCCAGCGACAATGACAGGATACACCATCTGTTTTTGGACAATAGCGAAGTGAACCTTCGATCAATGACCTTCGAGAGACAAGGCACTGTAGACGCGTGGTTAATGTCTGAATTTTTTGACATGGACTCCGCGCGATCCAAAGATGCGGAGGACGTCATTGGGGCCGCAAAGGACCTGCAAGTCCTAGGGCAGGAAGCGCCTAAGCGAGATGTCTTGAGAGTTCACCAGCGCCTTCGAGAGGTGTTGCCGGATGATGATGATTTCTGGATACGTTGGAACTATTTCAGGCGGCAGTTTGAATGATACCATTCACCCTTCAGCCCGAGCCCGGTGACTTCCAAGCTAAGGTTCGTTCGCCTGGAACATTGTTCCTTGCTACCGTTCCTGCTGGTACAAAGGCAAAATTCCGCGGCAAAGAATATTGGCGGGCATGTAAAGATGATCTGCGCGAGGCGTTTGGCCATATCTGCGCGTACACATCCCTTCACGTTGAAGAAGTGACCGGCGCAGACACCGTTGAGCACTTTCTGCCAAAAGACAGTCACCCCGAGCTTGCATACGAATGGACCAACTTTAGATTCGTATGTTCAAGGATGAACGGACGAAAAGGCACTAGGCCCGGAGTCATGGACCCTTTCCTAGTGACCGCTGGACTTTTTCAAATTGACTTTCCGTCTATGCTCATGGTCGTCAACTTAAGCGAGCCACAGGCAGCGGCAGCGGAAGCTACGATAAGCACACTGGGCTTGAACGATGAAAAATGTACTCGGTCGCGGTTTCGATATGCTCATCTTTACGCGACTGGCGAAGTGACCAAGAATTTTCTGTCTCAGCATGCTCCTCTGATACATAACGAGCTTGAGCGACAGTCAATAACGAAGACACATTTGGCCGAAATGTTTGGTCATCCGCCAGCTTAGCTCACTTCGCCCTCCAGCGTATCCAACTCCATCTCGCGCAACCGCTTCACCTCGTCCCTCAACCTCGCCGCCTTTTCAAACTCCAGATTCGTGGCCGCCTCGCGCATCTCGCGTTCCAGGTCCTTGATGACGGTGGCGAGGTTGTCGCCGGTGACGACCTTTTCCTTGCCGTCCTTGCCCTTGCCGATGGAGACCGTGACGTGGTCGCGTTCGGCGGTGGAGTCGATGATGTCGTTGATGCGGGCTTTCACCGACTGCGGGGTGATGCCGTTGGCCTCGTTATAGGCGATCTGTTTTTCGCGGCGGCGGTTGGTTTCGGCGAGGGCGCGTTCCATGGAGCCGGTGGTGCGGTCGGCATAGAGGACGACCTTGCCGTCGACGTTGCGCGCGGCGCGGCCGATGGTCTGGATGAGGGAGGTTTCGGAGCGCAGGAAGCCTTCCTTGTCGGCGTCGAGAATGGCGACGAGGCCGCATTCGGGGATGTCGAGGCCTTCGCGGAGGAGGTTGATGCCCACCAGCACGTCGAAGGCGCCGAGCCTGAGGTCGCGGATGATCTCGATGCGCTCGATGGTGTCGACATCGGAGTGCATGTAGCGCACGCGGATGCCCTGTTCGTGCATGTATTCGGTGAGGTCCTCGGCCATTTTCTTGGTGAGGACGGTGACGAGCGTGCGGTAGCCGGCCTTGATGGTCTGGCGGATCTCGTCAATGACGTCATCGACCTGATGGGTGGCCGGGCGGATTTCGACCGGGGGATCGATGAGGCCGGTGGGGCGGATGACCTGTTCGGCGAAGACGCCGCCGGTCTGTTCCATTTCCCAGGAGCCGGGCGTGGCCGAGACATAGACCGATTGTGGGCGCATGGCGTTCCACTCCTCGAAGCGGAGGGGGCGGTTGTCCATGCAAGAGGGCAGGCGGAAGCCGTATTCGGCCAGGGTCGCCTTGCGGCGCAGGTCGCCGCGATACATGGCGCCGAGCTGGCCGATGGTGACGTGGCTTTCGTCGACGAAGACCAGCGCGTCATCGGGGAGATATTCGAACAGGGTCGGGGGCGGCTCGCCGGGCTTGCGGCCGGAGAAGTAGCGCGAATAGTTCTCGATGCCGGCGCAGGAGCCGGTGGCTTCCATCATTTCGAGATCGAAGAGGGTGCGCTGTTCGAGGCGCTGGGCTTCCAGGAACCGGCCGGCGCCGTTGAGCTCCTGGAGGCGCGCGGCCAGCTCGGCCTTGATGAGTTTCAGCGCCTGGTTCATCGTTGTGCGCGGGGTCACGTGGTGTGAATTGGCGTAGATGCGGATGAAGGTGAGGTCGGCGCTCTTCTTGCCGGTGAGCGGATCGAATTCGGTGATCGACTCGATCTCGTTGCCGAAGAGGGAGACGCGCCAGGCGGCGGCCTCGTAGTGAGCCGGGAAAATCTCGACCGTATCGCCGCGCACGCGAAAAGTGCCGCGCACGAAGCCGGTATCGCCGCGCTTGTATTGCAGGGCGACGAGTTTTGCGAGCAGCTGGCGCTGGTCGATCTGCTGGCCCTTCTGCACGTCGATGGTCATGGCGGTGTAGTCTTCCACCGAGCCGATGCCGTAGATGCAGGAGACCGAGGCGACAATGATGACGTCGTCGCGTTCGAGGATCGCGCGCGTGGCCGAGTGGCGCATGCGGTCGATCTGCTCGTTGATGGTCGATTCCTTCTCGATATAGGTATCGGTCCGCGGGACGTAGGCCTCGGGCTGGTAATAGTCGTAGTAGGAGACGAAATACTCGACCGCGTTGTCCGGGAAGAAGCCCTTGAACTCGCTGTAGAGCTGGGCGGCGAGGGTCTTGTTGGGCGCGAGGATCAGCGCCGGGCGCTGGGTGCGGGCGATGACCTGGGCGGCGGTGAAGGTTTTGCCCGAGCCGGTGACGCCGAGCAGGACCTGGTCGGTCTCGCCGTTTTCGACGCCTTCGACGAGTTCCGCAATGGCGGTGGGCTGGTCGCCGGCGGGGACATAATCGGTGGCGAGGCGGAAGGGTTTGCTCTCGCCGCGCTTGGCCGGACGCTCGGGGCGATGCGGCACCCAGGGGGCGGAGCCTTCCACTTCCTTGCGGCCATGCAGGATGATCTGCTCGAGCGCCTTCACCGTGGCGGTGACGCCGACGGTCTGGGCGTTTTCGAGAGACTCGTTCTTGCGGGCCTTGTTCTTCTTCACCGAGGCATCGAGCGCTTCGCGGAGTTTCGCCTGGGTTTCCGGATCGGCGGCGGCGACGCGGGAGATGTCGCGGGCGGTGAGCTTCTGGGACGGCATGTGGCCGAAACCGGCCTGCGGCGCTTCGCCGAGGCCGGAGAAATCGACGCGGTCGACCGAGTTGATCTTGGTCTTGCCGGTCTTTTTCGACATGCCGGTGGCGGTGTCGTTGTTCGACTTGGTGGTGCGGCGCTTTTCGAGCGCTGTCTTGGGCGCGGCGGCTTCCTTCTCGGCGGCATCGGCCCGGTCGAGGGCGCGCTTGTTCTTCATGCGCTCGGCATAGAGCGGCTTGGACGCAGCAATGTCCTCCGCCTTCTCGATCTCGCCGAGGAAGTCGTCGATGGAGAATTCGGCCTTGCCGGGGCGGGTCGATTTGGGGGCCATGGCGCGCTCGCGAGGTCAGCATGAGGGGCGGGATGAGATGAACCCATAGATGGGTGCTCTGTCACGCAATGTCAGCAGGGGAATGGATCACGACTTGTAGCGGTTGCCATCGCAAATGGAAACCGTCGCAGGATGGGTGTGTTCCCGGATCCGTCCCTGCCAAGCTGACGGGAAGCTGACAAGCGGCGAGATTGAAATATTATCGTCGGCCCAATGGTTTAGAGGAAACGCATCGCGGCTGGCGGCGTTGAAGACCCTGAACGGCCGGTGGCGGCCGCAGATACGGGAGAAGACCTATGGCCAGCCTGATCATTTTCGCTGTCTGTCTTGCCGTCGGCTGCGTTGCAGCGGCCGTGCTGCTGATGCCGGCGCCGGAAACCTCGAACGAGGCCTCGTAGCGCTCAGCCAGCTGCCTGAGGCAAGGTCACACGCACAGCCAGGCCGCCGTCCTGTGACTGTCCGAATTCGATGCGACCGTTGTTGAGGGCGACGATTTCGAGGGCTATGGCGAGTCCATGGCCGGTGCCGGGAATAGTTTCGTCGAACCGGCGACCGCGTTCGCCGAGCTGATCGCGCCGATCGGGGGGAATACCCGGACCGTCGTCGCCGACCTCGAGGATCACGGAGCAGCCCTCGGCCCGTGTGTTCACCACGACGCGCGAGCGCGCCCACTTGCTGGCATTTTCGAGGATGACGCCGACGAGCTCGATCAGATCCTGGCTGTTGACGTCGACTAGGCATTCGCGCGGCAGTTCGGCGATCCAGTGCAGGTCCTCGCCATGGGCAGTCTTTTTCAGAACAGTGATGGTGCGCAGGACGGCGGTGTTGAGCGAGGTGCTTTCGCCGCGTTCGGCTGTGCGCATGTGGAGGGCGCTCAGGCGCATCTGGTAGTCAACGCGCTTCGACATCTGGAAGGCGAGGTCGTCGACTAGGTCGGCATCGGCTGCATTGCCCTTTTCGCGGACGCGCAGGGCGATGCCGTGAAGCGCGGCGAGTGGGGTCTTGAGGCCATGGGCCAGATCGGATGCCCGCTGGCGCGCGCGCTCGCTGTTGACCTCGCGCTCGTCGAGGAGGGCGTTGACTTCATCGACCAGCGGCCGCACTTCGCTGGGCACCCCGGTCTCCAATCGCCTGATCTGCCCCTGTCGTATCTGGTCGACGGAGCGGCGCAGGCGATCCAGGGGCGCCAGGCCAAGCCAGAGCTGCAGCCACGCTGCAAGCAGGATGATGGCGCCGAGCAACAGGAAGAGCCGGGTGAGATCGCGCTGGAACTGCGTGGCGGCGATATGGACCGGCAGGTGGTCTTCGCCCAGGCTGATGCGCAGGGGTTGGCCGTTGGCCTCGATGGTCCTGCCCAGATAAATGACATGAAGGCCGCGTTCGTCGGTGAAATGGACGAGATCGGGGCTGTCTCCGGCAATGGGCGGTATGCCTCCGGCCCACAGCGACCTCGATTGCAGCACCTCGCCGGTCTCAAGATTTTCGATCTGCCAGTAGCGGCCACCAAGCGGGGTTTCGTAGCGCGGATCGGGCATGGGGCCCGTCAGTGCAAGCTTTGGAGAAGCGAGGTCGATGAGGGCGACCAGGCGCGTCATTGCCGCATCAAGATCCTCGCTGACGCTGCGCTCGAGAGTGCTCACAAAGAGGAACTGCAGCACGAAGGCGGCGGCGGTAAGCGAGCCGATTACCCAGACAACAGACAGCGCCATGAGGCGAAGCTTGATGGAATTGACCTTCAATAGCCGTCACCGAGCATGTAGCCAAAGCCGCGGCGGGTCTTGATGACTTCGGGGGCAAGGCGCTTGCGGACGCGCGCCACGAGAACTTCTACCGCGTTGGAATCGCGCTCATAGTCCTGACGGTAGAGATGTTCGGTGATCTCCAGTTGCGAGATGACCCGGCCGCGATTGTGCAGGAGATAGGAAACCAGCTTGAACTCCTGCGGGCTGAGGTCGAGCGGCAGGCCGTCCTGCGTCACCTGCTGGATCCTGGTATCCAGTTCGTAGGGGCCGAAAGGGATCCGCGCGGTGGCGTGGCCGCCGGCGCGTCGGATAAGGGCCCGCAGCCGGGCGACGATTTCCATGATGTGGAAGGGTTTGACGACATAGTCGTCAGCGCCGGCTTCGATCCCTTCGACCCGCTCCTCCCACTGGCCGCGCGCCGTGAGAATCAATACCGGCATGGTCAGAGACGCCCGGCGCCAGCGCTTGAGCACGGTGAGGCCATCCATGCGGGGGAGGCCGAGGTCAAGCACGACCGCATCGAACGTTTCCGTCTCGCCGCGAAACAGGGCCGCTTCGCCGTCCCCCTCCCGCTCTACCGTGAAGCCGGACTTTTCCAGCGCGAGCTGGATGGATTGCGCAATCTGGTCGTCATCCTCACAGAGCAGGATACGCATTACTGGCTCCCGATATAGACGCCGGAGCGGGCGTGGTAATACTGAACGGACAAGCGACCGCCGGGAGCAAGGACCTTGATGGCGTAGACCAGCATCCCGTCGACGCGCAGCAGGCTGGCATCGACGATCTCCCCGCCACCGTGTTCACCAATGAGCTCGGTCAGGCCCGACAGAGGCAGGACCTGCCGTGCCTCGACGGCGCTGCGGACCTGATCGGCCGAAAGCGGCACAGGATTGGCGGCGGTGCCGGGGGGTGCTGCACGGGTGGGCGGGGATGACGGCAGAGCGTTCCCATTCGGGACCGGCGTCCCGCTGGAATGGGGCCCGGGCAGGCCGTCACGCTGGCCAGTTCGGGGGCCATCCTGGCCCGGAGGGCCGCCGCCCTCCTGAACAGGTGCGCTTCCGCTCTGGCCTGGCGGGCTGCTCCCCTGGCCCGGTAGCGTTCCGCCGTGACCGAGGGTGTCACCGGCCTGTCCGGGAGCGTCGCTGCCCAGGCCAGGAGCATTGCCGCTATTGCCCGGTGAGGCGCCGTCACGGCCATTTCCATTGTTGCCGTTTGACTGGCCCGGCGCGTTGGCGCTGTTGCCCTGCGCCAGGCTCGGTGCAGAACAGGCAAGAGCAATCATGGTGGCGATGAGAAGGCGTGGGAGCATCATGGCAAAATACCCGTCCTTCCCTGACAAAACGCTTACAAGGCGGCCAAGCCTTTACTTATCCACCCTGTGTTAGTGTCGGGGTGTTGGCGTCCACCCATGCAGGACCGTCCGCATACGGGACCCCGGTACGCGCCCCCGCCCTGTTGACAGAGCCGGGGTCCCGCTTTTTCCCTTGGCGCCCCGGGCCTTCACTTGGCCTCCTGAGCGCTGACAGCGGTTACCGGCATCAATGCGCCGACCACGCCTCCCAGGACGGACAAATCTTCAGGCAGGAAGACAATGAGACCCAAGGCACCAATCGCCGCTGCGCGCAGCCGCTTGCGGCGCTGCAGGCGCTGTTGTGTCGTCGCGACCATAATCTCAACTCCAATAAGGTAGAGGCGCCGGTCCGCGGACCGACGCCGCTTCGTCCGCGCTCAGCTGACGCCTGAGCGCGGCGATTTGCGGGGTCAGCGCACCAGGTAGACAATCTGGCGGGTACCCGGATCGACCAGGACAGCCTGTCCATTGATATAGACGTAGCTGTATTCGTAGTCGGGTATGGTCTGCAGGGTCACGGTTTCGGGAACACCGGCACCGATGACGACTTCGCCCTCGAGATAGATCGGATCGATCGGGTTGGAGGTCACGAAGGTGCGGACGGTTTCGGGTGGGTCGATGACTGCACCTGCCGAGGCGCCGCCGGCGGCGCCGATCGTGCTGCCCACCGCTGCTCCGATAGGCCCGCCGACCAGCGCACCCACTACGGCACCACTGGCCGCACCGACCACCGCGCCGCTATCGGCCGAGCCGTCATCGGTATAGGTGACGGTGCCGAGACCGACATCGGCGTAGCGATCGGTGAGGACCACGACTTCACCCGACAGATCGGCCGTGAGGTAGTCGGAATAGGCCCAGCCCTCGACGCCATTGTAGTTCACGCGGCACCACTTGCTGCCTTCAAGGCACCCATCGACTGCCGTGGTATCGCCGGAGGCAATGAAGCCAACGGAGGCGTATTGCGGGCCGGGGCCGGAGCGGATGTTGAGCTCTGTGGTGGCGGTGGCCGAAGCGGACTGCGCCAGGGCGATGCCTGTGAGGGCCGAGGTGGCCAGCATGGCGCCGGCCGCGAGTTTGAGGATGCGATTCATTCGATGGTCCTTTCCGGCTCCGGAGAGCCGTCTCTTCAGGTTATTCGGTGACGGTGACTTCGGGCAGGTCGACATTGACGGCGTCGCCGTTGCTGGAAATGCCGCCATTGACCAGCCAGAGGATCAGCAGCACGGCGACGACTGCCGCGACGATGGCGCCAACCAGGCCGAAAGGGCTACCGCCGGTGACGACAGTTTCGCGGTGGACCGGCTGCTCAATGATGGTTTCGCGTTCGATGGGCATGTTTGTCTCCGATCAATTTCTTGATGGTGAGGTAACGCGGTATGCTGACGCTGGTTTCTGCTAAGTCGCTGATATAGAGATAATATTTGTCCATTCTTGATTGTAAGCCTATTGTCAGCTTGCTGCCGCCTGTCTCTCGCGACGCGGCGGTGAACGGGCTGGCGAGCGGGGCTGGACGTGGCGTCTCCGATCCCTCCGGTCGCGCGGGAACGGCCAACCGGGCAATGGCAGGCTCCGGATTGCGCTGGCCGGAGCACGTGCGCATCGGCGGCGGGGCAGAAAGGAAAACATTCATTCAAGTCATTGAACTCGCAGGATCGCGGGCGCAGATTCCGCCACAGAATGCCTCGGCCGTCTGGATGGCCAGGCAATGCAAGGACACACAGATGACATTCTCCAAAGTTCTTCTCGCCCTGGGCGTGCTGACCCTGGCCACCCCGGCTTTTGCGCAGACGGCGCTGGATCAGGTGAAGTCGGCGGGCGTGCTGAAGATCGGCACCGAGGGCACCTATGCGCCCTTTACCTTCCATGACGATACTGGCGAGCTGGTTGGCTTCGACGTCGAAATCGGGCGCGCCATTGCCGACAAGATTGGCGTCGAGGCCGAATTCGTCGAAGGTCCGTGGGACGGGCTGATCGCCGGCATCGACGCCAATCGCTATGACGTGGTGATCAACCAGGTCGGCATCAACGAAGAACGCCAGGCCAAGTATGACTTCTCCGAACCCTATATCGCCTCGAAGGCGGCGCTGATCGTGGCGGAGGACAATACCGACATTACCGGCTTCGAGAGCCTGGCCGGCAAGAAATCGGCGCAGACGCTGACCTCCAATTTCGGCAAGCTGGCCGAGGAATATGGGGCCGAGCTGGTCGGGACCGACGGGTTCGACCAGTCGATTGCGCTGGTGGTGCAGGGCCGGGCCGATGCCACCATCAATGACAGCCTGTCCTTCTACGACTTCAAGACCCAGCAGCCGGATGCGCCGGTCAAGGTGGTGGCCACGGCCGAGGATGCCGATTTTTCGGGCGTGATCCTGGCCAAGGGCAAGCCGGAACTGCTGGCCGCAATCAATGAGGCGCTGGAGGCCATCAAGGCCGACGGCACCTATGCGGCCATCTCCGAAAAGTACTTCGGCGAAGACGTCTCCCAGTAGGGGTTGCGCTTCCACCCACGCGATCGACACCCCCGGGCCCGACCCGGGGGTTTTTTGCGCGTGGATCGGATATAGTGCAGTGCCCTCGGGTCGTGCCCGTGGGTAACGCCCTGGGGTGATGCCCATCAGGCCATCGCGCCGCCTTCTGGAAAGTTGCCATGCCGCACTGGCTCTCGCTGATGATCGAGTCGTTGCCGTCCCTGTTGTGGGCGTGCCTCGTCTTTACCGTTCCGCTGACGCTGCTGAGCTTTGTCATGGGCCTCGGCGTTGGCCTCCTGGCGGCGCTGGCGCGGCTGTTCGCGCCCTGGCCGGTGGCGGCCGCGGTGCGCTTCTATGTGTGGATCATCCGCGGGACGCCGCTGCTGGTGCAGCTGTTTCTGATTTTCTATGGACTGCCGAGCGTGGGCATCGTGCTCGACGCGTTTCCGGCCGCGCTGATCGGCTTCACGCTCAATGTGGGCGCCTACACGTCCGAAATCGTGCGGGCCGTGTTGCTGGCCGTGCCCAAGGGGCAGTGGGAAGCGGCCTATTCGGTAGGCATGACCTGGGGGCAGGCGATGCGCAGGACCATCCTGCCGCAGGCCACCCGCATCGCCGTGCCGCCGCTGTCGAACACGTTCATTTCGCTGGTCAAGGATACGTCGCTTGCCGCGGCCATTACCGTGCCGGAACTGTTCCGGGCCGGGCAGCGGATCGTGGCGACGACCTATGAGCCGCTGATCATCTATATCGAGGTGGCGCTGATCTATCTGGCGGCCAGCTCGGTGCTCTCCTGGCTGCAGGGGCATGTCGAGAAGCGGTTTTCGCGCTATGGCGGCTATATCGAGGCGGCGTCATGATTGCGCTGGAAAAGATAGAGAAGCGCTTTGGCGAGAACCATGTGCTCAGGGGGGTAAGCGTCACGGTGCCCGAGGGGCATGTGACCGCGCTGATCGGGGCGTCGGGCAGCGGCAAGAGCACGCTGCTGCGCTGCGTCAACCTGCTGGAAATTCCGCAATCGGGGCGGGTATGCATCGACGATGCCGTGATCGACTTCGTGCCGGACGGGAAGGTCAATCGCGCGTCCATGCTGGCGCTGCGGCGCAAGACCGGCATGGTGTTCCAGAATTTCCAGCTGTTTCCGCATCGCACGGTGGCCGAGAATGTCATGGAGGCGCTGGTGACGGTGCTGAAATGGCCCAAGGACAGGGCGCGCGCGCGGGCGATGGAGCTGCTCGACAAGGTCGGCATGCGCTTCAAGGCTGACGAGTGGCCGTCGAGCCTGTCGGGCGGACAGCAGCAGCGCGTGGCCATTGCAAGGGCGCTGGCGCCTTCGCCAAAGGTGCTGCTGTGCGACGAGCCGACTTCGGCGCTCGATCCGCAGCTGGCGGCCGAAGTGATCGAGGTGCTGGCGCAGCTGGCGCGCGAGGGCACGACCATGCTGATGGCGACGCATGACCTGCGGCTGGCAGCCAGCATTGCGAGCAATGTGGTCTATCTCGATGCGGGTGAGGTGGTGGAGGCGGGGCCGGCCAAACAGGTTTTTGGTACGCCGCGCGAGGCGCGGACCAAGGTGTTCATCTCGACCCTGACCGGCCAGGCCGGCGAGATGATGGGCTAGCGGGATTTCGTGGCGGCCGGCAATCCGGTACACTGGGCCCGCGGCTGTTGAAACACGAGGTGTTACCGTGGCGTATGTCTTTTATGCCCTGGGGACTGTGGTCGTGCTGCTCGGTCTTGCCTGGAGCGGCCTCATCCTGACCCAACCGTTTAACGAAGACCATTTCATCATTGCCGTCATGACCATGGCGCTGGCGATGATCCCGGGCCTGGGCGTGACGGGGACAGGCCTGCTGTTCCTGGCCATTGGCGGCATGCTGCGGCGCCTCGACAAGATCGCCCATCGCAATGCGGATACGGCCAGTGCCATTGCGGCGCTGGCTTCCCGCATCGAGCGGCAGCAGCCCTCGCTGCGGACGCCGGGCGCGGTGACCTGATTACTTCGTCGCAAACCAGAGCGTGTGGCGATCGCCCTTGCCGTTGTCGCGGGCGCGGACGGTAAGTTCGTCAACCTGCATGCCGGTCTGCCTGAGGCGCTTGGTAAAGCGGGCGTCCGGGTGGGAGGACCAGATCGCCAGGTGCCCGCCCGGGGTCAGGGCCGCCCGGCCGGCCGCAAGCCCCGTGGCGTTGTAGAGCCGGTCGTTGGCGGGGCGGAACAAGCCATCGGGTCCGTTGTCGACATCGAGCAGGATGGCGTCGAAGGGTTTTCCGGCGCTGATGGCCCCTGCCACATCGCCGAGGTGAATGCCCACGCGCGGGTCATCGAGGCTGTCGCCATGCAGCGGCTTGAGCGGTCCGCGCGCCCATTCGACGATTTCGGGCACCAGCTCGGCCACGGTTATCTCGCTGTCGGCGGCAAAGCAGTCGAGGGCGGCGCGCAGGGTGAAGCCCAGGCCAAGCCCGCCGATCAGGATACGGGGCTTTGGCCGCGCGCCGAGCCGGGCGGCCGACATCTTGGCCAGCTGCTCCTCGGAATTGCTCATGCGGCTGTTCATCAGGGTGATGGTGCCGGACATGACGGAATATTCGGTGCCGCGCTGCATCAGCGTCATCGGGCCGCCGCCGGGCATGGTGGTCTCGCCGAGTTTTTGCCAGGGCAGCATGGAGGATGTCCTTCTCACGGGAAGGGGTGGGGTACAGGAAGGGTGTGGCTGCATCAAGAGGGCCACCGCCATCACCCGGCCCTCATTCCCCCTCCATCGAGCAGGTCGTCGAAATCACTGGCGGCCGATCCCAGGGTCGACAATCCGCTCTTCAGCCACACGCTGTTCTCAGTCTGCCTGGACGTGGCGATCTGGGGGGTGTTGCGGCTGTGTGTTTCCACTGGTGCGGTGAAGCTGGGCCAAGTCCTTGCCGAAGCCTCTGAGTGAACACAGATTTTGCGACCGGTTTAAGGGAGTGTCAGCAGTTTTCCGGTAAGCCACGGGGCCATGGCGCTGAAGTTCGAAGAATCGGTCAATCTGACGGAGGTCGGCTTTCTGATAGCCGATCCCAGTGACCTTTACCGCGAACTCTTCCGCCGGCTGCTCTACGGTTTTGGCTGCAAGACCGTGCATGAGGCTGCTGATGCCCCCACTGCTGCGCGTCTCCTGACCGACCGCGACGTGGATTTCCTGATCGTTGCCGCCGACCTGCCCTGGCCGGGCAAGGAAAAACAGGCCGGCAGCGGCATCGAATTCGTGCGCGCCATCCGCCTCGACACCAAGCATATTCGCCGGTCCATTCCCATGGTCATCACCATGGGTACGGCGCGGCGCATCAGCGTGCACCAGGCCCGCGACTGCGGCGCCAATTTCGTGCTTTCCAAACCTGTGGCGCCGGTCGTGCTCTATGACCGGATCAACTGGATCGCGCGCAAGCCGCGCCCGTTCTGGGAAAGCCCCACCTATTACGGCCCCGACCGCCGCTTCCGTGAGGAAGACCACGAAGGCGTGCCCAAACGGCGTCAGACCGATGCCGAAGACGAGACCGTTGCACTGGAGGAAGCCGATGTCTGATGGTGCAACCGGGCGCCTGGTCAATGTCCAGACAAAATTCAGCCGCGAGGCCACCAAGCCTGGCGGGATCAATCGCAGCGGCGCCAATATGGCCTCTGACCGCTCGATTTCGGCGATGAAGGCGCAAGTCGAAGGGCAGATCGAGAAGGCCATCGTGCCGCTCATGGCCCTGTTGCGCGCCTGGCCCGATGTCGACGTGGCCAAGGGCTGCCAATGGGCTGCCCAGACGCGGGACCTGGCCGGGCTGGCCGGGATGCACCTGCTCACCGAAGTGGCCATGCATACCTTCGACTGCCTCGACGTGGTGCTGATCGACAAGGTGGACATCCGCCCGGAAGAGGCCGCCTGCTACGCCGATGCGCTGGCCTTTGCACAACAGGGCCTGTGCCGGGGCAGCGACCTTGAACCGTTCATGCCCTTGCTCAGGGACCTGGAGACGCTGACCAATCGCGTCGTGGCGAGGGCAGAGGTCAAGACGGCGCGCTGACCGGAGCCTGCGCGCCGCCCGTGGCTCAGACGCGGGCCGGCATGAAGATGATGATCGCGAACATCAGCACGCCGGCAAAGGCGATGATGGACGCGCCGGCGACAACGGGCACCATGGCGGCATTGCCATCAAGCATGAGATAGAGCGCCACGCCCATCACGATGACGCCCAGCACATAGACGAGATATTGCAGGCGCGGCAGCAGGCCGACGGCCTTGGCCGGATTGAGCGCCAGGTAGCCGCCGAACAGGGCGCTGGTGACCCAGCCGAGCAGGTTGATATGAGCGTGGGCGCCGGTGACGGCATGATTGCCGCTCATCGACATGTAGATGCCCACGCAGATGCCGGCGATCAGAAACAGGATGGCCGTGCGGAAGTAAAGTTGTGCCAGTACTGGCATGCTGAAAGTCCCCCCAAGTTGCCCTGGCCGCCATCATGGCGACTCATATGCAATTGAGGACGCTATCACGCCCGCGTTATTGCAAGAGGCCTGTATTATGCGAGCCGGCCGACAAAGCGGCAATGCATTGACAGGCTTCAGATTTGTCATAGCGTATTTGCCTCTGGATGGGCCTTTGCATGGAAGAATGGTTGTTTTCGAGCGGCGGCTGTTCGCGGCCGCACCAGTTCGCGAGTTCGGAACGGCTGCGCTTCCGGCATGGGGCGACGCGCGCCTATCTCGAGGAAACGCAGGTCCTGCCCGGCGTCTGGCTCTATCGGGGCGAGGCATCGGCGCAATGCCGGTTCCAGATCGACGTGGGTGGGGGCGAGCGGCAGGGTCGGGTGGTGCTGGGCGGCGTGCTGTCCAGCCGGGGCCTGCTCAAGCTTGAAGGCTGCGATGACATGGTATGGCGCGATGACGGACGGTTCTACGCCGTCTCGCCGGTGGAACGCCATTGCCACTATGACATCGATGCGGAGCGAGGCTGGCGGGCGGTCGCCGTGCGGATCGAGGCCGAGGCCATGGATTTCCTCGGCGCCGATGACGGCCTGCCCGAAATGGTCAGCGACGTGCTTGAGGCGCGGCGGGACGACCTGGCCGACATGGGCACCTTGCCCGGCGGCATAAGACGCGTGAGCCAGTCCTTGTTGCGGACGCCCTTCGAGGGGCCGATCGGGCGCCTTTTCATGCAGGCCAAGGTTCTGGAACTGCTGGGGCACCAGTTCCAGCATCTCGACGGCCAACCGGCAGTGCGGACATTGACGGCGCGGGAGCAGGCAAGGATCCGCATGTCGCGCGATATGCTGCTCGCCAACCTGCGCGATCCGCCTGATCTCGAAGCGCTGGCCAGCGCCGTGGGCATGTCGTCGAAGAAACTCAATCGCGGGTTTCGTGATCTCTATGGCACGACCGTATTCGCCTACCTCCATGACGCGCGGCTCGACGCGGCGCGGGCGGCGCTCGAGGCAGGCACGCCACTGCCGCTCAAGCAGCTCGCATGGGATCTCGGCTATGGCCAGGTAAGCAATTTCGTAACCGCCTTCCGGCGCCGGTTCGGGGTAACGCCGGGCAGCCTGCGCGAAGGCCGTTATGTTTCCCGGCAATGATTATGCGTGATCCGACCAAGCGTTGAGATCAGGCTGAGCCTCTCTTAGTTCGCAAAGCCGGTCCCCCAGGGATCGGCTTTTGCTTTCGGGAGAACATCATGACCAGGCGGACTTTCAGCAGGACGAAAAGGCGGAACGAGGGGCGTTGGCTGCTGGCTGGCCTGCTGATGGCGACTACGGCGATGGTCTTGATCCCGGAAGCAAAGGCGCAGAACCGGATCGATTATTACCATTCGCCTGATCCTCTCGATCCTCGTGATGTGCGGATCGACGCCATAAGTGGAAACGGGGCGTATTTCGGCGGGTCCATAGTCCAGTCCTCATCCGGGCTTTTTCGGGCCATGCGCTGGGACCAGGGCGGCGGGGTGATTGACCTGGGGTCCAGTCCGGGCGCCGGCTCGGTCGTAACCGGCATGTCGTATGATGGGCGAGTGATTGTCGGGTCGTCAAACTTCTGGAACATGCCGGGGGCTTTCCGCTGGACGGAAGACGGCGGGCTCGAATATATCGGTTCGCTCGGTGGCAACCAAAGCTCGGCAACTGACGTGTCCGCGGATGGCAATATTGTCGTCGGCGTCGCGCGCAAGGCAAACTTCCTCTATGCCGGGTACGTCTGGATCAAGGATGCGACCACCGGCGTCGCCACCAATCCGCAAATGCACGAACTGCCAACGGCCATGGCCAACGCCGATCAGTTCGAGATCAAAGGCATTTCTGGGGATGGACGGTATGCCGTCGGAAGCGAGTCGGAGTTCCTCGTCCAGCCCTGGCGTGGCTACCGCTATGACATCAGCGACATCGCGGCCGGCAATGTCAGCCATGTCGACCTTGGGCATTTGGGCGGTGACGAAACAATTGCGGAGGGTATATCCAATGACGGCAGGGTGGTCGTCGGATACAGCGCACTTCTCCCGGATTTTGGTGGCGGCTATCGCGCTTTCCGCTGGGTAGAAGGTGATACTGGTGGGCAGGGCAGCACGCCCATGTACAATCTGGGGACCCTCGGCGGCACGTCAAGCTGGGCCACGGCTGTCTCGGGTGACGGGACCGTTGTTGTCGGCAGGGCCACGGACGTGGACGAGAACGTGAACGCCTTCCGGTGGGCCGAAGATACGGGAATGCTCGCGGTGGCAGACTGGCTTCGCGCGGCCGGAGTGGATGTGGGCCGGCCGTTGGTCGATGCCACCGGAGTCACGGATGATGGCACTGTGGTCGTCGGCACGATGTGGGACGAAAACAGCATTCGCGTAGGCTACGTCGCCCGCGTTACCGGCAATGGCGGCGGCTCGGGGATCATGGACGTCGCCGAATACCAGCAGACGCTTTATGCGGGCGCCGGTGGCATTGCCAGCGCGGGCGAGTTCCTTTCGTGGCTGCCGATGAATGGGGCGCATCACCGGCCGCTGATGCTGACGCCAGAGCTCGAGGGCGACATGTGCGCCTGGGCGACGGGGGACTTTGCCCATCATGGCGGCACATCCACGGGTCTCGGCCTCGCGGAAATCGGCGCCTGTACCGACCTGGCGGGCGGCGCGGTGCGGATCGGTGGCGCGGTGGGTACGACGCGGGCCTGGCAGGACCTGGCGCTGGGCGGATCGAGCCGCATGGCGGGCCAATATGTGCTGGGCGAGGTCGACTGGCAGCCCGATGGCACGCCGCTGCTGCTGTCGGTGACCGGCATGCTGGGCGGCTGGCAGGCCAATATCGACCGGGCCTATTCCAATGGCGCGGCCACGGCTGTGTCGAGCGGGCAGACCAATGCCACGGGCGGGGTGATCCGGGTTCGGGCCGACTGGCTGGATGCCGCGACGCTGGGCAATACGACAATCAATCCGTGGAGCGCGGTCAGCCTCGGGGCGCTCCATGTCGATGGCTATAGCGAGAGCGGTGGGCCCTTCCCGGCGAGGTTCAATGCGCAGAACCTGACGCATGTGGATGTCCGCGTCGGCGTGACGGCAATCACCGAGCTGTCGGCGCAGACCCAGCTGTCGACCACGTTCGAAGTGGCGCATCGCAGCGGGACGGCGCCCAGCGCCAGCGGTCAGGTCGATGGGCTGTTCGCCTTCTCGCTCGGCGGTGGCCAGCAATCCAATACCTGGCTGCGGGTGGGGGCGGAACTCGACCACAAGATCAATGACAGCCTGTCGCTGTCGGGCTCGGTGCATTTCGCCACGGCGGGGCGCGATCCATCCATCGCCGGTTCGATCGGCCTCAAGGGAGCATTCTAGTGACGACTTCCATTCTCAAGGGCGCGGCCCTGGCGCTGGCGGTTGGCGCCGTCTCGGCGGGCCTGACTTTCGTGATCACTCCATCGTCCGCCTTGGCGCTCGATGCGCGGGAGGCGGAGGCCGTGGTGTCGGTCATGGAGGAGCTGATCGCGGAGATGGGCGAGAACATGACCACCGATGCTGCCGACATCTTCTACGACTATGACTCGCTGAGCGCCGCGCGGATTCCCGCTGCAGGCTTCGACCGGGATAGCTGGATCGAGGCCTATAATGCGGTCGCCGGAGGCTATATGGCCAATATACCGCAAGAGCAGATCGATGCCATGTTCGCCGAGCCGCTGGCCAATCTGGATGCTTCCGCGCTGCCCGATGACCAGAAGGCGATGATGCGCGAACATGTCGAAGGACTGATCGCGGAAGTGCAGATGGTGCGCGAAGAGGGCAAAGCCCATGCCGACGTGGTGCGGCCCTTCGAAAGCCGCCTCCATCCTCTGTTCGGGGCCTTTGGCGAATGACATGACCTGATTGGCGCGCCGGACAGGTGCGCCAATCCGCGGCCCTTCCGGCTTGCTCGTGACCCTTGCGCATAACTTTTGCCGTCTTGCCACAAAGCAAGGCGGCGATAAGTTATGGCCTTTGCGCTTGGACGGGCAAAGCATACTTGAAGCATAGCTGGCTATTTTCATCGAAGCAGGAAAGAGTGGTGGGCGAGTTCGATGCGACTGGGCGCATCGACATGAGCGACGGCCCCTATCGGGGGTTTCTTGAGCATGTGCCGGTGCGTGGCGGCATGAGCCTGTTTCGTGCGGTGGGCCATTCGGACTCGCCCTATATGCTGGGCGCGCCGGGTGGTGGAACCTCGGACAATCTCATCCTTGGCTGTATCGTCAGCGGCACCGGTGTGCTGGAGGCCGAGGGCAATGCCGACCAGCTCTGGCGCGACAATGGCCAGATCTATGCCGTGAGCATTTCCGAACGGGCCATCCGCTATCGCCTGCAGCCGGACCATCCGTTCCGCTCGGTGGCGATGATGCTGACGCCGGAGGCGGTGGACGAGCTGGCGCGTGATCATGACCTGCCCGAACTGGCGCGCCGCCGACACGGGCCGATCTCGTCGATGCGCGCCGCAGCCCCGCTGGCGCGCAAGGTGGCCAACGACCTGCTCAATCCCACCTATTCAGGACCGATGCAAAGGCTCTATCGCGAGGGCAAGGCGCTGGAGCTGCTGGCCCTGCAACTGGGCCTTCTGGCGAGCTGCAAGGAGAGCAACCTCACCAGCCAGGAATTGCGGCGGGTGCGTGAGGCGCGGGAAATTCTCGAGGCCAATCTGCAGGACCCGCCGGACCTGCATACTCTCGCCGCCGCCGTTGGCCTCAGGACCAAGCGGCTCAACCAGGGCTTTCGCGAGATCTATGGCACGACGGTGTTCGACCTGTTGCTCGACATGCGCATGAGCGCGGCGCGCGACATGCTCGACCAGGGGCTGGATGTGCCGCTCAAACAGCTGGCGTGGACGCTGGGCTATGGGCAATCGAGCAATTTCATCTCCGCCTTCCGCCGGCGGTTTGGCGTGTCGCCGGGCGCCTATCGCAAGCGCGCGTCGGACTGATCGTCCATATGCGCGACGGCCCGGTTATGCGATTCAGCCAGTGCATTGGGGCAGGGGCGTTGGCGTTGTCTGCCTAGGGTTATCACAGCAGTTTCCCGGCAAGTGAGCCGACTCCCGAACGGGGCGGTTCGTTCGCCTATCGGGAGACTGAGTGATGACGCTTCTACGCACGATTTCCATTGCCGCGCTGGCCACCACGGCCCTGTCCGGCCCCGCCCTGGCGGCGGGGACGATCCAAGACGTCGGTGAGATTGGGTCGGGATGGTATTGGAACCGTGCCTCCGGCGTTAGCGGCAATGGACAGTATGCGACTGGCCATGGCTATAACGGCACAGGTTCTGTGTCATTCCTTTTGACGCCTGATGGCGTAGTGACCATTGCCGACCCGGGTGGCTGGTCGGTGTACGCGATTGACGTGTCCAACACTGGTGTCGTGGTCGGCCAAATGACGTCCATCGAGACCAGCGCCATCCGCTGGACCGAGGCGGGCGGCGTTCAGGATATCGGGCGGCTTGAAATGTCCAATGGCGGACCGAGCTTTGCCAGGGGCGTTTCCGATGACGGGACCCGTGTCGTCGGATATAGCGACCGTCCGTCGATCGACAATTACGAGGCCTTCCTCTGGGTCGAAGGCGCCACAACGGGCGTTGTGGGCAATCGCCAGATGTATGGCCTGGGGACACTGACGGGCGGCGAAGGCAGCTATGGCACGGGCATATCCGGCAATGGTCTATGGGGGGTGGGTCTCGCCGGCAATGCGGACAACGACAACCGCGCTGTCCGCTGGTCGCTGGCCGATATCGAAACGGCGTCGACGACCATTGAGGATCTGGGGACGCTGGGCGGGCTGTCGTCTGCCGCATATGGTGTCAGCAATGACGGTACAGTGGTTGTCGGAAACTCAGCCAACGGCGATGGCCATGACAGGGCCTTCCGCTGGGTCGAGGGGGCGACCGGCGGGGTCGCGGGCAATGCGCAGATGTACGACCTGGGAACGCTGGGTGGTGAAGACTCTTTTGCATGGGCTGTGTCAGCAGACGGCTCGGTTGTGGTCGGCAATGCCGAGAACATCTGGAACGATAGCCGCGGATTCAGGTGGACGGCGGGCACAGGCATGATCAGCATCGAGGACTGGCTCGCGGCCAATGGTGTTGCCGTGAATACGACGATTGCAACGGCAAACGGCGTCTCTGATGACGGTAATGTCGTTGTCGGCGAGCATACGGGGTCCGGTGGAGGCCGCGCCTATATTGCCCGTGTCACCCCCAATCAGGGCGGCGGCGGCTCGGGGATCATGGATGTGCCCGAATACACACAGACCCTATTGGCCAATGCGCGTGCTGCGCAGATGGGCGTCGACCTGACCTGGATGCCGCTCAACGGGGCGCATCACCGGCCGCTGATGATGCAGGGGCGGATGGAAGACGATACCTGCCTGTGGAGCGTCAGCGACCTGGCCTACAAGGCCAATACCGATACCGGCATTGCGCTGACCGAAGTGGGTGCCTGCGGCGCCCTGGGCGATGGCGTGGTGGCGGGGCTCGGCGTTGGCGCCAGCACGTCCTGGCAGGGGCTGGCGCTGGGCGGCAATGCGCAGCTGGGGGGCGCCTATGTGATGGGCGAGGTCGACTGGAACCCCGATGGCACGCCGCTGCTGCTGTCGCTGACCGGCGTGCTGGGCGGCTGGCAGGCCAATATCAACCGCGCCTATACCAATGGCGCGGCGACCGACATATCGAGCGGGTCCACCGGCATTACTGCGGGTGTTATCCGGGCGCGGGTTGACTGGATGGATGCGGCCGTTCTGGGCAATGTCAGCATCAATCCCTGGATCTCGGGCGCCATCGGCCACACGCATATGGGCGGCTACACGGAAAGCGGCGGGGCCTTCCCAGCGCGGTTCGACGCGCAGAGCCTGGTGCAGGGGGAAGTGCGCCTGGGCGTGACGGCCAAGGCGGAGATCACGCCGGAAACGACGCTCAGCGGAACGCTGGAAGTGGCGCATCGCAGTGGGGGCGCGCCGGGGTCCAGTGGTCAGGTGCTGGGTCTTTTCGACTTTGACCTGGGCGGGGGCAACCAGGGGTCGACCTGGGCCCGGGCGGGTCTTGATCTGGACCACGCCATTACCGAGGATCTGAGCCTCTCCGGCTCAGTTCATGTGGCGACCCACGGTCAGGACGCCACTGTTTCGGGATCGCTGGGTCTGCGCGCAACGTTCTGATCCGCCCTGAATGACTGGGGCATTTGCCAAGCAAAAGGCGCCATCCGGAAGGGTGGCGCCTCTCTCGCATGTCATGCCGGATCGGACTCCGGCGCGTTGTGCCATCCGGCGGGGTTATGCCATCTGGCCAGTGCGTTGGCGAAAGGGCATGCGCGTTGTCCCGATAGCGGGCTTTCAGCAGTTTCCCGGCAAGTGAGCCGACTCCCGAACGGGGCGGTTCGTCCGCCTATCGGGAGACTGAGTGATGACCTTCTTGCGCACGATTTCAATGGCCGCGCTGGCCACGACGGCCCTGACCAGCGCTGCGTCGGCACAGGCGCGGTTCGACAATGCCGGCGAGATCGCCCCGGGTACATACTGGCAGTATGGCACAGCCGTCAGCGGCAATGGGATGTATGTCGCGGGATATGGCTTTTCCGGCGGCTACCACGCCTTCCTGATGGATGAGGACGGAACGATCAACCTCGGGCAGCACAATGGCGATGACACTTTCGCCTATGCCGTATCGAACACGGGTGTCGTGGTGGGCAATTCGCAGGGACCTGGCACGACGAGCGCCTGGCGCTGGTCCGGCGACGGAGGCTTTGAGGACCTTGGGCGCCTGGAAATGCTCAATGGTGGCAATACATTTGCCACCGGCATTTCAAATGACGGCACGCGCATCGTGGGTCACAGCTTCCGGCCTTCGGTGGGGTTCTACGAGGCTTTCATCTTCGTCGACGGCGCTTCGGGCGGCGTGTTCGGGAATGACCAGATGTTCGGCCTCGGCACGCTGAGTGCCACGGGCGGCAGCGCCGCAAATGGCATGTCGGGCAATGGTCTATGGGCGGCGGGCCAGTCCGGCAATGCCGCGGGCGACGGGCGCGCCGTGCGCTGGTCGCTGGCCGACTACCAGACTGCGGCGTCGACGATCCAGGATCTGGGCACTTTGGGTGGAAACTATTCGACGGGCATGGATGTGAGCAATGACGGGCGGGTGGTGGTCGGGTCGGCCGAGAATGCCGCCGGCGAAATGCGCGCCTTCCGCTGGGTCGAAGGGGCGACCGGCGGCGCGGCAGGCAATGTCGAAATGTATGACCTTGGTACTTTGGGCGGGAACGAATCCTGGGTCAATGCGGTCAGTGGCGATGGCGCGGTCGCGGTTGGCTATGCGTTTGATGACACGGGCTATGACCATGCCTTCCGGTGGACCGAGGGCGCGGGCATGGTCAGGGTGGCGGACTGGCTGGCGGCCAATGGTGTCGATGTGGGGACGACACGGCTCTATGACGCGTCCGGTGTATCCGACGATGGAAACGTGATTGTCGGGCAGGCGGTGCCGGACAACGGTGCGCCGCGCGCCTACATCGCCCGGGTGACACCGGACCAGGGCGGCGGCGGCTCGGGGATCATGGACGTTGCCGAATACACTCATTCGCTGCTGGCCAATGCGCGCACGGCGCAGATGGGCGTGGACCTGACCTGGATGCCGCTCAATGGCGCGCATCACCGGCCGCTGATGATGCAGGGGCGGATGGAAGACGATACCTGCCTGTGGAGCATCAGTGACCTGGCCTACAAGGCCAATACCGATACCGGCATTGCGTTGACCGAAGTGGGTGCCTGCAGCGCCCTGGGCGATGGCGTGGTGGCGGGCCTGGGCGTTGGCGCCAGCACGTCCTGGCAGGGACTGGCTTTGGGCGGCAATGCGCAGCTGGCGGGCGCCTATGTGATGGGCGAGGTCGACTGGAACCCCGACGGGACGCCGCTCCTTCTGTCGCTGACCGGCGTCCTGGGCGGCTGGCAGACCAATATCAACCGCGCCTATACCAATGGTGCGGCCACGGACATGTCGAGTGGCTCGACGGGCATCACCGCCGGGGTCATCCGGGCGCGTGTGGACTGGATGGACGCGGCGGTTCTGGGCAATGTCAGCATCAATCCCTGGATTTCGGGCGCCATCGGCCACACCAATATGGGCGGCTATACCGAAAGCGGCGGGGCCTTCCCGGCGCGGTTCGACGCGCAGAGCCTGGTGCAGGGGGAAGTGCGTGCCGGTGTAACGGCCAAGGCGGAGATCACGCCGGAAACGACGCTCAGCGGAACGCTGGAAGTGGCGCATCGCAGTGGGGGCGCGCCGGGGTCCAGTGGTCAGGTGCTGGGTCTTTTCGACTTTGACCTGGGCGGGGGCAATCAGGGGTCGACCTGGGCCCGGGCGGGTCTTGATCTGGACCACGCCATTACCGAGGACGTTCGCCTCTCCGGATCACTGCATGTCGCCACCCAGGGGCAAGATGCGACAGTGTCCGGATCGCTTGGGCTTCGCGCCACATTCTGACCTTCCCTGATGGGGCGGGAAGCAAGCGAGAGGCGCCGTCCAGGCTGGACGGCGCCTCTGATTTTTCCTCACGGCAGATCGGCGATCCTAATAGACGCGGATCGAGGAGAGATTGCTGGCCAGGTACGGGTCGAGGACCGGTTCGCTTTCGACGATGCGTTCGCAATAGGACTGGAAGAAGCGGTCCCGGCAGATGGCGGCACTGGTCGGGGTGGTGACCGATATGGAGCGGATGCGGTTGTCCCATCCCCAGGTTGCCAGATCCTGGAAGACTTCCCCCGTTCCGGCGCAGAAGGAACGACCGGTGAAGTGGGTTCCCTCGTAGAAGCACATGGTGCCGCCAGCCAGGTCCGGCCACTTGTTATCGGGATCGAGAATGGGCCAATAGGGATCCTTGCCGAAATCGACCAGATGGGCGTCGGTCCAGCCGCGACCGCCGGGGCCGTCGACATTGCACCACAGCTTCTGGCAGCGCAGGATCTTGATGGCGACTTCGGCAGGGATTTCGCCGGTGACATCGTAGGCAGCGCCCGGACCATTGCGCAGGACCAGGATTTCGCGACTCCAGCCGTGGCTTCCGGACTCGGACAGCGACAGGGCCGGTATGGCGGGGGCGAGCGAGAGGGCGAAGGCTAGTCCAAAGGCAGCAAGCAGGCGCATGACAATCCACCTCGTTGATGTGGAAGAAGAATACCGTGCGGCGCCAAGGGTTGCAAAGCAAAGCGCCGCCCGTTTCGGGGCGGCGCTGCTCAAGGACTAGGCCAGATCGATCAGCGGGTGCGGATCGAGGCGATGTAATTGTCGAAATCACCCAGCGAGGAGGCGCTGGTGGTGTAGGTGCGGCACGACACATAGTTGGGTTCCGAGCAGACCTGCACTTCATAGCCGCGCGGATTGTCGATGGACGAGATGCGATCCGTCCAGCTGCGCAGGTCGCGGGTCGACTGGCCGGGCTGCATGCAGAAGCTGTCGCCGCGGAAGCCGGTGCGATCGAAGAAGCAGATTTCGTCGTAGACCGGCTGGATCACCGGCGGCTGCGGACGCGGCGGGCGCGGGGGCTGCGGCTGGTTGCCGACGCCGATGCTGATCTGCGGGCCATTGGGACCGCCGACGGTGAAGCCGAAGCTGAGGCCCGGATTGGATGGGTTGACCGGAGCGCCGCCACCCGCATTGAGGTAGCTGGCCGAGACCCAGCCATCCGGACCCGGCTTGGTGACGTAGCACCAGGAGCCCTGGCACCGCTGCACGTCGACCTGCTGGCCGGCGCGGGCGACGTCAACCACGGCAAAGTTGGTGCCGGGGCCGGAGCGGACATTGACATTGCCGGTCACAGTGCCCGGGGCCGCATAGGCGGCGGGCAGAAAGACGACGACGGCGGCGGCCGCAACGGCAACGCCGGTGGCCAGGTTGAGCAGGTTCTTACGGGTCTGACGGTGCATGACTTTTTCCCTCTGGTCTGGCCTTCCGGTCCCGGACTTCCGGAACGACGCTTGCGGTGGCCGCGCCAATTGTTTTCTGACTCCAGAAACGGAGTCCTGATGAAAAGAGTTCCGGCAAGTGCATGTCGGGAGACGATTCTGCCCCCGCACTCGCCGGTGCGTTGGGGAGAAAAAAGCAGAGCGTGCCTGAACGCAGGCTGAACGGACAATCAGGCTGGCGGGATCGACCGCTTCTGGCCGTTTTCGTCGAGAGCGACATAGACGAAGCGGGCCTCGGTGACCTTGCTGCGGTCATCGAGACGGTTGCGGCGCACCCAGGCTTCCAGGCCCACCGTGATCGATGTCGTGCCGACCCGCTCGATGCTGGCATAGACGCAGAGCACGTCCCCAACCTTGACCGGCGCGATGAAGGTCATCGCCTCGACGGCAACGGTGACGACGCGGCCCTTGACGCGCTCGATGGCGGCGATGGCACCGGCAATGTCCATCTGGCTCATCACCCAGCCGCCAAAAATGTCGCCGGCAGGATTGGTATCGGCGGGCATGGCCAGAGTGCGGATGATCAGGGCGCCCTTGGGTTCGGTGGCGGTGTTGAGCATGTCGTCAGGGTCCCTTTACCGGCCAGCGGCCAAACGCTTCTTCCCAGTGCTTGCGGCAGAGGGAGACATAGTCTGCCTTTTCAGGCGCAACCGTATTGCCATCGGTCTGCACGCGGCCATTTTCGTCGCGGCGCACGACCATGGTGGCCTTGCCGCCGCACCAGCAGATGGTGCGGATCTCGCGCAGCGTATCAGCGACGGCCAGCAGTTCGACCGCGCCGGGGAAGGGGCGCCCGAGGAAATCTGTGCGCAGACCATAGCACATGACTGGGATGTTGAGGCGATCGGCGACGCGCGCCAGCTGCCAGACGTGATCGCGGGTCAGGCACTGCACTTCATCGAGAAACACGCAGTCGATCTTGGATTCGAGCGCATAGTCGTGGATGCGCAGGTAGAGATCGTCCTCGTCATCATACAGTTCGGCCGGTTCGGAAATGCCGAGGCGCGAGCTGATGATGCCCGGCTGGCCGCCGGCATAGGCCGCGCAGGTGAACAGCAGCACGCGCATGCCGCGTTCGCGGTAATTGTAGGCAGCCTGCAGCAGCAAGGTGGATTTGCCGGCATTCATCGCCGCATAGGAAAAGTAGAGCTTGGCCATGGTCGCGCCTGGTGGATCAACTGCTGTTGTGGCGCAGGGTGACCCGTGGCGCGAGGCAAAAACGACTGGGCTCCACAAAAAAAGGGCCGCCCGCAGGCGGCCAGAACCGACTTTGGATCGGTCGGAAGGGACGGGGTTGGCGGTCCGGACCTTCCTGTACCCGCGCGGCGTTGGGGACGCGGGGCGGGTAATCCTGGCCAATGGGGGGAGCCGGGATGAACAGGACCCTAGTGGCGCCAGATGACGGGCGCGTGACGGCATTGATATGGATTGGATTTATTGTCGACACGTTTGGTGTTCAGCTTGGGTTCAGCCGCGCGGAGCCAGATTTGGATCAGTTCAGCGTGGGAGGATCGTCATGCCCAGACTAAATCGCGTGTTTGCCGCCCTTGCATTGTGCTGTGTCCCGGTGGTGCCGACATTGGCCTCGCCCAGTGGCGTCTGGGAACTGGAGACACGCGATACGCGGTTTGCCCTGGACCTTTGCGGGGACGGCACGCAGCTTTGCGGCGCCCTGGTCTGGCTCTCGGACACTGACTATAACGAAGAGTACAAGCCCTATCTCAATAAACCCATGGCGCAGGCGCTGCGTCCGTCGCGCGCTGGCGAATGGAAGGGCACGATGCACTTCATGGGCTACCGGCTCAATGGCACCATCACCCAGCACAGCGCTGACCACATGACCCTGTCGGGCTGCGCCTTTCTCGTCGTCTGCAAAACCTATCAAATGTACCGGGTGACCCCATGATGCGCGCCGCGCTTGCTCTGATCCTCGTGATTTCTTCTGTTCTGCCCGCACTGGCCTCGCCCGCCGGCATGTGGGAGATCGAAATGCGCGATTCCCGCTATGACGTGACCCTGTGCGGCGACGGTACGCAGCTCTGCGCGGAACTGGTCTGGCTGGGCAATGGCGCCGACAACGCGGAAAACCTGCCCTATCTCAACACGCTGCTGATCGACCATGCGGAGCAGACCAAGCCCAACCAGTGGAAGGGTGATCTGCATATTTATGGGCAGCGCGCTTCGGGCACCATCACCCAGGTCAGCGCCGACCAGATTACCCTCAAGGGGTGCTTTGCCTTCGTGATCTGCCGGACCTACCAGATGTATCGCTTTGTCGAGTAGGCTCGGCTGATCGGCTCCTAGTTGACGACCCGGGGCTCGTGCGGCTTGCGGCGGGCCCAGAGGGCAGGGATGCCCTCGACCAAAAGGATGGCACAGAAGATCAGCGTGGCGCCGGCATAGCCCACCACCGGCAGGCGTTCGCCGAGCAGGAGCGCACCGCCCAGGGCGGCAAAGAGGCTTTCGGCCGACAGGATGATCGCGGCATTGGCCGGCGGCACATGCTGCTGGCCGATGGCCTGCAGGGTGAAGCCGACAGCCGTTGAGAGCACTGCTGCATAGGCAATTTCCAGCCAGCCGGAGGAAATGGCTGCGAACGTCGGCGCCTCGGTGCCGAGCGCGATGGCGCCCGAAACCAGGCCGGCAAACAGAAAGCTGATCGCCGAGACAAAGATCGGCAGGCCAGTCAGGCGGGCGACGTGACCGAGCAGGATCACATGCATGGCCCAGAAGACCGCGCTGCCCACGATCAGCCAATCGCCGGCGTTGAAGCTGTCGAGACCGCCGCCATTGAGGAAATAGATGCCGACCAGCGCCAGGGGCACGCCAGCAAAGATGATCGGATGCGGGCGGGTGCGGAACAGGATGAAGCCTAGGAGTGGCACGAAGAACACGTAGAGGCCGGTGAGAAAGCCGCCATTGGTGGCGGTGGTGGTGGCCAGACCCGCCTGCTGCAGCCAGGAGCCGAGGAAGAACACCGTGCTCATGGCGAGGATGAAGAACCAGTGCGTTCCGGTGAGGGGCATTCCCCTTCGACGCAGTTCGCCGAGCGCCAGCGGCAGGATCAGCAGGCCGCCGATGAGGAAGCGGACGCCGGCAAAGGTCAGCGGGCCCATGGAATCCATCGCCGATTTCTGGGCGATGAAGGCAAAGCCCCAGAACATGGTGCAGAGCAGGAGGAGCAGGGAGGCGACGGGACGGGACATTGCTTGATCGATCTGGATTGCGGAAACCTGGTGGGCCGGAACCCCCACCCTTGATCCCTCCCCACAAGGGGGAGGGAGACGATGAACACTGGCGACTGCGGCCTGCGCCTCCCTCCCCTTGATGGGGAGGGATTGAGGGTGGGGTGATTGGCGAAGCGGAGACTACAATTCGGCGTCCAGCGCCCGGATGAGCTGCTGGATTTCCTCCGGCGTCGTGTAGTGCACGAAGGAGAGGCGCAGGACGCCGTGATTGACCGGGTCTATGCCGAGGGCTTCGAGCAGGCGCACGGCGTAGAAATTGCCACCCGAGGCCATGATTCCGTGCTTTGCCAGGCGCCGGGCGATGTCGATACCGGGCTCGTTGGCGAGAACGGAGATGGTGGGCGCCCGGCGGGCCGGGTCGGACGGGCCGACCAGGCGGATGTCGTTGCGGGTGCGCAGATAATCGAGCAGCGGCTTGGACAGCGCGACTTCCTGGGCGCGCATGGCGGCATGGGCGCGGCGGAAGGGATCGATGCCTTCGATGGTGGCGGGGGCGCGCTGCGCGATCTGTTCGAGATAGTCGACAATGCCCGCCGTGGCGGCGATCTGGGCGTGGTCGGGGCCGGCCGGGGTCAGGCGATAGCGCAGCTTAGAGTCGTTGAAATAGTGACCCTGATTGGGCAGGGCGCGGGCCAGTTCGGGGCGGATGGCCATGACGCCCTGATGGGGGCCGTAGGTCTTGTAGGCCGAGAAGAAATAGATGTCGGCGCCGAGAGCGGCGAGATCAGGCAGGCCATGGGGAGCATAGCTGACGCCATCCACGGCGAGTACGGCGCCGACGGCATGGGCGCGGGCGGCAATTTCGGCGACCGGATTGATGTCGCCCACAATGTTGGAGCAATGCGGGGCTGCGATCAGTTTGACCTTGTCGTCGAGCAGGGCGTCGAGCGCATCCAGGGTGAGGCAGGCCGTTTCGGTGTCGACCTGCCATTCGCGCACTTCAATGCCGCGTTGGGCGAGGCGTCGCCAGTTGCCAGTATTGGCCTCGTGGTCCTGATTGGTGACGACAATGGCGTCGCCGGGCTTGAGCCATGCGGCGAAGGCATTGCCCAGGACATAGGTATTGGCCGAGCTGGACGGCCCGATATGGATCCAGTCGGCAGAGACATTGAGGGCGCGGGCAAGGCGCTCGTAGGCATGGTCCATGGCCTGGCCCGCGGCCGCGGACGCTTGATAGACACCGTAAGGCTGGACCTTGGTGGTGCGGTAATAGCGATCGAGGATGTCGAGTACGGCCTGGGCGGTATATGAACCGCCGGCATTTTCAAAGAAGGCCTGGCCAGAGAGGCTGGGCTCGGAAAAGGCCGGGAACAGGGCGCGGATGGACGACGGATCGAGGGGAAGGGTGCTCATGGAATGCCCGCAGACAGAGGTCGCTCACTCGTAGTCGAGGTGCATGCAAAAGCAAACCCCGGCTGTTGAGAGCCGGGGTCGGCGATGTCCCGACTGTTGAGGGCGAAGAGGGACATCGCGGGGACGACCTGCCGACGAAGGGCGGCAGGCCGGGTCGGTTTGATAACGGGATGCCGGATGCGCTGCGCGCCACCTTCTCCCATGGGGAGAAGGAGATCAGCGGTTGCCCGGGCCCATGGGGCGCTGGCCGCCAAAGCCGCCATGCTGGCCGGGACCGAAATTTCCCTGATGCTTGCCGTGCATGCGCTGGCCCGGCTCAGGGGTCAGTTCGGCCAGCTGCTCGTCGGTCAGGCTGTCGAAGAAGGCGGTGAAGGCAGGCTGCACGGCTTCGAGAGCGGCAAGCCGGGCCTTCTCGACGGCAATGCGGTTGTCGAAGCGCTCGGCAATGCTGGGTGCCTCGGCCGTTTCGCCCTCAGCCGGAGCGGCAGCCCGAAAACCCTCGGTGGCAGTCTCGAAAGCAGCGGCGGCCGCCAGGGCGTCGGACTTGAGGGTTTCGAGCAGCACGGCCTGCTCGTCGGTCAGGTCCACGGCGTGGCTGAGGCGCACGATGGCAATCTCGATGGCCTCGGCGCCGCGCTCGACGCCGAGGAGGCCAAAGCCGCCCATGCCGCCGTGGCGCGGGCCGGGGCCCTTGCGCGGGTCAGGCGTGGCCGACGCTTCGGAGGGCTGGGTCTGGGCCATGGGAGCGGAGGCATCCTGGGCCAGGACAGGCGCGACGGCGCCGAGGCCGATCGACGCAGTCATCAGGGCCACGATGGCGGTGGTGGGAATCGTCTTCATGGTCGTTCATCCTTTGCATGGGACAGCCGGCAACCGGCATGACCAGACGCTAGCGAAGGCGACCTCTTCACGACCTTGCGATGGCGTGAAGGATTGGAGAGGTTGGTAAGGTGGAGGAGCCTGTCCTTGATTGATTATCGTGACAATCCGTTTCCAGCGCCCGACGCGTTGGCCGCCTTCTGGCAGCGGGCGTGGGGCGGCTCTCCGCCAGGTCACTATGACCGGGTCCTGGAGCGGGGACTCGGGCATGTTTGTGCCTATGACGGCACGCACCTTGTCGGGTTCGTCAATGTCGCCTGGGACGGAGGCGTCCACGCCTTCATTCTCGACACCAGCGTCGACACGGCCTATCGGCGGCGCGGCATTGCGACCGAACTGGTGCGCCGGGCGGCCGACCTGGCGCGGGCCGGTGGGGCCGAGTGGCTGCATGTCGATTTCGAGCCGGCACTTGAAGGCTTCTACAGGGCGTGCGGATTTGGTCCGACGGCGGCAGGATTGATGCGGCTCGACGTCTAGACCTTTGTCTGGCCGCGCCTTTCGAATCGCAAACCTGTTGCCGGAAGCGCTCCAGATTGTCAGCTGGCGATATATTCGCGCAGCGCCTCGGCCTCGTGTTCGACTTCGGCGATCTTGAGTTTCACCACGTCGCCGATGGAAATGATGCCTACCAGCTTGCCGCGCTCGGCAACCGGCATGTGGCGGATGCGGCGGCGGGTCATGCGTTCCATGACCTCGTCAATGGTGGTCATTCGGTCGGCGGTGACCACGCTTGCGGTCATGCAGTCGGCAATGGACAGGGACAGAGCGCCGCCCGGATGCTTGCCGAGCTGTCGCACGATGTCGCGCTCGGACAGGATGCCGACAATCTTGCCTGTACCCTCGGTGATGACGATGGCGCCGATATTGTGTTTGTTGAGCAGGCTGACGGCATCGGACAGCGTGCCGGTTGGGGGCAGGGTATGAACCTTGGTGCCCTTGGTTTGCAGGATGGTGTCGACATGCATGGGTCAGTCCTCCTGAAAGTCAGAGGAGTGTGAACCTGCCTATGGCGCTCGGCAATAGGCCGAAAGTCAAAAAAGGGGCCGGCGCAGAGGCCGGCCCAGTCGGAGGGAAACAGGTCTGGCGCTCAGGTGGCTTCGCGCGTCGTCGCCCAGTTGGTCGGGCGGGCTGCGCGAGGCGCCTGAACAGGCAGAGTGCCGCGCCAGGTGAAGCGAACCGCTTCGAAAAGCAGTGCCAGAACCAAGAGGGTAAGCGGCACCATAAAGACCGCGACTTGCATGTCTGGCTGCTGGACGAAACGGGCTGCCTGGGCCTGGGTGACGTCGTCAACAAATGTGCTGGCGACAATCAGCGCGATGGCCAGCGCACCAAATACGGCAAGCAGCCTGAAACCTTTGCGCCTCGTAGACGTAGATATGTGCATGGGATCGACGTCGTCCTCGTTTCCGGTCATGCCAGAACAGCAGGCAATCGCGGTTCGAGTATGAAGCGAAGGGGGCGGCTCGGGACCATTTGAGGGCAGAACTGTGGCGGGTGCGGCGACCGCCCGAGCCACGGAGGCGTGTCATGCGCTTGCTGCTGAAGATTATTTTCGCCGTGCTTTTGCTGTCGCCCGTCGCCGCTCAGGAAATAATAGAGGCTGAGCGTCCCTGGGAAGTCTGCGTGACAGGGCAGATCGAAGCTTTGCGCGAAAAAGACGGAGCCGCTGCGCTGTCCTTTTCAGGGGCCGGCTTCCGAGCGACCTATCGCGACCCCCAGAAGTTCATAGAGGACATCGAGCGCTCCGGCTACAAGGCCATCGGTGCCTCGCGCACCCACACATTCGGCATTCACCGGGAAATCGCGCCCGGAATCGTCGTGCTGGTGGTTGAACTGGTCGGTATCGATGGCCGGGTGTGGGAAGCCATATACCAGGTGAACTCAGAACCTGATGGCTGGCGCATCCAGGATGTGATGTTGCGGGGGACACCCGTCATCGCCATCTGAAGGTCAGACCCCGGGAAAGGCCCGCATCGGGTCGGGCCCGCCCGCGCGCAGGTCGGTCGCAGTGCCGCCGGCCTGACGGCGCAGCCATGACAGGATGGGGCGGCCGCGATGGGTCCGGCGATGCCGGGCCACCGCCTCGGAAATATCGGGATCATAGAAAGACTGCTGGAAAACGTCCTTGAACATGTAGCTTGCGGGGATCATTTTTCGCTCCATGGTTTGAATCGGTTCAAGCGCTCAACGTGTGAGGTCTTGAATCGGTTCAAAAATGAATTGCCGGGCAGTCCGAGTCAAGCTGAATTGAATCGATACAAAAAATTTGTTACGGGAAGCGCGTGAGGAGCAATATATGACCAGCCAAAGCGCTCCGGCGAAATTGCGTGATGTGGCCAAGGCCGCCGGTGTGTCACAGGGCACGGCCTCGAACGTGTTCAACCGGCCCGAAGTGGTGCGGCCGGAAGTGCGGGAACGCGTGCATGCGGCGGCCAGCAGGCTGGGCTATGCCGGCCCGAGCCTGACCGGACGGCTGCTGCGCGCGGGCAAGGTCAATGCCATCGGCGTGGCCACGGCCGAGCCGCTGACGTATTTCTTCGAGGATCAGTGGGCGCGCGCCTCGATGCTGGCGCTCTCGGCGGCCTGTGACCGGCGTGGGGCCGGCCTGTCGCTGGTATCGAGCGCCAATGACGAGCGGCCTGCCTGGAACATCCAGAGCGCGCTGGTCGATGGCCTGGTGCTGCTCTGCGCCGAAGAGGGCAGGGCGCTGATCGGGGAGACCGAGAAGCGCGAACTGCCCTTCGTGGCCTTGGGCATGGAAGAAGGGCTGGGCGATGCACCGGGCATTGCCATCGACAACTTTGGTGGCGCGGCGGAAGCGGCGCGTCACCTCGTCGCGCTGGGGCATCGCAGTGTCGCCATTCTCGGTATCGGCGAAATGTGGAACCGCGTCCTGGCCACACCCGACCAGGTGCTGCAGACGCCGTATCTTACGGTTACGGATCGGGCCAGGGGATATTGGGCCGGAATGGAAGAGGGCGGTGTTGCCCCTTCGGACCTTCCTTATACCGACACGGACGGCACGCAGGAGAGCGTCTGGGCGGCCATGGACCTGTTGTTCGCGCAGCAGCAAAGGCCCACCGCCATTCTGAGCATGTCGGACCGGGTGGCACTCTCTGCCATGGGGTGGCTGAGCCAGAAGGGGCTCGGTGTCCCCGGCGACGTATCGGTGATCGGCTTCGACGGGGTGCCGGAGGCAGAAGAGGCCGTGCCGGGCCTGACCACGGTGCAGCAGCCGTTCGACGCGATTGCCGAGCTGGCCGTGGCGGCCATTCTCGATGGGCAGACGATCGACCGGGATGCGGTGCAGCGCCTGCCCCTCGTGGTGCGCGGCAGCACCGGCCCGGCGCGCGGTTAGGCCTTCCCGGCTCCGCCTCTATCGACTAGAAACGCCGCGACTATTGTCCGCTGCGCTGGGAGGCGAAATTGGGTTTTCTGTCTGATGCACTGGGGCGTGTGGCGCCGTCGGCAACCGTGGCGATCAGCCAGAAGGCGCGTGTCATGGCCGCCGAGGGCAGGGACATCATCGCCCTTTCGGCCGGAGAGCCGGACTTCAACACGCCCGAAAATGTCCGCGACGCCGCCAAGCGCGCCATGGACGAAGGCAAGACGCGCTATACCAATGTCGATGGCATTGCCGAGCTCAAGGAAGCGGTCGCCGCCAAGTTTCGCCGCGACAATGGGCTGGACGTGACTGCGGCAGACTGTTTCGTCAGCTCGGGTGGCAAGCTGATCATCTTCAATGCCCTGATGGCGACGCTCAATCCGGGCGACGAGGTCATCGTGCCGGTGCCCTATTGGGTGAGCTATCCCGAAATCGTGCGGCTGTGCGGCGCCGAGCCGGTGTTTGCGGTGGCCGATGCGTCGACCGGGTTCAAGCTGTCGCCCGCGACGCTGGAGGCAGCGATCACGCCGCGCACCAAGTGGCTGATCCTCAATACGCCCTCCAACCCGACCGGCGCGGCCTATTCGCCGGCCGAACTCAAGGCGCTCGCAGAGGTGCTGCTGCGGCATCCGCAGGTGCATATCCTCACCGACGACATCTACGAAGTGCTCGTTTATGACGGGCTGACCTTCGCCACCATCGCGCAGGTGGAGCCGGCGCTGCAGGCCAGGACCCTCACGATGAACGGAGTTTCCAAGTCGCACGCGATGACCGGCTGGCGTATCGGCTACTGCACGGGGCCGCGGCCACTTCTCGCGGCCATGACCAAGCTGCAGGGACAGTCGATTTCAAACCCCGCCTCAATCTCGCAATGGGCGGCGGTCGAGGCGCTCAACGGACCGCAGGACTTCCTCAAGGAGTGGCGCGACGTGTTCCAGGCGCGGCGCGACATGGTAGTGGCGGGGCTCAATGCCAATACCGGGCTCGACTGCCTGACCCCGGAAGGGGCGTTCTACGTATTCCCTTCGTGCCAGCGGCTCCTGGGCAAGACCAGTGCCGGCGGAACGAAACTAACCACTGACGAGGATTTCGTGCTGGCGCTGCTGGAGGAAACCGGCGTGGCCCTGGTGCACGGCACGGCCTTCGGCCTGCCCGGGCATTTTCGCCTCAGCTATGCGGCGAGCAATGCGGAACTGGAGGAAGCTGTGCGGCGCATCCAGGGGTTCTGCGCGGGGATTGCGTAGGGCTGGAAGGCCATTCCTTCGCCGGACCGCCCTCGGGCTTGACCCGAGGGCCAGTATTGGCGCGCAACCGCGGTTTCGGTGGGACCCGATAGCGGCCCTCGGGTCAAGCCCGAGGGCGGCCCGGTGGGATGCGAAGATCGGTCTAGCCCCCGAGTAGCGATGCAAGGCTGCCGGGGTTGGCGCTGGTGCCTGATGTGGCCTGCCCGAACATTTCCATCAGTTTCGACGTGGTTGCATAGGACTGCATGGCGGCCTGATAGAGCTGGTCGGACCAGCCGACGGCCAGGCGTTCCTCGTGGCTGAGCGAGGTGAAGGCGGCGATGATGTTCTGGCTGAAGGCCGTCGGGTCGCCGGACTTGCTGGCGGACTGGAAGCCGGCCAGCAGAGTAGCGCCGCTCTTGGCCTGAAGGGCGGAGCGGGCAGCGTTGATTTCGGTCTGGGTGAAGTCGCCGGTCTTGTCGAGCACGATGGACGACAGGGTCCGGCTCGAAAATTTCGACATGTCGATATAGGTGCCGGTCGTGGTGTTGCGATTGAAGGTCGCGAGCTTGCCGTTGGCTTTGGCCTCGGCATAGATCTGGTCGAGGGCCGCGCGGGTATTGGAGGCGAGATCGGCCATCGAGACGGGCTCGGCGACCTCACCTGTCGCCACCAGCGCCAGATAGAGCGCGACCGGATCGCTGTCGCCGGCATCGGGCAGGGTGCGGGGCTTCGATTGCAGCTGCTTGAGACCTTCGGTGACAGCGTCGCGACCCGCCTTCCAGTCGGCGCTGGCTTTCTCCTCCACCCCGAGACCATCGAGATAGGCGGCCGCAGCCTTGTATAGATTGGTGTAGTTGCCGGTGACCCTGGCGATGGCGGCAGGGCCGGACAAGGCCGCCTCGAAGCGGCGCTGCATTTCGAGGCCGGCGGCCTCGCGTTCGTCGCTGGTAAAGCTGTCGCCGCTCGACATGGCGTAGAGTTCGCGTTGATCGAGCGTTGAAAGGTCGAGCGCCAGCTTGCCCTGCTGCAGCGGGCTGGTGCGGCCAGCCTCCTTGAGGAGATCGGCGAGCTTGGTGCGGGCGTCGGCAAGGACGGTGGCGAGATCGCGCTCGGCGAGGGCGGCTCTGGCTTCATCGGAGAGCACGACCTCGGTGGCAGAGGCAGAGGTCGTGGCGGCCTGATTGGTGGTCGCGGCGGTGTTCGCCGTCCTGGCAGCGGTGCTCGTCGAATAGGACGACCCATAGGCCTGATAGGCGGAATAAGCAGAACTGGAATTGACGGCGACCATGCTGAAGCTCCGGCTTTAGCGGGGGTGTTGCAAGTCGCGTGCCGGGAAATTGTGCAGGAAAATCAGTGGATCTGGTGGGTCGTTGACGGGCGGGCGGCAAGATGTGCCGGGCAAGGCCTGCCGCACAAAAGAAAGCCCCGCCCGAGGGGATGGGCGGGGCCATTCGGTCGTCGGTCGAAACCGCATGACCTTGGAGGGACGGGTCACCACGAACTCCGTCGTTGAGATCAGTATCGGACTCCCCGTGCTGCGACACAAACGCGCAATGGGAAATGCTGCCATGCAGATTCGCCTGGCGTGCTGCGGTGAGCCTGGTGGGCAGGTCTGCCGCAGATTCGCGCTAAGCCTTTGTGTGGCCGGGAGAATGCGTGGCGGGAGGCAAAAAAGAGGCTCCAACCGAAGTTGGAGCCTGATGATAGGGCCGAAGCCAAATCGCAAGTGATGGCCCGGATGCAAGGGAGGAGGATTTGCACCAGACCGGTGGACCGTCGCTGAGGGAGGAGGATTCAGCTTCGATCCGGTGTCGACTAACGCGGGTCCGAGGGAGGAGGATACGGAGCGGCGTCCTGTCGACGATTACGAATATAAGTTTTGACCTTTTGGTCAGCAATGTCGAACTCGGCATGGGAGCTATGCATTAGGCACAGCGACAATCTGTCCAACAAATAGGCAACTCGACAGGCTGGCGACAGGTTCCGGCCGCGACGCGCGTTCTGGCAAAAAAAGAGGCCCCATCCGAGGATGGGGCCCGATGGTCGGCTGAGCCGATCCGAAAGTGGGGCAGAGAGCAAGGGAGGAGGATATGCCGCTCTGCCATGGACCTCGGATCAAGGGAGGAGGAGATGATCCTAAGTCCGCTGTTGCGATGCGGGGTCCGAAGGGAGGAGGAGATCGGAGCGCGCCTCAGCAACGAGGTCATATATGAACTCTACTGGTTTGATAGACAATCCCGAAACTGACATGTCAGCCATGCGTTTTTGGGAGAGATGGTTATGCAGGAGAGCAAAAGAAAAAGGCCACCGCTCGAGGGGAGAGCGGAGGCCTAAGGGATGACAGATCGGGGACCTGTCAGGAGGGAACGCAGCGGGCGCAAGGGAGGGAGGAGAAAACACCCGCTGTGATGAGTGGGCATATAGGGGGCGGTGGCACCCAAGCCAATCCGGCTGGGGTTATGCCAGCCATGCGCGTTGCGCATGCAGTGGCGAAAAGATCAACAAAATCAGTAGTCATGCCTGTGGGTGCGACGGGCTGCCACAGGGGGCGTCAGTCGAAAATCGCGCTCAGAATGGTGCGCATCGACTGCCCTTCGCCCAGGTCGATATCATCGATGCGCCAGACCAGGGGATCTCCTTCGACCTCGTAATGGGCCGGAAGAAGGATGAGGGTGTTGGTATAGCTGGCGTCGGGATAGTCGGAAAAGCTGTAGGTGATCGGCACGGTGGCGACCAGGTCCTGCATCTTGGCCGCACCCACGTCGCAGCCATCCGCATAGTCAGGAAAGCTCCGCCAGGGCAGGCCATCGCCCAGAGGCGGCTTGTCGCCGGGATTGGCGAGCTCGAATGCGGTGTTCTTCTCCCAGGCCATGGCGACAAGGGTCTGCAGGTCATCGGTAAGCATGGCATGGGCCGGCGTCATGTCATTGCCCAGGCTGCCGATGCAGAAAATCTGACCGACCTGTTCGGGGGTGATCGTCACCATCTGTGCCTGCACAGGCAGGGCCACCAAGAACGACGGAAGCAGACAGAGAGCCTTGGCGTGACGCATGGTGTTCCCCCCAATGACGATGCGAACGGCGCCAGCTCGTCTGACAGCCAGCCGAACTCCATCCCCTAGACGGGGGAGGGAGCGACAGCGGCGTTCTTGCCCTGCCGTCAACGTTCTAGTTGTTCGATACTAGACTTGGGCCTCGAAGCCGTCGATGGCTGCCTGCAATTCACCCAGATGGGCAATCCGCGCATAGCGTGGCTCGCTCTGCGGCTCCTCGGCATGCTCGTAGGACCAGGTAAGGTCATGCGGCACATAGGCCGCATAGGCGCCGGCGGCGAGGGCCGGGAGAATGTCGGACTTGAGGGAATTTCCGGCCATGATGGTGTGCTCGGCGCCTTCGGTGTGACGCGCGAAGATGCGGCGATAGACCGGCTCTGTCTTGTCGGAGACCACTTCCACGGCCGCGAAGTAATCGGCGAGGCCAGAGGCCGCCAGCTTGCGTTCCTGGTCGAAGAGGTCACCCTTGGTGATCAGGATGAGCCGGTAGCGCTGCTGCAGGTCGTCGAGTGCGGCATCGACATAGGGCAGGGTTTCGAGCGGAAAATCGAGCAGTTCGCGACCGGCCGCGAGGATTTCGGCGATGACCGTGCCGGGAACGCGATGCTCGGTCACCTCCAAAGCTGTCTCGACCATGGAGAGGGAAAAGCCCTTGGCGCCGAACCCATAGAAGCGAAGGTTGCGGGCGGTGGCCGTTATCAGCCGCTCGGTGAGGTCAGGGGCGTCGGTATAGTCGCGCAGCAGATCGGCAAAGCGCTGTTCGGTGAGGCGGAAAAACTGCTCGTTCTGCCAGAGGGTGTCATCGGCATCGAGGGCAATGGTGGTGATGCGGGGCATGGGTGGATACTCAAAAGGACTATCGGGACCAGTACCCCCACCCAGCTCTGCTACGACCCTTCGGGTCTAGCGACGCTACCCTCCCCACAAGGGGGAGGGAGGGGATGAACACCGGCGGTTTGGTCCTGCGCCTCCCTCCCCTCGATGGGGAGGGACTGAGGGTGGGGTGGAGCAACGCGCTCCGACAGATGAATAGTCCTTAGAACGACCACTCCCTGGCCTTGGAGACCAGGAAGTCGCGGAAGACGCCGACGCGTTTGGAATTCTTGAGGGCGGGCGGATAGACAAAATAGGCTTCGTAGGCGGGCAGTTCGACTTCGGGCAGGATCTGGACGAGGCCGTCTTCCTTTTCCGTCACATAGTCGGGCAGCATGGCGATGCCGATGCCGGCGCGGCAGGCCTGCAGCATGCCGTAGATGGCGTTGACGCGCAGGGCAGTCCGGCGCGGGCTGGAATCGGTGCGGCCCATGCGCTCGAGATAGTTGATGTCGCCCAGATAGGACGGCACCGGCTCACCGAAGCTGATGATGCGGTGATCGTCCAAATCCTCGGCCGAGGCGGGCATGCCGTGCTCGTCGACATAGGTGTTGGACGCGTAGAAATGGTTATGCACCGTGAACAGCTTGCGCTGGATCATTTCCGACTGGTTCGGGCGGTGCAGGCGAATGGCGACGTCAGCCTCGCGCATGGCGAGGTCGAGCTCGGCATCGTTGAGGCGGATTTCGAGCTGGATCAGCGGATAGAGCTTCAGGAACTCATCGAGCCTTGAGGAAAGCCAGGTCGAGCCGATACCAACAGTGGTGGTGACGATCAGCGGGCCGGTGGGGACGTCCTGGCTTTCGGACATCTGGGTTTCGACCTGCTGCAATTCCCAATGCATGCGATGGGCGGTGCGGAAGAGCTGCTCGCCCACTTCGGTCAGGACCAGGCCGCGCGCGTGGCGGATGAAGAGCTTCAGGCCCAAATCATCTTCAAGGGCGGAAATCTGGCGGCTGACGGCCGACTGGCTCATGCCCAGCTTTTCAGCGGCGTGAGTAAAAGAGCCCGACTCGGCGGCGGTGTGGAAGATCCGGAGCTTGTCCCAGTCGAGCATGGTGGCGGCGCTTTCCTTGTTGTTCTTCAGCCAGGTCGGACGGTCACCCCCGCCTGGGGCGAGGGAGGCACAAGAATTGTGACGGGAGCGTGACTTAGGGTCGACATTCCGGGACTATTCCGCCGCTTCCGCGAGTTCATGTTCGGCCAGGTAGCGTTCGGCATCGAGAGCCGCCATGCAG
Source organism: Devosia sp. Micro-HW1 (assembly GCF_056341075.1). NCBI lineage: Bacteria > Pseudomonadati > Pseudomonadota > Alphaproteobacteria > Hyphomicrobiales > Devosiaceae > Devosia > Devosia sp. Micro-HW1. The sequence goes on along the minus strand of NZ_CP094375.1, from coordinate 1,522,742 downwards.
CCCATGCCGGCAGCCGTAACGGCTTGACGATAGATGTCGTCGGTGACGTCACCCGCGGCGAACACGCCGGGAATATTGGTTTCGGTGGAGCCGGGCTTCACCTGCAGATAGCCGCCGGGCTTCATGTCGAGCTTGCCCGCAAAGATGGCAGTGGCCGGCGCGTGGCCGATGGCGACAAAGACGCCGTCGATCGGCTGCTCGTAAGTCCTGCCGGAGGTGCGGTCCCTGAGGGTGACGGTGTTGACCGAGGGCGGCATGGGCGCGCCGCCCACTTCCACCACTTCGGTGTTCCAGCGCACTTCGATCTTGGGGTTCTTGAACAGGCGCTCCTGCAGGATGCGCTCGGCGCGGAATTCGTCGCGGCGATGCACGACGATGACCTTTTCGGCAAAATTGGTGAGGAACAGCGCCTCTTCCACCGCGGTATTGCCGCCGCCGACCACGAGAACCTGCTTGCCGCGATAGAAGAAGCCATCGCAGGTGGCACAGGCGGAAACGCCAAAGCCCTGGAACTTCTGCTCGGACGGGAGACCCAGCCACTTGGCCTGGGCGCCGGTGGCGATGATCAGGCTATCGGCCGTGTAGACGTCGCCGCTGTCGCCGGTCAGCACGAAGGGGCGCTTGTCGAAATCGACATTGGTGATGATGTCGTTGACGATGCGTGTGCCGACATGCTCGGCCTGCGCCTTCATCTGGTCCATGAGCCAGGGGCCCTGGATGACATCGGCAAAGCCGGGATAGTTTTCCACATCGGTGGTGATGGTGAGCTGGCCGCCGGGCTGCAAGCCCTGGATCATGACAGGCTCGAGCATGGCGCGCGCCGCATAGATGGCAGCGGTATAGCCGGCAGGGCCAGAGCCAATGATGATGACCTTCGCGTGCATCGCGACGCTTCTCCAGTAAGTTCAGGTATTCATCCCTCGGCCTTAGTTAAGGTCCTAAGGGGGCAGGTTTCAAGGCAAAGTCGCTCCCGGCGAGCATATGCCCGCGGGAGTGCACATGAAAGGGACATGAAATCGGGCAAATGCCTCATTTTGGGGCGGCCTCCGGCAAGATTTTCTCGCCTTCCCGCTGCAGACGCGAACCGCGTCTGCCCTGGGCCCGGATCTGATTCTCAGACGAAGCGAATCTTGAGGATTTCGTAGCTGCGGGCGCCGCCGGGCGCCGCGACCTCAAAACTGTCGCCTTCTTCCTTGCCGATCATGGCGCGCGAAATCGGCGAGGAGATGGAAATGCGGCCCGCAGAGGCATCGGCCTCGGGATCGCCGACGACCTGATAGGTCTTTTCTTCCTCGGTGTCCTCGTCGATGAAGGTGACGGTGGCACCGAACTTGACCCGGTCGCCGCTCAGCTTGCTGACATCGATGACGTCGGCCAGAGCGAGCATGGTCTCGAGCTCCTTGATGCGGCCCTCGTTGAGGCTCTGCTGCTCCTTGGCGGCGGAGTATTCGGCGTTTTCAGACAGATCGCCATGGGCACGCGCTTCGGCAATCGCGTCGATAATGCGACGGCGCTCGTGGCTGGTGCGGTGTTCGAACTCAGCGGCAAGGGCCTTATGGCCCTGAACTGTCATCGGAACCTTGTCCATAATCGTGCTGCCTCCAATGGGCTCGGCATAGTAAAAGCCGCCGCGTGGCCGGATAACCGGGCCGCGACAGGCCTAGATTGATGGTGAACCCGCCGCTGCACAAAGTGCCCGGCAAGCTGTCCTCCCGCCAAACCTGGTTCGGCTACCGCTTCACGACAGGTCTTTGCGGGAGATGGCGGCAGCTTGCCCGCGCCGCGTCGCCGGGTCAAGCCAATGTGCTGGGGTTGCCTCGTGGACCACCGGTCAAGCCGTGAGGCTGTGGGAAAGTCCAGCGCCAGCGCCCGTATAGGCCTGGCTGGAGGGCAATCAAAAAGGCGCGCCCCGGAAAGGAACGCGCCCCCAATGGATGTCTCTTCGGTGGATCAGGAGGCCGTGAGATTGTCGGCGGCGGACTTGCCGGTCCGCTTGTCCTTGACGATCTCGTAGCTGACCTTCTGGCCTTCATCCAGGCCATTGAGGCCCGAACGCTGGACAGCGGAGATGTGGACGAACACGTCGGCCCCACCTTCGTCCGGTTGAATGAAGCCATAGCCTTTTTGGCCGTTGAACCACTTAACGGTACCAGTTGCCATGATGCGCGTTCCCTCGTGCAGTCGCTGCTGGAGCGGCCCCGGCCATGCACCGACCGGGAACCTAGTTGATATCGAAATATCGGAAGATGACGTCAGCAGTTGCGAATGGAATTCGCGTCTTCAGATCAGTCGGCCGCAATATTCGATGGGGCGAAGCGTAACCCGAAATTCAGGGCGCTTCAATATGTTGTGTAGACACGACAATGCACACGGAAAGACCAGTGGTTTTTCCGTGCCATCAAGGGTTTAGGGCCAGTTCGCCGCAGACTGCGTGAGCGGCGGTCGACTGGCGCAAGGATGCGTGGCTGCCATTCTTTGCCGGGCGTAGGGGCTGCCGACATATGGACGAATTTACTTTAACTGAGTCCATCCCGATGGAAAGTGAACATTTGGTCACAGAGCCGTGTCGCGCAAATCCCTTGCCTTCGCGCCTGCTTTGCGGCAAATCCCGCGCGCCGCGCCACAGGGGCCGGTTTTCTCGAAAGATCTTCGTCTTGATCAAGGCGTTCTATTCCTCCGGCGATGTGATCGCCGACCGGCGTGCCGACTATGCGCGCGGGTTGGCCGAACAGGGTGATTTTTCGGCTGCGGCCGAACTGATGGAACAGGCGCTCGACATGGTGCCTGAATGGGCGGCCGGATGGGACCTGGCCGGGACCTATCATGAGAAGGCCGGCAATATTGCCGGCGCCATAGCCGCCTGGCGACGGCTGGAAGCGCTTGACGATGACGGCGTCTTCGGGGCGCGGCTGAAGCTGGCAGCGCATAATTCGGGCCCCGCGGGCGAGGGCACGGCGGTGGGCTATGTCGAAGCCCTGTTCGACCAATATGCGGCCAAGTTCGAGGCCTCGCTGGTGGGCAAGCTCGGCTATCGCGTGCCCGACCTGCTCGATGACCTGGTGAACGAGGAAATGGCGCGGCTCGGCCTCGGGGGCTTCGAGCGGGCGCTGGACCTGGGCTGCGGCACCGGCCTCATGGGCGAAAAGCTGCGGGCCAAGGTGGCGCATCTCGAAGGCGTCGACATCTCGGCGGCCATGATCGCCGAAACGGCCCGCAAGGGCATTTACGACAGTCTCTCCAAGGCCGAACTGGTGGCCACCCTCAATGCCCGCCGTGCCGACGCGGACCTCGTGACGGCCGCCGACGTGCTGATTTATTGCGGGGCACTGCAGCCTATTCTGACGGCACTGATGCCGGCCATGCGGCCCGGCGGGCTCGTCGCCTTTTCGCTCGAGGCGCATGACGGGGTGGAGGAAATCTTCCTCAGGCCCAGCCTGCGCTACGCGCATGGCGTGGAGGCGGCGCGCAATGCGCTCATCGTGGCCGGCTTCGAGCTCTTGCGCTTCGAGACTGCCGTGCTGCGCTTCGACCGCGGGGCGCCGATCACGGGGATCCTCGTGGTGGCGCGCAAGCCGGCGGTGGAACTGACGGCGGCCAATGATGAAGTCGAGGGCGGGGACGTCGCGGCTTAGCAAAGCGTGCCCCCACCCGGCCTCCCCTGACGAAGGGGGAGGAGCAGAGTTGCGTTCGGCCCTGCAACTGGCGTGGGGCGGTCAAGTGAAGTGTCCGCGGGTCAAGCCCGAGGATGACGATCTGTGGGGTGGATACGCTCTGCGGTTCTGCTAATCATCCGGCTCCACCAGGGAGCCTGCCATGAACACCATTCGCCACGATTTCCGGTCCGATACTGTTACCAAGCCGAGCGCCGGGATGCGGGCGGCCATGGCGGCGGCCGAGGTGGGCGACGATGTGTTCGGCGATGATCCGACGGTCAACCTGCTGGAGCAGCGGATGGCCGGCATGCTGGGCAAGGATGCGGCCCTGTTCGTGCCCTCGGGCACGATGTCGAACCTGCTGGCGCTGATGAGCCATTGCGGCCGCGGCGACGAGTTCATCGCCGGACAGAAGGCGCATCTCTATGTCAACGAAGCCGGTGGCGCGGCGGTGCTGGGCTCGATCCAGCCGCAGCCGATCGCCCATCAGGCCGATGGTACGATGGCGCTCGCGGATATCGAAGCGGCGATCAAGCCCGATGACAACCACTATGCGCGCACACGGGTAATCTGCCTCGAAAACACCTTTGGCGGCCGCGTCATTCCGATGGGATACATGCTCGATGTCGCCGACATCGCCCGTCGCCACGGGCTGGGTCTGCATCTGGACGGGGCAAGGGCCTTCAATGCGGCGACGGTTCTGGACATGGACATTGCCGATTTCGCGAGGCCGTTCGATACGGTCTCGATCTGTCTTTCCAAGGGCCTGGGCGCCCCTGTCGGTTCGGTGCTGATCGGGCGGCAGGACCTCGTGGACGTCGCGCGACGGCACCGCAAGATGCTGGGGGGCGGCCTCAGGCAGTCGGGCCTGCTGGCGGCGGCGTGCCTTTATGCACTGGACCACAATGTCGCGCGGCTTGCCGACGATCACCGGCGGGCCCGGCAATTGGCCGAAGGACTGGCGCGGCACGGGGCACTCAGGGTCAGCCAGCCCGAGACCAACATCCTCTGGGTCAATGCCGATGCCGAAATCGGCGAGCGCTTCGACGCTTACCTCGCGGACAACGGGATCGCGGTGACGGGCCGGTATGGGCAGCAGCGCTGGGTGACGCATCTGGATGTCAGCGACGACGATATTGCCGGGGCTTTGGCAGTGGTCGATCGCTTTTTCCGTTGATCCAAATCGCCGTTGATGCGGCGCTGGCAACACTTTGTTTGCCGTTTGCAGAAACGTCGTGTTGAGACGTGCCTGCTTAATTCCTCTTTGGACAAGAGGAGTTTGCGTCGATGCCGGGAGGGGGAAGCCTCACCAGCCGGGTGCTTGTCACCCTGGAGGAGATTGACGCCATTGCTACGGCATGGCGGACACTCGAGGCCGACTGCGCCGATCCGCTGACCTATTTCCAGGGCTTTGACTGGTGCCGCAACTGGGTCGCCCAGTTCTGCAATGACGGCGTGCATTCCCCCTATGTGGTGACCGTCTGGCAGGGCGAACGGCTGATTGCGCTGTGGCCGCGCATGGTGGTGGAAAGCGCCGGCATCAGGCGTCTCGAAACGCTGGGCGTGCCGCATAGCCAGTTTTGCGGAATTCTGATGCGTCGCGATACGGAGCCGGTCGAGGCGGTCGTGCGGCTGCTGCGCCTCGGCGTGCGTCAGTCGGGCTGCGATGTGCTCCTGTCGCGCGCGGTGCTGGCTGGCAGCACGCTAGACCATGTGCTGGGTGACAAACCATTGGTGCAGGGTTCGGACAATTCCGCCTCCATGCTCGACCTCTCGCGGTTTGCCAGCGCCGAAGACTATGTGGCGCAACTGGGCAAGCTCCAGAAGCGCAATCGCAACCGGCGCCGCAATCACCTGGCGCGCCTGGGTCCGCTCGATTTCGAGGTGATCTGGCCGGAGAGCGACAGGTTTGAACCGCTCGTGGCGCTCTGCATTGCGATGAAGCGGCAGTGGTTGTCCGAAACCGGGCGGTTGGGCACGGGATTTGCGATGCGGGGGCTCGAAGATTTTCTCGCCTCGCTCGCCGGCAATCCCGAAGCGCTCGAAGGGGCGTGTCTCTCGGTGCTGCGCGCCGGAGAAAGGGTCGTGGCGCTGGAACTGGGTTTCATCCGCGACGGGCACTACTACGCCTTTGTCGGTGGGTTTGACTGGGACCTGCGAGACCTTTCGCCGGGCAAGGTGCAGATGGAATTCACCGTCGCCTGGCTGATCGCGCAGGGGGTGGAATGCTATGACCTGCTGATCAATCCAGCCGAGTACAAGGCGAGCTGGACGAACAGGAGCGTCCCCGTATCCACTCGGGCCGAGGCGCTGAACTGGCGCGGGCGGTTCTATGCCGGAGCCTGGCTGCCCCGGATCAGGCCGGCGCTGAAGCAATTTCACGCCAGCATTCCCCTGCTGGTGGACCGGGTCGTCGCCTTCCTGCGACCGGCCGCCTGTATCATTCTCTATGTCTGAGGCCACAAACGGCCCGCGCGATGCGGCGATGGCGCTGGTCATCCGCGTTGCCGGCGCGGGCCTGGTCTTTGCCCTGCAGGTGCTGCTGGCGCGATTGCTGCCCGAAGACGGCTATGGCGGCTATGTCACGCTCTGGACCTGGATGCTGGCGCTGGGCAGTTTTGCCGCGCTGGGCTTTGCCGAATCCAGCCTGCGCTTCCTGCCGCGCTATCAGATGCGCGGGCGCTCCGATGCGCTGGCACAGTATTGGCGCTTTGGCCTCGCGGTGGTGCTGGGTGTTGGCGGATTGCTGGCCGCGCTCGCGGTGGTGCTGGCCCTGGGGCTGGGGCTCGATGGCGTCGGCCTGACAGTGTTGCTGGTGGGCCTAGGCCTGCCGGTGCTGGGGCTCGAATACTATCTTGAAGGCGTGGCGCGCAGCTTTGGCTGGTTCCGGCTGGCTGCGGTACCTGTCTATATCCTGCGGCCCGTTCTGATCGGTTCGGTGTGCCTGTTGCTGGCGGCCGCTGGCATCGACCTGACGCTGCCTGTTGTCGGTGCGGTGCTGATCGGCAGCATGGGTATTGTCGTGTTGCTGACGGGGCTGCTGCTGGCCCGGCGATTGCACGGCCTGGCCGTTTCGGGAGCCATTTCGGGGGCCGGGCAGAAGCGGCTGTGGCTGACGGCCTCGCTGCCGCTTCTGGTGCTGTCGGGGCTCGACGATCTGGCTGCCTATGCCGATGTGCTGGTGCTGAGCCTGTTGGTGGCGCCGGAGCTGGTGGGCGTTTACTTCGCCGCGGCGCGGGCGCTGGCGCTGGCCGGCTTTGTTGCCTATGCCATGGCGCTGGTATCAGGGCGGCGCTTTGCCGTCGACCTGGCCTCGGCCGATCGGCTGATGCTGCAGGAAAGCATGCTGCAATCGACCCGGCTGACGCTCTGGGCCACTGTCGTGGCCGTGGGTATGGCCCTCGTGGCCGCCCCCTGGCTTTTGGGCGCCTTTGGCGAGGGCTTTGTCGAAGGACAGGGGATCATGATGGTCCTCGGGATCGGCATGGTCGCGCGCGCCATGTCCGGTCAGGCGGGGGAAGCGCTGATTGTGCTGGGCCGGCAGCGCGAGGGGCTTGCCGTGGCTTTTGGCGTCGTTGTCGTCACCCTGGCGCTCGGACTGGTGCTGGTGCCGCCTTTGGGGGCGCTGGGCGCCGCCCTGGCCAGTGCAACGGCCATGGCATGCCGGACACTGGCCCTGGCCATGTTGCTCTGGCGCAGCGACGGGTTGCGCGTGGTCAGCCTCGGATTGCCCAGACTGGCGCGCACCTAGCGCCTTGCGCTGGCGCGCATCAGATGAACGCTGCCGCCGACCTCGGCGCGGCGGAAGGAAATGGCCGCAAGTTCATCGTCATTGAGGGCCGTTTCGCGCCAGACCGCGTCGATGGACGCTTCCTGCCCCAGATGCCGGTCGATGCCGATAAACCGGAAGGGCGTGGAATCGTCGACGGCCTCCGGATGCTCGCCGCCTGTCCATTGATACTGTCCGCTTTCGGCATTGGCCCAGAAGCCCAGGACGGCCAGCTCTGCAATGGCATGGGCGGGCGTCGACACTTCGTCGGACTCGGCGGTGTAAAGTTCGGGCCAGGCGCGGACCCGGCCCTCGATGTCTTCCCAGGCGACAGCGTCGAAGCTCGCATAGGGGGCGAGGCAGGGGCGACCGGTGCAATCGGCCTTGCTGGCTTCCTTGTCCGAGATGACGCGGCTGCTGGCTTCCATGAGAATGGCGGCATTGTTCATTTCGGGCGTGAAGACGAAGCGCCAGGCCATGTGCTCGCCGACCCCGAAATCCTCGACGGGCGCGGTGTTCTCGATACCATAGGCGTCGGCGGTCTCGGCGTGGATGACCGATGCGAGATTGTAGTGGCGGACCTCGATCAAGCTATAGGGCGTGCCGTCGTCGCCGATCAGCTCGGCATAGTCGATGGCGGTGCGGGTGCGGACGCCCTCGATGGCCTTGTCGGCAATGAGCATGGCCTTTTCGATGGGCCCGACCGTGCCGCCGGGGGTCATGGCAGTCAGATCATGCCACTGGTCGATCAGCCGCACGTCGAGGGCCGGAATATCTTCGGCCGCAAAGCCCTCGGCGTAAATGAAGTCGCGGATCTGGTCATCGAGCGACTGGGCGGATGCGAGACCGGTACCGGCGAGCAGGATGGCGGTGGCGAGGAGCGTGCGGACCATGGTTCCCCCGAACATCTGGACGCTTGAACACTAACTGGTCCGAGATGAACCGGACATGACTGAAATGATACTGGCGGATGCACATGGCATCCGCCAGAGCCGGATCAGCCCTGTTTCCAGGCGTCGTAGAGACCGGCAATGTCGCCGGAGGTCAGAAGCGGCATGGCCAGAGACAGCCGTTCTAAAGGCCAGTCCCACCACGCCATTTCGAGCAACATGGCAATCTCGTCATCGCCGAACCGCTTGCGGATCGGCTTGGCCGGATTGCCGCCGACAATGGTGTAGGGCTCGACGTCCTTGGTCACCAAGGCCCGTGTGCCGATGACGGCGCCATGACCGACTTTGACGCCGGGCATGATGACGGCTTCGGAACCAATCCAGACATCGTGGCCGATGACGGTGTCTCCGGCGGGCTGGAAGGCATTGCTGGCGGTGGCGAATTCGGGCGCATCGGGCACGAAGGCGAAGGGGAAGGTGGAGACCCAGTCGTTCCGATGGCCCTGATTGCCGGCCATGATGAAGGCGGCGCCCGAGCCGATGGAGCAGAAGCTGCCGATGATGAGGCGATCGACGCCCGGCTCGGTCATCAGGTAGCGGGCGCAGTCGTCAAAGCCGTGGCCGTGATAGTAGCCGGAATAGTAGCTGTAGCGCCCGACCACGATATTGGGATTGGTGACCTGGCGGTCGAGCGGAATGCCCAGGAACGGGCTTTCGAAATAGTTGGACATGATTGTTCCATGAAGGAGCGCCGCGTGGGCGCGGAGTGCAGAGAACCGGATGCGCAGCAGCAATCGCCGGCGCGTCGGCCGGTGGAATGGCGCATCCTCCCGCTTGTCTTGCGGGCAGAAGCGCTATGCGCTGGTTCGGTCTGCGGACTTCATGGTGGGGCAGGGGTAACGCAAGGAAGGACGGGTGTCGATAGGCCTCTCACCCCTATCGAAAGTCACCCTCGGGCTTGACCCGAGGGGACTACACTTAGTGATGGCCCGGCGAATTGAAGAACCCTCGGGCCAAGCCCGAGGGTGACGATCCGGTGGCCGGTCGACCAATCAGGCCGCGAAATATTCCTGCAGGGCGCGGACCTGGAGGCCGCCCTGCTTGAGGGCGACGATGCCTTCCACGGCGGCGAGGGCGCCGTCGATGGTGGTGTAGTAGGGGATCTTTGCCAGGAGCGCCGTGCGGCGGATGTCGCGGCTGTCGGAGATCGATTTGAGGCCATCGGTGGTGTTGATCACCAGCTGCACGCCGCCGTTCTTCATCGAATCCACGATATGCGGACGGCCTTCGAGCACCTTGTTGATCTTGGTGGCCGGGACGTTGTTGTTGATCAGATAGGCCGCGGTGCCGCCGGTGGCGAGGATTTCGAAGCCGGCTTCGACCAGGTGGCGGGCCATGTCGACAATGTACTGCTTGTCGTCGTCACGCACGGAGATGAAGGCCTTGCCCGAGGTCGGGACCTTCTGGCCGGCGCCCATCTGCGACTTGGCGAAGGCAATGGCGAAATCGGTGTCGAGACCGATGACTTCGCCCGTCGACTTCATTTCCGGGCCAAGCACGGTGTCGACGCCGGGGAAGCGGTTGAACGGGAACACGGCTTCCTTGACGGCGATGTGCTTGAGCTTCTTCTCGACGAGATTGAAGCTCGACAGCGCTTCGCCGGCCATGACGCGCGAGGCGATCTTGGCGATGGGTTCGCCGATGACCTTGGCGACGAAGGGCACGGTGCGGCTGGCGCGCGGGTTCACTTCGATGAGGTAGATCGTGTCGTCCTTGTAGGCGAACTGCACGTTCATCAGGCCACCGACCTTGAGGGCGAAGGCGAGTTCGCGGGTCTGGCGCTTGAGTTCCTCGATGACTGCGGGCGAGAGCGAGCGCGGGGGCAGGGAGCAGGCGGAGTCGCCGGAGTGGATGCCGGCCTCTTCGATATGCTCCATGATGCCGGCGACGAACACGTCCTTGCCATCGCAGAGCGCATCGACGTCGATTTCGATGGCGCCCGAAAGGTAGGCATCGAACAGCAGCGGATTGTCTGACAGTACCGAGTTGATCTGGCCGGTGCGGTCATTGGGGTAACGCTGCAGGATGTCGGGCGGGACGAGGCCGGTCAGGGTGTCCTGAATGTAGCGCTCGAACTCGTTGGCGGAGTGGACGATGGCCATGGCGCGGCCGCCCAGCACATAGGACGGGCGGATGACCAGCGGATAGCCGAGGCGCTCGGCCACGAGGCGGGCCTGTTCGAGCGAATAGGCGATGCCGTTCTTGGGCTGGGTCAATTCGAGCTTGTTCAGGAGCTTCATGAACAGGTCGCGGTCTTCGGCCAGATCGATGGCGTCGGGCTGGGTGCCCAGGATCGGCACGCCGGCCTTGGCGACGGCGTCAGCCAGGTTCAGCGGGGTCTGGCCGCCGAACTGCACGATGACGCCATGCAGGGTCCCGTTCTGCTTTTCGGTGAGCAGGATCTCGATGACGTCTTCCTCGGTCAGCGGCTCGAAATAGAGGCGGTCGGAGGTGTCGTAGTCGGTCGAGACGGTTTCGGGGTTGCAGTTGACCATGATGGTTTCATAGCCGGCATCGGCCAGCGCGAAGGCCGCGTGGCAGCAGCAATAGTCGAATTCGATACCCTGGCCGATACGGTTGGGGCCGCCGCCGAGAATGACGACCTTCTTGCGATCGGACGGACGCGCCTCGTCATCGACCTTGCCGCCGAAGGGGGCTTCATAGGTCGAATACATATAGGCGGTGGGCGAGGCGAATTCGGCGGCCGAGGTGTCAATGCGCTTGTAGGCGGGCCGCACTTCGAGGCTGTGGCGGAGCTTGCGGACGTCAGACGCCTTCAGGCCGGCGAGCTGGGCGAGGCGGGCGTCGGAAAAGCCCATGGACTTGAGCTGGCGCAGCGTGGCCGCATCCTTGGGCAGGCCGAACTCCCTCACCCTGGCTTCCATGTCGACGATGCCGCGCATCTGCTCGAGGAACCACGGGTCGATCTTGCAGGCTTCGAAAATGTCCTCGTTGGAGACGCCGAGGCGCATGGCTTCAGCGACGTGGAGGAGACGCGACGGGGTCGGCGTGCCCAGGGCCTGCTTGATGGCGGCCAGATCCTCGCCTTCGCCAAGGCCGGGAATGCCGACTTCGTTGAGGCCGGTGAGACCGGTTTCAAGCGAGCGCAGGGCCTTCTGCAGCGATTCCTGGAAGGTGCGGCCGATGGCCATGGCCTCGCCCACCGACTTCATGGCGGTGGTCAGGCGGTTGTCGGCGCCCGGGAACTTTTCGAAGGCAAAACGCGGGATCTTGGTGACGACATAGTCGATGGTCGGCTCGAAGGAAGCCGGGGTGGCGCCGCCGGTAATGTCGTTTTCGAGCTCATCGAGCGTGTAGCCGACGGCGAGGCGCGCCGCGACCTTGGCAATGGGGAAGCCGGTGGCTTTCGAGGCCAGCGCCGAGGAGCGCGACACGCGCGGATTCATCTCGATGACGACCATGCGGCCATCGGCCGGATTGATGCCGAACTGGACGTTGGAGCCGCCGGTTTCGACGCCGATCTCGCGCAGCACCGCCAGCGAGGCGTCGCGCATGATCTGGTATTCCTTGTCGGTCAGCGTCAAAGCCGGGGCGACGGTGATCGAGTCGCCGGTATGGACGCCCATCGGGTCGATATTCTCGATCGAGCAGATGATGATGCAGTTGTCCTTCTTGTCGCGGACAACTTCCATTTCGTACTCTTTCCAGCCAAGGACGCTCTCTTCGACGAGCACTTCATTGGTGGGCGAGGCGTCGATGCCGCTCTCGCAGATATTGAGGTATTCCTCGCGATTATAGGCAATGCCGCCGCCGGTGCCGCCCAGGGTAAAGCTGGGGCGGATAATGCAGGGCAGGCCGATCACCTCGAGCGCCTGCAGGGCTTCGATCGTGTTGTGGGCGAGCATCGAGCGCGGCGTTTCGAGCCCGATCTTCTTCATGGCATCGCGGAACAGCTCGCGATCCTCGGCCTTGTCGATGGCTTCGGCCGTGGCGCCGATCATCTCGACGCCGAACTTTTCGAGCACGCCCATCTTGCGCAGGCTGAGGGCGCAGTTGAGTGCCGTCTGGCCGCCCATGGTCGGCAGCAGCGCGTCGGGGCGCTCCTTCTCGATGATTTTTGCGACCACTTCGGGGGTGATCGGCTCCATATAGGTGGCGTCGGCCAGGTCCGGATCGGTCATGATCGTCGCCGGGTTCGAGTTCACCAGAATGATCCGGTAGCCCTCTTCCTTGAGCGCCTTGCAGGCCTGGGTGCCGGAATAATCGAACTCGCAGGCCTGCCCGATGATGATCGGACCCGCACCGATGATGAGGATCGATTTGATGTCGGTACGCTTTGGCATGGTGCTCGCTCTGGCTATCTGGTCACTGACAGACGGGCGAGGGGGAGAATCGCCCGGAACACACCCGTCCGCGCGAAACCCGCGCTGCAGTTGAGCACTGCGCCGCAGGGGAAAAGACCGAACATGGTGGTTAAGCGGGCGGTGTAACCGAAGAGTCGCCGGAAGGGAAGGGGGTGGGTCGCCCGGATTTCCGGACGACCAGCAGCACTCGCAGTAGAGTGTTGGTTCGTTCACCGTCGAGCCGCAGTCGCAAGCGCTAAAGTGAACTGCTCATTTGTCCGTCAGGATGGGTACGAGCGAAAGTGCCCGCACACATACTCTAGACGGCCAAAGCGGATGCGTGTGTAAGGATTGATCCAAACCATCACGATACCCTCAGAGGGGTTGATGTTGGGCGACCAAAGTGCAACCTTTACAGTGGAGCCGTAAAGTCGTCGCGCGCTAGTCGCCGATTGCTTTGCCACCACGTAGGCCACCTTTCCCCTGCCAGGGATCGGTGGTCTACTTGTTTAGTCTCCCCGATGCGCCGGTGGCTATTGCGTCGGGGCTAACGCAAGGAACATGCTTAATCTCCCGACTGCTCTTTGCGGTCTCCCGTGGGGGAGTCTGGGGGCGGAGCTTGCGTGCCGCCAATTGGGTTGATGTTGCTTGACTTGGGGCCATCGCTTTGCCCCCACTCGGCCAGTCCGTAGCCAAGGGGCTTCACGTTGTTAAAGCGAGGGGAGGTCGTAAGGAAGGATGCTACGGTTCTAGCGGGGTTCTTCCCACCGATGTCGATGCCGAGCGCCTCCATATAAGGCACGAAATCTGAGGAAGTTGCTCTCGCTCCTCGTTCCTTTAGGAACGCTATCGCGGCCTCTTCAACGGCGCGTGTCTTTCTCGCCATAACCAAACTTTCGCGGACCGGCCTGACCTGCCTTGTCCTGCTCCACCAGTGCCTGCGTCCTCTTTCTGTTCTTCATGGTCTTGGCTGGTCTCCGTTGGCTTGGTGGGAGTTAGGTAACCGATGATCCACTTTTTGCCGCCGTATACTTCTGCAAGCTCGTTAAGCTTCTGAAGCAGCTTATATTCCTCGCTCTCTTGTAGAAGCCGGACGAGGCGATCCTGTTCCATAGATAGCGAAATGCCGAGGGTAGAATTTCGCGGGGAAGTGGACATCGTGAGCTCGCGGGAATCGGGTCGGTTTAGTGTAATCCTAGACTGCCGCCATGCGGTGTCAAGACGTTTCTTGAAACAAACCAGAACTTAACAAACTAAGAATGGGCGGAGCGTCTTGGTCTGGCTTTTGTGCCTCAAGTTCTGGTGCGCTGTTGCCCTGGTGGAATTGGGTTTCGGTGATCGCGAAGGTGGTCGTTCAGTTTGCGCTGGAAGGAAACCTCTCGCGGAACCGTGTGCAGGATTTCCCGGCTACTTGCGCCTGACCATCCCCTCCTAGCTTGCTACGGCCCTTCGGGCCTAGCGGCGCTACCCCCCCCTGTCAGGAAGAGGTGGACCGTGGACTGGCCACATGTTTTCAGTAGGCCACCGTAGTCCTTCGAGACTGCGCTTTGCGCCTCCTCAGGATGAGGACTCACCGGTGTGCCTGCGCGGCAACTCGGGATGAGGACAGGGTATCAGCCGCGTGGACGCTCACCGATCCCCACAATCTCCACCTCCGCCTCGCCCACCGTCGCCACATCCCCCACAGCCTTGCCCATCAGCGCCCGCGCCAGCGGTGAAGCGAAGGACAGCGTCCCCGCCTTCGGATCGGCTTCGTCTTCGCCGACGATGGTGTAGGTTTGCGTGCGGCCGTCGTCGCGTTCGATGGTGACGCGGGAGCCGAAGGCGACGGTGTCGCTGGTTTCCGGCGGCGGTACGAGCTGGGCGGTGCGGAGGCGTTCGGTGAGGTAGCGGAGGTCGCGATACGGGTTGGCGGCCTGGCGGCGGCGTTCGTTGATGTCCTCCATGGCGAGCGCGGCTTCATAGGCTGCCCTGGCTTCGGCCAGCTGCCGGTTGAGCGCGGCGAGGCCGTCCGATGTGACGAGGTTGGGGCCCGCGGAAATGGGTTTTTCCGGCAGCATGGTTTCGGCGGCCGTCTCGGCGCTGTCTTCCTTGGTAAAGGCTACGCTCACTGCAGAAATCCTGGCTGAGGCTGGATGAAGGGCGATCCTCGGCTCGCGGCAACTGTCGCGGCCTGGGGTCACCCCTATGTAGGTACTCTGGCGGTGATGTGAAACGCCTGGCGCGGGGATTGGTAGCGGGAAACATTATCCCCGCTGCGAAAATCTCCCCCATAATTCCCCCATCAACCGGGCAAAGATGGAGTTGCAACGATCAACTGCCCGGTGACAGTCGGGAGGGCTCTGAATCGTTACGCAGCCTGGGTCCGGGGATGGGTTGGGGCAGCAATGTCCTCCCTAGGAAACCCCCTGCCGGAAATCCCGATGCTCCGAGGCGCCCCGCGTCTCATATTTTACTTACTCAGAGGCGAAGGGCGTCTCGGAGCACCATCAGCTTGCTCGACACCCACTTCAACTCGGCTTGACATGCAATAAAACCCTTGCCTATAAACATGCAAGGAAATACTTGCCTATTGGTGCTGATGGAACCGGACCAGCTCGACGCGATCTTCAAGGCTTTGGCGGACCCGACGCGGCGGCGGATCGTGGATCGGCTGGCGGCGCGGCCGAACCAGTCCCTGTTCGAGCTGTGCGCCGGGGCGGTGGCTGAGGGCCAGCCGGCCATGTCGCGGCAGGCGGTGAGCCAGCATCTCGACATGCTCGAACGGGCGGGGCTGATCAGCGTCAGCTGGTCGGGGCGGACGAAATTGCACACGCTGGAACTGGGGCCGCTGCGAGGGGCGCAGGCGGCGTGGCTGGGGCGGTATCTTACCGATGAGGCGAAGCCGTGACCCCTACCCGAGCTTGGCTATGGCCGGCGGTCAGCTTCGCTACCCCCCCCGTGGGGAGGGATCAAGGGGCGGCCGCGCAAGGCGTGAACTATCCCCCACCGTCACCACCGGGCTTGTCCCGGTGGTCCATGCGATGCGGCGGAATGGATTGCCCGGTCAAGCCGGGCAATGACGAAGGATACGAGATGGCTCGGGTTAGCCAGGCTGCCGCGGGTCGTGCCCAAGTGGCCAGTCAGTGGAAAGAAAGGACCAAAGAATGAAAATCTATGTGACGAGCGTGCTGGTGGACGATCAGCAGAAGGCGCTGGAATTTTATCGGGACAAGCTGGGTTTCGTGGTGAAGCACGATATCGATCTGGGCGGCGGCAATCGGTGGCTGACGGTGGTGTCGCCGGAAAATCCCGAGGGCACCGAACTGCTGCTTGAGCCCAGCGGGCATCCAGCCGTCGGGCCATTCAAGGAGGCGCTGGTGGCCGACGGCATTCCCTATACGTCGTTCATGGTCGATGACATCGCGGCCGAAACGGAAAGGCTCAAGGGCCTGGGCGTTCGTTTCACGGTGGAGCAGATGGATGCGGGCACGGTGCTGATGTCGGTCTTTGACGACACCTGCGGCAATCTCATCCAGATCGTGCAGTTGAAGGGGTGAGCCCAACGGCATCGTGAACGGCCAGCATGCAACGATGGGGGCGGCCAGGCTTTGGCCTCAGCAGAGGAAGAAGGAGATTTCCGATGCTGAACCCATCCCGATTACTGGCCGGCACGATGTTGTCGGCAGCCCTCTTGAGCGGACCCGCCCTGGCCCAAGGCCAGCCGGTGGAAACCGCGCCGGCCAATGCCCCAGACCAGACGCCAGCCTTTGAAGGGCAGACGCGGGCGCCCCAGCCCGAAGCGCCGGTAGCCACGCAGACTGAAGTGATTGCCGAAGGCCTGCCGCATCTGTGGGCCATGGAATTCCTGCCTGACGGGCGCATGCTGGTGACGGCCAAGGCGGGAGCGCTGCATATCATTTCGCCCGAAGGTGATGTCAGCGAGCCCATTGCCGGCGTGCCGGAGGTGGATGCCGCCGGGCAGGGGGGCCTGCTCGACGTAGCGCTGGCCACTGACTTCGACAGTTCCGGACGGATTTACATGTCCTTTGCCGAGCCGCGCGAGGGGGGCAACGGAACGTCGGTCGCCGCTGCGACGCTGGTGCTCGACGAGGCCGGCGGCGAGACGCTGGAGGATGTCGAGGTGATCTTCCGGCAGGAGCCGACCTATGCCGGGGAACTCCATTACGGATCGCGTATCGTGCCCACAGAAGATGGAAACCTCTTCGTCACCGTGGGCGAACGCTCGGACGAACCCATCCGGGACCAGGCGCAGGAGCTGCAAAGCGGCCTGGGGAAGATCTTCCGTATTACGCCGGAGGGTGAGCCGGCGGAGGGTAACCCCTTCTCCGCCGAGGAAGCCTTGCCCGAAATCTGGAGCCTTGGGCACCGCAATGTGCAGTCGGCCACGCTCGATGGCGAGGGACGGCTCTGGACCGTGGAGCATGGCGCCATGGGGGGCGATGAACTCAATCGTCCCGAGGCCGGCCTCAACTATGGCTGGCCGGAAGTGACCTATGGCGTGGCCTATAGCGGCGACCCGATCGGGGAAGGCGTGACCCAGAGCGCTGACACCGAGCAACCGGTCTATTACTGGGACCCGGTGATCGCGCCGTCGGGCATGGCCTATTACGAGGGCGAAGAATTCCCCGAATGGGATGGCGCCTTGCTCGTCGGTGGCCTTGTGGCCCAAGCAGTGGTCGTGCTGCACATGGATGGCGACAGGGTGGCCCAGGAAGAACGGGTCGACATGGGCGCCCGTATCCGCGACGTGCGGGTGGGGCCGGATAGTGCGGTCTATGCCGTGACCGAAGATCGAGACAGCGGCCAGTCGAGCATTGTCAGGATCAGCAAGGCCGAATAGGCACAAAAAAGCCCGGTGCGAACACCGGGCTTTTTTTAGAGGGCAGCCAGCTCAGTGCAGGCGGCCGGACCAATCGTCGATTTCCTTGCGGACCTCGTCCTTGGTCTTGCCATAGCGCTCCTGAAGCTTGCCTTCGAGCTGCTCGCGATTGCCGTCGATCTGGGCCATGTCGTCGTCCGTGAGTTTGCCCCACTGTTCCTTGGCCTTGCCCGAAAACTGCTTCCAGCTGCCTTCGATACGATTCCAATCCATAAGACGTCTCCTCTTGTTGGTTGTGGGAGGAAAACGCGCGCGCGGAGTCGGCGTTCCCACATCGTGATCACGATGTCGAGCTTGTGGCCGAAGGCTTCGGCAGGCCTGCGCCGCTCAGGCGGCGCGGGCGATGACCTGGCTCATGAGCGCGGCGAGAACGACGTCGACGCTATAGGGCTTGGGAATGAAGACCGCGCCATCGGGCAGCTGACCGGCCGCGGGGGTAACGCCGCCAGAGACCACGACGATGGGGAGGCCGGGGCGCTGTCGTGCGGCGAACCGCGCCAGTTGCAGGCCGTCATAGCCGCCGGGCAATTCGATGTCGGTGATAAGCGCCTGGATATTGTCGAGCAGGCCCATGGCACCCCTGGCGGTGGTCACCGGCACGGCCTCGATCTGGCGATCGGCGAGGTCGTCGACCAGGGCCAGCAAAGTCAGAATTTCGTCCTCGACCACGAGAACACGCGAGAGAGTGGTCATGGGAGATGTCCATTTGAACTAGAGCGAATGTTGTAGTCACAAGCCAGCAGCCGGCAAGTCGTTGCATGAGGCATGTGCATGGCTGCCTGCATGGTTAGCAATTGGTTCAAATTTTACGCATGCGGCCCGAGAGTGCCGGCGCCAGTGTTCCAGATCGGCGCCGCCAGGTTGATCCGGTCAGGCATTTTTGGGGTTCACCAGGGTAGTCGCTTAAGTATTGACGCGTAGGCTTGTGCTTCCGCCGGAGGCAAGCCGTGACCAGTCGCGAGACCATTCATCTTTCCGAAGTCGTCGGGGCGCTGAGCTTCGCGCTCGACATTACAGAGGGGCAGCCGGTAGGCCATAGCCTCCGCTGCTGCTGGATCGGCATGCATGTCGGGGCGGGATTGGGCCTCGGGGAAGCCGCTCTCTCTGACCTCTATTATACCCTGCTGCTCAAGGATATCGGCTGCAGTTCCAATGCGGCGCGCATCTGCCAGCTCTACCTGGCCGATGATCTGAGCTTCAAGGGCAATTACAAGGTCGTCGATACCAAGCTGCCGGAAATCCTGCGCTTCCTGATCGCCAATACGGCCCGGAAATCCGGATTCGTCGAGCGGCTGCAGACGCTGGTGCATATCGCCCGCAATGGCGGAGAAATCTCGCGCGAGCTGATCGAGACTCGTTGCCAGCGCGGCGCCGAGATTGCGCGTTCCATGCGCTTTTCCGAGGCGGTGGCGCAGGGCATTCTCGACCTCGATGAGCATTGGGACGGCAGTGGCCAGCCGGTCGGGCTCAGCGGCACGGCCATTTCCCAATTCGGACAGATCGCGCTGCTCGCCCAGGTGGTCGACGTGTTCTTCATGCGCGGCGGCGCCGAGGCGGCCCTGGCCGAAGTCGGCGAGCGCGCCGGGCGCTGGTTCGACCCGGAGCTGGTGGCGATTGTCGAAGAGCTGCGGGACGATCCGAGTTTCTGGCAGGCGCTGCTGGCCAGTGATCTCGATGCCAAGGTGATCGATCTCGAACCGCAGGCGCTGACGCGCGCGGTGGACGAGGACTATCTCGACGACATTGCTGCCGGTTTTGCGCAGGTCGTGGACGCCAAGAGCCCCTTTACCGCCGGGCACAGTGACCGCGTGGCGCTGTTCGCTGACCTCATCGCCGAAGAACTGGGTTATGCGCCGGAGCGCCGGCGGTGGCTGAAGCGCGCCGCGCTGCTGCACGATATCGGCAAGCTGGGCGTGTCCAACAGCGTGCTCGACAAGAACGGCAAACCGGATGAAGACGAATGGGCCGAGATCAAGAGGCATCCGGAACTGGGCCGCGTCATTCTTTCGAAGATCGCGGCTTTCAGCGACATGGCACGGATTGCCGGTGACCATCATGAAAAGCTCGACGGGCGGGGCTATCCGCATGGCATTGCCGGGGCGAGCATAGACCTCGACACGCGCATCGTCACGGTGGCCGATATCTTCGATGCCCTGACGGCAGACCGGCCCTATCGCAAGGCCATGCCCGTATCGGTGGCCTTCGGGATCATGGAAAAGGAAGTCGGAACCGCCATCGACGCCACGGTGATCGCGGCGCTGCAGCGTGGGTTCTCGCGTCTCGAAACCGTGGCCGAGCCGGTCAGCACTCAGGCGGCCTAGAGCTGGGCGCGGTAGAGGCCGACGCGGATGCCGCCATGCAGGACCGGGGGCAGCGGCGGCTCGAAGCTGAGGCCGGTGGCCTGGGCAAGCTGCTTGTCGGCGGTGATGATGCCCACCCGCCAGCCTTTGAAACGCGTCTTGAGCACCGTGCCAAGGGTGCGGTGCACGCCGATCAGCGGGCCCTTCTGGCCGATACGCGTGCCGTAAGGCGGGTTGACGATGACGAGGCCCGGCGGTCCTTCAGGCGGCATCAGATCCTCGATGGATTGCTGAGTGAAGTTTGTCAGCGCGACGACGCCGGCGCGGGTAGCATTTTCACTGGCCATGCGGATGGCGCCGGCATCGCGGTCGGAGCCGAAAAAGCGCTGGGTGCTGGCGCTGGCCTGACCGGACGTGCGCAGCTCTGACCAGGCGGCGGCGTCGAAACCGGGCAGGTGCTCGAAGGCAAAGGTCCGCTCGCGGCCTGGATTGAGGCCGAGGGCGATTTCGGCGGCCTCGATGACGAACGTGCCAGAGCCGCACATGGGGTCGAGCACGGGCTCGGCGCCTTTGTAGCCGCATTGACGGAGGAACATGGCGGCCATGGTCTCCCGCATCGGGGCCTTGGCGACGCCCTCCTTGAAGCCGCGCTTGTGGAGGCTTTCGCCCGTCGTATCGAGGCTGATGGTGACCAGATCGTCCTCGATGCGCACCATCACGCGCAAGTCAGCTTCTTCCGCGATGGGGGCGCCCAGCTCTTCCCTGATGGCGGTGGCGACGCGCTGGGCTGCTGCACCAGCATGATAGATGCGCGAGCGCTTGCAGGTGGCTTCGACATGGACGGGGATGTCGGGGCGGAGAATTTCCGACCAGGGCAGCTTGCGGGCGCGCTTGTCGAGCTGGGCCAGGTGCATGGCGCGGAAGGAGGCGACGCGCGCCAGAATGCGGGTGGCGCCGCGCAACACCAGATTGGCGCGCCAGACATCGGGCCAGGTGCCGGGGAAGGCTACGCCGCCATCAACGACCGTTGCCGCGCCAAAGCCGGCGGCGCGGGCCTCATCGGCAAGCGGCGCTTCAAGGCCAGGCGTGGCGACAAGGAAAATCTCGAAAGGGGCTGGTGCGGTCATGGCGGAGGCTTAGCCTCGGGCAGAGAAGCTGGCAACGAAGATTCCGGTGCCGCGGGGTTACGCCAGTCACGAACTGTGCTTATATCGGCAAAAGGCGATGGACGTTCGCCTCAAACAATCCACATCAGAAGAGCTTCGCGATGACCGAATATGTGCCGCCCAAAGTCTGGACCTGGGACAAGGAAAACGGGGGCGCCTTTGCCAGCACCAACCGGCCCATTGCCGGGGCGACGCATGACAAGGAACTGCCGCGCGGCGAGCATCCGATCCAGCTCTACTCGCTGGCGACGCCGAACGGCCAGAAGGTGACCATCATGCTCGAGGAGCTGCTGGCGGCCGGGCATGATGCGGAATACGACGCCTGGCTGATCAATATCGGCAAGGGCGACCAGTTCGGTTCGGACTTCGTGGCGATCAATCCGAATTCGAAGATCCCGGCGATGATGGACTATTCGCCCAAGGAGCCGATCCGCCTGTTCGAGAGCGCCTCGATGATGCTTTACCTGGCGGACAAGTACGATGCCTTCCTGTCCAAGGATGTTGCCAAGCGCGCCGAGACCATGAACTGGCTGTTCTGGCAGATGGGCAGCGCACCCTTTGTCGGAGGCGGCTTCGGGCATTTCTATGCCTATGCGCCGATCAAGATCGAGTATGCGATCAACCGCTATGCCATGGAAACCAAGCGTCAGCTCGACGTGCTCGACCGGCAGCTGGCAAGCCACGAATATGTATCGGGCAGCGACTATACGATTGCCGATATGGCCATCTTCCCCTGGTATGGCGGACTGGTTCTGGGCCGCGCCTACAATGCGGCGCAGTTCCTCGACGTGGAAACCTACAAGAACGTTCTTCGCTGGGCCAAGCAGGTGGATGCGCGCGAGCCGGTCAAGCGCGGCCGTTGCGTGAATGCCGCGGGCGGGCCGGAAGACGAGCATCTCTATGAGCGCCATTCGGCTGCCGATATCGACAAGGTGCTGGCCGTGCGCAAGGAGCGCGGCACGGTCTGAAACAGGAAATCCCCGCCAAGGCGGGGATTTTTTGCATCTTTCGGTCGAAATCGGCCATTCTCGTTCGTCGTCAGGGCACAACCCGAACGGAGGACAGATATGCGCTTCATGGCCCTGGTCTATTTCGAGCCCGGCTCGATGTCTCACCTAACGGCGGAGGATTTCCGTCAGCTCGGCGATGACACTATCGCGCATGACCACAAACTTCGCGACAGCGGGCACCTGATCTTTGCATCGCCGCTGGCGGGACTGGAGACGGCGCGGTCGCTGCGCAATGTCGATGGCGAACTGATTGCCGTCGATGGGCCCTATGCCGAGAGCAAGGAAGTCGTGGGCGGTTTTCTGCTGCTCGAGGCCGAGAGCCTGGATGTCCTGCAGCCGCTGTTCGAGGACGATCCGATCCTCAAGTATGGGCGCATGGAAATCCGGCCGCTGGTTGTGCACCAGCATAGCGAAACAGGCGAAATGCGACCCGAATTCTCGCTCTGACGATTAGCAGTCGTCGAGCAGATGAATATGTAGGGCCCTCCCGGAAGGGAGAAAATCCGTGCTGCATCAACGCCTGAATGTGCGCGAACACCAATAGGGGCCGCTGCGAATACACTCGCTGTTAAGCCTAGTCGGACCATTATGCGGCCCAATGGAGCCGCGTTCACGGCACCAAGCGTCCCTAGCGTATCCGAGTTCGAGTAAGCCCCATGCGTCTGATTATCGGTGTTATCGTCGTTTTCGCCTGCGTGTTCGGCGGATATGCGGCGATGGGTGGGCATGTCGAAGTGCTCTGGCAGCCCTTTGAATTCGTGATCATTCTGGGCGCGGCAATCGGTGCCTTCATCATCGCCAATGGCGCACCGGTGCTCAAGGCCGTGCCGGCCATGTTCGGCACGATGTTCAAGGGGCCCAAGTATAACAAGACCGCTTATCTCGAACTGCTGGGCATGCAGTTCTCGATGTACAAACTAATCCAGCAGAAGGGCATTCTGGGGATCGAGCCGCATATCGAGGACCCGCACAATTCCACCCTGTTCAACGCGTTCCCGAGCTTCGCCAAGAACCACCATGCGGTGGAGTTCGTGTGCGACTACATGCGCATGGTGACCATGGGTTCCAACAATGTGCATGAGATGGATGCGCTGATGGACGAGGAACTCGAAACGCACCACCAGGAACAGGAACGCATGGTTTCGGCGATGCAGGCCATTGCCGATGGTACGCCGGCGCTCGGTATCGTTGCCGCCGTGCTGGGCGTGATCAAGACCATGGGCGCCATTTCCGAGCCGCCCGAGGTGCTGGGTCACCTGATCGGCGGCGCACTGGTGGGTACGTTCTTTGGCGTGTTCGTGGCCTATGGCTTTTTCGGTCCCATGGCCCAGTCGCTCAAGAGCGCCTACGAGGCCGAGTCCAAGTATTTCCTGTCGCTCAAGGTGGGTCTCCTGGCTCATATCGGCGGCCAGCCGCCGGTCATGGCCATCGAGTTCGCCCGCAAGGCGCTGATGAGCGAAGTGCGCCCGACCTTTGCCGAAGTCGAAGCCTCCACCGCCGCGCTGCCGGCCACGACTTAAGTGTAGATAGAGACCGGGTAAGCCAGAATGGCGAATTACGACCAGCCCATCATCATCAAGAAGGTCAAGAAGGCCGCCCATGCTCACCATGGTGGCGCCTGGAAGATTGCCTATGCCGACTTCGTGACGGCGATGATGGCCTTCTTCCTCCTGATGTGGCTGATCAGCATGACCACGCCCGAGCAGAAGGAAGGCCTGGCCAATTATTTCGCTCCCGCCGCCCTCAGCATGACGACCAGCGGCGCCGGCGGCGTCATGGGCGGCAATGCCATGGACAATTCGGGCAACCAGATGTCTGGTTCGTCGGCCGATATTGTCGAGGATGCTCCGGCTTCGCCACAGAGCTCGACGCAGGGAACGACCGCGACCCATATCGGCGGTCCGGCGCGCGAGCAGGGCAGCGAAATGCAGGCCAGCAGCGACAGCGAATTCAACCTCAAGTCGATTGATGCCGAAGCCTTCCACAGTGCCGCCGCCAGCATCAAGCAGGCCTGGCAGTCGCTGCCTGAGGTTACCCCCTTCATGGACAATCTGCTGGTGGAGGAAACCGCAGAGGGCCTCGATATCCAGATCGTCGACCAGCAGGGTCGTCCGATGTTCCCCGAAGGCTCGAAATATCCGCTCGAACATACCCGCGCCGCCATTGCCGCGATCGGGCCGATCCTGCAGCAGCTCAATGCGCAGGTGACGATTTCGGGTCATACCGCAGCCGGTGGGCGCTATGACAATCCGCGCTATGGCCCCTGGGAGCTGTCGGCCGACCGTGCCAATGTGGTTCGGTCGGTGCTGGGGGAATTCGGCATGAGCGATGACCGCTTCAAGGCCGTTTCCGGGCGGGCGACCGACGAGCCGTTCTTCCCCAATGATCCCTATATGTCGGCCAATGAGCGGGTGCGCATCACGGTGCTGCACGCGCCGCCGCCAGTGCCGGCGGGCCTCCGACCCTAGCCCGCGTCAGGGAACGCAGACGCCACGCCTTTCGTTGTGCCATCATCGAACGGAAGGCAAAAGCGTCATATGCTACAACTCCTTATCGTCCTCATTCTGGTTGCGCTGGTGTCCGGCGCACTGGGGTTCAGCGGGCTCGCCGGTGCGGCAGCGACGCTGGCCAAGATCGTGGCTGTGATCATGCTGATCGGCGTGGTGCTGATCCTGATCCTGGGCTTTATGGGGCTGGCCATCCTGTTCTAGACAGGGCTAGAGAAGGAGCTTGAAGCCTTCGTGGCTCATGGCGAAGCCGAGCTTCTTGTAGAAGCGATGGGCGTCGAGGCGGACCTTGTTGGAGGTCAGCTGCACCATGCCGCAACCGGCTTCGCGGCTGCGCTCGATGGCCCAGAGTACCATTTCGGTGCCGAGGCCATTGCCTCGCTGGTCGCTGCGGATGTGCACGTTTTCCAGCATGGCGCGCTTCATGCCGAAACGGACGAGACCGGGCAGGACGCTGATCTGCAGCGTGCCGACGATCGCGCCATCGCGCTCGGCCACGACCAGCCGCTCGCGCGGATCAGCAGCGATCTCGTCGAAAGCGGCGCGATTGCGCGGGTCGAACAGGGTGGCGCGGTCGAGCGGAGGCGTGTCCGTGCCACGCGCATCGCCGGCATGGCACAGTTCAAGGATCGTAGGGATGTCGTCGGGCGTGGCGTCCCGGAAGATAAGGGCAGACATTTCAGGCTTTTCTCGGTGCGATGAGTCGGGCCAAGCCTAGCACGGCAAGCGCCAGAATGGCCGGACCGATCGCCAGGGCCGAGCCTGCAGCCCAAAGCGCACCAGTGGCGGCCCAGAGGATGGAGGAGAAGGCTTCACTCAGAGTAGCGGCCCGCGAGGCCACCTGGCGGCGGCGGAACATCGAGCGTTTGGCCGTGACCCGGAACCAGAGCTGGATGGCGGTCGAGGTCGATGCGGCCATGATCGCGCAGACGGCGGTGACCAATGCCATAGGCCATGAGGCAATGGCCAGCAAGACCAGCAATGGCGCGAGAACCACGAGGATGACCGTCAATACCGCTTCGATCTTGGCGCGGAGCACGGTCGACTGTGTCAGCGGGGCCGTAGCGACAAGGTCGTGTGCGTCTTCGCCTGATATGGCCAACCATGAGAGGCCACCCGCGAGCTGTCCACAGGCCATGACCAGCACCGGCACGATGACGATGAAAGTACCGTCGCCGGCGCCATAGTTGATCCAGAGCAGCAGCGCGGGGGGCACAAGATAGAGCAGTTGCATCAAGGTTTGCGAGAGCAGCCATGGGTCGCGCTGGAGAAGTTTCCATTCCTTGCGGCGAAGGGCCTGGCGCTGGGTGATGGCGGCAAAGGCGCGCGGCGAGCCGCGGCGCTGGCTGCTGACGTGGTTGAGGCCCGCAGCAGAGGTCGCCAGGCGTCCATAGCTGGGCGCGACAGTAGCGACCGTCAGCACCAGAACGGCCAGACTGAGGCCGATCAGTAGAAAGGCAGGAACGGGCTCGCCCAGGGCGGCACGGGCGGGGAGCCAGAGCCAGCTTTGCGCATCTGGCATTGCGGCGATCAGCGCATCGGACTGGAAGAGGTCAAACCGCGAATAGCCGCCATGGGTGAGGATTGCCGCCGCCTGGATACCAATGACAAAACCGGCCCCGACAATCCCGGCGACGATCTGCGCGATAAGGCGCGTGCGGCGCGGGCCGGCCAGGCGGAAAAGCAGGCGTGTGAGGGTCATGGCGATGGCCACCGACAGGGCGGCCAAGGCGATGAGAACCAGACATGCCGAAAGCCAGCGGGGGCCATCCTGTAGGGATAGGGCGATGACCAACGGGGAAATGAGCAGCACGCCGAGCGTGGCTGTTGACGCAAAGACGGCGCCGGCCCGGACTGCAAAGAGGCGGTTGCTTGACGTCGGCGAGGAGAGAATGAGGTCCAGATCGGAGCGGCCGTAATAGACACGCGTGACCGCCTCGAGCGCCTGCGACAGGGTGACCGTCCAGAACAGGAGGCCCGTGCCGGAGACCAGCACGAGCGTATCCTTGTCGAGAACAATGCCGCCCTCTACCCAAGGACGGATGGCGAACCAGGCAATGAGCAGCATGAGGCCATAGACCAAGCCTCCGCCGACGATCCAGCCGAGGAGACGCACGCGCTGTCCACCGGTCATCATGGCGAGGGCATCGCGCCAGGCGAGCCGGAATTCGTGAGCGGCCAGCCAGGGCAGGGAGGCGGGCGCGAAGCTCACGCTGCGTCCTTCCCGGTTGACTGGCCTTCAGCCACGAGGTCGAGGAAGATTTCCTCCAGCGTCGTCTCGCGGCCAATACGGGTGCGCAACTCGGCCAGGGTGCCCTCGGCGATGAGACGACCCTGCGCGATGACGCCAATGCGTTCGGCCATGCGCTCGGCCACTTCGAGGATATGGGTGGTCATGATGACGGTGACGCCCGCAGCGGTGCGCTGGCGCAGCACGTCCTTGACCTGTCGCGCCGAGCCCGCATCGAGCCCGGTCAAGGGTTCATCGAGGATGATAAGGTCGGGATCATGAACGAGGGCGCCCGCCAGGGCGACCTTCTGCAACATGCCCTTGGAAAAGCCGCCACACAATTCGTTGGCATGGGGCGAGAGGCCCAGCCAATCAATCAGGTCGCCTGCCGAGGCCTTGGCGCGGGCGGGATCGACCTGCCAGAGACCGGCAACGAAATCGAGATATTCGAGCGGGGTGAGCCGGTCATAGACCATGGGCTCGTCGGACACCCAGGCCATGCGCCGCTTGGCAGCGACCGGATCGGCCAGGGCGTCTATTCCCAGAATGGAGATTGAGCCTGCATCCGGCTTCAGCAAACCTGCGACCATGCGCAGGATCGTGGTCTTGCCCGCGCCATTGGGTCCGAGAAGGGCGTAGAATTCGCCTCGCCCAATGGTCAGGTCGACTCCCTTGACGACGGGGCGATCAAAGCTCTTGGCAAGACCGGACAGGACGAGGGCTGGGCTGGGCATGGCAATCGGATCCCGAAACTATGGGGGAACACTAGTGAGCAGGTGTTTCGCGGCGGTTTATCGGCAGTGTTAAGATTTGCTGCTTCCCGGCTGGTGCAGGGACGGTGTGCAGGGCGCAGCTTTTGCCGCCGCCTGGAGGTAAATGACAAATGGCCACTCAAGCGAGTGGCCATTTTCGTTTTGGAGCTGCGGTGAGCTCGGATCGCTTATACGACCGTCAACGTCACGTCGACATTGCCGCGCGTGGCGTTGGAATAGGGGCAGACCTGATGGGCCTTGTGGACGAGGTCTTCTGCCTGGGCCCTGTCGAGACCAGGGATGGTGACCTTCAACTCGACTTCGATGTTGAAGCCCTTGCCGCCTTCATTGGCGTTCTCGCCGAAGGACACCGAGGCGTCGATACGGGTATCGTCAGGCACCTTCACCTTCTCGCCGCGCGCGACGGCCTTGATGGCGCCGAGGAAGCAGGCGGAGTAGCCAGCGGCGAAGAGCTGCTCGGGATTGGTGCCGGGGCCATCATTGCCACCCATCGCCTTGGGCGTATCAAGCTTTACCTCCAGGCGACCGTCATCGGTCTTGCTGTGACCGTCGGCGCGACCTCCGGTGGTGTGGGCGTGGGCGGTGTAGACGGCAGACTTAATAGCCATGGTGCTTCTCCGTGCTTGGGATGGCATTTATATAGTGTGCAATTAAATTGTGCGCAATATAATTTTGTATGCTAGATTTGGGACGCTGATGCGAGGTTTCCGATGACCGACAAACCGATGCCTACGATCGACCAGATGCTGTGCTTTGCCGTCTATGCGGCCGGCCATGCCTTCACCCGCTTCTACAAGCCGCGTCTGGACGCGCTGGACCTGACCTATCCGCAATATCTGGTGTTCCTCGTCCTGTGGGAACGGGATGATCTCACAGTCAAAGCACTGGGAGAGAAATTGTTCCTCGATTCGGGCACGATCACGCCGCTGATCAAGCGGCTCGAGGCGCGCGGGCTTGTGCGACGGCAGCGGGATGAAGTCGATGAGCGTCAGGTCCGCATCCGGCTCACGGGCGAGGGGCGGGCGCTGAAAGCCAAGGCAGAGGCCATTCCGCTGGCGGTGGTTAAGGGAACGGGGCTGACGCTCGAAGGCGCCGAAGCGATGCGGCTGGAATTGCTGGCGCTGCGGGAGCGGCTGGATGGGGCGGAGTAGGGGAGTGGGCACGGAGCCCGACACCCCGGACTTAGCAAGCTGACTCCTGCTCAGCTTCCCTCCTCACAAGAGGTGAAGGAGGCGAAGCCCTGTTAGCGTAGACCAACAGCGTCCACCTGGCCCGAGGAGCACTCGCTTTCGTTGGGATTTGCGGCCAGCATGAGTGGGCCAAAATCGTCGGGGCCGGTGATGTCGCCGGTGAGATTGATCTGCAATTCGGTGATGAGGATGCGATTTCCGTCCTCGATGCAGGACATGGAGACGCGGTCGCCAGCGCCCTGGCCAAACGCGGTGTCGAAGGCGGAGCGGACCTGAGCGAGGGTGATGCGCTTGCCGATATTGCCGGCGAAGAGATCGACGACGTCGGACGTGTTGAGGGCCAGCATGAGGTCGAGCGAGTCAGTGAAGTATTCGGGCTGATCGGCGCCGTAGCAGGTGCCATGCTTGGTCCATTCGTGCCGGTCGAGGCCGGACTGTGAGCCAGGCATGACCATGTCGAGGTCGCGGCGCTGGGCAATGGTGAGGTCGAGCATAGGCAGGTCGCGCCAGCGGCCGTCGCGGCTGGCCCAGATGTCGCGCTGGGAAACGCCGCAATATTCGTTGTTGCGGGGCTGCGGCCACAGGCCGTGCAGGGTGAAACTGGTGGCTTCGAAGCTGTCGGGTCGCTGGTTACGGCATTCGTTGGTGCGCGAGGCGGTTTCACAGAAAGCCGGCTGCCAGTTGACGGCCAGGACATATTGGGTGCCGCGATAGGGGGTGGAGGCAGAGGGTGTGTCCCCTTGCCTTGCGATGGAGGCATCGGTGGTGCCGCAGCCGATTTCGACCCAGCGGCGCTCTGGATCGGCGCCGGGGATGATCAGCCAGAAATGGGTGGGCGGCGACTTGTTGGCGGCGACAAGGTCGTATTCGGTCCCGGGAGCGAGCGTTACATCGCCCGGATTGGTCTGGCGGCTGATCGACTGGTAGGCCGGGCAGGCGCCTGACGCGGTGAAGGTGCCGGAGAGGGGGACTTCAGCGCGGGCCGCGAGCGTCGGGAGCGAGCATAATGCCAGGGCAGTCAGTATTCGCAGCATGGTCTGTTCCTTGCCTTGCGAGACGCCTCTGAGACAGAACGAGGAACCGCCTCGAAGGCTGGGCCGTTCTTCACTCCAAATCACAGGAGATGTAAATGGCTGAACCCAATCGTGAAACCGTCATCGTGGATCGCGGCGGCAGTGGTGCCGGCATGATTGTCGGCATTGTTGTCGTCGTGGCTGCGCTGATCATCGGCTACCTCGTATTCTTCAACGGGGACGGCGCGGGCGGCGGCACTGTCGATGTCGACGTGCCGGCGGTAAGCGTGGACGTGGTGCCTGACGGGCAGTAATTCGCAGGTTCTGGACATGCAAACGGGCGCCCGATGGGCGCCCGTTCTGTTTCTGGCGCGTCAGAGTGCGATGCGGTAGATGCCGAAACCGGCTTCGTCGGTCTCGCCTGTCGCCTCGATACTGACTGCGGTCACGTCAGACACCTTGTCGGCGGCATTCGGACCCGTGGCAAACAGAACCGTTGTGTCGCCGATCGGGGCGAGGGACCAGTTGCTGTCGGCCTTGGGGTCGATCGTGCCGTTTTCGATGATGAAGCGGACAATGATGTCGCGGTTGGTATCGGGACCGATGAAGACGATCTTTTCGGCATTGATGCCCGGGAATGACCCGCCGCCACCGGCGCGATAGTTGTTGGTGGCGACGATAAATTCCTGAGCCGGGTCGATGGGTGCGCCATTGTACTGGAGATCGACGATGCGGCTGGCATCGGCGTTTTCCAGGGCACCACCATCGGCAGCGTATTTGGACGGCTGGGTCAGGTCGATCTTGTAGGTTACCCCGTCAATGACGTCGAAATTGTAGGACGGGAAAGCGGGATTGATGAGTTCGGCATCGGTGGCGCCGGCCTCGACCTGGTTGAAGATGCCGGCAGACCGCTCCAGCCATTCCTTCACGTCGGCGCCGGTGATTTTCACCGCCTGAATGGTGTTGGGATAGAGGTAGAGATCGGCCACGTTCTTGATCGCCACCGGCCCAACAGGGACGTCGGTATAGTATTCCGGACCGCCACGGCCACCAGCCTTGAAGGGCGCGGCGGCCGACAGGATCGGCAGGCCTTCCCACTCGGTGCCCTTCATCATCTGCTCGATGTACCAGGACTGGGCCTGCGAGACGACCTGCACGGACGGATCATCGGCGACGAGCGCGAAGTAGGAATGCAGCGGCGCTGCAGTTTCGCCCACGGGGCGACGGATGTAGTCGAGGGTTTCCTGGTGCTCGGTTTCGACCGACGCCTCGACTTCGGGGACCGACTCAACGGTGGGGACGTTCTTGTTGTCGACGCGTTCGACGATGGGGCGGGCTTCCGAGGTATGCGAGACCACGGTCCAGTTGCCATCGACATCAATTTCGAGGAGCAGGTCAACCAGACCCATATGCGAGCCCCAGAATCCGGGCATGACGGCGGGCTTGCCGTTGAGCGTGCCGGCGGCGGTGTCGACGCCCTCGATTCCCTCATAGGCCGGGCCCGGGAAGACCAGGTGGTGATGACCGGTCAGGACCACGTCAATGCCTTCGACAGCGGCGAGCTGGAGCGAGGCGTTTTCCATGCCCGGAACATGCTCGCCGCCCTCAATGCCGGAATGGGAGAGGGCAACGATGATCTGGGCGCCTTCCTCGCGCATTTTCGGCACATAGGCCTGGGCCGTTTCGACGATGTCGCGCACCACGACCTTGCCGGTCAGGTGTGTCGCATCCCAGGTGAGGATCTGCGGCGGCAGGAAGCCGATGACGCCGATCCTGATCGTGTGGGTGGCACCCGAGCCGTCGGTAAGTTCCTTTTCGAAGATGCGGTAGGGTTCGATATAGGTGTCGTCGGACAGGGCATCGGCGCCCAGTTCGGCGCCGCGCACCAGATTGGCGGAGACGAAGGGGAAATTGGCGCCTTCGAGAGCCCGGTCGAGGAATTCGAGACCATAGTTGAACTCGTGATTGCCCAGGGTGGCGGCGTCATAGCCCAGCGTATTGAGCGCTGCGACGGCCGGATGGATGTCTCCCTGGTTGAGGCCCTTTTCATAGGCCATGTAGTCGCCCATCGGATTGCCCTGGATCAGGTCGCCATTGTCGAACAGCACGGCATTGCCGGCTTCGGCACGGATTTCCTCGATGATGGCAGCAGTGCGCGCCAGGCCCATCGTGTCGTTTGGCGCGTCGGCATAATAGTCATAGGGAAGGATGGCGACGTGAATGTCCGTCGTCTCGATGATGCGCAGATGGGCCTGATTGGCCTGGGCCAGCACCGCAAAGGGATGCATGGCGACCATGGCGCCAACGCTGGCCGAACCGGCCAGGAAGCTGCGCCGGGAAATGCTCGGGAAAAAATTCATGATCGTCTCCAAGAAAATTGCCCTGCCGCGGGGGCCGCACGCTCCCGCGGATGCCGGCTTCAGCCGGTTTGTTGCGCTCCCGGTGGCGTGGGAACGGGCTCGCTCATGCCCAATGGAGGTGACGCTGACATGACGTTGCGATGGAGAGGCTATGAAGGTTTTACCGATTGGTCAATTTATGACAGTTTGGTGACAGGGCGTGTCGTTATGCCGGGTGGCTCGGAAGCCTCCGGTCTGCGCGGTCGATGGAGCCCCGAGACGGCTTTCGTCCCTTGATGTTTAGTCTTGTGAGACGAGAACCGCCTCGGGGCGTCGGGATTTCCGGCAGGGGGTTTCGCTTAGGGCCGGCTTACGCCGGAATTTCCCATCCCCGGACCCACACCCCGTAACGATTCAGGGTGCTCCCAACTGTCGCCGGACGGTTGATCGTTGCAACCCCATCTCCACCCGGCTGATGAGGGGAGAATAAAGGGCGTGGAAGTAGCGGGGATAAGTTTGTGGGCTCGCCGTAGAACCCGCTTCGTGGGCACCCCCACCTAGCTGTCGAAGCTATGAAGGTTGTTCATTCGGAGAAGGACTGAGAAGCTGGGGTTGCGAAACCAATCCATCTGTCTCGGAGCTCCCCGAATGAACGTGCACAAGAATGCGCGCCTGACGCCCTCAGGTCGAGTGCTTTTGGTCAACCGTATGCAAGCAGGCTGGCCAGCCAAACGTGCCGCCGAGGCCGCCGGTGTGTCGTCTCGAACGGCGCATCGCTGGCTGGCGCGGTATCGTTCTGGCGACCGGCAGTTGCGTGACCGCAGCTCGGCTCCCCGTTATTGTCCGCATCGCCTGGCTCAGGAGCATGTTGCCGCGATCGCACAGCTGCGCCACCAGCGTCAAACCGGTCCAATGATCGCCCAGGCCCTGGGGCTGGCCCGCTCAACGGTGGGGCTGGTTCTGCGTCGGCTTGGACTGAACCGCCTGGACCGGCTGGACCCCAAGCCAGTGGCCGTCCGCTACGAACGCGAGCGTCCCGGCGAGTTGGTGCATATTGATATCAAGACCCTGGGACGCTTCAAACGCACGGGGCACCGCATCACGGGCGCGCGGATCGAGCACAACAGGGGGCGAGGCATTGGCTGGGAACATCTGCATGTGGCAATCGATGATGCGAGCCGGCTGGCCTATACCGAGGTGCTGCCCAGCCTGGGCAAGGAGGACGCCACCGCCTTTCTCAACCGGGCTGTGCGCTGGTTCGAGCGGCTCGGCGTGACCGTCGAGCGCATCATGACCGACAATGGCTCGGCCTATAGCTCAAAGCTCTTTGCCAACGCCATCCAGGCTGCCGGCATCCGCCATATCCGCACCCGACCCTACCGTCCCCAAACCAATGGCAAGGCCGAGCGCTTCATCCAGACTTCTCTGAGGGAGTGGGCCTATGCACAGCCATACGAGACCTCAGAACATCGCAAACAGGCCATCGGCCCTTGGACCGACGACTACAATCTGAACAGACCTCACTCCGCCATCGGCGGAAAAACTCCGTTCCAAAGACTGAACAACCTACTTGGAAACGACACCTAGCTGCGCTATGGCCTGAAGGCCAAG
Source organism: Devosia sp. Micro-HW1 (assembly GCF_056341075.1). Classification (NCBI taxonomy): domain Bacteria; kingdom Pseudomonadati; phylum Pseudomonadota; class Alphaproteobacteria; order Hyphomicrobiales; family Devosiaceae; genus Devosia; species Devosia sp. Micro-HW1. Next base: position 1,489,045 of record NZ_CP094375.1, on the reverse strand, counting down.
CTGCGCTACCTCCCCCGTCAAGGGGGAGGTGACAGATCGAGTTTGTCGGAAGGCTTGTGCAAACACCGATTGGCTCCTCCCCCTACTCCAGGGGGAGGTTGGGTGGAGGTGTTTACCGGGGGTCAGCCCTGAACCAGCTTCGGATCCACCAAGGCGCCCTTGTGGCCGATGACGATGCCGGCGGTGCGGTGGGCGGCTTCGGCGGCTTCGCGCAGGGACTTGCCGTTGAGGCGGGCCGAGAGATAGGCGCCGTTAAAACTGTCGCCGGCGCCGGTGGCGTCGACCACTTTCGCGCCCGGCGGCGGGGCGAGGCGGACGCGTTCATGGGCGGTGGCGATCAGCGCTTCCTTGCTGCCATCCTTGACCACAACTTCCTCGACGCCGAGTTCGAGATAGCGGTCGGCCGTGTCATCGACGGTCTTGTCGCCGAAGAGCGGCGCTTCGTCGGTATGGGTGGGCAGGACGATGTCGCAGAGGCTGGCGGCGGCAGTGAGCACGCCGGCCATGACGCGCGGAGATGACCAGAGCGCGGGGCGGAGATTGGTGTCGAAGGCGATTTTTGCGCCTTTGTCGCGGGCCTTGACGATGGCGCCGAGCAGGCGGCCGCGAGCGCGGGGAGCGAGGATGGCCAGGGTAATGCCGGAGAAATAGACGAGTTCGGCGCCTTCCACGGCCTTGGCGAGCGCCTGCCTGTCGTCGGCGAGGAGCTTGGCGGCGGAGGTGTCGCGCCAATAGGTGAAGTGCCGGTCGCCTTTTTCCTGGTGGATCAGGTAGAGGCCGGGACGGCGATTGGGGATGGTCTGGATATGGCTGGTGCCGATGCCATTGTCCTTGAGGAAGGCACGGATGTCGTTGGAATAGCGGTCTTCGCCGAGGGCCGTCACGTAGTCGACGGACCAGTCCTTGCCGAGCAAAGCGCGCAGATACCAGGCGGAGTTGAGCGTGTCGCCGGCATAGCCGAGGCGATAGGAACGGTCTTCGCCGCCGCTCATCTCGATCATGCATTCCCCGATGGAAACGATCCGCTTGGCCACAGTCTTCTCCTCTTCCCGACGGCCTCGTTTAGCACAGGCCTTGTTGCATGGAAGCAGGCACCGACCTGACTTTGCTGACAAAACAGAGATTCCCGCTTTCGCAGGAACGGCACTGTGGTAGTGGCAGTAAAAGCATCAATGGAACTTCCATACAAGATGAGAAGTGACTATGGTGCGCCCGAAACTATCGCCGGAGCATTCGATGACGCGCCTCAACCAGCAGAGCCTTGCCAATGTTGCCAAGGGCACGGAAGTGCCGGGCTATGATCGCGCCAAGGTGACGCCGGGCATTGTGCATCTGGGGATAGGTGCGTTTCATCGGGCACATATGGCCGTGTATGTCGACGACCTGCTGGCCGGGGACCCGAGCTGGGGCATAGTGGGCGCGAGCCTGAGGCGGCCGGACACCAAGGAAGCGCTGGAGCCGCAGGACGGGCTCTATACGATTGCGGTGCGCGATGCCGATGGTACGCATCCGCGGGTGATCGGCTCGATCCTATCGGTAATGGACGCCAATACCGAGCGCGACGAACTGCTGGCGCTGATGGCTGATCCCAAGATCCGCATCGTCTCGCTGACGGTGACCGAGAAGGGCTATTGCTACGCTCCGGCTACGGGTGAGCTCGACCAGGGGCATGTCGATATCGTCCATGACCTTGCCAACCCGACGACGCCGAAATCGGCGCCGGGCATGCTGGTCGAGGCGCTGGCGCGGCGCAAGGCGGCGGGCATTGCCCCGTTCACGGTGATGAGCTGCGACAACCTGCCGAGCAATGGCGAGACGGCCAAGCGGATCGTGACGAAGTTTGCGGCGCTGCGGGGTGCTGCTCTTGGCGAATGGGTGAAGCAGGTGGCTTTCCCCTCGACCATGGTGGACCGTATCGTTCCCTCGACCACCGACGCGGACAGGGCGGAGGTGGCCGGCCTGATCGGGGCGGAAGACGCCTGGCCGATCATGACCGAACCTTTCACCCAATGGGTGATCGAGGATCATTTCCCGAGCGGGCGGCCGGCCTTCGAGACGGTGGGAGCGCAACTGGTCAAGGATGTCGAGCCCTTCGAGCATATGAAGCTCAGGATGCTCAATGGCTCGCACTCGACAATGGCCTATACCGGCTATCTCGGGGGCTACGAATATATCGCCGAGGTGATGGGCGATCCGGCCTATGTAAAACTCGTGCATGGGCTGATGACCGAGGAAGCGATGCCGACGCTGGACATGCCCGGTGTCGATCTTGGCGCCTATCGTGACCAGTTGCTGGAGCGGTTCCGCAATCCGGCGCTGAAGCACAGGACCTGGCAGATTGCCATGGATGGCAGCCAGAAACTGCCGCAGCGCCTCCTGGGCACGATCCGCGACCGGTTGAAGGAAGGGCAGGGGATCGAGCGGCTGGCGCTCGGGGTGGCGGCGTGGATGCGCTATGTCACCGGCGTCAACGAGGATGGCGGCGAAATCGATGTGCGCGACCCGCATGCGCTCAGGATGATGGCCATTGCCGCCGATGCCGGGGACGACCCGGAGGCGCTGTTCGAGGGGCTTGCGGCGCTGACCGAAGTCTTCGGCACCGACCTGGCCGGCAATGCCGTGTTCCGGAAAACGGTGGTCGGACATCTCGAAAGCCTGTTCGACGAAGGCGCGAAGGCGACCGTGGCCAAGGTGGCGGGGTAATTTCACTCCTCTCCCTGTGGGGGACGGTGCCCGGGGCGCACCGAATTCGCAGGAGCGGATTTCGGTTGGATGAGGGGCCGAGGCGTCGTTTTCCGCACGGAGCAGGTGTGGCGAATTCACCTCACCCGTGTCGCACTCCGCGCGATCTACCCTCTCCGGCGAGGGGAGACGGGAAGAGCAGTGGAACCCGTTCCTCTGCGCCGGATTTTACTGCTAGCGTCAGCGAAAATCTGAAAAGGCGTCAGACATGAAGTGGCAGGGGCGGCAGCGCAGCTCGAATATCGAGGATCGGCGCGGACAGCGAAGCGGCGGGGGTCTTGGTGGCCTAGGGGGTCTCGGCGGCCTTAGTCGCGGCGGCGGCATCCGCATTCCAACCGGCGGTGGATCGCGCGGGGGCATTTCCAGCCTTGTGGGCATCATTGTGGTGCTGGGCATCATCTGGTTTGCGACGGGTCAAAATCCGCTCGACATGCTGACCGGCGGATCAAGTTCGGGCCCGACGTCCGGCGCGACGTCCACCCAGCTCCCCGCCGAGGGACAGGACGAGCTGGCCGATTTCGTCGGCGTGGTGGTCAAGGAAACCGAGGACCTGTGGAACGAGCAGTTCGCGGCCATCGGCGAGGACTATCCCGAGCCGACCGTGGTGCTGTTTTCCGGGCAGGTCAATTCAGCCTGCGGCATGGCGGATTCGTCGGTGGGGCCGTTTTATTGCCCGGGCGACAGCAAGGTCTATATCGACCTCAGCTTCTATGACCAGCTGCACCAGCAGTTCGGGGCGCCCGGCGATTTTGCCCAGGCCTATGTGCTGGCGCATGAAGTGGGGCACCACATCCAGAATCTGACCGGCGTATTGCCGGAGTTCAACCAGATGCGCCAGAGCATGAGCCAGGAAGAGGCCAATGCCTATTCGGTGCGGGTCGAATTGCAGGCCGACTGCTATGCGGGTGTGTGGGCCAGTTATGCGGGCCAACAGAACCTGCTCGACAGCGGCGATATCGAGGAAGCGCTCAACGCCGCCAACCAGATTGGCGACGACACGCTGCAGAAGCGCATGCAGGGCTTTGCCGTCCCAAAAACCTTCAACCATGGCACGTCGGCACAGCGCAAGGCGTGGTTCGAGCGGGGCTATCGCTCGGGTGATCCCGGCGATTGCGACACGTTCTCGGGCAGTGTGTGAGCGAACTTCCGAGGCTCCTCCTGCGTTGGCCAGAGAACACAGGAGGAGACAATGATGGGCAATATCACCGATGTATCGCTGGAATTTTTCGCCGATGGCGGCACGATACCGAATAGCAACCTGCCAGTGGTGATCTACCGTCGGGCGCTGGGGGCGGAGCCGGCGTCCGCCGAAGCGCTGGAAAAGCTGTTCGACGGGAATGGCTGGCCGAGCCAGTGGCGCGCCGGCGTCTATGACTTTCACCACTATCATTCGACGGCGCATGAATGCCTGGGCGTGGCGCGCGGCACGGCCACGCTGATGCTGGGTGGACCCGAGGGGCGAGAGTTTGCGCTGGAAGCGGGCGACGTTGTGGTGTTGCCGGCGGGCACCGGGCATCGGAGGCTGACCCAGGACCCGGACTTTCTCGTTGTCGGCGCCTATCCGCCCGGGCAGGACTGGGACCTGCTGAAGGGGGAAGCGGGGGACAGGCCCGGCACTGATGAGAGAATCGCACAGGTGCCGCTGCCCACAACCGACCCGGTGGGCGGGCAGGGCGGACCAGTTCTGGAGAAGTGGCGCTAATTGTCCTTGGTCGCGCCTTCGAACCGCAAAACCGGGACCACTTTGCTGAAATCGCTCTACAGACCGAACAGGTGACGGGCCGCCATGGCGGCGGCCCAGCCAGCGGCCAGCATGATGAGGCCCGGATAGCGCAGGCTGACGAGGCCGGCGACGATGAGGGCAAGGCGCACGTCCCAGCCGCTGGTGAAAAAGGCGGGCGCCCAGAGCGTGGTCAAGACGGGCGGCGGGCACCGCGTTGAGCGCCTGTTCGAGTCGCGGCGGCAGGGTGCGCATGCGGGTGATGAGCACATAGCCGCCGACGCGCGTCATAGGTGGCGACAGCGGCGGCGAGGATCAGCCAGACGGTGGACAGGTCCTGCATCAGTGGGCCGCCTCTTCCACGGCTTCGGCAGGCTTGGGCGGCAGAGGCAGCATGGCGGCAACGGCGACCCCGCAAATGGCGCCGATGCTCACATGCCAGGGCGACCCCACGAAGTAGTAGCCGAGCACCGAGCCGGCCATGCTGGCAGCAACCACCGGGTAGAAGCCGGGCTTGCGGCGGAAGCCGACGACGAGGCCGAGGAAATAGATGGGCAGCAGCACATCGATGGCCCAGACCTTGGGATCGCCCAGCATTGAGCCGAACCAGGCGCCGAGCACCGAGAAGACCAGCCAGGACACATAGATGACGAGGCCGAAGGCCATGTACCAGGCAAAGCTCAGCGATTTGCCGGATTCAGAGCGCCTGATGGCCTCGGCAAATTGCGGGTCGATGAGGAAGAAGAAGGCCACGGCCTTCTGCACCAGGCTGAAGTGGCGGATGTAGCGCGCCAGGGCCGCGGAATAGAGAATGTGCCGGAAATTGACGGCGAAGACCGATAGCACGATGAGCCAGGGCGCGACGTGCTGGCCAAAGAGCTCGATGCCCACCAGCTGGCTGGCGCCGGCATAGACGGTGGCGCTCATGAGCCCGGCCTCGGCAATGGTCAGGCCATTGTCGACGGCCACGGCGCCGAACAGCACGGCGAAGGGCGTGGTGGACAGCGCGATGACCGCGCCGCCCTTGAGGCCGTCGATGATGTCGTTGCTCATGATGCTACCGCGAAGGCGACTCGGAGGGGACTCCGAGTGGATCAGGCTGCGGCGCCCGGAGCAACATATTCGGGCTTTTCGGCAATGCCCTTTTGCTTGCGCACCTGATTGAGGAAACGCGTGAAGAGATAATGGCTGTCCTTCGGCCCGGGGCTGGCTTCGGGGTGATACTGCACCGAGAAGATCGGCTTGCCTTCGACGGCCAGGCCGGCATTGGAGCCATCAAACAGCGAGACGTGGGTCTGGGTGACGCCTGCGGGCAGGCTTTCCGCATCCACGGCAAAGCCATGGTTCATCGAGGTGATCTCGACCTTGCCGGTGGTCAGGTCCTTGACCGGATGGTTGGCGCCGTGGTGACCCTGGTGCATCTTTGACGTGGTGCCGCCCAGCGCCAGGCCAAGCAGCTGGTGGCCGAGGCAGATACCGAACATCGGCTTGCCCGTCTCCATCAGCTTCTGGATGGTCGGGACGGCATATTTGCCGGTCGCGGCCGGGTCGCCCGGGCCGTTGGAAAGGAAGATGGCGTCGGGATTGTGCGAAAGCACGTCGGCCGCCGAGGCCGTGGCCGGCACGACGGTGACCCTGGCGCCCTGGTCGGCCAGGCAGCGCAGGATGTTGCGCTTGGCGCCGTAGTCGATGGCGACGACGTGGAATTCAGGGCTTTCGAGCTTGCCGTAGCCCTTGTCCCACTGCCAGCCTGTCTGGTCCCAGTGATAGGTCTGGGCGGTCGTGACTTCCTTGGCCAGGTCGAGGCCTTCGAGGCCCGGGAAGGCGTTGAGCTCGGCCATGATCGAGCCCTCGTCGAAGACGCCCGTCGGCTCGTGGGCGACAACGCCATTGGGCATGCCGTTTTCACGGATCAGTGCGGTCAGGGCGCGGGTGTCGATACCGGCAATGCCCACGATGTTGCGCTTCTTGAGCCAGGCGTCGAGCTTTTCGGCGGCGCGATAGTTCGAAGGGTTGGTGATATCGGCCTTGATCACAACGCCGCGCACGCCCGAGAGGGCGGCCATGTTCACCGTCTCGATGTCTTCGTCATTGGTGCCGACATTGCCGATATGGGGGAAGGTGAAGGTGATGATCTGCCCGGCATAAGACGGGTCGGTGAGGACTTCCTGATAGCCGGTCATGGCAGTGTTGAAGCAGACTTCGCCAGCCGCGTGACCGACTGCGCCGATGCCATGGCCTTCGAGGCGCGTGCCGTCAGCCAGAATAAGAACTGCGGTCGCGGGGGTCTGCTGCCAGCCGGTCACTTTGGGTCTCCAAGCTCGGTTTATCGGGCGCGCGCAACAAGAGCGGTGGCCAAGGGCCTGCCTTCATGCGCGGCGAAAGATGTCGGTTGAGGCCTCCTCTTAGAAGGCCAAGGCGGGCAGCGCAAGTGGCGAAGCACGCGTTATTTGCCTATATGGGGGCGACAGATTGCATGACAAGGAGCCGAACGAGACATGCGTGAAGACATCAGCGAAGGGCTCAAACTGGCGCTCAAGGCCCGCGATCAGCGCCGCACAGCGACCCTGCGGTCGATCAACGCGGCCATTGCGGACCGCGATATCGCCAATCGGGGCGATGGCAAGGGTCCGGCCACCAATGACGAGATTTTGTCCCTCATCCAGAAGATGGTGAAGCAGCGCGAAGAAAGCTTTGCCATCTATGCCCAGGCGGGGCGGGCCGACCTGGCCACGGTGGAAAAAGAAGAAATCGACATTCTCAACGAGTTCCTTCCCAAAGGCCTCAGCGAAGAGGAGGTGGCCTCTGCCATCCAGGCCGCGATTGCCTCCACTGGTGCCGAAGGGCCCAAGGACATGGGCAAGGTGATCGCCCAGCTCAAGGCCGACTACCCGGGACGAATCGATTTCGGCAAGGTCAGTGGCCAGGTCCGCGCGGCGCTGAGCGCCTGAGGTCCCATTCTCCGTTATTTCCCGGCAGGCCAAGGCTGGACCGGGCAAGCCAGTTGATGACGCATGGGCTACCCGGTCAGCCGGGTGGCCCATGATCTGGTCCTTCGCGTCTGCGCGCTAGGCGACCATTCGAAAGGGAGCCACGTGGACCTGGTTGCGGCCTGATTCCTTGGCCCGATAGAGGGCCGCATCGGCGCGGCTGAGGACCGAGGCAAAGGTCTCGGACTGACCGCCCGTGGCCATGCCCGCACTGACAGTGGCAATGTCGTCGCTGTCGCCGATCGGCAGGCTCAATTCGGCAAAGGCCTTGCGAACCCGTTCGGCGACCGCCCGGGCCGTCTCCCAGTCGCGCCCGGGCAGGATGGCGCAGAACTCCTCGCCGCCGAGGCGGGCAATGATGTCAGTGGGGCGCAGTTCGTCGCGCATGACCCCTGCGAATGTCTGCAACACCACGTCACCGTGGGCATGACCCAGGCGGTCGTTGATCTGCTTGAAATGGTCCAGGTCGAACATGATGACAGCAAGGCCGGTGATGACATCGGTATCGCGGAACCGCCGGAACAGGGCACGGCGATTGAGAACGCCCGTCAGCGCGTCGGTATTGGCCTCCAACCGGTGCCGCTTGGCGGCGCGGGCATGGTGCAAGGTCAGCGAGATGGCGCCGATGCCGGTGAGGCCGACCAGCGAGAGGATGGAATTGACATCTTCCGCCCAGTTGTCTGGCGGCCCCTGCAGCACCCACGCGCCCTCGATCAGCAACATTGCTGCACAGGCCAGGAAGGACAGGGCGACCAGACCATAGAGCGTCGCGTTGGCCAGCATTGCCAAGCGACCCTCGCTGCGGCCGCGCCAGTATTCGAAACCGCACAGCGCCATGATGATGGCAGCATTGATGTTGAGCATCATCGTGCCGACGCCCGAAAGGCCCATGACCCAGGCGGGCGCCATGGTGGCTATGGCAATGAGGCCAACCCACAAGGGCGGAATAGCCGAACGGCCGTTGAACAGGCGTGACCCGGAATAGATGCTGCTCAGGCCAGCCAACAGAATCGCAAAGGGAATTAGCTGGTTGAACATGGCGTAATTGCCCTGGCGGAGACCAAGCCCGGCCAGAGCGAGCACGACAAGGCCGATGCCGGCGGCGCCATGGACGAGATAGGTTTCGGTGCGCGAATTCAGCCAGCCGATGACCAGCGCCACCACGAGGGATGCGCCGGAAAAGGCGATGCCGATGAGCAATGACGCGTTGTCGATCATTGAGCCAATACCAAAGTCCCGGGAGGCGGACCCAAGTGCCTCCTTAACGCGGATCTGGCCAAGAGACGGTTACGCGGTTCCCCTCAGTTGGGATGATGGTGTCTGAAAGGTTATCAGGTTGGGTCTATTGGGCCGCCATTCCGGCCGGCAGCGGCGGCGAACGCTCGTCACTGCGCTCCCAGGCGGCAGACCAGATGGCGATAGCCGCTGCCATGGCCAGCGCCACGGCTCCGATGAGTGGCAGGCTCTGATAGCCCCAGCCGGCTTCGATAAAGCTTGCGCCCAACACGGCCCCAATGGCGATGCCGATGTTGAAGCCGGCCGGAATGAGAGCCGAAGTCAGATTGGGCGCGTCGGCGGCCCACATCAGCATGCGTGACTGGAGGGGCGAGCCAAAGGCAAAATTGGCACCGCCCCACAGGATCACACCGATTGACATTGGAATGGCAAAGGGACTGGCAAAGTAGATGCCGATGAACAGCAGGACCTGGACGGAGAGAATGACGATCAACGAGGGCAGCAGGCGCCAATCGGCAAGGCGTCCTCCAATGAAGACGCCAATCGTCGACCCCGCACCATAGAGCAGCAGAATGACCGGAATGGCCCCGGAGGGGAGGCCGGTGACTTCGAGCAGCAGGGGAGCGATGTAGGTGAAGAGGCTGTACTGGCCGATCATGACCAGAATGGCGATGAGAAAGCCCAGAAAGACCTGCTGCCTGCCGAGCGCCGCGAACTCCCGGCGGAAACTGCCCTTGCTGGCTCCTGCCCCGGCATTGGCGGGCAATACGGCCGCGACGGCCAGGGAGGCGAGCAGGCCCAGGATGCCGACTGCCCAGAATGTGGCCCGCCAGCCAAAGGCTGTGCCGATGGCGGTGCCGCCGGGCACGCCGAGCACATTGGAGACCGTCAGCCCCGACAGGATCAGAGCCATGGCAAAGCCGCGCCGCTCGGGCGGGACGATGCTGGTGGCGATGACAAAGGCGATGCCGAAATAGGTGCCGTGCAGGACTGACACGAAAATTCGGGCGAGCAGCAGAAGTTCGAAATTGGGCGCGATGGCGCAGAGTGCCTGTCCAAAGGTGAAGCCGAGGCCCAGCAGGATGACGAGCAGCTTGCGGTTCATCTTCTTGGTGACCACGGCCAGCAATGGCCCGCCAATGGCGATGCCGATGGCGTAGCCAGACACCAGATACCCAGCCACCGGAATAGACACGCCAAGCCCAAGCGCGACATCGGGCAGGACGCCGGCGATGACGAATTCGGCCGTGCCAAAGGCAAAGGCGGCCAGGAAGAGGGCGAGCAGGGGCAGGGACATGGCTGAGATCTGTGCTGATGCGGCAGCCTGGCTCATTTCACGCCAAGGCAGTGAGGACAATCCACAATTTGCCCCAACCACTATAGAAAAACTAAACTGATGGCGGCTCTTGGACGTTTCCGCGGCGCGCGTTACCCTGATCATGTCGAGTTGGGAAGCGGCGATGCCGCGAGGAGCGAATTCGAATGACCGTATCTTCGTCCACCAAGAAGCGTTTTGCCCTGATTACCGCCCTTCGCGGGCTTCTGATGCTGGCTGCTGGCCTCTACGCGATCATCCTGCCCATGCAGGCGCTCGCCGTGCTGATGCTGTTCGGCGGTATCCTGCTGATCATCGATGGCGCGCTGGGTCTCTGGAGCCTCACTTTCGGGGCCGGCAAATCCGGAAATTACTGGTTCGACGTCATCGCCAATGCTGTGTCCCTGATCCTTGGCGTGGTGATCCTCATCAGTCCGATGCTGTCGACCGTCTTCACCGTCACCGTCATTTCCTACCTCGTAGGTATCTGCGCGATCATCGTTGGCCTCATGCAGGTCATCGTCGTCGTGATGGAGCGCGCCAGCTATGCGAAGATCTGGCCCGTCGTGGTGTCGGGCCTTTCCTATATCCTGCTGGGCCTGATCCTGCTGTTCTTTCCGACGCTGGGTGCGGCGGTGGGCATGGTCATCGGTGGAATACTGCTGGTGATCTTCTCCATCGGCTTGTTTGGCTGGGCCTGGCGGCTCTACCAATCCAGCAAGGTCGCCTGAACCGGGTCCAGGATAGTCAAGATGAACGAGATTTCGGCGCGCGGGCGCTGGACTGCAGCGCGCGCCAATGAGTGGTATGCCAAACTTCCGTGGCTGGTCGGGGCGAACTTCGTCCCGTCCAGCGCCTCCAACCAGCTGGAGATGTGGCAAGCCGACCATTTTGCGCCCGATGTCATCGATCGAGAGCTGGGTTGGGCGGCCGATATCGGCATGAACACGATGCGCGTCTTCCTGCATGACCTGCTCTGGCAGGCGGATGAAGCGGGGTTCCGGGATCGCATTGCCCATTATCTCGACATCGCATCGGGCAAGGGCATCAGCACCATGCTGGTGCTGTTCGATTCGGTGTGGAACCCGGATGTGGCGCTGGGCAAACAGCCCGAGCCGCGCCCCGGGGTGCACAATTCACAGTGGGTGCAGGGTCCGGGCAGGGCGCTGGCCGACAGGGCGCAATGGGCGCGTCTCGAAGATTATGTCGGGGGCGTCGTTTCGGCCTTCGGACAGGACGAGCGGGTCATTGTGTGGGACGTCTGGAACGAGCCCAGCAATCTCAATGGCGGGCGGTTTGATGAACTCGAGAACAAGCGGGAGCTGATCTCAGAACTGCTGCCGCAGGTGTTCCAGTGGACACGCGCCGCTGATCCGGTTCAGCCGCTGACCTCGGGCGTCTGGTCGGGCAAGACCCTCTATGACGATGCCCATGCGCGCATCCAGATCGAAAATTCCGACGTCATCAGTTTCCACGACTATCAGACGCCGGAAAAGTTCGAGGCGAAGCTCATGGACCTGCCGCGCGACCGGCCGCTGTTCCTGACCGAGTTCATGGCACGGACGCCGGGCAGCACGTTTGAGGGCATATTGCCGATCGCCAGGCGGGAGAAGATCGCTTCCTATTGCTGGGGGCTGGTCGCGGGGCGCAGCCAGACACTCTACCCCTGGGACAGCTGGGCCAATCCCTATGTCGAGGCGCTACCCGATCCCTGGTTCCACGACGTGTTCCATGGCGATGGCACGCCCTATCGGGCGGATGAGGTGGCGCTGGTCCGGGAGCTGACCGCGGCCAGTCAGCGGTAGATCACCGGCACGCCGGCCACGGTGTCGTCCTGGCGAAGCACTTCCGCGCCTTCGGGCAGTGTGATCTCGATATTGCCATAGGCATCCCAGCGCGGGGCGAGGTCGGCTTCTGCCGCGACTGAAACAAAGCTCGCTGCGTCGAAGGGGACTTCTTCGGCCGGCGGGACCAGGGCGGCCTGCATGTTGGGGCCCGAGCCGCCGCAATCGCGCGAGAATGTGACGAGATCGAACTGCTGGTCCGGCGCGGTCTGACGGGAGGTTTCCGTGACAGTGCAGGCGGGGACCAGAAAGCTGGCCATCCAGAGCGTTGCGCCGATCAGCAGGGCCGGCAGCAGGGTGAGGGCCAGAAGAACTGGAATGGGCATGCTGGAGCGGCGGGCCATGGGTGTGGATAAGTTCCTTGTTCGTGACTCGGACGCGAGCAGCGCCTAAATAACACAAATGCGCTTTACCGATACGTTCCTGGACGAAATTCGCCAGCGCCTGCCGATTACGCAGGTGGTGGGTGAGCATGTCCTGTGGGACAAGCGCAAGAGCCAGCCGGGCAAGGGCGACATGTGGGCCTGCTGCCCCTTCCATGCCGAAAAAAGCCCGAGCTTTCATGCTGACGACCGGCGCGGCATCTATCACTGCTTCGGTTGCGGTGCGAGCGGCGACCACTTTCGGTTTCTGACCGAAAAGGCCGGTATGAGCTTTCCCGAGGCGGTCGAGAAGCTGGCCGGGATGGCGGGCGTGCCGATGCCTGTTCGCGATGAGCGGACCGAAAAGCGCGAGGCAGCGCAGCGGACGCTGATCGACGTCATGGAACTGGCGACCAAGTATTTCGAGGCAGCGCTGGCCCATAATATCGGGGCGCGGGCGCGGGGGTATCTGTTCGAGCGTGGCGTGTCGCCGGCCAGCCAGGCGCGGTTCCGGGTCGGCTTCGCCCCGGATAGCCGCAACGGACTCAAGGAGCATCTGGCCGCCAATGGCGTTTCGGCGCAGGCCATGGTCGATACCGGGCTCGTCACGAGCCGCGACGATGATCCGCTGACCTATGATCGGTTCCGCAACCGCGTGATGTTCCCTATCACCGATTTTCGCGGGCGGGTTATTGCCTTTGGCGGCCGCGCCATGAGCCCGGATGTGCCGGCCAAGTATCTCAACTCGCCCGAAACCGAACTCTTTTCCAAGCGGCAGACGCTCTATAACGGCTTCACCGCCAAGACGGCGGCCCGCGACGGCGCCAGCGTCATCGTGGTGGAAGGCTATCTCGATGTGATCGCGGCGGTGTCCGCGGGCTTTGAGGGCACGGTGGCGCCGCTGGGCACGGCGCTGACCGAAGAGCATGTGCAATTGCTCTGGCGGATGAGCGATACGCCGATCCTCTGTTTCGACGGCGACAAAGCAGGTTTGAAGGCGGCCGAGCGGGCCGCCGACCTGATCCTGCCGCATCTGAAGCCGGGCAAGACTGTCAAGATCGCGACGCTGCCGGAGGGGCAGGACCCGGACGACCTCATCAAGGCGCAGGGGCGCGGCGCGTTTGCCGAGGTGATCGAGAAGGCGCGCAGTCTGTCGGACATGGTCTGGAGCTTTGAGACCGGCGGCCTCGTGCCCGAGGCGCCGGAAGAGCGCGCGGCGCTGCAGGCGCGATTGCGCGAGCGCGCCAATGGCATCCAGGATTCCACTGTCCGCTTCCACTACCAGCAGGCGTTCGATGAAAAGCTGAAGGCTTTTTTTGCGCCGCTGCGGCAGGGCGGGCGCGACAACTGGCAGCGTGGCGGCAAACCGGCCTATGGCCAGAGCGGCGCCTATGGGTATCCCGCGAGGGGGACACCGCGCCTTGTCGTTTCCGACACATTGCGCAATTCGCGGCTGCTGCGGTCCGGTGCGGTGGCCGACGCCACGCCGCGCGAGGCCACGATCATCCTGACCCTGGTCAATCACCCGGCAGTGGTGGAAGACCTGTTCGAGACACTGGCTGCGCTCGACTGCGAAACGACGGTGGCGCAGAAAGTTCTGGGCGACATCCTGGCGCTGGCGGTGCGGCACCACGATATTTCGGCCGACGACATGCGCTCGGCCCTCGGCGTGCGGGGGCATGGTCCGGCGCTGGCCAGGATGACCGACACGCTGACCCGCCAGGGCGTGTGGCAGGTGGGGCCGGAGACCGCCCGCGTGGACGCCGAGACCGGATTGAGTCACGCGCTGGCCTTGCATAACAAGAAAGTTCAGCTAAATAGAGAGCTGAAGGCAGCCGAAGCCGCGCTGGGCGAAGACCCGAGCGAAGAAACCTTTGAACGGCTGCGAGACATCAAGAACCAGATTACCACTGTCGATGGCACAGAGGCATTGATCGAAGGATTTGGTTCGCTATCGGGACGCGCAACTCGCAGTTTCTAGAAATATTTTTCTAGTAGCTGGCGACGATGCGCGATTTTGCGTTGCAGCGAATCAGCTTCCAGCGCGCCGGATGCGAACTTTTTTCATGCGGCGCGTTAACGCTCCGGTGAGCACTCCTTTACCTTGTCTTGAGTTGTCACCACCTATGACAAAGCCGGGACCATCGCCCATGGGTCCCGAGGAGTACCAGATGGCCACCAAGGCAGCGAACAAAGCCTCCAAGGAAACGGAAAAGCCGGAAGCCGGCGCGCCCGAAGCCTCCAACGACAGTCCGCTCATCGATCAAAACGATGCGGCCGTAAAGAAGCTGATCAAGGTCGCCAAGAAGCGCGGCTACGTTACCTATGAAGAGCTCAATGCTGTTCTGCCCTCCGACGAAGTGAGTTCGGAGCAGATCGAAGACTTCATGTCCATGTTCTCGGAAATGGGCATCAACGTCGTTGATGAAGACGAGGTCGAAGAGACCGAGGTCGAAAAGGACGAGGACGAGACCGGCTCGGAGGTCGCCCCCTCCAGCGGTACTGCCGTCGCCAATACTTCCAACACGAAGTCGGGTTCGGACCGCACCGATGATCCGGTGCGCATGTATCTGCGCGAAATGGGTTCGGTGGAACTGCTCAGCCGCGAGGGCGAAATCGCCATCGCCAAGCGCATCGAGGCCGGTCGCGAGACCATGATCGAGGGCCTGTGCGAATCGCCGCTGACCTTCCAGGCCATCATCATCTGGCGCGAGCAGCTCGCCCAGGGCGAAATCCTGCTGCGCGACATCATCGACCTCGAAGCAACCTATGCCGGCCCGGACGCCAAGCAGGCGGCGCCCGAAGTGCATGCTCCCCCGCCAAAGGCCGAACCCGAACCGGCCAAGGCTGCGCCGAAGGCTGCACCAAAGCGCGCCAGCTCGGGTGACGATGAAGACGACTACGTCCCCGAAGAGCCGGAAGCACCGCAGGACCCGGTCGAGGACGACGACGACGAATTCGACAACGCCCTGTCGCTTTCGGCTATGGAAGCCGAACTCAAGCCGCAGGTCGTGGAAACGTTCGATCGCATCGCCGACGCCTATGGGCAGATGCGCGAAATCCAGGACCGTCACGCCGAAGACCGCACCGCCAAGATTTCGGATGCCGAGACCAGCAAACTCAGCGCGCTGCGCGCCGACGTCATCACCGACGTGAAGTCGCTGTCGCTCAATACCGGCCGTATCGAAAGCCTGGTCGAGCAGCTCTACGACATCAACAAGCGCCTGGTGCGCCTGGAAGGACGCCTGCTCCGCCTGGCCGAAAGCTACGGCGTCAAGCGCGAATCCTTCCTGCAGAACTATTATGGCCGTGAGCTCGATCCGAGCTGGGAATGGTCGCTGGAAAGCTTCGAAGGCAAGGGCTGGTCGGAATTCGCCCGTCGCGAAACCGATACCATTGCCGAAATCCGCACCGACATCTCGACCATTGCTACCGAAGCGGGTCTCGATATTGGCGAATATCGCCGCATCGTGCACAAGGTGCAGAAGGGCGAGCGCGAAGCTGCAATCGCCAAGAAGGAAATGGTCGAGGCCAATCTGCGTCTCGTGATTTCTATCGCCAAAAAGTACACCAATCGCGGCCTGCAGTTCCTCGACCTGATCCAGGAAGGCAATATCGGCCTGATGAAGGCCGTGGATAAGTTCGAGTATCGCCGCGGCTACAAGTTCTCGACCTATGCCACCTGGTGGATCCGCCAGGCGATCACCCGCTCGATTGCCGACCAGGCGCGGACCATCCGCATTCCGGTGCACATGATCGAAACGATCAACAAGATCGTTCGTACGTCGCGCCAGATGCTCCATGAAATCGGCCGCGAGCCGACGCCGGAAGAGCTCAGCGAAAAGCTGCAGATGCCGCTCGACAAGGTGCGCAAGGTCCTCAAGATCGCCAAGGAGCCGATCTCGCTCGAAACGCCGATCGGCGACGAGGAAGATAGCAACCTGGGCGATTTCATCCAGGACGTGAATGCGATCCAGCCGATCGATGCGGCGATCCAGTCCAACCTGCGCGAGACCACGACGCGGGTGCTTGCATCGCTCACCCCGCGCGAAGAGCGTGTGCTGCGCATGCGCTTCGGCATCGGCATGAACACCGACCATACGCTCGAGGAAGTCGGCCAGCAGTTCTCGGTGACCCGCGAACGTATCCGCCAGATCGAAGCCAAGGCGCTGCGCAAGCTCAAGCATCCGAGCCGGTCGCGGAAGCTCAGGAGTTTCCTGGATAACTAGGGAGTGGGCGGTGCCGACAATCTCATGGTTCTACGGTATCGCCATACAGATGTACTTCGTCGATCATCCGCCACCTCACTTCAAGGCGACCTATGGTGAGTTCGAGGCAAATGTTGCGATAGGGACAGGCAAAGTCATCGACGGCAAGTTACCCCGGCAGGCGGCCCGCCTGGTCAAGAATGGACGGATTTGCACCGTTCGGAATTGATGGCCAATTGGGAACTCGCCAGGAACCATGGGTTGCTTGAAAAGATAGTTGGGCTCGATGCTAACCAAGGTAACTGACTTCAAGATTTTGGATGGCTACAGGGTTAGCGTGCATTTCAACGATGGCACCTTCGGTACGTTTGACCTGGATGTGCTGGATTTAGGCAAGGGCCCGGCCTCCGAACCGTTGCGAGACCCAGGGCATTTCAGGCGCGCCTTCCTGGAGTTCGGCGCGCTCACATGGCCCAATGGTTTCGATATCTCGCCTGAGTGGCTGCGTCGGGAAATAGAAGCGGCCGGTGAACTTCACAGGGCGACGGCGGCAGAATAGGTGAGTTCAATTCCGCTCAAACTCACCTCTCTCCGCACCGCCATTCCGTTCAAGCTGGTGGTGGCATTTTCGGACGGCACCTGGGGCACGTTCAATGCCGCCCCCATGCTGGCCGAGCGCGGCGAGGGGACCGAACCGCTGCGCGACCGGGCCTATTTCGCCAAGGTCGAGCTGGTCAACGGCAAGCCGATCTGGCCGAACTATTTTGACATCTCCCCGCTTTGGCTGCAGGAGGAGATGGACAGACGCGGCGAGCTGGAAAGACCCCGGCCCGTCAGGAAAACAAGACTTTAGGGAGACCCGCCATGTCGTTCTTCAAGAAGCTCTTCGGGGCCGGATCTGCCAGTGCCGAACCTGTGGGTGACAAGGTGCTGGGAGAAGAGGGCTACAAGGGCTTCACCATCAAGGCCATCGAAATGAAGGCGGGCTCGGAATTGCAGCTCGCCGGGCTCATCGAGAAAGAGATCGGTGGCGAACTCAAATCCTACCGCTATATCCGCGCCGAGCGGATGGCGTCGCGCGATGACCTCGTGGCGCTGGCTCTGATGAAGGGCCGCCAGATCATCGATGAGCAAGGCGAGCAGATCTACCGCTGATTGCCACGCCGAATACTGAAGTTGACGACCGCGAGCCGCCAGGCT
The DNA here is from genome assembly GCF_056341075.1 of Devosia sp. Micro-HW1. Lineage (NCBI taxonomy): Bacteria > Pseudomonadati > Pseudomonadota > Alphaproteobacteria > Hyphomicrobiales > Devosiaceae > Devosia > Devosia sp. Micro-HW1. Next base: position 1,471,428 of record NZ_CP094375.1, on the reverse strand, counting down.
CGCGGTTTCCCGTTTGAAAGGAGCCAGAAATGGCCAAGAAACCCACCGCCCGCACCGAATTCGTGATGTTCGACATCGTCTACGAAGACGGCTCCCAACGCTCCAACCGCAAGGTGGATGCCAACCTTCTTGGTGGTCTCGACGGCGATGAGCCGGCGCGCACGGCCATCATGGAGCAGGACCGCGCCATTTCGGAAAAGTCCGGTCAGCCGCCGCTGGCGATCAAGTCGATCAAGCGCAGCGGCAAGTAATCAGCGCCGGGGGCGGCGCACCACGCGCAACTTGCCGCTGCTGCCCCCACCGCAATAGAACCGGTCGCCGCCATTGCTCTCCATGCCGGAGACGCCCGTGCCGGGCGGCATCTCTATAGCATCGAGCACTTCGCCGGTTGCGGGGTCGATATGGCGAATGTCGCTCCTGTCGTCCTGCCAGGTGCCGTGCCAGAGTTCGCCATCTACCCAGGTTACCCCGGTGACGAAACGCGATGTCTCGATGATGCGCAGAACCTTGCCCGTCGTCGGGTCGACCTGGTGGATGCGCCGGGCGCGATATTCACCCACCCAAAGCGAGCCTTCGGCCCAGGCCAAACCCGAAGCTCCGTCGCCTGGTGCGGGGATGGTGGCAAGGATATTTCCCGTCTCGGGATCGATCTTGTTGATCTGGTTTTCCCCGATCTGAAACAGATGTTTCCCGTCATATGCCGTGCCCGCATAGGCCGGGGTGTCGATGCTGCGTGTGGTCTGCCCGGTGGCCGGATCGAGCGCCTGGAGCTTCTCGCCAGTGGCGAACCAGACACTGGTGCCATCGTAGGTGACGCCGTGAACCTGCTGTGCGCCCGGAAACGGACCAAATTCCTCGATGATCTCGGCGGTCGATATTTTCATGGCGCGTTCTCCTGTGGTCTGCTGGCAATCCTAGCTGCCGGGCAGCGGGCCCGGGAGTAACAACAATGTCGGGAAACCCGGCATCGCCGGGGTAATCCAGCGCTGGGCTGGTCCCTTGCCAAAGTTCTGGACCTTTCCACGGGTGGCCAGGTCTTCGAGGGCACGCTGTACCGTTCGCGCACTCGTGCCCAAGGCGAGGGCAAGGGCGGAACTCGACCAGGCCTCTCCATCGGCCAGGAGCGCCAGGAGGTTGGCATGCCGATCCTGCTGGGGCGGCGTGAGCACCACAAGCTCGGTGTGGCTTGTCACCAGGCGAAAACCATCGGTGGTCGCTTCGATGCCGGCCAGTGGCTCGATGAGTGCGCGGAGGCGACCAATTTCGACGCGCAGGCGCGCTCTATGGGACTCGTCGACAAACCGGGCGCCGAAGGCGCTCGCCAGCAGGACGTCGCGCGTCTGGGGCTCCGGCCAGGCTTGGCCGAGAGCACGAAGAAGGGCGAACAGGACGGGGCGGCCACCGAGGGGGACCATGTTCCCTGACTGGCGCAGGAGATTTCGGCAGGCATCGATGATGAGGGCGTCGGAGGCAAAGAGTGCCTCGATGCCGCCGATGCCAAGTGGCGCGACGTCGCCCCGTCGCCAAAGCAGCGCGGACTGGCTTTCGAGATCCCGACCGGCGGTCTCCACCTCTGCGATGAGACTGGCATTGCCCGAAACACGGGCGGCCGCGAGGGCCTGTTCGAGGGCCCGGCGGGCCACCTGAATGTGAAACCGGCGCATGGCGATACCGGCGCGCAGCAGGTGCCGCGCCGCGGCCAGCGGTGGGGAGAGGTCTTCCGCCTGATCGCTGTCCAGAAGAGCTTCGGCGTCGTCGACATGACCCAGTAGAAGGGCGCGGCGCGCCGCTATGTGCAGCGCATGGACGGCATTGGCCAGATCGCCACGGACAAGCAGCGTGTCCCTGATGCTGTTGAGCTGCGCGTCGGGCCAGCCAAGGTCTCGCGACACAAAGGCTATTTCGATGTCTGCCAGCTGGCAGCGCGCCCTGGACAGCGCTTCGCCGGCGCCAAACTGACGGGCTGCCGACTTGAGCAGGACACGGGCGCGTGGGAGGTCGCCCAGTTGGGCCATGGCAATGCCGCGCAGGGCCAGGGCGGCCGCATCGTCACGCAGGGCCACGCGCTTGAGGGCGCCCAATATATCGCCCACGGCCAAAGCGTGGCCGGCGGCTGATATCACGGCGTCCATGGCAATCCCGACACTCTTGTCACTCCCGGTCCCCGCTGCATTGGGCCTAGCGTCCACCTGCCGCGAATGGCGGCACCAACAATACGAGCGGACAACAAGGAGAGATGCAATGCCGGATATCGTGCACAGAGTTGGGATCCAGTCGGCCAGTGCGGAAGCGACCTATGAAGCGCTGACCACGCTGGATGGGCTTGCCGGCTGGTGGACCGAGGATACGAGCGGCAATGGTGCGGTCGGCGGCGACATGCGGTTCACCTTCGCCGACAAGGGGTTTTTCCTCATGCGGGTGGTGGAGCTCGATCCCGGCAAGCTGGTGCGCTGGCGGGTCGTGGATGGTCCGGCTGAGTGGATTGGCACCGAGGTGCGTTACGAGCTGGCGCAGGAAGCGGACTATACCATCGTGCTGTTCACCCATTCCGGATGGGCAGAGGCGATCCCCTTCATGCGCCACTGCAGCACAAAATGGGCGATCTTCCTGATGAGCCTCAAGTCGCTGGTCGAGACGGGCAAGGGGGCGGCTTTTCCCCATGACGTCAAGATCGACAACTGGAACTGACGGGGGCCGTGATGATCCCCGCCAGCTATCTGATGAAGGAGCGCTTTCGGCGTGCGTTCGAGCAAGACGGCCTGCCGCGTCGCCGAAAGGCGTGGCCTCGCGCGATGGGCCGCCTGCTGCACGCCTGCTGGTCGGTCTTCTTCTAGCCCAGCGACTTGTCCACGGCAGGCTTGACGACGGTGCCGTAGAGCTCGATGGCCTTCATGACCTTGTCGTGCGGCAGGGTGCCGACGCTCAGCTGCAAGCCGAAGCGGTCGTGGCCGAACCATTCGTGCTGCATCAGGATCTTGTCGATCACCTCCTGCGGCGAGCCCATGTAATAGGCGCCCTCAGGCGTGGTGCCCGCCTCGAACTGGGCGCGGGTGGTCGGAGGCCAGCCCCGTTCCGCGCCGATCTTGGACATGACGGCGCTATGGGCGGGGAAGGCGATGTCGCGGGCGGCCTGGCTGTCCTCGGCAATGAATCCATGGCCCGAGACGCCCAGCCTGAGCCTGGAGGCATCGTGTCCGGCCTTGGCGCCGGTCTGGCGGTAGAGCTCGGTCAGGGGTTGGAACTGACGCGGGCGACCGCCGATGATCGCGATCATCAAGGGGAGGCCGTAATAGGCAGCGCGGGCCACCGAATTCGGGGTTCCGCCAACGGCAATCCAGAGTGGCAAGGGGTCCTGGAGCGGCTTGGGGAAGATTTCGAGGCCGGGAATGGGCTTTGTATGCTTGCTGCCGGGCCAAGAGACCTTGCCGCCCTGGCGGATGCTGAGCAGCATTTCGAGCTTTTCCTCGAACAGGTCGTCATAGTCGTCGAGGTCGAGGCCGAAGAGCGGGAAACTCTCGATGAAAGAGCCGCGTCCGGCCATGATCTCGGCCCGGCCGTTGCTGATGAGATCGAGCGTGGCGAATTGCTGCCAGACGCGCACCGGGTCTTCGGAACTGAGGACAGTGACGGCGGTGGAGAGGCGAATGGACCTGGTTCGCGCGGCGGCGGCGGCAAGGATGGTCACCGGGGCCGATGCGACATAGTCGGAGCGGTGGTGTTCGCCCAGGCCATAGAAGGCCAGGCCAAGCTGGTCGGCGAGCTCGATTTCCTCGATCAGGTCGGCGAGGCGCTCGGCCGGCGACTGCGTCCGATTGCCGTTGAGGGGATCGGGCGTGTTTTCCGCAAACGAATAGAGGCCAAGTTCCATGATGTGTCTCCTTGCGACCCCATTTGGCGGCGCGAGGCGCCGGGTTCAAGAACGCACATGGCTGTTACCGCCGGCCTCAGGCCAGCATGTCGGGCGGCGGGCTGGCCCTCACGCTGCTCAGGCGGCCTGAAGACCCCGGGCAGTGACGGCGGGATCGATACGGAAGACACCCACGGCACTGTCCAGCGTGGAGGCCTGTTCCTCGGCCTGAGCAACGGCGGCATTGGTCTCTTCGACCAGAGCAGCATTGTGCTGGGTGATCTCGTCGATGCGGCGGACGGCGCCTTCGACTTCGGCGATCGCCATGTTCTGGTCGGCGACGGCTTCGGCAATGCCCTGCATCAATTCGTTGCTGGTGCGCGCGGCGCTGGCGATCTGGGCCAGGGTCGAAGCGGCGCGGCCCACCAGCTGATTGCCTTCGCTCACCTGTCGCGTCGACTGTTCGATCAGCCCCTTGATCTGTGAGGATGCTTCCGCGGCAGACTGGGCCAGGCGGCGCACTTCGATGGCGACAACGGCAAAGCCCTTCCCGGCCTCGCCGGCGCGTGCGGCTTCGACCGACGCGTTGAGGGCCAGAAGGTTGGTCTGGAAGGCGATGTCGTCAATGAGGGTGATGATGCCGGCGATCTGCTGGGACGAGCGGCCGATACGGTCCATGGCTTCGGTCGCTTCTGCCATGACAGTGCTGCCGGTCTCGGCGGTGGCCACGACGTTGGCGGTGGCGGAGCTGGCCTTGCCGGCCCGATCTGCATTGGTGCGGACCGTGGCTGCCAGGCCTTCGATACTGTCGGCGGTCTGGCGCACGGTGGATGCCTGACGCGTGGTGCGTTGCGACAGGTCGGAAGCACCTGCCAGGAGTTCGGCTGTTGCATGCGTCAGGGTGCTGGAAGCCGTGCGAATGGTCTGGACGACCTCGGTCAGGCGGTCGGCCACGGCATTGGTATCGGTCTTGAGACGTGCGAAGGCGCCGCGATAGTTGCCCTGCATGCGGTGGGTCAGGTCCTGCGCGGAAAGGGCCGCCATGGCGGACGAGGTTTCGCTGAGCCCGCTGTCGATGGTTTCGACCAGGGTATTGATGGAGCGCGCCAGTTCGTTGAGATCACCCTCGACGAATTCCATCGGGACACGACGGCTGAAATCGCCGTTGAGCGCCGCAGTGACCACAGTACCGAATTGCTCGCGCAATTCGCTGAGCGTGCGGCGACGCTCTTCGAGCCGCAGAACTTCGCCTTCTTCGACTTCGCGGGCGAGGCCGCGCGCCTGCTCGGCATGAGCTTCGGCTTCCGCGGCATTCTCACGGGCCATGGTCAGGAGGCGGAACGTGTTGTGCATCAGCCAGATAAGGCCCGCAGCCTCCATGACGAGGATAATGGCGTGCAGGGCGATGCGGAAAATGCCGCTGCTGCCATAGAAGACGAGATCGGGCAGCAGCATGCCGACGCCCAGATGGTGCACGGCCACGACGGCGGTGCCGATGAGAATGACGCGCACATCGTAGAGCAGGGCGCTCAGGGCCAGGGCGGCGAAGAAGGCCATGTGCAGGTCGGTCTGCCAAGGCGTTCCTTCGGCGGCAGCGATGATCGTCGCAATCTGGGTCATCAGGACCGTGATCGCCAGATACCGAAAGGCCGGTGTCTTACGCATGGTGACGAAGCTGACTGCCAGGACGACGATACCAGCAAGGGCAATCACGGCCGGCGTGTCGATCATACCCTGAACGACCCAATCGACGCCTGTGGCAGCCAGACCGGCGATGACGGCAAGGGCAAAGACCACATTGGTGGCCATGGCGCGGATATGCGAGAGAGTCATCGGAGCCCTATTCGGTCACGGGTGCGCAAAGGCCGCTTGCGGCCAGGAAAAACAGGCCGCCAAGAGCGCGCATGCGCGACTGAAAAGCCGCGTCAGGCGCGTAAGCGACAACGATATTGGGGATGCGGGTTGGTGCAACGACAGACCCGCCAGCTTCACGCACCAGAGCCCATGCCGTTTCTTCAGATGTCAGGGGCGGAAAAACGACCGCGATCTGGCCGATGTCGGGCGCGCGCAGAGGCGCGGCCAATGCGATTGCGGACACGAGGGCGAACAGGGCCGCCGGCAGAAGGTGCAGTCGCGAAGAGTCACCGCTGTCGCGCCGTTGCGACAGGTGCAGGGAGGTCATCTTAGGGTCTTTCAAGGGATCAGCCCCGCAAAACCCTAGCCAACCGCCGCTAAAGAAACTCTAAAGGAGGTGAACAATTCCATAAGGCCCGATACGGATCTGACCCGACAGAACGAAAGTTCTGCGCGCGCATCTGCGCGCAGAGCCGGTGTCATCAGACATTGCTGTCATTGGGCGTATAGGCCCAGGGCGATGCGGGCGTCGCCGCCGGCTGCGGTGTCTTTTCGCCGGCCTGTCGGTGGATCTCGGTGACAAGGGCAGGATCGAGCTTGAGCTTGATGGCGAGGGCCTCGAGATAGGCCTGCTCAGCCGCGGTATCGGCGCTGATGGCGACGAGCGAGGCTGCATAGATCTCGGCTGCGTGCTCGGGCGTGTCGGCGCGCGCGACAACGGCATTGATGTCCAGCGGGGTCGAGAGCTCGTCGAATACCCAGGCCTTTTCCTCGGGGGACAGCGGCATGGTCTTGAGCTTTTCGAAAATGGCTTCCTTCTCGTCGGCGTCAATCCGGCCATCGGCCTTGGCGGCGGCGATCATGGCGCGGACCAGCGTCTTGCCGAGCTGCTCCTGTGCCTGCTCGTCATCGGGCGCGGGAATGAAGGCCTCTTCGCGCGGGGCTGGAGCGGAACCGTTCTGGCTCTGCTGATGGTTCTGCCAGGCTTTGTAGGCGAGGCCCCCGACAGCAGCCAGCGCGCCGGCCTTGGCGGCAGTGCCCAGCAGCTTGCCCGGGTTGCCACCTGACAGAAGCATGCCTGCGGCGAGCCCTGCGGCGCCGCTCATGGCGGTGCGCTGCGCGTTCTGGTCGGTCTGCAGGCTTTTGAGGATTTGATCGATGTTGAACATGGCGTCTCCCTTAGCACGGTGCAGAGATGGGAATTGTCGATAGTGATCGCAACAGGCATGACCAATTTGTCAGACAAATGAAAAACCCCGGCCGAGGCCGGGGTCTTTGCGGGCTCTGGAGGGAGGGACCAGAGCCGGCTAGCTGCCCACTTAGTTGGTCGGGGCAGCCGGAGCAGCGGGATCATCGGCAGCCGGGGCATCAGCCGGAGCGGCCGGTTCAGCAGCCGGGGCGGCTTCAGTCATCGGGGCGGCATCAGTGGCCGGGGTTTCGACGGCAGGAGCCGGAGCCGGGTCAACGGCCGGAGCTTCAGTCATCGGGGCCGGCGCAACAGCCGGATCAGTCGTCGTGGTGGTTTCCACCGCAGGGGCACCGTTCACGTCAACAGTGGTCGACGGGCCGGAATTGGCCGAGAAAACCAGATAGCCAATGGCCAGCAGGGCCAGCGCAACGATGATACCGACAAACCAGCCGGTGCCATTGCTTTCACGGGTATAGACGGTGCGGTTGCCGTCCTGGGTATAAACAGTGTCACGATCGGGATTATTGGACATTAGTTCGCTCCTGTTGTTTCAGCGCTGGCAAATAAACGCGGCCCTGAAGGCAGGAGTTCCCGGAATCGTGATGCCTCGTGGAATCTGTGATCGCGCACAGAATCCGTTTTGAGATTCAAAAGCTTGGCCCGGTGTCTTAGAGGTCGGGGCCGCTGTTGTTTTGTGGCTTTTTTGAGATTTTGTCGATCAGCGCGAGGAAGAGCGCCGAGATGATGAAGGTCACGTGCAGGATCGTGTACCAGAAAATGTTCTCGCTGGTGTAGTTCGGCACATTGAGAAAAATCTGCAGCAGGTGGATCGAGGAGATGGCAACAATGGTGGAGGCCACCTTGATCTTGAGCGAGCCGGCGTCGATCTGCCCCAGCCAGTGGACGTCGTCGTCGTCGTCGAAGCGCGAGACGAAGTTCTCGTAGCCGGAGATGATCACCATGACGACGAGGCTTGCGATCAGCGCCGCGTCAATCAGGCCCAGAACCTTGAGAATGGCTTCGGTCTCGTCGATGCTGAAGAGCTTGTAGCCGAAGTCGAAAAGCTTGATGCCGAAGGTGATGGCATAAAAGACCAGGGCGAGGCCCAGGCCGATATAGAAGGCCACCAATAGCCAGCGGGAGGCCAGAATGATGCGTTCGACGAAAATTTCCAGCTGCTTCATGGCTCTCTCCGGGCGGGCCGCGCAGAGATAGCGATTTCAACGGTGCTTTCAAGCGTCGACATGACGCAGATCGCGCCAAGAGCTCATAAAAGAAGGCCGGGTGCTGGACCCGGCCTTCTTCATTTCTGTGGTGGTCGTCGCTTAGTTCTGGGCGACCGTGATCAGCGGCGTGATGCGGCGGATGGTGGCGCGACGGTTTTCGCGTTCGGCCGCTTCCGTGCGGATCTTCAGGTAGCGCTCGCCATAACCCTGGGTGGCCAGGTTTTCGGGCGGAACGCCATAGAAGTCGGTCAGGACGCGGGCAACCGTTGCCGCACGCATATCCGACAGGCGCAGGTTGGAGATATCCGAACCCACCGCGTCGGTGTGCCCTTCGATGAGGAAGGTCTCGTTCGGATTGCGCTCGAGCAGGGTCAGCATGGCATTGGCCACTGCCGAGAGGTTCTGCACCTGGTCGCGGCCGATGGTGGCGGCGCCGGTATCGAAGGTGAGGTTACCAACTTCGAGGCGACGCACGCTGTCACGCAGTCGGGCCGAGCGCTTCACTTCGTCGATCGAGTAGAGGCGGGCCACGTTCTCGACCGGCGGCTGGGCGAAGAATTCGGCCACTTCGTTTTCGTCGGCATAGCGAGCATCCAGCACATATTCCTGCACCGGAATGTTCAGGCGGAGCGGCGGCAGGTTGGCAGCCGGGTCGCGCCATTCGACCAGATCGTCGTAGTAGCGATCATCGAAGTAGGCCAGCACATATTCGCGGCCATCGGGGGTGATGCGCGAGCGGCGCAGGATATCGCCGTTCCGATTGCGCACGGTGATGATCTGGGTGCCGTCGGGACGGGTAATCACTTCGCGGACGCGGCCGTTGCTGAGGTCCTCGTAGTAGATTTCGTCGCCACGGGCCGGATCATAGAAGCGGTCGGTATCCTGACCGATCGAATTGACGATCAGCTGCGTGCCAACCTGAACGATCAACTGGGCAATGGCATTGCCGGTATTGGTCTCGATGACCGGGGCTTCCACGATGGTTACCGGGGTCTGCTGCACGCCAGTCTGCACAGTGTTGTTGTCACCGGTCACCGTCGTGTTCACGTTGGTGATGTTGTTGGTGATATTGTTGACCGTGTTGTTGATGATCGTCTGCTCGACGGTCGTACCACCAGTGGCAGCCACGGCAGTACCCGCTTCAGCGGTCACGGCCTGCGGCGGTTCTGCCTGCATGGTTTCAAGGACGACGGCCTGAGCTTCAGCATCGCTAGTCGGCGGGGCGACCGGCTCGGCTGGCGGCGGTGCAGTTTCGGCCTGAGCACTGGCATCGACTGCGGCCTCGCCTTCGACGGGGGCGGCTTCCTCGTCCTTGGCGCTGTCGAGAACCGGAGCGATCTGCTCGGCGGTTACGCCTTCGGGCAGTTCTTCGACCATTTCAGCTGGCTGGCCGTCCGAGGTGGTTTCCTCGACGGGCGCAGGCTGTTCGTCACCCGGGAGCGGAGCCGCCGGGTCGGCAGGCTGCTCTTCGGCCGGCACCGGAGCCGGCTGCTGGTCGGCGGGGACCGTTTCGGGCAGCGGCGAGAGGGTCAGGCCAAAGTCGGCGGTGCAGGTGGCGTTGTCGGTGTAGCCGAGCAGGCCGCAAATGGCGGTGATTTCGGCCAGGGCAGCGTCGATCCGGGCCTGGGCATCAGGCACGCCGGCGGCCAGATCGGCGACGGCAGTGTTGTAGGCGTCGACGTGAGCCGCGAGCTGGGCTTCGATGTCGTCCTGCTGGGCGGCAGGTGCGGCCTCTTCCGCAGCCGGAGCAGGTTCTTCAACCGCAGGCTCCTCGCTGACGGGTTCTTCGGCGACCGGTGCCGGTTCCTCGGCAACAGGAGCTTCCTCGACGACGGGCTGTTCAGCAGCAGGCGCGGCCTCGACGGGCGCCTCTTCCACAACAGGTTCTTCGGCTACAGGCTCTTCGGCCACAGGTTCTTCAACCGGAGCAGGCTCGGGCGCCGGTGCAGGCTCTTCTGCAACAGGCTCCTCAACCGCCGGCGCTTCTTCAACGACCGGTTCTTCCACCGGCGGCTCCACGGCAACGGGTTCTTCGGCCGGGGGCGGCTCTTCAGCGACCGGCTCCTCGGCGGGAGCCGCACCTGCGCCCGCGGCGAGGGCTGCGATACATTCTTCGAGGCTGGCATAGCCACCCACGATGCAGAGTTCGGTCAGGGCCGTCTGCGCAGCTTCAAGCGCTGCGGCATCACCCGATGCCTGAGCCTGAACGTAAGCTTCGTAGGCAGTCTGCAGCTCAGCATTCTGGGCATGGGCGGAAATGGGCGCAAAGGCCAGCATGCCAATGCTGGTCCCAGTAAGGAGCCAGTTTTTGAGGCGCATTGTTCTTATCCTTTTGTGTTTGTAACACGTCCTGACGAGCATCGTGGGCCGATCCTGAACGCCGAATGAACGGCGATCCCCAAGGACTGACCCTGTCCGGCAGGCTCCTGAGCCCCTGAACGCGGGGGAATATCGCGAGTTCCGTGAGTGACGCTCATGCCACAGGGACCGTTGCAATAAGGCACCAATGCGGCGAGCTGGACGGATGCGCACAGGCACGGCTTTTCGCCTGTCCCGCAGGCGTGCTAGGGCGGTCGCATGCAGCAAGCCTTGGACAGCGCCGTCGTCGTAACCAAGGGGCAGGGGCTTTATGAAGTCACCCAGTCCCTGCGGGCCTTCGTGGCTCGTTCGGCAATCGTGACCGGTCTGCTGACCGCCTATGTCCGCCACACGTCCTGCTCGCTGCTGATCCAGGAAAATGCCGATCCCGATGTGCAGACCGATCTCAACGGTTTCTTTCAGCGGCTGGTGCCTGAAGGCATGGAGTGGCTGACCCATACGACCGAGGGGCCTGACGACATGCCCGCCCATATCAAGGCGGCGCTGACCCAGACGTCCATCGGCATTCCAGTCAGCAATGGCAGGCCGGTGCTGGGGACCTGGCAGGGACTTTATCTGTTCGAGCACCGCGCGCGGCCACATCGGCGCGAGCTGGTGTTCCATATTATCGGGGAATGATCATGGATTGGGGCAGCCTCGTCGGCTATTGGCCGTTCGTGCTGGGATTGATGGCAACCGGCGTGGTGTCGGGTATCGCGGCGGGGCTGCTCGGGATTGGCGGCGGCGCCGTGATCGTGCCCGCCCTCAGCAATGCCCTTCTGCTGATGGGCTATGACGCCGATGTGGTGCAGCATGTAGCCGTGGGCACGTCGCTGGCCATCATCATTCCCACCGGCATCATGAGTGCGCGGGCGCATCACAAGCGCGGGGCGCTGGACATTGCCGTGCTCAAGCTCTGGGCGCCGTTCATCGTCATCGGCACCTTTATCGGCGGGTTGATGGCCGGGCTCTATTCGGGCGACGTGCTGCGCATCGTTTTTGCCGTCATGGCCTTCCTCATCGCCGCCAACATCATCTTTGCCTGGCAGACCAAGCTGATGGGACACCTGAAGGGGTCGAGCCTCACCCATCGCCTCTCGGCGCTGGTGGTGGGCTACGTGTCGTCACTGATGGGCATTGGGGGTGGGTCGCTGACCGTGCCGACCCTGGTGGCCTTCGGCGAGACCATGCACAAGGCGGTTGGCACGTCGGCGGCCATCGGCGTTGCCATTGCCGTGTCCGGTACGGCCGGCTTCCTGATCTCGGGCTGGGGCGTCGAAGGCCTGCCGCCGCTCAGCGTAGGCTATGTGAACCTGCTGGCGCTTGCGCTGGTCGGGGTGCTGGCCGCGATCTGTGCACCCTGGGGGGCGGCGCTGGCGCATCGGCTGGACCAGAAGACGCTCAAATACGTGTTCGCCATCTTCCTCGTGGCGATGGGGCTCAACATGCTCTGGAAGGTTGTGACGGGGTAGGAGCGTCGGCAGCGCAGCCGCCGGTTATTGCGCCACGTCAGCATAGCTGCCGTGGCCTTTTCGTCTAAAAACGCTCCACTGGAGCGTTTTTACCGCGAAGCGGTCGACGAAAAGGGTTGGTGGGGACGGGTGACTACGGTATTCCGTCCGCCCCCACCGCCCAAGCCCCCTCGATGAGGGGATCGGGTGTTCAAAAGCGGACCGATAGACTCGATCCGCCCCTGAAGAGATACAACGCGCGATACGCGGTCCGGGTTTGGCCAAAACATGGCAACGACCGGACTTCTTCACGAATTTATTCGGCGCCGTTGTTCAAATCCCACGATACGTTGACGGTGATCGCAAAACTCATTTCGCCGGCTTCGACCGGCACCGGGGCACCAGCCGCCATCTCGGCTCGCGCATACATGGGGTAGGGCTGGGGAGAATTAAAGCTCTGCTGTTCGGTGATCGATTCAAGATCGCCAAGTGTTGCCCCCGCGACACCGGCATAGAGTTCGGCTTTTTCGCGGGCGTCGGCAAAGGCGGCCTTGCGGGCCTCATCCAGCAGATCCGACGGATCGGCAACAGAGAAGCTGACGCCGTTGACGGTGTTGGCACCGACGGTGACCGACTGGTCGAGAATGCTGCCCAGGTCTTCGAGGTCGCGGACCACGACGGTGACCGTGTTCATGACCTGGTAGCCGTTGATCTTTGGCGGCAGCGAATAGCCATTGGCGTCGCGCTCATCGGAATAGACATAGTTGGGATTGACCGTGAAACCCGAGGTCTGGATGTCGCGCGTCTCGATGCCGGCTTCCTTGAGGGCGGCGATCAGGTCGCTCATCGCGGTGGTGTTGGCGTCGAGCGCTTCGCGGGCAGTTGCGCCCTGCGTGGTGACGCCGGAGCTGATGGTGGCCATGTCGGGCGCGGCGCGCACTTCGCCGCGACCTTCGATGGAGATCGTGCCGGCATAGGCAGGCAGGGCGGTGGCGATGAGGGCGAACGGGACGATGACGCTGAGGGCACGCATGGCAAACTCCTTGTAAGTGCTCGGACCGAGGTGTCCGAGGGCAATGCGTCAGTATTGGGGCGCACCTGAACGGGAGTTGAACGCGATGTGCTATGATCGGGAAAAGGAGGCACCGCCATGTGGGATACGCTCAGTGCCATGGTCACCGTCATCGGCCTGCCGACGGCCATCACCTTTTATATTCTGGACCGCATCAAGCAACGGGCGCAGGAGGAAGAGCAGACTTACCTGCATCTGTCGGACGCCTATGTCGCCTTTCTCCGGCTGGCGATGCAGAACGCCGACTTGAGGTTGCTCGACCCTGATGCGACGCCAGGCCTCGATGCAGAGCAGAGCGCACGCAAACACGCATTGCTGGGCATCCTGCTGTCCCTCTTCGAGCGTGCCTATATCCTGACTTACCGTGAGCGTATGAGCGGCGCCGAACTTCGGCGCTGGCACTCCTGGGAAGACTGGATGGTGGAATGGTGCCGTCGCGAAGACTTCCGCTCCGCCATGGAAATCGAGTTGCCGGGCGAAGATCCGGAATTCGTCACCTACCTGAAGCGTCTCGCGGCCGAAAATCCGCCGAAGTGATCCTACGGAACACCCGTTCATAAGTATGATTTATCGCGCGCAAGGCTTGCGTTCGCGGGGGCGGCTGGGCTAGTGACAGGCTGACTTTTCAGGGGACCAGAGATGAGCGTAAACGACATTCCGCAGGGCGTTCTCGTCGGCCGCGCCTGGGTACCGGGTTTCGAGCATCCGCGTGTCGTAACGGTGCGCGACGGCCAGCTTGTGGACATCACAGCGCGCGGCATGGCGACGGTGCGCGACATTGCGGAAAGCGGCCGGGCGGCCGAGCATGTGCGCAGCGCAGCGGGTACGGTCGTCGGCGAGATTGGCGCGGTCGTGGCCAATGCCAAGGCAGAAACGCCCAGCGAATCCCTGCCCCGCCTCCTGGCCCCCATCGATCTGCAGGCCATCAAGGCCTCGGGGGTGACCTTCGTGGTGTCGCTGCTCGAACGCGTGATCGAGGAGCAGGCGCGGGGCGACAAGTCGCGCGCCGATGCGCTGCGTGGCGAAATTCTCGACCTGATCGGGACTGACCTCAGCCAGCTGGTTCCCGGTTCTGACGGCGCCATGAAGGTGAAGGCGGCGCTGATCGAAAAGGGTGTTTGGAGCCAGTATCTGGAAGTCGGCATCGGCCCGGATGCCGAAATCTTCACCAAGAGCCAGGTGATGAGCGCCGTGGGCTATGGCGCGCAGGTGGGCCTGCACCCGATTTCGAGCTGGAATAATCCCGAGCCGGAAGTGGCGCTGCTGGTGACCAGCAAGGGCGAGATCATCGGCGCGACGCTGGGCAATGACGTCAACCTGCGTGACGTCGAAGGCCGTTCGGCGCTGCTGCTGGGCAAGGCCAAGGACAACAATGCCTCCGCGTCGCTGGGGCCGTTCGTGCGCCTGTTTGATGGCGACTTCACTCTCGACACCGTCAAGCAGGCCGAGATCGCGCTGCGGGTCGAAGGTACGGACGGCTTCGTGCTCGAAGGCCAGTCGAACATGGCGCAGATTTCGCGCACGCCGGAATCGCTGGTGGCCGCGACGCTGGGCGAGCATCATCAATATCCCGATGGGCTGGTGCTCTATCTCGGCACGATGTTTGCGCCGGTGAAGGATCGCGACGGCGCCGGCAAGGGCTTCACCCACAAGCTGGGCGATGTCGTCTCCATTTCGACACCGAGCCTCGGTAGGCTTACCAATGTCGTCAATCTCTCCACCAAGTGCCCGCCCTGGACCTACGGCACCAGCCACCTGATGCGTGACCTGGCGCGGGCGAACCTCCTCTGATTTGTAGAATTTCCAAGCGCTTGGCCTCCCTTCGCGAGCGCGCATCCTGCTGAAAGGCCTCACCATGACGCAATTGCACAAGAACCTGATCGACGGTGAATGGGTCGGCTCGGATGGTGTCGAGAACATCAACCCATCCAATATCAATGAAGTGGTGGGCGTGTATGCCCGCGCCACCGCCGAGGAGACCAAGCAGGCGATCGCCGCCGCCAAGGCTGCCTTTCCGGCCTGGTCACGTTCGGGCATTCTCGAGCGCCACGCCATCCTCTCCAAGACCAGCCAGGAAATCCTGGCGCGCAAGGTCGAGCTGGGCGAATTGCTGAGCCGCGAAGAGGGCAAGACCTTGCCCGAAGGCATCGGCGAAGTGACCCGCGCCGCCCAGATTTTTGACTTCTTCGCCGGCGAAGTGCTGCGCCTTGCGGGCGAAGTGCTGCCGTCGGTGCGCCCGGGCGTTGGCGTTGAGATCACCCGCGAACCCATTGGTGTCATTGGCATTATCACGCCGTGGAACTTCCCGATCGCTATCCCGACCTGGAAGATTGCCCCGGCTTTGGCCTATGGCAATACGGTCGTGATCAAGCCGGCCGACCTGGTTCCGGGCTCGACCTGGGCGATTGTCGACATCCTGGTCCGCGCGGGCCTGCCCAAGGGCGTGCTCAACCTTGTCATGGGCAAGGGCTCGGTGGTTGGCCAGACCATGCTCGACAGCAAGGACGTCAATGCCATCAGCTTCACCGGTTCGGTGGGCACTGGCAAGCGTGTCGCTGCTGCCTCGATCGAAGTCGGCCGCAAGTTCCAGCTGGAAATGGGCGGCAAGAATCCGACCATCGTGCTCGACGACGCCGACCTCAAGGTGGCCGTGGAATCGGTGGCCCAATCGGCCTTCTTCTCGACCGGCCAGCGTTGCACGGCCTCCAGCCGCGTCATCGTGACCGAAGGCATCCACGACAAGTTCGTGGAGGCACTGGCCGAGCGTACCCGCAACCTGCGCGTGGGCGATGCCCTTGATAAGAATACTGAAATTGGACCAGTCGTGGACCCGAGCCAGCTCAAGCAGGACACCGACTATATCGAAATCGGCAAGGGCGAAGGCGCCAAGCTGGTGGCTGGTGGCGAACGCGTGACGGCCGGCACGGAAGGCTATTTCCTGCAGCCGACGCTGTTCACCGAGGCGACCAATTCGATGCGCATTGCCCGCGAGGAAATCTTCGGGCCGGTGGCCGCGGTCATCAAGGTGAAGGATTACGAGGAGGCGCTGGCCACCTCGAACGACACCGAATTTGGTCTAAGTGCCGGTATCGTCACGACTTCTCTCAAGTATGCGACGCACTTCAAGCGCAATGCCGAGGCCGGCATGGTGATGGTCAATGTGCCGACCGCGGGCGTGGATTTCCACGTGCCCTTCGGCGGGCGCAAGGGCTCCAGCTACGGCCCGCGCGAGCAGGGCAAGTATGCGGCCGAGTTCTTCACCGTGGTGAAGACCGCCTATACCGCAGCCGGCTAATTTGTTCGCAGACTGTTAACCGGAACGGGGCCCAACGGGCCCCGTTTTCGTTACTTGCGGCGCTGTGTCAGCGCCATGCCTGCCAGAATGAGGACAATCCCTGCTGCGCTGGCCCAAAGCGTCACCGGCACGCCACGCAGAAAATCGAAGACAACGCCGGTGACCATCTGGCCCGACATGACCAGCAGGGTGGAATTGACGGCGCCGATGCGGGTGATGAGCCAGGACCCCGAGGCGACGAAGACCACGCCGATGGCGCCGCCGGTGAACACCCACCAGGGAATTTCGGCGAGGTTGGAGGGGATCAGTCCGCCAACGACGAGGCCGAGCACCGTCAGCACCACGAAGCCGACGAAGTGGTTCCAGAAGGACGAGATCAGCGCTGTCGAGGACAAAGACAGTCGGCCATTGACCTGGCGGCTGAGGATGATCAGCAGGCCGACGCTGAAGGCGAAGAGGATGGGGAGGATCATGCCGCGCCTCCGAGCCCAAAGAGAATGATGAGCAGGCTGCCAGCGGCGATGAGAATGACGGCGCCGGCATCGCGCAGGTCGAGGCGACGCCTGGGGAGACCCAGCAGGCCCCAGAAGTCGGCGGCCAGGCTGAGGGCGACCTGGCCGGCAAGGCCGAGGGCCAGGGTGCCGGCCAGGGCGAGGGGTGAATTGACCGCCTCGGAGGTCAGCATGACGGTGACGGCGCCAAAGATGCCGCCGAGATAGGCCCATGATGGGGCGGGGCCCACAGAGGCACGGGCAATGGCGGCCTCGCGGCGCTGGTTGCGCCAGAGCACGGCGATGATCAGCACCGCGACCACGGTGCCAACGCCATGGGCAAGCCAGGACGAGAACAGGGGGCCGCCATAGCGGCCGGCCTCGCCATTGACGAAGACGGCCATGGTGAGGAGACCGCCGCTGCCAAAGGCCGCGAGCAGATGCAGCGGACTGGGCCGCTGGGCAATGGGGGAAGTCATGAAATCAGTCCGACTCAAATGGGAGTGGCTGGAAATCTAGAGAGGTTCGGAGGTTACGGGAACTGCTGCCGCACGCCACCGGTCGGCCGTCACCCCCACCCTAGTCTCGCCAGGGTGCTGCGCACCCAGCTTCACTACCCTCCTCTCAAGGGGGAGAGTGGTTAGGGGCGAGATGTCGGAATTCTTCAAATGGCCCCGGCGATGCGGAAGGCGCCATCAATGAGTTCGCCATCGACGCGGTAGATGGCGGCGAGCCGATCGCGGGTGAGGACGTCGGCGATGGGACCTTGGGCGACCAGTTTGCCGTGATCGAGCAGCAGGATTTCGTCGCAATAGCGGGCGGCCAGGGTGATGTCGTGGAAGGAGGCCAGGACGGTGCGGCCGCGCTGGCGGACACGATCAAGCAGGCGATACTGGAAGTGCAGGTCGAGATGATTGTGCGGCTCGTCGAGCAGGTAGAGCGCCGGATCGAGCGCCAGGAGCTGGGCGAAAAAGACGCGTTGCTGTTCGCCGCCGGAGAGGCGGGCTGCGTCGTCATCGGCGCGGTCGAGGAGGCCGATTTCGTCGAGGGCGGCGGTGACGCGGCGCTCGGCCGCAGTGGAGGGCAGACGCAGGGGCAGGAGGCCGAGGCGGACGACTTCGCGGAGGCTGAGGCCCGCGAGGTCGACCTGTTCCTGCACGAGAGCGCCAACCTCCGTGGCGTAGAGGCGGCGGCGAATGGAGGAAATGTACTGGCCTGACAGACGCACAGAGCCGGACGTGGCGCGCTCGGCACGGTAGAGGATGCGCAGCAGGCTCGACTTGCCGGCGCCGTTGGGGCCGAGCAGGCCATAGAATTTTCTCGGCTGCAGCGAAAAGTTCACCGCATCGAGCAGGGCCTTGCCCTCCTTGACGAGACTGAGGCCAGAGACGTCGAAAAAGGGATCAGAGGCCACGGCGCACCCTCCGCAGGATGAGAATAAAGGGCGGGGCGGCGAAGAGGGCGAGGAGTACGCCGAGCGGCAGTTCCTCGGGCGCCAGAAGAATGCGGCAGAGCAAATCGACCACGATCAGCACCAAAGCGCCGAGCAGAACAGCGAGCGGGATCAGGCGGCGGTGGGTGGCGCCGATGAGAAGGCGCGCCATATGCGGCACGATGAGGCCGACAAAGCCGACAATGCCGGCGCCAGCCACAGAAAGGCCGGCCAGCAGGGCCGCGCCGATGAAGAAGAGGGTGCGCAACAGGGCGACGGGAATGCCGAGGGCGGTAGCGCGCTCGTCGCCGAGCAGGACGGCATCGAGCATGGAGGCGCAATAGAGTGAGACGAGCAGCATCGGCGGCAGGGCCAGGGCCAGGGGGATGAGGTCGGACCAGGCGGTGCCGGCGGCCGAACCCATGAGC
This sequence comes from Devosia sp. Micro-HW1, assembly GCF_056341075.1. Lineage (NCBI taxonomy): Bacteria > Pseudomonadati > Pseudomonadota > Alphaproteobacteria > Hyphomicrobiales > Devosiaceae > Devosia > Devosia sp. Micro-HW1. The sequence goes on along the minus strand of NZ_CP094375.1, from coordinate 1,452,785 downwards.
CATTGAAGAGCCTCCTGCGTCGCATGCGGATCGGCGATGTGAAGGAAGAAGGCGGAGATCGACTGGAAGAACAGCGATACGGCGATGCCGGCGAGGATCAGCACCAGCCGGTCGAGGCCGCGGGCGGGACTGAAGGCGAGGGCGAGCGTAATGACGAAAGCGACGGCCGCGCCGCCAAAGGCGAGTAGCGGCAGGCCAACCGCGACGAAGCCGGCGGGCAACCAGACTATGGCGCCCGTCGCGGCGGCAGACGCGCCCGAAGAGAGGCCGAGCAGATAGGGATCGGCGAGAGGATTGCGCAGCAGGGCCTGCATCAGCACGCCCGACAGGGCAAGGGCGGCGCCAACCAGGCCAACCATGAGCACGCGCGGCAGGCGCCATTGCCAGATGATGAGGACCAGATGTGGCTCGGCCTCGGGCAGGCGGAGCAATGCGTTCATGCGGGCGGACCAGGAAAGGTCGGCCGTGCCCCAGAAGGTACCGGCGAAGGCGGCGAGCAGCAGGGCGGTGGTGGTGAGCAGGAGGGCTGCGGTGGTTCTTGTGCCTGACATCTTGTTCCGTCGATAGCCGAACCCCCACCCTTGATCCCTCCCCACAGGGGGGAGGGAGACGATGAACATTGCGGCCGATGCTTGCGCCTCCCTTCCATTGAGGGAGGGGGTGGGAATGGGGTTCCTGGCCCATCCGCGCCGTCACCACCCGGCTTGACCGGGTGGTCCATGCGGGCCGAAGCAGATGGATTGCCCGGTCAAGCCGGGCAATGACGGTGTTGGGGGCTACCGAGCTTTCGACTACCGGGCTCAGTTCAGCGCCGCCAGTTGGGCGCCGAGGTTTTCGACGCCTTCGACGTAGCGGACGCCGAGGAGGGTGGCGGAGAATGGGACGGTGACGAACTGGTCGTTCTGGACCGCAGGCAGGGTCGAGAGGACCGGGTCGGTCTTGAGGTGGGCGATCTTCTCGGCGGCGGTGGACCACTCGGCATCGATAAGCACGATGACATCAGGATTGCCAGCCACCACAGCTTCCCAGGCCAGGTCGGCCCAGCGGCCTTCGACCCTGGCGGCGATGTTTTCGAGACCGACAGAGTGGAGCAGCAGGCCCGGTGCGCCGCAGCAAGCGGCCGAGAAGGCGGTTTCGGTGCCCGAGTCGTAGAGGAAGGCGCGCTTGCCCTGGCCCGGATTGGCGCCGGCCACGGCATCGAGACGGGTGCGGATGTCAGTGGCGACCGCGGTGGCCATGTCCTCGACGCCGAACAGGGCGCCGATGCGCTCAAGATCGATGAAGAGGGGATCGGTGGTAAGCTTCACGTCGGCCGGGTGCAGGTTGCGGCATTCGGCATTGACGAGATAGGTGCCGATACCGAGCTCGTTCCATTCCTGCTGGCTGCCGAGGGCCTTTTCGCCAAAGGCGGAATTGAAGCCGGCAAAGAGGAAATCCGGGTTTTCGGCGAGCACGACCTCGCGAGCCGGATATTCGGCAGCAAGGACCGGGATGCTGTCATAAGCCGCCTTCCAGCGTTCGGGAATGGCATCATCGAGATAGGCCGTGCCGGCGAGGTGAGATTCGAGACCCAAAGCCAGCATGATTTCGGTGGCCTGCTGGTTGAGGGTGACGACACGGCCCGGCGCGGCGTCGAAGGGGGAAACGGTTTCGCAGCTTTCGATTTTCAGATCCCGAGCAAAGGCGGGGGTGACAGCCAAAGCCAGGACGGCGGCCGTGACAAAGCTGAGTTTCATTGGATAGCTCCCAAAGGATGGGGGTATGCGGCGCTTGGCGCCAAACCGGCGTCAGCTTGCATCGTGCCTTGCGTCCTCGGCTGAGGATGCAAAGCTGCGTATTCGCACACGGACGTGTCGCGTCATCATACCTGCCCCTGCCGGAACACCTCGTCCGGCTTCATGGTTTTTCGTTGGGCAGGTCTCCTGGCTCACGGCTCCTGACGCGCTCGCCGTCTTCCCGGGTGGTGGACCCAGTGACATAGGTGGCGAAGTGCTGACCGCTTACAGTTGCGAGGGCAGCCTCGGTTTTGGCCCCTGATGGGTAATCCGCACCGTGTTCCCTTTTAATCCCCGTTGGCCTGAGCCGCCGGGGAACCGAACGACATGGCGGTTATGCGGGGGAAAATGAGGAAGTGTCAATGGGATGGGTAGGGTACTCCCACCCGGCCTCCCCCTGCTACAGGGGGAGGAGAAAGGGCTCAGCCCTCCCTGATCCAGACGCTCATGGGGCCGGGAGCGCGGTTGGCCCAGAGGTAGTAGGGGATGGCGGTGAGGGGCGTCGGCGAGGGCGCAGGGGGCGTCGTGCGGTAGAGGTCGTTGCCCCAGTCGTCGCCGGCAAGGTTTTGCGCTTCTGCCACGAGGGTGACGATGCCGCCGAAAAGATCGGGGCGCAGGTCCTCGCTTATCGCCGCATCGCGCGGCAGGACGAGATCGGGGACTGGCGCCGGATTGTCGACCTGCTCGGCGCAGTAGACGAGGGGGCCGCGGGCCAGGGCGACGCGGCCGCGATCCATCTTCACCTTGGGATTGGCGTAGAGGCGGCGGGGCGGCATGGGGAGGTCGAGATCGATGGTGTCGCCCTCGATCCAGTCGCGGGTAATGGTGAGATAGCCCTGCTGGGTCTGTCCGGGCACATCGACCGGGTTGCCGTTGAGATCGGCGACGGCGTCCTTGGCCCAGGCGGGGATGCGGAGCTTCAGCGTGAAAGGGCCGTGGCCATCGGGGTGCACGGTGATGCGGATCGTGCCCGAGAGCGGATAGAGCGATGACTCTTCGATGCGGATGCGGCGGCCGTCGAGATCAAGCGTGGCGCTGTTGCCGCCATAGAGGTTGATGGCGATGGCATCGGGACCGGTGGAATAGAAATAGCCGCCAACCGAGGCGATGAGGCGCGACACGTTCATGGTGCAGCAGGGGCAGGGGTGCCAGGGCCAGCGGCGATGGGAGCCGTCGCTTTCGAGTTTGTTCTCGTAGAAGTAGAGGGTGCCGTCGCGGCCGAGGCCAGAGAGGACGCCGTTGTAGAGCGCCAGCTCCATGGCTTCGGCATAGTGGCCGTCGAGATCGAGATTGAGCATGCGCTGGGCCCAGAAGACGAAGGCGATGGACGCGCAGGTCTCGCAATAGGCGGTGTCGTTGGGCAGGTCGTAGTCGGTGGTGAAGCCCTCGTTGGAAGCCGACGGGCCGAAGCCGCCGGTGACATACATGCGGGTGGTGGTCACGTCCTTCCAGAGCACTTCGCAGGCATGGCGGAGGCTGTCGTCATCCAGTTCGGCGGCGAGATCGGCCATGGCCGAATACATGTACATGGCGCGGACGGCGTGGCCGACCACCTTGTCCTGCTCGCGCACCGGCTTGTGCGACTGGGAATATTGGTGATTGCCGCTCTTGTAGAAATGGAAATCCTTCGGATCGGCGCCGCGGGCAACCGCTTCCTCGTCGAAATAATGCGGTTCGGCGCCGCGCTGGTCGATGAAATAGGCCGCCAGGTCGAGCTGCTTGCGCTCGCCGGTGAGGCGATAAAGTTTGACCAGCGCCAGCTCGATTTCCTGATGGCCGTCGTAGCCCTTTTTCTGGCCGGGGCCCGTGCCGAAGACGGTGCGGATATGGTCGAGATAGCGTTCGAGCACATCGAGCAGCTGGCGCTTGCCGGTGGCCTGATAGTAGGCGATGGCGCCTTCGAGCAGGTGCCCGGCATTGTAGAGTTCGTGGCGGTCGCGCAGGTTGGTCCAGCGCTTGTCGATCTCTTGGCCCTGATACCAGAGATTGAGGTAGCCGTCGGGCATCTGCACCTCGGCGAGGCGCGCGGCGATGGCATCGACCCTGGCTTCGAGATCGGGGTCGCGGCGGTGGCGCAGGGCATAGCCGGCGGCCTCGATCCACTTGCCGATGTCACTGTCCCAGAACACCTGATGGGTATGGCCATCGGGTCCACCCATGCGGGGGATGCGCAGGGGTGGCGGCGGGTCTTTGAGTTCGAGTGACTCGAGAATGCCGCTCTCGCCGAGTTTTTCAAACTGGCTGGGAACGGTGCGGGTGAGCACGATTTCGAGCCGCTCGGCCCAGAAGGGCCCAGTGAGGCTCACCCGGGTGAAATCGACGGGGGAATAGCTGCGCATGATGTCTCCTCGAAATAAGTATGACTTATTGATCGGAGGGCAGCAATGGGGCGCGGGATGTGAAGGGCAGAGCAACCAGCGGGCTTGCCTCCGTGCGCCGGCTGGCTCATGAGACAGGTCAGGAGATTGTTCGACATGTCCAAGGGTCCCACGGTTCTCGCGCCGCTGCGCAACGAGAATTTTCGCATGCTCTGGCTGGCGACGCTGGCGTCCAATCTGGGTGGGTTGGTGCAGGCGGTGGGCGCGGGCTGGATGATGACCACGCTGACCACGTCGCACAATATGGTGGCGCTGGTGCAGGCATCGAACACGCTGCCGATCATGGTGTTTTCCATCGCCGCCGGGGCGCTGGCCGACAATTTCGACCGGCGGACGGTGATGCTGATTGCCCAGACGGGCATGGGGCTGGTGTCGCTGGCGCTGGCCATTACCGCCTGGCTCGGCCTGCTCAATCCGTGGCTGCTGCTGACCTTCACCTTCCTCATCGGCGCGGGCACGGCGCTGTTCAACCCGTCATGGCAGGCGTCGATGGGCGATGTGGTGCCGCGCGAAGACCTGCCGGGGGCGGTGACGCTCAATGCCATGGGCTTCAACATGATGCGCAGCGTCGGTCCGGCGGTGGGCGGCATGATCGTGGCCTTTGCCGGGGCGGGCGCGGCCTTTGCGCTCAATGCCGTGTCCTACATTCCGCTGATCGGTGCGCTTTATCGCTGGAAGCCGCAGCGGGCGCCGGCGCGCCTGCCGCGGGAGCGGCTGGGCAGCGCCATGTGGGCCGGCGTGCGCTATGTGTCGATGTCGCCCAACCTGATGACCGTGATGTTCCGCGGGTTCCTGTTCGGCGCGTCGGCCATCGTCATCCTGGCCCTGCTGCCGGTGCTGGCGGAGGACTATCTGGGCGGTGGCGCGCTGATCTATGGCACGCTGCTGGGCTGTTTCGGGGTGGGCGCCATCCTCGGCGCCTTCCTCAACGGGCGGGTGCGGCAGGTGTTCAGCAACGAGAACATCGTGCGGGCGGCCTGCCTCGGCTTTGCCCTCAGCTGTATCGGCCTGGCGTTCAGCCGCGATGCCGTTCTCAGCCACATCCTGCTGCTGCCCGCCGGGGCGAGCTGGGTGCTGGCGCTGAGCCTATTTAATGTCTCGATCCAGCTCGCGTCACCGCGCTGGGTGGTGGGTCGGGCGCTCTCGCTTTACCAAACGGCCACGTTCGGCGGCATGGCGGGCGGCAGCTGGATCTGGGGCGTGACCTCGGACGGGCTCGGCATGGACTGGGCGCTGCTGATCGCCAGCGGCGTGCTGGTGATCTGCGGCCTGGTGGGCCTGAAACTGGCGCTGCCGCAATTCGACCAGCGTGACCTCAATCCGCTCGACACCTTCAATGAGCCGATCCTGCGGCTGGATCTCAGGCCGCGCAGCGGACCGATCATGGTGATGATCGACTACCAGATCCTGCAGGAGGACATTCCCGCCTTCCTGCGGCTGATGAGCGAGCGACGGCGCATCCGCATCCGCGACGGAGCGCGGCAATGGACCTTGCTGCGCGACCTCGAGCGGCCCGACCTGTGGGTGGAGAGTTATCACGTGCCCACCTGGGTCGACTATGTGCGGCACAACCTGCGGCGCACCAAATCCGACGCCGACAATATCGAGCAGCTGCGCGCCCTGCATCAGGGCGAGGGCCTGCCGCACGTGCACCGCATGATCGAGCGGCAGACGGTGCCGCTGGACGATACCACGCCGCTGAGGGACTTGCCGGAGGTTTAGGCTTGGCGGGAGCGGGCCGTTTCCCTGTCGAAAATCCTGGCTGCTGCTCGTCGTCCGATCATTAGCGATCCGGAGGTCTCAAATGTCGTTGCCTACTCCAACCCGGTCGGGCTACGCGCCCGTCAACGGAATCGAATTGGCCTATGCCGTGTTCGGCGCGGGCGAACCGCTGGTGCTGCTGCATGGCGGCCTGCAAACCATGGACGATTTCGGCCCCGTGCTGACCGAGCTGGCCAAACACCATCAGGTCATTGGCGTGGATCTCCAGGCGCATGGCCGCACCAGACCTTTCGACCGCCCAATGAGTTTCGAGGCTTTCGCCACCGACGTGGCCGGGCTGATCCGATGGCTGGACCATGAACGGGCCGATGTCGTCGGCTATTCGATGGGCGGCATTACCGCCATCCGGCTCGGCATCGACCATCCCGATGTGGTCAACCGGCTGGTGGTCGCTTCGGCGCCCTACGCCTATTCGGGGTGGCACGACTATAATGCCGAGGGCATGCGGACCATCGGCGCGCATATGGCCCCTGAGATGATGCAGACGCCGCTCTACGAGGCCTACAAGGCGGTCGCGCCCGACCCGGAAAACTTTCCCAAGCTCTTTGAGCAGATGGGTGCCTTTATCGGCAACGACTATGACTGGTCATCCGAGGTGGGCGGGATCAAGAGCCCGACCCTGCTGGTGGTGGGAGACTATGACGCGGTGCGGATCAGCCATGCCACGCATTTCTTCGAGCTGCTGGGGGGTGGCAAGGTCGATGGCGGGTGGGCGGGGGAGGGCATGACGCCGAACCGCTTCGCCGTCATTCCAAGCACCACCCACTACACCCTCAACACCGACCCGCGCTTCGGACAGGCGGTGCTCGATTTCCTGGCCATTGCCGATTAGGCCGTTTCACAATTCTGAAGCGGAGACATGTATGGCCGTCATTGCCGGGCCTGTCCCGGCAATCCATCCTACAGCGGGCATGGACCACCGGGCCCTCGGGTCAGGCCGGAGGGTGGGCCGGTAGTGACGATTGGGGAGGTAGCGGTGTTTCAAATGGTCCGCGAAACGCTCCAGTCGCCGGTTCAGGCGTTGGCGGCAAACCGTTCGTCGAAGGCGTAGCCGGCGCCGCGGACGGTGCGGATCGGGTCGGTTTCGCGGCCGCGGTTGATGGCGCGGCGGAGGCGGCCGATATGGACGTCGACGGTACGCTCGTCGACATAGACATCATTGCCCCAGACGCCGTCGAGAAGCTGTTCGCGCGAATAGACGCGGCCGGGATGGCGCATCAGATATTCGAGCAGACGGTATTCGGTGGGTCCCAGATGCACGTCGCGGTTGGCGCGGCGGACACGGTGAGTGGTGCGGTCGAGCTCGAGGTCGCCGACCTTGAGGGCGGTGGTGACGAGATTGGGATTGGCCCGGCGCAGCAGGGCGTGGATGCGCGCCAGCAGTTCGGGCACCGAGAAAGGCTTGACCACGTAGTCGTCGGCGCCGGTGGAAAGACCGCGGACGCGCTCCTCTTCCTCGCCGCGGGCGGTGAGCATGATGATCGGCACGCGGGCTGTTTCATCGCGGGCGCGCAGGCGTCGGCAGAGTTCGATGCCGGAAATCTCGGGCAGCATCCAATCGAGCAGGATCAGGTCCGGCAGCTTTTCGGCAATGGCCTGCTGGGCTTCGTCGCCGCTCTCGGCGGTGACGACGCGAAAGCCCTCGGCTTCGAGATTGTAGCGCAGCAGGATGGCGATATCGCCTTCGTCTTCGACCACGAGGATGGTGGCGGGCATTGGATGTGCTCCGTCGATCGGACTGACCTTGGTCATCCGAGAGTTCTGAGTTCTTGGCTTTACCCCCACCTCACCTCCCCCTGAAGGAGGGGGAGGGGGTTGAGAGTGCGGTGCTACGAGGAAGGCCCCCTCATCCGGCGCTGCGCGCCGACCTCTCCCCGAAAGGGAGAAGTGCCTTACGCTTTAATCTGCTGGCGCTGCAGTTCCTGCACGTCGCTGGTGAGCTGCTTGCCGGTGGCCAGGTAGTAGGCGCGCTCGGCAATGTTGGTGGCATGGTCGCCGACGCGCTCGAGGCTCTTGGCGCAGAACAGCAGGTGGGTGCAGGTGGTGATGTTGCGCGGATCCTCCATCATGTAGGTGAGGAGTTCGCGGAACAGCGAGGTGTGCATGGCATCGACCTCGTCGTCACGGTTGCACACTTCGACGGCTGCGGGCGCCTCGCGATTGCCATAGGCATCGAGGGCATCCTTGACCTGCTGCAGGACCAGCGCGGTCATGTTCTTGACGCCGTTGTAGAAAGTCGGCTGCAGGTTGAGGCCTTCGAGCTTGAGCGAGCGGCGGGCCAGCTGCTTGGCCATGTCGCCGATGCGTTCGAGATCGGAGGCGACGTGGATGGCAGTGATGATGGCGCGCAGGTCGCTGGCCATGGGCTGGCGGCGGGCAATCATCGACACGGCCATGTCATCGATCTGGCGCTGCATGTCGTCGATGCGCTGGTCGGCAATGATGGTCAGGTCAGCCAGTTCACGGTCAAGCTTGAGCAGCGAGCGGGTGCCGTTCTCGACAGCGACCTCGACGAGACCACCCATTTCGGCAATGGCCTGGGCCAGGGCGGCAAGTTCCTCGTTGTAGGAGGTGACGATGTGATCGGTACCGGTATTTGGCATGGTTTGTCCTCCAGATCCGCGATCAGCCGATGCGGCCCATGATGTAGTCCTGGGTCTGCTTGTTCACCGGATTGGTGAAGATGTCCTCGGTGTCGCCCTGTTCAATCAGGTTGCCCAAGTGGAAGAAGGCGGTCTTCTGCGACACGCGGGCTGCCTGCTGCATCGAGTGGGTGACGATGACGATGGTGTAGTTCTCGCGCAGCTCGTCGATCAGCTCTTCGATGATCGCGGTGGCGATCGGATCAAGGGCCGAGCAGGGCTCGTCCATGAGGATCACTTCGGGACCCACGGCAATGGCGCGGGCGATGCAGAGGCGCTGCTGCTGGCCGCCGGAAAGACCGGTGCCTGGCTCACTGAGGCGATCCTTGACCTCTTCGAAAAGGCCCGCCTTGCGCAGCGAGGAGACGACGATTTCATCGAGGTCGGCCTTGGAGCGCGCGAGGCCGTGGATGCGCGGGCCATAGGCGACATTGTCGTAGATCGACTTGGGGAAGGGATTGGGCTTCTGGAAGACCATGCCGATGCGGGCCCGCAGCTCCACCACGTCGAGCTTGGGATCGTAGATGTCCTGGCCGTCGAGCTCGATGCGGCCGCCGACCCTGGCGCCTTCGATCGTGTCGTTCATGCGGTTGATGCAGCGCAGGAAAGTGGACTTGCCGCAGCCCGACGGCCCGATGAAGGCGGTGACGGCGCGGTCGGGGATGTCGATGGAGACGCCATGCAGGGCCTGCTTGGCACCGTAATGAACGGTAACATCACGGGCGGTGAGGCGGATGGGATGGTCCATCAGTTCGGCGGGATTCATGGTCTGATCCAGGGTCTTTTGGGTCACTTTAACCTTACCGGCGAGAACGTCCATTTCCGAAGTCTCCTTAAGCGCGCTTTTCAAGACGCGACCGCAAGAAGATCGCGATGGCGTTGAGGGTAATCATGAAGGCCAGGAGCACCATGATGGCAGCAGAGGTGCGGGCCTCGAAGAAGTTGCGGTTCTCGTTGCCCTGCCAGAGGTAAATCTGAACCGGAAGAGCGGTTGCCTGATCCATAGGCGTGCCGGGCACCGCGGCCACGAAGGCATTCATGCCGATCAGCAGGAGCGGCGCGGTTTCGCCAAGGGCCTGGGCCACACCGATAATGGTAGCGGTCAGGATCGAGGGAAAGGTCACCGGCAGCACATGGTGAAACACCATCTGCGTGCGCGAGGCGCCCATGCCGAGGGCGGCCTGGCGCAGGGCCGGGGAGACGCCCTTGAGGGCCGCGCGGGTCGCAATGATGATGGTCGGCAGCGTCATCAGGGTCAGCACCAGACCGCCGGCCAGCGGGGCCGAGAGGGGGAGGCGGAACCAGTTGATGAACACGGCGGCGCCGAGCAGACCGAAGACGATGGAGGGCACGGCGGCCAGGTTGTTGATGTTGACCTCGATGAGATCGGTCAGCCTGGACTTGGGCGCGAACTCTTCGAGGTAAATAGCGCTGCCCACGCCGATCGGCACGGCGAGGACGACGACAATCAGCATCATCCAGAGCGAACCCATGAGGGCGCCGAGGAGACCCGCAGCGGCAGGTGCGGAACGGCTGTCGACATTTGATATCAGCGCCCAGGCAAAGCCGCGCGAGATGGTGCCGTCTTCTTCGAAGATGTCGATGAGGGCGCGCGCCGGGGCGGAGAGCTGCTGCTGGGCATCGCCCAGCTCGCGATTGATATTGCCCTTAACCCAGTTGTCGGTATTGGCAGAGGCGAGCAGGTCCATCTCGACCGTCTGACCGAGCAGGCTGGGGTCGTTGACGAAGCGCTCGCGGACACGGTGGCGCGCATCGGTCTCGGGGATGCTCAGAATCTGACGGCTGTCGATCTCGAAACCAGCAGGGGCAGCCTCACGCAGCGCGGCTTCGACGACATTGTTCCAGTTGAGCATGGCAACCGAACGCTCCCAGGCGAGGCGCTCGGCACGATAGGCAGCATCTGACTGGCCTTCGGAGCGTACCGGCGCCGGATCGACATTGAGCAGCTCGGGATCGAAGGTGACCGCCAGGTGCATGTTGGTCTGGGTGAAGGCCGGGATGCCCTTGCGCAGAACGTCGGCGAACAGCAGCGCCACGAAGCCCAGCGCCAGGACGATGGCGACGACACCGAAGAGGCGGAACAGGCGCTCCCCATTGTGGCGACGACCCAGGCCGGCGCGAACGCGATTGCGACGTTCAGCAGCCGAGTCAGTGGTGGTGCTGGTCATTCGTACTGCTCCCGGAAGCGGCGGACGATGTAGAGGGCGACGATGTTGAGGCACAGCGTCATGATGAAGAGGGTGAGGCCCAGGGCGAAGGCAACAAGGGACTGCGGGCCGGTAAAGTCGGTGTCGCCGGTGAGCTGATTGACGATGGAAACCGTGATGGTGGAGACCGGCTCCAGCGGATTGCCGCGCAGGATCGGCGCGTTGCCGGCAGCCAGAACCACGATCATGGTTTCGCCGATGGCGCGGCTGACGGCGAGCAGGAAGGCGCCGACAATGCCGGGCAGCGCAGCGGGGATCAGAACATTGCGGATGGTTTCAGACTGGGTTGCTCCCAGGCCATAGGCACCGTCACGCAGGGTGCGCGGCACCTGGTTGAGAATGTCGTCGGAGAGTGACGAGATGAAGGGGATGATCATCACGCCCATGACCAGACCGGCGGTCAGGGCGCTGGTGGCGCTGATGTTGAGGCCGATGGCGCTACCGAAATCCCGCAGGAACGGGCCGACCGTCACCAGGGCGAAGAAGCCGTAGACGATGGTGGGAATCCCGGCGAGGACTTCGATAACCGGCTTGACCACCGCGCGCACCGAGCGGTGGGCGTACTGATTGAGGTAGATGGCGGCCATGAGACCGACCGGAACCGCAACCAGCATGGCAATGGCCGAGATCATCAGCGTGCCGGCAAGGAGCGGCAGGATGCCGTACTGACCCGCATCGCCCGTGCCGGTCGACGAGAATTTTGGCGCCCAGACGGTGCCGAAGTAGAAGTCGATGGGATTGATGAAGGTAAAGAAGCGGAAGGCTTCGCTGACGAGCGATGCGACAATGCCCACGGTGGTCAGGATGGCCACGGCGGAACAGGCAAGCAGCAGCACGGTGATGGCGCGCTCGACCTGGTTGCGGGCCCTGAGGCGGGGCGTGATATTCTTGCGGGCATAGAGCAGGCCCAGCACGCCGAGGCCGGCGGCGGCGGCGATCATCACCATGAAGGTGATGAGCTGGAACTGGCGGATATTGTCGCCGGCAGCCTGCTCGAAGGGCTGAAGCTCGCCGGCGACGCCGAAGCCCGAGGCGATGTCGCGCAGGCGCTGCATCTGGTTGTTGAGGCCGGCCTGATCCAGGTTCGCCAGAACATCAGCAGGTATCTGCGACACGGCATACCAGTGGAACACGCCGGGCGAGAAGAAGGCCCAGGCGCCGAGAACGAGCAAGGCGGGGATCAGGGTCCACAGCGCGACAAGAGCGCCGTGATACTGCGGACGCGAATGCACGCGAACGCCTTCGGGTGTTGCAAGCGCACGGCTCTTCGACCAGCCCATCTGGTAGGCCAGGCCGAGGAGAACCACGAGAAGTCCGGCAATGATCAGGGTGTTCACTTTGTCAGGCTTCCCACTATGGCCCCGCGATGAAAGACGGGCCCCGGAAACCGAGGCCCGTCAGGGTTGCTTACTGCTGGAAGGCAGCGAGGACTTCAGCGGACTTCTCGGCCGGCTGCGGGATCAGACCGGCAGCTTCGAGGATGCCACCGGGGCCCGACACGCCTTCGGACAGGAAGTATTCGGTGAATTCGGCCAGGCCGGGGATGACGCCGACATGTTCGCCCTTGACGTAGAAGAACAGCGGGCGGGAAACCGGATATTCACCCGAAGCAACGGTTTCGAGCGAGGGGGTCACGCCATCAACGGTGGCAACCTTGAGGGTGTCGCGGTTCTGTTCGTAGAAGGACAGGCCGAACACGCCGACAGTGTTGGCATCGGAGGTGAGGCGAGCGAGGGTTTCGGTGTAGTCACCGGCGATCTCGACCACGACGTCCTGACGGAAGGTGGTTTCGATGGCTTCGATCTCGTCGTCGGAGAGGCCTTCCGGCAGACCAGCAGCTTCGGCACCGGGGGTGACGACGCGTTCCTGGAAGACTTCACGGGTGCCGTGGTTGGAGCCCGGGATGGCCAGGGCGATCGGCTGGGCCGGGAGCGACGCGTCGATCTGGTCCCAGGTGGTGTAGGGGTTGGCAACCATGGCGCCGTCAACCGGAACCTGGGCCGCAATGGCAAGGAACACCTGGGCCGGGGTCAGGGCGAAGTCGCCGCCGGTGGCCGAGGAGGCGAAGACGATGCCGTCGAAGCCGAACTGGATTTCGCGGATGTCGGTGACGCCGTTGGCAGCACAGGCTTCACGCTCGCCGTCGCGCATCGGGCGCGAAGCATTGGCAATGTCGATGGTGTTGTCGCCAACGCCTTCACAGAACTGGCTGAAACCGCCGCCGGTGCCGCCCGAACCCACGACCGGGGTGTTGAACTCGGGGAAAGTGGCGCCAAATTCTTCGGCGACGATCGACGAGAAGGGAAGAACGGTCGAGGAGCCGGCGATCTGGATGGTATCGCGCGACTGGGCGAAGGCGGCGGAGGTGCCGAACGCTGCGAGAGCGATCACGGCGGCGCTGGCGTAAAGTGCGGTCTTCATGGAATGTCCCTTCCGGAATTCATTTTCAAGCTTGGCCAGCCATTCGTGGGCGGCCCTCAGACGCGGCAGACCATAGGAGCGCCTCGCAACGGTTTTATTGCAGTTGCGTGACTGGTTTGTGACATTCTAGTGCATTGAAAATGCGGGATTAATTCCGGAACAAGTGGGATTTTTACACCGCAATGTGACTGCCTCCATGACGGCGCTGGCCGCGATTGTGACAGTCTTGAAGGGACTCGCTGAGGGAGTCCTGCCCGGCTCTCGGGGACAAACTATCCGGCTCCTGCGACAGTTTTCTGACGCTGCCGCTCAGCGCAGAAGCGGCCGGACTTCAGCCTGGACCTTGCGCATCAGGGGCAGGAAATGCGCGATCATGCGCGAGGTCGGGGCGCGGGCCGTCTGGGCGCCGATATTGATGGCGGCCACGACCTCGCCCCTGGCATTGTGCAGCGGCACGGCAATGGAGCAGAGCCCCAGCTCCAGCTCCTGATCGATCACGGCAAAGCCCTGTGCCGCGATGACGGCCAGCTCTGTGGTGATGGAAGCCATGTCGGCCTTGGTCCGCTCGGTATAGGCGATGATGTCCGACCGATCGAGAATGGCCTGGGCTTCCTCGCGCGGCAGGGCGGCGAGCAGGGTGCGGCCCATAGAGGTGCAATAGGCGGGCAGGCGCGCCCCGGCGCCCAGATTGATCGACATGACGCGGCGATTGGAGGCGCGGGCAACATAGAGAATATCGGTGCCATCGAGGACGGCAGCCGACGTGCTTTCGCCGGTGGCGCGGGAGAGTTCTTCCAAAAAAGGCTGGATCAGCCGGGGCAGGGGCGTGCCGGCAAGATAGGAATGCCCCAGATTGAGCACGCGCGGCGTCAGCTGGAAGAATTTTCCGTCATAGCTGGCATAGCCGAGATGGGCGAGGGTGAGCAGGCACCGCCGGGCGGTGGCGCGCTCCAGTCCGGTGCGCTGCGCCACGTCCGATATCGACATGCGCGCATGTTCTTCGTCAAAGCACTCGATGACGGAAAGGCCGCGAACGAGGCCATGAATGATGTCGCCATCGCGCATTGTGCGACCTCCGGACTTTGGGCGTCAGGCGCACAAGGTAGGCGAGGGAGGGGCGGAGGGGAAGGGGGAGGGAAACGCCAGGAGGGAAGGGGGAGCGCCAGGGAGGGAAGGGGGAAGGGGAACGCCAGGGAGGGGGAAGGGGAACGCGAGGGAGCGGGAAGGGGGAGCGGGGGAGGCGGGGAGGCGGGGAGGGGGGGAGCGGGGGAGCGGGGAGGTGTGGGCGCCTAGGCAAGGCCTGGTGGGGCGCCTGCTTTGGAGTGGGAACGAACAGTCAACTTCATCGAGTGCCGAAATTGCAGACGTTCCGGACGCCGGGAACGGCTTCGGAATGTTCCCTACTGCCCGCAGCGGTCTTATCCTACGCCAGCTTTCCCGCGGCAAAATCACGTGCGAGTGCGACAAAGGCCCGGAAGGCGGCGGAGGAATTGCGGCGATTGTAATAGTAGAGGCACAGTGGCGCGAGCGGTGGGGTCCAATCTTCGAGAATGCGCACGAGGCGTCGAGCAGCGATGTCCTCACGGACATCAGACTCCATGAGATAGCCAATACCCACGCCATTCGTGATCGCGATCCGCGCCAGCGATGCCTCGTCGAGAGTGATCTGGCCGTCAACGTCGAGTTGTAGCTCTTCGCCGTCTCTCTCAAACCGCCATCGAAGCATGGCCCCATCGGGAAGCCGCCCGCGAATACAGGGGTAAGATAAAAGATCCTGCGGCACTTGGGGGATAGCCCTGTCTTCGAAAAAGGTGGGGGATGCGACGACTGCCATACTGCGCGCCTGGCCCAGCGGGATGGCGATTGCGTCGCTCGGAACCAAATCCGCGCTTCGCACGCCCAGGTCAAAGCCCGCCGCCACGACGTCGACCAGCCGTCCTTCGGTGACGATGTCGATATGAACCTGCGGATAGCGCTGGAGATAAGTCAGGACGAGAGGCGACATGATTTCGCGCGCCGCAGTGGCAAAGGCATTTATGCGTAAGGTCCCGGAGGGCGTCTCCTGCTGGGCGCGCGCGGTGTTCATGGCCTTCTGGATGTTTTCCAGCGCTGGCTTGATCTGAGCGACGAAGATCCGCCCCGCATGGGTGAGCGAAACGCTGCGGGTGGTGCGATTGAACAACCGCGCATCAAGCTCGCGCTCAAGCTTGCCCACCGCGTTGCTGATGGCCGTGGTCGACATTCCGAGTTCAACAGCGGCGGCACGGAACGAGCCGCACCGAACAATGGCCAGCACCGCTTCAAGCTCGATCAGCGAATGACGCGCCATTATCCCGATCTTCGTGACATGCTATGCCGATTTGTCTCGATTATCAGGAGGAAAGTCCATCACTAAGTTAGCGTCATCACCAACAAGGAGATGACCAGTGACACTGAACCTAGCCAAGCCGATCGCCGACTACATTGATGCAAATGCCCGTCTCGACATCGAAGGCATGATGAAGCCTTTCTCGCCCGATGCCGTCTTCATCGACAACGGCAAGCATTTTGAGGGACAGGCGGCGATCCGCCATCTGCTCGAGGAAGAAGTGCTTCCGGTGAAGGCAATCTTTACGCCAGAAACGGCGCGGGAAGACAATGGCGAGGTCGTGCTTGAAGGTCCCGGTCATGGCAACTTCCCGGGCAGCCCGATCCACTTCACCTATCGTTTCACGCTGGCGCAGAACGCCATCAAGACTCTGAAGGTCTCAGCATGAGAGACAAACCCAAGGAGTTCGCGGGGCGGCTTTTAGGCTGAGCACAATTGCGTGGGAATGGACGGAATGGGGTCGGATGCTGCCCGTCTGTTTCCACCGCATTTTCCGCTCCATCGCGCGTCACCCACGGCAATGAGCCGGGGGCTATGCATCTTCGCAAAAGCACCCACCCGGCCTCCCCCTGAAGAAGGGGGAGGATAAAAAGTGTGGCTTCGCAGGGGCTGCGGCGAGCGCGATGCACAGCGCCCAAAGGCTGGGGCATCGACCGCTTTTGGTACCGTCGGGCAGGCGACAGGCCTGGGGTATGGGCGGTTGGCTCCGTGGGCGCTCCCGTTCTCTTTGCGAACAGATATTCATTGGGTGTCGAAATATCCGCGGTCCGTTCGTCGCGTTTGAGAGAGTGACATTGCCGGCGCGGGGAGAGCAAAGTGGCTGAGGATGCAGACCTTCAAGAGCGACTTCAGAGCCTGGTCGAAGGACCGTTGCAGCCGGGTGCGGTCCTTGGACTGCTGCGGGACGGAAGGATCAGCCTGTTCTCCGCGGGCCATATGGAACGCGAGGAGCGGCGCGCGATGACGCCGGACGCGATTTTCCGGATTTCGTCCATGGGCAAACCCATTGTTGCGCTGGCCCTGCTGCAGCAGATCGGAGATGGTCTCGTTGGCCTGGATGATCCGGTTGCCAGGTGGCTGCCGGAACTTGCGCAGCCCCGTGTGCTCAAGCGGATCGACGCCCAGTTGGACGAGACCGTGCCGGCGGAGCGACCGATCACCGTCGAACACCTGCTCGGTTCCCGGCTTGGTACGGGCATATTGCCGATGCATCCCGGCGCAACGCCGATCCAGCGCGAGATTTCCAGGCTTGGGCTTCTGGGATATGGCCCCGACGATCCGGCAAATCCAATGAGCCAGGACGAGTGGATGGGCCATATCGGGTCTTTGCCGCTCATGGCACAGCCGGGGACCAGCTGGTTCTACAATGCAGCGACCCTCGTCCAGGGTGTCCTCGTGTCCCGGATTGCCGGGAAGCCGTTGTCGGACGTGATAGCCGAGCGGATCACGGCGCCGCTTGGCATGATCGATACCGGATTTGTCGTCCCTGAAGAGAAACGCGATCGCCTGACGGCGGCCTACAGCGCTGACTTGGCGCAGACCGATGAACCCGGCTCCAGCGCGTGGCTGCGCCGACAGGCGTTCGAGGCGAGCATGGTTTCCACCGCTGCCGACTATCTTGCCTTCGCCCGCAAGATCGGCAGCGGCGGCAACGGACAAGGGGGCCGGGTCATTGGCCAAGAACAGCTCCGCTGGATGCTGTCCGACCACCTGACGCCGAGCCAGCGGGACGCGGGGGCCGCTTTCCTCGACGGTCGAGGCTGGGGATATGGTCTATCGGTCGATGCAGGTCGCCTGGTCGGGTCCGACTTTGCGGGCGAAGTGGGATGGGCCGGTGGTCTTGGAACGTCGTGGACCCAGCATCTCGGACCAAATGCGTCGGTCGTCATCCTGGGCTGCCGGGCCATCGATGATCCTGATGTCTACGCCGCCCATATCGACCTGACGCGGCGGGCATTGGGCTAGCCGAGCCACACTGCGGGTAGAAAAGGTCTGAAAATTGGTGGGCCCACCAGGACTCGAACCTGGAACCAGGCCGTTATGAGCGGTTCTACTATAGCGGAGCTGCCAAATAATCCGCCTGAAACGGAGGTTTCGAATCTGCGTCGCCAACGCGAAGCGGAAACGCTTGTTGCGCTCTTCGACCTAGAAGGGACCAGGATCCTATTGCTGGCGAATACATGACCAAGCATATCTTATGCCGCGCCTGCCCCCTGCGACATGTCATAATTAAACGACAAGCGCAGTCTCACGTGCAATACTGGCCTCAATCGCTGACCAGTTTGTGGCATCGGCGATGACAGTCCAATGCCCCCAAGAGGTTCAAGCTGCCGCCACGAAACCTTTGAGGTGGCGTTATGTCAGCCAATTTTCATGCAGTGATTTGCTGCCCTTCTTGTCGCCAAGCTAATTCAGTCGGCGCCGCAAACCTTCCAAATGGAACTCCGTGGAACTGCAGCCGATGTGGCCATCTATTGGCCAAGTGGCTGGCAGACCGTGATGATGGGCAGTTCTTTCCGGTGGCGGCGGCAAGGGTCAGCGAAAGCGGGCGTGCTCGGTAGGGAGGGTGAGTCAGTCTTTGGACAAGCCTACCTCGCTCACCGGGTTTGGTCTGAAACACGCGACGCCGCGGGTTTTCGACCTTTTTTGCCGCAGCATCCCGGCACCAAGCGCAAGCTGTATGGGTTTGACGTCTGTGCCTCGTGGGGGAAAAAGTGGGGAACGTCATCGCGTTCCCCACGCAAGAGGCGGAATCCGTAATGCGACCAAAAAGAGTTGAGTCGATCCGCCCCTGCATTCCGGGGCTCGGCAAAAAGCCTAGATTCGACTGGACCACGTTTCAAGACTCGATTCTCGACCCGCGACCGTGAACCGTGAGTCGATTGGGCCGATCTGGCCACGTTTTATGAGTCGATCCGTTGCCGAAGTGGCGGCGTGACCCGGATGAGCGGCAAAAGAAAACGCCCGGCTCGTCGAGTCGACGACCGGGGTCATGCAGGCGCACGCCTGTTCTCTATGGTGTGGATATAAACTTCCGATCGGCCATTAAGGAGCCGGCGATTTATGCGTCGCCGTCCGCGCTCAGCCGAGCCGGATCGTCTTTCCAATCACCTGTTCATGTTAGACGGTTGAACCCGGTGCACCAAATCGGAACGTGGCAGCGGGATCAGCCCACCCCTCCTTGCGCACCGGCGATGCATCTGTTGCTTCCGAAGAGCCGGACTGCCAGAACAATTTGCAAAATTCGAACGACTGGTCATTGGACCACACGTACGCGCCCGCATCACGACGATCGCCTTTGACCGGGATGCCTTCGGAGCTACGTGTGTTTCGTCGATGACATCCGTGGCGATCGCGTACTCGAACTCGAGCTGCTGGTGGCCAACATCATCAACGATCACGTGCTTGCTCGTCCGAGGACGACGGTTCTTCTTGCGACGGAGCAACGAGGCAATCTCCTCAGCCGATCCGGCAGCGTCGATGTCGGCCTCGAGGAACATGTCTGCCTGAAGGGCATCCTGTGCCTTGGCCTTGGCTTCGGCCCGGAAGCGTTCGAGCTCATCCACGGCAGTTTCGCATCCAGCCATGCTGGTCATGCGGCGTCCTTCCTTGAGGTGGCGAGCCAGCCCGTGACCTGTTCCCGGTCGTAGAGGATGCCGCGGTGCTCGCTGAGTTCGGCCACGGGCTCGATGCCGCCCTCGGCCAGCTTGCCCCGGACCCAGCGGTAACCCACGCCGATAAGGCGAGAGGCCTCGGCGGTGGAAATATAGGTCCGGGCGACCTGCACGACGTCGGCGCGGCGCAGGTTGCAGACACCGGACCCGTGCTCGGGCAACAGGTCGGCGTCGATCATACCAATCACCGTAGCCACCGTGATCCCCAGGATGTCGGCTGCCTCGGCACGGGTGACCATCGGCTCGACGGCGTCGCTAATGCCAACCTCACTGGCGACGGCTGCCACCACCTCCTCGAAGGATGATGCCGCAAGCTTGACCAGTGTGGCGCTCAGGCGACCCGCCACCTCGAACACGGCCAAACGGCCTGCCAGCACGGCCTGGACGAGCGCAACCCATGGCTTTTCGCCAGCCGGCAGCCGGTACATGGCCTTGCTGAGCCGGATATGGAAGGTGCCGGTGGGCCCGCTGCCGATCTTGGTTTCGATGTCGCGGATCAGGGCATCCACGGTGGAGCGGCGATACTGGTTCTTGCCGACCACCGTCAGCAGCACCGGCCCGGTCACCTTCTCGATCAGGCCCGCCTGCGCGAGCTGCGCAACGGCCCCGTTCGGGATGCCGAGGCGGAGGCCCACGGAGGAGGCGCTCTCCAGATCCGCCCGCACTGCCGCAAGGGCCGCGATCTCCTCCGCTACGAACAGCACCGGCCCTTTCTTTGTCCCCGGGGCGCGATGGTGCGTCAGCTCCGGTGTCTTGGCCAGTCGCTGGAAGAGCTTCAGGCGAATGCCGAAGCGTTCGGCAGCCTGCTGGGACGTGATCAGGTCGGTGCGACCGCGGTGCTCGGTGCGCCGCACGGTTACGCCGGCGGAGCTCGTCGCCATGTTGCGAAGGACCGCTTCCCGAACCACCTTGCGCACGCTCTCGGTCAAGGTCCGGTCCGCGGTGAGCGCATAGACCTGCCCGAGTTCGGCCTTGATGCCGTAGAAACCCGGGCGGTCATGGGATGTCGCACGCGCCCGATCGCACAGGCCATCGAAACCGGTACGCCAGTCCAGGATGATCCGCCCGGCTTCCGCCAGGCGTTCCGGGGTGAACAGGCGTTCGTAGTCGCTACGCGTGGTGGGCTTGGCCGGAGAGGTGACGGCCCTTTTCGGGTCCTGATCAAGGACGCCGACGATGGCCATGCACAGGTCGAAGATCTCGCCGCGATCGAGGCCGGTCAGATCATCGTCAAATGCCGGAGCGAACCGTTCCCGAACCGCCGGATCGGGGTCGATCAGCCCGGTGACGAAATCCAGTGCCGCCATGTCCTCGATCTCGACCAGCGGCTGCGGGAAGTCCCGGAGGTCGACCGCAGGCTGCACGAAACCCAGGTCGTCATTTCCCGCACAGCGGTCGCAGAAGCACACGCCGTAGGTGCGGGAGAACCCTAAGGTGGCGCCGCATACCGGGCAGTCAGAAAGCAGGAGCTCCTTGGTGCAGGGATCGAAGCCGATCGGCCTGAGTTGCCACATGGCGCGGATATAGGGCGCTTCGGCAAGCCCGCGGGGCGAGACGCGACGGATCGGCCCCTCGCGTGCTTGGTGCGGATGGACGTGCCGAAGAAAAGGCAACGGCCATCGTCTGCAATGGGGTGGGTGGCGCGCCGCAGCGACGCCACCTCCGTTCCCAGCAGTTCGGCGAGACCGGCGGCATCCATCTCATTGAGACTGGCAGCGATGCTCGCCGGGTGCAGCGTGTCGATACCCACGAGGGCCAGAACCTCTGAAGGAAAGCGGCGACCGTTGGCGGACGTCGCCCGGCAAAGGGCGCCCGCCAGGTGCTCGTCCTCCGCGATGCGGACGGGGATGGGGAGCCTGGGCATCAGACCAGCTCCAGGCTCTTGGGCGCCGCGTGGAACGGGTTCTCGGTCAGCTCGCCGCGTCCCACGATGATGATGTCCACGGCTTCCTCGAGGTCCTTGCGGGTGAGCACCTTGTTGCCGCGGGTGAGTGCGAGGATGGTCGCCTTCTCGACAATGCGGCAGAGCAGGCCGAGGCGACCCCGCGATGCGACATAGAGCCGGCTGGGGATGTCGCCGTTGACGAGCGGGGGCGGCTCCTCGAACAGGCCGGTCTCCTTGAGCTTGAGTGCCAGGCGCCCGCAGAAGGACATGAAGTCGAGGCGTTCCTTCTCCACGGCCCAACGAGGGGTCTCGAACTCGATCTCGTCGAGGACGCGCCCCTTGAACTGGGTGCTCGCCATCAAGAGATCGCGGGCCTGCAGGATGCCCATGAAAACCAAGGGGACCGACCCGCGGATCATCATGACCTTGAGGGTGTCGGCCACGTTCTGGTCACGCGAATGGTCGAAGACGATCTGGTCGCCGGTCGCCGACATCTTGATGCGCTTGTTCGCAAGGTGCTGGATTTCGTCGATCACCAGCATCTCGACGCCCAGGTCACGGATCAGCTTGTAGACCCGACCCCACAAGGACTGCTTGGTGCCCTTGTCGGGGTTCGGATCCTCGAAGGCGATCAGGATGTCGGTGGCGAGGCTCTTCGGGGTCGCCTGGGCGGACAGGGTCACGTGCACGACCTTCTTCTGCTTGCGGGCCAATTCGTCCGCATCCATGGCCGCCAACGACGGGTCTTCCGCCACGAGGCGCGGCAGCACGGTATTGTGGATGTAGCTGCCCACCGTGTGGCTCTTGCCCGAATGGGACGGGGCGAAGATGCACAGGCTACGGCGGGGCTTGCCGTTGTTCTTGGCCTTGGCGTGCGCCAGGCGGACGGCATCGAACTGCTCATGGGCCTTGGTGAGCGCGTCGTGGGTGATGTGCAGGGACTCGAAGGTGGTCCAGACAGCACTGGTGATCATGGCGATATTGGAGGGGGAGACGATCTTGTTCATGGTGTTTACTCCTGATCTGCAGCTGCGAGTTGGCGCAGGAAGCCCATAGGGTCGCGCAAGGCATAGTCTTCGGTATGGGACGTGGGGGTGACGACCGGAAGCTCCGGCGATCGGGCCTTGCCGGGGCTGTCGCGGGGCTTTTTCTCCCGCTTGGGCTTCCCGCGATCGCGCCCGATGGAGGGGATGCGGTCGTCGGTCCGGTGGATCGCCGCCGTGTCGTGGCGAACGTCGGCACTTCCGTCAGGCGTCGCCTGCACCGCTTCCTGGATGACACGGTCGCCCGGCACGAGACTGGGAGCCTTGTCGATTTCGGCGGCACGCTTGCGGGCCTTGCCGAAACCTTCGATCGGCAGTTGCGAGCGGATCATCCGGTTGTAGGCGGCCCTGGCCGCGATCATCGCGTCCTCGTCGTGGAAGGCGATGCTTTGGGCGGTGGCGAAGGCTTCGACCGCCTCGACCACCTTCCAGCTGGTGCCCTGCGTGTAGCGGGATTTCACATTGGGCATCCTGACCGACTTGCGGCGGTCGAAGTCCCAGATCATCACGTAGCTCGCGTCGACGCGGTCACACGTGACGAAGACGTCGACGTTGCCCGTCTTGTGGAAGGACCCCTTGACGTGCTTCTTGCGCCCGTACTTGAGCAGGCGGTTGAGCAGTTCGGAGGTGATCTCGGGGTCGTGGAAGCGCTGGCCATCTACGGCCACACCCTGCGGGGTGAGCACGCACCGCTTGCCCTGGCCGAGAAGACCGTCGAACAAGGCAGGATCGTCGACGGTGGCCCGTGACTTGTTCTGAATTCCCTGGGCCCACTTCTGTGCCGGGGCACAGCCGATCTCCCCGTTGGGCTCCAGGTGGCGAACGTGTACCAAGTGGTGCCACATCAGGTATTCCAACTGGCGGATCGTGTGGGCCGAGTTGACGCGGTTATCGATGCCCAGCTTGGCCCGGAGTTGCGGGGTGAGTGGGATGCCCCCTGGGAGGCGGTGCCAGACATGCTCGTTAAGGTCATCGAACGCCTGCTCGACCACGGCCTTGAACTGGGGCGTGCGGATGGGTGCCCAGATCACCGAGATGCCGGCGGCCTCGCAGGTGGCCTGGAAGGACATGCCGACGAATTCCCAGCCGTTGTCGACGATGATGCACTTGGGCTTGCCCCAACCGTCGCAGGCACCCTTCACCTCGCCGAATTCGTCGACCAGGAAGTCCTTGAAGCGGATCACCTGCTTGAGGCAGAGGTTTACCGTGTAGATGGAGGGCGGCTCGTAGGTGAGCACGGCGCCCAGGCGCATGCGGGTGCAAACGTCCACCGCGAGCGTGAGGGTGGGCTTCTCGACCAGGAGGATGTTGCCGTCCTCGTCCTCGACCAGGGCCCAGCAGTCCACGATCGTGTGGTCGAACGCCACGTATTCGAGCGGACGCGTCGCCTCGATGTGCTTGCCGCGACCGCGGAAGCGGGCGTCGGCGGCAAGCTGCCCATAGCGTTCCTTCCAGCGGTACCAATCTTCGGCGAGGGAGATCCAGAGACGAACACATTCCTTGGACGGCTTGCGCAAGGAAGGGGGCACCGGCAGCCGCTTGGCCTTCAGGTCGTTGATTTCGGTGTTGATGGCGTCCCAGAAGTCATTGCGGACCTCGTGCAGCGGCTTCTTGTCCGGGTGCCAGTAGGCCTGCACCATCTTGTCGGCCTCGCGGATGACCGCGGGGTGCCAGCGGCGGAGCTTGTCGTGCTTGCCGTAGTCGTAGAAGAACGCGGAGAGCGGGCGGGACTGGAAGACCCCGCACTGGTCGATGGCCCGCAGCAGGGTCGGTGCGGAGGGGATGAAGGTGACGCCATTGCGGCGCGCCTCCGCTTCCTTGGACTGGATGAAGTCCCGGATGCCGGCATGGCCGCGGGTGAGCAGCGGCTTCTCGTCGGCCTCCACCACGAACCAGCGGACATCCTTCGCATGGTTGAAGATCTCGACCTTCTTCAGGCGGCGCGACTGCTCCGTCACGGTGATGCCGGTTTCCTCGGGATCGAGCAGATTGGTCGGGTCGACATCCCCGAGCTCGAGCGGGCTCTTCCGGGTCCGTAGCTTCACCGGAACCCGTACGGCCCTGCCGTCCGAACGCATGCGCTTGAAGAGCGGGACAGCGACCGTGAAATCGGGGCCGTCGGCACGCTCGAAGACAAGCAGACCGCGCATGTCCATGCGGACGAACCGGGCAGCCCAAGTCTTGTCGGGGCCTTCCTTGATCCAGTAGACGTCGTCCTTCTCGAGGTCGAAGTCGATCCTGGGCAGGTTCATGCCGTTGAAGCTCATCGACGCATGACTCCATGAAGGTCCTTGCCGTCGCCGACGAGGCGGACACGGGTGTCGGGACGCAGGTCGTTGTCGAGACCGATGTGAACGACGCGGCGCACATGCAGGGCCGCCGCCTTGGCCATGCCGATGGGGCGACCGCCCAGCGCACGAACGAGGCCGGCAAGATCGGCGTAAGTTGCGGCCACGTACTCGGCGGCGACCCGCACATCCTCGGCATCGACCGAGGTGTCGTGGTCGAGACCGATCTCACGGACGGAATAGGCGATGTCGTGCATGGCGATGTCGGACTGGCGGACGGTGACGAAGCCCCAGCCGAGCCGGTGATAGACTTCCCGCGCCAGAGTCAGCTTGGCCTTGTAGTCACTCTCGTCGGCACGACGGTCCTTGTCGGTCTTCACCTCGACCAACACCACCATGTTCACGCCGTCCGCCATGTGCGGGCGCCATTCCGCAACGGCCTGGTCGAACGGAACACCGTTCAGCAGCATCTCGCCGAACGCGCGATCGACTTCGATCCGGGCATCGGGGAAGTACACCCAGCGCTTGGCGCTGCCCACGACCTGCATCTCGAGCCGGTGAGGCTGCGCCAGGAAACGATGCACCGCGGTCGCCACCTCGCAGAGCTGCATGAAGGGATACTCGCCCTCCATGCTTTCCCATGGCGAACTGCGGAAACCGGCCTTGATCATGTAATGGCGACCGGTCGGCTTGCGGTGCCGCCCGTTGATGATGGTGCGGACCGGACCGCCGTCGTCGGCAACGAAGATGTGGGCCACGACCAGTTCGCGGTCCATGCGGAGTTGACGACTCAGGTCGAGCCGTTCCTTTTTGCGGGGCCGACGCGACAGGGCATCGGGCACGGGAGTATCGAAGGCGATGTTTTCCGGATCGCCGGGGAATTCAGGCATGAGTTCTCCTACTCACGCCCGGAGAAAGCTTGACGCGAGGCTGCGTCCAGCAGATACTCCTGAGCGTGGTTCGGGCCGTAAGGCCGGTTCCATGGCAATGGGCCGGAGGGTCCATTGTGTTAGCGGGTCGGCTGTAAGGCCGGTTCGTGGCGACGGACTGAGAGGTCTGTCGTGGTGTGCACGGTCGGCTGTGAGGCCGGTTTCGCAACGGGCCGTAGGTCCATTGCAGTGCTTGGACGAACCCCTTTTGCTTGCAGGCTGGGTGGGGTCGTCGGTATTTTCAACGCCCTGGAGAAATCCGGGGCGTTTTCATTTTCTGGTATTCTCTTCGGACTAGGCTCCGTTCGAATCCGCCATCATCATCTGCGGAAGAACCCAGGGTTGAAAAGGCCCTCCGCGATTTTTTCTGGTGAGGGTGCAACCGGAATGGTGGAGTTTGGACTCTACCTTATTTCAATTTCTTAACGTGTTACTTTAAGAACGAGGCCTGGGTTCCGGCGTCGGTGCCGGATTGAGACTCGACCGTGCCAGTCGGGTCTGGTGATGCCTTGGGGGCGCTTTCGGTAGCCGGTTCTCTGATTCGCCGATCCAATGTTGACACCGGAAAAAACGAAGATTTCGAGTGTCCACAGAATTCACATCCTGTTGCTGGAAAGTCACACCAGGCTGCGCTCAGTAACGCTTGCGAGGCATGGAGGCAGAGCTTTCAGACTCTGTTTTGGTGTCGACGATTGCCAGGATGTCATCTCGGTTGACGGTTCTTCGCGCCAGCAATGCGTCAGATAGCCTGCAGAGCGCATCCCGATTCGCGGTGAGCGTCTTCAGGGACCTGTCGGCCAGAATGCCGAGTCGGGTCTCGACTGCATGGCAGGCGATGGGGTCGCGCATGAGGTGCAGCATTACCTCATCGGGTTCGCAGCGCCAACGTGGCGTGCCGTCGATCAGGCCGAGAGTGAGGTAAGCGACCGCCAACGTTTGAACCGCCAGCGCCAGGTCGCTCGAGGCGGAACCGCCCGCACCCGAGCTGGGGGAGCCATAGATGAGAATCTCGGCTGCCCGTCCGGCCAGAAGCATCTCCACCCTGTTCTCGAGTTCGACAATGGTCTCGATTCGCGTTCCTGGTACCGCCAGTTGGGTGTGACCGCCGCTGTTGGCGCCGGCACCACCGGGTTCGATTGTGACCAGGTTCAGGCTCTCGGGCATGTGCAGTGCGGCAAGGAGGGCATGGCCGGACTCGTGGACGGCGATACGCCTCGCCACTTCGGGCGATGTTTCCCCGCCGGGCATCAGGACCGACTTGAGGTCGTCGAGCGTGATCTCTTGGTCGGCGCGGCGGGCCCGGCGGCGGGCGCTGCGGACGACATCCATGATGTCCGCACCCGTCATCGCGCGACTGGCGCAGATCGCGGCGACGTCGCCGAGGTCGGCACCAGGGAGTGCCGAGCCGAGGTGATGCCGGAGGATGCGCACTGCTCCATCCGGACCTGGCGGACCCAGGAAAACGGCTCGTTCGAGGCGCCCGTTTCGTAAGATGGCGGGCGAAATCGCATGCAGCCGATTTGTCGCTCCGACCACGATGACGCCGGCCCTCTCGGCCACCGCACCGTCCAATGCAATCAAGAAATCGGCGACGACCGGAGCCCAATAATCCCTATTCTTGCTGTCAGTGGCATCAAGATTAGGCACCTGGTCCAGCTCATCCAGGAACAATAGGCATGGCGCGGCGGATCTCGCCCGCTCGAATAGATCGCGCTGTGCGCGAATGACAGTATCAAGATAGCCGGTTGTACTGGCGAACAGGTCGGCAATGCTGCCGATGACAACCGGAATGCCGAGATATTGCCCCAACGACCGGGCGTATGTGGTCTTGCCCGTGCCCGGCGGGCCATGGAGGACAATACCGCGGTCGACGTCGGCCCACCCGATCCGGTGTGCGGCGACGTCTGCCAGGTCGATCTTGAGGTCCTGCGCCCAGAGACGAGCGTCACCGAATTCGACAGCCTCCTCCATCGAGGGCAGGACCTCGTCGCCGCGGGTCATCCCGGTCTTGTTGGCGATGGCCCGGCCAAGCTTCTCCACCACGCCGGCGGCATCCGCCTGGAAGGAAACGAGGGAGCAGATCTCGTCGAAGTCGAGGGCGCCGACGTTGAGTGCATCGAGGCCGCGGGGAACCGGACCGGTGCAGACGCTCCGAAGGAAACTCCGCAACAAGGCAGGGTCCGGAGCGGGCACGGTCACCGTCACGGATGCCACGGTGCGCAGCAACGGTGGAAGGGTAGACGGCGTGACCGCCACCCCGACCACCACGTGACCGGCTTCCAGATGGAACTTGACCGCCTTGCGGTCGTCCTTAGCCGCCTTCGGACCGCCGGGGTAAACCGAATGGACCGTGTCGTGCAGCTCCGCAATGGCCTCGCCGATCGGCTCCTGCCATTCCGTTGAGGGCACTACGACCACCAGGTGCCCGCTCGTGCCCTTGGCCAACGCGTTGCGCACCGACTTGGGGAGAGTGCGCTCGACCACGAGATCGGCCAGCCGCTCCTGGATCGTGCGCTCGTCCTTGGTGTTCTTAATCGTCCTCATCTCATGCTGCTCCTCGGGGAAAACCAAATCGTCGAGCTCACCCATGCTGTTTCTCCCCGGTGCGGCGCGGCTCGAGCAGGTAGTACCGGCTCATCGTCCTCGCCCAGCGTTCGTCCCCGTCGATGGCGAAAAGCTCGGAAGTGATCGCAGGGCGATGGTCCGCGATCCTCGGGTGTCCTTTGACCGTGCCGACCAGGGCGATGCCGGAGCGCGACAGCACGCCCCATTCCCCGAGCGTGGGCGCCTCCGCCAGTTGCGCGGCAGACGGAGCGTGACCGGATGCAAGCCGGCGAAGGTCCGCCGCCAAGGCTTCGAGTCGATCCGCGGTGGCGAGGGGATCGGCGCCTAAAAAGTTCACGGCCTGGTGGCGCCGGCTCATAGCGGCTGCACCAGGTGCACTTCGGTGGCGGGAAGGATCGGCTTGTCGAGGTCGACATAGAGGCCGCCTTCGACGACCAGGGCCATTATGGCCGAGATCGGCTCCTCCCCGCGTACCATCACCGCCAGGTCCAGCAAAGGTGCGCTGCCGCCGTTGTCGATCAGGTGGGCCAACAGCTTCATGCGGTCGGTCAAGCCGATCTCGGCACCTTCGGCACCCGCGATCATCATGGCGTTGGTCAGGCGGGGCTCGCGGCGGATGAACGATTCCGGCACCAGCACGATCGTGTGGCCCATGGTTGCGGCCAGTGCCTTCAGTTCCAAGAAGGCATGCCTGCCATGGCCGCGCCAGGCCGCGTTGCAAACGCAGACCAGGTAGACCTCGCGCCGGCCAAGGGCGACCTTGATGGCGGTGAAGTCCTCCGCGGCGATCATGAGATCATCGGCCAGGTCGTCAGGCACCCGATCGTCGGTGAGGCGCCTGACCGAAGGGTGGACCAGGACCAGGGCCTCCGCGGACTGGCGCAGGGAACGGCGACGGCGTCCGGAGGTCGTGCCGGCATCGGCGGAGCCGGACGGAAGGCGTGCAGCATCGGCATCGAGCATGCGAGGTCTCCATGTTGAAGCAAAGCGGTGAGTTCGAGAGCGAAGACGAGCTGGCGTCTAGGTCGCCGGGTCGGTCATGATCTCGTAGGGCAGTCCGTAGGACTTGAGCATGTGCCCCAGGTCCCGGACCTTGAAGGTCATGGGGTCCGTTCCGGCAGGAAGGCGGATGAATTGGCCGTCTTCGCCTCCGACGATCTCCAACTCATGGCGGTCGAAGCCGGCGCGGTAGATCAGTTGCGACAGCAAGGCCTGTGCTTCCGACGAAGCATTCGTGGCGTTTGCGGGCATGAGGTTTCCTCCGGCTCGAAAGCTCGAGACCATCAAGAAGGTCGATGACGCGGACGGATCAGAAGACGCAGTCGCGACCGGTGAGCAGCTGCATCGCCCGGCATCCAACGGGATCCCCGACGTGCTTGTCGTAGCAGGCCAGGTCGACGCCCATCCGCACCGGATCGCGGATCAACTCGATCAAGATGCGGGCCTTCTCGCTGGTGGCGTCCCGGACGGGAAGCATGGCTATGGCGCGTTGTGGAAGGAGCACGCAGGGCCTACCGCACTTCTCCATGGACCCCTTCAGCGCCAGAAGGAGCTTCATGGCTTCAGGACGGAACCAGTGACGTGAGGGAACGCCGACCAAGGTCACCGGTCGCTCGTCGAGCATGGCCTGGCAGGTGGCCAACGAGGCAGCCTCCAACCCCAAGGACGCGGCGAAATGGGTGACGAGGGGATCCGAGCCGATCACGGCCACTTCGTCCAGCCGGGAGAGCGAGTCGAACAGGATGGAGGAAAGTTTCCGCCGGGTATCCCGGTGGCGCAGGTTACGGGACTTCGATTTAAGGTCTTGGGGACGCACGAACAAAGACACAGGTTCACTCCCTGCATGCAACGAACAGGCCGAACACGATGAATATTCAGGACGTCGTGCGGGCTATGCACGCGGGGGAAGGTCTTGTTGCGGTGCCTGACCGATGGACACCTGCTGCTTCCAATGCTCTAGTCACTATAGCTATTCGCGGCAGAAGTCAAGGCCCGATGTACATTTTGTGCAACGACTGCAAGTTCGGTTAAGTTTCGGTTGTCATCAGGTCGATTCGGAACGGCATCTTGAGCGAACAGCAGCACCGACCAACGCCCGCCCAGATCCGGGCGGGACGAGCCCTCCTCGACTGGAGCCAGCAGGAGCTTGCGGGACATTGCGGCATCGGTCGCCGGACCGTAGCGGCCTACGAGAACGGTGGCGACAGGGTGATGCCGACCAGCGTCGTGGCCATGAAAGAGGCCTTGGAACGTGCCGGCGTCAGGTTCAGTGGCGAAGACGAGCCCGAAGGCGTGCATCGGGTCCTTCCTAGCCGTGAGACTCCCGATCGTGACGTGAGGTGATGCCGGGAAAGGTATTATCCCTCGTCGACGAGGCGGCGAACCTTGGCCAGCCTGACGTCGAAGCCTTCCTCGGCAGCAAGGGTTCCGAAGAACCGTCCATCGGCGTCGACGAGTTGGATGGAGGCCTGGTGCTCCATCTGGTAGTCGCCGCCTTCCATGGGCACTTTCTCGAAGAAGATGTAGCGGTCCTTGGCCATGGTGGCGACTTGCGCAAGGTTACCGGTCAAGCCGGCGATGCGAGGATCGAAGTACTCGACATAATCCTTCATGATCTCCGGCGTGTCGCGCTCCGGATCGACGGAGACGAAGACGACCTGCAGCTTGCCCGCGTCCGGTCCGAGCGCCTCGAGGATCGCCGACATCTCGGCCAAAGCCGTGGGGCACACGTCGGGGCAATGGGTGAAGCCGTAGAACCATGCCGAAGGCTTGCCGAGGAAGTCCGACTGCGTGACCGGAGCGCCGTCCTGGTTCACCAACGAAAAGGGCTTGGCATAGATGGCTTCCCCAGCATTCCCTGGCGTAAGGCGGGGCCCGAAAGCCAGGAAGGCAGCGCCGACAGCTGCGATCGCCACCAGCACCCAAAGGATGCCTCGAAGCCTGCGCAAGCCGGTCACTGGCCGTGACCTTCATGAGAAGCGCCGGATCCGGTGGATCGCTCCTCCACCTTGAACGTGACGTCGATGCGACCAGCCTTCTCGAACACCAGGGTAGCGGGCACCTCGTCGCCGGCGCGGTACCGCTCGGCAGGTTGGACGAACATGGCATGCGTGCCGTTGTCCAACCACACGGTCTCACCGGCGGGGATGACGAGGCCTTCCTTCATGGGCTGCATGCGCGCGATGCCATCGGTCACGGTCGACCGATGAATCTCCACCTTCTCGGCAGCGCTGCTCTCGATGGCGACGAGGCGGTCATCGGTGTCGCCCATGTTCTGGATGGAGAGGTATCCGCCGAGTACCGGCGCGTTCGGCGGGGCCTCCTCGATCATGGGATGGTCGAGATAGATCGAACCTTGCGTGAAGTCATGGGCGAATCCGCTCCCTGCCGTAAGGATGCCGATCAAGGCGATGGTGACAAATAGCTTCACGTGGTCCGATCCCTTTTTCTGGAGAATACCGCCTCGACAGGTCAGACGGAATGCGACCGGCTGCCCCGCCAGGCCAGGAGGCGCATGGCGTTCGCAGTCACCAGCACGGTTGCACCCGTGTCCGCAAGGATGGCAGGCCACAGGCCGGTCACGCCGATGACGGTCGTCACGAGGAACACGGCCTTGAGCCCGAGCGCCAGGGTGATGTTCTGCCCGATGTTCGCCATCGTGGCCTTCGACAAGTTGATCATGTCGGCGATGTCGGTTACGCGCCCATGCAGCACTGCGGCATCGGCAGTCTCGAGCGCCACGTCGGTGCCGCCGCCCATGGCGATGCCGATATTGGCGGCAGCCAGCGCCGGTGCGTCGTTGATGCCATCGCCCACCTTGGCCACGACCTTGCCTTGCGATTGAAGCTCTCGAACGATCCGCTGCTTGTCCTCGGGAAGCAGGCCGGCCCGAACATCCATACCCAGCGAGGCGCCGATGGCGCTGGCGGTGCGCTGGTTGTCGCCGGTGAGCATCACTGCTCCGACGCCCGCATTGCGCAAGGCCTGCAGACCGGCCCCGGCATCAGCCCGGGGCTCGTCGCGGATGGCGAAGATGCCGGCGAGCGTCTCGTTGGCAAGCAGCACCGAGACGGTCTTGCCCTCGTCGTTGAAGGCGACGATGCGTGCCCGCAACTCGTCGGGGATCGTGGCGCGTTCGGCGGCTGCCTCGACAGAGCCGAGAAATGCCTGGTCGGTGCCGATGCTGCCGGTGACGCCCTTACCGGGAACCGCGGCAAGATCGAAACCCGGAGGCACGGGTGCCTTGTCCGCCTTGGCCCTGGCGAGAATGGCGAGGGCGAGCGGATGGCTCGATCCCGTCTCGAGCGCCGCAGCCATCGAAAGCACCTGGGTCTCGCTGCGGCCAATGGCCAAGATATCGGTGACCTTCGGCTTTCCTTCGGTCAGCGTACCGGTCTTGTCCATGGCGACCATGGTGATGGTGCGGAGCTGCTCGAGCACGGCGCCGCCTTTGAGCAGCAACCCGCGACGGGCACCGGCAGACAGGGCCGCAGCGATGGCGGCAGGGGTGGAGATCACCAGTGCGCAGGGGCAGCCGATCAGCAGGATGGCGAGGCCCTTGTAGACCCACTCGCTCCAGGATGCGCCCATCAGCAGCGGCGGCACGGTGGCGACCAAGGCGCCGACCAGCAGAACGCCGGGCGTGTAGATCTTGGAGAACCGATCGATGAAGCGCTCTGTCGGTGCCTTGGATTCCTGTGCCTCCTCCACCAGGGCGATGACCCTGGAAATGGTGTTGTCGGCAGCGGCAGCGGTGACGCGCACCCTGATGGCGGTGTCGGTGTTGATGGTGCCGGCGAAAACAGTGTCGCCGACGCCCTTGCTCTTGGGGACGCTTTCACCGGTGACCGGTGCCTCGTCGATGGCACTGCGGCCCTCGACGATCTCTCCATCCGCCGGGATGCGGTCGCCGGGGCGCACCAGCACCACCTGCTTCAGTGCAAGACTGGATGCCCGGATTTCACGCACCACGTCGCTATCGACCAGTAATGCCGTCTTCGGCACCAGATCAGCCAGACCCTTGATGCTGGCACGGGCACGGCCAGCGGCGAAGCCTTCCAGCATCTCGCCGACAAGGAAGAGCAGGACAACCGTAGCCGCTTCTTCGGTGGCGCCGATGATCACGGCGCCTACGGCGGCGATCGACATCAGCGTTTCGATGGAGAACGGGCTGCCGGCCATGGCGCCGGCGACGGCACGGCGACCGATCGGGACCAAGCCCACCAGCAGCGCGACCAGGAACGCCCAGTGCCCGACATCCGGGACGACCCGACCCACGAGGTAGGCCAGCAGCAGCGCGATGCCGCAGGATGCCGTCAAGATTGCCTTTCGGGTGCGCCACCACGGTACGCCCTCATCGGCATCATCGGCATCATCGGCACCATGCAGATGAGGATGACCGCCACCTGCCTGATCGTCATGCTCGCCATGACCTTCGCCATGCTGGTCCACGGGCCGGGCATTGGATGCGCCCTGAAGGCGGCGGGTGGGGTAGCCCAGGTTTGAGACACGCTTGGCAAGGTCGGCGAGATCGGCGCCGTCCGAATGCTTCACCGACATGGTGCCCGACACGACGGATACGGATACGTCCTCGACTCCTTGGATACGACGTGCCGCGGTGTCAACCTTTGAAGCACAGCTGGCGCAATCCATGCCTTCCACCTTGAAGCGGGTAGTTTCGATCCTTGCGTCCATCGGCAGCGACTCCTTGAATTCTCCATCATTGCCGTACATCCTCCAGCGACTATAGGAGCAAGCGGAAATGAGTCACGGCATCGCGATTGGAAAAGTCTCGCAAGCGACCGGGGTCAAGATCCCCACCATCCGGTACTACGAGCAGATCGGGTTGCTGCCGGCTCCGCCGCGCACCGAAGGAAACCGCCGGACCTATGACCGCAAGGACGCCGAGCGCCTCACCTTCATCCGGCATTCACGAGAGCTTGGCTTCGAGATCGACCAGATCAGAACGCTTCTCGACCTGCAGGATCGTCCAGATCAGTCTTGTGCCGACGCCGACACCATCGCCAAGGCTCGTCTGGTGGAGGTGAAAGCGAAGATCGCGAGCTTGACGGCGTTGCAGGCCGAACTCGAGCGGATGGTCGATGGCTGCAGCCATGGTCGGGTCGAGAGCTGTCGGGTGATCGAGATCCTCGCCGATCACGGCAAGTGCAAGCACCATCTGCACGACGCTTGATCCGAAGCCAGATGGATCGACCACTACCTTCGATGTGGATCACGTTCGGAAACCGGTCAGTCAGTCAGATTGGAACACCATTGACCTCTCAAGTCCAAATCATCGCCGAGCTCGGTGTCGCGCCATCGTTCGAAGTCTCCGTCGAGGTGGACCGGCGGGTCTCGTTCCTCAGGGACTACTTGGTGCGCTCCGGCCTGACGACCTATGTCTTGGGCATCAGCGGCGGCGTCGATTCGACCACAGCGGCCATGCTGGCACAGCGAGCCGTGAGGGACCTGCGGGCCGAGGGCCGCGAAGCGCGTTTCATCGCGGTACGGCTGCCCTATGGAGTTCAGGCCGACGAGAAGGACGCCCAGGCGGCATTGTCGGCGATCGAACCGGATCAGACCTTCACCGTAAACATCAAGCCTGCCGCTGACGCCATGTGGCGGCAGATCCGGGCAGCCGGCTTCGAGCCCGAGAATGAGGGACAGGAGGACTTCCTGCTCGGCAACGTCAAGGCGAGGCAGCGGATGATCGCCCAGTTCGCCCTGGCGGGAGGTCTAAAGGGCCTCGTCATCGGGACCGACCATGCCGCCGAGGCGGTCATGGGCTTCTTCACCAAGTTCGGCGACGGCGCCGCCGACATCCTGCCGCTCGCCGGCCTGACCAAGCGGAGGGTCCGCGCCATAGCAGCCCACCTCGGTGTACCGTCGGAGCTGGTGTTCAAGGTGCCTACGGCGGATCTCGAGGACGATGCCCCTTTGCGGCCAGACGAGGACGCCTATGGGGTGACCTACGACCAGATCGACGATTTCCTCGAAGGCAGGGCGGTTCCCGATTTCGCCCGCGATCGGATCGTGAACGCCTATCGCGCGACCGCCCACAAGCGAGCCCTTCCGGTCGCCGCCAACGCCGCGGCCTGACGGCTTCGTCTATGGTTGGAGCGGGTCCGAAGCGGACTTGGCGGCCTGCACGTCGCGCTGACGTTCGGGCCAGGTGCTCTTGATGTAGTCGAGCGCGGCGGCGATCTCGCCGTCGTCGAGCACCGCACCGAAGCCTGGCATGTCGGTCTCGTAGCCGGGCATCATGGCCGCCGGCCCTTCCTTGACGATCCGGAACAGTTGCCGGTCGGAGTGGTGCCAGGTATGACCGGTCGCGTCGTGGGGCGGTGCCGGCAGGCGCCCGGTCGGCAGCCGCTGCTTCCAGTTCGGCTGACCTTCGAGGTTCGCGCCATGGCAGCTTGCGCAATAGTCGACATAGACCTGCCTGCCGGAAACGTCCTCGGCAAGGGCCGCCCCCGCCGCTCCCGCCAAGGCGACCGCGATCAGAACGGCGAGGTGTTGAGCGCTTCGATGACACGACATTCAG
This sequence comes from Devosia sp. Micro-HW1, assembly GCF_056341075.1. Taxonomy (NCBI): domain Bacteria; kingdom Pseudomonadati; phylum Pseudomonadota; class Alphaproteobacteria; order Hyphomicrobiales; family Devosiaceae; genus Devosia; species Devosia sp. Micro-HW1. Next base: position 1,417,264 of record NZ_CP094375.1, on the reverse strand, counting down.
CGACGACCCCCTTCCGGCATTCGGCGACCATCCGCGACAATTCTGCTCGCAGGCTCTGCAACTGCGCCAGGCGGCGTTCGACCTCGTCCAGTTGAGCCTGGGCGATTCGGCTGGCATCGGTGCAGGAGGCCTCGGGCTGTTCCTGCAAAGCCAACAAGGTGCGGACGGACTGCAGGTCGAAGCCGAGATCGCGGGCGTGGCGGATGAATCCGAGACGGCGGACGTCCGCCTCGCCATAGATGCGGCGCCCGTTGCCCTGTCTGGCCGGTACGGGCAGCACGCCCGCTCGTTCATAGTAGCGGATGGTCTCGACATTGACCCCCGCGTTGCGGGAGAGATCCCCTATCTGCATTTCCTGCTTGCTCCTGTAGTGACTACAGGTTGTAGCCTCTGCACCAAATCGTCTCAAGAAGGAGCAAGGGCATGAGCGCTGCTGCCGAAACCGTACGCTACCAAGTCACCGGCATGGACTGCTCGTCCTGCGCCGCCAAGATCGAAGGGGCCGCCCGCAAGGTGGACGGCATCCAGGACGTCAAGGTCTCCATCGCCTCCCAGATCATGACGCTCGAGGTGGACGATCCTGGTCGGCGCTTGCCAATCCTCGAGACCGCGGTGACGGACCTCGGTTACCAGCTCGACCGGATCGGCGGGCAGAAGGGGGCGAACTCCGAGCACGACCACGACGAGGAGGGCGACGACGACCACATTCCGGACCTCTCGCACGTCACGCCGGCCTACAAGCGGGCTCTCTGGATCGTCGTGCTGCTCAACGTCGGCTACGGCATCGTCGAGATCGCCGGCAGCTTCATCGCCGGCTCCCAGGCGCTGCAGGCCGATTCGCTCGACTTCCTCGGCGACGGGCTCATTTCGTTCCTGGGCCTGATCGCCGTTGGCTGGGGACTTGCCGCCCGGGCGAAGGCGGCCCTGCTGCAAGGCATCTTCCTTGGCCTTCTGGGACTGGGCGTGGTCGCGTCCACCGTCTACCGAGTCTTCATCGAGCACCAGCCCGAGAGCCTGGTGATGGGCGTCTTCGCGCTGATTGCGTTCGTGGTCAACGTGCTGGCCGCAGTGGTGCTTATCCCGCACCGCAAGGGCGACGCCAACATGCGAGCGGTTTGGCTGTTCTCCCGCAACGACGCCATCGGCAACCTCGCCGTGGTTGCCGCCGCGGGTGCGGTCTGGTGGACCGGGTCGCAGTGGCCTGACCTGATCGTCGCCTTCGCGGTGGCCGGCCTGTTCCTGCAGTCCGCTTGGTCGATCATCCGTGATGCGAGGTCTGACCTACGGCAGGCTGGCCGATGAGCACTCGCGACTCCTCGCTCTTCCTCGTTCTGGGCGTCATCGGCGTGGACGCCTCCACCAAGGAGGCCGCCCTGATGTACCTCGACGGGGCTGGCGTGCCGGTGCTGCCGGTGTTGGACCTTACCCTGGGATTCAATACCGGCGTGAGCTTTGGCATGTTCGCCGCGGACAGGCCCGGGGGCTGGTGGGCCATCGTCCTCGTGACCCTCGTGGTGTCCGCGGTGGTCGCCTGGCTGTGGCACAGGAGCCGTGGACGACTCGAGCGCTTTGGCTACGCCGCCATCCTGGGCGGGGCACTGGGCAATCTCGTCGACCGCATTCCCGATGGCGCGGTCACCGACTTCATCGACCTGCACGCGGGCGGCTGGCACTTTCCCACCTTCAACCTGGCCGACGTCGGCATCACCGCCGGCGTCGTCATGCTTCTGATGGCGACCATTACCGGCGCCTTCGCGGGCCGTACCGCATCCGGTTCCGGGCGCCCTTAGCCCATCAAAGGGCGGCCATGGTCGAGAGCGGCGCGACGTGGCAGGTTCCGTTGGGATCGAGCAGAGCGGCGCCCGTGCGGTTGAACACGTAACGCTTCTCGCACACGTCAACCGCCGGCAACTGCAGCGTGCGGTCGAAGATGTCCGTGCCCTCCTTGAGGTTGCGCCAGAAGGGGGCATGGGGGCTGGCGGCGTGCCGTGCGAGGTTTGCCTCCGTCATGCGGAACGGCAGCAGCTGCAGCTGCACGGACTGGTTGCCGCCCCGGAAGCTCTCGCGAACCATGGCGTAGAGTTCCTTGATGCCGTCGTCGGTCATGGCGTAGCAACCCACCGACTTGCAGTCGCCGTGGATCATCAGGTAGCTGCCGGTGCGTCCCCAAGCCTGGTCGAACTTGTTCGGGAAGCCCACGTTGAACGACAGGAAGTAGCTGGATTTCGGATTCATCAAGGCCGGGGTGACGTCGTAGAAGCCTTCCGGAGATTGGTAGTCGCCCTCCTGGATCTTTGGACCGAGTGCTCCGGACCACTTGCAGATCGGATAGGTCTTAAGCAGTGCGTATTGGCCGCTGCTGGTCCGCTTCCAGACCTCGAGCTCCGAACTCTCCTTGAAGACCCGGATCATCATCGGTTCGGTCGGTGAGGAGCCGATCGCCGCCATCTGGTCCACCAATCCCTTCGGCAATGGGACGTTGTGACGATTGTCGCCGACGAATTGGCTGCAGCCGGTCAGCACGACAGCGGCGATGACGAGTGCGGCGGCTTGGATGAGGCGAGCGAGCATCTGGGTCCAGTTCAGTTCCTGGCAACCATATCCCCTGAGGGTTACCTCTTCGTGAGCCTCACCCTTCGGCCTTGGGAACGATGTCGCGATCGTGTTCGACCATGCCGGCCAACTCCATCTCGATCGTTGCGTGCTCGATCTCGAACTGGTCATGCAGGCTCTTCTTGAGCGCCTCCTTGAGGCTCGTGGCGGCGGCGAGGTCGTTGCGATCGGTCGCAAGATGCACCTCTATCGCCGTCCGGCCTTCGCTGATCTCCCAGACATGGAGATGGTGGACGTCGACGACGCCGTCCGCCGATCGGAGGTGCCGAAGCAGGCCGTCATGGTCGAAGCCTTTCGGCGCACTGTCCATCAGGACCGCTATCGATTCCCGGATCTCCGTCGAACCGTGGACCAAGACGTAGACGGCGATCAGGGCGGTTACGGCAGGATCGACCCAGGACGCCGATGGTCCCCAGATCATGATGGCGATGCCGCTGGCGATCACCGCGACGGTGCCCAGCGCATCGGCGATCATATGAAGGAAGGTGCTGCGAACGTTGAGGCTGCCGAGATCCTTGCGCAGCACCCACGCTGCGAGCAGGTCCTCGACCAAGGCGATGACGCCTACGATCAGGACCGTGGTGGGGACGACTTCAACCGGTTCCAGGAAACGGGTGCCGGCTTCCCACAGCAGATAGAGGCCGATCATGATCAACGTCGTGAGATTGATGAGCGCGCCAACGGTTTCTGCCCGGGCATAGCCGAAGGTTCGCCTCTCGTTTGCGGCCCGCTGGGCGATCCGCCAGGCAATATAGGACACCAGAACCGAGCCGGCGTCCGACAGGTTGTGCGCTGCGTCCGCGATCAGGGCGAGCGAGCCGGAGATGGCGCCGCCCACCACCTCGGCGACAGCAATGCCGAGGTTGAGCGCCAAGGCGATGAGCAGCCGGCGGCCTTGTCCTGGGCTACGGTTGGCAGCGGATCCGTGCGAATGGGACATGCAAACCTCCTTGCGTCGAGGTCAACCTAACTCCTCCAGTGACTAGAGGAGCAAGCGCATTGTCGCAGATGCGCGTTGAGCGTTGCTCCGGTCCCTTGCGAGTGTCAGGCTGCGGTCATGAAGAATATTATCGTTGCAGCTCTTGTAAGCGGATGGGCGTCCATTTCGGTCGCTGCCGAATTGCCCCTAGCCGTGATCGACGGCGTAGTGGTCGAGGAAGCCTGGGCAACCACGCAGCCGAACGGCGTCGAGATCTACCTCGTCATCAACAATCGCAACACCCGCGGCGTCTGGCCCATAGGCATCGAAGTGCCGGGGGCATCGATTACGAGCGTCGTCAGGTCGGACGGGGAGGCCTTCGAGCCAACCTTGCCACCGCATGCGGAACTGTACATGCAGCCCGGCGGCGTGCGCATCGAAGTCGTGGGACCCTTTGTGGATGCGTCCGTGCCCGTCACCGTTTCTATTGACGATTCTGAGGTGACGGTGGATGCCCGGGTCTTAGGAGCCGATGAGCTTCCACCTGATCACCACGATTACGATCACGGCTGATCGAGATGTTGAAGGAGATTGTCCACCACAACCTTTGAGTCCCTGTCAGCACCGAGGATCAGGGCGGATGCTCTATTCCGCTGCCATGGGCGGCCAAGGAAGTGCAGCCCCGATGTGCCCGCTGGCACTTCTAGCCAGCTGTCGTCGTTCCGATAACCGACCGCCCAGATAACCGACGCGACAACGGCATGGCTGCCGTCCACGAAGGTTGCGGTGCCACCGGATGCGTGCACCAGCCTCGATCGGATGCTCACGCCTTGACCGCGCAGCGCAGCCAAGCTGCGCCCGCGGTCCGGAAAGGGATCGGTGGCTTGCATTATCCTGCCGACGGGCGATCGAGGTGAGACAGAGAGCAGCCCCACCCGATCCATCAGCGTCCAGGTGCTGATACCGAGCACACGCTGCGGGTACAGGCGACGGGGCTTGCCGGTAGCGAGCAGCACGGCATGGGTGGCCGCCAGCTCGACAGCGATGTCCCGGCCCGACGCGCCGTCCCCGACCACCAGCACCGGCCCCGTTTTGACGCTCAGCGGCGACCGGTACGTGGACATGGTGAGCTGGGCGACGCCGGGTCCGAACCGCGACGCCACCTCCGGTACGATCGGCTGCTGGAAACCGCCCGTGCAGACCAAGGCGGCTTGGCTGCGCACGGTGGCCCCGTTGCCCAACTCGGCGACGAACGCGCCGGCAGTGTCACACCGCAATCGCACCACCCGGGTCCCGCTCATCACCGGCAGACGGTGGGTTGCACAATAGCGCTCGAGGTAGTCGGCGAATTCGAGCCTTCCCGCATAACCTTCGGGGTCGCCGTCGAGCGGAGCGCCGGGCAGAGAGCTCAGGCGCCGCGGGGTGAACAGGGTGAGGCTGTGGTAACGATGCCGCCAGCTGTCGCCCACCTGCGCAGATGCATCCACCACAAGGTGTGGCACACCAGCCTGGGCGAGCCGGTAGGAAGCCGCCGAACCGGCTTGCCCTCCACCAACGATCAGGACGTCAACATTCTGGTCCATCGGTCAGCAGGTCACGGCCCGGCGGGCTCGCAATGGCTTCCGCCGAAGGCCTCTTCCTCGTACCCGTCAGGCAGATCGTTGAAGGCTCGCGCCCTCTTCGGCGACTCAGGATTGGTCATGGCCTTGATGACATCGTCTGCGGAAGCGATGATGCCGGAACGCTCCAGCCCGCGGAGCATGGCCACCGTTGACAGCAGGTGGAGGTTGTCGGGCTTTCGAAGAAACCTGACGTTGCGGAAATCGGCATCCTCGAAGAGCAGGAGAACAGGCGCTCCGTTCGTCGTGTACTTCTGCACGCCGTTGGCCATGAACTCGACAACCGCTGCGTCACCTAGCCCTCGACCGCTCTCGAACGTGCCGGCCTCGCGCGCAGCTCTGGCAGCATTGCCGACGAACGTTTCCTCCACGGTCAAGCCTTTGCCATTAAGCCCGTCCAAGAAAGCCTTCACCTCCCGGTCCTTGGGGTAGGATAGGTCGCCCGTGACTTCGGCATAGATCTCATCGACCATGACGATGGGCATGTCCAGGGTGGTCAGGAGTTCGAGTCGGCCTGCCGTCCACAGGCTGTTCAACGGCCCGGAATCCGGAATAAGGAGCACGCAGCGAGTCTTCATTGATCCTCCTCCTGACGCGGCTGCTGCAGTAGTCCCACGATGGTGTCGGTCATCGCCTCCAGCACATGGGCGGGCAACTTCGGCAAGGGCAGATCCCGGTCGCCCAGCGAAACCAGCAACTGAGCGTAGTCGCGCAAGCCCAGGGCTTGGATAGCAGTCTCCTTCGAAATACGCCCTTCGGAGAAATCAACCAGAGGATCGGACATGCGAACGTTCTCCCCCTTATAGCCGGTGACACGTTCAAGGTGCCCCCGGACGATCGCGGTCACGGTCGTGCCCTCACGGGCAGCATAGGCTTTGGCATGCTGCACCAGATCGTCGGGCAGATTGAACGTGGTGTTTCGTTTCATGGCTCACCTCGCTCACATATATATGTGATGTGAACTCCACCGACAAGGCGCAGGGTTCTCGCTAGAGAGCATTGGAGGCGGCGACCTCGCTCGCGACCAGATCGGCAAGGGCTTGCGGATCAGCGCTCGCTGGCGCCTTACCGTTGACGAAGAAGGTGGGCGTCTGCTGCACGCCGAGGCGCTCCACATCGGCCATGTCGGCGTTGAGAACGCCAGTCATGCCGGGCCGCAAAACGTCCTGCCCGGCCTGTTCCACATCGAGACCAGCCTCGCCTGCAATCTGCCATGCCAGATCGAGGTTGGGTGCACCATGCACCGCCCATTCCGGCTGGCGGGCAAGGAGCGCTTCGAGCACCGGGATGAAGAGGTCCTGGAGACGGGAAGCCTCGATGATCTTCACCGCGGTGTCTGAACCTTCGTGGAAAGCTGCATAGCGCAGCACCAGCTTCACCTGGTTGGGATGACGATCCATGATCTGCTTCACGATCGGGTAGAATGCCCGGCAGGCTTCGCAGCTGGGGTCGAAGAATTCGGTGATGGTGACTGGAGCGTCTGCAGGGCCGATCACCGGTGAGTGGGGCCGTGCGAATCCTGCGTCTTCGACGGTGGGGAGGACGGGCGATGCGCTTGGCGTCGGGATGGGCCGGTAGAACCAGGCTGCGAGGCCGAATGCGGCGACGGCGATGATTGCGACCGCCACGACGGCAAGGCGCTTGTTCATGATTGTTTCCTCGCGAGGGGCAAGAGCAGGAGGGTGATGCCGGCAAAGGCGGCGGTGGAGAGATAAGGGATGGGAATGCCCATGATCAGCATGCCGGCTCCGGAACAGGAAGGCCCCGTTGCCGAGCACGGGACAATCGGCGCAGGCAGGAGTCCGGCATACTGGAGGGAATGGTAAGCGGCGATGACGAGGCCGACCGAGGAAAGCGGCAGGGCATATCGCCAAGTGTCCATATCGCCGCGGAAGGCGCCGACACCTAGGATCACGACCAGCGGGAACATGGCGATGCGCTGATACCAGCACAGGGTGCATGGCATCTGCCCCATGACCTCACCGATGAACAGGGTGCCGAGCGTGGCGACCAACGCGATAAACCAGCCGGCGATGAGCAGGGTCCACTGATGCGTTTCGCGCGGCATGCAAACTCCTTGGTTGGGAAAGATCCTTACGATCTATAGCCGCTAGAGGAGCAAGGGCAATTTCGCCGCATCCCGACTGCTCGTCCGCAGGCGGCCCGGAGCTGCTTTTATAAATCGAGTTATAATAAACGAGATTATAGTGTGCAGCTTCGCTGCCCGGTCTAGTGCGGGGTCTTGCCCGAGTGTCGCTGCCATCGATGACGTAGTCTTGCCCGACTTAACCTTAGGCTAAGGATGATGGGCTGGATGATCCGGACGGTGTGGTGAGGAATGAACATCTCAATCCATCGTTGGCTATTGCCCGTTGTGTTCGCGCTGCTCGCACTGATGCTGTCCATGCATCAGGCAGGTGCTGCCGTTCATGTGGCCGAGCACGGGATCGATGCGGTCGCAGTTGGTTCCGATAGGGCACGATACGCCCGATGTGATTGTGCATCCTTGGAGGGATGCGACGTCAGGCCGATCCGCGGATAGCTCATGTCAAAGACTGCCATCTCGAGGTGCGGAGAGGTGGCATACTCAGGAGTGAAGGCCCTCTCGACCAGGAGCATCTTCGTCTCCTTGTCACAGCAGCTCGTGCCTTCGCTCGGTGGCATTTGTGTCGATCCCAGCCCATAGTCGCGGACACGCGACTGGCGATTGTCTCTTGACCTTCCAACAGTGGGAAGGCGCACGCTGGATAATGACGATTCTCGAGCACTTCCCGGACGAGGTACATGATGGCCAGAACGAGCAAAGACCAACACCAACTCTCCCCGGGTGCCTCGAAGGAGAATGGCTCAGGTAAGGGCGGCGGCGAGCATCACCGATCGGGACATCATCACGAACACGGCCCCGACCACTCGGGGCACCATCACGGACCGCAGCACCCAAACGGTACGGAGGCGGCCCCGTCCGACAGCGCCCATCGTGTCGAGGACCCAGTCTGCGGCATGATGGTCGATCCCCACACAACGCAGCACAAGGCCGAGCACGCGGGCCGACCATATTACTTCTGCTCGGCGGGATGCCGCTCGAAGTTCATGGCCGACCCGGAACGTTACCTCGACCCGGCCGTCGCTGCGGCCAAGGCGGAGCCCGTTCCCGAGGGGACGGTCTACACTTGCCCCATGCATCCGGAGATCCGGCAGATCGGCCCAGGTTCGTGCCCCATCTGCGGGATGGGGTTGGAGCCGGTGCTGGTCAGCCTCGAAGCTGAGCCCAATCTGGAACTGATCGACATGCGGCGGCGCTTCTGGATTGGGCTGGCGCTGACGATTCCAGTGTTCATGCTCGAGATGGGCGGCCACCTGATCGGCCTCGACCACCTCATCAGCCAACGCAACTCGAACTGGGTCCAACTGCTCTTGGCCACGCCGGTCGTGCTCTGGGCAGGGTGGCCCTTCTTCCAGCGCGGCTGGCAATCGCTGGTTACGCGCAACCTCAACATGTTCACCCTGATTGCGATGGGGACGGGTGCGGCGTGGGTATACAGCATCGTAGCGACGCTGGCGCCGAGCATCTTCCCGGATGCCTTCCGCCAGCCGGATGGCTCGGTCGCGGTCTACTTTGAAGCGGCTGCGGTTATTACGGTGCTGGTGCTGCTCGGGCAGGTACTGGAGCTGCGTGCCCGCGAGAGCACCAGTGGCGCGATCCGGGCGCTGCTCGACCTTGCGCCCAAGACCGCGCGGCTAATTCGTGATGATGGCACCGAGGAAGAGGTTCAACTCGACGGCGTTCATGTCGGCGACCGCCTGCGGGTCCGGCCCGGCGAGAAGGTGCCGGTGGACGGCGAAGTCCTGGAAGGCCGCAGCGCCGTCGACGAGTCGATGGTGACCGGCGAGTCCATGCCGGTGACCAAGGAGGTGGGTTCGAGGGCGATTGGCGGCACCATGAACCAGTCCGGCGCGCTGGTGATTGAAGCGCGCAAGGTCGGCCGGGACACCATGCTGTCGCAGATCGTCCAGCTCGTCGCCGAGGCGCAGCGCAGCCGCGCACCCATCCAGCGCCTCGCCGACCAGGTATCGGGCTGGTTTGTGCCGGCAGTGATCCTCGTCGCCGTCCTCGCCTTCATCGTCTGGTCGATCTGGGGCCCCGAGCCGAGCTTCTCCTTCGGCCTTATCGCAGCCGTTTCCGTCCTCATCATCGCCTGTCCTTGTGCGCTCGGCCTTGCAACGCCGATGTCCATCATGGTCGGCGTCGGGCGCGGCGCTCAGAATGGCGTTCTGATCAAGAACGCCGAGGCGCTTGAACATATGGAGAAGGTGAACACGATCATCGTCGACAAGACCGGCACACTCACCGAGGGCCGGCCGGCGGTGACTGCCATCATTCCGGCGTCCGGCTTCACCGAGGAGGAGGTGCTGCGCCTTGCCGCCAGCGTGGAGCGGGCGAGCGAGCATCCGCTGGCGCTCGCCATCGTCCGTGCAGCCGAAGAGAGAGGATTGGTGATCGCACCAGTTGAAGATTTCGACTCGCCCACTGGCAAGGGCGCGCTTGGCGTGGTCGAAGGCAAGACAATCCCGCTTGGCAATGCAAAATTCCTTGCCGAACAAGGGGTCGATGTCGCCCCGCTGGCCGAGCAGGCAGACAGGTTGCGCGAGGATGGGGCAACCGCGATCTTCATGGGCATCAATGGACAGGTGGCGGCGATCTTCGCCATCGCCGATCCGGTAAAGGCATCGACGCCGGAGGCGCTCGCGGCGCTGAAAGCACGAGGCATCCGGGTGGTCATGCTCACCGGAGACAACTGGACGACAGCGAAGGCCGTCGCGCGTCAGCTCGGCATCGACGAAGTGGAGGCCGAGGTCCTGCCCGATCAGAAGAGCGAGGTCGTGCAGCGGCACAAGGCGGCCGGCGAGGTGGTGGCGATGGCCGGCGACGGGGTCAATGATGCGCCGGCACTCGCAGCGGCGGATGTCGGCATTGCCATGGGCACCGGCACCGATGTGGCGATGGAGAGCGCGGGCGTCACCCTGCTGAAGGGCGATCTTGTTGGCATCGTGCGGGCGCGGCGGTTGTCGCAGGCGGTGATGGGCAACATCCGGCAGAACCTGTTCTTCGCCTTCATCTACAATGCCTTGGGCGTACCGGTGGCCGCTGGGGTCCTCTACCCGTTCTTCGGCATTCTTCTCTCGCCGATCATCGCCGCGGCAGCGATGGCGTTGTCATCGGTGAGCGTCATTGCCAACGCGTCGCGGCTACGCGCCACCAAATTGTAGGAGACCGAGTTGACCGATACGCTTCAGGAGGCTGGAACCTTCAGCAATGCATCTCTTCCTTGCGCTGCATCAAGTTCTGCGGCGACAGCTGTGGTAGTATCTGCCAGTCGGTGCCAACAGGAAGCCCGCCATGCACGGCCCTGATCAGCTGCGCATTCTTCCGCTGAGATCGTCGGCCGTGGCTGTGAGGACAAAAGATGCGAAATGACCATGCCATCAGCCGGAGAGCCTTCGTGGCAGGTCTTGGCTCGATATCTGTTCTGCTTTCAGTGCCGGTGACAGGGTATGCCGCAAGTCTGCCGCTCGTCACCGTTACCAAGGATCCGAGCTGCGGCTGCTGCACGGGGTGGGCCGAGCATATCGAGGCCGCGGGCTTTCCGGTGCGGATCGTTGAATCGCAGAACATCGACGCCATCAAACAGCAGCTCCGCGTGCCCCCGGCCCTCTACTCGTGCCACACGGCCGAAGTGGACGGCTATGTCGTCGAAGGCCACGTTCCAGCCGCGGCAATCCAGCGTCTCCTGACCGAGCGTCCGGCGGCCACGGGCCTCGCGGTTCCTGGAATGCCAGCCGGGTCGCCCGGCATGGACTTCCCGGGCGTGACTGCCGAGCCCTACGAGGTATTTCTGTTCGCTCCCGCCGACCAGAAGGTCTTCGGGCGTTTCCGCAGCGCGCAGGAGATCTGAAGCTGTTCATGATTCACCCGTTTGACACCAGTTTGATCCGGAGCGGGGACTGCGGGGCAGAACCTGCCCCTGTCAGTAGCTCAGGCTGCCTGAGGCCGCCGGATGCTGGCGGGCACATGGATGTCATCGGGTGCGTGAAGAAAGCCACGCCATGAGCAGGAGCTCGACTGCAACGTTCTGGTCGAGAAATGACTGGCTGCGCCAGTTCATGACCGGACTGCTGCTGCTCGTCTTCAGCGCTTTCGCTGTCCTGGGAACGGCACATGCCAGCTCAAGCACGCATGCCACGCACCAGGATCAGGCCGTTGCCAGTGCGCAGCAGGACGCCTATTCGCATTCCGACGACCGCAGCGAGGTTGCGGACGAACCATGCTGTCACCCTGAAGCGGCGCCGGATCGCGATTGCGGACAGGTCTGCACCTTTCTCGCCCTGCTTCCCGATCCGCTGCCGGCATTGCCAACACTGGACGGGGAGCCGCCCCTTCGCATTCAGCCCAGCGACCTGGGCCGAAATCCTTCAGGCATCCTGAGGCCACCGCGTCTGACGTCGATTGCATAGTGAAGCACGGCCGGGAGCCGTTCGTTCCCGGCTGCTCCAGCAACCGACAATCAGACGAAGCCGGAAACCGCACGTCCGAGGATGTGACGTGGTTTCTCCGGCGCCAAAGGATGCACAATGATGTACCGAACAGTAATTGCCCTCTCCGCCACTCTCCTGATGGGCGTCTCCGGCGTGGCTCTGGCCCAGCAGGCAGAGCATGACGCCCACCGACCCGGACCGCTGCAGGCGCAGGAGGATCGGGCTCCTGCTCCCATGTCTCCTTCCGACCCCGACGCGACAAATTTCACCAAAGCCTATGTGGATGCGATGGACGAAATGCACGGGCCGATGATGGAGGGCGTCCTGGCCGAAGACCCGGACGTCGCTTTCGTGCGGGGCATGATTCCGCACCATCAGGGTGCGATCGACATGGCGAAGATCGTGCAGCAATACGGCGATGACCCGCAAACGGGAGAGTGGGCGGCGCAGATCATCGAAGCACAGGAGCGTGAGATCGCCGAAATGCAGGCATGGCTGCAGGCGAATGCCAGCCCGGATCTTGCCGGTTTCCTCCAGACAGGCGGAACCGTCTACTCTGCCAACGAGGGCGGCAATTCGATCACCGCCATCGACCTCGGCACCGGTTCGGTGGAAACCGTTCAGATCGGGGTGTCGCCGCATAATGTCGATCTGACGCCGGGCGGGAACCTGCTGCTCGCGGTCGGGAGCCCTGCCTCCGATCACGCTCACGGATCGGCTGACGACGCACACGCCGAGGCCGAAGCTGGCCGAGGAGTTCTGGTGGTGCTCGATCCACAGCGACTATCGCAACCTGTCGCCACCGTAGAAGTCGGGGCGCATCCGGCGCATGTCGTCGCCGACCGCCAGGGGCGTGCCTATGTTTCCGTGTCCGGCGGGAACGAGATTGCGGTCGTTGATCTCGCAGCGGCTTCGGTGATCGAGCGCATAGCGACCGGAGCCTACCCGCACGGGATGCGCCTCAGCCCGGATGAGAGCGAGCTCTATGTGGCCAATGTCGAGGACGGCTCGGTGTCCGTCATCGACACCCAGGACCTGACGGAGCTTGCCCGCATCGAGGTGGGCACAGCGCCCGTTCAGGTCGGGTTCACGCCCTCGGGCGATCAAGTCTACGTCTCTCTTCGAGACGAGAACCGGGTAGCCGTCATCGACACTGCATCGCACGAGGTGACGAACAGGATCGGCGTCGGGGCCGAACCCGATCCAGATGTTCGCCACCGCCGATGGAGCCTACGTCTATGTGGCCAACCAGGGCTCCGAGGCGGAGCCGAACGACACGGTTTCCGTAATCGAGACCGCAACTGGACAGGTGCTCAAGACGATCACCACGGGAGACGGGGCACACGGCGTCTCGGCATCGGCTGACGGGGCATTCGTGTTCGTGACCAACATTGCCGACGACACTGTGTCGATCATCGACGTGGCGAGCCAGGACGTCGTCAAGACTGTCCCGGTCGGTGATCGCCCGAACGGCATCGTCTACGGCGGATCAAACCAGTAAGCAATTTGGGCCGGAGCGGGCAGCTCCGGCCCAAAAACAATCTGGGGGGACACGCGAATGCCGGCTCCCCCTCGGCATTGAACAGGGCAGGACGCCGGCCCCATTCCTGGCCGAGTTGCCACCGAGTTTTCCAAACCTTGAGGCGGGGGACGGGTCCAACACTGGCCCCCTATTCCAGTCCCCACGTCTGGCAGGTCAACGAGGATCGAACGGCGGTGAAGGGGCATCTAGCCACCGATCCTCAATGAGGGCACCGACTTGTTCGACCAGACACTACAGCTGCCGGCGGCCGACGTTTGCGAGAAGCGCTACGTCTTCAACCGCTATGGCACCGGGGGACCGCCTCTCGACCCCGAAGGCGCGTGCCCGGGGTGATCGACTCAACGAGGTTGCCCTGTAGCGTGACAGGGGAAGACCCGGCCTGTCCCATGCCCCATCCGGTCTTCGTGGTGTTGGGCTCCCTGGTCACCTACCGAAAACCGCTTCACTACAAGCGGCATGGCGAACTCGAAGCCGATGAGAAGGTCATCGCCGGCACCGCGCTCGACGAGGCGTTCTACAAGCACCTCGCCGGCCTCGGCGAGCTCGGCCAAATCTACGTCATCGAGAACAACGATCCACCATCGGTGATGCCATTGGGCGTCAAGATCGAGGGGTTCTCTGGTGAGACCGGCGACGGTCGGCAGGGTTAGTTTCCAGTCAGGCCTGCCTCACCTTCCTGGTCGCTCCGCTCGGCTGTGGATAGCGTTTTTCATAAGAATGTGGCGTAGGGTATTCAAATTCAGAAATGGATATCATTTTTCATGATTTCACCGAGCGGCGACGCAGTTCACGAGCTGGCATGACTTGGTGCTTGCACTTGCCGTGGTCGGCAAGGATGTCGATGACCTGGCAGCTCTCGACCCGCCCATGGGAGCAACCTTCGACAATACGCTCCAGTTCGGCCTCAAGCGCCTTGAGGCTGGCGATCTTCTCCTTGACCTCGACCAGCCTGGCCCTGGCGATAACGTCGGCTTCGCCGCATGACTGGTCCCGGCGGTCCTGCAGCGAGAGCAAGGTTCGGATCTGATCTATTTCGAAGCCGAGTTCCCGGGAATGCCGGATGAACGTCAAACGGTGCGCGTCTTTGCGGTTATAAGTCCGCCGGTTACCCCCGGTCCGGGGCGGTGGCGGCAGCAAGCCGATCTACTCGTAGTACCGGATAGTGGGCACCTTCACTCCGGTTGCTTCCGAAACTTTGCCAATCGCGATGCCGTGATCCATCAACGCTGCTCCTATAGTCGCTTGAGCATGTAGGTCTGGCGCAGAGATTGCAAGGATTCGGCGCCGCGGACGCAAGGATTGATACGACACGCTTTCGTGCCGAGGGCAGGATTGCGCTAGCTGTATCTCCACAATGACACGGCGGGTGCGCCGGTGGAGGACGTTTCGGTTCCGGTGGTATCCGGCACCATGCCGGTGAAGCATGGCCGGGGCGCCGACTTTCAGTACCTTGCCCAGCGGGTATGGATCTCGGTTATCCAATGCGGCTTATCCGGGCGTCGCGAGCCCTTCGGGTGAAACCAGGAGATGGCCGTGTATGACGGTTCTTGGCTCGGCGTTGGCGCTGCCGGACGGGCGCGAAGTGATGCTCTACCGCGCGACCGCGGCGGACACTGAGAAGTGCGCTGTGCGCCGCGATTCCTGGTCAAGCAATGGGGAACCAAGCTAGGTAAGGCCAGTTCAATCAGGATGCATCGGTATGTCGAAAGAAGGCGCGGATGGCGCCTGCCGCTGATGATTGTAATCATGCTCGCCGTATTGGCGAGTTTGACGCTTCATCACGGCGCAATGGCAAGCCAACCTGCCGCTGGGCATCACGTGCAGCAGAACCACGTTCATTCCGGTGACGCATGTATCTCGCCCCTTTGCGGGCAGCAGCATCACACCCTGCCGGAGTGCTGCGGCCTGGGTCTGTGTTTGGCAGCCTTGCCGGTGCCCGCCGTCGCCGAAACTCCCGGGTGGAGCGGAGGGTCCCACCAATTGATGCCGCTGCACGTGGACGTGCGTTGGCCGATTCACCGTCTGGATCGTCCACCAAGGAATTCCTGAATTTCGGAACTTTTCTCGAAACCACAGGAATGATCAAGATGAACTTCTTACAAGCAACCACTGCCGCAAGCCTCCTGCTAGCCGTCTCGACGGGAGCCATTTTCGCCCAGGACCATCAAGGTCATGACATGTCCGGCATGACCTCGGGTCAAATCCAGCTTCCGGAAATCTGCATGACCGGCGGCGAGCATCCCATGGAGGAAATGTCCATGGAGCCTGGGCAGATGGACGAAGCTCACATGGCCCTCATGGCAGGGATGGACGAGATGAACCGACTGATGATGATGGGCATGATGGCAGATGACGTCGACGTGGCGTTCGTATGCGGCATGATTCCTCACCATCAGAGTGCGGTGAACATGGCCAAGGCCGAGCTTGAGCACGGCGACAACGAAGACGCCAAGGCGATGGCCCAAAAGATCATCGACTCCCAGGAGCAGGAGATCGCCGAAATGATTTCCTGGCTTGAGGAGCAAGCCGGAGCCGAGACACAAAACTAGAAACCGGGAAGGGGTGCCATCGGCGCCCCTTCTTCCGCCCACGACCAGAACGGTCCCTACAGCTGCTGCGCGCGGGAATCGCATGAACGCAGACTGCTGCCCGGATCCAATGCGATCACGTCGTAGCTGTCGGAGGGGGCATCGGTCACGCATCCGCGGATGCTCAAAGGGGCAGCGTACAACAATACCCTTGTCGCCGCGGCAGCCACATGACCTTCAATCAGGTAGCCTGCGATCTCTGCCGTGTGGCAGGAGCGGAGGTTGCAGGAATACCCTTCTGATCTTTCAGTGTTTCCATATCCCTCAAGATCGGGGAACAAACCGGAGTTTAGCGACTGAGGTCCAGCCGGCGCAGCAACTGTGCGTTGATCGCGACGACTACGTACTGGCAGACATCCACACTGCACCAACCGCCGGCGCAAGCACGATACCGGCCCAAAAAAAAGCACCCCGCCGCGAGCGGAATAGCGATGATATTGTAGCCCGCCGCCCACCAGAGGTTCTGCTCCTCGGCGCCAATGTTGCTTTTTCTTCTTTGCGCTCGTTGGCTATTCTTGAGCCCGACACCAGGGTTCACGGAGTATGGTCGTAGGGGGATGGCGCGCCGGCTACGCTGGCACCAGACTCCGTCGCCCTGGAAGCGTTGGGGGAGGAGACGGCGTGCTCATGGGCGCCGTGACCGCGCAGCGCATCGAAGAGGATATGACCGACCCAGTTCGCCGCGAACAAAATAGGCACGACTGCGGCACCCAGAAGCAGTAGCAGTAGGATAGACTGGCGTGCATCATTCATGCTGCAGGACAATACCTTAAAGATACTTACAGGAAGCTGACCGCGGAATCGCTATGATGCCGCGCCATTCACTGGGGTCAAAATGGGCCAGGGCTCCGGATCGCGTCGAGCGTCTTCGCGGTCATGGTCGAAGTGGAGCACTCCAACGCGGCGGGATGGGGCTCTGCCTGTTTGACGGGAAACACGTTTGGAACCTGGTCGATGGCTGCAGTGCACTGGAATGTCAGCGACCAGGCGAGCAACGCCTTGTTGTGGACTGATGCCGGCGGAGGCCGTTGAACGAGGACCACGGTTGCCGCTGTGCCCAGAAAGGCCGCCACAGCTGCACCGAAGAAGGCTGTCTGGAAGCCAGGCAGCAGGTCCGCCGTTCCGGTGCCGCCATGAGGTGCGACCCAGGCCGCCAAGGCCACCATCACGGCCAGACCCGCCGCGGATCCGACCTGATAGGTGGTGTTGATCAAGCCGGAGGCGATGGTTTCGATCCACCCTATGGGCGATGGGGCGACGGCAGGGAGCTTTGCACGGTGATTGACGGTACGAGATATGACATCGGAGTACCGTATATTCACGAGGTGCGGCGGAGGACCACTCAATGCTCGCATTAGCCGAGAAAATGATAATGTCGCAGTGAAGAGGCCGTTGTGCGTATTGATCGGGCTCTTGATGAAGAGCAATCAAGCAGGAGAGATTGCCGAGATGCAAAGGCGCGGTTTCATCCGAGATAGTCTTGCTGTCGGTGTCGGTGTCGCGATGCCGATATCTCGGTCCTTCGCAGCAGTGCCCACCGCCTTGCAGGTGTGGAACCGGCGAAATGGCGGGGTACGTCCTGGAGGGGCACGATCCAGCCATGGCCGCACGACGGCTGCTGCATCTGCGCCCCACCGTGCGGGGCTTGGCTGTTCCCGGAATGCCCTTGGTCGCCGAGCGGCGCGGGTGACGAGGTCTTCATGCGGTTCAAGGGGCGTGAAGTCATGTGAAGGAAAGCCTCCTATGCAGTGCGCCGGAATGCGGCGCCGGTGCATCGATCTTCCCTTACTTGGGGCTTGACCTTCACGCCGTGGCAAGGCCCCCTTCAGTCGATCATTGGGAACCAGACCACATTCCCGTCCGCAGGACGGCTACTGAAAGAACACGATGCCGGCGAGAAGCACAGTGCTTCTTGTGCGTGCGCCCGAGCAAAGAAGTCGCCATAGCGGCCCTGACATGGAGGATTGAAGCATGACGGATCACGCGCATCACACGGCTCCCCACTCGGACCAAAGCTCCCATGGGGCTCACGGGCGTCCTTACCTGATGTTCTGGATCAACATGATCCTGGGGCTGATCGTCATGTACGTCGTCATGTTCTCCATGATCGACGGGTGGCGGGACTTCCGGAACAACCTCAACATGTTCTACATGGCCGTGACCATGTGGGCGCCCATGGGCATTTTCATGCTTGCGACCATGCCCGGCATGTTCCCGAAGCGCCGGACGAACATCGTCCTATACGCCGCCTTCGGTGTGCTGACGGTGTTGTCGTTCTTCGGTACCCGGGCGCAAGCCTTTATAGACGACCGGCAGTTCGTAGACAGCATGATCCCGCACCATTCCGGCGCTATCCTCATGTGCCGTGAGGCTGACCTGGAAGATGCCGAACTGATCGCTCTGTGCGGCGAGATCATTGAGGCGCAACGTCGCGAGATCGAGCAGATGGAAGCGATCGGCGCCCGTCTGTAGCAGACTACCAGGGGCTGGTCGTAGACGGACGACCGAGCATGGCGCGGGTTATCAACTTTTGAACAATTGCGTGGTTGAATCTACGCGACCCCTGAGGGCCGGCGATCTCATTGTCGCCGAACTGTGCGGTAGAATGGACGCCCTAACAGACTTGTCGCCGGATCCTTGGTTGGAATGGCTTGGTTCACTCGAAAACTATTGCCCATCCTGCTCTCGTTCTTCGCGCTGGTGGTGGTCGCACCACCGGTGAGCGCTGCCATCGAAGACGGCGTCTCGGCGGCAGTTCAGGTCCATGGGGATCAGCACGCTGATTGCACTGGCCAGCATGCGCCTCATGCAACGAGCTGCTGTTCTCTGGTGACGGTCGTGGAGCCCTGCGGCGCGTCGTGGGCGTTGGACCATCGCAGGAAAGCAGATTTCGTGCTGCAATCCAGTTTCGCTGGCGTGGCGACCTACCATCCTTCCAAGCACTTCCGTCCACCCCGCGCCTCCTGATCTCCAGCTTCGGCGCAATGCCAGCGCCACATTTTTGCATTTTCGAACTGGAATCGAGAGATGAAGAGACGAGACTTCATGCGGCTGCTCCCGCTCGGCATGGCCGCCACCCTTCCCATCATGCAACCCGCGCGCGCGCAGTCGCTCTGGGACATGATGAACCAAACCCGCACCTTGAGCGATGCCGAACAGCAGGCCAATAGCGCTGCAGCTATTCAGGCGATCGACACTGTGGAGCCCATTCTCAGCTACGACACTGCCAACAACTTGCAGATGGCCATCGCCCAGTATGAGCCCTTTGTGGCTCGAGGCGGCTGGGAACAGGTGCCGCAGGAGACATATGGCGTTACCATGGGCGTCAACCGTGATGGGGTGGTGCAGCTCAAGCGTCGCCTGATCTCGTCGGCAGACATGGCCATGGTGGAGCGGGTCGATGAGGCCATGGACGCTCAGACCGACGCCGCCCTGCGACGCTTCCAGGCCCGTCATGGCCTTCAGGTAAGCGGACAGGTCGACGAAGCTACCTGGTATGCCCTCAATGTACCGGCCGAGACCCGACTGCACCAGCTTCGTCTCAACCTGCTGCGGGTGCAGAACATGGCGTCGGCGTTGGCGGACCGCTACGTCGTGGTGAACATTCCCGCCGCCTTCATCGAGGTTGTCGAAGGCGGGATGGTGCAGCGCCGGCACACCGCCGTGGTCGGACGCATCGACCGGCAGACGCCCATCCTCAAGAGCCGCATTCACCAGATCAACTTCAACCCGTACTGGAACGTGCCGGTCTCGATCATCCGGCGTGACCTGATCAAGTACATGAACGAAAACCCGAACTACCTTACCGAGCAGAAAATCCGCATTCTCGACGGCAACGGCCAGGAGCTCCAACCCAGCCAGATCAACTGGCAGACCGAGGAAGCGGTGAACTACCGGTTCCGCCAGGATCCGGGACCGCAGAACTCGATGGGGAACGTCAAGATCAACTTCCACAATCCCCATGCCGTTTATCTGCACGACACGCCGACCAAGGGTCTGTTCGGGGAGAACGCCCGGTTCTATTCGTCAGGCTGCGTCCGCGTCGACCAAGTCCAGGATTTCGTCGGCTGGGTGCTACGCGACAACGGGGACTGGGGCCCGGGCGAGGTCACCAATGTATTCGCCACCGGCGAGCGGAAGGACGTCGAGGTAACCAACCCTCCGGAGATCCACACGACCTACATCTCGGCGTGGGCGAACCGGAACGGGGTCGTCAGTTTCCGGGACGATGTCTACGAGTTCGACATGGCCGGCAAGGTCAGCTTCGATGCATGACGTCCTGGGGGTCGGGGAGAAGCTGACGATCGGGATCGCCGGGATGGCCTGCGACGGCTGCGTCCAGGTGCTGGAGAACGCGGTCAATCGGCTCCCGGGCATTGCCTATGTCGGAGTTTCGCTGAGCGGCGCAAGCATGACCGTCCGCAGTGGCCAGGGGTTCGACCTCGCCGACTTGTTTGGTTGCGTGAAAGCGCTCGGCTACGAAGTGTCGGAAGTCGGGAAAGAATTTCCCGGCATCCCGACGGAATGCTCCTGTCGAGCACGCGCCAGAGCCTGATGACGTGACCAGATCTATAGAGCGGTTGCGAGATAGGTAAATTGCAGAACGTGATCTTTGTGCACTAACGAGCTGGCATTACTGATCTTGACGGACAGCAGCGACGCCACACTTCAGCGAACACCGCGACGCAGCAGGTGCCGGCGCCAGTCAAGACCCAGAGCGATGGCTCCGGTCCGATAGTGCCGAGGGAGACCGACAAGGCGAATGGCGCCAATGCGGTGCCAGTCCATGGCTTGCAGCAGCCAGGTGGTTAGCGGCCAGAAGATCGTCGACGCAAAGCCTGCGATCAGCGTGAGGTGAGTAATGCTGCGCTGCGCGCGGAGCCCGTTGTCTGGGCGAGGAACCCGAACGCCGTGGAATAGTGCACGAAGGCCTACGCCAATTCGACAAGGATCACGCTAGTCAGGAAGGCCATGGCGTTCCCCGCCAGCCCGCCGCAAGCGCTGCGGCAGCACCAATCGAGCCTATCGACATAACCCTGCCTGCACCGACCCGATCTGCTAGCCCGCCTGCCCAGGGCGAGACGAGCCCGCCGGCGAGCAGTGCGAGGGAGATGCAGCCGAAGATCCACTCCACCGGTGCTTGCAGGTCGCCGGCGACGTTCGGGGCAAGGATGCTGAAGCTGTAATAGAGGGTGCCGTACCCGATGATCTGGGTGACGCCGAGCCAGATGGCGTCGGCATTGGAGTGGGTATCGGCCATCGTATCCTAGATCGACTTGAGGCCGACCCGCTCCTCGAGTTTGGCTGCCGCTTCCTTGCGCTCGCTGTAGCGGGAGGTCAGGTAGCCGGATACGCCGCGGTTGATCAGCGTGAACTTCACCAGCTCTTCCATTACGTCGACGACCCTATCGTAGTAGGATGACGGTTTCATGCGACCGTCTTCGTCAAACTCCTGGAAGGCCTTCGCCACCGAGGACTGGTTGGGGATGGTCACCATCCGCATCCAGCGTCCGAGAATGCGCATCTGGTTGACGGCGTTGAAGGACTGGGACCCACCCGACACCTGCATGACCGCCAGAGTCCGACCCTGCGTGGGCCGAATGGCGCCGCCAGGAAGCGGTATCCAGTCGATCTGCGACTTCAACACCGCGCTCATCGCACCATGGCGTTCCGGCGATGTCCACACTTGGCCTTCCGACCACAGCATGGCCTCGCGCAGCTCCTGAACCTTCGGGTGGGTGTCGGGGGCGTCGTTCGGCAACGGCAGCCCATTGGCATGGAAGATGCGGACCTCGGCGCCGAAGGCCTCAAGCAGCCGTTGCGCCTCGAAGGTCAGTAACCGGGAATAGGAGCGCTCTCGGAGCGAGCCGTAGAGCATCAGAATGCGTGGTTTGTGGTCGAGGGCAGGAGCGACGAGCTGGCCGAAATCGGGAACCTGGAAGGCTGCAGACAGGACGTTGGGCAAATCAGACAAGCCGCTTCCCTTCGGCATTGATGATGACTTCGCCGTCTTCCTTGATGAACGGCCCGATATCGGGGTTCTCCAGAATGTCGAGCACGACTTCGGATGGCCGGCAGAGCCGGGTGCCCACCGGGGTCTCCACGAGCGGACGGTTGAGCAGGATCGGGTGCGCTTCTATGGCATCGAGCAGGTCGTCGTCGGTCTTGGCCGGATCGGCAAGGCCGAGTTTGTCGAAAGGCGTATCCTTCTTGCGGATCGCATCGCGCAGGGAAATGCCGGCAGCGGAGACCAGCTCGACGATCCGTTCGCGGCTGGGCGGGGTCTTGAGGTATTCGATGACGGTGGGCTCGACACCAGACTGCCGGATCATCGCAAGCGTGTTGCGAGACGTGCCGCAGTCGGGATTGTGGTAGATAGTGATGCTCATTCGGCGGCCCTCGTTTCAGTGTTGTGACGGACGGCTGCGCTACGTTCGTACCAGCCCTTGCTGCGGTTCACGATCCAGACCACCGACAGCATGACCGGCACTTCGACCAGCACGCCGACGACGGTGGCCAACGCTGCTCCCGAGTTGAAGCCAAACAGGGCGATTGCGGCGGCAACGGCGAGCTCGAAGAAGTTCGAGGCGCCGATCAGGGCGGAGGGCCCGGCGACGCAGTGTTGCTCCCCGGAGACCCTGTTCAGGAAGTAGGCCAGTCCGGAGTTCAGGTAAACTTGGATCAGGATCGGCACAGCCAGAAGGAGAATTACTGTGGGCTGAGCGATGATCTGCTCGCCCTGGAAGCCGAAGAGCATGACAAGTGTTAACAGCAGCGCCGCGATCGAAATCGGCTGCAGGACGGCCAGCACCCGGTTAATGGCGTCGATGCCGCCATTGGCAAGCAGCCAACGACGATAGAGCTGGGCGGCGATGACGGGCACGACGATATAGAGGCCGACCGACAGCAGCAGCGTGTCCCAGGGAACGGTTATCGCCGATAGCCCTAGCAGTAGGCCGACGATTGGGGCAAAGGCGACGACCATGATGGCGTCGTTCAGGGCGACTTGAGAAAGGGTGAAGTGCGGTTCGCCCCTGACCAGGTTGGACCAGACAAACACCATGGCGGTGCACGGTGCCGCGGCCAGGATGATCAGGCCGGCGATGTAGCTGTCGATCTGCATCTCCGGCAGCATCGGGCGAAACAGCCAACCGATGAAGAGCCACCCCAGCAGCGCCATCGAGAAGGGCTTGATCGCCCAGTTGATGAAGACGGTGACGCCGATGCCGCGCCAGTAGGAACCGACCTGCCGCAGGCTCATGAAGTCGATGCGGACCAGCATGGGCACGACCATCAGCCAGATGAGCACTGCCATAGGGATGTTGACCTGAGCGTACTCAAAGGATCCCAGACCCTGGAAGACGGCAGGGAAGAAGTGGCCGGCGGCGATGCCAACGACGATGCAGATGGCGACCCAAATGGTCAGGTAGCGTTCGAAGATGGACATGGGAAACCTAGATGGCGCGGAACAGCATCAACGCGGATGAGCAGATGGAAGAGGCCTGACGTGTCCTGAGGATCGCGGAAGGTGCGTCCTCACGGTCGATGACCTCGAAGCCAAGATGCTTGAAGAAGTCGGCTGCCGTGGTGGTCAGCAGGTACGCTCGCGTGCCGCCGGCATTGGAGATCTCACGAAGCATGCCCTCGGCTACTGTACGCCCGGCGCCAGTGCCCCGGCTTTCCTGCGGCACGACAACGGATCGAAGAAGGGCGTCCTCGCGGTAGAGCTCGAAGCCGCCGAAACCGAGGAGTCGACCGTCCTGCTCGAATCTGAAGAACGACCGGTCAGGTTCACCAACATCGTCGGTAGGAAGCTTTGCTTCGGTGAGAGCGGCGAGGAACTTCGGATCGTTCCCCGGTATGGGAGTCGGGCTGATCATGCGACCTTGGACGACTTGGTGGTCGTTCCGTCCATGGCGCCAATGCCTTCAAGCTTCGAGTTCAGCGCCATGCGGTCGATGCTGGCGATCGGCAGGTTGATGAAGGCGCCGATCCGGTTGCGCAGATAGCGCATGGCATCATCGAAGGCGGCACGTTGCTTGAACTCCGGTCCGTCAACCGCGGCGGGGTCTTCGATGCCCCAGTGGGCGGTCATCGGCTGACCGGGCCAGATCGGACAGACTTCGCCGGCAGCGTTGTCGCAGACCGTGAAGATGAAATCCATCTTGGGTGCATTTGGGGCGGCGAACTCATCCCAAGCCTTCGAGCGAAGGCCATGAGTGGGAATGCCGACCTTGGTCAACGTCTCCAGCGTCATTGGATGAACCGACCCCCTGGGCGTCGAGCCCGCGGAGTATGCCTGAAAACGGCCTTGGCCGACATGGTTGAGGATCGCCTCGCCTAAGATCGAGCGGGCGGAATTGCCGGTGCAGAGGAACAGGACATTGTAGACGCGGTCAGGCATGGCTCGACTCCTTCGGTGGGCAACAAGGGGTGAACTCGGCGACGAGCGGCTCGCACAGCTCCGGTCGACCACCGCAGCAGTCTTGCACCAGAAAGCTCGCAATCTCCCGAACACGATCAACGACGGCACGATAAACGATCGAACGACTGTGACGCTCGGACTCGATCAGGCCGGCACGGGTTAGTACGCCCAGGTGCGACGACATCGTGTTCTGTGGCACCTCTAGGCGGCGCGCGATTTCCCCTGCCGGCAGTCCTTCAGGCTCGTGTTCCATGAGCAAGCGGAAGGTATACAGACGGGTCGACTGCGACAGTGCAGCGAAGACTTCGATCGCATGTGTTGATTCCATATATCGAAGATTATGGATTTATCATTCGCTGTCAAGATGAGGTTTTTGCAGCGTCTTGTGCAGGGCGTGGAAGCGTCAGCACTGCCACAACTAACAGCCGGTGTGATGAGACATGACCCCGCGCAGGATCAAACCTGTTAGCATGCCAAGTAGGCGTTGGCTCGACCCGGTATTGCCTAAGGGTCACTCGCGCGATCATACGCGGGACCGACGCGCGGAGGAGTAGCAGCGGTGTTTCGTCCCGAACTGTCAAAGGAACAGCTCCTCGAGATCATCGGCGCCATGTCAGAGGACGACGTGGCTCGATTTCTTTATTGCCAGGAGATGGCCGGTACTTATTTGGCAGTCGGCAAGTTCGAGGACATGCTGATCAGCGCCATGCAGATGTGCGACCGACTCAAGGTGCAGCACAGGCTCGGTGAAGACGCCGACCGGTGGGACCGGTTCGTGGCAAAACGGGCCACGCTTCAAGGTTCTACACTGGGATCACTCATCAAGGTTCTGGAAAAACACGGCATCGCGGCGGAGGACATCAGGTACCTGAAGTGGATCAAGGACAAGCGCGACTACTTCGTACACCGCCTGTTCCATGAAGGGGTGTGGCCCGGCGACTTGGACGGGGAAGACTGCCGCTTCATGAGCAGGCGTTTGCTGTCCATACAGCTTTGGCTCTCCCGGGCGGAGCGCCGGATCTGGATCATCTTCGAACGCGCCGGGCTCCTAACGCTTGATCGCCTGGACGACGGCGGGTTTCTCGCGATGAACTCCGGCCTGGAAGACCTGCTCCGCGGTGACGACGACGAATCATATTGACCGCCATCGAACCCAAGGACCTCGCGAGGCGGCGTTCGATGGCGATCAAGCGTCACGATCGTTTTGCAGGCCTATTCGGAAGCGCCTTCGCCCGAGAGCCAGCCCAGCATTTCGGCAATTTCTGATTCCTGCGCGTCGATGATCTTCTGCGCCATCTCCTTGGCCCAGGCATTGTCGCCATGTTCAAGCTGGGCCTTGGCCATGTTGATGGCGCTCTGGTGGTGGGGGATCATGGCGCAAACGAAAGCGACGTCGATGTCCTCGACCATGCCTGCCTGCATCATCAGCCGGTTGTTCTCGTCCATTCCCGCCATCAGGTCAGAATGTGGCTGGTCCATCTCGTGATCCATTTCCATCGGTGCCGATGCAGGAGCTTCCGCGGACAGGCAGATCTCGGGCAATCGGGCCACCGATGGCATGTCGACAGGTGCGGCAGCGGTGCCGTGACCGGCATGTGCATCCTGCGCCAATGACGGCAATGTCGACATGCCGAGGACGGCAAGGGCGATAATGGTGTGCTTCATCGTTCGTCTCCGTTGTTCAAAGAAATTCGCGTGCGTTGAGGTTACATCGCGTGCCCGGCGGGAATGATCCCGAGAGCGGAAAGCCCCATCCAGACCGCCATTGCGATCATCATCAGGTTCTCGGTGAGCGAAACGAACCCGAGAGGCACGTTGCTCGACCCACCAACGCAGGCGCACTTGAGCTCCCGCCTGTCGACGTAGACGGCCTTGAACACTGAAACGGCCCCGACCGTCCCGATGAAGAGGGCCACGGGCACCGAAAGCCAGGTTAGCGCTCCGGCCACCATCAGGATGCCCGCAAGACCTTCGGCATAGGGGTAGATGTAGCTGTAGGGCACCCAGCGCTTGGCCAGCAGGTCGTAGTTAAGGAACATGGTCGCGAAGGTCTCGACGTTCTGGAGCTTGAGCAGCGCCAGGACCACCATCGAGAAGCTGATGAACCATTCCAGCGCCCGGAGGGTGAGAGGGTTGCCGCTCACCGCAAAGCTCGCTGCCATGGCGGTGAGGGCGGTCATGGCGAACAGCACCGCCACGGGCCGATACGTAGTCGCCTTGGGATCCGCGACCGTCTTGCCCAGGAAGCGGCGGGTGTCGTCGTAGCCGCCGATCCGCCTGCCATCGACGAACACCTGAGGTGTCGTCTTGACGTCGTGCTCGGTCTTGAATGCGTCGGTTTCTTCGCGGGTGGTAAGGTGGTGATCCTCGACCTCGTAACCGGACCGCTTCAGCAGATCCACGGCCTTGAGACCATAGGGGCAGGTGTGGCTCGGCATCACCATACGATGGATAACCGCCTTCTTGCCGGCGTTGGCCACCACGGTGGACATAGGTTTGCTCCTTGTCGAATTGCTGTCGTGCTTCCTTTCTGCACCTTCCCATCATTGGAAGGTCAATACCCCTGCGGACGAGGATGGTAAGAGGAGAGTGAACGCTGATCCGACAGCCGTCGCTGCAACCTTGCCCATGATCGCCACCATTATGATGGGGGATCAAGGCTTTCCCGCCTGGAATGATGGGTGCTAACCACCAACCAGTTGCTTTCGATGGTGGAACGAGGTCGCAAATAGAGTTGCGATGGCATTTAGCCGCCACTTCAGGTCCGATGATGTCGAGTCGACGTCATTAGAGGTGTTGTAACCATCACTATGTCCCGATTGATGGCAACTTGGGGTTAAACCCTTTCGCAAGATGCCGAATGCACAATGACGAGGCACCTTCGGAGACATGGGATGCCTCGTCGAGTGGCTTTCGAGCCGGATGTAACTTTGGGAGACCTTTTGGTCTTGGCTCGTCTGGGGGCATTGGTCCACGGAGACGAAGCCGTCTTTCCCACCACTGCGCTCAAGCAGCAGACCGGCGCCAGCAGCACGCGTATCAGGAACGCCATGATCCGCATCGCCAACGTCCTCGGCCCGGTGGAGGTCGACGGCAACAAGCGTCGGACCCAGAGACCCAGTGGCAAGGGTCGCAACTTCGGCGGCGCCGCCGTTCTCGCGAGCATGCTTATCGAGATCGCGCAGGATGAAGAGACGGACCAGGACCGGCTTCGGCACGAGATCACCCAGCTGGTCGACCACCTCGATCACCAGCGCAAGCAGGGCGCATTCAAAAGGTCGCGGACACCCCCGCGGTTCTGAAGAGTCGGCGATCTCGGCTTGCGTCGGCCACGTGGAGCGTCCCCGCTGCGGAAGCCTGTGGATCCCGGTCGAGGCGGCTTGCCCGCGACCGATTCGCAGACCGTATTGGCGGGATGGCAAACAAACATCGCGAACCCCTCGGGCGGCGGCTGGATCGAGCCCTGTTCACGCGGCCATTGTTCGAGACGGTGCTGTTCGAGAACCGACTGACGGTAGCCGACCGGGCGGTGGTGGTCGCCTGGACCCTTCGCTCCGTGGCAAGATACCGTTGGAACCAGCTTCGTTCGGTCACCGGCGAGATGGCCGACATCATCCTCTTCCGCGTGCTGGCGGGAGGGCGTGTGCCTTGCACCGGCAT
The DNA here is from genome assembly GCF_056341075.1 of Devosia sp. Micro-HW1. Taxonomy (NCBI): domain Bacteria; kingdom Pseudomonadati; phylum Pseudomonadota; class Alphaproteobacteria; order Hyphomicrobiales; family Devosiaceae; genus Devosia; species Devosia sp. Micro-HW1. Next base: position 1,389,363 of record NZ_CP094375.1, on the reverse strand, counting down.
GACGCCCCTTCTTAGGGCGGGAGCACTGGTCTGGTATCAGGTAACCGACTGGTCCGTGGCCCAACGCGTCCGTCGAGCGTTCGGTAGGGTTTCGATGCGATATGACTGCACCACCCTCTATTGCGGCTGGCGTCAAAACGCGAAGCGGGACGAACCGCTCCCCGTCTTCGTCCTGCTGGATGCAGACCGGCATGTCCTCGAAGTCGCCTATGCCGATATCGGGGAGCACGGCGTCGATAGCCTGTCGCCGGGGATCGGGCCTGATCTGCGGCCCATGCAGGCAGAACTCGTCCCGGCCCTCATGGCATTGGCGACATTCTTGGGCGTAAAAGATTTCGACGACCAGTTGCCTCGGTTCACCGACACGTAGCCGGTCGGTGGACCGCAGCGTCGTGGGTCGGGCGAAGACGTCCCCCTCAACGCTTGAAGCGATCGAACGAATCCTCCTCGTCCGGAGCCTCGGAATGCCATGAACGCGCCGATTGCGTGCCGAGGTGCAGGAGCGTGAGTTCCATTTCATAGCGGGAGGACGCTATGCAGGATTCCTCCACCGGCTCGTCGAACCAGACGCCGGCACTCTGCCTGACCACGACGGTGGGGTCGACATCGGCACCCATGGTGGCGACCAGCGATGCCCCCGGCAGCTCGAACACGGAAGCCCGTGTTCGTATGAACTTGCCCGAACGGAATGCAGGGCCGCTGGCCTTGGCCCAGCGCGCAAAACCTTCGTTCGAAACCACCAGGATGGAGCGGCGGTTGGTGTATTCGAGCCAGCGCAGTATCGCAGCTGTCAGCGATACGCCGTAACGCTTGGCGCATTCGCCGAGCTCCTCGAAGGTGGGCTTGTGGTCCGGCGGGATCAGCGCCCGGAAGTCGTGCAAGGGCATCAGGAGGAACGCGGCGAAGGTGTCGGCTTCCTTTTCGATGCCTTCGACCTCGCGGCGCACGATGGCGTCCTCGCCACACCAGAACCCCTTGGGCTGCTTCTCCCGATGCAGGAGATAGTGGCCCAGTTCATGGGCGACCGTGAACCTGGCGCGCTCAGCCGTTTGCTTGCTGTCATAGAGGATGCCCCATAGGTTCTTCCTGGTCTCGCCGGGGAGAAGCGCCCCCTCGAAGCCGTCGAGATCGTCGGCCTCGACGCGCTTGATCGGAGCATCCGGAAATCGCTGGGCCGAATATTGCAATGCCAGTGACCGGACGTCGATCGGATAACGGTCAGGGCCATCACGGTGGGCGGCGTCCAACAGTTTCGTCAGTTGTATCGCCCAGCCCTCTGGCCCCATCAGTCGTCCTCGTCGAGCGCCTTAGCCAATCGTCGCAGCCGCGCCCGAGCTTCGGGACTCATCTGGCTGTACTTGCGGAAGAATGCCTTATCCTCAGCAGCTTGCAAGTTCCCGTCGTCCACGCCCATGAGATAGTCGCCGGTGACGTCGAGCGCCGCCGCGATCTTGGCGATCTTCTCCGCCGAGGGTCGTGGCGGGTCCTTGTTCTCGAGCTCCCAAATATAACTCTTGCTCGAGTCAGTGGCGGTCGCGAGCTGGTCAAGCGTCATGCCCTTCTTCTTACGAAGCTCGCGAATCCTGTCGCCAAACGGTGCGGCCATGCGTGTTCAAACTCCTGCCAAACGCACCGAACGACAAAAGTTCGGTGTAGACGCATTGTAGCACCCTTGACAGCAGCAGCAAGGAGTTCCATTTGTTCGGAGTAGACGTACTTAACGGGTCGCTAATTCGCTATGGAAGGGCATACTCGACATGACCAGGCTTACCTTCTTCCCGCTCGGCAATGCCGACACCACCTTGATCCGACTGGCCGACAACCGCCTGGTCCTTCTCGACTACGCGGACATGCGCAACCCGAACGACCAGTTCGACAGTCGTTGCGACCTTCCTGTTGCGTTGCGCAAGGAAATGTCAGAAGCCGGCCAGACCGACTTCGCCGTAGTGTGCTTCACCCATCTGGACAACGACCACATCTGCGGCGCCAGCGACTTCTTCTGGTTGCGGCACTCCACCGCCCATCAGGGCAAAGGCCGCCCGAAGATCGATGAATTGTGGGTGCCGGCCGGCGCGATCACGGAAACCGGCCTGGTGGGCAATGCCGCCACCATCCGCAAAGAGGCGCGCCATCGCCTCATCGAAGGTACCGGCATCAAGGTCTTCTCCCGTCCTGAACTGCTAAAGGAATTCCTCGCGTCACACGGCCTGACGCTCGAAGACCGCAAGCACTGCATCGTCGACGCAGGTAAGCTGGTGCCGGGGTTCACCAGGGAAGGTTCGGCTAAAGCGGAATTCTTTGTGCATTGCCCCTTCGCCTGGCGCACCGACGAGCGGGGGCTCGAGGACCGCAACAAGGATTCCGTCGTACTTCACGTCACCTTCATCGAGGGCGGCGTCGAGACAAAGGCCCTGCTCGGATCGGACGTAGAATACGGAACGCTCTGCGAGATCGTAAAGACCAGCAAGAAGCACGGGAACGAGCACCGCCTCGAGTGGGATGTGCTCAAGCTCTTCCACCACTGCTCCTACAAGTCCATCGGGCCCGAGATTGGCGAGGACGAAACGGAATCCGTGGACGAGACGCGCTGGCTCTTCGAGGAGCAGTCTCGCGATGGATGCATCATCGTGTCGCCCAGCTGGGAGATCCCGCAGAAGGGCACCGCGGAGGACGACGACGTTCAGCCGCCGCACCGCCAGGCCGCCAATCATCACAAGCGCGTCGTCGCCGACCGGGGTGGAGAGTTTAAGGTGACCATGGAGACGCCGGACAGGATCAGGCCGAAACCGTTCCGGATCGACATCACCGCGTTTGGCGCTGCGATCAGCTATATCAGCAGCAGTTCGACCGGGACGGCAACCTCCACGCCGGTTCGGGGCGGCTGACATGCAGCCCTGGATCGCCTCCTTTCCCGTGGTCGAGTATTCGGCCCTCGGAAACCCCCTTGCCAGCGCCTTCGTCGATCACGTGCGCGATGGCGGGGACGGCATCTTCGAGTTGGTAGAAGCCCGCTGCGATCGCGGCATGGAGCTGATCCTGGCTAATGTGCGGACCGAACGCCCACAGCGCCCGGTCGTCGCAATCGACCGGGTTGAGCCCATCGCGATTGTCTTCGGGGATGGAAGGCACGGCCCTTGCGTAATGGCGCTTCGTGAGGATTTCCCGGATACGCCGCACCAAGCCCGCCTGCCCAAGGGCATGCCGTTCTGTATCTGCATCGACGACCGGCCATGGTCGGAGGCGAAATCGTCATATGGCCCGGCAGAGCTGGGTCATCGCATCCTGCAGTGGTTCCGGAAGGCGGCACGTGGCCAGTTGCACGACGCGGCCCAGCCCCTCGAACCATTCTTCTCGCTGCAATCACCATATGAATTGATCATGCCCCGCGAGGTCTGGGCTTGCGATGCCGACAAGGTCACGGAGCTGATCGGCATCGTTCAGGATCACCAGCGCCAGACGATGGTGACATTGCTGCCTGCGGAACGGCGACAAAGCGCCACCCCGGTGATCTCCGTGATTGCCTACGACCTGTCCGCGGAAGCCATGTCCCGAATGCGCCAGGCGCCGGCGACACTGGCCGATCTCGCCGAGGAGACCCTGCGACGTGGCGTGGACGTCGTCGCGGACCTAAAAGCTCGGCTGAAGACCTGGTATGCCGACGAGACGCGGCGTGCCGCCGTTCTCAACTCTCATCCGTGCATCCTGCTCCGCTTGCCCATGATCAACCCGGTCACAGGCCATCTAGAAGGGCTCGACACGGTCGGCTTTATGGTCGACGGCACTGTCGGCGACATCGGGGTGGCGCTCGGCCTGTTCTATTGCGACCGGAGCAGCGACCTGAACAGTATAGGATATCAGCTCCGCTTTCCTTCCGGCGATCCTGATCTCGACGCCGTTCGCCTCGAAGGATGCCTGGTCCACGGTGCGTTCGACACCCAGTTGGCTCGGGCGATTTCCGGGGTGGCTTCGCCCGTGGTGGGCAAGGCCGTGATGATTGGCGCCGGTGCCATCGGCTCCTCCGTTGCGGAAATCCTTGCGCGTGAAGGCGCTTTCGACAGCATGGCCGTAATGGACGACGACACCCTTCTTCCGCACAATCTTGCCCGCCATACGCTGACGTCCAATGAGGTGACGCGGCCGAAGGCGACCAGCATTGGTCAGCGCCTGCAGTCCATTAGGCCTGACCTCGACGTGTCGACGATCGACGGGAACTTCCTGGCCGAACCATCCCCCGAGGCGGAAGCGTTGCTGCAGGCTGCTGACACCATCGTCGACGCCTCGGCTTCGGTAGCCGTTGGCCGCAGGCTAAGCGACCTTGCCGGCCATGCGCGGCGCGTGTCGATCTTCTTCAACCCGACCGGTACCGCGGTCGTGCTGCTCGCCGAGGACGAGGATCGCCGCATCGACCTGCGCGCTCTGGAGGCGATCTATCATCGCGCCATCCAAACCGATCCCGTCCTCGAGAACCACCTCGTTGACAGCGAGATGATCCGGTACACCGGTGCGTGCCGAATGCTGACCAGCCGCATACCCGCGTCGCGGGTGCAGGTATTGTCGGGTCTGGTGGCAAGCGGGCTTAGCCAAGCGCTCGGCAGCAGCGAAGCCTGCGTCAAGATCTGGTCCCTCGGCGAAGAGGGGGAAGTCTCCTTGGTCTCACCGGAAGTCGGTTTGGCCATAGATCATGCGGGGGACTGGACGATCAGGATGCCCGATACCCTTTCGGCTGAGCTCGCCGCCCAGCGCCTGAAGCGGCTGCCGAACGAAACGGGTGGCGCATTGCTTGGCATAGTCGATCCGCAATCGAAGCGTATCGAACTGGTGGCCGCGGTTCCTGCTCCGAGCGACAGCACGGAAGCGCCGACCGAATTCATCCGCGGCACGATGGGACTGCGCGAAACCGTGGAGGCAGCCATTGCCCGTTCCGCGGGGCAGATCAGGTATGTGGGCGAATGGCATTCTCACCCCAAGGGCAGTTCAAGCCGGCCCAGCACCATCGATATCGAACAACTTGCCTGGTTGAGCACGACCATGGCCGGTGATGGCATGCCCGGCGTGATGTTCATCGTCGGGGAGAACGAGGCCCGGCATCTGGTCGGGACGATGCGATGACCGATACGACATTGGGGGTTGCCGGAGCCGAACAACCCCTCCGCCTCGGGCTGGCACTGTCGGGCGGTGGGACTAGGGCTGCAGTCTTTCATCTGGGGTTGCTGCTCAGGCTTGCCATTCAGGACCAGCTCGAAAGCGTTTCGGCAATATCGACGGTATCGGGCGGCAGCCTGGTGATCGCAGCGGTGTTCGGCAACAACGGCAATAAGTGGCCAACATCGGCGGCCTTCAGGGAAGAGGTATATCCGACCGTAAGAAGTCTCTTGACCGAGAGGGATCTCTTCAGCATCCCGGCCTTGTTAAATCCTGGCAGCCTGCTCAAGCACAATTTCCGGCTCGTGAACCGGCGTGCTCACGTATTGGCCGATCGACTCGGCACGGAATGGGGTGTCACCGGCAACCTTGCGGATTTGCCCACCAGTCCTAAATGGTGGATCAACGCCGCCTCCATCCATTCCGGCAAGAACTGGCGCTTCAGTAACGGCGAGATGGGTGACTGGAAATTCGGTCGGCACTACTCGCCTGCCGTCAAGATCGCCGAAGCCGCCGCGGCCTCGGCAGCGGTGCCCTACGCAATCGGTGCCCTTCGGCTCGAAATACCGCAGGGCGGCTGGTATCGAACCGATCCGGCTACGAGGAAACCGCAGCAGGCCATCGATCCCAACGTTCGGGTCCTCCTCATCTGGGACGGAGGAGCCTATGATAATCTTGCTCTGGAAGCCCTGGTGAAGCCGGGCCAACCCTCGACCGATTTCGATTTCCTCATCTGCAGCGATGCATCCGGGGTCCTGGCTCCGCCTTCCGGGGGAGTGGTGGCCAATCTTTTTAAAGGGAATTTGGCCACGCCTCGCCTATTCGACCTGATGGGGGACCAGGTCAGAAGCCTGCGGTCGAGGATGCTCATGCGCGAGTTCGACTACGGGCCCCTGCGCGGCGTCATAGTACGCATGGGTAACTCGATCCGCGATATCGACCTTAAGGCGGGCTTCATTCGACCAGAGTCGGAGCATGCCGCATATCTCAGCGATGAACTGACGAAGGCTGCCGTCGCTCATCCCACGGCACTGAATAGGCTATCGCCTGCAGAATTCGACCTCATTGCCCGCCACGGCTTCGAATGTTCGGATGCCACGCTTGCGGCCCATGCCGGAACCGAATTCGATAAGCGCAGCACCTGGCTGTCGACCAACGAAATGCCGCCAAGAAAAAGCTGAGAGCCGGACCGTGACGATCCGACTCTCGTATTGCAGTTCAATCGACTCACGACTTTTGGTCGATGCCCGGTTTTCCAGGGTCAAATCGACTCAACATTTTTTGGTCGCATTAATCCGCTGAATTTGCTGGTGGGCCCAGCAGGACTCGAACCTGCAACCAGACCGTTATGAGCGGTCGGCTCTAACCATTGAGCTATAGGCCCCCTTCAGCCTCTTAGCAGGGTCAATCGCCGTGTCAAAGGGGTGCTGCATGCTTGTGGATTTTTCTGCTGCGCGGTATGCCGGTGCAACGGTCTGCAGTTCACCGAGGCGTCGCCGTCCCGCATGGGAAGCTAAACCTGCTTCTATCCTGATCTTCGACACGCACCTCACTCGTGCCCGTCGCAAGCCGGCGACCATGACACCGCTGCAAGGCGGATATGGGCATGCTCGAGGATGAACCATGTCGAGACAGATCCTGTCCCTCACCATTGCCGACCTGTCGGCTTTTGCCAAAAGCCTGCGCGAACAGCTGACCAAACTTGACGAGAACCCTGGTCAAGTGGACATGCTCAACATGCTGGCTCGCGCGGCCGGTTTCCGGAACTACCAGCACCTGAAAGCGGTGACCGAAGAGGCGCCGCCGGCCGATGTTGTCGATCTCACGCTGGTCGAAAAGGTCGCCCGGCATTTCGATGCCGATGGCGTGCTGCTGCGCTGGCCCGGCAAGAACAGTCTGCAGCCGCTGTGCCTCTGGGCGCTGTGGGCGCGCATGGAGCCGGGCCGCGACTATGCGGACCGGGAGAATACCGAGCTGCTCAATGCCTGGGCCAGTTTTGGCGATCACGCCCTGCTGCGCCGGGCCATGGTGGATATGGGATATGTGACCCGCACGCCGGATGGGCGCTCCTACAGGCGGATCGAGCAGAAGCCGCCGGCCGAATTATCGGCGCTGCTCAGGCGGATCACGCCTCAGCCCGTCTGAGCTCAGACCTTCTTGGAAATGCGTTGCATGGCGACCCTGGAAAACAGGTCGCCCTGCTGCGTCGACTTGTTGATCTGGATGGCCGCAAAGCCATTGGCGAGCGCGGCGGTCCGCTGGGCAATCTCGGCCGCTGCGGCGCGGCGGGCGCATCTGCTGCATCCGCTCATAGGCGGGACGCTGATGCATATTGAAGCGTGTGATCCTCGTGGCTTTCATGCAGGCATGGGGCCGCCACAGGCCTTAATGAGACCTGAATCTCACAGAATGGTGACCGGGACGAAGCGACCATTCCGACAGGCGGCGGGACTTTGTTGCAAACCCAATCTTTTGATCTGCTTGAATATCCGGTCGCGCCTGTCATTGTTCGGTACATTAATGGAGGAGATTTTTCATGCGCAAATTGATTACTTTGAGTGTGTTGGGCGGGGTTGCCGCAATGTCGATGCTCGCTGTTGTCCATGCCGAGGAGCTGTGGCGGGCAGGGGGCTTCAGCACGCCGGAATCGGTGGTGTTCGATGAGGCCAATCAGCGCCTCATCGTTTCCAACATCATCGGCGAGGCGACCGAGGCAGATGGCGAGGGTTCACTGTCGGTCGTGGATCTCGAAGGCAATGTCACCGACGCCGAATGGGTGACCGGGCTCGATGCGCCCAAGGGGCTGGCGATCTCGGGTGGCAGCCTCTACGTCGCCGACCTGACCAATATCCGTGTCGTCGACCTGGCGAGCGGCGCGGTGGAGACGATCGCCATCGAGGGGGCAACCTTCCTCAACGACGTGACCGCCGCCGAGGACGGCACGGTCTACGTCACCGATACGTTTGCGAATCGCATCTACGCGATTGCCGACGGCACGGCCACGCTGTTCCTCGAAGATGCGGCGCTCAACAGCCCCAATGGCATACTCGCAGACGGTGACGCGCTCGTGATCGCCAGTTTCGGCGTGCTGGCGGAAAAGCAGGAAGACATGGTTCCGGGCGGACTGGTCTCGGTCGACGTGGCGTCCAAGGCGATCACGCCCGTGGCGGGAACAGAGCAGCTGGGCTTCCTCGATGGCATCGTCCGGGTCGGCGACCAATGGGTGGTGACGGACTTCTTTGCCGGAAAAGTCATGACTGTTCAGCCTGATGGCTCGTCGGCAACGCTGGCGGAACTGGGCATGGGGACGGCGGATCTGGGCACGGATGGCACGTCGGTCTACGTGCCGTTCATGATGGCCGGCGAGCTGATCAGTCTCGGCATGGACTGACCCTTCACACCCCACATTTCGGGGCTGAAGTGCTGTATTGGCGGGCGTTTAAATTCGGACGCCGCAATATTGAAGGCCTTGTGGATTGGGCCTAAGGTTTCCCTTGGAGGACCCCGCCAATCGTCAAGCTGACCCCGGAATAAAGTCCGGGTGCGGCTGGCTACTAACAAGAGGATGCGATCGCGCAGGCGATCAGCATCACCATAACTTTGGAGTTATTGAGTTGAAATTCTCTAGCATATTGGTCGCTGGTGCGCTGGTTCTGGCGTCCACGCTGTCTCTGGCTGCTGCAGAGTATGAAGTACACATGCTCAACAAGGGCAGCGACGGCAAGACCATGGTCTTTGAGCCGGCCTTCCTGCAGATTGAAGTCGGCGATACCGTCAAATTCATCCCGACCGATCGCGGTCACAATGCCGAAACCATCAAGGACATGTTCCCCGAAGGTGGCAACGAGTTCAAGGGCAAGATCAACGAAGAGTTCAGCGTAACCTTCGACGTGCCCGGCGCCTATGGCTACAAGTGCCAGCCGCATCTCGCCATGGGCATGGTCGGCCTGATCGTCGTCGGTGAAGATCCGGCGAACCTGGACGCGATCACCAATGCGCGCGGCCCGGCCAAGGTCAAGGAAGCGTTCGCCGAACTCGCTGCCCAGGTCGGTCAGTAAGCATAAGTCCCGGGCGGGGTCGCCAAAGGGTCTGTTCGCGCTTCGGCGTGACAGGTTTTGGAGATTCCGCCCGTGGAGTCGGCGCATGTCTGAGCAAAGCTATCACGGCTCACAGCAGGTGTTCGACGTATTGGCCAAAGCCGGCCAACGCGCCCAGATTGCACATCTTCTGCCATTGTTGGTGTTTGGACTGGCCGCAGGGGTTGCCCTGTTCGGGGCTGCGATCGTGTGGCTGGGTCAGGTCTGGCTACAGATCGCCATGCCGCTGGCGGGCGCCGTTGCGCTGGCCATTCTGATCGGGTCCGGCTTCGTTCTGGGGCGCCGCAACCGGCCAGGCGTCGTTGCGCGCCGCATGGATTTCGATCTCGGTCTCGAAGAGCAGCTCTCCACCGCGACGGATGCATCCCTCGGAAGCCGGAACAATCCGGTTGTTCGCTCCCTTGTGGCCCAGGCCAACGAGACGGCCGCGCGGATCGATGTTGCGCGCGCCGTGCCATTGGGGAGCCGTCTGCTCGGCATCAGTCTCGGTGCGCTGGTGCTGGCCCTGGCAGGAAGCGCCATCGCCTATGGGCTCTACGCCCGACCTGCCGCCGTGGTGAGCGCAGCGGATGCTGTGACGGAAAGCGACATGCAGCTGGAAATTGCAGCAGAAGACCTCGATGTGCTGGCTGAGCTGGTTGCCGCCGACGCCGACCGGCGCAACAGCGACTATCTCGAGGCGCTGGCTAATTCCATTGAAACGCTTGCACAGGCGGCGCGTGACGGCGCCTCGCAGGAGGACTTGCAGGCCCAGCTGCAGCAGCTGATGGAGCATGCCAATGCCGGCTATGCCGGGGAGAGCCCGGAATGGCTGCAGGATGCTTCGGGCAATGCCGGATCGGCGCTTCAGAACGCCGTGGCGTTCAACGCTGCCCAGCAAAAGGCCGCCGAGCAACGCGCCAGGCTGGCGGAGATGCGTGGCGACGGGCCACGGATCAGTTCGGCCGACATGTATACCTTGTCTGATGACCGGCTGGCGCGCAGTGCGGCGGCGCAGCCGCCGGGCAATTCTCCTCCGGACGCCAACGCAATGGCTGAGCGCGAGGGCGAGCTGCACAATTCGAGCCTGGGGGGCGGGGAAACAGCGGCCCGACCGATGGAAGACGATGCATTCACCAGCGCCGGATCGCTGCCAGTGGGTGCGGCAGCACAGTCGGGCAAGGGCGAAAGCAATATTGCCGGCGGTGGCTCGCAGGCCCTGGCGGCAGACAGCCAGTTCCTTGAAACCATGGCTGACCCCAGCCAGGTGGTGTCGATCGCCGCCGAAAATGTGTCCGAAGGCAACCGTATCCGCATGCATGTGCCCACCACGGCCGAGGTGACAGAAGCCGGCGCGCTATCGAGCGGTAGGGGTGACGCCTGGGACCGTCAGGCTGCACAGCTGGTCACGCGCCAGTCCATCGAGCCGCATGCGGGTGCGGTCGTATCGCACTATTTCAATCGCCCCGTCGCAGAGCCGGGATCGTAAGATGCAGGTTCTTGCTCCCGCCGCCCTCATCCTTGCAGCGCTGGCCCTGGTCATCCTGGCGTTCCATATACGCCGGCGGCGCAGCGTGGGCGTGCCCAGCCTGGTCATCTGGCGGCAATTGCAGGCCGGGCAGGTCAAGCGCAACCGAACGTGGCAATGGCCCAAGCCGAGCTGGTCGCTGGCGCTGCAATTGCTGGCCCTGCTCGCCATGGTCGCGGCGCTGGCCCAGCCGCTGCTGAACCGTGGCGAGATTGTCGACCACTGGGTGTTCGTGCTGGACCGCTCAGGTCCGATGCAAGCCACTGGCGGCGGCGAGACGCTGCTCGCGGCGGCCAAGAGCCAGATCGAAGCGCGTCTCGGCGCTGCTGGAGATGGCCCTCAGTCGCTGATTGCCGTGGGTGAATTCAGCGAACCGATACTGGTCAACCAGGCTGCGGATGCAGCCGGCATGGCCGAGGCGGTGGCATCCGTCGGGCCGGAGGATGGCCCGGCCAACTGGGCACGCCTGCCGGTCGCTTTGCGTCCGCTGATCCGTGCGGGGAAAGCGACGCGTGTCGTGGTTTTCAGCGATCGCGCGGTGGACCTGCCTGTCATGGACGGGGTTACGCAAAACAGTGTCGTCCTCAATTCCGACGTGCCCAATGCGGCGATTTTGGCCGAGTTGGAAAAGGCGGGAGACGAAGCGGGCAAGTGGACGCTGACGGGTGTCGTTCGCCTCGATCCCGGCATGGCGAGCACCGAAGTCGTGGTCGGCTTTGCCAGCGAGGCGGGACAGGCGCCACTGGAATGGAGCCGGCGCACGATCGGCAATCCGGAGGCGGCGCCCGCTGGCGAGGTGGTCGAACGCAGCTTTTCGGTGCAGCTCGACCTGCCCGGCGCCGGCATTGTCAGTGTGGCGCTGGCCGATGACGGCAATCTGTTCGACAACCGGATGCAGTTCGTCATCAAGCCGGCGCCGCGGGGGCTCGACATTCTCTATGTCGGCGAGGGTAACCAGCCGCTGCTGGGTGCGTTGCGAGCCGTCGAAGGCACGGAAATCTATCAGGCGCCGCAATTGCCTGCCGATCTTGGCCAGTTCGGACTGGTTGTCGTGGATAATAGCGTTGTCGACCGACAGCCCGAAAGCAATGTGGTCTGGATCGGTGCGGCCGGTATCGGCGCCGCTGCGCCTGTGGTGAAGGCTGGCTCTGAGCCCACTGGCGCAGCGGCGCACCCGCTGATGCAGGGCGTGTCCTGGGCGGATATCAGCACCGGGGACGTGTATGCGGTTCCGACGCATACGGGCGAGGAAGTCGTATTGCGCTCAGGAGATGATGCGCTGGTGACGACGGCGCGGACACCCTTCGGGCGCGACATTACCCTGGCTTTTGATCCGCGGTCGGGCAACTGGGCGCAGCAGCCGTCCCTGCCGGTCTTTGTCGCCAATTTGGTGGCCTGGCTCGGACTTCAGCCGGAAGGGTTGCTTGCAGAGCCTTGCCAGGTGGGGACGCTTTGCCAGGTGGATCGGCGCTATGAGGGAGGCTCGATCGCGGCAGTCGGTGGTGACGACAGCGTCGCGCTGGCCGGCGCGAGCTGGATCCCGGATCGGGCAGGCCTGTTTGAGATTGCACGGGGAGAGCGGAGCGAGATCATCGCCATCAACGCCGCGGCGGCAGATGCCGGTCAACCGGGTGCTGTCGGGCAGCTTCCCGCGCTGCCGCTGCCGCTCTGGAGCGCTTTGCTGGCGCTGGCGCTGATCGTGCTGGTTGCAGAGACGATCGTTTCCGGACGCGGCCCGGACCGGTTCCTGCTCGCCGAGGGACTGCGCGGCGACAATCCACTGGGGTATCGCCGAAGGGTGGCGCTGGCGCTTCAAGTGCTGGCGGTGGCGCTGGCGCTCGCGGCGCTGTTGAACGTGCCCATGCCCTGGCGGCAGGGTGGCGAAACGCTGGTTGCGGTGATCGGACCGGGCGGCGGTAGCGACGATGAGGCGATAGCGACCGTGATTGCCGGTGCGGAGCCGGGATTTGGCATGGAGGCGCCAAGCCGCAGCGGAAGCACCAGTGAGGCGCTGAAGCTCGCGGCCGCTTCTGTTCCCTGGGGCGTGCCGGGCCGTATCGCGGTATCGGGTGCCACCTATTCGGATCCCGACGTATTGGTCGGCCTGGCTCCGACGCTTGCCGCCCGCGACATCGTCGTTGATGCGGGGGTGGCGAGTACAGGCCCACAAGGCACGTTCGTGGCGGCGCTGGAAGCGCCTGAGCCCGTATTTGCCGGCGACACGTTCCGGCTGACGGGCGTGGTTCATGCGGATACCGATCGGCCCGCCACGCTGCGCTTCGGTCGCGATGGCCAGACGCTGGTTGAACAGAATGTGGCGCTCACCGCCGGCGATAACCGCGTCGAGACCATCATCTCGGATGTAGCGGCGGGCGAGGGGGCGTATCGGCTCGATATCCTGGACGGAACTGCAGGTGTACCCGAAGAGCGGGGGATGTCGCGGCTGGTTTCGGCGGGAGACGCGCGGCAGGTTGCGGTCATCGCCAACGACCCTGACCGGGCCGAAGCCTTCGTCGGCTGGCTGCAGAGCCAGGGGATTACCGGGATTGCCATTGAACCGGACCGCACGCCGTACCGGCCGCGCGACTGGGCCGCCTATGATGGGGCGGTGCTGATCGACGTGCCGGCCATCGCGCTGACAACGCTGCAGCAGCAGCAGTTGGAGAGCGCTGTGGCGGAACAGGGGCTGGGCCTGCTGATCCTGGGTGGTCCGAACAGTTTTGGGCCGGGCGGGTATCTGGAGACGCCTCTGGAAGAAGCATCGCCACTGTCCAGCCGCGTGCCGCGCGACGCTCCGGAAGCGACGCTGGTTTTCGTGCTCGACCGCTCGGGCAGCATGCAGCAGCCGGTGGGCAATGGCACTCGCCTCGACGTGGCCAAGCAGGCAACGCTGGCGGCCGTCGAACTGCTCAACCGCAATAGCCAGGTCGGTATCGTCGTGTTCGATTCCGAACCGACGACGGTGGTGCCGCTTTCGCGCATCGCTGACCCGGCCGAGGTGACGCAGGCGCTCAGTTCCGTCGATCCGGGCGGCGGCACGTCGGTGTATCCGGGGCTGGAAGCGGCCTATGACATGCTACAGGATGTGGATACGCCTGCCCGGCATATCATCGTGATGACCGACGGTCTCAGCCAGCCGGCGGATTTCCCCGGCCTCCTCAACCAGATCCGCAGCGCTGGCATAACCGTGTCGTCGGTGTCCATCGGCGAGGGTGCGGAGCGTACGCTGATCGAAGAGATTGCCCGGCTGGGCGGCGGCAGCTTCCATGCCACCGACGACTTTGCTGCGCTGCCCTCGATCCTCTCGCAGGAGGCCATGCTGCTGTCGGGATCGCCCATCGAAAGGGGCAGGACGCAACCGCTCTGGGCCAGCCGCACAGAGCCATTCCTGCGCGGCCTGCCGGCGACACTACCGCCGATCGATGGCTTCGTGCTGACCACGGCCAAGCCGGCGGCGCAACTGTCGATGGCCGTGACCGACAGCAAGGGCGAGCCCATGCCGCTGCTGGCATCGTGGCGCTATGGCGCCGGTCAGGTTCTGGCGCTGACGACAGAAGCTGTCGGTCCATGGACCGCTGGCTGGCAGGCGATGGACAGTTATGCGCCGTTCTGGGCGCAGGTGGTGCGCCAGTTCCTGCCCGGTGTCGAGCGGGGCGACCTGGTGCTGAACCTGCGACAGCAGGGCGATGGCCTGGTGGCGGACCTGGTCGTTTCGGGTGAGGCCGCCGAGGTCGAGCCCAGCCTTGTGGTGCGTGGGGACGGAGGGAGCGAGGCGCCCCTGGTTCTCACCCGGATGGGCGTGGGACGATATCAGGCCAGTTACTATCCGCCTTCGGAAGGCATTTTCCGCTTCGCGGCGGCGGCCGGTGATGCAAGCGTGGAGCGGGCGATTGCCGCGGGATATCCTGCATCCCTGCGCGAGGCCGGGCAAGATCATGGATTGCTGCAGCTGGCCGCGCTGACTTCCGGGGCGGGCGGCGAGCGTGTCGCCGGCGACCGCTGGGTCACGGTATCGGGCTGGTCCTTCTGGCTGCAGCTCGCCATTACCGTCTTCATGCTTGGACTGGCCGTCCGCTACACCGGAATGCTGGCGCCGCGCGCCAGCGCTCCTCCCCGTTTCCGCCCCCAGACCAATGACAAGGTTCGTCCGCCAGCGGACGAGCTCGTCCATCCCTAGTCGAGGAAGACCAGATGTCGTCACCTGTCATGACCAGTGAACAAGCAGCAGATGCCGAGATGAACCGGCTGTTGACTGCCCTTGCCGCAGCGCGGACGGAAATCGGCCGGGTCGTGCTGGGGCAGGAACAGATCATCCAGGACCTGATGATTGGCCTGATCGCCGGCGGGCATGTGCTGCTCGAAGGTCCGCCCGGCGTCGGCAAGACGCTGCTGGTGCGCACCCTGGCCAATGCCACGGGCCTCTCCTTTGCGCGCGTGCAGTTCACCCCTGACCTGATGCCGGCTGATATTACCGGATCGATGGTGCTGGTGCCCGATGTGAGTGGCCGCAATGTGCTGGAGTTCCAGCGTGGGGCCATCTTCACGCAATTGCTGCTCGCCGACGAAATCAACCGCGCGACGCCGCGCACGCAGTCGGCGCTGCTCGAGGCCATGCAGGAGCGAACCGTCAGCGCGGCCGGGACGACCATGGAACTGCCAGAGCCATTCTTTGTGCTGGCCACACAGAACCCGCTCGAAATGGACGGCACCTATATCCTGCCGGAGGCGCAGATCGACCGCTTCCTGCTGCAGCTCGATGTGCCGCTGCCGACTGCCGAAACCCTTTCGGCCATTCTCGACAGCACGACCGGTACGGTCGAGACGGTGGCCCAGCAATTGCTGACCCCCGAGGATATCATCGCGGTTCAGGCGCTGGTGCGCGGCGTGCCGATGGCCGAACATGTGCGCCGGGCCATTGCCGGATTTGCCATCTCGACCCAGCCGGAGGCGCCCGGCGCCCATCCGGACGTGAAGCGCTACCTGCGCTTCGGGCTCAGCCCGCGCGGCGCGCAGGCCCTGGTGCTGGCGGCAAAGGGGCATGCGCTGCTGAACGGGCGGTTCAATGTCAGTTTCGAGGACGTGAAAGCGATGCTGCTGGCCACCACGCGGCATCGCGTGCACCTCAATTTCGAAGGCCGCGCCGACGGCGTTTCGCTGGAGGCGCTGCTGGGCAAGCTGCTCGACACGAGCATCAAGGGGGTGCTGTGACACCATCTCCGGCTCTGCTCGAACAACTCTCGACGGCGCGCTTCCTGATGCATCGGGCAGCGCCCTCCGTCGGTATTGGCGAGCGGCGGTCCAGTACCAAGGGCGCGGGACTCGAATTTGCCGAGCACCGGCCATACCGGGCGGGCGACGATGTGCGGCATCTCGATCCGCGGGTCATGGCGCGGCTCGGCGAATCCTATATCCGGCAGTATTTCGTGGACCGGCAACTGCCCATCTACATCCTGCTGGATGGGACGCGCTCGATGCTGGCCGGTGATCCGCAAAAATTCGACGTGGCCGCCGAAATCGCGCAACTGGCCGGGTTTGTCGGACTGACGGCCGGGGACCGGGTGCGCGTCGGCGTTTCGGATGAGGCCGGCTTCCGCTGGTCGCAGGCCTTCCAGGGTGGCGCCCGCGCGCCGCTGCTGTTCGCGTGGTTTGACGATGTCCGGGCCGGTGGCCGCCGTGATTTCAGCGTGGATGTGGAACGCGCGGCGCGCGACATGGGCAAGGCCGCCTATGTGGTGATCATCAGTGACTGGTGGGATGAGAATATGGGTCGAGCGCTCAATGCGCTCGAAGGCCAGGAACATGAAGTGGTCGGCATCCAGGTGGCCGCGCCGGCCGAAATCGACCCGATAGTGCTGGGGACCGGCAATGTGCATCTGATCGACGATGAAACCGGCGATGAAATCGAAACAGTGATCGATGAAGAGGTCATTGCCAGCTATCGTAACCGGCTAGAGGCCTTCCAGGCCGGGCTGCGCCAGCGTCTTGTCAGTCGGGGCGGGCGGTTTTTCGCCCTGTCCTCGTCGGTAGACGTATCGAGGTTTTTCATGCGCGATCTGCGCGCTGCGGGGGTGCTGCTGTGAGCCAGACCGGATCGGCAATCGAGGTCAGTGGGCTGACCAAGCGCTATGGGCGCATGACAGCCCTGGATGCTGTCGACCTGACTGTTCCGCAGAATTCCACCTTTGCCCTGCTCGGACCCAATGGCGCGGGCAAGACGACGCTGATCCATATCCTGTGCACCATATTGCAGGCCGATGAAGGGCAGGCGCTGATCGCCGGCGCGGATGTGCGCAAGCGCCCGCTGCAAGCGCGGCGCAAAATCGGGGTCGTGTTTCAGGAGCCCAGTCTGGACGACCGCCTGACTGCCTTCGAAAACCTCGATTTCCATGGTCGCGTATACAATGTCAGCGCGGCCGACCGTCGGCAGGGCATCGATGAACTGCTGGCCCTGGTGGAGTTGACCGAGTGGCGCGATGCGGTGGTGCGGACCTTCTCCTCGGGCATGAAGCGCCGGCTGGAAATAGCGCGCGCACTGCTGCACAAGCCGCGCATCCTGTTCCTTGACGAGCCGACCGTGGGGTTGGACGCGCAATCGCGCGCTGGCATCTGGACCTATCTCGACACCTTGCGTCGGCAGCGCGACCTCACCGTGGTCGTCACCACGCATTATATCGAGGAAGTCGAGAACTGCGATCAGGTCGCCGTCATCGACCATGGCAAGATCATCGCCAACGGGACGCCGGCTGAGCTCAAGAGCCAGTTTGGGCGCGAAACGGCGCGGGTCATGCCACGCAGTCCCGAGGTGGCCGCGGAAATCGTCGCCAAGCATGGGCAGTTGCAGGCGGGCAAGGATGGCTCGATCATTCTCGATGCGGGGGCGCCGGGCTTTGCCGACGGCTTTCTCGCCGAGTTCGGATCGCGCGTCCGCTCGGTGTCGTTCGACACGCCGAGCCTTGAGAGCGTGTTCCTGACGCTGACCGGGCGGGAATTGCGCGACCGCGGTGCCGCCGAGCATGAGCGACGCGGCGCTGAGGGCCGGCGAGGGGGAAGGTCATGAAGATCATCCTCTATCGGCTGTTGTTCCTGGCCGCGCTGATCGGGCTCTGGTGGTATGCATCCACCATTGTCGAGCGCGGCCTGGTGCCATCGC
Source organism: Devosia sp. Micro-HW1 (assembly GCF_056341075.1). Lineage (NCBI taxonomy): Bacteria > Pseudomonadati > Pseudomonadota > Alphaproteobacteria > Hyphomicrobiales > Devosiaceae > Devosia > Devosia sp. Micro-HW1. The sequence goes on along the minus strand of NZ_CP094375.1, from coordinate 1,371,467 downwards.
CGTGGGCGACTTTTCAGGCGGCCGGCCAGCTGATCGCGGAGGGCCGGCTCAGCACGGCGCTGGTCGACAGCATTTCGATTTATCTCGGTGGCTATGCGGTCGCCATACTCGTCGGCATTCCGCTAGGCCTCTTGATGGGCACGGTTCGGCCGCTGGGCAAGACGCTGGAAGTGTTTGTCTATGCGCTTTCGGCGACGCCGCGTGTTGCCTTCATTCCCCTGATCATCGTGTTTCTGGGGCTTGGGGCACAGGCGAAAATCCTTATCATCTTCCTCGGCGCGGTCATGCCGATCCTGATCAACAGCTATGCCGGTGCGCTCAATTCCGACCAGGAACTGATCGAAATGGCGCGCTCGGTGGGCGCGCGACGCAAGCGGATCTTTTTCAGCATTGTGCTGCCGGGTGCGGTACCCTTCATTCTCGTGGGCCTGCGTGTCGGGGCCACGATCGGCCTGATCAACACGGTCGTCGCCGAACTCTATACTGCCGTCAAAGGCCTGGGCGGGCTGCTTGCCATTTATGGCAACACATTCCGCATGGCTGAGTATTTCGTCATCGTGCTGACCCTGGCGCTGATCGGCGTCATCGTCACCGAAGCACTCCGGTACCTGGAAAATCGACTTGGGCGCTGGCGCCGAAGCGATGTCGTTGCGTGAAAACAAAAGAGAGATTTGAGGAGGTCATCATGAAGAAACAATTTGGCGCCTTCGTCGCTGCCACCATGCTGTTTGCGGCCGCGCCGGCCCATGCAGAGCCGTTCCGTCTGATCGTGACGGACCTTGAGACGCCGCTCGTGCCCAATTCGGTCATGGACCTGGCCGTGCAGCAGGGCTATTTCGAGCGCGAGGGCGTGGATGTGGAACTCGTCCGCGTGCAGCAGACCCCGTCGGCCCTTGCCGCCATCCAGGCCGGTGAAGGCGAGATGGCCAATATCGGCGTCGATGCCCTCCTGCTGCTGGTGGCGCAGGGTGCCACGGACCTGCGCGCCGTGGTCTCGCCGAACAAGTCCCTGCCATTTCTCATCGCCTCGAAAGACACGGTCGCTACACCTGCCGACCTGGCTGGCAAGAGCTTCGGCATTGGTCGTCCCGGCAGCCTCGATCACGGGCTGAGCACCCGCGTCATGGCGGCCAATGGCGTCGACACCGATGCGGTGGAATTCGTGGCGCTCGGTCAGCCGAACGTCCGCGCCCAGGCGCTGGTTGCCGGCCAGGTCGATGCGACCACGGTGTCGATCGGCGTCTGGAGCTCGATCCCGGACAAGACGGGCCTGCATGTGCTTGTCGACCAGGACGCCTATTATGAAGCGGCGCCGCAGGTCAGCAAGGTCAACATCGTGACCAGCAAGGTGCTCGAAGAGCGCCGCGACGATGTCGAGAAGGTCGTCGCCGCCCTGATCAAGGCGTCGCGTGACTTCGCCGCCGATCCAGCCGTGTGGGTTTCGGCCATGCAGACGGCCCTGCCGGCACAGGACAAGGCCGTGCTCGATGAGCTGGGCGCCAGCTTTGCCAAGAGCTGGAGCGTCAATGGTGGCCTCAGCAAGGACGAACTGGATGCCACGGTTACCGCGCTCTACGAGGGCGAGGACTTTGCCTCGGTTCGCCAGGTCGAGCTTGGTGAATGGGTCGACTTCTCTGTCATCGATGACGTGCTGGCCGAACTGGGCACCGATGACGCGATGGATCCCGTGACCCGATGATCGACGCGACCGCGCCAATGCAGCAAAAAGCGAAGGGCCCAGACGCCGGGCCCTATCGCGTGGAGCTGCGCGGCGTCTCCAAAACCTTTGGTGCCGGCGAGAAATCGGCCGGCACCGTCGCCCTGAAGGACGTCAACCTGACGGTGCGGGACAGGACATTCGTGTCGCTGCTCGGCCCGTCGGGGTGCGGCAAGACCACGGTTCTGCGCATCGTGGACGGTCTCATCCGGCCGGACGAGGGGCAGGTGCTGGTCTCGGGAGAGCCACCGAAGCCGGGGCCAGACATGGGCTTCGTGTTCCAGTCGTTCCGACTGATCCCGTGGTCAAGCATTGTGGGCAATGTCGAATTCGCGCTGGTGGAGTCGATCCCGGACCGGGCGGAACGACGCGAACGTGCGCGTCACTATGTCGAGCTGGTGGGGCTGGGACGGTTTGCCGATGCCTATCCCAGCGAGCTATCCGGCGGGATGCGGCAGCGCGTTGCCCTTGCACGGGCCCTGGCGCCGGAGCCCGACATCCTGTTGCTCGACGAGCCATTTGCCAGTCTCGATGCGCAGACCCGCGAGCTGATGCAGCTCGAGCTGATGCGGCTGTGGTCGGCACGGCAATCGGTGGCGCTGTTTGTCACCCACAGCGTCGACGAAGCGATCCTGCTGGCCGATCAGGTGGTGCTGATGGGTCCGCGTCCCGGTCGCATTCTCGAGGTGATCGATGTCGGCCTCGAACGCCCCCGCTGGGGCTATGACGTGCGCTCGGAGAAGCGCTTCATCGAATTGCGGACTTATCTGTGGGACCGCATTCGCACTTTGGTTCTGACTGATCCCGAATCCGACTTTTTCGGTCGTGACGCGGGCGTTGCTGGTTGACGAGTGGAGGAGCCCTGATGGGCCTGCTGGGTGGAATTTACGCGATCTGGCTGCGCGAGGTGAAGCGCGCCATCCGCGATCGCGGGCAGCTGATCGGCGGCGTGAGCCGGCCGCTGATGTGGGTGCTGATCATGGGTATCGGCCTCAATCCCTATTTCCGGGGCGAGGTGTTCGGCGAGGTGCGCTTCGCCATTCCCTATACCTATATCCAGTTCATCTTTCCGGCGATCGTCGTCCTCAACATCATGTATACCTCGGTTCAGTCGGCCGTTTCGGTCATCTGGGACCGGGAATTCGGCTTCCTGCGGGAAGTGCTGGTTTCGCCTATGCCTCGCTGGGCGGCACTTCTGGGCAAGATCCTTGGCGGCACGACGATCGCCGTGTTCCATGGCTGCCTCGTGCTGCTGCTGGCGCCATTTGCCGATGTCGTCCTCACCTGGGAGCGGCTGGCGGTGGGGTTGCTGCTGATGTTCGTGCTGGCCTTTGGCCTTACCTCCTTTGGTGTCGTCATCGCCTCGCGCATCCGCAGCTTCGAGGGCTTCGGCGTGTTTTCCAATGCCGTCATCCTGCCGCTCTATTTCCTGTCCAGTTCGATATTTCCGCTCGACCCCGCGCTCACCCGGGCCCAGACCCTGGTGGTGTATCCCGAATGGCTGGTAACGCTCGTCGAATGGAACCCGATCACTTACGCGGTCGACGCGCTGCGCGGCACCTTCATCAACTTTAACCAGTTTGATCCCGCACTGGGGCCGATCGTGCTGTCCGTGATGGCGGTGGGCTTCTTCATCTGGGCGCTTCTCGACTTCCGGAAGGCGTGAGAATGGCCGCCGAGAACACCAAGAGGGGGCCGGGGCGCTCGCGTCCGCGCTGGATCGGGGACCTGGGAACGGTGGGAGTCATCGGCGCCCTGTTCGCCGCTGTCTATCTCCTGCCGCCGGACAATTCCCTGTCGAGCATTGAAGACACGGGACGCATCACGGCCTGTGTGCCGACGCTCTATCCTCCACTGGTGACGGGCGATCCGCAGGCGCCGGGCTTTGACATCGAACTGCTCGGCCTGTTGGCCGAGGAGCTCGGCCTGCGCCTGTCGGTGTTGCCCAATTCGGCGATGGCCACTGATTTCAATCCGCGCAGCTGGCGCGTGACGCGTGCGCAATGCCAGGTGCTCGCGGGCGGCATTGCGCTGACGCCTCCGGTGTTGTCCTATCTCGATGCCACGGAGCCCTATCTCTCGACCGGCTGGGCCGTAGTGTCGCCAGAGGCACTGGACAGTATCGAGGACAAGACGATCGGCTTTTACGCGGGCCTGAGCGGGCTCGACCGGCTGGCCCTCAGCCGAAGCCTGAGGGCGCAGGGCTTGCGTCCGCAGATCGTCAACTCGGCCGAAGAGCTCGAAAAGCGCATTGCCGACGGGTCGGTCGATGCGGGGATAACGGAAGCGCTGATCGCGCGGCAGATTGCCGGCTCCAATGACTGGTCGGTCTCCTGGGCGCCGGGGACGGACGAGCGCTATCCGCTGGGTATCGGATTGTGGAAGGGCGACCTGACGCTGAAGCGCCGGATGATGGGCGCCCTTGCCGGCATCGAGGCGGATGGCCGGCTCGATGCCCTCAAGCAGAAATACGACATTGCCGATATTCAGACCGTGCTGGGCGGCGGGAGCGTGCCGGAGCTCGACTGACTCAGGTGCCCGTCAGGGTCTTGATCAGCGGGTCGAGCAGGCGGCGGATGACCACGCCCCGGTCGAGGATGGCCAGCGCCACGAGGACCAGTGCAATAATGGTGGTGCGTGGCCGGATGCGCTCATAGAGCCGGGGCAGGGCCGCCTGGAGCAGGTAGCCGCCCGCCATTGGCGGCAGCGGGATCAGATTGACCACAGCGAAGACGACGCTCATTTCGGCGAAGGTGCGCAGGGCGAGATTGACCACGTTCGAATAGGACGGCTGCAGGTGGGCCACTGACAGGCCGCGCAGTTGCAGGAGCAACAGGAACAGGACGACCGGGATTACGAGAGCGACGAAGACAGCGCCGGCCAGGCCAACGCGTCCTTGGCGCAGGTGCCCGGGGTCGATGTCGACCGGCCTGATCCAGCCCCCCATGGTGAACACGGCCGCAACGATGCCGAGCGGATCGGCATGGGCAAGCGGATTGGGCGTCAGGCGTCCGTCGAATCGTGGCCCGCGATCGCCCAGGGCGGTGACGACGCCCACGAGGGCCACTGCATGGACCATGCCGACCAGCAGCAACCCGATAATGCGCAGGACGATGATCTGCAGCGGTAGTTCAAAACTCATTGGGGGGCGCTCGTCGGGCCCAGATTGTGCGCTTCAACGAGGTCGGCGATCGTGCCGTCCGCAATCAGTTCGGCGATTGCGTCGCCCAGGATGGAATTGAGGTAGGTGTTGTTGGAGCGCGTGGCCATGCCAATGTCGGTGCGCCTGTCCACGAAGGGCAGGGGCAGGAGCTGATAACCGGCGGCCTCCGGGTCACCATTGGTAGCGAAGTAGAGGGCTGGTTCCCAGATCACGGCAGCACCGATCTGGCCGCTGTCGAGCTGCTCGAGGATGCGCTGGTTGTGATAGAGCGTCGAGCGCTTCCAGCGCTGATCCTTGGGCAGGGTATTGAGATAGCTCGCCAGGCGATTGTCTGAGACGGAAAGGCTGCGGGTGCCGATGCGCTGATCGAGCGGCAGGTCGTCGATCGCGGTAATGTCGGGTGAACGGGTGATCAGCAGGTTGCCGGTGGACAGGTAGGGTCGCGTGAGAAGGATCCAGTCCGGCACGGAATTGGCCAGCACATAGCCCATGATGACGTCGCAGCGCTCTGCCAGCATGATGAAGATGGCTTCCTCAAGATAGGGCAGCCGGTAGTCGAGCGGGTTGGTCGGAATGCGGCCATTGGGCATGGGAACCAGGACCGGCTCGACCAGAAGAACCGAACCGACAGTCTCGACGAGTTCCTGCTCGAACGCCGCCATCATCCCATCGGGATTGTAGCAGAAGGCGATGCTGTTGCCGTCCTGACGCAGAGTATCGGTGTAGAGGTCACGGGGGACGACGTCGACGATGGGCTGGGCCTGAGCCGGGGCCATTCCCGCCACTACGACAAGAGCCAGAAGCCGAGCAAGGTTCTTCACGATCGGATATCCATTCTGAAGTCGGTAGCAAAAGGCCCGGCAAAGAGGGTTCTTTGCCGGGCCCGGTTTGGATGCCGCTACAGCTTAGTTCGCAGCAGCAGTGGTTTCCGGCAGGGCGAACACGTACACCGCGTTGCTGCCCGAAACCGTGTCAACGGTGCTGCCCGACGCTTCGATCAGCGCCGTGCCATAGCCCGGGCCACCGGCCGGGATGGCGACGTACTGGCGACCATCGACTTCATAGGAAATCGGGTGACCGGTGGCGCGCGATGCCAGGGTGGTCGACCACACGGTTTCACCGGTTTCCTGGTCGATTGCCTTGAACTTGCGATCCAGACCGCCCATGAACACCAGGCCGCCGGCGGTTGCTGCAACCGGAGCATAGATCGGGGTCTCGTCGGTCCAGCTCCAGACGGTCTCACCGGTTTCGACGTTGATGGCGTCGAGACGGCCAGCCTGGGTGACGCCTTCCGGCAGCACGTATTCCAGCTCGGTGTTGTAGACGTCGAGGCCGGTCGGCTCCTGATCCAGCACAGATGCGTTGGCGCACATGTTGGTCAGCGGGACGAACATGACCTTGGAGTCGGGGTTGAAGGCGCTCGGCGGCCAGTCACGACCACCGAGGTAGGTCGGGCACATGAAGGTCGGGGTGTCGACTTCGGTCGGAATGGCTTCTTCGTTGACGGTGACGAGGCCGGTGTCGTCGACATTGGCGATCAGCGTCTGCTGGACGGTGTCACGAGCGTAGATGAATTCGCCGGTTTCGGCATCAAACTGCCACATCACACCGGTCTTGCAGGGCACGCCGGTGAGGACGCGCTTTTCGCCCGGTTCGGCAGTGCCAAGGGCCAGAAGGCCTTCCATATCTGGAGACGGCTGCGAGTTGATGTCGACCGGGACCATTTCATAGGTACATTCCTGGTCCCAGTTGTCGCGCGGCAGCACCTGGTGACGCCAGACGATCTCACCGGTCTTCGGCTTCACGGCGAAACGGGTGTTCGAACCGTACATCGTGCCGCCGACAGTGTTGCGCTGGAATTCAGCGGCCGGGCCAGCACCAGTCGAACCGTAGAAGACGAGGTCGGTGACCGGATCGTAGGTCATCTGGCCCCATGCACCAGTCATCCAGCGCTGGTCTTCGGTGGAGTCACCCCAGGTGTCGTCGCCTTCCTCGCCAGCCTTGGGAATGAAGCTGTTGCGCCACAGTTCTTCACCGGTGGCAGCGTCGTGACCGGTGACGTAGCAGCCAAATTCGGAGAACTGGCAGGTCGAACCAGCGACGACGACGCCGTTGGCAACGATCGGACCGGTGGTGTTGGAGATCAGATCAGCACCGCCGCCACGATCACTTTCCCATGCGACCTGGCCGGTCTTGGCATCCAGGGCAACGATGAAGTTGTCCCAGGTGGCCAAGTAGATCTTGTCTTCGTAGAGCGCGATACCGCGCTTGTTTTCGCCCAGCGAGTTCAGGGTCTCGCGGTCGGGGAGCTGACGGCGGTATTCCCAGAGCATCTGGCCGGTGGTGGCATCGAGAGCCTGAACCACGTCGCCCGGAGCCGCAATGAACATCACGCCACCGAATTCGAGCGGGGCGGACTGCAGGTTGCCCGGCTCAAGAGCGCGCGCCCAGACCAGGGTCAGCTGACCCACATTGTCCTTGTTGATCTGATCAAGCGGGCTGAAGCGGTAGTTGGTGATCGTGCGGCCGTAGGACGGCCAGTCACCGGCTTCCGGATTTGCCAGGATGTCGTCGGTCACAACGGGCAGGGCGTTGATATCGACCTGAGCATTTGCAGACGAAGTCACGCTGAGCATCGCAACGGATGCCAGCAAAACTGAAAGTGTGGCTCTCATTCTCTTCCCTCGGGATAGAAGGCGCCCGAGTTATTTCGGGCGTCGTTTTTGCTTGGTAGAACCGCCGTGGCCGGCGGGTAGGCACGTCAAATCGACATCAGTCCTTGGGCTTGCGGGTGATGTAGATGTTACCAAGTTGTTCTTCGTTCCAGACCAGCTGGCTCTCGCCCGGCTCGGCGCCGTGCATTTCCATGATGTAGGCAACAATATTCACGTAGTCCTGCTCGTTGCCGATCTTGCCGGCGGCACCCGGGGGCATGTTGGCATGCGCGAAGGTGTAGAAATCGAGCAGTGAGATCTCTTCCCACTTCTTGTTGAGGTTTGCGCCGGTAACACCCGGGCCGCCGGGCGTGCCGCGGCCGGTCTTGCCGTGGCAACCCTGGCAATACTGTGTGTAGAGCGAGCCGCCCGCAGCGGCCTGTTCGGCCGTGAAGACGCCATCCCAGATCGTACGCTCGGACGTGTCGATCTCGTCGGTAGAAACCTGTTCCGCCGCGGTGACTTCGGGGAGATCGGTCAGATCGGGAGCCTCAACCACGCCGTCGGAATGCTGGGCGTAGGCGGGAATCATTGCTGCAAGCAAAGCGATAGTGGGCGCAAGCGCCAGAATCTTTTTCTTCAAAACTAGGTCCTCACAGGCGAAGGGCGCGCCGTTGGGGTCGGATGCGCGCAACATTTTCGTCGCCACTTGAGGGGAGCCTAGTGCCCTGCGGCGGGTTGCCGCAAGAGGGCACATGTAAAAAAGCGAAAAAATCCTGACGAAAGCAAGAAATTACTTCCATTCCCGAAGTTATTTAGATGATGTCTTGTCTCTGCGTTCGGGCCAATTTCGGGCGTTTTCTCTCGGTGGTATCGATTGCAGAAAGTAATAATCACGGACGTGCCTAGGCCAGTGGATTATTTTCAATGTCTTGATTGCTAAAATTGAGCGCCGTCGTGACAGAAGTCTTGTATATTTTTCCGTACAGGTTGCGAATATCCAAGCTTAACGGCCGAGCGCGGCGCACGGTGACGCGCAATAGATTTTGGCGGCGAAATCAAACAGCCTCGACCCTGAAAAGGCGTGGTAACATGTTAGTCAAAAATGTGGTGCATTTCAGTCACGCACGGCCGACCTGCCGTGTCCAATCAGTATTGTCGGCGGAGTATTACTGTAGGCGCGTGGAGAAGGGGTCAAAGGCGTGCGGGAAGCTGGCCCTATCGCTCGAATATTTCCACGGTGGCGGAACTGTCGCCTCCCGGTCGCGGCGACCCCAAAAGTGTAAACATAGTGCCTTCGTATACAACCGCCCCGAAACCGTGACGGGGTGTAATCAAGGGCGGATATGTCCGCCATATGTCTTGGCTGAGGTCATAGGCTTCGACGGTGTCGAAGACGTCCACCCGGGTTTCCCCGCCCATGACGAACATCTCCTCGTCAAGGGCCGCCGAGGCCGCTCCGCTGCGCGGGGTGGGCATGGGAGCGCCTTCCGACCACGAATCAGTGCTCGGGTCATAGAGCTCCGTCGTCCCCAGATTGAATGCGGGATCGCCATCGATGCGTCCGCCCGCAGCGATCAGTTTTCCATCGATGACGGCGAGCGAGAGGTGGTCCCGGGCCGTGGGCACGGGCGCGGCTGCTTCCCAAGTGTCCGTCGCCGGATCATAGACCTCGTGGGCAGGGTGGTTCCTGAGACTAGCGCTATTGCCGCTCACGACGTGAATCTTGCCGTCGATCACAGCTGCCGCTCCGGCTGCCCTGGGCGTCGGCATGGCGGTGCGCTCGGTCCATTCCATGGCGGCGGGATCGTAGGCCCAGACCTGGCCGGTGACATCCCAGTCGTTCCGGTAACCGCCGAAGACGTAGATGAGCCCGTCATGACCGGCGGCGGCTGCATGATGCACGGGATAGGGGAAGGGCGCGCCAGTGCTCCAGGTGCGGGTTTCCAGATCCAGGATCAGCAGCTCGGTGCGGCCGCCATAATCACCGACGATGTAAGCGTGCTGTCCGATGGTGGCGACGGCGATCTCCGATCGTTGTCCGGGGGCGTCGTCGATGCCGGTCCAGGTGCCGACCTCGTGGGCGGCGACCGGGGTCGCCATCAGGCCAGCTGAAACAAGAGCTAGCAGTGCGTGTGCAAGACGGAATTTCGACATTGTCACCTCCCCGAAGCGTCAGTCTAGCATCAGGGTAAGGCGAAGTCTGGACGATCAGGGATCAGGCAGTCTTGGAGATGCGGGACATGGCAATCTTGGAATAGATATTGCCCATTTCCACGGCATTGCTGGCCTGAATATTCGCAAAGCTATTGGCCAGATTGGCCGTCTTCTGGATGGTTTCGGCGGCCATTGCCTTGCGCTCACGCTGATACTGCATCCGGTCATAGGATGAGAACTGGTGCATGTTGTAGCGGTTGATCTTGGTCGAGCCATAAGCCATGCGGCAAGGCTCGCCCAATATGGTTAACAACGCGTGAATTGGTTAGCGGATTGCTAACACAATCGTCGCGTCAGGCTCAGTGCTGCGTGACAACCAGCGCGGCGGCGCCGGCCATCATGACGCCGGCGGTCTTGTTGAGGCGACCAAGGGCCTTTTCGCTGCGGAACATTTCGCGGGCGGCCGAAGCCAGCCAAGCATAGCCGCAGCCGATGATCAGCAGGACCACGACCACGATGATGGTGAGTTCCACGAAGGCGACCGGGTTCATCTCACCCAGCGGCACGACCGTCGGCAGGATGGCCAGATAGAAGACGATGGTCTTGGGATTGCCCATGGTCAGCGAGAAGCCGGCAAGGAAGGTCTTCCAGGGGTCCTCGTTTTTCGGCTTCATCTGCTCGGAGCCGGGGCGGGCGGTCCAGAACTTCCAGGCGATGTAGAGCAGGTAGGCCGCACCGGCCCAGCGGACGATGGTGAAGACCGGGCCAAACCAGGTGGCAATGGCGGCAAGGCCGAAGACGGCAAAGAAGAAATAGACAAGATCGCCGGCGAGGATGCCCAGAACCATGGGGAAAGCGCCCCTGAACCCGCCACCCAGCGCTCGTGCCACCACCGCGGCAACGCCGGGGCCGGGCACGAGCACGGCAATGGCATAGGCTACGGTGAAGGCCGAAAGGGTGAAGAGGTCCATGGCAAGTCTCTGAAGCTGAGCGCGCGGACACTACGCCTCAGCGCAGTGATTTGCCAGCGGCGGCGCAAGCGATTATGTAGGGGTTATCGCAACCCGACCGGACGGTTCCCAATGGATCGCACCCTCACAGCAATGCCGACCTGCCTTGCCCCTGAGGATTTGACGAACCATGCCTTCCGTGACGCTTTCGAACCTGAGCTATTCCGGCCCTGACGGCCAGACGCTTTTCTCCCATCTTGACCTGAGTTTCGGTACCGGGCGCACCGGGCTTGTCGGCCGCAATGGCGTGGGCAAGACGACGCTGCTGCGGCTGATTACGGGCGCGCTGACGCCTGCATCGGGCACCGTGACCGTCGTCGGTCGTATCGGTCTCTTGCGGCAGGAGGTGCAGCCGCAAGAGGGGGAGACCATTGCGGATCTCTTCGGCGTGCGGAAGGGTCTGGCTCTCCTTGCCCGCGCCATGGCGGGGGAGGCGAGCGCCGACGAACTTGTCGAGGCCGACTGGACGCTTGAGGCGCGGCTGGACGAGGCGCTCGAGCAACTGGCGCTGGATGTTCGGCCCGAGACGTTGCTCTCGGCCCTGTCGGGCGGGCAACGGACGCGGGCGGCGCTGGCGGCCCTGGTGTTCGACGCGCCGGATTTGATCCTACTCGATGAGCCGACCAACAATCTTGATGCCGATGGCCGCGCGGCGGTGGCGCAGATGCTGGCGGGCTGGCGCGGGGCGGCGATTGTCATCAGCCATGACCGCGATCTGCTCGATACGATGGATGCCATTGTCGAACTGACGGGCCTCGGCGCCAGCACCTATGGCGGCAATTACACACACTACCGGGAGCGCAAGGCGCTGGAACTGGCCTCGGCACAGCGCGATCTCAGCGTGGCCGAGCGGCAGGTACGGGATGCCGCGAAGGCGGCGCAGGAAGCGCGGGAGCGGCAGGACAAGCGCGATGCCGGTGGCCGCAAGAAAGCTGCCAAAGGCGATGCGCCAAAAATCCTCCTCGGTGGACTGAAGCGGCGCGCAGAGGCCACTGCAGGCGGGCTCGACCGGCTGGCGGAAAAGCAGGCCGACGCGGCGCAGATGCAGGCGGCGGAGGCGCGCGCGAAGATCGAAGTGCTGGCGCCCTTTGCGGTGAAACTGAAGCCGAGTGGATTGCCCGCAGGCAAGGTGGTGCTGCGGGCGAGCGGGATCAGTGGGGGATATGATCCGGAACGGCCGGTGATCCGAGACTTTTCCCTGGACCTCGTCGGGCCGGAGCGGGTGGCGATCACCGGGCCTAACGGGGTGGGCAAGACGACCTTGCTGAAACTGCTCACGGGCGGTCTGGAGCCCAGTTCAGGGACTGTGCAGATCGGCGGGTCGATGGTGTTGCTCGACCAGCAGGTGGGGCTTCTGGATCGGGGCGAAAGCATTGTGGACAATTTCAGGCGGCTCAATCCGGACAGCTCGGTCAATGACTGCCGGGCGGTGCTGGCGGCGTTCAAGTTCCGCAATGACGCGGCTCTGCAGGTGGTGGGGACGCTGAGCGGCGGGGAGATGTTGCGGGCAGGACTTGCCTGCGTGCTCGGGGGCGCAACGCCACCCATGCTGGTGGTGCTGGATGAACCGACCAACCATCTCGATATCGAGGCCGTGGAAGTGGTGGAGGCGGGGCTGCGGGCGTTTGACGGCGCCCTGCTGGTGATCAGCCACGACCGGGCGTTTCTGGAGGCGATCGGGGTGGAGCGGGAGGTGGTGCTGGGGTGATTCCTCTCCCCATTGGGGAGAGGTGGCTCGGCGTAGCAGAGTCGGTGGGGGATATCTCCACTCGCGCTGAAACATCCCCCTCATCCGGCGCTGCGCGCCACCTTCTCCCCGAGGGGGAGAAGAATGGGGCCGGTGACCTGCCTAGGGCAGCCGGGCCAGGCGCTCGGTTAGCAACTGATAGAAGCCCTCGGCATTGCCTGAGCGCAGCCAGGTGGCATTGTGGGCGCGGCCGGAGACGTGCCAGTAGTCGCAGACGGTCATACCGACGGTGAGCTCGCTCGCTGTTTCAATCGTCACGTTGCAATGGCGCCCCTCGAAGAGCTCGGGCTGCAGCAGGTAGGCGATGACGGTGGGATCGTGCAGGGGGGCGCCTTCCCAGCCGTATTTCTGGAGATCGAAGGTTTCCGAGAAGGTGAGCATGGCGTGGACGGCTTCACCGGACCTGTTGCCGAGCGCCTTGATGGCCTCGAGGCGGGCCGGGGTCGACTGGATCATGTGAGTGACGTCGAGCGGCTGGATGGTGATCGGGGCGCCGCACCGCATGACCACGTCGGCGGCCTCGGGATCGACATAGATGTTGAATTCGGCCGCCGGGGTGATATTGCCCACCTCGAAATAGGCGCCACCCATCATGACGATTTCCTGGATGCGATCGGCAATTGCCGGCTCCTTGACCAGAGCCATGGCGATATTGGTCAGCGGCCCCAGGGTGCAGAGGGTGATGGTCTTCGGCTCGGCATTCATCAGCGTCTCGATGATGAAATCGACGCCGTGCTGAGCCTGGAGCGGAATGGTCGGGTCGGGCAGGACCGGGCCGTTGAGGCCGGTATCGCCATGGACATGCTCGGCGGTGACGAGATGCCGGCGCATCGGCCGGGCGCAACCGGCATAGACGGGCACGTCGGTACGGCCCGACAGCTCGACCACCTTGCGGGCATTGTTGGCATTGTGGTGGAGGCCCACATTGCCGGCCACGGCGACCACGCCGAGCACCTCCAGTTCCTCGGGCGACGCCAGCGCCAGGAGGATGGCGACGGCGTCGTCCTGACCGGGATCGGTGTCGATGATGATCTTGCGGGGCGGCTGCACTGGCATGGAAATTCCGGCGATTCGGGACGGTTGGCGCGATCCTAGCGAAGCGCCCTCGCCCGGTCGACTGCCGCGCACGATGGCGTGAGGTCGCAGGGGAACGAAGTGGATGGGCTTCACGTTTCCGGTCAGTCCCAAACTGCGGAACCTCCAATGCGCCAGAATAACGCCGATCCGGCGCCCGCCGACTTCAATGAAAGCCAGTTCGAGCGCGTGCTCAACAATGTTGCCCGCCTGGCCATGGTGGGTGTCGGTTTTGCCGTGCTGCTCACCATGCTGCGCGCGGGCCAGGTGTTCCTCGCACCGGTGACCCTGGCCATCGTGGTAGGGCTGATGTTCGGTCCGGTGGCCGACCGGGTGGAGCGCTGGGGCGTGCCGCCGGCCTTGTCGGCCGGCGTTGTCGTGCTGTTGCTGCTGGGGGTGATCGCCAGTTTCGCCACGCTGTTTGCAGTACCGCTCAGCGAGTGGGTGGCGCGTGCGCCGCTGATTTGGGAAAAGCTGCAGGCCCAGCTGGCCAACCTCCGGGAGCCGCTGGAGTCGGTCGGGCAGTTTCAGGAGCAACTGACGTCGGTGCTGGGCAATAGCAGCACGATGTCGGTGCAGGTCGAAGATGGCAGCGCGGTGACCGGGGTCGCCATGCTCGCCCCCGCCATCCTGGCGCAGGTCGCCATCTTCCTTGCCAGCCTCTATTTCTTCGTCGCCACGCGCGACCATATCCGCATGTCGGTGCTCTCAATGTGCGTGACGCGGCGGATGCGGTGGCGGACGGCGCATGTGTTCCGCGATGTGGAACAGAAAGTCAGCCGGTTCCTGCTGTCCGTGACCATGATCAACCTGTGCGTCGGCACAGCGGTGTCGATTGCCATGTGGATCATCGGCATGCCGTCGCCCATTCTCTGGGGCGCGATGGCTGCGGTGCTCAACTATATCCCCTATGTGGGACAGGCCATCATGATCACGGTCTTGCTGGCGGTCGGACTCGGCACCCAGACCGAGCTGTGGCAGATCCTGCTGCCGGTGATGTGCTATGCGGGCATCAACTTTGTCGAAGGCCAGATATTCACTCCGCACTTCATTGGCCGGTCGCTGACGCTCAATCCGTTCATCATCTTCCTGTCGATCACCTTCTGGATCTGGGCCTGGGGCCCGGTGGGCGGTCTCGTAGCTGTGCCGACGCTGCTGATTGCGCAATCGCTGATCACCCACGCCCTGCCCAGCAAGCCGGTTGCACCCCGTCGGCCCGTCCGGCGCACGGCGCGCATGACGGATCGCGACGAATTGCTGGCCAATGCCGCGCAGGCGATTCGCGAACAGCGCCAGGATGCCGAGAATGATGCCGAGGCGGAAAGCCGTAAGCAGGAACGCCGCGAGCCGCCCCAAGGCACCGGGCCGACGGGTGTCGAGCCCAGCGCGAGCTGAAGGGCGGCCACGCGCGCGCCCAGCTTGACGGGGAGCCGCTGCAGCACCAGTTTCGAGGCCTGATCGAATCTGGGGTGATGAATGGCGGGCGAAGTTGTAGCGCATGCAGCCGAGGCGGCTCATCACGGCGTCGACCTGGTGCCGGTGGTGGCGCTGCTGGCGGCAGGCACAATTGCCGTACCCATTTTCAAGCGGATAGGGCTGGGCGCGGTGCTGGGCTATCTGGCCGCCGGCCTCCTGCTCGGACCGTCCGGCATCGGGCTGATTTCCGACCCGGCAGCGGTGCTGGCCACCGCCGAAATGGGTGTGGTGCTGTTCCTCTTCATCATTGGCCTCGAAATGGAGCCGACACGGCTCTGGGCCCTGCGCAAGCAGATATTCGGCCTGGGCGTTGTCCAGGTGGGTATTTGCGGGGCGCTGCTGACCGGCGTCGGCGTGCTGCTGGGGTTTGCACCCATCGTGGCTTTTGTTTTCGGCATGGGTTTCGTGCTGACCTCGACAGCCATCGTCATGCAGATTCTGGGCGAGCGCGGCGAACTGGCCACCGAGGGCGGGCAGAAAATGGTGTCGATACTGTTGCTCGAAGACCTCGCCATCGTGCCGTTGCTGGCCGTGGTGGCGCTCCTGGCGCCATCGAGCGGCGATGTGTCCATGGTGACGCGTCTGGCGTCGCTGGGCGTGGCGCTGGGCGCGATATTGTTGCTGATTTTCCTTGGGCGGCGGATCATGAACCCGTTCTTTTCGCTCCTGGCGCAGGCCAAGGTGCGCGAGGTGATGACGGCGGCGGCGCTGCTCGTGGTGCTGGGCGCGGCGCTGCTGTTCCAGGTCAGCGGCCTCTCCATGGCCATGGGCGCCTTCCTTGCCGGCGTGCTGCTATCGACCTCGACATTCAAGCACCAGCTCGAAGCGGACGTGGAGCCGTTTCGCGGACTGCTTCTCGGGTTGTTCTTCCTCGCTGTCGGCATGTCGCTCGATCTCGGGGTGGTGGGTGAGAACTGGCAGATCATCACGATCAGCGTTGTGGCCTATATGCTGGTCAAGGCGAGCGCGATCTATGTGATTGCGCGTGCGCTTCGATCGAGCCATGGCGAGGCGCTGGAGCGGGCCGTGCTGATGGGGCAGGGCGGTGAATTCGCCTTCGTGCTCTATACGACGGCCGCCGCAAACGGCCTGATCGACGGGCCGACCAATGCCATTTTCACCGCGACTGTCATCGTGTCGATGGTCCTGACCCCCTTCGCCATGATCGGGATGCGATACCTGATGCCCAAGCAGGTCCAGTCCATGGAGGGCGTGGAGACTGCCGACGGGCTGTCGGGCCGGGTGCTGATCATCGGCTTCGGGCGCTTCGGGCAGATCGCCAGCCAGCCGCTGCTGGCGCTCCGCCATTCGGTGTCGATCATCGACAACGACACCGACATGATCCGCGCCGCAGCGCAGATCGGGTTCAAGGTCTACTACGGCGACGGTACGCGGCTCGATATTCTCCGGGCCGCCGGCGCAGGGGCTGCAGACTTGATCCTGGTCTGCACAGATCAGAAGGACCAGACCACGCGGATCGTGGAACTGCTGCGCGACGAATTTCCGCTGGCGCGGGTGATGGCGCGGGCCTTTGACCGGGTGCATGCCATCGAACTGGTGCAGGCCGGGGTCGACTACCAGAAGCGCGAACTGTTCGACTCGGCGGTGACCTTCGGGGGTGAAGCCATTCGCATGATGGGGGCCGACGAGCAGCAGATCGAGGATGTGCTCGAGGGGGTCAAGGCGCGCGACAATGAGCGTTTCGAACTGCAGCTCAATGGTGAAGACTGGCGCACCGGGGGACAGCTGCTGCTCAGCAACGCGCGTGAACAGGCGCGCGAAGGCGGGGTCTCCGTGGATAGGGAGGACGCCGAGGCGGCGGCCAGGCGGTCCGCGCAGCCGATGCAGGGCAGCTAGGCGCCAAGGTCGCGGCAAGGGGCTTTCCCGTGCACAAATTAAGTGCAAGAGTGCCCCTATTCTGAGGGGAATATCGTCATGAACACTGGATTGCGACATGCCGCAAAAACCGATCGTCTACGATGCTCCCACGCCCGAACCCCGCGCGACCACAGTTGAGGCCCTACAGGCCGAAATCCTTGAAAACCTGATTTACTCCGTCGGCAAGGACCCCATTGTCGCCCGGCCGCATGACTGGCTCCGCGCGACGATTCTGGCGGTGCGCGACCGGGTCATGGACCGCTGGATGGAGAGTTCGCGCGAAACGTGGCGGACCTCCAACAAGCGCGTCTATTATCTCAGCCTCGAATTTCTCATCGGCCGCCTGATGCGCGATGCGATGAGCAATGTCGGGCTGATGGAGCCAGTGGCCGAGGCGCTCAAGAACCTCAATGTCGACCTCGGGGATCTCATCAATCTCGAGCCCGACGCGGCCTTGGGCAATGGTGGCCTGGGGCGCCTGGCGGCGTGTTTCCTGGAATCCATGTCCTCGGTGAAAATCCCGGCCTATGGCTATGGCATCCGCTACGTGCATGGCTTGTTCCGCCAGGAAATGAGCGAGGGCTGGCAGGTCGAACTGCCGGAAGACTGGCTGGCCCATGGTAATCCGTGGGAGTTCGAGCGTCGCGAAAGCGCCTATGAGGTGGGCTTTGGGGGGCATGTCGAGCCGGTGACGGACCCCGATGGGGAAGTGCGTCAGGAATGGCGGCCGAACGAGCACCTGCTGGCGGTGGCCTATGACACGCCGATCGTCGGCTGGCGGGGCTCTCGCGTGAATACGCTCAGGCTCTGGAGCGCGCAGCCGATCGACCCGATCCTGCTCGACAAGTTCAATTCCGGCGACCATATCGGTGCGCTCGAGGAAAGCGCCAAGGCGGAAGCCATTACCCGCGTGCTCTATCCGGCCGACTCGACGGCGGCGGGGCAGGAGCTGCGGCTGCGGCAGGAATTCTTCTTCTCCTCGGCTTCGCTGCAGGACATCGTGCGGCGGCACCTGCAGCAATATGGCGATCTCGGTTCGCTCTCCGACAAGGTGGCCATCCAGCTCAACGACACGCATCCGGCCATCTCGGTGGCTGAGCTGATGCGCATCCTCGTGGATGACAACGGCATCAAGTGGGACAAGGCCTGGAAGATCGCCAAGGGCACGTTCGGCTACACCAACCACACATTGCTGCCCGAGGCGCTGGAAAGCTGGCCGGTGGCCCTGCTGGAGCGGCTGCTGCCGCGCCACATGCAGATCGTCTACCAGATCAATGCCGACGTGCTCGCCGAAGCGCGGACCAAGAAGGGATTTACCGACCAGCAGATCGCGGCGGTGTCGCTGATCGACGAGCATGGCGGGCGCCGCGTTCGCATGGGCCAGCTGGCCTTTGTCGGTTCGCATTCGATCAATGGCGTGTCGGCGCTGCATACCGAGCTGATGAAGCAGACGGTGTTCGCTGACCTGCATCGTCTCTATCCGGAGCGGATCAACAACAAGACCAATGGCATCACGCCGCGGCGCTGGCTGATGCAGTGCAATCCATCGCTGACGAAACTGATCAGCGAGCGGATCGGCCCCGACTTCCTCGATGACGTGGACAAGCTGCACCAGCTGCTGCCGCATGCCGAGGACCCGGGGTTCCAGAAGCAATTCGCTTCGGTCAAGCTCGAGAACAAAAAGCGTCTGGCCAAGCTGATCAAGGACCGGCTCAATATCAAGGTCGATCCGGAAGCGATGTTCGACGTGCAGATCAAGCGCATCCACGAATACAAGCGCCAGCTGCTCAACATCATCCATGCCGTCGCGCTCTACGACGAAATCCGCGCCCACCCGGAAAAGGAATGGGTGCCGCGCGTGAAAATCTTCGCCGGCAAGGCGGCGCCGAGCTACTGGAACGCCAAGCTGATCATCAAGCTGATCAACGATGTCGCGCGGGTGATCAACAATGACCCGGCAGTGCGGGGTCTGCTCAAGGTGGTGTTCCTGCCCAACTACAATGTGAGCCTGGCCGAAGTGATCGTGCCGGCCGCCGACCTCAGCGAACAGATTTCCACCGCGGGCATGGAAGCCTCGGGCACCGGCAATATGAAGTTCATGGCCAATGGCGCCGTCACCATCGGCACGATGGACGGGGCCAATGTGGAAATGCACAAGGAAGTGGGCGCCGACAATATCGTCATCTTCGGCCTCACCACCGAACAGGTCGAGGACAAGCGGGCGCGCTCGGAAGTGCCGCGGACGGCTATCGATGCCTCGCCGCGCCTGCGCGAAGCGCTGGATTCGATATCGTCCGGCGTGTTTTCGCCCGATGATCCGCATCGCTATCGCGACCTGGTCGGCGGGCTCTACGACCATGACTGGTTCATGGTGGCACGCGACTTCGACGCCTATGTCGCGGCGCAGGCCAAGGTGGACGAGCTTTGGCGCGACAAGAAGAAGTGGAGGGCCATGTCGATCCGCAATACGGCGAGTGTCGGGTTCTTTTCGTCGGATCGAACGATACGGCAATATGCCGAGGAAATCTGGGGCGTTCAGACGGCCTGATTTTCTGGTGCGCGCAGCAAACGCCCAAACAAGAGGAACGGGGCTGCGCTGGGTTGAGTTGAGGCTTGCAGGTTGAGAAGCAGGCTGACGGGGGAGTGCAGGCGTGGGCGTGAGCAAGGAAAACTGGCAGGCCGATAGTCAGGAAATCGAGGCAATCGTGGCGGGACGCCACAGCAATGCCTTTGCTTTCCTCGGCCTGCATGAGGTGGACGGGCATTGGGTGCTGCGCGCTTTCGTGCCCCATGCCGACACCCTCAACGCCTTCTCGCTCGATGGCGCGTCGCTTGGCCATATGGTGCCGCGCCATCCTGCGGGCTTTTTCGAAGCCAAGGTCGACCTCAAGGCGCGCCAGCCGGTGCGCTACGAGGCCAGCAATGCCGGCGGGAGCTGGACAGTGTACGACCCCTATTCCTTCGGGCCGGTTCTGGGGCCGATGGACGACTACCTTATCGGCGAGGGCAGCCATCTGCGGCTGTTCGACAAGATGGGCGCCCATGAAATGGAGTTCGAGGGCATCCATGGCACCCATTTCGCGGTCTGGGCGCCCAATGCGCAGCGCGTGTCGGTCGTCGGGCCGTGGAACGAGTGGGACGGGCGGCGTCACCCGATGCGCAATCGGCAGGGCATCTGGGAAGTGTTCATTCCAGTGCTGGGTACGGGCACGATCTACAAGTACGAGATTGTCGGGCCCAGCGGTCAGGTCCTGCCGCTCAAGGCTGACCCGTTTGCGCGTCAGGCTGAACTGAGGCCGCGGACCGCCTCGGTCGTGCCCGACCCGACGCCGTTCAAGTGGACTGACCAGCAGTATATGGAGGAGCGCGCCGGTCGCGACTGGCGGCGCACGCCCATGTCCATCTATGAGGTGCATCTGGGTTCATGGCGCCGCCGACCCGATGGCAGTTTCATGAGCTATGACCAGCTGGCCGAACAGCTCGTGCCCTACGCTGCCGACATGGGCTATACGCATCTCGAATTTCTGCCGGTCTCAGAGCATCCGTTCGATCCGAGCTGGGGGTACCAGCCGACCGGCCTTTTTGCGCCAACCTCGCGCTTCGGCGATCCGGCCGGATTTGCGCGGCTGGTCAATGCAGCGCATGAAGCGGGGCTGGGTGTCATCCTGGACTGGGTGCCGGCGCATTTCCCGACCGACGAATTCGGCCTCAGCCATTTCGACGGCACGGCGCTCTACGAGCATGAGGACCCCCGCCAGGGATTCCATCCGGACTGGAATACGGCGATCTACAATTTCGGGCGCAAGGAAGTTTCCGCCTTCCTCACCAATAATGCGCTGTTCTGGTTCGAGCAGTTCCATGTCGACGGTCTCAGGGTCGATGCGGTGGCGTCGATGCTCTACCTCGATTATTCGCGCCAGCCGGGCGAGTGGGTGCCCAACAAACATGGTGGCAACCAGAACCTTGAGGCTGTGGCCTTCCTGCAGCGGGTCAATGCCGAGGTTTACCGGCAGTTTCCGGGCGCCTTCATGATCGCAGAGGAATCGACGGCCTGGCCTGGGGTCAGTGCGCCGACCTATGCGGGCGGGCTGGGCTTCGGCTTCAAGTGGAACATGGGCTTCATGAACGACACGCTGCGTTTCATGAGCCGCCAGCCGGTGCATAGGCGCTTCCATCATAACGACATGACCTTCGGGCTCATGTACGCCTTTTCCGAGAATTTCGTTCTGCCGCTGAGCCACGACGAAGTGGTGCATGGCAAGGGCGCGCTGCTCAACAAGATGCCGGGCGATGACTGGCAGCAATTTGCCAACCTGCGCGCTTACCTCGCCTTCATGTGGGGGCATCCGGGCAAGAAGCTGCTGTTCATGGGCCAGGAATTCGCGCAGCGCGAAGAGTGGAGCGAGAGCCGCTCCCTCGACTGGTGGTTGCTGGATTCGCCGCCGCATGAAGGGATGCGACGGCTGGTGGCCGATCTCAATGCGGCCTATCGCAGCCTGCCGGCGCTCCACGAACGGGACTGCGAGCCGGACGGGTTTGAATGGGTCATCGGCAATGACCACACCAATTCGGTGCTGGCCTGGATCCGCAAGGCGCCCGGTGCCGATCCGGTTCTGGTCATCACCAATATGACGCCAGTGCCGCGCAGCCACTACAAGGTGCCGCTGCCCAAGGCAGGCCGCTGGGTCGAACGCATAAATACCGATGCCGGGTGGTATTCCGGAGGGAACACAGGCAACCAGGGCGCCGTTATCGCCAGGGCTGTCGAGGGGCAACATTTCCTGGCGGAGGCAGAGCTTTACCTGCCACCGCTGGCGACACTGTTCCTGAAATACGAGCCGGACTGATCCGGCAGGTTGGAGCATGATCGCAAGGTCATGCAGAGGGTACAAGACCCGGGGCAATTCGGGCATTTGCGGAGGGACGTAGAATGGCTGACTATCGAGTACCATCGCCGCTGGCGCGCGAGGCCATGGCCTATGTGCTGGCCGGAGGACGCGGCACGCGCCTGATGGAGCTGACCGACCGACGCGCCAAGCCGGCCGTGTATTTCGGCGGCAAGGCGCGCATCATCGACTTTGCGCTCAGCAATGCCATCAATTCGGGCATTCGCCGCATTTCGGTGGCCACCCAGTATCAGGCGCATAGCCTGATCCGCCACCTGTCACGCGGCTGGAACTTCCTGCGGCAGGAGCGCAACGAGAGCTTTGACGTGCTGCCCGCTTCGCAGCGTGTGGCCGAGGACATGTGGTATGCCGGCACGGCCGATGCCGTGTACCAGAACATGGACATTATCGAGGATTACGGCGCGCGCTATATCGTGATCCTCGCGGGCGACCACATCTACAAGATGGACTATGAAATCATGCTGCGGCAGCACGTCGATACGGGCGCCGACGTGACCATCGGCTGTCTGGAAGTGCCGCGCATGGAGGCCACCGGCTTTGGCGTGATGCATGTGGACGGCCGCGACCGGGTGGTGGATTTCGTCGAAAAGCCCAAGGACCCACCGGGCATCCCTGACAGGCCGGACATGGCGCTGGCCTCGATGGGCATCTACGTGTTCGAGACGCGCTTCCTGATGGAACAGCTGCGCCGCGACGCCGCTACCGAAGGCTCGAGCCGTGACTTCGGCAAGGACATCATTCCCTATATCGTCAAGAACGGCACGGCCTGGGCGCACCGGTTCAACCGCTCCTGCGTGCGTTCGAGCAACGAGAAAATCAGCTACTGGCGCGATGTCGGTACGGTGGACGCTTATTGGAAGGCCAATATCGACCTCACCGACATCAACCCTCAGCTCGACCTCTACGATCGCGACTGGCCGATCTGGACCTATGCGGAAATCACCCCGCCAGCCAAGTTCGTCCATGATTTCGACGGACGGCGCGGCTCGGCGGTCAATTCGCTGGTGTCGGGCGACTGCATCATTTCGGGCGGCCATCTGCAGCGCACGCTGCTTTCCACCGGCAGCAGGGTGCATTCCTATTCGGTGCTCGAGGAAGCGGTGGTGCTGCCCTATTGCGACATCGGGCGCAATGCGCGGCTGAAGAAGGTCGTCATCGATCGCGGCGTTTCGATCCCGGAAGGGCTCGTCGTGGGCGAGGATCCGGAATTCGACGCAAAATGGTTCCGGCGGACCGACGAGGGCGTGACGCTCGTTACCCAATCCATGATCAACAAGTATCTGGCGGATCGATGATCGAAGTTCTTTCGGTCGCCTCCGAGGTCTACCCGCTCATCAAGACGGGGGGCCTGGCCGACGTGGCCGGCGCCCTGCCGGCGGCGCTGGCAGAATCCGGCGTGACCATGCGCACGCTGGTGCCGGGTTATCCAGCCGTGCTGGGCAAGCTGACCGGCGGGCGTGAAGTGGCAGTGCTGAGCGATCTCTTCGGCGTGCCAGCGCGTCTGGTTGCGGGGCGGGTCGAAGGCCTCGACCTCATCGTGCTCGATGCCCCGGCGCTCTATGACCGGCCCGGCAATCCCTATATGGGCCCGGAGGGCTGGGACTGGCCGGACAACTGGAAGCGCTTCGCGGCGCTGAGCTGGGTGGCCTCCGAGCTGGGCCTTGGCCTCGTGGACGGCTATCGTCCGCAGGTCATCCATGCCCATGACTGGCAGGCGGGCCTGGTGCCGGCCTATGTGAAATTCGGTCCGTCCTCGACCATCAAGACGGTCATGACCGTGCACAACATGGCCTTCCAGGGCACGTTCGGCGCGGAAATCTTTGCACAATTGCGGTTGCCGGCGCATGCCTTCTCGGTGGAAGGCGTCGAATATTACGGCGGGGTCGGCTATCTCAAGGCGGGCGTCGAATGCGCCGATGTGGTGACGACGGTGTCACCCACCTATGCCGCGGAAATCCGCACGCCAGATTTCGGCATGGGGCTCGAGGGCCTGCTCAACAATCGGTCGGAAACCGTGCATGGCGTGCTCAACGGCATCGACATGGATGCCTGGAACCCCGCCAGCGATCCGGCTTTGGTTCACAACTACACGGCCGGCACCATGCAAGGCCGCATCGCCAACAAGCGCGCGGTGCAGGAGGCGTTTGGCCTCGAACCATCGGACGGCCCGCTGTTTTCGGTGGTGAGCCGGCTGACCTGGCAAAAAGGGATCGACCTTCTGGTCGCCAATATCGAAATGCTGGTGGCGGCGGGCGCACAGCTCGCCGTGCTGGGGTCGGGCGATGCGGCGCTGGAAAATGCTGTGCGGGCCGCGACCCAGGCGCATCCGGGCCGGGTGGGCCTGGTGACCGGTTACAACGAAACGCTCAGCCATCTGGTGCAGGGCGGGGCCGACGTGATGGTGGTGCCATCACGCTTCGAGCCCTGCGGCCTGACCCAGCTCTATGCCCTGCGCTATGGCTGTATTCCGCTGGTGAGCCGCGTCGGTGGGCTCAATGACACTGTCATCGACGCCAATGTGGCGGCCCTGCAGGCCGAGGTGGCGACGGGCGTGCAATTTGCCCCGCCCACCGAGGGCGCGCTGGCCGATGCGCTGAGGCGCACACTGGCCCTCTATGCGGACGAAAAAACCTGGAAGAAAATGCAGCGGCGCGGGATGAAGTCGGATGTGAGCTGGGCCACCAGCGCCGCCCGCTATGCCGAGCTCTATGCCTCCTTGATCGGATATTCGACAGATGATGCCCAAGACGATTAAGACCACGCCCTATACCGACCAGAAGCCCGGTACATCGGGGCTGCGCAAGCGCGTCACCGTCTATAGCCAGCCCAACTACGTCGAGAACTACATCCAGTCGATCTTCGACAGCCTGGAAGGATTTGCCGGCGAGACGCTGGTGATCGGCGGCGACGGGCGCTTCTACAATGATGTCGCCATCCAGAAGGCGATCCGCATTGCGGCGGCCAATGGTTTCGGCAAGGTGCTGGTGGGGCAGGGTGGCATTCTCTCGACGCCTGCCGCCAGCCATGTCATCCGCCACTACAGGGCCTTTGGTGGCCTCGTGCTGTCGGCCAGCCATAATCCTGGCGGGCCGGAGGGCGATTTCGGCATCAAGTATAATATCGGCAATGGCGGGCCGGCGCCGGAAAAAATCACCGATGCAGTGTTTGCGCGGAGCAAGGTGATCGACAGCTACAAGACGCTGGAGACGCCCGATATCGATCTGAACACTGTCGGCACGCAGCAGGTCGGCGACATGGTGGTCGAGGTTATCGACCCGGTGGCCGACTATGCGGCGCTGATGCAGACGCTGTTCGATTTCGACGCGATCCGTGCGATGTTCGCCGGTGGCTTCCGCATGACCTTTGATGCGATGAGCGCCGTGACCGGGCCCTATGCGCATGCGATCCTCGAAGGGATGCTGGGCGCGCCCAAGGGAACAGTGATCAACGGTACGCCGTCGCCGACCTTCAATGACGGTCATCCCGACCCGAACCTGGTCTATTGCAAGGACATGCATGACCTGCTGATGACGCCGGAAGGTCCCGATTTCGGTGCGGCTTCGGATGGTGACGGGGACCGCAACCTGATTATCGGCAAGAACCGGTTTGTGACGCCATCGGACTCGCTGGCCCTGCTGGCGGCCAATGCGCATCTGGCGCCGGGCTACAAGGCGGGCATTGCAGGCATTGCCCGCTCCATGCCGACCAGCGCCGCGGCGGACAGGGTGGCAGAAAAGCTCGGCATCGAAATGCACGAGACGCCGACCGGCTGGAAATTCTTCGGAAACCTGCTCGATGCCGGGCGCGTCACCATCTGCGGCGAGGAAAGCGCCGGCACGGGCTCGAACCATGTGCGCGAAAAGGACGGGCTTTGGGCCGTGCTGCTCTGGCTCAACATCCTGGCGGTGCGCAAGGAGGGTGTGGACCAGATCGTGCGCGAGCACTGGAAGACCTATGGCCGCAACTATTATACGCGGCATGACTATGAAGAGGTCGACGCTGGTATCGCCAATACACTGGTCGATGACCTGCGCGCGAAACTGCCGTCGCTGCAAGGCAAGGTGTTTGCCGACGACCTGCAGGTCGCCTATGCCGACGACTTCACCTACCACGATCCGGTCGACGGCTCGACCAGCGCGAAGCAGGGGATCCGCATCGGCTTTACCGATGGCTCGCGAATAGTCCTCAGGCTCTCCGGAACCGGCACGGTGGGGGCCACGTTGCGCCTCTACCTTGAACGCTATGAGGCCGCCGATGGACGCCATGATCTCGACACCCAGCTTGCCCTCGAACCCCTTATCGGGATCGCCGAACAGCTGGCAGGGATCAGGGCCCGCACCGGGCGGACCGAACCCAGCGTCATTACCTAGATCGGCCCTCTCCATGGAACCAAAGCTGGTGCCCCAAGCCGGGCGCACGGAAAACCTCGGCGCGACCATTACCCCGGAAGGCGTGAACTTCGCCGTCTATTCGGAAAGCGCGACCCAGATCTGGGTCTGCCTGTTCAACGAACAGGACGAGGAGGTCGGGCGGTTCGAGCTGGATGTCCGGGCGGACAATATCCATGCCGGGCTGATCGCCAATATCGGTGCCGGGGCGCGCTATGGCCTGCGGGCCGACGGGCCCTATGATCCGGACCAGGGCCTGTTCTTCGATCCGCACAAGCTGCTGGTCGACCCCTATGCGCGGCATCTGGACCGTGTCTTTGTGCGCTCGCCGCGGCTGCGGCTGGGACGCGAGGAAGCGGTGGACACCGCGCCGCTGGTGCCTAAGGCCATTGTGCGCGGGGTGACGGATGAGAAGGCGGCGCCGCGGCGCAAGAAGGTGCCGAACCTGTTCTACGAACTCAATGTGCGCGGCTTCACCATGCGCCATCCCAGCGTGCAGGGTCCGCTGCGCGGCACGGTGGCGGCGCTGACGACGCGGCGCGTCATCGATCATTTCAAGCATCTGGGCGTGGATACGGTGCAGCTGATGCCGACCGCCGCCTGGATCGACGAGGGGCACCTGCCGGCTTTGGGACTGACCAATGCCTGGGGCTACAACCCGGTGGCCTATTTCGCGGTCGATCCGCGCCTTGTGCCGCGCGGCCCGCAGGAATTGCGGGTGATGACCGATGCCTATCGCAAGGCCGGCATCTCGGTGATCCTCGACGTGGTCTACAACCATACCGGCGAGGGCGATCAGCAGGGTCCGATCCTCTCGATGATGGGGCTCGATCCGCAAACCTATTACCGCTGGGTCGAAGTCGATGGCAAAAAGCATCTGGTCAACGATACCGGCACCGGCAATACGCTGCGCTGTGATCACCCGGCCGTGCAGCGGCTGGTGATCGAGAGCCTCCGCTATTATGTGGAAGAACTCGGCGTGGCGGGCTTCCGCTTTGACCTCGCCACTATCCTGGGCCGCGATCCGGCATTCAATCCGGAAGCGGAGATGCTCAAGAAGATCAAGGCCGATCCGGTGTTGAGCAAGGTAATCCTGGTGGCCGAGCCCTGGGATCCGGGTCCGGGCGGTTATGCCGTGGGCAAGTTCGGGCAGGAGTTCCAGGAGCACAACGACACCTATCGCGACGAAATCCGCGCCTTCTGGAAGGGCGAGAATGGCAAGATCGGCGCACTGGCCGGCAAGGTTTCCGGCTCGGCCGAAATCTTCGACGTGGCGGGTCGCAAGCCGCATCACGGCGTCAACATGCTGGCCGTCCATGACGGGTTCACCCTGCGCGATCTCGTGACCTATCACGACAAGCACAACGAGGCGAACGGCGAGAACAACAAGGACGGCCACAACAACAACCAGTCCTGGAACTGTGGTGTCGAAGGCGAGACCGAGGACGAGCACATCAATGCCGCTCGCAAGCGTGACGTCAGGGCCATGCTGGCCACGCTGTTCCTGTCGCGCGGCACGCCGCTGATCCAGCAGGGCGACGAGATGTATCGGACCCAGCAGGGCAACAACAATGCCTATGCCCAGGACAATGAGATCACCTGGCTCGACTGGGAAGGCGCCGATGGCGCACTCGTGGATTACGTGGCGGCCGTCAATGCTTTCCGCAAGGCGCATCCGGCGGTCAGCCATGACCATTGGCTCACCGGGCAGGATCGCAACGGCGTGCGCGACGCGGTGTGGCTGCATCCCGATGGTCGCGAGATGAACGAGGGCGACTGGAACGACAGCGCCGCCTCGGTGCTCGGCCTCCACCTGCGGCACAAGGAGGACGAAGTCCTCGTCTGGTTCAACCGGCGGATCGATCCGGCTGTGGCGCGGCTGCCCGAGGGTGGCTGGGCCGTAGGCGTCCAGTCCGATCCGGGTGAGCCGGTGCCGCTGACCGAGAGTACGGCGACCTTGCCGCCGCGATCGGTGGTGGCGCTGGTCCGGCCCAAGGCGACGGAATGATCATCGCCCAGATCAGCGATATTCACGCCGATGGCTCGGAGCGGGCCATCGAGCGGCTGGATAGAGTGCTGGACTGGCTGAAGCCGCTGCGACCTGACGCGCTTGTCGTCAGTGGAGACCTCTGCGAAGCGGATTTCGAGGGTGAGTATCAACGGGTCAGGGCAAGGCTCGAACGGCTTGGGGCGCCCTATTTTGTTGTGCCAGGCAATGTCGATGACCACGTCGAGATGCGCCGGGCCTTTGGCGATCGGTTCGGCTGGATGTCGGACCGGCCCCTGAACTGCGAGGGCGTCGTCCAGGGTGTAAGGGTGATTGGCCTCGACGTGACAGTGGCGGGCGCCGATCACGGCGATGCCGCGCCGGTGGTCGATTGGCTGGCCAGGCAGCTGGCGGGACCGCCGATGCCGACGCTGATCTTCCAGCATCAGCATCCGTTCCCCACGGCGATTACCGGCAAGGATCGCAATATTTGCTTCAATGGCGAGAGGCTCGCCGCTGCCATCGAGGCTGCCGGCGATGTGGTGATCGGGTTTACCTGCGGGCATGTGCATCGCCCGCTCTTCACCAGCTTTGCCGGGCGGCAGGCGACGATGGCTCCTTCGATCAAGAAGGCCAACCGGCTGCGGCTGGATGACAAGGACAGCGAAGCGGTCGAGCCGCCGGGCCTGCTGATCCACCACATCAAGGATGGGCGTCTGGTCAGTCATGTGGTGATGGTCGACTGACTGGCCTGCTAGGCCAGGACCCGCGGAAGGGCAGCGAAGGCTTCTTCGACCAGATCGGCAATAGGGCGCCTGCCGCCTTCGGCGCGCCAGGCATCGAGTGTCACCCGGCTTATGCCAATCGACAGCATGGCCACCAGGCGCAAGTCCAGATCGCTTTCTTTCGGCCAGCGCGCCCTCAGGGCTTCGTAGACCAGGGTCTCCTCGGCGATATAGCTGGCGCGCTTGCGCGACTGAACCACCTCGCTCGCGAGCATGAGCTCATCGATGGCCGTCAAGGCTTCGAGTGAAAAGCTGCGCGCGGTCCGCAGCATAGTCCGCCACACGGTTTCGAGTGGCTTGCCCGGCGCGGTATCAGCGGCCAGCGCCAATACCAACTGCTCGCCAAAGCCCTTGTGGGTGGAGAGCAGAATGTCGTCCTTGGACTTGAAATAGTGAAAGAAGGTGCGGCGCGATATGCCCGCATCTGCGGCGATAGCGTCGAGCGTCGTCGCCTCATAGCCTTGTTTGGCAAAGAGTTTCAGAGCGCTGTCGGTGATGCGCCGCAGCGTATCCTGCCGTTTTTGCTCCCTCACACCGATCATTGCATCGCCAGACACGACCTGCCTCTTGAAATTATGCACTGAGTGCAATATTTAGATTGCACGAGTGCAAATTTAGAGGCCGAGAGAGCAATGGGCAAGTGGAGCGTGGCGGATATTCCTCCGCAGGATGGACGCGTGGCGGTGGTGACCGGCACCGGTGGGTTGGGCTTTGAGGACGCATTGGCGTTGGCGCGTGCCGGGGCCGACGTCATCGTGGCGGGGCGCAATGCGCAAAAGGGGGCGGAGGCCGTGCGGCAGATCAGGAGCGCAGTGCCGGCGGGGCGCGTGACGTTCCAGGCGCTGGACCTGGCTAGTTTGAAGTCGATTGCGGACTTCGTGGCGCGGGTGAGCCAATCGCACGACAAGGTCGACATCCTCATCAACAATGCCGGGGTGATGGTACCGCCGACCCGGCAGGAGACCGAGGATGGGTTCGAGCTGCAGCTGGGGACCAACTACCTGGGTCACTTTGCGTTGACGGCCGGCCTGTTGCCGCTGCTGCGCCGAGGCAGGGATGCCCGGGTGGTAAGCCTCTCCAGCGTCGCGGCTCGTGACGGGCAGATGCATTTCGAGGACCTGCAGTTCAAGGCCAACTACGTGCCGATGAAGGCCTATGGCCAATCGAAGATCGCCTGCCTGATGTTCGCGCTGGAATTGCAGAGGCGCAGTGAGGCAGCGGGCTGGGGTATCAGCAGCCTCGCAGCGCATCCGGGCGTTTCGCGAACGGACCTCCTGCACAATGCGCCGGGGAAGATGAGCATCCAGGGGCTGGCGCGGACCTATCTCTGGTTTTTGTTCCAGCCAGCGGCGCAGGGTGCACTGCCAACGCTATATGCGGCAACGGCGCCGGAGGCACAGGGCGGTCGATACTACGGCCCCGACGGGATGAGCGAGATCCGTGGCTATCCCAAGCTGGCGCGCATTCCGCCGCAGGCGCTCGATACAGATGTTGCGAAACGGCTGTGGGATGTGTCGGAAGAGCTGACGGGCGCGCGGTTTGCGTAAGGGCATCCCTTCCCTGCTGTCGCCCCTGCTTTCGCCGGGGCGACAGCGGGAAGGGGCGGTCCTACTCGGCGGCCTGGGCGGTGAAGCCGCCGTGCTTTTCGATGAAGCTGATGATCTGATCGAGGCTCTCGCGGCGCAGCAGGTCGGTGAAGACATAGGGCCGGCCTTCGCGCACCCTTTGCGTATCGCTTTCCATGACCTCGAGGCTGGCGCCCACATAGGGTGCCAGATCGGTATGGGTGATGACGAGGAGGTCGGAGCGGGAAATGGCAGGCCCGCCCTTGCGCGGCACTTTTTCACCCTGGGCGACTGAAATCACATAAATGGTCAGGTCCGCAAGGTCCGGGGAAAAGGTGGCGGCCAGGTTGTCGCCACCGCTCTCGATCAGGATGATGTCGAGATCGGGGAATTTCTGGTTAAGGCCATCAATGGCAGCGAGGTTGAGCGAGGCGTCCTCACGAATGGCCGTGTGCGGGCAGCCGCCGGTTTCGACGCCGACAATGCGGTCCTCGGAAATGGCCTGCACGCGCGAGAGGATCAGCGCGTCTTCCTGGGTGTAGATGTCATTGGTGACCACGGCCATGGAATAGCGCTCGCGCATGGCCTTGAGCAGCATTTCGCAAAGCGTCGTCTTGCCTGAGCCGACGGGCCCGCCAATACCGATACGCAGGGGACCATTGAGGCTCTTGGGCATGATGGATGTCCTTTGCGTTAGATGAAGCGCAGATAGATGAGAACAAGAAAGCCGATGCCGAGGAAGAGGCAAAGCGGCGAATAGACCCTGCGGTCGTTGAGGCGGAAGTTGGGCTCGGGTGTCATTTCGGCCCACCATGGCGTGTAGCCGATGATGCCGCGCGCCAGGAAAACCGCGGCGAGGGCTAGACCCACGAGGTTGAGCTGCCAGCCGCCGCTGTCATGATCGGCCAGGGCGAGGGCAAAGCAGCCGGCGGCGAAAGTGGCGATGGATACCGCGAGCGAGGCCAGTTTGGGCGGCATGCGGTCGATGTCCTTGAAGCCCACCACCGTCTGGGCCAGGAGTTTTTCATTGCGGATCGGCCAAGTTCGGCCGAAGGCCCACATCAGGTGGGCGATGGACACGGCAAACAGGCCAATGAACATGAAGGACGCGAAGAGCATGTTCATGACCGGAAAATCCTCGTTGTCAGGGTTTCGTGCTGCATCTGTGCAATATCTGCGCCATAGGCCACGCCGCCAATATCGTCCAGTGCGGCATTGAGGCACAGATCAGCCATTTGAGCGATCTGTGGCTCAAGCGCGGCCATGATGGCAAGGCCATCGCCCTGGCCGATTGGCACCAGGCGTACCGCAACCGAGACCTGGCTGTGCACCGTGGCGGTGAGGAAGGCAGTGAGCGTATCGCGCCGATCGATGGCATGTGCTCCCGCGAGTGCGCCGACGGCAATTGGATAGGGGCAAGGTTTGGGGAGGGTCAGCGGGGTTTCGGTGGGCCAGGCGGTGCTGGCCAGGACGAAGGCGTTGCCGGTGACCACAGTTTCCGCGTGGCGCTCTCGTGCCGGGGTGAGGGCCATGCAGAGGTCGGCCAGTTCGGCAAGCCGGGACGCATCGGCGTAGCCCGCATGCGCGTGGGCGAGCAGGATGGCATCAGTGCGCAGGCCTCCATGGGCGAGCGTGCCGGAGATCCAGTCCTGCGTCGTGGCGCGATCAGTGACACCCCCGCCGGCGATGGCGGTTTCTAGGCCCGCGGACCATGCGAAAGCCCCCACGGGAAAGGCCGGGGAGAGCCAGGTCAGCAGCTTTTGCAGGTTGGCGCTCATTTGCGGGCAATGAGGGCGTGGCCGCCGTCGCCATGGGAATGGCCGTGATAGGCGCCATGTTCGGCAAAGAAGGGTTCGGACACATTGGTCACTGACGCACCAAGGCCCTCGAGCATGGTCTTGAGGACGTGGTCGCGCTTGATGAGGATGCGTCCCTGTTCAAGCTGGGCCGGCGTGTGGCGATTGCCGATATGCCAGGCGAGGCGGAGCAGATGGCCAGCATCTTTCGCCCGGATTTCGTAGAGCAATTCCTCGGCGGCCAGGATGGTCACGAGGTCACCATTGTCGAGCTCGAGCGCTCCATTGTGGTCGAGCGTGATGGTGGAGGGGAAATCCACCATGATCTCGGTGCCCTTGGCGCTGGTGAGCAGCTTGCGGCGCAGGCGGCGCTCGTCATGGGCGAGGGTGATGGTGTCGATGACCGGACCGGTGCCCTGATTGGCGGCAAGGTGGGCTTTGGCGTGACGCATGGATGACTAACTAACCGTATTGAAGAAGCGGACGATGAGGAAAAGCTGGTAGCCGATATGGGCGGCCACGATGGACAGGTGAATGTTGCGGCTGGCACTTCGCCAGGCCAGGACGCAAAGCGCAAGGCCTATGGGGACCTGGAGGAAGTAGCTCCAGTCGAAGCGGCTCCAGTGGTTCTGTCCCTTGATCAGGGTATCGACGGTATCGAGGGCAAAGGTGGACGCGAGAAGGCCGAAGAACCAGTGCCGGCGCTTGAGGAAGAAATCTTCGTAGCCGGAATATTCGGAAATATTGTCCGGGGAGAGCATGGCCGCCATCAGGAACAACGTGATGGCATAGGCCATGATGAACAGGACGAGTCCGAAACTCCAGAACTCGATGCGGTGAAGGGCAAATTCCCACCACCAGAACAGAACCAGTTCCAGCAGCATCGAGCCGACCCACAGGAGGTGGAGCACCGACACCTTGCTGCGATTGGGATGTTGGATAATGCCAGCAACCGTCATGAGAAGCCGCGTGATGGCGAGGCCAATCACTGTGCCCATGACGATACGAACGTGCGGGAAAAGCTCTGCTGCCGGCGATGGATCCATCGCGGTCAGGGCGTATTGCTGGCTTCGGTGCAGGTAACGAGGGGTTCGGCATCCTCGCCCGCCGTCAGGTCGCCGAGGGTCGCCTCGCCCTGATGGCTCCACCATTCATAGGGGCCGGCCACATAGCGGGCGCCGGATCCCGAAACGGTCGTGGCAAAAACCATGGCTTCGCCATCAACGGGGACGATGGCGAGGAAGTTGGGGGCGGCGTTGATGTATTGAACGCGCAGGGTCTGCTCGTCGTCGCACTGATAGAGCACAATGTTGCGCTCGATATTGCCGTCGCTTTCGAGGGTGATGGTGAGGCTGGCCGTCGTCGCAGGGGCCGTCGCAAGAGGGGTGGATGGTTCCGGGGTCTGGGCCGAGGCCAGACCGACAGTGGCAACAGCGAATGCGACGGCAGCGGAGATGCGGAGCGAGATCATGACAGTCCTCAGGTCTGGTGCAGCGATTTGCATGGCCATCAGGGCAAACAATCATGGCGATTGGTCGATCTGGCAAGCTTTCGCATGCAGGTTTCGGTTGATTTGAGCGTCAAGGTGCTCTCAGCACAAACAGATGGCCGTCGATGGGGTAGCCCTGTTCCTGCCTGATGACGTGCGGCGCGTCCGCGACGGTGTCCAGATCGAAGCGGCGCGTCTGCGTGGCGATATAGGCGGGCGAATGCGCAAAGCGGCCGCTGGCGCGGATCTCGATGTCCGCCGCATCAGTGGTTTCGATGGAGAATGCGATCAGCCCGCCGGATGCAAGGCGATTGCGCATGGCGGGGAGCACGGCGTCGAGGTCGCCCATGTAGATAAAGACATCGGCTGCGGTGATGAGGCCATAGGGCCCGGCAAAGCCGGGGTCCGATGCCATGACGGAGACGCAGTCGCCCACTGCCAGAGTGCGGTAGAGGCCAGTCGCATGCGCCTTCTCGATCATGTTGGGTGCAAGGTCGATGCCATCGATCGCAAGGGGTCTCGATGCGAGCGCCCTGGCCACGAGACCAGTGCCGCAACCCAGATCGAGGGCGGCAGTGCCCGGGATCGCGCAGGTGGAGAGCATGGCAGCGAGGGCTTCGGGAACACCATAGCCGAGCGTCCCCGTCAGATGCTCGTCGAAGTAGCCCGCATAGTTGTCGAATAGATGCGTGACATAGTCCTGATGCGGCGCCCCTTTTTGGGTGAGGGCCGACACGAAGTGGTTGGCGAGCCGGTTGTCGGGCTGTTTCCGCAAGACCTTGCGCAGGGTTTTGAGCGCGTCTGACTGCCGGCCTTGATTGAGCAGCGCGTCAACGAGGTCCATCATCAGCTCGGGATCATCAGGGCGGATGGCGAGGGCGCGGCGGAAAGCCTTCTCGGCCTCGGCATTGCGGCGGAGGGCAAGCAAGGCCTTGCCCCGGAGCTGCAGGCGGCCTGACGTCACCGGGCCGATGGAAACCGCACGATCGAAGCAGTCAGCGGCGATTCCGGCTGCCCCAGTCTGCATGGCGACCCGCCCCATCAGCTCATGCGCTTCGGCCAGCCCCGGCGCCAGCCGCACCAGTGCGACGCTGCGCGGGGCGGCATCCTTCCACTTGCCGTTGGCCACAAGCTGCTGCACTTCGGCCAGCAGTTCGCGGGCCCTCAGCGCGGTCACGGGATCGGATGGAAAGCCTCTTTGCACGCGACCCTGTCCCCCAGGAATGACACCAGGGGGACTATCTGCATCAGGACGGATTCAGACAAATGACGACGGCGTGAGGCGACGTGTGCCGCTAGAACAGGAAGTACCGCTGCGCCATGGGAAGAACCGTGGCGGGTTCGCAGGTGAGCAATTCGCCGTCGGCACGCACTTCATAGGTTTCGGGGTGCACGTCGATTTTGGGCGTCGCGGTATTGAGCTTCATGGCCGCCTTGCCGATGCCGCCACGTGTGTTCGATACCGGCAGCAGTTGCTTGTCGACGCCGAGGCGGTTGCGGAGGCCGGCATCGTGGGCGGCCTGGGAGATGAAGACCACCGAAGAGCGGCTGACCAGCTTGCCATGGGCCGCGAACATGGGGCGATAGTGCATAGGCTGGGGCGTGGGGATCGAAGCATTGGGATCGCCCATGGGGGCGGCGGCAATTGAGCCACCGAGCAGCACCATTTCCGGCTTCACGCCGAAAAAGGCGGGGTTCCAGAGCACGAGATCGGCGCGCTTGCCCACTTCCACCGATCCGATGTGCTGGCTCATGCCGTGGGCGATGGCGGGGTTGATGGTGTATTTGGCGATGTAGCGGCGGACGCGGAAGTTGTCGTTGTCGCCGGTTTCGTCAGCGAGGCGCCCGCGCTGGCGCTTCATCTTGTCGGCGGTCTGCCAGGTGCGGATCAGCACTTCGCCAACGCGGCCCATGGCCTGGCTGTCGGACGAAATGACCGAGAGCGCGCCCATGTCGTGCAGGATGTCCTCGGCGGCGATGGTCTCCTTGCGGATGCGGCTTTCGGCGAAAGCAACGTCCTCGGGGATGGACTGGTCGAGGTGATGACAGACCATGAGCATGTCGAGATGCTCGGCAATGGTGTTGACCGTATAGGGGCGGGTCGGATTGGTCGAAGAGGGAATGACATTGGGCAGGCCCGCGACCTTCAAAATGTCCGGGGCGTGACCACCCCCGGCGCCTTCGGTGTGGAAGGCATGGATGGTGCGGCCCTTGAAGGCGCCGACGGTGTCCTCGACGAAGCCGCTCTCATTGAGCGTATCGGTATGGATCATCACCTGCACGTCGAAGGCATCGGCAACCGAAAGGCAGTTGTCGATGGTGGCGGGCGTGGTGCCCCAGTCCTCGTGGAGCTTGAGGCAGGAGGCGCCTGCGAGGATCATTTCCTCGAGCGGGGCCGGCAGGGCGGCATTGCCCTTGCCTGCGAGCGCCAGGTTCATCGGGAAGGCATCGAAGCTCTCGATCATGCGCTCGATATGCCAGGCGCCGGTGCAGGTGGTGGCCAGCGTGCCATGGGCGGGGCCGGAGCCGCCGCCAAGCATGGTGGTGACGCCGCTCATCAGCGCTTCCTCGATCTGCTGAGGGCAGATGAAGTGGATATGGGCGTCCATGCCGCCCGCGGTGATGATCTTGCCCTCGCCGGCAATGGCCTCGGTCGAGGGCCCGATGATGATGTCGACGCCGGGCTGGGTGTCGGGATTGCCGGCCTTGCCGATGCCGGCGATGACCCCGTTCCTGAGGCCGATATCGGCCTTGTAAATGCCGGTATGATCGACGATCAGCGCATTGGTGATGACGGTGTCGACGGCGCCCTCGGCGCGGGTCCGCTGGGACTGGCCCATGCCGTCGCGGATGACCTTGCCACCGCCGAACTTCACCTCTTCCCCATAGGTGGTGAAGTCCTTCTCCACCTCGATGAAGAGCTCGGTATCGGCGAGGCGGATACGGTCACCAGTGGTGGGGCCGTACATATCGGCGTAGGTGGCGCGTGAAATCCGTGCTGGCATGGTCGGTCCCGTAATTGCCCGGGACAAAGGCTTCCCGGAGTGACTGTATCTGTCGCAACCGGGCTGGCAAGGGCCCGGAGCGCGGCGGCGTGCCGTCCGCGCTCCGGCAGGATCAGTGCCGAGGGCGGGACTGGCGGAAGACAGCGATGGCGCGGTCGATGAACTGGTCCACCAGCTGTTCGCCCGCTGCCACGTCGGCATCGTTACGCTGGGTCGCAGCGACCAGCGAAACGGCCAGAAGCTGGACGGCAAAGGCCTGCTTGTCCTTGCCATCCTTGTAGAGCTGGTTGCCGCCCTTCTGGAAGGAGGCGAGCAGCTCGTTGTACCGGGCGGCGTCGAGTGCCTTTTTCACGGCCACCCAGTTCTTCTGACCAAGTTTTTCTGCCAGGTCAGATGCCAAACTGCCAATCAGAAGCACCGCCTCGGGGTCGCTCTTGCCCTCATCCTGCAGATCCGAGATCACGGAAACGAGGCGTTGCTTGAAGGTGGCTTCCTTGGAAGGCTCGATGGTCATTGGTGCGGTCCTGGATTTCAGTCCCGCCCTTTAACCAGCTTTCGCCCCGCTGCGCCATGGCCGGCGGGCCGAAATGCCAAGGCTTCAGATGTCTCCCATGATCAATTGGCGGAAACCGAAAATGCGACGCGCGCCGGCTATGGGTACAAGCCGGACTTCGCGGGTCTGCCCGGGCTCGAAGCGCACTGCCGTGCCGGCGGCGATGTCCAGCCGCATGCCGCGCGCCTTGTCGCGATCGAAGCGGAGGCCGGCATTGGTTTCGTAAAAGTGGTAGTGCGAGCCGACCTGGATAGGGCGGTCGCCGGTATTGGCGACCTCGATGGTGAGAACCGGTGCGCCGGCGTTGAGCTCGATGTCGCCCTTGGCGGGGAGGACTTCTCCGGGGATCATGATGTCTCTTCAGCCTCCAATGGCCAGATAGATGCCGCCGAGCGCCGTGAGCCCGCCAGCGACGCGCGCCACGGCCTGGCCACCGAAGCGACCGAGCAGCAGACCAATGCCGATTCCGGCCGCATGGAGCGCTGCTGTGGCGAGGATGAACCCAATTGCGAATTCCCAGGCGCCAGCCTCACCCAGTTCGCCACCATGGGCGTGACCATGGAAGAAGGCGAAAAACCCGACCAGGGCCGCCACTGCGGCAGTGGGGATCGGCAGGGCCAGAGCAATGGCAATGCCGATGAAGATGACCGAGGCCAGGATGACCGGCTCGACAAAGGGCAGTGGCATGCCGAAGATGGCGGCGGCGAAGCCCAGGCCCATCGTGCCGACGAAGGCAGCCGGCACAACCCACAAGGCGCGTCCGCCCTGGGTAGCGGCCCAGAGCCCCACTGCCACCATGGCCAGGATGTGATCGAGCCCGAAGAAGGGGTGGCTGAAACCGGCGGCAAGGGAGCCATGCTCGGCCGGGTCGAGATGGGCAAAAGCCGGCATCGTTGCTGCCAGGGTAATCGCCATTGTGATCAGGCTGCGCTTGAGCATCGGGGTCCTCGTTATCGAATGGGCTGGTGGACGGTGACCAGCTTGGTGCCGTCCGGGAAAGTGGCTTCGACCTGTACGTCATGAATCATTTCGGCAATGCCTTCCATGACCTGGTCGCGGGTGATGACATGGGCCCCGGCTTCCATCAGCTCGGCAACGGGGCGGCCGTCACGGGCGCCCTCTACGACGAAATCGGTGATCAGGGCGATGGCCTCGGGGTGGTTCAGCTTGACGCCGCGTTCGAGGCGACGGCGCGCCACCATGGCGGCCATGGAAATGAGCAGCTTGTCTTTTTCGCGGGGGGTGAGGTTCATCGCTCGGTCCTAGAGATGCCAGAGGCGCGGCAGGCTGCCGGCGCCGGTCAGTTCGATCAAAACTGGTACAATCAATCGCCGCAAGGCAAGCCCAGTTGGCGCCATGGCGCGGATAACGAGCCGCTCGCCATTGGCGCTGGCGGCAATTGGCGCGTCGAGCGGCAGAATGGACCTCAGGTTGGCGCAAAAGGCTACAGCCCTGTCTGTGGTCGCGGCCACATGGAGTACGGTCGCGAAGGCGCGATTGCCGGCCAGGAGCGAGAGGCCCACGCGCTCGGAGGGATCGGCTTCAAGGCGAGTTGCTTCGGCATGGACGAGCCGGCCATTGCGTCGAATGCGCCAATTGTCCCGGAGCAGAGCATCGGCGGCATCCTCGCCCATCGCGTCCCGTCCCAGAAGCACGGATTCTATGGCAGTCAGGGTTGCGCCCTCTTCGAGATCGGCTTCCAGCATGCGATTGAGCATGCTCGCGGCGAAGAGAATGGTCTCCTGCGGGAGCCAATCGAGATGAGCGCCCTTGCCGACGCGCAAATGCGTATGGACCTGGGCGAAGTCGCCCGTCGAGCGGTAGCTGCGTTCGCAGGCCTGTGTCGTGAGGATCAGATGCCCCCCGTCGGCAACGTCGGCGCTCCATTGGAGGTGGTCACCCCCGGTGATGCCCCCGGCAGTGTTGATGAGCACAGCTTCGAGGCTCCTAGAGTGCGTGTTTGGCAAGCGGATCTTGCCGCAACCCTCCTGAAAAAGCGTGTCGAGGCGGGTGCGATCCGGGCCCTGCTTGGTCGCAATACGGCCAGTGCCGCGAGCCCGCTGCAGGAGGGGCGCCACCGATGTCGTCGTCCGCGGAAAATTCAATGCAACGATCCTGCCGCTATGCCGTTATTCGGGAGAGCAAACGCTCTTTTCAGAGAAGCTTTTCAAGAGGTTATACAAAAATGACCATTAAATCCGCACTTTCCGTCGTTGCCCTCGCCGCCGGCCTTGCTGCCACCCCCGTGTTCGCACAGGGCATGATGATCGGTAGCCAGACCGTTGCCGAGGCCGACGTCGAGATCGTCAAGGCTCGTTGTGTCGAGCTGCAGACCGCTGCTGACACCGGTTCTTCCGAGAGCGACGTTGAAACGGCCAATGTCGAATCGGATGAGCCGGAATCGGTTACTGAAGGCGAGCCCAACTTCGAAGACGAAGCCAATGATGACACCGACGACCAGGCTTCTACGCTTGATCTCGAAGTCGTCACCCTTGAGGACTGCGAGGCCGGTGGCTGGTTCGATATGTAATCGGATCACATCCGTCTCCAAAGGCGCCTGGCTTCGGTCGGGCGCTTTTTATTTGCCTAAACCATCAGGTGACGACGAACGCCGGGCAGGTCGAGATCGCTGGCTGGGCCCGCATGCATGATTTCCCCACGATCCATGACATAGATGTCGTCGGAAATTTCGCGGCAGAAATCGAGGAACTGCTCGACAAGAAGGATGGTCATGCCTTTTTCGTCGCGCAGGAATTGGAGGGCGCGGCCGATATCCTTGATGATCGAGGGCTGGATGCCCTCGGTCGGCTCGTCGAGGACCAGAACCTTGGGTCGGGTGACCAGCGCACGCCCGATTGCGAGCTGTTGCTGCTGGCCACCCGAGAGATCGCCGCCCCGGCGGCCCAACATGGATTTGAGCACCGGGAACAGCGCGAAAATGTAGGGCGGAATATTGCGCTCGGAGCGCGGAAGGCCGGCATAGCCGGTTTCGAGGTTTTCCTTGACCGTGAGGAGCGGGAAAATTTCCCGGCCTTGGGGCACGTAGCCAATACCCATGCGGGCGCGCTTGTAGGGCGGGCTGCGCCTGAGGACGTCGTCGCCGAAAGTGATATTCCCGGCGGAGATGTGGTTGATGCCCGTTATGGCGCGGAGCGTCGAGGATTTGCCCACGCCGTTGCGTCCCAGAACGGCGGTAATGCGTCCCGGCTGGCAGGATATGGAAATGCCTTTGAGCGCCTGGGCGGCTCCGTAATGCAGGTCGATGGCATTGATGGTGAGCGCGGCAGACATGGCTACCTCCCCAGATAACGTTCGATGACGACAGGATTGGCGCTGACCTGTTCGAGTGAACCCTCGGCCAGCACCGATCCCTCGGCCAGGCAGATGACCCGCGAGCCGAGGTCGCGCACGAAGCTCATGTCGTGTTCGACGACGACGACTGAGCGGGTTCTGGCGATTTCCCGCAGCAGTTTGGCGGTCTCCTCGGTCTCGCTGTCGGTCATGCCGGCGACGGGTTCGTCGACGAGCAGAAGCTTCGGATCCTGTGCAAGCAGCATGCCAATTTCGAGCCACTGCTTCTGGCCATGGCTGAGATTGGCGGCGAGCTCATCCATTCGAGGAAGGAGGCGCACGGTTTCGAGGATTTCGGTGATGCGGGCAATGTCGGCGTCGCTGGCGGTGTAGAACAGCGTGTTGAAAATGCCGCGGGGCTTTTTCAGCGCCATTTCGAGATTGTCCCAGACCGTGTGGCTCTCGAAGACGGTGGGTTTCTGAAACTTGCGGCCAATGCCAAGATTGGCGATGGCGGCTTCGTCCAGCTTGGTGAGGTCAGTACGGCCATCGAACAGGACCTGGCCTGCATCGGGACTGGTCTTGCCGGTGATGATGTCCATCATCGTGGTCTTGCCCGCGCCATTGGGGCCGATAATGGCCAGCATTTCGGCAGGCTTGACGATGATCGACAGGTTGTTGATGGCCTTGAAGCCGTCGAAGGCAACCGAGACGCCGTCGAGATAGAGCATGGTGTCGGTGGCTGTGCTCATGGCTCCTACTCCGCCGGTTTGGGTTGGGTGTCGTCGCCGAAGGTGGCGGGATCTCCGCCGCGCTCGATGTCCACAGAACGGGTCGGCGTGGGCAGGGGTGGCGGCGGTGTTTCGCCGGTTTCACGGGCACGGCGCAGGCCGCGGAATTGTGCCCAGAGGCCGACAATGCCTTTTGGCAGGAAGAGGGTGGTGAAGATGAAGAGGGCGCCCAGGGCGAAGAGCCAGAATTCGGGGAAGGTGGTGGTGAACCA
The DNA here is from genome assembly GCF_056341075.1 of Devosia sp. Micro-HW1. Lineage (NCBI taxonomy): Bacteria > Pseudomonadati > Pseudomonadota > Alphaproteobacteria > Hyphomicrobiales > Devosiaceae > Devosia > Devosia sp. Micro-HW1. Next base: position 1,329,822 of record NZ_CP094375.1, on the reverse strand, counting down.
GGATTTGCCCAGGTTGACGACGATGGCGCCAATGATCGGCCCGATCAGCGTGCCACGACCACCTACGGCCGCCCAGATCACGACCTCGATGGAATTGCCCGGCTCAAATTCGCTGGGGTTGATGATGCCGACCTGGGGCACATAGAGCGCACCGGCGATGCCGGCCATGATGGCCGAGACGGTGAAGGCGAAGAGTTTCACGTATTCAACGCGATAGCCGAGGAAGCGGGTGCGGCTTTCGGCGTCGCGGACGGCGACCATGACCTTGCCGAGCTTGGAATTGACGATCATAGAGCAGATGAGCACCGAGGCTGCCAGGGCAAGGGCGGTGGCGGAGAAGAGGGCGGCGCGGGTGGTCTGCGCCTGGACCGGGGCGCCCAGGATATCCTTGAAGTCGGTGAGGCCGTTATTGCCGCCAAAGCCCATGTCGTTGCGGAAAAAGGCCAGGAGCAGGGCGAAGGTCATCGCCTGGGTGATGATCGAGAGATAGACGCCGGTGACGCGGCTGCGGAACGCGAAGAAGCCGAAGACGAAGGCGAGCAGGCCGGGGACGAAGACCACCATGGCCATGGCGAACCAGAAATTGTCGAAGCCCAGCCAGTACCAGGGCAGTTCCTTCCAGTTCAGGAAGACCATGAAGTCGGGCAGGACCGGGTTGCCATAGACGCCGCGGGTGCCGATCTGGCGCATGAGATACATGCCCATGGCATAGCCGCCGAGCGCGAAGAAGGCGCCGTGGCCGAGCGAGAGGATGCCGCAATAGCCCCAGACGAGATCGAGCGCGAGCGCCAGGATGGCATAGGCCAGATACTTGCCCATCAGCGAAACGAGATAGGTCGGGACGTGGCCGAACTGCCCCGGCGGGATCAGGAGGTTGGCCATGGGCACGAGAATGGCCACGGCGAGGAAGATGCCGATCACCCAGATGGCCTTCTTGTCGAGCGCGCGGAACAGGGCTTGGGTCAGCATGCGATGTCTCCGGAAGTCAGGGTGTGGACCAGGGAAGCGGTCATTGTTCCACCGCCCTTCCCTTGAGGGCGAAGAGGCCCCGCGGACGTCGCTGGATGAAGAGGATGATGAGGACGAGGATAAGGATCTTGCCGAGTACGGCGCCGGCATAGGGTTCGAGGAACTTGTTGGCGACGCCCAGGGTCAGGGCGCCGACCAGCGTGCCCCAGAGATTGCCGACGCCGCCGAAGACCACGACCATGAAGCTGTCGATGATGTAGTTCTGCCCGAGGTTGGGGGAGATGTTGTCGATCTGCGTGAGGGCAACACCGGCGAGGCCGGCAATGCCCGAGCCAAGGCCGAAGGTCATGGCGTCGACGAAGGGGGTGCGGATGCCCATGGAAGAGGCCATGCGACGGTTCTGTGTCACGGCGCGCATCTGCAGGCCCAGCGGGGTGCGATTGAGCACCAGCAGCAGCATGAAGAAGACGATCAGCGCGAAAATGACGATCCAGAAGCGCCCGTAGGTAATTGAAAGACCGTAAAATTCGGTCGATCCGGCCATCCAGGAGGGGGCGATGACCATCTGGTTGGTGGGGCCGAAGATGGAACGCACGGTCTGCTGCAGGATCAGCGACAGGCCCCAGGTGGCGAGCAGGGTTTCGAGCGGACGGCCATAGAGCCAGCGGATGATGCCGCGCTCGATGCCAACGCCGATGGCGCCGGTGACGAGGAAGGCGCAGGGCAAGGCGATGAGCAGGGAATAGTCGATCAGGCCGGGGAAATTGTTGCGGATGATCAACTGCACGAGGAAGGTGGTATAGGCGCCGAGCATGACCATTTCGCCATGGGCCATGTTGATGACGCCCATGACGCCGAAGGTGATGGCCAGGCCGATGGCAGCCAACAACAGCACCGAACCCAGCGAGACGCCGAACCACACATTCTGCAGGGCACCCCAGACGGCGCGTTCCTGTTCGAGCCCGGCAATGGCCGAAGCGATGGTGGCCTGCAGTTCTTCGGGCGCGTCGGTGCGGGCGGCGGTGAGAATGGTGATGGCGTTGCGGCTGGCGCCCGAGGCGATCAGCGGCACGGCGGCCTGACGGTCTTCGAGGCTTTGCTCGGTGTCGCGGAAGATGGTGACGGCGCGGGCCGTTTCCATGGCCTTGCGGACCGTGGCGTCGGTTTCGGCGGCGATGGCTTCGTCGAGCAGCGGTATATTGGCCGGGTCGGGGCTGGCGAGAAAGCCATTGGCGGCGGTGAGGCGCGTGGCGGGATTGTCGCTCATCAGCGTCATGCCGGCGAGGGCAGCGGCAATGTCGCGGCGGAGGCCGTTGTTGACACGAATTTTCGCCAGGTCGGCATCGGCGCCGAGTTCTACGGTCTCGCCGGTCAGTGGCTCGACATGGTTTGAACCGCGCTCGATGATGACGGCGCCAGAGGCCTCATCGACGTAGAGATTGCCCTCGCCAAGGGCGGTAAGGACCGGAACCACGGAAGGGTCGCCGGTGCCGGCGAGGGTGGTGACGAGATCACCGAGCTCGCGGAGGCTGGCCTCGCCCATGGCGGCGATGGAGGCGGGGATATCCACCGGCGTTTCCTGGCTCAGGGCCTGGAGGGGCTGGATGAACAGAAGCGAGAGCAAACACAGGACCAGGCGGAGAGCGCGAAGGGTCAGCATGGCGGGTGGTCCTTGTGCATTGGTCGGAGAATTGGCGGGCGGTAGAACCCCACCCGGCGTCCCCCTGCAAGAGGGGGAGGGGTAGATCGTGGGTGTGGCGGGGCCGGTGCGGACCCCGCCAGCTCGACTTACTGGGCGACGGTGCCGCCGCAGGTCTTGGTTTCGGTGTTGTAGTTGCCGCACATGGTCGGGGCGGTCCAATCGGCCTCGAGCATCTTGCTTTCGGGCAGGAAGTCGGACCATGCGTCGCCCGGAACCACGTCTTCGGTTTCCCAGACCACGAAGAACTGGCCGTCGTCCTGGATTTCACCGATCAGCACGGGCTTGGTGACGTGGTGGTTGGGGAGCATCTTGGCGATGCCGCCGGTCAGGTTCGGGGTCTCGAGGCCGACGATGGCATCGATGACGGCATCGGCGTCGGTGGTGCCGGCCTTTTCGACAGCAGCAACCCAGAGGTTGAAGCCGATCAGGTGGGCTTCCATCGGGTCATTGGTGACTCGGTCTTCCGAACCGATGAACGACTGCCAATCAGCGATGAAGGCTTCGTTTTCGGGGGTTTCGACGGACATGAAGTAGTTCCAGGCGGCAAGGTGGCCGACCAGCGGGGTGGTGTCGAAGCCGGAGAGTTCTTCTTCGCCGACCGAGAAGGCGACGACCGGGATGTCTTCAGCCAGAACGCCCTGGTTGCCCAGTTCACGGTAGAACGGCACGTTGGCGTCGCCGTTGATGGTCGAGACCACGGCGGTCTTCTTGCCTTCCGAACCGAAGGCCTTGATGTCGGAGACGATGGTCTGCCAATCGGAATGACCGAAGGGCGTGTAGTTGATCATGATGTCTTCGGCGGCCACACCCTTGTCGAGCAGGTACTGTTCAAGGATCTTGTTGGTGGTCTGCGGATACACATAGTCGGTACCGGCGAGCACCCAGCGTTCCACGCCTTCTTCTTCTGCGAGGTAGTCGACAGCCGGGATAGCCTGCTGGTTGGGCGAGGCGCCGGTGTAGAAGACGTTGCGTTGGGATTCTTCGCCTTCGTACTGGACGGGGTAGAAGAGCAGCGAGTTGAGTTCTTCAAAGACTGGCAGCACGGACTTGCGGCACACCGAAGTCCAGCAACCGAACACGGCATCGACCTGGTCGACTTCGATCAACTGGCGGGCGAGTTCGGCGGCCAGCGGCCAGTCCGAAGCAATGTCGACCACGACGGGTTCGAGTTGCTTGCCCAGGACGCCGCCCTTGGCATTCTGCTGTTCGATGAGGAACAGCATGGTGTCCTTGAGCGTGGTTTCCGAAATCGCCATCGTGCCCGAGAGCGAGTGGAGGATGCCCACCTTGATGGTTTCGTCCTGTGCAACGGCCGGGAAGGCCGACAGGGTAACGCTGCCGGCGAGAGTCGCGGCGAGCAGAGCGCGCTTGGCGCCGTGAATATTCATTTGATTGTCCCTCTAGAACTGTTGAGCCCCGAAGACACCGTTTGGGAGGCGTCTAGGGGCACACTGGGACAGCTTTTAACGATCGCCCTATACGTCGATTGACGTAACCAGCTGCGGCCCAGATTCTGAAAAGCAATCGAAAGCCCTGAAAAACCGCGTGATTTTCGCCAAATCCATGCTATTCAGGCATTGGTGATTTTTTGGGCAGCACCCCTTATTGGTTAAGGTCTAGGCGAATATGGCACGGCAGCGGATCATTCCGATCAGGCGCGAATACAATCGCTGGGTGGCCAACCAGACCCTGGAAGACTATGCGCTGCGCTTCACCGCCAAGTCGGCGCGACGCTTTTCCAATGACCGAATCTCGCAGACGGCCATCGGCGCCATCTCCTTCCTGGCGCTCGAAGCCATAGGCGGGGCGATCACGCTGAGCTACGGCACCACCAACGCGCTTATCGCCATCGTCATTGCCTCGATCGCCATCCTGCTCGTGGGCGTGCCGATCTCGCGCTATGCCACGCGCCACGGCGTGGACGTGGACCTGCTGACGCGTGGGGCGAGCTTTGGGTATATCGGCTCGACGATCACCTCGCTGATCTATGCCAGCTTCACCTTTATCCTTTTCGCCATCGAAGCCTCGATCATGTCGAGCGCGTTGCAACTGGCCTTCGGCATTCCACTCTGGATCGGGCATATCATTTCGGCACTGGTGGTCATCCCGCTGGTGACGCATGGCATCCGCATGATTTCGTCCTTCCAGATGCTGACGCAGCCGATCTGGATCGTGCTCAATATCCTGCCCTTCTTCTTCATCGCCTTCATGGACTGGGAGAAGTTCGACCTGTGGCGGGCCTTTGCCGGGCTGGGACAGCCGGAAGGCGCGGCGGGCACGATTGCGCCCTTCCAATTGGCGAGTTTCGGCGCGGCCTCGGCGGTGATCCTGGCGCTGATGACGCAGATCGGCGAGCAGGTGGACTTTCTGCGCTTCCTGCCGGCGGAAGGGGCGCCAAAATGGCGGCACAAGATCGGCATTTTCCTGGCCGGCGCCGGCTGGGTGGTGGTGGGCGCGCCCAAGCTGATCGCCGGTTCATTCCTGGCTTTCCTCGCGTTGTCGGCCGGGGTGTCGCCCGAGCATGCCTCGGAGCCGGGCTACATGTATGCGGTCGCCTTTGGCTACATGATCCCCAACGAATTCGTGGCCCTGATGCTGATGGCCGTGTTCGTGGTGGTCAGCCAGCTCAAGATCAACGTGATGAATGCCTATGCGGGATCGCTGGCCTGGTCGAACTTCTTTTCGCGGCTGACCCATAGCCATCCGGGGCGCGTCGTCTGGCTGCTGTTCAATGTGGCCATTGCGCTCCTGCTGATGGAGCTGGGCATCTACCGGCTGCTGGAAGAGACGCTGGGCATTTTCTCGATCATCGCCATGGCCTGGCTCTGCACGATTTCGGCCGACCTGTTTGTCAACAAGCCGCTGGGCCTGGCGCCGCCGGGCATCGAGTTCAAGCGCGCCCATCTCTATGACATCAATCCGGTGGGTGTCGGGTCGATGCTGATTTCGGCGACCATTGCGCTCACCGCCCATTTCGGCGCCTTCGGCGAGACCGCTTCCGCGCTGGCGCCCTATATCGCGCTGGTTGTCTGCTTCATCGCCTCGCCCGCCATCGCGTGGATAACCCGGGGCAAGTATTACCTGGCACGCAAGCCGCGCAAATCCTGGGCGTCGAAGACATCGCTGACCTGCTCGATCTGCGAGCATCCGTTCGAGCCTGAGGACATGGCCTGGTGCCCGGCCTATGCGGCGCCGATCTGCTCGCTCTGCTGTTCGCTCGATGCGCGCTGCCACGACATGTGCAAGCCGCATGCGCATTTCCGGGCGCAGACCCATGCGGTGGCGGCGACGGTGCTGCCGCAATGGGCCATAGACAAGTTGCAGTCGCGGTTGGGCCGCTACGGCATTTCCATGGGTCTGGCGCTGGTCATGCTGGGAAGCACGCTGGGGCTGATCTACTATTTCGCCAGCCGCTCGGCCCCGCACACCGCCGACGTCGTGGGCGGAACGCTGCTGGTGGTATTCTTCGTGCTGGCGGTGGCGGCCGGGGTCATGACCTGGTTCCTGGTGCTGGCGCATGACAGCCGCCTCGTGGCCGAGGAGGAAAGTTCGCGCCAGAACACGCTGCTGCTCAAGGAAATCGACGCCCACGGCAAGACCGATGCCGCATTGCAGCGGGCCAAGGAAAAGGCCGAAGCCGCCAACCAGGCCAAGAGCCGCTATGTGGTGGGTCTCAGCCATGAATTGCGCACGCCGCTCAACGCGGTGATGGGCTATGCTCAGATCCTTGAGCGCGATGCGGACCTGCCGGAGAACCGGCGTGGCTCGGCGCAGGTGATCCGCCGCAGTGCCGAGCACCTGTCGGGGCTGATCGACGGGCTGCTCGACATTTCCAAGATCGAGGCGGGGCGGCTGCAGGTCTATACGAACGAAATCAATATCCAGGACTTCCTCGACCAGATCGTCGACATGTTCCGCCTGCAGGCCGAGGCCAAGGGGCTCGAGTTCCGGCATGTGCGATCGCCGTCGCTGCCGACGCATGTGCGCACGGACGAGAAACGGCTGCGGCAGATCCTCGTCAACCTCCTCTCGAACGCGATCAAGTTCACCAGCGTGGGCCATGTGAGCTTCGAAGTGGGCTATCGGATGCAGGTGGCCAGTTTTACCGTCGAGGACAGCGGCAGCGGCATTTCACCTGGTGACCTCGACCACATTTTCGAGCCCTTTGTGCGCGGCGAGGCGGAGCGCAACCGCTTTACGCCCGGGCTGGGGCTGGGGCTGACCATCACCAAGCTGCTGACGGAAACGCTGGGCGGGGAAATCACCGTATCGAGCACGGTGGGCGTGGGCACGCGCTTCCAGGCGCGGCTTATGCTGGCCAAGGTGGAGCGGCCGAGCAAGCTGATAGCACCGGCTCGGGCCATCCTTGGCTACAAGGGGGCGCGACGCAGCCTGATGGTGGTGGACGACAATGACGACCATCGCGAAATGATGCGCGAAATGCTGACTCCCCTGGGCTTCGATGTGCTGACGGCGGGAAGCGCTGAGGCGTGTCTGGCGAAGCTTCCCGCCCACCCGCAGCACGCTCAAGCGCTGGGTCAGGCCGCAGTGACCGCAAGCGGTTACCCCGACCTGTTCTTCGTCGATATCCGCATGCCCGGCATGAGCGGGTGGGAACTGGTGCAGGTGTTGCGGCAGCGCGGCATTGTCGCCCCGATCATCATGCTCTCGGCCAATATCGGGGACGGCGCCAATCCCACCAGTGCCGATGCCGGTCATAGCGATACACTGGCAAAGCCGTTCGATATCAGCCAGCTGATCGACAAGCTGGGGGCGCATCTGGAACTTGAATGGACGCATGCAGCGCCAGACAGGCCGCCGGCGCCGGCAAAAATGCGGTCGCCAGGGGTGGAGCCCTTGCGTGACCTGGCCGAACTCGGGCAAATCGGGCATGTGCGGGGGATTGATGCCAAGCTGGAGGAGCTGGCATCTGATCCTGCCAACCAGCCGCTTGTGGACGCCCTGAGGCGCCACATGCGGGATTTCGATTTCGACGGGTTCGCCGAGACGCTGGAACGGGTGGGCAATGAGCCGGATTGAGAGGGAACAGGACATTGTCCTCCTGGTCGATGACTCGCCCGAGTCATTGGGCTTCCTCACTACGGCGCTGGAACAGGCCGGTGTCACCGTGCTGGTGGCGCGCTCGGGCGAGGCGGCGCTCAAGATCGTCGAACGGGTGACGCCCGACGTGGTGCTGATGGATGCGGTCATGCCGGGGCTGGACGGGTTCGAGACGTGCCGGCAGATGAAGGCATTGGCCTCGCTGACCCACGTACCTGTTATCTTCATGACCGGGCTGACCGAGACCGAGCATATCGTGCATGCGCTCGAAAGCGGCGGCGTGGACTACCTTTCCAAGCCCATCAATGTCGACGAATTGCGCGCCCGCATCCGGGTGCACCTGGCCAATGCGCGGCGGGCGCAGAGCGCGCGTATCGCGCTCGATGCGGCTGGCCGGCATCTGGTCGCCTTCGGGCCGGAAGGGGCGGTGCTGTGGTCGACGCCACAGGCCAACAGATTGCTGGAGCGGTCGGGCGTCGATGCAGCGGTGCAGCCAGTCATGTCCCGGCAGTTCGTGGGGTGGCGACTGGCTGCTGGAAGCGACATTGCGCCCGGTGGCGGGTTTGATCTCGATGTCGCCATCGCGCCGGGGTTGCAATTTGCCTTTCTCGGCGTCGTGGGCGGGGACGAATACCTGTTCCGCATCGCCCGCGCGCAGGAAGAGGGCCAGGAAGAGGCACTGCGGCAGTATTTCGGGCTGACGGCGCGCGAAAGCGATGTGTTGCTGTGGATCGCGCGCGGCAAATCCAATCGCGATATCGGCGACATCCTGGGCCTGTCGCCGCGTACCGTGAACAAGCATCTCGAGCAAGTCTATGCCAAGCTTGGCGTGGAAAATCGTGCTTCGGCCGCGATCAAGGCCATTCAGGCGCTACAAACCCCGTTCGACCTCTAGGTCGGCAAGGCCCTGCCGCTCATCACAAACAATGGTCAGAACCCGTTTGCGGGAACCGCTGCGCGCGCCATGAGTTGAGTGAGCGAACCGGGCAAGCTTGGAGGACCCGGACCCAAACGGCGGGCTGCCAACAGAGCCCCCGCCTATAGATCGGTGGCTGGCCGCAGAGGCTGACGCTCCTTTGAGGCTGCCCCGGAGGGGCGCGGAACTTCGGTTTCGCGCCCTTATTTTTTTGTCCTTTCAAATAAAATTAATGGGTAATTGGACGGCATTTATAATTAAACTCCAGTTTAAAACGTAAATCTCTGTTATGTATACTGTACTTGCTGATCCAAAGTTTGGAACTGATTTCCGGGTTCAGTCGTGTCTTCTGTGCGGCGTTTTGTCGCTGAAGGAGATGAACTATGAAACTGATGATTTCAGTCGGCGTAACGCTGGCTTTGATTGTTGGGGCCTCCGTGCCCGTTCAAGCCCAATCTCTTCTGGGAGGACTGATCGGCGGCTCTTCTGATCCGGCATTGATTACGCTGGGATCCGGTGATGCCGGCCAATCGGGCCTCGTCAATCTTGGCCTTGGCGGCGACAACCAGGTGCTTGATCTCAATGTCGGCAAGGGGGACTTGGCCAATGCCACGGTGGGCTCTGGGAGCTCGGGTGGGCTGGGTGCCAATGTCGGGCTGCTCAACAATAATGCCCGCATCGGCGTGGGGATCGGTGGAAACGACCTGCTTGATGTCGATGTCGGCATTGGTGGCGGTGGTTCCGGCGGTGGTTCTGGCGGCGGTGCCGGCGGGAGCGGGGGTGGCGGATCCATCCTGGTTCCGGGCACCAGCATTGCCGGCGTGGGCAATAGCAGCGGTGATGTCAGGTGCCAGGGCGTGTCGAGCAGTGAGCTCGAGCGTCTGATCCTGTCGACGCGCGTGGACAATTCCTGGCGCCGGGCGCAGGGTGTGGATGTGCGCAAGGTGGCGGTCTGTCCCGAGTTGCGCGCCTGGCTGGCCGCTGCATTGCAGCAGACCGGCCTTGGCCACACGCTGCAGTCGGCCATTGCCGGCGATGCGCTGCTGGCCGCGACGCTCGATCGCTCGTCAACGTCAGCCGGTCGCGTCTTTGCTGTGAGCAAAAATGGCAGCCGGCTTACAGTGTTTGTTTACTAAACCCAAACCGGCCCGCTCATGTGGGCCGGTACTTTCCCTTGCCGTGCTTGTCAGCTGGCGGGGGCGGTCGCATGGTCGGGATGGATTCGCCAGTAACGGAGATCGCCGTGCCCCCTCAGCCTGACGCCACTGATCGCAAGCTTCTTCGCGAATTGCAGCGCGACTCGCAGCGCAGCGTGCAGGTGCTGGGGGAAAGCGTGGGGCTTTCGCCTTCGGCCTGCCATCGGCGCATCAAGGTTCTTGAGGAATCCGGTTATATCATCGGCTATCGGGCCGAGTTGGACGCCATCCTGCTCGGCTTTGGCATGCAGTTCTTCATCGAAGTCGGGCTGACCAGTCAGAGTGAATCCGCGCTCGATGCCTTCGAGGCTGCCGTGCAGGACATTCCCGAAGTGCTTGAATGTCACCTGATGGCGGGGCAGTCGGACTATATCCTGCGCGTGGTCTGCCGCGACCACGAGGACTTCGAGCGGCTGCATCGGCGGCTGAGTGCGCGGTTGCCGGGCGTGGCACGCATCCATTCCAATATGAGTATCCGCAGGGTGAAAGCGCGGACAGGGCTGCCGATCTAGGCAGTTCTGCTGTCAAAAAAATGGCGACATGCACACAATATGTGCAGCGCCAAAAACTGACGCCATATTGGTCGGAATCTGCTTGCCAGCCAGAAAAGGCTGCGCTTGATTTGTCCCATAACAATTGGGGACGTCAAAAAACATGCTTTCACGCCGCCACTTTACCGCTGCCCTGGCGCTGGCGACCGGCCTGAGTGCCGCGGGCATGCTGCCCGCGCTCGCGCAGACCGATATCAAGCTGACGCTGGACTGGCGCTTTGAAGGTCCGGCCGCCGGTTTCCTTCTGGCGCAGGACAATGGCCACTTCGCCGCAGAAGGTCTCAATGTGACCATCGACACCGGCAATGGCTCGGTGGAAGCGATCCCGCGCGTGGCGACCGGCGCCTATCAGCTCGGCTTTGGCGACATCAATTCGCTGATCAAGTTCCTCGACGAAGATCCGGCCCAGCCGGTCAAGGCCGTGATGATGGTCTATGACAAGCCGGTCTTCTCGGTGGTGGGGCGCAAGTCGCTCGGCGTGACCGAGGATCCTAAATCGCTCGAAGGCAAGAAGCTCGGCGCGCCGCCGCCGGATGGCGCCTTTGCCCAGTGGGTCGCCTTCAAGGAAGTGGCTGCCATCGACGACAGCGCCATCACGCTCGAATCCATCGGTTTCCCCGTGCGTGAACCGATGCTGGCCTCGGGTGAGGTGGATGGCGTCTTTGGCTTCGCCTTCTCGGTGATCCTCAACCTCAAGGCCAATGGCGTTCCGGACGAGGATATTGTGCCGATCCTGTTCGCTGACCACGGCCTCAATCTTTATGGCAATGCCATCATGGTCAATGAGGCCTTTGCCGAGGAAAACCCGGAAGCCGTGAAGGGCTTCCTGCGCGCGCTGGCCAAGGGCTTTGCCGATGCTGTGGCCGATCCGGCCGCCGGTGCCGCAGCAGTGCTGGCCCGCAATGAAACGCTCAATATCGATACCGAGACCGAGCGTCTCGAAATGGCCAATGCCATGAACATCAAGACCCCCTATGTGGTCGAGAACGGTTTTGGTGGCATCGACGAGGCGCGCCTCGCCGCTTCCATCGAAACGCTCAAGATTTCCATGGGCCTTCAGGGGAATGTGGCCGCCGCCGACGTGTTCGACGCGCAGTACCTTCCGCCGGTCGAAGAGCGCATGCTGCCCTAGGGACAACGAGCTTCCTCCTTCTCCCCGCAACGGGAGGAGGGGACCCCGGGTGATTAAGGGACGCCCGGGCTATCCGCCCCGAACCATTCTTCCGAGGGAACGGGAATGGTTTCGGGGCGGGTCCTTTTTTACTCAAGAGCGGAGGCGCCATTGGCCACGCCCCTGGTTTCCATCGAGAATGTCGACATGCGCTATGGCGGGCCGGATGGCACGCTGGCGGTGAGCGGGCTCAACCTGAAAATCGATCGCGGCGAGTTCGTCGCCGTGGTCGGTCCTTCCGGTTGCGGCAAGTCCACGTTGATGAAGCTGACGACGGGGCTGCACATTCCGCAGACCGGTGCCGTGATCGTCGCCAATAGCCAGGTGACCAAGCCGGTCTCAATCGTTGGCATGGCTTTCCAGAACCCGACCATGCTGCCCTGGCGGACGACGCTGCAAAACATCCTGCTGCCGCTCGAAATCGTCGAAAAGCATCGCCACCGCCTGCGGGCGCACAAGGCCGAGTATGTCGCCAAGGCGGAAAAGTTGCTGGAAACGGTCGGCCTCAAAGGCTTTGGCGACAAGTTCCCCTGGCAGCTGTCGGGCGGCATGCAGCAACGCGCCAATCTCTGCCGGGCGCTGATCCACGAGCCGGAACTGCTGATGCTGGACGAGCCGTTCGGCGCGCTCGATGCGTTCACCCGCGAAGAGCTGTGGTGCGTAATCCGCGACCTGCATGCAGCGCAGGGCGTGACCATCGTGCTGGTGACGCATGACCTGAGGGAAAGCGTGTTCCTCGCCGACAAGGTGGTGGTGATGAGCGCCCGGCCGGGCAGGGTGATTTCCGAGCATGTCGTGCCCTTCGAGCGACCACGGCAGCTGGAACTGCTCTATGAGCCAGCTTTCAACGATATGGTGCAGAAGCTGCACGGGGAAATTGCCACTGCGAGGGCCGCAGCATGAGTGCCGTCGAGACTGTCACACCCGTCGCCACGCCACCCCGGCCAAATTTCAAGATCAACTGGGTCCGGCTTTCGCCACTGCTCTATACGGTGGGGCTGTTCGTGATCTGGGAAGCCGGCGTGCGCCTGTCGGGCCTGCCGCATACGATCTTCCCGACGCCGACGCGGGTTTTTGAAGCCATCGTCCAGTACTGGTCGCCGATCTGGAAGAATTCGCTGCAGACCCTCTATACGACCGTGCTCGGATTCATCATCGCCATCGTGGCAGGCCTGGGGATCGGGCTCTTCATCGGCTGGTCCAAGACCATCTATGCCGGGCTTTATCCGATCATGGTGGGGTTCAATGCCATTCCCAAAGTGGCGCTGGTGCCAATCCTGGTCATCTGGTTCGGCATCGGCACGGTGCCGGCGGTGCTGACGGCCTTCCTGATCTCGTTCTTCCCGATCGTCGTCAACGTGGCGACTGGCCTTGCGACCATCGAGCCCGAAACTGAAGACGTGCTGCGCGCGCTCGGGGCCAAGAAGCTCGATATCATGCTGAAAGTCGGTATTCCCCGCTCGATGCCGTATTTCTTCGGCTCCCTGAAAGTGGCGATCACCCTGGCCTTTGTGGGCTCGGTGGTGAGCGAGACAGTGGCGTCCAATTCGGGGCTGGGCAACATGATGGCCTCGGCACAGTCGAACTTCAACGTGCCGCTTGTATTCGCGGGCCTGCTGATGCTGGCCGTCGAGGGCATCGCCATGTACGCCCTGATGGCATGGGTGGAAAAGCGGATGACCGGCTGGGCGCACCGCTCGACCATGGCGCAGTGATCAGGTGAGCGCGTTCCAGACCGAAAGGACCGGTACGGCAAGCGCGCCGACGACGCTGGGCGCAAGGGCAGCGGCGTAGCCGAAGGCCCGCGCTGCAGGGCGTCTGTAGCCGAGGAGCAGGGTCAGGGTGGCGATGACAAACCACAGGGCCATCAGCGGCGCGACGTTCAGCCACGCATAGGGCAGGGTCGCGAGCAGCGACAGATGGACCAGGACCGCTGGAAGCATCAGCGCGACGGTGGTCTGCACATAGTCGTTCTGCTCGAGGGCGTGCGCATCATGGATTGGTGTGCTGCCGAGGGGGGCAAAGCGGCTCCTGCCCTGTCGAATAAGCCCAATCATCAAGGGCGCCGCGACGCCCGCGAGGTAAGGCAGGTAGCAGGTCAGGCGATCCGGTATCGCGTCGGAGACCGGGGCAGAGGCAGGGTAGACGAAGTGTCCGCCCACAATAAAGACGAATGACGCTGCGCATCCCATAAGAGATCCGCGGGACGGGGTAGCGCTGGCCGCGCCAATGTCGGTCGTGCTTGTCATGAAATGAGATTAGTCGAGCCTGACGCCAGGCGCAAATGCATTGCGTGTGGGCGGCGGGTGGCCTTAAGACCACCCGCATGTGCCAGCACTACTGCACGGCCGCCTCAATGACGGCACAGAACTGCCTGTCGCCGGAATTGCCGGAGGGATCGGTCACCTGATCGTCTGCTTCGGCGTGGATGACCACAGCGGTGCCGTCCTCGTCAAAGACATAGCCATCCGAGCCTTCGATCAGCGAGATGGTCTCGGAGGTGAGGTTGATGTCTGCCATCCCATCGTCGTCGGCGGTGAGGTTCGGCAGGTCGCCGGCATGCGGACCTTCGGGGTTTTCGAGGCCATGCTGATGGTCGCCGGGATTGAAGTGAGCGCCGGCGGATTCAAACTTTCCCGTGGCATCACAGTCGCCGGTTTCGTGGAAATGAATGCCATGCTCGCCGGGCTCCAGACCCATGGCGTGGCCGGTTATGGCGACAGCGCCATCGCTCTGGCTGAAAGTGATGGTACCGGCCTCCTGGCCGTTCAGGTCAATCAGGGTGCCCTGCGCTTCCTGAGCGATAGCGGGGGTCGCAAGCAACAGGGTGGCGAAGGACAGGCTGGCAAGAGTTCGCATGGTCATTTTTCCTTTGTTTCCAGCGCGTCCAACGGTGCTGCCTGCCGTGCGTTCCCCAGGATCGGCTCCGCATGGTAAGAGTTGATCGCTTGCCTTGGCCGATCGAGACGCCGACAATGGCGGCGTGGGAGAAGCAGTGTGAGCGATATCAACCAGATCGTGGGCGGGGGACCAAAGAAGGTCCTTTACACCCTAGCCACCATCAACCGGATTGGTGTGGGCAAGGCGGCCAAGGCGCTGACTGCCAAGAATACCTGCAAGGCCTGTGCCTATGGCATGGGTGGGCAGAATGGCGGCATGACCAATGAGCTGGGAGAGTTTCCCTCGGTCTGCAACAAGAGCGTGCAGGCGCAATCGACCGATATCCAGCCGGCTATCCCGCGCAGCATATTCGAGCATACGATCGACGACCTGGCCGAGCTGACCGGGCGTGAAATGGAGCAATTGGGGCGGCTGGGCACGCCGCTGTTCCGGCGCGCCGGGGGAAGCCGGTTCGAGCCCGTCAGCTGGGACGATGCGCTCAATCATGCCGCGCAGCGACTGGCGGGAGTCAATCCGAACCGGACTTTCTTCTATTCCTCCGGGCGATCGTCCAACGAGGCAGGGTTCCTGTTCCAGTTGCTGGCACGGGCCTATGGCACCAACAATGTCAACAACTGCTCCTACTATTGCCACCAGGCCACCAGCGAGGGACTGGCGACGACCATCGGCAAGGGCACGGCGACCATCGAGCTCGAGGATCTTACCGGAGCCGATCTGATCTTTGTCATCGGTGCGAATCCCTCGTCCAATCATCCGCGCTTCATACACATGCTCAAGAACTGCCGTGAACGCGGTGGGCAGGTGATCGTCATCAATCCGGCGAAAGAGCCGGGGCTGGTCAAGTTTGCGGTGCCGAAATCGCCCGTCTCGATGCTCAAGGGTGGCAGCGACATCGCCTCGGACTATCTGCAGCCACGGATCGGCTCGGACATTTCGCTGTTCAAGGGGCTCTGCAAGGCCGTGCTGGAACAGGGGACGGAGGACCGCGATTTCATTGCCGGGCATGGCGCAGGGTTCGAGGCGTTCGTGGCTGACATCAGCGCGCTGACCTGGGATGAGATCACCGGGGCCTGTGGCCTTGCCCGCGACGAGATTGCGCGCGTCGCGGCCGCCTATGGTCGCTCGCAGCATGCCGTCTTCGCCTGGGGCATGGGGATGACCCACCATGTGCACGGGGTGGCCAATGTTGAGGCCATTGCCAACCTGGCGCTGCTGCGCGGCATGGTCGGGCGGCGTTTTGCTGGCCTTTTGCCATTGCGCGGCCATTCGAACGTCCAGGGTATCGGCACGATCGGGGTGAAGCCGGTGCTGGCGCGGGACGTACTCAAGCGCATGGAAGAGGCCTTCGGCGTGACTTTTCCGGAGGAAAAGGGGCTCGACACCATGGCCTGCATGCGGCGGGCCGAAGCGGGTGAAATCGATGCGGCCGTGATCATGGGCGGCAATCTCTGGGCGGCAACGCCGGACACGGCCTTTTCGACGCGGGCCATGGAGCAGATCGGCTTCAAGCTCTTTCTCACCACCACGCTCAACCAGGGGCATGTGCATGGCGTCGGGACGGGTGAGGTGATGATCCTGCCGGTGACGGCGCGCGACGAGGAATGGGAGCCGACGACGCAGGAATCCATGTTCAACTTCGTGCGGCTCTCCGATGGCGGGATTACCCGCATCGAGACGGTGCGCCCGGAAAGCTGGATCCTCGGGCAGTTGGGCAAGCGGATGCTGCCGCATTCGCGGATCGATTTCGAGGCATTCTCGGGCCATTCGAAACTGCGCGACGCCATCGCTGCCATCGTGCCCGGCATGGAGGAGCTGGCCGATATCGACGTGGCCAAACAGGAGTTTCACATCCGCAACCGGGTGCTGCATGAGCCCGAATTTGGCACGCCGGACGGCCGAGCGCATTTTGTCGTGACACCCGTGCCCAGGCTAGTCGAGGGGCAGATGATGCTCGCCACGGTGCGCAGCGAGGGCCAGTTCAATTCGATCATCTATGAGGAAACCGACAGCTATCGCGGCAAGGCGGGGCGCAACGCGGTCTTCCTCAACAAGGACGACATGGCGGCACGCGGGCTGAGCGAAGGCCAGAGCGTGGTGGTATTGTCCGAGGCTGGGCAGATGGAGGGCGTGGCCACGTTGTTCGATCTGCCCCGCGGTTCGGTGCTGGCCTACTACCCCGAGGCCAATGTACTGGTGGGGACGGCGGTCGATCCGCGGAGCAAGACACCGGCTTTCAAATCCGTGCCGGTCGAGGTGCGGGCGTCGAACTAGATTTTTTTTGCCCAATACGAGGGCGGCTGCAAAGTTCGATCCTGCTGGATTGCGAAGTTGTTTGGCGCAATGCACATAATATAGTCAATATAAGTGTATGCTGCACATTCTTGCAGTATTTACGGGCCGTTTACCAAAAAATTCCTAGTATTCGCCGGGGCATGAGGGTTTTGCTGCGGTCGGTCCGGGCAATCTGTTCAGCGCTCGAAGCGTCACTTCGGAAGTCCAGCCATGGAAAGTCGCGCCAAGAACGAGCTCGCCGCCTCTCCCCGCGCCATGCGGGTGGTGATGGAGGGGATCGGGCAGGAATTGCACACCTATTCGGTGGGCAACCTGCAGATCGTCAAACAGACCAAGCTGCTGGCGGTCAATGCCATCATCGAAGCGGCGCGGGCCGGAGATGCGGGCAAGGGCTTTGCCGTTGTTGCCAATGAAGTGCAGCGCCTGGCCGAGAGCGCCGCCGATATTGCCGCGCGGTTCCAGGATGTACTTATTGGCCGGATCAGCTTGGGGCGGGCCATGTCCGGCACGCTGGTCGACGAAATGGAAGGCGCGCGCCTGACCGATCTGGCGCAGACGCTCGTCCAGCTGATCGTGCGAAATCTCTATGAACGCACCGCGGATGTCCGCTGGTGGGCCACCGATACCGCCTTCTGGCAGGCGCTGGAGGGGGACGACGCCGAGGCACGCCGCTTTGCCGCCCAGCGGCTGGCAACCATAAACCGGTTCTATACGGTCTATTCCGACCTGGTGCTGACCGATGCCCGCGGACGGGTGGTGGCGAGCGCCAATCCTGGTCATGCCAAGGCGCTGCTGGGTGCCGACCTGTCGCGCGAAAGCTGGTTCCGTGGCGCCATGAATACCAAAAGCGGCGACGACTATGCCGTGGGCGAGGTGATGGAAAGCCCGCATCACGACAAGCGCGAAGTGCTGGTCTATTCCACCGCCGTGCGCGCCGGGGGGCGCAATGACGGACCGGCGCTGGGCGCGCTCGGCGTCTATTTCGACTGGCAGGCGCAGGGCCGCTCCATTGTCGAGACCGAGGCGGCCCTGTCGCCGCAGGTGGCTGAGCGCACCGAGGTGATGCTGCTCGATGCCAAGGGGCGGGTCATCGCCACGACCAATCCGGACCGGCGTTTTTCCCAGTTTGTCACTACCCAGGACGGGGCCGATCGCGGGAGCTATCTCGACACTGCCGGCAATATCGTCGCCTTCGCAAGGACGCTGGGCTACCAGGAATATGATGGCCTGGGCTGGTGGGGCGTGGTCGTGCAGCGCGCGGAATCCGAAGAGAGCATCCGCGCGTCGCTGGGCTTGGGCGGCTGATCCGGTTCATTTTTTGTCGCGCTCCCGAACCGCAAAACCGTTGCCACTTTTGCTGGAAGCGCTCTAGTCGCGGGGATAGGCCACATAGGCGAGGCGGCGACTGTCCGGGGCCCATGAATTGACGTTGATGGTGCCCTGACCGCCAAAGAAGCTCGCGAGCACGCGCTGGTTTTCGCCCGTCGGCGTCATGAGGCGCAGCAGCACATCCTTGTCGGCGGGGTGGCCGAGCGTGCCGGGCGGGTAGCTGAGGAAAACAACCTGCTGCCCGTCGGGCGAAAGGTGCGGGAACCAGTTCACATAGTCATCTGACGTCAGTTGCTGGATGCCGGAGCCGTCGGCTGCATTCATGCGGAAGATCTGCGCATGACCCGGCTGCGTGGCAGCCAGTTCGGAGTTGAAATAGATCCACTGCCCGTCTGGGGAATATTCCGGCCCGTCATTGGGCACGGTGAGATCGGTGAGGCGGGTATCGGGGCCACCGGCCGCGGGAATGGAAAAGACGTTCACTTGCCTTGCGCCATTGCGCTGCTCGATGGCGACATAGGTGAGCGTCGCGCCATCGGGTGAAATGCCGTGGAGGTAGTAGTGGAAGGGTGTGTCGTGGGTGTTCGACACACGGCGCGGCCTGCCGCCCGCAAAGGGCACGGCATAAAGGTGGCCATCGTCGGAGCTGACATAGATCGTGCTTCCATCGGGCGAGAGCACGTGGTCGTTGTTGAGGTCAGCGAGGTGGCCGGTGTCGACGGCTTCGACCGTGCCGCCAGCGGCAGGGATGCGAAAAAGCCGGCCGCCGGCATTGAATACCAGCGTGTGGCCATCCGGCGACCAATTGGGCGCCTCGATGACCTCGTCGGCGGTGAAGACCACGTCGCTGTTGCCGTCGAGGTCAATAATGGTCAGTTCGGAACGCTGCCCGGCGGCGAGGGTGCGGCCACGGCGGGGAAAGGTGATGGACACTTCTGGGATACACCGCAAAGGAAAGGATGGTCCGAACCTAGGGTGATTTCAGCCGGGCTGGCAACGGGGCGGGGCCCCGCGCTCTTCATTCAGCGGTGTCGGCCTCGCCTGCGCCGGGGCCGAGAAGCAACAGGCTCGGTTCATCGGCAAAGATGCGTCCGGCGACGGCCCTGACGTCGTCAGGCGTCACGGCTTCGATCCGGCGGGCACGCTCGTCGACATAGTCGATGGGCAGGTCGCGCATCTGCTGGCCGACCATGGCGCCGGCGATGGCGACCGACGAGCGCAGCTGGTTGAGGGGATAGGCGCCGATCAGAAAACGCTTGGTGCGTTCAAGGGCTTCCGGATCGGGACCGTCGGCGGCCATGCGCGCAATGGTGGCCCTGATGACCTCGATGGCCTCGGCGGCCTGGTCCGGACGGGTGGCGGTGCCGATGGTCAGGGCATCGGCATGATCGAGATTGACCAGGCTGCCGGAGACGCCATAGCTGAGGCCGCGCTTTTCGCGGACTTCCACATTCAGCTCGGACAGAAGGCTTCCGCCGGCCAGCATTTCGGTCATCAGATAGGCGGCGAAGAAGTCATCGTCGGTCTCGGCAATGCCGGGCCAGGCGAGATTGATCACGGTCTGGGGCAGGGGATAATCCACTGCCATTGACTGACCGAAAGTCAGTTCGGCATCGGGAATGCCCGTGAGCTCAGCCTCCTGCGGCAGACTTCCGAAGACCTGATCGATCAAGGCGCCGGCCGCTGCTTCGTCGAGTGCGCCGACAATGCCGATTGTGAGGTTGCCGCGGGCGAAAATGGCGCCGTGCAGGGCGCGGAGGTCGTCGGCAGTGATCGCTTCGAGCGTTTCCACGGTGCCTTCTACCGGGCGGCCATAGGGGTGGTCGCCAAAAAGTGCCTCGTTCCACATCCGTCCGGCGGCGTAGCCGGGGTCCTGTGAGCGGGCCACGAGGCTGGCGACGAGCTGGGACCGCATACGGTCGATGGCATTCTGGTCGAAACGCGGTTCGGTGACTGCGAGGGTGAGGAGGTCCGTTGCGCCTTCGCGTTCATCTGCCAGCATGCGCGCAAAGCCACTGAAGGAATCCTGGCTGGCCGAAAAGCCCATTTCCAGCCCGACCACGTCCTGTTGCGTCTGGAAGGCGTCGCTGCCAAGCGTACCTGCGCCTTCGTCGAACAGCGTGGTCATGAGGGTTGCGCGGCCCAGAAGCGCATCGGGGTCCTGGGCGGCGCCGCCATCAAAGGAGAAGGCCATGGTGATGATTGGGACGGTGTAGTCCTCGACCATCCAGGCTGTAATCCCGCCCGGTGAGGTGAATTCGCGGAAAGCTACTTCGGCCCGGGCCGGGGCCGCCGCCACGAGCAGCAGGAGGGGTGTCGCGAGGGCCATCAAGGCGCGGCGCAAGGGAGTGAGACGGATCATGGCTGGCTCTCCTCGGCCTGGTTCCGTTCTGGCGGGAGATCGCTGGTTTTGGGCAGCAGGTATCCGGTCACTGCGTTTTCTGGTCGCAGGTATTTCTGGGCAACGGCCTGGACCTGTTCGATGCTGACCGCGCGAATGCGGTCGGGCCAGGCGGCGACATCGTCGATGGTGCGCCCGGTGGTGAGCCAGACGCCGTAGGTCTGGGCCATGTTGCCTTGGTCGTCGCGCGCGAAAATGGTGCTGCGGATGTAGCGGGTCTTTACCCGGTCGAGTTCCGCTTCGGTGATGCCGTCGGCGATGATGGCGTCGATTTCGGCATAGATGGCCTGTTCGAGCGCATCAAGCGTGGTGCCGGGGCGCGGCGTGCCGTAGAGGGCGAATGTGCCGTAGTCATAGGACGAACCGGCATAGCTGGCACCGGCGCTGGCGGCCATGCCCGTTTGCACCACCAGTTTCTGATAGAGCCGGCTGCGCATGCCGTCGCTGAGCACGGCCGAGAGCACGTCGAGCGCCTCAGCCTCACCATCGGCGGCGAGGCGATAGCTCGGCACAACCCAATTGCGTGAAAAACTTGGCAGGGTGACCCGCGCATCGGCATAGGTCACGGTGCGGCTGGTATCCTGCGGCGGTTCCTGGGGGCGCTGGCGCTGGGGCAGGTCCGGTCCGCGTGGCACCCGCCCATAGGTCTCTTCGGCCAGCGCCAGCACGGCCGCGGGCTCTACATCGCCGGTGACGACGACCAGGGCGTTGTTGGGGGCGTAGTAGCGATCATAGAAGGTGAGCGCGTCCTCGCGGCTCAGATCGGCGATCTCGTGTTCCCAGCCAATGACGGGGATGCGGTAGGGATGGTTCTGGAAGAGGGTGGCGTTGATCTCTTCGGCAAGGATCGACTGTGGCTGCGCTTCGACGCGTTGCCGGCGCTCGTCGAGAACAACCGATCGTTCCGACGCGATCACATCGGGCAGAAGAACCAGATTGCGCATCCGGTCGGCCTCGATGTCCATCATCTCGTCAAGCGCGTCGGGCGGAACGGTCTGGAAATAGGCAGTCACGTCGGCATTGGTAAAGGCGTTGGTGCCGCCGCCCAGTTCAGTGACTATCCGATCCAGGGTGCCAGAAGGGTATTTTTTGGTGCCCTTGAACATCAGATGCTCAAGGAAGTGGGCGACCCCGGACTGGCCGGCGGGATCATCCGCGCCGCCAACGCGATACCAGATCATGTGGGTGACGATCGGCGCACGCCGGTCGGGAATCACTACCAGTTCGAGACCGTTCTCGAGCGTAAAATGCGTTGCAGGGGAGGCGAGCTGATCCTGCCCCGCGGAGGGGGCCGCCAGGATGACAGCGGCGGAAACGGCCAGAAAGAAGCGGTGCATGGTCGCGGACCTCCCTGTTTGGCTCACGAGGGAGCGCGGCTATGGGTATTGGGGACAAATCCTGCGATCAACCCCGGCGGTTGCCTCGCACGGGGCTATCCCCTAAATACGGCACAAATTCCTTTACCTTTGAGGATCGCGCCGAATGGCCCGCCAGTTCATCTATCACATGCACGGAATGTCCAAGGCCTATGCCGGTGGCAAAAAGGTGCTGGATAATATCCACCTCAGCTTCTACCCCGATGCCAAGATCGGTATTCTCGGTCCCAATGGCTCGGGTAAGTCGACCCTCCTGAAGATCATGGCGGGTATCGACACCGAATTTACCGGTGAAGCCTGGGCTGCCGATGGCGCCAAGATCGGTTATCTCGCCCAGGAGCCGCAGCTCGATCCGGCGTTGAACGTGCTCGGCAACGTGATGACCGGCGTCAAGGAAAAGAAGGACATTGTCGACCGGTACAACCAGTTGATGATGGAATATTCCGACGAGACCGCCGACGAGGCTGCCAAGCTTCAGGACATCATCGACAGCCAGAACCTGTGGGATCTCGAATCGCAGGTGGAAGTGGCCATGGAAGCGCTCGGCTGCCCGCCCGGCGATGCCGACGTGACCAATCTCTCGGGTGGTGAAAAGCGCCGCGTGGCCCTCTGCGCGTTGCTGCTCTCCAAGCCCGACCTGCTGCTGCTCGACGAACCGACCAACCATCTCGACGCCGAGACCACGGCCTGGCTCGAACGGCACCTGCGCGAATTCGAAGGCGCGGTGCTGATCATCACCCACGACCGCTACTTCCTCGACAATGTCACGGGCTGGATTCTCGAGCTCGATCGCGGCCGTGGCGTGCCCTATGAAGGCAACTATTCCGCCTATCTCGACGCCAAGGCCAAGCGCTTTGCGCAGGAAAAGAGCGAAGACGCGGCCCGCGCCAAGGTGCTGGAACGCGAAAAGGAATGGATGGGCCAGAGCCCGCAGGCCCGGCAGGCCAAGTCCAAGGCGCGTATCCGCGCCTATGACGAGCTGGTCAAGGTCAACGAGGCGCGCACCCAGTCGCATACCGCGCAGATCATCATTCCGCCCGGCGAACGCCTCGGGCAGAACGTCATCAATGTCGAGAACCTGTCCAAGTCGTTCGGCGACCGTCTCCTGATCGACAACCTCACCTTCAAACTGCCGCCGGGCGGCATTGTAGGGATTATCGGCCCGAATGGCGCGGGCAAGACCACGCTGTTCAAGATGCTGACCGGCCAGGAAAAGCCCGATAGCGGCACTGTCACCGTGGCTGAGAACGTACACCTCGGCTATGTCGACCAGAGCCGCGATGCGCTCAACCCGAACAAGACCGTCTGGGAAGAAATTTCCGATGGCGACGACGTGCTGATGCTGGGCAAGCGCGAGATGAATTCGCGCGCCTATACCTCGGCCTTCAACTTCAAGGGTGGCGACCAGCAGCAGAAGGTCGGCAATCTCTCGGGCGGGCAGCGTAACCGCGTGCACCTGGCCAAGATGCTGAAGAGCGGGGCGAACGTCCTGCTGCTCGACGAACCGACCAACGACCTCGACACCGAAACCCTCGCCGCGCTCGAAGAGGCGCTGGAGGAATTCGCCGGTTGCGCGGTGATCATCAGCCACGACCGCATGTTCCTCGATCGCCTCGCCACCCACATGCTGGCCTTCGAAGGCGACAGCCATGTCGAATGGTTCGAAGGCAATTTCCAGGACTACGAGGCCGACAAGGTCCGCCGCCTGGGGGCCGACGCGGTCAACCCGAAGCGGGCAACGTACAAGCCGCTGACGCGGTAAGGTCTAGAGGGCGCGGCGAGAGCTGCGCCCTTTCTTTGTCAAACAGGCCCCGGACTTTTCGCTGCGGTTGTGATCCGCGGATCGCGCCCTTGCGTGGAGGAGGCAATCATTTTCCGGATTGACCACAGCGCGCGCAATTTTGCTCTCACGACGGGGCATTTTGGACCCCCAGACCACGATTTCCCGACCAGATCGCTATAGATTTCGCGGCAGACTAACATGTTGGAGCTTCGCCATGCGTCTCGCATCGCTCGTCACTGCCGCCGCCTTTTTCGTTGCGGCTCCCGTTATTGCCATTGCCCAGGATGTCACCCCGCTGGTGACGGCCGAGTGGCTCAAGGCCCATGCTGCCGACGAAAACATTGCCATCATCGATATCCGTGACAAGATCGATGAGACCGACCTGGGCGATCTGCCTTATATCGCCAATGCCGTCGTCGCGCCCTATGGCAGCTATGGCTGGCGCACCGAAGTCGAAGGCGTGCCGGGCCAGATTCCTGCGGATGCCGACATTGCCGCGCTGATCGCCGGACTTGGCGTTGATGCCGACGACCATGTGGTCATCGTGCCCTGGGGTACGGACTCCTCCGAATTCGGCGGCGCGACCCGCGTCTACTGGACCTTCAAGTATCTCGGCCACGACAATGTCTCGATCCTCGACGGCGGCTGGCGTCAGTATGATGCCCAGGGTGGCGAGCGCGTTGCTGAGGCCGTGACCCCGGAAGCTGGCGATTTCGTCGCCAATGTGCGCCCCGAACTGCGCGCCACCACCGCCGATGTGGAAGCGGCACTCGCTGCGGGTGTGAAACTGGTCGACGGTCGTCCGGAAGAGCAGTTCCTGGGTCAGTCCAAGAGCCCGGTCGTGCGTATCGAAGGCACCATTCCCGGCGCCGTGAACATTCCACATTCCAACTTCTACAGCGCTGAATATGCCAGCTTCGCTCTGCCCGAAACCATCGCGGCCCTGGCTGCTGGTGTGGGTCTTGCCGAAGACGAAGAGAACATCGTGTTTTGCAACACCGGCCACTGGGCTTCGATTGCCTGGTTCGCGCTCAATGCCGTGGGTGGCAATGAAAACACCGCGATGTATGACGGCTCGATGGCCGAATGGGCTGCCGATCCGGCCCGTCCGATCCAGTAATCACGAAAGTTCGTGAGATCGTCACCACCCGGCTTGTCCGGGTGGTCCATGGTCGCGCAAGATGGATTGCCGGGACAAGCCCGGCAATGACGGTCGCTGTGGCACGAGCCCCTATGGATGTTGCGCCTCGCGGCCGCAGCATCCAAAGCTTTTTCAAGACATGTGATTTTCGAGACTCATGACCGACATTTCAGCATCAGTGCCAAAATTCCTGCCGCCGGCGGTGGCAGATCGTGGCCCACTCCTGGTTGCCGCCGCCATGCTGCTGGCCGGCTTTGCCTTCATCACCTGGCAGGTTGATCTCAGGCAGGGGGCGCTGTTCCTGATCGGGGGCGGACTTGGCGTCGCGCTCTACCACGGCTCCTTCGGGTTTACCGGCGGCTGGAAGCGGATGGTGGTCGAAAAACGCGGCCGTGGCATGCGGGCGCAGATGCTGACCATCGGCGTGGCGGCGCTGGCGATGATGCCGCTGGTGGCCGCCGGCAATATCGGCGGGCAGGCGATAGTCGGGGCGATGGCGCCCGTCGGCGTCTCGGTGTTGCTGGGCGCGGCGATTTTCGGCCTCGGCATGCAGCTGGGCGGCGGATGCGGCTCGGGTACCCTGTTCACCGTTGGCGGCGGCTCGGCGCGCATGCTGGTGACGCTGGTCTTCTTCATCATTGGCGCCGTCGTCGGCACGGCGCATCTCCCCTTCTGGCTCGAACAGCCGGCGCTCCCGGCCATCAGCCTGGGCGCTGAGCTGGGCGTCGGTCTTGCCCTGGCTGTCACCATTGCCGGCCTTGCGCTGGTGGCGCTGGTCACCGCGCTGATCGAGCGCAAGGTGCATGGCAATATCGAGGCCGAGCCCGCACCGGCGCGTCAGGGCTGGAGCTGGATCCTCTATGGCCCCTGGCCGCTGGTCGGCGCGGGTCTGGTGCTGGCACTGCTCAATATCGCGACGCTGCTGCTGGCCGGCCATCCCTGGTCGATCACTTACGGTTTTGGCCTCTGGGGCGCAAAGATAGCTTCGGCAATTGGTATTCCTGTCGCCAGCTGGGAATTCTGGACCTGGCCGGCCCAGGCTCAGGCGCTCAATTCCTCGGTGCTGGCCGATACCGTTTCGGTCATGGACTTTGGCCTCGTGCTGGGCGCGGCCCTGGCCGCCGCCATCGCCGGCAAGTTTGCCCCCAAGGCCAAGCTGCCGCTTGGTTCGCTGCTGGCGGCCATCATCGGTGGCCTGCTCATGGGCTACGGCGCGCGCCTCTCCTTCGGCTGCAATATTGGAGCGCTGTTCTCTGGCATAGCCACCGGAAGCCTGCATGGCTGGTTGTGGTTTGCCGCCGCCTTTGTCGGCTCATTTGTCGGCGTCTGGGCACGCCCCTTCTTCGGTCTTGATGGGTTTGCAAAGAAATGAGCGCGCGCAACACACTGCTCTTTGGTGCTGCCTTGGCAGTCACTACCGCCGCCATCGCCTATGACCACGTGACCAATCCGGTCCCGCCACGCCCGTCTGCGACCACGGCCACGGCCTCGGCGGGAGCGGCTCCCTGTGCCGCCGGCGCCGCGCCTTGCGCCGCGGGCGCCCCGTGCGCGGCAGGAGCCCCGGCCAAGGCAGCGCCCCCACCAGCGCCGGCAGGCGCTCCCTGTGCCGCAGGCGCGCCTGCAAAGGCGGCGCCACCGCCGCCGCCCGCTACGCCCCCCGCAGCCACCCAAAAGCTGGCACCGCCGCCTCCACCTGCGGCCCCTCCGGCGGCCGCGGCAGCACCTGCCACCGAGAAGGCAGCCCCTCCGCCGCCGCCAAAAGCCAAGCCGGAAGGCGAAGAAGCGCCAGATCTCGCCATCGAGGGCGTCTGACACTCCATGCGCACCGGGCGAACATCATTCGCCCGGTCTTCGTACATTTTCCTGGAACCATATTCCCCCATACGCGTTAGGCGCGGGTCAGGGGGCTGTTTGCCTGCTGAGATTATTGGGGGCAGGGCATATGGGCGAGGTTGACTACGGGCGCATTTTTGACGCGCTGCCCAGTCCCTTCATGCTCCTCGATTGCGGTCTTCGCTACGTTGCCGTGAACCGCGCTTATCTCAGGACGACAAACCGAACGCGCGACGAGCTGATTGGCCAGCATGTCATGGACATGTTTCCCAATCCCGGCGAGAGCGGCACGCGACTGCGCGAGTCCTTCGAACGGGTGCTGGCCACCGGTGAAGTGGATACGCTGGCCTACTTGCCCTATCCCATTCCGCGCAGTGACGGCGGATTCGAGAACCGCTACTGGACATGTACCCATGTGCCCATCCTCGATGGGGCCGGGCGGGTTACCCATGTCATGCAGAATACGGTCGACGTAACGGAATTTGCCCGAATACGCGAAATGGCGACCTTGCCTTTCTCCTCCCTCTCGGCGGCGACTCGCCTGATTGAGCGGACACGAGAAGCCGAGGCGGCCAGTGCAGATTTCCGACGGCTCTTCCAGCAGGCCCCTGCCTTTTTCGCAGTGCTGTCGGGGCCGACCCATATTTTCACTTTCACCTCCGACTCCTATGTGCGGCTGATCGGCGGACGCAACGTGATTGGCAGGCCGATCAGCGAGGCGCTCCCGGAAGTGGTGGAGCAGGGTTTTGTCGACCTGCTCGACCAGGTCTATTTCGACGGCGACGTGCACCAGGCCGAGGGCGCGCGGGTGATCCTCGAGAACCGGCCGGGCCGACCGGCGCAGGAATTCTTCCTGGATTTTTCCTACAATCCGATCCGCGACAGCGCCGGCAATATTACCGGCATTTTCGTGCAGGGCATGGACCGTACCGAAAACTTCCGGGCGACGCAGCGGCAGCGACTAATGATCGACGAGCTCAATCATCGGGTGAAGAACACGCTGGCCACGGTACAGTCCATCGCCAACCAGACGCTACGCGCCACCAATGACGTGACGGCGGCACGGCAGGCCTTTGAATCGCGGATTAGCGCCCTGTCGCGCGCGCACACGCTGCTGAGCGATCGCCAGTGGCACAATACCGAAATCGGGCATCTGGTCAGCAAGGAGCTGGACGCCTTCGAAGGCGAACAAGTGCGCTTCGGCGGACCGGTCCTGGTGGTCAACGCCAAGGCGACAGTGGCGCTGGCTCTCGTGATACATGAACTGGC
This sequence comes from Devosia sp. Micro-HW1, assembly GCF_056341075.1. Lineage (NCBI taxonomy): Bacteria > Pseudomonadati > Pseudomonadota > Alphaproteobacteria > Hyphomicrobiales > Devosiaceae > Devosia > Devosia sp. Micro-HW1. The sequence goes on along the minus strand of NZ_CP094375.1, from coordinate 1,301,931 downwards.
GACCAATGCGGTCAAGCATGGGGCCCTGTCTGTCCCGGAGGGCATTCTTGAGGTCTCCTGGCGTGAAGACGAGGACGAAAATCTCATAATTGACTGGACTGAGGATGGTGGACCTCCGGCGACGGAGCCGACGCGGCGTGGCTTTGGTTCGCGGCTGCTCCGGATGGTGATCACGGGAGAGATGGGCGGATCGATGGATTTGCGCTATGCTGAGACCGGGTTGAAGGCGCATCTGGTCGTTCCCAGGTTGGCCTATCAGGTGCAGGAGGCGCTCTTTGTCTCGTGATGGACGCCGCATTTTCGTAGTCGAAGACGAAACACTCGTACTCATCAATCTCGAAGACATGCTGGACGAGCTGGGCTGGACGGTGTCGGCGCAGGCCATGTGGCTGCCCGATGCCGAGCGGCTGGCGGCCAGCGTCGAAGCGCCCGATGCGGCCATACTCGACGTCAATATCGGGGGCGTGTCCGTGTTTCCGGCGGCCCGTATCCTGGCCGAACGCGGGGTGCCGATCCTGTTTGCGACCGGCTATGGACGCGATGGGCTGCCACCTGAATGGCAGGACCGTCCGGTGATCATGAAGCCCTATACGCAGCGTGACGTGGCACAGGCTCTGGCAAACCTGGTCGGTACCGCCGCCTGAAGGCGATTTCCCCCTTTACCAAACCTCCACTGATCTGTGAAAAGCATTGGGTTTGCAGGCCTTTTTGCAATAGGCTGCACATGACGGGCCAAGTCCCGTTGCTGATCGGTTCTTTGGGGGACTGTATGAAGAAGTTGATGACGGGGGCGGCGCTCGCTTTTGGCCTTGCCCTCGCCGTTCCGGCTGCTGGGGCGCCGGGACAGTGTTCGATGACCGGCCATGGCGATTTCGCCTGCGACGTGGATGTCGATGGCGGTGGCATTGCCTTTGTGCTGCCCAGCGGGGAAACCTTCGTGTTTGCGCACGAAGCGGATGGCGAAGGCCTGGGCTATCTGATCGCTGCCGAGCCGCAGCCGGGACGCCAGCCCGAGGAACTCGGCCGCTTCGCCCCCGTTGAAGGCGAAGAGGGCTGCTGGTACGGCGCCGAGGATGACATCACCTTCTGCGCCGCCCTGGAGCAGTAAGCGACATGAATGCAGAGCCGTTTTCCGTCGATATCGGCGGCGCCACGCTGACTGGCATTGAACAGGGCGACGGACTGCCCGTTGTTTTCCTGCATGCAGGTGTCTGCGACAAGCGCATGTGGCTCGACCAGATGCAAGCCGTCGACGAAGCGGGCTGGCATGCCGTGGCCTATGATCGGCGCGGCTATGGTGAGGCGATCAGCCCCGACGAAGACTTCAACCATCTCGATGATCTCGAAGCCGTGCTCGACGCGCTCGACATCCATGCAGCCGTGCTGGTGGGATGTTCGATGGGCGGCGGGCTGGCGGTGGATTTCGCGCTGGCCCATCCCGGCCGGGTGATCGGACTGGTGCTGGTCGGAACCTCGATTACAGGCGCGCCCTGGAGTGCCACCGCCGAAGAACGGGCTATCGAAATGGCCGAGGAAGATGCCTGGGAGCGGGGTGATCTCGACCTGCTCAACAAGGTGCAGGCCCATGAGTGGCTCGATGGGCCGCGCAGCCAGAGCGGCCGCGTCGGCGGCGGCGCGCGCAACCTGTTCCTGGACATGAATGCCAAGGCCCTCGGCAAGCCGCAGTTGACGAAGGAAGAGGCGAGGCCAGACGCCTGGGGACGGATCGAGGACATCAATACGCCAGCCCTTCTGGTCGTGGGCGATGAGGATTTTACCGCCCTGATCGACCGTCACGACACGCTGTCGGAGACCATGCCGAACGCCTTTGCGGTCGTTCTCGAGGGGGTTGCTCACATTCCGAGCATCGAAAAGCCTGAACTCGTCAATTCGCTGCTGCTGCAGTTCCTCGACGCCCTGTCGGGCGACGATGACGATGACGAATTCGATGAGGATTTAGAGGACTAGCTGCGGAAGGCAAATCTTCGCGCTGATTTCTCGCGTCGCGATTCAGCTTTGTCAGAAGCCGATTCAGGTCGTTGAACGAGTGATTCAACGGCCTGAACCTTTTTATTATCAAACTGGCGCAAACTGCTGATCCAGAATCAGTTTTGGCTTTTCGCTTTCGTCAGATGGCGATGATGCCGTCGAGGTGCCGGTCCAGTTGAGGCGTGGGCACGTTCGTGAGGTCCTTGTCGAGCTCGGCGACGACAGTTTTCTTGACATGGTCGGAGAGAACCTTGCGCAGATTACCCAGGGCCAGCGGCGCGGCCGCAATGACGAGGCGATCATAGGCACCGGCCTTGGCCTTGTCGTCCATGACCCCGGCGACGGAGCGGACGAACTCCGCTTCCCTATGCTGAGCAGGGTCGGTCCGCGGCTCCATGGCGCTGCGGCCCGGACCCACGGATGAGTGGCTACGTCCCGGCCGGTCGGCATTGATGTCCTGGCTCTGGAGCGGGGGGATGGACCAGTCGAGGCCCTTGACCATGATCAGCCCCTTGCCGGGACCGGTATGTTCGAGAACACGGGCCTGAGTGCCATCGGCGATCAGGATCCAGGTCACGGTCTTTTTCATCTGCTGCTCCTCGGAATAGATGGTCCAGAGCGTCCCGATTGCGGCGACGCCCCTCGATTGCAAACGTGCGACCGGCGAAAAGGTTGGCAGCTGCCATCACCTTTGCGGTGGGCGCGCATCACAAACTCTGATTGGCCGCACTTTGCGGCGGCTGCTAGACGGGCGGACATGCCTGAGCGGATGCCGTGTCCAGCGGAAACGCGTCAGACGGCGCGGAGTTCTCCATGAGCCTATCCGAACAGCGGCCTGCTTCCCCGAGTCCCGCATCTTCCCCACCTGTCGCGGATGCCACGCAGACGCGAAACGGGGTGGCCGCAGCCCTTTCGGCCTATCTGCTCTGGGGCTTCCTGCCGCTGCTGTTCCATTGGCTCGAACCGGCCGGGGCGGTTCTGGTGGTGGCAGAGCGGACACTGTGGTCGTTGCTGCTTCTGGCTGCCATCATCGCGTTTACGGGGCGCCTGGGCGAGGTGCGCGCCATTCTTCTCGACCGCCAGCGCATGAGGGTGATCCTGATCTCGGCGGCGCTGCTGGTGGGCAACTGGCTGCTTTATGTGTGGGCGGTGGAAACCGGGCAGGTGCTGGAGTCAAGTTTCGGCTATTTCATCAACCCGCTCGTCAACATCGCCATCGGCATGATTTTCCTGGGCGAGCGGCAGAACCGCGTGCAGACAGGCGCCATTGCGCTGGCTGTCGTGGCTATCGGCATCCAGGCGGTGGCACTGGGCAATATTCCCTTCGTTGCCCTCGGCCTGGCCCTGACATTCGGCTTCTACGGTTTCATTCGCAAGACAGCGCAGACCGGGCCCGCAACGGGACTGTTCGTCGAGACACTGCTGGCCGCCCCCTTGGCGTTGATCGTGGTTGCGGTCTATACGGCGACCAATGGCGCCGGCGTGCATGCCGATCCCGGCCTGATGCTGTTGTTGATCTTTACCGGGCCCGCCACGGCCATCCCGCTCCTGCTGTTCGCCTATGGGGTCAAGCGGTTGCGGATGACCACGATCGGCATGTTCCAGTATGTGGCGCCCTCGATCCAGTTCCTGCTCGCGGTCGGCCCACTGGGCGAGAGTCTCGACGGCGTCCGGCTGCTGAGCTTTGCCCTGATCTGGGTGTCACTCGGCATCTTTACCTGGGACAGCTTCAGGCAGCGCCGCCGCGCTGCAGCCTAGGGCGACCTGTTGCTGGCGGCGGCCCCTGCTGGCGGCATGACCGGGTGCTGGTCTCCTGCCTCCCGGACAATTTCGGCTACGCGCTCGAAGATTTCGTCGTAGGGCGTGGCCTCGCGCCAGACCAGCCGCAATTGCCGGCCCGCGGACGGATCGTCGAGCGGGTGGATGGCGATGCGCGGATCGCTGGCTTCCTTGCGCAGCGCAATGCGGGGCAGGAGGGTCACGCCCTGGCCGTTGGCGACGAATTCGACGATGGTCGCCAGCGAAGTGGCTGCAAAGGCATTCGTGGCGCGGTCGCCGTCGAGGCGGCAGGCGGAAATCGCCTGATCGCGAAAGCAGTGCCCTTCATCAAGAAGCAGTATGCGTTCGGGCGGAAGAGCGGCCAAAGTCAGCGGCTCTGCCGCCGTTTCGTCGCGCGGCGTCGCGAGGACAAAGGGATCGTCAAAAAGTGGGCGGGAGACGAGGCGTGGTCCGCCCGCGGGTGGATCGGTGGCAATCAGCGCGAGATCGAGGCGACCGTCCTGCACGGCGCCGAGCATGGCCTCGGTGCGGCTTTCGCTGATCGAGAACGTGATCTCGGGCAGGCTGCGCGTCAGGGCCGGATAGATGCGCGGCAACAGGTAGGGCGCGACGGTAGGGATGAGGCCAAAACGCAGGGGCCGGTCGAGCCGCCCGGCGCGGCCCAGGGCGAAATCGTCCAGTGCTTCGGCGGCCTTCACCGTCTCCTTGGCCAGCACGATGAAGTCGCGTCCGAACGGGGTCAGTCGCACACCGGATTTGAGCCGGTCGAACAGGGGCGTGCCGCAAAGAGCCTCGAGTGTTAGTATCTGTTGCGACAGGGCGGGCTGCGATACGGCGCAGAGATCTGCGGCGCGGCCGAAGTGCCCTGCGCTGGCAACGGCGATCGCGTAACGCATCTGTCTGAGAGTGATCGCCACGATAACTTTGTCCTATTGTCATAGGAAGAATAATCGATTGGCCTAATCGATGCCAGACTCCTATAACGCGGCCATATGTATCCAGGAGGCCCCCGCCATGACCGATCCAAACCCCACAGCAGAAGCCAAATGCCCGTTCCCGCATGGCGGTAAATCGGCTCCGAAGAATCGCGATTGGTGGCCCGAGCAGCTCGACGTGCAGGTGCTGCACACCAATTCGAACCTCTCTGACCCGCTGGGCGGGTTCGACTATGCCGAGGCGTTCAGCAAGCTCGATCTTGACGCGGTCAAGGCCGATCTCCGCGCCGTCATGACCGACAGCCAGGACTGGTGGCCGGCCGATTTCGGACACTATGGTGGCCTGTTCATCCGCATGGCCTGGCACAGCGCCGGAACCTATCGCATCACCGACGGTCGCGGCGGCGCCGGCATGGGCCAGCAGCGTTTTGCGCCGCTCAATTCGTGGCCTGACAATGCCAATCTGGACAAGGCACGCCGCCTGATCTGGCCGATCAAGCAGAAGTATGGCCAGGCCATTTCGTGGGCCGACCTGATGATCCTGACGGGCAATGTTGCCCTCGAATCCATGGGCTTCAAGACTTTTGGCTTTGCCGGTGGCCGCGCCGATGTGTGGGAACCGGAAGAGCTGTATTGGGGCCCGGAAGGCACCTGGCTCGGGGACTCGCGCTATTCGGGCGAGCGTCAGCTGGAAGAGCCGCTGGCTGCCGTGCAGATGGGCCTCATCTATGTCAATCCGGAAGGCCCGAACGGCAATCCTGACCCGGTGCTGGCGGCGCGCGACATTCGCGACACGTTTGCGCGCATGGCCATGAATGACGAGGAAACCGTGGCGCTGATCGCCGGCGGCCACACCTTCGGCAAGACTCATGGCGCGGGGGATCCGTCCTTTGTCGGCGTCGATCCGGAAGGCGCTGCGCTGGAAGACCAGGGGCTGGGCTGGAAGAGCAAGTTCGAAAGCGGCTTTGGTGCGCATTCGATCACCTCCGGCCTTGAAGTCACCTGGACGCAAACGCCTGTCCAGTGGAGCAATTTCTTCTTCGAGAACCTCTTTGGCTTCGAATGGGAGCTGACGACGAGCCCCGCCGGCGCCAAGCAGTGGGTCGCCAAGACCGATGATGCTGTCATTCCCGATGCCTTCGTGCCGGGCAAGAAACATCGCCCGACCATGCTGACCACCGACCTGTCGCTGCGCTTCGACCCGATCTACGAAAAGATCTCGCGCCGCTTCCTCGAGAACCCGGATCAGTTCGCCGACGCATTTGCCCGCGCCTGGTTCAAGCTGACCCACCGCGACATGGGGCCCAAGGTCCGCTACCTGGGCAAGGAAGTGCCTGCCGAAGACCTGATCTGGCAGGACGTCATCCCGGTCGTGGATCACCCGCTGATCGACGACGCCGACGTGGCCGCGCTCAAGGCCAGGGTGCTGGAATCGGGCCTTTCGGTTTCCGAGCTGGTGTCCACTGCCTGGGCCTCTGCATCGACCTTCCGCAAGTCGGACAAGCGCGGCGGCGCCAATGGCGCGCGCATCCGCTTCGCGCCGCAGAAGGACTGGGAGGTGAATAAGCCGGCCCAGCTCGCCCATGTTCTTTCGGCGCTTGAAGCTATCCAGGCCGAATTCAATGCTTCGGCGACTGGGGGCAAGAAGGTGTCGCTGGCTGATCTCATCGTGCTGGCTGGGGCGGCCGCTATCGAAAAGGCTGCCCATGCGGGTGGCCAGGCGATCACCGTTCCCTTCACTCCGGGTCGGATGGATGCGTCGCTCGAGCAGACGGACGTGGCTTCGTTTGCCGCGCTCGAACCGCGCACCGATGCCTTCCGCAACTACCTGGGCAATCGGCGCTTCATGCAGCCCGAAGAAGCCATGGTGGACCGCGCGCAGCTGCTTGGTCTCACCGGACCGGAACTGACCGTGCTGCTCGGTGGGTTGCGCGTGCTCAAGGCCGGCGTCAACGAGCATGGCGTGTTCACCACGCGTCCGGAAGTGCTGAGCAACGACTTCTTCCTCAACCTGCTGACCATGGATACCGCATGGGCGCCCAAGGCTGATGAAGACGGCATCTATGAAGGTCGTGACCGCAAGACCGGCGCCATCAAGTGGACCGGCACCCGCGTCGACTTGATCTTCGGCTCGCACTCGCAGCTGCGCGCCTTTGCCGAGGTCTATGCGCAGTCCGACTCGGCGGCCAGGTTCACAAGGGACTTCGTCGCGGCCTGGAACAAGGTGATGAATGCCGATCGCTTCGATCTGAAGTAGTCGCGCGGTTCATCTTCAGTGCCTTTGGCCCCGGGTTTCGACCCGGGGCTTTTTTGTTTCCACAGGCTGTGTTGCAGCCCTGAGAGGGCCGGTTGGGCTGGGCCTGGCCGATTAGTTGGCATTTTATTCAAATCCGGTGCTTTGCCTTCAGGGCACACAAGCATGTCGCGTTCAGTCTGTACCCACAGTAACGGCAGAAGCCGGGAGATCGACTCATGTCCGAATTTGAAGAGAGCCACCGGGCCTTCGCGAATTTTCGCGTTCTCAATGGCGAGGACAACCAGTTTGAGCGCGAGCAATTGTTCCGGACCACGGCGCAGCTGTTCAGCTATGTCTCCGACCGTTGTGACGACGACCAGGTTGCCCAGTATGACGAAGTGCTCTGCCAGCTGGCCGAACTGGTCGAGGTGGAAGCCCGTGTCCACGTGGCCAAGCTTCTTGCTCCGCTCGAGCGGGCGCCGGGCACCGTGCTGGTCAAGCTCGCCAATGACATTATCGAAGTCGCGCGTCCGCTGCTGGAATTCTCCAATGTGCTGAGCGATGACGACCTTATCGACATCATCACCAAGCAGACCGAAGACCATCGCATCGCCATTGCCGGCCGCGCCAGTCTGACGGAGCGGGTCGGAGAAGCGCTGGTCGAACACGGCAAGACCGCGTCGGTCGTCCGCCTCGTGCGCAATCCGAAGGCCGAATTCGACCGCGCCACGCTCGAGAAGCTGGTGCACCGCGCCACCCAGGATGCTGAAATTGCCGCAGACCTGCGCGGCCGCCACGACATCGACTGGAAATCGCTGCGCGGCGAAATCGACTCCGTCGCCGGCAAGGTGCTCCAGACCATGGGCGACATGGAACGCCAGGTCGATCCGATTGCCGCCGGCAAGATCAATACCGTGGTCTATAACCGTATCCGCAACCGCGCCGGCTTCAATGCGCAGGAGTGGAAGGTCGCCTATAACCAGGTCAAGGGCCTGGCCGATCGCAAGCAGCTCAACGACCGCGCGCTGGCCCGGTTCGCCCGCTTCGGCTATGGCCACCACGCTGCCGCTGCCATGGCTGTCATGCTGCGCGTGACGCCGGAAATCGTCGTGAAATGGCTCGCTGGCCAGGACTATGTTGCCGTCATCGTGGCGCTCCGGGCTGCCAATATGGCCCCCGACCTGTTCGAGGCCATCGTGGCGACACTGCCCTGGCGCGACCTGCCCAGCGAAGCCGACAAGAAAATGGTTCTGTCGCGCTTTGAGGCGCTGGACAGCGAGGATGCCCGTCAGATCTTCGAACTCTGGCGTGCCCACTCCTTCCGCAAGCGGGCGCTGACCGAAGATCGCCAGATGGCCTAGGCGCCGGAAGCGCGGCGCCAGGAAGCCTCTCCGTCGGCCGCCGCCTGTCCAATCGCCTGCATGTCATTCCCGACGGGGTTCAGGAATACCTGCAGACCAAATTCCCCGAGCACCGCATAGGTGAAGGCGTAAAGCTCGATCGGCAAGCCGTCGGAACCGGGCTGGAGCTGGCGGACGATCAGCGTCATACCCTTACGAATGCAGGTAGGCCTCCGCACAGGCGCGGAAGGTGCCGATATTGGCAGAGCGCCGCCGGTTAGCGTTGACTTTGGCCTTCTCGCCCAGCTTGCCATTTCATTTGTCGATCTCGGCGCGCTTTTTCTGTTTGAGCCTGCCGAGCTCCTCGCCGCTCAGAAATCGAATGCTGAGCAGCAGCACAGAGTGTTGCGTGACATCCATCTTTGTTGGTTTCTGCAGAATAACAGTAGTTTAGCGGGCGGAAACTCGATTAGCATTGCGTGGCGGCCATCTCGTCACGGCTTGATCGGCAGACTACAGAAATCGAGAACCAGACAGGGGTGGCTCTATGACGTTTGACGGTGTGTCGCCTCGGGGCTCGGGTGATGGCTGGGAGCGGGCACGCATTCGGATTGGGGCGATCGTCTGGTTCCTGGCGGCGATCGGCGTGCTGCTGGCGCTGCCGGTGCTGTTTGATATCGGATGGTGGGCCGTTCTGGTTGTTGCCGGTGCGGCGCTGATCCTGGCCCTTCCGTTGGCCTGGCTGTTCCGGGTCATCGTGGGGTCGATGCGGCAGCACGGTTTTGGCCATTCCTTCATCAAGGTGGCTGTCGGCACCTTTGCGGTGCTGGCCATCGTCATCGCCACGCCCATCTATGTGCTCGCCATCATGACCGCCGTGCGACCGATGACCGTGCCGCTCGCCACCCTCTCGAACGGCAGCAAGACCGTGATGTTCCAGGGGATGATGCATATCGGATCCGAAGGGTTCTACAAGAGCGTCGTCTATGACCTGGAGAAGGCGCTGACCGAGGACTATGTGCTGTTTTACGAAGGCGTGCAGTCCGATCCCGAGGGCGATGCATGGTTTTCTGAGACATTGGCCGGCGGCGGGGATCTGTCGACCAATTACAGCCAGTTTGGCGACATCTGCGGCCTGCAGTTCCAGCTCGACTATTTCGGCCTGCTGGCCGCCGACATGACGGCCCATCCCGAACGCCATGTGACAGCCGACGTGACCACCGGGGACATGAAGCGAGAGTATGAGCGGCTCGTTGCCGCGGATCCCGGCTATGCCGACAAGGTCGCCGCCGAGCATGAACCCGCACCCTCCGATGGCGAGGTGCGGACAAACTCGATCGGCTCGTTGTTCGACATGGTCCAGAGTGCCACGCCGGGTCAGCGCTCACTGATTGGCACGGCCTGCCGCGGCTGGATGACCTGGATGCTCTCGCAGGCGACGGCACCGTCGGCCCTGGATCCGATCATCCTGGACTTCCGGAACAAGCGCCTGGCGGAAGCCATCAACAATGGACCGGACAAGATCTACATCACCTATGGGGCAGGCCATTTGCCGGGTCTTCTGCAGGATCTCAAGGCCAATGATCCGGCCTGGGAACTGGGTTCGATCAAATGGTCGCGGGTGATCGATACGCCGGAAAATCTCGAAGGCGAACTTAACTAGGGGGTGACGATGACGACAGTGACTGCAGATCTGCCCGTAGAGGGCAAACGTGACTTTCCCTACTATGCCGGTGTGCCGGTTGCGATCAGCGGCCCTGGCTGGCTGATCGTCCTTGTCGCCGTGGGCCTGGCCCTCTGGCTGCTGATTTCACTGCCCTTCTACGAGCCGCCACTCAATTTCCTCCCGGCGATCATCTACACGTCGCTGCCGCTGCTGGCTCTGGCCGCGGTCTCCAGCGGCCATCACACGGCGCTGTTCGGCCGGTTCGGATACAAGGAATTGGGGCTAGCGGCCGGCTTCGGTTTTCTCACCGTAGCAATCTCGGTTATCGTCGGACTGGTGCTGATGAGCATCACGCCGATGACGTCCAATCCCAGCGCGAACATGGTGGCTGCCGCCACCGGGCCGCTGGACATCGTGCTGTTTCTGGGCCGCACCTTCATCCAGTTGATCGGCGAAGAGCTGATGACCATCCTGCCGCTGCTGGCCGTATTGTGGTTCTGTGTGGCAAAGCTGAACCTCTCGCGCACTGCGCGCATAGTGACCGGCGTGGTGGTGTCGACTGTGTGGTTCGCCGCGGTGCATCTGCCAACCTACAACTGGAATTTCATCCAGTGCTTTGGTGGCATTGGTGCCGCGCGGCTGGTGCTGACGGCGGCCTATCTGCTCACGCGCAATCTGTGGGTGTCTGCTGGTGCTCACATTGTCAACGATTGGACAGAATTCCTTGGTCCAGTGCTGCTCTTCGAGCTTGCTGGCGGCCATACGCCCATCGAGCCCGGCGCGTGATTGCAATTGGGGGAGAGACGCGATGCGACCGATGTTTCTGGTGATGTTTGCCGCCCTTCTGATGGGAGGGGCGTCTCCCGCCTTCGCGCAGACCTCCGAGACTGTTGCTGTTACGAGCGGCACGACGGATACGGTCCGGGGATCTATTTCGGGTGAGGAATTTGCAGACTATGTGGTGACAGCCACGGCCGGTCAGGTGCTTTCGGTCACACTCCAGTCGGTGGATTCCTCGGTCACCTTCAACATCCTGCCGCCGGGCAGCGTTGAGGCTCTGTTCAACGGCTCCATCTACGGCACGGACTTTGCCGGGCGGGCGCCAGGGGATGGGAACTACACAATCCGCGTCTATCAGATGGGGGCGGCCGCCTCGGACGGATTGGACAACGACTTCACCATCGTCATCGGCCTGGATGTCGCCGCACTGTCCGAATTGGACGATGCCGTGATCGAAGGAACGGATTTCAACGCAACGGGCGCGTTGCCCTGCACATTTGAAGCCAACCCTGACGCGTCGGAATGCGACTTCGGCGTCAGACGCGAAGGCGGCGGCGGGGCCAGCGTGTTCATCACCACGCCCAACGGTTTTGTCCGGCAGCTCGATTTTGCCGCTGATGGTACCGCCACGGCGCCAGGGTCCGATGCTCAGGTCGATGTGGTGGTGGAGGCCGAAGACACGGTGGTGACTCTCAACCAGGGGGAAGAAGGCTACCGCGTGAAGGACGTCATCATTCTTGGCGATTGATCGGCCGGATTGGGAAAGTCCATTGCTCCTCCGGTTGCACACGGTAGCCGACTTGACAAGAGTGCCGCCTGAACGCCTGTTGCGCGTATGAATACGACGCAATCCATGCTTGTCCTTTCCGATGTCAGTCGCAGTTTTGGCGACGTGGCGGCCCTCAGCGATGTGTCGCTCGAACTGGGTTCCGGGCAGGTCCTGTGCCTTGTGGGGCAATCAGGGTGTGGGAAGTCGACGCTCCTGCGGGCTATTGCGGGCATCGAGACGCTGGATGGCGGCAGTATCAGCGTGGATGGAACGCTGGTGTCCGGTCCGGGTGCCTTTGTCGAACCGGAGCACCGCCGCATCGGCTTCATGTTCCAGGACTATGCCTTGTTCCCGCATCTGACGGTGCGGGAGAATATCGAATTCGGACTGGCGCGACTGGGCCGAGCCGAGCGCCGGGACCGCGTGGATGACATCGTGGAGCGTATTGGCATTCCTGCCCTGATCGAGCGCTATCCACACATGCTTTCGGGTGGTGAACAGCAGCGTGTGGCGCTGGCGCGTGCCCTGGCGCCGCGGCCGCGCCTGCTGCTCATGGATGAACCCTTTTCCAACCTGGATCGGGGCCTGCGCGACAAGGTACGCAGCGAGACGCTCTCCATCGTGCGTGATCTGGGCATGACGGCCGTCGTGGTCACGCACGACCCGGAAGAAGCCCTCGCCATAGGCGACCTCGTCGCCCTGATGCAAAAAGGCCGGCTGGTAGAGGCGGGGACAGGAGACCGGATCTACGATGCGCCCTGGACGGCCTACGCCGCGTCGTTCTTTTCGCGGGTGAATATTGTACCCGCCGTGTCCGGCGCAGAAGGGGTGGACACACCACTCGGGCGCTTCGCGGCTCCTCCGAACATGGATAGCGCGCCCCTGGTGATCGTGCGTCCGCAGTCGATCCGTCTGGCTGATGCCGGAATTGCCGGGCGCATTGTCGAGCGATCAATTCTGGGGGAAATCGAGGAACTGCTTGTTGCCGTCGATGGCCTCACCGACCCGCTGATCGTCCGGGGCACGTCGCGACACGATGTTCGCCGGGGCGACGCTGTCTTTCTGAGCGTCGAAAGCCGCGGCGTCATGATATTCCCGCAAGACAGTCAGTTGAATTGATTATCATTCATAATCAATACCTTAGAGTCATTCTAAAGTTCGTCGTTTAAACTTGACTTGATTTCACCCCTATGGCTGTTGCGGCTCGACGAGGGCGCGAACCAGGCCTCCAGTTCCCTCGCAGACAGCCACAAGGGAATGAACATGCGAAACATCTTCCAGACCATCAGTGTGACCAGTCTGCTGGCGCTCGGTGCGGCCGTGCCCGCACTCGCTCAGGAGGTCAATATCTACACCACCCGTGAACCGGGCCTCATCCAGCCGATCCTCGACGCGTTCACCGCCGAGACCGGCATTGCCGTCAACACGGTGTTCCTCGAGAACGGCCTGATCGAGCGTGTTCAGGCGGAGGGGGAGAGCTCCCCCGCCGACCTGCTGATGACCGTCGATTTCGGTGCCCTCATTGACCTCGTCAATGCCGGCGTGACCCAGCCGGTGGATTCCGACGTGCTCGAGGCCAATATTCCCGAGACCCTCCGCGACGCCGATGGCAACTGGTTTGCGCTATCGGGCCGTGCCCGCGTCGTTTACGCCGCGAAGGATCTCGACCTCGACGCCATCACCTATGAGCAGCTGGCAGACGAGCAGTTCCGCGGCAAGCTCTGCATCCGCTCGGGCCAGCACCCCTACAATACGGCCCTGATCGCCGCCTATATCGCCAAGCATGGCGAAGAAGCCGCCAAGACCTGGCTTGAGGGTGTGAAGGCCAACCAGGCCCGTGCTGCTGCCGGCGGTGACCGCGACGGTGCACGTGATATCGCAGCCGGGATCTGCGACTTGGCCGTGGCCAATTCCTACTACTTCGGCCTGATGTCGACCGGCGCCGGCGGTGATGAGCAGAAGGCCTGGTCCGAAGCGGTCAAGGTTATCCTGCCCACATTTGAAGGCGGCGGCACTCTGGTCAATGTCAGCGGTGCTGCTGTTGCTGCCCACTCTCCGAACCGGGACCAGGCCGTCCAGCTGCTTGAATATCTGTCCTCGGATGCGGCTCAGAAGCTCTATGCGGAAGCCAACTTCGAGCATCCGGTCAATGCCAATGCCGAAGTGCACCCGGTGATCGCCGCCTTCGGCACGCTGGTGCCCGACAGCCAGTCGCTGACCGATGTGCTGCCGTTCCGCGCTCGCGCCAGCGAACTGGTCGACGAAGTCAACTTCGACACGTTCAGCAACTAAGTCGAGACGCGGCGGAACCCGCTTCCGCCGCGCTTCCTCATGGCAGACCTGACAGGACAGCGGCCGATGCGTCGCCGGACCCTTACCATCAGCCCGTGGGCCGCCGTGGCAATTGTCGCGGCGGCTCTTGCGCTCGTGCCGATTGCTGCGCTCGCGGTGACCGCCGTGGCCGATACCGGGGGGCTGTGGGGGCACATCATGCAATTCGTGCTGCCCCAGTCGACCTGGAATACGGTCGTGTTGCTGGCGGGGGCAGGGGCGATCGCGACCATCGTGGGCACCGGCTCAGCCTGGCTGGTCAGCGCCTACGATTTTCGGGGCAGGGGCGTGCTTGAATGGGCCTTGCTGCTGCCGCTGGCGGTGCCCACCTACATCATGGCCTATGCCTATCTCGACATTCTCAACCCTCTGGGGCCGGTGCAGGGCCTCCTGAGGTGGATGCTGGGCTATTCCAGCCCGCGGGAGTTCCGCCTGCCCGATATCCGGTCCATGTGGGGAGCGATCCTCGTTTTCGGCTTCGTGCTCTACCCCTATGTGTACCTGACGGCGCGGGCCATGTTTCTCACCCAGGCCGCTAATGTCGTCGAAGTGGCGCGCACCCTGGGCGTGCCGCGCTCCGGTGTGTTCTGGCGCGTCGCGCTGCCGCTGGCCCGGCCGGCCATCGCCGTGGGTGTGTCGCTGGCGCTGATGGAAGTGCTCAACGATGTTGGCGCCTCGCAGTTTTTGGGGGTGCGGACCCTGACGGCCACTGTCTATACGACCTGGATCGTGCGGACCGACCTGGCCGGCGCAGCGCAGATTGCCATAGCCATGCTGGTTCTCGTCCTGGCCGTGCTGATGCTGGAGCGTTGGGCGCGACGCCGGCAGCGCTTTGCGTCTACTGCGCAAAATTCACGGCAGATGCAGCGGACATCGCTCCGGGGCGTCCGCGGCGTTGCGGCTTTCGGGCTCGGAGCCATGCCCATCCTGATCGGCTTTGCCGGTCCTGCCCTGTACCTTCTGGTTGCAGCCGTGCGCCGCCTTGAATTTGCGGGCTTCTCGGGTTCCTTGCTTAGGGCGACCGTCAATACGGTGGGCGTCTCGGCAATCGCGACATTGGTCATCGTCGCGATCGGCTTCGCCATCGCCTATGCGGCGCGACTGCATGCGACAGCCTGGTCGAGCGGGGCCATGAGGGTGGCGTCGCTGGGCTATGCGGTGCCCGGCACGGTGCTCGCGATCGGCATTCTCGTGCCAGTTGCGGCGCTGGATCGGACGCTGGCGGCATGGTGGGTGGGCTGGACGGGACTGCCGGGCGGGCTATTGTTCCTCGGTTCCGGGGCTGCGCTGATCTATGCCTATGCGGTGCGCTTCCTGGCCATCTCGGTGGGCGGCATCGAGGCGGGGTTGAGCCGCATTCCTCCTGCTTACGACCATGCCTCTCGCACGCTTGGGCAGAATGCGACAGGCACGCTGATGCGCGTGCATCTGCCCCTCTCCCGCCCCGCGCTGACAGCGGCGGGGTTGCTGGTTTTTGTCGACTGCATGAAAGAATTGCCCGCGACATTGCTGTTGCGTCCGCTCAACTTCGAGAGCCTGGCGACACTCCTCTATGGCGAGGCGGCGCGTGGCACCTATGAAGATGCTGCCCTGGCGGCACTGATCATCGTTGCCATCGGAATTCTGCCGGTCGTCCTCCTGGCGCGGACCTCGCGTCAGGTGCGCTGACGGCGGCGTTCAATTTCAGACTGGACCCCGCGCTCGATCTGGATATAAAGATATCTTTATATCCGAGGTGACAATGGTCGGTCTGGAAAAGCTGGTGGGAGTGCTTAAGGCGGCGGGTGAGGACACTCGCCTGCGCCTGCTTGCGCTTCTGGCTGATGGCGATCACTCGGTCAAGGACCTCACTGAAATCCTCGATCAGAGCCAGCCGCGCGTCTCCCGACACCTGAAACTGCTTGCCGATGCGGGGCTGGTGCAGCGTCATGCCGAAGGGGCCTGGGCCTATTACCGGCTGGCGCCGGAGGGGCAGGGGGCGGATCTGGCGCGCTGGCTGACGGCCCGTGTCGATCCCAACGATCCGGACCGCAAGCGTGACCGGGCCCGGCAGGCGGAGGCGCGGGCTGAACAACAGGCGCTTGCCGCCGACTATTTCGCCAAGGTGGCGGAGAGCTGGGACCTGCTCAAGACCCTGCATGTGCCTGAAGCGGCAGTGGAAGCAGCAGTGCTGGCCGAGCTGGGTGGCCGCAGCGTCGACCTGCTGATTGATCTGGGCACCGGCACCGGGCGCATGCTCGAAGTGCTGGCTCCGGCCTACAAGCGAGGCGTTGGTATCGATTCCAGCCGCGAAATGCTGGCCGTTGCGCGTGCGCGCCTGGCGGCGTCGGGCATTGCACATGCGCAGGTGCGGCTGGGCGATATCGGTGCACTCGACCCGGCTATCGGTCCGGCCGATGTCATCACCGTCCATCAGGTGCTGCACTATTTCGATGATCCGGGCCGAATGCTGACGCAGGCTCGGCGCCTGCTCAAACCCGGCGGGGAAATCCTGATCGTGGATTTCGCCCCGCACGACCTCGAATTCCTGCGCAGCGAACATGCCCATCGGCGCCTGGGGCTGTCGCGGGAGCAGATGAACGACTGGGCCGCCATTGCCGGGCTTGAAGTGCTCTCGGTGCGTGATTTTCCCAGCGATAGCAAGGATCGCGGCCTGACGGTCTGCCTCTGGCACCTCGGCGACCGCAAGAGAGTGGAATAGACCTATGATTGACGACAATCTGCGCGCCAGCCGGAAAACCGCCGACCAGCGCCCGGCGCTGCAAATCTCCTTCGAGTTTTTCCCACCCAAGACCGATGCGATGGAAGAACGCTTCTGGGACAGCATCCAGAAGCTGGCTCCGCTGAGCCCCCGTTTCGTATCAGTGACCTATGGTGCAGGCGGTTCGACCCGCGAACGCACGCTGCGCATGGTGAGCCGCATCACGAGCGATACCGGCGTACCAGCCGCGGCGCACCTGACCTGTGTAGGGGCCACGCGTGACGAGGTGGACGAGGTTGTGCGCGGCTACAAGGCTGCGGGGGTAAACAGCATCGTGGCCCTGCGCGGCGATCCGCCGGAGGGCGTCGGACAGCCGTTCACGCCGCATCCCGAAGGCTACCAGAACGCTGCCGATCTCGTGGCCGGCATCCGCAGGATCGGTGATTTCGATATTTCCGTCGCCGCCTACCCGGAAAAGCATCCGCAAAGTGTCGACTGGCAGGCCGATATCGACAATCTCAAGCGCAAGATTGACGCCGGCGCCGATCGGGCGATTACCCAGATGTTCTTTTCGAACGCGGATTACCTGCGATACCTCGAGCGGGCCCGCAAGGCCGGGATCACCGCGCCCATCGTGCCGGGCATCCAGCCCATCCACTCGTTCAAGCAGATTTCCGGCTTTGCGGCGCGCTGCGGCGCGTCCATTCCCGGCTGGCTTGCCGAGCGCTTTGAAGGGCTCGACGACGATCCGGAAACGCACGCTTTGGTGGCCGCTGCCGTAGCGGCCGAGCAGGTGACCGAACTGCTCGACGAGGGTGTTACGGAATTCCACTTCTATACGCTCAACCGCTCCAACCTGGTTCTGGCGCTGGCACGGCTCCTGGGGCGTCGGCCCTAACCCCCGGGGACCGTTCAGCCTGCGTTCAGGTGATCTCGATCACAGATAAGGCAGAATGGCCTTCATATTGTGGCCATGATGAAGGACGATGTCCCCGCGCTCGGGCGGAGCATGTTGGAAGTTCGTTTTATGCCGATTGATCGTCGTATTACCAATGGACTGGCCTGGGCTGGCGCGCTGCTTGTTGTCGCTGTTCCCGTCGCCGACTTTGTGATCAGCCAGTTTGACGCACCTGCGCAGCAGATCGCCGTCATCGAACCCGAAGTCGCCAAGCCGACTGAGGATGAAGAGGATAGTGTCGAGGCGAGCCTGCCGACGCCAGTTTCCGAGCGTCCTGCTGCGGTGGCGGAGGTGCCTGCCGCGCCCGTTGTGCCCGCTACACCCAAACCTGCAGCCCAACCTGACCCGGTGACGACGGCGGCGACCGGCTCCCGGCCATCGGGCAATGCAGTGGACGATTTCATCAATACCGGGCGCCCGCTGCCGAGCTACATCAGTGGTGCCGGTAGTGCTGCGCCGACGCAATCGGCCAATGTCGAAAAGCCTGCTCCCGCCGCGACCGCACCCGCCAAACCGGACGCGACAGCGACGGCGCCAGAAGCCAAGCCGGCAACCGGGCAGGTCGCTGTTGTCCCCAGCAAGACTGTTGGCTTCCCGACGCCCGTGGCGCTGCGCCCGGCCGTGGTGCCGCGCAGCCCGGCGACGATCCAGCCGCCGCTGGTTATCGGTAATGATCCCACATGGGTGACGGCCGAGGATCTGGAGGATTGGGAAAGTGGTCCGCTATCCGAGTTCCTCGCCGGCCGCCAGGGGCAGAGCCAGCAGGCGCCATCCAACTATGATGCCGATGGCTTCTTCCTGGATCAGGGGCCCAATTCCGGTGTCCCGACACGGCGTTTCCCCAACGCCTACGAATTCTACCCGTTTGACTAGGGGGCAGGGCGGCCATGCCAGAGGGGACATGGACCCGGAGCGGCAAAGCAGTTAGTTCTGTTGGCCCAGCGGCAAAGGGAAGTCCCCAAATGCTCCATTGCGTCCGCAAGGCCGAAGATAATCGTGATGTCTGGCAGAAACTGGCCCAGTTCCTGGGCTCGTTCTCCCAGCGCACAGGTGTGGCTGGCCATGTTGCCAATATACTCGACCCCGATACCTGGCTGCCGGGCGGGCGCGACGCCGCCTTCACGCTGGCGCTGATCGCCCTGTCGGCCAAGATGGCCGTCGCCGATGGCGCCGTTACAGCGTCGGAAGTGCGCGCCTTCAATGCCACGGTGGAAATCGCCAAGGGCAGCGAGCCGCAGGTGGAAAAGCTGTTCAATCTCGCCAAGCAGGATGTGGCCGGCTACGACGCCTATGCCCGCAAGGTTGCGCGGTTCTTCGCCGATACGCCTGACACGCTCGAACATGTGCTCGACAGCCTTTTCTTCATCGCCACAGCCGATGGCCTGGTGCACGAGGCCGAGCTCGACTATCTGCGCGACGTCAGCGACATTTTCGGCTTCGACGATGCGCGCTTCGAGCAGATCGCCAGCCAGCATGTGATGCTTGGTAGCGATGTGGACCCCTATACGGTTCTGGGCCTCAGCCATGACGCACCGCCCGAAGAGGTGCGCCGCGTCTATCGCCTCCTGGTGGCCGAGCATCACCCCGACCGGCTGATTGCCAAGGGCGTGCCGGAAGACCTGATCGATGTGGCCACGGCGCGGATGGCGGCGATCAACCTTGCCTATCAGGCGATTACCAAGCCCAAGCCGCAGCCGCTGCTGGCCTGACAGCGCAGCCCCCGCAGATGGCTTGACGCCACACGCTTCCTCACGCACATAGGCCACGCCAGTTGACCGGGTGACCGCTGGCATGCGGGTAACCGCATGCTGGAGGAAAGTCCGGGCTCCATCGAAACACGGTGACGGCTAGCAGCCGCCGGGGGCGACCCCAGGGAAAGTGCCACAGAAAGCAAACCGCCCCGGCATGCCGGGGTAAGGATGAAAGGGTGCGGTAAGAGCGCACCGGGCGACTGGCAACAGAAGCCGCACGGTAAACCCCACCGGGAGCAAGACCAAATAGGGATGACGCGGGTTTCGGCCCAGCCTGTTTCGAGGCCATGTCGTCCGGGTTGGTTGCACGAGCGCGCTGGCAACAGCGGCCTCAGATGAATGGTCACCACGCCGCGGCAACGCGGCCCTACAGAACCCGGCTTACAGGTCAACTGGCTACTTGACCACGGCGGCTACAGAAAGACGCACCGCTCCAAACTTGCACATGACATCCATCGTCGTTACACGATGGCGCTTTCCTCCGCCGTCTTCCGGCGGGCACACGCCTATGGAAGGTCGAATAGACGCGATGCCCCTGGCTACCCCCCACTATCTCATCGACGAAAGCGCGCTGGCGCAGAACCTGGCCATCGTGGACAGGCTGCGCTCGGCCTCGGGCGCGAAGTGCCTGCTGGCGCTCAAGTGCTTTGCGACATGGTCGACGTTTTCGCAGATCGCGCCGCATATGGACGGCACGACCTCGTCTTCACTCTATGAACTCAGGCTCGGCCGCGAGAAGTTTGGCGGCGAGACCCATGCCTATTCGGTGGCCTGGTCGGATGGCGAGATCGACGAGGCCATTGCCAATGCCGACAAGGTTATCTTCAATTCGGTCAGCCAGCTGGAGCGCTTCGGCGCCAGGGCTGCGCATCTTCCGGTGGGACTGCGCGTCAATCCGGGTGTCAGCCATTCGCATTTCGACCTCGCAGATCCGGCGCGCCCCTTCAGCCGGCTGGGCGAAAGCGACCGCACAAAAGTCGAAGCCGTCATGGACCGCATCTCGGGCTTCATGCTGCACTGCAATTGCGAGAATGACTCGGTCGCGTCCTTTTCAGGTCTGCTCGACACGATCGAAAGCCGGATTGGCGACCTGTTGGCGCGGCTCGAATGGGTAAGCCTGGGTGGTGGCATTCACTTCACCAAGCCGGGCTATGACATTGACGGGCTTGCGGCCCGACTCAAGTCCTTTGCCGAAAAGTTCGGTGTGCAGGTCTATCTGGAGCCCGGTGACACCGTCGTCACCGATACGACGACACTGGAAGTCTCGGTGCTCGACATCGTGGACAATGGCATGCCTGTGGCGATTGTCGACAGCGCTGTCGAAGCCCATATGCTGGACCTGCTGGTCTATCGTCAAAGCGCGTCAGTTGCCCCGGACGAGGGCCCGTACCGCTACCAGATCGCCGGCAAATCCTGCCTTGCCGGCGATGTCTTTGGGGAGTTTTCCTTTCCCCAGCCGCTCGCCATTGGCGATCGCATCTCGCTGCTCAACGCGGGCGGGTACACCATGGTGAAGAAAAACTGGTTCAACGGGGTGGCAATGCCCGCTATAGCCATCCGCAGGAAGAACGGATCAATCGAGCTTGTGAAATCGTTCGATTATTCCGACTATGTCGCCAGTCTGTCCTGATGGACCGGCTGAATTACCGCACTTGAAAAAGGTGTTTCGTGCCAATTGAAGAAGAACGTTCTGATCATCGGCGCCGGAGGTGTCGCGCAGGTCGCTGCCTATAAGGCAGCCATGCACAATGATGTGCTGGGCGATATCAATATTGCCTCCCGCACGATTGCCAAATGCGAGGCGCTTGTTGCCGGCATTCTGGACAAAAAAGCGCTGAAGCGCCCCGGCGTCTTGGCCGCGCACCAGCTCGACGCCATGGACATCGAGGCCACCAAGGCCCTCATTCGCCGCACCAAGAGCCAGATCGTGCTCAATGCCGGTTCGGCTTTCCTCAACATGAGCGTATTGCGCGCCTGTCTTGATACCGGCGCGGCCTATATCGACACGGCCATCCACGAAGATCCGTCCAAGGTGTGCGAGCAGCCGCCCTGGTATGGCAATTACGAGTGGAAGCATCGCGACGAATGCGAGCGCAAGGGCGTCACCGCCATCCTGGGCGCAGGCTTCGATCCGGGCGTGGTCAACGCCTATGCGGCGCTGGCCGCGACTGCCTATTTTGACCAGATCGACAGCATCGACATCATCGACGTCAATGCCGGCAGTCACGGCCGCTACTTTGCGACCAATTTTGATCCCGAGATCAATTTCCGGGAGTTTACCGGCACGGTCTGGAGCTGGCAGCAGGGCCAGTGGACGGCGAACAAGATGTTCGAGGTCAAACGCACCGACGACCTGCCGGTCGTGGGCACGCATACGACCTACCTTACGGGCCACGACGAAGTGCATTCGCTCTCGGCCAATCTCGGCGTGCCCGATATCCGGTTCTGGATGGGCTTTGGCGAGCACTACATCAATGTCTTCACCGTGCTCAACAATCTGGGCCTGCTGTCCGAACAGCCGGTGACCACGGCCGAAGGCGTCGAGGTCGTGCCCCTCAAGCTGGTCAAGGCCGTATTGCCCGACCCGGTGTCGCTGGCCCCTGACTATGCGGGCAAAACCTTTATTGGCGACCTTATCAAGGGCATGCGCAACGGTGTCGAGACCGAACTGCTGGTCTACAATATTGCCGACCATGAAGAGGCCTTTGCCGAAACCAATAGCCAGGCCATCTCCTATACGGCTGGGGTACCAGCCATTGCCGCGGCCCTGCTGATCGCCAAAGGCGAGTGGGATTGCCACCGCATGGCCAATGTCGAGGAACTGCCTCCAGTGCCGTTCATCGACCTCTTGGGCCGGATCGGGCTTACGACACGCATTCGCGACGAAAAGGGTGACCGGGCGTTCGACCCGGCCGAGTTCCGGGAGCGCGAAAAGCGCAAGGAAAGCCGTCTGCGCGGCGCCTGAAATGTCAAAAGGCCGGGGGATAGCCCGGCCTTTTTTGTCTGACCTCTTGGAGAACACCCCTCGGGTCGCGCCCACAGGAGATGCGGCTCTGCCACCCTTGTGAGAGTCTGCCTATCCGCCGTGATGTGACAGATTTTTACGACTTCATGTATGAAAAACTTGACATGACGTCCGGTTTTGCATACTTCTGCTGCAGAGATTGCGGCGGAAGGATTCTGCGATGACATTCAAGGAAATGATGGCCGGCGTGCAGGTGGTCGGCGTGATCGTGGTGGGGTCATGGCTGACCTGGGATGCCCTCAATGGCGGCGCCGACGGAACCAGCGTCGAGATTGCCATCAAGCTGCTGTGGGCTGTAGGGGCGATGATCGTCTTCAACATCGTCGGCACGATCCTGGCGACCATTGCCATCTCGATCATCCAGCGTGCCGAGCTGCGTGACGAGCCGTCCGACGAGCGCGATGATGCCGTTTCGGCCAGGAGCCAGCGCAACAGCGCCATCGTCACGTCGATCGTAGCCGCCGTGGCACTGATCCCGCTGGCCATGGGCGCGGATGCCAACCTGGCCATCTATGTGCTGTTCGCCGCGCCCGTGGCGGGCGGCACGGTCAATGCGCTGTCCGAGCTCTACTATTACCGGACCATGTGAGTGCTATGGGGAAGGGACAGCCCAATGTCAGCAATTCCATCCGCACCCTGCGGTTTCACGCCCAGGAAATGACGCAGGCGGCACTGGCAGAGAAGGTCGGGGTGACCCGGCAGACAATCGTCGCGATCGAACAGGGGCGCTACTCGCCCTCGCTGGAAGTGGCATTCCGCATTGCCCACGCATTCGGCGTTGGCATTGAGGAAGTGTTCCAGTGGCGCCCGCCTGAGGTCGAAGGGACCTGACCGCAGGAAGGTAAATCAAGAGAACGCGTGTGTATCGGGCATTTCGGCCCGCCGATCCACGTCCGCGAAAGGGAGGAAAAGCAGATGAAAGTTGCAGCCCAGAGCCGCTATGGCGGCCCTGAAGTCATCAGCATTGTCGAGCGCCCGACGCCCATGTCGGGCGCGGGGGAAATGCTGGTCGAAGTACATGCCAGTACAGTCACCCTTGCCGACTGTGCCTTTCGCAAGGCCGAGCCATTCATCGTACGCCTTTTCGCCGGCCTGTTCCGGCCAAAGATCGATGTGCTCGGCGACGACATTGCCGGGGTGGTCGTGGCTGTCGGGCCGGGGGTCTCGCGCTTTGCGGTGGGTGATCGCGTCTATGGTTCGGCCGGCGCCAAGCTGGGGGGCATGGCCGAATATGTCTGCGTCCCCCAGACCAGCGCTCTGGTCAAGGCGCCTGAAGGGCAGGAACTCGTGTCGCTGGGCGGGCTCAGCTACGCCTATCTCACAGCCATGCCCTTCATGCGCGACGAGGCTGATGTTAGGCCGGGCCAGAAAGTCCTGATCAACGGGGCGGCCAGCAGCGTCGGCGCCGTGGCCATCCAGTTGGCCCTGCATTTCGGTGCAGAGGTGACGGCAGTGGCCTCTGGCCGCCACGAGGCACTGGTGCGTCGGCTGGGCGCTCAGCATTTCATCGACCGGCAGAGAGAGGATTTCACCACCCGCACGGGCAGCTATGACGTGGTCTTCGACGCCGTCGGCAAATCGAGTTTCGGCAAGGCCGCGCCTGCCTTGAACCCGGGTGGCATCTATCTCACCACGGTACCCAGTTGGGGCATTTTCTGGCTGATGGTGACGGGCGGCAAGCGTCGCGGTCGGAGGGGCAGGCTGGCGACGACCGGCCTGCGTCCCGAGACCGGCAAGCTCAACGACCTGCATGTGCTCAACACGCTCCTGGCTGACGGCGTGGTGCAGCCGGTCACCGACAAGGTTTTCCGCCTCGACGAGATCGTCGAGGCCCACCGTTACGTTGAGCGGGAGGTGAAGGCCGGAAACGTGGTCGTGGTCATGCCGGTCACCGACGGCGCAGCGCCAGCGTCGGCCGAGGAGACGTCCACTGCCTGAACTCAGCTTTCGAAGGTGACCATGACTTTCGTGCCGGGACCGTCGCCATAGGCGACGTTGGCGTTGAGGCTCATCGCCATGGCGCGCACGATGCGGCTACCGAGGCCCGTGCCCTTGGGCTTGCCAGTGCCGGTCCAGCCGATGCCGTCGTCTTCCACCACCAGACGGACCTTATCGTCCTCGCGCCGCATATGGACACGAACTTCGCCGGGCTCACGATCGGCATAGGCATATTTGAGGGCGTTGGTGACCAGTTCGGTGATGATGACGCCCAGCGAGGCCACCTTTTCCGTCGAAAGCGGGAAACCCTCGACATCGACCTTGATGCTGGCCGTCAGACCTTCGGCCTGAAGGGTGTTTTCCAGTTCGCCGACAAGACTGTTGAGATAGTCTCCCATCTGTACGGTGCGCACGTCGTCGGAGGTGTAGAGGTGGCGATGCACGCCCGCGATGGCCTGAATACGCACCTGCGTTTCGGCGAGGGCGCGACGGGCCTCGGCGTCTTCCACCGCATTCGACTGCAACCCCACAAGGGCCGCAACCATGGCCAGCGAATTGCCGACGCGGTGGTTGACTTCGCCCAGCAGCATTTCGGCGCGTTCCCGCGCTTCCTGCGTTTCCCGTTCGGCCTTGGCCTTGGCGCGGCTCAGCCGGACATGGTCGATGGCATGCTCGATGGCTGCAAGCAGCAAGGGCATGAATTCTTCGGAGCCGGTCTTGGGCACGAAGTCGGTCGCGCCGGACTTGAGTGCTGAGACAGCAACCGACATTTCTGCCGAAGCGGTGACGTAGACCACGGCAGGGTGGTCTTCCATACCCTCCATGCCGGCGAGGACATCAAGTCCGGTACCGGTGGGCAGGTTGTGATCGAGGGCGACCACATCAATGCCGCCCTTGCGGATGATGGCCAGGCCTTCTTCGCCGGTTTCGGCGTGATCGAAGATGTAGCCGCTGCGCTGCATGGCTTTTTCGATCAGGCGCCTCAGGCCTGGATCGTCATCGATATAGAGAACATGCGGCGTACGGGTTGGCATCGAGATTTATTCGGCCTCGGGAATCTGCATGACTGAGAAAAACAGGCCTAACTGTTTGATCGCGTTGGCAAATCCATCATAATCGACCGGCTTGGTGATATAGACATTGGCGCCCAGATCATAGCAGCGTTGGATTTCGCGCTGGTCGTCGGTGGTTGTCAGGACCACAACGGGCGAGCGGCGCGTATGCTCATTGCCCTTGACCTTTTCGAGGATGTCGATGCCGGTCATGTCGGGCAGGTTGAGATCGAGAAGCACCAGCAGCTGACGCCCCTTGTTGATCAGCCCGGTACCATCCGGACCCAGGAGGTAGGCCAGGGCATCGGTGCCATTGGTGAAGGGCACGATCTCATTGGCCACGCCAGCGCGGCGGATGTTCTTCTCGATGAGGCGAGCATGCCCCTCGTCGTCCTCGACCATGACGATGGTCACGGGCCGTGCATTGTTCATGCGCCGATACTCCCAAGATAGTTGCGCGCGTCGCGCGGCAGATTGATTGTGAACGTTGTGCCTTCACCCAGCGTGGATGTCAGTGTGACATCACCGCCCAGGCTGCGCACCATGGTACGGACATGCGCCAGGCCAATGCCTTCGCCCGGACTGTTCTGCGCACCGGAGCGGCGGAACAGTTCGAAGACCCGCTCGTGGTCGGTGTGAGCAATGCCACGGCCATTGTCCTCGACTTCGATCACGACACGGTTTCCGGGCACATGTCTGGCCCGGATATTGACCCGCAAGGGACGCTCGGCATTCTGATACTTGATGGCGTTGTCGAGCATGTTGCCGAGAACCTGCTCGATGGAGAGTTTGTCGGTAATGAGCTTGCCGACGCGAATATCGGTGGCAATCTCGCCGTCGTTCTCACTGATCTGATGGTGCACGGCAGCAGCCGTGGCGTCGACGATTTCGGACAGTTCCACCGGCTCGGGCTTGAGCTGACGACGACCCTCGCGCGAAATCTTGAGGATGGCGTTGATCAGCCCGTCCATCTTGCGCGTGGCGGCGCGAATGAAGCTGATTGCTTCGGGCAGGTCCTGGGTGGCGGCGACGCGTGCCTCTTGCGCCAGCGGATCTGCAGTGTTCTCGGGCTGGGCCTCCATATAGGCCTTCACCTCGCCGACGCTGGTTTCCAGTTCGGCCGTGAAACCCATGATGTTGACCAGCGGTGCACGCAGGTCATGCGTCACGATATAGGCGAAGCGCTGGATTTCCTCATTGGCCTTGCGCAGGTCGACCGTTCGCTCGCGCACGCGCTCCTCAAGGCCCGAATTGGCCTCTTCCACGGCGCGACGGGCCCCGGCCAGCTCCTGCGTGTAGCTCAGCACGGCCCATATGGCACCGCCCACGACCGCGAAAATGACAAGGGCGCCAAAGATTGAGACGTTACGCAGCAAGTTTACCGTGCTGCGCTGATCGACGACGCCCTGATCGAGGCGCTGGTCTGCAGCGGCGATCAGGCCATCGAAGAAGACGCGGGCGCGGTCCATGGCCTCCTTGCCAAGGTCGGTGCGGACGATGTCGGCAGCGGCGGAACGGTCGCCAGCCTGAACCAGCGCAATCGTCTGGGCCAGTTCCCCAAGCTTGTAGTCGATGTCTGCATGCAGCTGTTCGAGCGGCTCTGCTGCCTGCGGATATGGCGCCAGCACCCTGTCAAGACGGGCCACAGCGGCTTCAATCAGGGGCAGGGCCTGCTGGTATGGATCGAGATATTGTTCGTCAGCGGTGATGATGAAGCCACGCTGGCTGGTCTCGGCGTCCTTGAGCAGGTTGCGCACTTCCACCGCCGCGGCGCGGGCCTCGCGGGCCTCGACTACTTCGTCAAAATAGACCTGCGATCTGTCGACCAACCACAGGGTGGTGCCGACAATGCCCATCAGCGCCAGAAGGCCGACGAGCAGCAGCAGCGCGGTGGACCGCACGAATGTCTTGCTGGTTATTGGCATGCGTTCCCCAAGTAGATGCGTCCTTCATGGACGGTTCCTGCCACCGGGGCAATATGCATAGATTAAACCGTGATCGCTTTCCCCGCCTCCTGCAGCACTTTTGGTGGCATCGACATGGGAAACAGAATCTTAAGCGTCCCTATGCAAGATCGCGGACCAGTTTATGTAACCGGCCAAATCTGGGCCGGAGTGGAGTTGTGGCGGATATGGGCAAGCCTTCCCTGCCCGAAACCGATGGTCCAGGCGGTCCGCATGTGCCCGTACTTCTGGAGGAAGTGCTAACGGCTCTTTCGCCGGTTGCTGGCTGTCGCATTGTCGACGGCACCTTTGGTGCCGGAGGCTATTCGCGCGCGCTGCTGGCGGCGGGCGCGCAGGTCATCGGCATTGATCGCGATCCTTCCGTCATGCCGCATGTCGATGCGCTCAAGGCCGCATATCCAGAGACATTCACCTTTGTGCCCGGCACCTTTTCCGAGCTCGATAGCCTGGCTGCCGAATACGGACCCATCGATGCCGTCGTGCTCGACATCGGCGTATCCTCCATGCAGCTCGATCAGGCTGATCGCGGTTTCTCCTTCATGCGCGAGGGTCCTCTGGATATGCGCATGAGCCGCTCGGGCACGAGCGCAGCCGATCTGGTGAACACGCTTGATGCCGAAGATCTCGCCAACCTGCTCTATGCCTATGGCGAGGAGCGCAAGTCCCGCCGCATTGCGCAGTTCATCGTGTCGGCGCGCGAGACTGCGCCGATCACCACGACGCTGGAGCTGGCCCGCATCATCGAAAAGGCGATTGGCCGCAAGCCCGGCGACGCCCATCCGGCGACGCGGTCGTTCCAGGCGCTGCGGATTGCCGTCAATGGCGAGTTCGACCAACTGGTCGAGGGTCTGTTCGCGGCAGAGCGGCTGCTGCGCGAGGATGGCAAGCTTGCGGTTGTCAGTTTTCATTCGCTGGAAGACCGCATCGTCAAGCGCTTCTTTGATCCGGACAAAGGTGGTCCGGCTGCCTCGCGACACCTGCCACAGGTCGTCAGCGAGCCGCTGCGCTGGCGGCGGGCGGGCAAGGCCATAAAGTCCGGTGCGGCGGAACTGGCGCGCAATCCGCGGGCACGATCGGCGGTTCTGCGCAGCGGCATTCGCACCGGGGACGTCGCGCGCCCGGTGGACTATTCGGGCCTCGGCGTGCCCCAGATCAGGGGCGCTGCATGATCCGCAACATCAATATCTTCCTTCTCTGCACCTCGGTAGCCATGCTGGCCGGCGTCTACGGCCTCAAATTCTCCATTGAGGGCACGGCCGCCGAGCGCACGGCAATAGCGGCTCATATTTCCGAGCAGGAGGGCGAATTGTCTCTGCTCAAGGCCGATTGGGCCGTGCTCAATCAGCCGGGCCATATCGACCCCATCGTCACGCGCCATGCCGAAGTCCTGGCGATCGGCCCGGTCAAGCAGGAGCAGTTCGGTTCGTTCGCGACCCTGCCGATGCGGCCCGCCGCCCCGGACACGGCTGCCATGGACGCGCTCTTCGCCGCCATTGCCGACGGCATTGATCCGATCGACGCCATTCTCCAGGCGGAGGGTATTGAATAATGGCCGTGATGAGCGACGACTTTGCACCGACCATCGCACTCGACGGCGCCCGCAAGCAGCGGGGCAACCTCACGCAGGCCCGCATCCGCTGGATGATCCTGGCCGTGGTCCTCGGCCTGGCTTTGGTGAGCGGCCGTCTCGTGCAGCTGGGCATGATCGAGACCGACACCACCATCGAGGGGCAGGCCCGCGATGCCATTCAGGCGTCGCGGCCGCCGATCCTCGATCGCAACGGTCTCGAAATGGCGGTCGACATCCGTGTGCCGTCGCTGTTTGCCGAACCGCGCCGCATCATCGATGTCGAAGAGGCCGTCGCCGCCCTGCGTACGGTACTGCCCGACATCGATGAAACCTGGCTGCGCAACCGCCTCACCGGCGATCAGGGATTCGTCTGGGTCAAACGCGAGCTGACCCCGGCCATTCAGGACGCCGTCATGCGCCTGGGTATCCCGGGAATCGACTTCATCACTGAATCCAAGCGCTTCTATCCGGGCATGAACGAGGCCGCGCATATCCTGGGCTCCACCAATGTGGACAATCAGGGCATTGCCGGAATCGAGCGCCACATGGACAGCGAGTCCATCGCGCTGCTGCAGGACCTTGGCCTGGCGCGCGGCAATGCGTTGACCCCGGTCGAGCTCAGCGTCGACATGCGCGTGCAGCATGTCATGCATCAGGAAGTGCTCGACGCCATGACGCGCTACCAGGCCATCGCGGCCGCAGGCGTGATGATGGATATTCATACCGGCGAGATCATTGCGCTGGCGTCGGTGCCGGATTTCAATCCGAACGAGCCGGCCTCGGCGCTGGTCAAGGACACGTTCAACCGGATCACCTCGGGCATTTTCGAGCCGGGCTCGATCTTCAAGACAGTGACGCTGGCCGGTTCGCTCGATGCTGGCGCTGTGCGGATCACGGACGAGTTCGACGCCCGCTACGGCGTGCGCTTCGGCCGCTACACGATCGGCGACTTCCACGGCAAGAACCGTATCCTCACCCTGCCGGAGGTCTACAAGTATTCCTCCAATATCGGTACGATCCGCATCATGCAGGCCATGGGTAAGGAGAATTTCCGCGAATTCCTCTCCCGCATGAAGTTTGACAAGCGGGTCGAGTTCGAGCTGCCGGAGATGCGCGTGCCGACGGTGCCCAATACGCTTTCCGAAGTGGGGGCGGCCACGGCGTCGTTCGGCCACGGCCTTTCAGTTTCGCCGTTGCATATGCTGACCGCCTATGGGGCCTTCGTGAATGGCGGCAATTACATTTCGCCCACGCTCTACAAGCGCAGCATTGCCGAGGCAGAGCCGCTCTACGAGCGCGTAATCTCTGAAGAGACCAGCGCCCAGATGCGCTACCTGATGCGCCTCAATGCCATTTCCACCGGTGGTTCGGGCTCGCAGATGAACCGCGCGGCGCAGGGCTATCGCGTGGGCGGCAAGACCGGTACGGCCGAGAAGGTGGTGGACGGCCGCTATTCGTCCAGCAAGGTCACGAACTTTTTTGCCTCTGCCTTCCCGCTCGACAATCCGCGCTATGCCATGGTCATCATGGTGGACGAGCCCAAGGCGGAGAACCCGCAGTCGGGTACGACGGCCGGCTGGAATGCCGGCACGATGTCCGGCCGCATCATTCAGCGTGTCGCGCCCATGCTTGGCGTGGCGCCGGACTTCACCGAAATGCTCGATCAGCAGATCGTTCCGCCCGAGGTCAGGCGGATCTTTCCAGAAGGATATTGATGGTGTCCATCAGCGTTACCCAACTGCTTGAAGGCTCTGGAGCCCGCCCCAAGAAGGGGCTCGGCGCCGTCTTCGGGCTCAATTCTGACAGTCGCCGGATCGAACCTGGCGACATCTTCTTTGCGCTGCCGGGCGCCAAGGTGCATGGCAACCAGTTTGTCAGCGATGCTGTGGACCGTGGTGCCCTCGCTGTCGTCACCGACATCGCGCCGCCCGGTGATCCGGGGGTGCCGGTCATCATCGTCAAGGATGTGCGCGCTGCCTATGCCCGCGCCGCCAGCCGCGTGTTCGAGCCGCAGCCGGAAATCCTGGTCGCCGTCACCGGCACCAATGGCAAGACCTCGGTTGCCTCTTTCGTGCGCCAGATATGGGACCATGCCGGCGTCCCCGGCGCCAGCGTCGGCACCCTGGGCATAGAGACCTCCAAGCGGACGATCGAAGGCGCGCTGACCACGCCGGATTCGCGCACTTTGCATCAGGCGATGCGTGCCCTCAAGGCACAGGGCATCGATCACGTGGCGCTCGAAGCCTCCAGCCATGGCCTCGACCAGCATCGCCTCGATGGCGTGCATTTCGAGGCTGTCGCCTTCACCAATCTCAGCCGTGACCATCTCGACTATCACAAGGACATGGATGAGTACCGCAATGCCAAGTTGCGGCTGTTCACCGACCTGCTCGTCGATGGCGGCGCGGCCATCGTCAATGTCGACGACCCCGAGCACGAGCAGTTCATGTTCGCCGCGCTCTCGGCCAGCGCCACGCTGCTGACCGTGGGCCGCGAGGGTGCCTATATCGAAATCCTCTCCATCGAGCCGGAAGGCTACGGTCAGCGCGTCGAAGTGCGGCATATCGGCGAGAAGGTCAGTTTCCACCTGAAGATCCCAGGTGAATTCCAGGTTTCCAACGCGCTGATCGCGGCGGCCCTGGCCATGTCGGCGGGCGTCGACAAGACCGACGCCTTTGCCGCACTTCCCGAACTGGTGGGTGCGCGGGGGCGGCTCGAACTGGTGGCCGAGCACAATGGCGCGGCGATCTTCGTGGACTATTCGCACAAGCCCGAAGCCCTGCGCGTGGCGCTGCAGACGCTGCGCCCCTACGCCACGAACAAACTGCATGTCGTCTTTGGCTGCGGTGGCGATCGCGATAAGGGCAAGCGCCCTCAAATGGGCGAAATTGCCAGCGAACTTGCCGACGTGGTTATCGTCACCGACGACAACCCGCGCACCGAGGACGCGGCTGCCATTCGCGCCGAAGTTCTCGCCGGGGCCAAGGGGGCCAGCGAGATTGCAGATCGCAAGAAGGCTATCGAAACTGCCGTCAAGGCGCTCAAGCCGGGTGACGTGCTTCTCGTCGCCGGCAAGGGCCATGAAACTTACCAGATCATCGGCACAACCAAGACCCATTTTTCCGACCATGAAGTGGTCGAGGCAGCGGTCAAGGGCTGAACTGGCCGTACCCACACCCAACCTCCCCCTGCAGAAGGGGGAGGGGCCGATCCAGTATTTGACTGGATCTTACCAAACACGCGGAACGAACTCCTCCCCCTTCTGCAGGGGGAGGTCGGGTTGGGGTTGCCGCCTAACCACGCGTCAGCGTATTCCCGACCGGTATTTCAGTTGGCGCGGCGACCAAACATGACCCCACCTCTCTTCACTCTCGACGCCCTCCTGGCTGCCACAAGTGGCCATGCGTCCGGCGTCTCTGCGACCGAGATCAATTCGATCTCCATCGACTCGCGAGAGCTGGGTCCGGATGCCCTCTTCGTTGCCATCAAGGGAGACCGGTTCGACGGACATGATTTTGTCGACACGGCGCTGGCCAATGGCGCGGTCGCGGCTTTGGTCAGTCGCGGCGAGGGCGAGGGACGCATTCACGTCGAGGACGCACTGGGCGGCCTGCGTGACCTGGCGGTCGCGGCCCGCGAGCGCAGTCGCGCCTTTGTGGTCGGCGTCACCGGAAGCGTGGGCAAGACCACGACGAAGGAAGCGCTGCGGGTGGTCTTTGAGGCCGCCGGCGAAACCCACGCCTCGATCAAGAGCTTCAACAATCACTGGGGCGTGCCACTGATGCTCGCCCGCATGCCCGAAACGGCGCAGTTCGGCGTCTTCGAAATGGGCATGAATGCCCCTGATGAAATCCGCCCGTTGAGCCAGATGGTGCGCCCCCATGTGGCAGTCATCACCAATGTCGCGCCGGCCCATCTCGAACGCCTCGGCAGCCTGGAAAACATCGCGCGGGCCAAGGCGGAAATATTCGAAGGCGTCGAGCCCGGTGGCACGGTCGTGCTCAATGCCGATCACCCGCAGATCAACATTCTGCTCGAAGTGGCAGCGGCCGCCGGTATCACCAATGTGGTGACCTATGGGTTTGCCCGCGGTGTCGACTGGCAAATCACTGCTGCCGAAACCGCGGCCGACCGGAGCTTTGCAACCGTAATCCATGGCGACGAACACCACGCACTGGCGCTGGGTGTTCCCGGCCGTCACATGCTGACCAATGCCACGGCCGCGCTGGTGGTCGCGCATCTGGCGGGCATTGAACCCGCAGTTGCGCTTCGGGCTCTTGCCGGAT
Organism: Devosia sp. Micro-HW1; assembly: GCF_056341075.1. Classification (NCBI taxonomy): domain Bacteria; kingdom Pseudomonadati; phylum Pseudomonadota; class Alphaproteobacteria; order Hyphomicrobiales; family Devosiaceae; genus Devosia; species Devosia sp. Micro-HW1. The sequence goes on along the minus strand of NZ_CP094375.1, from coordinate 1,268,861 downwards.
TTGGCGCACAGCCAGGCCGGGGGCAGCACCTGCAACTGGGTCCAGCAGATCGCCCCCTGCTGCTGATCGACGAGAGCTACAATGCCAATACCGCCTCCATGGGAGCAGCGCTGTCGGTATTCGCAGACATCGAGGCCCCGGGCGGTCGCAAGGTCGTCGTTCTTGGTGACATGCTCGAGCTGGGCGAGGCGGCCGACGGCCTGCATGCCAGCCTGGCCGATGCCGTCTTGGCCAGCGGCGCGGAACGCGTGCATCTGGTTGGTACGCATATGGCGGCACTCGCCTCGGCCCTGCCATCCAGCCTTGTGGCGAGCCATTCGCCCTCCATGTCGGAAGGCTTGGACAGGATCATGGCTGATCTTGCCTATGGCGACGCAATTATGGTCAAAGGGTCCAACGGTGTCGGGCTTTCGCGCCTCGTAACCGAAATCAAGTCGCGTTTTTCGCAGAGCTGACACAGCACAAGAGTAGCCACCCAGAATGCTCTATTTCCTCGGCCAGCTCGGCGAGCAACTCGCCGCCTTCAACGTCTTCCGCTACATCACCTTCCGCACTGCCGGCGCAGTGGTGACCGCGCTGTTCTTCGTGTTCCTGTTCGGGCCGGGCATGATCGCCATGCTGCGCGTCAAACAGGGTCGCGGCCAGCCGATCCGCGAGGATGGTCCCGCAGGACACCTGCTGACCAAGAAGGGCACGCCCACTATGGGTGGGTTGATGATCCTTTCGGGTGCAGTCATCTCGACGCTACTCTGGTCCAACCTGACAAATGGCTATGTGTGGGTCGTGCTGTTCGTCACCGTGGGCTTTGGCGCCATCGGCTTTTACGACGACTATCTCAAGGTCAAGCGCATGAGCCATGCGGGCTTCGGCTCCAAGCAGCGCCTCATCCTTGAAACCCTGATCGGATGCATTGCCGCCTTCTTCATTTCGCAGCTTGCGGCCGGCTCCTATGGCACGTCGCTGCAATTTCCCTTCGTCAAGGACCTGGCGATCAACCTGGGCTATTTCTACATTCTCTTTGGTGGCTTCGTCGTGGTGGCCGCCGGCAATTCGGTGAACCTTACCGATGGTCTCGATGGCCTTGCCATTGTGCCGGTCATGGTGGCGGCGGCCTGCTTCGGTCTCATCGCCTATCTGGTCGGTTCGCAGAATTATGCCGACTATCTGCTGCTCAATTCGGTCCCCGGCACGGCCGAGCTCGCCGTGGTCTGCGGCGCCCTGATCGGCGCTGGCCTTGGTTTTCTCTGGTTCAACGCCCCGCCGGCCCAGATCTTCATGGGCGACACCGGCTCGCTGGCCCTTGGCGGCGCTCTGGGCACCATCGCCGTGGCCACCAAGCACGAGATCGTGCTGGCCATTATCGGCGGGCTCTTCGTGCTCGAAACCGTGTCGGTCATCGTGCAGGTGACGTCGTTCCGCCTGACCGGCAAGCGAGTGTTCCGCATGGCGCCCATCCACCACCATTTCGAACATCTGGGCTGGACAGAGAGCCAGGTCGTGATCCGCTTCTGGATCATTTCCTTCGTGCTGGCGCTGATCGGCCTTTCGAGCCTCAAGCTGCGCTGACCTGCCGGTCCGGTCACGAAGGCGTGTCCGGACCGTAGCCCCTCGCCGAAACTTCTCCTCATCCCCGGTCGTAGCTCCCTGTGACGATAGCCTTCGTCTGCAGCTCAACCGGCCGTCTCAAGGCGGCATTCCGAGGAGACTTGCCGTGAATACTAGCGCCCGCTTTTCCCTGACCCTTGCCGCCGCCCTCTTGTGCAGCGCTTCCGCCATCGCTTCGGCACAAGCTGCGTCGGCCGTCGGCCTTGTCGACGGCACCACCCTGGTGATGTTCGATACCGAGACGCGCGCCGTTTCGGGCACCATGGAAGTGTCCGGCGTTGACGGGCTGGCCGGCATCGACGTGCGCCCGGCCGACAAGATGCTCTATGGCGTCACCCTGGCTGGCGAAGTCGTCACCATCGACACCGCGACAGGCGCCGCAACCGTCAAGTCGACGCTTTCGGAAAAGCTCGGCAGCTATGAAGGGGCGATTGTTGATTTCAACCCGATGGCCGACCGTCTGCGTCTCATGGGTACGGATGGCACCAATCACCGGGTCAATGTCGACGACGGCATGGTGACCGTCGATGGATCGCTGGCCTATGAGGCGGGTGACATGCATGAGGGGGAGACCCCTGCCATCGTCGCTGCCGCATATATCAACTCCATCGGCAAGCCCGAGGCGACGGCCATGTATGACATCGACGCCACCATTGCCGGGCTGATCCAGCAGGTGTCGCCCAATGACGGCACGCTCAAGGCCATCGGCAAGCTGGGCGTGGAAGGCACGAGCTATGCCTTCGACATCGCCGCGACTGAGGACCTGACCAATACTGCCTATCTGGCGATCGACAACGTGCTGCATACTGTCGATCTCGAGACCGGAGCCGTCCAGGAACTGGGTGCGATCGACGGGGTCGCCGGTACGATCATCGACATTGCAATCCTGCCCTAGGCACGGCTCCGGAAACTTTCGGGCCGACGACGCGTTGCTGCATCACCTGTGACGCAGGAGAGGGGTTCTGGCTCAAGCCGGAGCCCCTTCATTTTTCCAGGCAGGATTCGCAAAACGCAATGCCCTTGGCAAATCGGTAACCAAAGCGGCGCTAGTATCGCGACCTGTCTGTATCTGCGTACCCGGTCCGCCTCCATGATGTTTTCCCGCGCCGAAAAAACCCCGCTGGCCGAGTGGTGGTGGTCGATTGACCGCGAATTGCTGGGGGCGCTGATCATGCTCCTGGCCTGCGGCATGGTGCTCAGCTTTGGCGCCAGCCCTGCCGTGGCGGAGCGTATTGGCCTCGACGAGTGGTACTTCGTGCTGCGTCACGCCATGTTCTGCCTTTTGGCTGTTCCGGTGATGCTGGTGACATCGCTGCTGAGCCACCGTCAGGTGCGCTTCGCGGCGCTTGCGGCACTGGCGGTCATGATGGTCCTCCTCTGGGCGACCCTGCATTTCGGCACCGAGGTCAAGGGCGCGCGGCGCTGGATTTCCATCGCCGGCTGGTCGGTGCAGCCGACCGAATTCGTCAAGCCGGCCTTCGCCGTCATCGGCGCCTGGCTGTTTTCCGAATACATGATCCATCGCAATGTGCCGGGTCGGTCGCTGGCGACCATGCTCATGCTGGGCATAGTAGGTGCGCTGCTGCTGCAGCCCGACCTTGGGCAGACGGCTCTCGTGATGGCGACCTGGGCGGCACTCCTGTTCTTTTCCGGCATTTCGTGGTGGGTCATCATTGGCCTTGGCGGCGCAGCCGGCGGCCTCCTGGTGGGCGCCTATGCAATGTTCCCGCACTTTGCCAGCCGCATCGATTCCTTCATCAATCCCGAAGACGGCAATTCCTATCAGGTGGATCGCGCGCTTCAGTCCCTGATGGAAGGCGGCTGGTTCGGGCGTGGTCCCGGTGAGTCGGTGGCCAACAAGCTGATCCCCGACGCCCATGCCGACTTTGTGTTCTCCGCGGCTGCCGGTGAATTCGGCATTCTTTTCTGCATTGGCCTGGTGTGCCTGATCGGCTTTATCGCGATCCGTGCCTTGTTGGCCGCACAGCGCCAGTCGAGCCTTTTCGCACGCCTTGCGGCGTCGACGCTGGCCGTACAATTTGCAATGCAGTCCGGCATTAACCTGGCGGTGAACCTCAATCTCATGCCCGCCAAGGGTATGACGCTTCCCTTCGTGTCCTATGGCGGCACGTCCATGATTGCCGTGGCTTTCGGCATGGGCCTGATGCTGGCCCTGACCCGCACCAAGCCTGAGGAGCGCATGGTCACCGGCCTTCCCACGTACCGCAGCGCCGTGGTAGCCCCCGCCGAATGAAAACCTTTGTCCTTATCGCGGGTGGTACCGGTGGCCACCTGTTCCCGGCCATGGCGCTGGCCCAGGAACTGATCCGTCGCGGCCACGCCGTCGAGTTGATGACTGACCACCGGGTGGAAAGCTACGGCGCCGAATTCCCCGCCCGTCAGATCCACATCGTACCGGCAGCGACGCCGTCCGGTGCCAATCCGCTCAAGCTTTTCGGCGCGGGCGTCACTATCCTGCGCGGGATACACACGGCCTGGAGCAAGCTGCGCAAGGTGCGCCCTGATGCGGTCATCGGGTTTGGTGGCTATCCCACCTTTCCGCCCTTCATCGCCGCCAACCTCCTGGGCATTCCCGGTATCCTGCATGAGCAGAATGCGGTCATGGGCCGCGCCAACCGGGCGCTGGCCCGCTTTGCCGACATCCTGGCAATGAGCTTTCCGGCGACCCGTTTTGCCGATCAGCAGCATCTCGAAAAAATCCTTACCGGCAATCCCGTGCGCGACAGGGTGCGTCCGCTGGCGGGTAAGCCATATCCAGCGCTCGACCCCAAAGGCCCGATCCGCCTCGTCGTCACCGGCGGCAGTCAGGGTGCACGCGCCCTCAGCGACATTGTGCCGGCGGCGATTGCCCTATTGCCTGACGGGTTGCGCAGCCGGTTGCAGATCGTGCAGCAGGCGCGGCGCGAGGACATCGATCGTGTAGCGGAAAGCTACCGTCAGTCGCGCACCAGCGTCGAACTGTCGGCCTTCATTCCCGACCTGCCCGAGCGCATTGCCGATGCGCATCTGGTGATCGGCCGGGCAGGGGCCTCCACCGTTACCGAGCTCTGCGTCATTGGCCGGCCGGCCATTCTCGTGCCGCTACCGGGCGCGCTGGATTCCGACCAGAAGTATAATGGCCTGTTCATGCAAGAGGGCGGCGGCGGCTGGGTGGAAGAGCAGGCCACGCTTTCACCGCAATCGCTTGCCACTCGACTTCACGAACTTCTTACCGACCCTGAGCGCCTCACCGCCGCCGCTGCTGCTGCAGTGAAACTGGGGCAGCCGCGCGCCGTCGAAAAACTGGCGGACCTGGCCGAGATGCTGAGCGGCAAACATACCCAGATCGAAGGGAGACCCACACCATGAAGATGCCCCGCAATATCGGGCCGGTTCATTTCATCGGCATTGGCGGCATCGGCATGAGCGGCATTGCCGAGATTCTGCACAACCAGGGCTATGTGGTGCAGGGCTCCGACGCCTCGCTCAATCCCAATGTCCAGCGCCTTCGCGACATGGGGATCAAAGTCGAAATCGGCCAGAGCGGCGACAATCTGGGCAAGGCCGAAGTGGTGGTCGTCTCTTCGGCCATCAAGAAGGACAATCCTGAACTGATGGCCGCACGCGCCCGGGCCTTGCCGGTGGTCCGCCGCGCCGAGATGCTGGCCGAAATCATGCGCTTCAAGACCGCCATTGCCATTGGCGGTACGCATGGCAAGACCACGACCACCACGCTGGTCGCGACCCTGCTCGATGCTGGCAACCTCGATCCGACCGTCATAAATGGCGGCATCATCAACGCTTATGGCACCAATGCGCGCCTGGGTGGCGGCGAATGGATGGTCGTCGAGGCCGACGAGAGCGACGGTACGTTCGTCAAGCTTCCGGCCGACGTCGCCGTCGTCACCAATATCGATCCCGAGCATCTCGACCACTACGGCGACTTCGAAGGGGTGAAGAAGGCTTTCCACCAGTTCGTGGAAAACGTGCCCTTCTACGGCTTTGCCGTCATGTGCCTCGATCATCCGGAAGTGCAGGCGCTGGTCGGCGAAATCCGCGACCGTCGCGTCATCACCTATGGCCGCAATCCTCAGGCGGATGTCCGTCTGGTGGAGCTCGAAAATCGTGACGGCGTGCAGCATTTTTCGGTTGAGATCCGCGACCGTATCCGCCAGACCCAGTTGCGGATCGACGGGCTCGAACTGCCCATGCCGGGCATCCACAATGCGCTTAATGCGCTCGCTGCCATTGCGGTGGCCGACCAGCTGCATGTGCCGGCCGAAGCAATCCGGAGTGGCCTCAAGGGCTTTACCGGGGTCAAGCGCCGCTTCACCAAGACCGGCGAAGTGGCCGGTGTGACCGTGATCGACGACTATGGTCACCACCCCGTCGAGATCGCGGCCGTGCTCAAGGCCGCGCGGCAGTCGGCCAAGCGCGATGTCGTCGCCGTGGTACAGCCGCACCGCTATAGCCGCGTGCATGACCTGTTCGACGATTTCGCCGCCTGCTTCAACGATGCCGATACGGTCATCGTGGCGCCCATCTATGCCGCCGGTGAACAGCCGCTGCCGGGCGTCACCCACGAGGAACTGGTGAACCGCATCCGTGCGCGTGGTCATCGCGATGCGCGGGTCATCGACCGGCCCGAAGCCCTGGGCCCGCTCCTCGCCTCGCGCGTCGATAAGGGCGATTATGTCGTATGCCTGGGCGCCGGCAACATCACCCAATGGGCTGCGGCCCTGCCGGGTGAACTTGAAGCCCTGATTGGCGAGACCGGCAAATGAGCAAGCATGTCGCCGTCCTCATGGGAGGGCTCTCCAACGAGCGGCCCGTTTCCCTCAGCACGGGCAAGGGCTGCGCCGAAGCGCTGCGACGAGCCGGCTATCGCGTGACCGAGATCGATGTCGGCTACGACATTGCCGAGCGACTGCGCGAAGTGGCGCCGGATGTGGCCTTCAATGCGCTGCATGGCCGCTATGGCGAGGACGGTACCATCCAGGGCGTGCTCGAATTCCTGCGCATTCCCTACACCCATTCGGGCGTGCTGGCCTCGGGCCTCGCCATGGACAAGCACCAGGCCAAGATCATGCTCAAGGCTGCCGGTGTTCCGGTGACCGATCATGTCATTGCCAGCCGCGCCGATGTGGGCCGCGCGCATGTGATAGCGCCGCCCTATGTGGTCAAGCCCATCGCCGATGGGTCGAGCTTCGGTGTCATCATCGTCAAGGCCGACCAGTCGCACCCGCCCCAGGAAATCCTGGGCGAAGACTGGACCGGCGGCGAAGAATTGATGGTGGAGCGCTATATTCCCGGCCGCGAGTTGACCTGCGCCGTCATGGGCGATGTCGCTTTGCCGGTTACCGAGATCGTCACCGATCTCGGCTTCTACAATTATGAAGCCAAATATGCGGCGGGCGGATCACGTCACATCCTGCCCGCGAACATTAAACCTAAAATTTACGACAAAGTGCAAAAGCTTAGCCTGGCTGCCCATGCGGCTCTCGGCTGTCGTGGCATTACGCGGACGGACTTCCGCTACAATGACGCGGTGGGCGAGGATGGCGAACTGGTCTGTCTGGAAATCAATACCCAGCCGGGCATGACGCCGACCTCGCTGGCCCCCGAGCAGGCCGCCCTTGTGGGCCACAGTTTTGAAGATCTGGTCTCCTGGATGGTGGAGGACGCGAGTTGCAACAGGTAAAAAGCGAGACCTTTCTCGCCGGGGCGCGGTTGGTGAACCCCCGCGCGCTGCCTGTTCCGACCCGCACGCCGCGTCAGAAACTCACCAATCGATTTAATCGCGCGCTCGTGCTGCATGGCTCGGCCATTCGTCGCGGCGTCATGGTCGCGGCGCTTCTGGCCGGTTGCGTCGCCATCTATCAGGTGCGCGAGCCCATCGGCATGCTGTTCAATACGCTGGGTGGCCTGGCCCAAGGGCAGTTTGCGCAGGCGGGCCTCGCCATCGGCGAGATTGTCATCTCCGGCCAGACGCTGACCAGCGAACAACAGGTTTTCGATGCGCTGGGCATCCAGCCGCACACCTCGACGCTGGGCTTTGACGTGGAAGCGGCGCGCCAGCGCATTGCCGAGCTGCCGGCCGTGGAGGCCGTCACCGTCCGTAAGACCTATCCGGGCGATGTCGAAGTTATCATTACCGAGAAGGAGCCCGTGGCGCGCTGGGCCGTGGACGGGATCACCTTCCTCATCGACGGCAAAGGCGAACAGATCGGGGAGGCGCAGGGCGTCTATACTGAACTACCGCTGGTCATTGGCGATGGTGCCGCTGACGACGCCTTGGTGATGATCCGGGCGCTCAACGGCTTTCCGAGGTTGCAAGAGGGGTTGATTGCCCTTTCGCGCATTGCCGACCGCCGGTGGGATCTCATCTACGACACCGGCCTGCGCGTGCAGATGCCCGAGCAGGGCGTGGCCCAGGCCATGACCCGTCTCGTCACCTATCAGAACGACTACCAGCTCCTCGATCGTGATGTGTCCGTAATCGATCTCAGGATCGATAACATCGTCGCCGTCCGCCCCAATACGCCCGCCGAAACCGAAGACTAAGAACCATGATGACCGATGCGATGACCTCCCGGCTGCGGCCGGTCCAGCCGGGCAAGACGACGCTGGTGGCGGTGCTCGACATCGGCTCCACCAAGATTTGCTGCGTCATCGCGCGGTTGACGCCGCGGCCGGAGGGCAGGGCCCTCAAGGGTCGCACGCATCAGGCCGAGGTGATCGGCTTCGGCTATGGCCCGGCCTCCGGGGTCAAGAGCGGCGTCGTCACCGATATCGAGAAGGCCGAGCAGGCCATCCGCAATGTCGTGGGCATGGCCGAGCGCGCCGCCGGGCTGACGCTCGAAACCGTGCTCGTCAATGTCACCGCCGGCCGACTTGGCTCGGAAACCTTCTCCGCCGCTGTTTCCCTCGACGGGCAGGAAGTGGAAAAGGCCGACATCTTCCGTGTGCTGAAAGCCGTCAACGCCCGTTCGGTTCGCCCCGAGCGTTCCATCATTCATGCGTTGCCGATCGGTTACGCCCTGGATGGTCAGAAGGGCATTCGCGACCCCAAGGGAATGGTGGGCGAGAAGCTCGGTGTCGACGTCGCCGTTGTCTCGGCCGAGACCCTTGCCATGCGCAACCTGGAACTGGTGCTGCACCGCTGCCACCTGCAGATCGAAGCATTGGTGGCTACGCCCTACGCTTCGGGCCTGGCGACCCTGGTCGATGATGAAGCCCAGCTCGGCGTCGCCTGCATCGACTTTGGTGGCGCGACCACGACCGTCTCGGTGTTCAACGATGGGCACATGGTCTATGCCGATGCCATCGCCATTGGTGGCCATCACCTGACCCTCGACATTGCCCGCCAGCTCTCCGTGAGCGTGGCCGATGCCGAACGCCTAAAGACGCTGCATGGCTCGGTCTTGCCGGGCCAGGCGGATGAGCGCGAGATGATTGCCATCCAGCCGGTTGGCGCCTCGCATGATGAGGCGCCGGGACAGATCCCGCGTGCCGTGCTGACGCGCATCATGCGCCCGCGCATCGAGGAAATCCTCACGGCTATCCGTGACCGCATGCAGGCCACCGGCATGATGGATGTCTGCGGCCGCCGCTTCGTGCTGACGGGTGGCGCCAGCGAGATGACTGGATTGCCGGAAGTGGCCCGCCGCACTTTGGCGCGCAACGTCCGCAATGGTCGCCCGATGGGTATTTCCGGTCTGCCCGAGATCGCCAAGGGTGCAGCTTTCGCCACCATGGCCGGCATGCTGGTCTATCCGCAGGTCTGCGCCCAGGAATATGCCGAACCGCGCGGCAGCCGGAAGCTCACCGGCACCGACGGCTATATCGCCCGCGTCGGCAACTGGCTGCGGAGCAGCTTCTGAGCTGGGCCCCGGCCGTTACTCAACCGTAGCGCCGCCCTCGGACCTCATCCGAGGGCCAATCTCAACCAATGCGGATGTTCCCGCTGGTCCTCGGGTCAAGCCCGAGGACGGCATTGCGGTCAGGGAAACTAGGCTCCCACATAAGCCTTCTGCAAGTCGGCCACGATGATCTTCTTCATCTGCAGCATGGCCTGCATGGCGCGGCCGGCCCCGGCCTTGTCGGCGCCGTTGATGGTTTCAAAAAGCTGCTTGGGTACGACCTGCCAGGAGAGGCCGAAGCGGTCCTTGCACCAGCCGCACATGCTTTCCTCGCCGCCATTGTCTACGAAGCGGTTCCAGAAATAGTCGACCTCCTCCTGGCCATCGCAATCAATGACGAAGCTGACGGCCTCGGTGAAGGGAAAGCGCGGGCCGCCATTAAGCAGCATGAACTTCTGACCCGCCAGTTCGATGACGGCGGTGAAGGCGGGGGCGTCCGGGGCCTGGCGCTGGATTTCGTGCACCTTCGCCCCCTCGAAGGTCTCGTTATAAAACCTGATGGCATCGTCAATCCGGTCGTCGAACCACAGGCAGGGCATGATGCTGGTCATGGGTCTCTCCATCACATTTGCATAACTTAGTAGATATATGACGTTATGGTTATAATAGGTTTCTGCCGGAGTCAATGCCGGTATTCCGGGGCTCCGCGTGGTTAACGGGCCGTGAAAGCGTAACGCGGGCGTGTCGCATTTTGCGGAGAAGTTAACCCGATCGATGCACTTGTTAGGCTGGGGTTAACGAATTGGCGGGTAAATCTTAACCAACGACGCCACTATGGGGCCACCTATGACCATCAACCTTACCATCCCGGACATTCAGGAACTCAAGCCCCGCATCACCGTATTCGGTTGCGGTGGTGCCGGCGGCAACGCCGTCAATAATATGATCGAGTCCGGACTCGACGGCGTCGACTTTGTCGTCGCGAATACTGACGCTCAGGCGCTGGCGCTCAGCAAGGCGCAGCGGATCATCCAGCTCGGTGTTGGCGTCACCGAAGGTCTGGGCGCTGGTTCGCATCCGGAAGTGGGTCGCGCCGCTGCCGAAGAAAGCTGGGACGAAATCAACGATCACCTTTCCGGCTCGCACATGGTGTTCATCACCGCCGGCATGGGCGGCGGTACCGGCACTGGTGCTGCCCCGGTGGTTGCCCGCGCTGCGCGCGAGCAGGGCATCCTGACCGTGGGTGTCGTCACCAAGCCATTCAATTTCGAAGGCAACCGTCGTGCTCGCCTGGCAGAAGATGGTATCGATGAGCTGCATCGCCATGTCGATACGCTGATCGTCATTCCGAACCAGAACCTGTTCCGCGTCGCGAACGAGAAGACAACCTTTGCAGACGCCTTCGCCATGGCCGACCAGGTGCTGTTCTCGGGCGTGGCCTGCATCACCGACCTCATGGTCAAGGAAGGTCTGATCAACCTCGACTTCGCCGACGTGCGCGCCGTGATGCGCGGCATGGGCAAGGCGATGATGGGTACCGGCGAAGCGTCGGGCGAAGATCGTGCCCGCCACGCTGCCGAGGCGGCTATTGCCAATCCGCTGCTCGACGATGTGTCGATGCACGGTGCGCGCGGCCTGCTGATTTCCATCACCGGCGGCCCTGACCTGACCCTTTATGAAGTCGATGAAGCTGCTTCGCGTATTCGCGAGGAAGTCGATGTCGACGCCAATATCATCCTGGGTGCGACCTACGATCCGAACCTCAACGGCACGATCCGCGTGTCCGTCGTGGCCACCGGCACCGACGCCACCATGGTTCAGGCTCTGGAGCCTGCAAAGCCACACGCATCGCGCACGCCGCTTGAGGTGCGCCGCCACGTGCCGGCTGAGCGGTCCATCGTTCCGCAGGCACCTGCTGCGCCAGTTGCCCAGGTGTTTGAGGCCGAAGAGATCGGTCATCAGGTCGAAGCGGCGGTTGCCGAAGCTTTCGCGTCGCACCAGCCGGCTCCGTCCTATGCTCAGGAAGACGATGGCATCCTGGTCGAGCCCTATGTTCCGGCCGCTGAATCGCTGGCCGAGCCAGAGGAAGCTCCTGTTCTCCAGGAACAGCCGATTCCCAGCGTCTATGTGCCCTCACACGCTGCTCGTCCCGAAGGTCAGCGCCGCATGCCGCGTACCGAGGAACTCCCGGTTGTTGCACGCAGGTCACAGGAGGCACAGGAACGTCATGGCGCAGAGCCGCGCAACGCGCGTGCCCTGTTCAAGCGACTGGCTTCCAATGTCGGCCTGAACCTTGGTCAGCAGCAGGCCGATGGTCGTGCCGAGCCGCGGACTGAAATCGCTGATGATGCTGCTGCGCGCAGCGCTATTGAGGCCGGTGGCGCAAGGACTTCCCGGGTTGCCCAGCCCGCCGAAGGCGCTCGAGGTCAGCTCGACAATCAGGGGCGCGCCCCGGCTGCTCCGGCCCAGAAGGAGCATCTGGAAATCCCGGCCTTCCTGCGCAAGCACGGTTGATCGTGCGGTGCACATCCCCCAAAAGCTCTCTCGGTGCGGCTTCCGCACCGAGTTTTTTTTGGCTAACAGTTCGGTGAGTGTGAACGCACCGTTGGAGCAATTCCAGGCATGATCAAACTATCCACGCGCCAGCGAACTCTTGCCGGCGAGGTCAGTTTTGCGGGCTATGGCGTCCATGGGGCGCAGCCTGTCACGCTGACCATGGGACCTGCTGCTCCGGATTCGGGCTACCTGATCCGTCGCGACCTGGGCGATGGTCAGTTCACCAGGCCGGTACAGGTGCATCATTCCCGCGTGGCTCGGACCACCCTTTGCACGACCCTTGATCTGGGCGACAGCGTCAGCGTCGCCACGGTCGAACATGTCGTGTCGGCCCTTTCAGGCATGGGCGTGGACAATGTCCTCATTACGCTTGATGGTCCGGAATGCCCGATCATGGATGGGTCGGCCCATCCATTCGCCACTGCTATCCTGCGCGTGGGGCTCGAAATTCAGCCCGCACAGAAGAAATTCCTCAAGATCGTCCGCGCCGTTACCGTTCGCAACAACGATTCGTTCGCCGCGCTTGAGCCCTATAATGGCCGCGCGCTGGACCTCGAGATCGATTTCGACTCCAAGGTCATTGGCCGTCAGCGCATGATCTTTGACTGGACTCCGCGCCGCTATTTCGAAGACGTGTCGCAGGCGCGCACCTTCGGATTTGCGCGCGACGCGAAGATCCTGCGTCAGGCCGGCTACGCGCTCGGCTCCAGCCTCGACAATTCCATCACGTTGCATGAAGACCGGGTGCTCAATCCGGGCGGGCTGCGCTACGAAGACGAGTTCGTCCGCCACAAGCTGCTCGACGCCATCGGCGACCTGTCGCTTGGCGGCCTGCCGATCTGGGGCAGGTTCCGCTCTTACAAGGGTGGGCACGCCCTCAATGCGCATGTCCTGGCCTCGCTCTTTTCCAGCGACGCTAATTATGAAATAGTCGGCGCCGAAGACCTGCCGCTGGAATTCGAGAGCTTCGAAGATCAGCCAGACGGTCTTGAAGTCCACCATTACTTGCGGTCCGTTCGCTGACGGGGCCTGGTCCCCTCAGCCGCCACAGTTTTGATCCATTTGCCAAATAGGCCCGCAAAGCTATTGCGGTATGATTGCATGGGGCAGTTCGTGAAGCTTGACGTTGTAAGCCAGTTTTCCAGCCGGGCTGCCCGGATCGTTGCCATAGGGCTTGTAGCGGTCGCTCTTGCAGGCTGCAGCATGTTTGGTCCGCCCAAGATCAAGGAAGAGCCGATTGTGCCGGCCGCTTCCCTCTATCAGGGCGCGCTGGATGACATGGATCGCCAGTACTACCAGACCGCCATCACCAAGCTGGAAAAGCTTGAGCGTCAGCATCCACGCGATCCGCTGTCCGAGAAGGGCAAGCTGATGCAGGTCTATGCCAATTATCGCATCGGCAAGTTTGAAGAGGCGATCCTCGCTTCCGACCGCTTCATGGCGCTCTATCCGCAGAGCCCCGAAATGGCCTATGTGCTCTGGCTCAAGGGCACGTCCTATTACGCGCAGATCAAGGACATCACCCGCGACCAGCAGCTTTCGCGCGATGCCATCGACACCTATACGCTGCTCATCAATAACTATCCCAAGTCCGAGCACGCTGCCGACGCCAAGGACAAGCTGCTGACCGCCTATGACCAGCTTGCCGGCAAGGAAATGTCCGTCGGCCGCTACTATCAGGGCAATGGCCAGTATGCCGCGGCCATCAATCGCTTCCGCGAAGTGGTGGAGCGCTGGCAGACCTCGACTCACATCGAGGAAGCGCTCTATCGCCTCACCGAAACTTACCTGCTGCTCGGCTTGACCAATGAGGCCATGTCGGCTGCGGCCGTGCTGGGGCATAACTACCCGGCCAGCGACTGGTACAAGCGCGCCTTCGATACCCTGGGCAAGCAGGGCCTTGCCCCGCAGCTCAATTCGGGCAGCTGGCTGGCCGCGGTCAGGAACTGACCTGGGCCTGAATTATCGATGTTGCTATTTTGTTCCGGGGCGCTATCATGCGTCCCGGTTTCGTTTGTGGGGGCCTAAGTTGTGGATGGGGGCGGCGTGACCGGCTCATCCGCGGCAGGCGATGCTACAAGCGGAGCTGAACAGTGGTCTTGCCACGGGAACCCCGCGCATGCTCAACGCGCTCTCAGTCCGCAACATAGTTCTTATCGATCAACTTGACCTGGCGCTTGGCACCGGCATGACTGTCCTGACGGGCGAGACCGGCGCCGGCAAGTCCATCCTGCTCGATGCCCTGACCCTGGCGCTCGGCGGCCGGGGCGATGCATCCCTGGTCCGTCAGGGACAGGAGAGCGGGCAGGTCGTGGCTGTTCTCGAACTGGCCACCGACCATCCGGCCCGGGCGCTGCTGCGTGACAATGCCATTCCCGACGATGAAGATGTGATCCTGCGTCGCGTGCAGTTCGCCGATGGCCGCACACGCGCCTTTATCAATGATCAGCCGGTATCGGCCTCGCTGCTGCAGAAGGTTGGCGGGCAGATCGTCGAAATCCATGGCCAGCATGATGATCGTGCGCTTGTCGACGTGGCGACCCACCGGGCGGCTCTTGACGCTTTTGGCGAGTTGGCGGCCGAGGCCAAAGCGGTTCGCGACTGCTGGGCCCATCTGGCGGAGGCGCAGCAGGCCGTCGCCGAGCAGCGTCAGCTGGTCGCAGAGGCCCTGGCCGCCGAGGACTATGCCCGCCATACCGTTGAGGAGCTGGGCAAGCTCAAGCCGGTCGTGGGCGAGGAAAGTGAACTGGCAGAGCGCAGGCAGCAATTGCAGCAGGCCGAAAAGGCCGCCTCCGATGTCATCGAGATCGACGAAATCCTCAGCGGACCGAATGCACCATCGCCGGCGCTTGCTTCTCTGTTGCGCCGGCTGATGCGCAAGATCGATGGTGGGGCGAACCTGTTCCAGCCTATTGTCGATACTCTCGACGCCTCGCTGGCAGCACTCGATCGCACCACCGATGCCCTCGAAGAGTTGAAGCGCGAGATGGCCTTCGATCCGGGCGAGCTCGAGGCCGTGGAAGAACGTCTCTTTGCCCTGCGCGGCGCAGCCAGGAAGCATCAGTGCACGCCCGATGAGCTGGTTGCGGTACTCGAAAAGTACCAGGGCGACCTCGATACCCTGCAAAGTGGTGAAAGCCGCCTCAAGGCGCTGGAGGCCGAGGAAGTAACGGCTCGCGCCCGCTATCGCGAAGTCGCCGATATTCTGAGCGCTGGTCGCAAGACGGCTGCCAAGGCGCTGAGCGCGGCTGTGGAGGCGGAACTGCCCGATCTCAAGCTCGGTTCGGCAAGGTTCATTGTCGACCACCAGGTCGATACGGATCGTGTCGCCGCTACCGGTTTCGACCAGATCGCCTTCCATGTGCAGACCAATCCCGGCACGGCTGCGGGTCCCTTGCTCAAGGTGGCCTCGGGCGGTGAATTGAGCCGTTTCCTGCTCGCGCTCAAGGTCGTGCTGGCTGATCGCGGTTCGGCCCCGGTGCTGATCTTCGACGAAATCGACACGGGTGTCGGTGGCGCCGTTGCCGACGCCATCGGGCGTCGCCTCGCGCGTCTGGCCTCGACTGTCCAGGTCCTCACCGTCACCCATGCCCCCCAGGTCGCGGCCCGCGCCGACCGGCATCTGCTCATCGAAAAGCAGATGGTGGAGGAGGGTGCCTTCATGCGCACCCATGTGCGCCCGCTCGACAAGCCGGCGCGCCAGGAAGAAGTCGCCCGCATGCTGGCCGGCGCCGAAATCACCAACGAAGCGCGCGCTGCTGCCAAGAAATTGCTTGGGGCGGTGGGATAGGCTTTTCGCCGCACTAGTGGTGTGGCAGCATTCCTTCTCCCCTTGAGGGAGAAGGTGCCCGAAGGGCGGATGAGGGGTTTGCCAAGGCACACTGCGAGTTCGCGGAGAAGCTCCCTCACCCGCCTCACGCTGCGCGCGATCCACCTTCTCCCTCATGGGGAGAGGGGTAGAAGATAGAGTATCCCATGTCCGACCTGCCCACGAAAGACGTTTCCGACCTCTCCGAAGACGAGGCCCGTGCCGAGCTGGAGCGGCTGGCGACGGCCATTGCCGCTGCCGATGTCGCCTACCA
Organism: Devosia sp. Micro-HW1; assembly: GCF_056341075.1. Taxonomy (NCBI): domain Bacteria; kingdom Pseudomonadati; phylum Pseudomonadota; class Alphaproteobacteria; order Hyphomicrobiales; family Devosiaceae; genus Devosia; species Devosia sp. Micro-HW1. The sequence continues at coordinate 1,252,756 of NZ_CP094375.1, read as the reverse complement.
CGGCAAGGATGCGCCCGAGATCACCGACGCCGAATATGATGCGCTGCGCCTGCGCAATGCCGAGATCGAGGGCGCCTTTCCCGAACTGGTGCGTAGCGATACGCCCACCGGAAGGGTCGGCGCGGCGCCGGCAGATGGTTTTTCCAAGGTGCGCCATGCCGTGCCGATGCTCAGCCTCGCCAAGGCCTATACCGATGAGGATGTGGCCGATTTCATCGAACGCGGGCGGCGTTTTTTCCAGAAGGACGAGGCCCTCGAAATCGCCTTCACCGCCGAGCCCAAGATCGATGGCCTCTCTGCCTCGCTGCGCTACGAGAATGGCGTCTTCGTGCAGGGCGCCACCCGCGGCGACGGCTCGGTGGGCGAGGACATCACCGCCAATCTCAAGACCATTGCCGATATCCCACACAAGCTCAAAGGCTCGGGCTGGCCCGAAACCATTGAAATCCGCGGCGAAGTCTACATGACCTATGCCGAATTCCAGGCGCTCAAGGAGCGCTCCGCCGCCGTGGGTGGGCAGGATTATGTCAATCCGCGTAACACCGCCGCCGGCTCGCTGCGCCAGAAGGATCCGTCGGTCACCGCCAGCCGGAACCTCAAATTCTTTGCCTATGCCTGGGGTTTTACCACCGCCGATCCGGCGCCGACCCAGTATGAAGCGGTGCAGAAATTCAAGGATTGGGGCTTCCAGATCAGTCCGCTGATGGAACGCGCCAAGTCGGTCGAGGACCTGCTCGCCCATTACCACCGCATCGAGGAGCAGCGCTCCTCGCTCGGCTACGACATCGATGGCGTGGTCTACAAGGTCGACCAGCTCGAATTGCAGCGCCGCTGGGGCTTTGTCACCGGTGAACCGCGCTGGGCCGTGGCCCACAAATTCCCGGCCGAGCAGGCGACGACGCGGGTGCGCGACATTGAAATCCAGGTCGGCCGGACCGGCACGCTGGCGCCGGTGGCGCGGCTCGATCCGGTCAGCGTCGGCGGCGTCACCGTGGTCAATGTGACGCTCCACAACGAGGATTACATTGCCGGCCGCGACAGCAATGGAATGCCCATCCGCGACGGTAAGGATATTTGCATCGGCGACACAGTCACCATCCAGCGCGCGGGCGACGTCATCCCGCAGATCGTCGATGTGTTGCTCGACAAGCGCCCGGCCGATGCCGTGCCCTATGAAATGCCGCATACCTGCCCGGTCTGCGGCTCGCCCGCCGTGCGCGAGCTCAACGAGAAGACCGGCAAGGAAGATTCGCGCCGCCGCTGCACCGGCGAGCTGGTCTGCCCGGCCCAGGCGGTGGAAAGCCTCAAGCATTTCGTGTCGCGCGGCGCGCTCGACATCGAGGGCCTGGGCGCCGAGAATATCGAGCTCTTCTTTACCAAGGGCCTGGTGAAGTCCCACGCCGACATTTTCCGCCTCAGGGATCGGCGTGCCGAGGTGCAGCAGGCCCTGGCCGAGCGGCGCGAGGAGCAGGCGAGAGCCCGCGAGGCGGCCTCGGGCAAGACGCGCAAGAATGTGCGCGCCGTGGAGGACCGGAACTATGAAGGTCTCGACAAGCTTTTTGCCGCCATAGACGCAAGGCGCGAGCCTGAACTGGACCGCTTCATCTTCGCCCTTGGCATCCGCCATATCGGCGAGACCACGGCCGCCGTGCTGGCGCGCACCTTCTCCACCATTGGCGAATTGCGCGCCAAGGGTATAGAGGCTGCCGCTGCGGGCGGCGGGCTGCACGACGTTTTTCCCTCGGTCAATGGCCTCGGTGATACGGTCTGGGAGGCATTGCGCGACTTCTTCGACAATGAGCGCAATGTCGAGGCCTTCGATCAATTGCTGACCGAAGTGACCCCGAAGGACTATGTCATCACCATTTCCGCCGACAGCAAGGTGGCCGGCAAGACGGTCGTGTTCACCGGCACGCTCGAAAAAATGTCACGATCCGAAGCCAAGGCTATGGCCGAGCGACTGGGTGCGAAAGTTGCTGGCTCCGTCTCGGCGAAAACTGATATCCTGGTGGCCGGGCCCGGCGCCGGCTCCAAGCTGAAGACAGCGCAGGAGCACGGCGTGGAAGTCATCACCGAAGACGAATGGTTCGAGCGCGTCGGCAAATAGTTCACCCGGGGAGGGGCGAATGAAGGTCTGGATGGCTGCTGCGGCCGTGATGCTCATGTCTGGCGCCGTCGAGGCCGGTGAGACCGGCGATCAACTGGCGCAGGCGCTCTATGACGGCACCCTGAGCACGCTGGCCGGGACATCGCTCGTTCCGTGCACGGCCGGCGAGGGCGATGCCTGTTTCGTGCTCGGCATTGACGGCATCGTTACTGCCTATGAAACACTGGCGCAGGGTTTCTATCGTCATGGCGCGGTGACGCCCAATACGCCTGCTGCAGCCATGTTGTTCGGCATGGGTATGGCCACGCCCGCCGGCCCAGCCAATCCGGATCCGGAACCACTGAACTACGACCAGTTCGTTGTACTTCTCGACGCTTTCGTGGCCACGCTCGACGTTGCCGCCGGTCACATGCGTCAGGCCGGCGAGGGCAGCGCCTTCGTCATTCCCATCGATCCGCTGAAAGTGCGGATCGATCTTGATGGCGATGGCGAGCGCAGCGAGGCGGAAACGCTGGCGCTTCTGCTGCAGGGCCTGGGCGAGTTTTCCGAGATTCCGACCCCCGATGCGGTCCCGCAGTCGAGCAAGAGCAAGTCGAAGGGCGTGGAGCCCGCTTTGCCCGATGCCACCATTGGCTTCGACAATGCTGACGCCATCTGGTTTGCGGGTTACGCCAATATCACCGCCGCACCTGTCGACCTGCTGCTGGCCCACGATTTTTCGCAGTTTTTTGACGCCTATATGCACCGCATTTTTCCCGAGGCCGGCTTGCCAATGCAGGACTATTCGCGCGGTGGCACCGTCATGATGGATCCCGATAGCGATGCCCTCATTGCCGACCTGATTGCTGCCATCCACACGGCAGAATTTCCGGTCACCGATAGGGCGCGGCTGGCCGGTGTGCTGGAGCGCCTTGAATCGATCACCGCGCTGTCGCGACAGAACTGGGACATGATCCTGGCCGAAACCGACGACAACAGGGAACTGGTGCCATCGCCCAGCCAGACCTCGCTCGTGCCCGAGCAGCAAGTCACCGAGGAGGTTGTCGATGCGTGGATGGCAACGCTTGACCAGGTCGACCTGATCCTCGCCGGTGACCTGCTGCTGCCCCATTGGCGCTTCTCCGAAGGCTTCAATCTCAAGACCTGGTTCGAGACCGCAACGAAAACCGATCTGGTCATGCTCTTCACCGGTCACGATGCCTTGCCCTATCTTGAGGAGGGGCCGGTCGCCGATGCTGAGGATTTTGCCGAGCTCAACCGTGTCATGGGCGACGACTGGCCATTTTTTGCACTCTGGTTCAACTGATGCGCAAACTGCTGCCCCTGCTGCTGCTCCCGTTTCTCGCCACGCCCGTCCTAGCTGACCCGATCCCGACATTCGACAGTCCCGAAGCGCTGCTCGACGCCGTCTATGGGCAGATAGAGGCGTCGCTCGACTGGGAGACTTATGATTGGGAAAAGTCCTTTCCTGAGCAGGATGCTTTTTCCGCTCGCCTCTCGGCCCTGCTCGAAGAGGCCAATGAGAAATTCTACGCCAGGGGCGATGAGATCGGTGCGCTCGATTTTTCGGTCTTCAGCTACTCGCAGGATCCGGGCGGCATGGAATTCACCTTCCGCGACGCCAAGACCAAGGGCGGTCGGTCCGTCATCACGGTCGATATTGCCCTCGAAGGCGAGGCGTGGCGGAGCCTGACCTTCATCCTGGTCGATGATGACGCGGCCGGCTGGAAGGTCGACGATGTGCTGCTGCCACTTGAGGACGTTTCGGAAGGCACCTGGAGCCTGGCCGAATATCTCGCTGATCCGGCACTGCCCTCCAACTAGGCCTGCGGCCAGAGCCTTTGCCCTCCGCGCATAGCCCGGGGAGCAAGACCCCGCGCGCCGCGGCGGTTATCACCGCCCCGTCCATTTTGTGGAGGGGTCGATGCGGGTTTGGGGTGTTGCGCCGGTTTTGATTTTTGCACTGTCGGGGAGCCCGCAGGCACAGACCGACCATTTTGCCGGCAATGATCGCGTCAGCCTGCGCGTCCAGATCACCCTCGATGGCAGCGATCGCAAGGATTTGCCCAATGGCGTCGAATGGTTCGCCGTCACGGCGCATCGCGAACTGGACCTTACCTATTCACTGGTCGATGTCGGCATGGATGGCGTGCCCATCGTCGGTGGGGTTCGCGAGGGGGCCGTGCCGTCAGAAATGCTCGATCTCGAGGCCAAGCTGGCCGAATGCGGAGAAAACCAGGTCTGTCTGGCTGGTGTCATGATGCAGTTTGCCCAGAACGGGCAGGGTGGTGCAGTCAATCCGTTCGAAGCCATGACGGGCATGCAGCCGGGCCGCTATCGCAATTTCGCCGGGGATCGCGCCGGCACTTGCGCCGAGGGCAAGGTCACGGTTTCCGACGTGCTCGAAGGGGTGGTCATTCCGCCGCCAAATCCGGCTGTCGCCTACAATTTCACCCGCCGCGGCCAGCTCAATCTGCCGCAATCGGGAGCTGCCATGGCCGACGCCATCTGCGGTGCGGAGGCCACGCTCGATACGGCAACGGGAGCGGTCAGTCTGCGCCTGCCGCTTGGCGCCATCACCGTGCCGGTCACCATGGGGCCGGGGGCGTTTACCCATGAAAACGGCGTCGCCTTCGCTGAAGGCAACGCTACGCTCGAACTGCTCGATCAGGCCAGCACGGGCGGTGTCACCCATGTCGGCTCAACCGACATCAATCTCGGCTCCGCCTCCCACAATTCGGGCCAGGTGGCTGCCGGCCTTTCGGGCCGGCTGCACTGGAGCCTTTCTGTCGACTAGATCGCCACCGTCGCCTGCTTGAGCCAATCCTTGACGTCGCCTGTCAGACGCGGCCCGATTTCGGCCCACACTTTGGCATGGAAGGCATTGAGCCAGTCGGTTTCGGCCTGGGTGAGCAGGCTCTTGTCGATCAGGCGGGTCTCGATGGGGGCGAGGGTGATCGTCTCGAAGTCGAGATAGCCGGGAAAACCCTCGGCATCCTTGACCACGATCAGGTTCTCGATGCGGATGCCGTATTCGCCGGTCTTGTAGTAGCCCGGCTCGTTGGACAGAACATTGCCTGCCTCAAGCGGCGTTTGGTAGCGCGAGGAAATGCCCACCGGCCCTTCGTGTACGCCCAGGAAGTGACCGACGCCATGGCCGGTACCGTGATTGTAGGTCACGCCATCCTGCCAAAGATATTGCCGCGCCAGCACATCGATCTGCGCGCCGGACGTGCCTTTGGGAAAGCGCGCCATGGATATGGCGATCATGCCCTTGAGCACGCGCGTATAGCGATCCTTCTGCTCTGCCGTGGCTGCACCCGTATAGAGCGTGCGGGTGATGTCGGTGGTGCCCGAGAGATATTGCGCGCCGCTGTCGACCAGCATGATCTCGCCAGCCCTGAGCGTCCGGTCGGTCTTGGTGGTTACCCGATAATGCACGATGGCGCCGTTTGGCCCGGCGCCCGAAATGGTGTCGAAACTGGCATCGACGCAGGTCTCGTCCTCGCGCCGGAAGCTTTCAAGTGCGGTGACAATGCCGATTTCGGTCAGTTCGCCCTTCGGCGCTTCCGCATCAAACCAGTGCAGGAACTTGGCCAGGGCGACGCCATCAAGCCGGTGCGCCTCGCGCATGCCGGCCAGTTCCACTTCGTTCTTGATAGATTTCGGGCCCAGGATCGGGTCGCGTTTTTCGATCAGTTTTGCGCCTGCTGCCGTCAGCGTGTCGGCCACCGCTACGGGTGCCGTCTGAGGGTCGACAATCACCGTCTTCCCGCCAAGGCTCGATAATGCGCTGTCCAGCGTGCTAGCTCCGGTCACATTGGCAATGCCGTCCAGCGCCCGGATCAGCTCTGGCGTAATCTTGGCCTTGTCGAGATAGAGCGTCGGCAGTCCCGTCGCGGGGACAATGGCAAAGCCCAGCACGAAGGGCGTGTTGGGCACGTCACGGCCGCGCATGTTGAGCAGCCAGCAGATGCTTTCGGGCAGGGTCAGAACGACGGCGTCGGCGCTGTCGGCGGTCAGGCTCTTCTGCAGATCGGCGATCTTGTCCGCAGCCGATTTGCCGGCGCGGTTGTGGCCAAGGAATTCGATCGGGGTTACCGGGGCGCCGGGGCGATCTGCCCATATCGCGTCCACCAGGTTGGCATGCGGCACCACTTCGGCATGGCCCGCGAGCTTCTGCGTCACGTCGCGCACTTCGCCCGGCGTATGCAGCCACGGATCATAGGCGAGTTTGCCGCCCTTTTTAACATAGAGGCGGATATCATCGCTGACGCCGCCCTGGCCGGTCTCGTGCACGGTCACCAGCGTCGTATCGGTCTGGGCCGGCGCCTGCAAAGTGTAGCGGCTATCGACAAACAGCCCCGCACCGTCTTCGCCGACCACGGCCAGACCCGCCGATCCGGTGAAGCCGGTCACATAGGCCAAGCGCGCCTCGCCCGGCGGCACCGACTCGCCGCGATGCGCGTCGGCGCGGGGGATCAGCACGGCGTTGATGCCCGATTTTTGCATGGCTGCCCTCAGCGCAGCGAGACGAGGCGCCACGTTGGATGGGTCGGATTTCTCGGAAAATGTTTGAAATACAGCGGGTTCGAAGGTCTTTTTGGTCATTTGAAGTCCTCGCCGGTGCAGGGAGTGCGATGCAATTCCGGCATGGCTGTTCTGATGTCTTGTGTCTGGTTCTGCTGCGGGCAGAGCCTATCTTAAGGGCAACAAACAGGAGCGACATGAAATGAGCAAGCAGAACAATCTCTTCCAGCGCGCCGTCAACGCGATCATCGAAGGCCGCACCCGCCAGGCCGAACGCTATGTCGCCCGCTTCGAGCGCGATCACGATTTCGCCCGCAAGGTAAACGACCGTTAAGTCTGACCTGCGGGAACGGCATGGCTGGTCTGCCGGGGAGGGGCTAACAGGCCCCACGCGAACAGCCTAGATAGACACAGCCGGATGGCAATAGAGCGTCCGGCGCATGGAGTAGAAGATGACTGAGAGCAAGAATGGTTTCCGCAGCGCACTGGGTGGTCTGATCGACGCTCGTGGCCGTGAAGCCTCCCGCCAGGTCAGCTACCGCATGCAGCACCAGTTGATCGGCGCGGTCACCAAGCGCCCGTAAGGTTGCTGCAGCACATCGCTGACGATCAATACCGATCCCCGAAGCCCGCTTCGGGGATTTTGTTTTTTCGGTGTTGGCAATGACCCCCACCCCACCTCCCCCTGAAGGAGGGGGAGGGGCGCATCGAGTGTGCTTCGAGTCGTCAGACCACCACCGGCCGGTCCCTCCCCCTCCTTCAGGGGGAGGTAAGGTGGGGGTGGGCCTCGGTTACTGCTTCTCCAGCACCAGCGTCGTCCACTCCTTGCGCTTGAGATGGTCCTTCAGCGCAAAGCCTGCCGCTTCATAGGCTGCGATGACGCCATCGGCCTGGCTGTTGAGAATGCCCGATAGAATGGCCGTGCCGCCCTGTTGGGTGATGCCGCCGACGCCTGGCGCCAGTTCGGTCAGGGGCCCGGCGAGAATGTTTGCCACGACCAGGTCATAGGGCGCGCGCGCGAGGATTTCCGCGTGGTCGAGGCCGGTTGCCTCGATGGCGTCGATCCGGTCGCCCACACCATTGTCGACGGCGTTTTCCACTGTCGTGGTCACGGCGATCGGATCGATGTCGGTGGCGAGGATGACAGCGTCCAGCCGCTTGGCGAGCGCGATGGCCAGAACGCCCGTGCCGGTGCCGATATCGATCATGCTTGTGGGCGTGCGGGTCGCCAGCAGGGCTTCAATGGCCTCGAGGCATCCGGTCGTGGTCTCATGGTGGCCGGTGCCGAATGCCTGGGCGGCATCGATCTTCATCGGTGTCAGTCCCTCGGGGATCGGGCCGGTCTCGTGACTTCCGTAGACGTAGAAACCCCCAGCAATGACCGGTGCGAGACCCTCAAGGGATTTGGCCACCCAGTTGATGTCAGGGTCGATGGCTTCCACCGCGAACGTCACGTCTCCGCCCAGAACCTGGCGGGCGATGGCGTTGAACGCCTCAAGATCCGGTGGGCTGTCGCAGGTGGCTTCGAAAATCCACTCGCCGGTTTCCTCATTTTCGTGCGCCGAGGCGGTCAGCGCCAGGTCATCGCGCTCGGCAACGGCGTCGACCAGGGCATAGGCCTGATCCTTGGTGAGCGAAACGGAAAGCTGGTCGACGGACATGGCGGCCTCGGAGTTTGGGGTGGCTTTCCCTTGGGATAGGCGAGGGGGCAAGTCAAGGACGGGGCGCTGGGACACCCAATCACCCCACCCTCATTCCTTCTCGCATCAGATCGCTCCACTGGAGCGATCTGCCCTTCGGGACGGCTCGAAGCCCATCAAGGGGAGGGAGGCGCAGGCATCAGTCGCCGGTGTTTATCGTCTTCCTCCCCCTTGTGGGGAGGGTAGCGCAGCTGGCTGCAGGCCATAGCGAAGCTAGGGTGGGGGTGCAACAGACCCTCACCCCTTCCGAATAAAGCTCTCCAGCACCTTCTTGGTCCCGGCCTTTTCGAAATCGATGGTCAGCTTGTTGCCTTCGATCTGGATGACTTCGCCATAGCCGAATTTCAGGTGGAACACGCGTTCCCCGAGGGCGTAGCCGCTCGACTGGCCGCCGAGGTCGACTGAACGGGCGACGAGTTCCCCCTCGATGGTCAGCGGGCCGCCGCCCTTGCGGTTTTCCTGGTTCGCCCGGGCGCGCTTCCAGCCGGGCGTTTCATAGACGCTTTCGAACGGGTCGGCCTTGTTGAAGCGGCTGGCGGCGCCCCCGCCATAGGAGTAGCCGCCATAGGCCGAGCCCTTGTCGATGACCTCCACAGCGTCGGGCGGCAGTTCATCGATGAAGCGGCTCGGAATGGCCGATTGCCAGAGGCCGTGGATACGCCGGTTCTGCGCCGCCGAGATGCGCACGCGCTGTCGGCCGCGGGTAATGCCCACATAGGCAAGGCGTCGTTCCTCTTCGAGGCCGGCGCGGCCGCTCTCGTCCATCGAACGCTGGCTGGGGAAAGTGCCGTCTTCCCAACCGGGCAGGAATACGGTGTTGAATTCCAGCCCCTTGGCTGAATGCAGCGTCATGATCGTGACGGCGTCGGATGCGTCGGCGCTGTCGCGGTCCATGACCAGCGCGATGTGTTCGAGAAAGCCACCGAGCGAGTCGAACTCTTCCATGGCGCGGCTCAATTCCTTGAGGTTTTCCTTGCGCCCCTGGCTCTCCACCGACTTGTCGGCGTTGAGCATGTCCATGTAACCGCTTTCTTCAAGAATGTTTTCGACGAGCTGGTAGGGCTGCATATTCTGGCTGTGCCAGGCCCAATCATCGAACTGCGCCACCAAGGAATTCAAGGTGCTGCGCTGTTTGGGTTTCAACTCCTCGGTTTCGAGCAAGGCACGGGTGGCCGCGAGCAGCGGCATGTTCATGCCGCGCGCCGCTTCCATCAGCATTTTTACCGTCGAGTCCCCGATTCCGCGCTTGGGCACATTGATGATGCGCTCGAAAGCGAGGTCGTCGGCCGGCTGTGCGACCAGCCTGAGATAGGCCAGCGCGTCGCGAATTTCCTTGCGCTCATAAAAGCGCGGGCCCCCGACCACCCGGTAATTGACCCCCAGCGTTATGAACCGTTCTTCGAACTCGCGCATCTGGAACGAGGCGCGAACCAGAATGGCCATCGAGTTAAGGGCTTCGCCCTGACGCTGGTATTGCTCAATCTCGTCGGCGACCGTGCGGGCTTCTTCTTCCGAGTCATAGACCTGGGTGAAGGACACCAGCTCCCCGCCTTCGGCCACGTCGGTGAACAGCGTTTTGCCCAATCGCCCTTCGTTGAAGGCGATGACGGTGGAGGCAGCTTTCAGGATATTGGCGGTGGAACGGTAGTTGCGCTCCAGCTTGATGACCTTGGCGCCCGGAAAATCGCTCTCGAAGCGCAGGATGTTGTCCACTTCGGCGCCGCGCCAGCCATAGATCGACTGGTCGTCGTCGCCGACCACGCAGATATTAGCCTCGCTGGCCGGTTTGCCCTGGGCGAGCAGCCGCAGCCACAGATATTGGGCGGTATTGCTGTCCTGATATTCGTCCACCAGCATATATTTGAACTTGCGGTGATATTCGGCCAGTACGTCCGGGTTCTCGCGGAACAGGCGGATACACTCGAGCAGCAGGTCGCCGAAATCGGCGGCGTTGAGCGTCTTCAGCCGCGCCTGGTAGTCGTAATAGAGCTTGCCGCCCTTGCCGTTGGCGAAATAGTCGCTGTCATGCGAGGGCACATCCTTGGGCTGCAGCCCCCGGTTCTTCCACGCGTCAAGCATTCCGGCAAACTGTCGCGCCGGCCAGCGCTTTTCATCGATATTCTCGGCCGCCAGAAGCTGCTTGATGAGGCGGATCTGATCGTCGGTATCGAGAATGGTGAAGCTGGATTTGAGATCCACCAGTTCCGCGTGCTTGCGCAGGATGCGGGCCGAGATCGAGTGGAAGGTGCCAAGCCATGGCATTCCCTCGATCGAAGCGCCGACCAGGCTGGCAATGCGATCCTTCATTTCGCGGGCGGCCTTGTTGGTGAAGGTCACCGACAGGATTTCGGAAGGCCAGGCGCGCTTGGTGGTGAGGATATGCGCAATCCTGGTGGTCAGCACTCTCGTCTTGCCCGTGCCGGCCCCGGCCAGCACCAGCAGTGGTCCCTCGGACGAGAGCACGGCGTCGCGCTGCTCCGGGTTGAGCCCAGCCAGATAGTCAGGCTCGCGTTGCTGCTGCCGGCCCAACTGGCTGGTAATCGGTCCGGCCTGCGGACGGGGAAGGGGAGTGTTGTCGGCCATGCTGCTCTGGTGTTCCAAGGGTTCGCGCCAAAGGGGCAGGGCGCGGTCAGACCTTGACGAATCTCATTTTGTTCTCGTGCGCAATATAGGGATCAAGGGCGCCGCTGTATAGAAGTCCGGGCTGTCACGGCTTTGTCACGCAAGCGTCATCCAGCTGTTTTGCCGCCCGCCTAATCGGTGCCCCGCATCATTTCGGGGGAACCACCATGATTGCCCAAAAGCGTCTTGCTGTGCTCAGCGCAGCCCTGCTCCTTTCCACGGCCGGCGTTCAGGCCGCACCCTATTTCAACCGCATTGCCAGCTTCGCCGTCGCGCTCAACACGCCCGAGCTTGAAGTCGGCGCCCAAGAAAACTCCGCCGAAATCATCACCGCCACCGAAGACGGCAATACGCTGGTCTATTCCAACGCGCTTGTCGGCGGCGTCGGCCTCATCGACATCACCGATGCCAAGGCCCCCAAGGCCGGCGGCTTCATCAATCTCGAAGGTTCGCCGACCTCGGTGGCCGTGATCGGCAACAAGATTCTGGTGACCGTCGACACCACTGAGGACTTTACCGCCCCCACTGGCTACATGTCGGTCATCGACATCGCCACCAAGGAAATCGAAGCCACCTGCGACCTGGGCGGTCAGCCCGACGCGATCGCCAAGAACCATGATGGTTCACTGATTGCCATTTCGATGGAAAATCAGCGCGATGAGGACTTTGGTGACGGCGGTCTGCCGCAGCTGCCCAGCGGCAACATCACCTTCTTCGACGTGGCTGAAGGCGGCGCGGTTGACTGCGCCACCATGCGCGTCACCGATCTGGCCGGTATTGCCGACGTGGCCGGTGAAGACGCGGAGCCCGAATATACCGATTTCAACGGCGCCAACGAACTGGCCGTTACCCTCCAGGAAAACAACCACATCGTCATCATCAATGGCGAGACCGGCGAAATCACGTCCGACTTCTCGGCCGGCTCCGTGACCCTCGAAAACATTGACGCCACCGAAGACGGCCGTCTGAGCTTTTCCGAAACCCAGACCGACCGCCTGCGTGAGCCCGATGCCGTGCAGTGGATCGACAACGATCGCATCGTCATCGCCAATGAAGGCGACTGGAATGGCGGGTCGCGCGGCTTCACGATTTTTCACAAGGATGGCACCGAGCTCTTCGAGTCCGGCCCGTCGATGGAATATATCGCCGCCCAGCTCGGCCACTATCCCGAAGGCCGTTCCGACGCCAAGGGCGTCGAGCCCGAAGGCATGGAAGTGGGCACTTTTGGCGAAGATAGGCTGATCTTCGTCAACCAGGAACGCTCCTCGCTGGTCGCTGTCTACAAGGATACCGGCGCTGAGCCTGAATATACCCAGTCGCTGCCCTCGGGTGTCGGTCCGGAAGGTGCACTGGCCATTCCCGCCCGTAATCTCTACGTCACCGCCAACGAGACAGACCTTTCTGTCGATGGTCTGGCAGGCGCCCATGTCATGATCTTCGAGCGGCAGGACGTCGACGCACCGGCCTATCCGCAGATCATGTCCGACATGGACGAAGCCGGCCTGCCGTTGGGCTGGGCTGCGCTTTCGGGCGCCGTTGCCACTGAACCGGGCAAGCTGTTCGCCGTCAGTGACTCTGCCTTCATTGAAGCCGCGATCTACGAGATCGACGCCACCGCCGCTCCGGCGCGCATCGTCAGAAAGACCGTCGTCACTCGTGACGGTGCTCCGGCCGAAGCCCTCGACCTCGAAGGCATCACTTCCGACGGCAAGGGCGGCTTCTGGCTCGCTTCCGAAGGCGACACCGAAGAAGACATTCCGCATGGCCTCGTTCATGTCGATGCCGACGGCGCCATCATCGAGGAAGTCGCGTTCCCTGAAGCCCTGCTTGCCAACGAAATCCGTTCGGCCAGCGAAGGTGTCGCTGCCATCGGCGAGGGCGACGACATGGTGCTCTGGATCGCCATCCAGCGCGAATGGAAGGATGACGAAAAGGGCTTCGTGAAGCTGGTTTCCTACAAGCCCTCCACCAAGGAATGGGGCGCCGTCCGCTACAAGCTGGAATCTCCGACCGCCGGCTGGGTTGGCCTCAGCGAAATCACCGTGCATGGTGACTATGCCTACATCATCGAACGCGACAACCAGATCGCCGAGCGCGCTGCGCTCAAGGCCATCTACCGCGTACCAGTCAGTGAACTGGTCCCGGCCGCACTGGGCGGCGACCTGCCCACCGTTTCCAAGGAACTGGTGCGCGACCTGATCCCGGATCTCGCATCCAATAATGGTTATGTCGTCGACAAGGTCGAAAGTCTCGCCATCGACGCCGATGGCAAGGCCTATGTCATTACCGACAATGACGGCGTGGACGACAGCTCGGGCGAAACCTTCTTCTGGACCTTCAATCTCTGAGGTCGAACGCTTCAGGTCACTTCCCTTGACCTTGACGGCGGCCGGGCATCTGCCCGGCCGTTTCGCTTTTTAAATGGAAGGGCACCTCTCCGCTTTTGCGGGGGGGAGGGGTGGGGGATTGTCACGGTGGTCGGCAACTCCACGACTTCCCCCCTCAAAACCCCCGGAGGCGGCTTGCGCGCCACCGCCAAGTCCCTACACTCACCCCGGTTTCAGCCGGGAAGGCACAGTGCTCAATCGCATCTATATCGTGGTCGGCATCTTCGCCATCGTGGTGCTGGCCGGCGCTTTCATCGCGCCGCGCTTCATCCAGTGGGGCGACTATCGCGACCGCATGGAGGTGCTGGCAACGCAGGTGCTCGGTGCCGATGTCTCGATTCGCGGTGACATCTCCTTTTCGCTGCTGCCCAGCCCGCGCCTGGCCTTTTCCGATGTGGTCGTCGGGGATGCGGAATCTCCGGCCGCCACAGTAGGCGCGGTGGAAGCCGAATTCGTGCTGATGGACTTCCTGCGCGACATCTACAATGTCACCGCGCTCGGCCTGCAGTCGCCGGTTGTGCATCTGACGCTCGACGAAAATGGTCTTCTGAGCAGCGGTGTCGATCTGTCCGGAGCGGGCAATGGCGTTGCTCTTGGCCAGGCCCGTATCGCCAATGGCAGTGTACGGCTTGAAGATTTACGCTCGGCAGAAACCTTCGTCCTGAGCCGCATCGATGGTGAACTGCGACTTTCGAGTTTTGCCGGTCCCTTCCAGTTTCAGGGGGGCGCGGACTATGAGGGTACGCGCTATGACCTGCGGCTCAATTCGGGCGCCGCGGATGCGGAGGGCAATGCACGGATCTCCACCTTCGTTCGCGAAGCGCTGGGCGCATATTCGCTGACTGTCGATGGCATGCTGACAGCGGGCACCGCACCGCGCTTTGCGGGCAACATGGTCTACCGGCAGGCGCCGCCAGAGGCTGAGAATGCCGACGAGATCCGGGGTGACCTGGTCCTTGAAAGCGAGGTCACGGTCAATACGGACCGCATCGTGCTCAGCGGCTATACGCTGCATCCGGACGAGAACCGGGCTGGGATGCGTCTTACCGGCGCCGCCAGCATCAGGCTGGGCGAACGCCGCAGTTTCGACGCTGTGGTCTCGGGCGGCGTGTTCTCGCTGCCGCCAAGGGACGCCAATGAGGTGGCGAGCGAGCTGCCCTATGAATTCGTGCGTCTGTTATCCGAAATTCCAGCACCGCCCATGCCGCCCATGCCGGGACGCCTCGGGATCGACCTGGCCGAAGTTGGCCTGCGGGGCTTTGCCCTGCGTGACGTGCGGGTAGATGCCACGACCGATAGCAGGACCTGGACCCTCGAGCAGGCCGTGGCGCGCCTGCCGGGGGAAAGCGAACTTCGCCTTGCCGGCACGGTGACCAATGACGCGGGCAGGGTGGGGTTCCTCGGCGATCTGGACATCACCGCGCGACGGCTCGAAGCGCTCTCGCAGTTGTGGAAGCGTCCGGTCGAGAACAATCCGCTCTTCAACATGCCTGGCGCGCTGCATGGCAGGGTCATGCTGGCAGGCGATGCCTTCGGCTTCAGCAATGGCCGGCTGGTGATGGATGAGCAGGAGCATGGGCTCGACCTGCGTATCGGGTTCGGCGCCGAGCCCCGCCTCGATACCGTTCTCACATTCGGCCGCCTCAATGAGCGCCGTACCGCCGCCTTGCGCGCCCTTGTCCCCGATGTGGCAACCGATCCCACCTTCGCCATCAGCTTTCCCGATGGCAGCTTTTCGATCACGGCCGGTCTTGTCGACGTGCTGGGTCTGCCCGCGACGGATCTCGTCGCTGAAGCGCAGTGGTCGCCATCCGCCATTCGCTTCTCGCGCCTTTCAGCCGAGGACTGGGGCGGGATTTCCATCAGTTCCACCGCAAGGCTGTCAGGCACGCTGGTCGAGCCACGCGTGACCGGCTCGGGCCAGGTTGCCATTGCGTCGGCCGATGCGCCCGGGCTTGCCGTACTCTACGAGATGACCGGCATGCCTGCTGGCTGGCAGGGGGCCGCACAGGGTGCGTTCCCTGTCGACCTTCAGTTCATCCTCTCAGATGCCGATAGTGGTCCGGGCCAGGTGCTTACCCTGGGTGGTGATGTGGGCGCTGCGGCGCTGGATGTCCGGCTTGAGGCCGCCTCCGGCATGGCAACCCTGGCCAGCGACGACCTGCGGCTGGTCGTTTCCCTGGAGGCCGCGGACGGGGAAGCCGCGCTGTCGCAATTCGGCTGGCAGGGCGCGCCGCTATTTGTTGGCGACGAGGCCATGGTGGCGAGCCTCTTTGTCGAGGGACAGATGGAGGCAGGCTTCGATGGTCGCATGGCCATCAGCCAAGGCGGTCAATCGATCAGCTATTTTGGCGGGCTCACCCTGAGCGAGACTGGTACCATCAGCGGCGCCGGAACGGTCGACGTGCTGCTCGACGAGGCCTCTGGCCTGTCCGCACTTGCCGGCGCGGGCGGCGCCAGCCTGCCGGGCTTTGAGGCCAGCGCCGGCATCCGGTTCGAGGGGGTTGAAAGCCTCACGCTCGACAATATCTCCGGCATTGCCGGGGACACGGGTTTTGGCGGCGACATAGCAATGCAGCGCGCCGGGCAATTGCCCAGCTTTACCGGCCAGCTCACGCTCGACAGTGTGGACGCTGCAGGCATTGCGGCGGCATTGTTCGGCAGTGAGGCGCTGATCGGCACCGCCGACAGCGTGTGGCCGGTGGGCCCGCTTGCCGTCAACTCGATCCAGCGTGGGTCTCGCGGCGACCTCGAGATTTCAGCCGATGCCGTGACCGCTGACGCCGCGCCGGTTCTGGGCAAGACCAGGTTTGACTATGTGTGGAACCCGGACATGGTCGCGATCCGGAATTTTGCCGGTGACGTCGGGGGCGGCACGATCAACTTCGCTGTGGAGCTGTGCTGCGCCGGTCCACTGACCGAGCGGACTTTGACTGGTCAGGCGAGCCTTGCGGGTGTCGACCTCGACGCGATTGCGCCTGCAGCGGTTGCCGAAAGTCTGTCCGGCAGACTTGAGGGTGGTGTGCGGTTCGAGGGTACCGGAGCCAGCATCGCCGAAGTCATGGCGCATATGACCGGCGAGGGCAATTTTGCCATTGCGGACTTCGCGGCTACCGGCCTCACGGCCGATGTCTATTCGGCCATTTCCGAATTCGAAGACGTGCTCAACACCGACGCCGATGCCCTGGAAACGCTTGTCAGTCTGGCCCTGTCGCAAGGCGAATTCACCGCCAGCGAGGCTCAGGGCGCTTTCACAATCGCCGGTGGCACGGCACGCCTCGCCAATTTCTTCATCGATGGCGACGGCGCGCGGCTCGCGGGCAATCTCAACTTGATGCTCGAAACCCTGGGGCTGGACGGGCGCTTCGTGATGACGCCGCGCAATTTTGTCGATCCCAATGGCCTGGTGCAAAACGACACGGCGCGCATCATTTCCAACATTTCCGGGACATTGCTCGTGCCCGTGGTGACGGTGGATCTCACCGAAGTGGTCGCCGCCATCCAGGTGCGCGCCAACGAACTCGAAGTGGACCGGCTTGAAACCCTGCGCCTTGAGGACGAGGCCCGGCAGCGCGCCGCCGCCGAGGAACGCAATCGCCTGATCGATGAACGTCGCCGCCGCGAAGAAGCAGTGCGGCAGGAGGAGCTGCGCCGGCTCGAAGAGGAAATGGACCGCATCGACCTGCCGCCGGAGCTTTCGGCGCCGACACCTCCGCCGCCCGAACCCACCCCACCGCTCAATCTCGGCTTCCAGCCCGGCGTCAATCAGCCCATCGGCAATGCGGTCAACGAACCGATCCAGCTGTTCCCGAGCCAGTGAGGTTGCCAGTCAACTCACCTCACCCACAGTGCCGTCCTCGGGCTTGACCCGAGGACCACTCAACGCGGTTGCGACGCGGGGGCAGGCCCTCGGATCAAGTCCGAGGGCGGCGTGGTTCTAGAGCTGAGCATTTGCCTATCTCCATCGTCATTGTCGGGCTTGTTCCGGCAATCCACGCGATGTGAGATGGACCACCGGGACAAGCCCGGTGGTGACAAAGGGACACAAAAGGTCGACGCGCGGCTAAAGCCGCTCAGCCCCCATCCCGATACCAGGCCAGCACCGCCAGCCGAACCGCCGATGACAGGTTGGTCACCGTCCGCGTCTCGTCGATTTCGCGGATCAGCCCCGCAAGGCTCAGTTGCCGGTCAGCGGCCATGGCCTCGAGGCCGGACCAGAACTCTGGTTCCAGCGCAATCGAGGTGCGATGTCCGGCAATGGAGAAGGAGCGCTTGTCCATCTCCGGGGATCGATCAGGGCTTCTTGCGGAAGGCGTCGAGGCTCACGACCTTTTCGCCGCTGCCTTCGGCCGGGGCATCGCCCTCGGCGGCTTCCGCCCTGGCATCGGCCGCGGCCTCTTCGTCCTCCCGGTCATCGGGCGCGGTGGCCGGATCGAACTGCAGGCCGAACTGTACGGAGGGGTCGAAGAAACCCTTGATGGCCGAGAAGGGAATGTGGAGCATTTCCGGCTGGCCGTTGAAGCTCAGGCCCACTTCGAATGCAGATTCCGTGACCTTGAGGTCCCAGTACTGGTTCTGCAGCACGATGGTCATTTCCTTGTCGTATTGCTTGAGCAATTCTTCGGAAATGCGCACGCCGGGGGCGCGCGTGGCAAAGGAAATGAAGAAGTGGTGCTCGCCGGGCAGGCCAGTGCGCGACACTTCGGCCAGAACTTTGCGCACGACGCCGCGCAGGGCTTCCTGGGCGAGAATGTCGTAACGCATGTGATCTTCGGCCATTTTGCCCCTCGTAGACTGGTCCTGTCGGGTCGAATCCCGAACGGCCCATATCAGCCTTACGTTCCCGGATAATTCAAGGACAAAGGCCGAGGGAACATGAGGCATGTGAGAATTGAGTGCAGGCTTCTGTTGCCAGGTGCCTGCGAACCCCGCCTGTCGCCCGGCTAGGAGCGGAGGACTTTAATTCCCAGTGCTAGCACCGCTTACGCGGCGAGAGCGACCGGAGCCTTATGGTTGTCATTGGCAACTATAAGTTTTAGCCCGATAACGGCGGTACAATGCCGAGCGAAAGCACACTCTTTACGCCCTCGTCGATCCTGTTTCGTCCCCAGTGGCTCCCCCTTTGAGGGGAGGAGATGGTGGAGACGCCGGGTACTGCCCCCGGGTCCGATGGGTTTATTACAATGACAGTTTATCGCTATAGCCCTTGCGGGCACTCCCTATATAGGGGACCCGTCGGCACGATGCAAATGCGTCGCGGTCAATTCAATCTCGATTAACAGCTCTCGCCCATTCTGCCCTCTTCAGAGGGACGGATGAACACGACAAATCGAGCCTATTGGCTGCGCCAGCAGCGGCGCAAAAGCCTGCAAAAATGGCTGGCCCGTGCCTCCATTGTTCCCACCGCGATGCTTGCGATGATGACAGGTGCACTGGGCGTTCTCGCGCTGCAGCAGACGGATCTGGGCGCCTGGCTAGCCTCACCTTCCGTTCCAGCCGTCAGCGCCTCGCCGGCAATTTCGGCCCGTTTCACTGCCTGCGGCACCAGCCGCATAACCTGCGTCGTCGACGGTGATACATTCTGGCTCGACGGCGTCAAATATCGCATCGCCGACATCAACACGCCCGAAGTTTCGTCGCCCCAATGCGCCAGCGAAGCGGAACGCGGCCGCCAGGCCACTGTCCGGCTGACCCAGCTACTCAACGAGGGCCCGTTCACTCTCGCCCGCGCCGACCGCGACGAGGACCGCTATGGTCGAAAACTCCGGGTGGTCCAGCGCGATGGGCGGTCCATCGGCAGACAATTGGTCGCAGAAGGCCTGGCGCATGAGTGGCAGGGCAGCAGGCGAGGGTGGTGCTAGGACGCCCATCGGCTTTCACCTCGCGCCACCGTGTGTCATCCCATCACAAGCCGTCACCCTCGGGCTTGACCCGAGGGCTCTTCACTTGAAGATGCTCACTCGGCCGCCTTGTGCTCCCACACCAGACCCCGTGTCGTCCGCTCCCCAAACCCCGTCCATTCCCGGTCGCCCGCCGGTTCGCGCCAGTCGCCGCCATCGACCCTCAGATACGGCGCCATCGTCTCGTCCCCCTTGAGGTGCAGGCCGAGGAACGCGGTCACGAAATGCTGGGCGACATTGTTCATGCGCGCATTGTCCCAGACAAAATCGGCATAGTGCTCGAACGGGCTGCCCGATCCGCCCTCCGTGGCTTCCACCGGTGGTGGCATGGGCGCGCCGGCATTGTGGCCGGCGCCCTGGAAGGTGAGGAGGTAGCGGTCTGAATTTGTCGCGCCTTCGAAGATGCGGCGGATGCCGCTTTCGTAGTTTGAGACTTCATCTAGAGAGCCGCCCATGACCAAGAGCGGTATCTCGATGCCGGCGAGCCCAGCATCGTCCCAGAGCCCCACCTGGCCGCCCCAGGGGCCGATGGCGACGACGGCTTTGACGCGCGGGTCGAGGAGCTCGGCATAGGCGTCCGAACCTGCCATCAGCCCCGCCAGCGCTTCTTCCGAGGCCATGCCCATCTGGCCGGCTGCCGGAGCGAGGCCCGCGCCGGCGCTGATCAGGGCGCCGTAGCCGCCCATGGAATAGCCGAGGATGGCGCTGTTTTCCGCGTCGACCATGCCGGCCAGAAAATCCTCGCCCTTGGCGATCTCATCGAGCACAAAGAGCTGGTCCGGCGAGCGGTTGGCCAGCGTGCTGGCAAAGCCGAGCTGGTTTTCATAGGTGCTTTCGAAGTGGTCGATACTGGCGACCATAAAACCCTTGCTGGCGAGGTTCTCGCCGAAATGGCTGATGAGGAAGCGATTGCCGGGAAAGCCGTGCGACAGGATCACCAACGGGTAGGGGCCATCCGTGGCCAGCGGCGCCGCGTCGCGCACCGCCTGACCATGAAGCGTGATTTTCTGGTCGCTATTGGCCATTTGCACATCGATATATTCACCGCCCGGCGCGCCGCCCGCGAGATCGGCCGGATACCAGACTTCCACCGTCAGCGGCCGGTCATAGGTGCCGCCTGCGAGCACGTTTGGCACGCTGCCATGCACCAGCTCCAGCGTCCGCACGCCGATCTCATATTGCCCTGGCGCCGCAAGCTCGGGCGCGTCGGGCCGCTGGATGTCGATCCTGCTGTTGTCGTCGGCCAAAGCCATGCCTCCCATCCCCATGAGAAGCGTCATTGCCAGCATGAACCGCATGTCTTCCTCCCAGTTTTCCCGGCAGACTAACGCGGTAAAACGAAAGCACAATGACTGCTTTTTGCTTTCGTATGGTTTCGTTTTGCCGCACTGGACAGGCGGGGCCCGTTCCGGTTCACTCGGGCGCGAGACGAGAGGCGGCCTCTGGCCGATATGTTGTGTCGCTGGATGTTATCGAGGGCCGCCATTGCGGCTCATGCACTGCCTGCTGTTCCTTCGCGCCCATCCGCACGCCGGAATTGCAGAAGCCTGCCAATTCGCTCTGCCGCCATTGTGCGAAAGGGCAGGGCTGCACCGTCTATGACATGCGCCCGCAGGTCTGCCGCGGCTTTTACTGCGGTTACTTTTTCCTGCCCGAGCTGGGGCCGAACTGGCATCCGGAGCAGAGTGGCGTCGTCATCCGCTCGGAGAGCTTCAACAACGACACGATCACCATCCTGATCCTGCGCCTCAGCGAATTCCTTATCTCTGAGGAGTTTGCGGGCATGGTCGGCGCCTGGGTGCGGGCGGGCATTCCGGTGGAATTCGAACGCGTCGGGCCCGAAGGCCATTTGCCGGCGAAGATGGAAATCAACGAGTTTATCGGAGAAGCCGTGGCCGCCGGGGACCTGAGGGAGATGCAGAAAGTCTTTGCCTGGTCGCTGGCCTATATCGACCAGAACCACACCTGGGAACGCGATGAAACCGCGTTCCGCAGCACGCTGAGCTAGCCCTTCCACTCCATGCCCATATAGACGCCCCCGGATTCCAGCTCGTCCAGCATCTGCGCCAGATGCTTCTGCTTGGTCTCGTCGCGCTTTACCTTGTTGATCCACAATAGGTAATCGTTGCGCTGATAGGGCGGGCGCGCGTCATACTTGTCGCGCAGCCCGCGCGCCTCCAGCGCCTCGCGCACGAAGTCGGGCATATCCTCGCGCTTCCTGAGGGGCCGCAGCTGCGGGCTCATGGCAGCACGACCTGGGCTTCGATCTCGATCAGGAAATCGGGATTGGCGAGGCCCGCGACCATCATTGACGTCACCAGTGGGGGATTGGGCCGCTGGCCCCAGACGTTCATCCATTCGGCAAGCCCGGGTCTGACGTCGATGCCATGCTGGATGATCAGCGTCACCTTGATCAGATTGTCGAGCGAACCGCCCGCCGCCTCGATGACCTTGAGCATATTGGCCAGGGCCTGCGCTGTCTGCTCGCCGATGTCGCCCTTGCCCACGATCTCGCCGTCCGGGTTGACCGCATTCTGTCCGCCGATCAGCAGCATGCGCGCATCTGCGGGGATGACGACGCCCTGCGAAAAGACGGGATTATGGTGCATGTCCTGGGGGTTGATATATTCGATCGCCATCGCGGGTCTCCTCTGGTGCAAATGCATCGTTGCTGCGTCTGTTGCTAATGCGCGGCACGGACATCCACTGTCAGCATAGGCGGCGGTATTAGGATACCGCTGATCTGCGATGTTGAACACTGCCATGCCCTTGCGGCCCTGTGGCTGCGAATCGCGTAAACAGGAACCATGCAGCCCTATCTGAAACTTCTCTCCGACATTCTCGAAACCGGCGCCGACAAGTCGGACCGGACCGGTACCGGCACGCGCTCGCTGTTCGGCTACCAGATGCGCTTCGATCTTTCGAAGGGCTTTCCGCTGCTGACCACCAAGAAGCTGCATATCAAATCCATCGTCTATGAACTGCTCTGGTTCATCCGTGGCGAGACCAATGTGCGCTGGCTGCAGGAGCATGGCGTCAAGATCTGGGACGAGTGGGCCGACGAAAATGGCGATCTTGGCCCCGTCTATGGCTCGCAGTGGCGCTCTTGGCCGGCCCCCGATGGCCGCCATATCGACCAGTTGCAGAATGTCGTGGACTCGATCCGCACCAAGCCCGACAGCCGCCGCCACATCGTTTCGGCGTGGAATCCGGCCGAGGTGGACGAGATGGCTTTGCCGCCCTGCCATTGCCTCTTCCAGTTCTATGTCGCCAACGGCAAGCTGAGCTGCCAGCTCTACCAGCGTTCTGCTGACACTTTCCTCGGCGTTCCCTTCAACATCGCCTCCTACGCGCTACTGACCCACATGATGGCGCAGGTCACGGGCCTTGAAGTGGGCGACTTCGTCCATTCCCTCGGCGACGTGCACCTCTATTCCAACCATTTCGAGCAGGCCCGGCTGCAGCTTACCCGCGAGCCGCGTCCGCTGCCAAAACTGGTGATGAACCCAGATCGCAAGCGGCTGGAAGATTTCGTCTTCGAGGACTTTGCCTTCGAGGGCTATGACCCCCATCCGCATATCAAGGGCGCAGTGGCGGTGTGAGCCGGAGCCTGGCAGTCCTCACCGAACTGGTGGCGGAAGTGTCCGACACCTATGCGGCGCGCAATGACATTGCCCGCGACGATGACTGGTATCTGCTCAAGGTTCAGGAAGAGCTTGGCGAGCTCACCGCGGAATACCTCAAGATGACCGGGCGCGGTCGTCTCAAGGGCGCCGATTCCGCCACAATCCGGGAAGCGCTGGAAGACGAGGCGGCTGACGTGCTGGCCATGCTCCTGCTCTTTGCGCGTAACAACCGGATCGATCTCGATGCCGCCCTTGAGCGCAAGTGGTTTCAATATCTGGGGCGCTCGCCCACGGTCTGATCGTCGTCGCAAAATCCCTCGCTTCCTCTCCTGGAAACCGGCTAGAACTACGCCCGATCCATAGGGAGTTGGGGTCTATGCGTCTTTCTGCGTTTGTCTGCGGCTTTGTTGCCGTCGCGCCAGTTGCCGTGGCCAATGACACGGCCGCCGTGCTCACCACCGGTGGGCTCGAATTCGTCAACAATGCGCAGATTGCCATGGAGCGTGAGGAGCTCTTTATCTCCACGGACGAGATCCGTGTCGTCTACACATTCCGCAACGATGGCGACACCGACCAGAACCTGCTCGTCGCCTTCCCCATGCCAGACATCGTGCCCAATCATTGGTCGCCCGTCGCCTTTCCCATGGGGCCGGATAACAATCTCTTCGAGTTCGAAACCACGTTCAACGGCGAACGGGTTGAGGCCGAGCTGCACGAATACGCCTATGCGGCCGGGGTCGATCGTACAAAACTCCTGAACAAGCTGGGTATTCCCATCGTCCCGATCAGCCAGGCCGCCATCGACGCCGTCGACGGGCTCGACGAGGCGACCACCGAACAACTGCTGCATCTTGGTCTCGCCGTGCCCGATGAATTCGATGCCGGCGAAGGCTGGGAAAAGCACCACTGGCCCATGTGGACCTACAAGGCCACCTATACCTGGGAAGGCACGTTCCCGGCCGGCGAGACGGTGGAAGTCGTGCATCGCTACAAGCCCAGCGTCGGTGGCACGGTCGGCGTCGCCTTCCTTTCCGAGCCCTATGAGGATTACGACCCGGCCGCCGAATATCTGGCAAAATACTGCACCGACGACGCGTTCATCGCCGCCGTGAAGAAGACCATGGCCAATCCCGATGAACCCTGGACCGCGCCGTTCACCGAAAGCTGGATTTCCTACATCCTGACCACCGGCGGCAACTGGGCCGGCGGCGCCATCGAGAATTTCCGCCTCGTCATCGACAAGGGAGACGAGGCCAATCTCGTCTCCTTCTGCGGCGAGGACGTGAAGAAGATTGGCCCCACGACCTTCGAAATGGTCAAGACCGACTTCTGGCCCCAGGAAGAGCTCAACGTTCTCATCCTGGAGCGGCAGGAGGAGATGTAGACTCCCGTCGCGGAGAGTAGTCCGGCACCCCAGCCTCTTTCCCTCCCCATCAAGGGGAGGGAGGCGCAAGACGGCAGCGCCAATGTTCATCGTCTCCCTCCCCCTCGTGGGGAGGGACCAAGGGTGGGGCTCCCACCCCGTGCGAGTATCAATGTCCCACCCCCTCACCATTCGCCCCGCAACGCCAGCCGATGCGCCCCTCATCGTCGATTTCATCCGCCAACTGGCCGAATACGAAAAGCTTGCGCACGAAGCCAAGGCCACCGAGGCCGATATTGCGCGCGATCTCTTCGGCGCAGATCCAAAAGTCTTCTGCGAGATCGCCGAATGGGAAGGCATGCCGGTCGGCTTTGCGCTCTGGTTCTATACCTATTCCACCTTCCAGGGCCGGCACGGCATCTGGCTCGAGGACCTCTATGTCGATCCCGCCCTGCGCGGCAAAGGCATCGGCAAGGCGCTGCTGGTCCACCTGGCCCAACGCTGCGTCGCCGAGGGCCTGGGACGCTTCGAATGGTGGGTGCTCGACTGGAACGAGCCCAGCATCAATTTCTACAAGAGCCAGGGTGGCGTCTTGCAGGACGAGTGGACCAAAGTGCGGGTGGATGGCGACGCGCTGCTGAAACTTGGGTCAGGCGAAAACTAGGTTTCGGCTGACCGGTCGCGCCATCCATCGTCATTGCCGGGCTTGTCCCGGCAATCCATGTTGCTGCGCATCGTGTGGACCACCCGGACAAGCCGGATGGTGACGACGGTGGGGCTTCCTTCTCCTCCCGCTTCTTCAGGGGGAGGCCGGGTGGGGTACACTTGATGCGACATCACATGGGGAGGACAACCGCATGACCGAAACTCTCGACGCTGGCCCATTTTTCCACGGTACGATTGCCGACTTGCGCGTAGGCGATCTGCTCACCGCCGGCTACCGCTCCAACTACCGTCCCGAAGTGGTGATGAACCACATCTACTTCACCGCCCTTGTCGACGGCGCAGGCCTCGCGGCCGAAGTCGCGGTGGAACTGGCAGGAGGTGGCACGCCGCGCGTCTATCAAGTCGAGCCCACCGGGCCCTACGAGAACGACCCCAACGTCACCGACAAGAAATTTCCCGGCAATCCCACGCGCTCCTACCGCAGCGGCGCGCCGCTCAGGGTTGTCCGCGAAATCACCGAGTGGACACGGCTGACGCCCGACGCGCTGCAGATGTGGCGCGAGCGACTGGCCAAACTGAAGGCGGATAGTTCGGCGCAGATCATCAATTGAGGCGACCCAGGGGTTCCCGCTTTCGCGGGAATGACACTGTGGTAGGAAGTTGTGTCGCCGAATTCCTGTCCTGCACCGGGTCATCCTCGCAAAAGTTGAAACCGCTGCTTCCGTCCGACCTTCGTCTGCCGAGGATTATAGTGCCATGACCCAAATCTCCCTCATTGCCGCCGTAGCCCGCAACAATGTCATCGGGGCCGACCAGTCGATCCCCTGGCGCATCCCGTCCGACTTTGCCTGGTTCAAGCAGACGACCATGGGCAAGCCCATGGTGATGGGCCGAAAGCAGTTCGAGACGTTTCCAAAGCCGCTGGCGGGCCGGCCGCATATCGTTGTCTCGCGCAAGCAGGACTATGCACCCGAGGGCGTCATTGTGCGCCACGACCTTGATGAGGCGCTGGGCGTGGCGCGCGGGTTGGCCGAGAGTGCAGGTGTGGACGAGGTCATGGTCATCGGCGGCGGCGACATATACGCGCAGGCCATTGCCGTGGCCGACCGGCTTTATATCAGCCATGTCGACCTTGCGCCCGAAGGCGATGTTCGTTTTCCGCCAATAGACTCCGCCCTATGGCGCGTCGTGGCCGAGCCGGACGTGCCGCGTTCGGAAAAGGACCAGGCGACATATTCCATAAAGGTCTACGAGCGCGTTCACGGGTCCGCGCATTGATTGGCTTGGCGCCTTGCCTATATATGGCATCACAGATTTTTCTCAGACACCGAAAGGAATACGATGCCTTGGGAGAATAATGGTGGTGGAGGCGGCCGCAATAATGGCGGCCCCTGGGGCCAGGCGCCGGGTGGGGGCGGCGGCGGACCTCGCCGTCCGGGTAACAATACTCCCAATCTCGAAGACATTCTGAACCGTGGCCGCGATCAGTTTCGCGGCGGTCTGCCGGGTGGCCGCTGGCTGCTGATCGGCGGCGTGCTTGTTGTAGGCGCCTTCTGGCTGCTCAACTCGGTCTACACGGTCGAAGAAGCCGAAGTTGGCGTCGAATTCCGCTTGGGTGCGCCCAAGCAGGAGCTCTCCACTGCGGGTCTTCACTTCCATCTCTGGCCGATTGAAACAGTCGAGAAGGTCAGCACCGCCGTCAAGCAGACCAATATCGGCACGGCGACCGGCTCCGGCTCGCGCGCAAGCGCCGATGACGGGCTGATGCTGTCCGGCGATCAGAACATTGTGGATGCGCGCTTTGCCGTTGTCTGGTCGGTGATCAATCCGGTCGAATACATCATCAATGTCCGCGATCCCGAGGCGATGGTCCGCAACGCGGCCGAAAGCGCCATGCGTGAAGTCGTGGGCCGCCGACCGGCTCAGGACGTGTTCCGCGATGACCGCGCCGGCATTGCCATCGAGGTGCAGGAGATCACCCAGTCGATCCTCGACAGCTATGGCATGGGTGTTTCGGTCAACCAGATCTCCATCGAGCAGGCCGCCCCGCCGGCCGAAGTGGCCGATGCCTTCAACGAAGTGCAGCGCGCCGAGCAGGACGAAGATCGTTTGCAGGAAGAAGCCCGCTCCTATGCCAACACCCTTCTGGGTGACTCGCGTGGTCAGGCCGCGGCCCTCCGCGAAGAGGCCGCCGCTTACGCCAATCGCGTGGTGCAGGAAGCAACCGGTGAGGCCGAGCGTTTCAATGCGGTCTATGCCGAATATGTCAACGCGCCCGAAGTGACCCGCAAGCGTCTGTTCCTTGAAACCATGGAACAGGTCCTCGGTTCGTCCGAGAAGGTGCTGGTCGAGAACGGAGCCGGAGGCTCAGGGGTCATTCCCTACCTGCCGCTGCCCGAGCTCGGCTCGTCGACCTCCCGCGCAACCACCAGCACGGGGCAGTAAGTCATGAGCAATCGTCTTTTCATCATCGGCGCCGTCATCCTGGCGGCCCTCTATGTGCTGTTCTCGTCGATCTATGTGGTCAACGAGCGCGAGCAGGCCATCGTCATGCGCTTTGGCCAGATCACCGACGTCCGCGACGAACCGGGCCTTTATTTCAAGATCCCGACCGACATCGTGGACAGCGTGCAGATCATCGAAGATCGCCTGCTGCGTCAGGACATTGCCGACATGACCGTGCAGGTCTCGGGTGGTGCCTTCTACGAAGTGGACGCCTTCCTCACCTACCGCATCACCGATCCGGTGCTGTTCCGACAGCGCGCCCAGGGCTCGCTGACGGTCGCCGAAGGCCTGATTGCCACCCGCTTCGACGCGGCCCTGCGCCAGGTCTATGGTCTGCGCGAATTCAACGCCGCTCTCTCCGAGCAGCGTCCGCAGATGATGCGCGAAGCCCGTGACCTGATCCGTCCGGAATTGACCAATCTCGGCATCGAAGTGGTGGACGTGCGTATCCTGCGCACCGATCTCGCCAGCGAAGTGTCCGAGCGGACCTATGAGCGTATGCGTGCCGAACGTCTGGCCGAAGCTGCCCTGCTGCGTGCTCGCGGTCAGGAACAGGCCCAGAGCCTGCGCGCCATTGCCGAACGTCAGGCCGTGGAAATCGTGGCAGCAGCCACCCGCGACGCGGAAATCATCCGTGGTACGGGCGACGCCGAACGCAACCGCATCTTCGCGGCCGCCTATGGCCAGGACGAGGAATTCTTCGAGTTCTACCGCTCGATGGAGTCCTATCGTACGGCGCTGGGCAATACCGGCACGACCATGGTCCTCTCGCCCGACAGCGCCTTCTTCCGCTACTTCGGTTCGGATGGTGAACTGCCGGCTGCAAGCCCGACCTTTGCTCCGCCGATCCAGCCGCAGACCACTCCGGAAGTGCTCGGCACCGACGAAGAGGCGCTTGATGGCCTCGGCATCGAGGAAGGCGCCACGCCGACGATGACGCTGGAAGATGGCACGCAGCTTGAGCCGACCCAGGGCACCGAGACCCCGGCCCCGGCCGAAGAAACGGCTCCGGCTCCGGCCGCGGAGCCCGCTCCAGCGCCCGCTCAGTAACGGCGGTCGAAGCCAACAGGAGAGGCCGGCGCAGTCATCTGCGCCGGCCTCTCTTTTTTTTCGCGCACGATGTTTATGCGGTTAGCAGTCTGCTAGCAAATTGACCCGGGCTGGCCGTCGCCTCAACGGACGAAGTCGTCCTCGGGGTAACCCTGCAGATAGAGCAGGGCGGTGAGGTCGCCATGATCGATGCGGATGCCGGCGGCCGCCGCAACGACCGGCTTGGCATGGATGGCGACGCCAAAACCGGCGGCACCGATCATGTCGAGATCATTGGCGCCATCGCCCACTGCCATGGTCTGGGCAATGTCCAGCCCGCGTTCAGACGTCAGCTGCAAGAGCCTGTTTTTCTTGGTGTTCTTGTCGACAATCGGCTTGCTGACGGTGCCGGTCAGGCGATCGCCATCGAATTCGAGCACATTGGCAATGGCCTCATCGAAACCGATCCGCTTGGCAAAATAGTCGGCGAAAAAGGTAAAGCCGCCAGAGACCAGCGACGCGTAGGCGCCATAGGCCTTCATGGTCTGCACCAGGGCCCGTCCACCCGGCATGAGGGTGATTGCCTCGCGGCGGATTTCTTCGATTTTTGAACGTTCTAGCCCCTTCAGCAGGGCAACGCGCGTATCCAGCGCCTGCTCGAAATCCAGCTCACCGCGCATGGCTCTTTCAGTAATTTCGGCCACCTGCGGCTTGAGCCCGAGAGCGTCGGCCAACTCGTCAATGCATTCCTGTTCGATCATGGTGGAATCCATGTCGGCCACCAGCAATTGCTTGCGGCGTCCAGCGGAAGGCAGCAGGTTGGCGTCCACGGCCTTGTCGCCGATAATATCGCGTGCCAATTCAAGCGCTTGCGGCGCAGTTGGTTCGAGAATATCGCAAGCGATGCCGTGGCTCAGCCAGTTGAGTTCGCCCCCGGTCTGGGCCAGAACGGCCTGGGCCAGCCTGGCATCCAGGTCGGGATCGGCAGGATTGGCGATGAGAGAGAGAACCGGCATGGTGGCAGCAACTTTCGGGAGCGTTCGGTGA
Source organism: Devosia sp. Micro-HW1 (assembly GCF_056341075.1). Taxonomy (NCBI): domain Bacteria; kingdom Pseudomonadati; phylum Pseudomonadota; class Alphaproteobacteria; order Hyphomicrobiales; family Devosiaceae; genus Devosia; species Devosia sp. Micro-HW1. The sequence continues at coordinate 1,223,274 of NZ_CP094375.1, read as the reverse complement.
CAGGCCAGAGGCGCGCAGTGCTGATAGCGGGTCCGACTGCCAGCGGCAAGTCGGCGCTGGCGCTCGCCCGCACCAAGGCGAGCGGCGGGGTCATCATCAATGCCGACTCCATGCAGGTCTACGACACGCTGCGGGTGGTCACGGCGCGTCCGGGTGTCGAGGAAGAGGCGCAGGCCGAGCATCGTCTCTATGGCACGGTGCCGGCCGGCGAGCGGTTCTCCACCGGCCAGTGGGTCCGTGCGGTGGAGGCCGTGCTCGCCGAGATGGACCCATCCCGGGAAGCCGTTTTCGTTGGTGGCACGGGACTTTATTTCGATGCCCTGACCCGGGGATTCGCCGATGTGCCGGAAATTTCCGCGGCGCTGACGCTTGAAGTTCAACAAGAGATTCAAGCGCTGGACGAGGCGGAGCGGATGAGCCTGCTGCAGTCGGAAGATCCGGAGACGGCGCGTCGCCTTCGGGTTGCGGACCCGCAACGGGTCACCCGTGCCCTTGCCGTCAAGCGCGCCACGGGACGCCCTTTATCGAGTTTCCAGGATGATCAGCAGCCGGGGTTGCTGAGGGAGTGGGCAATCGAGCGCATGGTGCTTTCGCCCGACCGCGATGTGCTGCGGGACCGCATCGCGCATCGTTTTGCCGCCATGTTCGAAAATGGCGCTGTCGGGGAGGTGGAGGCGCTGCGCGCACAAAAGCTCGATCCCTCGCTTCCGGCGATGAAGGCCATTGGCGTGCGGGAAATTTCGGACTGGATCGATGGTCTGCAGAGCCGCGAGGAGGCGATCACGCTCGCAACCGTCGCGACCCATCAATATGCCAAGCGCCAGCGAACCTGGTTCCGCAACCGCATGGGTGACTGGCCCCGCCTGGGTCTTGGCGGGGCGCCGCTTTAGTCTATGGCCTTGAGCAGGCCCAGGCGCTCGCGCATCGCAAATCGCCCGACGAGAAGTGCGGCCACGAAGGCGAGCCCGGCGGCCAGCCCGAGCCAGATGCCTATGCCCCTCAATTCGAGGGTGAAGCCCATCAGCCAGGCCACCGGCAAGCCGACGAACCAATAGCCGAATATGGCCATGACCATGGGCACCTTGGTGTCGCTGAGCCCGCGCAACGCGTGCGCCGCCACAACCTGCGCGCCATCAGCGAGCTGGAAGAGGCCGGCAATGGCCAGGAAGGAGGCGGCCAGCAGGAGGGCATTCTGGTTTTCCGGGACTTTGGGATCGAGGAAGAAGCTCACGATCGCCGGCCCGAAGAGAAGGAAGCACAGCGCGGATACGGCCATGAACACGGTGCCCAGCCCAAAGCTGGTCCAGCCGGAGAGGCCGATGCCGACCTTATCCCTGCGGCCATAGGCAACACCCACGCGCACGGTGGCTGCCATCCCCAGGCCGAGCGGAACCATGAAAGCGAGTGAGGCACACTGCAAGGCAATTGCATGAGCGGCAACTTCGTCGGTGCCAAGGCGACCCATCAGCATGGTTGCGGCGGTAAAGAGCCCCACTTCCGCCAGAACGGTAAGCCCGATTGGCGTGCCGATGCGGAAAATCTCGCGGAAGCGCGGCCAATCCGGCTTCCAGAAGCGGATGTGGATGTTGAACCGCCTGAACCGCTTGTGGCGCACGACGAAGGTCAGCATCGCCGCCAGCATGAAGACATTGGTAAACACCGTTGCCAGGGCGGCGCCGCGCAGCTCGAGCCGCGGTAGTCCGAAATGTCCGAACATGAGCAGGTAATTGCTGATAGCGTTGATGATGACGCCGCCCACGGTGATGACGAGGATGACCCGCGTGCTGTCATAGGCCGAGAGAAAGCCCCGCAGCACCATGACCCCCATGGCCGGCGCGAGCATGAAGATGGCGATCTGGATATATTCCTCGGAGCGCGCCGCAAGGGCAGGGTCCTGTCCCAGCCAGCCGAAGATAGTCCGCAGTTGCAGCAGGATCGGCGCAATGACGAGAGCCAGGGCAATGGCAGCCCAAAAGCCCTGACGCACGATGCGCCGAACGGCCTTGATGTCCCGGCGACCACGGGCCTGCGCGACAAGCGGTGCTACAGACCCGACGATGCCGACCCCGAGCAGGAAAAAGGGCATCATGAAACTCGAGGCCAAGGTGCCCGCGGCCAGTGCCTCTGGTCCCAGCCATCCCATCATGATGACGTCGGTGGCCTGCAGGGCATTCTGGGCAACCTGCGCAATGACCAGCGGCCAGGCCAGTGCAAATGTGTCGCGGAATTCGGTGCCCCAGCCCCTTGCGGACGGTTGCGCCACCGGCGCCGGGGATACCGGCGCGACGTTCTCACTCATTGTCGTATCTCTCACTCGCGGGCCATGCTGTAGTCCAATCCGTCGCGCTGGAAAAGGCGGACAAGCGCTACGAAAGGTCACTCATGGCTGTGTTGCCGCGCCTTCTACTGATCCTGGCCGGGTTGATCGGAGCGGCGGGCGTGGCTGCCGCGGCCGGAGCATCGCATGCCGATAGCCGCAATCTGGCGGCCATAGCCACCATCTTTCTGGCGCATGCGCCGGTACTCGTTGTCTTAGCCCTGGCTGGACGCAGCAGATTGCTTTTGGGCACTGGAGCGGTGCTGGCAGCTGGTACGCTTGTCTTCGGTGCCGATCTGGCCATGCGGGAATGGGTGGAGCAGTCCCTTTTTCCCGGCGCCGCGCCCATAGGGGGCGGGGCGATGATCCTCGGTTGGCTCGGCATGGCGCTTGCAGGTCTATTCGCCAAGCGTGGCAATTGACTTAATAGAATCTAAAACCGAGCTGGAACCCTTTCGAGCAAAGCGCGTTTGTTTGCGAGTACTCGTTGGAGGAATTCATGCACAAGATCCTGATTATTGCTGCAACTGCACTGTCGCTCGCTGCCTGCACCGCGACTGAGCGAGGCGCCACAGTAGGCGCCATTGGCGGTGGCCTCGTTGGCGGTGCCTTGTCTGGCAATGCCGTGGGTGCCGCTGTGGGCGCCGGTATCGGTGCTGTCACCGGCGCTGCCGCTGGTGAATTGCTTGGCTATTATGGCTCGAGCCGCACCGAGTGCGTCTATCGCCGCACTGACGGAACTCAGTTTATCGCTGCCTGCCCGAGCAGGTAGTCGTGCTCCATACCGCAGCGCCCCCTGCGGTCAAGCGCCCCCAGGCGCCAGACACCCGGTTGGCCCCCCGACCGGGTGTACTTTGCGGCAGAGTAGGTATTCTTGGGTTCACTGAGTGCGGCCTTGAAAAAGCAGCCTAGAACAGGTAATTAGTCGTAACGTGCCACTTGTCTTGCGCTATCTGAACGACCGGCCCAGCCGGAAACTTGGCTACCTCCTGATCTCGTGAACCGTAAGTCCGGAACCGCACAGCCCGGACAAACCCTTCCGCCGCGAGAGCGGCACAACAGACCAAGAGGACCAAATCGATGGCCGCTATCACCGGTACCGTGAAATTCTTCAACACCACCAAGGGCTACGGCTTCATTTCTCCCGACAATGGTGAGAAGGACGCATTCGTCCACATTTCCGCTGTCCAGCGTTCCGGCCTGCAGGGCCTGTACGAGGGCGACAAGGTGAGCTTCGAGCTGCAGACCGGCCGCGACGGCAAGGTCTCGGCCACCGAGCTGACCCTTCTGAGCTAATCCCCAGAATTGATCGGGCCCTTCGGGGCCCGTTCTTTTTGTCGCGTGGACTTTCGTTGTCCGGTTGTGTCAAACAGCCGGACAAATGTTTTCTGCGGAAACCAAATGCGCGAATTCCTCAAGCACTGGAGCCCCCGTGTCGAAACGCAGTCCGAACTGCGTCAGGCCGGTGCCTTGCCCTATGCGATCGTCGAAGGTCGCGTGGCTTTTCTGCTGATCACGTCGCGCCGCAGCGGCAAATGGATATTCCCCAAGGGCGCCATCGAGCCTGAACTGTCCCCCTGGGAGAGCGCGGCCATGGAAGCTCTGGAAGAGGCCGGTGTGTCCGGGACAATCGAGCAGGAGCCCATCGGTAGCTACCGCGCCAGTGTCGGGTCAGACAATGTGTCCCTCGTCGATGTCGACCTGTTTCCATTGCTGGTCACCGAACAGCTCGATGCCTGGCGCGAGCAGGACCAGCGCTTGCGTCACTGGGCGACCCTTTCCGAGGCCCGCCGTTTGCTGACTGACCCAGCGCTCGGCCGACTGGCCCAGCGCCTGCACACCAGGTTGATCCCGAACTGAGCCGATCGCCCCCGGCAATCACCCCTCAGCGGATGATAAGGCTCAAGGCGAAGTAGAGCACACCCGACAGCACCGCCGAGGCCGGCACGGTCACGATCCAGGCGGCGGCGATGCTGAACACATGGTGACGACGCACCAGCAAGCGCGACTCCACCTTGCGGGCCTTGGCGAGAGCTTCTTCGGGGGTGGCGTTGAGCTGACTGGCATCGACCATGCGCGCATTGACCGGCACGGCAGTGCCCTCCATGTCGCGCCGCGAAATGTATTCACGCAGGAAGCCGACGCCGAACACGGCCCCAACAGCGATATGTGTCGAAGATACCGGCATGCCGAGAGCCGAAGCGACCAGAACCGTCACCGCGGCCGAAAGCGCCGCACAGAAGGCGCGGATCTCGTTGAGCTTGGTGATCTGCTCGCCCACTGTGCGGATCAGCCGGGGCCCGAACAGGGCAAGGCCAAGCGAAATGCCAATGGCACCTATAGCGAGTACCCAGAAGGGCAGGCTGATGCCGGCTACTTCGCCGTGGCCGGTCTGGATCGTGGTGACAATCGCGGCGAATGGGCCAATGGCATTGGCCACGTCGTTGGCGCCATGGGCAAAGGACAGCAGTGCTGCCGACACGATCAATGGCAGCCTGAAAAGGCTGGCGACGTGCTTCTTGCGGTTTTCCATATGGCGCGACTGATGGCGCACCCACGGCATGGCGGCGATCCAGCCCAGCGCACCAAAGAGGATGCCGAGGAAAAGGGTCATGGCCATGCCCGGCTTCCAGATGCGGCTCAGGCCCTTGGTCGCCAGATACATGGCAAAGATGCCGGTCATGGCGGCCACGAATATCGGCACCCAGACCCGTGCAGCGGTGATCTTGTCGAGCCGCGTCGTGATGGTCATGCGGATGATGATCAGGAACAGGGCCGCAATGATGCCACCCATTACCGGGGAAATGACCCAGCTCGCGGCAATGGCACCAATGATGGGCCAGTTGACGACCGCAAAGCCGGCCGAGACGACGCCCGAACCGACGACGCCACCCACTACGGCATGTGTCGTGGACACCGGTGCGCCGATATAGGTGGCAAGGTTGACCCAAAGCGCCGAAGCGAGCAGGGCAGCCATCATCACCATGATGAACGTGCGGGCCTCCAGTTCCGGGGAAATCAGGAGGTCGCGAGCGACGGTATTGACCACGTCGCCCCCCGCCAGCAGGGCGCCCGCTGCCTCGAATACAGCAGCAATGACCAATGCGCCCGCCATCGTGATAGCGCGCGCGCCAACGGCTGGACCCATATTATTGGCGACGTCATTGGCGCCGACATTGAGCGCCATGTAGCCGGCGATCAGGGCGCCGATAACAACGACATAGGTTCCGGGGCCCTGACCGACAGCGAAAGCAGCACAGACCCCTGCGAGCAGAAGGAAGACGAGCGCGATGCCAGGGGCAGCCAGTGATCGTCCAAGGGCGTTGGTTGCCGATTCATAGCCCGAAACCTGCTGCAGGTCCTTGTCGAGCGCGCTTTTGCTCATGTCACTGAACTGTCATAATTGGTGTTGGTCCCGCCCTTAGCATCTCATTGGAGGTCTGCCAGCAACTAATTGGCGGGTTGACGTGACTGTGCACCAAAAATCCTCGGCTCCGCGACAGATCAGAAGGACATGGCCGCTTGACTTGCATGTGACACTGCACGTAACAATGCGCCGTCTAGAAATTTTGGAGAGGTCCCGTGCGGGCACTCATTCTCGTAGTAGATAGGCGCATCGGCAACGTGGGGTAAAACCCCGCGCGATAGCTGGTGCGCCGAAAACAGGTCCCGAACGGGGCCTTTTTTATTGCCTTTTTTCCGGCAAAGCGGTTTTAAGGCAGCAAAGACGTAACGCCCGGTACGGCGGGCCCGAGGAGTAGGAAAGCGCAAATGGCCGAGAAAATGACCGGCGCGGAAATGGTGATCCAGGCGCTGACGGATCAGGGTGTTCAGCATATTTTCGGTTATCCAGGTGGTGCAGCCCTGCCGATCTATGACGCCATGTTCCAGCAGGATGTCGTCCAGCACATCCTGGTGCGGCACGAACAGGGCGCAACGCACATGGCGGAAGGCTATGCCCGCTCGACCGGCAAGCCCGGCGTCGTGCTGGTCACCTCGGGGCCCGGCGCGACCAATGCCGTTACCGGTCTCACCGATGCGCTGCTCGACTCTATTCCTCTCATCTGCATCACCGCGCAGGTCCCGACCAACCTGATCGGCTCTGACGCTTTCCAGGAATGCGATACGGTCGGTATCACCCGCTCCTGCACCAAGTACAATTACCTGGTGAAGCGTGTGGAAGATCTGCCGCGCATCATGCACGAGGCTTTCCACATCGCGACGACCGGGCGCCCAGGCCCTGTTGTCATCGACATTCCCAAGGATGTGCAGTTCGCCGTCGGCGAATACTACAAGCCTGATCAGGCGACCTTGCGCCACCGGAGCTACCGTCCGCAGATGGATGGCGATGCTGCGGCCATCGAGGCTGCTGTCGATATGATGCTCAAGGCCGAACGTCCGATCTTCTATACTGGCGGCGGTGTCATCAATGCCGGTCCCCAGGCCTCCGAGCATCTGCGCGAACTGGCTGAACTCACCGGCTTCCCTGTCACCTCGACGCTGATGGGCCTCGGCGCCTTCCCGGCCTCCAATCCGCAATGGATGGGCATGCTGGGCATGCACGGTACTTACGAAGCAAACCTGGCCATGCATGACTGTGACGTCATGATCAACATTGGCGCCCGCTTTGACGACCGCATCACCGGCCGCATCGACGCCTTCTCGCCCCATAGCCGCAAGATCCATGTCGATATCGACCCAAGCTCGATCAACAAGGTCGTGCGTGTCGACGTCCCGATCATCGGCGATTGCGAACGCGTGCTGGCCGAAATGGTGCGCGTCTGGCGCTCCAAGACCAATCAACCGAGGACCGAGGCCATTGCCCCGTGGTGGAAGCAGATCCAGAAGTGGCGCGATGTTGGTTCGCTGAACTTCAAGAATTCGGACACGACCATCAAGCCGCAATGGGCGATCCAGCGTCTCTATGAGGCGACGAAGAAGCAGGGCAAAGAGGTGTTCATCACCACCGAAGTCGGCCAGCACCAGATGTGGGCCGCCCAGCACTTCCACTTCGACAAGCCCAACCACTGGATGACCTCGGGCGGCCTCGGCACCATGGGCTATGGCCTGCCGGCCGCAGTCGGCGTGCAGGTGGCTCATCCCGATGCGCTGGTGATCGACATTGCCGGCGAAGCCTCGGTGCAGATGACCATGCAGGAGATTTCGACGGCGGTGCAATATCGCCTGCCGATCAAGATCTTCATCCTCAACAACGAGCGCATGGGCATGGTCCGCCAGTGGCAGGACCTTCTTCATGGTTCGCGCTATGCGCATTCGTATTCGGAATCGCTGCCTGATTTCGTCAAGCTGGCAGAGGCTTACGGCGGCAAGGGTATTCGTTGCGAGAACCCGGCCGAGCTCGACGCGGCCATTGCCGAGATGATCGACTATGATGGTCCGGTGCTGTTCGACGTCATCGTCGAGAAGGACGAGAACTGCCTGCCCATGATCCCCTCGGGCAAGCCGCACAACGAAATCATCCTGCCCGATACCGCCAATATCGGCGACATCATCGACGAGAAGGGACGCCAGCTGGTCTGACGGCCAGCTGCGGAGGATTTGCCATGAACGCACATTTGCAGCCGACCGGTTCGGCCTATTTCCTGACCCAGGAAACCCAGCAGGCGGAGCGCCACACGCTCTCGGTTCTCGTCGATAACGAACCGGGCATCCTCGCCCGCGTCGTGGGCCTCTTCTCGGCCCGCGGCTACAATATCGAGAGCCTGACCGTCAGCGAGACCGAACACGACAAGCGACTTAGTCGCATCACTGTTGTCGTCATCGCCACACCAAAGGTGCTGGTCCAGATCAAGACCCAGCTCGAGCGCCTGGTGCCGGTGCACAAGGTTCACGACCTGACCGCCGAGGGCGCCTATATCGAGCGCGAACTGGCCCTGATCAAGGTCCGCGGCGGTGGCGACCATCGCGCAGAGACGTTGCGCCTGGCCGATGCCTTCCGCGCCCAGATCGTCGATGCGACCGTCGAGAGCTTCGTCTTCGAAGTCACCGGCAAGCCGTCCAAGGTCGACAGCTTTATTGCCTTGATGCAGCCGCTGGGCCTGGTGGAAGTCGTGCGCACTGGTCTCGCTGCCATCTCGCGCGGCGCAGAGGGCATGTAGGCCCTTTGACCCCGGTCCGGTTGATCGGGGTCATCACAAGGTTCGATTGGGCGTGTAGCCCGGTCTGGTGTAAGGCAGGGGCAGTTCTAGCGAGTCCCTGCCATGACGCTTCTCTCCGTCAACCTCAATGCCGTCGCGCAACTGCGCAATCGCCGCAACCTGCCGTGGCCCAGCGTCACCGGCATTGCCCGCGTCGTGCTCGACGCCGGGGCCAGCGGCATCACCATTCATCCGCGCCCCGACGAACGTCATATCCGCAGGACCGATGTGTTCGAGCTATCGGCACTGCTGCGCGCCGACTATCCGAACGCCGAATTCAACATCGAGGGATATCCCAGCGATGACTTCCTCGATCTCATCGAGGAAGTGAACCCGGAGCAGGTGACGCTGGTGCCGGATGATCCCCAGCAGGCCACTTCGGACCATGGCTGGGATTTTGTGGGCAAGGGTAATTTCTTGACCTCCGTCGTGCAGCGCCTCAAGCGCGATGACCGACGTATTTCGTTGTTCTGCGATCCCGATGCCGGGGAGGCCGGCATTGCCGCTGCCAAGGCAACCGGCGCGGATCGTGTCGAGCTGTTCACCGGCCCCTATGGGGCCTGCTTCGCGGATGCAGTGGAGGCGGAACGGCAATTGGCGGACCTGGCGGTGACCTGCGGCGCGGCCCTCGAGGCAGGCCTCGGCGTCAATGCCGGACATGACCTGACACTCATCAACCTGCCCGCCTTCCAGGCCTCGGTGCCGGGCGTGGCCGAAGTTTCAATCGGCCATGGAATCACAGCCGATGCACTGCTGGTTGGTTTTGCCGAAGCGGTGAGGGCCTATCGGGCCGTGCTCGCTTGAAGGCATTGTTCGTCAGCTGAGAACAGTTCGTATGTCGGGCTGGGCCATTTTGGGTCTTTTCGGGCAGTGTTTCTGCCATAACGCCCGGAAACACTGAGAATTCTGATACTTACACCAATGTGACCGAGTCACCCCAGTGTCTCCGGCAGACAGAATGGTGCCCTCTTGAGCAAAATCGCGACAGGCACATATATCGCCTCAGTTACGATTTGTTACCAAGGAGGGCACCGCAAATGTCCAAGCTCAAGATCGGCGTCATCATCTCTTCCACCCGCCCCACTCGCTTCGGCGAAGTCCCGGCCAAGTGGATCCTCGAGAAGGCCAATGAACGCCCGGAAATCGACGCCGAAATCGTCGACCTGCGCGATTTCGACCTGCCGTTCTTCGACGAAATGGCCTCCAATGCCTGGATGCCTTCGCAGAACCCCAATGCTGTGAAGTGGCAGAACAAGATCTCCGAATTTGACGGCTTCATCTTCGTCGTCGCGGAATACAACCGCGCCATCACCGGCGCGCTGAAGAATGCCCTCGACCAGGCCTATGTGAACTGGAACAAGAAGGCATTCGGCGCCGTGGGTTACGGCACCGTTGGTGGCGCCCGCGCCATCGAAAACCTGCGCACAATCGGCATTGAGCTGCAGATGGTCTCGACTCGCTCGGCCGTCCACATTGCCGGCGCCGATTTCATGTCGGTCCATCCGGGCTTTGGCGGCACCAAGACCCTTGCCGAGATCGAAGGCTCGATCGGAAACTCGGCCAAGGACATGCTCGACCAGCTCGTCTGGTGGGGTACTGCGGCCAAGGCCGCCCGTGACGAAGAAGCTGCGGAAGTCGCTGAAGCAGCTGAATAATATACGAAGACCTCCAAGTCCTCGTTTGCCTGGCAGGGGGCGTCCGGAAACGGACGTCCCCTGACTGCATATGAACTATTCGGTTCACCGGGTGTTGTCTGTGACGGGTGACGGGTGTATAGCCGCCCCCGCCCTGAAACAGCGAGAGCCCACAAGCTCATGACGCAAGCGGAAACTACCGGTCCCTCGACCGGTGATGGCGTGACCGACCATGCCAGCCATGGAACAAGCAGCCTTCCTCTTCTGACTTTGGGGGCCATCGGCGTAGTCTATGGCGACATCGGCACCAGCCCCATCTACGCCTTCCGGCAGGCGATGGCGGTGCGGCCCGGGGTCACCGCGACCGAGACCGAAGTTCTCGGTCTGCTGTCCCTGATTGTCTGGGCCCTGACGCTGACGGTGGCGCTGAAATACGTTTTCTTCGTGACCCGCGCCGACAACAACGGCGAAGGCGGCACGCTCTCGCTGATGGCGCTTGCCCGCAAGACGTTTGAAAAGCCGCCGGTGTGGATTACGGCCCTCGGCGTGGCCGGCGCGGCCATGTTTTATGGCGACGCCATGATTACCCCGGCGATCTCTGTGCTCTCTGCCGTGGAGGGCCTGGAACTGGTCGCGCCGAACATGACGCGATGGGTGGTGCCGATCACATTGATAATCATTCTGGGCGTGTTTTTCGTCCAGCGCTTCGGCACCGGCAAGGTTGGCGTCGTCTTCGGGCCGATCACGGCAGTCTGGTTTCTCGTGCTGGGCTGGATCGGGCTCTACCACATCATCCAGAACCCCTTCGTGCTCTGGGCGCTCAACCCCTGGCATGCAATCGAATTTCTCATCACTCATGCCGGCATAGCCTTTGTGGTCATGGGCGCGGTGTTCCTCGCCGTGACGGGCGCCGAGGCGCTCTATGTCGATCTCGGTCATTTCGGCCGCAAGCCGATCGTGATTGCCTGGTTTGGCCTGGTCTTTCCATGTCTGTTGCTGAACTATTTCGGGCAGGGCGCATTCGTGCTCAGCGTCGGGCCGGAGAACGTAGTCAGCCCGTTCTTTGAAATGCATCCTGATTGGGCGCTGGGTCCATTCGTGGCACTAGCGACTATGGCAACGATCATTGCCAGCCAGGCGGTGATTTCGGGCGCGTTCAGTCTGACGCAGCAAGCCATCGCGCTCAATCTGCTGCCACGCATGATTGTTCAGCACACTTCGCAGTCACAGCGCGGCCAGATCTACATGCCGCAGATCAACACGATGATCATGATCATGGTGCTTCTGCTGGTGGTCAGCTTCGGCAGTTCAGCAAATCTTTCAAATGCTTACGGCATCGCGGTGTCCGGCATCATGGTTGTGACGCTGACACTGCTGCTGGTGGTCATGCGCCGCAACTGGAAATGGCCGCTGGGCTGGCTGATCGCTTTTGGAGCGCTTTATCTGGTCATCGATGGCGGGTTCTTCCTGGTGAACTTTGCCAAGATATTCCAGGGTGGCTGGGTGCCTGTGGCCGTGGCTATTCTGGTTTCGCTGATCATGGTCAGCTGGATGGCAGGCCGCCGACGGCTGGCCGAAAAGACCCGCCGCGATGAGGTGCCTCTGGAATTCCTGGTCGAGAACCTTTCCAAGAAGAAGCCCAATACCGTTCCCGGCACGGCTATTTTCCTCACGTCCGATGTGGAGGGAGCCCCTACGGCGCTGCTGCATTCTCTCAAGCATTACAAGGTGTTGCACGAGCAGAACGTGATCCTGACGGTGCGGACCTCGACCTCGCCGCGCGTTCCGGACGACGAAAAGGTGACGATCGACGCCTATAACGAGCTGTTCTTCCGCGTCATTGTGACCTTCGGTTTCATGGAAGAACCCAATATTCCCAAGGCCTTGGCGCTTGCCCGCAAGCTCGGGTGGAAGTTCGACATCATGTCGACCTCGTTCTTCCTGTCACGGCGCTCGCTGAAGCTCGGGCAGAAGTCGGGCGGGCCGCTAAGGTTCTGGCAGGACAGGATTTTTATCCGCCTGGCGCGCAATGCCAGCGATGCGACCGAGTATTTTCACATTCCCACCGGGCGCGTGGTGGAGATCGGAACCCAGGTCGTCATCTGAGGCAATTTGCTAGCAGACTGTTAGCACCAAGGCTCTCATCTGGGCATGTCGGGGCACACGAAGGGGACTTCTGCCGGCACAAAGCGCTGTTCTTCGTCGCCACCAACCAGTTTCAGGTTGAGCACGAGTTCGTCCGACGTCAGCGAAGCGATGTCGGCGCTGATGGTCATGCCGTCCTCGTCCCACGAAATCTGGGTGTCAGAAACCTGCTGCCAGCTTGAAAGCCGGTAGGGCTCCCAGCAGCTGTCGGAAACGAGAGTGCCATCGGAGAGGAAGATGTGGACGACGCCGGGCAGGGCCGCTGGGTCGGATGCCTGCCGGATCCAGACCCGGTTCAGCAAAGGATTGTCCACCAGTGCTTCGCCCTCTTCTGCGGAGGGATCGGTTTCCTGCGCCATGGAAGGCGCTGCGGTGCAAGTGCCGACGCCCCAGACAGTCATGAGGGCGACAATGGCGGCTTTGGTATCCATGGCGTAACTCCCGTGCGCCTGCCTCACTTGGTGGTTGGCGAAGCAGGTCGCAAGAGGATCGCTGGAACAGGGCGAAATTTGGATCGCCCTGCTACTTGTCCGCTGAATTCAGCCCCGCAGGCCAAGAACCTGATCTCGCCCTGCTACCCGGCGGGCCTGGACCGGCCAGAGGTCGTAGGTACCGTCAAGAATACGGGCGGCATGCACGGCCCAGTTGGGGTCATCGAGGGCTCCGCGGGCCAAGGCGATAAAGTCGGCTTCGCCACGTTCGAGAATGGCTTCGGCGGCCTCGACATTGCCGAGCAGCCCGACAGCCATTGTGGGGATGCCGGCGCCGTCGCGCACAGTCTTGGCGAAGGGCACCTGATAGGCTTCGGCCGACGTGATGCGGCCCTGGGCCATGCCACCACTGGAACAGTCGATTGCGTCAACGCCCAGTGCCTTGAGGGCGCGGGCCAGCACCACACTATCCTGAGGCGTCCAGCCCCCCGGTGCGTTGTCGCTGACCGAGAGGCGGACCAGCAGCGGCTTGTCCTGCGGCCAGGCCGCGCGGACCGCCTCCGTCACTTCGAGCACCAGACGCATGCGGTTCTCAAGGCTGCCGCCATAGTCGTCGGTGCGGTGGTTGGAGAGGGGGCTCAGGAACTGGTTGAGGAGGTAACCGTGCGCGGCGTGGATTTCGGCGGTGTCGAACCCTGCCTTGTCGGCGCGGATGGCGGCCGCCACGAAACCATCGACCACGCGGCGGATGCCGTCGGCATCGAGGGCCGTTGGTACCTGAAAATCGGGATTAGAGGGATCGTGCGACTCGGCGCTCGGGGCGACGGGCGTCCAGTGCTCGTAGCCGGCCTCGCGACGCTGCTCCTCGGTCTGGAGGTCTTCGGCATTGCGCCAGGAGACTGGGGTGGAGGCCTTGCGACCGGCATGGGCAAGCTGAATACCGGCGGCGCTGCCATGGGCGTGCAGGAAATCGACGATGCGTGCCAGAGGCGCGATCTGCTCGTCCTTCCAGAGGCCCAGGTCGCCGTAAGAAATACGACCCTCCGGCACGACGCCGGTCGCCTCAAGCAGAACCAGTCCAAAGCCGCCGAGGGCGAAACGACCCAGATGCACGAAGTGCCAGTCGTTGGCGAAGCCATCGATGGCTGAATACTGACACATGGGGGCGACTACCGCGCGATTACGCAGATCGAAGCCGCGCAGGGCGATGGGGGAGAAGAGTTTGGACATGGAATTTCCTTGGCCGTACCGGCTGGGTGGTTCGTGCGTTACATGCTCTCTTTGTTTTCCATCGGCAAGTGCCGATGATTGAACGCTGCGTTGCTTCCACTGCAACCCGGCGGGACAGTGGGCAGAATCGTCGCCTTGCTCTAGCCTTGCGACAGTCGCCTGGGGAGGAAGGCAATGAAGGTTACGCTCGATCTCGACGCTCTCCTGGAAGCGGGCAAGATCACGCCTGATGAGGCGGAGCGCCTGAAAGGCTTCGCGGCCGCCGATACCGGAGCGCTGGGCGCCAACATTCTCTATGCACTGGGCGCGACTGCTGTCGCCTGCGGGGTGGCAGCGCTGCTGCCCACTCTTGAGACCCTGGTCGCGCTGGGCGCGCTGATGTTCGGCGCGGGCCTCTTCATCCGCATGCAGGCGCTCCCGCGGCTGCAGATCTTTGCGCAGATCATGCTGGTCATCGGCGCATTGGCGCTGTGCGGCGGGCTGGGCGGACTCTACGGCGAGAACCTGCTGGTTCGCGTGGGGCTGACGCTCGGCCTCGCCATTGCCTCTGTCCTGGCCCGCTCGGGCCTTCTGGCGGCTCTGGCCGTCTTTGCCTTCGCTATGACGATTACCTTCGACCCCGATCTCTGGCCGCCGAACCATTTCCTCGTGGTGGTCATCGTATCCCTGGCCGCGCTGGTGCTGGTGCTCTACCTGGTCTCACTGCGGCTGGCCTCGGACTATGAGCGACTGGCCATTATCGCGATGCGTGTTGCCATCGTGCTGGTGAATGTCGCGTTTTTCGCGGGGTCTCTGTTTGGCGACGAAAATCTCGGCGTCAGCGGATTTGCCTTCTCGATTGCCTGGGCGCTTGCCCTTCTGAGCTTTGGCGCCTGGGCGGTGTTCGCCAACCGGCGCTGGGTGGTCAACAGCGTGGCAGTCTTCGGGGCCATCCACTTCTTCACCCAATGGTTCATTGTGCTTGGCGCACAGCCGGTCTCCATCGTGGGCGGCGGCGTGCTGCTGATCGTTTTCGGCCTGGCGCTGGCGCGCTTCAACAACTGGGTCGGGCAACGACCTGCAACAGCAAGAGGCTGAAATGGCGATCTCGTCCGCACGCTTTCGCGAACTGCTTGGCTTCGAGGACCGTGGCGTCGCGCTCATCTCGAAAGAGATCGAGGACATGGGCGGCTACACCGTCGAGCACCTGCGCCTGCGCATCGGGGACGCGGAGGTGCGCGGCATCCTGACCCGCCCGTCCGCTGCGGCAGGGCGACTGCCGGCCATTCTCTACGGTCACTCCCATGGTGGCGGCTATGCCATCGGCGCGCGCGAGCTGCTGGATGGGCGGGAATATCTGGTTGGTCCGCTTGGTCCGGTCTTTGCGCGGGCGGGCTATGTCACGCTCTCTATCGACATGCCGGTTTTCGGTGAGCGGGCGTCGGAGACCGAGAGCTCTGTCGCCAAGGCGCTGCTCTGGTATGGGGAATCGCTTTTCGGGCAGATGTTGTCTGACCACGGCGCGGCGCTGACTTATCTGGCAGGACGCGATGATGTGGATGCGTCGCGGGTCGGCGCCTTCGGGCTCTCCATGGGCTGTGTGCTGAGCTATTGGCTGGCCGCCATCGACAAGCGGATCGGTGCTGTCGCGCATCTGTGCTGTTTTGCCGATTTCCGCACCATGATCGAACTGGGAGCCCATGACGGCCACGGTATCTATCTCACCGTCCCGGGACTGCTGCGTGAGGCCGATGGCGGCACCATTGCGGCCCTGATTGCCCCAAGGCCGCAATTGATCTGCG
This sequence comes from Devosia sp. Micro-HW1, assembly GCF_056341075.1. Lineage (NCBI taxonomy): Bacteria > Pseudomonadati > Pseudomonadota > Alphaproteobacteria > Hyphomicrobiales > Devosiaceae > Devosia > Devosia sp. Micro-HW1. Next base: position 1,207,578 of record NZ_CP094375.1, on the reverse strand, counting down.
TGGGTGAAGCCGATCACCTGAGCCCGCCCGCTGCCGTGGAACGAGCGATGCAGGACCTGCGGCCTGCCTATGCCGCCGCGCCCGACATGCTCGAGTTCATCAGCGAGCCGGGCGTCGGCCACCAGGAGACTGAGAGCATGCGGGCGGCGGTGCTGGACTTTTTTGCGCGGCGACTAGGCTAGCGCGACGCCCACACCCTGGTTCCGCCACGGCGCTCCTCTGGGTGGCGAGATCTAGCGCAGGCCGGCCATTTCCAGTGCCTCGTTCAGCAAGGCGGGATTGGTCCAGACCATGTAGGCCCCAAAGGCCAAAGCCGCGATGATGGCGATGCCGAAGAGCCGCTTCATCAGCGAGAAGATCAGCCACAACAGAATGGCCGCGCCGATGCCGAGGGCCATGAGTGTGGATGCGTCAGCAGGCATGAGGGTTCACTCGTGAATCGGGTGACTATCTCTAATGTCGACGCGCGCCCGGAATGTGGCAAACTGCCGATAGCAGGGGAGGCGGACATGGGCAGACTGGTTTTTGGCATGATGGCGTCGCTCGATGGGTACATCAACGATGTCAGGGGCGGGTTTGACTGGGGGCAGGTGAGCGAGCAGGTGCACCGCTTCGCGGAGTCAGAGGAGGCGGCGGTCGGGGTCAATATCTATGGCCGGCGCATGTTCGAGACGATGCGGATCTGGGACACGGTGCATGAGGATCAGAGCGTTTCCCAGTTCGAGCGCGACTATTCCCTCGTCTGGCGCGAGACCGAAAAGATCGTGGTTTCCAGCACGCTGACCGAGGTGACGACCAGCAGGACGCGGCTGGTGCGGGAATTGTCGGGCGAGGATGTCGCAAAGCTGAAGGCTCAGACTGAAAAGGACATTTCGGTATCCGGGCCGACGCTGGGTTCGGCACTGCTGCGGCAGGGGCTCGTGGATGAAGTGTCGATATACACCATCCCCGTCGCGGTCGGGGCAGGCACGCCGATGTTCCAGGTAGAGGGCCTCACCCGTTTCGAGCGCCGGCAGGTGGAGGTGTTCGGCAATGGTGTCGTCTTCATGCGCTTCGGGGTGGTGAAGGGCTGAACCTATCGGCCCGGCCCCGTGTTTAGGCTGGCATGAGGGTCGCGACATTCAACATCAACGGCATCAACGGCAGGCTGGGCCTGCTGCTCGACTGGCTGGAAGAGACCCGCCCGGATGTGGTGTGCCTGCAGGAGCTGAAGGCGAGTGACGATCGCTTTCCGGCCGGGCCCATCGAAAAGGCGGGCTATGGCGCCATCTGGCATGGGCAGAAGAGCTGGAACGGCGTCGCCATCCTGGCCCGTGATGGAAAGCCGGTGGAGACGCGGCGAGGCCTGCCGGGCGACAAGCGCGACGATCATGCGCGCTATATCGAGGCGGCAGTGCAGGGTGTGCTGGTGGGCTGCCTCTATCTGCCCAATGGCAATCCCGCGCCGGGACCGAAATTCGACTACAAGCTGGCCTGGTTTGCGTGCCTCGCTGCGCATGCCAAGGAACTGATGGCCAGCGAGCTGCCGGCGGCGCTGGTGGGCGATTTCAACGTCATGCCGACAGAACTCGACGTCTACAAGCCCGAGCGCTGGCTCGACGATGCGCTGTTCCGGCCGGAGGTGCGGAAGGCCTATGCCGACCTTTTGGCCCAGGAATGGACAGATGCGGTACGGCACCTGCATCCGGACGAGCGCATCTATACATTCTGGAAATACTGGCGGCAGTCCTTTGAGCGCGATGCCGGCCTGCGCATCGACCATTTCCTGCTCAGCCCGGCGCTGGCGTCGCGCCTCAAATCCTGCGGAGTCGACCGGCAGGTGCGGGCGCGCGAAGGCACAAGCGATCACGCGCCGGTTTGGATCGAGCTCAAGGCTTTGAAAGGGCGCGCATCTTGAACTGGCCCCTCTGCATTCCCAACTGATGCGCGACACGAAGGAGACCCCATGTCCAGCGACCGCAGTTATGCCCAGTATGACATCGAGAAGAAGTCACTTCTCGTCGCCTACCTGCTCTGGTTCTTCCTGGGCTATGTCGGCGCGCACCGCTTCTATCTCGGACGGCCGCTCAGCGGGCTGGTAATGCTGGCCCTCAGCGGCGTCATCCTGCTGCTGACCGTGATCAGCTTTGGCTTCCTCAGCTTCCTCTGGGCCATTGTGGGTCTCTGGTGGCTGATCGACGCGCTTCTCATTCCCGGCATTGCGGCCGGCCGCAACAGCGACATTGCCGACCGGCTGCTCGGCCGACGGTAACGCAATTCTGGAGGCGGCACCGGTTAATCGCGTCGCTGCCAGGCAGGCAGGGTCCGGCTCCAGGCATGCCGCTCGATCCTGCGTTCCTCGCATTGCCGGGATGGCCCCGGTAATCCACTCTTATTGGCAGAAAGCATGGGCCACCCGGATAAACCGGGTGGTGACGATGGGCGGCAGGTAAAGCTCATCCGGCCGGATTTCAGGCGCGCTCTTCCCAAACCTTTGCAAGCTCGACGATGGTCTTCACGGCCTTGTCCATATCCTGATGACTGACCCATTCGAGCGGCGAGTGGAAGGCGTGTCCGCCCGCAAAGATATTGGGGCAGGGCAGGCCCATGAAGGAGAGGCGCGAGCCGTCCGTGCCGCCGCGAATGGAGCCGCGATTGGGCGTCAGTCCGGCGCGACGGATGGCCTCTTCGGCATTGGCGACGATTTCGGGGTGCTGGTCGAGCACCTGTTTCATGTTTCGATACTGTTCCTTGCGCGTCGCCCTGAAAGAGGAGCCCGGGAAATCCACGAGCACCGACCGCGCGATCTCCTCGACCATGGCGTGCTTCTGCACGAGGCCCTCATTGGTGAAATCGCGGACGATGAAGCTGATGCTGGCGCCTTCCATCGAACCGGAAATCCCCACCGGGTGCACGAAACCGTCGCGCCCATCGGTGCCTTCAGGGGAAACGTCGCGCGGCAGGCGGGCGACGATGGCGCTGGCGACCTTGATGGCGTTCTCCATGCGGTCCTTGGCGAAGCCGGGATGCATGGCCACGCCCGTGATGTCGATGGTGAGCGCGTCGGCTGAGAAGGTCTCGTCCTCAAGCGTGCCGACCGTTTCGCCGTCGAGCGTGTAGGCGAAGCGGGCGCCGAGTTTTTCGAGATCGACCTTGTCGACGCCGCGACCGATTTCCTCGTCGGTGGTGAAGAGCAGCTTTATGGTGCCGTGGCGGATGGAGGGATCCTTGAGCAGGATTTCGGCGGCCGTGACGATTTCGGCGAGTCCGGCCTTGTCATCGGCGCCGAGCAGGGTCGTGCCATCGGTGGTGATGACGTCGTTGCCGATCTGGTTGGCGAGCTCGGGATGTTCGGCGACGCGGATGGTGCGGCCGGAATTGCCCAGCACGATGTCGCCGCCCTGATAGTTCCTGACGAGACGCGGCTGCACATTGGCGCCGCTGAAATCAGGCGCCGTATCCATATGCGCGCAGAAGCAGATGACCGGCACATCCTTGTCGGTATTGGCCGGCACGGTTGCATAGACATAGCCGTGCTCATCCAGATGCGCGTCGGTGAGACCGATCGCCTGCAGCTCGGCTTCGAGCACGCGGCCGAGATTCTTCTGCTTTTCGGTGGAGGGCTGGGTGTCGGACGCCGGATCGGATTGCGTATCGATGGCCACGTAGCGCAGGAAGCGGTCGAGAACGGTGTCGGTCATTCTGGGATTTCCGTGAAAATGTCTGGCAAGGGCATAGCTGCCCTGAGAAAAATTGCAAATGCCCGGTGGAGACAAGGGCCCAGCGGGCGAGGCGACCCGGTCGTTACGCAACAGCCAATCTCCACAGCGCGAAATTTCGCTTGCCTAGAACCGTACCGTACGGTACGCCAGCGAACGGAAAGGCGTCGAGGCGTTCGGCTGCCGATCAGAACGGGAGAGTTCCCTTGGCCCTGGCCATCAAGGTCGACGAAGAGACATTCACCCCCCGCCAGCAGGCTGTGCTGACGGCGGCGCTGGATTTGCTCGTCGAAAACGGCGACGGGCTGACCATGACCGCGGTGGCGCGGCGCGCCTCATGCTCCAAGGAAACGCTCTACAAGTGGTTCGGCGACCGGGACGGGCTGCTGACGGCTACCGTGCAGTGGCAGGCGGCCAAGGTCCGCATGCCCTATGTCGATCGCAGCCACATGAACATTAAGGCGCTGCGCGGCAGTCTCGAACAGTTCGCGCGCGACCTCCTCACCACAATTGTCGGGGAAGTCTCGATCACCCTCAATCGCACCGCCATTACCCATGCGGCGCAGGAAAAGGATGACCTGGGCAACATCGTCCTGGAAAACGGCCCCATGGCCATCCGCCGCCGGTTGAAGCCCATTCTGGAGGCGGCGCGCGATGCGCGTCTCCTGCGCTTCAATTCGAGCGAAGAAGCCTATCGCACCTTTTTCGGCCTTGTCGTGCGCGACGTGCAGATTCGTCTGCTGCTCGGCGACAAGGGCCTGACCCAATCCAATGTCGAGGCCAACATCGAAGCCGATGTGAAGACCGCGGCGGACCAGTTCCTGGCCCTCTACGGGGCCAAGGCAAGCACTTAAGCAAACGCAGAAATTCCAGGGAGAACCCCAATGCGCGTCTATTACGATCGTGATGCCGACCTCAACATCATCAAGTCCAAGAAGGTGGCCATTGTCGGCTACGGTTCGCAGGGCCACGCCCACACGCTGAACCTGCGCGACTCCGGCGTCACCGATGTCGTGGTGGCCCTGCGTCCGGGTTCCCCGTCGGCCAAGAAGGCCGAGGGCGAAGGCCTCAAGGTCATGTCGGTCGCCGATGCCGCCAAGTGGGCCGACGTCATCATGATGCTGACCCCGGACGAGCTGCAGGCCGATATCTACAAGAAGGACATCGAGCCCAATATCCGTGACGGCGCCGCGCTGGCCTTCGCGCACGGCCTCAACGTGCACTTCAACCTGATCGAGCCCAAGTCGACCGTCGACGTGATCATGATCGCGCCGAAGGGCCCGGGTCACACCGTGCGTGGCGAATACCAGAAGGGTGGCGGCGTGCCGTGCCTGATCGCCGTGCACCACGACGCCTCGGGCAATGCCCATGACATCGCCCTGGCCTATGCATCGGGCGTTGGCGGCGGCCGTTCGGGCGTCATCGAAACCAACTTCCGCGAAGAATGCGAAACCGACCTGTTCGGCGAGCAGGCCGTGCTGTGCGGCGGCCTCGTCGAGCTGATCCGCGCCGGCTTCGAAACGCTGGTGGAAGCCGGCTACGCTCCGGAAATGGCCTATTTCGAGTGTCTGCACGAAGTGAAGCTGATCGTCGACCTGATCTACCAGGGCGGCATCGCCAACATGAACTACTCGATCTCGAACACGGCCGAGTGGGGCGAATACGTCACCGGCCCGCGCATCATCACCTCGGAAACCAAGGCCGAGATGAAGCGCGTTCTGCACGACATCCAGTCGGGCAAGTTCACCTCGGAATGGATGCAGGAAATCAAGGCTGGCGGTTCGCGCTTCAAGGCCACCCGTCGCCTGCACGACGAGCACCAGATCGAGGAAGTCGGACACAAGCTGCGCGACATGATGCCCTGGATCAAGGCCGGCGCGCTGGTCGACAAGGCCAAGAACTAAGAAACTCTACTCGGGTGGTCAACTGACGCGATTTTCTGCGCTTCCGGTGCTCACGTACTCACTGTACGCTGCGCTCCGGTTCTCGAAAACCACGCCATTTGACTCACCCGAGCGAGTTTCAACTCCACGATGAACGGGGGCTTCGGCCCCCGTTTTGTTTGGCCGACCGGAGATCGCATGAGCATCGACATCATTCCCATCACCGCGACGGATTTCCGGCTTGTGCCGGGCGCCTGGCCGATGCCGGCGGATATTCGCGCGCAGGTGCCCGGTATCTGGAAGCAGATGGTGGCGAAGAACCCACATGTGTGGGACGGGCGTATCCTCGGCTTCACGCCGCCGGTGCTGGGTGCCGATGGCGTCTACCGGGCGGAAGCGCGCGAGGACAGTTATTCGGCCTTCCTCGCCTGGCGTGAACTGGGATTCCCCGACATTGGCGCCATCCATATTTTCGGCGCGACGCTGATCGAGAGCGCCGACGGGGCGCTGATCTTCGGCGTCATGGGTGGCAAGACGATCAATGCTGGACGGGTCTACCCACCGGGCGGGGCGCTGGAGCCGCGCGACGTCAGGGCCGATGGCGTGGTCGATACCGACGTCTGCATCGCCACGGAGCTGCAAGAGGAAACCGGCCTCAGCATGGACGACGGCGAGACAGGGCAGCTTCTCGCCGTTGTCGACGGGCCACGCATCGCTATTGTGAGGCGGCTGCATCTTCCACTCGACGCCGACGCTCTAGTGGCGCGCATTCGCGCCAATCTGGCGGCTCAGGATGAGCCGGAACTTGACGATGTCGTGGCCTGCCGCAACGCGGCGGACGGGCAGGCGGCCGGTCAACTCATCCCCTATGCCGCGGTGGTCCTCGACGCTTTCGCGAGCGGGCGGCTGTGGGGATAGTCTTCCTGCTTGCTCCGGTATTGTTTTCTCGTCCGTAGCGTATGCACATTGTTCCACCCTCGGGCGTGACCTGAGGCCCTTTGCCCGCCTCACAATGTCGTCGGCGTGCGTGGAAACTGGCCCTCGGGTCAGGCCCGAGGGCGGCGCGGTGGGTGATGAAAGATATGGACCAGGGATAGTTCGGCTGGACTTCAAGTGTTGCCTCAACTGTCCTAGAAGTTTTCCCGCAGATGAGGGAGGCGAATCTTGGCATTGCCGGCATTTCCAGTTGAGGGTGGGTGTTCTTGTGGCTCGGCGCGGTATCGCCTCAAGGCTGCGCCGCTCAGCGTCTATAATTGCCACTGCAAGGACTGCCAGCGCTATTCAGGCGCGGGATGGTCCATGTCGGTGCTGGTCAAGGCCGATGACCTGGAGCTCGTGGCGGGCTCGGTCGTCCAGCATCTGCGACAGGCAGACAGCGGCAATGTCATCACCATGAATTTTTGCGCCAGGTGCTACACCTGGCTCTGGAACGACCCCGCCTCGGGCCCCTTCAGGGTGCTGCGCGCCGGATCGCTCGACGATATCGACTGGGCCGCGCCAGTGGGCAATATCTGGACCGACAGCAAGGCGGCCTGGGCTCATATCGATCCGGCCCAGGTCAACTTCGCCAAGGGTGCGGTGGACCGCACGCCGCTTATCGACGCCTTCTCCCGCATGCATCAGGACTGAGACATGACCACCCAAGACGAAATCGACCTCGTAAAGCGCCAGGAACTCGAGCTGGTTCTCCCCGCCTTTGACGAGGCGGTCGCCTTTGCCATTGGCTCCTCCATCCGCGAGCGTGCGCTTGGCGAGGGCCTGTCGCTGGTCGTCGACCTCAGGACCTGGGACCGGCAGCTGTTCTTCTCGGCCACGCCGGGCACCAGCGCCGACAATGCCGAATGGGTGCGTCGCAAGATCAACTCGGTGCGTCGCTTCCAGCGCGCCACATATCGGCTGGTGCTGGAGCGTGGCGAAGTGCCGTTTTCCGAGCAGTCGGGTGTCGATTCTGCCGACTATGTCATTGCCGGTGGCGGTTTCCCCATCCGCGTGCCGGGGGCTGGCATCATCGGCACGCTGACCATTTCCGGCCTGCCGGGCCGCAAGGATCATGGCGTGGCGGTCGATGCGCTGTGCGATCACCTCGGCAAGTCGCGCGCCGATTATGCGCTGCCCGAGGTGACCAATTGAAGCTGCCCTATCTCATCCTCGACGTCTTTACCAGCACGCCGCTGAAGGGTAATGGCCTGGCCGTCATTCCCAAGGCGGACGGCCTGATGGACAATGAGATGCAGGCCATTGCCCGCGAGTTCAACCTCAGCGAAACGGTATTCATCTGCAAGCCGCAGAACGAGCGCAACTCGGCGTCGCTCCGCATTTTTACGCCCTATCAGGAACTGCCCTTTGCCGGGCATCCGACGGTGGGCGCGGCGGTGACGCTGGGGCTCAATAGTCGCGCCTCGGCCATCCGCATGGAGGAAAAGGTGGGGCTGGTGACGGCCCTGTTCGAGCGGATCGACCGGCGCACGGGCGACGCGCGCTTCGCCCTGCCGAGGCTGCCCGAGCGCATCGCCGACCTGCCGAACCGGCTGGGCATTGCCCAGGCGCTGGGCATCGAGGTCGATGACATCGGCTGCGACGTGTTCAAGCCGGCAGTGTTCTCTGCAGGCGTTACCTTCCACCTCATCCCGGTGCGGGACGCCAAGGTGCTGAAGAAGATCGAGGTCAACCGCACGGCCTGGAATGACGTGTTCCACCACGACCATCACTCGGCCTATGTCTTCACCCTCACGCCCGAGGAAAAGGACAATGACCTTGCCGCCCGCATGTTCGGCATGGGACTGGGCGAAGATCCGGGAACCGGTTCTGCCGCCGCGGCGCTGATCGGCATGCTGGCCGAACAGGAAATGGGATCGGGACAGACCGACTATGTACTGCGGCAGGGCCTCGAAATGGGCCGCCCCTGCCGCATCACCCTGCAATCGCGCAAGGACAGTGACAGGCTCATCCATGGCGCCATCGGCGGGCAGGCGGTGGTGGTCGCGGAAGGTGTGCTGGATCTCGACTGAGGGGCCACTCCCTCAAGAACCCCCACCCTTGATCCCTCCCCACAAGGGGGAGGGAGACGATGAACTCGGGCAGCGTTGGTTAGTTCGCGCGAAGAGTGGCCCTCGGGTCAAGCCCGAGGGCGGGCCGGTGGGTAATGAAGCACTGTTGCCAACTCGCCCACATGTTTCGCACTTCCTTGCCGCCCGCCACAGCGCTAGTCTCCCCCTCGGGGACTAGCAGCAGGGGGAAGGGCGATGGATGTCGTCATCAATCTACTTATTTTCGTGCATATCGTGGCCTTTGTCGTGGGTGGCTCCAATTCGGTCGTGGGACCGGTGGTTGGGTCACGCATGGCCACGGCGACGCCGGAGCAGCGGGCAGCCTATTACGGGGTGATGAACACGCTGGCCCGGTCCGGCAAGGGCGCAATGGCGACCCTTCTCATCACCGGGCCGCTGGTCATGTTTCTCAAATATGGCGGGCTCGACGGCGCTTCGATCTGGTTCTGGATCAAGATGGTGCTGGTGGCCGTGATGCTGGCGAGCATCATCTATGGCGGCATCCAGTCCAAGAAGTCTTTCGCCGGCGATGTGGCAGCGGGGCAGAAGGCGGGCGTGGCGCATCGCATCACCGGCCTTGCCTTCCTCGGCGTGTTGCTCTCGGCGGTGTTGGCGTTCAACTGAACGCTGCCCGCCGCACAGTGGAAGAAAAGTAACGCAATTTGCCCCTTCGGTCTTGCACCGGGGGGCAGATTCGCGCATTGTTTGTGACATCGACCAGCGTACCAGAGCGTACTCATGCAGCGCCGCCGCGCCCAAGCCATTGCGATTGCACAGACTCAGGAGCGGAACCGCGCCCTGATGATTGCTGCTGGCCTGCTGCTGCTTCCGGCCGCTCTTCTTCTCCTTCTTATCAGCCCCTGATCACCGGCAGCTCGAACAGTCGAGCGGGTCGTCAGGGGAATGCGCCATAAACCGAACAAAGTGATTGTCCGGTCCAGCGAGCCATTGCCTCGGGGCCGATAGGAAAAGAACCAAATGTCTGCTTCTGCCACCAATTCCAACAAAGAACGCGTCTTCATCTTTGACACCACGCTGCGTGACGGCGAGCAATCGCCCGGCGCCACGATGACGCTCGAGGAAAAACTGCAGGTTGCCGAGACGCTGGACGAAATGGGCGTCGACATCATCGAGGCCGGCTTCCCCATTGCTTCCAACGGTGACTTCGAGGCCGTGGTCGCGGTGGCCAAGCAGGTCAAGAACGCCACCGTGGCGGGCCTGGCCCGTGCCATCAGCGCTGATATCGACCGCGCCGGCGAGGCGGTGCGCCATGCTCGCAAGGGCCGCATCCATACCTTCGTTTCGACCTCGCCGATCCATCTGGCCCACCAGATGAAGAAGACCGAGGACGAGGTGATCGAGATCATCGCCCGCACCGTGGCGCAGGCGCGCAACCTCGTCGACGACGTCGAATGGTCGGCCATGGACGCCACCCGCACGCCGCTGGAATTCTTGAAGCGCTGCGTCGATACCGCCATCAAGGCCGGTGCGACCACGATCAACCTGCCCGATACGGTCGGCTATGCCGTGCCGGAAGAGCATTTCCGCATGTTCAAGACCATTATCGAGAGCGTGCCAAACGCCGATAAGGCGATCTTCTCGGTGCATTGCCACGATGACCTGGGCATGGCCGTGGCCAATTCGCTGGCCGGCGTGGCCGGCGGCGCACGGCAGATCGAGTGCACGATCAATGGCCTGGGGGAACGCGCTGGCAATGCGGCGCTGGAAGAAGTGGTGATGGCGCTGCGCACGCGTGGCGATGCCATGCCCTATTTCACCGAGATCGACTCGACCCAGCTCAGCCGCGCCAGCCGCGTAGTCTCGGCAGCGTCGAACTTCCCGGTGCAGTACAACAAGGCCATCGTGGGCAAGAATGCCTTCGCCCATGAAAGCGGCATCCATCAGGACGGCATGCTCAAAAATGCCGAGACCTATGAAATCATGACCCCGGCCAGCGTCGGCATCAAGGAAACCACCCTGGTCATGGGCAAGCATTCGGGCCGCGCCGCCTTCAAGGACAAGCTCAAGGAACTGGGCTACGAATTGGGCGACAACGCTTTCCAGGAAGCCTTCCAGCGCTTCAAGGACCTGGCCGACCGCAAGAAGCACGTCTACGACGCCGACATTATCGCGCTGGTCGATGACGAAGTCGGTTCGGTGGGCGATCGCATCCGGCTGGTGGACATGGAAGTCGTTTCCAAGACCGGCGGGGTGCACAAATGCAACCTGGTGGTGACCATCGATGGCGAGGAAACCAGCGTGTCCTATGAGGGGACCGGCTCTGTTGACGCCATTTTCAACGCCATCAAGGCGGCCTCGGGCCAGGACCCGCATCTGGTGCTCTATGCTGTGGACGGTGTGACCGGTGGTACCGACGCCCAGGCGAGCGCCCACGTGCGTCTGGAAATGAACGGCCGCATCGCTTCGGGCAATGCCGCCGAGCCCGATACGCTGGTGGCCTCGGCCCGTGCCTATCTCAACGCCCTCAATCGCGTGATGATCGAACGCGGCGCCTCGGCACAGGGTGCGCTGGCCGGCTAAGAGTGGGACTGAAGCCAGGCGGTCTTTGGCCGCCTGACACGCTTGCGACAGGTCTGGGGGGCGGATGCAGTACGAGCTGATTGAAGTTACCGAGCCTTCGGACTGGGCCAGTTTTCACGCCATTCGACGCGCCGAGCTGTTCGAGGCGAAGGGGCGGTTCGGGATCTACAACGACAATCACCCGGATGACGTCGCCGATTGGGCGCACCCGTTTCTTCTGAGAGGTGACGGGCGTCCTCTCGGCACCAGTCGTCTTGATGATTTCGGCGATGGCCGCGGGGCCATTCGGCTCGTTGCCATCACCGCTCGTGAGCAACGCCACGGCCATGGCCGTGTCATGGAGGATATGGTCAGCGCGCGGGCGCGAGCCATCGGGTTGCACACTCTGCTGGTCAATGCAGCCGAAGACGCCGTCGGGTTTTACGAGAGGACAGGCTGGGAAGTCTTCGAGTGGGATCGTGCCGAACTCGTGAATATCGCCCAGTCTTGCATCCAGATGCGTAAGCTGCTCTAGCCTAGCCCGTCTCGTGGGGGCGCAGCATGGTGAGTTGGGGTGAATTTCGCGGAGTACTTCTGGCGGCGAGCGGGGGGCTCCTGCTCGTCTTTGCCGTGATTGCCCTGCAGCTCAACCTGCCCGGTGCGCAACTCCTGCAATCCCTCAGATTTCACTTCATTGCCGCTGGCTTTGTTCTGGCGGTGCTGTTGGCACTGAGCGGGGCGCGATGGCGGGGTTTGGCCATGGGCGTGCTCGTCATCGGGATGGCGGCCCATTCGGCAACCTATCTCGTCGAGTTCCAGCAGCGGCGCGTGGATCATGCCGCTGCGCCACTGGCTCAGTTCCGCTTCCTCAGCTTCAATGTGCTCAATGGCAATCGGCGCATTGAGGAACTGGTGGAGACTGTCATCGCCGATCCGCCCGATATTGCCCTGTTCATGGAGAGCCGGGCCATCCAGCCCTACCTCGACCGGCTGGCCGAGGTGTTCCCGTATCGCCTTGGCTGCGAAAGTACGGGGCCCTGCGACACATCCCTGCATTCGCGTTTTCCCCTGGAGGACGGCGAACTGGCGGTGCTCTCGCCCCTGTGGGCAAACCGGTATGTCTCGGCGCGGGTGACGGTGGACGGCCAGAAGGTCAACATAGTCGGCCTGCACCTGGCCAAGCCCTATTATGATGACCTGGCGCAGTGGGAGCTTTGGTCAATCAGCCAGCGGATGAGCAGAATGGAAGGACCGGTCGTGGTGGCGGGCGATTTCAATGCTGCCTCCTGGTCCGACCCGGTCGCTGAATTCGGCCGCGTCCAGAACCTCGCACCCGGCCCTACACAACCGGCCACCTGGCCGGTTCGTCTCAATGCACTGGGCGTGCCGATCGACAATGTCTTCACGCGCGGCAGTGCGCAGATCATGAGCCTGGAGGCAGGCGACAATCTGGGCTCGAACCACCGGCCGCTCTGGGCCGAGATCGGCCTTTACGGCTTGGACTGAACCGCTTTCAGGGCGCGCGGCAGGGCGTCTTCGAGAATGTCGAGTGCAGCGTCTGGCCCGGCGCTGATCCTTATATGCTGGTCGAGCCCCGGTGCAGCCGGCTTGCGCACGAATACGCCCTCTTCAGCCAGCGCCCCGAGCAGCGCAACGGCATAGGCGCCGTCGCGTCCGCAATCGACTGCCACGAAATTGGTGGCCGAGGGCAGGGCGCGCAGGCCATTGGCCTCCACGATGCGGGAAATGCGCTGGCGGGCAGCGGCGATGGCCGCGACGGCCTCTGCCAGATAGGCCTGATCGCGAAGGGCAGCGAGCGCCGCGACCTGGCCTGCCTTGTTGACCCCGAAATGGTTCCGCACGCGGTTGAAGGCGCCGATCAGCCTGTGGTGGCCGATGGCGTAGCCGCAGCGCAGGCCCGCCAGCCCATAGGCCTTGGAGAAGGTGCGCAGGCGCAGCAGGTTGGGGCGTGTCGTGTCGAGGGGCAGCGGGGTATCGGGGGCGGTCTCCAGATAGGCTTCGTCGAGCACGATCAGGCAGGTTTCCGGCACGGCATCAATAAAACGCGCTATGTCTTCCGCCGGCCAGAAAGAGCCCATCGGATTGTCCGGATTGGCGAGATAGACCATTTTTGCATTGGTCTCGCGCGCCTTGGCCGCCAGGGCGACAGGGTCCTCGTGGACGCCGGCATAGGGCACGAAGCGCAGGTCGCCACCGAAACCGACCACGTGATAGTTGAAAGTGGGATAGGCCCCGAGCGAAGTCACGACAATGTCGCCCGGTGCGATGAACAGGCGCACCATCAGGCCCATGAGGCCGTCGATACCTTCGCTGATGGTCACCTCGTCCATGCCGATGCCGAGATGGGTGGCCAAAGCTTGCCGCAGGTCGTGGTTTTCCGGGTCCGGATAGGTCCAGAATTCGGGTGCAGCCTGGCGCAGGGCGGCGATGACCTTTGGACTGGGGCCGAATCCCGACTCGTTGGCGCCGATCCGTGCCCTGGTCGCGATGCCCGTGCGCCTCTCGATGGCCTCGGGGCCGACGAAGGGCACGGTTTCGGGCAAGGCGTCGACAATCGGGGTGAATGACGGGTGAGACACGGGTGGGCCCTGGCTGGATGATTCCTGGCGATAGTAGCCGGATGGAGTGTGCATGACAGCCCAAAGCGAACCGGTGCCGGACCCTGCAAAAGCTGTTTTGCACAGCCCCCAGTTTCATCCCGGTGCGCGGAGACCAGCGTATCCGGCCCTTTCCGGGCGCCCCGCCGGCCTGCGCAATTTGAAGCAAATGCCGGTCAAGCCGGCAAGGTGTCGAGAACTACGACAGAGCACCTTGGGGATGCGCCGACATCAGGCGATTCTGCGATCACCCTCACTCAAGGAGACAGCGCGTGCCCCCTACCTACGTGCTTGCGCGTGACCATCTGCAACGTGCCGCGACCATACTTCAGGGATCGGACCAGCGATCGCGCCAACTGCGTCACATCATCGAGCGGACGATCGGGCTGATGGATGAAGCTCGCGCCGAACCATCCCCGCCGCCCACCAATGTCGTGGAGCTCGCCGACTACCGGCACAGATAGCGACTTGTGACGCCCGGCCCCGGCCGGGCGCTCGCTCGTTGTTTTCCTGGCCTCTCGCCAAAGTTATCCACATAAAGTGACTTTGGGTGCTGGACAGCGGAAAATCCCCCGGGTATAGAGGCGCCACTTTGGTGACGGCGGTTCACGAACCGCCCTCGGGTGCATAGCTCAGATGGTAGAGCAGCTGACTCTTAATCAGCGGGTCCAAGGTTCGAGCCCTTGTGCACCCACCAAAGTCTTCCAATTAAATCAGTGATTTAAAGGCCTTACCGTATGGTATGGTTTTGCGCGTTTTAGGCGCAGTTCAGCTCGGTATTGGCTGTGTAGGTGCGGACATGGCGGCCGCCGCAGGGGCGGCTTTCGCTGCCGGTCTGGTGCCACTCTCGTCTCCCAGAACCCTGCGCGTAAAGGCGTTGAATGACATGGACAGCATGGCTTCCATAGTCAGGTAGGCGCGGATCATCCGGAAGACGATGTAGCTCGGCAGGTAGAGCAGGGCTTCGAAGCGCAGGTTCACCAGAATGGCTATGACCGCTGTGACAAGCGGCGCACCCAGCAGCAGGGCCAGCACGGCGGCGAGCCTGATGGCGCTGTTGGGGTCCGGATCGACGAGCATGAAGTTCAGGGCAAACAGCAGCATCGGCACGGTCATGGCGCGGCGAACGGTATTGGCCAGCATGAAGGGCACGATGACCCGCCCGCGCACGGATCGGGCGCCGGGCCGGGTGATATGCCTGTTGCGTGCGGTGGCGTGAAAGATCGAGCGGAACCAGCGCAGGCGCTGTTCACGCAGATGCGCGAAGTTGCGGGGCACTTCGGAGACAAAGGTCGCGTCCGGATCGACCATCACGCGGTAGCCCGCCTCGCCGATCCTGAGGGCAACGTCGGTATCCTCACCGTTCATGCCATGGGCGAACCCGCCGACTTCCCGCACCGCTTCGGTCCGATAGCAGGCGAACATGCCGGGCACGCCAAAGATGATGTCGCAGGCCCCGAAGGCGACCTGGTCGTAACCGAGCTTAAGGACGATCTCGATGTAGCGTGGTCCGTCAAATGTGCCGCCGCCCGGTGGCAGGGCGACCCCGCCGACGGCTCCGACATGCTCATGCCCGAAATGCCGAAAGGCAAGACGGAGGGCATCCTTGTTGAGCAGCGTGTCGGCGTCGACGCGGGCGAAGAATTCTGTCTGCACTTCCGCCAGTCCCCGGTTGAGAGCCCAGGACTTTCCGGCCTTCTGTTCCTCGACGATCCGGCACGTCATGTGCTTGCAATCGGCAAAGGCCGCCCGGGCCCGCTCCACGGTGGCGTCGGTGGAGTTGTTGTCGATAACGAGCAACGTGACTGTCCCCCCATAGGCGACAGAAGCGTCATCTATTGCCTCGATATTGGCGGCGATTGAACGCTCCTCGTTATAGGCGGGGATGATGACCGTGATATCGGGTGCGAAGTGCGGCACGCGCCGGAACAGGGCCTGTATTGCCGCGTATATGTTGAGCAGGAAGAACAGCAAGGGAACGAGCAGGAAGACCCCGACGCTGACACCACCCAGAAGGGCCATGTTGCGCATCTGGCTGACAACGCTCAAGTGCATATGGCCGATCCAGATCGCCAGGGCGGCCGAAACGGCTATGGCCGTGGCAACGGTCAGGAGAGAGACGACCTTGTAGCGCCCGCGCATCGGACTGCCTTGGGCTTTGGGCATGTCGGCGCAGCGAAGCAGCCCAGAGGCGAAAATCATGAACCCCGCCAGCCCGGAAACGATGTCCATGACGTGGAGGGGGACCGACATGCCCGTGGTCCAGATCAGAAGCGAGTTGCACAGATCGGTCATGGCGCAGAACAACAGAAAGCGAATCAGCAGATCCGCGGCAAAGCACAGGCGCACAAGCCAGGGTGCGGCGATCGCCGAGGCAAAGGCGATGAAGAAACTCATGACCATAATGCGCAGTGGCAGCACGTAAACGCCTGTATAGTCGGAGAAATAGAGGTCGTGCTCGGGCATGGCAGCGACCACCGTCGGAAGATAATTGAAGAGCAGGAGGAGGCCGAAGGACACGACCGAAAAGACCGCGATCACCTGCGCCCCCGGCGCAAAGCCCAGGAAGTGGGACAGAGCGGGCGGACTGGAGTCGGCGGAGACGAATTGATCCGGATTCAGCTCGCCCTGCAGCACGTCGCGATGGTCAGCGGCTACCATGAGACGGCCAGCCCCACGGTTTCACCTGCAGGCAGTACAAGGCCATCCGATCCGGCAGCCAGGACAAGCGGGTCGCCCGTGTCGTCGGCGCCTGGGAAGATATAGTGGGTGTTCCCACCCGGCGTGGCCCCTGCCAGGTTCTGCGCCTCGACGATCCTGATCGTGGCATCCCCGGCCTCCGTGAAGCTGACCGGAACGTCGAGGGGAAGGATCAGGTCGAGCAGGCCCTCGCCACGCGTGGTCGCCGAGATGCCTTGCTCGGTTTCAGCGCTGATGCCGATCGTATTGGCAGCGGCGAGTGCAGCCACGATGGTCTGTTCTTCAGTCATGGGCGCCGAGGCTGCCAACAGCTCCGACTCTGGCAGCAATTGGGCTGCAGCTTCCGGGCCGGCGCGACAGATGCCCTGGTTGGGCGAATTGTCCACCAGCGTGATCGTCAGCATGTTGACCAGTCCCTGGGCTTCTATCGGCAAGTCGATGTCGAGCACGAGGCTGTCGGACGTGCCGGGATAGTACGCAGAATGGATCATCTGACCATTGAGCAGCACGCGCAGTGTCCATTGATTCCCGCCCATCAATTGGCTGGTACGCAAGGCCAGGTGCAGTTGCTGCGGCGGCAGCCCGTCCGGCAGGTCAGCCAGCTTGTAGGACAAATCCCAGTGCGTTGATCCGCGAAAGGTATGGGTGAGGGTATCTGTTGTCAGGGCTCCAACCGGTAACGGCCAATCGTAGCTATAGGGAGCGGGCAGGGTGGCGGACTTCAGACGGCCGATCTCGGCAACGCCGCCAATGCCGCCAACTACGATCTGTCCGGAGGCCGAGACGTCGAGTGGTGTCGTTTCATCGGGCACGAGCAGCATGGTCTGGCTGAGCTCGGGCGGCGTCGGTTCGGCGGTAACGTCCTGCCGCGAGAGGAACTGGGTCGCCCAGGCAGAAAGGGCAATGTCGGTCGTGCCATCGAGGGGCAGGGGATCAGGCTCCAGCACCACGCGCGCGTCGATATCCGACAGCGGCTCACTCAATTGCAGCATGACCGCGCTGGTGGGCAGGATTTCCACTGCGGCACCCAGATTGGTGACGTTGTTGGGACAAACCTGCCCGGAATTGGTCGTGCCATTGCCCACGAGATTCACCGTGACTGCACCCAGGGCCAAGTCAGAGGGCAGGAGGTCATAGGTCAGGAGGTGCTCTGTTTCGCCGGTCTCGAGGACAATGGCATCCCGTTTGCGATTGTTGATCAGGATCTCGACCAGGCCATCGCCATGATCGATGAGATCGGTCGCAAGATTGAGCTGTAACTGCCCGCCGGTGACCTTCGCTGTGGGCGGAATTGGGAAGACCATGCTGGCCTGCGAGGGAAAGCCCTCAAGGCCGATCCAAGTCCCGAGGTGAGGCCTGAAGATCTGAACGACAGTTTCGCTCTCCTCGATGCGTGGCACGGCGGCGTCGGCATCGGGCGGTATCAGTCCCAGCGCGCGCCCGACCCCTTCTGAAAATTGGGGGTTGCTGAACAGCAGCGCCAGGAAGGTGATGCCAAAGGTGACGATGGCGAAGGCGATGAGCCGAATGACTTCACGCATCATGGAAGTCCTTTACGACGCCAGGCCGGTTCTGCCGCGTCCAGGTGGAACGGGCGGCAACCACGGCCGGATTGTAGCGGTCCTTGAAGCGCTCGACGATTTCCATCGTCTCGTTGAACAGCTGGTGGTCCAGGAGAATGGGCGAGAGGCCCAGGGCCCTGAAGGCAGCGTTGGAGACGGTGAGATCGTTCTCGGCGGCTTCCTTGCGCGGATTGTCGACATTGGCGATACAGGCGCCGGTCATGGCCGCGATCATCTCGGCCAGATCGCGCACGCGCCGGGTTTCGGCAATCTGGTTGAAGATCTTCACCCGTTCACCGCGCTGAGGTGGATTCTCGATGGCGAGGCGGATGCAGCGCACCGTGTCCTGAATGTTGATGAAGGCGCGGGTCTGCCCACCGGTGCCATGTACGGTCAGCGCGTGGCCCACCACAGCCTGCACCAGAAATCGATTGAGTACGGTGCCGTAGTCGCCATCGTAATCGAAACGATTGATCAGGGCAGGGTGGAGGCGGGTTTCCTCGGTCTGCGTACCCCAGACGATGCCCTGATGCAGGTCGGTTATGCGCAGCTCGTCATTGCGCGCATAGAACTGGAACATCAGCTGATCCATGGATTTGGTCATGTGGTAGACCGATCCGGGAGCAGTGGGAAAGAGGATGGAACGCGGATATTCCTCGCCATCAGGACCTTTCACGGTGACGTCCAGATAACCTTCCGGGATTTCGAGGCCTGAGCCGTCATAGCCATAGACGCCCATGGTGCCGAGATGGACCACGTGGATGTCGCGGTTGAGCTCGACGATGGCGACCAGCAGATTGTGCGTACCGCGGATATTGTTGTCGACCGTGTAGCGCTTGTGGGTCGGGTTGGTCATCGAATAGGGCGCGGCGCGCTGTTCGGCAAAATGGACGATGGCGTCCGGGCCAAAGGCATGGATGGCGTCGCGCAGGTCCGCATATTCGTTGGCAATGTCGAGATGGAAGTGGTCGATGGTCTGGCCGGTGACTTCGTTCCAGGCCTGAATGCGCTCTGCGATGGACACGATCGGCGTCAGGCTCGCGGCGCCCATTTCATCATCAATGTGTCGCCGCGAGAGGTTGTCGATAATTCCGACACGATACCCATTGGCTGCCAGATGCAGGGTGGTTGGCCAGCCGCAAAAGCCGTCACCGCCCAGAATGAGGACAGATTTCATGCACGTCTCTCCTGCTCGGAAAGAAATGCCGCGTTTGGCAACGCCGTAGGGGAGATGAGGTTGCATGAACGCTCAGAAGTGACCTGACCAATTTGTCACCTGGTGGATGTGATCCGGAGAGGTTGGCCGGAATATTGAGGACGCGTTCCGCCGAGAGTATCTTGAGGCTGGTTCCACTCTGAATGCCCCATCAGAAAGGGAAACCCGTTTGACCCACCATCACGACGATGATCATGCCCATGATCTGGGCTTTGCCCATGACCTGCCCAGAATGCTGGGCAGGCGAAAATTGCTGGCCCTGATGGGCGGCGTCGGTCTTGTCTCCCTCACAGGCGGAGCGGCTGCGGCACTCGAATGCGTCGCCTTGCCCTGGGAAACAGCCGGACCCTATCCGGCCGATGGCAGCAATGTGAAGGACGGCCAGGTCGTCAATGCGCTGACGCAGGAAGGGGTCATAAGGCAGGATCTTCGGACTTCGTTCGGCACGCTGACCCCGATGGCGGATGGATTGCAGCTGGATCTGGAGCTGACTCTCGTCAATGCCGATGGCTGTACGCCGCTGGCCAGCCACGCCATCTACCTCTGGCACTGCGACACGGTGGGCAAATACTCGCTTTATGACCTGACCGAGGCCAACTACCTGCGCGGCGTTGGCGTCGCGGATGCAGACGGGAAAGTGACCTTCACCACCATTTTCCCGGGTTGCTATGACGGGCGTTGGCCGCATATCCATTTCGAGGTTTTCGAGAGCGTCGAGGCGGCGGTGAGCGGGGAGGCGTCGATACTCACCGCCCAGATCGCGCTGCCGGAGGCGGAGAGTGCTGCCGTCTATGCAGCCGATGCCCGCTATTCGAACGGCACCCAGAATCTGGGCCGCATCACCATCGCGACCGACAATGTGTTTGCGGACAATAGCGACGAAGAGATCGCCCAGCAGACGCTGGCCCTGAGCGGCGATCCGGCATCGGGCTATGTCGGGACCGTGACCATCGCTGTCGACCTCACGGCCGAGCGGAGTGCCGGTGGCATGATGGCGCCGCCCGATGGCATGGGGCCGGGTGGGCCGCCTCCGGGCGGACTCCCGCCGGGCGGGGAGCCGCCGGCGCAACCACCACAGACCTGATCGGGCTGGAAGGGGCGACCGCCGGGCGGCCCCTTTGCTGCCAGCCTGGCGCCAATCTGGCGCAAGCGAGGTTCAGGCCCCACGAAACTGGAACTTTCGGCAAGTTTGATGTCTTGCCCCCTTGATGTGCCTCACGGGCAGCAGTAGCAGCGTCTTCACGACTTCGTTATGCGCATGCGCAAGGACTGCTCCCATGTTCGGCATAGATCCGAGTTTCTTCTCTTCCCTCCTTCAGGTCATCATGATTGACCTCGTGCTGGCGGGCGACAATGCCGTGGTCATCGGCCTTGCCGCGGCGGGTCTGGCGCCCGACCTGCGCCGACGCGCCATTCTCATCGGCATCCTGGCGGCGACTGTGCTGCGCATCTGCTTTGCGCTGGTCACCACGCAGCTGCTCTCGCTCGGCGGCGGCCTCCTGATCGCGGGCGGCCTGCTGCTGCTCTGGGTCTGCTGGAAGATGTATCGCGAGCTGACCGTCAGCCACGAGGAAGAGGAAGAGGCCACCGAGGCCCTGTCCGATGCAGATCACAATGCCGACGGCACGGTGGCTGGCAAGGCCCCGAAGAAAACACTCCGCCAGGCCGTTACCCAGATCATCATCGCCGACGTGTCGATGTCGCTGGACAATGTGCTGGCCGTGGCCGGTGCGGCGCAGCACCATTTCGAGGCGCTGGTATTCGGCCTGGCCCTGTCGGTCGTGCTGATGGGCGTCGCGGCAACCTTCATTGCCCGTCTGCTGCACCGCTACCGCTGGATTGCCTGGATCGGGCTCATCATGATCCTCTTCGTGGCCATCCGCATGTTCCTCGAGGGTCTGGGCGCCTTCGTCGCCATCCCGGAAATTCCATTCCTCTACACGCCGCATGTGGCAGCGGAAGCCGCTGCCGCGGCCCACTAGGCGTTCGATCAGGTTTCCCGCGAAGCTCCAACATCGCGGGGAACCGGGCCTGGCGGCACAAACTTTTGGTAACCAAGGCCGAAGGTTTGCGGACACGCCAGCGGTCGGGATAGGGATTTGCTCACTTCACGTGATTAGTTTTCGGCCAAGCGTATCCAGCCGGAAGCATGTCCATGTCCGCCACCGCAGGATTTTCCATCACCGCAGCGAGCGTCTCTTCGCCCACAGGCCGCAGCGTCGCGCCGGCACTGATCGCGCGCAAGGTTGACGGGCAGGAATGGGATACAGTCGTCTCCCGCTTTGACGGCGTCTGCCAGGAACAACTCTTCGCCTTTGCCACCATTCGCTGGCCGGGGGTACAACCCGAGCCGCGGCTGTTCGAACGCCAGGGGCGGTTTGTCGGCGGGGCACTGGTCATGGTGCAGCGCCTGCCGCTGGGGCTGACGAGCATCGCGGTCATCAAATGGGGCCCGATCCTCGCCGATGCCAGGGCGCCGGATGCGGCTGCTCTGCACGCCGGCATGATCGAAGCGCTGGTGGCCGAATATGCCATCGAACGCGGCATGATGCTCTCGGTGCTGCCGCATGCTGCGCCCAGCGAGCATAATCAGGACTATCTGACCCTGCGGGCGCGCGGGTTCAAGCGCGGTGCCGTGCTCCGCTTTCCGAGCCGCTACATGGTCAACCTGCGCCTGTCCGACGACGCGCAGCGCAAGAGCTTTGATCAGACCTGGCGCCGGCAACTGGGCAAGGCTGAGAAAGCCGAGCTTTCCTTTGAACATGCGGGAGCCGAGCGCATCGGCGAGTTCAAGACGCTCTATGCCGCCATGAGCGACCGCAAGAACTTCCCCGACCATTCGGCCTTCGAGACGCTGGACGCCCTGATGGCACTGGACCAGCCCTTGCGGCCGGAGCTGTTCTTCGTGCGCCATGCCGGCGAGGTGGTCGCCGGGGCTGTAGTCTTCAAGGCCGGCGACCGGACCGTTTACCTCTATGGGGCGACCAATGACCGGGCCCTGCCACTGCGGGCCGGCTATTTCATGCACTGGCACATCATTCGCTGGCTGCGTGATCATACCAGCGCGAGCTGGTACGATCTGGGCGGAACTGACGGGTTCCAGGGGCTGCACCAGTTCAAGAAGGGCATGGTGGGGACCAAGGGCCAGATTCGCCCGGTGCCGCCGGTGGCCAATTATGCGACTCGCCCGCTGGCCTTCCTGCTGGGTTCTGCCGCCTTCGCGGCCCGCGAGCTACTGGCCGACCTGCGTCGCCGCATCGATGCCGTGCGTCCGTCCCGCGCGAAGCCCGATCAGACGCCGATCCCGCTGCCGCGGGACTTTCAATGAGTTTCGCGCGACGCCTGGCATCGCAATCGACCGTCATTTTCGCCGGCCGCCTGTTTGGCGCTGGCCTCATCTTCCTCGCGCAGGCCTTCATCGCCCAGGCATGGGGGCCTTCCATCCTGGGCGACTATCTGATCGTCGTCGCCACGGTGAACCTGATTGCGCTGGCCATGCCGCTGGGCTTCCAGACCATCGGCACCTATTTTGCCGCCGAGTACCGCGCGCGCGGTGATCGACGCCAGCTCAAGGCTTTCCTGACCCGCGCCTATGGTCATGTCGGATTGGTCTTTGTCGTGACGCTGGCGGCCGGCCCACTTGTGCTCGGGGCTCTTGGTCAGGACGGGCAGGTGCTGTCGGTCTATTTCATTCCGGTGGCGCTGCTCGCGCTGGCGACGGCCCTGGTCTATGTCAATGGCGCGGTTCTGGTGGGGCTCAAGCGCCCGTTTGCGGGCTTCTTTGCCGACGGGATCTTCAGGCCAATGTTGGTTCTGGCAACGGTCCTCGGCTGTGCGGCGCTGATGGGCGCGCCCGAGGCGGCTTTCGGCGGCATGCTTTGGATCACGGCCGCCGGCTATGTTGTCATCGCGCTGGTGCATCTGGGCCTTGTGCTGTTCACGCTGCCGCGTGTCGAGGACACGGCCAAGGCACGCGTGGCAGATGTGCCGCGCTGGTGGCGCTTTGCGGCGCCGTGGGTGCTGATCACGCTCGCCACCGACTTCTTCTTCGACATTGACCTGTTGTTGCTTGCCAACCTGCTAAACCGCGAGGAGCTGGCGATCTTTGGCGTGTGCACGCGCATCTTCGCGCTGGTGTCCTTCGGCGTTGCTGCCGTCTATGCGGTGATCCTGCCAGACATGTTCGAGAGCGAAGCCAAGGCCGACCGCGCCGCCTTCCATCGCAAAGTGGGCGAGGCCAATCTGGCGGCGAGCCTGGTGTCGGTTGCGCTGTTTGCCATCGTCGCAGTGGGCGCGCCCTTCGCGCTCCTGCTCTTCGGCCCGAGCTTTACGGCGGGGGCGCTGCCGCTGGCCATCCTGTGTCTGGCGCTGGTGGTTCGCTCAGCCATGGGTCCGGCCTCCATGGTGCTGTCCATTCATGATCGGCCCTGGGCCAGCCTGCCAGCTGTTCTGTTGGCGGTCGCTGCGCTGGTTGCTGGCAATGTGCTGCTGGTGCCGATGCTGCATCTGGTGGGCGCGGCCCTGTCGGCGCTCATCGCCATCACCGTATGGTCCGGCGGCCTCTGGCTGATCGCCCTGCGCAGGACCGGCGTCGATGTGTCGATCCTGCAGTGGTTCAAGACCAGGAGGCTGGTGCCGGCGGAGTAGGGGATCAGACCCCCACCAGCTCCTTCAGCCGGTTCTTGAACCGACCGAGGCGGCCGACATAGCCGCTGTCATAAGCTACGTCGGGTCGCGTGTAGAACTTCTCGATGAGCAGGTAGTCCTGGCCGAAAATGTGCTGCTCCAGCAGCGCCGTCTCGCGATAGCCGTAGCGCTTGAGCAGCATGCGGGCCACGTCGTTTTCGGGGCGCACAAAGGTATAGGCCTTGTGGAAGCGGGTATTGTCCCAATGCTCGTCGAACTGGCGCATGCCATACATGCCCAGCTTGGTCTGGCGGTGGCTGGGGAACACCCAGCTCCAGTAGCGGAAGATGGCGCCGCATTCAGGGCCGGACACCATGGCGCCGCCCGGCACGCCATCGGCGCACATCAGCATGATATGCCAGGAATCAATGGCCATGAGACCCTTGAGAAAGGCTTTGTTGAGCCGCTCGGATTCGTGCTGCTTGAAGCGATCATTATAGTGGGGCGAGTTGAGAATGACGTCGCTCAACTCGCGGTGGACAAGGTCGAGATCGGCGGGCGTTGCCGCCCGAATGGTCATTTCCGCCATGATGCGATGCTCCTCGCGAGCGTTTTGCACAGGCAAATCCTAGCGGAATCGAGTTAACG
The DNA here is from genome assembly GCF_056341075.1 of Devosia sp. Micro-HW1. NCBI lineage: Bacteria > Pseudomonadati > Pseudomonadota > Alphaproteobacteria > Hyphomicrobiales > Devosiaceae > Devosia > Devosia sp. Micro-HW1. Next base: position 1,183,060 of record NZ_CP094375.1, on the reverse strand, counting down.
GGCGGTGCCCTGCCATTTGGGCAATCGCCCTTGCCGGAAATGCAACCGAGTTGGGGAAGGCGGCACTTGCCGCCGTGGGACCGGAACACTAGAACGGTTCCTGGGAGAGATAAGGGAGGATGACGATGAGCGAACAGCTCACATTCCAGCCAAGCGCGGCCGCGATCGCGCACACCCATACGACGGCTGAGCAGTATGACGCGCTTTATCAGCGCTCGATCAAGGACCCGGATGGGTTCTGGGCGGAACAGGCCAAGCGCCTCGACTGGGTGACGTTCCCCACCAAGATCAAGAACACCACGTTTGCTTACCCCGATGTCTCGATCAAATGGTTCGAGGACGGTGTGCTCAACGTGGCCGCCAACTGCATCGACCGGCACCTCGCCGAGCGTGGCGATGACATTGCCATCATATGGGAACCCGACAATCCCAACGACAAGGCCGAATACATCTCCTATCGCACCTTGCACGAAAAGGTGTGCCGCTGCGCCAATGTGCTGAAGTCGCTGGGCGTGCGGAAGGGCGACCGCGTCACCATCTACCTGCCCATGATTCCCCAGGCTGCCTATGCCATGCTCGCCTGCGCCCGTATCGGCGCGGTGCATTCGGTGGTGTTTGGCGGCTTCTCGCCCGACTCGCTGGCGGGCCGCATCAATGACTGCGACTCGGCCGTGGTCATCACCGCCGACGAAGGTCGTCGCGGCGGCAAGACCGTGCCGCTCAAGGCCAATGTCGACAAGGCGCTGGAAGATTGTCCGGGCGTGCAGAAGGTGCTCGTCGTACACAATACCGGTGCTGACGTCGCCATGAAGGGCAGCCGCGACGTGTGGTGGCACGAGGTCGCCGCGGGCGTCGAGCCGTTCAACGACCCCGAGCCGATGAATGCGGAAGACCCGCTGTTCATCCTCTATACGTCCGGCTCAACCGGCAAGCCCAAGGGCGTGCTGCATACCCAGGGCGGCTATCTCACCTACGCTTCGCTGACGCACGAACTGAGCTTCGACTACCGCAGGGGCGAGGTGTTCTGGTGTACGGCCGACGTGGGCTGGATCACCGGCCACAGCTATATCGTCTACGGGCCGCTGGCCAATGGCGCGACCACGGTCATGTTCGAGGGTATTCCCTCCTGGCCCGACGCCAGCCGCTTCTGGCAGGTGGTGGAACGCCACAAGGTCAACATCTTCCACACTGCCCCCACCGCGATCCGCTCGCTGATGGGTGCGGGCCCGGAATTCGTCGACAAGCATGACATGCCCTCGCTGCGCCTGCTGGGCACCGTGGGCGAGCCGATCAATCCCGAAGCGTGGATGTGGTATCACACCAAGGTGGGCAAGGGCCGTTGCGGTATTGTCGATGCCTGGTGGCAGACCGAGACGGGCGGCCACATGATCGCGCCATTCCCCGGCGCCATTCCGACCAAGCCGGGCTCGGCGACCAAGCCTTTCTTCGGCATCCAGCCCGAAGTGCTCTCGCCCGAAGGCAAGGTCCAGGAGCAGACCAAGGCCGAAGGCGTGCTCGTCATCAAGGACAGCTGGCCGGCCCAGGCGCGCACCATCTGGGGCGACCATGGCCGGTTCGTCTCGACCTATTTCGAGACCTACAAGGGCAACTATTTCACTGGCGACGGCTGCCGTCGCGATGAGGACGGCTATTACTGGATTACCGGCCGTGTCGACGACGTGCTCAACGTATCCGGTCATCGCCTGGGCACGGCCGAGGTCGAGAGCGCTCTGGTGGCCCATCCAAAAGTGTCCGAGGCGGCGGTCGTCGGCTTTCCGCACGACATCAAGGGGCAGGGCATCTATTGCTACGTCACCCTGATGGCCGGCGAGACCTATGACGATGCGCTGCGCGGTGAGCTGCGCAACTGGGTCCGCAAGGAAATCGGCCCCATTGCCTCGCCGGATTTCATCCAGTGGGCGCCGGGCCTGCCCAAGACCCGTTCCGGCAAGATCATGCGGCGCATCCTGCGCAAGGTGGCCGAGAACGATTTTGCTGCGCTGGGCGACACCTCGACCCTGGCCGATCCGGCGGTGGTCGATGACCTCATCGCCAACCGGCAGAACAAGCCGGCTTGAGGCCGCTGCACGAGCGAGCAGAAAAAACGGGCGGTGGCACCACGGTTCCACCGCCCGTCAAGTTTGGTGAGGGCGCTGACGAAGGTTGAAGACGCCGCGCCCATGCTCACCATTGCCGCAGATTTGCGCAGCAACCGGTGTCCCGCATGACGCATTTGGGTCATGAATCATTGTCTCGCCGCGTTTTGATGGTCTAGTGGCCGTTCCGCTTCACATCGCTGGGTGTTCGCTTGCTTCGATTTGCGCTGATTTCCGCCGCTACAATTCTGTCCGTCACCACGCTTCAGGCCCAGACTCTGGAGGAAAAGGCGGGGCAGATGATCATCGTCGGGTTCGAAGGCGACAGCACGGGCGATGCCGGGGTCAAGGCAGTGACCGAGGACCTTGCTGCCGGGCGACTGGGGGGCGTGATGTTCCTCAAGAAGAACGTTGCCAGCCTCGATGCGGTCCGTAGCCTCAATGCGCAGTTCCAGGAGGCGAGCCCGGACCTGCCGCCCTTCATCACCATCGACCAGGAAGGCGGCGCCGTCGAACGGCTGACCAAGGATGTCGGCTTTTCCGAGGTTCCCAGTGCCGCCAGCATTGCCAGTCGCAATAGCCCCGAAGAGGCTGAGGCGATCTACGCCAATATGGCTGCGGGGCTGGCTGATAATGGCTTCACCGTCAATTTCGGACCGGTTGCGGACCTCAACACCAACCCTGACAACCAGATCATTGCAAGGTTCGGCCGCTCCTATTCGGCCGACCCGGCCGAGGTCACCGCCTTTGACACTGCCTTTATCGAAGGTCATCGCGCCGCCGGAGTTGCCACGTCGCTCAAGCATTTTCCTGGCCATGGTTCATCCACGGCCGACAGCCATGAGGGCTTTGTCGACATCACCGATACCTGGGATGCGGTGGAACTGGAGCCCTACAAGGCGCTTGTTGATGCCGACATGGTCGACATGGTGATGGTGGGGCACCTCTTCCACTCGGACTATACCGACGCGGACGAGCAGACCCCCGCATCCCTCTCCCCGCAATGGATCGACGGCGTGCTGCGCACGGACCTCGGCTATGACGGCGTGGTCATCAGCGACGACCTCGAAATGGGCGCTATCCGCGAGCATTTCGACCTAGAGCAAACTGTCACCAAGGCGGTACGGGCAGGCATGGATATCCTGCTCTTCTCCAACACGGCCGACTACCGGACCAGTCTGGCTGACGAAGTCCTTGCCATCCTGCTGGCCGAGGCAGAGGCCGATCCGGCTTTCGCCGCCCGCATCGAGGAGAGCTACGAGCGGATCGTGGCCCTCAAGTCGCGGCTGGACTGATCCGGCTTTCCCCGGCTTTCTTGGGTCCGATATTTCCTAAGCTGCGCTTGGCAGATAAGATGCGCGCCTGGAGCGGGTGATTACTCGATTGAGTGATCATCGCGCTCTATCTGTTTGTCGAGCCTGTTCTTTTCAGAAATCCGGTGGCTGAAGCCCCGGATCATGCTCAAGTCGGAGGCCGAAGGCTGATGTCGGAAGACCGCGAAGTGCGGCGCGTTCGGGCGCTGTTCCTGTCCGACGTGCATCTGGGCATGAAGCCGGTCCGTAGCGCCCAGCTGGCCGATTTCCTCCGGTCCCACGACGCCGACACCATCTACCTGGTAGGCGACATCCTCGATGGCTGGCGCCTCGCCAAGCAGTGGCACTGGCCGGCCCAATATAACGAACTCATCCAGCTCATGCTGGACAAGGCCGCTGCCGGCACACGCATTGTCTATCTGCCGGGCAATCACGACGAGTTTCTGCGCGAGTATCTGGGCACCTATTTCGGCGAGATCGAGCTGGTGGATCGCACCATCCACACCTCGGCGACCGGCAAGACCTATCTCGTGATCCATGGCGACCAGTTCGACGTCGTGGTCATGAATGCCAAGTGGCTCGCCCATGTGGGGGACTGGGCCTACAACGCCGCCCTGCGCGTCAATATCGCAATCAACTGGGTGCGCCGCCGCGTCGGCCTGCAGTACTGGTCGCTGAGCGCCTGGGCCAAGCAGAAGGTCAAGAATGCGGTATCGGTGATCGGCCGCTTCGAGGAGGCGCTGGTGCATGAGGCCAAGGAAGTGGGGGTGGATGGCGTCATCTGCGGCCATATCCACTTTGCCGACATCCACGACCGGCTGGGCATCCAGTACATCAATACCGGCGACTGGGTGGAGAGCTGCACGGCCATTGCCGAGAATTATGATGGCCACTTCGAGCTGATCAAGTGGACCGAAATGGTCACAGCCGAGCCGCGCAAGTCCAAATTGCGCCGTGCAGCCGAGCAGTAAAGTCGTCGGCTGAGTGACGCCACCGGCGTAGCGCGCCAGGGAAACCACCGCGCTGCAGTCCGTTTCCGAGCGGGTTCCTGCAACGTTGCGGCAACGCCGATCGGCAAAAGCATTCCAGGGGCATAATTACCCTTGCTTCGGTCGCAATTGCGAGTCAGTGGAAGGAACGCGGCGCGCTTCCCTGCGCCGGGAGTCCTTTTCAATGCCACCGGCCTTGTCGCGCTTGGATACACCCGAGCGGCGCGCTTCCCTTTACCAGTTCACGGTCTACCTTCCCGGTGGCGTCGCCTCGGTCTTCCTCGGAATCTGGCTGAGCGAGCATGGCATTCCGGCCGATCAGATCGGTATCATCAACGCTCTGCCGACCCTGGCCTTGCTGCTGCTCAACATGATCGTCGGTCGTGTCGCCGACCGCGCCGATGACTGGCGCAGCGCGCTCATCGTCATTTCCATCATTTCCGCACTGGCACCGCTGCCGCTGTACTTCGTATCGGAGTTCTGGGGCATCCTGCTGATCTGGTGCTTGTGCGCCACCAGCAATGGCCTCGTGGCGCCAGTCATCGACGCCGCCACGGTTCGCATGACCCGGCGCAATGGCACCGATTTCGGCGTCATCCGTGCCTGGGCAACGGTGGGCTATATCGTGGGGGCGGGTGGCCTGGGGCTCTTCCTCAACTTCCTCGGTTCGGCGGCATTCGTTTCACTCTATGTCGCCATGGTGGTGCTGCGGGCGGCGCTGGCATTCCTGCTGCCGCGCTTCCGCGCCCCGTCGCCGCAGGTCACCCTGGCCGATGTGGCCCCGGAATCGGCTGCGCCAAGCAAGCTGCGCGACGCGCTCAAGCCCTGGTTCGTGCTGCCGCTGCTGGCCTTTGCGCTGGTCAATTCGTCCAATGCCATCATCGGAAGCTTTGGCGCGCTTCTCTGGCATGCCAATGGCATTCCCAACTACTTCCTCGGACCCTTGCTGGGCTTTGCCGCCGTCGGGGAGGCGGTGCTGATGTTTGCCTGGCGGCGCTTCGGCGGGAGGGTCACGGCGCGCAACATGATTTTGGCCGGGGCGATCGCGGGGCTCATCCGCTTCACCATCATGGCCTTCAATCCGCCCGTGGAAGTGTTGTTCATGACCCAGCTGTTGCATGCTTTCAGCTTCGGCATGGGCTATTTCGGCGTGGTGCACTTCATCGCCAACTGGACCAACGAAGCCAATGCCGCCGAGGCGCAGGGCTTTGCCAACATGCTCAACCAGGCCATGGCGATGACCGCACTGGTTGTGTTCGGCGTCCTGGTGGAGTTTTTCGGTGCACAAGCCTTCTACTATTCCACCGTGACGTCGCTCCTCGCGGTGGGCTGCGTGCTGCTCTCGCTCAAGCTCCGGCCGCCCAAGGCTCTCACCTAGATGCGTTATCCGGGCGCCGCAGGCCGGCCCCGACTGTTTCCCGAGGGCATTTTCATGTCTCTGGCCGCACTTGCAAAGCCGACGCCAACGACGCGGGCGACCGCGTTCTACTTTACTTTTTTCATGGCGCCGGGCGCCTCGGTGGTTTTCCTGCCGATCTGGCTGAGCGAAAAGGGCATCACGCCCGAGCAGATCGGCATCATCAATGCCGTGCCGGTCTTCGTCATCCTACTGTTCAACCTGTTCATCGGCCGCATCGCCGACCGCGCCAGCGACTGGCGGCAGGTTATCCTCATCGGCGCGCTGATCGGCGGTATCGTCCCGATCGGCCTGTTCTTCGTCAATGAATTCTGGGGCATCCTGCTGTTCTGGACGCTAACGGCCCTGCCGGGCGGGGCCATCGGGCCGGTGCTGGATGCAGCCTGCATGCGGCTCGCAAAGCGCACCGGCGGCGACTACGGCTTCATGCGGGCCTTTGGCACCGTTGGCTACATGGTGTTCAATGGCCTCACCGGCTTTCTCGTCGTCTGGTTCGGCTCTGCGATTTTCGTGCCGCTGTTTGTCGGCCTCGCCGTGTTGCGCGCCCTCGTTGCCCTGCAATTGCCACCCTTCCGGGCACCTGCCGAGCAGGTCACGATTGCAGCAGCGACCGCGTCACGCGCCGCCACTTCGCTCAAGGACATCGCCAAGCCCTGGTTCATCCTGCCCCTGTTCGGCTTCTGCATGGTGTTCGGCACCCATTTCGTGCTGAACGCCTTCGCTCCGCTCTTCTGGAAGCAGCAGGACATTTCCGAAGCGATCATCGGTCCCCTGATTGCCCTCGGCGCTTTCTCCGAGGCCTTCATCATGTTCGTGTGGCGGCGCTTCGGCGGGCGGGTGACGGCGCGCAACCTGATCCTGGTCTCGGCGCTGGTGTCGGTGCTGCGCTGGTTCGCGATGGGCTTTGCGCCTGACGTGGCCATGCTGGTCCTGCTACAGGCCACGCATGGCGTCACCTTTGCCCTCGGCTTCATGGGCTGCGTGCACTTCATCGCCAACTGGACCGACGAGGCCATTGCCGCCGAAACGCAGAGCCTCTTCGTGGTGGGTCAGCAGGTGCTGTCGATCATCGCGGTGACCGGGTTTGGCTGGCTGGTGCCCATCATGGGCGAGAAGGGCTATTTCGTTTCCTCGGCCTTCGCGCTCCTGGGGGCCTTCTGCATCTGGCTCTCGCTGCGGATGCAGCCGCCGAAGGCCGGCTGAGGTCAGACAGATCGGACTTCGGCCAGCCGGGCGACGGCATAATCATCCTTCCAGCAGACGGCGGCTTCCCAGGCGGCCGCGGCCTGCTCGGCGCTGTCACGGGCTTCGCCCGCGAGCCTGGCTGCATTGTGGGGCAGGGCGAGGTCGAGAGCAGGCACATCCACATGGGCCTCGTCCCAGTCGATCAGCGTGACGCGATCGGCCGTCATGATGATATTGGCCGGGTTTGCCGGATTCCCATGCACCACGGCTTGGTCGTGGCCGGCGAGCCGGGCCCAGGCGTTGCGGCAGCGCGCGACGGCCTCTGATGGCATGGCGGTGAGGTCGATCCGTGTGCCCTTGTCCTCGGTGAGCAGATCGGTCGAGGCGCGCCAGCCGGGGCGCTGCGGCCAGCCCCGTGTCAGGCGATGCAGCTCCCGCAGGGTTTTTGCCACGCGCTGCCAGTCGGCTGCGGTGTCGGGAGGATGGCCTTCGACAAAGGACATGACCACGATGCCGCCGGCGAACAGCCTGCCATCCAGGGTTGGAATCGGTCTCGGCACAGGAAAGCCCTGGCGGTCGAGATAAGTGAGCAGGTCGGTCTCCCAGGCAAGGTCCGCGTCGCTGCGCGTGCCACGGCGCGCCACGGCTATTTTCCCGTTGAGGCGTATGCTCCACACGTCATTGGAGGAGCCGCCCGTCAGCCTGTCGATGCGGGTGACATCCGTGCCCCAATGGCCAAGTGTTTCCCATCCCATGCCTAAACTCCCGCCGCATTGCGGATTAGCCTAGCGTCGCCTGCGACAGGCCACAACGGCGCAATGCAAAAGGCCCCGGATCGCTCCGGGGCCTTTGGTTGTCGTCAGTTTTCGATCAGCTCAGGCGGCCGCTGGCATGGGCCAGGGTCGTGTAGACCTTGCCCTTGTCGGAGAGCAGATATTCGCGAGTTTCGCCGGCCGGGTTGGGACCCGCGGCGGCGCGCTTCAGCAACTGCTCGAACTCGGCCATATAGGCCTGGGCGGTACGGGCGAAGTCGGGTTCGCGCTGGATGCGCTTGCGCACTTCGTCATAGGTGCCCTGGCCGGTGAGCGTGTAGATGCGGCGGGTGAAGACATTGCTCTCGCCAGCCTGATAGCGGGCCCAGGCTTCGCCCAGGGCTGCGTCGTCGATGGCGCGGGCAATCTCTTCGCTGAGGCCGGACAGGGCCGGTGGCTGGGCCCCACCGGCCTGCTTGGCCGAAGCATTGCGCAGCACGTCGCGCAGCCAGCCGCTGCCATCGGCTTCCGCCGGCTGGCGCGGGGCAGGGGCAGGAGCGGCGGCCTGCACCGGTGCCGGCGCGGGGGCGCGGGCAGGGGCGGGCTGTTCGGCTACAGGGGCGCTGCGGATCGGATCGACCAGGGTCTGGCGGGCCGGCTCGGGGCGATAGGCTTCCCGTGCGGGTTCGGCACGCTGTTCCTGGCGCGGCGGCTGGTAGGCTGGCGGCTCAGGCTGGCGCGGCGCGCGCTGCGGCGCACGGCGGTCGGTAAGGTCGTGGCTCGCCGGCTGCGAGCGCACGATGGCGTTGAGCTCGGAGAGGGCCTCGATCTGCTCGGCCACGACGCGGCGCATGGCGGCGGCGCTGGCGCGGGTCTCTTCAGGCAGCTCGTTGACGCCACGAGCCAGTTCGGCGCGGGTGGCTTCGAGTTCGCTGCCCACTTCCCGAGCCGTCTCGCGCATGGCGCGGGCGGTGTCGGCGAAGCGCTGGGTGGCTTCCTCGATGGCACGCTGCATTTCCATGGCCATGCGCTGCTGGGCATCCTGCAGGGCCTGGCTGGCCCGGCGGCCTTCGGCATCGGCGGTCTCGTGGAATTCGCCGAGCTTGCCGGTAACTTCCCCGGTGGTCTCGTCGAGGGCACGGCGCAGCTGGCCGGTATTGGAGGCAATGGCGCTGCGCACCGAGCTGGTCGAGTCTGAAATGGTGTCGGCCAGCGAGCTGGTGGTGGAGGTCAGCACGTCGGTGACGCTGCCGGCGGTAGACGACAGCACTTCGCTGACGCGGGCGGCATTGTCTTCGAGGGCCGAATTGACCTGCTCGGTCTGGTCGGAAAGCGCCATTCGCACCTGGGCCGATGTCTGGCTGAGGGCTGCCGCGGCGGCATCGGCCGCGCGCTGAACGACATTGTCCATCTGCGAGACATTGCTGTTGAGCGCCGTGGCGAAGCGCTCATTGGTGGCATAGAGCGCGTCGTTGACGCTCGAAGCGTTCTTTTCGAGGGCCTCGGTGACCGAATTGGTGGTGAGGGCCAGCGCGTCGGTGACAGTGTGGGTCGTGGCGTTGAGCGCCTCGTCCATGGCGCGGCGCGCACCGATCAGGCGGCGTTCGGTATCGTTGACGGTGTCGGCAATCGACTGGGCGAACAGGCGCATGCGGCCATCAATATCGTCGGCACGGGCGGCAAAGCTCTGGGCCAGCGCATCCATGGCATCACGACGGTCCTCGAGATTTTCGAGAGCGGTCGCGCTCGACGCGTCGAGCGACTGGGCAGCCTGGTTGAGGCCGGCAGCCTCGGTGTCGAGACGGCCGAGGATGGAACCGAATTCCTCGACCATGCTGCGGATCGAGCTCTGCAGCGCACCCACATGCTGGGTGACCATGGTGCCGGCCTGTTCGGTCTGGCCCATGGCTTCGCGCATGGTGTTCGAATAGGTGGCAGTCTGCTGGGCGACGCTGGTTTCCAGGCTCGCCAGGTTGGCGGTCGATGCGTCGAGGACGCGCTGCAGCAGCAGGTTCGAGTCGTTGAGCTTGTTGAGCGCGTTGGTGACGTCGGTGAGGATGCGGGTGGTCGAAACCGACATGATGGCTTCAGCCTCGCGAGCATTCTCGCCCAAGGCATCGCGCAGCAGGTTGCCATGGCTGGCCAGTGCCGTCTGCAGTTCCGTCGACTTGGACGTCACCAGTTCGGCGAACTGGCTGGTATGCTGTTCGACCGAGCGATTGATGGTTTCGAGGCGGCTCTCGATGGCGTCGGCGGCGTTGACGGCGCGGACCGAAACCAGCTGGTCGATATTGGTGGCAGCCAGGCGGATCTGTTCGAGCGCGCCGCGCACGGCCGCGTCCATGCGGTTTGCGGTGTTTTCGACATCAGCCGAGATGACACCGGTCGCAGCGGTGATGCGGGTGGCAATAGTTTCCTCGATGCGGTCAGCGCCCGCCTCGAGATCGGCCATGGACTGGGTGATCGAGGTGCTGATCGAGGCGTTGAGCGCGGCGAGACGCTCGGCGGTGATGTCGGCACGGGCGGTGATGGCCTCGGGCAGGGTGCCCAGGCGCTGGTCGACCATGTCGGCAATGGCCTTGCGGGCCGAATTGACGCCGGTCTCGATGAGTTCTGCAGCCTGGCGGGCGCTTTCACCAACGGTGAGGCTGGCGCTTTCAATGCGGGCGGCGACGCCGGCTTCGGCATCGGAAATGCGGGCAATGGCGTTGTCGAGGCCGACCCCGAGCGTCTCGTTGACGTCGCCAACCTTGCCGGCAACGCGGAGCGACATGTCGTCGAGCCGGGCTTCCATATTGGTGGTGACCTGGCGCAGCGAGGCTTCGATGCTGTCGCGGGCGCGGGAGCCGTGCTGATCGAGGGTCTCGGCCAGTTCGTTGGTATGCAGGCTGATGGTTTCGCCCATCGATGTCGTGTGCGTGGCCAGGGTATCGGACAGGGCCTGGGTGCGGGCGCCCAGGGCTTCGGACAGCTGCTGGGTGCGGGTGTTGACCGCCATGGCCAGTTCCTGCGTCCGCGCATCGAGCTGGTTGACCAGGTCGCCGCCAGTGGTCTCGATCTGGCTGGCGAGAGCAGCCGAGCGCTCGTCGAGCTGGCCCGACAGGGTCGCAGTGCGGTCGTCGATCTGGCTCGAGAGGTTCAGGGTGCGCTCGTCCAGTGCATTGGCGAGGAAGCTGGTGCGTTCTTCGAGCACGCTGGTCAGCGTGCCAGTGCTCTCGGACAGGGTGCTGGCCAGGGTCGAGGTGCGCTCGTCGAGACGGCTTACTAGAGTGCCGGTGCGCTCGTCGATCTGGCTGGCGAAGTCACCGGTGCGGGTTTCCAGTTCCAGCGACAGGGCGTTGGTCCGCTCGGAAATCGTGTCCGCGAGGCGCTGGGTGCGCCCGGCAATGGCCTGGTCAAATGTCTGCGTGCCGGTGAGCAGTGTGTCGCCCAGTTCCTGCGACCGCAGGCGAATGGCTTCGCCCAGCTCGGCGCCGCGGATGGCGAGGGTTTCCTCCAGGGCGCCGGTGCGGCTGGTGATGGCCTCACCAACTTCCAGGGCGCGCATGGTCAGCATCTCATCGAGCTTGCTGGTGCGGCTGTCGAGAGCTTCGCTCAGCAAGTCGGCGTGACCGTCCAGGCTGTCGGAGATTTCCTGGCTGCGATTGGTCAGGGTTTCGGTGATGGCCTTGGTCTTGGCGCCGATCACGTCGCTCATCTCGCGGGTGCGCTCGGCCACGATGTCGTTGAAGCGGCCGGACTCTTCGTTGAGCGCCATTTCCAGGACGTTGGCGCGCGCTGCAAAGCTGACGCCCTGCTTGTCGAGGCGCTGGACCAGTTCTTCGCCCTTGTCGCCGATGACATTGTCAAGCGCATGCAGCTTGTCGTCGAGCAGGCCGGTGATTTCGGTCAGCCGCTGGTCGAAGAGGCTGAGCGAATCCTGGCCGGCGGTCGAGAGCGTCAGGCGGGCACGCTCGGACGTATCGTCGAGGGCGCCGTTGATTTCGATGATGGCCGACTGCAGGCGGCTGTCGAGAGCGTTGAGCTGGATCGATACCGACTCGTCAAGCTGGCGGGTGAGGGTTGCCAGCAGCAGTTCGGCTTCGGTGGAACGGCTGGAAATGTCGCCCGAGACACGTGCGCCGATAGCTTCCAGTGCTTCGCTGACTTCGAGGCCCCGATTGCGCAGCAGGTCGACGAGGTTGGTGCCGCCTTCCGAAAGGAGATTGGCCAGGGCCGAAGTGCGATCCTCAATGGCCGAGGACAGCGACAGGGTCTGGGATTCCAGCGTGCCGGTCATGCTGGCCGCCCGGCTGTCCAGAGCTGCGGTCAGGTCCGCCATGCGGCTGTCGATGGCCGAGGTGATTTCGAGGGTGCGGGTCTCGAAATTGCGGGCCGTGGTTGCGGCGTGATCTTCGAAGCCAAGCGACAGACGGCCAGCGCTTTCGTCCAGCGCACCGAGGAAGTCGCTGGTGCGGTTGTCAACGAGGCTGACGAAACCGTCGGCGCGCTCGGAGAAGCCTGTCGTCAGCGTGTTGCCCGCGGTTTCCAGCGCGCGGGTCAGGTTGCCGCCGCTCTCCACGATGGTGCCGGCAATGCGCTGGCTGATCATGTCGAGGTCGAAAACGAGACCCGTATGGCTTTCGGTGATCGCCTCGCGCACGCGTTCGGTATTGGTCAGTACGCTTTCGCGCTGGCTGGCCAGTTCGGCGATGAGCGCGCGCATGCGCGATTCATTGTCCGAATAGGTGCGTTCGAGCGCGGTGACCTCGTTGTGGATCATCACTTCGAGCTCGCCGGCGCGGGAGAGGGCGCGTTCGAGGCCATCGCCCAGGGCGTTGACTTCGCGACGGACCGCCTGGCCCACGGAGGCGACCTTGTCGGCGGCGGTCACTTCGGGCTCAGCCAGGCGAATGGCGGCCTGGGTGATGGACGATGCGGCATTGCGCAGGTCCTGGGCGCGGCGGAACAGGCTCGCCACGGCAAAGAAGCCGAGGACCGGGATGAACATGATGGCGAGGATCGCCACGAATTCGATGGATCCCATGAAGGGGCCAAAATTGGCCATCTGCGCGCCGAAGCGCATCCACGACACGATGCCGACGGCGGCAATCCAGACGACCGAGAGCAGCAGGGCCAGCCAGTTCGGGGCTGCCGACGAGCGGCCCTGGAGATTGTAGAGGAGCTTGGAGGTCGAGACGCGATCATCATTAGCGACCGCGCTGGCCTGCTGGGCAATGCGGTCGGCGGCGCGCAAGCGTTCGGAGCGCGCAGGGTCGGCCTTCTTTTCCTGCTTTTTGTCTTGCTTCTTGTCCTGGGCGGGCTGAGCCGGCGGGTCCAGATTGAACACCGAATCCTTCAGGGCATCCTCGACGGCCGAAAAGGCCAGGGCTGCCGGGTCATTCTGGGGGGTCGGATTCTTCGCCATACTCTTTACAACTCTCGCGTCGGCACAACAGCATCACGGCGGGCTTTACGAGTAGTCATGACTGCGCGGCCCTTTCCGGGCCTGCCGCCAAACTGGAACAATTCGATGCAAATGCGTCGCACCGTTCCCCCCAACCCTCGCCGCCGCGCGCTGGTCAAATCTCATCCTTACATTCAATTTTATGCAAACCGAACGGTTTCTTACCCAAAGGTTAATTTTTGGGTGGGAAACGTTAAGGAATTGACGGGCAAACAAAGGCGAAGATGTGGCTTAATCAGCTGTTCATGCCCTGGGCGCTAGGCTTGTACACAGGGTAGGTCCAGTGCCGTGCCCGGTGTTGTTAGGAGTAAGCCAGAATGGCGCAGAGTGCCTTCGTCCAAAACGCCCAGCCGGCCACCGACAAGCGGCCCATGCGTCCCGTGGATCTGGTGCACCTGGCCAAGCAGTGCCTGGGCGACGAAAATCTGGAACTGGAAATCCTGCGCCTCTTTGACACGACGATCTCGACCTATTTCGGCCGTCTCAAGCTCGCTACCGCCTTCGACGACCTCGCGCTCAACCTGCATTCGATCAAGGGCGCATCCGCAGGCGTCGGGGCCTGGGGGGTCTCGGACCTGGCCGGCGCACTCGAAAAGGACCTCAAGGCTGGTCGTCCCCTCGCGCCCGAGCGGATCGAAGACCTCGGCATGGCCGTCGAAGAAGTGCGCGACTTCATCGCGCGCATGCTGGCCAGCGAGCGGGATTAATTTCCAGTTCGGCCCCCAGCCCGCATTTAATCAGCCATTAAGCATAATCGCCCACAGTTCAGTCCATGAACTGGAGGTCATCATGCGTCGTTTTCTCGTAGGTGCCGCGCTCGTCATCGCTGCTACGCCGGTGATGGCTGCCGACTATATGTCGTACGAGCCTCTGCCCGCCTATGGTCACGCGCCCGCGCAGACCTGGTCTGGGCAGTATATTGGCGCCACGATTGGCGGATTGCGGCCGCGGATCGATGTGCCGACGCAAGGCGTGCTCGAAGGCAATGCGTTTGTCGGGGGCGTCTTTGCGGGCGTCAACTATCAGGAGCCGAACGGCCTGGTGCTGGGCGCTGAAGCCGATGCTGAATATTCCAGCTATCACGTGTCCACCGCCTGCACGGATGCCACCTGGACCTGTCGCGGCAATATCGGTTTCCAGGGGTCGCTGCGTGGGCGGCTTGGCTATGCGATGGATAGCTTCCTCGTCTACGGCACGGCTGGTCTGGCCGTCGCACATGTAGGGGGCTCGACCGTAAGTCCTGCCAATGTCGAATATAGCGACCACCATGTTCGCGTGGGTTGGACCGCCGGTTTGGGCGCCGAAGTGGCTTTCTCCGATGCCTGGTTCGCTCGCGCCGAGTATCGCTACACGGACCTTGGCGCCCAGGACATGAACTTTGACGTCGTCTATCCGGGCGTCAAGGTCACGTCCCATGCCGTGCGTGCGGGCATCGGCTATCGATTCTAGCTCTGGACAATCACTATCGGGCCTGCGCCGCACTCATCGAGAGTGGCGCGGGTCTGTTGGCATTCACCACACACCCGGCACCCACTTGAACGGCACGCGCAAGGCATATTCGGCGTAGCCGGGTAGCTCCTTCTGCAGCATCTGGTCCTCCGCATTGGTGCGTAGCCACAGCGCGACGATGGCGATCAGCGCCGGGATCAGCGCCACCAGCGAACCGAGCGATAGTGCTGTCGCTATGGCAAGCGCCGATCCGGATACGTAGCCGGGGTGGCGGATATACGCATAGGGGCCGATGTCGATGACCTTGTGTGCTCTGTCCGACTGGATGCGGGCGGCGGTCTCGAAGTGCGGGTTGACGGCCTGCGCCCACCATTGGGCACAAAGGCTGAGGACGAAGAGCACGCGACCGAACCAGACCAGACCCTCCGAGGCCTGGGCCCAGTCCCAGCGATAGTCCAGCCCAGCGACCAAGGGGACGTCGAAGAAGCCGCAGGCAATGATGACGAAGTAGATGTAGTCCCAGGGCTTGTGGCTCGGCTGGGTGGAGACGCGGGCCACAAACACCTCCGGATTGACCCGCCACAGCCCGATGACCGCGAAGATCAGCATGAACAGCGTGATGGCCAGGAACGCCCAGGCATTGGTCCAGTCGAGCGTGCCGGCGGACAGGAACAGCAGGGCGACCAGTAGCAGGAGACCCGCCGCGAGGGAAATGAGGACGCCGCGCAGCGCATATTCCTGCTCTTTTGTCGCCATGATGTGACCTCGCAAAATCTGCCTTGGTTTGACCGCAGCATTGTCAGCGCATATAGAGCGCCCCATATGAAGTCGGGTATCGTCGGGCCCTTAGCCCACGACAGCATTCAGCAGAATCAATGTCCATGTCCAATGTCGCCGCGGTCTCGCCCCGGCCCACCGCCGAACCGTTTCGCCTGCGTCGCACCTTCGCGATCATTTCGCACCCTGACGCCGGCAAGACCACGTTGACCGAGCGGCTGCTGGCCGCTGCGGGCGCGATCCAGCAGGCTGGCGCCGTGCGCGGCAAGGCCGGCCAGCGCTCGACCCGGTCCGACTGGATGGAAATGGAGCAGCAGCGCGGCATTTCGATCACCTCGTCGGTGATGACATTCGACTATGACGGGCTGACGCTCAACCTGCTCGACACCCCCGGCCACTCCGATTTCTCCGAGGATACTTACCGCACCCTGACCGCGGTGGACGCGGCCATCATGGTGATCGACGCTGCCAAGGGCATTGAAAGCCAGACGCTCAAGCTCTTCGAAGTCTGCCGTCTGCGCGACATCCCGATCATCACCTTCATCAACAAGGTGGACCGCGAAGGCCAGACGCCGCTGGACCTGATCGATGAAATCCAGTCCAAGCTGGCGCTCGACCTCACCCCGGTGCTCTGGCCCATCGGGCAGGGCGTCGATTTCGGCGGCTATATCGACCTCGTTGAAAAGCGCGTGCTCAATCCGCAGGGCAAGATCATTGCCGAATTCGAGAGCCTGGAAGACCTCCTGGATGTCGAGGAACTGGTCGATAATCCCGTCTTCATGACAGCGCTTGAAACGCTGGAAATGGCGCAGGCCATGCTGCCCGGCTTCGATCTCCAGACTTTCCATGAAGGGCATCTGAGCCCGGTCCTGTTCGGCTCGGCGCTCAAGGGCGTGTCGGTGGCCGAGCTGCTGCGCACGCTGGGCGACTGGGGTCCCGAACCGCGGCCGCAACCGGCGCTTCCGGCTCCCATTGAACCCAATGACAAGAAAGTCACCGGCTTCGTGTTCAAGGTGCAGGCGAATATGGACGCCAATCACCGCGACCGCATCGCCTTCGTGCGCCTCTGCTCGGGCAAGTTCGAGCGCGGCATGCGCTTGAAGAATGTCCGGTCGGGCAAGGACATGGCCGTTTCCAACCCGATGTTCTTCTTCGGGAATAACCGCGAACTGGCCGAGGAGGCCGTGGCGGGCGACATTGTCGGCATTCCCAATCACGGAACCCTGTCAGTGGGCGATACTCTCACCGAGGGCGCCAATATCAATGTCACCGGCATCCCGAACTTCGCGCCGGAAATCATCCGCCGTGTTCGTCTCACTGACGCGATGAAGACCAAGCAGATGTCCAAGGCGCTCTCGGACCTGGCCGAGGAAGGCGTCACCCAGGTGTTCCGCCGCATGGTGGGCGCCGACTGGATCGTGGGTGTCGTCGGCCAGCTGCAGCTCGAAGTGCTGGCGGCGCGCGTCGCTGGCGAATATGGCGTGCCGATCACCTTTGAAAGCATGGGCTTTGAAGTGGCGCGCTGGGTGGAAAGCGACGACCCGGATGAATTGAAGCGCTTCATCACCGCCCAGAAGGTCAACATGGCCGAGGATCGCGCCGAGGCGCCGGTTTTCCTGGCGCAGAATGCGTGGTGGGCGGATCGCGCCAAGCAGGACTGGCCAAAAATCCGCTTCCTCACCACCAAGGAACGGCATTGAGCGCGCCGGACCGCATTGCCGAGTTCGTGACAGCCTTCGGCGATGCTTTCGCTGATGGCTCCATTGTGCGGCTCAAGCTCGGCGGCTATCACGGGCCGGAAGCCGATCTCAAATCGGTCGAGGGGCGCAAGATCGCCATCAAGGCGGGAGAGCGGCTGAGTCTTGTGCTCCGCTACAAGACGCGCGACATCACCAAAAATCTCACGCTCGACGAAGCCGTGGTCTTCCTCACGCAGGGGCTGGCAGAACACTATCGCAGCGCGCGGCTCGAAACGACCGGGTTTGACCTGCAGTTTGAGCGGCAGGGCGACAAGCTGCGGTTGAAGCGCAGTGAAGTTGCTGGCCGAGAAGTGGTCGAGACCGGACACGACCGCGCGAAAAATCGGGCGCTCACAGACACATCGTCTGTGTGGCTGCGCGAGTTGGGCATCACCGGCAAGGACGGGCAGGTCCGCAACGACGCACAGGACAAGTTCCGCCAGATCAACAAGATGGTCGAAATCTTTGCCCCGCTGATTCAGCAGCTTAAGGCAAAGAATCCGCGCATTCTCGATATGGGCGCGGGCAAGGGTTATCTCGATTTCGCGCTCTACGACTATCTCGCCAACCGGGCGGGGGCGCAGGCCGAGATCATCGGCGTCGAGCTGCGCCCGGCGCTGGTGGCATCGGGCAATGCGCTGGCGAAAGACAGTGGCTTTGAAGGCCTGCGCTTCGAGGCCGGATCCATCCTCGACTATGACGCCAGTGGTGCCGATGCGGTCATCGCGCTTCATGCCTGCGATACCGCGACCGATGACGCCATCTACCAGGGCATCAAGGCCGGGGCAGGACTCATTGCCGTGGCGCCCTGCTGCCACAAGCAGATTCGTCGCCAGATCGAAGCCGGCAAGCCGGACGCCAACCTGGACTTCCTGCTGCGCCATGGCACGTTCATGGAAAAGCAGGCCGAGATGGTCACCGATGGCCTGCGGGCGCTCCTCCTGGAGGCCAGCGGCTATCGCACGAAAGTCTTCGAATTCGTCTCGGACGCCCATACGCCCAAGAACAACCTGATCGTCGCCCAAAATGGCAATGCAGGGTCGCGCCAGGCAGCGCTTGACCGGATAGAGGCGGTCAAGGCTATGTTTGGCATCGAAAAGCACTATTTAGAAGGTCTACTGGACCTTTGATCTGACTGTTACAGGCCCCCCCATGACCAAGATTACCTACGTCACCAGTTCGGGTGAACGCATTGAAACCGACGGGCAGAATGGCTCGACGGTGATGGAAACCGCGATCATGAATGCCGTCCCCGGCATCGTCGCCGAATGCGGTGGCGCCTGCACCTGCGCGACCTGCCATGTCTATGTCGATGATGCCTGGCGCGAGGCCGTGGGCGGTCCCTCGATGATGGAAGAAGACATGCTCGACTTTGCCTTCGACGTGAAGGACTCGAGCCGCCTCAGCTGCCAGATCAAGGTGCGCGACGCGCTGGATGGTCTGGTCGTGCATGTGCCGACCCGGCAGGGGTGAAGGACTTTCACTGAACAATCCATATCCGAAATGTTTATCGCCGGCGGGCCGCGTCCTCATTCACAACGGTTGTAGACATAGGGCGCCGACCAGTCCGGCTCACCCTCGGCGACTGCGTCATAGAGATAGAAGCTGTCCGGCGTGACCCAGACGGTGAAGAAGGCAGGGCCGCCGGCAATCGGCTTCCAGTCGGCGCCATCACCCGCGGCGATGAGTTCAATGGCGGCGTCTGCCTCGACCTCATTGGGACCGAGATAGAAGATGTGAGTTTCATCAGCCTCCTCGATGCGCACCGGCAGCGCGCAGGTGGCCAGTTCGGTGTCCCCGTCGCTAACGTCCCGCGCGGGCAGGACAAGCGACCACGATCCAACAAAGGGCTCCGCTTTGCCCGGCATAATTTCGCGGTTTACCTCAGGCCTGGACATCGGCGCCATGGCTGTCGCCGGCACCACGAAGAGGGCCAGGACGAGGAGCGGGACCGCCACGTTTCGGGTGATGAAATGTGGCATCAAGGCGGTCCTCCCGATCATGGCGACAGCGCGCGATGGCGCCGCTCTGGGCAAAATATTCTATCCCTTGCACCGGCACAGATTCATTTGGCGGCAGGGGTGGCAAAAGCGTCGTGCGGTTTCCACGCGCGGCGTCCGTAGAGAAATATAAAAGCGATTGATTTTCAACGTCTTGTTGCGATGGGGCGGATTAGATTATTTTGCCCCATCTGTGGAACAGGACGACTATGGGCTCTCTCAACACTTTTCCGTTGAGCTTTAAGGTCAAGGGCAAGCGTATCATCATCGTCGGCGGTACCGACGAGGCCCTGAACAAGGTCCGGTTGGTTGCTAAGACGACAAGTTCTATAGAGATTTACTCCCGCCAGATTGAAGCCGATTTTTCAGCATTTCCGGTGAGCCTTTTCGAGCGCGCCCTGCGGGCAGAAGACATCGCCGATGCGGCGCTGGTTTTCGTCGCTGAAGAGGGCGCCGATGCCGAGCTCGCCAAGGCCGAGGCACGGCGGCTGGGCATTCCGCTCAATGTCGTTGACGTGCCCGACGAATGCGACTTCTACACCCCCTCGATTGTCGAGCGCGCACCGCTGACCGTGGCGATCTCGACCGAGGGCGATGCGCCGGTGCTGGCGCGGCTGGTGCGGGCGCAGATCGAGGCGCTGCTGTCGCCAGGGCTTGGCAAAATTGCGAGTCTGGCCGGTGGCTTGCGTCAGCGCGTTGAAAGCCTGATTCACGATGGCGCTGCCCGTCGGCGGTTCTACGAAGATCTCGTCACGCGCCCCGGCATGGATCGCGAAAGTGCCGAGGCGCTACTGGACCAGCATGTGGCGGATGGCGCGGGGCAGGGCGTCGTCTGGCTGATTGGTGCCGGTCCCGGTGCCGAAGACCTGCTCACCCTCAGGGCCCAGCGACTGCTGCAGCAGGCCGACGTGATCGTTCACGACCAGCTGGTGCCGTCAGCCGTGGTCGAGATGGGTCGCCGCGATGCCGAGCAGATTTGCGTCGGCAAGGCGCGCGGTCATCATTCCTTCAGCCAGGCGCAGATCAACACGCTGATCGTGCGGCTGGCGAGCGAAGGCAAGCGCGTGGCGCGGCTCAAGTCCGGCGATCCGATGATCTTCGGTCGTGCGGGCGAGGAAATCGCCGCCCTGCGCAAAGCGGGCATTGCCTACGAGATCGTGCCCGGCGTCAGCGCCGCGCTGGCCGCTGCCGCGGATACGGCGACGCCGGTGACCCTGCGCAAGGTGTCGAGTGGCTTCGTCGTGGCCACCGCCCATGGTGCCGAAGACAGTGACCTGGCCCATTGGGCGTCGCTGGCCCAATCCGGCCTGACGCTGGCGCTCTATATGGGCAAGGCGATTGCCGCCGAGGTTGCGGCGCGTCTGGTCGCCCATGGCGCTCCGGCTGACCTGCCGGTGGGTATCGTGGTCAATGCCGGCCGCACCGACAGCACATCCTACGCCGGCACGCTGGGCGCATTGGCCAATGGCGCTGTCGACTTTGTTGATGGTCCGGCCGTCATTCTCATTGGTCATGCTGTCGCCCAGGGCGACTGGACCGGGGCTGCTGCGGCGGCCACCCAATCTTTCAAGGTAGCTTAGTCATGGAAATCCTCACCGGCAACGAACTGACCTCGGGCGCCACCGTCTATCTCGACGCGGCTGGTCGCTGGGTCGAGGACTTGCAGGCATCGCGCCTGTTTTCCAAGGATGAGCATGCCGAGCGCGATGGCGCGCTGGCGGCGACCAAGGCCACGGGCCGGGTCATCAGCCTTGAAATCGAAGAAGTCGAGCAGGTGGAGGGCCGCATCGTGCCCAAGCGTCTGCGCGAACGCATCAGGGCGGCGGGCCCCACCGCTCCCCTCTCTCTCAACGGGCAGGCGTATGATCGCCAGCACTTAGGTGAAGACGGGCATGTATCGATATGACGAATTCGACGCCGCTTTCGTAGCGGGTCGCACGGCACAGTTTGCAGACCAGGTGAAGCGCCGCCTTTCCGGCGAGCTCACCGAGGACCAGTTCCGGCCATTGCGGCTGATGAACGGGCTCTATCTGCAATTGCACGCCTATATGCTGCGCGTTGCCGTGCCCTATGGCACGCTGTCGAGCCGTCAGATGCGCAAGCTTGCCCACATCGCGCGCACCTATGACCGTGGCTACGGGCATTTCACCACCCGTCAGAACATCCAGTACAACTGGCCCAAGCTCAAGGACATCCCGGTCATCCTCGAAGAGCTTGCCAGCGTCGAGATGCACGCCATCCAGACCTCGGGCAACTGCATCCGCAACGTCACCACCGACCAGTTTGCCGGGGCCGCTGCCGACGAGATCATCGATCCGCGTCCGGTTGCCGAAATCCTGCGCCAGTGGTCGAGCCTGCATCCGGAATTCTCGTACCTCCCGCGCAAGTTCAAGATCGCCATTACCGGCGCCCCGCATGATCGCGCGGCCATCCGTTTCCACGATATTGGTCTGCAGGCAGCGGTGAACGCCTCGGGCGAGATCGGCTGGGAAGTCTGGGTTGGTGGTGGTCTCGGCCGCACGCCGATGATCGCCAAGCTGATCAACAGTTTTGTGCCCAACGAGCACCTGCTGGCTTACCTCGAATCCATCATGCGCGTCTACAATCGCTATGGCCGCCGGGATAACAAGTACAAGGCCCGCATCAAGATCCTGGTGCACGAGGAAGGTCTCGAAAGCATCAAGGGACAGGTGGAAGCCGAGTTCGCCGAGGTGCGCGGCGGCGTGCTTACCCTGCCCAGCGCGGAAGTCGATCGCATCAGCGCCTATTTTGCCGCGCCGGCCTTTGTGCCGCAGAGCGTCACGAAAATCGACGTAGCCTATGAATCCATCATCGATCCCGCCTATGGCCGCTGGCTTGACAACAATATCAACGCCCATGCCCAGCCCGGCTATGCCTCGGTGACGATTTCATTGAAGCCGGTCGGCGGTGCCCCGGGCGATGCTACCGACGTGCAGATGGAGGTCGTAGCCGACCTCGCCGAGAAGTATTCGTTCGACGAACTGCGCGTGACCCATGAGCAGAACCTGGTTCTGCCCCATGTCGCACTGGCCGATCTGCGCACGGTCTATGATGCGCTGGTGGCTTCGGAACTGGCCGAGGGCAACAACAACCTCATCACCGACATGATCTGCTGCCCGGGCCTCGATTTCTGCGCCCTGGCCAATGCCCGTTCGATCCCGATCGCGCAGGAAATCTCGCGCAAGTTCGCCGAACCGGCTCGCCAGAAGGACATCGGCGATCTCAAGATCAAGATTTCCGGCTGCATCAATGCCTGCGGGCACCACCATGTGGGCCATATCGGCATTCTGGGCGTCGAGAAGAAGGGCGGCGAGCTCTATCAGATCACCCTGGGTGGCGACGCCACCGAGCATGCCTCGGTGGGCAAGATCATCGGCCCCGGCTTCGAGGCCGACGACGTGCCTGGCGCCATCGAAAAGCTGGTCGATTTCTACATCGCCCAGCGGCAGACAACCGACGAGACCTTCATCCAGGCCTATCGACGACTGGGCGAAGCGCCGTTCAAGGAGGCGCTCTATGGCAATGCCTAAAATCGCTGCCACACCCGTCGCCAATGACAAGCTGCGGTCGCTGGGCATCCTCGCGCTTAACGGCATGTTCGACGAAATGGACGCGGTGGGTGTGCTCCGCTACGCCATCACCGAAGTCCTGCCCGGGGACCTGGCCATTGTCTCGTCCTTTGGCGCCGACTCGGCCGTGCTGCTGCACATGGTGGCGCAGGCCGATCCGTCGCTGCCAGTCTATTTCCTCGAGACGGGCAAGCATTTCCCCGAGACGCTGGCCTATGTCGAGACGCTGAAGAAGCAGTTCGGCCTTATCAACGTTCACGCCATCCACCCCAATCAGGACGACGTGAAGCGCTTCGATCCCAATGGCGACCTGTGGGAGACCGACCCGGATTCGTGCTGCCACATCCGCAAGACCGAGCCATTGGAGCCGATCACCGAGCAGTATGGGGGCTGGGTCACCGGCCGCAAGCGCTACCAGACGGTCGAGCGCGGGGTGCTGCCGCATTTCGAATTGACCAGCGACGATCGCATCAAGGTCAATCCGTTGGCCTATTTCTCCGACGCCGACGTGATCGAGTACCGGCAGGCGCATAACTTGCCCGAGCATCCGCTCTATGCCAAAGGCTACAAGTCGATTGGCTGCGCGCCCTGCACCTCGGTTGTTGCCGAGGGTGAAGATCCGCGTGCCGGACGGTGGCGCGGCCTCAACAAGAAGGAATGCGGCATCCATTATGACTTCAGTGGAGCGATCGCGAATCCGATGACTGCCGCAGCCCGCCATACCCTCTGGAAAGATGGGGCCTTCATCGCCGATCCGTTCAAGGACTGGGTCGAGGGGACCATTCCGTCCGAGGCGCGCTATGTCCATGTGCCGCTGCCCGAGTTCCTCGCGCATCGCGCCGAGTACCTTGCCAATCCGCATCCGCTGGGCCTTCTGGTCGCGCCGGGCGAAAAGATCGAGGATGTCGCGGACGACCTGACACGCTTCGCCTCGGTGGCCATCCGCTTCCCCGCCTTTTCGGACGGGCGCGGTTATTCCACTGCGCGGCTTCTCGTCGAGCGGTTGAAATATGCTGGTGAAGTCAGGGCTGTAGGCGATGTTCTGCAGGATCAGATTCCGCATATGCGCCGCTGCGGCTTCAACGCCCTGGTGGTGACACACGAGCCGACCCGCCAGGCGCTGATCGAAAACCGCCTGCCCGAAATGGCGCTGTTCTATCAGCCCGTCGGCGTCACCGAAGTGCCGGTCGGCACTCGGCCCTTCCTTCGCCGCGTCTCCTGATATAAGTGGAGCGGATAAGTCGCCTTTAGGCAAAAGCCGGGGCCGCTGGTGACAGCGGCGGTTCCCATAAAGCAGAGCGGGGCATGTGCCCCGATGGGACCAATTCCGTGGCCAACCGGCTGCGGGTTCGAATGGACTTGATACATGAGCACTGAGATCACCACCGATGTTGCCGTCATTGGCGCGGGCCCCTGCGGGCTGTTCGCGGCCTTCGAACTCGGGCTCCTGGATATCAAATGTCACTTCATCGACATTCTCGACCGTCCCGGCGGGCAGTGCGCCGAGCTTTATCCTGAAAAGCCGATCTATGACATTCCGGGCTTCCCCGTCGTCACCGGCCAGCAGCTGACGGACAACCTGATGGCGCAGATCGCGCCGTTCTCACCCGAGTTTCACTTCTCGCGTATGGTCAATTCCATCGAGAAGCTGGCTGACGGCTCCTTCAAGCTCCAGACTGATGCCGACGAGACCTTCTTCACCAAGGTCGTGGTGATCGCGGCTGGCGGCGGCTCGTTCCAGCCCAAGCGTCCGCCGGTGGACGGCATCGAGCAGTATGAGAACAAGTCGGTCTTCTATGCCGTACGCAAGATGGAAGATTTCCGCGACCAGGACGTGGTCATCGTCGGCGGCGGTGACTCGGCCCTCGACTGGACCCTCAACCTCGCGCCCATCGTGCGCACACTGACCCTCGTGCACCGTCGCGATGCCTTCAAGGCCGCCCCCGCTTCGGTCAACAAGATGCGGGAACTGGTGGCTGACGGGAAGATCAACTTCCAGCTCGGCCAGATCGCCAAGCTCGACGGCGAAGATGGCCAGATCAACCACGTGCACCTGACCACCGATGCCGGTGACCTGTCGATCCCGGCGACGCGTCTGCTGCCCTTCTTCGGTCTCACCATGAAGCTGGGCCCGGTCGCCGACTGGGGCCTCGAGCTCAACGACAACACCATCGTCGTCGATACCGAGAAGTTCGAGACCTCGGTGCCCGGCATCTATGCCATCGGCGACATCAACTCCTATCCGGGCAAGCTCAAGCTGATCCTTTCGGGCTTCCACGAGGCCGCCTTGATG
Organism: Devosia sp. Micro-HW1; assembly: GCF_056341075.1. Lineage (NCBI taxonomy): Bacteria > Pseudomonadati > Pseudomonadota > Alphaproteobacteria > Hyphomicrobiales > Devosiaceae > Devosia > Devosia sp. Micro-HW1. Next base: position 1,158,014 of record NZ_CP094375.1, on the reverse strand, counting down.
GCCCAGGCCGCCAAGGCCGTCATCTCGCCTGGCGAGCGCGTGGTGTTCCAGTACACGACCAGCTCCACCAAGCTGCAGAAGAAGCTCGGCGTCGCCTGATTCCGGCCTTGCACCCTCGTCATTGCCGGGCTTGTCCCGGCAATCCATCTCGCACCTGCATGGACCACCGGGACAAGCCCGGTGGTGACGGCAGACGAAAGTTCCAAGTCGCCAGACTTGCGCACCAGGCCCATTGGGCGCTAAGCACGCCCCGCTGTTGAGGAGCGCCCCATGAAGATCACCGTTACCGACCAGGCTGGCGACGTGCACGAGCTCGAAGGGCTCGAGGGCTGGCGCGTCATGGAGGTCATCCGCGACTGGGGCCTCAACATCAAGGCGGAGTGCGGCGGCGCGCTGAGCTGCGCCACCTGCCACTGCTATGTGGACGCCGAATGGCTCGATGCCGTCGGCGCCCCCAGCGAAGACGAAGAAGACATGCTCGACAGCGTCGGCGACGTGAAGAGCAATTCGCGCCTCTCCTGCCAGATCCTCTGCTCGGACGCGCTGGATGGTCTGAAGCTGACGCTGGCCCCCAGCGCGGCCAAAGACTAAGCTTCGATCAGGACAGCAATTTTTAAGGCCTTGGGGGTACTTTGGTTTCAGCGTCACCGTTGAACCCCCCTCAGGAACTTAGAAAAGTCCCATGTCTGTCGGTTGTGTTGGTTGTCGCAATGCGGACGCGAATGCGTTCGAAATCCCTTTCACCATGGCTTTCCAGCCTATCATCGATGTCTCTGCCCAGAAAATCTGGGGCTATGAGGCACTGGTGCGTGGCGTCGGTGGCCAGGGCGCCTTTGAAGTCCTGAGCCAGGTTACGGAAGCCAATCGTTACGCTTTCGACCAGGCCTGCCGCGTCAAGGCTATCGAGCTGGCGGGCAGCCGCATCGGCGGCACCGAAGCCAAGCTGAGCATCAATTTCATGCCCAATGCAGTTTATGAGCCCAAGGCCTGCATTCGCGCCACGCTTGATGCCGCCAGCCGCACGCAGTTCGATCCGAAGCGGCTGATGTTCGAGTTCACCGAGAATGAGCGCATCAGCGACGCGGCTCATGTCAGCAATATTGTCCACGAATATCGGCGTATGGGTTTCACCACTGCACTCGATGATTTTGGCGCCGGCTACGCGGGGTTGTCGCTCCTGGCGCGGTTTCAGACCGATCTGATCAAGCTCGACATGGATCTTCTCCGGGGCATCGAGGCGAGCCAGGTCAAGCAGGCGATCGTCCGCGGCCTTGTCGGTATTGCGCGGGAACTCGACATTACGCTTCTGGCTGAAGGTATCGAGACCGAAGCTGAATTGCTGGTCATCAAGGCCATGGGTATTCGCCTGTTCCAAGGCTACTATTTTGCCCGTCCGCAAGTCGAAACATTCCAGAGCCTTGCGGACATCGCGAGAGCTGCCTGACGCTCAACTGCGCGGCGTGTCGGCCATGACCTTGGTGAGTTCGGGAATGAAATCCCGAACCGTAGGTTGTGACAGCACCTCGAAGGGCAGGGGGCGCACCACGCGCATTGCCGCAATGCCGACCCGGACGGTCATCAGGCCATTGACCACGCCTTCGCCCAGCCGCGCCGAGAGCTTTGCGGCAAGGCCCTGACCCACCAGCTGCTCGACCACGCCATCGGTCAGCACAAGGCCGCCGGTAACGGCCAGATGCGCCAGGACTGACCCTGCGAGCCGCCAGAAGCCAAAGAAGCCTGGGCGGGCTCCGTAGAGCGTGGCAATGGCGCCGGCGAGGCGCACGCTTTCATAGATGACGAAAGCAATATCGATCAGCGCGCGCGGCGACACGGCCGTCACCAGCGCCACCCGCCTCGCGGAAGCCGCCACCAGCGCCTTCGAGCGTGCATCGAGCGGTGCCATGAGGCTGCGTTCGGCCAGTGCGATGACTTCATGACCATCGAACAGACTGCCCACATGGCTATTGAGCGTTTCGCGGGCGCGGGCCAGGTCGGGCCGGTCGGCATAGACGCCGTTGAGGTGGTCCACGATCGTTCCGGCGAGTTTGCGATCGTTGTCGGCATGCGCACGCGCTGCCTCGGCGCGCATGGCGTCCAGCACGGAGAGCCGCCGCAGGGCCAGTATTTCGCGAATGAAGAGGGCGACGACGGCAACAAGGAAGGCGCCCAGCACGCCGAGGCCGATCCAGCCCAGCCATTCCTGGGTGGCGAACAGATCGCGGATCAACCGGTCAGCGGCGAGGCCCAGGCCAGCCGAAATGAGAATGCCACCACTGGTCCAGGCCAGTTTCGACAGGAAGCTTATACGGCGTGGCAAGGGGGCAACGAGGTCCGGCTCGGCCTCCGGCTCGAAGGCAACTTCGACGATTTCCGCCCTGTCCGGGGTGAAGGCGCGGGGCGCGCGGAAGGCTTCAGCCGGCGTTTCGACCTTGTCGACGGGGCGAGCTACGGGACGCTTCATGCCATCCAGTCTCCAATGAGATAGTCAAGGGCGCGATCCAGACGGATATGGGGCAGGACCAGATCGCCATTGGCATTGCGTTCAAGCTTCTGGGGCGGGGTGAAGCGCAGGAAATTGAGCGCCACCGGCTTGCCATCCTCGAACAGAGAATCCGGCCGCTCCGGCAAGTCACCGGGAAACAAGGCGATTTCCGATTTGCCGTCATAGGTGACGCCGTCCAGTACCTCTCCCGCCAACGGCGTGCCGATCAGCGTTGGCAGGGTTTCCCCGCCCTCGCGGATCGTGCCCTCGCTGGTGGCGCGGATGCCGGCCATGGCGATGGATTTTGTCTCCGCCCCAGCAAAACTGGCGCGCTTGCGGGCATTGGCGACGAGCCGGTTGAGAATGGCCTCCAGCCGATCGTGGCTGGTGTGGTGCACATGATCGGCCTTGGTCGCGGCGAAGAGGATGCGGTCAATGTTGCGGGTGAAGGGCCGCAGCAGCGGATTGGCCTCGCCCTGCCGGAAGCAGGAGAGCACCGAGGTCAGCGCGGTCTCGAGGTCGTTGACCGCCTCGGGTCCGGTATTGAGCGCGCGCAGCGTATCGACCAGCACGACCTGCCGGTCGAGCCGGGCAAAGTGATCGCGGAAGAAGGGGCGGATCACCTGCGCCTTATAGGCCTCGTAGCGGTGCTCCAGCATGGCGTAGAGGCTGCCATGGCGCACCGCGCCTGAGGGAGGCGGTAGCGGCGCGAAGGTCAGCGCGGGTGAGCCTTCCAGATCGCCGGGCAGCAGGAAACGGCCGGGCGGCAGGGTGGAAAGCGCTCCATGCTCGCGGCTGCGCCGCAGATAGGTTGTGAAGGTCTGCGCCAGGTGCTCGGCGGCGAGGTCGCTGGCATCCTGGCTCACATCCATGCTGCCCAGCGCCGCGAGAAAGTCGCCGGCCTCTTTTTCGTGGCCGGGCAGGCGCGCCCGGCTCAGCGCATCGGCGCTCCATTCGGCAAAGCTGAGGCCAAGGAGCGGCAGGTCGAGCAGCCATTCCCCCGGATAGTCGACAATATCGAGGTTGAGCGTGGCTGGCCCGCGCAGGCCGGCCCACCACTTGGCCGACTGGAATTTCAGCACCAGCCGCAATTGTGAAATGCGACGCGTGCCATCGGGCCAGATGGGTGGATGACCAGTCAGCGCCGCCAGGTGCTGCTCATAAGCGAAACGCGGAATGGTCGCGTCGGGATATTCGGCGAGCCGCGCCCCGATGAACCGCCCGTCGGCCAGCGGCGCAAAGCCGGGCAGGCGGCCTTGCGTCAACAGGTTGTGCACCAGCGCAGTGATGAAAATGGTCTTGCCGGCGCGGCTGAGGCCGGTCACGCCGAGCCGCAATGTGGGCGTCAGTACCCCGGTTGCGCTGTCGGCGAGGTTGGAAAGGGCAATGCCCAGTTCGTCGGTGATGGTCGTCGGCGGCTGCGGCAATGCGGATGTCCCCGTGATGATTGCAAGTTAGGGGCTGGAGAGGTGTTTACAAGGGCCGGCGGCGTCGCTGCATATGAAAACGGGGCCTAGCGGCCCCGTCCGTCATTTTCCAATCTCTTCAAGCCGATACGGCGTCGTCTGGTAGATCTCGTTGATCCAGTTCTGGAACAAGAGATGCGCATGACTGCGCCAGCGGTTTTCAGGCTCGGCGCTGGTGTCGCCATTGGGGAACAGGTTCACCGGTGGCGGGGTGTCGAGCCCTGCCTTGACGTCACGCTCGTATTCGTCGGCCAGCGAGCGATTGTCATATTCGAGGTGATTGAGGAAATAGACCGACCGGCCGTTCCTGTCCTCGAGCATGCACAAGCCCAGATCCTCATTGTCGATCAGGATGTCGAGCCCGTCGCCCAGCGTCGTGCGGTCGATGTCGTTGTAGCGCGACACCGGCACCATCGGATTGTCAGACATGCCGCGCAGCCAGGGCGAGCCTGGCTTGACTATCCTGTGCCGGAAGACGCCAAAGGCCTTCTCATTCATGCGGTAGCGCTTGGCGTCATGGAAATGGTGCAGGGCGGCTTGCGCACCCCAGCAGATGAACATGGTGTGGTGCACATTGGTGCGCGTCCATTCCATGATTTCGAGCATTTCCGGCCAGTATCGGACCTCTTCGAAGGGCATATTGGCAATCGGTGCGCCGGTGACGATGAAGCCGTCGAACTTGCGCTCCTTCACCTCCTCCCAGGTCTGGTAGAAGGTGTTGAGGTAGTCCTCGGACGTGTTCTTGGACTGGTGGTCGGTCACCCGCACCAGGCTCAGGTTGATCTGCAGCGGCGTGGCGCCGATCAACCGGGTGAACTGGGTCTCCGTCCGCTCCTTGTTGGGCATCAGGTTGAGCAGGCCGAACTCGAGCGGGCGGATGTCCTGCCGCGCGGCGCGGCTGGAATCCATCACATAGACGCCCTCGGCCTCGAGGGTCTTGCGCGCGGGCAGGTTGTCGGGAATTCGGATAGGCATATCAGCCTCTTATCTGGATAAAGCGAGAAGGCGATTCAAGCCGTCGCGTTGCAGAACGCGCGGTCCGGTCTGCGCGCTCCTGGATCGGGATGGTGCCGGGCACCGCCCCGAGGAGCGCGCTAGCGCATTCGCTTCTCGATAGCGGCGGCCACCAGGTCGACAAATTCGTCGCCGTCGCGCACCGTGGCCAGGTCACTGGCCTCCACGACATAACCGAAATTGTCGGCCAGCGCCTGGTAGCGCGGCAGGCGGTCATGCAGCAGAGCTTCAAAGCCCCATGCGCCGAAGCCGGCCGGGTCGACGTCGCAGTCGTCCAGGATGCCGTTTATCAACTTGTACTCGGCCCATTTTTCCACGAGGAAATGGGGGCGATAATACATCGGCTTGGGCGACTTCTTGAACCGCTTGACCAGTTCCGTGGCGTCCTTCTCGGTGCCGCGGATATAGATCAGGGCGGTGCTTGCCGCGAGCGCCTTCACCACCGGGTCGTCCGCATTTGTGGGGTCTATGACCTCGATCAGCGAGCCGCCGGTATCGGCGATGAAATCGTCATAGCCGTAGAGCGTTTTGGCGCGCTCGATGAAATAGGGCAGGTCGCAGAGCGCGGCGATTTCGGCCACGCGATGCTGCTCCTGGCGACGCTGGTATTCCTCAAGCGGCAGGCCGCCACGATTGGGGTCGCCGGGCGTGCTGAGATAGGTCGAGAGCGGGTCCAGATTGTCGAAGGTGATATTGGACGAGATATAGATCGAATCCGTGCGCAGAAGCTGCGCCAGGAAGGGCACCTTCATGGCTTCGCGCTTGAAGTTGTCGACGATGAACTCGCCCATATAGCGCGTGCCGATGCGGTAATCGGCCGAGTAGTGGAACCAGTGATTGGCGCGCAGGATGTTGGAGAGCCTCGTCTTGCCGACGCCGGCCATGCCAAACACGGTCACGGCGCGACGCGGGGCCTTCACGAACTCATCGACGCTGGAAAACAGCATATTGGCGCAGAACGACCGTCGTCGCCCCTTCTCCGGGTCATTCCCGCGAAAGCGGGAACCTCCGTTTTGTGTCGAATTCTTTCAACAGGGTTTCCCGCTTTCGCGGGGAATGACCCTGAGTGCTGAAGAGGATGTAGCGGAAGCGCCTCAGTTTCACAAGCAACCGGCAAAAACTGCCGTGAGGTCGGACTCAATTGCCGCTTTGCCGCCGCATTTATTCTGACCGGAGCCGAAAAACGCAACGAAATCAACGACTCCGCCACTTGGCATCGCGTTTGCATTGTTGGCTGTGAACGCGCCTTGCGGTGCAACGGGGATTACGGAGTTACAGATGGGTATCTATGGGGCTCTTTCCAGTGCGGTGACCGGCCTGCGGGCGCAGTCGCATGCGCTGGAGAACATTTCGGGCAATATCGCCAATTCGCAGACCACCGGTTACAAGCGCATGGAGACGAGTTTCCTCGATCTCATCCCCGATGCGCCGCTGAAGTCGCAGGTGCCGGGTGCGGTGCTGGCGCAGTCGCGCGCCACCAACAATATCCAGGGCGATATCCAGACCAGCTCCAACGAGACCTATATCGCGCTCAATTCCACCGGTTTCTTCGTCGTGGAACCCAAGGTCGGCCAGTCGGACGGCAATTCGGTGTTTGCCGGCTCGAACTACTTCACCCGCCGCGGCGACTTCGAGATCGACAAGGATGGTCTCCTGGTCAACGGCGCCGGCTATTACCTCAAGGGTCTGCCGATCGATCCGGCCACGGGCAACATTTCGGGCTCCGTGCCGGAAGTGATCCAGCTGTCGAACGCCTTCCTGCCGGCCAACCGCACGACCACCATCAACTATCAGTCGAACCTGCCGCAGCTCCCCAAGACGGCCAGCTACAAGGCAAACGTCTATAACAGCGAATTGCTCGGCGCCGAGAACTTCGGTGCAACCAAGGCGACCGCCAGCCTGACCGGCGCAGTCGCTGCCCCGGGCATTGACGGGACCGCTCCCGGCATCGGCATGTTCACGCCGGGCAGCGAAATGACCATGACCGTCAACGGCGTGGCGGTGAACTTCAAGTTCTACGACAGCACTGTCGTGCCCTCGACCCTGCCCGCTGATGGCGTCGCCATCGACGTGGCTGCGCCCAACGACATCGATGACGTGCTGGCCAGCATGCAGACCGAGCTTCGCGACTTCGGCGGCGGCGCGGCTGGTTCGGCGACCGTGAAGCTGACCGGCGGGCAGTTCGAGGTGACCCTGGGCCAGGACTATCACGCCAGCTTCGCCATTACCGGCACCACGGTTGCGCTTGCAAACGCACTGGGTATCGATCCGGTGAACGAAGCATCGTCCGACCCGACCCTCGGGACGGTCAACACGATTTCGGCCGATGATGCCGATGACTTCGTTGCCAATACCATTTCCGGCGGCGCCATCACCGTCTATGCCAGCAATGGTGCACCGGTGAACGTGCAGCTGCGCTGGGCCAAGGTTGACAGCGCCGCCTCGGGCGGCACGGACAAGTGGAACCTGTTCTATCTCTCGGACAGTAAAGCTGTCGGCGGCTCGCCGGCCTGGACCAATATCGGCCAGGAATATGAGTTCAACAGCAATGGCTCGCTCTCCACCAGCGTGCCGCAGGCCACCATTTCCGGCCTGCGCGTCAATGGCGTGATGATCGGCGACGTGGTGCTGGCGCACGACACCAATGGTGTCTCCCAGTTTGCCGACGTCAACGGCACGGTGACGGTTTCGACCCTCAACCAGAACGGCTACGGCGCCGGTGAATTCCTGTCCGTTGCCATCACCGATAGCGGCCGCGTCGTGGCGACCTATTCCAATGGCGAGCGTATCGAAATGGCGCAGGTGGTGACGGCGCAGTTTAACGGCGTCAACTCGCTCAAGCGCCTCGATGGCGGCGTCTACGAAGCGACGTCGGAATCGGGCGAGCCGATCTTCGATCTCTCCGGCTCGGGCATTATCGGCGGCGCTCTCGAAGCGTCCAATACCGACATTTCCGACGAGTTCACCAAGTTGATCATCACCCAGCAGGCCTACTCGGCCGGCACCCGCATCGTCTCGACTGCCGACGAGATGCTGCAGGAAGCCCTGAACATGATCCGCTGAGGCGGACGCTGAATACACGGTCCGGGGCTTAAGGCTCCGGGCCAGTTTCCTGTTTGAGGGCCACCGTCATGGGTCTGATTTCGTCGCTTTCCAACGCTGTCTCGGGTCTCAGGACCAGCCAGGATTCAATTACGATCCTGAGCCGCAACGTCGCCAATGCCGGCACGCCCGGATATCACCGGCAGTCGTTGAACATCATCGACTATTCGTCGATCAACTCGACGTATGCGCGCTCCGCCGGTGTCGACCGGGCCTTCAACCTCAGCCTTCAGACCTATTACAACCGTCAGGTATCGGATACCGCCTCTTCCAATGTGATGGGCGACTATCTCAACAAGCTCCAGGGCTATCTCGGCAAGCCCGGCTCTGCAGGCTCGCTTGATACCATGTTCGGCTCGTTCAAGAATTCACTCCAGGCGCTGGCCACCAGCCCCGATGACTATCCGACGCGCGCGAATGTCGTGGCCGAGGCCCAGGCCATGGCGCAGCGGCTCAATTCGCTGTCCAGCACCATCCAGGAGCTGCGCCAGGAGACCGAGACGCGCATCGCCAATGACGTGTCCGAAGTCAATGCCATGCTCATCTCGCTCAACGAGGTGAACAACCGCATGCTCGACCTGGGCATGACCGATACGGCCCGTGCCGCGCTCTATGACCAGCGCGACCGCCTCGTGGCCTCGGTTGCCGAAGTCATCGACGTGCAGGCGGAATATCGCCCCAATGGCACCGTTGCATTGATGACCCGGTCCGGCGTCGGCCTGCTCGACAATGGTTTTTCCACATTCAAGTTCACCACGGCAGGCGCGCTGTCGCCGACGGCGCAGGCCAATATCGATCCCGACAAGAGCAAGGTCGGTGTGCTGTCGCTGACGACGCCCTCGGGCCTGACGATCGACCTCGTGCAACAGGGTGTGCTGCAGGGCGGGGAACTTGCCGGTCTCGTGAACCTGCGCGACAAGATCCTGGTCGAGGCGCAGAACCAGCTCGACGAGATTGCTGCCGGCCTTGCCGCGGCGTTCAATACCATCACTACCCAGGGCACTGCTGCCACGGGGGCAGGCGGAGCCGAAGGGCTCGTGGCCGATGTCTCCCATCTCAAGCCTGGCAACGACATCCTGCTCAACTATACGCAGAACGGTGCCAATCAGCGCGTCCGCATCATCAACAGCACCAATGGCGAGGATTTCATCGATGCCAGCGGGCAGCGGGTGATCTCGGTCGACCTGTCCGACACGACGGCGGCAGCGGCCATCCTGCAGGGCAAGCTGCCCGGCCTGGCCATCAGCAGCCCCAGCGCCGGCAAGCTGCAGGTGCTCGACGACGGCAATCCTGGTGGCACGCGCGACATTACCGGCCTCACGACGAGGGCGTCGGCCAGCGGCACCCAGCAGGGTGAAATGGCCATGGCCCTGTTCGTTGACCAGGGCAATTCGGCCTTTACCGACAATCTCGATACCGACCCGCCGCAGATCGTGGGCTTTGCCGCCCGCATTTCCGTCAATCCTGCGGTGATTTCGGACAATCGGCTCCTGGTGCAGTTCGACATTGACGGCACGCTCGGCGATGCGGCGCGGCCCGAATACCTGCTCAACCAGCTCAAGTCGATGAACTTTGTCTCCGGCAGCTCGCCGGCGGCCAATGAAGGTCGGCACCAGCTCAATGGCACGGTCGAACAGCTGATTGAACAGGTGCTCAACTATCAGGGCACGACCATCGGTTCGGCCCTCACCGCCCGGGACAGTCGTCAGCTGACGCTCGACACCATCACTACCCAGATGGAAAGCGAGTACGGCGTCAACATGGACGAGGAAATGGCGCGCCTGACCGAGCTCCAGAGCGCCTATGCGGCCAATGCCCGTGTTGTGTCGGTGGTCAAGGAACTGCTCGATACGCTGTTTGCGTCGACCTGAGGGAGTAACGCGTCATGATCGTCAACAAGTCGATGTTCCCATTGCAGACCGGGTTCGGCGTCATCTCCAAGATGCAGGACAAGTTCGCCCTGCTCCAGATGCAGCTCGGTACCGGCGAGAAAGCGCAGACCCTGGCCGATGTGGGGCGAGACCTGCCGGTCTCCCTTTCGGTACGCTCGCGCCTCAACACCATCGCCGGCTACAATGCCAGCATCGAGCAGGTCGACCTGCGCCTGAGCTTTTACGACAACGCCCTTACCCGCCTGGACAAGATCGAAGGCGAGGCCCGCAACTCTGCAGTGCAGGGCCAGTATGGTTCGAGCAATATCAATATGGCGACCATTTCCGCGCTCTCCAGGGCGCGTCTCGACGAAATGGTGACGCTGCTCAATTCCGATGTTGGCGGTCGCTACCTGTTTGGTGGCTCGATTACCGACCGGGCGCCTTTGCCGACGACAACAGAGCTGCTGGAAGGGTCGGGAAGTCGGGTTGGTTTCAAGACCGTCGTCAATCAGCAGGTCATGGCCGACCTGGGAAGCAACGGAACGGGCCGACTCAACCTTGCCAGCGATGTGGTGACCCCGGTCGATCCGGCACTGCCAGTCACGGTGACGCTGTCCGAAGATGGTCCCCACCAATTCGGCTTCAAGCTTACCGACGACACCAGCGTCAGCGGCAGCAATATCACGATGAACGCGCTCGGCCTGGAAAGCGACCCGGCTGAGGTGTCGTTCACTTTCCCCGCCCCGCCCGATGCGGTCGCGCCAGGGGATACGGTCAGCCTGCGCCTCACCTTGCCCGACGGCGAGTCGGTCAGCATTACGGTCAAGGCGGTTGCCAAACCCGACGATCCGGCCACTGCTCCGCCACTGGGGGTGAACGAGTACTATATCGAAGACAATGCCGCCGGCACGAGCGACAACTTCATGTCCGCCCTTGAAGCCACGCTGCAGCGGGCTGCAGGTGCTGAGTTGAAGGCTGCCTCCACCTTCGTGGCGGCAGAAAACTTCTTCAATGCGGCAGGAGAACCCGTCCTGCGGGTCGATGATGGCGGCACGGGCGACTTCTATAACGCGACCAGCATGCGGGTTGCCACCAAGACTGATACGGTGATGTGGTATAGCGGGCAGACGGCCTCTGTCTCTGCCATTGGAATGGGCCGCCTGACTGCCGGTCGGGATGACGAGACGGTCACCCTGACCCAGAAAATGCCGGCTTCAAGCGCCCACGGCTTCCAGATTACCAATGCGACGTCGTCGCGTCCTGCGGCGATTACCGCCGTGCGCAATGCAGGGCCGCCTGTCGACATGACTGTCAACGTTGTCGACAACACAGCGGTGGTGCCCAACGACACGATCACCTTCACCTTGACCGAGCCAGACGGCAAGGTGCGCAACGTGACGCTCACTGCCGTTGCCGGCAAGGCCGGCCCCGGCCAGTTCACCATTGGTGCCGATGCAGCCGAGACTGCAGCCAATTTCGAGAAGGCCATGACCCGGTCGGTCACCGAGGCCGCAGCCGATGCCGAGGGCAATCCGCGGCAGTCGGTTACGGCGGCAGTCGAGGATTCCGGGCGCGTCGCCTATGGCATGCAGGCCAATGAGAGCGGGTACCTCCGCATGATCCGCTCGATGGCGGCAATGACGGTCGAGACTTATCCCGAGATCGCCAATGCGGCCGATCCCAATTCGATCGACCTCAACCCCGCCAAGCTGCGGTTCGACGCCATGGCGCGCCGCCAGCAACTGGAACTGTCCGAGAGCCGGAACTCCGAGCGCGGCTCGATCGAACTGATCACCATGGAACTGGGCGTTGCCCGCGCGGGCCTCAAGGCGGCAGGCGACCGCCATACCAACTACAAGGCCCAGCTGGACAATCTCCTCAGCGATGTCGAGACGGTCAGCAAGGAGGACGTGGCGATGGAAATCCTGGCGCTGCAGACCCGGCTCACCGCCAGCTACCAGATGACTGCGATGGTCAGCAAACTGAGCCTGGTGAACTACCTTTAGAGGGTAGGGAGCCCGCCACACCGCTCCGTCCTCGGGCCTGACCCGGGGCTACTCGGAACACAGGCGCACTGGACCTGTTCTGCGACGTCATCCCCGCGAAAGCGGGGATCTCTGTTTGGGGGCGCCCTTCCGGGGTTCTTGCTTTTGCGGGAATGACCCCGAATTGTCTGCTGGTTCTGCCAGCCACATTCTACTTTGTCCTACCGCGCCGCCTTCGGGCCACCCAGAACGGGCACAATATGCCGGCGGAAACCGGTCCTCGGGTCAAGCCCGAGGACGGCATTGTGTTCGTAGAGGTTGCCAGGCCGCCCGGACCATCGCCTCAAAAAAGAAAAGCCCCGCAGCGATGCGGGGCTTTTCTTTGGTCATGACCCAGAGGCTTACATGCCGCGCAGGCCCGCCGCAATCTGTCGGTTGAGCTGCACCAGCACGGTCAGCTGTTCGGCCTGGGGAACGCCCTCGTAGAGAATTTCACGGGTCTGGTTCATCACGAACATGCCCAGGTTGGCGATGTTCTGCTTGATCTCGCTGGGCAGCGGGCTGTCGTCCTGGGTCACCGCGGACATGAAGATGGTCCAGAGCTTGCGGTTGAACGTCAGGGCCGAGCGCAGTTCCTCCTGGGTCGAGGTATCCCATTCATCCTTGACCCTCTGAAGGCCGGCAGCGGCCTTCATCAGGAGCGCAGATTCACGCTGGCGCGGGGATTCGACGACTTTGGCAGTCTGATTATACGCTTGGGCGCCGGTTTGATGCATGATTCAGCAGGTCCTGTTCGTACTCGATAAGCTTCTGCGACGCTTTCAAAGCCTTGTACAAGGACCCGGTTAATATCTCGTTATTGATTTGGTCGACAATCGGTAGAGAACTGGGCACTGCGGCCACAAAGTCTCTCGACATTTCATTGTAGGTTTCCTGAGCCTTGGCCATGTCCTCATCGATATACATGAGCTGTACCGCCAAATAGATGCGTTTGGCGGGCGTATTGGCGGTTTCGGAGGTCAGGATGTCCTTCTCACGCAGGATCGGGGCATTGCCGTCGATAAACAGGCGCGTCCGCTGGTCGGAATTGGTGATGATGCAGTTGCCCACCAGCAGTTTTTCGCCGGGTTTGAGTTCGACCTTGAGCGCCATTTCGGCATTGCCCCCGACTGAAAATGTGATCCGATCTGTCTAGCGTGAGATTGCGGCGAAAACAACGAAGGCGGGCTTTGGGCCCGCCTTCTAAAATTATGCTTGGTAACCGATTTACTGCAACAGCTGCAGGATCGACTGATCGGCCTGGCTGGCCAGCGACAGCGAGTTCTGCGAGAGCTGCTGGCGGGTCTGGAGCGCCAGCAGGTTCGCGGCTTCCGTGTTCATGTCAGCCAGGGTCAGGTTGCCGGCGCCAGTTTCCAGCGTGTTGATCATCGCCTCGGTGAACGACTTGCGGTTCTGCACGATCGACAGGTTCGAACCGAAGGTCGACGCCTGCGAGCGGACTTCGTCCAGGGCGGCCTTCAGGCCGGTCAGCAGCTCATCAATGGTGACGTCGCTATCGAGCTGCTCCTCCTTCAACTCAGTCGGGACGCCCAGGTTCAGCGCATTGACGGTCTCGCCTTCCTTGGTCTGGATGTCGATGGCCGAGGTGCCGGTCTCGTTGAAGGTGATGGTCAGCTTGTCGCCGCGCAGCAGGTTGATGCCGTTGAACGAAGCGTCATCGGAGAGCTTATCGAGCTGGTCACGCAGTTCGTTGAACTGAGTGGTCAGGCCAGCGCGGACGGCGTTGCCATCGATGGTGCGGCGCAGGGCTTCGTCAGCAATGCTCACGCCATCGGCGACGCCCGCCGAATTGACGCCGTTGATCGACAGTTCCTGGGTAGACTGGTTCTCGATGCGCAGCTTGCCATTGTCGTTGGAGGCACGGATCCTGCCCTTGAGCGGATTGTCATCGCCATTGGCAAGCGTCTTGGCATTGATCTCGGTGACCAGCTCGTCAACAGTCTTGGTAGCGCCACCGGTCTGGGAGGCCAGCTTGGTGTCGCGCTGGGCGACAGTACCGAAAACGGCATCGCCACCGGCGGACATCGTGATGTTAGGGCCGGTCCCATCCGGGGCGCCGGTCAGAACTAGACGGCCGTTTTCAACACTTGCAGTCAGAGTGACGCGTTCATCTGCATCAAGAGCATCGTTCGCAATCTTGATCTGCTTGTTGATTTCCGCAGCAGCCTTTTCCGGCGTGTTGTGATCGTTGCCGTTGAGGTTGATGGTAGCGGTCGTCATATCACCGGCGGTGATAGTGAAGCTTGCCGTGCCAGCAGCCACAGAGGCCGTGGTGGTGAGAGTGCCAAGGCCGGTGTCGGTGTTGCTCAGGTCCGAAGTCGTCGTTGCTGTGCCAGGATAGGTCGGCGCAGTGATGGCGACTTGCGAATCGTGCCCTTCAACGGCCGACTTCAGGGTGATGTCCTGACCGGATGCGGTGAGTTCGTAACCTGCCGGATCGAAGCCGGCCTCGGTCATCGCAGCCTTCATGGCTTCAACGAATTTGGCGCCAGTTTCCAGAATGCCGTCTGGGTCGACAGCCAACGCCATTTCTTGGTTGATGGTGACAGTCTTCGTCTCGCCGTTCAGCGCGAGAGTGAACGACACGGCGTCGGCAGCTTCGTCGAAGTCCACGCCGGCAGCGTTGATGGAGAAACCCTGAGCAGCAACGTTGCCGCCAAGGTTGAAGTCAGCACCGCCGGTGATCTTGGCAGGCTGGGCCTTAGTCAGAGCGATGGAGGAAGTACCGTCGAGGGCGCCGCCGGCAAACGACAGGCTGCCCGTAGCATTGGTCGGAACCGTGTAGGAGGCGGTCTGGAAGGACTTGTCCTGACGGGCCTGACGCAGGGTCGACTGCATCGATTCCAGGGTCTTGGTCATGGCCGAGAGACCATTGTCCGCAGCCTGCAGCGTCTGAATGCCGTTGGCCATGGAGTCGATTAGCGCGCCAAGGTCGCTTGCGCGATTGGTGAGGCCCTTGGCTGTGAACCAGCTGGAGGGATTATCCAGAGCCGAGTTCACCTTGTTGCCGGTGGCGAGACGATTCTGTGTCGTCGCCATCATGTCGGCGGTGCCTTTGAGCGAGAGAAGATTGGCCCGCACGGCCTTTGAGAGAGAGATGTCCGCCATCTATTGCAATCCTTGCCTCAGGCCGTTCCGGCCCCTTGGTCAAAAGAGTTAACCGCAGTTTCTTAAAGGGGCGTTAACCATGCGGATTGACGTATCATAAACCATGAAATTCCGCGGAAATGCTGGCGAAATAGGGAAGGGGCGGGTCTTTCGACCCGCCCCCTTTTTGGTTGAACTGCGATTCTTCCGATTAACGGATGAGCTGCAGGATCGACTGGTCGGCCTGGCTCGCCAGCGAGAGCGAGTTCTGCGACAGGGACTGACGGGTCTGCAGAGCCAGCAGGTTCGCAGCTTCCGTGTTCATGTCGGCCAGGGTGAGGTCGCCGGCGCCGTCTTCCAGGGTGTTGATCATCGCCTTGGTGAAGGTCTGGCGATTCTCGACGATCGACAGGTTCGAACCGAAGGTCGAGGCCTGCGAGCGGACTTCGTTCAGAGCCGACTTGAGCTTGCCCAGCTCTTCGTCGATCTTGGAGTCGCTGTCGAGGTCGGCCTTGTCCAGGGTGGTGGACACACCCAGGTTCGACGAGTTGATCGTGTCACCGTCCTTGGTCTGGATGTCGATGGACGACGTACCAGTCTCGTTGAAGGTGATGGCCAGCTTGTCGCCGCGCAGCAGGTTGATGCCGTTGAACGAAGCGTCGTCGGCAAGCTTGTCGAGCTGGTCACGCAGTTCGTTGAACTGATCAGCCAGGCCGGCACGGACCGAATTGCCGTCGATCGAGGCGCGCAGGGTCTCATCGGCAATGCTGACACCGTCAGCAGCACCCGACGAGTTGATGCCATTGATTGTCAGTTCCGACGTGGACTGATTCTCGATGCGCAGCTTGCCGTTGTCGTTCGAAGCACGGATCGCGCCCTTGAGCGGATTGTCATCGCCATTGGCAAGCGTCTTGGCGTTGATCTCAGCCACGAGTTCGTCAACAGTCTTGGTGGCACCACCGGTCTGGGAGGCCAGCTTGGTGTCGCGCTGGGCGACAGTACCGAACACGTCGTCGCCACCGGCAGACATCGTGATGTCAGGGCCGGTGCCATCCGGGGCGCCGGTCAGAACCAGACGGCCGTTTTCAACACTTGCAGTCAGAGTGACGCGTTCATCTGCATCAAGAGCATCGTTCGCAATCTTGATCTGCTTGTTGATTTCCGCAGCAGCCTTTTCCGGCGTGTTGTGATCGTTGCCGTTGAGGTTGATGGTAGCGGTCGTCATATCACCGGCGGTGATAGTGAAGCTCGCAGTGCCGGCAGTCACGGCGGCAGTGGTCACGAGGGTGCCAAGGCCGGTGTCGGTGTTGCTCAGGTCCGTAGTGGTCGTGGCGGCGCCAGGATAGGTCGGTGCCGAGATGGTAGCTTCCGAATCGTGACCTTCAACGGTCGACTTCAGGGTGATGTCCTGACCGGATGCGGTGAGTTCGTAACCTGCCGGATCGAAGCCGGCCTCGGTCATCGCAGCCTTCATGGCTTCAACGAACTTGGCACCAGTCTCCAGAACGCCGTCCGGGTCAACAGCCAACGCCATTTCTTGGTTGATGGTGACAGTCTTCGTCTCGCCGTTCAGCGCGAGAGTGAACGACACGGCGTCGGCAGCTTCGTCGAATTCCACGCCACCAGCAGCGATGCTGAAGCCATGAGCAGCAACGTCGCCGCCAAGGTCGAAGTCAGCACCGCCGGTGATCTTGGCAGGCTGGGCCTTAGTCAGAGCGATAGAGGAAGTACTGTCGAGGGCGCCGCCGGTAAACGACAGGCTGCCCGTGGCATTGGTCGGAACCGTGTAGGAGGCGGTCTGGAAGGACTTGTCCTGACGGGCCTGACGCAGGGTCGACTGCATCGACTCCAGGGTCTTGGTCATGGCCGAGAGACCATTGTCCGCAGCCTGGAGAGTCTTGACGCCATTGGCCATGGAGTCGAGCAGGGAACCCAGATCGCTTGCGCGGTTGGTGAGGCCCTTGGCAGTGAACCAGCTGGAGGGATTGTCCAGAGCCGAGTTCACCTTGTTACCAGTGGCGAGGCGGTTCTGGGTGGAAGCCATCATGTCGGCAGTGCCCTTGAGGGACAGCAGGTTCGAACGGACGGCTTTCGAAAGAGAGATATCAGCCATTTGGCTTTTCCTTTTCTAGGATACGCAAACAAAAACACCTCTTCCTGAGGCTGAGGCGATCCTCATCCGGCAGGCTCTAAGGAACGGTTAAATGGATGCCGAAATATTGGGCAAATACTGCGCGAGAATTTATGTGCCCAGAATAGAAAAGCCCCGGAAACCGGGGCTTTTGCGTAAGGTGACGAATGGGAGTTCTAGCAAAGCGTTAACTTAAGCCAGAAGGTCCTTGAGCCGCGCCTGGGACTCCTGCGGGATTTCCGCCGAACCGATGCGACGGAGCAGCTCTTCCATGGACCTGGGCGTCGGCGACAGGGCGCCGGCAATGACGGCGGCGGCGAAATCGGCCGTGCGATTGCGCTCGGGTTCGACCGGCACGTCCTTGGCATTGGACTTCCGGCCGAAGGGCAGGGACTCGCGATCGCCCGGCTTGGCATTGGCCGCCGGCTTCTGCGGTCCTTCGGGCAGCACTGTCCGCTCGCCCATGGCGGGGCGATAGCGGAATTCACTCATCTGAGCAGCGCCCGAAGATACGGGCTCGACGGCGAGGTTCAAAACCATGACGTTCCCCCGAATGCACCTATTCGCGGAAACCCTAAGTGATGCCCCTTATGCTCGCGTAACCATCGCGTTGCGCATTTGAGTTAAATGTTCGGGATTACAAGGCGCGGTTGATGGCGATGCCTTTGGCCGAGGAGCTGGCGTCCGAGGATACCGTTCCGGCCGTGCCATAGGTCTTGGCGCGGTTCTGCTGGCCCACCATGCGCGCCACGTCCGTCAGCACGTCCTCGGTGACCGATTTGGCCGTGGCCAGAACGCGCAGGTTCTCGGCCATCTGGGTGGCAAGGCTTTCGTGGCCGGCCCGCAGGCGTTCCACCAAGGCAGGTGCTTCGACCGAAAGGCGGGCGCTCTGGCGCTGGATGGCGCGTGCGAACGTCACGTAGTCCTGGGCCAGGCGCGTCTTGTCGGGCGTCAACTGCCCGGCCTGGCGCAGGTGGCCGGCGCGCAGCAGCGTGGTCTCCTGGTTCATAACGTCGACGAGGGAGGCGAGCGCCTGTTCGGCATGGGTGCACAGCTCTACGGCCGGCAGGGCATCGAGAGCGGCAAGGCGGGCGGCTGCGGTCATTTTCCGTACACTCCGGTACTAGCGACAATATTGGATTGGGTGAGGCCACGGCTGGCATTGGCGGCTTCCTGCAGGGCGATCATCTGCCCCATCAGGTCGTCGGCCAGGCCAATGCCGCCGCTCTGGGCCATGGTGTTGGCGAGCTGTTCGGCCTGCATGGAGCGCCATGTCTCCTCGCCAAAGCCGCCGCCGAAATTCTCGTCGCCCTTGATCGAGGCGAACATTTCCTTGGTCAGCATGTTGAGAAACACGCCTTCAAGTTCCTCCGCCTGCTTGCGGATGGTCAGCCGCTGCGCGGGTGACAGGCTGCTGGACGCTGCGGGAGTTGCAATCGCCATCACAACACCTCGATCTCGGCCTGTAGGGCGCCGGTAGCCTTGATCGCCTGGAGGATGGCGATGAGGTCGCGCGGTGAGATACCCAGCGCGTTGAGTCCATCGACCAGCTGCTGCAGCGTCACCGATTCATTCACCACCTGGAGCGCGGTGTCGGACTGGTTGACGTTAAGATTGGTATTGGGCTCCTCGGCGGTCACCCCGAAGCTCAGCGGGTTGGGCTGAACCACTTCGGGGTTTTCGGCGATGGTAACGGTCAGGTTGGACTGGGCCACGGCGACGCTCGACACGCGCACGTCCTTGCCCATGACGATGATTCCGGAATTTTCGTCGATGACGATCTTGGCGGGCTGGTCGGTCTGCACCACCAGTTGCTCAATGTCGGTCAGCAGGTCGACGATATTACCGTTGAAATTGCGGGGCAGGGTGAGACGCACGGTGGCCGGGTCTTCCGGCACGGCGGTCGGGGCCCCAATGAAATCGTTGACCGCCAAAGCGATGCGGCGGGCCGTCGTCAGGTCCGGATTGCGCAGGGCGAGGCGAAGCGAGTGCTGCGAGCCGAGGTGAAACTCGATTTCGCGCTCGATAAGGGCGCCCGAAGACACTCGACCGGTTGTGGGTACACCCGAGACCACGCTGGCCGCGTCGCCCTCGGCGCTAAAGCCATTGATGGTCACGGCGCCCTGGGCGATGGCATAGACTTCGCCATCGGCGCCGAGCAGGGGGGTTGCCAGCAGAGTGCCGCCCTGCAGGCTGTCGGAGTCGCCGAGCGCTGCAACGGACACGTCCAGGCGCGAGCCCTGTGTGGCGAAGGGTGGCAGGTTGGCAGTGACCATCACGGCGGCAACATTTGCCGTGCGGACATTCTCGCCCTGAGTGTTGACGCCCAGCCGTTCCAGCATCGACTGCAGGGACTGCTTGGTGAAGGGGGAATTGTTGAGGCTGTCGCCAGTGCCATTGAGGCCAACCACAAGGCCATAGCCGAGCAACTGGTTCTCGCGGATGCCTTCCATATCCACAATGTCCTTGATGCGCGCCGGTGCAGCATGGGCGGGGGTCAGCGGCGTCACGATCAGCGCGGCGCTGAAAAGTGTGGCAACGATGGTTCTGAACAGGCGGTTCGGCATTTTTGTCCCCGAATGATGCCGCTCCATCCCCATGGCGCGGCCTTCGCAGTGATCAATGCCAGAAGCGTGCCAGTTTCTGCTTCCTCTTCTAGGTTGTTGAAATTGCAGGCATTTGCCGAGCATCTTGCCCTTTTCCGCCGCACATGGCTGCCATGGACTGCAATTCTTGCCGGGTGCGTTAATGCCTTGTTAACCGCGGTGGGCAGATTTTGCCGTCATTGCCATGCTTGCTGAGTGAGTCAGGACCCTTGCGCATTGATGCCCCCAATCGATCCAGCGGCGTTGCTGGCCGGAGTGCCGTCGGCAAGGCCGGCAGCGGGCCTGCCTTCGTGCCTGCAGGCGAGCAGGGCGCTGCACGGGTCAACACTGCGGCGCCGGTAGCGCCTGCCGCTGGCCTTGATGCCATTCTCGCGCTGCAGGCGGTTGGCGACTTCTCCGAGAGCCGGCGCAAGGCGGTCAAGCGAGGGGCGAGCCTGCTTGATCTGCTCGAGGAGATGAAGGCGGACCTCCTCATTGGGCGGGCCTCGCCGGAGCGGCTCGATGCGATGGTCACCCAGCTCGGTGCGTTGCGCGAGCGGGTCGAGCCCGGGCTCGATGGGCTGCTCGACGACATCGAACTCCGCGTCCGGGTCGAATTGGCCAAGATGGGGCGCTTTCCTCAGTTGTGATTTTGCAACGTTTTGGGCTTTCGTCATCAAGCTGTTGCGAGTTGGGAGCTATGCGCCTGATGCAACGAAGTTTCTTGCGTTAACGAGTCGTAACTTGTGCGCTTGCCGGGCGAGGCCGAGGCGCATATATAGGCCGCCAAGGGCGCATTGGAGGTTGAGTCTGCTGATGTCTTCGGTTGAACTTACGGAATATCGACCCAGCGAGGACGAGCCGTTTATGAACCCGCGCCAGCGGGAATACTTCCGGAATAAGCTTCATGCCTGGAAGGACGAGATTCTGCGCGAGAGCCGCCTGACTCTCGAAAATCTCCAGGAAGAAAGCCAGAACCACCCGGATATGGCTGATCGGGCCAGTTCCGAAAGCGATCGTTCGCTCGAACTGCGCACTCGTGATCGGCAGCGCAAGCTGATCTCCAAGATCGACGCAGCGCTCAAGCGTATCGACGACGGGACCTATGGCTATTGCGAGGAAACCGGCGATCCGATCGGTCTGGCGCGGCTCGATGCCCGTCCCACCGCGACGCTGAGCCTGGAAGCCCAGGAGCTGCATGAGCGCCGCGAGAAGGTCTATCGCGACGAATAAGTGGGTCACCTGCAAGAAGTGAAGAAGCCCGCAGCGATGCGGGCTTTTTGCTTTTCGTCCAGTCGGCGTGCCGGCCGTGGCACCTAGCGTTCGAAATTTTCGCGGTTCCTGTCGTGTATGGCCTGGATTTCCGGCGTCATGTGCTCTTCGAATGCGTCGAGTTCGAAGACCGGGCGGATTTCGATCTCGCTGTCTTCCATCATCGGGTTGGGGCAGCGCTTCACCCAGGCGACGGCTTCGTCCATGTCGCGCACTTCCCAGATCCAGTAGCCGGAGACCAGTTCCTTGGTCTCGGCAAACGGTCCGTCGATTACCGAGCGATCCGAACCGCTGAAGCGGACGCGCTTGGCATTGATCGAGGGTTGTAGCCCGTCGCCGCCCAGCATGATGCCGGCATTGATCAATTCCTCATTGTACCGGCCCATGGCTTCCAGCAATTCGCTGGGCGGCATGATGCCCTGTTCGCTGTCGGCGGTGGCTTTTACGAAAACGACTACGCGCATTGTTCTGCTCCTCGGAACGAAGGCGAAATTGCCTTCCTGCCGAGCCGACGAGTGGCCCGGTAGGGCTTCGACATTTTTTCTCGCACATTTTTCCCGGGGCGAAAACAAAAGGCGGGACCCGGAGGTCCCGCCGCTTCTTTGGTCGTTCGGATGCGGTTCAGAAGCCGAAGACAGTGGTGATGCCGGACTCGTTGCCGTTCTGGACGCATTGCGCGTCAGTGGCCTGGCCGAACTGGAACAGGCCGCAGCTGTTGTTGTTGCCGCTCTGGTGGATGGTACCGTTGTGGCCATTGCCTTCCTGCCAGACGACACCGTGATTGCCCCAGCCGCTCTGGCTGCCGCCGGCGGAATTGCCATTGCCATTCTGGTAGACGTTGGCGCCGGTGCCGGAGAAGCCCTTGACCAGCGAAAAGACCTGCAGGCCGATCCCGAGGGCCTTGGCCTTGTCCGGATCGGTCGGCGAAAAGCCGATGGCGATCTGGCCGCCGGCCATGGCCGGGGCAGCAGACAGGCCGAGCAGGGTGGCGGTGAGGGCGGCGGCGAAAGTCCTGGTGAAGCGAGTGGTCATTGAAAGTCTCCCGAAAGGTGTCTGGCGTTCCCGTTGGCTGGCCTTCCCAGCGCTTGAAATGACCCTATCGGGGCGGTGCTGAACCGGTTCGGAGCGGTGCGTTCAGACATCGTTCATCCGGCATGAGACAGCCCCGGGTCGCTTCCCGGGGACGGTGGTGTCCGGGTAAAAAATGGCCCCGCCGAAGCGGGGCAGTGGGGGAGGAATGGGGGCATTTGGGGGCGATCAGGTGCGGGTCGCAAGCGGGGAAGAGCAGTCAAACTGCTTGCCGTCGACAGTAATCGTGAAGTCGATGTCGATATTGCTGCTGGCATTGACCATTACCTGACCTACCGAGGCCGGGCTGTTGGCGGCGGCCGAAAACTGGCCGCCCTGGTTGATATTGGACGACCCGCCACCGCCCATGCTCCTGAGAGCAAAGCGATATTCGCCTTGGATAGTGGTGGGGCTGGTGACCACCCCGGCCACCGAGAGCATGCCGTTGCTGGTCTTGCTGTCGATACCGCAGTCAAAGGCGGGCGCGTTGCCATTGGCCTGGGCGGCGACGCCGGCAAGGGCCAGGGCACCCACAGCCACGGCGGCAATTCGGAAACTGGACTGAACCATGGTGTCCTCCTCGGGACGCGGGGTGGGGCCGGTTCAGTACCGACCCCAAGCCATTGGAATTACGGGCAGACCTGCACGAAGGCGCTGACATTATTGGAGCCGTTCTGGGAGATGTTGGCGTTGCAGCCATTGCCCACCTGCACGCCAGCGGCGACATTGCCATTGCCATCCTGGGTCAGGACCGTGGTATGGTTCTTGCCGAACTGGCCGACGCCGCCCTGGTTGTTCCAGCCATTCTGCCAGACATCACCGGTGTTGTTCTTGCCCTGCTGGCCAATGGCGGAAGTATTGTTGCCGCCATTCTGGTTAGAAATGGCCGTGTTCCACTTGCCATTCTGGTAGGCGCCGAACTTGTTGTTCCAGCCATTCTGCCCACCGCCGGCGGCATTTCCCCAGCCATACTGTTCGATGTAGAGGCCATTGGCCATGGCAGGGGCGGCTGCACCGATGAGGGCAGTGGCGGTCAGGGCGGTGATGAGAAGCTTGCGGATCATTTTTCGACGTCTCCTTGGGTTTATCTGCGGTCCCTCCGACCGCGTCCTTGATAGAGACTGTTTTAGACGGGTGATTTGGAACCGCTCATGAAGTGTCGATTCAGTTTGGGTTCATCAACAAGGCAGCGGAAAGTGATTCCACTGCCTAAGGTAATGTTCTGAAATGTCTGGTGTTTTTATTCGGGCTGACGCAGGCCGAACAGCGTGCCGTTGGGGTCGCTGACATAGGCCAGGCGCCCCTGGCCGGGGATGTCGTTGATGTCTCCCACCTGTGAACCGCCGCCTGCGACGGCCTTGGCCAGGGCGGCGTCGAGATCGTCGACGGCGAACCAGGCGATGACTGGCTGGGCCTTGTAGGTCTTGTCCATCACCGCGCCCACCGGGCCGTGTTTGGCAGTGAGCATCGTATAATTGGGTGCATAGGGCGACGGGTCGCTCCTGATGCCCAGGACCTCCGCATAGAAATCCGCCGTCGCCGCCACATCGGTGGCGGTGATTTCGACATGTACGAGCTTGGCCATTTGGGTCTCCTTGGTCAGGGACAGGTCAGTTGCCGCCGTAGCGCCGCCTCAGATGCGCCTTGAAGTGCTCGGCATTGAGCGGTTCACCGGTGGCCCGGGTAACAAGATCCGGCGTCGAGTAACGAGATGCCGGGGTCCAGACTTTGTCGGCGCGCCACTGGTTGATCGCGCCGAATTCGCCCTGGCGCATCTGGTCGCGCATGTCCGGAATGTCCTTCGTCATAGCTGCACCGAGCTGGGCCGCGATCATCGCACCCAACGTATAGCTGGGGAAATAGCCGAAGGCGCCGCCAGGCCAATGCACATCCTGCATCGGTCCGTCCTTGGGATTGTTGATCGTGGAAATGCCGAGATACTCGGTCATCTTCGCATCCCAGGCCTCTGGAATCTGGCTGGCCTCAAGCGTTCCGGAGACCAGCGCCTGCTCCAGCTCGTAGCGCAGGATAACATGGAGCGGGTAGGTGACTTCATCGGCATCGACGCGAATATAGCCGCGTTCGACATGGTTCACTTCGTTCAGCACGTCGGCAATGTCCCAGCCAGCGATGGCCTCCTCGCCCAGGTGCTGGTGCACCAGCGGCAGCAGGAATTCCCAGAATTCGGGGCTGCGGGCGAGTTGCATCTCCACGAACAGGCTCTGGCTTTCATGCATGCCCATGCCGCGCGCCTTGCCCAGCGGCCAATGCGACCAGTCCTTGGGCAGGCCCTGCTCATAAAGCGCGTGGCCGGTTTCATGCAGCACCCCCATCAGCGAAGACAGGAATTCGTCGGTGCGGTAGCGCGTGGTCATGCGTACATCTGATGGCACGCCGCCGCAGAAGGGGTGATGCGAGACAGCCAGCGAGCCATGGGTAAAGTCGAAGCCGACGGCGCGCATGGCAGCCAGGCCCAGTTCGCGCTGCTTTTCGATGGGGAAGGGGGCATTGAGAGACTTGCGTGGACGAGCGGCAAGGCGTCGCTCCTGCATGTCCAGTGCAGTGGGTACAAAATCCCGCAGGAAGCTCTTCAAATCGGCAAACACGGCGTCGATGTCGGCGGTGCGGTTGCCTGGATCATATTGATCCATCAGCGCGTCATAGGGCGCCAGTCCCGTTGCCGCAGAGCGCAGGGCTGCCTCCTCGCGCACCAGCGACACCACACCTTCGAGGGCGGGAAGAAAACTGTCCCAATCGCCCTTGCCGCGCAGGTCGCGCCAGAGCTGTTCGGAGCGCATCGTCGCCGCCGTCCGGCGCTCGACGAATTCAGTCGGGAGGCAGGTCGCGTTGATATAGGAGCGTTCGAACTCATTGAGGGCGAGTTTCTGGTCTTCGTTCAGGTCTTCGTCGCGCGCGGCATCGATCCAGTCAGCGATATCGGGCGCGCTGACCTGTGCGTGATACATGCCAGCCAGGTTGGCCATCGCCTCGGCCCGCTTCTCGCCGCCGCCGACGGCCATATGGGTCGCCTCGTCGGCCCCGAGAATAGATAGCGCGTGTTCGAGCGCCTCCAGCTTGCGGCCGAGATCATCGAGTTTTTGGAAGGACATGGCAGGCTCCAGATAGCGGTGTCCGATCTCTTCCATAGCCAGCCGAGGGGATCAAGACTTGTCAGCCGGTGGGCTCTTGGCGCCGCCGCGGGCCTGAAAGGCCAGGCTGATGGCGATGCCGAGAGCAAGGCCGATGCCGATCCCCATGGCCAGGTTGTCCAGCGCGATGCCGCCCCCTGCGCCAATGGCGATGCCGATGGCTATTCCGGCTGCGAGGGTCATGGTCTCCTCCTCTCCGATGAGCCAACACATCCGGCACGGGTCGGTTGCACCAGAAAAGGGAGAGGCGCAGCCGGGGAAGCTGCGCCTCGTGGGGAAAGGGCTCCGCGCCTGGGGAAGCTGGAGCCACAGAGAAGGCCCGGCGCTTTCTGCGCTTGGGGCCGTGCCGTTCCATTCTGGTCCGGCCGGGAAGCGGCGGCGCGATGGGGGATGCGCCGCCGGATGGGGTGATTTCTAGAAGGGCAGGATCGCGTCGAGGGCCTGCTGGCCGTAGCGAGGTTGCTGCACGTCGGTGATCTGGCCACGGCCACCGTAGGAGATACGGGCTTCGGCGATCTTGGTGGAGGGAATGGTGTTGTTCGCCTGGATATCGGAGGGGCGGACGATGCCTGCCACGATCAGGTCGCGAACCTCGAAATTCACGCGCACTTCCTGGCGGCCCTCGATGACCAGGTTGCCGTTGGGCAGGACCTGCGTGACGACCGCGGCAACCGAGGTCTCCAGCGCTTCGCTGCGGTTGACCGAACCATTGCCGGCGTCTCGCATCCCGGAGGTGAGGTCGACTGCCGATGTCGGGTCGATCTGGCCCTGGGAGATATTGTCGACCACGGCGCCGAAAATGCCGCCCATGCCAGCCGAGTTGGACGAGGTCCGGTTGCGGCTGGTGGTGTTGCTGATCTGGGCGCTGTCGTCGATGGTCACCATGACAGTGAGGATGTCGCCGACGCGGTGGGCGCGCTCGTCCTTGAAGAAGCCCTTGGCCGAGGTGCGGTAGAGCGAATTGGCCTGGTAGGTATCGGCGATGGGTTCCGGCATGGGCATGCGCACCGGCTGGTAGCCTGCCGTGGTGGTCGGATCGGCAATGGCGGTCAGGGCCGGAGCCTGGCCGACACTGGCGAGGCGATCCATGGTGTTGCAGCCGGCGAGGGCGGCGGTGAGGGTCAGGATGGTGGCGATCTTTGCGATGTTCATTTTCATCTGTCCCTTGAACTAGAGGCCGGCGAGAGTGACGGGGGCGGTGGAAACTTCCACGGCGCCGGGGGAGACGACGGTGGCACTGATGACGCGCCGGGAGACGAGGTTGAGGATTTGCACCGGGGCGCCGGCAGCGGCGCTGGTGACGGCCTGACCCTTGACGGTCAGGGTCATGGGGCCCTGGCGGTAGAAAATGGTCACAAGGTCATTCTTGGCGATAGCGAGCGGAGTGGAAACGTCGCTGGCGCGGAGCAGCATGCCATCCCGGCTCTGGCGGTTGAGCGCCATGCCCACCAATTGATCGAGCGAGGCGACGCCCTGGGCATCGGCCTGCTGGATCGGCAGGGCGCGCATGACGATATGCTCGGGGCGCAGGATCGTGCCCGCAGCAAGGCCCTGGGCGAGGTGCGGTGCTTCAATGCTGAGTTCCACTTTGCCGGTCAGGTCGAGCGGCTGATCGATGCCCGACAGCAGGAAGCGGGCGGAGAACGTCCCGTTGCCGGGCAGGTAGCGCAGGCTTTCCAGCCTGGCCGGGGCGTCGGTCGTGGCCACATTGATGGTGCCCACAGGATCGGTGAACAAAAGCGCGGCGCTCATGCCATTGCCCAGAATGCCGCGGTTGCGAAGGTCGTCGGTGATCAGGCCCGCCAGCAGGTCATGATCGACGGCTGCGGCAGAGCGGGACACGCGAACCTGCGACAGGCCATTGGCTTCGAACCGGGTGAGACCGATGCGGGTGGTGGCCGACCGAATGGCGGCAAGGTCGACATTGCCGGTTGTTCCGGGCAGGGGGGCGCGGAACAGCGGCTGTTCTGCCAGCAGACCCGCATCGTTGAACATGTCGCCGACGGTGACGACCGGACCTGTAATCACGATATCGGCCTTGAGCACGGGCGCTGCGCCGGCGATGCCGGTCGAGAGGACCAGGCCCAGGGCGATGGCAAGTGTGCGGATGGTGTTCATCGTCCCTCTCCTTAGCTCAGCTGGCTCGTGGCCTGCATCATCTGGTCGGCGCCGGAGATGACACGGGCGTTCATCTCGTAGGCGCGCTGGGCAGCGATGAGGTCGGCGATCTCGGTAACCGAATTGACGTTGGCCATTTCGAGATAGCCCTGCAGCAGGTTGCCCGTGCCATCGATATTGGGCACGCTCACCTGAGCCGGGCCGCTGGCGGCGGTTTCGAGGAACAGGTTGTCGCCCATCGATTCAAGGCCGGACTTGTTGACGAAGCGGGCGAGCTGCAGCTGGCCGATCTGGGTCGGCAGGGTGTCGGTGCCGACATAGGCTTCGACGGTGCCGTCGGGTGAAATCGACACGCCGCGCGCATCGCCGGGAATGGAGATGCCCGGGTCGAGCGTATAGCCGCTGGAATTGACGAGTGTGCCTTCAGCGTCGCGCAGGAAAGAGCCGTCGCGGGTATAGGCCGTGCGGCCATCGGGCAACTGCACCATGAAGAAGCCTTCGCCGCGGATCGCAACGTCGAGTTCGCCCTCGGTCATGTTGACTGAGCCCTGGCTCATCACGCGGGGCGTGGCCACGGTGCGCACGCCCGAACCGATCTCGAGGCCGGCTGGCACCATTGTGCCCTCGGCCGAGGTCTGTGATCCGGCGCGGGTGATCTGCTGGTAGAGCAGGTCCTGAAACTCCGCACGCTGGCGCTTGTAGCCAGTGGTGCGCATGTTCGCGATGTTGTTGGAGATGACTTCGACATTGCGTTCCTGAGCGCCCATGCCGGTCGATGCGATGTAGAGAGCTTTCATCGGTCTTGGTCCTCAGGTTCAGGCGTTGGCGTCGCCGAGACGCTGGATGGCGCTGCGGCGCATTTCATCCTGCTTCTGGGCCATGGAGGCAGCAGACTCGTAAGCGCGCTGCACGCGGATCATTTCGGCCATTTCCGACACGCCGGAGACGTTGGAACGCTCGACATGACCCTGCATGGCGCGGGTGTCGACGGCGGCCCGCGGCTCGCCGCCGGAGAAAAGGTTCGAGCCTTCGCGCTTCAGCTCCTGGGCATTGGCGAATTCGACGATGCGCAGTTGGCCCTTGGCGCCAGCGCTCGAAGCGATTGAGCCATCGGCGGCGATGGTGATGCCTGTCTCTTCCGGACCGAAGGTGATCGGGCCGCCGGTGCCGAGCACCGGATTGCCGGAAAGATCGACCAGATTGCCCTGATTGTTGATCTGGAAAGAGCCGGCGCGGGTCCAGCGTTCGCCGGCGGCAGTCTGGACTGCGAAGAAGCCCTCGCCGTTGAGTGCGACGTCCAGCTCGTTTCCGGTCTGAGTCACGGCGCCGCCGCTGAGGTCATGCACGGTGGCCCAGTCCTGCACGTAGGACAGGGGCTGGTCGAGTGTGGGGAAATTCTGATCGCGGGCGACCGGCATCACATATTCTTCGAACAGGATCTGCTCGGCCTTGAAGCCCGATGTGTTGAGGTTGGCGATATTGTTCGCCACCACATCCATCTGGCGCTGCAAGGCGATCTGCCTGGAAAGGCCGATGAGTTGCGCGTTCTCGATCATGTTAATCCCCGGTTGGTCCCCGAGACAGCCCACTTCCCCAAGCTGGCTGCCTCACCCGTTTACTTTGCAGAAACCATGCCAGGTCGGTAACATATTCAAAATCAATGGTTTAGAAATTTACCTCGTTTCACCAGCGGCAGGCATTGCCGTGCTGACCGGCAAATCTTGCTCGGCAAAATCTGCCGGTCAGGGGTAGTTTGTAACCTTTCGTTAACCAAGTGGGCCTTAGCTGGGCAGTGAGCCGGAATCGTCCGGAATTGCGCGCGTTTACAGGGCCTAGCACATGGCTGCGGAAGCAGAAGTCGGATCAGAAGCGCCAGCCAAGAAGGGCATTCCGAAGCTCTTCATCATTATTGGCGCGGCCGTCGTGGTTCTGCTGCTCGCCGGTGGCGGGTTGTTCTTCTTCCTCTCGTCCTCGGGTGGGGGAGAGGCGGCGGAGGGGCATGGGGAGGCTCCTGCAGCGGCGGAAGTGCATGACACCTTCATCTTCAACCTTCCGCCAATGATGGTGAATTTGAACACGCCGGCAGGCGAGGCAGCTTCGTTCATGAAACTGACCATAGCCCTGGAGGTCGCGGATGAACACATGATGACCGAGATCCAGCCGCGCCTGGCCAAGGTCACCGACGCGTTCCAGGTCTACCTGCGCGAGCTGCGCAAGAGCGATCTCGAAGGGTCAGCCGGCATCTATCGGCTCAAGGAAGAACTGTTGCGCCGCGTGAACCTGGCCATCTATCCGGCTCACGTCGAAAGCGTGCTGTTCAAGGAAATCCTGGTGCAGTAATGGCCGGACCGAGCGATCAGGACAAATTGAGCGAAGACTGGGGGCTGGACGATATCGGGTCAGCCGCCGGCAACGCCGCGCCCGATGAAAGCGAGATGACCGACGAGGAGCGCGCTGCTGCGGCTGCTGCCGAATGGGCCGCCATGCTCGAAGGCGGCGACGGCGACGGTGAAGGCGGGGCCGACCGCGTCCTCAATCAGGACGAGATCGACAGCCTTCTCGGCTTCGACGCCAGCGCCGGCAGCAATGTCGAGCTGACCGGCGTTCAGGCGCTGATCAATTCGGCGCTGGTGAGCTACGAGCGTCTGCCGATGCTCGAAATCGTCTTCGACCGCCTCGTGCGCCTGTCGACGACCTCACTGCGCAATTTCACGTCCGACAATGTCGAAGTCACCATGGATTCCATTTCCTCGGTGCGCTTCGGGGACTATCTCAATTCCATCCCGCTGCCGGCCATTCTCTCGGTCATCAAGGCCGAGGAATGGGAGAATTACGGCCTGCTGACGGTCGATTCCAACCTCATCTACTCGATGATCGACGTACTGCTCGGCGGCCGCCGGATCGGCGGCAATATCCGCGTCGAGGGCCGGCCCTACACGACCATCGAGATGGCACTGGCGCGCAAGATGATCGAGATCATTCTCGAGGACACGCACCGCGCCTTCGAGCCGGTGACGCAGATCAATTTCAAGCTTGAGCGCATGGAGACCAATCCGCGCTTCGCCGCTATTTCGCGGCCGGGCAATGCCGCAATCCTGATCGAGTTGCGCATCGAAATGGACGATCGCGGCGGCAAGATCGAAATTCTGCTGCCCTATGCCACCATCGAGCCGATCCGCGAACAGCTCCTGCAGATGTTCATGGGTGAAAAGTTCGGCCGCGACCCGATCTGGGAAGGGCATCTGGCCACCGAGATTTTCCAGGCCGATGTCGAGATCGAGGCCGTGCTGCACGAGCAGGAGCTGCCGCTCGCGAAGCTCCTCGACTTGAAGCCGGGCCAGACGCTGATGTTCGAGCGCAGCCCGTCCGATCCGGTGCGTCTGCGCTGCGGCGATGTCGAACTGACCGAGGCCATTATGGGCCATATCGGCAACCACGTATCCGTGCGGGTCACACAACCGCTCAACCCGCCCAAGGTCACCATGGCGGCCTTTGAGGCAATCGACGAGACTATGGAAGGACGATGATGTTCGGGCTGCCTCTTGGACTATTTGTGGAAGGCGCTGTGGCAATCCTGCTGGCCTTGACCATCGGTTATTGCGTCCTGCTCAACCGCAGCCTCAAGCGGCTGCATCAGGACAAGGATGCGATGCGCCAGATGGTGGCCGATCTGGTCAGCGCCACCAATCTCGCCAATCAGGCGATCAAGGAACTCAAGTCCACCGCAGTGGAGGCCGATCTCGCCCTGACGTCGCGCCTTGAGGAGGCAGAGCGTTTTGGCGTCGAGCTGGCCAACCATGTCACGGCGGGTTCGGTGCTGATGGAGCGTATCGCGAAGATCACCAGCGTGGCGCGCCATAGCCAGGCCATCGAGCCGGTGGAGCCGCCGAACAAGGTGCAGAACGCGCTGGCCCAGCTCTCCGAGCGCGTGCGTAGCCGCGGAGCCGCTGCGTGACCAATATTCGTCTGCTCCCGGTCGTCATCATGGCCGTTGCCGCCCTCCTGGTCCTCAAGACCATCGGGCTGGTGACCGAAGGCGGCTATGTGCTGACCGGGGTCAGCGTTGCGCAGGCCGCCGGTGGGGGCGGAGGCGGGAGCCATGGCGCGAGTGCCGCGCCGGGTGAAACCGTCACCCTGCCCAGCGAGCCGACGATCGAAGACAATAGCCCGACACTGGCCGACGGCACGCCCACTCTGGGCGAGGCAGCGGCAAGCGGTGGCCATGGGGCGCCAGCTGCTGCCGGTCATGGCGCGCCAGCGGCCGGGCATGGGGATGCCGCAGCAGGCGAGGCGGAAGCCGGCCACGCCGAGGCGCCTGCCGATGGCCATGGCGAGCCACCGGCCAATCAGGTCGCCAATGACAATGCCTGTGCGCCGCGTTCCGTGGCCAAGGAAGGCGAGGAAGATACGTCGGAAGGCCAGCTCCTGGTCATCCCGGGGGACTGCCCGCCCCTGACCGACGCACTGCCGCAGATCGTGACGCCCGATGGCACCCAGGAACTCGCCGCCGGGGAGTCCTCCCTGACCGAGCAGGTTCTCCTGGAGCGTCTCTCGACCCGCCGGACCGAGCTCGACTCCTATGAGCAGGAACTGGCCATGCGCGCCTCGCTGGTTGAAGCCGCGGAAAAGCGCATCGAGGAACGCCAGGCGACCCTGGAGGCCATCGAAGGTCAGATTGCCTCCCTCGTCGAGCAGCGCAAGGAAATGGAAGAGGGACAGTTCGCGGGCATCGTGGCGATGTATGAAACCATGAAGCCCAAGGATGCGGCCAATATCTTCAATGCGCTCGACATCGAAGTGCTGTTGCGGGTCGCCAAGATGATGAGCCCGCGCAAGATGGCGCCGATCCTGGCGGAAATGGACACGATGCGGGCGCAGGAACTCACCGTGCGCATGGCCTCGGCCACCACCGATCCGCTCGACCAGATGGCGCCGGAAGATCTCGCCTCGCTGCCGCAAATCGTGGGCCAGTAGCAATTGCGGTCATCCCCTTAGGGGGGTGTTAAGCAGCCATGGCTAGGGTGCAAACTCAGGCGCCCCACCCGTCAAGAACGACGGCAGGCGACTGAATGTTGTAACCCTCGCGTTTTTGAGGACTTCGGGAGCTTTCCCGTGTTCAATTTGCGCGACATGTGCGTCGGGCGGGCAGAAGGCCGTGAAGACTGCAATCATGTCAGGCTGGCGGCGGACACTTGGTGTCCTGGTCGCCTCGGCGCTGGTCAGCATGCTGGCCATGGCGACCTCGGCTTTCGCCCAGAATCAGGGTCAGCTCTATGCCACAGAGGAAGACGGCTATGCCCGTCTGATCCTCAGCTTTCCTTCGCTTGATGAATTGCCTCCCTACGAATTCCGCGTCGACAATGGCGTGCTCTCCGTGGAATTCGAGAGCCCGGTAGACATTCTTCTGCCCGATGTCGCCGTGACCATGCCCAATTACCTGTCGATGGCCCGCATCGATCCTGACAAGCGCGGCCTGAGACTGGCGCTCAAGAGCGGGTTCAACTTCAACCGTATCGAAGCGGGCGAAAAGCTCTTCGTTGATCTCATGCCGACGTCCTGGCAGGGCATGCCCCCGGCGCTGCCGCAGGAAATCATCGAGGAACTGGCCGAACGGGCGCGTCTGGCGGCCATTAAGGCCGAGCGCGACCGCAAGGCGCGCATGGCGGCCGAACTCGACCCGAAGGTCAATGTCCGCATCGGGCGCAATGCAACATTCCTGCGCCTGCAGTTCGACTGGACCGTCCCCACGGAGGGCGCGTTCAACCAGAAGGGCGAGATTGGCGCCGCGACGTTTGAGTGGCCGGTCAGCATGGACCTGGGCAATCTGATGACCAATATGCCTCCCGAGATCGTCTCGGCGCAGGCAGGGTCCTCGGCTGATGGCGCAGCGGCCACGTTTATTTTCGCAGAGGGGGTAGAGCCGCGCTTCTATGCGATTTCGCCCTCGCAATACGTCCTCGACATCGACATTGCCGGATATGCGCTGCCAGCGCTTTCGGCGGCCGACATTTCGGCCGAGGCGGAGCATCTCGCGGCCGAGCAGCATGCCGCGGCGGAGGCCGAAGCGCCGCAGATTGCTGCATTGCAGCAGGCTGCCTCGGAGACCGTTACCCCCTTCGTCAATGTGCTGGGCAATACGGTTCGCCTGGTGTTCCCCTTTGAGCAGGACACACCGGCCGCCGTTTTCCGGCGTGGCGATACGGTCTGGATGATCTTCGATACGGTCAGCGGGATTGACGCGCCGTCCGACACGAGCCAGCTGGAAACCATCGCGCACGATTTCACCGTCATCTCTGCCAGCGACACGCAGGTGGTGCGGCTGGACCTGTC
Source organism: Devosia sp. Micro-HW1 (assembly GCF_056341075.1). Lineage (NCBI taxonomy): Bacteria > Pseudomonadati > Pseudomonadota > Alphaproteobacteria > Hyphomicrobiales > Devosiaceae > Devosia > Devosia sp. Micro-HW1. Next base: position 1,124,291 of record NZ_CP094375.1, on the reverse strand, counting down.
GCAGGACCGTCTGGCGACCCTTGGCTCCGAGGGCATGGCCTGGGTCCTGTCGCTGGGCGACATGATGCTGAGCCCCACAGAGCCAATGACGCTGTCGCGCCGTCGCGATATCGAAGGGGCCTTCGAAATGGTGGCTGATGTCGCCCGGCCCGGTCGCGTGCATGAATTCCGCGATCCGCTGGTGGGCGACGTCCTGCAGGTGGTCACCGCCTTCCCGCCGGCCCGCGGTTTGACCCGTACTCTCGATTATGTGGATTTCGCCGCGCTGCGCAGCGTGCATGGACTGGTTGTGCAGCCCAAGTCACCCAATGTTGCGGTCAAGGTCGAGAGCCCGGAGGCCGTCATTTCGACAACCGGCGGCCTGACGGTTTCGGCGATCGATTCCCCGCGGCAGGTGGGGGCCGAGGCACAGGAGGCCGCCCGCGCCGGTTTCATCGATCTCGGCGCGCTCGAACAACGCGACCCCAAAGCCTTTGTGGCAGAGCGTGACCGGCTGGAGCAGGTTGCTGCGGCCAGTGAAGGGCGCGAGCGGGATATTGCTCGCCTGCGTCTGGCTCAGTACCTGATTGCCAACCGGTTTGGCATGGAAGCGCTTGGGGTGCTGCGAGTGCTCGAGAGCGAGCTCAAGGCAACCGACCTCACCCGCGAAGTCCGCAACACGACCGCAATTGCCAATGTTCTGGCTGGCCGGCCCCGGGATGCGCTGCAATTGCTGACGGCCGCCTCGCTGGAGCAGGAGCAGGATGCCTTGTTCTGGCGCACGATTGCGCGGGCGGACACCCAGGACTATGCGGGCGCTCGCTATGATGCCGTCGAGGCGCGCACCATTGTCGACAGCTATCCCGAATGGCTGCGCAACCGCTTCCGGCTGTCCGCCGCCCGTGCAGCCGTTGAGGCCGGTGATCCGGGCCAGGCCCAGCGCATGCTTGATGCCGTGGATTTTGCCAGCATGAGCGCCGAAGACAGTTCGCTCCATCACCTGCTGGCCGGGCGCGTCGACGAGGCCGAAGGCCGCTACCAGGAAGCTCTGGATACCTACGGTCAGGTCATTGCCTCGGAAGTCCGTCCGACGCGGGCCGAGGCCGTCTTCAGGACGCTGCGTCTTCTGGACAATGACGGTCGGCTCGACCTGGCAAAGGGCACGCAGACGCTGGCTGCGGAGGCGCTGTTGTGGCGCGGTGACGCGCTGGAAGCAGAAATGCAGACACTCCTGGCGCAGCTTTATTTCCGCAATGGCGATTACCGGATGGGATTCGAGACAGTGAAGGCGGCCGTCGCCAACTATCCCGAAAGCCCCTCGGTCAATGGCCTGCGCGACCAGGCCCAGTCGATGTTCTCCGATCTGTTCCTCAACGGCGTCGCCGACTCGATCGGGGCCGTGGAGGCCATGGCGATCTTCTATGATTTCCAGCACCTGACCCCACCGGGCGCCCGCGGTGACGAGATGATCCGCAACCTGGCGCGCAGGCTTGTGCGTGTCGACTTGCTGCCTCAGGCCGCAGACCTGCTGCAGTACCAGCTCGACAATCGTCTGCGCGGCGTGGCCCGTACCCAGATCGCCTCCGACCTTGCCGTCATCTATCTGGCTGACCGCAAGCCGCAGGATGCCATTCGGGTGCTCAACGATACCCAACTGCCCGGCCTGCCGGAGACGCTGCAGCGCCAGCGACGCATACTCGAGGCGCGCGCCATGATCGATGGCGGCCGTGACCAGCTGGCGCTCGACCTGATCAGCAATATGGACGGCAAGGACGTCGAATTGCTGCGCATCGACGCGCATTGGAAGGCCCGTCGCTACAGCCAGGCCGGCGAAATGATCGAAGCGATCTATGGTCGCGAGACCGATGGCAAGCCACTGAACCTGGCCGGTCGCATGAGCCTGATCAAGGCCGCAGTTGGCTATGTGCTGGCTGGAGATGAGTTCGGGCTGTCGCGCCTGCGCGCCAAATTCGGGGAGCAGATGGTTGCCTCGCCCGAATGGCCGATGTTCGACTATGTCACCGGGCCAATTCAGACCACGAGCCTGGAATTCAAGCGCGTCGCGGCGGAAGTAGCTGCCGTGGACAGCCTCACGGCATTTCTCTCGTCCTATCGGGAAACCTATGCCGGGGAAGGGGCCCTGACCCCCGTCAACGCCGCCAAGCCCAGCAGCGGCCTGGCCTCACTCTAGCCCCTGGCGCGCGCCGCAGCGCGCTGATGGTCGAAGCGCGCGATGAAGGCGCGGGCGCGGGGTATCGGGTTTTCCAGATATTGCCCCGGGCCCAGCATCTTGCGGGAATTGAGCGCGTGGGCGCCCAGAATGGGGAAGTCGACGCGTTCGATGTCGTAGTCCCAGCCGGGATGGTCGGTCTGCCACGATCGCCGGTGGTGGTCGAGGAGGCGTTGGCGCAGGCTGTAGCCGTGATAGTCGAAGGCGACCGTGCCGTCGGTCACATACATATGGCCGCCGGGCACTTCGCCATGCGGCATGATCCGCTCCGCATGAAAGCCGGGCAGCGGCGCTTCACCCAGATAGACGCCAGCCAGGATATGGCAGGCGCCGTGTCCGAAGAAAATGCGGTCGGGCAGGGCCCAGCGCCGTACATGGTCTTTCTTGATGCCCGGCTTGGCGCGGTACATGGGCGTTCGCTAGCCGCTGGTGAAACTGCGCACCAGCGATCCGGCCACCAGATACCAGCCATCGACCAGCACGAAGAAGACGAGCTTGAAAGGCAGGGAGATAACAACAGGCGGCAGCATCATCATACCCATGCTCATCAGCACCGAGGCCACGACCATGTCGATGACCACGAAGGGCAGGAACAGCAGGAAGCCGATTTCAAAGGCGCGGCGCAGCTCGGAGATGATGAAGGCCGGGATCAGCAGTTGCAGCGGCACGGCAGAGGGGTCGGCCGGGACTTCCGCATCGGTGAGGTCGTAGAAGAGGGCCAGGTCCTGCTCGCGCACATTGGCCATCATGAATTCCTGCAGGGGCGCGGCCGAGAGCTCGAACGCCTCGGCGAATTCTATGTCGCCGGCCATGAGCGGGGCGATGCCCTGCTCGTAGCTCTGCTGCAGGGTCGGCTGCATGATGAAGAGCGTCAGGAACAGGGCCAGCGACACCATCACCGAATTGGGCGGTGCGGTCTGCAGGCCGATGGCGGTGCGCAGCAGGGAAAGGACCACCACGATGCGGGTGAAGCTGGTCACCATCACGAGGATGGAGGGAGCCAGCGACAGCAGCGTGATCAGGCCGATGAGCTGGATGGCCCGCTCGGTCAGCGTCGTATCGTCGCCGAAATCGATGGAAACGTCCTGCGCGAAGGCGCCGCTGGTCCAAAGGATCAGCAGGCCGATCGCGGTAACTGCGGGCAGGACAATCCGCCAGCGCGGGATGCGCGCCGGTTCAGTGCCGGTTGGCCTGGTCGCCGTTCTGGTGCTCAAGCCCTTTGCCTTCGCTCGCGGTGTCGTTCCCGTTCTCTTTAGCTGAGTCGGCAGAACGACCGCCCGGCGCGTCCGGGTTTTGCACGGATAGTGTCGGGTCCTGCTCGGTCACCGGGCGCAGCAGGCCGGTCTGGCGCAGCGATACCCGCGCCTTGCGATTGCCGGGGTGGCCGGACTGCTGCAACTGCTCGAGCAGCGTGCCCGGTGCGCCCTCGGGCGCCTTGGCGGTGGTGGGCTGAACAGCAACGGCCGGCTGCGGCACGGAGGCCTTGACGTCGACGGGCTTGGGCGCCGCTACGGCCGGAACAGGTCGGCGGGCAGGGGGCTGCGGTGCCTCGGGCGCGGCGAAGCCGGTTTCCACGACCACATCCTGCGGTCCGCCAACCAGCACCAGGTGTTCCACATCGTCCCGGCGGACGATGATCAGCTGCCGCTTCTGGTCGATGGCCAGCGTGTCGACGATGGAAAGGCGCCGGTTGCGGCCGCGCGTGGCATTGCCGGACAGGTTGGAGATAAACTTGAGCAGCCAGACGGCCAGCACTATGAGGACGAGGACAATGCCCAGCGCAAAGAGCATGTTCAAAATGCTGCCGTCGCCGAACAGGCCGGAGATGAATTGCACGGACAGGGCCTCCAAATGTATTCCGCCACGGCACGCACATAGCGCGATTCCGACGGGGGCAATAGCCGCCGACCCGGACGGATCGGCACTTCCTGCCTAGTGATTTGGTCACTTTCGCATTTTGCATGGCCATTTGATGGCCTAGCGTGGGGTGGTTAACGCTTGATTAACCATTCACCCGGCAAGAATTGCCCAATAGAGACGTTTCCGGAGATCGGCCCATGGGCCTTATGGATATGCCCGTCTTCTCGGCATTGACCGACAAGATGCGATGGCACCAGACCCGCCAGGGCCTGCTGGCTGAAAACGTCGCCAATGCCGAGACGCCCGGCTATCGTGGCCGCGATCTCAAGCAATACGACTTCAACGACCGCATGGGGATGATGGCATCGTCCTCGGCCGTCGTCACCACCGTTACCCAGCCCATGCATTTCTCCGCCTCATCGGGCGAGGGGGCATTCAGTGCCCAGCGCATGGCCAATTTCGAGATTACGCCCGAGGGCAACGGCATCACGCTCGAAGACGAGATGATGAAGGTCACGACCAACATGATGGACTACCAGGCCGCGACCTCCCTCTACCAGAAATCCATCCGCATCCTGCGCGTGGCGATGGGCAAGAACGCCTAAGGAGTAAATCATGGACTTCAATTCCTCGCTCCGCATCGCTGCCACGGGCCTGCATGCCCAGACCGCACGCATGCGGGTCATTGCGGAAAACATCGCAAATGCCGACTCTGCCGGCAACGCGCCGGGCGACGAGCCCTATCGCCGCCGCATCCCCACCTTCCAGACCACCTTCGATGCCGCAGTGGGCGGGCGGGTGGTCGAGGTGGGGCGGCTTGCCTACGACCAGAGCCCGTTCACCTCGCGCTTCGAGCCCGGCCATCCGGCCGCCGACGAGAGCGGCTATGTGCAATATCCCAACGTCAACACGCTGATTGAAACCGTGGACATGCGCGAGGCCCAGCGCAGCTACGAAGCCAATCTCAACGTGGTCACCGTGACCCGCCAGATGCTCGGGCGTACGCTCGACATCCTGCGCGGCTGATTGTTCCTGAAAGGTCGCCGCCATGGCCATCAATACGCCATTCAACGCCGCTGCCACTGCCTACGGTAATGCCAGCCGCCTCATCAATCAGGCGGCCAAGCCGCAGGCCGACCTCACCGCGAGCGCGCCGTCCGCCGGCGGCAGCTTCGCCGACATCCTGGCGCAGAATGTCCAGGGCGTCGTGGACCAGGGTAATGCGGCAAACCAGATGGCCATGGATATGGTCAGCGGCAAGGCCAATGTCGTCGACATGGTCACGGCGCTGTCCGAAACCGAAATGGCCATCGAAAGCATGGTGACCATCCGCGACCGCGTGATCTCCGCCTACGAGGAAATCATGCGGATGCCGATCTGATAGATGCTCGGCACTGCGCGGTGCCGCCCTCGGGCCTGACATGAGGGCCACGCGCGATGCGATGTGTGTTGATAATGGCCCTCGGGTCGAGCCGGAGGACGGCCCGGAGGTGATGGTGGGCAACGCGGTCTGATAGACTGGCACCGAATCGAAGGGCGACCCATGACCGGCGCAGAAGTGCTCGACATCGCTACCCAGGGCATCTGGACCCTTATCATCGTCTCCATGCCGATGATGCTGGTCGGGCTGCTGGTTGGCGTCGTCATCGCACTTTTCCAGGCCCTGACGCAGATTCAGGAAATGACCCTGGTCTTCGTGCCCAAGATCATTGCCATCTTCGTCACTATGATCCTCACCCTTCCGTTTCTGGGCGCCACGATGGCGGGCTATATGGACCGCGTCATCGACATGATCATCGTGGGAGGCTGACGGTGACGCTCAGCCTCGACTGGCTGCCCGCCGTTGCCTTCACCTATCTCATCCTATTCATGCGCATCGGCGCCATGCTGATGTTGATGCCGGCCTTGGGCGAGCAGACCATCCCCGTGCGCATGCGCCTTGGCTTTGCGCTGGCCTTTACGATGGTTGTCTATCCACTGCTGAGCGAGATCATGCCGGCCATGCCGTCCGACCTCGCCGGCATGGTCGGGCTGATCTTCCATGAACTGGCCGTCGGGCTCATTATCGGAGCCATCATCCGCATCACCGTGATGGCTACGTCGGTTGCAGGAACCATCATCGCCTTTCAGGTCGGTCTGTCCGGCGCGCTTGCCGCCGATCCGACCCAGGCGGGCGTACAAGGCGTCGTGTTTTCCAGCTTTCTCTCATTCCTCGGAATCACGCTGATCTTTGCCACCAACCTGCACCATGTGGCGCTGGCAGCGATCTATGACAGCTACATGGTTTTCTCGCCGACCGATCCGTTGATGTTCGAGGATGCGATGCAACTGGCAGTGCGGGCAGTGGCGGGCGCCTTTTCCGTGGGGGTGCAGATGTCGGCGCCTTTCATCGTCTTTGGGCTGGTGTTCAATCTCGGGGCAGGCATCCTGGCGCGCCTGATGCCGCAATTGCAGGTCTATTTCGTGCTCATGCCGGCCAATATCATCGTGGGCCTGCTGCTGTTTGCGATCCTGCTCACCATGATGATGGGCTGGTATCTGACCGCGTTCGAAAGCCATCTGGCGATGTGGCGAGGCTAGCCCATGTCTGATGAAGCACCGGAACAAGACTCCAAAACAGAAGATCCTTCCCAAAAGAAGCTCGATGACGCCCACAAGAAAGGCGACGTCGCCAAAAGCCAGGAAGTGACCACCTGGTTCATGCTGCTGGGGTCGGCCATCGTCTTTGCCATGCTCTCGCCCTGGGCGAGCGTGGAAATGAGCCGGTCCCTGACGCTCATCTTTGCCAATGCGGACCAGTACGACATCGAAGGTTCGGGCTTTTCCGTTTTCTTCAACGGACTGGCCTTCTCGCTGATCGGGGTCGCGACGATCCCGCTGCTGGTGCTGATGGTCTGCGGCGTGCTGGCGAACCTGATCCAGCATAAGCCTGTCTGGTCGGTCGAGCCGATTACGCCGAAGTTTTCCAAAGTGTCGCCCATCGGCGGGTTCAAGCGTCTGTTCTCGTCGGATGCCCTGGTCAATTTCGGCAAGGGTCTGATCAAGATTATGGTCGTGGGTGCGGTCGTGGTGGCGGTGAGCTGGCCCGAGCGTGACCGGCTCGACACGATGATGACCGCCGATCCGATCATGATCCTCCTGGATTTCCAGGAGATCGGCATCAAGATCTTCATCGCCGTGCTGGCCGTGGTCACAGCCATCGCTGCCGCCGACTTCTTCTATATGCGCCAGAAATGGTGGAAACGGCAGATGATGACTGTCCAGGAGACGCGCGAAGAATACAAGCAGATGGAAGGTGACCCGCATGTGAAGGGGCGCCTGCGGCAGTTGCGTCAGGAGCGGTCGCGCAAGCGCATGATGGCGGCGGTGCCCGATGCGACAGTCGTCATCACCAACCCGACCCACTTCGCCGTGGCGCTCAAATACGACAAGTCCATGGCTGCGCCCAAATGCGTGGCCAAGGGCGCGGACGCGGTGGCCTTCCGCATCCGCGAGCTGGCCAAGGACAATGACGTGCCGATCGTTGAAAATCCGCCCTTGGCGCGCGCCCTCTTCGCCGCAGTGGACATAGACGAGACCATTCCGGGCGAACATTTCAAGGCGGTGGCCGAGGTCATCGGCTTCGTCATGGGCCTCAAGCGGCCGGGCGGTGGCTGGAGGCCGAGTGCCTAGGGATAGGCACTGAACAATAAACACCACTGTTCCGCCCTCGGGCTTGACCCGAGGGCCACTCGCGACGCAACTGGTACGGTGACCGTTCCATCGCCATCGCCGGTTTCAGTTGGCCCTCGGGTCAAGCCCGAGGGCGGTGCGGCGTTATTGGCAAGAACGCCTCATCCACGGCAAAAAGCCGCTTCGGTCTCCCATGGAACCGGTCCATTTGCTAGACCATTCCTGATGTCCCGATTCGGGACGGCCTTGTTTGGCGCTGGAGCAGAACACCATGGCATCGACGCCGCTCGGCGAGGACAACTATCCCGATCCGGTTCTGGATTCGGGTCGCGGCGGCGCCGGGCTGTGGCGCGTGCTTGTCCTTGGCATCATCCTGGTCGCCGTTGCCGTGGTGTTTTCGCTGTTCGGGGACCGGATTCCGCCTGAACTGGTGATGACCTTTGTCGGCGTTCTGGCCGTGGCCGGCGTGTTTTTCCTGTTTGGCCTGGCGGCCGGGCTCTTCCGTTTCGCCACCAGCGAGGATCGGCGTACGCTCAGCCATGCTGTGGTCGACAGCCTGCCTTTTGGCGCCGTCGTCGCGGACCGCGAAGGCAAGATCACCTATGTGAACGGCCATTACGGGACTTTCCCTGGTGCTTTGACCAATGGCGTGCCCGTGGGCGTCCCCCGCCTGTTCTCGGGCTATGCCGATGCCGGCGAAGCGATTTACCGCCTGTCGCGCGCAGCCCGCGATGGGCGCAGTGCCATCGAGGATATTCGCGTGCCGGGCGGCCTGGGTGGGTCGCAGTCCGAAGCGAGCCGCGTTTTCTGGTATCGCGTTTCGGTGCGGCCGCTGCCGCAGACCGAAGATGCGCGCAAGCCGCTGGTTGCCTGGTCGGTCGAGGACATTACCCGCGACCGCGAAAACAACGAGACCGCCTTCCGCGACCTGCAGCGCGCCATCGACTATCTCGACCATTCGCCCTCAGGCTTCTTCTCGGCCGATGCGCAGGGCCGCATCCAGTATCTCAACTCCACCCTGGCCGATTGGCTCGGCTATGACCTGGCCGAGTTCAATGCCGGGCAGCTCGCCCTGTCGGACATTGTGCGCGGCGATGGCGCCTCGCTGTTGATGCGGGGCAGGGGTGATGGCGAAATCCGCACGGAGATCATCGATATTGATCTCGTGCGCCGCAACGGCACCGCCCTGCCGGTGCGACTGCTGCATCGCGCGGCGCGCCTGGCCGATGGCGAACTGGGCGAGACGCGAACGCTGGTGCTCGACATGTCGAGCGCTCCGGATACCGAGGAGGAGCTGCGCGCTGCCGAAGTGCGCTTCTCGCGCTTCTTCAACGACACGCCCTTTGCCATTGCCACGCTCGATGGCGAAGGCCGGATCGTGCGCACCAATGCCCCGTTCGGCCGCATCTTCCACTGGTCCGGCGAGGACAAGAGCCTCGAATTGCAGCCGCTGCGCGATCTCGTGGGCGAAGCGAGCCGCGAAAAGCTGGCGCGGGCGCTCAGCGATGCCACCGCCCAGCGGACGGAAGTCGAGCCGGTCGACGCGCTGCTCAGCGTCGAGGGCGATCATGCCGTGCGCCTTTATATCTCTGCTTCCGAGGTCAGCGCGGGCTCGCCCGAGCAGGTGAATGTCTACGCTCTCGACATGACCGACCAGCGCAAGCTCGAGGCGCAATTTGCCCAGAGCCAGAAGATGCAGGCCGTCGGCCAGCTGGCAGGCGGCGTGGCGCATGATTTCAACAATCTGCTCACCGCCATCATCGGTTTCTCCGATCTCCTGCTGCTCAAGCACAAGCCGGGCGACCCGAGCTTCAACGAGTTGATGCAGATCAAGCAGAACGCCAATCGCGCGGCAGGCCTCACCCGCCAGCTCCTGGCCTTCTCGCGCCGTCAGACCCTGCGCCCGCAGGTGCTGGAACTGCCGCTGATCGTCGACGACCTCACCGTGCTTTTGAAGCGCATGATCGGCGACAAGAACCATCTCTCGGTCGAGCATGGCCGCAATATCTGGCCGGTTCGCGCCGACGTGGTCCAGCTCGAACAGGTCATCATCAATCTCGTCGTCAATGCGCGCGACGCCATGCCCAATGGCGGCTCGATTGCCATTCGCACGTCGAACGTCACCGAGGCCGAAGTGGCGGCCCTCAGATTTGAAGGCATGCTGCCGGCCGACTATGTGCTCATCGATGTGGAGGACACCGGAACGGGCATGAGCCCGGAAGTCCTTTCGAAGATTTTCGAGCCCTTCTTCACCACCAAGGAACTGGGCAAGGGCACGGGTCTCGGGCTTTCGACGGTCTATGGCATCGTCAAGCAGACCGAGGGCTTCATCTATCCGGTCTCGACCGTGGGCGTCGGAACGACGTTCAAGATCTTCCTGCCGCGCTACGTTCCCACCGCCGAGGAAGCGGCTGCCAAGGCCGCGGTCGCGGCGGCACCGGCCAAGGACCTGACCGGTCATGAACGCATCCTCCTCGTGGAGGATGAGGAAAGTGTCCGCGCCTTCTCTGCCCGCGCCCTCAAGGCGACCGGCTATGAAGTGTTCGAGGCCGATGGCGGCGAGGAAGCGCTCGAAGTGCTGGAGGATCTCGACTACGAGGTCGATCTCATCATCTCGGACGTGGTCATGCCGGAAATGGACGGCCCGACCATGCTCAAGGTCATCCGCGACAAGATGCCGAATCTCAAGATCATCTTCGTCTCCGGCTATGCCGAGGAAAGCGTGCGCCGCGACATCGAGGACGACCAGAGCGTCGACTTCCTGCCCAAGCCCTATTCGCTCGACCAGATCAATTCCAAGGTCAAGGAAGTGCTGCGCCGAATGGACAAGACGGAGTAGGGCTTTACTCTTTCCCGAGGGATAGGGGGCGTCGTCACCCCACCCTCGGTCCCTCCCCATCAAGGGGAGGGAGGCGCAGGGCCGAGGTCCCTGTGTTCATCGTCTCCCTCCCCTTGGTGGGGAGGGATCAAGGGTGGGGGTGTCTTCATCCCATCAGTTGAGAGTAGCCATGACCGCCGTCCCCCGCATCGAAGGCCCGAACGAGCTCAATGTCCTGGGCGAGCCGCTGCTATCCTGTTCCGATGATCCGCTGACCGGCTATTTCCGCTCCGGCTACTGTGCGGCGGGGCCTGAAGGCGCGGCGGTGCATCTGGTCTGCATCGAGGTCAGCGACGACTTCCTCGCCTACTCGGTTAGCGTCGGCAATGACCTGTCTACGCCCATGCCGCAATACAACTTTCCGGGCCTCGTGGCCGGCAACCGCTGGTGTCTCGTCGCCGCGCGCTGGGCCCAGGCCCACAATGCCGGCAAGGCGCCGCGGGTCTATCTGCGCTCGACGAACCAGCGCGTGCTCGACCTGGTTCCGCTTGAATTTCTAAAGGCTTATGCGCTGGACTTGAATTGATGAGTGCGGGCGGCGGTCTCCCACAACCGGGGTGACATCGGCGAGGTGGACCTTCGTCGCTGATAGCCAGCCTCCATCGTCATTGCCGGGCTTGTCCCGGCAATCCATCTGTTTGCGAAATCGCGAGGACCAACGGGACAAGCCCGGTGGTGACGTACTGCGCGGCAGTGTGCAGGGTCTACCCCTGTTCCGCCGCCAACAACTGATCCAGGCTCGAAAAGCTCATCTCCATGCCATCGGCCATGCCGGTCGCGGCGACCATGTCGCGATGGGCGAGGGAGGTGTAGGTCAGCGTGTTGACCAGCTTGGTGCCGCGACCTTCCAGCTCGAACAGCAGTTCCGAGCGATAGGCCGGTCCCATGACATTGTCGTCGAACAATTCGGAGCTGTCGATGTAGCGGATGGCATCGATCTGGGTGATGTCGCCCGACAGGGCCAGAGATTGTTCGCCACCCGGACCCTGCCATTCGAATCGGTAGGCGCCGCCCGCGCGTGCATCATAGGTGCAGACCGGCATGGTCCAGCCATCGGGCCCTGTCAGCCAGCGACGGATCAGGCTGGGCTGGGTATAGCAGGCATAGACCAGGTGCGGCGGGGCGATAAAACCCCTTGTTATGACGATCTGGGTTTCTGATGGTGTTGAAACCGAAAGCGGATCACCCAGCATGGTCGTCTCCTAGTTTTTTCCCGCCATCGCCTCGAGCGCCTGCAGTTCGTCCAGCAGGCCATCGAGCCGGCCGAACTGCGCCGACCAGTATTTTCTATATTCAATCAGCCAGCCGGTCGCCTCGGCCAGTGGTGCCGCTTCCAGATGCACGGGCCGCTTCTGTGCGTCGCGGCCGCGCGACACCAGCCCGGCTTTCTCGAGCACCTTCAAATGCTTGGAAATGGCCGGCTGGCTCATGGCGAAGGGCTCGGCCAGGTCCATGACCGTCACGTCGCCCTCCCGTGCCAGCCGCGCGAGAATGGCGCGCCGCGTAGGGTCTGACAGGGCCTGAAACGTCGCGTCGAGCCGCGCGCTGTCTTCCATGAAAACGATCCAGTTACAAAACCATATAGTTATTTATATAGCTGGATCGTCGGTGGGGTCAAGCGGTTCCGCCGGGGATCGGCGTGCCGGGCGCGAGCAGGCCTTCATCGGCCAGGGTGGTCCACAGCGCGTCGGGGATCTTCGTGTCCCACCACTCGAGTATGCCGTCGAGTTCCTCAGGCGAGCGGGGGCCTGCCGTGACGTTGCAGATGGCTGCATGGGTCAGCGGGAATTGCAGGGCGGCCGCGGGCAGGGGGACGTTGAACGACTTGCAAACGGCCTCGATGGCGCGCACGCGGGTCACAATCGCCTCGGGCGCCTTCTTGTAGTCGAAGGTTTCACCGCCAGCGAGAATGCCGGAATTGAAGGGGCCCGCCGCCACCACAGAGGCGCCGCGCTCGATACAGGTGGACAGGAACGGGGTCAGCGAAGTCTGCTCGAGCAGGGTATAGCGGCCGGCCAGCATGAAGACGTCCCAGTCGCCAATAGCGAAGGCGTCCATCAGCACCTGCCATTCATTGACACCGAGCCCGATGGCCTGGACCGCGCCGCCCTCGCGCAATTCGCGCAGCGCCCTGTAGCCGCCGCCCTTGGTGAACTGCTCCCAATAGGGCTTGTTGCCCTCAACGCCATGCGTGCCGGCGCCGATGTCATGGACATAGAGGATGTCGATCCGATTGAGGCCCAGCCGTTGCAGGCTGTCCTCGTAGGATCGCATGAAGCCGTCATAGGAATAGTCGTAGATCCGCTCGAAGGGGAAGGGCTCTACGAATTCTGTGCCATGCGCATAGGGGCCGCGCACCGCCTTCATCAGCCGCCCTACCTTGGTAGACAGCACCGCCTTGCCGGGACGCTCGCGCAGGGCGTCGCCCACGAAATGCTCGGAGCGGCCAAAGCCATAATGGGGCGCAGTGTCGACATAGGTGATGCCGTTGTCGATGGCATGGAGCACTGTTGCGCGCGCCTGCTCGGGCGGAACCGGCCGCCAGCTCCCTGCGAGCGTCGCGCCGCCAAGGCCGAGCGTTGTGACCTCAAGACTGGTCTGCCCAACCCGCCGCTTCTCGAACGTACGCGCCGCCATGCCATCCTCCCAAATCGCTGGCGGATAACTGACATGTTAGTTGCGGAGAGTAAAGGCCGGTCGCTCCAGCTCACACCGTGCCGCCCTCGGACTTGATCCGAGGGCCAGTTCGGGTGCCACGAAGGCAAGGCCCCCTGCCGTAATGCGAACGGCCCTCGGGTCAAACCCGAGGGCGGAATGGCGCAGGGGAGAGCCCCGGCATCAATATAGTCCCGAAATCACCACCGGCTTATCGGCTTCGACCTGCACAGGATTGCGCAGCGGCAGGCCGAACTGGCTCTCCTCGATTTCGAACGTGTCGCCCTGCCTGGTGGAGATTCCGTCGGCAAAGCTCAGGGTCGCGGTGCCGAACATGTGCACATGCACGTCGCCCGGCTGGCAGAACAAGTCATACTTGAAGTGGTGGTATTCGAGATTGGCGATGGTGTGGCTCATATTGTCCTCGCCCGATAGGAACGGCTTTTCCCACAGCACGGCGCCATCGCGGATGATGCGCGACTTGCCTTCGATATGGCGGGGCAGGTCGCCGACGCGCAGTTCCGGCCCGAAGGAACAGGCGCGCAGCTTCGAGTGAGCCAGGTAGAGATAGTTGATCCGCTCGGTGACGTGATCGGAAAATTCGTTGCCGAGCGCAAAACCGAGCCGGCGCGGCTGGCCGTTCTGGTCGATCACATAGATGCCGGCAATTTCCGGCTCCTCGCCAGCGTCGAGCGCAAAGGACGGCGAGGGGATGGGCTTGCCGGGATTGGCAACGATATGGCCATTGCCCTTGTAGAACCATTCGGGCTGCACGCCCTTTTCGCCGGCCTTGGGCTTGCCGTTCTCGAGGCCCATGCGGAACATCTTCATGCTGTCCGTCAGGTCTTCGGCCGGCTTGTCGTTCTTCTTGTGCATGGAATCGCGCGTGGCCGCGGACCCCAGATGGGTGAGGCCGGTGCCGGTGACATGCAGATGGGCTGGATCGGGATGGTCGATCGGGGTCAGCAGGCGCCCGTCGCGGGCGATTGCCGCCTTGTCGATGGCCTCGCCCAACCCCCGCGCCTCGATGGTGGCGGCAAGGCCAGTCTTGGCCGCCAGCGCGGACTGCACCAGCTCATAGACCGATCCCACGCCATTGACGCGGTGGGTCTGGCCGTCGCGCGTGACGCCGACGGCGCGGCTTCCCGTGTCGTCAAGAAACTGGATCAGGTGCATGGGGCAGTCCTCAGGGATGAAATTCGCCGCATAAAACTTGGCCCGGGGCCACCTGTCCAGTCAAAAATCATACTTTTTACTTCTGGCTGACGGGGCGACCAGAATCGCCCTATTCCCGGGAACGAGCACTGTCTTCCCTGTATGTGGCTTTGTTCTCATTTTGTCCCTTGACGGATATGAAACAAAATGAGAACAAATAAAGCACGGAACAAACACATCAGGCATTGGCCGCCTCTCGTTGCACCGCCTTCGAGAGCGTGAAATAAGGAGACAGCATTATGGCAGCTTCGCCGCTTCGCGTTGTTGAAGGTGGATCGATGGACAAGGACAAGGCTCTTGCAGCCGCGCTGAGCCAGATCGAGAGGAATTTCGGCAAGGGCTCGATCATGCGCCTTGGCGAGAATGCCGCGATCGAGGTCGAGGCCATTTCCACCGGCTCGCTGGGCCTCGACATTGCGCTCGGCATTGGCGGCCTGCCCAAGGGTCGTATCGTCGAAATCTTCGGGCCTGAATCCTCGGGCAAGACCACGCTGGCGCTGCATGTCATCGCAGAAGCCCAGCGCAAGGGCGGCATCTGCGCCTTTGTCGACGCCGAACACGCTCTTGATCCCGTCTATGCCCGCAAGCTCGGCGTCAATGTCGATGACCTCTTGATCTCCCAGCCGGATGCCGGTGAGCAGGCCCTCGAAATCACCGATACGCTGGTACGCTCTGGCGCCATCGACGTGCTGGTGGTCGACTCGGTCGCTGCGCTCACCCCGCGCGCCGAACTTGAAGGCGAAATGGGCGACAGCCTGCCGGGCCAGCAGGCGCGCCTCATGAGCCAGGCCATGCGCAAGCTGACCGGTTCGATTTCCAAGTCCAAGTGCCTGGTCATCTTCATCAACCAGATCCGCATGAAGATCGGCGTCATGTATGGCTCGCCGGAAACGACGACGGGCGGCAATGCGCTGAAATTCTACGCCTCGGTGCGCCTGGACATCCGCCGCATCGGTGCGCTCAAGGACCGCGAAGAGATCGTTGGCAACCAGACCCGCGTGAAGGTGGTCAAGAACAAGCTGGCGCCCCCGTTCCGCCAGGTCGAGTTCGACATCATGTATGGCGAGGGCATTTCCAAGACCGGCGAGCTGCTCGATCTCGGCGTCAAGTCCGGCATTGTCGAGAAGTCGGGCGCCTGGTTCTCCTGGGATAGCCAGCGCCTGGGGCAGGGCCGCGAGAATTCGCGCCAGTTCCTCAAGGACAATCCTGAAATCGCCGCCACTATCGAGCAGGGCGTGCGCGAAAGCTCGGGCCTGCTGGGCGAAGTCCTGCTGGTGGCCGGTGGCGAAGACGACGATAGCGGCAGCGACGAATAGTTCCTCCGCGATCCCATGCACTCACCCCCGCTCCGGCGGGGGTTTTTGTAACTATGCTTCGGAATTGCGTGTTCATCGCCTCCCTCCCCCTTGTGGGGAGGGATTGAGGGTGGGGGTAATTCATGAGTATTCAACGTTCACGCGAGTTGCGAAGGGCCATGCCGATCCCCGAGGCAAAGCTTTGGGTGGCGCTTCGCCAGTTGCGCCCCCGTCACCATTTCCGACGACAGGTTCAGATCGGTCCGTATTGTGCGGACTTTCTATGTCACTCGGCAAAGCTGGTCATAGAGGTCGACGGCGAGCCCCACTTCGTCCCTAGCGCTCAAGAGTATGATCGGTGCAGGGACCGGAGAATCGCGGCAGACGGTTTCCGGATTCTACGAATCCCTAATTCTGAAGTCATGCGTAACCTCGACGGTGTCATGGATGCTGTGCTTTTTGCCCTTGGCACCCCCACCCTTGATCCTCCCCACAAGGGGGAGGGAGACGATGAACACCAGCGTCTCGGTCTTTCGCTTGCCCCTCTGTTGCGGGGGAGAGCGCGGGTGTGGCAACTCCCTGCGCGCCCGAGCTTTGGACGTTTCTTGTGCTGGACACACGTCCTGCCGCCAAGCTAAAAAGCCCCGATTTTCCTAATGGGTGCACTCGCGCCCGCGCGCCATGAAAGCCTCTGCATGACCAGCGTTAACGACCTCCGTTCGAGCTTTACCGGCTATTTTGCCCGCAATGGCCACGAGGCCGTCGCGTCGAGCCCCCTGGTGCCGCGCAATGACCCGACGCTGATGTTCACCAATGCCGGCATGGTGCAGTTCAAGAACGTCTTTACCGGTGTCGAGAAGCGTCCCTATTCGACCGCCACCACGGCGCAGAAATGCGTCCGCGCCGGTGGCAAGCACAATGACCTCGACAATGTCGGATTCACCGCGCGCCACCACACCTTCTTCGAAATGCTGGGTAACTTCTCCTTCGGCGACTATTTCAAGGAACGGGCTATCGAGCTGGCCTGGAACCTGCTGACCAAGGATTGGGCTCTCCCCAAGGAGCGCCTCATGGTCACCGTCTACCAGGACGATGACGAGGCCATGGCGCTGTGGAAGAAGATTGCCGGCCTTTCCGAGGATCGCATTGTGCGGCTCGGCGCCAAGTCGAACTTCTGGCAGATGGGCGATACCGGCCCCTGCGGTCCGTGCTCGGAAATCTTCTACGACCATGGCGACAAGATCTGGGGCGGCCCTCCGGGTTCGCCTGATGAAGATGGCGACCGCTGGATCGAAATCTGGAACCTCGTCTTCATGCAGTTCGAACAGCATGCCGACGGTTCCCGGACCGGCCTGCCGCGTCCCTCCATCGATACGGGCATGGGGCTCGAGCGCATTGCCGCTGTGATGCAGGGCGTCCACGACAATTACGACATCGACCTGTTCAAGGCGCTGATCGGTGCGGCGGCCAATGCCACCAATGCCGATGTCAACGGCCCCGGCAATCGCAGCCTCCGCGTCATCGCTGATCACCTGCGCTCCATGAGCTTCCTCATTGCCGAAGGCGTGCTGCCCTCCAATGAAGGCCGCGGCTACGTACTACGCCGTATCATGCGCCGCGCCATGCGCCACGCCACCCTGCTTGGTGCCAATGAGCCGACCATCTACAAGCTGGTGCCGACCCTGGTGCGCGAGATGGGCCAGGCCTATCCGGAACTGAGCCGCGGCGAAGCCATGATTTCAGAGACCGTGCGTCTCGAAGAAGGTCGCTTTCTCAAGACGCTCGGCCGTGGCCTCCAGATCCTCGAGGCAGAAACCGCCAATCTGGGCGAGGGCGATACGCTGGCCGGCGCCACTGCCTTCAAGCTCTACGATACCTATGGTTTCCCGCTCGATCTGACGCAGGACGCGCTGCGGTCGCGCAACATTGCCGTCGACCAGGCCGGTTTCGACGCCGCCATGGCCCAGCAGAAGGCCGAGGCCCGCAAGAACTGGGCTGGTTCGGGCGAGGCTGCCACCGACACCGTCTGGTATGGCCTTGCCGACAAGCTTGGCCCGACCGAGTTCCTCGGCTACGAGACCGAGACGGCCGAAGGCGAGATCAAGGCGCTGCTGGTTGATGGCGCCGAAGTCGCTACCATCGAGGCAGGCCAGGACGGCATCGTCGTCGTCAACCAGACCCCGTTCTATGGCGAAAGCGGTGGCCAGGTCGGCGACACTGGCACCATCAAGGGCGAGGGCTTTGCCGCTGAAGTCGTCGATACCGGCAAGCATCACGGCGTCTTTGCCCACAAGGTCAAGGTCACCGAGGGCGCACTGAAAGTCGGTCAGGCCGTCGAGCTGGTGGTCGATCACGAGCGTCGCTCCGCCATTCGCTCCAACCACTCGGCCACCCATCTGCTGCACGAGGCCCTGCGCCTGGTGCTCGGCGATCACGTCGCGCAGAAGGGCTCCATGGTTTCGGCCGATCGGCTGCGCTTCGACTTCGTCCACACCAAGCCCATGACCCCGCAGGAAGTGGCTGAAGTGGAAGACATCGCCAATGCCATCATTCTCCAGAACACCCCCGTCGAAACCCGCCTGATGGGTGTCGAGGAAGCCAAGGAATCGGGTGCGCGCGCGCTGTTCGGTGAAAAATATGGCGATGAAGTGCGCGTCGTCTCCATGGGCGAACCCACGGGCAACGGTCTCGGCTGGTCTGTCGAACTCTGCGGCGGTACCCATGTGCGTCGCACTGGCGATATCGGCCTGGTCTCGATCGTCACCGAGACCGCTTCTGCCGCCGGCGTGCGCCGCATCGAGGCGCTGACCGGCACAGCCGCGCGCCACCGCGGCAATACCAACACCAACATCGTGGCCTCGGCCGCCGGGCTCCTCCGTTCGGGCACGCATGACGTGCTCGACCGTATCGAGGCCCTGCAGAACCAGCTCAAGAGCGCCGAAAAGGCCCTCAGCGATGCCCGGCAGAAGCTGGCACTCGGTGGCGGCGGCGAAGCCGGTCCCTCGAGCGAAACTGTCAATGGCACGACCTTTGTCGGCCGCGTGGTGGAAGGCGTCGCCGCACGGGACATCAAGTCGGTAGTGGATGCCGAGAAGAAGCGCATCGGCTCGGGCGTCGTCGTCATCGTGCTCAAGGGTGACGACGGCAAGGGCACCGTGGCCATCGGTGTCACCGATGATCTCACCGGCAAATATGCTGCCGGCACGCTGATCAAGTCTGCCACGGCGGCTCTGGGCGGGCAGGGCGGCGGCGGCCGTCCGGACATGGCGCAGGGCGGTGGGCCTGACGGGTCCAAGGGCGACGAGGCGATCGCCGCCATCAAGGCGCTGCTGGCCTAGTTCCAGTCCATTAGTCGATCAGGGCCACCCGGCAACGGGTGGCCCTTTTTGTTCGGGGGTGCGAAGTCTACTGTCCAATGCGGAAGAAGAAGATGCGCGGCTTCCAGCGGATCGGGGTCTTTTCGGTGAGGACATTGAGCAGGCCCGCCCCGACAACGACCAGCATGCCGACGACAGCGATCCAGTCGGGATATTCGTCGAAAAACAGCGCGCCAAAGAGGATGGCCCAGATCAGCTGGCTATATTGCACCGGAGCGATGAGGTTGGCCGGGGTTTGCCGGCTGGCCTGGATGAGCAGCAGACCTCCAATACCGCCCAGGATGCCGATGCCCAGCAGCACGGCGAGCTGGAAAGGAGTGGGAATGACGAAAGTCGGGGCCATGAGTATGCCATTGACCAGCGCCGAGTAGATGACCTGAAGGCCGACGAGGCTCACGCGCCTTTCCTTGGGTGCGACATGGCGGAGGATCGTGGTGGTGATGGCACCCATGACGGCGCCAAGCATCATCACGAGATGCCCGGTTTCGAGTTCGCGCAGGCCCGGCCGGATCACGAGGATAACGCCCATGAAGCTGATTAACAGCAGCATCCAGCGGTGCAGGGCGACATGCTCGCGCAGCACGAGGACGGAGAGCAGGGTGACGAACAGCGGCGTGGTGAAGCCGATGGCGTAGACCTCGGCGAAGAGAATATGGGTAAAGGCATACATGACACATGCCGTGCCGGTGATGGCCGTCAAGCAGCGCAAATGCACCAGCCAGGGATGCTGAAGCCTGTACATGTCGCGGAACCGCTCGCCGCGCTTGGTGAGCATGATCGGAATGATCGAGAAGCTGGTGGTGAAGAAGGCGATCTCGAACACCGACAGGGCCGGGCCGGTCGTCTTGATCAGGGCATCGGCAACAGAAAAGATGGCATAGGCCAGAAAGGCCAGGATGACGCCGACGGGCATCTCAAAAATCCAGTAATGCAAAAGGGATTCGTCAGGAGGAGGCGCTACCATACTAGCGCGTTCCGTCGCCGTCATCAGGGGACTGGCGGCAACGGCACTTCGGGGATGGCTTTCCAGGCGGGCCCGATGACTTCAATGCGGTTGGTCCAGACATAGCCATGGAAGTCCCGCGGCACCTGCGCGAGGGTTGCGACATCGTCGATGCCCGACGTGCCGGGGTCGCCGGCGCCATAGGGGCCGAGAAGGATGATCTCGCTGCCGGCATCGGCCATGCGCTGCTGGATCAGGTTGGGCCAGCCCCAGAGAAATGGCGCGATGTTGATGGGGATCATCACCTTGGTATCGCGGCAGGCCTCGGGCACATATCCACTCCACCCAAGACCCAGATACTGCGTCAGGCATTCGACAAGTCCGCGCCGCGACCAGACGTTGAGTCCGTCGATCTGCCCAGCGGCCTGATAGGTCGGCTCGTCCCCGCCATAGGCGCCCCATATGGCGTTGCGCCATTCGGGATGTGCCGTCACGAGGGCCGCCAGCATGTCCCCCTCGCGCGCCTCCCGGCTCTTGAAATTGATGAGAAAGCGCTGCTCGGGCAGGGCCGTCAGCACCTCCTGCAGTTCAGGCATCTCACCGGTATAGTGACCGCGGAACGGGAAGCTGGCGCCGCCATCGGCGGTATAGCCATAGCCGATGTCGAGCGCCCGCAACTCGTCCATGGAATGACTGCGCGTTTCGCCCGTGCCCTCGGTGCGGCAATCCACGGTCCAGTCGTGCATCACGGCAAACTGTCCGTCGGTGGTGGGATGCACGTCGAGCTCGACAATATCGGCGCCCGAGGCGAAGGCGGCCTGCATCGACGCAATGGTGTTTTCCTGCAAGGCATGGGTGGGCGGATGGATGCGCTCGGCCGTGCAGGTGTCGTTATCGAGGTTTTCGCGACTATAGGTCTGGTGCACGCCGCGATGGGCAATGAGCTGCACCGAAGCGTCGGGCTGCGGGCCAACGCGCCAGCCGGCGTTGAAGGCAAAAATGCCGCCGACCAGCGCGACGGCGACCAAGCCGACGATATAGCGCTTCCTCATGCCCCGAATCCCCCTGCTCCCCCGATCCATTCGCGGCCAAACTGGTCAGATCGGGGCGGAGTTGGCAAGGCGAAGGACGGTGGAGCGCGCTCCGCCGTTCAGTCGTCGAAGGCGATGTCGCCGCCGCTCGATGCGTCGAGGTCACGCTGGGTGGGATTGCCCGAAATGTCTATGTCTGCGCCGCTCGATGCCTGCGCCCGCACCGCCTCGCGCAGCGTGGCGTGGATATCGCTGCCGCTCGAAGCCTGCAGTTCGCCCCTCAGAGCCGCCAGGGCCTCGGCATCGATCTCCGAACCGCTCGAAGCATCGAAGCGGACATGATCGGCGCTGCCCGACACTTCCACATCCGAACCGCTTGATGCGTTGACTGTGAGATCCTCGATGGTCACGCCTTCGAGCGATACGCTGGAGCCCGAGGAGGCATCGAGGACGAGTGCCGGTCCACTGACCGCGCGGATGTCGACGCTGGCC
This sequence comes from Devosia sp. Micro-HW1, assembly GCF_056341075.1. Taxonomy (NCBI): domain Bacteria; kingdom Pseudomonadati; phylum Pseudomonadota; class Alphaproteobacteria; order Hyphomicrobiales; family Devosiaceae; genus Devosia; species Devosia sp. Micro-HW1. Next base: position 1,102,664 of record NZ_CP094375.1, on the reverse strand, counting down.
CCCGAGGATACTGTTGCACGGGCGAGGGCCGGCAGGGTGATGTCGAGCGTCACGGCATTGCCGCTGTTGAACAGCATGCCCACGAGCCCGCCGCTGAGGATGAAATCGAGGAAGCTGGTCTCGAAGCGCGCCGTCAGCACGCCGCCTTCGATACTGAGGCGCAGGTTGTCCAGCGCATCGGAACTTGCCGAACGTGCGCGGATCGAAAATTGCCCGGCCTGCACCACGTTGGCGTCGATGCCGGTGGCGATGTCGATGCCGTCGAAGCCTGCGAGGTCGAAGGTTTTTTCCTGGGCCTCGGTCGTGGCCGTCAGGGCCATGCTGATCAGGCCCGCGGCAAATAGCGATCGGTTGGCTGGCATCGTCTTCTCCCTCTGGCGATGCTTGGCAGATGGGGCGCCGCTGGCCATGTTCAACCCGCCGCGACCGCAGATTTTTTTGCCTGTCCCGCTTGCTCCAGGGAAATCGGGACTGAAGGGCAATAAAAAAGCCGGGGCATTGCCCCGGCTTGATCAGTCAGTCCGGCCTGGCTTACGCCATGGCCTTCTGCAGGTTGGCGTCGACGGCGTCGAGGAAGCCCAGCGTGGTCAGCCACGGCTGATCGGGACCGACGAGAAGCGCCAGGTCCTTGGTCATCTTGCCTTCTTCAATCGTGTCGACGGTGACCTTTTCGAGCGTTTCGGCGAACTTGGCCAGCTCGGCATTGTTGTCGAGCTTGGCGCGGTGGGCGAGGCCACGGGTCCAGGCGAAGATCGACGCGGTCGAGTTGGTCGAGGTTTCCTTGCCCTGCTGGTGCTGGCGATAGTGACGGGTCACGGTGCCATGGGCAGCTTCGGCTTCCACGATCTTGCCATCGGGCGTGGCCAGAACCGAGGTCATGAGGCCAAGCGAACCGAAGCCCTGCGCCACGATGTCGGACTGCACGTCGCCGTCATAGTTCTTGCACGCCCAGACATAGCCGCCGGACCACTTGAGGGCCGAGGCCACCATGTCGTCGATCAGGCGGTGTTCGTACCAGATTTTCTTGGCTTCGAACTGGGCCTTGAATTCGGCGTCGTAGATTTCCTGGAAGATGTCCTTGAAGCGGCCGTCATAGGACTTGAGGATGGTGTTCTTGGTCGACAGATACACCGGCACGCCACGGGCGAGGCCATAGTTGAAGCTCGAATAGGCAAAGTCGCGGATCGAGTCGTCGAGGTTGTACATGGCCATGGCCACGCCCGAACCCGGCGCCTGGAACACTTCGTGCTCGATGACTTCGCCATCTTCGCCGGTGAACTTGATCGTCAGCGTGCCCTTGCCGGGGAAGCGGAAGTCCGTGGCGCGGTACTGGTCACCGAAGGCATGACGGCCGACGATGATCGGCTGGGTCCAGCCGGGGACGAGGCGCGGCACGTTCTTGCAGATGATGGGCTCGCGGAAGATCACGCCGCCCAGGATATTGCGGATCGTGCCATTGGGCGACTTCCACATTTTCTTGAGCTTGAATTCTTCGACGCGCTGCTCATCGGGGGTGATGGTGGCGCACTTGATGCCGACGCCATGCTTCTTGATGGCATTGGCTGCATCGACGGTCACCTGGTCGTTGGTGGCATCGCGATTTTCGACCGAGAGGTCGTAATATTCGATATCGAGATCGAGGTAGGGATGAATGAGCTTGTCCTTGATCGCCTGCCAGATGATCCGGGTCATCTCGTCGCCGTCGAGATCCACGACCGGGTTGGCGACCTTAATCTTGCTCATTGTTTTGCTCCCTTGAAATTGCGTACTCGGCCCAGGGCCAAGTTCGGTGGCCCGTATAGCATCGCCAGCGCAAACCGCAAAGACAGGCTCGGCAAGGGGCCTTGCCCGGATCGCTCGCAAAGGGCGAACGATGGCAATCGCGGGTCATTGAGAGGGCTCTTCGCCCCCAAAAGTTACCACCGGGCTTGTCTCGGTGGTCCATCCGTCAACGCGCTGGATTGCCGGGACAAGCCCGGCAATGACGAAGGAGAGTGCTCGGGAGCAAAACACCGAAGAAGGGCGATTGGCGCCTACTTCGCCGGCAGCGTCCGCACGAAGGCCCAGGCGCGGTCCACCCATTCGCCGAGACGCTCGTCATCCTCAACAGCGTCGCCGCTGACGAGCACAAAGCCGCCCATCGACTTGCCCGCCATGTCCATGATGCCGGCGCCCGGCTGGGCCAGCGCGTCATCCATGCCATCCTTGCCGACCCGCACCATCAGCGAGCCATCCTTGAGGGGGGCGACCAGAAAATTGCCATCCACCATGAAGGCGATCCCACCGAACATCCTTTTTTCGACGATGGATGCGCGGTGGGGTAGCGTGTTGCGAACGCGGTCGGCCAGTTCCTCGCGGGCCATGCTCACGACTGTTGCTCCGGGCGATAGGCGTCATGGTGGGGCATATGCGCCTCGATGAGATCCCACGCCATGTGGCTCCGGGCAAAGATCAGCTGATTGGGCGCGAACCAATCGTTCTGTCCGGCCAGGATGCCTGCCGGCACGATGCGGAAGGCCGGCGCCCGCGAGGACTCGGCGTAAACCGTCGTGCCGCATTCGGGGCAGAAATGGCGCGTGAACCGGGCGCCGGAAGCGGCCGGTCGCGCAAAGCTCTTGGTGGCGCCAGTCGCCTTGACGGCAGCGGCCGGGAGTAAAACAACGGAGGAATGCCCGCTGCCCGAAACCTTCTGGCAGTTTGTGCAGGCGCATTGAAACATCGAGATGGGGCGACCGGTGAGGGAAACCGTCATTGCGCCGCAATCGCAGCTTGCATTCAGGTCGAGATCTGGCATTGGGGTCTTGCTCATGGGGCGAGGCTGGCACGGGGCGGCCTCGCGGGCAAGCATGGCTTGCCAAGGTGCGGCACTAGCGCAAAAGTGCCGCCCTCCTTTCAGGAGTACTCATGACCCTGCGCCCTGATTTTCCGATTACGACTGCGCGGCTCAGCCTGCGACCGTTCACGCGTGGCGATGTCGATGCGGTCTATGAGTATCGCGGTCGCGACGATGTTGCTCGATACCTGTTCGATCCGCCGCTGAGCCGGGACGAATGTGCCATGGCGATCCAGCAACGCACTGCGCAAACTTGCATTGTCGAAGAGGGCGACCGCCTGGTCCTGGCAGTCGATCTTGGCGATGGCGGCCCTCTGGTAGGGGAGGTTTCGCTCATCTGGCGCTCGGTCGAAGCGCGTCAGGGCGAACTGGGCTGGATTTTCCATCCCGGCTTTCACGGCCACGGATATGCGACCGAAGCCACCAATGCCCTCCTGGATCTGGGTTTCGGTCCGCTCGATCTGCATCGCATTTTCGCGCGCTGCGACGCGCGAAACGAGCCTTCGTGGCGGCTGATGGAACGCCTGGGCATGCGGCGTGAGGCGCATTTCCGCGAACATGGCCTGTTCAAGGGCGGCTGGGACGAGGAATTCTACTATGCCATGCTGCGTGACGAATGGCTCAGCCTGCGCAATTCCACAGAGTCGTAAGCCTCTCGTTTTCCTCAGTGTTTTTGGGAAGATATTTCCTATCTTCAGCCGGAACTTCGCCGGTGGTCCCACCGTTTGGCCTCCAGTCTTGGGGACCTGGAGAGAGATCATGTCGACGCTGCAATTGCCTCTGGAAACCGATCATCTGGTCCTTCGTCCGATCGAACGTGGCGATGTGGATGCGGTGGCGCGCTATCATACGCTGCCTTCAGTGCAACGCTATGTCGAACGACCGACCCGCTATGCCGAGGATGTGGCGGCGGCAGTGTCGGTCATGCGCTCGCAGATTGTGCTGCACCGCCCCGGCGACACGCTGACCCTGGCCATTGTGCGCAAGGGCGATCGTGTGCTGGTCGGGCAGGTGAGCCTCAAGTGGTCGAACGCGTCGGCCGGTCAGGGTGAACTGCGCTTCGCCATCGACCCGGCCGAAAGCGGCAAGGGCTACCTGACCGAGGCACTCACGGCGCTGATTGACCTGGCCTTCGATCATTTCCGTATCCATCGGCTGATGGTTCGCTGCGACGGGCGCAGCCACCATTCGGTCAAACTGATGCAGAAGCTCGGCCTGCGTCTGGAGGCTCACTACCGGGAGCACGCGCTGTTCCAGGGCGAGTGGGACGAGGAACTGCATTTCGCCATTCTCGATCGCGAATGGCGGCCGAGCGCCAAGGTGGTGGATTTCCGGCCGCGCAGCGCAGCCCCCGATTTGCCCCGCGCGGCCATTTGAGCTATGCCGCCGCGGTTCTTCTAAGGATCGCGGCACATGGCAGGCACTGACAGTTCACAACCCGTATCGCTGGCACCCACGCCGGCGATAATCCTTTGTGAGCCCCAACTGGGTGAAAACATCGGCTCGGCCGCGCGCGCCATGGCCAATTTCGGCCTATGGGACCTGCGCCTGGTGCGTCCGCGCGACGGCTGGCCGAATGAAAAGGCCATTGCCGCGGCCTCCCGCGCCGATCACGTGCTTGAGCGTGTCCGCGTCTTCGAAACCCTTGAAGAGGCCATTGCCGACCTGACCCTGGTCTATGCCACGACGGCTAGGTCGCGCGACATGCAGAAGGAAGTGCTGGGACCCGAGGAGGCCTCGCTCAACATGGCCGGTCACATTGCCGGCGGCCAGAAGGCGGGCCTGTTGTTCGGCCGCGAGCGCTGGGGTTTGCTCAATGACGAAGTGGCCATGGCCGACGCCATCGTGACCCTGCCGGTTGAGGCCGCCTTTGCCTCGCTCAACATCGCCCAGGCCGTTTTGCTCATGTCGTATGAATGGCGGCGCACCAGCGAAACGGGCAGGGCGCTGCCTTTCTCCGATGGTCTTGACGAAGCCGCGCCGCGCAACGAATTGGTCGGCCTCTTCGAGCATCTCGAAGGCGTGCTCGACCAGACCGGCTTTTTCACGACACCCGACAAGAAGCCGAGCATGGTCAATAACCTGCGCACCGCGCTCACCCGCGGCCGCTTCACCAGCCAGGAAATCCGCACCCTGCGCGGTGTCATCTCCTCCATCGACCGGCGGCATGAGCGTCCGAACCCGAACCGGCAGAAGAAGGCGGAGAAGGACGTGGGAACGGAGAAGTAGTACCCACCGTCGACCTACCCACTGTTCCGTCCTCGGGCTTGACCCGAGGACCATTCGGAACATGCGCAAAGTGATCGTGGGAACTGGCCCTCGGGTCGAGCCCGAGGGCGGGCCAGAGATAATCCAAGCCCGTGACTTTCGAGACACACTCTCCCTTTGACCCTTCATCGCCAAAATGCGATGAGCGGGCATCATGAGCCCACACGCCCCCTCCGAGCCGAACAAGCTCGCCTTCACCTATGTCGGTTTCCGCTTCTTCTGGCTGACGACGCTGCTGGTCAGCTTCGCGGTGCAGATCATGTCGGTGTCCATCGCCTACAAGATCTATGAGGTGACACGCGAGCCGCTGCTGGTGGGCATGGTGGGCCTGTGCCTCTTCCTGCCGGCACTGCTGCTGATCCTGGTCACCGGCCTCACCGCCGACCGCTTTAACCGGCGTGGCATCATGGCCATCTGCCTCAGCGTCGAGTTGCTCTGCGCCATCGGCTTCCTGCTGTTCACCGAGGTGGAGGCGCACGAAGTCTGGCCGCTCTTCGTGATCCTTGTGATTCTCGGCATTGCCCGCGCCTTCTGGGGCCCCGCCGCCCAGTCTCTGGCCCCCAATCTTGTGCCGGCCGAAGCGCTGAGCAATGCCATCACCGTCAATGCCACGGCCTGGCAGATCGCCTCGATTGCCGGTCCCGCTGTGGGTGGCGTGCTCTACAGCTTTGCCGCGCCGGTGCCCTTCGCCACGGGCGCGCTGCTGCTTTGCGCCGCCGTCGTCAGTGTCCTGCTGATCCCCAAGCCACCGCAGCGCCAGTCGCATCAGGCGACCAGCATGGAGACCTTGCTGGGGGGCTTCCGCTATATCTTCTCCAACAAGGTGGTGCTGGGGGCCATTTCGCTCGACATGTTCGCGGTGCTGATGGGCGGTGCGGTGGCCATGCTGCCGATCTATGCAACCGACATCCTGCATGGCGGCTCGATTGCCAATGGCCTGCTGCGCGCCGCGCCGGGGATCGGGGCCATAGCCATGGCGCTGTTCCTCACCCGCTTCCCCATCCGCAATTTTGCCGGCCGCATTCTCTTCGTCTTCGTCGCGCTGTTCGGCGCCTTTACGGTCGTCTTCGGCTTTTCCACCTCGATCTGGCTGTCCATTGTCGCGCTGGCTCTGGTGGGGGCGTCCGACATGGTCAGCGTCACCATCCGCGAGACCATCATGCAGCTCTGGACGCCCGAGGAAGTCCGCGGCCGCGTCAATGCGGTCAATTCGGTCTTCATCGGCGCGTCGAACGAGCTGGGCGAATTCCGTGCCGGTACGGTGGCGCATTTCATCGGGCCCGTGGCCGCCGTGGTGATCGGCGGATTTGGCGCCATGGCCGTGGCCGGTATCTGGAGCGTGATGTTTCCGGGGCTGCGCGAGCAGCGGTCGCTGGATCACAAGATGGTGGCCGACGGAGTGGCAGAAAAACTCGATCCGGTGGCGGAAAGGCCTTCTGGCGCTTGACTCATCGGTGCGGCGCCTCTAAGACGCGCCCACCTATTCCGGCCTTCGGGCCCATAGGCGCACCCGGGATTCTCTGTTGGGAGTCTGTCGGTCCTGATGCAAATCAGGGCAGAGGAGGGCGCGATCCATTCAAACTGTTATGAAAAGGATACGCGATGTCGAAGCGTCATTCCGTAAAGTACAAGATTGACCGCCGTCTTGGCGAAAACATCTGGGGCCGTCCGAAGTCCCCGCTGAATGCCCGTGCCTATGGCCCCGGCCAGCATGGCCAGCGCCGCAAGGGCAAGCTGTCGGACTACGGTCTGCAGCTGCGTGCCAAGCAGAAGCTCAAGGGCTACTACGGCTCGATCACAGAGAAGGCCTTCCGCCGTCTCTATGACGAAGCTGCCCGCCGCAAGGGCGACACCGGCGAAAACCTGATCGGTCTGCTCGAAGGCCGCCTCGACGCCATCGTCTACCGCGCCAAGTTCGTCCCGACCGTGTTCGCTGCCCGTCAGTTCGTGTCCCATGGCCACGTCATGGTCAACGGCCAGCGCGTCAACATCCCGTCCTACCAGGTCAAGGTTGGCGACAAGATCGAAGTGCGCGAGCGCTCCAAGCAGCTCACCGTCGTTCTCGAAGCCGTCCAGCTGGCCGAGCGTGACGTTCCGGACTATGTGGAAGTCGACCACAACAAGATGACCGCGACCTATGCCCGCGTCCCGACCCTGTCGGACGTGCCGTATCCGGTCCAGATGGAACCGAACCTGGTCGTCGAATTCTACTCGCGTTAATCGCGGGTTCGACCCCAAGACTTGGAAAGGGCCGCTCTCCGGAGCGGCCCTTTTGTTTTGCTCAGGTGGCTTGCTCACCACCCACCAAAGGCAATCCCGACGCGTCCCTCCCTCTTCTTCGGAGGGAGGTTAGGTGGGGTTTCCCCGCGCAAGAAAAAGGCCGCCCCCAAGAGCGGCCTTCTCGTTCGTGCAGACCTTGTTACAGTCCCGCTGGCACGCCTTCCTTTCCGCCATCCGTGTCCGTCGGCAGCGGGGCGAATTCGGCGTCGGTGGCAAGGTAACGCGGGTCGTCATAGTCGACGCCGGAGACAGCACCATAGGGGATGTTGGCCTCAAAGGTGCGCAGGCGCTTGTAGACCGAGATCAGCGAAATGATCGTGGTCCAGCTATTGGCGAGGAACCGGAACGAGTCCTCCACCTGGCCGAAGGCATTGCTCACCTGCTGGAACAGGCCGAGCGTCAGCGCGCCGGCGGCGATTGACGGGGACATGGCGATGAGCGGCACGAAGTTGGCGCCCTGCAGGTACACGTAGCGCGCCACGTTGAAGTAGAGGTAGTGCCCATAAAGCCGGAAATAGTTGCGCTGCACGCCGAGAAAGAATTCCTTAGTGCTGAGCGGGCGGGCACGGTCATGGTGATCTTCGCCGTAGACCAGTTCCTTGCGGAAGGCCGCTTCCACGCGCTGGTTCTGGAATTCGAGGCCCGGCAGCTTGAAGCCGACAAGGCCGAGCAGGACCGTACCGGCCGCCGCCGAAACCAAAGCCACCCAGACGAGGCTCCCATTGACCGGCCCGACAATGGGCAGCTCGGTGATATTCTGCGAAAGGTCCCAGAGCAGCGGCAGGAAGACCAGCAGCGTCATCACCGAGGCAACCAGCGAAACCGCGAGGCCTTCGACAATATTGGCGAAGCGCTGCGCGTCTTCCTGGATACGCTGGGAGGCGCCTTCCACGCCGCGCAGCTTCGGCCAGTGGCTCATGTAGAAAAATGTCATCGCCCGGCGCCATCGGAACAGGTAGTGGGCGATGAAGAAGGCGTTGAGCACCAGCACTGCGATGCGTGGCAGCAGGACGTAGAGCACGGTCCACAGCTCGCCATAGATCTGATCGAGCGTCACGCTGCCCGGAGTGGTGAGGGCGCCCTGGAACATGTTGTAGAAGTCGCCATACCAGGCGTTCATCCAGGCGCCGATCTGCACATCGAAGAACACGACTTCGATAATGGTCACGGAGCCAACCACGCTCCACCAGTACCAGCGGCGGTTATCGCCGATCCAGTACCAGGGCACGCAGAACAGATACCCCGCCATCAGCACATATTGGTAGAGCCAGACCTTGTCTGCCGTCAGGAAGACATCGGGGTCGGCTTCGGTCGGAACCTGCGCCAGCCAGGGCGCCAAGCTGATCACGTTGGAGAGAGCAGGGCCCACCGTGAACCAGATGATCATGGCCAGTACGGTCCAGGCCAGGGCCGCGGTGAAGAAGAGCCGGGGATTGGGGAAGAATGAGCGGAACACCGGGAGACTCCAGGGTGTCGTGAGGATGTGTCATCTAACTGTGGCATTCAGCGCGAAACAAGGACGCAAACTTAAGCTTTGGTAAGGTTTGCACCGGTCCGAGCGACTATTTCCGCTCCACGCATGTCACAAGAACAGGCGCCGGACTTTCCATCGCGCCTTGAGAGCGCTATCAGCTACGCAACCGTTCAAACGAGAGTTTCGCCATGTCCGCGGTGATGGAAGCCCCCGCCACGCCCGACGAGGACGCCGATACCGGCGCCCATCCGATCTTTGCTCATGCACCGCGCTCGGTGGAGTTCAACAAGCTCCGCAAGCGCCTCATCCGCAACACGCGCGAGGCGCTGGACAAGTTCGTCATGGTACGGCCGGGCGACAAATGGCTGATTGCCCTTTCGGGCGGCAAGGATTCCTATGGCCTTCTGGCGCTGCTGCTCGACCTGAAATGGCGCGGCCTGCTGCCGGTCGAGCTGCTCGCCTGCAATCTCGATCAGGGCCAGCCGAATTTTCCCAAGCATATCCTGCCCGAATTCCTCACCGGTCTCGGTATCGAGCACCGCATCGAGTACCAGGACACCTATTCCATCGTCACCGACAAGCTGCCCCAGGGCGCGACCTATTGCTCGCTCTGCTCGCGCCTGCGTCGTGGAAATCTCTACCGCATCGCGCGGGAGGAGGGGTGCACGGCGCTGGTGCTCGGTCACCACCGCGACGACAGCCTCGAAACCTTCTTCATGAATCTCTTCCATGGCGGCAAGCTCGCAGCCATGCCGCCAAAACTCGTCAATGACGAGGGCGATCTCGAAGTCCTGCGCCCGCTGATCTACTGCGCCGAGGAAGACCTGCAGCGCTTCTCCGATGCCATGCAGTTTCCGATCATCCCCTGCGACCTCTGTGGGTCACAGGACGGCTTGCAGCGCAATGTCACCAAGGCCATGCTCACTGACATGGAAAAGGCCATGCCGGGCCGCAAAGATGTGATGATCCGCGCGCTGGGCAATATCAATCCGAGCCACATGCTCGACCCGCGCCTCTTCGATTTCGCCGCGCTCAGCATCAGGCGGGTGCAGGCCGAAGAATAAGGGTGGACCACCGGGACAAGCCCGGTGGTGACGATGGTGGGAACTGGGTGCTCGCCTCCATCGTCATTGCCCGGTTTATCCGGGCAATCCATCTACTAAGTGGCCGAAGGCCTCCCTCCCGAAAGGACTGACAATGAATGTTGATCGCCTCGCCGCAATCCTGAAACAGGCTGCACAGGAGGAGATCATGCCGCGCTTCCGGCGGCTCGACGATGGGACGGTAAGAACCAAGTCCGGCGCCTTTGACCTTGTCACCGAGGCTGATGTGGGCGCGGAGCGGGTCATCACCGCGGCGATCAGGGCACATCGCCCGGACTATCTCGTCATCGGCGAGGAAGCGGTCGCCGCCAATCCAAAACTGCTCGAAACCAGCCTTGAGGATCGAATCGTCATTTACGTCGATCCCGTTGATGGCACTGCCAATTTTGCCGGTGGCCTGCCGCTGTTCGCGGTCATGGCAGCGGTGGTCGAGAATGGCGAAACCGTTGCCGGCGTCATCTATGATCCCGTGGGCGACGACGTTGTAATGGCCGAACGCGGCTGCGGCGCCTTTCAGGTCTTTCCTGATGGCCGCATGATCCGCCAGAAGTTCGCCGATCCGGTGCCGCTCTCGGAAATGGGTGGCGCCGCCTCGACATCCTTCCTGCCGTTCGAGCAGCGACGAACCGTGCTGGGCAACCTGGCCAAGGTGAAGATGCTTGCGGGGTATCGCTGCGCCGGGCACGAATACCGCTATGCCGCCGGCGGCAACGTCCACTTCCTCATGTACAACAAGCTCATGCCCTGGGACCATGTCGGCGGCGCGCTGATCATGCGCGAATGCGGCGCCCATGTCGCAAAATTTGACGGCAGCGAGTACCGGCCTTCCGACACATCAGGCGGCCTGCTGGTCGCTGCTGACAAGGACAGCTGGGGCGAACTGCGGCGCGAGGTTTTTACGGTTTAGCGCTGGCGCCGTCACCCCACCCTCGGTCCCTCCCCATCAAGGGGAGGGAGGCGCAGGGCCGAGCTGCCATTGCTCATCGTCTCCCTCCCCCTTGTGGGGAGGGATCAAGGGTGGGGGTATCTCTCCCACCAGTCGTCACCTCGGGCTTGCCCGAGGGCTTTTCACTTGCCGGGCCATCCACGGACCGCCCGATCAAGTCGGGTAGTGACGATGAGCAAGGTGTTCAAGGTTACGGCGATACCCGAACCCTCCACCCCGTCGTTGCCCGGCTTGACCGGGCAATCCATACTTCCCCCCGACCCCACAACAATGTGTCGAATCCCGCCATCGCCGTCCGTCGCATCGGCGTAACCACGGAGAAAACCATGTCTTTCCAGGCCTATCTCGATGCGGTCGAAATCAAGACCGGCAAGACCCCGCGCCAGATCGTCGACGAGGCGAAAGCCAGGGGTTTTGACGATCCCAAGCTCAAGGCCGGCGTCATCCTCGACTGGCTGAAGGCCGAATACGACCTGGGCAAGGGCCACGGCATGGCGCTGGTCCATGTGATCCGCAAGGGCCCGGAAATCGACAGCAAGCATGTCGGCACGTCGGGCGTGCACCGGGACGAGAGCAACATGCTCTGGCTCGACGGCGCGGCCACTAAGCCGCGCTGAGCGACCGCGCCGCCGCCTCCACAGCCCCCGCGCCATGCGGAATGCCCAGCGCGCAGAGGCCAGCCTCCATCGTGCCGAGCACGCCCATCACCATATGGGCATTCACATGTCCCATATGGCCGATGCGCAGGTAGTCGCCATATTCGGGCTCGTGCGACATGGCCATGCCAAGGCCAATGCCAAGCGTGACCCCGGCCTCCTGTTCGAGCCACGTTCGCAGTTTTCCCGCGCCGCCATGGGGAATGGTGGCCGCCGTGACGGAATGACCGCGTGACCCGGTGTCCTTGACGTTGAGGCCGATGCCGCTGCCGTTCTGGCCCCAGGTTTCGAATGCCGTCCAGATGGCGCGGGCGAGCTTGCGGTGCCGTGTCCAGGTGGCTTCAAGACCCTCCTCGACCAGGATCATCTTGAGCACTTCTTCCAGCCCATAGAGATGCTGGGTCGGCGGGGTGCCGCCGAACAGCAGCCAATATTCGGTCGGGTCGATGCGCGGCACGGCGCTCCAATAGGGCGTGGCGAGGTCCGCTGTTGCGGCTGCCTTCAGCGCCCTGTCCGACAACCACAGCAAAGCCAGGCCCGGCGGCAGCATCAGACCTTTCTGGCTGGCCCCGACCACAAGGTCGACATCCCAGTCGTCCATGCGGAATTCATCGCAGCCCATCGAGGCAATGGTGTCGACGGCGAGCATGGCCTTGTGGCCCGCAGCGTCGATGGCGGCCCGCACCGCCGCCACGTCATTCCTGATGCTCGAGGCAGTGTCGACATGGGTCATGGTCACCCACTTTATTTTCTGCCCGGTATCGGCACGCAAGGCTGCTTCAATGCGGTTTGGGTCGGCCGCAGAACGGCCGAAGTCGAGCAGTTCCACCTCGACGCCCATCCGCTGGGCCGTGCGTGCCCAATTGACGCCGAAAAGCCCCGTGCCAATTCCCAGCGCCTTGTCGCCGCGCGAGAACATGTTGGTAATGGCCGCCTCCCAGCCGCCATGGCCGTTGGCGATGTAGATGGCCACGTGGTGTCTGGTCCCCGCCAATTGCTTGAGCCCATCGAGGGCGCGCCAGGTGAGGTCGATGATCTCGCCCTGATAGATATTGGGCGAGACCCGGTGCATGGCATTGAGAACGCGTTCGGGAATGACTGAAGGGCCGGGAATGGCGAGATAGGTGCGGCCGGTAACAGGAGGCATCGGGGAATCCGTCAAGAGAGGCCTCTACCGTATCCGTCCCAAGGGCGCATGCAAGCACCCCCTTGTCACGACTCATAAGTACGTGCTTATGTGTTTGACATGAGCGAAACTGAAATCTTCAAGGTCCTTTCCGATCCGACGCGCCGCGCCATTCTCGAACGCCTGTCGGCGGGCGAGGCGACGGCGACCGATCTGCGCGAAGGCTTTGCCATTACCCAGCCGGCGATGAGTCAGCACCTGGCGGTGCTGCGCGGGGCAGGGCTGGTGACCGAGCGCCGCGAGGGGCGGTTTGCCCATTATCGGGTCGACCCCAATGGCTTCGCGCCACTGCATGAATGGCTCGGGCGCTATCGCGCCTTCTGGCCAGAACGCATCGACAATCTCAGGGACGTGCTCAAGGAGATGGATCAATGAGTGACGCCGACAATGACCTGGTGTTCGAGACCGTCCTCGATGCGCCGAGCGAGAAAATCTGGCGGGCACTGACCATTCCCGAATATCGCGACCGCTGGCTGGACAAGCCCGCTGACGTTGAAGTCGAATTGGTGGCCGCCAATGCTAACAATGTGCTGACTTATTGCTGGCGGGAGCGGGACGAAATCAGCTTCGTCACCATCGAGCTGACGCCGCAAGACGACGGCCAGACCGGGTTCCGCCTGACGCATCAGCCGGTGATCGTACCGGCCGCAGCCAACGCCAATGAACCCATGATGCTGGCCGCCTAGTCCGCATCCGTCGTCCAAACCATTGAAATCATAAGGAGATCGCCGATGCGCGATATGATGAATCTCGTCCCTATGGTCATCGAGAATTCAAGCCGGGGCGAACGCGCCTTCGACATTTACTCGCGACTGCTCCGCGAGCGGATCATTTTCCTCAATGGCCAGATCGAGGACAACATGGCCTCGCTGGTCAGCGCCCAGCTGTTGTTCCTCGAAGCCGAAAATCCCAAGAAACCCATATACTTGTACATCAATTCGCCGGGCGGTGTGGTGACCTCGGCGCTGGCCATGTATGACACGATGCAGTTCATCCGCGCCCCGGTGGGTACCCTTTGCATGGGCATGGCCGCCTCGGCTGCGACGCTGATCCTGGCCGCCGGCGCGCCGGGCATGCGCGCCAGTTTGCCCAATGTTTCCATCATGTTGCACCAGCCCTCGGGTGGTTATCAGGGGCAGGTGACCGACATCATGATCCATGCCGAGGAGAGCCTGCGGCTCAAGCGGCGCACCAACGAGATCTACGCCAGACATTGCGGCCGGACTTATGAGGAGGTCGAAGCGGCGCTGGAGCGCGACCGCTATATGGCGCCGGAGGACGCCAGGGCCTGGGGCCTGGTGGACCACATCTATAGCGACCGGTCCCAGCTGGAATTGCCAGGACCGGCGGCAGTTTAGGGGTTAGTGGGCGTCCATGACGGGCGCGTCGTGACCCTCGGCATACTGCTCGCCCACGCCGAAGAGACGGCCCTTTTCGGCAACGAGAATGCAGATCAGGGCCAGGATGCCCATGGAGAAGTATCCTGCGGCGGCGGGAATGGTGGTGCCATCGAACAGCTGGCCGATATAGCCGCCGATCAGCGCACCGCCAACCGTCTGGATAAAGCCGAAGACTGACGCGGCCGTGCCGGCCACCGCGCCCAGCGGTTCCATCGAGAGTGAGTTCATGTTCGAGGCACACCAGCCGAAGGAGAACATGATGATGCAGAGCAGGCCGAAGAACAGCCAGAGCGGCAGGAAGCCTGAAAGGGCAAAGGCCAGCCAGATGCCGGCAAAGCCGGTGAAGCTCAGCATTGCGCCATGCGACAGGCGCCGCATGCCCAGCCGCCGCACCACCCGCGAATTGGTGAAGGACGAGATGGCCATCAGACCCGCCATGGCCGCGAAAGCGACCGGGAAATAGACGCCGAGCCCATAGATGTCGACATAGATCTGCTGGCTGGAGCTGATGAAGCCGAAGAGCGCACCGAAGAGGAACGTGCCGGCGAGGCCATAGGAAATGGCGACGCGGTTGGTGAAGACGATGCGGAAGCCGTCCACCACACCGGAAATGCTCAGCGGCCGGCGCTTGTCGAGCGGCAGCGTCTCGGGCAGGCGGAAGAAGGTCCATGCCCAGAAGGCCAGAGCCAGCGCGCCCATGAAGATGAAAATGGTCTGCCAGGGACCAGTCAGCAGCAGAACCTGGCCGATGCTCGGCGCGATGACCGGGATGGCCATGAACACCATGAAGACCAGCGACATGACCTCGGCCATTTCGCGGCCGGAATACCGGTCACGCACCACGGCGGTGGTGATGACACGCACGCTGGCGGCACCCATGCCCTGAATGGTCCGCAGCACGAGGAGCATGGCGAAACTCGGGGCGAAGGCGGCGGCGATCACCGCCACGATATAGATGGCAATGCCGACCAGCAGCGGCCCGCGTCGGCCGAACCGGTCGGTCAGCGGACCAAAGGCCAGCTGGGCGACGCCCATGCCGATCATGTAGGCGGAAATGACGAACTGACGCTCGTTTTCATGACTGATGCCAAGGGCTTCGCCCATATAGGGCAGGGCCGGGAGCATGACGTCGATGGCCAGGGCGTTGAGGGCCATCAATGCGGCCATGAGGGCAATGAATTCAGGGCGCGAGAGAACCCGCGTGTAATGATCTGACATGATTGAAACTCGTCGAGGCCGAGGGAGGCCCGGCCGAAGGAAGTGGCCGGACCATGAACCTGTTGGGCGACTTTGGCAACCCTTCAATCGGCAAAAGCCGATGGAAGCGGGAAAGTCTTATTCCGCCGGCTTCAGGACGAAGCCATCGTCGCGGCGCTCATTGATCGGGATATGCAGGGCTGCGGAGGCGAGACCCAGGATGATGCCAAGATACCAGACCAGGCTGTAGGAGCCGGTCTGGTCGAACGCGACGCCGCCTAGCCAGATGCCCATGAACGAGCCGACCTGATGGCTGAAGAAGGCCACGCCATAGAGCATGCCCATATAGCGCGGACCAAAAAAGGTGCTGACAAGACCCGCCGTGGGCGGGACGGTAGAGAGCCAGAGCAAGCCCATGGCAGCGCCGAAGGCGTAGGCGCTGACCTCGGTCACCGGGATAATGAGAAAGAGGCCGATGGCCACCGTGCGCAGGAAGTAGATCGAGGCCAGCAGCATCTGCTTGGGCAACTTGCCACCGAGATAACCGGCTGAGAGTGACCCGATGATATTGAAGAGGCCGATAACGGCAATGGTCCAGGCACCGACTTCTGGCGTCAGGCCGCAGAGGACCAGGTAGGCCGGCAAGTGAACGTTGATGAATGCGATGTGGAAGCCGCATACGAAGAAACCAATAACCAGCAGCCTATAGGAGCCAAAGTTCCAGGCGCGACGCAGGGCCTTGCCGAAGGGCATGTGGGCTTCCCCGGCGGGCGCCTCGGCCTTTCCGCGCAGCGCATAGCTCAGCGGAATGATCAGCAACAGGGCCATGCCGAGATAGACCAGCGCCTGCTGCCAGCCAAAGGCATTGATGAAGCCCTGGCTGATTGGCGCAAAGGCGAACTGGCCGAAGGATGAGGCGGCGGTGGCCACGCCGAAGATCAGCGAACGCTTCTCGGCCGGGACCGAGCGTCCGAAAGCGACCATTACCACCGAAAAGGACGAGATCGCGATGCCGACGCCGGTGACAATGCCGGCGGTGACGGCGAGCATGCTGGCCGAGGGCGAGAAGGCCATGCCGAGCACGCCCAAAGCATAGATTGCCGCACCGATAGCGATGGTCCGGCCGGTGCCGACGCGGTCGGCATAGGCGCCGGCGAAGGGCTGGGCGATGCCCCAAACCAGGTTCTGGATCGCCATGGCCATGCCCCAGCCTTCGCGCGTCAGGCCCAGGTCGGCTGACATGGGCAACGTAAAAAGGCCGAAGCTGGTTCGCACGCCGTTGCCGATGGCCGCTATGAGGCAACCCGCAATGATCAGGGCCAGCAGGGGAACAGCGCGGCGGGCGGGAGCAGCAACGGCAATGGTCATGGCAGAGTCTCAGCGGGACGTGCCCGCAATCTACGCCCGGCTCACCATCACGCAAAGCGATAATAGGTGATGAGGCTGATCAGAATTGGTGATGGGCAAAGCACCACCACCACCGCGTCATTCCCGCGAAAGCGGGAACCCCTGTTCCCTATGCGACACCGCCAACGGAGATTCCGGCTTTCGCGGGGATTTCCGTGCTTGGTAAAAGCAACTGCGAAAAAAGGAGAAGGCCCAGTCGGTTGAGACTGGGCCTTCCAAAACTGATTCACGCGCGAGACGCTCAGGCGCTCTGCTTGACCGCCACGCCAGCCTGCTCGAAATGGGTCTTGAGTTCGCCGGACTGGAACATTTCGCGCACGATGTCAGCGCCGCCGATGAATTCGCCCTTCACGTAGAGCTGGGGAATGGTCGGCCAGTTGGTATAGGCCTTGATGCCATCGCGCAGTTCTTCGCTTTCGAGAACATTGGCGCTGGAATAGTCGACGCCGAGATAGTTCAGGATCTGAACGACCTGGCCGGAAAAGCCACACTGCGGGAAATCCGGCGAGCCCTTCATGAAGAGGAACACGTCGTTGTTCTTCACCTTGTCGTCGATGAAGGCGTTGATATCGGTCATGGGAGGAGCCTTTCAATAAGTCCGGGTTCAAGGGCCGGCTTGAATTTGCCTTTAGATAAGACAGGAAATGGGCGCTGTCGAGGCCAGCATCGTCAGGTTGCGATGGATTACTGTGTGGCTCTGCACCGGTGGCGGTGAACGTGCCGGCGTCGCAGGCCTGCTCGCGAGCGACCATAGCGCCGGACCTTCGCGTCAGGCGAGACGGGACGCGATCCAGGGGTGGTCGAAGAACTGCAGGTTGGTGTCGAATAGCACAGCTTCCCAACCGGCCTTGTGCGCCACATCAATGACCTTGGCCGTATCATCGAAGAAGAGCGGCTTGCCGTCGAATGTGCCCATGCGCTCTTCGGCAAAGGCAAAGAAGCCCTTGTGCGCCTTGGTCATGCCGATGCGGGCCGAATAGAAGATGTCCTCGAATATCTCGCCCAGCCCCAGTGTCTGCCACAGCCATTGTGCCCGCATGTGATCCTGATTGGTGGCAATGAAGAGGCGTACATCGTCACGTAATTTCAGACGGCGGAGGGCCTCAATAAGTTCGGTGTTGAGGTGGCTGTCATTGGCCAGCCAATAATGGGCAAAGGCCATGCTGGACCCACGATAGCCCAAGCCCGGCAGCCGCCTGTCCAGCGCTTCGATCAGCGACGTCTTTCCAGTGACGACGCGTGTGATGAAGATGTCGAAGATGAATTCCTCGCGGAAGCGGTCGGGATCGACACCCAGGTCCGCCAGCAGGTTTTCGTCCCAGCGCCGTTGCCGCTCGGGGCGCGCGTGATAGCCGTGGACAAGGACGCCGTCGACGTCGAAGACAATTGCTCGTGTCATGGGCGCTTTGCGGGCGAGGCCCCCAGTCCGTTCAACACGTCCTGTGGAATCCCGAGGTCGCGGATAACGTCGGCATGCCCGCGGAAACCGAGCAGGTCGCGCTGGACAAAATAGGACCAGACAGCCTGCTGGGCCTCGGCGAGCCAATGTGGACGATTGGCGCCTGTTTTCAGTTCCGCGAGCGACTTGATGACGCGACGTTCCGCAGCGCCGAGCGAATTGGCCTGCTCGGCCAGAATTTCATGTTCAATGGCAGCTGTGCCGGCCTCGGGCCGCACCATGCGGATCAGGTCGAGCGAGTCTCGGAGACCCGACATGCCTTCAGTCCGGAACGCTGGTCTGGAGAGCGAGTGCGTGCAGGGCGCCGCCCATGTCACCCTGCAGGCTGTCATAGACCAGCTTGTGCTGCTGCACGCGCGTCTTGCCGCGGAACTGTTCGGATTTTACCGAGGCGGCCCAATGGTCGCCGTCGCCGGCCAGATCACGAATCTCGATTTCGGCATCGGGCAGGGCGGCCTTGATGCGGCGCTCGATCTCGCTTGCGTCCATGGCCATGTCTTGTCTCCCGATTATCTCAACTGCCGCCCGGACGGCGCCCGGGCGATCTCCTTGATATGGCACGTGGATGAGGCCGCTTCAACCGGCCCTATTGGGCAGGCGCGGTCTCTTCTTCGGTGGCCACTTCGGCACCGATGCAGCAATCCGCATCCGATCGTGTCGCGAAGTTGGCAATGATGAAGTCCACCAGCGGGCGGGCATTTTCTGCCTGTTCGGTGGCGTAGTAGCAGTCGAGCGTGTAGCCGCGACCGTTGGTGACCGCTTCGGTATGCACCAGCGTCAGCGGCATGCCCATGCTCGATTCCGGGCTGCTGCCTTCATAGATGAGAGCGGTCGCGTCCTGATAGGGCGTGGTGCCCTTGGCGCTGAGGGCGAAGCCCGGCATGACTTCGGCCCAGGAGGCGGCGACAGCAGCGTCATCCAGGGCACCGACTGCACTGTCCGCCGTCCAGCTCGTATCCTCGACGGGCACCACGCGCATGTCGCACTGCAACGGCGCTTCGGGGTGGCTGATCGAAGCGCTGACCGGCTCGACACCACTGCTGGTCACGGCCATCGGAGCCGGAAAGATCAGCGTGTATGGGCTGTCGGGCAGGATGGAGCGGGTCAGGTTGACGCTTTGGGCCGAGGCCATGGTCGGGCTGACGACAAGGCTCAGGCCGGCCAGTACTGCGACCAGGGTTTGCTTCATCATCTGCTCCTGTGAAAATGCCGTTCTTCGAGCAGCAAGGCGGCTCAAAGAACGGCAATCATATGGCAGTGGCGTCGAAATGCCAGACTAGCCGTTCATATAGCTGGGGAACCAGCGTTCATGGGCAACCTTGAGAGCCGCAACGGACACGGGGGTCGCGGTACCCAGGGTCAGGGTCGTGCCGCCGGTCGTGCCGATCCATGGGGCAAAAATGCCCAGCGCCTCGGCCTCTTTCCAGAGGGCGGCGATCTCGTCGCCCTGCGGGTCGAGGTTGAGCGTCACGAGATAGCGGCCCTGGTCTTCACCGAAGAAGGTCAGGATCGGGTCATTGCCTTCGACGTCGGTGACGGTGGCGCCGATGTCACCGGCCATGGCCATTTCGGCCAGGCCGACCCCGAGGCCGCCATCGCTGAGGTCGTGGCAGGCGCTGACGACACCCGAACGGATGAGCTTGCGCACGAAGTCGCCGGTCTTGCGCTCGGCGGCAAGGTCCACATGCGGGGCATCGCCATCACGGCGGCCAAAGAGGTCGCGCAGGTAGATGGACTGGCCGAGATGCGTACCGCGCTCGGCGGGTCCGCCAATGAGCAGGATAGGCTGGTTCTCGGCGACAAAGCCGATACCCACGCTCCTGGTCCATTCAGGCAGCAGGCCGACGCCGCCAATGGTCGGTGTCGGCAGGATGCCACGGCCATTGGTTTCGTTGTAGAGGCTGACATTGCCCGAGACGATCGGGAAATCCAGCGCGCGGCAGGCGTCGCCGATGCCTTCCACGGCCTTGACGAACTGCCCCATGATTTCAGGACGTTCTGGATTGCCGAAGTTGAGGTTGTCGGTGGCGGCCAGCGGCTCGGCTCCAACAGCGGTCAGGTTGCGCCAGGCTTCGGCCACGGCCTGCTTGCCGCCCTCATAGGGATTGGCTTCGCAATAGCGCGGATTGACGTCGGAAGTGAAGGCCAGCCCCTTGGTCTCATGACCCTCGACGCGGATAACGCCGGCATCGCCGCCGGGGCGCTGCATGGTATTGCCCTGGATCAGCGTATCGTACTGCTCATAGACCCAGCGACGCGACGAGCACTGATGCCCGCCGACCAGCGCCATCAGCGCCTCGGCCACATCCTTCTGCGGCACGTCGGACTTGACCAGAGCGGCGGGAGCCTTGGGTTCGGTCCAGGGGCGGTCATATTCGGGGGCTTCGTCGCCCAGTTCCTTGATCGGCAGATTGGCGACTTCCTGGCCCTGCCAGAGCACGCGGAAACGCAGGTCGTCGGTGGTGTGGCCGACCGTGGCGAAGTCGAGCTCCCACTTTTCGAAGACCTTGCGGGCAACCGCTTCCTTGTCGGGATGCAGCACCATGAGCATGCGCTCCTGGCTTTCGCTGAGCATCATCTCATAGGCGGTCATGTGGGTTTCGCGCACCGGCACCTTGTCGAGATCGAGCTCGATGCCGAGATCGCCCTTGGCACCCATTTCCACGGCAGAACAGGTGAGGCCCGCGGCACCCATGTCCTGGATGGCGATGACGGCGCCGGTGGCCATCAGCTCAAGGCAGGCTTCGAGCAGGCGCTTTTCGGTGAAGGGGTCGCCGACCTGCACGGTCGGGCGCTTTTCCTCGATGTCGTCACCGAATTCGGCAGAGGCCATGGTCGCGCCGCCGACGCCGTCGCGGCCGGTCTTGGCGCCGAGATAGACGACGGGCAGGCCGACGCCTTCCGCCTTGGAGTAGAAGATCTTGTCGGTGTCCGCGAGGCCTGCCGCAAAGGCGTTGACCAGATTATTGCCGTTGTAGCGGGCGTCGAATTCGACCTCGCCGCCAACCGTCGGCACGCCGAAGGAGTTGCCGTAGCCACCAACACCGGCCACGACGCCGTTAACCAGATGGCGGGTCTTTTCATGGCTCGGATCGCCAAAACGCAAGGCGTTCATGGCTGCAACCGGACGGGCGCCCATGGTGAACACGTCGCGCAGGATGCCGCCGACACCCGTCGCCGCACCCTGATAGGGCTCGATATAGGATGGGTGGTTGTGCGACTCCATCTTGAAGACAATCGCCTGGCCATCGCCGATGTCGACGACGCCGGCATTTTCACCCGGGCCCTGGATGACGCGCGGACCCTTGGTGGGCAACGTGCGCAGCCACTTCTTCGAGCTTTTGTACGAGCAATGCTCGTTCCACATCGCCGAAAAGATGCCCAGTTCCGTATAGGTCGGCTCGCGGCCGATCAGGTCGAGGATCTTCTGATATTCGTCAGGCTTGAGGCCGTGGCTGGCGACCAGATCGGGGGTGATGGCGGGTTCGTTGCGAAGAGTCATCAGTGATCTGGTCCGATTAGGCGACTTGCTGGAGGGCCGTGGCGAAGAGGGCGCGTCCGTCTTCCCCGCCGTGGGCGGCCTCGATGAGGTTTTCCGGGTGCGGCATCAGGCCCAGAACGTTCTTGCCCTCGTTGAACACGCCGGCAATGTCGTTGAGCGAGCCATTGGGGTTGGTACCCTCGGCATAGCGGAACGCCACCCGGCCTTCGCCTTCTATGCGCTTGAGTGTTTCGGCATCGGCAAAGTAGTTGCCGTCATGGTGGGCGACGGGGCTGCGGATAATCTGCCCCTTGGCATAGCCACGGGTGAAGTCCGTCTCGGCGTTGACGACCTCGAGCTTGACTTCGCGGCACACGAATTTCAGCGAGGTATTGCGCATCAATGCGCCAGGGAGCAGGCCCGCTTCGATGAGGATCTGGAAGCCGTTGCAGACGCCGAGCACTTTGACGCCCCTGGCGGCGCGTTCCCGGACCTTGTCCATTATGGGCGAGCGGGCGGCGATGGCGCCGCAACGCAGGTAGTCGCCGTAGGAGAAGCCCCCGGGAATGACGATGAGATCCGAGTCGGGAATGTCGGCATCCTGGTGCCAGACGACGGCCGGTTTGGCGCCCCCGATCTTGGTCAGTGCCGCGATCATATCGCGGTCACGATTGAGGCCCGGAAACACGATGACGGCGGCCTTCATCGGTCAATCCTTCTGTCTGTCAGGGATGCGCGAGGCCCTTGTGGTGAGTCTTGCTCGAAAAGGCAAGGCCCTGCGTTTTCATGCGTGCGAATTGCCCCTCTAATGTGGCGTAAAGTTGGAACTGTGACCGCCAGCGCGCCGTTGCGATTACAGCAATCTGAAAGGGAGGAGACCATGCAGCAGCAGACGCCCACCGGCGACAAGCCACTGACGGTTCGAGGACTTGATGGCAAGCCTCATCTGGTCACCGACATGAAGCCCCGCCAGCCGTCGGTCAAGCTACCCCGCGTCCGGCCGATCGTGCCCATGATATTCCGCCTTCCCGATTGATCGGGCCAGGCCGCCAGTAGAGAAGGGCCAGTCGGTTGACTGGCCCTTCTATCATTCAGCGGGGGCGGCCATTGGTGGTGTATGCTTCCTTGTGCCCGGGAGATGCGCCCAGGAGGGGCGCTCGAAGAGAAACTTTCCAAATCCCAATTTCTGGACGCACCACCACAGGACCAGCGGCGCCGTGATGGCGACGGCCATGGTCAGGAGGCTGAGGAGATTGGGCTCATCGATGCCCAGCCTGAGCAGGATCGTGCGTGCTACGCCCATGGGCAGGACAAAAGCCACGTAAATCACAAGTGACTTCGACCCCATCCAACGCAGCCAGTCCATGAAGGGAAGGCGCGTAAAGAGAGCGGCGATCATGCAAATCGCGGCAGAACCCGCGAGGGCGAGGAGTAGGTGCAGGCCGGGCAGGGCGCCCCAACCCATCTGGATGTGGACCGGATCCATGCGGAAGCCCGGCGAGAAGACCATGGCGGCATTGATCACGGCCCAGGCGGCCAACACCGCCAGTGCCGGAGCCACCCGGTCAGCCGACCAGGCCGCGAGCCGAAACAGCTGCGGGGCGAAGATGGCGCCGGCATAGAAATAAACGAAGTACTCCGCGAACTGGTCGATGAGGTAGCTGCCGGTGTGGATGCTGGCCATCTGCAGCACCGCCGAAACCGCCAGAACGGCCCAGCTCGGCGCCTTGATGTCATGAAGGAATTTGCTGGCGAGACCGAAGATGGCCAGCATGTAGATGAACCAGAGGACGCCATAGGGTTCTACGATGGCCCAGGCCAGCGAGCTAGCTGCTCCGCCAAAATCGCGGGCAATCAGCGCTTCCTTGAAGACAATGTGGATGACCGCCCAGAGCACGTAGAAATAAGCGTAGTGGATCACCCTCCGGTCAGCATAGGCCTTCCAGGGGCGATCGATGACCTGATTGAGAAACAGGCCGGACAGGAGGAAGAACTCCGGCATGCGGAACGGCATGGCGAAAGCAATCGTCCAATGCAGCAAGCCGGTCTGGCCAGTGTCTTCGCCAACGCTGGCAGCGCAATACATGGTGACGACGAGAAAGATGGACAGGCCTTTCGCCATGTCCACCCAATCCAGCCGTGTCCGGTCCAAAGCCATTTCCAAGCCTCCGCGTGTTAGGCGGAGAGCATAGGCGCACAGTCCTTAGCGGACCCTCAAATACGAGAGCCAGCCTTCAGGGAAAGCGCTGAATGGTAAGGATTTGGCTAAGGTCGATCAGACCGGAACCGATGCGTAAGCCGCGAAAAGCAGGCCCATCGAGGCGAAGAACATGACGGAAAGAGCGATCTGGGTCTTGCGCATAGTCATATGGTCCTGCGCCAGGATTTGGCGCGAAAAGAGTTATAGCCCGAAGGCGTTAATTTGAGATTTCGACGGAGTAGTTTTCGATCACGGTGTTGGCGAGGAGCTTCTCGCACATCGCATTGATCTGGGAACGTGCAGCTTCCGCATCGGTTCCAGCCACTTCGAAATCGAATACCTTTCCCTGTCGCACGCCGGCAACACCGGAGAAGCCGAGGCTGGCCAGCGAACCTTCGATGGCCTGCCCCTGGGGGTCGAGAACGCCGTTCTTGAGCGTGACGATGACGCGCGCTTTCATAGCAGCTTTCCCTGAAATTACTGGACGAGACGCGGACCAGTGGTCAGCGCATTGTCGTTTTCGACGAGGATGCCGAGGCGCTGGGCGACCTCGCGGTAGTTTTCGACGAGGCCGCCGAGGCCCTCGCGGAAACGATCCTTGTCCATCTTGTTGCGGGTCTTGATGTCCCACAGGCGGCAATTGTCCGGGCTGATCTCGTCGGCCAGCACGATGCGCATCAGATCGCCTTCATAGAGGCGGCCGCATTCGATCTTGAAGTCCACCAGCTGGATGCCGACACCCATGAAGAGGCCGGTGAGGAAGTCGTTGATGCGGACGGCGAGGCTCATGATGTCGTCGAGTTCGGCTGGCGTAGCCCAGCCGAAGGCGGTGATGTGCTCTTCGGACACCATCGGGTCGCCCAGTGCGTCGTCCTTGTAGCAGAACTCGATGATCGAGCGGGGCAGGCGCGTGCCTGGCTCGAGGCCGAGGCGCTTGACCAGCGAACCGGCCGCCACGTTGCGCACGATCACTTCGAGCGGGACGATCTCGACTTCCTTGATCAGCTGCTCGCGCATGTTGACGCGACGGATGAAATGGGTCGGGATGCCCAGGTCGTTGAGCTTGGTGAAGATGAACTCGGAAATCCGGTTGTTCAGCACGCCCTTGCCGTCGATCACTTCGTGCTTGGCGCCGTTGCCGGCGGTAGCATCGTCCTTGAAGTACTGCACCAGCGTGCCCGGCTCGGGACCCTCGAACAGGATCTTGGCCTTGCCTTCATAGATTTTGCGTCGACGGTTCATGGCGAATCCGGGCCTTGCGAAGGGGTGGAAGGATTGGCCGCTTCATGCGCCAGAACGGGACAGAAAAGCAAGGGCTTTCGTCCCCCTTCCCCTGCGGGGCATGCCGTCGCAGGCACGCACGTGCCGTTGATTTGCAGCGGCGAACCGCCTATGTCCTCTGGCGAAAGCCGAAAGCTCGGCCAGACAGCCAATTGGGAGTGACCATGAGCGGGTTCGACGAACGCAAGAAGGGCCAGGAAGCCAAGTTCGCATTCGATGCGGAAAAGAAGTTCAGGGCCGAAGCGCGCCGCAACAAGCTGCTGGGTCTGTGGGCCGCCGAACTGCTTGGCCTCGATGGCGAAGCTGCCAAGGACTATGCCACTGAAGTCGTGGCTTCCGACTTCCAGGAAGCCGGCGATGAAGACGTCTTCCGCAAGGTTTCGGGCGACCTCAAGGCCAAGGGCGTGGCCGTTTCCGACGAAGCGGTCCGCGAGAAGATGCTGAGCCTCATCGCCGTGGCCAGCGAGCAGATTGCCGCTGAGGACTGAGTTCAGTCAGCGATTTCTCAAGAGGGCCGGCCTTGTGCCGGCCCTTTTCTATCGGCGCACCCGCATCGCCATGCCAATCGAGACGGGCATGACCGGCTCAAAGCCGTATTTTGCGTAGAGATGTTTAGCATCGCCGTCCGCGATCAGGCTGACATAGGCGCCTTCGGGGGCGCTGGCGTTGAGCTGATCCATCAGCGCCGCCATGATGGCTTTGCCGAGGCCCTTGCCCTGGTGGGCAGGTTCAAGCGCAATGTCGACGATCTGGAAGGCGGTTCCGCCGTCGCCGATGATCCGGCCCATGCCAATGGCTGTTTCACCATGCATCACGGTCACGCCGAACCAGCTGTTAGGCAGGCCGATTTCGGCCTGCTCACGCGTTTTGGGGCTGAGGCCCGAGGCGACGCGCAGGCGGAGATAGTCGTCGATGCCGGGGACTCCGGCGGCGAGGTGATAATCGTCCATTAGAGTCGCTGCATCAGCCGCGTGAACATCAGCAGCCCTTCGGGCCAGGGGCCGTGCCCGGAATGGACATTGATATGCCCGGCATTGCCGGCCTGGTGGAAATCCGAGCCCCAGGCGCCGGCATAGTCGGCCGCGCATTCGAGCGAACAGAACGGGTCGCTGTCGGAGATCACCAGCAGCGAGGGAAAGGGCAGGGGATCGCGCGGCACGGTGCCAAAGGCGCGGGCTTCTTCGGGCACGTCCTTGTTGCTCTCGATGTCTGGTGGCGAGACAAGAAAGGCACCCCGCACCTTGCCCTCAGGGAAGCGCGCCGCCGCCTGCACCAAAGCGATGCAGGCCAGCGAATGGGCCACCAGCACGACCGGCCGTTCGGCCAGTTCGACCGCCTTGACCAGGGTGTCGGTCCAGTCTTCCGGGTCGGGATCGTCCCATTCGGCCTGTTCGACAATGGCGGCCGTGGACATTTTTTCGGCCCAGCGCAGTTGCCAGTGGCCCTCGCCGGAGCCGCCGAGCCCCGGCAGGATCAGGATGTCGGCGTCAGCGATCCTCATTCGGCGAACACGCGGGCAAAGATCGTATCGACATGCTTCAAATGATAGGCGTCATCGAACATGGCGTCGATTTGCGCATCATCAAGAGTCACTTCCGGGTCGTCCTTGAGGTTCTGCGCAAAGAGGCCCGCACGATCCCCCCGGTGTTCCCAGACCTTCATGGCATTGCGCTGCACGGCGGCATAGCTGTCCTCGCGGCTATAGCCGGCCTGGGTCAACGCCAGCAGCACGCGCTGCGAATTGTGCAGGCCCCCGAGCAGGTCGAGATTCTTGCGCATGTTCTCGGGATAGACCACCAGCTTGTCGATGACGCCGGTCAGGCGCGCCAGCGCAAAGTCCAGCGTGATGGTCGCGTCCGGCCCGATCATGCGTTCGACCGAGGAGTGCGAAATGTCGCGCTCGTGCCAGAGCGCCACGTTCTCCAACGCCGGCACCACCATGCCGCGCACGAGGCGGGCAAGGCCGGTGAGGTTTTCGGTCAGCACCGGGTTGCGCTTGTGCGGCATGGCCGAGCTGCCCTTCTGCCCGGGCGAGAAGAATTCCTCGGCTTCGAGCACTTCGGTGCGCTGCAGGTGGCGGATTTCCACCGCGACGCGCTCGATGGACGAGGCGATGACGCCCAGTGTCGCAAAGTACATGGCGTGGCGGTCGCGCGGGATGACCTGCGTCGAAACTGGCTCGATGGAGAGCCCCAGCTTTTCGGCGACATATTCTTCCACCAACGGGTCGATATTGGCGAAAGTGCCTATGGCGCCCGAAATCGCCGCGGTGGCAATCTCGTCGCGCGCCGCGACGAGGCGGGCCCGGTTGCGGCTGAATTCGGCATAGGCTTCGGCCAGCTTGACGCCAAAGGTGGTCGGCTCGGCATGGATGCCATGACTGCGGCCGATGGTGATCGTGTCCTTGTGCTCATAGGCGCGCTTCTTGAGTGCAGCCAGCAGAGCGTCGATATCGGCCAGCAGGATATCGGCGGCGTTCTTCAATTGCACCGACAGCGTGGTGTCGAGAATGTCCGACGAGGTCATGCCCTGGTGCACGAAGCGCGCTTCGGGGCCGACGATCTCGGAAAGATGCGTGAGGAAGGCGATGACGTCATGCTTGGTGGTGCGCTCGATCTCGTCGATGCGGGCGACGTCGAAGCCATAGTCGCCGCGCTCGGCCTTGCGGGCATTCATCACGGCCCAGATCTTGTCGGCGCTTTCCTTGGGCACGACGCCCAGTTCGGCCAGCTTGCTGGTGGCATGGGCCTCGATTTCGAACCAGATGGCGAACCGGCTCTCGGCCGACCAGTTGGCAACCATTTCAGGACGGGAATAGCGCGGAATCATGGGCTTAGCCTTGGTAAGTCAGAGTTTGATTCAGGGGCGACCGTTGGCCTGCCGACCCCCACCTAACCTCCTCCTGAAGAAGGGGGAGGGACTGGATCGAGTTTGTCCTCGTTCCATCAAAGAGCCGCCGGACCTGCTCCTCCCCCTGTTTCAGGGGGAGGCCGGGTGGGGGTGCCTTCGCACCAGCATACGCCCCTAAACCACCATCCCCGTCGCTGCCTCGCGGATGGCCTTGATCCGTCCGGCATAGGTCTTCGGGTCATTGCCCGCATAGACCGACGAGCCGGCCACCAGCACATTGGCGCCGGCCGCGACGATCTCGCGGGCATTGTCGGCAGTGACCCCGCCATCGACTTCAAGATCGATGTCCCGCGAGCCGATTAGCGCCTTGGCCTGGCGAATCTTCTCGATGCTGCCGGGAATAAAACTCTGCCCGCCAAAGCCTGGATTGACGCTCATGATCAGCACCAGGTCGACGTCGCCGATGACGTGCTCCAGCACCGATACCGGCGTCGCCGGATTGAGCGCCACGCCCGCCTTCTTGCCCAGCGCCCGGATCGCCTGCAGCGAGCGGTGGAGGTGCGGCCCAGCCTCGGAATGGACGGTAATGATATCGGCGCCAGCCTTGGCAAAGTCGGCCAGATACGGGTCGGCCGGCGCGATCATCAGGTGCACGTCGAACACCTTGTCGGTGACGCCACGGATGGCTTTCATGACAGGCGCGCCGAAGGAGATATTGGGCACGAAATGCCCGTCCATCACGTCGACATGAATATAGTCCGCGCCCCCCTCCACGATCGCCTTCACCTCATCGCCAAGCCGCGAAAAATCGGCCGACAGGATGGAGGGCGCTATGCGCAGGGGACGAGCGGTGGTCATGGGCACCTCGGCCAAAACGGGGTCGCCGGTGCTGTAGCGTGGGAATGGGGCAGGGGCAAGGGGCGGCTCCGCCCACAGGCCGAATTGCCGGGATTTGGGCATTCGGAGACTGGTGTTTCCCCGGGATCGTCGATTTCACCACCGGCGAGAATGGGGTCCGAAAGCAGTCCTGTCGATTTGCCTTCGATCCTGTAGCCTCACAGGCAACAACGGACCCCCGGGAAAAGTAATCCCCGTCCCAAAATCCGCCCCCATACTCCCTCCCATTCCCGTCACACACGCGGCCCCGACGCAGGGTCGGGCGGGGAGGATCGGATGGAGAGGGCGCTCTCCTGCGTGGGTAGAAAACTTCGGCGCTGTCTGGCGCCAGCCGAATGGCAACCCTCTAAAGGAGGGCCCGGACGGTTGGGGCCAAATAGAGGGCAGCACCGATGCGCTGGCAGCCGGACCCCAAAGGTACCGCCTGTGTTCCGGGCCCCCTAAGCAAGCCGATGTCGTGACGAACGGCCAGTGGCTCGTTACTTTGAACGTTCGTTTTGGGCCACTGGCCGTTCGTTACCGTGCAAGCGCGACGCCGAAAGGCCGGGCGCTTCTTGTCGTGCCCGAAAAGCTTCGAGCCCTCAGGACCAGACGCGCCAGTGGCGCGGCTGGAGGCGAGATGGCTTGCACGCCCTCACTTCCCCGCGATGCGGCCAAGCGGCTCATTGCCTTATCGCCGCGCCGCGCTAAACAGGTGCGCAGCAACAAGGAGCTTTCCGACGTGGAGTTTTCCCTGCCTCTGGTGATCGGCGCGGGCGTGCTGAGTTTTCTCAGCCCCTGCGTCCTGCCGCTGGTGCCGCCCTATCTCACCTATATGAGCGGGGCGAGCTATGACCAGTTGCGCGCCGAGGCGGTGTCGGGCTCGCCGGGGCGGCTGACCGGCCGGGTGGCGCTGACCTCCATCTTCTTCATCCTCGGCTTTTCGGTCGTCTTCATTACCCTGGGCGCCACGGCCACGGCCTTTGGCCAGGTGTTCCGGCAGCTCCTGCCGATCCTCACGCCCATTGCCGGCATCGTCATCATTGCCATGGGCCTGCATTTCCTTGGCGTTTTCCGCATCGGTATTCTCGATCGCCAGCTGCGCTCCAATGGTCCGGGTCAGGCGTCGGGGCCAGTGGGCGGCTTCCTGCTCGGGCTCGCCTTTGCCATTGGCTGGACGCCCTGTATCGGCCCGGTGCTGGCGGCGATCCTGTCCGTGGCGGCCAGCCGCGAGACGGCGTGGGAGGGGGCCTCGCTTCTCGGACTCTATTCGCTGGGCCTGGGGATACCGTTCTTTCTCGCCGGCATTGCGATTGGACCGTTCCTGACCTTCTTCAATGGCTTCAAGAAGCATCTCGGCACCGTGGAGAAAATCATGGGTGGCCTTCTGGTCTTTACCGGTATCCTGTTCCTCACCGGCAATTTCACCCGCATCTCCTACTGGTTTCTCGAGACATTCCCGGTTCTGGCCAATTTCGGCTGAGGACCGTTGCGTAGCCTGAAGTTAACCCTCTTCACGCATTGGTGAGAGCGTTGGGCTTTTTGCGAGCCGTGTTCAGGTCCGGTTTACTCCTGGGGGGCAGACTGGCGGCATTTCGGGGAACCACGGCAAATCCATTGAGCGCGCATAGCCAGGCCACCGCCCGTGTGGTGGAGCAGATCATAGCGGAGACAAGCGACCCGGTTGTCGTCGCTGTTGGCGCGCGTTACGCCTTCAGCGTCGAGGTCTTTCACGACATTGCCGACGTCGAATCCCTGTGGCGGCGCCTGACCGCGTCGGGGATCGAGTCGCCGGGGCAAAGCTTTGATTTCATCAGGCTCTGGGTGGCGGACCGAAAGATCCGCCCGGCCGACCAGCACTATGTCGTCGGATCGATCAATGGCGAGCCAGTGGCCATCCTGCCGCTGCACCGCAAGCGGGTGCATGGGATACGCCTTTTCACATGGTTTCCCGGCGCCCACGCCGGCTGCTACGGACCCGTTGCCGATAGCGCGACACTGAGCGCGCTGGGGCCCGCGGGGCGTACCGAACTCTGGCGGGCCATGACGAGCGCGCTCAAGGGAGCGGAGCTGGCCTATCTGCGCTCCGTCCCGGCCTGGATTGGCGACAAGATCGATCTTTTCGGGGAACTGGGCGCGCATCTGGCCGTCGAAACCCTCTTTCGCGCTCAGTTTTCATCCTGGGAGCAGTGTGACAGCGAGCAGCGCAGCCGTTCGCGCCGAAAGCATGACCGGCAGCAGGGGGACCGCCTGGCCGCCCTCGGCGCGGTGACGTTCGAAGAAATCGTCGATCCGGTGGAAGCGCATACGGCTGTGGACATCATGTTCTCGCAGCGCTCGGCACGCTTCCGCACGCAAGGTATTCGCGATGCCTTTGTCGCGGATCATCTGATGGGCTTTTATCACAATGCACTCGACCCGAATTCGGGTGTGGATGTGCGCCTGCACGTATTGCGGCTCGACGGCGCCATCGTCGCGGTTCGCTACAATGTCGTGCATGGTGACCGGATGTTCTGCCTTATTTCCTCGATGAGCGATTGCGAGCGTGTGCAAGGCGGCTCGCCGGGCAAACAGTGCTTGCTGCGGGTCATGCAGACGGTCTTCGATGGTGGAATGGCCGTTTTCGACATGGGCAGCGGCTTCACGGATGAAAAGCGACATTGGTGCAATGTGCAGGTGCCGCTGCGCCACCACTATGTGAGCCTCACGCCGTTGGGCACGCTCGTCGCCACGGGCCACAGCGCCTACCAGCGAGTGCGCGCCTGGGCCAAGGGCAATGACTCGATCAAGTCACTGCGCCGGCTCTTGCAACACCTCAAGGATCGCCGCTCGGGCGCCCCAGCCTCAGAATAGCTTTAGCCCGCGCAGCGATGCGTGGCCGGATTTGCCGATGATGATGTGATCGTGCAGCACGATCCCCAGCGGCTTGGCGACGTCAGCGATCTCCTTGGTCATGCGAATATCGGCAGAGGAGGGTGTTGGATCGCCCGAGGGGTGATTGTGCACAAGGATCAGTGCAGTCGCCGACAGCTCCAGAGAACGCTTGATGACCTCGCGCGGATAGACCGGCGTGTGATCGACTGTGCCAGTCTGCTGTACCTCATCGGCGATCAGCCGGTTCTTCTTGTCCAGGAACAGGATGCGGAACTGCTCGATGCTCTCGAATGCCATCTGGCTATGGCAATAGTCGATCAGCTGTGTCCAGGAAGACAAGATTGGCTTGTCATTGTTGATCCGGTCGCGGCCGAAACGGGCAGCGACGGCCTGGATGACCTTGAGATGAGCAACGGATGTTGGCCCCAGACCTTCGATGGCCTCGAGGCGAGCCTGGCTGGCGTTGAAAACGCCCGAGAATGAGCCGAATTCTCGCAGCAGGGTCTTAGCGAGGGCCTTGGTGTCCTTGCGCGGAACGACCAGCTGCAGCGCCAGTTCGAGGAGCTCATAGTCTTCCAGCGCATCGCCGCCGATTTTCAGGAACCGGTCTCGGACACGCTGGCGATGCCCGGCATGGTCATCGGCTACGGGAGCCGGAAAGCTGGCCTCGGCGAGTTCGTCGGGGCCATCGCTCATTTATGCCGCCCGCTTGGCCAGGGGGTTGAAGAGGTCGCCGGGCGACAGCGTAAAGATTTCGCAGCCTGTCTCGGTGATGCCGATGGAATGCTCGCATTGCGAGGAGAGCGTTCGGTCGCGGGTGACGGCAGTCCAGCCATCCGACAGGATTTTCACATGCGGCCGGCCTAGATTGACCATGGGCTCGATGGTGAAGATCATGCCGGGCTTGAGTGGCACACCGGCGCCAGCCGTGCCGAAATGCAGGATATTGGGCTCGTCGTGAAATAGCCGTCCAAGGCCATGGCCGACAAAGTCGCGCACCACGCTCATGCGCTCGGCCTCGACGACGGTCTGGATGGCAGCGCCGATATCACCCGTGGTATTGCCGGGCTTGGCGGCTTCAATGCCGGCCGCAAGGCTTTCATAGGTCACTTCGATCAGCCGCTCGGCCTTGCGCGAAATTTCGCCCACCGGATACATGCGGCTCGAATCCCCATGCCAGCCATCGACGACGAGGGTCAGGTCGACATTGACAATGTCGCCGTCCCGCAGTGGGCGTTCGTCGGGAATGCCATGGCAGACGACATGGTTGATCGAGGTGCAGACCGAGTGACGGTAGCCCTTGTAGAAGATCGTCGCTGGCACAGCGCCGTTGTCACGGGCGAATTCGTAGGCCACGCGGTCGATGGTGGAGGTCGGGACCCCCGCTTCCACGAAGGGGGTGATTTCGTCGAGCGCCCGCGCCGTCAGCGCGCCGGCGCGACGCATGCCTTCAAAACCTTCCGCGCCATGCAACGGGATGACGCCGGGGGTCCGGCGGGCTTTGGTGGCGGCGTCGACATAGGTAATCATGCAATGGTCTCCTGAAGCTGTAAAATAGGAGCTTAAACCGGGCTTGGGAAGGCCAGAGGGGCGTTGACTTGGTCTTCCTGCGCGGGCATCCACATCTGCCTCAAGGGAAAAGAGACATGACCCAGCACGAGACGCGCGTAACCGCCGGGATGATTGTCATCGGCGACGAAATCCTCTCCGGCCGTACCAAGGACGTCAATATCGGCGCCGTGGCCGATTTCTGCACCGATCTGGGCATCGACCTCATGGAAGTGCGGGTGGTCACCGACGAGCAGGACGCCATTGTCGAGGCGGTAAATGCCCTACGTGCCCGATATACTTATGTTTTCACCTCGGGGGGCATCGGCCCCACCCATGATGACATAACAGCCGACGCCATTGCCGCTGCCTTCGGCGTGGCGCTGCCGATCAACGATCAGGCCCGGGCCATGCTCGAAGCGCGCTGGAAGCAGACCGGCACCGAGGTCAACGAGGCGCGTCTGCGCATGGCCCGCATCCCTGTTGGCGCTGACCTGATCGTCAATTCAGTGTCCGCCGCGCCGGGCTTCCGCATCGGCAATGTGCATGTCATGGCCGGCGTCCCGGTGATCATGCGCGCCATGCTTGAGGCCTTGGCACCGACGCTTAAGGGCGGCAAGAAAGTTTCTTCCGTCGCGATCCCTGCGGCGGTGGGCGAGGGGACCCTGGGTGGGCCGCTTGGTGTCCTGCAGGCCGAATTCCCGGATGTGAAAATGGGTTCATACCCACAGATGGGCAAGGACCGGGTGATGGTCGAACTGGTGCTGCGCTCCTCGGACGAAGCGCGGCTGGCCGAGGCGGCCGAAAAGGTCCGCGCCATGGTGGCAGCTGCTCACGAAAAGGCCGGTATCGCTCCGCCTGATGCGGAATGATTGGCCTTTTGGCTTCGCTTTGCTAAGCAGCATCTCAAAGACATGAATTTTGGGCTCGGCCCCGCCAGGAGACAGATCCGTGAGCAATCCCAACCAGAAGTCGTTTCCCGTCACCTGGGATCAGTTCCACCGCGACAGCCGCGCTTTGGCCTGGCGCCTTGCCAGCATCGGCCCGTTCGATGCTGTGGTGGCGATTGCCCGCGGCGGACTCGTGCCAGCTGCCATCGTGGCGCGCGAGCTCAATATCCGCACCGTCGAGACCGTCGCGGCCAAGAGCTATGACCACCAGAACCAGAGCGGCATCAAGATCTTGAAGGAAATCAGCCAGCCTGTTCTCGACCTGGTCAAGAATGGCGGCAAGGTTCTGATCGTCGACGATCTCGTGGATACCGGCAATACTGCCCGCGTGGTCCGCGAAATGCTCCCCGGCGCCCATTTTGCCACTGTCTATGCCAAGCCCAAGGGCCGGGACATGGTCGATACCTTCATCACCGAAGTCAGCCAGGACACCTGGATCTTCTTCCCCTGGGACCTCGACGTCGCCTACGTCGCCCCGATCTCCGGCGGCACGGACTGACAGTATTTATCCCCGCCATCTGACACCGTGAGACCCTGCTTTCGCATTCACGCGAGGGCAGGGCATGGTCAAGTTGTCGGCAAGACTGGAAAGCGGACGCAAGGCGCTCGGCACCTTGGTCAG
Source organism: Devosia sp. Micro-HW1 (assembly GCF_056341075.1). Taxonomy (NCBI): domain Bacteria; kingdom Pseudomonadati; phylum Pseudomonadota; class Alphaproteobacteria; order Hyphomicrobiales; family Devosiaceae; genus Devosia; species Devosia sp. Micro-HW1. The sequence goes on along the minus strand of NZ_CP094375.1, from coordinate 1,067,773 downwards.
GCTCAAGGCGTTCGAGAGTTATGTCAGACGCGGACGTGTGCCCCGGAACCTGGCTCGGCTCTCGGCCATCGCGGCCGACGAGCTGAATTCCTTGAATTTTCCGCTGGCCTGTCGACGAAGGCGCTGAGCAACGGCAAGGCAACAACCCACTACACGTGGCGCACGGCCCGCGACGACAGGGTTCGCCACGCGCATGCGGCGCTAGAGGGCAAGGTTTTCTCCTGGACTTCGCCGCCCGAAAGCGGCCATCCCGGCGCCGCGCATAACTGCCGCTGCTGGGCAGAGCCATACTACGGCGCCCCGGCGGTTCCCGACTCAATGCTGCAACTTGCCCGAAATCGGCAGATACTGTCCGACCCACAGCAGCGCATCGCCACCATCGAGACGCTGACCCGGCCAGACGGCAGCATCGCGGCGTCCACCGTCGCCATGATGGATGGCACCAGCATCAACTCCGTCTTCCAGGGGTCGAGTGTTTCGCAGCTGGTGTCCTTTCCGGATGGGGTGGACTATCAGTCCCTGAGGTTCGGCACGACCCGGGACATAACGGTTCGGCAAGGCGGCGAGACGGTCTTGCGGGTGGCCCAACTTCGCCTCTTCGCGCCTGGGGCTCTACCGCCCCTGGTCTCGGCGCCGACCCCGGCGCATCGACCCCTGGAACTGACCGGGCCGCCCGTGGCGGAGGTCACTGCAGCACCTTACGCATTGCTGATCCGCGGGGCGCTGGAGCTTTACAACACTGCGGTCGCTGCGCCGAGCCGATGGGGGTGGGCGATGGCGACCTTCCTGTCATGGCAATTAAGATATGGCAGGGTGTTGGGTCAGATGGATCGGTAGTAGTAACCAAGGAAGTGCTGAGTTCAGAGCAAGTGTCGCAAACGTGCAAGAGATTGCCCGAAGTGCAGAGTTGGGCCAGTGACGCCGCGGCAACGCTCGCACATTTGAGATCGCAAGTCAGCGCTCAAGATTTTGGGACGAAGCTCCACACCCTCATTCATTACATGATCCTTGCGCTAAAGGCCCAATTCCCTCTTGAATACATGGATGTATCGTCTGAGCTGTCGATCACGCGAGACGGTATTACCAACGACGATGTTGGTGGTCCGCACTACGGGACAGCCGGAACGGTGCGCCTGGACGTCGTCGAAAAGGTTAACTCGAATACAGCCTGTCTCTACGACTTCAAGTCCGGCAGAACCGGATTGTCAAACAGCCGCGCTGAAGACTTCATACGGCGTGCCTCCCATATTTCCGACGTCGAATACGTCATCGTGATTCCGATTCAGATCCCATGAGCACTGCCCAAGAAGTAAGGACATTTGCCAAACCCTTTGTGCAAGGGCACTACGGACTGGTCTTGATAAAGCGCGATGTCGTCAGGACTCCGGTAACTCACTGTCTCGCAGGGGTTCATTTCCGTGGATCTCCTCATCGTGGCGAGATCGCTCCCAGATGGTACCTGTCGTTCCTATTCGCCCCGCCACCTCTTTCTCGCGGCGGCTTCGCCGGAGCGATGGATCGCGCTTGGGGAATATTGGGTAGCCAAGGCCTGGAGGAACGTGTCTTTGGCGAGATGGAGCGAGTATTTGCCGAGGTCATTCCGCCCCAAACGTCCTTGGCAACCGCGCTCAACATACACGAACACGCGTCGGGTGGTCTCGGGGAAATGCGGCCGGAAAGTCGTGCTCTCCTAAATGCTGCACTTGGCGAGTTCGAGCTAGCAGAGGCCGGCCTGCATGTCGAAATTGAGCGTCAGCGACAACTGTTGGAGCGAGAGCTGTCACGCATGGCGCATCGGACCACGAAACCGTCCCTGCGGGCTGTTCAGGCGGAGGGGGAGGCAAACGTCGCCAATCTCGAGCTTCTCTTCGCAGCTTTGAAGCAGGGAAGGCCGGACGCAGTCGCGTCAATCTTGCATCAATGGGAGGCGATTGCTGTCCAAGCCTGGGGCGTCGAACGGTATTGGCAGCCCTCGCCCTTTCCTTTTGAGCTTACCTGACAACTCGGGCCCCGCCGCTCACGGCTAGGCGCTAGCCTCGACCTCGTCGAGGAACACGAATTCGGTGTCGTCTTCCAGAGTGGCTGCATTCATCGGGTCGGCTAGCGCAGTATCTTCAACCGGGTTTTCGCCAATCTCCACCGCCTGCGTGCGCACTGTTTCCTCGTCGAGAATGGCCACGAGACTGTCGCCCTGGCGGGCGATACCCGCGAGGAAGCGGGCTGCCGAACCTTCAATCTGCGGCACGTCCAGCATGTCGTCGGCCTTGACCTCGATGATGTCGGACACGCCGTCGACCAGCAAGCCCATGTCATGGCCGCCCACCTTGAGCACCAGGATCACCTGGCCCTCATGCTGGGCGCGCGGTTCGGCTGAGCAGCCGATGCGGAGGGCGAGGTCATGAATGGGCACGACGCGGCCCCGGATATCGATGACGCCGAGGACATCGGGCTTTTGCGCGGGCAGGGGTGTCACCGGAGTCCAGTTGCGGATTTCCCGCATGGACATGATGTCGACGCCGAAATTCTGCCCGGCACATGTAAAGGTGATGAACTGCCGCGGCTCGGTGCTGATCCCCGGCGGGCTTTCGAATTCGTCCATTTCCATCGCCAAAGCCGACATAGCTACGCCTCTCGATACGCACACGCCCGAAGGGGCAAGTGATCATTGTCGGGAAAAGGTTGTCGCAAGGTTAGGGAATGGTGCGGGCGGCGGGAATCGAACCCGCAAGGCTATCGCCGAGGGATTTTAAGTCCCTTGTGTCTACCAATTCCACCACGCCCGCTTGGCTCGGCTGCCCGTGTTTGTCACAAGCTCTGCGGCAAGACAATTCCGCCAAGACGATTCTTCCCCGGAGGCCAGATGATCGAACGCATCGAAACCGGCATAGCCCCATCTTCCGCGCCCATCAGCGATGCCGTGCGCGCCGGCAAGCATGTGTGGCTTGTGGCCATTGCCGAGGACCCTATCACCGGCGACATCGTCGAAGGTGGCATCGAAGCGCAGACGCGGCGTTGCATCCAGAACCTCGAAATCGGGGTCCAGGCCGCAGGCGGGACGCTCCGCAACCTGGTGATGGTGCAGATATTCCTCACCGACAGCGCCGACGCAGCCGGGATGAATGCGGTTTATCGGGAATATTTTACCGAGCAGCCCTATCCGGTCCGCGCCACGGTCGTGGTCAAGGAATTGCTGGCCAAGGGCCTCAAAATCGAAATGACAGCCACGGCGGTACTGGACTGATGCTGCTCAAGCGCGACCTTCTCGAACTTATCAAGGCTGGCAAGGTGGACCTCATCTTCCGGCGCTGGAACCGGCCGACGGTGAAACCCGGCGGCACGCTCAAGACCAAGGTGGGCCTGCTGGCTATCAAATCGGTCACCGATACGACGCCCGACGCCGTAACCGATGCGGAGGCCCAGCGCGCCGGGTTCACCGATGTGGCCGATTTCCGGCGCTGGCTCGATACGATGAAAGAGGGCAGTCTCTTCCAGCGCATCGAGGTGGGCTTTATGGGGGAAGGGTAGAGCGTCTAGCGGCATTTCCACCCGCACAGAGGGCCCTCGGACTTGATCCGAGGGCCATTGGCATCAAACACAGCTTTGAGTTGGTGGCAGCAGGTCCTCGGGTCAGGCCCGAGAACGACTCAGTGGATGCGGAGAGAGTTCTCACCCACCGAAACCGCATCCGCTAGAACGGCGTTGGCGCCACGAAGGTCGTGAACACGTCAGTGGTGGGGTGGGTGAATCCCAGTTCGGCGGCATGTAATTGCAGCCGATCAGCCGCAGCAAGCGCCTCGCCCTCGGCATAAAATGCATCGCCCAGAATTACATGGCCGATGGCCTTCATGTGAACCCTCAATTGATGTGTCCGCCCGGTCAGCGGCACCAGCCGCACGCGTGTCGCGTTCTCTTCGCGTTCGATGACATGCCATTCCGTTTGCGCTGCGCGGCCGTGTTCGTGGTCCACCTTCTGGCGTGGCTTGTTGAGCCAGTCAGTCCCCAATGGCAGATCGATGAGGCCCGAGTCCTCCGCGATAATGCCGGAAACCCGCGCAATGTAGCTCTTGGTCGTCTTTCTGTGTTCGAACTGGCTGCCGATCCGGCCATGGGCACGCTTGTTGAGTGCCAGCACCAGGACACCCGATGTATCCTTGTCGAGGCGGTGACACATTCCGGCGGTCGGATAGGTCTGACGCGCCCTGTGCTCGATGCAGTCCCAGAGGCTTGGGTCCTTGCCCGGCACGCTGAGCAGGCCCGACTGCTTGTTAACGACCAGGATGTCGTCATCGACGTGGAGCACGTCGAGATACGGTTCCATAGGCGGAAAATAGTCTTTGAGCGTGGGCATTGGCGGCATGGCATGCCCTCTAGCAGAACCGGGCGGGTTTGACCAAGGTTCTTGGCATTGCCATGGCACAGGGCCTATCCTTGCCCGATGGAGACCACCACTTTCGACACTGCACTGGGGCGTTTCGGCATCGGCTGGACCGACAAGGGATTGGTGCGCCTGCTGCTGCCCGGAGATGATCCATCGACTTTGCTTGAGCGGCTCAATCGCGGGGAAGCCCATGCCGGCGAGCCGACGCGCGAGATGAGCGCCCTCATGGATCGCATTGAGGACTATGCTGAAGGCGAGCGCGTGGATTTTTCAAAGGTGCCGCTCGATCTCTCGGGCGCGCCGGCTTTTCATCGTCGCGCGTATGCTCTGCTGCTGGCGGTGGGCTGGGGGCAGACGGTCACCTATGGAGACCTGGCGCGGCAGTTGGGAGACGTGGGCCTTGCCCGCGCCGTCGGTCAGGCCATGGGCGCCAATCCCATCCCGCTGGTCATTCCGTGTCATCGGGTATTGGCGAGCGATGGCAAGCCGGGTGGCTTTTCCGCACCGGGTGGCGCGGCGTCGAAACTGCAGATGCTGGCGCTGGAGGGGGTGTCTGTTGGCGCTCCGGCGGGGCAGATGAGCTTCGGGTTCTAGCGGTGGGGTATGCCTTCAAAAAAGCCGGTCGGGTGGGTGATCAGGTCCGCGCCATCGCGACCGAGCAGATCGACGGGGCGCTGGAGGCCATGCAGGCGAATAGCGACTTCGACACAAAGGTCCATTCTCTGCGAAAGACCTGCAAGAAGGTGCGTGCCCTGCTCAGGCTGGTGCGACCGCACTTTGGCGGATATGCGGACGAAAACGCCGCAATCCGCGCCATTGCCGAACAGTTCTCAGTCGCCAGGGATGCTGCTGTGATGGTTCAGTCTCTCTCGGGTCTGTTGCAAGCCGATGCCGCAGAGGGGGAGCGACTGGCATTGCGCCGGCTCGAGGAGCGGGCCGGGCATCTGCGGCTCCAGATGGGCGAAGCGGCGCTGCTGGCCAACACTGCCGAACAGCTCGAAGCGCTCCGGCAGCGCGTTGCAGAGTGGACGTTCAGTGCTTCGGGTGTGGATGTGGTCCTGCCCGGGCTGAAGACGACCTATGCGAAATTTCGCCGCGGTTTCGATGCCGCCCGGCAAAACCCTGATGGGGAGGTGATTCATGACTGGCGCAAGGCGGCCAAGGCGCACTGGTATCACGTCAGGCTCTGGCGGAAGTCAGCGCCCGCAATGCTTGGAGGGGTGGTGATGGATCTTGGCGTTCTGGGCGAGAAGCTTGGAGATCATCACAATCTCGCTGTCCTGGCAGAGGCGCTGGGATCGACGGCCACGGCCAGTGGGGATGGTCTCGATGCGCTGCGAACTTCCATCGCGCAGCGGCAGGATGCGCTGGCCGCAGAGAGCTTTGCCATGGCAAGGCAATTCATCGTTGAAAAACCGGCGGTGCTGGCCGAGCGTTATCGCCGGTACTGGCAGCTTCTGGAGTAGCGGATGGCGATCGAGATCGAGCGGAAGTTTCTGGTGGTTGGCGATGGCTGGAAAGCTGCGGCGACGCGTAGCACAGCCTTGCGGCAGGGGTATCTGTCGACCAGTGCCAAGGCCACGGTCCGCATCCGCATTTTCGATGATGTGCTGGCAGTGCTGACGTTGAAGGGGCCCACTGACGGCATATCGCGCGCCGAGTTCGAGTACGAGGTGCCGCTCGACGACGCCCGACAGCTGCTGGAAATGGCGCGCCCCCATGTCGTGGAAAAGCGGCGATACTTCGTCCCGCAGGGCGGTCTCACCTGGGAGGTCGACGTCTTCGAGGGCGCTCACCATGGGCTGGTCATGGCCGAGGTGGAACTGTCCGACGTTGACCAGGCGGTGGACCTGCCGGACTGGGCCGGGGCCGAGGTTAGCCACGATGACCGCTATGCCAATGCCAGCCTGTCGCGCAATGCCGGCGTGCCGGCTGTTGACCCTGACGCGGCGTGAGGGACTAAAGCCTCAACTCGCGGAGGATGCGAGTGCAATGAAGACCTATACTGTCAATGAGTTGGCCCGTTTGGCCGGCGTTTCGGTGCGGACCCTGCACCACTATGACGAAATCGGCCTGCTCAAGCCCGCATTCACCGGCGAGAACCGCTATCGCTATTATGGCGAGGACGAATTGCTGCGTCTGCAGCAGATCCTTATCCATCGCGAACTGGATATTCCCCTGGTGGAGATCGGCGCCATCCTTGATGCGCCCGAATTCAACCGGCTCGACACGCTGCAAAAGCAACGCGAGCGGCTGGAGGAACAGGCCAAGCATTACGCCGGCATGGTCCGGACGATCGACCGCACGATCGCCCGTCTCAAAGGAGAACGCAAAATGAGTGACGCCGATCTCTATTCCGGGATTGTCTCACCCGAAAAGCAGGCTGAGTATGAGGCCTGGCTGGTAGAGCGCTATGGTCCCGATATTGAAGGGGAAATTACCCACAGTCGCAAGGCTCTGGCCAGTATGTCCGACGCCGAAAAGGCGCAAATGATGGACGAGCTGCGTGCGGTGGAGGAGGGGCTGGCAGAAGGGCTGCGCCGCGGACTGCCGCCCCAGGCTGCCGCTCTGGATAAGATGTTGGAACGGCACAGGAACTGGGTGGCGGCGAGCTGGGGGAGGGAGTGTGCGCCGGAAGCCTATGCCGGGTTGGCGGATGTCTATGAGCATCCCGATTTTCGCAAACGCTATGAGAAAATCGAGCCCGGATTTGCCGACTACCTTGTAACTGCAATGCGTTCCTGGGCGCGGCGGCAAAACCCGGACTAGGTCCTGGACCCCCGGGATGAACGATGTCTGAACAGATTGTTCGATCCTGCGTTCGACCTTGGTCATGGCGTCGTCGCCATGGGACCCCAATATCAGGGGGAGACAACCCAAGGAGATTGAAATGACCAAGGATTTCGCCGGCAAGGTAGCATTCGTGACCGGAGCGGCATCGGGGATTGGCGAAGCTGTGGCCCGCCAGCTGGCGGCGCGCGGCGCCAAGGTTGTAGTCGCCGATCTCAAGCTGGAGCCGGCCGAGAAGCTGGTTGCTGAAATCAAGGCCGATGGTGGCGAGGCCGCCGCCGTCGCCGTCGATGTCAGCCAGATCGATCAGGTGGAAAAGGCTATCGCCTTTACTACCGACACTTTCGGGCGGCTGGACCTGGCGGTCAACAATGCAGGCATTGGCGGCAAGGCGGCCAAGGCCGGCGACTACACGTTCGAAGACTGGCACAAGGTCATCGACGTCAACCTCAACTCCGTCTTCTATTCGATGAAGTATGAAATCGCGGCCATGCTCAAGACCGGCGGCGGCGCCATCGTCAACATGGCGTCGATCCTGGGCACCAATGGTTTTGCCAATGCACCGGCCTATGTTTCGGCCAAGCATGGCGTTGTGGGCCTCACGAAGGCCGCCGCCATCGACTATGCCAAGGACGGCATTCGCATCACGGCCGTTGGACCGGGCTTCATCGAGACCCCGCTTCTGGGCAAGTCCCTCCCCACGGAAGCCCTCGATGGCCTGCGCACACTGCACCCGGTCGGGCGCCTCGGCCAGTCCGAAGAGGTGGCAGCGCTTACGCTTTTCCTCCTCTCGGACGCAGCCTCCTTTATCACGGGCAGCTACCACCTGGTCGACGGCGGCTACGCCGCGCAATAGGCGCTGCCGCCGGACCTATCCGCGCCTATCACCCTTTGGATCGTTCACTGCGCTCGTGCGTTGAAAAAGCGCGGCGAGCGCCAGTGCATCTGGCGGTTGAGGAGGGCACGATGGAAGTCGAGTTGCTGCATGTCATCGTCAGGGCTATCGAGTGGTTTGGGATTGTCATTATTGTGGCGGGGCTGGCGTGGAGTACCGTCCGGTTCGCGCGCAATCTGAGCCGTCTCGACGCTGATGAGCGATTTCGTACCTATAGGGCTGATGTCGGGCGCGGTATCATGCTTGGCCTCGAAGTGCTCGTCGCTGCCGATATTATCAACACTGTGGCGCTCGAACCCACTCTGGACAACATGCTGGTCCTGGCGGGGATCGTCATTATCCGGACCTTCCTCAGCTTCTCGCTGGACGTTGAGGTGACCGGGCACTGGCCATGGCAGGGTCATGAGGTGGAGCGAGAACGAGCTACGAAATCGCCTCCGACGAAGCGGCGCCCATCTGCTGATTGACCCGACGGCAATTTCTGTTGCCTCTTGGGCATTTGCCTTCAATAGAGGGGCATGCCCATCCAGAACTCACGACTCGCACTAGTACTCGCGACCGGCGGACTTGTTTGCCTCATCGCCATGTCTGCCGTCATCCACCGGGCGGCCGCCAGCGCCACGCTGGGTCAGTTGATCTTCTGGCGAAGCGCGGTGGCCCTGCCACCCATCATCGCCTATCTCGCGCTGCGCGGGCAGCTGGGCGCGTCGCTTCGCACGCGGCGTCCCGGCAAGCATCTGCTGCGCGGGATATTGGGGTCCCTGGTCATGGCGCTCAATTTCACGGCGCTGGCCTACCTTTCCGTTGGCGTGACGACGGCGCTGACCTACCTCACCCCCATCCTTTCAATGTTTGCGGCCATGACGCTGCTGCGGGAGCGGGTATCCGCGCTGGCGATATCGGGGGTCCTGCTGGGTTTTGCCGGGGTGCTCATCATGCTGTTCCCGTCGCTGATCGGCGCTGAAATGCGCGACGGCGCCCTGATCGGCATTGCTGCCGGGATTGGCATGGCGGCGATCAATGCGCTTTCGCGCGTGCAGGTGAAGGATCTGACGAAAACCGATCCGCCTGCCAGCATCGCGCTGTCCTTCGGGGTGATCAGTACGCTCCTGGGTGCTGCCACCATTGTGCTGGGCTGGGCGCCGCTCGACAATTCGGCCTACCTGCTGCTGGTGGCGGCGGGTCTGCTGGGTGGGTTTGGTCATATCATGATGATGGAAGCGGTGGCGCGGGCGCCGGTCTCACTGCTGGCCGGATATGAGTATACTGGCATCCTCTGGGCCTTCCTGTTCGACGCCGTGCTGCTGGGCGTGGCGCTCGATACCTGGTCGGTGACGGGGGCATTGGTGGTCGTCTGCGCGGCCGCGCTCGTGGCTTATGGCCAAGGACACTTCGCGGCCAAGCCGGCTGTGGCGCTTGAACAGGGATGACGAGATGCTGATTTCAGCCGAAGATTTCGAAGCGATCAAGTCCGGGCGGGTGGATACGGCGTTCCGGCGCTGGGTTCGGCCCACGGTCAAGGCGGGGGGTACGCTGACCAATTCCTGGGGTGTTCTCGCCATCGATGCGATTGATGTCATCGCCTTGGACGCGGTCAGCGCCGAGGATCTGGCGCGAGCCGGTTTTGACGATCGAGCAGAGCTCGATGCGGTGCTGGGCAATCGACAGGGGTCGCTGCACCGCATCCGCCTGCACTATGTCGGCGACGACCCGCGCGCCGCCCTGCGCGATAGCGCGGCCATTTCGGAAGCCGAAGCGGCCGAAATGGCGCAGACGCTGAGCCGGATGGATGGAGCGACACCCTGGATCCGCGCTACCCTGGAGCTGATTGGCGAGCGGCCGGGCCATCCGGCGCAGGAGCTGGCCGAGGCCCTTGGTCGCGACAAGGTCAAGTTCAAGAACAATGTGCGGCGCCTGAAAGCGCTGGGCCTGACCGAAAGTCTCGACGTGGGATACCGGCTGTCACCGCGCGGCCGGGCCTGGCTCGAACGGCCTATTGCCAGCGCTTGAAGCTCTTGAGGTGGTCGAGCTTGCCGGTCACCGTCGTCACGATGCGATTGACCGGGTCGGTCACGGGGACCACCAGCACATTCTCGGTTGCCGGATCGGGCACTTCGAGCGTAGCGAACTGGCTGTCGAGCAGGCTGGTGGGCATGTATTCATGGCTGCGCCTGGCCATGCGCTCACCGATCACTTCGCGGCTGCCATGGAGATAGACGAACAGCACCGGCTCGCCGGCCTTTGCGGTGATGAAGTCGCGATAGGCGCGCTTGAGGGCTGAACAAGCGCCCACGGCCACCCCCTTTTTCGTCGAAGCGTCCTTCAGCGCGGCCGTCAGTGCCTCCAGCCACGGCCAGCGGTCGTCATCGGTCAGGGGCGTGCCGGCCCGCATTTTCTCGACATTGGCCTCGGGGTGATACTGGTCGCCATCGAGGAAGGGCGCGTGCAGGGCCCTGCCCAGCGCGGCGCCAATTGTGGATTTGCCCGAAGAACTTACGCCCATCACGATAATGAGGCGGGGGTGTTCAGACCGTAGCTGTGAGGGCGCCGTCGACATAGAGGATGTGTCCATTCACAAAACGGGAGGCGTCGGAGGCAAGAAACACGACCGGGCCGCCCAGTTCTTCCGGTTGTGCCCAGCGCCCCATGGGCGTGCGCGCTTCGACCCAGGCGTTGAATTTTTCGTCCTTCACCAGGGCTTCGTTGAGTTCGGTGACAAAGTAGCCGGGGGCAATGCCATTGACGTTGAGGCCATGCCGCGCCCAATCCACCGCCATGCCGCGCGTCAGGTTAGCCACGGCGGCCTTGCTGGCAGCGTAGGGCGCGATGGAATAGCGCGCGAAGGATGACATCAGCGAGCAGATGTTAATGATCTTGCCCCGTCCGCGCGAAATCATGTTCCGCGCCACCGGCTGGCTCACGTTGAAGACCGAGGTGACATTGGTCTCGATCAGCTGGTCGAACTTTTCCGGCGGAAACGCTTCCAGCGCGCTGCGGAACTGCATGCCGGCATTGTTGACCAGGATGTCGATGGAGCCGATCTCGGCCTCGATATGGGCGATGGCATCGCCGACGCTATCGCGGCTGGTGACGTCGAAGGCGACTGCCGAGACATCCGCGCCGGTTTCGGCGAGGTCTGCTGCCGCGGCACCGAGGGCAACGCTGTCCCGCGCATTGAGCACGACGGAGGCGCCGGCATCGGCAAGCGCCCGGGCCATGGCAAGGCCAAGGCCGCGGCTCGATCCGGTCACAAGAGCGCGCCGCCCGGTGAGGTTGAAAGGCGAAGCTTTGGTATTCATCCTTGGCGTGACCTCTCCTCTGTGGCACCGTCCAAGGTGTTAGTGGAGCACGGCCTTGTATGCAAGGCGGAGGGGGAAACCATGGTGCTGGACTACAAGACGTCGATTGTCATCGATCTGCCGCGAGCCAAAGTCATTGAGCTCTTCGATGACCCGGCCAACATGCCTAAATGGCAGAAGGGGCTTGAAAGCTTCGAACACATTTCGGGAGCGGCGGGGCAGCCCGGCGCCAAGTCGAAGCTGATCTACCAGACGGGCAAGCGCCGCATGGAGATGATCGAGACCATCACTCGCCGCGACCTGCCCGATGCCTTCGATGGCACCTATGATGTAGAGGGCGTCCATAACATCGTCGAAAACCGATTCATCGAGCAGGGGCCCGACAAGACCCTGTGGGAGACGCGTAACGTCTTCGAAATGAAGGGTATCATGATGAGCCTAATGGGTTGGCTGATGCCTGGCATGTTCAAGAAGCAGACACGGAAATTTGCCGAGGACTTCAAAGCCTTCGCGGAGCGGGGCGTGGACGTTCGATCCGTGCAGTCTTGAACTTCCATACAAGATGGGATATCTGGCCGGAAAATGTGCATTCCGCCCTTCCTTCGGGCGGCGGATTGTGGTCATTTCGCGCCGCGTGCCGTGCCCACGGGCGCGGGTAGCTGCCCAGCGCATGGGATGAACTGGCAAAAGCTTTAGAAGGACTGTTTGTATGTCGACAGCAGATATCGGCCTTATCGGCCTGGCGGTCATGGGTTCCAACCTCGCCCTCAATATCGCCGAGAAGGGCTACACTGTTGCCGTTCATAATCGCTCGCCGGGCCGCGTCGACGAGCACATGGCCGACGCCAAGGCACAAGGCCTGGATGGCAACACGATCCCGAAATATGACCTGGCCGACTTCGTGCAGACCGTGAAGGCGCCGCGCTCGATCATCATCATGGTCAAGGCCGGCAAGCCGGTCGACGACATGATCGAGCAGCTGCTGCCGCATCTGGAACCGGGCGACGCCATCATCGAATGCGGCAACTCGCTCTATACCGACACGCAGCGCCGCTTCGACTATCTGAAGCCCAAGAATATCGGCTATCTCGGCGTCGGCGTGTCCGGCGGCGAAGAGGGCGCGCGGCACGGTCCGTCGATCATGGTCGGCGGCTCCAAGGAGCAGTGGCATAATGCGGAAGCCGTGCTGACCGCAATTGCCGCCCAGTTCAACGGCGAAAGCTGCTGCGCCTATCTCGGCGAAGGTGGCGCCGGCCATTTCGTCAAGATGATCCACAACGGCATCGAATATGGCGACATGCAGATGATCGCCGAAATCTACGGCGTGATGCGCGACGGCCTGGGCATGTCCCCCAAGGAATGTGCCAATGTCTTCAAGGAATGGAACAAGGGTCCGCTCAATTCCTACCTGATCGAAATCACTGGCCACGTGCTCGACGCCGTGGACGACCAGACCGGCAAGCCGCTGGTCGAGCTGATCCTCGACAAGGCCGGCCAGAAGGGCACCGGCGTCTGGTCCGCTATCGTCGCCCAGCAGATGGGTGTGCCCGCCACCGCCATCGAAGGCGCAGTCGCCGCCCGCTCGATCTCGTCGCGCAAGGATGAGCGCGTGGCCGCCGAAGCCATCTATGGCAAGCCGAACCGCGCCAAGACCGACGTGACCCTGGCAGACCTCGAAAAGGCGCTGCTGGCCGGCAAGATCGTCAGCTACGCCCAGGGCTTTGCCGTCATCAACAAGGCTTCGGAAGAGTTCGGCTGGTCGCTGCCGCTGGCCACGATCGCCAAGATCTGGCGCGCCGGTTGCATTATCCGCTCGCGCTTCCTCGACCAGATGGCTTCCGCCTATTCCAAGGGCGAGGCGGTCAACCTGCTGGTGGTGCCCGACTTCGTCGAGATCATGAAGGACAGCCATCCCAGCCTGCGCAAGGTGATCGCTGCCGCTGCTGTCGGTGAATTCCCGATGATCTGTCTCTCGGCGTCGTTGAGCTATTTCGATAGCTACCGCCAGGCACAGGGCACGGCCAACCTCACGCAGGGCCAGCGCGACTTCTTCGGCGCCCATGGTTTTGAAATCGAAGGCCGCGGCACGGACCTGCACGGCACCTGGCCGTCGACGCTGGGCAAGTAAACTAGACGAACCCGATCCAGCGGCCCGCCACCAGTGCCGCGATCCAGAGAATGGAAGACGCCGCCGCCTGCCCGCGCAGGTGAGCGGCGACTTCATTTCCGGCGATGGCACTGCGCCACGAGGCGCTCCACGCGACGCCGATAGCATTGGCGAGAGCCAGAGCGAGGATGACAAGCTTGGTGAGGAAAGCCGGATTCGTGACGTAGTTGGCAGGCTGCACGGTGAACAGGGCAAAGCCGGTGGATACGGCAAGGACAACGCCGAGCATGGCTGTGTTGGCAAGGAATGGGCCGATGGCCGGAAGCGGGATCTGGCGGGCGAGGCCAAGCAAACGGGCATCCAGGGCCAGGATCGGTCCCAGGATGAGTGATATGCCCAGGATGTGGGTTGCGTTGACGAGCAGGTAGAGCGTCGACGATCCCCGCAGGGCGACTGCGCCGGGCCAGTTCTGCAGTGCCTCCCACATGCCCTAGGAGGGGATGCGTTCGGGATAAATTTCGTAGACCGTGCCTTCGATGGTGATGCGTACGGCTTTCATGCGCGTCGAGCCATCGGCATCGCGATTGCCGAGCACGACAATTTCCTGGCCCACTTCGGCTGCGCCCACGACAAAGCCCGCACGCTCGGTGGCCGATGGATTGCCCAGTTCGACCGTCCAGATTTCGCCTTCGGCGTCGACCTCGATAATCGGATGCGGGGGGGCGATGGTGATGCTGGAAATGGTGCCCGTGAGCTCAATCATGCCGGCCTCTGCCCAGCTCCAGCCATGGTGGGCGAGAGCTGCGCCGGTGGCGCCCGCGACCCCGAAGGCAAGCACGGTCGCCATAAGCGCCCGTCGGCCAATGGAATGGAAGTGCATGTTGGTTCTCCTTGCGTGATGCCTGGACAACCACAGCTTCCTCATGTCGATCCCTCCCGCACAGTCACGAAGTTGCGAGGGGCGCCAGGCTCAGAGGGTCTGGAACATCACGAAGGCGTCGACGTAGCCGTGAGTGGGGTGGTGAAACGCCTTGGGCAGGGTGCCGACAATGTCAAAGCCGAGCTTTTGCCACAGACGCACCGCGCCTTCATTGGTCGAAACGACATGATTGAACTGCATGGCCTTGAAGCCGCGTTCGCGGGCGCGAACGAGGGAATGCTGGCACATGGCGCCGGCAATGCCTTTGCCGCGCGCTTCAGGCGCGGTCACATAGCCGCAATTGGCCACGTGAGCGCCGCCGCCATGGCGGTTCGCCATCAGATAGTAGGTACCAAGCACGGCGCCATCGAAAACGGCGACGAACACTTCGTGGGCAGGCATCATCCAGAAGCTGCGGATAGCCTCATCATCGAGGTCGCGGTCCACGGCATAGGTTTCGCCGGCGGCAAAGACGGGCTTCAGCATGGCCAGGATGGACGGCCAGTCAGCGTCAGTGGCGCGGCGGATAGCGAGGCTCATCATTGTCTTCCAGCGGCGCCACGCGGACCTGTCCCGGCGGCGGAATTTCGGGAGCCTGCGGATGGTCGGCAATGCTGGGCCGGCGGCCAAGCTCGAAGCGCCAGGCGGCGACAGCAAAGACGACCAGCGCCAGCACCACGGCGATCGAGCAGGCGATGAAGGGCGCGCCGGGGAAATAGTGGCCGGAGGCCGGGGCACTCGTATAGTAGGAGAAGATCTGCGTGGCGCCGAGCGGGCCGATAATGGTGGCCAGCGAGCTCGCAGCATTCACCGCGCCCTGCAGTTCCCCCTGGCTGTTGTCGGGCACCTGGCGCGACAGGATGCCGTTGATGGCAGGAGGCGCCAGACCGCTGATCGTGCCCACGGCAATGAAGAGGTAGAGCTGGTAGACATCGGCCGAGAAGGCGATGCCGACAAAGGCGATGGCGGCGGCCGTCAGCCCCAACATGCCCACCGCCGGCTCGCCGATGCGCTTGGAGAGGGGACCGGCAATGACGGCCTGGCTGATGGCAAAGCCCACGGCAAAGCCGCCCAGTGTGCGGCCAATGGTGGAAGACGAGAAATCGAACACTTCCACGGTGAAGTAGCTGAAGACGGTGGGCAGCGCCTGGGTCGCAAGCTGCAGGAAGAAAAGCACCGCCAGCAACCACAGCACCGAGGAATACTGGCGCAGGCCCATGACGGCGCCCAGCGGGTTGGCGCGGCGGATGCTGAACTTGCGCCTGTTGGCCTTGGGCAGGCTCTCGGGCAGGACGAAGAGGCCGAAGAGGAAATTGGCAAAGGCCAGGCCCGCCGCGGCGAAGAAGGGGACGCGCGGGCCAAATTCACCCAGTTCGCCGCCGATGACGGGGCCGATGATGAAGCCCAGGCCAAAGGCTGCGCCGATGAGGCCAAACCGGTGGGTACGCTTGTGGGGCGGGGTAATGTCGGCGACATAGGCCGTGGCCGTCGCCAGGGCCGCGCCGGCAATGCCGGCGATGATGCGGCCGACGAAGAGGTACCAGACGAACGGCGCGATCGACATCATCAGGTAGTCGAAGGTGAGTCCCAGCAGGGAGATCAACAAGACGGGTCGCCGGCCGAAGCGGTCGGACAGGTTGCCGAGCACCGGGGAAAACACGAATTGCATGAAGGCATAGGCAAAGACGAGGTAGCCGCCGATGACCGCTGCCTCAGCCACACTGCCGCCGGTCAGGTCCTCGAGCAGTTCGGGCAGCACCGGCACGATGATCCCCACGCCGATCATGTCGATCAGAATGGTGATCAGGATGCAGGTGAGCGTCAGTCTGGAACGAGTCGCAGCTTGCATGCGGTGGCTATTACCTTTTGTTCGTCCCACCGGGAAGGTGCGATGCAATTGACACGGCCCGCCTCGCCAAGGCAAGGGCCGCGCCTTGCCCATAGGAGCAAGAGTTACTCCGACGCGACAGCGCCTCCGCCTGCATCGTGGGCATAGACCCAGTCGAGGCGGTCAAGGTGTGCCCGGGGTCCCTGAAGACCCATGACCGTGTCTCGGGCCATGCTCAGGGGCCAGGGCAGGTGGAAGATACGGCCATTCTGGGCCGAGAGTGCGGCAACGCGCCTTGTGCGTGACTGACGCTCAAGGGCGTATCGGGAAAAGGCCATTTCAGCGGAATCAGTTCCCACCAGCAGCGGGGCAAGCGTTGCGGCATCCTCGATGCCCATGGCTGCGCCCTGAGCCTGGAACGGCACCATGGCATGGGCCGCGTCGCCGATGAGGCCGATATTGCCTCGGTGCCAGATCGGGGTCTCCACCGTGTACATGGGCCAGGCGGTCCAGCTATTGCCGGCCGCCGCGAGGATGGCTTCGACGCGCGGGCCAAGACGGGCCGGACGCGGCTGTTCGTCGGGAGTGGGGGACTTGCCCGGCATGAAGAGGGCAAGGTTCACTTGTCCGCGATGGGGCAGGGGATAGCAGACGAGGTGGAAGCCGGTGCCGAAGAAAACCGACACGCGATCGGTCGCGATCTGGCCGGAAATCAGATCAAGAGGGACCAGTGTCCGCCAAGCGATGCGGTTGCGGTATTCGGCTCTTGGGCCATCGAGAAGGGTGGTGCGTGTGCGCGAATGGACGCCGTCGGCACCGATAAAGGCGTCGCCCCGGCTGGTCCGTGTAAGGCCGTTGGCCTCATCGATGGCCACGGTGACGCCGCGTGCATGGGTGGCCACATCCCAGTGGCGGACCCCGAACAGGATGTCGATACTGGCGAAGCGCCGACAGGCCTTGTAGAGCGCATCGGCCAGGTCGGCGCGATGCATGACCATGTAAGGGGCGCCGAAGCGCTCCCGCATGACCTGGCCAAGCTCCATGCTCAGAAGGGGCGACTGGCCGCCCTGCGGATAGACATCGAGAGCCTGCGGCTCGAGGCCGATCCGGTCGAGGGCTGCGCTGAGACCCAGACGATCAAGGCATTTGCGTGCATTGGGGCTGATCTGGAGGCCAGCGCCGAATTCCTGCACCTCATCGCGACGCTCGAGCAACACAACGGTCGCGCCGAACTTGGCCAGCGCGAGCGCCAGCGTCATGCCGGCAATGCCGGCGCCTGCAATGACGTAGTGGCGGCCCGTACCGGGCATTGCTTCGCCTCAGGCGGCGTTGACCTGGAAAATCGCGGAGGCGGGGTTGGCGTGCCCGGCGCCAAGCTCGGCCTTGTAGACATAGAGGGTCGAGCAATAGGGGCAGACGATTTCGCTATCCTTGCCCATGTCGAGGTAGACATGGGGATGATCAAACGGGGGCAGGGCGCCGACGCACTGGAATTCCTTGGACCCGATCTCGATGCTGCGCAGGCCTTGGGTATTGTGGAAATGCGGGGTCGAGCCGTGGGCCATGGTGGAAAACCTGGGTAGCGTTTGATTTGGCGCGACCATATCCAATGCCCCTCCCCAAGAAAAGGGCAAACGGGTGCTTGATTTTGTTGCCCGAAGCCGCAAAACCCGCCCGAGCGCCGCAAAAAGGAACGCCCCATGCCCAGCTTCACAAGCGCCGGTCTGTCACTTGCCTACGAGGTCGCCGGGGAGGGGGCTCCTGTGCTGCTTGTCCACGGCTTTGCCTCCAGCGGCAAGGTCAACTGGATCGATACCGGCTGGGTGGAGACACTGGTCGGCGCAGGATACCAGGCGATCACGCTGGACAATCGGGGGCACGGGCAATCGGCCAAGCCGCATGATCCGGAGCAGTATTATCCTTCGCAAATGGCGGAAGATGCCATTGCCCTGCTCGACCATCTGGGAATCGAGCGTGCCGCCGTCATCGGCTATTCGATGGGTGCGCGTATTGCGGCCTTCATGGCCTATTCCCATCCTGAGCGGCTGGCGGCGGTGATCTTTGGCGGCATGGGAATGAACCTCATCAATGGCCTCACCGATGGCAATGACATCATTGCCGGACTGCGCGCGCCCTCGCTGGACGACCTGCGCCACCCGACGGCCCGCCAGTTCCGCATTTTTGCCGATCACACGGGTTCGGACCGTGAGGCTCTGGCCGCTTGCATGGAGACTTCGCGCCAACCGATGGCGCGGGCAGATGTGCGGCGCATCGATGTGCCGGTGCTGGTGGCTGTCGGCGAGGCAGACGAGATGGCCGGGCCGCCCGAGGCCCTGGCGGAACTCCTGCCCCATGGCGAGGCCCTCGTCATTCCAAAGCGAGACCATATGCGCGCCACCGGCGACAAGGTGTTCAAGGCTGCGGCGCTAGAGTTTTTGGGCAAGACGTACTCCAGCGTAGCCGTTTCGTGAACCAATGACTTCGCTTTGGCTTTGAAAGGTGAAACGAAGTGGCTTATATCGTCACTTCTCGATGAAGCGGAGTGCCCAATGAGCGGCAATATCAAGAAGTCGGCGCAGATCCAGGCAGTCGACCCCGTCTGGGAAGCGGTCCGCAGTGGTGCCCAGCAGATTCTGGAGACCGAACCGTCCCTTGGCAATCTCGTGCTCTCCACCATCCTCAATCATGATACGTTCGAGGACGCGCTGGCGCATCGCATTGCATCGCGCCTCGACCATGAGGACGTTTCGGCCGACATGATCCGGCAGGGATTTGCCGAGACCCTGCGCGACAATCCGGGCATTGGCGAAGCGGCGCGCGTCGATCTGGCAGCGACGCTGGAGCGCGATCCGGCTTGTCACCGTGCCATCGAGCCGCTGCTCTATTTCAAGGGCTACCAGGCGATCCAGACGCACCGCTTTGCCCATGCCATGCACAAGGCAGGGCGCCGTGATTTTGCCCTTTACCTGCAGAGCCGGTCGAGCCAGGTGTTCCAGGTGGACATCAATCCGGCCGTGCCTTTGGGCAAGGGCATCATGCTTGATCATGGCACCGGGCTCGTGATTGGCGAGACTGCCGTGGTCGGCGACAATGTCTCGCTGCTGCAGAATGTGACCCTGGGCGGCACCGGCAAGGCCGATCAGGATCGCCACCCAAAAATCGGCAATGGCGTGCTCATTGGCGCTGGCGCCAAGGTGCTGGGCAATATCGTTGTCGGCGACTGCTCGCGGATCGGGGCAGGCTCAGTGGTGCTCAAGGAAGTGCCGCCGCGCGTGACCGTGGCCGGCGTGCCCGCCAAGATCATCGGCGAAGCCGGGTGTGCGCAGCCAGCGCTGGTCATGGACCAGATGGTCCTAGTCTACGATCGGGACAGCGAACGCTGAGGCAAGGCCTCGTCAAAGGTTGTTCCCGCTAAATTGGGTGGGGCAGGGGTTGCCAGCAGCGGGGTAGGGACTATTTTGCCCGCTCAACGCAATCAGCAGGATGTGTTCCCGTGAACCACCCCGAAATCATCAAGCTGCAGAAGTTTCTGCAGCGTACCTTCAACAACCGCAATATCGATGTTCGTCCGCGCGCCAAGCTCAACGACTCGGTGGAAGTGTTCATCGGCGAAGAGTCGATCGGACTGATCCATCTCGATGACGAAGACGGCGACAAGTCCTACATGTTCTCGATGTCGATCCTCGACATCGACCTCGACGATATCGACTGAGGTCGAAGGCTCTTCAGCGCAGTAATGCGCTAGAGCGCGCCGATCTGGCCCAGCCAAGGGGCCAGTTCCTCGTCGAAGCGCCGCCAGTTGGCCAGCACTTCGACATCGAAGCCCAGAACGACTGCCAGCCCATTGGCAAGGTGGATCGTCCTCAGGCACCTGTCCGGCCGCGTCGGTTCGGGCGCTGCCGCACATTTGGCGACAAAGGGGGCGGGCGACAGCGGGTCATACCAGACCGTCTCGCCTGCAAAACCCTCGCTCGCAAGCAATGGCTTGCCCACAAGTCCAGGCACCCCGGCGACAGTTTCATCAACAAACTGATGCAGATACACCGCGTCGAGCAGGGCACTGCTGGCGCGCGCGCCGCTGCGTGGCAGCAGGGTCACGTCGACCGCTACCGGTGGATGGTCTGCCTCAAGGGCAAGTCGGAACGACAGGTCCACCTGGCTGGCGAAGCCTGGCCTGATGTCCTCACCAAAGCGGAACCAGGTCTCGGGGATGGACAGGTCAACACCGGCCACGGTCCGAAGGACCGGGTTTTCATCAGATAACTGAGGAAGTACAGGGCGGGCGTTTCGGCCGGCCTGATCGATCATGTAGGCGATGCCGACGGCCCCCAGAAGCACGAGCGCGACAATGCCGGCCAGGTTGTAGGCAAGCTGGGCAGGGCCGGAATCAGGCTGTTGAGCGGGCGTCGTTGGTACCGACATGCCGAAATTAACCAGAATTCTCGCTTCGGGGTGACAGCCATTAAGGTAATCAATATGATTAACAAAAGGTAAAGATTTGATCTGCGCACGCTAAGACACGGGGACAGCGAGTCATGACCAGAGAACTCCTGCTTGCAGCATTCATCATGGGTGTTGGTCTGTGCGTGGCAGGTGCAGGCACCCACCTCTATCAATGGATTACCAAGCAGCAGGCCGCGTTGCGCTATGACGGCAGCACATACCTGGCGTCGCTCGGCCACCTTGCTGTGAGCTTCATCTGCGGCCCGTATATCCTGCTGCAGGTTGGCTGGAAGCATGAAGAAGACGGCACCATTTCAATGACGTCGGTGCTGCTCTCGGCGCTGATCTCTTTCGGATGGGCGTTCGTGACCGGCCTTTTGTTTCTTAGCTCCTATGTGGCCCTCCGCTTCTAGTCGCGGGGATAGTATGAATACAGAAAAGCCGGCACCGCTTGCGCGAGGCCGGCTTTTCTCTTCAGACCCCTATCAGGGATAGGCTTGGGGCGGGGTCCGGAAACTGGTCAGCTGGCGGCGGCCAACACGATGGTGCGATCGTCGATCATGTCGACCCACTGGCCGGGATGGGCCTGAGACTGGCGCTTGACGAACTTGTAGGGGGTCTCGCTCCACAGGCGGATCGAACCCTCCTGATTGTCGAGCACGAGGTCACCGCGGTCGGTGCGGGCCAGAAGAACGGCGTGACCATTGCCATTGGCTTCCTTGACGACGGCAATCATCAGGGTCGAGGGATGCCAGCCGGCATTGATGAGGTCGCGGCGCTTGGCCAGCGCGAAATCTTCGCAATCGCCGTAGCCATTGGGATAGGTCCAGAACTCGGCGACCTTGTAGAGGTCCTGATCGGTGACCGGGACGACGTTCTGATTGTAGTAGGTGTTGACCGAGACGAGCTGTTGCCAGCTGCTATCGTCCAGCGCCATGGCCGGGACAACCCGATCATTGGGACGGCATTCGATGGGATTGCTGTTGCAGAATTCGAGGTGCCCGACCGGAATGGACGTGGTGCCGGCGGAAGTCTGGACAAAGGCGACATTGGTGAGGTCCAATGCCGCGGCGGGTGCGACGGGGGCGAGCGCCAGAAGCGCAGTAATCAGCCCGGCCAGCAGTCGCTTTGTATTGAATGACATAGTGTAGTCTCCCTGATGGAGACCACACTAGAAGCGGCCGATTGCCCCGATCCGAAAACTGCCACGCAGTTTTTATGCGTGTTTTATCGATGCGTTTGACGCGCCGTTTACCATGCCGTGGAGGACGAATTTGTTAGCAGACTGTTGGCGTCAGCTCAGTTCATGCGAAGATTTTGCTGGACGACTGTCAGCATTTCCTGGGCGGCGGCAAATTCGACCGCAACGCCATTCTGGAAATGGCGGACGACGCGGGCGCGCATGCGGCCCAGCGTGATCGGCGTGCCCATGGCAGGGCGAACGTCGAGTTCGACCGCTGCGCCCGAAAGCGAGATGTCGATGATCTTGCAATTGTAGCGCCGGCCATCGTCGAGCACGACGGTGGAGTGGCGGATGTCGGGGACGACGCGCTCATGGCGGCGGTCCTCGGGCAGGTTGAGCAGATCCTTGTTGGCCAGCCAGGTGAGCTGGGCCGCCATCTTGTCGCGTTTGCGGGGGGAGGCGGCAATATCCATGATGAAGCCGCCGTCGACCTGCGACAGGATGGTGCCCTCGATGCGGCCGAGGTGATCAAGATAGGCGATGATGCGTTCGCCCACGATCCCCGGTACGGGCGCGATGACCACGGCGTCGCCGGGGGACATGGACAGAACCTGGCACGGAAATTCGCGCCGGTCGGCGAGCATGTATCGGCCGAGAATCGATACATTGACGCGCTGAAAACGCCGCTCGGCCGCCCCATTGGTCAGCCCGCGGACAGCTTGCGTCGCAGAAATATCGTCACTCAGCATGCGTCAGCCTGTTCCACGCACTGGGGAAATCCACAGCAACGTTAGCGGGTCTTGGTTAACGCATGATGATGCCGGGCACGGCGATACCGATAAAATGCCCGGCTTTCAGTTAGTTGCGACCGCCGTCGATGACAGCCAGATGCGCATAGCGACGGGCGGTGCGGCCATAGACGGTGGTGGGCAGGGCCGAATGCGAAGCCGGTGCGAATTCGACATCGTTGACTACGCTGGCCAACACTTCCTGCGCGGGTTCCTCGGCGGAAATCTCGTCGGGCCAGATCAGGCGGAGGCCGGTGATGCGTTGCTCGAGAACCGGCTGAACGCCCAGCCAATAGGGCTCGTCGAGAGCCGACATGGCGCCCAGAATGCGCGTATGGGTGGAGCCATTGTGGCGCAGCGGCATCAGGATGGTCTCGAAAGTGACCTTGGTCTGGAGCGCGGTCGTGCCCTGGAACGTTACCAGCGCAACGGCATGGTCTTCGGTGACGGCGCGGAGGAGGGTTTCCATCGCGTCATTGTCACGGTCGTGCCAGAGGGCGGAGAAGGAACGGCCCTTCAGTTCACGGCAATAGCTGGTGCACAGATGCGAGCCGGCGAGACGGAAGGAAAACTTGTCCTGACCATCCAGTTCGAGGATGAACGTGTTGGCAAGTGCCTCGCGGATGCGGGTCGGGTCGATGTCGCGGCGGTCTGGTGCGCTGCGCGAGCCGCGAATCGTGTTCCAATAGCTATAGAGGGTTTTGGTGCTCGGCATCTGCATCGTTCAGGTCCGCATCTGGAATCGACAGGGCGTTCCGTGATTGGGTCCGCCGCGCCCCTGACAATCGCAAAATGCGACCCCGAACGCCCGCTTAAAGAAGAGTTAAGGTTAACGCCTGTGGCCAAATGTGGAAAAGCTGAAGCAGGCCCGCGCCGCGCCACGGATTGAGGACGACTGTCATGAGTGAACTCCCTCAAACGCCCGCTCAGCCGGAGCCTCCCCGGCATGAGCCAATTTTCCTGCTGCCCACGGCGATCACTCTCCTGGCGGGCGTTCTGGTGGCGATTCACCTCGCATCAACTTTGATTCTTAACCCGGACGGGCAGTATGAGCTGCTCTACTGGTTTGCGTTCCAGCCCTATCGAATCGTGGTGGCGCTGATCGATCCGAGCCTGGCTGTTCCGCTGATCTGGACGCCATTCTCCCATGCCTTCCTGCATGCCGGGTGGGACCACCTGCTGATCAACCTTGCCTGGATGGTGATCTTTGCGACCCCGGTCGTGCGCCGTTACGGGGGAGGGCCGATGCTGGCGCTGTTCCTGCTTTCGGCAGCGGGTGGTGCTGCGCTATTTGCGGCGACGACCCTCTATAGCCAGATTTACCTTGTCGGCGCATCTGGCGGGGTTGCCGGCCTGACCGGGGCTGCCATCAGGTTCATGTTCCAGCCCGTCCTCGTCAGCCAGGATCCTGAAACCGGAGAACGGGTGGTGCTGGGGCGAAGGCTGGCGAGCATCGGCGAGGTGTTCGCCAATCCGCGGTCGCGCTGGTTCACGCTGATCTGGCTGATCCTGAATGCTGCCGTGCCGATCGTGCCGATGATCACAGGAACGAGCCTGGCCATTGCATGGCAGGCGCATCTGGGCGGCTTTGCCACAGGATTCCTGCTGGTGGGCCTGTTCGAGCGGAAGGTGTAGCCTGTTCAAATTCTTGCACGCAACGGCGAAGGCCGTGGCCGTTCCACGAACGGCCTAATGGCCGTAGACGGCCTTGGGATCGAAGAGGCGGGGCAGGCCGGTATCTTCGAGCCGGACTTCGCCGCCAGCGACGACTATGCGGCGATAGAAGCAGCTCTTGCGGCCAGTGTGGCATGCGGCGCCGCGACCCGTCTGGCGCACGATCATGACAATGCAGTCCTGATCGCAATCGGTGCGCAACTCTACGACTTCCTGCAGTTCGCCCGAGGTCTCACCCTTTTTCCAGATGGCCTTGCGGGAGCGTGACCAATAGTGGGCGATGCCGGTCTCAAGGGTCAGCGACAGGGTCTCTGCGTTCATATGGGCCACCATGAGCACGGCATTGGTTTCCGATTCCATGGTGATGACCGTGATGAGGCCATGCGCGTCGAAACGGGGGGCGAAGGCCGTGCCTTCCTCGAGGGCGTCGTGGTCCAGAGCTTTTGGATCGGTGAAGGTCAGGGTCATGATGCGCGCGTCCTGCTAAGTCAGCAGGCTCTAGCGCGCATCTCGCTGCAAAGCCAGTCCTCAGGCCTTGAGGCCGTACCAGACTTCAATATCGCCGGCGCCGGTGCGGGCATCGAAGCTGGGTCCATAATATTCGATGAAGCTATGGACGGCCTCGCTAGGTTCGTAGCCGTTGGTGCTGAGCCATAGTTCGGAGGCGCCAATGGTCTGGCGAATGGCCGAGACGTGTCCGGGATGGGTGAAGCGGGCCCAGCGCAGGGCGGGAACAGTCACTGCGGTCAGTTCGGGCGGGAGGTCGGTGCCGGGGCGAATTTCCACGGCAACGAGGTAGTCGAACAGGCCGTCATCGGTGATCTCCCCGACCAGGCCATAGGCGGCCCCGGCAATGGCGCCATCGACATTGCCGATATAGGGCTGGAAGCGCCGCCACTGTTCGGGAATGCCGACAGGCATGCTCATCCTGTGGCGCTCGGCAATGCCGGCGAAATGCAGCTCCGGCCGGTTTTCGAAGCGGGGCGGGGCGATGGGGGCAGATGTGGTCGTATCCATTCTGAGAGGCTCCACGAGCGTTAGTCCTTCGAGACTGCGCCGGTCGCGGACCATTTGCGGGGTAGAACCGAACTGGTCGCGAAAGGCGCGGGTGAATGCCTCATGGGAACCGTAGCCGCTCTCCAGCGCCACCGACAGGATGTCGGGGGCGCCGGCCGCCAGAAGGCGCGCTGCTTCGCTCAGGCGTCGTGCCCGCAGATAACCGGTGACGGAATAACCGGTGACCAGCGGGAAGACTCTTGAGAGATAGCTTTTGGACCGCCCGGTGACCGATGCCAGTTCTTCAAGGTCCAGCGGCTCGCGCGAGCGGCTTTCAAGAACCCAGAGCATTTCAGCGATGACAGACATGGCGACGATCCCGTTGTGAGGCGGCTAGTCTATGCCATGATCGCGGCATCCGCATTTGATCGTGCTTGCTCTGCGATGCTGATTATTTCAGCGCGCAAGACCCAGGAAAGGTCAACTGCCCGGTCGGACCGGGCAATGACAAGGGGGAGAATGCTGTGCTCCGCGTGACGGCGGCCGCCGGCTAGCGGTGGCCGACCATGGCGAAGAAGCGGTCCTGCTCGACGCGGTCTTCGGCGAAGACCCCGGTGAAGCGATGGGTGACGGTCTTGACGTCATGTGCCTTCACGCCGCGCATGGTCATGCACATGTGCTCGGCTTCGAGCATCACCGCCGCGCCGCGGGGGCCGAGGTTTTCGTTGATGGCGTCGATGATCTGCGCGGTCATGGTTTCCTGCGTCTGCAGGCGACGGGCATAGACCTCCACGAGGCGCGCCAGCTTGGAAAGGCCGACCACGCCATCATGGGGCAGGTAGGCGATATGGGCCTGGCCGAAGAAGGGCACCATGTGGTGCTCGCAATGGGCGTAGAAGGGGATGCCCTTGACCAGGACGAGATCGTCGTAACCCCCGACTTCCTTGAAAGTCTTGGAGAGAACCTCGCTCGCATCCTGATCGTAGCCGGCGAAAAGCTCGCCATAGGCCTTGGTGACACGGGCGGGAGTTTCCAGCAGGCCCTCGCGGGTCGGGTCGTCGCCGGCCCAGGCGATCAGCGTGCGCACGGCCGCTTCTGCCTCTTCACGGCTGGGGCGGGTGACGGGGGCGCTGGCGACTGACGTCGTCAGTGACTTAACTCGTGCATCCATTTGGGTCCGGCTCCTTGCATGGCGACAGTCATCTAATACGCGACGAACGGCGTGTCAGATTTCGACAGGAGCACAAACTCCTGACAGTCGTATGGAGACCCCCTATATAGAAGTGGAACGAGACCGGAACAAGAAACAGATTTGTCGCGATCATGGGACTGAGCGATCTCTATTCCGAACGGATACTGGACCTGGCTGGCAATGCCCGCCAGCCGGGAAGGCTCAGTGCGCCCGACGCGAGCGCCCGAAAGGTCAGCCGTGTCTGCGGTTCCTCGATCGAGGTGGACGTGGTCATCAGGAACGGAATCATCGCCGATTATGGCCACGACATCTCCGCCTGTGCTCTGGGCCAGACCTCGGCAGCGGTTGTGGCGCGCGAAATTGTCGGCACGCCGGTCAGCGAGTTCCTGGCCGTGCGTCAGACCATGCATGACATGCTCAAGGCCAATGGCGCTCCGCCCACGGGGAAATGGGAAGACCTCAAATATCTCGAACCGGTGCGGGACTATCCCAATCGGCACATTTCGACCCTGCTGGTGTTCGATGCGCTGGCCGTTGCAATCGAAAAGTTTGAATCTTCCCAGATGCTTGCGGCGGAACGGTAATGGAGCGATTCATCGACCTCATGTGGCGAGTTATCGATCTGCCTTTCAAGGTGGTCGCGGTCTTTCTGATCACAGTCTACCGCTATACGCTCTCGGCTTTCACCGGGCGCAGCTGCCGGCACCTGCCAACCTGTTCGGAATTTACCCGTGACGCAATTTGGCAATTCGGCTTCTGGCCGGGCGGCTGGATGGGGGCGGCGCGGCTTTGGCGGTGCCGTCCGGGTGGAAGCCATGGTTATGACCCTGTACCCGAGACGTTGCCGGAGGAAGGCCGGTGGTATCTGCCCTGGCGCTATGGACGGTGGCAGGGCGACAAGCATGAGCATGCCTGAGGATCGCTGCCAGGCGGCCGGTCGCCACGTAGTGGCTGGAATTCCCGTTCATTCATGCTAAGCAGCGGCCCTGCGCCATTTCCGGCGCGACCAATTGATTTCAATGGAGACTTCAAATGTCGATCAAGGTGACGTTCCCCGATGGTGCTGCTCGCGAATACTCGCGCGGCACTACCGGCACCGAGATCGTGGAGGGTATCTCCAAGTCGCTCGCCAAGAAGACGGTGGCGATGAAGTGGAACGGCGTGCTGTCTGACCTCAGCGACGCGCTCGAAGCCGATGGCGCAATCGAGTTCGTGACGCGCGATAGCGGTTCGAAAGATGTGCTGGAGCTGATCCGGCACGATGCCGCACACGTGCTGGCCGAGGCCGTGCAGGAACTGTGGCCCGACACGCAGGTGACGATCGGCCCGGTGATCGAGAACGGCTTCTACTACGACTTCTATCGTGATGCGGGGCCGTTCACGGAAGACGAGCTGCGCATCATCGAAAAGAAGATGAGCGAGATCGTCGAGCGCGGCGCTGCCTTCACCAAGGAAGTGTGGACCCGCGACCAGGCCAAGGACTTCTTCCGCGCCAAGGGCGAAGACTTCAAGGTCGAGCTGGTGGACGCCATCCCGGCGGATCAGTCGCTCAAGATGTACAAGCAGGGGCAGTGGATCGACCTTTGCCGCGGCCCGCACATGCGGACCGTGAAGGATGTCGGCCAGGCCTTCAAGCTGACCAAGGTGGCCGGCGCCTATTGGCGCGGCGACAGCAATCGCGAGGTGCTGAGCCGCATCTACGGTACGGCCTTTGCCACGAAGGAAGAGCTCGACGCCTATCTTCACATGATGGAAGAGGCCGAAAAACGCGATCACCGCAAGCTTGGGCGCGAGATGGATCTGTTCCACATGCAGGAGGAAGCCCCGGGTCAGGTCTTCTGGCACCCGAAGGGCTGGAGCATCTATGTGGCGCTGCAGGACTATATGCGCCGCAAGCAGCGTGCCGACGGCTATGTCGAGGTGAACACGCCGCAGGTCGTCAGCCGCAAGTTGTGGGAAGCCTCGGGCCACTGGGACAATTACCAGGAGAACATGTTCATCGTCGAAGTGGACGAGGAGCATGCCAAGACCAAGACGGTGAATGCGCTCAAACCCATGAACTGCCCTTGCCACGTGCAGGTGTTCAACCATGGGCTCAAGTCCTACCGCGACCTGCCGCTTCGCATGGCCGAGTTCGGCTCCTGCAACCGCTATGAACCATCGGGCGCGCTGCACGGGATCATGCGCGTGCGTGGCTTCACCCAGGATGACGCGCATATTTTCTGCACCGAAGAGCAGATCGAAGCCGAAACGAAGAAATTCATCGACCTGCTGGCCGGCGTCTATGCTGATCTGGGCTTCACGGAGTGGCGCATCAAGCTCTCTACGCGTCCGGAAAAGCGCATCGGTTCGGAAGAGAGCTGGGATCGGGCCGAGGCCGCGCTGGGGAATGCCTGCAAGGCGGCGGGGCACGACTACACCATTTTTCCCGGCGAGGGCGCCTTTTATGGCCCCAAGCTCGAATTCGTACTGACTGACGCCATTGGCCGTGACTGGCAGTGCGGCACGCTGCAGGTTGACCCCAACCTGCCAGAGCGGCTCGACGCGGAATATGTGGGCGCCGACGGCGCCAAGCATCGACCGATCATGCTTCACCGGGCCGTACTGGGCAGCTTCGAGCGGTTCATCGGCATCCTGATCGAAAATAGCTCGGGGAAGCTCCCTTTCTGGCTGGCGCCGACCCAGGTTGTCGTCGCGACCATCGTGTCTGAAGCCGACGAGTATGCCGAAAAGCTGCTGCGGCAGCTGCGCGATGCGGGCATTCGCGCCGAACTCGACACACGCAACGAAAAGATCAACTACAAGGTGCGCGAGCATTCGGTTGGCAAGGTGCCGCTGATGTTCGTGGTCGGCAAGCGTGAGGCCGAGGAAGGCAATGTGTCCATCCGTCGTCTGGGAACTGAAGGCCAGCAGGTCGTGCCGTTCATGGATGCGCTGGTGGATCTGATGGCCGAGGCGACGCCGCCGGACCTCAGGGACAAGGCTCAGAAGGTCGCCTGATGCCGCAGCGTCCGTCCAACCGCGAAATGAAGGCGCTTTATCATCTGGGCGAAGACAATGTGCTTGGCCCGGATGACTTCAAGGATGTCGGCGAAAAGACCTTTGCCGGCATGCTGAAGAAGAAGTGGATCGAAGAGGCCGGGCCGGGAAAATACCGGACCACGGAAAAGGGCCGCATCATCCACGACGAGGAAGTGTACTTCACCGGCCGCTCCAAGCGCTGAACGGGAGGGTGGCATGGCTGATCCCATCCAGATCACCCGAACCGTCTCGATCGATCCGGCCGAGCTTGAGGAAAGCTTCGTGCGCAGTTCCGGCCCCGGTGGCCAGAACGTCAACAAAGTTGCGAGCGCGGTGCAGCTGCGCTTCAACCTCATGAATTCCCCCAATATTCCTGAACCAATGAAGCGGCGGGTGGCAGCGCTGGCGGGCAGCCGCATGACCAAGGATGGGGTGATCGTCATCACCTCCAATTCCCATCGTGACCAGCCGCTCAACAGGACTGAGGCACAAGCCAGGCTCGTGGCACTGCTGCGCGAGGGGGCCTTTGTGCCCAAGGCGCGGATCGCCACGCGACCAACCCTGGCGTCCAAGAAGCGCCGGCTGGATGGCAAAGCGGTGCGCTCCGGCGTCAAGCGGATGCGGGAGCGGCCGAGCGGCGAGGATTGAGCGCAACCTGGCCAGCGCCGCAGTTCATGGGCGAGTTTTGATCGGCCACCAGTGTAGGGTTGCGCGCAACGCGGGAACGGAGATCGATCCGGTGAAGATTGCAGTTGTGGGTTCGGGTTATGTCGGCCTCGTGACGGGCGTCTGCCTTGCCGATTTCGGGCATGACGTTGTCTGCATCGACAAGGACGAAGGCAAGATTGCCGCGCTGGCACGCGGCGAGCTGCCGATTTTCGAGCCGGGCCTTGCAGAACTTGTCAGGGCCAATGTGGATGGCGGCAGGCTTTCCTTTGCGAGCGAACTTGCCGACCCCGTCGCAGCGGCCGAAGTCGTGTTCATCGCCGTGGGCACGCCCAGTCGCCGGGGGGACGGCCATGCCGATCTCAGCCATGTCTATGCGGCGGCACAAGAGATCGCCGGCTCGCTGTCCGGGTTTACCGTTGTGGCCACCAAATCCACTGCGCCGGTGGGTACGGGTGACGAAGTTGCGCGGATCATCGGCGCCGCCAATCCGACGGCTGAAGTGGCTGTCGTGTCCAACCCCGAGTTTCTCCGCGAGGGCGCGGCCATCGAGGACTTCAAGCGGCCCGACCGTATCGTCATCGGCACGGATGATGAACGGGCGCGGCAGGTCATGACCGATGTCTATCGCCCGCTCTATCTCAATCAGGCGCCGCTGCTGTTCACCGACCGGCGAACGGCGGAGCTGATCAAATATGCCGCCAATGCCTTCCTCGCCATGAAGATCACCTTCATCAATGAGATCGCCGATCTCTGCGAGGCGACCGGGGCCGATGTCCAGGAAGTGGCCCGCGGTATCGGGCTGGATAACCGTATCGGGGCCAAGTTCCTGCATGCCGGGCCCGGCTATGGCGGGTCGTGCTTTCCCAAGGACACGACGGCACTGGTCAAGATCGGCCAGGACTTCGGCAGCCCGATGCGGCTGGTGGAAACAACCGTGTCCATCAACGAGCAGCGCAAGCGCGCCATGGCGCGCAAGGTGATCGCTGCCTGTGGTGGCGATGTGCGTGGCCGCACGATCGGCGTGCTGGGCCTGACCTTCAAGCCCAATACCGACGACATGCGGGAAGCGCCGTCGCTCGACATCATCAGGGGCCTGCAGGATCGCGGCGCCAGGATCGTGGCCTTCGACCCGCAGGGCATGAAGGCGGCGCGCGACCTGACAGAGGGCGTGACCTTTGCCGACAATGCCTATGACGTCGCGCCCGGCGCCGATGCCCTCGTGCTGATTACCGAATGGAACGAATTCCGGTCCCTTGATCTCGCAAGGCTTCGCTCGGTGATGACGACGCCCGTCTTCGTTGACCTGCGCAACGTCTATCGGCCACATGAAATGCGGCGCCACGGCTTCAGTTATGTCAGTATCGGACGGTCCGGCATGGACCGGAGCGATCGGGCAACGGACGCGGCAGAGTAGACAGCGGAGCAGGGGCCTTGAGGATACTGGTTACCGGCGCGGCTGGGTTCATCGGCTTTCATCTGAGCCGGAAATTGCTCGACGATGGCCATGACGTGTTCGGCCTCGACGCTCTGACGCACTATTACGACCCTAAGCTCAAGCAGGCCCGGCTGGATATCCTGCAGCAAAATGAGCGGTTCAGTTTCGGCCGCGTCGACCTGACGGATGCGCGGTCGCTTTCCGGCTTCGTTGCCGATGCGGGGGCCGAGGTGGTGTATCACCTCGCCGCGCAGCCAGGTGTCCGCTACAGTATCGAAAATCCGCAGAGCTATGTGCAGTCCAACATTGTCGGTACGGCCAACCTGCTCGAGGCCATGCGCCAGCACGTGCCCCGGCACCTGATCGCCGCCTCGACCAGTTCGGTCTACGGGGGCAATACCAAGATGCCCTATGCGGAGACGGACCGGGCCGACGCGCCGCTCTCGCTTTATGCTGCCACAAAGAAAGCCGGCGAGGCGCTGGTCCATTCCTATGCGAGCCTGTGGTCGATCCCTTCGACCTGTGTGCGGTTCTTCACGGTTTATGGGCCCTATGGGCGGCCGGACATGGCGCTGATCAAGTTTGCGCGTGCCATTGCCGCTGGCGAGCCGATTGAGGTCTATGGCGATGGCCAGATGCGGCGTGACTTCACCTATGTCGATGATCTGGTGGATGTGATGATTGCCCTGATGGACAAGGTTCCAGTTGTCGGGGAGGCCTTGCCCGGCGACAGCCTATCGCCGGTGGCGCCGTTCCGTGCGCTCAATATCGGCGGTGGGCGTCCGGTGGAGCTGATGGATTTCATCGCGTCCATCGAGCGCGCCCTGGGCAGGAAGGCCCGGATCAACATGCTGCCGATGCAGCCTGGCGATGTGGTTGCAACCGAGGCGGACACGAGCCTGCTCAAGGCGCTCGTGGGTGCGGTGCCTACGACCCCACTGGACGAGGGTATAGATCGGTTTGTGGCCTGGTTCCTGGACTACCAGGAGCAGACAAAGAGTTAGCATGGCCGCAGCAAGCCTCACGTTCGGAACGAGCGGCCTGCGCGGACTGGCCATCGCGCTGGAAGGGCAGGCGGCCCGACAGTATGTGGCGGCCTTCATTCGGCATCTTGAGGCTGGCCCGGGCGCGCCAGAGCAGGTTTTCCTGGCACGGGACTTTCGCCCTTCGAGCCTGGCCATCCTGAACGACTGCGCCATTGCCATCACAGCGGCGGGGCTTCAGCCGGTCGATTGTGGTGCCCTGCCGACCCCGGCACTGGCGCTGCATGCCATTGCGGCCGGAGCCGCTGCCATCATGGTGACGGGGAGCCACATCCCCGTTGATCGCAACGGGTTGAAGTTCTATTCGCCCGCGGGGGAAATCAGCAAGGCGGACGAGGAGGGCATTCTCGCGGCTCTCGACAGCGCGCTGATCGAAGATCGACCCGTCGCGCTGCTCGACGGGGCGGCCGCAGCTCGCGAGCGCTATCTGGCGCGATTTGTGGATGTGCTGGAGCCCAAGGCCTTGAAGGGCTGGCGGGTAGGGGTGTTCGAGCATTCCACGGTTTCGCGGGACCTGCTCGGCGAGGTGCTTTGCCGCCATGGCGCCGAAACGGTCAGCCTGGGGCGGATCGAGGGATTTGTGCCTGTCGATACAGAAGCCTTCGGTGATGCGGTCTTCGCGCCCCTACCGGGCTGGATCGGTGACCATGGGCTCAATACCATCGTGTCCGCCGATGGGGATGGAGATCGCCCCTTCGTGGTGGACGACAAAGGGCAATTTGTCCGTGGGGATGTGCTTGGGCTGCTGACGGCGCGTTACTTCGACGCCGACACGCTGGTGACGCCAGTGACGTCAAACTCGGCGATCGAGGGTCTTGGCCTCTTTGACAAGGTGGTGAGGACACGGGTCGGCTCGCCCCATGTGGTGGCGGCCATGGAGGCGGCCGGTGGAGCGGCGATTGGCTTTGAGGCCAATGGGGGGACGTTTGTGGGCCGCAACGTCCGCGCGAAGGGGCGCGCGCTTGCGCCCTTGGTGACGCGTGACGCTATTCTGCCGATCCTGTGCGCGCTTGGGGCCGCCGCGGCATCTGGAGGATCGCTGTCCGAGCTGGTGGCCAGCCTGCCGCTACAGCACGCCGTGGCCGGCCGGATGCAAGATGTGCCCGTCGAGCGCAGCGCGGCCTTCCTGGGCCGGCTTCGGGATGATGAACTTTATGCCAGGGAGACCTTTGGCAGACATGGCATTTCGCGGCGTGCCGAAATCGACGGATTGCAGTTCTGGACCGGCGCGGGCGACATGGTGCATTTCCGCGCGTCGGGCAACGCGCCAGAGTTGCGTTGCTATGTGGAGGCAAGTTCACCCGACAGGGCGCGCGAATTGCTCGACTGGGGGCTGAAGGTCGCGGCACGAGAAACGGCCGCATAGAAAAGGGCCGCCCGATTGGCGGCCCTCCATTCATCGCCTATTTGGCTTCTGCACTGATATTGACCTTGCCGATCAAGGTCGTCGGGTCCTGCTCGGCCTCGATGAAATCGACCATCCCGAGGCCCGGATCTGTCTTGGCCTCAATGCCGATGGCCAGGGTCTTGGCCTTGCCGGAGACGAAGGCGTTGATCGCTTCGCCAAGTTTGGCGGCATCGGCCGCGCCCGCCATCATGCTGATGACGGTGCCCTGGGCGAGACCCGCAAAGACCGGCCGAAGGGTGGCTGGATCTGCGCCCTGATCGGCGGCCGCGACAGCCAGGATGATGTCGGACAGGCCGGCATCGGTGACCGTCAGGTCCAGGTTCTTGACGGCCACGCCCATGCCGGCGGCAATGGCGGTGTCGGGATCGAGGGCGAAGAGATCTTCGGTGGCATTGGTGATCGTGCCCGCGATGAGGACGGTGGCGAGATCGACGCCCGAGAGCGATACTTCCTCAACAGCGATGGAATTGGTCGCTTCGTCCCATGAAGCAGCAATGCGGAAGCCCGCATCGATGTCGGTGATGCCCAGGGCGCGGAGCTGGTCAAAGGTCTCGTCACCGCTGTCGACGGGAATTTCGGCCTGGATATTGCTGGCCGAGATGTCGAAGTCAGCCGGGATGCCGTTGACGTAGTTCGCCAGCGTCAGATCGAAGGCGCCGACATTGGCGACGATGCGCGTATCGGGCGCGTCCGGATCGGGAATGTCGATGGCCAGGCCGGTGAGCGAAACGCCTTCCATGCCGGGGATCAGGGCGCGGGCATTGGCTTCGAGCCAAGCCTCGTCCACCTCCTCCGGCGCCGCTTCAAGCGTGGCAATGGTCGAGGTGAGGTCCATCGGCTTGATGGTGAGGTTTTCAAGCGTGACAGAGCCGTCGTCTTCGACCTCGACATTGAAGCCGTCCATCGTGATCGCCGGGTAGACGCCAGGGGACATGCCGCCCATGGTCATGGCCTCGACAGTAAAGGTCATGGCGCGGCCGTCTTCGTCTGTGCCGTCGCAGGCAAAGCCGTCAAAGCTGACATCGGAGGTTTCGAAGGCCGTCAGGAAGTCGGCATACATCTTGAGGAAACGGCCCATGACCACCGGATCGACGGTGTCGGGATCATCTTCCATGGCTTCGGCGATGGCCATCATCTCGCCAAAGGAGGTCTTGAGGGGACGCGCCTTGAACTCGGCGCCGGTCACCCCGCCAATCGTGCAGGAGACTTCTTCGGACTCCATGGTGCCGCCCTCGGAGACTAGGTCGGTATAGATGACTTCAAGTTCGGTCTGGTCGCTGTCGACAAGGCCATAAATGCCCAGAATACCGCCGATATCGAGATTGGCGGCAGACATGGTGCCGAAGGCGAAGGACGCATCGGCTGCGTCGAGGCTGATGCCGCCAAGGCTCATGCCGGCGGCCTTGCCGTCGGTAACATCCTCAAGCACGAGATCGGTAAAGGTGATGGTGGCGTCCTCGGTACCGTCCGCGGATTGCGAGGTCACGCTGACAGTGATTTCGGGGACGGAAATGCTGGTGGCGTCGAGCCCGGCCAGGTCATCTGCGTGGTCGGCAATGTTGCCGCTGAGGATTTCAGTCAAGACGTCGTTGGAGAGACTGGAGTCGACCGCGTCAATTGTGGGGATCGAGACGGCATAATCGAAGGTCGTTTCGTCTGCCGTTGCGGTGGCAGTGGCGGCGGGCTTGGTCTTTTCCTTGGCGACCACCGCCGTTGCCGGCAAGGCTACGCTGACAAGGCAGAGGGCCGCGAACGCCGACAGACGCCGACGATCAATCTTGCTGAACATCATGGTTTTCTCCCGTTCCATTGAGGAAATCTGGGGCGGTGCCCAGGTCCATTCAAGTGGAAGAAGTATAGGGCGGCCTCAGTTTGCGCAATTGGGGCCGGTCGGGGGAATAGTCGCCCGAGGCATGACCATCCGGTACTTCGACGGTCAGTATTCCGCGCCAGAGTGAGCGGAAAACGCTGATTTTCCTCGTGTTCCAGCTGGTCGCGACCGCGAGTCCACCAGGCAATCACAGCCGTATTCCACTCTGCGTCGGAGTGTGTAGATTAGTGGGCAGCGCAGAGGGTTCGTGCTGCGACACTGGAAGCTGAAAAGTCATCCGAGGCGCCGTTCCACTGAGTGAGACGATGAACCTGAATCGAACCGAGATTCACGACGTTCTTGAGATCATTCCCAGCCGTCATGGCGATCACCGTGGCTACTTCTCGGAGACATTCAGGGACGACTGGTTCCGCACAAACGTGGGGCCGCAGACCTTCGTCCAGGAGAACCAGTCTCTCAGCCGGGCGGCCGGCGTGGTTCGGGGGCTTCATTTCCAGTCCGATCCGGCCGCGCAAGGCAAGCTGGTGCGTTGTGTGGCCGGAGCCGTCTTCGACGTCGCAGTCGATATCCGGGTTGGGTCACCCAGCTTCGGGAAGTGGGTTGGCGTCACGCTGACGGCCGAGAAGGGCAACCAGCTTTGGGTGCCGCGGGGCTTCCTGCACGGGTTCTGTACACTCGAAGCCAACTGTCTCGTGGTCTACAAGACCACGGCATTCTACGACCCCGCTTGCGACAAGGGCGTGTTGTGGAACGATCCTGCTATCGGCGTTGACTGGCCTGCAATCGCGGACCCTGGTCAGCTTTCGACCAGAGACACCGGTCAGCCGCGTCTGGCCGATCTGCCGCACCATTTCGAATATGAGGGGCACTGAGATGCGTGTCCTCGTCACCGGTGGCGCAGGTTTCATCGGCTCGGCTGTCGTGCGTTATCTCGTGCTGGATAAGGGTTATGACGTCCTGACTGTGGACAAGCTCACCTATGCCGGGAACCTGGCATCGCTCAAAACCGTCGACGGCCGCCCAAACCACAGGTTCTTCAAGGCGGATATATGCGACACGCGGGCCATGAATGAAGCCTTTGCGAGCTTTCGGCCTGACCGCGTCATGCACCTGGCAGCGGAAAGCCATGTTGACCGCTCCATAACCAGCGCAGCAGATTTTGTGGGCACCAATGTGCTGGGTACACTTGGGCTGCTCGAAGCGGCCCGCGTCCACTACGCCGGCCTTGATGGGGCGGCAAGGCGACGGTTCAGGTTTCTGCATGTGTCGACCGATGAGGTCTATGGCTCGCTGGGGGACAAGGGGCTGTTCACCGAGGCTACACCCTATGACCCCAGCTCGCCCTATTCAGCCACAAAGGCGGCGTCTGACCATCTGGCGAAGGCCTGGCATCGCACCCACGGCCTGCCGGTAGTGGTGTCCCATTGCTCGAATAATTACGGGCCGTGTCAGTTTCCTGAGAAGCTTATCCCACTGACCATTCTCAATGCGCTGGAGGGCAAGCCCCTGCCGGTCTATGGCCGGGGACAGAATGTCCGCGACTGGATTTATGTCGAGGATCACGCCCGGGCCCTCGATGCCATTGTGGAGCGGGGGCGAGCGGGGGCGAGCTACAATATCGGCGGCCGCAATGAGCGGCGCAATATAGACGTGGTTCGCCGCATCTGTGCAGGGCTTGAGCAGCGCAGGCCCAGGGCCGGCAGATACAAGGATCTGATCCACTTCGTCAGCGATCGGCCAGGCCATGATGCGCGCTACGCGATTGATGCCAGCAAGCTCGAAAGCGAACTGGGCTGGCGCGCGCTGGAAACGTTCGACACCGGAATCGAGAAAACCATCGACTGGTACCTGCAGAACGACTGGTGGTGGGACCCGCCAGGCCGGCATCATGCCGACAAGGCGCCTGGCCTGCACAGAATGGCCGAGGCGGCGGTCTGATGCGGATCGCCGTCACCGGAAGATCAGGCCAGGTGCTCACCGCGCTGGTGGAACGAGGGTCGGCGGCGGGGGTCGAGGTGGTGAGCCTGGGTAGACCGGAACTTGACCTTGGCGAAGATGGCCCTCTCGAGGCGGTCTTTGCGGCGGTGGCGCCCGATGCCGTGGTTTCGGCGGCCGCCTATACGGCGGTCGACAAGGCCGAGTCCGAGCCGGATCTGGCGATGGCGGTCAATGGCCGCGGAGCAGGGCGAGTAGCCGCCGCGGCTGCGCGACTGAACATTCCGATCGTCCACATTTCGACCGACTATGTCTTCGATGGCAGCAAGGCCTCGGCCTATGTCGAAGGCGACGCGCCCCGCCCACTCGGCGTCTATGGACAGAGCAAGCTGGCAGGTGAGCGTGCCGTTGCCGCGGCGCATGCCAACCATGCCATCCTGCGCACGGCCTGGATCTATTCGCCCTTCGGCAACAATTTTCTCAAGACCATGCTGCGCCTCGCCGCCGACCGTGCGGAACTGCGCGTGGTCGCCGACCAGGTGGGCAATCCTACTTCTGCCCTCGATATTGCCGATGCAGTGATCGCCGTGACCAGGAACCTGTTGAGCCGAGCCGGTGACGATACGCTGCGCGGTATTTTCCATATGGCTGGTACGGGCGAGACCAGCTGGGCCGACTTCGCCAGGGGCATTTTCGCCCTGTCGGCAGAGCGTGGCGGGCCGTCGGCATCCGTCCTATCCATTCCTGCCTCGGACTATCCGACCCCGGCGCGGAGGCCCGCAAATTCGCGCCTGTCGTCGATCCGGCTGGCCCAGGTTCACGGTGTGACGATGCCGAAATGGCAATCGTCCACCGAAGCTACGCTCGGGCGGCTACTGGCATCCCGATCCGCACCACCGATGGAGAGGTCATCTTGAAGGGCATCATACTTGCGGGCGGGAGTGGCACGCGGCTCTATCCGATCACCAGGGGGATCTCGAAGCAGCTGATGCCCGTCTACGACAAGCCGATGATCTACTACCCCCTCACCACGCTGATGCTGGCCGGCATTCGTGACGTTCTGATCATCACCACGCCGGAGGACAGCGAGAACTTCAAGAGACTGCTGGGGGACGGGTCGCAGTGGGGTCTCTCGCTGACTTACGCTACCCAGCCCGAGCCCAACGGCATTGCCGAGGCATTCATCATCGGAGCCGATTTTGTCTCCGGTGGGCCATGCGCCCTGATCCTGGGCGACAATATCTTCTACGGAAACGGTCTTCCCGAACTCATGCGCCACAGCGTGTCGCAACTCGGCGGGGCCTGCGTTTTCGCGTATCACGTCACTGATCCCGGGCGCTATGGCGTGGTCGAGTTCGATCACGCCCATCGAGCAATCAGCATCGCGGAAAAGCCTGATCAACCGCGCTCGAACTGGGCAGTGACCGGGCTATATTTCTATGACCGGCACGTGGTGGATATTGCTGCCGATCTGAAGCCCTCGGCGCGCGGCGAACTCGAGATCACGGATGTAAACCGGGCGTATCTCGAAAAGGGGCGGTTGAGCGTGGAGTTGATGGGGCGGGGCTATGCCTGGCTCGATACCGGAACGCCAGACAGCCTGCTCGACGCCGCGCAATTTGTAGCAACCCTGGAAAAACGCCAGGGCTTCAAGATTGCCTCACCCGAGGAAGTGGCCTTCCGCATGGGCTACATTGGTGCTGATGAACTCGACTCCCTGGCTGCCAGGCTACGTGGGAGCACTTACGGACGGTATCTCAACTCCATTCTGGTGAGCGCCTGATGATCAGCGCTTCCAAGGCAGTCAACATCCTGGGATGTCGCGGCATTCCCGCTGCGCATGGTGGATTTGAGACCTTTGCCGGCCACCTGGCGCCCTACCTGCGTGACCGCGGCTGGACCGTCAATGTCTATTGCCAGCTTGAGCCCGACTCCGAGGGCATTTCGCCTGCCGACAGCGAGGACGACTGGAACGGCATCCGCCGCATTCGTCTGGGTACAAGATCCAAGGGTTCGGCGGGCTCAATCGAGTTCGACTGGCGCTCCATCAAGGATGCCATGGAGCGCCCTGGCGTAAACCTGGTCCTCGGCTACAACACTGCAGTCTTCAGCCTGGCTCTGCGCCTGCGGGGCAGGCCTGTGATCATGAACATGGACGGGGTCGAATGGCGCCGCGCGAAGTGGTCGCCGCCGATCAAGATCTGGTTCTATCTGAATGAACTCGTCGGCGCGAATGTTGCCACGGTCCCCATTGCCGATCACCCCGAGATTGCACGGCATTTGCGACGCCATGGCTGCTTTCGATCTGAAATCATCCCATATGGCGCGCACAGGCTTCGGGCGGTCAGCGACGGGGCGATCACTGCTCTTGGCCTGGCGCCCTGGCGCTACTTCATTTCCATCGCGCGGATCGAACCCGAGAACTCCATCCTCGAGATCGTTCGCGCGTTTTCCTCGCGACCACGCGATACGACCCTGGTGGTGCTCGGGAGGTTGGATGAAGGGAACTCCTATCATCAGCGGGTCCGGGCTGCGGCGTCGGATCGCGTGCTGTTTCCTGGTGCAATCTACGACCAGTCGGTGGTGTCGGCACTCCGCTTTCATGCGCTGGCTTATCTGCATGGCCATCAGGTGGGTGGCACCAATCCTTCGCTGGTCGAGGCCCTGGGCGCCGGGAATGCGGTGATCGCGCATGACAACCAGTTCAATCGTTGGGTGGCGGGCGATGGACAGTTTTATTTCTCCGATGACGTGGCGTTGTCGGAGCTGCTGACGCGCGCCGAGGCCGGCGCCCTGCCTATGGACGAGGCCAGGCAGTCCGCAGTGCGCCGCCACGAGCAGAATTTCACCCTCGACGACATCCACCAGCAATATGAGGCCGTTCTGGCGCGGTTCGTCAGATGATGGATCGCCACGTCCGCAAACCGGGGGAGGGGGCGGCTTGCCAAATCTGCTATCTGTAAACAGCTACCACTACATTCGCGGTGGGTCAGATGCGGTCTATTTCAACCATGCACGCCTGATGGAAGGCGCTGGTTGGTCCAATACGTTCTTCTCGATGCATCATCCCAGCAACGAGCCCTGCGAGACCGAAGGATATTTTGCGGATCGCATCGATTTCGATGAGCGGCGGGGCGTTCTGTCGACCTTGGCCTCATCGGTGCGAATTGTATATTCCCGGCAGGCCCAGCGGCGTCTTGCGGAACTCCTCGATTCCCGGCCGGTGGATGTGGCGCACTACCATTGCATCTATCACCACCTTTCGCCCTCTGTGCTGGTCGAGGCCAAGCGTCGAGGCATTCCGACGGTGATGACTGCGCATGACCTGAAACTTGCCTGCCCCAACTACAGGATGATGACGCATGACGGCGTCTGCGAGCGGTGCAAGGGCGGCAAGGTCTGGAATGCTGCACGGCACAGATGCATCAAGGGAAGCGCTGCGGCCAGTGCCCTGATCACGGTGGAGTCAGCGGTGCACAAGTCCTTGCGACTTTACGCCCGTAGTATCGATCGCATCGTCGCGCCCAGCCGGTTTTATCGCGAAAAGCTCATTGAGTGGGGCTGGGACCCCGCCAGTATTGCCTACATTCCCAACTTCGTCGGTCATATCCCGGACCGGGTCCCCGACCCGGGTCAGTATCTGCTTTATTTCGGGCGTCTCGTTCCGGAAAAGGGCCTCGGCACGCTGGTGCGGGCTGTTGCCAGGTCAGGTATTCGGACCTTGCTGGCCGGTTCAGGGCCGGAGGAGGGCGCTCTAAGGGCGCTGGCAGCGGAGCTGCAGGCGCCGGTGGACTTCCTCGGCTTCAAGTCAGGAAAGGCGCTCTGGGCCCTGGTCGATGGCGCCCGTGCCGTCGTGCTCCCTTCCGAGTGGTACGAGAACGGGCCCATGAGCGCGATCGAGGCCTTCGGCCGCGGCAAACCGCTCATTGGCGCGCGTATCGGCGGCATTCCCGAGCTGATCGATGAGGGCGTAACGGGCTGGACCTTCACCCCGGGCGATGTCGACGACCTGGCCAGGAAGTTGACGTTGGTCTGGGAGCGCGCGAATGGCGAATTGGCGGCCATGGGTGAGGCCACCCGCGATATAGTGCGGCGTCGTTTCAGCGCCGAAGTCTACTTCGACGCGATGACCGAACTCTATGCGGAACTGGGGGTGCGATGAGCATCGACTCCCTTCCACGAAGCGGACGCATATCGATGGGCTCGGCGCCAGAGTCGACCTCGCCCTATGCGTGGCTGGTTCTGCTCGCGATATTCGCCAACGTTTTCCTGGCCACGTTGTACAACATCACAGCTGTCGAGTTGTTCTCAACCCTGCAGGATCTCTCTGCAGCGTCGATCGTGCTGGTGCTTTCGGGCGCTTTGCTGATGCATCATCGGACAGACTTGCGCGGCGCGATGTTCATTGCGCTATGGATTTTCGCATTAACGATCCATTCCGCACTTAACTTTGCATCGCTGGACTATGCCGACTGGCTCAAATTCGTCTCCATCTTCGTTCTGTTTCTGGCCGGAACGAATTTGAAATTTGAGTACGGAAAAGGAGAGAGGGCACTTCTTCTGGCTCTTGCGGTTCTTCCTGTCCTGGTTGAATTTCTTGGCGGGAGCCGCGTGTATCCCGGTGGCGATGCCTTTGCCATATTTCAAAACACGAATACCGCCGTCCTGTATTACATGTCGATCTTGTTCGCTGTCGCGCCGATTTTCGGGCACGGATCAATACTGGCTCACATTCTTCTCGTTCTCCTCTTTCAGAAGATCGGGATCCTTCTGGCAACGGTGGTCGGCCTCGGTATCTCCTCCTTGGTCAGAACGCGGACGCATTCTCTGGCCGCCCTGGCGCTCCTCGGTGTCGGGCTCGGCATCGGCTACCTGCTCGGTCTTCTCGATCGACCGATTGCCGTGCTGACCATGATGGCTGCGGATCTTTCGACGATCGGGCTGGACGGCATCTCACAGATGTCTTTCGCGGGCCTCTACGAACGCAGCCAGTCGTCAGACCTGTCCGGCTATTTTCGAGTCCTGCATTGGTCGAACATTCTGGGGCTCATGGGCCAAGGTGACCTATTGCATCTATTGTTTGGGGTCGGTGGTGGTGTGACGCCAAATGTGACGACCTTACACAATGTTCCGCATAATGATTATTTGAAGGTCGCCTTTGAGTATGGGCTGATCCTGTTCGTGATCTTTTCTGTTCTCGTTGCTCGCGTGTATGCGGGGATCGAGCAAAGAGAGCAGAAGGCATTGTTCCTGGTCTTGTGTATTTATTTCATCTCGGAGAACGTTGTTAACAACTATTCTTCGATGGCCATGTTTTTCTTTTTTGCAGGATTGTCACTTAGAAGGAACCGGTCGGCTGTCGTGCCGGGACTCTCCGAGGCGGGCCGCCCAAGGGCGGCGCAAGTTCATGTGTAGCGGCACGACGTTTCGACCTCAGTTCGCCAGGGCAGGGCGGCCCTTCAAGACAAGCCGGGGGAGGTCGAAACCGTGACCGACGAAAGTCTCCGAACGGCGGCAGCGCGCGGTATCGCCTGGTCGGTCGTCCAGAACTGGGGCGGGAAGATTTTGACCTTCGCTCTGTCCATCCTGCTGGCGCGCATCTTGTCGCCCAGCGAGTTCGGGATTGCTGCCGCGGCCATGGTGATGCTCTCGCTTATCCCGGTCGTTGCGGGGCTGGGATTTGGCGACGCGATAATGCAGCGCCAAAGGCTCTCGCCGGCAGAGCTGAATTTGCCGTTCTACACCGCAACGGCAATCTCCATCGCCATGGTGGCCATGGTCGTGCTCTTCTGCGGAGATATTGGCACATGGCTGGGCGTGCCGGGGTTTCCATTGTATGTGGCCACCATAGCCGGCACCGCCCTGTTGACCGCGCCAACGTTGTTTCAGGAAGCGGTGTTCAAGCGGAACATGAAGTTCCGTTCGCTTGCTACACGGACACTCGTGGCAAATCTGACCGGGGGACTGGCAGCGGTAGCCTGCGCCCTGGTTGGCCTAGGCGTCTGGAGCTTTGTGGTGCAGGCCTATGTGGTGACCACGGTCAGCCTGGTGTGGCTATGGTCGCGGCCCTCGTGGCTGCCGACCCTTGAGCTCGACATTGCCGCCTTTCGGCAAATGTCCCGGTTCGGAATCCCGGTGGCGGTCCAGAGGCTGGTCGATTTTGTCGGCACAAGGGCGGTCGATCTGATCATCGTTATGCAACTCGGGATCGTTGCTTATGGGATCTACACCGTGGCATCCCGGCTCTATCTGACTGTATTGCAGCTTCTGCAGGGTGCACTTTATGACGTGTCCCTCACGGTTCTTTCCAGGCTTTCGTCAGACCGCGAGAGACTGTCAGACGTCTATGTCAGGACTATCAAGTTGTCGTCCCGGCTCGTTGCGCCAGTGTTTGTCGGGTTGGCTGCGGTATCGCCTGAGCTTTGCAGCCTGTTGTTTGGGGCCAGTTGGGACGGTGTAGCAAATGTTGCGGCGCCATTGCTCATCCTGGGATCGGTTCAGTGCGTCCAATTCATGAACGGGGCATTTCTGTCGGCCCGAGGACGCCCTGAACTCACTCTCATCACGGGGATTGCAAAGACGGTATCAGCTCTGGTGATGCTGTTCCTGTTGGCGCGTGGAACGGTGGAGGAGATGGTGATTGTGTTTGTCGCGAGTCAGCTTATTGCGACCCCCTTGTCCTTCTTTTTTGCGGCAAAGGAGTTGAGGGTCCCATTCAGGGCTCTGTCCGTTTCGATCGTTCCCTCGTTCTGTATCTCGTATTTTTCCCTGCTCGTCGCCACCATGGTCAGAGACCATGCGTTGGGCGACGGGATCGGTGATCTTGCGGGCATAATCGTTATCGGTTTGTCGTTTTTTGCCGTTTGGACGGCCCTGCACATCGTTTTCGACTTTAGGGGATTGCGCAATGCAACCAGTGCCTTGATCGAAATTCTTTCGAGGCGCGACCGGCTGGCGGGCGAGTAGTCAGATGCTGAGAAGCCTGGTTGGTCGCCACCTGCCGCCGGGAATGCGCAGGGCGATTGTGTCCCGGCTGGAACGGTCACGGCTGTTCATGAGGGCAACCGAACTTGCCCAATGGCGGACAACCGTGG
Source organism: Devosia sp. Micro-HW1 (assembly GCF_056341075.1). Lineage (NCBI taxonomy): Bacteria > Pseudomonadati > Pseudomonadota > Alphaproteobacteria > Hyphomicrobiales > Devosiaceae > Devosia > Devosia sp. Micro-HW1. The sequence goes on along the minus strand of NZ_CP094375.1, from coordinate 1,022,845 downwards.
ATGGCCTGACCTCATATCACCCCTCGGACTGTCCAGAGAGAGTCCTACTGATGTCTTGCGACCCGTGGACGCTGATGGGGTCCAGGGGCGATGAGGCGATGACGCGCGCCGTGATCGAGAGAGTTCGTGCGGTCAATCCCGCTGCTCAGGTGGGAATTGTCACGGCATCCGCACAGGGCAGCGCAGCGGCCATCTCGCTCGACGCCGTCCCTTTCCAGTGTTGGAAGCGGCCATTTTCGTATCGCGATATCGTGTCAACGCTGGATGATTTTCGTCCCGACGCTGTCCTGGTCATCGGTGCGGATGTTCTCGATGGGCATTACTCACCAGCATTCAGCGCGCGCATGCTGCTGTCGGCAGATATTGCAGCACGGGTCGGTGCCCGGACGGCCATTCTTGGGTTCAGCTTCAACTCGCCAAATGCGCAGAGCATGAAGCCGGTGCTCGATGCGCTTTCCGACAAGCTCTCGGTCAATATCAGGGATGAGGTTTCACTCGGTCGGTTTGTGGCCTTTACCGGGAGGGCGGCCGCGCTCACGGCCGACGTGGCCTTCCTGCTGGATCCCACAAAGGGCGCCCCCGCACTTGCGGATGTTATTGCCTGGACCGGTCAGATGCGCGCCGCCGGCAAGGTGGTAGTCGGTCTCAATGTTCACCCACTGCTCTTCAGGGGCCTGAAAAGTCGATCATCAGAAGTCGTGAGTGCCTTCAAGGAAGAGGCTGAGGGGGCCGTGCATGATAAGAACATTGCATTGCTGCTCATCTCTCACGACGTTCGTCCCGAGGTTGGCGACCAGGTTCTGCTGAAGCCCCTCGCTGCCGCGCTCGCATCGGACGCTGTTGAAGATTTTGAAATGGCGCCGGCTGGTTTGACTGCAGCGGAGGTCAAGGAGCTTGCCGGCCATCTGGACTGTATCCTTGCGGCGCGCATGCATCTGGCGATAGCGGCGTTGGGCATGGGAACGCCGGTCGCGACCATTACTTATCAGGGCAAATTCGAGGGGCTGTTCCGACAGTTCGGGCTCGACCAATCGCACATGGTTTCGCCTCGGGAGGCTCTGGAGCCCGGCCGGCTCAGGGCCGCGATTTCGGACTTGGTCCACAATCGCCGGTATCTCGGGGCCAAGGTGCGCGAAGCACTGCCAAGCGTTCTCAACAAGGCGCAGCTGAACCTGTCGGTGCTCAAGGGCATCAGTCACGGATGAGGGCGTCGGCGGTGAGGCGCGTACTTTATATTCATCCGCAAATCGATGGCAGCAGGGCCAATGGCCTGAGCCGGCGAATACTGGCCATTGCCGGCCTCATCGAGGCTTCGAATGCGGAATTTGACACCTTGGTCGTGCCGGCTTCGACAAAAAAGAACGTCGATGGGCGGCACCTGCTCCTGCCGTTCATGCGCCCCTACTTTTCCGCCGAAACCGAGCAGAAGATCATCACTGCCCTGGCGTCGGGGGACTATTCCCATGTGATAGTCAGCTCGATGATGCTGGCTCCATTTGTCGCCTCGGTAAAACGGGGCGACCCGGGGACCGCTATCGTTTTCGACATGCAGGACCGATTATCCCGGCAGGTATTTCAGGTCTTGAATTCAACGCCTGGTCTGTTCAGGCAGGTGGCGCGATATATTGCATATGTGCTTTGGGAAGGTTTTTGTTCACGCCGATCCGATTGCGTGATTCTGCTATCGACAAAAGACCGGGCGGCCCATCTACAAGGCTCGAAACTGGTCTATGTGAACAATGGACAGAGCCACGTATCACCAGGCTCGGTGCGGGCGAGCATAGGCCCTCAGTTCAGTTTGCTGTTTGTGGGTGATTTTGGGTATCAGCCCAACCTGGACGGCTTGCGCTTCCTGGTCGAGAAGGTTTCGCCACTCTTGCCCTTGGGCTTCACGATCGATGTCGTTGGTTCGGGTGTTCCACGCGGCATTGCTGACGTCGCGGGGCACAATGTTCGCATTCACGGCTATGTGCAGGACTTGCAGCCGTTTCTGGAAGCTGCCGCGGTCATTTTGGTGCCGCTGTTTCAGGGATCAGGCATCAAGAACAAGGTCGTTGACGGAATGACCGCAGGGCGCGTTGTCGTGACCACTTCAATCGGCAATGACGGGGTCGAGGCAGAGGACGGAAAACAGATCCTACTCTTTTCCAGCGCTCAGGAGCTGGTCACAAAGGTCGCGGGCATTGTCTCGAACAATGAATCTCGTTTGCGGATGGAGGCCCTGGCTCGACGGCATGCGATGGAAGTGTTCTCGGATGCGTCGGCCAAGGCCGCGTTAATCGAGGCTCTCGATCGGGCCTTAGGCAACAGGTCGCGCTGAGGGAGTTTGGGCGCCTAGTTGTCGAAGCTATGAAGGTTGTTCATTCGGAGAAGGACTGAGAAGCTGGGGTTGCGAAACCAATCCATCTGTCTCGGAGCTCCCCGAATGAACGTGCACAAGAATGCGCGCCTGACGCCCTCAGGTCGAGTGCTTTTGGTCAACCGTATGCAAGCAGGCTGGCCAGCCAAACGTGCCGCCGAGGCCGCCGGTGTGTCGTCTCGAACGGCGCATCGCTGGCTGGCGCGGTATCGTTCTGGCGACCGGCAGTTGCGTGACCGCAGCTCGGCTCCCCGTTATTGTCCGCATCGCCTGGCTCAGGAGCATGTTGCCGCGATCGCACAGCTGCGCCACCAGCGTCAAACCGGTCCAATGATCGCCCAGGCCCTGGGGCTGGCCCGCTCAACGGTGGGGCTGGTTCTGCGTCGGCTTGGACTGAACCGCCTGGACCGGCTGGACCCCAAGCCAGTGGCCGTCCGCTACGAACGCGAGCGTCCCGGCGAGTTGGTGCATATTGATATCAAGACCCTGGGACGCTTCAAACGCACGGGGCACCGCATCACGGGCGCGCGGATCGAGCACAACAGGGGGCGAGGCATTGGCTGGGAACATCTGCATGTGGCAATCGATGATGCGAGCCGGCTGGCCTATACCGAGGTGCTGCCCAGCCTGGGCAAGGAGGACGCCACCGCCTTTCTCAACCGGGCTGTGCGCTGGTTCGAGCGGCTCGGCGTGACCGTCGAGCGCATCATGACCGACAATGGCTCGGCCTATAGCTCAAAGCTCTTTGCCAACGCCATCCAGGCTGCCGGCATCCGCCATATCCGCACCCGACCCTACCGTCCCCAAACCAATGGCAAGGCCGAGCGCTTCATCCAGACTTCTCTGAGGGAGTGGGCCTATGCACAGCCATACGAGACCTCAGAACATCGCAAACAGGCCATCGGCCCTTGGACCGACGACTACAATCTGAACAGACCTCACTCCGCCATCGGCGGAAAAACTCCGTTCCAAAGACTGAACAACCTACTTGGAAACGACACCTAGTGGGCGCCCAATATGGTCAGGTAGTTGCTCGCGACCTCGTATAGAACTCCTGCCTCGCTGTCCGACAGATCGCTGCCGATGAATGCCAAGGCCAGGCGCCGCTTGCCGCCGGTGACCGAGACGGCGCCGGAGGCTGTGTTGCGGGCCAGGAGGGTGAACTCGGAATTGGCAATGGACTGCGAGGCTTTGCTGCTGTCGATGGCAAGCTGGCTGGAATTGAGGCGAAGGCGTTCAGCCGTGCTGCTGTTGCGAAGGCAGGTGAAAAGCCCCAGCGAGGTGAGGGAGGCTCCTGGCGCGGTGCTGGAAGCACTGCCGCCATTGTTGAGGCGGTAGAGGGCCTGATTACCGTTACGGGGCACGATTACGTTGTTGGCATTGCCCATTTCCTGGGATGCATCGTCCAGCTCGGTGAGCGACCAGAAGCCGAAGGCGGCGCTGTTCTGCGTGAATTTGGGCGCCACGGCAGCAGCAGGATTGAAGCCGGTCCGGAGGTAGCTGGCAAAGCCGTCACCAATGTAGCCCCGATCAGCGATGAACACTGGTGAGCCGACAAGGACCAGATTATAGCGATCGTCGACAATGTTGAGGCGCGCGGCATCCGCGTCATGCGCGGCCATCAGCCAGAAAGCATCAAGGCGCGCCCAGACGCCGCCCTGCTTCAGGGCGGCGATGAGGTTGCTGATCTGTCGTTTGCGCAACGCGTCGGGTTGCGCGCTCATGCGGGCAAAATAGGCGAGGGCCTCTGGTTCCAGAGGGGCGGCGGCGCCCGACCTCGTGAGTTCAAGGGACAGGCTCAGCATCAGAGGAGGCCGAGGATGGCGGTTGCGGTCGTGCCCGTGGCCTTCACGCGGCGCAGCCTCACTGGCAGCAGAGTGCCGCTGGCCAGGCCCGCAAATGTAAGTTCAGCGCCCGATGCGAGGACAACGGCAATGCTTCCGCCGCCGCCGATATAGACGGCACGCGTAATGCTTGGCACGTCGGCTCCGTCGCTGGGGGTGACGGCGAAGCCGTCAGTCGCCGGCGATTCAAGGCCGCCGGCAAAGTCGGAAAAACGATCTGGCATTTATGTGTCCCCAAGTGGTCGATGCGACCAAGGTAACGCCAGGCATGCAGGCGGGGACAAGTTGGCCAGGTCGGCTCTTCTGCGCGGGGATCAATAGACCGTTGTCAGGACTTCGATTTCGCGGGGACTACCGGGCTGGATCTGGATTTCGCGGTTGTAGACCTGGTCACCCAGCTTGGCGAGAACCAGGTACTCGCCTTCGGACAATACCGTGGATGGAAAGGCGCTGCGCTCGGTAAAGACCGTCGTGCCATCACTGGTCTTGACCGTCCACTCCACGTCGGCAATCGCCTCGCCGGCTTCCTCCGAGACCAGCTTGAAGGAGACTTCGGAGGCGTGATGATAGAGCGTGGCGTCGGTCAATTGCCCGGGTTCGACGCGCAAGTCGGCGCGCACGATGGCGTTGATGGCGCCGAAGCGTGAGACGATGTGATAGGTGCCGGCATTGAGCGTGACGATTTCGTTGGGCGGCAGATTGTCGGCGACCAGCTCGCGACTGTTTTCCGCACCTGCCGTATAAATGTCGAAATGGAGCTGGGCTGGCGAGATCGGGATGTCGCCGGTTACCGCGGAATTGAGCCGCAGCGCGCCCGCATCGAGCACCACCTCATGGGTGTTGGTTCCGGCGACGACATTGAGCGGTTCGCTGATCTGGGCCCGTCCATAGGCGACATGCAGAACATAATTCCCGGGCGGTAGTTCCAGGGCAGCGGAGCCGGAATCCGACTTGGCGACGAGCGCCATCTCTCCGTTTGCGTCCGGGGTCTCGTCGAAAACGCGCCAGACCACGCCTTCGGGAATGGTGGCGCCTTCCTGGGTGATCTTCGCCGTGAGCGTGACGGGCTGGGGTATGTCGGTGACGGCCGAAATCGCATCGGTGGCGGCGTTAGGTTCGGCGGTTGGCGACTGGGTAGTCGCGGCGTCGCGATCGGGGCGCGGACGAGGAAGGGGCGGAATTTCTGTGCTTTGCTGTGCAAGCACGCTGCCCATAGGCAGGACAGTGGCAAAAGCGGCCAGGACGCTGAACAGAATTGCAATTTGCCTGGCCGAACGCATGGTCTCTCCGGGTGCCGCATCGGTGCTCACGGACCGACTCTCCGGTGCAAGTAGGTCATGATTGGGGAAAAGCTGTGTCACAACCTTCGCCGTTTTAAAACCGCCCGAGGTCCCGTCACAGCATTTTTTGCCTGCACAACTGGCCCCAGCCGGTCGTGGGGGCTAAAGGGGAGTGCAAAAGGAGCGTCGCATGCCAGCCAATCCAGCCCTGCGTGACTATCTGCTGACCCGTCGTTCGGTCGGTCCGGCCTTTCTGAAGGAGCCGGGCCCGTCGGCGGACGAGCTCGATACGATCCTCACCATTGCGACGCGCGTGCCTGACCATGGCAAGCTCACGCCCTGGCGACTGGTGATCATCGATGGCGATGCTCGCCGGGCGGCCGGCGAGGCGCTGGCGGCGATAGCGGCGCGGAAAAATCCCGGGCTCGACGAGGCGGGCCTGGACATCGAGCGGGGACGCTTTCTGCCGATGCCGCTCACCGTCGGGGTCATTTCGGCGCCCAAGCCGAGCGAAAAAGCCCCCGAGATTGAACAGGTGCTGTCGGCCGGCAATGTGGCGTTCAACCTCGTGCATGCGGCTCACGCCATGGGCTTTGCAGCTACGTGGATCACCCGCTGGTTCAGCTTCGATGCCGAAGCCGCCGAGCTGCTGGGTGCCAAGCCGGGCGAACGTTTCGTGGGCTTTGTCCATATCGGCAAGCCCGCGATTGTTCCGGATGAGCGTCCGCGGCCGAGCCTCGATACGGTCGTGACGCGGTGGGGCGAATAACTGCCCTGGCCACGCAAGGTTGATGCGGCGGTGCGACGCGAGGGTGCTAGACTCGCGGCATTGATTCTCGCGTGATTCTTGGGCCGAAAGACCTGCATGGGCGTCCAGCCGATCTCCATATCGCAGAGCCTGGCAAATGCGCTCACTGCGGCCGGCAACCGCAGTGGAGTGGATTTCAGCTATCTGCTGCAGACGGCCATACGCGAAAGTAGCCTCAATCCAGGCGCGCGAGCCAGCACGTCGTCGGCTGTCGGCCTCTTCCAGTTTCTCGAGGGTACCTGGCTGCAGGTGATGAAAGAGGAGGGGCCTCGGCTCGGCTACCAGTCCTATGCGGACCAGATCTCACGGACCGGAAGCGGCGACTACGTGGTTGGCGATGCCGGCAGGCGCGCGCAAATCCTGAAGCTGCGGGAGAACCCGGAGATTGCCGCAGACCTCGCCGCGGCCTTTACGCGATCCAATGGCGAGTATCTGCGCTCGGTGTTCGGACGCATGCCCAGTGCGGGTGAGCTGTACATTGCGCATTTCCTGGGCGCGCAGGGCGCGGAGCGGATGTTCAGGGCGGGGCTGGAAAATCCCGACCAGCTTGCCGTCAGCCTGTTTCCGCAGCAGGCCTCTGCAAACCGGACGATCTTTTATGATCGCGATGGGCAGGCGCGGACCATCAGGCAGGTCTATCAGGTGCTGGTGGCCAAGCATGAAGGGAGCAACCCGGCATTCACGACACAGCAGATGGCAGGACAGGCGGAAGGGCAGGAGCCCCTGCCTGCAATTCCCTCGCGGTTCTCGGAAGAGAATATGTCCTTTACCGGATTGTTTCGGACCGAACCTGAGCGTGATGCCGACGACATCCAGCCTGGAAGTGCCTTTTTCACGCAGCTCTACAGCCAATAGGCTGGAGAGAAGCTGCCATGTGCCTGGTTCGGCCGACTTCTCTCATGCCGGATTTTATGGTGAACCGTTCCTTAAGCACTGCCCAATAAGGTGATTTCCGCCAATGTGCGGAGAGAGTCATGGTTGGGTATGGTGCGTTTTCCGAGCTTTCGCAGTCCAGTGACAGCGATGCGCGCGGGCATGCGTCCCACCTGGCGGCGCTGGCCTATCTGAACCATCGCGGGCCGGCCGATGAACATGCGGCCCTCTATGCGGCCCTGATTTCCTTTCTCGACGATCCTTCGGTCAAGGTGCGCGCAGCGCTCGCCTATGGCTTGCTCCATTCGTCCGAAGCACCCCGGCCGGTGATCCTTTCGCTGTTGCGGGACAGCCCGATCATCTCGCGCGCGGTACTGCAATATTCGCCGGTGCTAGTCGATGCCGACATGATGCCGCTGGCGCGCAGCGCTGACAGTGCAACGCTGCTGGCCATCGCGCAGCGGGCAACACTTTCGGCCAGGTTGGCCGAGGTTCTGATTGACCGCGACGACCGCAACCTGACCCTGCGCGTCCTGCGCCGGCCCGGCCAGGCTTTGAGTCCATCGCTGCTGCTGCGACTGGCCTTGAGCAACGGTGATGACGCGCAGACACGCGGCGCATTGCTGGCGCTCGACACGCTCCCTGACCAGGCCAGACTCCATCTTGTGGGGACGGCCGCCGAGGCTCTGCGCACGTGCCGGCTTGTGAAGGGTTCGCTGGTGTCTGAACGCCTCGAGCGGCTGCTGCGCGACGGCAAGGATTCCGCTCTTGCCTCGATAGGAGAGGCGGCCACTGCCGAGCAGCGCGACCGGTTTGTCGATGATCTCGTGGGGTCGAACCGGCTGAATATGCGGGTGCTGCTGCACGCTGTTGCCACTGGCCGAGTGATGTTCTTTGCCGCCTGCCTCGCCAACCTTTCGGGCAGCTCACGCGACAAGGTGCTGGCGCTGCTTGAGCATGGAAGCCGCGCGGCGATGATTGCCCTGATGGCTCGCTGCAAGATCGATGAAGCCATGGGGCGGCTCCTGGTGCGGCTGGTGCTGCATGCGCGCAATGCCGACCTGATGGATGACCTGGCGGCACGGCACTATGTGGTGACCGCGCTGACCGAGGAACTCATCGATGAATACCAGGGCGACATTCCCGTCGAACTGGAAGAGGCCTTTGCCTATCTCAACGACCAGAACGTGCGGCTGGCCCGCATGGCCGCGCGGGGCGTGATGACGGCCTTTGCCGCATCGAGCACGGCCAGCCTGCATCTGCCCGCCGTGGAAACAGCGCTGCTGCTGGAATTGCCGGCGGCCTGAGCGAGCGATCGCCCTAGAAGCGGAATTGCTCGCTGAGGACGCGCTCCTCAAGCGACGTGCCTGGGTCAAACAGCAAAGTGACGCCATGCGTGCGGTCTTCGCTGACCGTTACTTCGAGCACGTTGTGGAACTCGACATTGTCCGCAACGGCGCTGACAGGACGCTTGCTCGCCTCGCGAGTCACGAATTTTACAGTCGCCCGGTTGGACAGGATGGCACCACGCCAGCGGCGGGGGCGGAAGGGCGAGATTGGGGTGAGCGCCAGAAGCGGGGCTTCAATTGGCAGGATGGGCCCATGCGCAGACAGGTTATATGCGGTGGAGCCGGCCGGGGTCGCCAGCAGAGCGCCGTCGCAAATGAGTTCATCGAGACGGACCTCGCCGTCGACAAGGATCTGCAGCTTGGCCGCCTGATAGGTTGAACGGAACAGCGAGACTTCGTTGATCGCCAGCGCGACCTGGCTATGCCCCGCGGTGTCCAGCACGGTCATGGCCAGCGGATAAATGCGAGTGCGCTGGCTTGCCTCGAGGCGCTCAAGGAGACCCTCCTCGCTGAACGTATTCATCATGAAGCCGACGGAACCGAAATTCATGCCATAGACCGGCCTTTCGGTGCCCATGACACGATGCAGGGTCTGGAGCATCAGCCCGTCACCGCCCAGAGCGACAACATAGTCGGCGGTGGCCATGTCACTGTCCCCATAGAGGCGGCGGAGCCGCGCGGCTGCCTCTTCGGCTGCCTGGGTTTCGTTGGTCACCACGCAAATCTTGCTCATGCGGCCAAAGTCCTTGCCACTGACATGTCGGTCGTCTGCCTAACATGTGTGCGAGGGGCGAAGCCAGCGCAGCGCGACTATGAGGCGCTGAATCCTTACAATTGAAGAGAAATTGACGCGCGGACGCTTCAAATTGGCCTGCCCAGACCCTCACCCCAGTTGCCCGGGCCATGCAGGAGTTTGGTCGGAGGCGACACAAGCCGCGTCCAACCGGATAAAATTGTATCGAATATTCGAGTTCGGCTGCAATTTGTCGCGTGCATGCTGCGGCCATCATCACCAGTGGGTGGCTCAGATGAGTACGAAGTTCGCGACTGCGTTGGCTGGCCTGGCCATGGCTCTCACGATGTATTCCAGCGGCAGTGCTGTCGCCTACGGCTCCGGCGCAAGCGTCTCCTTCGGCCACGTAATCAGTGAGACAGCTGCGATCACGCCGCTGTCGATGCAGTATTTCTGCGCCCAGAACCGCAGCGAATGCGCCAGCAGTGGGCCTGACCAGATAACGATGACGTCGAACCTCATGGCCGTGCTCAAGCGGGTCAACGTTCACGTCAACAACGCCATCCGTCCGGAACGTGACACGGCCGACATCTGGGAACTCGATCCGAAAAGCGGCGACTGCGAAGACTATGTGTTGTCCAAGCGCAGTGCTCTGATCCGCCACGGCGTTGCCGCCGGCGCGCTGCGCATCGCCTATACCCACACCCGCAGTGGCGAACCGCACGCCGTGCTGGTGGTGCTAACGAGCGAGGGCAGCTACGTGCTCGACAACCTGACCGACACTATCAAGACGGTTCGCGCCTCCGGCTACATTATTCGGACCATGTCGACGGCCAATCCGAACAGCTGGACTGCCGGCTGAGTGGCCGGTTCAATGCGATCCTTGTCGTCTGACTGGAACACTGCTCTCTTCAAGTTGCTAACTCACCCGATCGTTCAAACGTCGAACGTGCCCCTGTCTTCGTGACCTGACTTGCTGTAATTCTACCTTGTCGGGATTGGGGGTGATCTTGGTGCGCAAGCTGATGATGCGTTTCGCGACTGCCAGTGTGCTCAGCCTTGTTACACTGTCGGCGACCATGGCCGCTCCCGTTCAGGGGTTCGATGACCTCTACAATGCAGCCTTCGCTGCCTGCACGCCCGCCGACGGCAGGGCGGCTGTTCCCGCCGCTTGTGAAGCTGCAATCAATGCATACGCGGCCGCGCTCATCGAAGCGGGTGTTGATCCAGCTCTTGCTCTGGGCTCGTTCACTGCGCTCCGCGCCGACGTCGCCGCAGCAGGCGGTGGTGCTGCCATTGCCGATCTGTTCGAGCAACTGTTGCCAGAGTCTGGCTCACTGACGCCCGCCAGTCCTTCCTGAAAGTTCGCGATCGCCAGATGAAACCAGGCTGATTCAGCCTGGCATTTTGTCTTGCCCGACTGCGACCTCCTGAAGTGTTTTCTCACTACTTGTGGTGAGTCGAAATACGAGTTGGAAACTGGTTAATTTTTGGTAAAGTGAGGCGCAGCCCGAGAAAATCGACTTCAATCAATCGTTTTCCGACGAACATTGAGCCTGAAGATGAGCAGTTTCTACGCAGTGGATAACGCCATCGTGCGCAATTCGGCGGTTCAAGCTCGCAGTGGTCGGGAATTTCTGAGCTGGGACGAAACGGACCCACAGAGCGGGCTTATGCTCGCCCGGGTAGATGGTCGGCCCATCTTGCCCGAGTTCACGCTCGCTCGTCGCCGGCGATTTCTGGCCAAGCGCATTTTTGACGTGATTGTTGCAAGTCTGGCTATCCTGGTTTTGATGCCAGTGTTCATCCTGGTGGCAATTGGCATCAAGCTCAGCAGTCCGGGACCCGTGCTGTTCACGCAGACGCGGGAAGGCCTGCGAGGGCAGACATTCCGCGCCCTGAAATTTCGCTCGATGCGTCTGAATGCCTGCGATCAGAGCGGGGTAGCGCAGACCGTGAAAGACGATGCGCGCGTCTCACGTTTTGGTCGCTTCCTGCGGCGTAGAAGCATCGATGAGCTTCCGCAACTCTTCAATGTCCTGCGCGGGGAGATGTCACTGGTTGGTCCGCGACCTCATGTGAGCGGGATGCGCGCGGGTGGGACGCTCTACAGAACGCTGGTGCGCTACTACGACACCCGCCTCGAAGTGCTTCCAGGCATTACCGGATGGGCACAGGCCAATGGCCTGCGTGGTCCGACAGACAACGCGACCGCAGCGCGGGCCCGGATTGATCATGACATTGCCTATATCCAGAACTTCTCACTCTGGCTGGACATCAAGATCATCCTGATGACCATTCAGCGGGAAATCCTTCAGGGATCGGGCGACTAAGCCCTGCAATCGGGCTCATGATGGATAGGCATAGTAGCTGCCATAGCGACGTTGGCGGGAAGTCCGTGACTCGTCCTGCTGATTAAGGACGGTGACGACAGGCGAATTTGGTTGTTTGGAGTCCGTCAGGCTAGCTACGGCCTTGCGCGCGTCCCCTTGCCAGGTGCTCGCCCAGCGGGTGACGAACAGAATCGCGTCGACAAAGGAGGCGATGTAGAGCCCATCGACCACAGGCCCGATCGGTGGCGTATCGAGCACGATGATGTCGAAACTCTTGCGAGCGGCGCTGATCAATCGCCCGAAAGAGGCGCCGGACAATAGCTGATCTGTGGGCAGATCACTGCGGCGTGCGCCCAGGATGATCGTGACCGGGGTCAGCGCGTCGGACGACATGATCGAGGTGAGCTTTGTCGGCTCGTCCGGGTTCACAGTCAGGAAGTCCAGCAGTCCCTTGGAGGGCTCAAGGTCCAGGTGGCGATGAATGGACGGCTTGCGAAGGTCGCAGTCGATCAGCAAGGTTCGCTGACCTGACAGAGCGTAGGAGCGAGCCAAGGCGAGGGCCAAGGTCGTCTTGCCCTCACTGGGTGCGGCGGAGGTCACCATGACGACCGTGCTTTCCTGCGCGTTCTTGCCTGATTTGCGCAGGGCTTGTCCGAGACCTGCTCGGGCGCGTCTGATGGCTTCGGCGAATACTGACAGTGGCTCGGTGACCATGAAGTTGGCCAGGCTTTCGTCTGACTTCGCTCGTTGACGGGGGACGGAAGTCAGTACCGGGGTTCGCAGGACGGCCTCCACCTGGTCCTCGCTGACGAAGCCACCCAGCAGATTTTCGTAGGCATATGCCACGCCAATGCCCAGACCCAGTGCGCCGAGTGCGGCAATGAACAGAAACAAAGCCTTGTTCGGGAAGGAGGGCGCGCCGGGAGCGAGAGCTGGAGAGACGATGCGGCTGTCAGCGAGCTGCAGGTCGGCTTCGGCCTCGAGATCCGTCGCGCGCGCCAAAAGGGTCTGGTATTGCGCCCGAGCCAGTTCCGCTCCTTGTTGCAATTCGTACAGCTGCGTCAGGACACCAGCAGAGAGCGGGCTGTTCAGGACCTCGGAGCGCAGCGTCTGGCGCAGGGTGGTTTCCTGGTCCTGGCTAAGCTGGATGGCGCTGCGCAAGACCGACACTTCGCTCGATGCCTGCTCGCGCATCCGTGCTTCAATGGCCGCGAGCTCGGTCTGGAGGTCGATGGCTACTGGCGAGGTCGCGGTGGTATCGGCCATGTTGTGGAGAAGAAGCGACCGCTGGCGCTCCAACTCAGCGAGGGCGTCCGACTGCAGGGACGACACAACAGTGTCCAGGTTGTCAGTGAGGAGCGCCGTCTGGACAGCGCTGGCCAGATTGTTCGCTTGAGTTCGTGCGGCCTTCAACTGAGCAATCTGCTCCTGCATGGCCGTCAGATCGGCGCGCCCGGTGTCTCCGGTGATCCGGGCGATATTTTCAGAGATGAAGGTATCATACGACTCTTCGGAGCTCGCGATGGCCTCGCGGGCCTGGTTGATACGCGCTTGCAGGATGTCTCGCGAGGCCATGGTGCTGTTGACCTTGGAGGCGAGCTGGTCCGAAATGTAGGATTCGGCGATGGCATTGGCTAATTCAGCGGCCTTGGTGGGGGATCTAGAGCCAACCTGCACAGAGATCAGGTAGGTCAAGCCGCGCCGCTGAACCCGGACCGCACTGCGCAGTTGTGACAGTGCCTGGTTGAGGGCACTCTCGCCAGTCGGTAAGGTCGGCTGTGCCAGCCTGAGGAATGACAGGATCCTCGGCCAGGCGCCGATGGAAACGCCAAATTCTTCGTCAGAGACCAGGCTATTCTTGCTGATGACATCGATCAGGACGTTGTCGGACCGAATAAGTTCGACCTCACTGTCAATACGAGCGCTGTCGGTGCTGGCGCTGCCCATGTGTGCACTAGGCGCGAGCAGGTTCTTGTTGCTCGGGTCCACCAAAATGAGAGCCGAAGCGGTGTAGATGGGTGTCAGTGAGAATGTGATGGTGGCAGCAATGCCGACCACCGCGATCACCGTGATGACGATCAGCCGAAATTGCCTGCGCAGCAAACTGAAAATGCCGCGAAGGTCGAACTCAGCGTCGTCCATCTGCAAATTCCTTACTGGGGCCAGCGCGTCATTCATACGACAGAGGTTGACGCCTTGGTAGGTGGCGCGAAGGCGTCACAGGGCAGTCGCCTGCAGTATCTTGACGGCGCCATCCGGGGTCAGGCGGGCGGCGGTGAGAACGCCGGTCGCGAAAGCGCCCGTATCAACACAGATGCGTTCTTCTGAGACGAAAGGCGACCTGGCGGGTGTATGGCCGTGAACCACCCGGAGGCCGGGGACAGGTGGAGCGTCGAAGAAGGCGTCGCGTATCCACAACAGGTCTTCCTCGCGCTGATCGTCAATCTGCACGCCGGGACGAATACCCGCATGCACGAACAGGGTGCCGGGCACGGAAAGGGACAGGGGGAGCCGGACGAGAAAATCGATGTGGTCTCGGGGAATGTGGCCAGCAAGTGCGGCCCGCCGCGCCTGCGGCGAAAGTCCCTGCAGAACCGATGCCGCGAGGCCATAGGAATTGAGAGTTTCAATGCCTCCGAAGCGGATCCAGTCTGCCTGAGGCTGTGGGTTGCGAAGAAAGTCCAATGCTATCACCTCGTGGTTCCCGACGAGGCAAAAGCGGAGAAATCCAGGGGGTGGTGAAGCAAGCAGAACGTCGAGCACGCCCGCTGAATCCGGGCCGCGATCAATGTAGTCTCCGAGGTAAAGGATCCACTTTTCACCCACAATAGTGGAAGAGTCATCAACAATCTGCATTTCGAGCGCGCGCAATTGGGCGAGGCAACCATGTACATCGCCGACAGCGTAGATCACCGCTGGCCATTGCTGAAACGTCAGGCGCCGGCGGCGTGGTACCGGCTGATCTCCGCGGCCCATCAGTCCGCGTAAAATCTTGAACATGCTAGGCAGCCTTGCGGTTGGACGGGATGGTTGTGGCGAAGCCGATGCTGGCGATCAGCACGAACAGGATGGTGTTGGCCTGAATTTCGAGGCTGAAATCGACCACAGAATGGACCGCGCCAAGCACGAGGACACCCAGGGCGGCCGTCTGTGCCGTCCATGAGCCGCGACGCGCGATGAGGGTACGGACCAGGCGGATACCCAGATAGGCGAGCGCAAGAATGGGTAGCGTGCCGAAAATCAGGCCAAGCTCTGCCCAAAGTGTGAGGTAGGTGCTGTGTGCCTTGTCCCACAGGTGCTCGGCGCTAAGCGGGGGGCGGTGGACCAGAGGGAATGCCAGTTCGAACGCGCCGCCACCAAAGCCGGTCCATGGACGAAGGCCAATGAGGTCAAGTGTCTGCCGGTAGAGCTCGAAGCGGCTATCGGACGCCAGCCCGTGGCTTTCGATACGCTCCAGCAGGCCGCCACCCTGCAGGTAAATGGCGCCAACCAATAGGATAAGGCCCAGCGGAATGATCCACAGGGCGAGGCGCAGCTTGCCGATGGTGAGGGCCGTAACCGCAAGGACAACACCGGTGCCAGCAAGCGTTGCAAACAGGCCCATGCGCGATTGGGTTGCCACCAATACGACCAGAAGGATGGCATAGGCGAGGGCGTAGAGGGTCAGGCTGCCGTGCTCATTGAGGATGCTTCTTCTATCCGGTCGCCGTCCGGATCGGCTCACGATGACCGAGCATGCCAGTGACGCAGCCAGAATGGCACCGAACCCGGCAAAGGTCGCGAAACTGTTGCGGTTGACGAAGGTACCGGTGGCACTGCCGTGATAGGCCCACTTGGTCAGGCCGAGGATTGTGTCGCCCGTCTGCAGGGCTACCAGTGCGTAGATGCCGTAGGCCAGCACGCTGAGCATGATGAATTGCAACAGCCGGGTACGCCATATGTCGCTCAACGCCAATTGCATGGCCAGGAGCGCCAGCAGGCCGAACGTCGCCACGCGGACCAGCATCAACATGGTCATGCCCGGCGCAATGGTGATCTGGGGAGCAGTGATGGAGACGCCGTCTGCGGCAATGATTGCAAACTCGCCAATGGGCGCCATCTGAAACACCAGGTAGGCGCATGTCAGTATGAAGGGAATGCTGGTTACAGCCAACGCACTTGGGCCAATCCGCAGAGGGCTCCGACGCAGCGTGAGGATGCCAAAATAGATGGCGCCGAGCGTGCCAGAATAGGCTGCCCAGATACCCCAGAATAGTGGACGCGCGCTGCCAAGGAGGAGGGGGGCGAGGGCGATGATGAGCAGGAGCGCCCAAAACAGAAACGTGTCGGCGCCAGTGAGGCTCGACTGTGATTGCCGAACGCCATCCGAGGGGTGGGCGATGGCGACAGGATTGGAACTCGACACATCCATCATGGACCCGGCACCTGGTCCAGCTCGCGCGTGACGAGATCGACGAACCGCTTTTGCAATTCAGGCGGTGCCGTAGCGATGAGCGCGTCCATGATAGTGCGGAAAGCCTCGTCCTCCACGTAGCGGCGGGCAATCATGTCGGACCCCCGACTGGTGGTCATGAGCATCAACAGGTCACGGCCGGTGGCGCGCCTCGCGGCCTCGCCCAACTGGACATAGTTGTCCAGCGCGACGGTGACCCGCAATTGCGCGAATGCCTGTTCGGTCGGGCCGGTGATGTGGGAGCGAACCAATTGATCGTTGAGCGTAGCCCAATCGCCGCTTCGCGCGGCAGCGAGCGCTCGCACGGCGCGGGCATATGAGCTGCTTGGAAATGCCGCGACCGCATCATCAACTCGCTGACCGCAATGCGGGACGATGGCGTCGCGGGTTTCCCCGGGCAGGAAGCGCATTTCGAGCGCTTTCGGCGTGCTGAGGGCAACCATACACCCTGCTACCGCATCCAGCTTGCTGAGCGATGAAATGCCATAGCCGTCGACCGTTTTCAGCGAATAGATGACCCGGCCAATGTCCGTCGTGCCGGGCTCGGAGGCACGGGCCCAGCCCTCGTGATAGACAACCCACAGGCCTGACGTTGCGACGAGCAAGGACAGAACGGTCAGCAACGCTGGAAAAACAAACCGCGTACTCGCCATTGAACTTCCTTGGCAGGACTTGGCTGATTTGGCTGCATGGACAGAAACGATAATCGGCACTGTCCAATGGATTGTCTGAAAGGCTACCTCACTGTGTCGAATGGCGTCTACACAGGACATGAAAAGCACGCCAATTCGCTTGCAAGACCGTGGCGGCCAATGGTAGTTGCCCTCGTGCGCCGGTATAGCTCAGTTGGTAGAGCACCTGATTTGTAATCAGGGGGTCACGGGTTCGAACCCTGTTGCCGGCACCATTCCTCCAAACAGAGGATCCTGTCGCACCCTGCCGGGTGCCGCGGAACTATTTTTCTCTCCGGATCGCCTCCCGCGCATCGCCAGAACCGGGGGAGGGCGGCTTGGTGGAGTGGTTTCATAAGGGGTGATCCCGTGAGGGATGATTTTGCCCCAACACCCCGTAACGCCGGGCTTTTCTGCGGTTTTCGGCTTGCTGCAACACCGCCCGGGGCGGTACGAAACGGCCCTGTTGCCACGGTGTGGCCCTGTGCCGGGACGGAACCTTGAACCAGAGTCGATTGACGCACTTGCAGACGCTCGAAGCCGAAAGCATCGAGATCCTGCGCGAGGTGGCTGCCAGCTTTGAGCGGCCGGTAATGATGTATTCCATCGGCAAGGATTCGAGCGTGCTGCTCCACCTTGCACGCAAGGCTTTCTTCCCCAGCAAGATCCCGTTTCCGCTGCTGCATGTGGATACGACGTTCAAGTTCCGCGAGATGATCGCGTTCCGCGATCGGACGGCTGAAGAATATGGCTTTGATCTGATCGCCCATACCAATCCCGACGGCGTGCGGGATCGTATCAATCCGTTCGACCATGGATCATCGCGCTACACCGACATCATGAAGACGGCGGCGTTGCGCCAGGCGCTTTCTGCGGGCCGTTACGATGCGGCGATCGGTGGGGCGCGGCGCGACGAGGAGAAGTCGCGCGCCAAGGAACGGATCTTCTCCCATCGCAATGCCAGCCATGCCTGGGACCCCAAAAACCAGCGGCCTGAACTGTGGCGCACGTTCAATACGCGGCTTAATCCCGGCGAGAGCATGCGGGTCTTTCCGATCTCGAACTGGACCGAGCTGGATGTGTGGACCTACATCTACTCCGAGCAGATTCCGATCGTGCCGCTCTATTTCGCCAAGCCGCGACCCGTGGTGGAGCGTTCGGGCACCCTGATCATGGTCGATGACGAGCGGTTGCCGCTTCTGCCTGGGGAAACACCGCGCGAGGAGGTCGTGCGATTCCGCACACTCGGGTGCTACCCGCTGACCGGGGCGATCCGGTCAGATGCTGCTGACTTGCCCTCGATCATCATGGAAATGCAGGCCAGCCGCACATCCGAGCGCGAAGGCCGCCTCATCGACAGCGACAGCGTCGGGTCGATGGAGAAGAAGAAGCAGGAAGGGTATTTCTGATATGACCCTGGCCACGGCACAAACCGAACTCGATCTCTGGCTGGGCGAGCAGACCGAAAAGTCGCTGCTGCGCTTCCTGACCTGCGGCAGCGTCGACGATGGTAAATCCACCCTGATCGGGCGGCTGCTCTATGACAGCCAGCTCATCCTCGACGACCAGTTGGCGAGCCTCAAGAAGGAAAGCCACAACCGCACCGTTGGTGATGAAGGCATCGATTTCTCGCTGCTGGTGGATGGCCTGGTGGCCGAGCGCGAGCAGGGCATCACCATCGACGTTGCCTATCGCTTCTTCTCGACCGACAAGCGCAAGTTCATCGTTGCCGATACGCCGGGGCATGAGCAGTACACCCGCAACATGGCCACCGGTGCATCCAATGCGGAATTGGCGCTGGTGCTCATCGATGCGCGCAAGGGCGTGCTTACCCAGACGCGCCGCCACAGTTTCATCCTCTCCCTGATCGGGGTGAAACATGTCGTGCTTGTGGTCAACAAGATCGACCTGGTCGACTACGATCAGGCTACGTTTGATCGCATCGTGGCCGAGTACAAGGCGTTTGCCGAGCCACTCGGTTTCAAGACACTTGCGGCAGTGCCGGTTTCTGCCCTGCGCGGCGACAATATCCTGAAGCCAAGCGAAAGGACGGCGTGGTTCACCGGGGCGCCGCTGGTACCCTATCTCGAGACCATCGATGTCTCAGAAGATCGGACCACGCAGAAATTCCGGTTTCCGGTGCAATGGGTCAACCGACCGAACCTCGACTTCCGCGGGTTTTCGGGCACTGTGGCTTCAGGCTCTGTATCCGTCGGCGACGAGGTCCTCATCGCCTCGTCGCGCAAACCGGCGGTGATCAAGCGCATCGTGACCATGGATGGCGATCTGACGCGCGCCATAGCCGGCCAGGCGGTGACGCTGGTGCTGGACCGGGAAGTGGATGTTTCGCGCGGCGACGTACTGAGCCATTCCGGCGAGACCCCGGAATTCTCCAACCAGTTCCAGGCCAGGGTCGTCTGGATGAACGAGGAACCTGCCTATCCGGGGCGCTCCTATCTGCTCAAGATCGGCTCGCAGACCGTGCCGGCCGCGATCACCGATCTCAAGTTCCGTACCAATGTGAATACGCTGGAGCAGACAGCGGCTACCAAGGTCGACCTCAACGAAGTGGCGACGGTCACCTTTGCGACCGACAAGCCGGTTGCGTTCGATCCCTATGCGGCCAATCCACTGACTGGCGGCTTCATCCTGGTCGACAGGCTGTCCAATGCCACGCTGGGTGCCGGAACGATCGATTTCGGGCTTCGCCGTGCCCAGAACCTGACCTACCAGTCCTTCGACGTGAACCGTGGTGTTCGCGCCGAGATGAAGGGGCAGGTTCCGCGCATCGTGTGGTTCACCGGGTTATCCGGTTCGGGCAAGTCTTCGGTGGCCAACATCCTGGAGAAGCGTCTCACGGCAGAGGGGCGGCACGCCTATATCCTGGACGGCGACAATGTCCGTCATGGCCTCAACAAGGATCTCGGCTTTACCGAAGCGGCGCGAGTCGAGAATATCCGGAGGGTCGCGGAAGTGGCGCGGCTGATGGCCGATGCCGGCCTGATCGTGCTGGTTTCCTTCATATCCCCCTTCGAAAAGGAGCGTCGACTGGCGCGCGAGATCGCCGGCGATGTCGATTTCACCGAGGTCTACGTCGATACTCCTCTGGAGGTGTGCGAACGGCGCGACCCGAAGGGCCTCTACAAGCGGGCCCGTGCCGGGGAGATCAAGAATTTCACCGGTATCGACTCTCCGTTTGAGGCGCCGGTCAATCCGGAGCTGGTCCTGCACGGCGCGGATGCCGAGCCGGCCGCGCTCGCCGAGCAGCTCCACGCCTTCCTCAAGATTTAGACGAACCTAGAAGGGCGCCTCGCGGCGCCCTTTCTTCAGGCGCGGCCGAACTCGTCCTCGAACCGGATAATGTCGTCTTCACCCAGGTAGGAGCCGGTTTGCACTTCGATCAGTTCGAGCTCGATCTTGCCGGGATTGACCAGACGATGCACGCAACCCTGGGGAAGGTAGACCGACTGGTTCTCGGTGATGATGGACACGGTGCCATCAAGGGTTACCTCTGCCGTGCCGCGGACCACGATCCAATGTTCGGCACGGTGGTGGTGTTTTTGCAGGCTGAGTTTCTTGCCGGGTTTGACAAACAGACGCTTGACCTGAAACCGCTCCCCGTTGAGCACCGAGGAATAACCACCCCAAGGCCGGTAGGTTGTTCTATGGACTTCGGTCAGGGCGCAGGTCTGGCGGCCGGCGCGGAGGCGCTTGACCATGTCGCCGACCTTCTGGGCAGCGGAAAGCCTGCCGACGTAAATCGCGTCATTGGTGGCAATGACCGCCAGGTCATCAACGCCATGGACGGCCACGTGGGCATGGTCAGTCAGCACCAGCGAACCCGATACCTGGTCAAGGGTCACGTCGCCCTGGGTGACGTTGTCCGCCGTGTCACGGGGCCCTGATTTCCAGACGGCGTCCCAGCTGCCAAGGTCGGACCAGACAAAGTTCACAGCCACCACTTCCGCGCGGTCGGTACGCTCGAAGATTGCATAGTCCACTGAAATGCTGGGCGCTCCGGCAAAGGCCCTTTCGTCCAGTCGAATGAAGTCGAGGTCCGCCTTGGCATGGTTGACCGCGTCGCTGGCGGCGCGAAAAGTGTCGGGCGCGAGGCGTTCGCATTCAGCAAGGAAGGTATTCGCCTCGATGAGGAACATCCCTGAATTCCAGAGATAGCCGCCTTCCGCGAGCATGCCGGTCGCAGTTTCGAGATCGGGTTTTTCCACGAAGAGATCAACAACCTGGGCCCCCTGGCCAACCTGCGCCCGGGACTTGATGTAGCCGAAGCCAGTCTCGGGATGCGTTGGCATGATACCGAATGTGACCAACTTGCCCTGTATGGCGGCGTCGTTGGCCTGGGCAATGGCCAGCCAATAGCCCTCGTCGACGATCACTTCATGATCGGACGGGACCACGTGAAGGATTGCGTCATTGCCATAGCGATGCCGGGCATGCATTGCCGCGGCGGCAATGGCCAGGGCGGTGTTCTTCGCCATGGGCTCGAGCAGAATGCTGGTCAGGTCGACCCCAATTTCAGCGGCCTGCTCGGCCACGATGAAGCGATAGTCGGAATTTGTAATGACGATCGGTGGCGCATAGCGAAGCGGATCACTCACGCGCAGGAGCGTTTTCTGGAAGAAGCTGGCCGGTCCCATCAGGGGGAGAAATTGCTTGGGTCGCGACGCTCGCGACATGGGCCAGAGGCGGGTTCCCTGGCCACCGGCCAGGATTACTGGAATTACCTTTTTGCCCACTCCAGGACGCCTCCAAAATCTGAGGTCTTGATGTTCAGTCTGGTCTCAAGCTCTATTCTTACTTCTGATATTGGGCGTGATCTTCTCACGCTCTCGAAGGTATTTATAGACGAAGGCTGGAATCCAACGCAGCAATATCGTCCTGGTCCAGCGCGGTGAGCGCCTTCATCATCAGGCCGCGAAAGATCGGCTCTTTTTCATCAAGATGCGCAGATATGCTGGGCAGGCCGTTGATGGTGCAAACAAGTGACGCGGTAAGCGCCCCAATGATTTCATTGCGCATTAAGGGCAGGGCCCTTGCGCCCGGTCCCACGAGAAGGATGTGAGAGGGATCAAACATTGCCAGCATGCGGCTCAGCCCGTAGCCGAGGGCGCGACCGGCGAGGTTGAACCCATGGGTCGCGGCCCGGTCACCCTGCTCCGCGCGCAAGATCAGCGAGTCATACTGCTGGGCGGGAACTGCGGGCGCGGGAGTGGCCGTTTCAGGCACCGAGTAGCTGGTTCGCAGTACGCCATAGTCGGCTGCATAGGCCTCGATGCAGCCCCGCATGCCGCAGCGACAAAGCGCTCCATTGGGAATGTGGTTCATGTGACCAAACTCGGTCGCGCCACCTTCGCTGCGTCCCATGATCTGGCCATGAAGGCTGAGGCCCATGGCAACGGTGGAGCCGATAAAGACGGTGGCAACACTGGCATCGTGCAGTTTTGGGTCCAGCCACCGCGTGCCTTCAGCCAGCAGCCGTCCTCGCTTGTGAATAGCTACGCCGACCCCAGCCGTGCTGGCGAGTTCCGGCCCAAAGGGCGAGCCGGCCAGATGCGCGATGGGGGACCATTTCAACCCGTTTCCGTCCCGATCCAGGATGCCTTGCACCGAAATGGCGATGCGGCGGAGCAGGGGAGTTGCCTGGGGGTTGCGCAGACGCAGGTCAGCGAGGTGGTCCACGAAGAAGTCGGCGGGGGAAATGTCGTCAAAGGTTCGGGGAGTGACTGTTGTCTCAATGCGGTCGACAAGGACGCCAGCGTAGTCCACGAGGGAGGCGCGCAGCCGATTTACGTCGAGTTCAAACAGCACCACATAGGCAGCCTGCCGCCGGAAGCCGACCAGTGTCGCGGGGCGCCCGCGCATGCGGCCATCGGTTGGTTCGGCACTCGAGAGTTCTTCGACGACGCGCTGATTGAGCAGGTCCTGCATGATCGCGGTGACGCTGGCATGGCTGAGTCCAGTCACACCGGCCAATGCCGTGCGCGACTGTGGTCCACCTGAACGCAAGGCGGCCAGAAGCAGTCCGCGGTTCTGCCGCCGGACGCTATCGCTGTCGCTGACCTTGCGCGTCAAACACGAACCTCCCCAAGCCCGGCCCAAATCATCATTCAATCGCCTGCGCCGCAACTGATGATTATCTTCGAGGCTCGAAATTGAAGTTGACATGGTGCGTAGCGACATGCGAGTTCTTTTTTCGAGCAGTAAAAATAATGCTCACGGCGCAGGGAGGCGGCGCCTGGTTGGGGGTATCCGCCAACTTGCATTGCGGGCAGCCATGCTGCCCTGAGGGAGGACATCTATGAACAAATTTGCAGCGATTCTGCTTGCATCGACGGTCCTTTGCGGCACCGCGGTCGCGCAGGACCAGATTACCGTCGGCGTTTCCTGGAACAATTTCCAGGAGGAGCGCTGGAAAACCGACGAAGCCGCTATCAAGGCCGCTCTCGAGGCCGCTGGCGCACAGTATATCTCGGCTGACGCCCAGTCGTCCGCCTCCAAGCAGCTCACGGATATCGAAAGCCTGATCAGTCAGGGTGCAGATGCGCTGATCGTGCTGGCACAGGACAGCGACGCCATCGGACCCGCGGTCGCCGCGGCCGTTGCCGAGGGTATTCCAGTCGTGGGTTACGACCGCCTGATTGAAAACCCCGATGCCTTCTATCTGACATTCGACAACAAGGAAGTGGGCCGCATGCAGGCTCGCGGTGTGTTCGAAGTGCAGCCTGAAGGCAACTATGTCTTCATCAAGGGCAACTCTGCCGACCCGAATGCCGACTTCCTGTTCGCCGGCCAGATGGAAGTGCTGCAGGAAGCCGTGGATTCGGGTGCCATCGTCAATGTGGGCGAAGCCTATACCGACAACTGGAACCCTGAAGTTGCCCAGGCGAACATGGAGCAGTTCCTGACCGCCAACAATAACGAAGTCGACGCTGTCGTCGCCTCCAATGACGGCACTGCCGGTGGCGCCATTGCCGCCCTCAGCGCCCAGGGTCTCGCCGGCTCCGTGCCGGTTTCCGGCCAGGATGGCGACCATGCTGCGCTCAACCGGATCGCCCTCGGCACCCAGACGGTGTCGGTGTGGAAGGACGCGCGCGAGCTGGGCAAGAAGGCCGCTGAAATCGCGGTGGAACTTGCCGGCGGGACGGCCCTTGATGGCGTGACCGGGGCGACCAAGTTCGCCGACGGCCCGAACGGCGTCGAAATGAATGCCGTACTGCTCGCGCCCGTGCCGATCACCCAGGAAAACCTCAACCTCGTCATCGACGCCGGCTGGGTTTCCAAGGATGTGGTCTGCCAAGGCGTAGCCGCCGGGGCTGTCGCCGCGTGTAACTGAGGCCGATCTGGCATAAACTGGTGAGGGGCGTCGCAGCAGGCAGCTGCGGCGCCCCGTAACCGGATAGCGCCCCGGTCCGCCGGAGCGCTGCTTCCTTAGGGGGAAACTGATGGCCGAACAGCGCGCCATGTCCAGCACCACGCATCCGAGTCAGTTGGTGCAGAATCCACTCCAGCGCTTCTTGATGGCGACGGAGATCGACACTCGCCTGTTGGGGATGATCGGTGCGCTCGCCATTATCTGGGTCGGCTTCAACTTCTTTTCCGGCGGCCTGTTCCTGACCCCTCGCAACCTCTGGAACCTGTCGGTGCAGACAGCGTCGGTTGCCGTCATGGTCACTGGCATGGTGCTGGTTATCGTGACCCGCAATATCGATCTGTCCGTGGGCTCCATCCTGGGCCTGGTTGGTATGGTCATGGGCGTCATGCAGACGCAGATCTTGCCGGTGCAGCTGGGCCTTGGGCTGGGGCATCCCATGATCTGGGCCCTCTCGCTTGCTACCGGCCTCGTGGTCGGCGTTGGCATCGGCGCCTTGCAGGGCGGCATTATCGCCTATCTCAAAGTACCCGCGTTTATCGTCACTCTTGGCGGCTATCTGGTTTGGCGTGGCGCCGCCTGGTGGGTGACTGCCGGTCGCACAGTCGCGCCGATGGATTCGACATTTCAACTCATGGGCGGCGGACCTGCCGGCTCCATTGGTAGCCTCTGGAGCTGGGTCGTTGCCGTCGTCGCCTGTGCGGCCATCATTATCGGACTTTATTTTGGACGGCGGCAGCGGCAGAGGTTCAACTTCCCGCAGCGCCCCATCTGGGCCGAGGTGTCTCTGGCGATCATTGGCTGTGGCGCGACGATCGGGGCCGTCTGGGTGGCCAACGCCTATCCATGGCCGGTCCGCATCGCCGAGAACTACGCCAATGCCAATGGTATTCCGGTCCCCGAAGGTGGTCTCTTCATCTCGCACGGCATTGCCATTCCGGTGCTGATCGCTGTGGGCGTCGGCGTGGTCATGACCTTCCTTGCTACCCGCACCCGCTTCGGCCGCTATGTCTATGCCATGGGTGGCAACCCCGAGGCTGCCGAGCTGGCGGGCATCAATACCCGCTGGGTGACGGTCAAGATCTTCATGCTGATGGGTGCGCTTTGCGCCATTGCTGCAGCCATATCCAGTGCCCGCCTCAATGCCGCAACCAACGCCCTCGGTACGCTGGACGAGCTCTATGTCATCGCCGCGGCAGTGATCGGCGGAACGTCCCTCGCCGGCGGCGTTGGCACCATTGCCGGGGCACTGCTTGGGGCGCTGGTCATGCAGTCGCTGCAATCGGGCATGGTGCTGATGGGCATAGACAGCCCGCTGCAGTCCATCGTGGTTGGTATCGTCCTGGTTTTCGCGGTGTGGCTCGACACGCTCTACCGCCGGAACAAGAATTAGGAGTTGCGTTATGCTGGGTACCGGCACGCCACTGGTCGAAATGACCGACATCTCCATCTCGTTTGGTGGCATTCGCGCCGTCGACCATGCCTCTATCGACCTGCATCGCGGCGAAGTGGTCGGGCTCTTGGGGCACAATGGCGCCGGCAAGTCGACGCTGATCAAGATTCTCTCGGGTGCCTACAAGCGCGACGCCGGTGAAATCCGCATCAATGGCGAGACGGCAACGATCAACAATCCGCGCGACGCGAAGTCCTATGGGATCGAGACGATCTACCAGCAGCTCGCTGTTGCCGACAATGTCGATGCAGCCGCAAACCTCTTCCTCGGGCGCGAGATGACTACCGCGCTGGGCACGCTTGACGACGCGGCCATGGAATCCAAGGCCCGCGAAGTCATGGGCCGGCTCAATCCCAATTTCCGTCGTTTCAAGGAGCCGGTGAAGGCCCTGTCGGGCGGCCAGCGCCAGTCCGTGGCGATTGCACGGGCCATTCTTTTCAATGCGCGCATCCTGGTGATGGACGAGCCCACAGCCGCGCTCGGGCCGCAGGAAACAGCCCAGGTGGGAGAGCTCATCAAGCAGCTCAAGTCCGATGGTATCGGTATCTTCCTCATCAGCCACGACATTCACGACGTCTTCGACCTGGCCGACCGGGTGGTGGTGATGAAGAACGGCAAAGTGGTTGGCCAGGCCCGGACTTCGGATGTGACAAAGGATGAAGTGCTGGGCATGATCATCATGGGCAAGGTGCCTCCCGGAGCGGAACCGGGACCGGGAGCGATTGTCGACTAGGCGCGTTGTCACCGCGCCGGCACCATGCCGGTCGCAACAGACACAGGGTCATGGCCAGAACACCCCGCAAACAAAGTCCAAGGCGAGCGAGTCCTGCCGAAAAGGCGGACATTCCCGTAAAGCAGAGGGCGCTCGACCGGTTGATGCCGCGTCACGCGCCCTTCTATTTCAGCCTGGGCGTCGGTGTTGTCGTCGCGCTACTGGCCCTGTGGCTCACGCCGGACTTCGCCATCAGCCTGGGCAGCAATGCGCTGTTCATCGTCTTCCTGCTGCTAACCTATCTCAAGCTGCCCCTCCTGACCTCCGACTATCTGCGCGAGCATGCCCGGGACGAAGACACGCCGGCCGGCGGCATCTTTCTCATCGTATTCCTGGTCGTTCTGGCCTCAATCGTCTCGCTGTTCCTTGCCCTCAGCGGCGGCGGCGATCCCGACCCATGGCAGGTCGCGGCAAGCGTCGCTTCGGTGCTGTTCGGCTGGTTCACCGTGCAGGCGCTCGGCGCCCTCCACTATGCCTATGAATACTATCAGGCCCCCGAGACGGGTAAGGATGGCGAGGTGGAAGGCGGGCTGGAGTTCCAGGGTGAGGAGGATCCAAACGGCGCCGACTTCATGTATTTTTCATACACGGTAGGGACATCGGTCGCTACGTCCGACACCAAGACGACCAGCACCAACATGCGCAAGATCGTGCTCGGCCACCTGATTTTTTCGCACCTCTACAACACCTTCATCCTGGCGGCGGCGGTCAATGTCATGCTCAGTCTTGGCGGAGGTGGCGGGTAGCGGTTGCGGCAAGGGGTTGCCACATGGCATGCAGGGGCAAACAGCTAGAGGATTGAGTCATGAAAACCCGCGCCGCCGTCGCCTTTGCCGCTGGCAAGCCGCTTGAGATCGTCGAGGTTGACCTCGATGGCCCCAAGGCCGGCGAGGTTCTCATCGAGATCAAGGCCACCGGTCTGTGTCACACCGATGATTTCACGTTGTCCGGCGCTGATCCGGAGGGGCTGTTCCCATCCATCCTGGGGCACGAGGGTGCCGGCGTGGTGGTCGATGTCGGCCCCGGGGTGAGCAGCCTCAAGAAGGGCGACCATGTCATCCCGCTCTACACGCCAGAATGCCGTGAGTGCTATGCCTGCCGCTCGGGCAAGACCAATCTCTGTACCGCCATCCGCGCGACGCAGGGGCAGGGGCTGATGCCCGATGGCACGTCGCGCTTCTCCTTCGAGGGTAAGCCGATCTTCCATTACATGGGTTGCTCGACCTTCTCGAATTACACGGTCATGCCTGAAATCGCCGTGGCCAAGATCGACCCGGCGGCCGCGTTCGACAAGGTCTGCTATGTCGGTTGCGGCGTGACCACGGGTATTGGTGCGGTGATCAATACCGCCAAGGTTGAGATTGGCGCGACGGCTGTTGTCTTTGGTCTTGGTGGAATCGGCCTCAACGTCATCCAGGGCCTGCGCCTGGCCGGTGCCGACATGATCATCGGTGTCGATATCAACAACGGCAAGAAGGAATGGGGCGAGCGCTTCGGCATGACCCATTTCGTCAATCCCACCGAGATCGGCGAGGATGTTGTGCCCTATATCGTCAACCTGACCAAGCGCCGGGGCGACCTGATCGGCGGGGCGGACTATACATTCGATTGCACCGGCAATACCAAGGTCATGCGCCAGGCACTGGAATGCAGTCATCGCGGATGGGGCAAGTCGGTGGTGATCGGGGTGGCGGGGGCTGGCCAGGAAATTTCGACCCGGCCGTTCCAGCTGGTGACCGGACGCAACTGGATGGGGACCGCTTTCGGCGGGGCGAGGGGCCGTACCGACGTGCCAAAGATCGTCGACTGGTATCTGGATGGAAAAATCGAGATCGACCCGATGATCACGCACACGCTGCGTCTTGAGGACATCAACAAGGGTTTTGACCTGATGCATTCGGGCGAAAGCATCCGTAGCGTGGTGGTTTACTGACTGGCCCCGACTGGTTAGTCTGGTGAGGCGGTGATCCGCCGCTTCCCCACCATTTCCACGAGGCAGCAGCATGACATATGCTGGAAGGCGCCTGTTCGTGCTGACCGGCGCCCCGGGGGCAGGCAAGACAACTCTTCTCGATGCGGCGGCCAGACGCGGTATCCAGGTCGGCCGCGAGGCCGCCCGGGCCGTTATCCAGGTGCAGGTGGCCATTGATGGGCCAGCGCTGCAATGGCGCGATCCGGCGCGGTTCGCGGAGCTGATGCTGGACCGGGACATTCAGACCTTTGAGGCGCTGAGTGCAAAAAGAGAACTGGCTCTCTGCGATCGCGGCATTCCGGATCTCATCGCCTATGGGCGCGCGATGAAGCTGGCCGAGACGGCGCATTTCGAGCGGGCCGCACGGCTCTACCGATATAATCGCAGGGTTTTTCTGGCGCCGCCCTGGCGCGAAATCTATGCCGACGATGCCGAACGGACAGAGGGCTGGGAGCACGCGCAGCGGATCTATCCGCCAATGCGTGACGCCTATTTCGAGATGGGATACGAGGTGATCGAACTGCCAAAGGCGCCGGTAGAAGATCGCCTGGCCTTCATGCTGGATGCCATCGCCCATGCCTGACCCCTCGATCTTTGTCGACGCTGATGCCTGTCCGGTGAAGGAAGAGGCGATGAAGGTCGCCGAGCGACTGGGTCTCGTCATCACCTATGTCAGCAATGGCGGAATCCGGCCGTCTCGCGACCCGATGGTGCGGGTAGTGGTGGTGCCAGCAGGAGCGGACGCCGCGGATGACTGGATCGTCGAGCATGCTGCGGACAATGATATTGTCCTGACGGCCGACATTCCGCTGGCAAGCCGCGCCATCGACAAGGGTTGTCACGTGCTGGGGTTTACCGGCAAGCCATTCACGACGGCCTCCATAGGCATGGCGCTGGCCATGCGCGATCTCAAGCAGCACCTGCGGGAAACCGGAGAGATCCAAGGGTACAATCCGGGCTTCAGGCCAGCTGATCGCTCGGCGTTTCTCAGTGCGCTGGACACACTGGGGCGAAGGGCTAAAACCTTGGCGGGTAAGTAGTTCTTAAGATATTGCGAGGGGAATATTAACCATAATCGCAAAAAGTGAGTGACGTTGATTTGGCGTCAGAGGTGCTCACTTGCGGTTGTTGCGTGCGCTGTTTGCAGCAGGACTTTTGAGTGCTGGTCTGGCTGGTTGCGCCAAACCGATACGCACCACCGACATTGCTGCCACCGTGCAGCCGGCCTCGGATCATGTTGTTACTGGCAGCGTTTTTCAGACAGCTTCTGCAAGGGTAAGCCAGCCCATGCCGCGCGTGCTTTCTTCCGGTCAGTTGGCCGGGCGAACGCTGGAAGTGGCCTCCACCTCCGACATTATCCTCCGGCCGGGCGAAGTCATCCTGACTTTCGACGATGGTCCGCGCGCCGGCAAGACGCCTGCCATTCTGGACACGCTCGACCGATATGGGGTCAAGGCCACCTTCCTGATGCTGGGATCGGCCGCCAAGGCCAATCCGCGCCTGGCCCAGCTCGTGGCCCAGCGGGGCCATACGGTGGGTAGCCATACCTACGATCACACGGATCTGGGCAATCTCTCGCGGCAAGAAGCGCTGAACGAGATTGCGCGAGGCGAGGCGGCGGTGGCCGAAGCGCTCGGCAATGAGCAGCTCTCGCCGTTTTTCCGATTTCCGTATCTGTCGCAGACCGGATACCTGCGCACCACATTGCTGCAAGGCGACATGGTGGTTCTCGATGTCGATATCGACAGCAAGGACTACTACAAGGACGATGTTGACGTTGTCGCGGCGCGTACGCTTGACCGGCTAGAGGCCCGTGGCAGCGGCATTATTCTCTTCCACGATATTCATCAGCGGACCGTGGACATGTTGCCCGGGTTCCTCGCGGACCTGCAGGCGCGTGGCTACTCGGTAGTGCGGCTGTTGCCAGCATCTCCGGGAGTTTTCGGGCGTAGCATCGTGACGGCCGAGGCAACTGGCCTGTAGATTAGGGCCCGATCAGGTCGGTCACGAATGGGTTGCGGAACTTGCCTTCCGGATCGAGCCGATTGGCGAGATCGCCAAAATCGCCCATGCGCGGAAATGCCCGGATGACCTCCTGGGCGGGCAAAGTGAACACCTTTGCCCAGTGCGGGCGAGGCCTGAACGGCGCCAGCGCCGTCTGGACGATCTGGACCGCCGCCATGGTGTTTTCCCATTCGGGCTTCCAGGTGAAATGGATGCCGATTGTCTCGCGCTCATAGGCCGAGCTGAGCCACATCGTGTCGGCGGCGACCGAGCGGATCTCTGAAACGAACAGGGCCGGGGAGAACTGGTCCTGCACGACGTGCAGGGCGGCAATGGCCGCAGGCGCGTCGGCGCGATCGACAAAGAACTCAGATTGAATTTCAGCGCCAGCAGAGGCCGTATTGCCGATGGCAAAGTGGAACAGCCGCTCATGCCAGGGACCGGGGACGCCCATCTGCCCGGTGCATACGGTGCCATCGAGGCCAGGGATCGGATGGCTCGGTCCCGTGGCCGCCGTGGCGCCTAGAATGCTGTCCGCGGGCTCGCCCGCGTCGGCCAGGGCCTTTACCCAGATCTGGTCAATAGTCTGGCCCTGCCAGCAGGTGAAAAGGCTGACGCTGTAGGCGCGGCCGGTAATCGCATCAAAATTATCGAGAAGGGCCGGGATCGGCAGGCCGAGATAGACATTCTGCCTGATCTGGAAAGTCGGCACGATGTCGAGGGTGAGTGACACCATGACGCCGAGGGCGCCGAGATTCACCACAGCACCGTCAAAGTCCGCATCGCCGCGCTTCAGCGTGATGAGGTCGCCGCTTGCCGTGACGAAATCGATCGCTCTGACGGCGGCAGAGAGATTCTGGTTTGCGTCGCCCGAGCCGTGGGTGGCCGTGGCAATGGCGCCCGCAACGGTGATATTTGGGAGCGAGGCGGCCCCGCGTAGGCCGTAGCCTGCTGCGTGGAGGGCGGGCGCGATCACGGAATAAGTCGAGCCTCGTCAATGGTGACCGTCTGGGCGCTGGCATCAATCTCGAGGCGGCGGGGCAGGCGGGCCAGCGAAATCAGGGTATCGTCGGTGTCAGCAATACGATTGAAGGAGTGACCCGTCCCCAGAACGCGCACCTTGCCGGCAACGCGGACAAGGTCCTGAACCTCGACAATTGACTGCGGGTACGCCAGCGAACGGGCCCCAAAAGTGATGTTTCCGGCCCAGTTCCGCACCGGTTGCGATGACATTGGAATTTCCGCACGCCCTGAATCTAGAATGAGAACTCCACCCACTATTCATCAGAACTTCCAGGCGTTGCCAGTCCTTTTTCCAAAACTGGCCTGGTGGTCGTTTCTGCGAGCGGGTTGCCACTCTTGGTGACATCGGCGCTATTGGTCTGGTGGCCGGCTACGGAGAAGCGCCAGCGATGGTCGGATGTGCGCAATTGTCTGTGAGTTGGCGGTGTCTGGAGCGGCCAGGGTGGACAAGCACCTGCCATCGCCTCTAAGGACGGGGCAAATATGTGAACGCTGAGCAGTTTGGCCTGATGACAATCGCCGATTTTTTCACGACCGATCACATCTTCCTCCAGGTTGCTGTATCCAGCCGGGACCAGCTATTTACGCTCCTGTCCGAGCGCGCCGGGGCCCTGGGCCTCGTCGACAGCCGGCTCTGCTCCAGGGGGCTGCATATCCGCGAGGAACTCGGATCGACCGGGTTGGGCAATGGCATTGCCATTCCCCACGCGCGGATCGAGGGCCTCGACAAGGTTGTGGGTCTCTTGGCCACGCTGGAAAGGCCCATCGATTTCGAGGCAGTCGACGGTGAGCCGGTGGACCTCGTCATGATGCTGCTGATGCCCGAACAATCGGGGGGCGACCAGATCAAGGCGTTATCGCGCATTGCGCGCATCGCCCGCAACGAGGCCACGGTCAATGCGCTCCGCCGCGCCACCTCGGTCGACGAGGTGGTCGATATTCTCGATGATGCCGAGGAATAGCTCTAGGGTCTCAATGATCCGCTGGCTTGGTCAGCGCCGAAGGTACTTCGGACGAGCCTTCGACGCGGTCCCGGTGCAGCGCTGCGCGAGCCAGCAGCATCAGCGTCACTGGCGTCGTGACGCTCACGAAGATGAAGATCAGCACCTCGTGGGCGATGACCCGCCCCTCGCCAATGCTGGCGAGGATGGACGACGCCAGCAGAATGCCGACAGCTCCGAAGCTGGTGCCCAGGGTCGGCATATGGATGCGCTGGTAGAATGACTTTGCGCGCACCAGGCCCACAGCGCCCACGAAGGTCAGAACTGCGCCGATCAACACCGACGCGGAGACCACAATTGCGGCCCAGAGCGGCACGTCTTCGTAGTTCATTCGATGACCTCCCCGCGCATCAGGAACTTGGCCAGGGCTACTGTGCCGACGAAGCCCAGAAGGCCGATCAGCAGGGCCACCTCGAAATAGATCACCGTGCTCGCCTGCATGCCGAAGGTAACGAGTAGCAGCATGGCGACGACGTACAGGGCATCGAGGCTGAGCACCCGGTCCTGTGCGCGCGGGCCGACCACCAGCCGGTAAAGCGTGATCAGCATGGCGGCGCCAAGCAACACCTGCGCAATAGCTATGCTCCAGAACAACAGCGTGGCGCTCATCGGAAAATCTCCAGCAGCAGGGCTTCGTAGCGGTTCTTGATGGTTTGCACCCATTCTTCGTCGTCGATCAGGTCCAGCACGTGAATGAGCACGCTGCTTTCGGCGGGGCTGTATTCTAGCCAGGCGCTGCCGGGCGTTGCGGTGATGATGCAGGACAGGACGGCGAGGCCTGCCGGGTCCTTGAGCTCCAGCGGCATCTTGATGAAGCCCGCAGTGGATTCGCGCCGGTCGCCGGCCAGGACGATGCGGCACACGGCAATGTTGGAGCGGATGATGTCCGCAGTCACCACCGTCAATAGCCGCAGCACGAGATCGGGACGCCGGATGACTGGCTTGTGTGGCTGCAGCCGCGCCGTGGCCTGGGAGGCGAAGAAGGCGACGACAAATCCCAGGAGAATGTGGCCAAGGCTGACCGATTGCTGCAGCAGGAGCCACATCAGCGTCAACGTTATGGTCAGCAGCGGATAGGGAAAAATCCGGCTCATTGGGCGGTCTCCCTGGCCAGTGTTGCCGCTGCCTCGGGTCCCATGACCTCGAGCACATAGAGGCCAGGTACGTTCACCAGTGTCGCGGCGCCTTCCATATAGGCCAGGATCGGCGCGGGAAGGATGCCGATGGCTATACAGAGCACGAGCAATACGACGATCGGCGCCACTTCGCTGAGGCGCGCGGTGACCGCCCCGGGGTCAAGCGTGGCCCAGAAGATGTTGATGCCGCTGCGGGCCATGGCGATCAGCACGGCGAGGCCCGAGAGGATCAGCGTACCCATGAGCCACCACGCGCTGGCGCCGGGCTCGACGCTCCCTGCCAGCACCGAACTCAGGATGGCGAACTTGGCGAGAAAGCCGGAAAGCGGCGGCAGGCCGGCCAGCAACAGGCAGCAGATGCCGAAGCTGATGCCCAGAAAGGCGGTGCTGGCGGGAATGACGAGGCCAGCCTCTTCGTGTTCGGGCTCCTGCTCGTCGTCATCGCCTTCGCCATAGGCTTCCATGGTCACGGCCAGCACGTCAGCGCCGACGATGCGGGAGCGCTCGATGATCTCGATGAGCAGGAACAGCGCGGCGATGGCGAAGGTGGAGATGACGAGATAGAAAAGAGCGCCGCTGAGGACATTCACGCCGCCATAGCCGATGGTGGCCAGCAGCGTGCCCGACGAGACAAGCACCAGATAGCTGGCGAGGCGCATGCTGGTCTGAGAGGACAGCACGCCTATGGCGCCGAAGGCGAGGGTCACGATGCCGCCGATGAACAGCACAGTATGGTTGAAGCCGAGGACGCCCTCGGCTTCGGCGGCGAAGAGCAGGTAGGACAGGCGGAGCAGGGCGTAGACGCCCACCTTGGTCATGATGGCGAACATCGCGGCCACCGGTGCCGCTGCCACGGAATAAGCGCCGGGGAGCCAGAAGCTGATCGGCCACATGCCCGCCTTGATGAGGAAGGTGAGGCCCAGAAGGCCGAGGCCGGCATCGAGCAGCGGCCGATCGGCGGCTGCAATCTGGGGAATGCGCACCACGAGATCAGCCATGTTCAGCGTGCCGGTCACGCCATAGATGAGCGCGGCGCTGATCAGGAACAGGAAGGACGCCACCAGGTTGACGGCAATGTAATGCAGCGCGGCCTTGACCCGTGCCGTGCCGCTGCCATGCAACAAGAGACCGTAGGATGCCGCCAGCATCACTTCGAAGAAGACGAAGAGGTTGAACAGGTCGCCGGTCAGGAAGGCGCCGTTGAGGCCCATCAGCAGCAACTGGAAGATCGCCGGGAAATGCGCGCCGGCCGTGTACCACCGGGACAAGGAGAAGGTCAGTGTGGCCAGGCCGAGGATGCTGGTAACCAGCACCATCAGTGCCGACAGCCGGTCGGCCACCAGCACGATGCCGAAGGGCATGGGCCAGTTGCCCAGCGGATAGGACTTGATCAGCTCCGTATCGGACGGCCCGATCTGAATCGTGGGCACGACCAGCAACAGCGCGATGCCGACCAGTAATGCAGTGGCGCCGAGGCTGATCCCGATCTTGACCATGCGGAAGCGGTCATCGATCAGGGTCAGCAGAATGGCCGTCGCCAGCGGCAGGAGGATCGGCAGGATAACGAGATGGTCGAAGGCGCTGGTCATGCTCAATCCCTCCCGTCCACATGGTCTGTGCCGGTGAAGCCGCGGGCCGCCAGCATCACCACCAGGAACAGGGCGGTCATGGCAAAGCCGATGACAATGGCGGTCAGGACCAGGGCCTGTGGTACCGGATCGGTATAGGCCGACGGGTCGGTATTGCCGTGGTCGATGATCGGTGCGGCATCGATGCGCAGGCGTCCCATGCTGAAGATGAAGAGATTGACCGCGTAGGAGATCAGCGACAGGCCGATGATCACCTGGAAGGTGCGTGGACGCAGGATGAGATACACGCCAGAAGCCGTGAGCACGCCGATGGCTATGGCAAGAACGAGTTCCATCAGAGCGTTCCTCCGGTGCCGGCTTCGGCCTTGCGGCGGGCTCCCCGCGCGGCGCGGGGCGCACGTACTGACTGGTGAGCCAGCGCGATGAGGATCAATACGGTGGAGCCAACGACCAGGAGGAAGACACCGAGGTCGAAGAGCAGTGCCGTCGCCAGCGGCACGCGGCCGATCCACGGAATGTCCGCATACTGGAAATAGGTGGTCAGGAACGGATAGCCGAAGAGCCAGGAGCCGAGCCCGGTCAGCAAGGCAATGGCAAGGCCCGAGCCGATCCAGATGACCGGCAGGATGCGCAGGCGATCCTCGACCCAGCGGGTGCCGCCGGCCATGTATTGCAGGATAAAGGCAATGGACATGGTCAGGCCCCCGACAAAGCCGCCGCCAGGAAGATCGTGCCCGCGCATGAAGAGATAGATCGCGACCACGATGATGACGGGGAACAGCCACTGCATGATCTGCGAGGGCACGAGGAGATAGGCAGCAATGGTGTCGCCGGGATTGCGCTCCGGCGTTTCTTCATCGAAGGCGTTCTGCACCACCTGCTGTTGCGGCTTGCCGACACTTTCCGCTGCCGGCCGAAACCGGCGCAGCAGGGAGAAGACGATGAGCGCCACGACGCCGAGCACGGCGATCTCGCCGAAGGTGTCGAAAGCGCGGAAATCCACCAGCATGACGTTGACGATGTTGGTGCCGCCCCCCTGGCTATAGGCATTCTCGACGAAAAAGCTGGAAATGCCGTCGATGGATGGGCGGGTCATGACGAGATAGGCCGTGAATGCCAGCCCGAGCCCGGCAAAGCCTGAGATGACCATGTCGCGGTAGCGGCGAAAGCGGTCCTTGACCTTCTGGTCCATAGTGACGTTCGGCAGGCGTTGTGGCAGCCAGCGCAGGCCGAGGAGGATCAGCACGGTGGTGGCGATTTCCACCACGAGCTGGGTCAAGGCAAGGTCGGGCGCGGAGAACCAGACGAAGGTCATGCAGGTGACGAGGCCGGCGCCGCCCAGCAGGATCATCGCCGCGAAGCGGTGGAATTTAGCCTGATAGGCGGCCGCAAGGGCGCAGGCGCCGCCGACCAGCCAGATGAAGGCAAAGACCGGGTCGAAGGGCGTCGGCGGTGCCACCAGCGGGTCGACACGGCCCCAGAGCGGCAGTGTGCCCACTGCAATGGCAAGCGCAACGATGATCAGCAATTGCGGCTGCAGGCGGCGGGTGCCGAACAGGCCGTTGAGGGCGCGGGCCCAGCGGCCGGTGACAGTCACCAGCACCATCTCGAAAATGCGTTGGCCCCGGAAGCGGTGGAGCAAGGGTGTGCCGTCGCGGTCGCTTACGAGGTATCGATAAAGGGCGACGTAGAGGAGCACACCGCCAACCAGCGCCACGATGCTCATGATCAGCGGCAGGTTGAAGCCGTGCCAGATCGAGAGGCTGAAATACGGAATGTCGCCGCCCAGAACGCCGGCCACCGCAGTAGCGAGGTAGGGTCCGATGGTGATGCCGGGAATGATGCCGATAGCAAGGCAGATGAACACCAGGAACTCGATCGGGCGCCGCATCAGGGCAGGCGGCTCATGCGGGACGCGATCCAGCTTGTCCGGGGGCGGGCCGAAGAATACGCCATGCACGAAGCGCAGCGAATAGGCGACGCTGAACATGCCGGCAATGGTCGCGCCGATCGGCAGCGCCAGGTTGACGAACATGTTGGGGTCGAATTCGGCCGTCTCGGTGAAGAACATTTCCTTGGAGAGGAAGCCGTTGAGCAGCGGCACGCCGGCCATTGCGGCGCTGGCGATGACCGCGAGCGTGGCAGTGATCGGCATCAGGCGGTAGAGGCCACTCAGGCGCCTTATGTCGCGGGTGCCCGTTTCATGGTCGATGATGCCGGCTGCCATGAACAGCGAGGCCTTGAAGGCGGCATGGTTGGCAATGTGGAAGATCGCCGCCACCAGTGCCAGATCGGTGCCCATGCCCAGGAGCGTGGTAATGAGCCCGAGATGGCTGATGGTCGAATAGGCGAGCAGACCCTTGAGGTCGCGCTGGAACAGGGCCGCATACGCGCCGATCACGAGCGTGATCAGGCCCGAGAAGGTCACGATCCAGAACCAGCCATCGGTGCCCGACATCACCGGCCAGAAGCGCACGAGCAGGAAAACGCCGGCCTTCACCATGGTCGCGGAATGGAGGTAGGCGGAGACAGGAGTCGGCGCCGCCATGGCATGGGGCAACCAGAACTGGAACGGGAACTGCGCGCTCTTGGTCATGGCGCCGAGCAGCACCAGGATCAGCGCCACGTTGTAAAGCTCGTGGTTGCGGATGGTGTCGCCGGAGGCGAGCACCACGTCGAGGTCGTAGCTGCCGACAATGTGCCCGATGACCAGCAGACCGGCAAACAAGGCAAGGCCGCCGGTCGCCGTCACGATCAGCGCCATGCGGGCGCCGTCACGTGCGTCGCCGCGGTGGTACCAGTATCCGATGAGAAGGAAGGAGATGAGGCTGGTCAGCTCCCAGAAGATGGCGAGCTGGATGATATTGCCTGATGTCACCAGGCCCAGCATGGCGCCCATGAAGGCCAGGAGGAATGCGAAGAAGCGCGGCACCGGATCCTTGGGGGACATGTAGTAGCGCGTATAGAGCACCACCAGGAAACCGATACCGGTGATGAGCACGCAAAACAGCCAGGCGAAGCCGTCGATTCGGAAGATCAGGTTCAGGCCCAGGGCCGGCAGCCACTCGATTTCGTAACGGACGACGCCGCCATCCACGATCTGCGGGTAAAGCGACACGACGATGGCCAGGAGGAACAGTGACAGCGTTCCCGACAGCCAGGCCTCGGCATTGCGGGCGTTTGCAGGGAAACTTGCGGCAATAAGGGCCGTGAGAAAGGGGGCAGCAACGATGACGATCAGGAGGATTGATACAGGCATTGTTGCTTCAGAATTTCACTTCAAATTGGTGGGCGGGGTCTGACCAGTGTGGGTTACGGATCAAGTCTCTGAATCTTTTTGCGTTCGTGACGTTCTAGTGCCTCGCTCTGCGGAGTGCAAAATCCGTGGGCCGATGCGGATTGACGTGCAACACCCGAACCAAACCCAAGTTTGAACGAATTCACACGCCGGGCACCCAAATCTCAATCCCGACAGCCTCTTATGGGACCTCCTCCTAGTGGACCAGCCAAGGTAACCTGTTCAACCATCTTTGCTCTCAAACTTTTGTCAGCGCGGACAGCGCCATACAGTCGCAGCGAGATGGCTCTCACGCCCGGCACTGCAGCATGCCTGCCGGGCCATGGGCGCAGGTTCGGTGATCAGTTGAGGTTCGCTGTGCTTTCGTCCGAAGACAAGCCCAAGTTGAGTGCCCGGAGGCCTTCGAGGCCCCTGCGGACAGTTTGCGCGATGTTGCAAGGGCGCGGGCCGACTGGGTGCGGGAGTCTCGCTGCGAAAGCTCCTGTTGCAGGGGCAATCCGCCCACCGCTCGCTACAGCTGTAGAGATCTAATCGGATTTTCCAAACTTTGCTGAATCTGTTGGCTTTTTTTGGCCTGGACGAAATCGCTCTGTCCATTTGTTGAAATCGATCTGACACTAAAAGCGCGTCAAAAGGAAGGGGGGCGGCTCATTGAGCCGCCCCCATGATGAGATGATTTTTTGCGGTATTATGGCTGGAGCCACTCAATGATTTCGCTCCGACTGTAAGCAAAGACACCATTCCTCTGCAGCGCTGGAGTGATGCCCGCAGCGAGAAGCTTAGTTCTCAATGTGCCTGCTTTCCGGGGGCTGGCGCCGGCGAGTTCGCGTAAGCTGATGTAGTCCTGTTTCAAGACCTCAACGCTCGCCTTGGACAACGCGGTCTGCATCTGGCCTGATCGGAGCTCAAGCACCAAATCTCGCTCAACCAGTCCCATGTCCAAGGCGGCATAGATTAGCGATTCAGATAAAGCCGTATGCCTTGCGGCGTTTTGGACAGAGAAGCCGTCGTGCCACTCGAAGACTCGCCTGACTTCGTCCAACCGCACAATCAGAGCGCGGAAAAGCTCAGGCTCACTTTCCAGTCTGCCAAGCCAAATCGAGCCGTCTAGGCCGAGACGGTATAGTCGTGAGAGGCCCTCAGCGCATCGAGAAGCGAGGCTTAACTTAATGCATCCATCAGGTATGTCCGACACCGGCGCGGCACGTTCGGTGAACCGCTGGATCATGTTTGCGGCAGCACCTTGGGGCAAGGGTGCCATGGATTTCACTGCTGGGTCCTCGCCTACCTCAATGGGAACCAATAAACCTGCGTCAAGCAGACCCTTAATACCCATCACACTCCAGCCTTGGGCTCTTAGTCGTTTTCTCCAACCTTGATCCAGTTCGCGGCCGAAGAAGCGTTCGGCGCCCGCTGCGTCGATAACGCTCCATTTTCTCGAAGCGTCTTGGGACGAGACAGGAATTGTGCTGCCGATACCATTGGCGATGGCGTAGCGAAGCACAGTCTTTGGCGCCAAGCCAAATCGTTTGGCGGCCTGGCGAGGGTTGAACAGCCGCCTATGGGTTATCGGGACGTCGAACAACGGAGGGTCGCCTGGTCCATAGGGGAGCACGTCGTAAACGGCATTGGCGAGAGGTTCTAGGATAGGCGCGTATTTCGGCCAGCTTCGTCGTGACCCCAGAAGTGCCGTATAGGTCCTTCCCAGAAGCGTTGCCGGGCCAATAGGGATTTTCAGTTCTCGTGTGCGAATGAGGTGACTGAAAAAGTCGCGGAGAGTTTCACGTCCGCCGCGGATGATTTTATAGCCCTCCGCATAGGCGGCTTGCTGCTCGCTCTCATCGAGCTTGAGAAAACCGCAGGTCTTTCCAAGAGCCTTTTGCCCGAGGTTGGCGCAAACCCCGAAGAGCTCGTTAAGCGGCAGGTCGTTCAACCAATTTCCATCCTCTAATCGGCCATAAAGCCGATCGGAGACGTACTTCTCAAAGTCGGAAACGGCCCGCCGCGTCTCCGCTCCAATTAGTGCAGGCAACTGGGTTACAATCCCGTCCAAACGCAATGCATAGTCGTACCGTTGGGCAAACTCCATGCTGCTGCCCAACGAGACCAGCGGGCGGGAATGCTTCTCACAAGTCATGATCGGGCTGAGAAGCCAGTGCATCCGCAGATGCGCTGCTGCCTCAGGTATTAATTGGGGGTATTCCTGAATGTCCTCTGCGAGGCATTCTGGACATCCAACAATTCGCTTTCGCTGCGAATAGTAGAGGCTGAAAGTTTCTGAGCCAAATTTCACCAGTCCAGTTTTCGTCGCAGGAGTGACGGCAACAAGTGTATCGATATCAGTCCCGGTCAACTCTGCGATCAAAGTCACTTCGCCCACGTTTCCGGAAGCTAGCCGATCGGAATTGATATCGAAGTCGAGCAGGAACTCCTGCACGCTCGCACAACCATAGTGTGCGGCAATGCGCGAGGCGAAAGACTGGGCAGGCTCGCCCACAAGGTGCTTTACCTCGTTGAGCTTACCGAGCATTTTTGATTTTCCTGACTTGAGAAAGGATACCAACGTCAACCGACAGTTGCTTTGGGGCAATGGTCGCCCAGTTTGGCGATGCGAAGGGATTTGCGACCTGGTCGACCCCGGCTTTGATGGAGTAGACGTCACGGAAATTTGCGATCAGGAGCGAGTTCTGTCCTGCCTGAACGGCATTAAGCACGGCTTCCTTAGCGAGATAAATCGCAATGCCGCGCGCCTGACTGGATGCGTGGATCAGGCGCTCGAAAAGCTGATCACCCTCATGGAGATCCCAGCCTATTTTCGCGAGCTCACAAAGTGCACGGATGCCACGCTGCAGACGAACATGCTCTTTTCGGCTGTCGACGCCCATGATTTCGATCTCAAGAAAATCGGACCGCTCTCGCATGAAGGCGAAGTCGTCATGGGAATATTCATCGCGCAGGTATGGAAGGCCGACTAGAACAAGGGGCAGCGGCCAAATTGGATGATCGAGAAGGCGGGCGAACGCACCCTGAATTTTGATCCTTTCATTTTGAAATGAGGCCCGGCCTACAGAAGAGGGCGCAAATGCATACTGTGCCTCATCGATTGCAAGATGGGTGAACTGAGATTGGGCTAACCGGTCATCGACCTTTGGCCAGGCCATGTCGGACGTCATTTTGCGTGTGGCTGGATAGCCGAGACCGCGCAGGAATTCTCGCGCCAGTGAGGCCTGCGTAAAAATCGTTGGAGCGGAAATGAGGTCGGTCTTGGGCTCGACAAGCGTGCCGTCAACCGTCGTAATCGGTTCAAGATTTGAGAACGCTTGCGTCACCGCGTCGGTTTTGCCGACGCGACTTTTCCCTGTAATGATCAAGGCTCGCACTGTTGAGCGGTTACCCGCTCCCCAAGGTTCGGCGTTGTTGGCTCGGACAGCCAACTGCTCGAGCTGGCGCTGCACAAGATTCTGAAGTGCCGCCTGCTCGGGATATTCGAACCCAACAGTGTTAAGTCCTTCTCGGAGGGCAATAAGATTGTCAGTCATGGCGAGGTCCTCGCGTGCGAGGGGCCTTGCGGATAATTGGACTTACAGACTCTTCATCGGTGTTGGGTGGCGAGTGCGGCGCGCACCGATTGTCCGGTTCGCGGGCCGTAGCATCGACAACTTCGTTTGAAGAGGGTTGTGCACTGCGCGTCAGGGTGACGCCGAGTTGGCTTGAAATGCCGGACAAGCCGAGCTCATCGCCAGCGGGGTCGCGGCGATAAACAAC
Source organism: Devosia sp. Micro-HW1 (assembly GCF_056341075.1). Classification (NCBI taxonomy): domain Bacteria; kingdom Pseudomonadati; phylum Pseudomonadota; class Alphaproteobacteria; order Hyphomicrobiales; family Devosiaceae; genus Devosia; species Devosia sp. Micro-HW1. The sequence goes on along the minus strand of NZ_CP094375.1, from coordinate 980,742 downwards.
GAAAGTTCGAAGCGTCCTTTCGGCGATGGTCGCCATTTCGTCGGTCCAATCGATATTGGTCATCCCCAAAGCGCGTTCCGCTTGGCGTGCCTCTGCATCGATGGCCAGAATGGCGGGCGCGACATAGGTCTTAAAATCCACGCGCGCCTGGTCTTTGATCTGCCGTGCGATCTGGTCGTTGTATTCAATCCAGGTCTGCAGGTCCTTGCCCTGAAACTCGGTCGGCCCTGGAATGGTGACCCAGCGGTTATTCAGCAGAACGGAAATCTGTCCCAGGTTTCGCGGGTGATAGCGGATGGTTACTTCGTGTGGACCTTTGCGGCGCAGTGGCTCGTCGAGCCAAGTGCTGTAGTAGACAATGTTCATAAACCGCACACCTTCTCGGTTCAAAACACGGTTGGTCACCACGCCGAAGGCGAGCCGCAATTGGTCAGAATTGGGTAGCGCTTTGCACTGGATTTTCCGCGCTTCTTCCAGGGCCCGGGCCGGTGACGGTCGCATATGGCGGCCTGCGCCAATTGGCTTGTAATGATAAACGTCAACAATCCAACGAACGAATAGGCGGTTGAAGAATTCGGCCAAGATTGCCGCCCGCTTGGTCGGATCGTTTTCATGGCGGTCGAGGATATTGCTGCCTGTCCGAGCAATGAAATTTTGGACAAACTGGACATCGATAGTCTGGAGGCGGCGCTCGATCCCACCTCTCAGTTGCTTGTGGCCCGCCGCCTTATGGTCGGCGCTATCGCACAGCACATATTGCCCGTGCAGGAACCGGAGGTTCCAGTACCCGCTACCGTTGTCGGTTCCTGTCGCCTCGAGGGGGATGGCCACCCAACCCGATTTGGCACCCGCCAAGCGTGCTAAAGCGGTCTTGTCCGTGACCACCATTTCGAGGGTCGCCGAGGTCAGCTCAGCGGTTTCGCCGGTCGGCGCAACAGCAAGTGCCGGAATGTAGTGGGTCGCTTGGTCCATGGCGACGGACACCATCAAACGCACTTGGCGGTCGGATTCCGGGAAAAGAGCCATGACCTTCTCGGAAAGCAACGTAAGCAGGTGCGCGCTCCAACAATCGAAATGCACCTCTTCTCCGAGGCGCGTGAAGCGCGGCCCTTTGCCCGCATGGCGCAATTTGCTGCTCATGCGTTCTGGTCCGCGCCGGGTGAACAATTTTGCGAATTCGGGAATCTGCTCGATGGCTTTGCGCACGGCGTAATGAGTCGCGGGCGGAATTTGCGCCGCCTCACCGAGCATTTTGTTCTCTTCCACGATTGATGCGTTGAGAAATTCTACACACCCAGCAAGTGTGCGCTGATTTTCTCGAGCATAGATGAGGCAGTTGTTCTCGACGAACTCCCACATTTCGGCGTTCATCTTGACGCCCCCATTCGTCTGATTGCCCCAATTGGGAAGGAGACTTCTGATGTTGTATCCGCTCGCGATCCAACGCTTTACGTCGGTTTCCAGCGTTTTGGCACTCGGAACCAATGTCTCCACGTCTTGATCTCGATAGCTGTCGGGCCGAGTGGGGGAACTGGCGCCGTAGTGCGTTTTCCTGAGCTTGCTCGGCTCGGCAACACTTTTGTTGGCGATAAAACGAAGGTAGTCGTCGCGGACTTTATCGGCCTGGGCATTGATGACCTTCTGACAAGAGGCGCGGGAGAAGTTGACGATAAATCCTTCCGCATGGGCCCTTTTGACAGCCATCACCCAGGTGAGTTTGAGCGAGGTGCGCTTTTTCGCCGACGGGGGGAGGTTCAAAAGGTCGAACCCGCGCTCTGTGTCGTCCATAACGGACAGCGCGCCGCTAGTCCTGAGCTTCGCGACGTCGTTCTTGCCAATGATCTCAAAACACCGCGGGTCGTCGGTGCCAGTGAGGTGAAAGTCTCGCGCGGTCTGGCCTTCGACCCTAAATGTCACTCCTTTATACTGAATGATCGCGTTGGGGGTGAGCGTGTCGAAAGGACTAGAGGGCACCATTTGGGACCTCCGTGGCACTGCGCACGATTGTGCCGGCGTTGATTAGACCTGGCTCGGCCTCAATCAGCCCCATGGCGATAAGCTTGACCGCGGTGCGGAAGGTAGTGGCGATGCCACCGAAGGGCAGGCAGAAGTCCTCAATGGTGGTCGGTTCCCCGAGCTCGCGGGCGCTATCGGACATTTCGTCAAGCAGCATCCAAGTCGGATCGTTGAGAACCGAAAAAATCAGGCGGCCATTCATGACGGCCCACTCCGGCAGATCCCGGTCTGTCACAAGACTAGCGCCCTGACAGATCGTATCTGGCAACTGCTCGAAAATGCACTGCAACTCATCCTGATGATTTGTCTTCGCAGCGATCTCGGCCGGCTTGAACGACACGACAATCGCGGCGCCAGTGGTGTAAGATACGCGGGCATCAAGGTGAGCTTTCCGCTCTTTGCCGTTCCGATCCAAATAGAACACGGGCCCGAACTGCGGTTGGACCTGTGTGACCGTTGGATCGCGAAAAAACTGGTACAGCCCTTTCATCTCCAGCGTACCTTCGGCGCGATGGATCCAACCTGTCAAAGGATCGCGGTAGTCCACGGTATTGCGACCCGCATTCTTTTTCGGGCGGGACACGCTCCGGCTCGGAGAGTCGCCTTGCTTTGTTATCCTGATGACGGGTTCATCGGTGATGAGGGAGCAGAAATCGGGACCTTTTGAATAGTCCCACGCGGATCCGGTAGCGGCCGCACCTATGGCTTTAGACATGATTTCTCCATGCCGCGCCGACGCCCTGCTTGACATTTTCCTGGTCAAGGTCGAGACTCGAACTACGGTCAGTTGTGGTGCTCGGAAGCTGCCAGGCGGGTGAGCACCACGATTGATGAGGGGGCCGAGCGCATTGCTCGGCCTTTTTTTGTTTGGCCGGTGTGTTGGTGGCCTAAGTCATTGGTTTCTCCTTGTTCATTTTCTCACCTTAAGCTCAGCGGGCTCAGTGAGATTTCCAAATCTTTTTTTCGAGTCATATCAATGGGTTGATCGATTCTGTTGAATCGTCGTGTGATTCCAATCCTTTAGCACTCAATAATTCCTGTGAAATTGGGCGTTCCGTGACGTTGGCGTGTATGGTTTGGCTGTTCCCGTTCAATGTTTCTGGGGCCCCCGCGAAGTCGGATCTCGCTCCAACTTTGTGGTGGATTAGGTTTCGCCGGCGTGCGGCTGTCCAGAATGACAGCTCTTTGCAGGCATCGATCTGCAGTGTGCCATCTGCGATAAGGGCCAGGAGCTCGTCTGCTGTGCCGGCCGCGTCGAGGATTGCGCGAAGCAGCTTGCCGAGCGTCGTTGGTTGCTCGTCTGACGTGAGTTCCAGGGCTGCCATTCGAGCTGAAAGCGACACTTTAGTGTTACGCTTTTCCCAGATCATGCGAGCGTTTTCGAATCCCGGGAGGTCCCTAATTTGCTCGCGCGTCAGCACGCTGTTGTACCGCAGAGTATCGTCCTTTCCTGTTGGCCGGCCGATGCGGATAGTTTCCCAACGCGCACCGACTCTTCGGCGGTAAATGCAGTCCTGACCAACGTCGTCGCCTTGAGGCGGGATGTCGGCAGGCGCCAGTTCCGATACCCGCTCATCGAGCGTGTCGAGCACCAGCACGATCCGGCAAAAGCGGTGCCGGTAGTAGATGGCTTTCATTGCCTTGTATGACCGAAAGCCCGGGTAGCGCAGATGAGGTGCAGTATTTTGGTCGAGCGACATCTTTGACTGAATTCCTTCAGCAGCCCCTTACTCCGACCTGGGCGGCTCGGGGCTGGCCTCCTAGGCAGTCTCTGAATGAGATTGAGGAAAACCGAGAGGTCCCGGTTCCCGACGACGATTGTGTTTCCCTGGCAAATGTCCGGTCAACAACCGAAGAAATAGCTCAAGTTCTGAACAGGTATTTCAGAACGATCACCACTTCCAAACCCATCGGGTATCTTCCTTCTGTGTTACTTGAGGATAACTTTTGCGAATAGCAAAACGCCTTATTTTCTCACATAACCCATTCAAATTTCATGTCTTTTTTGCTCGACGATACTGCCTCCTAACCCCCGCTAAGAGGCGGGATATCAGACAACTGCGGGGCGCAGTCAGCCGTGCCAGTGGCACGCATTGTGCCGTATGGCTCTGCTGAAGGCGGGTTGCTTTTGAATGTTGGCCGTGGCCCGACGCTCACGCTGGTTGCGTGCTATCGCTCATGTGGGTGACGACGAACCGGCTCGAACGAGCCTACGGTCATCCGTCGTATCTGAGGGGATAGAGGTGTCGGTCAGCTAACCGTGACCACAGGAGGGACACGTTCGTCGACAGCGACGACGAGCAGCTGTTCAGTGCTTGCTTCGGCATATTCGGGCATGGCGTCTCTCCTTTCTGACACTCAGCCTGCCGAAAAGAATTGGTTCTGACCATCCAGAATTTCGCCTGTGTCGGAGTGGCTTAGCAGATGGGTTAACCAGTGATTTCCGAAATGTCTGGTTCGCGACGCACCACTCGGCAGACGCAATCGGACGCAGTGTGCAGTTTTTCACTTGATTTTGTTCTCCATATGTTCCAGCTTGTCTCTGCTTATTGCGCATGCAGCGCGCGATGTCAGAGCAAGGCTTGGCCAAGCTCTGGGCGGTCCACCAACATTCTTTGACCGCGCCCGCAACGGGCAGGAGCTGCATCATGAGCAACACACAAACGTCGTCCCTCCCGAGCGGGGACATTGCCCCTCTGGGGTCATCCGCTGGCCGAAGCCTGGCGACCGAAATGTTGGACAGTCTGCGCCGCCGTTTGGCAGGCGAGCTGGGGCTCGACATCAGCGGTAAAGGAAAGTCAGCCGCGGTCGCCAGAAGGGTCGAAGCCAACATACGGCTGCCTGCCGACAGAGCGGCATTTGCGATCGCACTGGGATACTGCCTGGCCCCGCACTTCGCGACCATGAAGGCGTTGATCGCGAGCAAGGCGTTGGTGGTCATCAGAACACGAAGCGGAGATGATGCGGCTGGGGTGGGCGATGTTCTGGCCGACGCGGCAACTTTCGAAGCGGGCAGGGTTGCCTACAATCCCCATCATGGGTTGGACAAAAGTGATCGCTTGGTTGTTCTGGGTGATGCCAGCGCTCGACACACATACAGCTTGGTCCGCGTCATTTCCCTAGCCTCCGAGCAGTGCCTGCCAATTTTTTGTAGCCTGGGAGCAGACGATCCGAGGCCGGACGCGCTGGCAGGGGCCGACCTTGAACTTCAACTCCCGCCCATGACCCCTGAGATGCTGGCTTTGCTCTTCGAGGCGAGCCACGAAGAGGTTCCGGCTGGCGTGCTGAGTTTTGTTTGCGCTGAGAAGTTGCGCGTACAAGACTTGGTGGCTCATATCCGCCGGGGCCGTCCGGTGTCCGATTGTTTGTCGGGACTGCAGCAAACGGTCAATCCACCGAAGGTCGAGCCGAAGACCCAAACAATCGCACTCAGCGACCTGGCGGGGTACGGCGAAGCCAAAAGATGGGGGCTCGAATTGGCCCAAGACTTGGAACTTTGGCGGCAGGGTCGTCTGAGTTGGGCCGAGGTCGATCGCCGGACGGTGGTGCTCGCGGGTCCGCCGGGCACGGGAAAGACGTCATTCGCAACCATTCTTGCCGATACCCTCAAGGTGCCGCTTATTGCGACCAGCGTGGCGGAGTGGAATTCTCGGGATCATCTTTCTGGTACCCTCAAGCGCATGCAAACCGTGTTTGAGCAGGCGATCGCGCAGGCGCCGTCGGTTCTGTTCATTGATGAACTCGATGGAATCTCAAGTCGCGGTGCCATTGAGGGGCGCTACAGCGAGTACTGGACCCAGATCGTCAATCGGATGCTTGAACTCGTCACCGAGGCCCTCTCGGTCGAGGGCGTCGTGATTGTCGGCGCAACCAATCATGTGGACCGAATTGATCCGGCTGTGACGCGGTCGGGGCGCCTCGATCAGATCATCCATATTGAGTTGCCGGACGCTGAGGCGATAGCTCAGATTTTGGCACGTTATGCTGGCCTCGATCTATCACGGGAACAATTGATGGGCCTTGCCGAACGGCTGGTCGGGATGTCGGGGGCGGACATAGAGAAATTGGTTCGTTCGGCGAGAGCTGCGGCGCGCAGGGCAGGGCGGGTGTTTGCCATCAACGATCTGTCTGCGCAGGTTCCAGATCCACTTGCGGGGCTGTCCCCACGCATGCGCCGTCGCGCATCCGTTTATCGGAATGGTCAAAAGGTTGTCGCCGAGGTTCTCGGTTTGGCGGAGATGGTGGTCGAACGGCAGCATCACGATCTCCGACAGCTTTTAGCCAAAGGGCTGTCGGATGAGCGCTACCCAACTGAGCAAACCTGCAACGACGTTCTCTGTGTGATTCTCGCTGGCCGCGCTGCCGAAGAGGTGGTCTTTGGCGAGGTGTCCGTTTTGGGAGCTGGTCGGGGTGACTCCGAGTTTGCCGCGGCGACGGCCATCGCATTGGAAATGGAGCTGAAGGCAGGATTTGGCGAATCCGGTCTCGTCTATTTAGGTGACCTGAACCGTGCGCCGGCCCTGTCCGCATCCATTATGGCAAGCGTTCGACGGCGACTGGATCGAGCCATCGCCCGTGCATCGTCCATCCTGTTGGACAACATGGAGGAGTTGGAGCCGAGCAATAGTGCGGGAGCCCAAATCTCGAGTCGTGCTGACCACCTCCGGTTGCTTAACTAACGATGCTAAGAAGACAAAATTGCCGGGCCGCGGCCGTCGACTGCAGTTCTGATCTGCCGGCCCGCGGGTACAAGCTCGGCGCGCATTCGCGGTTCTGCATCCAGTTATCTTGTCGACATCGTTCGTGACGGAGAGTGTTCCGCGGGTCCAGTTCAACTGATCACTCTGTCCCGGTGATAGAAAACTGGGCTTCGGTCCTACAGCGCCATTTCAAATACGACCGGCAGCTCGCCGAGGAATCGGCTTGGTACCTCTTCGACTATGCTATCGACGGCCCCCTCGGTACGCCTCCCAACGTCGTTGTTGGAGGGGGGCATCACCCCTTGCAACTGAGGAAGAGGAGCGGGCCGCAGCGCTGAGCAGTATCGGGCAAGGGAAGTTATTCGACGAGATTGTGGACGACCGCCATGTGCTCTTGGGCGCGATCGGAGGCGCCGCAAGTCTCATTGCGTCAGCTGACGTCGACGACTTCAGTCGCGGCCCCGCCATCACCCTCACGAACCGGACAGACGTCATTCTCTATCCGACGGCAAATTCCTCATTTGTGGTCGCCAAACCTACCTTTATCGCTCATTGGCTTCGCCAAGGCATAGTGCCAGATCATAGTTTCCTGCGTCAGAATGCTGCCGAGTTTCACTTCCGCGAAGAGGCAAAAGTTTCGGCTCGATCTGACGCACCCCCTGAACATGCCATTACAGACGCCCGAATTGGCAGGGTTGCGCCCGATTTCCGCCATCCAAGCTGCCACTTCGATTGCCGAGAACCGGCTGGTCTGGTCAGCGACAGACAATACCATGTTACCATAGTGCCATGCGCTGATCCTCATCCTGGCTTCGGCCAGTGATGTGAACAGCGTCTCGTTGGAGCACCACGGGCGGTTCCTACTGCAGGTCAACGCTGCGATCGCAGCCAAGATCCTCACTGGGGTATGGGAGGCACCTAAAATCAACCTGCCGATTTGAACAACATCCGCCGCGGTTCACGCGCTAACGACACCTTCTATGCTTCATTCCGATAGGGTTTCGACAAGATCGCATCCGCATAGAGCTGAAGCTCTTCAGTCGAGGCAAAGGGAACTTGAGCAACGAAATACTCCTCGCCGGTAGGTTTATCGCCGCCCAATCGAGCTGCTAAGTGCCCTTTGCCCAGTAGCCTCTCGGCCCCCTTGGTGCCCAGGGCCAGCATCGACCCCGCTTCGCCAGCGACCTTGAGCACCAGGCGATTGGTCAGGTTGTCACGAATGCCTGGCGGGATCGCTTCCTGGGCTGCGCGCTGGGTGATCATAATCACATGGATGCCACAGGCACGCGCCTTGGCGGCCAGCCGCGTGACGTTTTGCTGGATGACCTTGCGGTATTCGTCGCTGCTCGCCATCCAGTCCGCCATTTCGTCGTGGATGACGAAGATGTAGGGCAGCTGCTCCTCGGTCGGGACCAGGCTGTTGTATTCGGAGATTTTTGGAACCCGCTTTTCCTTGATGAGCTCGTAACGCCGATCCATCTCGTGCACGACCAGGTCGAGCACCATCTTGGCCTCTTCCTGATCGGTGACTATGTCTCGCGCCATGTGCGGCGCATTCTCGATCCATGGGAAGTCGACGCCGAACTTGGGGTCGATCAGGTAGATCTTGAGCTTCTCTGGAGAGTTCAGCGCGATCATCTGAAGCAGGAGGCTTTGCATCAGCACGCCCTTGCCAGACCCTGTCTCACCCGCGATCAGGGTGTGTGGCCCATGCTCACTATTGCGGCCATAGTTGCCGCGCAGGTTGAGCCAGAGCGGCTCACCCGTATCCTCACGCAAGCCGAGCAGAAAGTTCGAGGTGCTGTCCGGCGAACTTTCCGGCCATTTCGCCTCAAGCCACACCCGGGCCATGTCGACGATGCGCCGATCCTGGGCGGCGACGAACAGGGAAATCTTGCCGAGACCCGCTCGGATGTCGGTGACATCGAGGCCAAATGTCGTCCTCAGCTCGGTGAGCTTGCCATTGAGCTTAGGCACCGTCAGCGTCGAATGCCCGACAAAGTTCACCAGAACGCCATTGGGCGTCGAGATCGTGTTCGGCTGGGCAAGCTGGGCAACTATGTTGAATTCGGTCAGGGCCGCCTGCAGGTTCCGCGCGGTATCGGCGGCGAATCGCTCTTCCGCCTCCTTGACCTCGCCGACACCCTTGCTTTCGGACACGCGACGCATGACGGCCTCGAGCGCAGCCGGCAGTCCGGGATTGTGGGCTGGCTCGGTCGCCGGCTGCGCCACCGCAACCTCGGCTGCCGGCTGCGCTGATGTTCCCGAGATGGTCGACAACGCCTGCGCCACGGACCCCAGCAAGGCGCTGTCCACCGACGGCGGCGCGGCGGCATCCTCTAGTTTTTCCGCCTGCACTGTAAGTGCGGGCTCGGGAATGACAGCCTCCTCGACCCGGCTCGGCAACGCGGCCACGTTCATGTCGGGACGCGGAAGCTCTGGCAGGTGATTGCCATCACGATCCGCCATGGCGTGCAGCAGGGCGGACAAGGAGCGCTGGCGGACCGTATACTGCCACACAGCGTCATTCTTTTCGGCCGCAATGACCGACAGCGATGCCGACGACGCGTCGTCGTGGACAACTACGACAGACCGACCTGCTGCCTCGTATTCCACATTGCCGTCGGCGACGGCCTGGCGGAATTCTTCGAGCTCCCGGTTGTCGGCGAAGAACTGGATGTAGTCGGGTCGCAAGGACATCAGGTAGAGCAGCTGCCGGCCCCAGGCGCGCTTGGCCATGAGATCAGCCTGGGTGACGAAGTGCGTCTCCAGCGTCGCGAGGGTCGAGACCACCTGTTCGCGACTCGACTTGGCTTCGAGCATCTCCGAAGCGCCGCTGACGCACTTGGCCTCCACCACCGTCATCGAGACGACGAACCGGCCGCCATCATTGCGAATGGTCAAGGCTAGAGTGTCGGCGAGCTTACCCTTGTGGTTGAAGAAGGCGCGGTTGTCGTCGAGCGAGAACCAGATCGGCTTCTTGCCATCGACTGCCTTTTCGCGATCGACGATCGCAGTGGCCGCCGCCAGGCCGACGATTTCCCGGGCCGCGGTGCGTGAGCGCGCCGAAGACAGGATCTTCTGCCCGCAGACTTCGACCACCGTGTTGACCACCAGTTGCGCCAATGGCGCCGCCTGCGATCCAAGGTAGCTGTCCTGCATGCTGGAAAAGTCTTCCTGCAGGTGGCGCAGCAGGTTCTGGCTGGGCTCCTTGGAAGATACGAGCACGCGCATGTCGATGTCGGGCAGCTGAATATCCCGGATCACCTTGATGCCGTTGGCCGATAGCATCTGCCGGCTGGACATGGTGTCGATGCTGACCACCCATTCGCCGAGATCATGCGCCTTGCGAATGGTGTTGCCCACATCCTGGTCGGCCCAGTTGACGCGCTGGATCGGCACCGCACGCTTGTGCGGCGGCAGCACCTTGGCGTCGTCGGCCGCCACGTAGCAGAGATCGGTGAACTGGGCGACCGCGCGCGGTGGACGCGACGCCGTCATGAATATCTCGATAGCATTGGTGGCAATGTTGCCGGCCGCGTCGGAATCCGTGCGGCGGCGGGGCAGGGAGGCGTTCCTAAAGTCGACGTCAGGCGCCAGGTCCTCAGACACACCATCCACGAATTCCCACGCCATCCGGGCGTGCTTGTAGAAGGCGTCGTGGAGGAAGACGACGTCGATGTTCGAGCGGCGCCCGGGATTGACCGGATCGCCGCGGCCGACACCAACGCGGAGCCGAGACAGGAAACCCTCGGTCACTTCGTCGAGGTTCTCGCCGCTGAGGCGGGCATTCTGCTTGGTATAGACCTCGCGCAGTCGGGCGGAGCTGTCGTGGGTGATGAGCAGGCTGGCGCGGAGATGCCCCTTCTTGCTCATGCGTTTTTCGAGCTCCTTGGCGACAAGGCCGGCAAGGCTGACCGCGTCGGCATTGTAGAGCGCGGCCGAGAAATTACCCTCCTCGTGCGGGTTGAGCTCGATGAACTTGTCGGACGCCAGCATGAACTCGCGGCAGGCTATGTCCGCAGTGGCCTCGAGCTTCTGCTCACCCGAAATGCGGGAGTCGACCGGAACCGCAAGGCTATAGCCGGCGCAGTCCTCGACCGTGCCGTAGGGCTTGAGATCGAACGAGACGATCTTGGGGAAGAACCATTCAGCGAAGATCGAGCGCTGCACATCGGTGGCGCGCTCGAGGCCGTCGACCGAGGTCGTTTCCGAGCCGATCGCCAGGGTGATGAATTCGGCAAGATCGGCAGCCTTGGCCTTGCGCTCCAGCAGCCGCAAAGGATGCCATGCCGGAACGATCACAGCCTGGCTATTGGAGGATGGCAGCAGGCCGAACTCGACGATCGGACGCAGCAGCGATGCCCGCACGGTTGTCCTGTTGCCCAGCCGCTCGCGTGCCACCCGACAGAGCTCGCTAAAGGCCGCCGCCTGGTCCTCGATCAGGCTGCCTTGGTAGACAGAACCAGGATCGTTGGCGATGGCGGTCATGGCGGCGCCGAAGCTCGCCTTGAAAGCCATGACGGCCGCCGAAATATCGACCCTCACCTCTGGCTCGATCGTGCGGCTGGCAACCGCATTGTCGAGATTGCTGAGGATCATGCCGAAGAAGTCCAGATCCGCTGCATGCTCGGCGGGATTGGCCGTTGCCCCGGCCTCTCCACCGGCAATGTCGACGAAACTGGTGGTATCGGCCAGTGAGGCCGGTATGCCGCCAACCGCGGCGCCCTGCTTGAGCTCGAAGTGATGAGCGACGACCCGGACCGCGCCATTGTCCGCGGCTTTGCCGAAGGCTTCGACGTCCTCAGGCCATGCCAGGGCAATGCTGGACACGCCCGGCTGCCAGAACAGGCGCACCTGCGCCTTGGAGGGCTCACCACCCACCTTGAGACTGAGCTCGAACTCGATCTGGTTGGCTCCCGCCGACTGGCTGCGCGCCTCCCCCTTGGCCGTAAGCCACTTGCCGAAGTCGAACTTGACGTGCGGCGCCAGGACATTTTCGATAAGGCGTCCCTCAAGCCGCAACAGCTTCACCAGCCGAGGATTGAGCTCGGACCAGGCCGAGGTCTTCTCGCCGTTCTTTATCCTGACGGTGATCTCGGCATTGGAGGCGATGACGTCCTCCTCGGCATTCTTGATCAGCAGCGAGCGGACGCCTTTGACGATCAGTGATAGCAGTTCGGTCTCCTTCACCTCGTCGGTGAACAGGTGTCGACGCCAGCTCTCGTAGAGCTTCTTGTCCTTGACCGTCCGGATCTGATCCTGCCAGTTGTTGAAAAATTCCTGGTCCTGCTCAGGCGTGTTGTCACCCGCCTCGAGCTTTTCGAGGTAGTCCTTAGTGGCAGGCTCGTCGAGCCGCTTTGGATATTCGTGCTCGATGAACTGCCGGGTGCGCTGGACGAGTGACGGGGTCTGCTTGCGCGCCTTGAAGGCGAAGACGTTTTTGCCGAAGTCATTCCATTCGACGGTCTCGCAGAACCGCTTCTGGCTGGGCCGCCACTCGCCATGCCGTAGATGCTTCCGATCAGCGATCAGTTCGCGGATCGCATCGGCCATCGCCACCTCATCGGCCTTGAACGGCGCCGGCGGGGTGGCGAGATACTGAAGGATCGGCTCCACCAGCATGCGGGTGGATTTGGCGTCTAGCAGGTATGGGATATCGGACAGGTCCCGGTAGGCGTTTCGGAACATCGCCTTGAAATCTGCGGCCAACTTCGACCTTGGCTGCCCCTTTGCCGGTATGGCGTCAAAACTTGCCAACGGCAGCTTGAGGGCGGGCGCGGACTTGCGTAGCCGATTGTCGAGCGGCTCTTCCTTGAGCGCCATGAAGCTGCGCACGAATTCGGCGTATTGGTCGAGGTCCTTGGTGATGTCGGCGTCGTCGAGGCCCTCAAGCATTGCCGATATCCAGCTGCGATGCTCATCGCCCTTGATCGCGTTGCCGGCGCCTTCAAGGATCGCGGCCAGCCAGAGTTCGGACTTGTCCTGTATCGAGCGCCGGTCCACCCGGGTGACGTTGCTCAGACTGGCACCCACCGTGTCGCGCTGCGCGTCAGGTACCGCGAACAGAACCACGTCGGCTTCTGCCGAATTGCGGTAGGAGACCCCTGGGCGGTCGGTCAGAAACCGGGCGTCGAGCGTGCGGGCCAGGATAGGATCGACATCCCGGGCGATGGCCAGCAGCACCGTCTTGCCCTCGATCGTTGGGAAGTGCCGCGCCACGGCCGCAAGATGCTCCGACTTGAGGCCGGCCAGAAGCATCAGCGTGCGCCCGGCCTTGCGATCGGCTTCCTGTCGAACCATGCCCCAGATGACCCGGCCAATCAGGTCAGCACGCTCATCGGCGAAGCGGTCGCCGGGTGCCGGATTTGCAGTGATCGCATTCATGCTGATTTCCCGTCTGGGCAGTAGACATTGGAGACGAAGGCGCAGTCGTCAGAGAGGCGCTTGACGTAGCCAAGGCCAGTGAGGCGCTTTTCGAACTCGCGCAGATTTTCCTCGAATGCCGACACGTCACACGGCGGCTCGGCAAAAGCCCGGCGCTGCTCGGTTGGTCCGATGACAATGCCGTACCGTTCGTAGAGGTCGTTGAGGAAGCTGGCGACCGTGACGGGGCCACGCACCACCGCAAGGACCAGTGCCTCCAGGAACTCGTCGGATGCCGAGAACCACGTGCCAGCGCTGCGACGCGCCACCACAAAGCCCGCGTTCTGCCCCATGGGCTTGAGCATCGAGGAGACGCTGTTGCGATCCCGACGCTTGGCCGCGGAGATAAAGCTGTCGAGCCAGCCGTCGGGATCTCTCACGCCTTCTGACTGGACGGCCTTGTCGGCCCAGCGCTTGGCATCGAACGTCTTGATGATTGCCTCGACGGCCATGTCCGACGCGATCTTGCGATCGGTATGGGCCTTGGCCGAAACCCAGCCCTGCACGCCCTCGATCTTGTCGCGGATATGGGTCTCAACGGCATCCTCGATCACCTGCCGGTGCCTGTTGAGGTAATTCTTCGAGACGTCGCGGAGGTTGGCGTTGCGGCCGCCGGTCATGTCGAGCGGGATAGGGTCGACAGCGTTCCCACTGACCTCACGCGCCCGCTCGGCGAAATAGCAGACCAGGTTCAACGCCGTCATGCGGAACACCGGCTCGAACTTCTGTGGCGGTGGCAGGCTGCGCAGGGCCAGGATCGACGTCCAATCCTCGGCAAGGCGATCATAGGAGCGATGGCTATCGAGAGGCAGGTAGCCGATCTGACCACCCGCCGTTCTGTCGGCGGAATCGGGGACGAGGCGAGCCGCGATCTTTTCGGCCGGATCGGCATTGCCGAGAAAGCACCGGCGAACCTCTTCGGCCACCTGGGCAGACGAAGTGGCGCGGTTGAGCATGAGATAGATCATCTCGCCACCGCGGCCGAAGAACGAGCGGTCGGCGACGAACTTGAGATCCACGTCATTCAGGATCAGGTTCGGCCCGCGTGGCGCGAGGAATTTGGAGGTGTAGCGACGGTTGTTGAGCACATCGAGCTCGAGGCCCCTTATGATCCGGACCGCCTGGCGGACATCCTCGAAGCTGTCGTCGAACCGCTTCTTGAGGTAGGCGAAGTTGACCCCGCCGACCCGCACCTCATTGGCAAAGCCCTTGTTGAGCGCCTCGACCCAGGCATCAAATCGATCCTGCGGGGCAATCCGCTCGTTGCGCGCGATCAGCTCGAGGCTGGTGTCCTTGAAGATGATGTACCGCAAGGCCACCGATCGGACGATCGGGATCACGACCGCTTCGTGATCGGTCGGTGTGTGGCCGCGCTGGTTGAAGATCCGCGTCTCGCTATAGGGTCGACCGTCATCGCCGATCTGAAGAACCCGGCAGATGGCCAGCACTTCGAGCACCAGCATGTAGGGTAGCTGCTCTTCCACATAGCGGTGGCCGAAGATCTGCTCCTGCACCCACATCAGGGTGTCTGCACCTTTTCCGTCGTCGCCGAGGTGAGACTTGAGGGTGATCGGCCCGCTGGCCGCCGCGTCGATGGCGTCAAGCATCAGATGTCGTCCTCCAGGGCGCCGATCGAGCGTTCGGCGAGCATCTCGCCATCGGTGTCCACCGCTTTGAAGTTAGAGCTGTCATCCCCATCGCGATCAAGAATGCGACCGACGCAACGGATCTGGAAATTGCGCACATCCTGAAAACACTGGTTGGAAAAGCTCATCGGCAGGGCCCCATCGCTGACCCGCATGAGGTACTCAAAGAGCGTGGGTGTGAGGGGCAGGGATGCCAGCGTTTCCACCGGCGGATAGGCAGCAATGAGCTGCAGCATCGGCGGCCGGCCAGGCTTGGTCGGTGGCGCCAGGTTGAGGTTGTAGGGCTTGCCGCTCCAACCGATCGGGCCGGCGACCAGAATGGGAATGTCGGCGCCCTTGTAGACGCCGGACGGCTGGGTCAGCCACAACCGGTCGCTGGTTTCGGTCAGAGAACCGGTGAGCGCGCGGTTAAGCCCCTTGACCAGGCGGGAACGGGTCTTGCGGAATTTCTCGCTGTCCCGCCGATCCTCAGGCACCAGGATGTTGAGGTAGTGGTCGCCATAGCTATGGACGGAGAGTTGCCAGGGACTTTGTTCGCGGGCGTCTCCGCTGGCTTCGGGCCACTCGAAGAAAACCCGACGACGCTGGGCGGTCAGGATCCTGCGTAGCTCTCCGATATGCTCGGACGGGTTCTCCAGATAGTTGGCGCGCACGCCGGCGTAACTGGCGCTGCCATATTGGGGATGATCGACACCCTCGAGCTTGGCCTCCATCAGGGCGTCGTCGAAATAGTTGTTGGTCTCAAAGCCAATGGCGAAATCGTTGAGCGCCGAAAAGGCGGTGTTCTGCGCCCGACGGAATGGCGGGTGGTTCTCGCCGAAGACGTTGTTGTAGGGATTGGTGTGGCTGTATTCCCCGTCCGCGGCCCGCTGCAGGGACCGCGTGCAGTTGAGGAGCGGCGTCGCGTAGACATTCTTTGCGTCGCCGAGCAGCGCGTTGACCACAAGGATGATGATCTGCCGGATCGATAAGTGCCGCTCATCGGCTGCCGAAATCTCGACCAGCGCCCGGAGCCGGGACCGCATGGTGGCGTCGCCATGCCGAAGCAGGATTTCGCGATTGAGCTGAATAGGGCAGCGGCCAGCCATCTCGCAGCCGTCACCGCAATCGGTCCAGCGCGCATGGTTGCAGATCTGATCGATGATCGCATCGATCGTTGAAGCATGTGAGGTGCGCGACATGTTGAAGAGGCGGAAGGAATAGCCTTCGGGCGGCACCTCCTTGTCGTCGCGCAGCAACTCCCTGAAGAGCTGCAGGATTGCGAGGCCATCGGCGCTGCCGCCAAGGTTATCTTCCCACGACCGCAGCAGGTGCCCGTCATTGACGCAAAGCACGAAGACTTCGTTTGGATCGGCCGCCGCGAAGGAGGCGATCATGCGTGGCACCAGAGCCGCTTTCTCAGAGGCGCCGACCTCACTCAGGTCCTTGACGAAGATCACGCTCCGCCCGGTCTGAGGATCGGTGAACGGCGTGATCTCTTGCAGCGCGCCATAGCCGCCACCGAGGGCTTCAAGCACTTTGCGGGCGGTATAGGTCTTGCCATCGCCAGCGGTGCCGGTGAGCGCCACGGAGCGCGCCGGGTTGCCGCGCAGCAGTCCGATGATTTCCGCCGACCGGGCTTCAGGAATGGAGATCGGCTCGACCCCCGCCTTGGCAGCCGCGGCAACGACGAATTCGTCGTACATGTTGTTGCCGTCCGATGTCGGCCCGTAGGCCGCCAGGAAGTCGACCAACGCGTTATTATTCATGCCCCCTCCAGGCTGCCGAAATCCCAATCGCGGCAGTGCTTTGCCTCATTAGAGCCGCTCGACGCTCCCAAGTCGAGCCTGCAATCGTTACTTATGGCAGGTCAAACACATCTTGGATTGACCGTATAGGTCGTCGATGTCCAATGGCTCGCCGTCGGGACGCAGCGGATTGGGCTGCATCCTGGCGCGTGCGCGCTCAAGACGGACGGCATGATCGGCCCTGATCTGCTCGACACGCTCGGGGCGCGCCAGCTGCTCCAGGGACTCGCCCTGGCTCCAGGTGAAGGGCGATCCATGCTCGACGGCCGACTTCTCGTAGGACTTGGCCTCCTCGAAGGCGTCCGGGTGACGCTCCATGAGCCGGACCCATTCGATCTTCTGCTGGAAAAAGCAGAAGGTGCAGCCGCTGCGCGAGCGCCACTCGTAGTAGGACGGCAGACCCAGGCCAGAGGCATCGAGCAGCTCAATGACCCCGGCCTTGTCGACGCCGTCTTCACGGAAGGGCAGGCGTACCTTGAGGTTCGCCGATTTCGAGCTATAGCCCTCCCGGTAGTCCTCGTCGGACCGGATGGCGACATAGGACGTCACTTCGTCGCCGTCCTTGAGCATCGGCTTCACCCAGTCCTCGAAGGGCCTGAGCTTGAGCATGCGCGTGCACCAGCGCGTCTGCGCCGACGGCAGGAACGAATTGTACTGCATCAGCCAGAAGTCGAAATCGCGATCTGGGTTCAGCCTGAGGATCGGCTTGCCCAGCACACCCTCGAGCCGGCCGAGATACTCGTAGACCTCGGGCAGTTCCTTGCCGGTATCGGTGAAGAAGTACTCGACCTCGATTTCGGGGTGGTGGTGACGCATGTAGACCGCGAGGGCCGCGCTGTCGCGTCCGCCCGAAAGCCCCAGAACATGGCGTTGAGCCATCAGACGGCCGCCTTTCTTTTTTCGTCGTCGCTTGCCGGCGCCAGGATCCCGGCGCCGAACCGGGTGATCGCTGCAAGAATAAGGTTCCGGTCCGCGCCGGAGAATTGTTTGGCCAGCTCGGCCACCATGACATCGACCAGCGGCGAGTCCGCATCGCTGACATCGAATTCGCCGAAGACAGGCTCAGGCCTGCCACCGACGCTGACAACCAGCGCCATGGCTTCACGCTTGTCCTTGCGTCCTTTGACGTGGGCGAAGGCCTCGGCGCGATTGAACTTCTGCGCCAGTGAGGCCAGGCCCACGGCGGCACGGTCGATATCGGCATCAGACCAATCACGCATCGGTCGACTGGCGGCTAGGCTCGCGAGCCCCTCCACATCTTCGTCGCTGCCCTGAAAGGTCGCAATGCGCCCCACAAACGCTTCGAGATTGAAGTCGCCGGCCAGGTCGCGGATGTTCTCGGCCCGGGCCCGCAGGTCGGAAATGGCCTTGGGCGATGCGTTCGGCACTTGAAGCTCGGCTAGCATTTCCGAACGCAATCGGTGCAGCATACCGGGATGGGCCGCTACCAGCTCTTCGAGCCCCTCTCGCACATTCGAGATGACAGCGTCGTGCCCGGTGGTGCCGGCCGAGAACAGGCCAGGCAGGTCGTTGAAGATCAGCTTGTTGGGGTCGGTGGCCTTCTTGAAGACGCTTCGGACCGCTGTGGCGTTGGACGAAAGGCGCTGGGTTCGTTGGGTCCAGGGCGAGAGCCGCGCGTAGATAGCCACCAGTCCGCGGCCTACATCGATCGGCTCAAGATCGGCGAGGAAATTATGCCTGTCGAGTTCACGCACAACGTCGGCCAGGCCCGACAGTAGCTCCCGTGCATCCTGATTGAGATCCATCCAGCGGATCTGGAGCAGGGATGGGTCCTTGACGAGATAGTCGATATCTATGTCTCGCAGGGACGGCTGGAAAATGCTGTCGCGATAGAACGCCAGCGTTGACCGCAGGGTCATCATGAAGGCGATGATCAGGACGGGCATGACCCCGCGTTTGACGCCGAAGGGCTTCTTGCCCCAGAGCTCGTAAATCTCGGCCAGGGTCACGGATCGGCCGGCATTGGTCTTGAGATGCTTTTCGGCGGCTGTCCATAAAGGCGCGAGGCCTGCAGGATCTTCGCCGCCGCGGGGGTCGATAAAGCCAAGGCCGTCGCTCGTTTTTCCGTGCAGCGCCGTCTTGGCCAGCATGGACATGTAAAGACCGCCCTCGGCCGGGAAGCCATCGATCCCGAGGCGATCGCGATGCCCCTCGGTCACCATGGCCTTGAGCAGCGCATTCTGTGCGGCAACGGCATTGCTCGATGGCTTGATGCGGTTCAGCAGTTCGCTGTGGAGCAGGGGTGCCTGCACGAAGCGGTGGTCGGCATATTCGGAGGCCATCTGGCTGACATGGCCCAAAGGCTTGATTTCGGGGACGCGCTTGCCGTGGTACCACGTGACGATACCGAAGGCCCGGGCGACCTCGGCTTCGAACATGCCCTGGGCACCAGCGAGCCGCGCGGCAACCTCGCGGCGCGCAACGGCGTCGCCCTGCAGGTCGGGGTGAGCCCTAACCCGGCCTAGCGCCTGAACCTCGCGGGCGAGATTGAGGATGTATTCGGTATTTGACGCCACGCCGAAAACGGTGTCCCAATCGCGTCCGGTTGGCGCGATCTCCTTGAGCTTGCGCCCAAGAGCCTGCACCGACTCTCCGCCGTCCGGAACGACCAGCACGAATTGCCCGATCGTGCCGTCGGCCGGACGATAAGTTTCGAGATGCTTTTCGAGCGCGCTCGACAAAGCGATGTCCATGTCGAACCACCGCAGCGCACCGGTGCGATGGTAGTGACGCTTGCATAGGATGGGCTGCAACCCTGAAAGTGTGCGCACCAGAGCCATGTCGGGATGCGGATGCTCGGCAATCTCGACGTCGATGGCAGCTTCAATGTCGAAGTCGCTGCCCGCATAGACGGCATACGACCCCAGGAATTTTTTGAAGACGACGAGCGACCATTTCGACAGCGCCGCGAGCGCTGCCTTGATGGCATCAGCCGACGCGTCAGGCATGCATGTCCCGACGACTTCCTCGGACGCAGACAGGCCGGAGCGATCCTTGAACAGATCGATGATGGCAATTGTCTTGAGCAGGCGCAGGTGCAGATCATCCCCACCCATCGACCCGCAGCGATCGATTGCTTCGGCCGCAATGGCCCAGCGGTGCCCGTCGGGTGATGACAGGATGGCCGGTTCGAGATTGAAGCGCAGATAGTCCCACAGACGATCCGGCGCGAAGGTGCCATGCTGCGCCTGGCGCAGGAATTCGCGGAAACCGTGCGGCTCGGCGGAGTTCAAAAAGCCAAAGATGCTGCGCTGGTTCTGACCAAAGCGGCGCCGGGAGATCGGACCAAGCAGGGCGGCGGTTGCCGGGTGCAAAGGCCAGCACGATGCGAGGAGATCCGCCATGGCCTCGACGGCATCAGGACGACCCGAGGCCATGGAGCGCGCGACGGCGGCAGCCGCTGGCAGATGAGCGGTATCCTCAGGATCGCCCTTGATGGCCCGCGACAGTATGGCGATCTGCTCTTCGCTGCCGACATTGACGGGCAGATCGATGAAGCGTCCATGGATCTTGGTCCATTCGTCACGCAGGTCGCGCGACAGCTTGGCGGCGTATTCGTCGAACGCCTGATGCAGGATGCCAACGAAGACCAGCCGCCCGCCGCTACGGGAGGCGAGCTCGGCCACCTGCTGGATCAGATGAACGTCGCCCTGACCGCGGGCGGCAGACTCGAGCATCTTGCCCATCTCGTCGACAAAAACCAGAAGACCGCCATGCTTGTCTGACTTTTCGGCAGCGGCGGCAGTCAGCACCTCGAGCACCGCCGTTTCCGTCCACGAAGCCCTCGCCTCGGCAAGGCCTGCGCGCTCGATTGCATCGCCGAAAATGGCGACCGGGCTGTCTTTGCGGCCGACCATGCCCAAGATGCGCCAGCCCTTTTTCTTGGGCGGCATCTTGGCCCAGATTTCTGCAGCGAGTTCACGCCCGATGATGTCGGCGGCCTCGTCCCGCAATGCGTCGTTGCCGTTCATCAGGGCGCTCAGGGCGACGACAAGGCTCGATTTCCCCGAGCCATAGGGCCCTGTCCACGTGAAGGCCGACTGTCCGGTATCGAAGACATGCTCGGCCATCGACCGGATGATAGCCAACGATGAGGGCGGGCAAATGAACCCTCGCAATGCCTCGGCAACGCCAAGATCGGTGTCAATCCGGATCGCGCGCTGAAAGCGCGGCTCGATGGCGACGCGATCAATCAAGCTCATGACGCCATCCTCATGTCGGCGTCGACGTCTGCATAATCCCGCGCAACAAACTTGAGAGCATCAGCCTCGCCGATATCACGGCGCCGCAAAATCTGTTTGAGTCCGGCAGTTTCCGACCACACAAGGGCGCCATTGGTGAAAACCTCGAGTTCAGCTAGGCGATCGGCAAGGTCAGTTTCGTCAAGCAGAAAAACACGCCCTGGAGAACCCGGCTCATAGGCGATTGCCTCGAAAGACAGGGAGTTCCTCCGCGAAGCCGTGACACCGGCATAGCGTCCCCAGAAGTCGAGCAGCGCGTAGAGGAACACACCGGCGCCGAGCGAAGGCTTGGCACCGCGGGCCATTCGAAATCCATCCTTGCGACCAACGGCACGGATCAGCCCGAGTTCAACTAATGGCGACTCCAGCTCATCTTCATGCATTGCACCCGCCGACGAGGACCGCGATGAATAACTGCGGATGAAGCAATCAACGTCACGCTTGACTGTTGCGTCGGAAATTCGCTGCCAATTTCGATCCTTGGCAAGGGTCGTGAGCGCTCGGCATATCTGATCTCTGTCGAACTCGGTCTCAGATAGGTAACTGAAGACCCAAAACCACGTTGTCCGATTTGGGCGCCCGCAAATGCGCCAATGGGCCAACCATGAAGTCGCCGCTACCTCCATGAAAGGATCGAGGTTGCCCGCGCCAAATATCAATTCGCCTAGTGAGGTTGATTCTATTCTGCCCTCGGTGCCGGCCGGAGTAATCATTCCAGTAGACTCCGCCCAGTAACGTATAGACGTCACCATGTTCTTTCCAACGCCAAAGTTCCCAATGGCGTCGTCCGACAGAAACACGTACCGATTCGATTGACCCGGTTCTGTGGCCCTAACGGCATCGACAGCCTTTTTTAGCCAGCCATACTTTAGCGGGAAGGTTTCGTGCCCGGAAAATTGTGGGCGATATTCCTGCTCGTACAGGGGGCCACGAGCCATGTTACTGTCCTAAAAAAGTTTTCCGTGTGACAGTAAGTGCGCATGCCAGTAGGGTCAATTAGAACCTGGAGGTGCGATCCAGGTTGGAGAACCGTATGTCCGCAATCTATCTCGATCACCAAGCCTCCACGCCTGTAAACGATGCCGTTTTAGAGGCCATGCTTCGTGCCGGGTACGGCAACCCAAGTTCATCGGAACATTCATTCGGCTGGGCAGCGGCAGAAAAAATCGAATACGCCAGGCATCAAGTAGCATCCCTAATAGGGGCAAATGCGGACGAGATAATCTTTACATCTGGCGCAACGGAGTCCAACAATTTAGCGATACTCGGCATGCGAAATCGAGTAAAGCAGGGAAAATGCGAAGTTATAAGGACTTCGATAGAGCACAAGAGTGTTATTGCTGCTTGTGATGCGCTCTCTGAGTTTGGCTTTCATGTCCGGGAATTGGGTGTCGATGCCAGTGGTATGGTTTCTATAGAGTCGTTGTCTTCGACCGTCACCGAGAGAACGGCCCTGATTTCAGTCGTGCTGGTCAATAATGAAATTGGCGCCATTCAGGATATGGACTCCGTCAAGCTGAACAGCCAAGGAGCCGTTGTTCACTTCGATGCAGCTCAAGCCCCTGAGGCCGTAGATATGTCACGGACTGCCAACTTATGCAGCATGATCAGTTTGTCGGCACACAAAATGGGTGGCCCAATGGGGGTCGGCGCCCTTTACATTGCTCGCGAGCTTCAACCCACAATCTCGCCCATACTTTTCGGAGGTGGGCAGCAGCAGAGCATTCGCCCGGGTACTTTACCTCTACCATTGTGCGTTGGCATGGGTGCAGCGTGCGAATTGGCTCAAAAACATGGGGCGGGGGAACGCGCAAGAATTTCTCGAATGCGTGCTCAATTCTTAGACAATCTCCGGAGCGGTGGCCTTGCTTTCGAACTGAATGGTCCAAAAGATCTCATGCTTCGCCACCCAGGTAATGCGAATATTAGAATTCATGGGGCAGATGCTGAGCAACTCCTATCAATGCTTCAACCGCGCGTTGCTGCTTCGACTGGCTCCGCCTGCACATCGGGCAGTCTGGAGCCATCGCACGTTCTCACAGCAATTGGCCACAGTCGGGAAGAAGCCGCTTCTTCCATACGCTTCAGCATCGGACGCACGACGACTGACCAGGATATTGCACGGGCGTCCGAGGCCATCCTAGATGCCTTCGCCCGGTTAGTGTGACAACTCATCTGTATGACGAGCGCCGGTTTCAAAAGATGGAGGCACGAAGGGGGCCGAAAGCAAAATGGCCGCTTTCGGCAGCGTCGGAAGGACGGCGACTTTCGCAGGCGGTCGGCCAGACCTTGCTTGGCTGAGAGCAGTCAGCCTCTTGTTCCGGTCGCTTGGTGCTGGAAGTAGATTAGCAGGGTGGCTGGACGCCGACCGGCGCTGGCAGGGCGCGAACGTGCCATGGCTCGGATCAGAATGCCTGGGGAATCGGGCGGCGAACGGCAATCGGTGGTCCCCCCTAAGCCATGCGGATGCACTCGCTTAATCGGTTGCAGCACAGAGGTCGGGTACAATAGCGTTCAGCAAGGTCTTCAACCTCTCCAGCGCAACAGTGTCGTTCAGTGGGCTGGGGCACAGCAGCGTACAGTCTGCGGCCCCCGGCAAGGACTCAAGGTAGGCCCATGCTTCCGACGGGGACGGGAATATCGCGAAGCCTCCCAAAGGGTGGCAGCGGACCACGCCGCCCTCGGACGACCACCCGATAGTCCTCCTGTAACCTTCGACCGTATACGGCTTGGCATCCAGCACTTGCTTCTTGCCGTGATGCTCCGGGCTGGCAAGGCAAGCATCGCCGACCAGCAGAAAGCGCTCCGCTTTCGTGGTTATCCTGACGACGTAGTCCGGAGAGCAGTGGATGTCGAGCCCGATAAAAGGCTTGGCCAGATCGATCGCCTGATTGCGCGCTGCCCATTCCAAGGCGGGTTCATCGCGCTCGTGCATGGGGGGCAGCCGACCATAGTCGATGAACACCGGTTCGGGTTCATAATCAAGTTCGATGGTGATGTCCCCATTGCTCATTCTCCATGAGCATGTCCTGAGCGCCTCCGGTCCGTCGACTGTGCAGAAGCCCGAGAAACCGATCCGGCGAAGGGCGTTGATCAACCAAACTGCGCCCCAGATCTCCCACAGATGGTTGATGAACACCGGTGGGTAATGGGATCGGACCGACTCGCTCTCGGACAACGCCTCTGCCGAAGTCGGCGCAAAAACCCTGAGAAGTAATCTCAAGCGATGGTCGCGTTGAAACAAGGGGCTCGGATATACGGGCGTGCCCAACTCCACTTCGCGAACCATCCGGGCGGTTGTGCTCCGCAACTCCAACAACCGGTCCATCAGATGCTCCAGGCCTGCCAGCTCCTTATCCAATCTCTCCTTCCGACGCTCCGGATTGTACCTCCTGGTTTGTGCTTGGACGGCTTTCCGGGTCGTATCGACGGACTGCAGCATGTCGAGGAGGTGGCTCGACCTGCGGGCTGCCCAATGCGACACCAACGCGTTCTCCGGAAGGGAGGCTCCGTACCTCGAAGCAGGTCCGGGCTCGACGAACGGATCTCGGCGTATCCACTTCGCCGCACGCTCCTCCTCCTCCACGAGACGGATGAGCTCCGCGGGCGCCTTCGCGAGCAATCCACCGGTCTGCCGGCTCCAGGATCGATCGGGGCGATCGGACAGCAGATCCCAGGCCGCTGGGGTGCCGAGCTCTGCCTCGATTTCCTCTACCATCGTCACGACTTCGCGGTAGTTCAGGAGTGCAGCGGGGACGACATAGCAGCGCAGCACCGCTTCCTTGGGCACCTTCAGCCGGAGGCTCATCTCGCCCAACCGCCGCTCCCTGGCGATGTCGGCTTCGAAGTTCCAGCGCTGCCACTGGGTGCCCGCCTCCGATGTTTCTTCGAGCGGGGAGAGTTTGCCGTCGCCCTGAGGATGAGCTTTGTGGCCGCGCGTCCGAATGTCCAAGTGCGGGTGATCGTCGCCAATGAGGTACCATGTGTCGGGGTCCCATTGCAGTTCAACCGTCGATCCACTGCGATCGACGAACCTGACGATCTCGATCTCTGTCATTGCCAAGGTGAAACGAACCCAAGTCGGGCCTGCTGATGCGACAGTTTCAGCCGGCGCCGCGTTCTGGGCAGTTCCTCCCTACCTTCCAGTGCCCTGTCCAACGCCTCCAGCGCCGGCCCGAGTTGATCGAAGGCGCCCGAGATCTTGACGAGCACCCGGCTGGCGAGGAGACGGTCAACGAGATCGTCGCGATCGATCAAGCCCCGACCTTGCAGATCCAGCCGGTGGTGCAGACCCAGCGTGGCCTTGATGTCCGAGAGCACGCGGCGTGAGGGAAGCAGGTCGTGCCGCAGGTGGTGTGTATCGACGGCATCGTGCAGGACCCTCATAACCTCTTCGATCCGCTCATCGGTGGTTTCACCTTGATGCGAGACGGCAGGAAGTCCGGGAAGAGAAGGTATGGAACCAAACTCTGACATCTGGGATGCTCCATGGTTGTTCCATGGTACCTGCGTCAATTCCAAGAGGAAGCAGCGGTCGATCACCTTAGGCGAGGGCGGGCGGGACGACTCGTCGATATTCAGCGTCCCGAATATGCGGCAGGACGCAATTCTCTGGTTCTGCGAGATGACGCCGGTCCCACTGTCCAGGGCATGGAAAAGCCGGGACATGTAGTATTCAGGGCGAGTCAGGTTGAACTCGTCGAAGAGGACCAAGTGTGCGATGTCCGCATTGTCCACCACCCGACGAAGCAACCCCTCGTCGTCGAACAGGGGCTTATCGTCGACCCAATGCGCCTGCACCGCAACCTCATGGAAGCTCTCGCCGCCACTTTTGCCCAAGACCTTGGCTATCAAGCGGACCAGGGTCGACTTCCCGCATCCAGGCGGTCCTGCGAGGAGGACGATCGGCCGAACCGACAGCGCCAGCAATGCGACGACAATGTCCTCGAAGTGGATATGGGGATCTTCGCGCGCCAGCGCAACCTTCAGGTCGACCAGTGCCTTTACGAATTTCTTGTCGTCCACGTGGTCGTGCCATGCGGTGGCGCGCTTGGGATTTGATGCCGAGGTCTCCGGCTCAGGCGTCGATGTGACGCGCAACGCCGCTTTCGCAGGCGGCGCCGGAAATTCGTCCGTGTCCGTCGAGCGAGAAGAAGGCTTCGTGTCGAACGGCTCGACCGCCGGTGGGGGTGCAGAAAGCTCGGCCAGAGCGGGGGCGGTAGCCGTTCTGTTGGACACGCCGATCTCGCGCACGATGTTGACCATTCGGTTCGGGCTGACGATTTCCGCAATGTTGAGGCGCACGATGCGCTCGATCTCCGCCGTCGAGATCCACCCTTTCTCGGCCGTTACTGCGACGATCTTGGACATGCCCAAGTCCAGCACGATATCCTCTGCAGCGTCCACCGCCAACGCATCCTCCGGCATTGGCTCATCGAAGGTGTCGACCGGAGCTTCTTTGCGCCTGCGACTGACGTCTATCCACAGATGGCTGGTATCCTCGACCTCCGCGGAATGAACCCTTGCCCGCTCCCTGACCGGATCCCATTCCAACTCCATGCTCGCCGGCTCGCGCAGAACGCGCAACGCCTTGAACCGCCTGCCCATACGGGCCTCTTTTCCAGCCGGTATACCCGGCATCACGCGCATCTTGGGTTCCTCGCCCTTGAGCAGCCACGGCAGGTTTTCGATTTGGCGTCTGCCGCCATCGTCCACGAACGGGTCATTGGGGTCTAGCAGCGTAGTCTGGCTCTCCATCTCGCCAGAACGCTTCACGCCCAGGAGGATCGGGAAGGGTAGTGTGGCTTCCAAGGAAGCCGAGAAGACGTCGGTCGTCTTACCCTTCGGGTCCCGCAACCTTGGCGGTTCGTAATTGTGCAGGATGTGTGACAGGCCACCCGCAGCCGCGGCCACCGCAAAGGAGCTACCGACGCGCAGCACTTCCGGACGGTGCCCGTCAGGGAAGAGGGTATCGAGCATTGCCTGCTCGAACCCAGGAAGCAGGCTAGTCCCGCCCGCCAAGAGGATCGTGTCAATTAGACGATGGGCATCACGAGGTGTTCGCACCTGCAATTCGTTCAGGCGTCCCTCGCTCTTTCGACGTGCATCGGCGGAGGAGGTTTGATTCTCGAAGAGGCGATCGCGCAGCTTCTCGAACAACGGGCGCAGTTCGCTCCAGAGCTCGCGCGAGACCAAGGTTAAGGTCCCCTTGTCGAGCGTGACGGCGGGCTGATGCGCGAGGGCGACCGGCACGTCATCGTCGTTGATGGAGACGCGCACTTTCGCTTTCTCTATCTCATGCAGGGTCTCCTCCGAGGTGCCTGCTCCAAGTATGTCGGCAAGGCGGTTGTCCACCCAACGTCCCGCGTGGCCATCGCTGTCGCCACGGAGAGCGCGCAGCCGCAGGTCGCGCTGCGCGCCGGTGGCGTCAATATCAAGCAGGGTCCTGTCGCGGCGACTGACGATTAGGGTCATGTTCGTGGTCGAGGCCCCGACATCCACGACGAGGATGACGTTGTTCCTGCCCGCCTGCAGTTCCAGGTTCCCGCCAAGCAGCCGAAAGTACTCGGCTACCATTTCCGGTTCGGGAACGATGGTGACACCTGGAATGGCAGCCTCCACCGCTTCCCTGTAACGTGTCCTGGTGTCATCATCTGCAATAGATGGCATCAAGGCGTACTTGCGTCGTCCGCGGTACTCTTCCGGGATCTGCTCCAGTATCTTCCGCAGGTATTCCCTATAGATGTCGTCGCGCCTGAGCTCTCTGAAGGGCGTGTTAAGATCCATTCGATCGTAGAAGATCTTCCGAACTGGATTGCCGTGAAGCATCCAGTCCTTGAGCCCGTGCATCTCGATGACCCAGTCGGCGCCCGCAGGACGCTCCAAGAACACCTCCCATTGGTTGCGATCGACGATCTTCGGATCGGCTACGATGTAACAACGGGATGAAATGTAAGGCTGCCCCGCGTCCTGCAGTAGAAAACGAAATGCTACTCCACTCATGTCTGCCTGCCCCAGATGGTCCGCCGAACAATCGTCGACATTCGATGCCGAAAACTTCGATCATCTTCGAATTTAGCTGTCCAGGTAGCGTTGAATTTGGTTCTTCGCACGGTGCTCAGATAGATTCGCTGCCAAGCCTCACGACTTGGTGGACTTAGGAGGAAAAGACCCTTTCGAGCAAGCGCGTACCCCAAGTGATCATTGCCATTGCGGACGTTGCCGCTGCTTAGGCGGCAATGGAAGCCGGACTTGGTCAGTAGCCGTGCGAACCGTTGGCGGAAAACGCATTACTCGGGTGGAAAATAGATGCGCCCAGTGGCCCCGAAATGGGCCCCGGGCGTGATGGCATCGGATTCGACACTAGCCCCCAGCCCTCAGCGAGCCAGTCTTGCCGGGGAATTGCGCCTTCGGATTCTGGCGCCACCAGAGCTCGACGACGACGGGGATGCGTTGCCGTTCAGCGAGGCGCGAGACCTCCTTCCAGACGTCGGAGGCCGACTGCCCCTGGACCGAGAGCCCGAGGTCCTTGTGGAACTTGAAGCCTCATCCTCGTGACGTTCGGCCTTGGCTGGTGAATGCTCCGACCAACCTCGTTACAGCAGCGGTTCATCGCTGAAAGAGAAAGGCCCGGAATTCCGGGCCTTGGTGAAGTTATGGAAAAGTTATCTGTTCGCGAATGGAAACGCTCCCCTAGATAATGGAAATTCTATCGGGAGCGTCTCAAAAAGCAGCGTCACACCACTACTAATTTAGCGAGTGGTGGTGTCCCCGGATTGGCATCCTGAACATGTGACGATGCCGGTGTTGGCGGGTACTGCCGAGGGATGGAGGCGGCCGGGCAACAATCTTGCTGGCCTCCTGGTTAAAGCGATCTGTCCCGTGCGTGCGCTTGGAGCTATGGCGTCGCCTTCTGTGCGAGTGCTGTCACCAAAAGCCGTTCTAAAAACAACCGGCAGACTGGGCTCCTTGCGCGGCAGTGTTGTGTCAACGGTGATCAACATGCGTCCGCAGTCGGTGCTCATTGATCCAGACTGTATGGATGGCGTAGGCAAACACTAATAACATGACGAATACAAAGATCCAGAAGCCTTGTGGATCGGTAGCGCGCTCAACCCAATGCGATCCCAAACGGCGCCTTCCAATTCTACCAGCCAAGAACCAGCCGGTAGTGATGGCGTTGCCTAAAAGGCAACCAGATCCGAGTGCGAGCAATCCGCAAAAGATTTGCGCCAGTCGGGCCTTAGAGCGCTTGTTCGGCATCATTAAAAAATCCGGGTTCATTACGATCCGGGCTACCAGATCGACAGAGGGCAAGCCTACTGCCTCAGTCTAGGGTGCCCACTAAAAATGTTGCGCTGTCCGATGTGTCGGATCGAGCCGTGTTTTAATTTATCGCATGAGCCCGCCAGCGTGGAAGACCGCTAAGGCTCACCGGCATTCTGCTTCGCTTCGAAATGGTTGCACTGGCGACATGCGCCTGCTGCTCACTGGGCCAGACCAGACCACTGACGATCAGTTCAACCGCCAGTGCCAACTCGCATGTTAATCGGAATTTGGAGGGCTGGCAGCGAGCATGAGATAGGCGTAACGTTCCGATGCTACCCTGACGGCCCGCCGAACGGCTGCCGATCTGTGAAAAAGAACACTAGCCCGATGTATGGGCAGGAGCCTGGGCGGACTGACCAGGAAGCTGCGTGTCGCGCGGCGTCTGGGATCATCGGGTTCATGCGCAATATAATCCTCTAAAAACTATTGGAATTTTCCAAAATTCAATCTGTTTTTGTGGGTAGACAGGTTCAGATCGTTGGGGTCTTCTGCGGCTATGTCGAGGGTGGTTGCTGGGGGGCGACGATGATGCATCTTGGATGCTTGAGTGCGGAGTTGTCGGTGACAACAGCATGACGCCTGGTGAGAAACTGGCCCGTGCGGCGGCTGACCTGCGGGTCGTCCAACCCTCGGCGAGCGACACAATTCTCAAGATCGTTCGAGCGACCCGCCAAGAGGAGATGGTAGAAGTCCGGCCCCTTGTGCTGGAGTACCACGCCGAAAGTCGCTATGCGCATCTGCCCTTTTCTGAGAAAAAGTTCCTACGTGCTTACAGCAATGCGCTGAACAGTCCGGCTGACACTCTGGCACTCTATGTGCAGTATAAAGGCCAGACGATCGCGCTACTCCATGCTGGTGCCGGCGACTACTATCTCGGCGAAGGTGGTCGCATGGTGACCATCTATGCGGTGTACGTCTCACCCCGAATTCGACGGTCGTTGCTTGGCGGCCGGGTTGGCATAAAGCTCCTTCGATTAGTCGGGGATTGGGCCAAACAGCAGGGTGCGGAAGAGTTGCACGTTCATTCTACGTCTGGTCTGTCCCCCAAAAGAACTGACACCTTGATGTCTTCACTTGGGTTCACCGCCTACGGCGGCAATTATTCTGCCCAGATTTAGCTGGTGAACATCTTGTCTCGGATTTTTTGTGCACTCTTTTTCCTCAGTCTATTTGGATCACTGCAGACATTTGCTCAAAATAACGACGTGCGGAGTGCGTATATAGAATTAGCGCTGTCGTCTGAACTCGATATTTCAGGGGCGGATCTGGATCGTTTAAAGAGGCGACCAAATAATCGAACAATAAATGTAATCACAATACCTTTGGAGCCCGCCCCAATTGCAGGGACGTTGTCCGCAGTGCAATCAGTGGTCGCTGTTTTGAAGGCTCACTCGCCTGTCTGGGACATAGTATTTGTTGATCCTTCTCAATATCAATCAATAATGTCACTGTCGGCGGAGGACGCCGATGCCTACTTGGACGACTCAATCACAGTTTACGTAGGGTCCCGACATGAAATAATTGGTGCGATACGCAAGTTGGGCAATGTTGCCTTTGACACAATTGGTGAATTTGCCGGGGCCGATTCGGGGAATTACTCTTGTTTTAGTCTGACTTACGGCCGTGGAGGAAATGAGTATCACATCGGCAAGGCTTTCGTTTTCATAGTGTACTCGACAAGAGAGCGCTTGGATGCCTGCCTCTACGAAGAGATCATGCAAACGTTTGGTCTTCCAGGAGATCTTCGACCTGGCTCCAACTCCATTTTCAATGATGGAGATGTCTATTCATTCCCAACAGATCTCGACTGGGCGATTTGGCGCCTGCACCAAAATCCACAACTGCAGGTTGGCATGAGTCGCGACGAAATAATTGAGCAGCTAGACATAATATTAGGCGAGGGGCAAAGTGATGACTGAAGAGCGCGGTGACAGCTGGATTGACAGTTTAGGGAAATACGGCGAGGTGATTGGAGCTGCTGCGGAAGTTGGTGCGCCTTTTATTAATCTGCATCAGCTCATGACTTGGGGCGTAGACGGCAAACTAGGTAGCAGTGCGTACTCAATCTTGAGTTCAGTCAGTTATCATGCATTGAATGCAGTGCATCACGGCGGACGCATTCTTGGCCCGGTGTCTACCGGAGCGGGTATTGTCTCAAGCATTCAAGAGATAGGCGAATCGACCACTCCGGAACGACAGTTCTTTGTCGAATTCGGAAATTTCGCACTAGGGGCCGGTGCGTCGGCTGCTGCGGGCTATTTTACAGGTGGGAACCCGCTTGCTATGGCCACCGCGGGTAGTGCTGCCCAACTGTCTGGTGTTGGGGGAGCAGCAACGGGAGCGACGTATGATGGCGCTTTGGTTGTCCACGATCACGCGGTGCTCTACCAGCAAGAAGTAGAGCAGGGCATTTGGCAAGCGATCGGCATTACAAACCCACGTTTCGCCCCCGTACTTCGGCCGCAGTGCTTTCCAGCGGGGACTAAGATCGCTCTCGCGGATGCGGGACAGGTCGACATTGAGTTGATCGCCATTGGCGACGTAGTGCTCAGTTTCTTCCCGGGAGATATCAATTCGGGCTTAGTTGGGCGAAAAGTCACAACTGTATTTGAGAATATAACGGATACATGGGTTCTCTTATCGAACGGGCTGACTGTCACGCCGGGTCATCACTTCCTAGATGCCTTTGGTCAATTCAGGACAATTGAGCAAATTCTTGCGACCGATTCTTGCATTGTTCTTGAAAACGGTACTGTTGCCGAAGTGTCAGGAGAGTTCATTCACTATTCTGAGACGACAGCCGGACAATACGAGCAAGCTGAAGGCTACGTCACGCCCGTCGTAGGTGCCCTCGCCCTCGCACCAGTCTACAGGAAGGGGTGGAAGACTTACAATTTCGAGGTCGAGGAGGTTCATACCTATATCGCCGGAGGTGTACGGGTTCACAATGCCTCGGTTTTCACTGCCACTGGCAAGGACCTCACAATAGGCGCCAAGTATCAGTCCTCCACCGGGGACTCGCTTGAGGTATTGAGCGACGGTTCCATTTACAACCACGACACTGGTTACACCTCCGCGAGTGGGGGTGAGACCGCAGGCAAGAAATTTCTGCTGGCGCCCGCCAGCATGTCGCCGGCAGCACAGTCCGAGGCAGCTCAAGCCGGGGCGTTCGCCGCTTGGCAAGCACCTGGTACTGGTCCTTCTGTTAAGCTTGCCTCCGGCAAGGTCGTCAACGCTGGCACCGTATTCGCAACTGGCGATGGCTACCATTCCGTTGTCAACGCAGACGGGTCAGTGACGAACCTCGACACGGGGCACACCTATGGCGGCGGTCAGGTTGTGCAGGATAGTGGATATACCCGCAACAATGACGGCTCGTTTACCGACAATTCTACGGGAAGTACTCTGCCGCCAACCAACACCGTAGCTGCGGGGACCAACCAGCCGCTCTATGAGCAAACCACTTCGGTCTACAATCCTGATACCAACCAGTTTGAGGATCGGACTGTCTATAAGCCCGCACCACCAAGCGGTTCCTCGGGATCGTCAGGCGCCACGGCACCCGCATCCGAACCGAGCGGCGGTGGAAAGTCGAGTCAAAGCGACCACGGCAATACCTATAGCTCCAATGTGGGCTCAGTGACGAGCGTTAGTTCGAACTCGGGTTATGGTTTCGCAGGTCCAATTGTGATCGACCTCGATGGTGATGGCCTGGAAATTACTGAACTTTCGTCATCAAATCAGTTTTTGGACGTCGTTGGGGATGGCAAGGGCCACCGTACCGCCTGGGCAGGCGTTGGCGACGGTGTGCTTGTTCACGACATCGGCAACGACGGCGTAATCAACCTCTCCAACGAAATCGACTTTACCAGTTGGGATGCCACCGCCAAATCAGATCTCGAAGCCATCCGGAATGTCTTCGACACCAACCACGACGGCAAACTGAGCGCTGCCGACGATAGCTGGTCCTTGTTCAAGGTGATGGTCACCAACCAGGATGGGACAACCACCCTCAAGACACTCTCACAGCTTGGCATTGTCGAGTTCGATCTAGAGACCAATAATCATGAACGGGTTTTTTCTGACGGCTCAAAGATCGTCGGTGAGGGCAGCTTCACCCGTTCCGACAATTCAACAGGAAAGATCGGTGATGCCGTCCTGGCCTATGACGTGGACGGATATATCGTAGACGAGAACGTCACTGTGAACGGTGATGGATCAACAACGCTTGAAACCGTCGCGCGTGGTGCCGATGGAGGTCTGGAAAAGCGCACTGTGACCACGACAAGCGCCGATGGTTCAGACCGTGTTATCGCTTTTGATGACAATGGAGATGGCATTTTCGACCGCGTGCATAAGGTCGAGACCGTTACGCATGGTGACGGATCGACGACGCAGACCTTTAGTGCGGTTGATGGTAGCGGAACTATCTTGACGCGCCGAGAGGTGACAACGCGAAGCGTTGATGGTTCTGAAGTGTCCATCACCCGGGACCTAGACGGTTCTGGGACAGTGGACAATCTCGAAGAGCGCAAGATCGATACTAGCGGTACATTGATCGTGGTCGAAACGGCATTCCACGATGATGGATCGACGCGCGCGCAATCAACTTCGGTGACATCCTCGGATGGTCATAACAAATCAGTCGCGGCGGATCTAACCGGTGACGGCGTGACAGACGCTACCACCGTGGAGGACGCTACCGTCGCTGGAAACGGCACACGTACGCAGACAGTTGTACACTACGCTGGCAGTGGCACTACTGCCGGTCATCGTGTTTCGGAGGCAGTGACGACCAAAAGCGCTGATGGGAGCACCAAATCAATTGCCATCGATGCTGACGGAGATGGCGACGTTGACACAACGACGTCAAGTGCCATCGTCAGGAATGTGAATGGCAGCACCACCACGGCCGAACATGTCTACAATGGTGACACTTCACACCGCGCCAGTGCTATCACAGAGCTAAGTGCTGATGGCAACACCAAGACGGTGCATTCCGATCTGGACGGCGACGGCAACATTGATCTCAGGGCGTCTGAGGTCCAGGTTGTCAATGTCGATGGATCAACAACAAAAACCAGCGCTATCCGTTTTGGTGATCAGTCTCTGGGACAAGAAACAGTAGCGACCTGGAGCGCAGACGGCACCACTCGCACAACCGCAATCGACAGCGATGGCGATGGAAACGACGACATCGTTCAGTCGGTTACTGTGTCTAACGGTACGTCAACGGAAACGACGTCCGTCTATTCCCATGATGGATCGACGCTTCTATCGCGATCTGCAAGGACGGCGACCTCTGACGGCAACGCCACGACGGTCCTAGTGGACATAGACGGCGATCTTATGAACGACCGTCGCACGATGGAAACCCGGGTCATTAATGGCGACGGTTCCGCAGCGGTCACGATAACTTCGAGCAACGAGGAGGGCTCTGTCCAGATCCAGAAGTCCATAACGACGACGAGTGCCGATGGCCTCAGCACGACCATCGAAAGATTTGTAGGTGCGGAAACGACACCCAGAGCCACGCTGACGTTCGTCAAGGTACTGAACGGCAATGGATCGATCACCGAGACGGCGACCGAGTACGCAGGTTCGTTGCTTGAACTGGTCGCAAAAGTGGTCACAACAACAAGTGCAGACAAGGGGAGTGTGACGGTCAGTGAATATGTGGGCGACAGCACCACGCCCGCGAGTGTGAAAACATCAGTGCGCTCGACAGGTGGCTCCATCGTCGAGACTGTGTCGAACTATGGGCCAGAGGGCACCGGGATCCGCAGCGCATCGACCACATCCATCAGCGCGGATGGCCTGGTTAGCGTGCTGCGCCGCGACCTCGATGGGGACGGTGACATTGATCAAACCACGCGCAGCACCACGGTTCTCAACACCGATGGCACGACATCAGTTATCAGCGAAGCATTCGCAGGCGCGGGTACTGACATAGACGATTTGGTGTCTCTGGCAGAAACGGTACGTAGCGCAAACGGACTGCACGTCACGACATACAGCGATCTGGATGGCGATGGAAACAAAGATCGCAAGGTTGTAGACGAGACGGTTCTGAATGCTGACGGCTCAACGGTCCGGACGGTAACGGATTACAACGGCGCTGGATGGCTCCGTTTGAGCAAAGTCGTGACAACAATTAGCGATGATGGCCTGACCTCTTCCTCGGCCAAATATGTCGGCGAGTCCGCAAGCGCAAGTCGTCTGATCGTGGAGGCGAAAACACTCCAGAGCGATGGCGACAAGGTTATTACCAGGTCAACCTTTAGCGGCGATAATACGTTGCTCTCGCAAGTTATTACGACACAAAGTGCCGATGGCCTATCCGTGACTGTATCGTCAGACACTGATGGTGATGGTGCTGTAGACCGCGTTCAACAGGCGTTGACCACCTCGGACGGGTCCGTGGTCACGACCACCTCTACATTTGCTGGCGTGACGCTGACATCCCGCACGGTGCGCACCCAGTCGGGCGATGGCCTCACCGTCACGACTTCGGTTGATGACAATGGCGATGGCACGGCAGATCGCATATCCACCGACGTAACGTCGCTGGCGGCCGACGGGACCAGTGAACGGGTTTTCACGCGGTTTGAGGGCGGGGCGATGGTCGAGCTTGCGACGACCACGACCTCCGCAGATGAAACGTCGACGACGACCATTTGGGAGAATAGCAGCGGGGTAACGCGCAAGCGCACGGACGTCTCCGACGTTGCTGCCGATGGTTCGGCAACTACGACCACGTCCAACTTTGACGGCAGCGACAACTTGGTGAACCGGTCGATCCTCACGGTCAGCGCCGATGGTCGTGAAACACGCCAGACCAACGATGCCGACGGCGATGGGACGTTTGAGCAGAGCAGCGTCCGCGTGGTCAACGACGACGGCTCCATCGCGACGTCATGGATGGATGGCGCAGTTTCATCTGCCAGCGGCAGAGTGTTCGGCACTTCTCATGGGCGCTACGAAACCATCAGCGCAAACGGCCTGGTGAAGACAACACGCTACGACGACAATGGGAACGGGCTCGCCGAACGGCAAGTGCTGGAAGTCACAGTACTTGGTACTGACGGATCCAGGACGACGACGGTCACGAAATCGGACCTGAGTGGTGGCAACGCCAGCTCTGCCGAACCGGCATACACCATCACAGCGACCGAAATCGCGGTCATCGAGACCAGCCCAGATGGCCTCACCCAGCAAGCGAGCTGGGATCTGAACGCTGACGGCATCGCCGAGACCACGCGTTCGACGGTCACGGAATTCGAGGACAACGGCACAACTAAGAAGACGGTCAGCAACTTCGCCGATGGGGTGCTCCAGTCGAGCACAACGGTTTTGGCCAGCGCTGATGGCACCTGGCGGGAAACGTTCATCGACACGACGGGATCCGGCTCTGCGGATGACATAAAGACATGGGAGGTCTTGCACAACGCCGATGGAACGATCACGGAGGTGAGCGTTCATAAGACCGCAGCAGGGGCCCTTCTCTCGCAGACTGATACGACGACAAGCGCCGATGGCCGATCCGTTTACACCGAGCGGTTCAATGACGGTGGCCTTGTCGATGCGGATGAAACCATCACGGTCGTGTATGCAGACGGCTCTACCAAGGCCACTTGGTCGCATTTTGATGCTGCGGCAACCCTCATCGAACAGCGGTCGACGTGGACAAGCGGCGACGGTTCCAGGATTTTGGTCGAGATCGACAGCGACGGCGACGGGACTATCGATCAATCGCGTGAAACGGTCCAGTATGTGGATGGCCGCTTGGAGACGGTCACAACGGATTACGATACAGCTGGTTTCTCCACGAAGGTCTCTACGACGGAAGTCAGCTTTGATGGTTTGACTCGCTGGTCGACGGCAGATTTCGAGGGAGATGGTCTCGTAGACCAGACCACTGAGTCTATTCTGGTCCGGAATAGTGACGGGTCCAGTCTTCAGATCATGGATGTCTGCAAAGTCAGCGAAACCGACGGCAACGGCAATGCGTCCGCTATAGCGCCAGAATTGCAGCGGACTGTTAGCGTTCATCGGTCCGCGGATGGCGCGGTTATTACCACTAGCGTGGACATCGACGGCGATCTGGCGATGGACGAGACCACCGTGACGGAAACCTTCGCCGACGGTTCGACACGCACCACCGCAACTGCGAACGCCACCTCCCGAGCGGTTTCGCCACTAGCGGATGAGATCAAATGGGCATCGGCCACATCCGGCAATCCAACGGTGGCGGCCATTAGAACCGTGACAGTGAGTGCTGACGGCCTAACCACGACCGTGACTGCTGACTATAACGGCGATGGCGTCTTCGAACACCATGAACTTTGGGTGACGCGGCCGGATGGGTCCCAGGTAGCTGCACTCAAGGATATCAGTGGGTCGACCGTACTTGCAGCCGGGACTATTCACGTTTCAGCCGACGGCCGGACGACGGAGTTTTTCCGGGATAATAATGGCGACGGTTCAGTCGACCTGTATGAGAAGGTCACCATCGACTTGATGGGAAATCCAGAGAAGATTTCGGGGACTGCGCCCTTTGACAAAGCCCTCCTTCTGGCCGTGGCCCATGGTGGCAAATTGCGCCTCGAGGTGATCGGTTCAAGCGGCAATGATCGTATTTTTGGTGACGATCGGAGCGACACTTTGAAGGGCGCCGCAGGTAACGACACGCTGATCGGCCGCTCTGGTGACGATACATACGTCTATAGCCGCGGCGACGGAGAAGACGTGATTGTAGAGGGCGGAACAGAAGGCGATGGCGATGTACTTGAGCTTGTTGGTATCAACGGGCTCACGCATGTGGATATGTGGGCGGACGGGAAAGACCTCGTCATCGGCATCGAACCCTCGACATCTGGAGGCAGCGATGGCGGGTCCATAATGCTCAAAGACTATCTAAATATGGCCGGTGACTTTGGTGTGGAGACAATCATTGACTCCAGCAACAACACGTGGACCAAAGGTGACGTCTTCCAGAATCTTTATGGCAATAGCCAAGGTGGATTGGACATCTGGACAAGTTGGGAAGACGACACCCTGATCGGCACATCCCAAACTGATACCTTCCACTCCGGCGACGGAGACGATGAACTGCTGGGCAATGGTGGTGACGATGAACTCATAGCATATGCCGGCAACGACCGGATTGATGGCGGTAGCGGCACCGACTGGATGGTAGGCGGTACCGGTAACGACATCTACATTGTCGACAACAGCGGTGACTCGGTAGTTGAGTACTCCGGCGAGGGCACTGACACTGTACTGTCCTCTCTGACTTATACGCTCGGCAGCCATGTGGAGAATCTGACACTGATTGGCAACGGCGCCATCGATGGCACGGGCAACAACGCTGACAACATTCTTATCGGCAATAGCGAAGCTAACACCCTGAACGGTGGAGGTGGAAACGACACGCTAGTCGGAGGTGCCGGTGCCGACCAGATGATCGGCGGCTCCGGCAACGACACTTACTATGTCGATGTCGCGGGTGATGTGGCGGTCGAAAGCGCAAATGGAGGCATCGATCACGTTCATGCCGCAATCTCTTACACGCTCGGCAACAATCTTGAGCAGCTGACGCTCACGGGTGCCGCGATCAATGGTACTGGCAATTCGCTCAACAACGTCATAACCGGCAACAGTGCCGCCAACACGCTGAGCGGAGGCTCCGGCTCCGACACGCTTGCCGGCGGGGACGGAGACGACATTCTTCTCGGCGGGCTAGGCGCCGATGTGCTCAATGGCGGTGCTGGTTTTGACATCGCTTCATATGCCAATGCCACGGCCGCGGTTTATGTTCATACCGGCAATGCATCTGCCAACACTGGCGAAGCGACGGGCGACAGCTATGTCTCCATCGAGGGACTGCGCGGCACCGCATTCGCCGACGACCTGATCCTCGTGGCCACCGAAGGTCGCATCTATGGCGGTGCAGGCGACGACTATATTACCTTCGTCGGGATCAAGGGTGAGCTCAATGGCGAAGAAGGCCATGACAGCCTCCATGGTGGAGATGGCCACGACACCCTTTTTGGCGGCGCTGGCAACGACGACGTTATTGCCTATGGTGGCAATGACCATCTCGATGGTGGCACCGGTGCCGACTGGATGGTGGGCGGCAGAGGCAACGATACTTATGTGGTCGATAATGCCGGTGACTCGGTCATCGAGAATGCCAATGAAGGCACCGATTTAGTGCTCACCGCGCTAACACACACGCTTTCGGCCAATGTCGAAAATCTCACCCTGAC
Organism: Devosia sp. Micro-HW1; assembly: GCF_056341075.1. Classification (NCBI taxonomy): domain Bacteria; kingdom Pseudomonadati; phylum Pseudomonadota; class Alphaproteobacteria; order Hyphomicrobiales; family Devosiaceae; genus Devosia; species Devosia sp. Micro-HW1. The sequence continues at coordinate 941,306 of NZ_CP094375.1, read as the reverse complement.
CGGCAGTGCCGTGGTCAACGGTACCGGCAATGGGCTCGACAATGTGCTGACCGGCAACGGTGCCGCCAACATTCTCAACGGCGGTGGTGGCAAGGACACTCTTGTGGGTGGTGAAGGCGCGGACGAATTGTATGGCGGTAATGGCGACGATCGCCTGATCGGTGGCGAGGGCTTTGATTGGCTTATCGGTGGAGCGGGCAAGGACACCTTTGTGTTCGCGCCAGGATCAGGCGAGGACACTATCAACGACTTCCAGGCCGGTTCAGGTATCAATGACGTCATCGAATTGCAGGGACAAAGTCTGACGAGCTTTGCTGCGGTCATGGCGGCAGCCACAGAATGGAACGGCAACACCTACTTGCATCTCGATGGGGGTGCCGAGGTGGCTATGGAGGGCGTTCTCAAGCACCAGCTGGTGGCAGATGACTTCAGGTTTGTCTAACTGAATGGATAAGACACAACTGCCGACTAGTATAGATCAGCGGGCCGTGAGGCCCGCTGAATCGCGATTGTCACTGACGGGCCCGAGTATTTCCCTGGTCGTCGTCAGTCTGGTCTCAAACCTGCTGATGCTAACCGGACCGCTGTTCATGCTCCAGGTTTATGACCGCGTGCTGGCCAGCCGGTCGGTCCCCACGCTGATCGTCCTCACCGGGCTGATAGCGGGGCTCTTTGCCTTCTATTCATTCCTCGATGCCCTGCGCAGCCGCATGTCGACGCGCTTCGCCAATGTTTTGGATGGCAGAATATCTGACCGTTTGTTCGATGCGGCGGTAAAGTTTCGCCTTATCGCCAATGCGCCCAGGACCGCGGATCCTGTCCGCGATGGCGATGTGCTGCGCCAATTCCTGGCGAGCCCTGCTCCCATGACCCTACTCGACCTGCCTTGGGTGCCGGTCTATCTGGCGGTAGTTTTCCTGTTTCACGCTTGGCTCGGCTGGTTGGCAGTCGCCGGCAGCCTGGTGATCACGCTGCTGATGATCATCAATGAAACCATCGCGCGCCGACCCTCCCAGGAGGCCAATGCGGAGCAGCAGCTTCGTCAGCGGCAAAGCGATGATGTGAGGCTCAATGCGGAGACGGTCATTGCCATGGGCATGTTGGGGGCCCTGCGAGATAGGTGGGTGTCGCAGTCCGGCCGGATGCTGCAAGCACAACTCAAAGGTGGCGACCGAGCAGCTTTTTTTTCCGCGGCCACCAAAGGTCTGCGCTTCTTTCTGCAGTCGGCCGTATTGGCACTCGGCGCCTATCTCGTCATTCAGGGGCAGATGACGCCCGGCCTGATGATCGCGGCGTCGGTCGTAACCGCCAGGGCCCTCGCGCCCGTCGAGCAGATTGTGGGTCAATGGCGGAGCTTTGTAAGCGCCCGCCAAGCATGGGCGCGCATCCGCAAGATGCTGGCGATAGAGGAACCACTTGTGCGCGAAGTCGGGCTGCCCTTGCCTACAGAAACGATGGCTGTTCGCGGCCTTGCTACCGGTCCGGAGGGTGGGCGAGGGCCGGTAGTATCAGGAATATCATTCGAGCTCCTCGCGGGAGAGGGATTGGGCGTGCTCGGTCCATCCGGTTCCGGGAAATCTTCCTTGGCGCGCGGGCTGGTCGGTGTTTGGCCAAGCCTTGCAGGCGAAGTTCGGTACGATGGCGCTTTGCTCGCTCACTTCAGATCCGACCAGATCGGCGAGATGGTTGGCTACCTGCCGCAGCGCATTGACCTTTTTGACGGTACAGTCGCGGAAAACATCGCGCGGTTCCGCCCAGGAGCATCCAGCGAGGCGATTATCGCCGCGGCCACCGCCGCAGGTGCCCATGATCTCATCAACGCGCTGCACGACGGCTATAATAGTCAGGTCGGTGAGCAGGGCGATCAGTTGAGCGCCGGCCAACGACAGCGCATCGGCCTGGCAAGGGCCCTCTATGGCGATCCGTTCCTGGTCGTTCTTGACGAACCCAATTCCAATCTGGACGCGGACGGCGACGCAGCTCTGACGGCCGCCATTCAGCAAGTTCGCGATCGCGGCGGCATTGCTATTGTCATCGCCCACCGGCCCAGCGCTATCGCCGCAGTCGACAAAGTTCTATTCTTGCAGGCGGGCCGACAGATCGCTTTCGGCCCCAAGGCCGAGGTGCTGCAGAAGGTGACCCAGCCGGGCAGCAACGTGCATCCGCTTAAGGTGCCGGCAATATGAGTGCGGAAGCCGTCTCACGAGGTCGATCGGATCTGTCCAGCCTGAAACGCCATGGTTGGCTCGGTTTGATCTCCGTTGTCGGACTCATGGGAGGGTTGGTGGTCTGGGCAGCTATCACCAATATATCCGGGGCTATTATCGCACCTGGGACTTTTATGGTTGAGAACAACGCCAAGCGCATTCAGCACGCGGATGGCGGCATTGTCGCCGAGCTTTTGGTGCGGAATGAGGACGTGGTCGAGGCCGGGCAGTTGCTGGTACGCCTGGATCATACGGCCATCGCGGCGAGTCTCGCCATTACCGAGGCTCAGCTAGGCGAGGCATTCGCGCGCGAGGCGCGTCTAATGGCGGAGATTGAGGAAAGGGCAATAGCCAGTTTGTCGCAAGCGGCCATGGACTTGTTCCCAGAGGTAGAACTCGCCTCCTTGCTCGTGCTCGAGCAGCAGGTGCTTGAGGCGCGACAGTCGACCCGTTCGGGTAGCATTGCTCAGTTAAATGAACAAATCGCGCAACTTGGCCGGCAGCGGGACGGTCTACTTCTCCAACAGCAGGCTCTGGTACAGCAGATCGCCATTATCGAAGCCGAGATAGTCGACTTCGATACTCTCTTCGGGCAACGCCTCGTTCCAGCCAGTCGGGGCACGAGCTTGAACAAGGATCTAGCGGCCACGCGAGGGCAGTTGGGACAGGTCGCCGCCGCCATAGCCGAAAGCGATGCAACGGCCGCCGAACGTGCCCTGCAGATTGAGCAAATATGGGACGAATTTCTGACTAGTGCGCTTGCGGATCTTCAGGAGACGCGGGGGTTGATCGCCGAGGCGAGCCAGCGGCGGCTCGCCGAGCGCGATCGACTGATGCGCACCGAAATTCGGGCTCCTCAGTCAGGGGTTGTGCACGAATCCACTTTACATACGTTGGGTGGTTTTGCTGCACCCGGTGATACCCTCATGATGATCGTTCCATCCGACGATCCGCTGCTCGTCAACATACGAGTCGATCCCATAGACATCGACAAGATTCATATTGGGCAGGACGTGGTGTTGCGCCTGCCAGGCCTAAATCCGCGCACCACGCCCGAATTACTTGCATCCGTCGTCCGTATCGCGCCGGACGCAACCGTTGATTCCGCGACAGGGCAGCACTTTTACGCGGTGAGAATATCTATCTCGAGCGATGAGCTGGCGCGCCTTCCAGAGGGTGTCAATCTCGTCCCTGGAATGCCTGTTGAGGCCTATATGCAGATCGAGGAGCGCACGATCCTCTCGTACCTTATTGGCCCCTTCACCGAGCAGATCAGGCGGGCACTTCGTGAAGAATGAACTCTAAACCCTCACGCGAGCCCTCACCCAATAGGGCAGCTGCTGGTCGCGCTGGCAATTCGGCAACAAGGCCAGGAGCCGCTTTAGACGGGCGAAATCCTGTCGAGGGCCTCCAGTTCTTCCTGCGGTTGAGCTTTGCCCTTCCGTCGCCTACTAGGACACTCAGGTGCCCAATATCTCAGGCGTTTGGAGCCAAGGCTGAGTTCGTTTCGCTCGCATTCGAGCGGAAACATGGTCCTCTTGTGTGTCGCTCGTACAGTAAATTTCGTCGGGTCGAAGAGCTTGAAGCTATGAAGCGGCGACCTTGGCCAACACCATCGGCATTGGAAAAATCCCAATTGCGAATCCTGCGATGTCACGGTCCGTTGAACACAGATGCGGCGCCGGGGTGGGGGATGCAGGTTTCTTCGCGCGCCGGGATTCTGCTGTAACGGTCGGCAGACAGAACTTTCAATTTGAGTGGCGGGCGCTTCTTTAGCGTCAGGCGCTCGCTCGATTCTGTAGGCTGAGTTAACACTCCGAATTGCCAATCTGTTCTGCGCGGGGATATGTAGATGTATCGGAGAATTCTCAGTTTTGTTCTGGCACGAGAACCGAAATGGCCGAGGCCTGACAGAATTATTTATCTATTGAACCTTCGGCTGAGTGCAGTCGGCGTGAATACTGAATGCCGCTTCATTCAAACGCCGGGGACTGGTGGGTATACTTGCTGACCGATTGGATGATCGCAGGCCTCATAATTGTATCGGCCGTGGGGTTGGCTTTTGCGCTGTCACTCGGGTCGCTCGTTCGAATCGGGATTGTAGTTGTCGGCGTCTTTTTGGGCTTCAGTGCAACCCAAATCGAACTGAGAGGGGACAACAACGCTGTCGCATCAAATGATTCAGTCCGCGCCTCCACCCCGGGCTACTTCGCCGAAACCGCCAGCGGCAAAAGTCAAGTCAAGGTAGGTCCCCGAGAGACGCGGGACATCGACTTTGTCGTTCGTCTGGGCGGCCATCAATTCGTGGTTCCGGCGAACATCCTCGATACTATCCTTATCGAAAGCCCGGAAGTCGAAGGGGAGTTAAATCAGGGCTTTTCCATGATTGCCCTTCTTCCCGGGTTCGATGGTCGCAGTGAGGCGAACCTGCAGCAGTTTCTTATCGGGTCGGCCCAAGTGAATCGGGTTCGTATATCCTTGACGAGAACATGCCCCCCTCCACCACACCCGTACGAATGTTCCGTTCCCGTGCGTGCCTCACAGGCATTGGACTCCCAATGGGGGGACCTGATTCAGGCAGATGAAATCGTGCCGGAGGTCCATGGGCTGGTTCGGTTTGGGCAACTTGTGCAGCCACCGCCTGGTGCCCCCAACGCCTCAACAGGGGAAGTACGGAGCGACGTGTTCGATGTGGAGGCGCCGGTCGAAAACGGCGGCAGCAAACGTGTCGAGTTCATCACCTGCGATGCACCAGGGACCGTGCCGGTGTTGCACTGCCACCATCTATTTGCATGGCGAAACGATATTTGGGTTCGGCTCTCCTACAAGAGAGAGAACTTGCCGGACTGGCAGAATATTAAGTCTAAGGCAGTTCAGAAATTGTCTGACTTTGCCGATGCTGCACCCGGGGCAGCCGAAAACACAGTACATTTTCCATAGGAGCTCCAGATGGCGGCCCAGGCACTGACGCAGGCAGATATCGATCAACTGGCCGGCTATGCTGATGCCGGCGATCGCCAATCCTACTATTCCTTTCTGGCGCTGAAAGGATACCGATACGGCAACTTAGCCCTAGAAGTCGTGACCGATGTAGGTTTGTCCGGAAGCGTGGCAAACGTCTACGCGCAAAAGGTGGCCGATCTGCAGGGCATCACAGTCGACTGGACAGACTTGAGCATCGAACTGATGCAGTCTGATTTCTCTGCTCGACGTGACCTCTGGATGGCCCAGGGCGGTGGCGCGGCGGTTGTCGCTGATCTCGATAGCGACGCGATCCAACTCTACCACAATCTGGTGTTTGACGGTTTCGGTCTTCATAGAGACGCCTGGACCACGAATATTTTGCTCGACACTTACCCACCGGGCAGTGTTGAACGTGACCAGCTATGGGATAGGCTGCTCAATCACGGCAGCACTATATTCGATGAGTACTGGGACATTGCCGGCGAACTCGCCAAGCGGACCGTCGTCGAACTCGCTGGGCAGCAGCATGTAGAGCCAACCCTCGAAGTTCTTGAAAATGCCCCATCCGCATTTCTTCTGAACCATCTCATGGCCGCTGGCCTCGTCGTCCTTGTCAAATCAACCGACTCCGTTGTTCGCGAGGTCGTGGAGAGCGTCGGCAACTTCATTCTAGAGCGTACGTCGGATTTCGACAATTTCGTCTTCGGGCCCATGATGCCGCTGGTCGTGGGTACCGAACTCGACGATGTCGCCATCTCTTTCGCAGCGCAGGAGATCCTGACTGGCGACGGAAACGACGTCGTGTGGTCTTTCCTTCATCAGGCCAAACCCAATGAGGTTCGCGGCGTCATTGACACAGGAGTTGGAGACGACCACGTCCTCATGCTTTTCGGTGACGCCGCTGATATTCAACTGGGCGCGGGAAACGACACCGTGTGGCATGCCACGCTCGGCTCCACGATCACAACCGGTTCCGGAGAAGATACGATTTTCTTCAGTAGCGGGGTTCTCGTCACTGACGCCGACGGCTACGACCGCGTGAAGTTCGGCGGCTGGGAGCTTGAGCTGGCCACCACTTGGAAGTCTTCGGAAAGCGAGTGGGCTTTCGGAATGATGGGTTTTGTTAAAGTCGGCTTCAATCCCGACGGCGAGATGGTCATTGGCTGGACCTGGGACAGCGACACCGAAGACTACATGTACCTGGCCAATGCCAATCGTGACCCGCTGGCGGCTGGCGAAGACCTGACTGCAGGCATCCGCGTTGCGTCCCTCAGCATTTCGGCGCATCCGCTGATTTACTTCATCCGCAACAATCTCTCCATTGACACCAGCACCTGGTGGCAGTTCTGGAGCCTGGCGCTCAAGGAAATGAGCACTTCGGCGCGCGTGGCCGGTTCCGATCCGTTGGTGCTAGATTTGGATGGTGACGGGATCGAATTGAGCTCCATGACCACCGGACGGAGCCCGCGTTTCGATACCGACGGCGACGGCTTCGCCGAATACACCGGCTGGGTCGGTGCCGATGACGGCATGCTGGCGCTCGATGCCAACGGCAACGGCCTCGTGGATGACGGCTCGGAGCTTTTCGGAAACGCCTCGCAGACCGGCTTTGGCGAACTGGCAACGCATGACAGCAACGACGATGGCGAGGTCGACGCCAGCGACGTCGTGTTCAGCCAGCTCCGCGTGTGGCGAGACCTCGACCAGGACGGCAAGACGGACGCCGGCGAGCTGTTCACGTTAGATGCCCTGGGCATTACCAGCATCAGCCTGACATCGAATGCGGCCAGCACCATCAATGCCGGCAATACCATCACCGGCACCGGCAGCTTTACCCGCACCGATGGCTCCACCGGCGCCTTGGCCGACGTGGAGCTCAGAATCAACAATGTGGATACGGTCTATACCGGCGATCGCTCGGTGCTGACCGAAGTCGCCCAGACTATGCCTAACCTCCAGGGAAAGGGCACGCTGACCGACCTGCATGTGGCGATTTCTCGCCAGGGCGTGAACGGCGCGCTGGCACAGGCCATCAACAGCGCCTTGCCCACGCTCAATGTCCCGGACATTGACCTGTTGAGGGACCGGGTCACGCCGATCATCGACGCTTGGCTTGACGCCTCGCCTGGCAGCAACGGGCCGGCAAGCCAGGATGTGGCAATCTTGGCGGCACAGACTGCGCACGGCTACACCGTGCAGTCCTTCGCGCTCCAGGTTACCGAAACGGTCGGGGGCCAGATCCTTACCTACTGGAAGCTGGCCAATGGTGCCGCGGTGCGAGACGCCCAGGGCGCCGTCATTTCCCATCCGACGCTGGCTCAGGTGTTGGCGCAGCCCGTCGTCGCCGGCAGCGACGCCACCTGGCAGGTCATCGACGGCTCGACCTTCGATTTCCTAGAGCGCTATTTCGGCGAACAATTGCCGTTGGACGGCGTGGAAGCGCTCAACCCAAATGCCGCATCGGCATTGGCCAATATCCTTAACACCTATGTCGAACTAAGCGAAAAGCTCGCCGTGCGCCTCGCCGTGCAAAGTCCGCTGGCCGAGTACTTCGAAGGCATCACCTATGATGCCGGTCGCGACAAGTTCATCGCTACGAGCGGCGCTGGCCTGGCACCGATGTTCAAGGCGATCTTTGCCGGTGCCCCTGGCGGCACCGTTGAGGCCAAGGATTGGCTCGACGACTGGATGCCCGTTGTCAATGCGATGCTGCGCGACTATGCGCGCACGCAGTCTCATCTCAGTGTCAACAATCCCTATATGCTCACGGCAATCATCGCCGCGCACGAGGAAACGGGGATCAATGTTGACCTGGCCACGGTCACATCCGCCTTTGGCGTGGGCGCCGGCACTCTCAAGACCGGCAGTGGTACCGTGACCGGAGGGAACGGTAATGACGTCATTTACATGTCGTCGCCCAATTCGACCCTGAAAGGTGGAAGCGGCGGAGACACCTACATTGTTGGTGGTTCCATCGGGCATAGTGTCATCGAGGACGTCGACCAGCTCGGCAAAGCTTATGACACGCTACGCTTTGCGCGACACAATATCGACGACTTGTCCTTTGGCCGTATCGGCACAAACGTAGTGATCACGGTAATCGCGACCGGTGAAACGATCACCCTCAAGGAACAATACCACCAAAGGCTTGTCACAATTTTTGGTGGAGAGGCGAGCTCGGACAAAGGTATTACTGAAATCGTCTTCGCTGATGGCACCGTTTGGACCGATGCAAATCTGATGCGTGCCGTCAGCGTCGCCGATCCTGCTGGAGGGACGCTGACCGGAACCGACCACAGCGACTACATGGATGGCGGGGCCGGGAATGACACGTTGACCGGTGGCAGCGGCGGCGACTTCTATGTCTTCGGTCGGGGCTACGGCCAGGATACGATCCAGGATCGCGGCGGCAATATCTTCATCGAAGATGCCGATTTTCTTCAGTTTGGCCCGAATATTAAAGAGAGCGATCTCATCTTCGGCCGGACCGGGACGTCAGGAACGGTCACCATACAGATTGCTGGGACGGATGACGTTCTGACGCTACAAGGCCAGTTTTCCGCAACCTATACCGGTGTGTTCGGCGCACACTTTATTGACCGTATCGAGCATTTCATGTTCGTCGGCGGATATGGCGTCACTCATGAACAAATTGCGGCGCGCATAGTCCGTGAGCAGCAGACGGAGGGTGACGACACGATCTATGGCTTTGATCTCGAAGACCGGATCGATGGTGGCAAGGGTAATGACACCCTGCGGGGTGGCAATGAGAACGACACATATGTGTATGGCCTCGGTTACGGCAACGACACCATTGTTGAGGGACTGACCAACATCCTTTCGGGTGGCTTCGATCGCGTTCTGTTTAAGGACGGACTTGGCCCAGAGGACATCAAGTTTATCCGCAATGGAGGCGACGCCGACCTAATTCTTGAACTTCCGAGCGGAGAAACGCTGACAATCGTCGGTCAGTTCGGTGCGACTTACACAGGCGTACTCGGAACACACTGGTTCAACCGGGTCGAACAATTCGATTTCACCGTCGAGGGTGAGGCGATGTCTCTCAATTTCCTCGATATCATGCAACGCACGGTCGCCTCGCAGACTACAGTTGGCGACGACCACATCTATGGCTTCGCGTGGGCCGATGTCTTGGATGGCGGTGCTGGGAATGATTTCCTTTCAGGCGGAAACGAAAGCGATGTCTACCTGTTTGGATATGGATCGGGTCATGACATCGTAAAAGATGGGCTGACCAATATCCTGTCCAACAATAGTGATACAGTGCGGTTCGGCCCCGGGATCACAGCCGACAACATTTCGCTCTCTCGCAACGGCCGCACCAATGACTTGGTGATTACGCTTGATAGCGGGGAAACTCTGACACTCCAGGGTCAGTTCAGCGCTGTGTATACTGGCGTGTTCGGCGTGCGCTATTTCGATCGGATTGAGCGCTTCGAGTTCGTCAATGAGGGCGTCACGACCATATTGAGTTCCCGGCAGTTGGAACTGCGCCTGCTGCAACAGAACAAGACGGCCGGTGATGACGTAATCTACGGATTTTCCAGCGGCGACGTTCTGGATGGTGGCGCCGGGAACGACTTTCTATCCGGTGGCGACAATGATGACACCTATGTTTTCGGCTTCGGCTATGGGCACGATATTGTGTCAGATGAGGCTCAACACGCACTTAGTGGAGAATACGATCGCGTCATCTTTAAGGCTCCTGTGACGCCCGAGGACGTAACCTTCAGTCATATCGGGAACACTGGTGACCTGCTGATTACTCTGACCGACGGGTCGACCCTGACTATTCGCGGCATGTTTGATGGTGGCGTGATCGAAGGCAATATCGAAGAGTTCTATTTTGAATCGACAGAGTCGTTTCTCTACGAACGTGACATTGCCCGATTGGCCTTGGAAGGAGCTGCGACCAGCGGCAACGACAACATCTATGGTTTTGCGAACCGAGGTGACGTGCTCGATGGTGGGGCTGGGGACGATTACTTGGCTGGAAATGAAGGGAGTGACTATTACCTCTTCGGCCGTGGATCTGGCCATGATGCGATTTTTGATTCCAGCGGTTCCGCAGACCGCGTAAAATTCAAGGCAGACGTGACCCCCGAAGACTTGGTCATAAAGAGGGGTTCTAATGGATTGGATCTGAAGATTGTCATTGCCGAAACGGGCGAGTCTCTAACAATCGGCAACCAAAACTGGAGGTATACGATTGGGCAGCCGCACAACCAGATTGAATACTTCGAGTTTTCGGATGGCACCTTATGGACCGCCGCGCAAATGCGGAGCCGCATCCTGGTGGAAGAATCCACGCCCGGGGACGACACTATTGTTGGCTTCTTTGAAAGCGACGTCCTGCATGGTGGAGCGGGCAATGACGTCCTTAGGGGCCGCGGCGGCGGTGATGTGTATTTGTTCAATTTGGGCGATGGGCAGGATCAGATACACGCTGAACCTCTTTACATCACCTGGTCTGACGTGGACCGAGTTGATTTCGGACCAGGTATCTCACCCGAGAATGTAACCTTCTCGCGCAATGGCCAGAACCTGATTGTTTCAATCAACGGCACAAGTGACACTCTGACTATAGTCGGTCACTTCGACTATGAGAAAAACATCGATTCATTCCGCTTCTCTGATGGAAGAGTGCTGACCGACGCAGAAGCGGCGGCTCTAACCATGACGGGCAGTGGCGCAAATGAAGTGATCAACGGCCTCAGCAATTCGGAAGACATCCTCATTGGCGGGCAAGGCCACGATACCCTGATCGGATTTAGCGGGAACGACACCTACCTTTACAACCTGGGCGATGGCCACGAAGTCGTTACAGACGGGGAATACGGCGCTGATACCGACCTAATTGTCTTTGGCGCCGGCATTTCGGAGGGAGATTTGATCCTGGTACCGGCAGGGCCGACACTGAAGGATCTATTGATCACACTCCCTGATGGCGGAACGATCACGATCAGCGGCCAGTTCCAGGGTGGAGGCCGCGGTATTGAAGCCTTCGCCTTCAGCAACGGAATCAGGTGGGAGCGGGATGACATCCGTATTGCGGCTGGGGTGGTTGCGAACCAGGTCGTTGGCACGTCGGCGGCGGAAACACTAACCGGCACAATAGAAGACGATGTGTTGGGCGGTGGTGGTGGGGAAGACACTCTGGTCGGCCGGGCTGGTTGGGACCGCTATATCTATGACGGCACTGGCAATGTAACGATCGATGAAAACGGTATCACCAGCGACCGTGATGTTCTCGATCTGACGACCTTTACACGCGCCGAAGTCACGCTTAGCCGCTCGGGCAATCACTTGCTCGCCGTGGTAACCGCCACCGGCGCGACTCTGGCGGTTCTCGACCATTTCAAAGGAGTGGCCGATGGTATTGAAAGTATCGAATTTTCCGACGTCGACTTGGACTGGCACGAGATCGGAATTGCCACAGCTTTGGGCGGCACGGCTGGCAACGACACTATTAATGGGACATCTGTCATCGATTTCTTCAACGGTGAACTGGGGAACGACTGGTTCGCGGGGGGAGCGGGAGCAGATGTTTTCGTTCATGAGTTGGGACATGGCGACGATACAATTGCAGATGGTAGCGGGTGGGAAGCGAGTGTGGGCGACACGGTTTACTTCCGTGGGCTCCTACCTAGCGAAGTCTCGCTTGTGCGTGACGGTCGCAATTTGATCTTCACGGCGTCTCGGGCCAATGCGGGCGTGGAGATTGTGTCAAAAGTGACGGTCATTGACCAATTTTGGCAATCGTACTCCTCCGGGGTCGAACGTGTGCTTTTTGATGATGGCACCGTTTGGACGACCGATACGCTTCGCTCTATGGTAATGGCGGCTCAGTCATCTAATGGTGATGACACAATAAATGGTTTCTTTGTCGACGACATCCTGAGCGGGGGGCTTGGGGATGACAGCATGTATGGGGGCAGCGGAAATGACACCTATGTCTATCATGCTGGTGACGGGCACGATTACATATGGGAGACGCACAATGACGGCCGCGACACCCTGCAGTTCGCTGACATCGCAAGCAATGAGGTAGCCTTTTCATACTCGGGAGACATGTTGACCATCGCGGTTGTACGACCAGGCCTAGAGGGCAGCATTCGCTTGGCGAACCAACTCACCCATTACTACGACTATGGGGTGGAATATGTTCGGTTCTCCGACGGTGTGCGTATGACACAGCTGGAAATCGCCCATCGTGTCATTGCCGAGGCCGCGACATCCGGAAATGATGTTATTGAAGGTTTCGGCAAAATATCGGACACGTTACGCGGCGGGGCTGGCGACGACGAGTTGCGTGGCGGGGGGTATGAGGACACCTATATATTCGGACGCGGAGACGGCCACGACTATATCGTGGAGGATTACGCTCAAAGTACTGGCGATATATTGGTCCTAGAGAATTGGACCGCCGACCAGGTGCGGATTGCACGCAGCGGCGAAAATATGATCCTGACTTTCCTGGATGCAGGTGGTCTCTTGGAGGCTGACACCAGCGTCACGATCTGGAGCGGTTTCTACGGTGCTCTAGAAAGAGGTATTGAATTCTTCGAATTCGGCGACGGCGTCCGCCTGTCACGTTCCGATATGGGCGGTCGCTACCTTGCCACGGCTCCGACGGAGGGCAATGACACTATTGCAGGTTTTGGCGATCGCAATGATGTCGTTGAGGGAAGGGGCGGAGATGACCTACTGACTGGAGGGAGCGGCCACGACCGGTTAGATGGCGGCGAGGGCGACGACTTTCTCGATGGAGGCAGTGGCGATGACCGTTTGCTTGGAGGTGCCGGCAACGACACCATCTCGGGGGGCGATGGAGCCGACTATCTCGATGGCGGCGAAGGTGTAGATACGGCAGACTACACTAACCTTACAGGCGATGCGGAATTCGATCTTGACGCCGGCGTTGTTTTGGTCGCCGACACATCTGAGATCATGATCAATTTTGAGAACCTCAAGGCAGGCTCAGGGAACAACAATATAAGAGGTACGGTTGGCGACAACCGGCTGGAAGGTGGGGCGGGCTCAGATACTTACATCTTCGCACCGATGTCTGGACATGACACAGTGTTTGAAGTGGGTGGCCATAGCGGCGAGGATATGGTGGTCCTCCAGGGCTTGCCGCAGGATATTGTCGCAAGTCGGGTTGGGGAGAACGGGCGTGATCTGCTGCTCGCATTCTCGGCAGGTGGCAGCGTTCTGGTCCTTAATCAATTCGCTGGATCTACGCCGGTGGTCGAGCATGTGCGGTTCGCAGATGGCACGGTCTGGGATTTGCTTGCGATGAACAGTGCTGCGCCGCGTTTCGGTACAGGGAGCGCCGACACCTTAATCGGAACGGCCGCCTCCGAGACATTCGAAGGGGGACCAGGCGCCGATATTCTTCAAGGAGGAACGGGCTCAGATCGCTACATCCACCACACGGGTGACGGTCAGGATGTGATCATTGAAGCCGGCGCAGTGGAGGATGTCGATGTCATCGATCTTGTTGGCATAAATTCAAATCAAGTCAGCTACGCGCGTTCTGGCGATGATCTGTTGGTCCAGATCGGCAATGGGCAGAGCTCTTTGCGCGTCGTGGACCATTTCTTCGGCCAAGGCACGGGAGTGGAAGAAGTCAGGTTCGGCGACGGGACAGTTCAAGATACAGGGGACTTGGTTCTCGCCAACACGTACTGGGCAACTGCTTCCGACGATGTTTTCGTCGGTACAAGTGGCGCTGATAGCTTCGCGTTAAGAGGCGCTACAGACTTGGCAACGGGCGGCAACGGCAACGACACATATATTCTGGTCGGATCCATAGGGAATGGCACGATCGTCGAATTGTCGGGCAATGCCAATGTCGACACGGTGACGGTCGCCGACCATGGTCCAGCTGATGTCAACTTGACCAGAACACTGTCTGGCGATCTCGTCATTTCATTCGGCTCGCCCGGGCGGCAATATGTCGTGACCGGTCATTTCAGCGGCTCCGGCGCTGGCATTGAGCAAATGGTTTTTGCTGATGACACGATCTGGTCCCGCGCAGACATCGCGCGAGCCAGTGAGTGGCATGGGGTTATCACGGGTACCGATGGTAGTGACTCGATTGTTGGCTCCAGTGCAGTCGACCGTATCTTCGGTGGTCGGGGCGACGACCTGCTGAACGGCTCCAGCGGCAACGACACCTACTATTATCTTCGCGGCGATGGGCACGACGTCATTGACGAAGGCAACAAGGGCAGCGCGGATAAGCTTATCCTCGAGGATATCCTGGCCTCCGAGGTCACTCTGGTTCGCACAGACACCAATTTGACTTTGGTTGTAGGTGAGAGCTTGCCCGGCGCTGGCGACGATGGGTCCATTTTGATCAAGGCCCAGTTTGCAACCTCACTCGTAGCTGGTGGCGAATGGGGCGTCGAACAGATTATCTTCGCCGACCAAACTATTTGGACGAAGGCGCAGATGCGTCAGATGGTGCTCGATCAAGCCGAGACTGCTGGCGACGATACGATCGTAGGCTTCAATTCTGCTGACACATTACAGGGCGGTGCTGGCGATGACCTGCTGTATGGCGCCGCAGGGAACGATACTTATAAATACGCGCTTGGTGACGGGCACGACACAATTACCGAGCAGTCCAGTAATGGCACAGCCGACAGGCTGGTTCTGGAGGGAATTCTGCCCGATCAGATTACCTTCATTCGCAACGGCAATCATGTAATCCTGGTGATTGCCGAAACGGTTCCAGGCGCAGCAGACAATGGCTCAATCCTGCTCAAAGACCAGCTCAACACTTCAGGTCTGACTGGAGGCGGCGAATGGGGTCTCGAGCAAATTGTATTCGCCGACCAGACCACCTGGACCAAGGCGATGATCAGATCAATGATTACTGCCGACGCTACGACTGGGGATGATCGCCTCTACGGCACAGTCGGGTCTGACACATTGGCGGGAGGAGTCGGCGATGACTTCTTGTCGGGAGGAACCGGCGATGACACCTACGTGTATAACATTGGTGACGGTCACGATGTGATCGCCGAGGGTGGGTCTGAGGGCGAGGCTGACAGGTTGCACATAACGGGCATCAATGCCTTCACGCAAACGGTCATTTCCGCCTCGGGGCATGATTTGCTTATCGAAGTCGACCCTTCATCTCCAAGTGCTGGCAATGAAGGCTCCATTAGGATCAAGAACTTTCTCAACATGGCCGGGAACTATGGCGTTGAGACTATTGTCGACGGCGATAGCAATACCTTCTCCAAGGCCGACGTGTTCCAATTCCTGTTCGGCAATAGCGACGGTGGCCTGACAATCTGGGCCGGCCCAGGCGACGACACGCTGATTGGAACGGGGCAGAATGACGTTTACCATTCAGGCGCTGGTGAGGACAGACTATACGGCGCTGACGGGGACGACACTCTTGTTGCCTATGAGGGCGACGACCTCATAGAGGGCGGAGCTGGCAACGACTGGCTAGTGGGTGGTCAAGGCAACGACACCTACGTGTACAGTCGCGGTGATGGGAATGACACGATCATAGAAGGCTCATTGGAGGGTAGTGCGGACATACTGCAACTCAATGGCGTTAATGCGTTTACTCAAACGGTCATTTCGGCCTCAGGCAATGATCTCGTGATTGAGATTGATGCCACTTCTTCCGGTGCCGGGGACGGAGGACTAATTCTACTCGAGAACTACCTTGATATGTCCGGCGATTTCGGCGTTGAAACCATCGTCGATGGCGACAACAATACCTTCAACAAAGAGGATGTGTTCCTGTTTGTGTACGGCAACGGGGATGGTGGTCTCACCATTTGGCGCGGTGCAGGGAACGATAAACTGATCGGTACTGCTCAAAATGATGTGTTTCACTCGGGCGAAGGCGATGACCATCTGATCGGATCCGATGGAGCGGACACACTCGTCGCTTATGAGGGCGAGGACATTCTGGATGGTGGTGCCGGCGATGACTGGCTGGTCGGCGGCGAGGGTGCCGATATCTTCGTGTTCCGATCAGGATTTGGGCAGGATGATATCAGTGATTTCGAAGTGGGTGTTGATGTCATCGAATTCCACGGTCATGGAACGCTCGACTTTGCCGGGCTTATGTTTGGTGCCGAAGAATGGGGCGGGAATGCCTGGCTGCAATTCGACAATGGAGATGCAGTGATATTGTATGGTGTGGGTGTCAACGACCTCTCCGCATCCGACTTCCGGTTTATGTAGCTGTACCATTCGTTTTCTGTGAAGCAGGCCACGCGCTTGCTTCACAGATGTGTTTAGTTATCGCCGTAATCCCCCACCCAATCCGGAGCGGGTCCAGTCGGGAATTTCCATTCATAGCCGGTTTTGTCCTTGAAAAGCGTGTGCGTGATCTCGAACGCATGCTTGGCAAGAAGACCATGGAAGCCGAGATCCTCAAGGGAGCCCTTGAACTCGCCCGCCCAAAAAAAGGACCTCACCCTTGCTGTCGTGGAGCAATCCCGAGGACGATATCCAATGAGCGCCATTGCCCGCACTCTGGGCGTCTCCAGGTCGAACCTGATCGAGCGCGCCAGCAAGCCGTCCAAGCCTCGCGGCCTCTATCGCAAGGCCGATGATATGGCTCTCCTTGCCGAACTGCCTCCAATCATCGACCAGCGACCCACTTATGGCTATCGTTGCGTGACGGCATTGCTCAACCGGCAGCGGCGACAGCGTTGTCACTGCCGACAGCGGCGACATTCTTTTGGCCAGAATCGATCGAAAGCTCGAGAGCATCTCATTGGTTGAAGCCGGTCGAGCTCCCATAAGTGACTGTATCTACCGGATCAGGGTTTCGTCAGAGATTTCTTGAGAACTGCTCAAGGCTATGCGGATCGTCGAAGGCGGTCGTCTAATTGCTGCCGCCTCAAGAGGAATTGGTGCTCGCCTTATTGGTAAAGCCAAACTGATGGCGATCCAGTTTCCCATCGAGATACCGTCGTAAGCTCAGCTGGAAAGGCTGACTGAATTCTGTCCAAAATATATATAGAAATTTTGGACACCCCTTCCAACTGTCCAAAATTTCTATATATATTTCGGACAGTGGGAGGCGAATGAGATGCCCGGTCCAACGTCCGATACCGCCGCAAAGATTTTGAAGCGGATTAATGATGCCGCGCCCAACGGAGTTTGGTCTCGCGCCGACTTTTTGGATCTTGCTAGTCCCACAGCAGTTGAGAAAACGCTGCAGCGACTGATGATGAGGGGTGAAGTCAGGCGCCCGCACCGGGGGCTTTATGACAAGCCTGGCACGAGCAAGCTGACGGGGAGGCTGGTGTTTCCTCCGCGGTCTTCGTTTGTGGACGCAATTGCTCGACGCGACAACCTGCGGGTGCTTGTGGACGGTATGACGGCAGCTAATGATATTGGGCTGACGACCGCAATTCCTGCAAGGTCGACCATCTATGCCGATACCCATCCCAGAACCATAGAAATAGAAGCCAGCTTTGGAGATCCCGGTGCGTCGATACCGGTGATTTATCGACTGGATTTCAAACGGGTTGCTGCAAAGAGTGCCTTTTGGGCTGGAAGGCCGGCGATGCGCGTCGTTCAGGCACTAAGCTGGTTCGGCAAGGAAGATTATGGCGAGGCTGTGTTTGCCCGGCTTACGCGTTACTTAGACCGCATTGAGAGCGGCAGCGTCGTCGCGGACGACTTGATCGCCAACGCCCAGCTGCTGCCCGCATGGATGTATCCAATAGCTCGACGGCTGTCCGATACACTCTTCCCCCACCATATTGCTCCCCCTCCAACTTTACAGCCAGGACAACATGAAACAGGGCTTCCTGACCCTACTGAAAGCTGACCCCTCAGATAAGGTTTCGGTTTTTGAAACGGCCGCCTCCAGGCTTGGAACGACGGCACGCAACATCGAAAAGGATTTCTATGTCTGCCTGCTGCTCCACATTCTTTTTAACGACCGTCCTTCGGACGGCGTCAGGCTCTACTTCAAGGGGGGAACAAGCCTCAGCAAAGGGTATGGCTTGATCAAGCGGTTTTCCGAGGACATCGATATCGGAGTCTACAAGGAAGACCTTAATCTTCCACTGGAGGCAGATATCGAGGCGCAGGTCTCTAACAACCAGCGCCAGAAGATGCTGGAGAGGATCGATGGTGAGGCCGCGGCATATTTTGCTGGGCCACTTCGCGATCTGATATCGCGGGAGTTGACCGAGATTGAGCGGGCTGCGGAGCTAGGGGCACATTTCAAGATCGAGTTCGGAACTGACAGACACGGAAAAGAAGCGCTCGACGTACTTCTGGTCCAGTACAAGAGCGCCTTTTCCATCGATGATGAGTACGTCAAGCCTTCCGTTATGATTGAAGGAGGCGCCCGCCCAGACCCTGATCCGGTCAGCGCGACAGTCATTAAGCCTTACATTGCTGACGACTTGCCCGACCTTGATCTCGAAGTCCCAGGCGTGACGACCGTATCGCCGGAACGCACTTTCTGGGAAAAGGCGCTGATCCTGCACGCGATGACCGAGACCACAGAACGTCGTACCGCCCGTGGAGAGAATGGAGGTACAATTCCTGACCTGAACCGTTACTCACGGCACTACTACGACGTGCATCAATTCTGGATCGACACATCACACGGTCGAGAAACCGCAGCCAATCTGAAAATCGCAGAAGCATGCCGGAAGCACAAAGAGATGATGTATCGTGCACCTGATCACGGCTACGAAAACGCCGTGCCCGGCAAATACCGGCTAGTACCAACTATCGAAATGGTACAAAAACTGCGATCCGACTATGAAAAAATGGCGGCTATGATCTTTGGCGAGGCTCCAAAATTCGAAGATGTCCTCAATAGCATCGAGCAGCTCCAAACGTTCGTAAATGTCGACTTGGTTCCGTCTACGCGGCCAGACGCAGACGATGGTCCGAGCCCCTGACGAAGCAATGGTGATCGCCACGCCAAGCCCCTAGTCGGCGAGTAGCGCGGCAAGATTTTCGCGGAGCACACCGCTTGGCAGAGCTCTGTCCGCTTGGTGAAGCTAACGCGATCGGTTGACCGGCCATACCGACAGCCTCGCCGCTGCCAATGCGCCCGTGCGGGAGGCCAGCGGGCAATTGACGGACGGGATTTCCCAAACGGACGTTCCGTTCTCAATCTTCCCCGCATCCGGTCGCCCAAAGAATTTCCGCGTCCCACTGCTCGGTTCGGGGAAAAGACCCCGCCTCGGCGGGGTCCTTGTTTGGGAGTAGGTGCGCTCGGCACACGCCGGAAGAGCAGCTGCCGACCCCAATCGCGCCATTTGAAGAGGTCGATGATGCTCCCGAAAGCGGACCTTGATCTTGAGCCTGCTGGTAAACTCGGAAGCACGCAGTTGGAAATGGCAT
This sequence comes from Devosia sp. Micro-HW1, assembly GCF_056341075.1. NCBI lineage: Bacteria > Pseudomonadati > Pseudomonadota > Alphaproteobacteria > Hyphomicrobiales > Devosiaceae > Devosia > Devosia sp. Micro-HW1. The sequence goes on along the minus strand of NZ_CP094375.1, from coordinate 921,747 downwards.
TCCAGTCCGGTCGGAGAAGGTCATCCTGACATGTCAGTTGGTGGAGGGTCATGAGGCGCCCTCCACCGGGCATATCTTCGCCTCGAAAGGAAGGCCGAAGCGCGATTTGACTTTATTTCCTGCCCAAGAGCGGATTGGTCTAATTTGGATTAGACCAATCCGCTCCGCCGTCACGCTCCGGCCAGACCCGTTTTTCGCCGTCGCGACGAGGATGACCGGCGCCGGGGATGCCACTAAAGTGGTGCGGAGCCGTTTCTTCACCGGACCAGCCATGACCGATTTGCCCGCCCGCCTCGAAAAGCTGCGCTTCATCATCGCCGAGCTCCAACTTTCCTTCGCCGTTTCCGAGGCGGCGCCAAGCTCGTGGGAGGCCCGCCTCGCGGCCAGGCACGTTCTGGTGCGGGCGCGCGACTTCATCGCCCATGCGCGACAGGTCCGCAAGCTGGTGCGGCCCTTCGGCGCCGAACCGACCTTCAACGAAAAGAAGGAAACCTACGCGACCTGGTTCGACGAATATTTCGGGACCCTGCGGGACAGGCTGGGCGCGCATGTCCAAGATCTGGACTTCGGCCCTGCGGATCGAACTCTGGAACGGGATTGACCTTTCGAAAACCGGGTTCTTCGTCGAGGGAGCCGTCGAAACCTACGACGCGCTGGCTGCTTTCAATGTACCGGGTTTCGTGGCGTTGCCCGCTGTACCGGCCGAGCTGGCGACCCCGGCATTCCTCCAAAAATTGGACCAGTTTCGGGCGAGCGGCAGCGAGCCGCGTGCCGAGTTCGCCTCCGACCCGCTGGCCATGGCCAGGCCGGGTACGTCAAGCGGGTCGGGGATAACGCCCGTACACGAAAGGGCCTCTCAATTGACCCTCATCGCGCGCTGGGTCGAATGGGACCTTGCCTTGCTCGACCGGTTCTCCTCGTTCCCAGATACCCGCCGGATACTGCTTTCGCGGCTGGTCACCGATGTCCTCAGCTACGCCGATTGCCTCGTGACGCGACCGGTTTTGGCCGGCGCGCCGCAGGACATGCCCGGCTTCAACGACCTGATGGCTTCGGAAAGGGAGGGCCCATCGCCGGCCTTTGCCGCCTTCCTCGCAGGGTACCGCTTCAGGGCCGTGGCCGACGGGTTCCGACCGCTCAGGAACGAAGCGGGCGGGCATCTTGATATCGACCCGTCCGTGTCGATGGCCGGCATTTGCGCTCGCCTCGATGCCGTAGACGTCGAGGACCTGACGACCTTTTTCGTGACCATGCGAAACGTGTTTGCGGCTGCTTGCATGGAACGCAACTATCTCAAGCTTTACCTCGCCGATGGCCAGCCCATACGCGGCGGTGTCCCCGTCCAGCTGGATTCGGTCAAACCCTATGGCGGCACCCAGGCGGACCCCCAGCCGGAACTGGTCCCGGTGCATGAATGGGAACGCGGCGACATCGAGGCCGCGATTGCCCTGGCCCTTTCGGCCGACGAGGTGGCTGCCGACGCCGCGGTCACTTCCTTGCTGGAGGCCTTACGTCAGCAGCGCGGCGACCAGTTTGATGTCGTGCGCGGATCCGAGGGATGGATGAAGCGGGACACCCGTCATTTCACGCTTGCCCATCAGGTCGTGCTCGACGCGTTGCTTGCTGCGCGAGTGCCCGAGACCGTCGGGGGGCTCTTCGAGCTCCTGCGCCTATCGGGTCGCAACTGGCCGGGCACGGCCGCCGAAACGTTGATCCGCTATCGCAACGCCGGCGTCTATTTCTCGGAGACGCCTAGTTTCATCAGGGTTCTGGCCGCAGTCATGGACACCGATGCCGCGCGTTTCGCCGACCCGGTCCGGGCGGCCGCGTCGATCCAGAGGTCGTGGCCCATGCGCAGGGAAGCGGTCATCGGCTTGTTTCGGGCCCATGTTCGCGAAGAGGGCCTGCGCCGGATCAACGATCGACGCGATTTCATCGACCTCAATGTGGAGATGGCGCCGTTCCTCGACGGTTTTTCGCGTCAGCAGGAGATCGAGCTCCTGATGGCGATGACCAGCGTGGTCTGGGATTACGACCTCTCGCTGATGGCCAGCAAGTTCGACGCGGACCTGGCGCCGATGCGCCAGCGCCTTCTCGACGCCGTTACGGGGGAGCTTCTGGCCGCCGGTCGGCAAGATGACGTCGCGCTGGCCAAGCGACTGGTCGACCAAGCCGAGATGGTCGGTCTGGCGCTCCACATGGCCCAGCCGAGCGACGGTGCCGAATATGTCGGCTTGCTCGAAGCCACGAGGGCCGGTGACATCTTCGTTGCGCAGAACGAGGTCTCAGCCGGCAATCTGATCAAGTGTTTTTGGTTGCTCGACGACAAGCAGTCCGCGCTCGCGGTTGCGACCCGCCTCGCGCAACGAAATCCGAGCGACGCAGGCCACGAGCTCTTCAGACTTGAAATAATGTCCAACATTTCCGGAAACCGGACTCAGGTTTTAGCCGGTGCGGCCCGTCTTCGCCGCGATTTCACGCTGACGGCCGAACAGGATGGTCGGTTGGCGGCGTTGATCGCCGATACCGAGCCATGACTTTTGCGACCGGATGGTGCATCCGGCGTCGTCATGCGGCTCAAATTGAGCCTGCCGCCTTCATATCTGCCAGCAAAATGACCAACTCCACCGGACAGAACTGCCTTCAATTGGCAGTATTCATGATCACATGAGGCGGGAATTTGCTTTGAAAAATACAGACGCCGAGACAGACCCAAAACACGTGCCCTTTCCTGCGGGCCTCATGCCGTTAGCGGACCGACCGCTCCCCCCCCCCCCGAGGCGCCGGTCTCCACCCGACCCCATTTGAGCAGTTCACAGTTCACAACGGCGCGCTTGAAAGCGGACGTTTGTTTTGCGGGACAACTTAACAATGAGCGCGGTGTTGTGACGACAGCCGCAAAGGCCCGCAAAACCCGCCGTCCGGGGCAGGGCGCTTGCATCTCCTGCCCTCAAGGTCCCAAGGATTGCAATTGTAAGGATAACGGGACGGCACGAATGAGTATGATTTTTGGGGGGCGATTTACCGGACTTCGGTTAATGCCTGCATGCGCTGTTTCCCGACCGGCTGCCGAAAACCGGCAGGGCAGGGACCTCACCCCTTAGCATGATACCACCTCATCGAACCGGCTCGGGGCGGCTGGGCCACGGCGGGAGCGTCGCCCGTCAGCGTCGCCCGCGACCTCTCGGGATCCCTAGCATCGATTCTTCGGTGTCGATGTTGTGCAGGATGACGTCCTTGAGCTCCCGAATGATGTCGCCGGCGCCGAGCGCTTCGGAAAAGCTGCCCAGGATGATGTTGAGATTTTCCAGCACGCCCTTGATGGCGTCCCACACGTCCCACCAGCGAGTAGTGTTCAGCAGCGCCCGAACGCGATCGGACCAGAAGCCGACATAATAGAGCTTCACCCGCAGGGATCGGCCGGATAGGCCGAACCGGCGCAGGACGGAATCGCCAACGTCGTCGATCGCCCCCTCGACACGATCCCATTCGGGCTCGGCCTCCTCGAGCGCGCCGAGCAAGTAAGCGATGCCGTCGCCGTGGAACCGGATCGGCAAGACGTTCGCCCAACGCGCTTCACGGATCACCATGTCGAACCCCGCACGCAGTTGCTTGAAAAACGTCCGCAACAGCGTGCGGTCATCCAGCTCGAGATCGAATTCGAAAATCATGGTCAACCCTCCATCGGCAGCGGACCTGCCGGTCCGATGCCGCACTATCTTGCCGTACCGGCGCCGTCACGCATAGAAGGCAAGCTGGTCCAGGGTCAAAATCGCCTGTAGCGCCCGCACCATCGTATATTGTTCCGCGGCAACGGCCCCATGCCCGACGGCATGGCGCGACCCTGCCGAGCGCACGTCACCCGGCGAAAAGCCGGCATAGACGTGGCCCTTGAGATAGCGGCCGAAGGCCACCGGAAAGAACAGCGTATCCTTGTCGCCCGCCCGCTCCTCGGCCGAGGCGATCATGAATTCGAGCAGTTTGTCGACGCGATGGGTGCGCTCGCCCGTCGCCGCGAAATAGGCGTCGGCCATCACCCCTTCGATCTCGCTCAGCACGATCTTGATCACCGATACCGCGTCACCTGCCTTATAGGCGCGAACCGCGGCCGCAAGGATCGGCTCCTTGGCTTTCAAATGCTGCCGTCCCGCCCAGCGGGCGAACATCCGGTCAAGCCGCGTATCGTCGAACTTGCTGAGCAACTGGGTTTCCGCCGCCTCCCAGCCCCAGTCGGTCCCGTAGACCGACAAAAGCGTCGAAAACTCGGAACTGACGAGTTCGATGAACGGAAACCACCCGGCTTCCACCAGGTGCGCGAACCGCTTGTCGTGCTCGAGGGCTGCGTAGAGATCGGCATATTTCATGCGCCGATAGAGGGTCCCGAGTATCCGCTTGGCTTCCTCGATGGCCAGTTCGCCGTCGGTATTGAAGTCGAAGTAGAGACCAAAGCGCCAACCTTCCCGGAAAATACAGACGATCCGATCCTTCGGTCCGATATCGACGAGCGGAAACCACATTCCCGTCACGTCGGCGATATCGCTCTCGAACAGCACGCTGCCCGCCTCCACGCCACCAGGCCGCTTGAGGGCGGCATAGTTGCACACGGCGGCCGCATCGACCCAGAGTTCGGCTTCGTCGTTCGGGCGAATGACAAGCAAGACCGTATTGGCTTGGCTCAAGGACTTGGACGTTCCCGCCCGCTCCGCCGCGTGCTCGATGACCGATGCAAGATTGCCGACGATTTTCTGGAAAAGCGCCTGATCCGAGGTCAGGGCCAATCGATGCCATACCTTGGCTTGCGTCCCGCCCCGGCCTGCCTCGGCGGCAACACCGATGAGGTTGACCTCCGTCAGCCGGATCGGTTCGCCGGTATTTCCGATTTGCAGTCGATCCAAGAGGGTTCACCCGCGTTCGTCACTCGTTGGCCATGATGACGAAAACCGACGGGCTTTCAAGCAGGTCTACGGATCTCTTCACGCCCGGCGAGGCGTGCAGGACGCAAATTCCACGTTCTCGTACCCACCGGACAGTTCTGCCGCGATTGAGTTTTCCATACTCGAAGGGTCGAATTCGAGCCGGCTCGACCGTGGAGGGGCCAGAGGTTTACTCCCGCCTGCGCAGCGAGGAGAACATCGCGCCAAGGTCGCTGTCGGAAAAACCGGTCAGCGAACGCGACCGGGCCCGACTGTGGCCGTCACCCGGAGCGGGCACGCGATGGTCTCCGAATGCCTCTTCTTCCTCCATCCGCATCTGTTCGGCCCATGCCAGCTCGCGCAGCCGGGCATCGAACTCCCGACGTCTTTCGGCGGTCGTTGCCGTCGAACTATAGCGTTCGACCATGTCGAGCTGCTCGAGCCATTCCCCGATCAGCTGTTCGGGATCGTCGTGGCGAGTAATGGTGTCGACACGCATGGGCTCCAGAGCCTCTTCGACAGCCTCGTCGAAAAGTTCGACGAAAGCTTCCGACATTTCGACACGGGCAGCTGAGAGGTTCCGGGCCAGCTCACCTAATTCCTCGAGCTCAAACGCATATTCGCGCTCCTCGGCCAAATAGAGGTGCAATCGTCGGCGGAGCAACCGGCCGAACGCGCGCGCATAGGGTAGCCCGCTGAACCGCCCCTCGAGCACGGCTTCGATCAGCGCGGGCAGTTTGCTTTCGAGCGTGAAATAAACGGGGGAGTTGCTCCCGCGTCGCAGCCTAGCGCAGGTTTCGGTACTACCCGTTACCAGCACGAGCCCACCCATCAAATCGGCGAGTTCATGCAGCGGCATGCGCCCCTCCAGCTTGCCGGCGACGACCAACTCGAGCAGGGTCGACGCCACCTCGAGTTTGACTGGCGGCGAAGCGTTCGAGCGCACGGCTTTCCACAGCCCCGCGGCCGTACGCCAGCGCGGAACGGAGGCGGCGACCGTCCTGATGACGGTGGCGTCCATCGCATCGCCGGACAGGAAATCCTGCACCGACGGGTTGATGAAGGAGAGCCTGTCACCCTCGATGACGACGAAGGAGGACTTTACCTCACGCAGGGTGTCCTCGAACATGATTGCCCGCAGCCCCTCGGGCGCCACGACACCGAAACGGACCATGCACCGCTCGAAAAAGGGTCGCAGACCTTCGATCGACACCGCCGCGTCACTCCATCCGATCGGCTCGGAAAAGAAGGCGCAATAAAGCAGCAGCCGTGCCGGCTCGGTAATATGGTGACGGAACGCTTTCTCCCAGATCCGGTCGGGGCGATCGAGATTGGCGATGAAATGGTCGGGATAGTCTTCGGGCTCGATCCCTTGCTCGCCCGTAGCATCGGTCATCCACTCGATGATGCGGGGCATGTAGTTGGGATGATCGACGATACGCCGAACCGTTGGCCCTTCGAGCAGCGCTTCGACCGCACGCCGGTCGACATCGGCGTGATAGAGATGATTGTAGAGAATGCGCGCCTTCAACTCGCGGGTATAGCTGCTTAGGTTCAATACGATCTCGGAAAGCCGGACTTTCCGGTCGTCGAAAGCTTCCGAGACGGTAACGGCGCTTTGCCAGATATATGCGCGGGTGGTCAGGATGAAGCGCTTGGCCTCGGCCCGGCGTATCATGCCCATGAAGCGGACGATCTTGTTGTCCTCTTGGGCCAGCCTTGCGGGGTCAAGCTGGATTTTCCCCAAGAAGTCGTCGAAGACGAATATCTGTCTCCGGTCGGCATCGAATGCTCTCAAACCTTCTTCGACTGAACCGATGGCAACAAGTTCATAGCCATCTTCGATATGGTCGGCCGCGATGAATTGGGAAAGGATCGTTTTTCCGACGCCGGGCGGACCGGAGATGATCAGACAGTGGCTTTCGGCGAGGATTTTGCCGGCTTCCTGAAGGCTCGGATTGGCGACGAACACCTTCAGGATACGATCGATATCGTCAGTGTAAGCCGCGGTCTGGACCGAAATGTCGTTCATCAATAGACGGTGGAGCACCGCGGCGCTCGTCAGCCAGAGCTTGAGGTTTCGCTTCTCGACCTGGGGATGCGCGGCAATCCGGGCGTTGAGTTCGGTGCGTCCCCAAATCCTCGATGTCGCGACCGACTTGTGACCTAGCAAGTCGACCAACGTATCCTTACGGTCGACCGTGAGGGGTTGGGATGTCAGGAAATAGTACTGGGCCGGATCGAGCGCCGCGACCTTTGCGGCCTCCTTCCTGGCAGCAGTCTTAAGGTCTTCCCAGGTGCTGCCCTTATAATGTTTGGCCTGAAGGATGACGTCGCCGTCTGCACGCGAATGCCGACCGTCTATTCCCCGGTCGGCACCCTCGGAAAACCGTTCGAACCGCAAACCGGTTTCGGCATCAAGCAAGTCGATGCAAAGTCCTTCGAATTCGATCGGGGAAAGATTGCCGAAATCGTAGCGGTCGGCCATTGGCGCAGAACTCCTCAGACGGCAATTTTAGTCGACAAACCGCCGATGACCATCAGGAAGACGCTGCCTTGCTCGATTTTCGTGGGTAACGGGCCGCACGACGCCGCGCCTGACAGTCGCACTACCTAAATCGGTGCAAGGCGGCGTTTTTCAGCTTTCGAGGGAAATGCCGGCAATCTAGCGTATCCGGCATGAAAATCGCTCCCCTGGACCGACGCGTACAGATCGAGATCGACGGCCGAACCGAAGTATGGCCGCTTAGCGCCTTGCGTGACCGGCCATTTCTGGTCGTGCTCGGAGAACCGGGCATGGGTAAGTCGACTGCGCTCGAAAACGAGGCCAGTGACGAGAACGGCGAAGTCATAACATGCCGCGAAGCCATGAACGGCGTTCCTCTATCGGGCCGGTCCACGGTTTATCTCGATGCACTTGATGAGTACCGCACCGGCGACGACGGCAAGGACAAGCTCTTGCGGCTCGCGACCAGTCTGATCGAGGCCTCGGCAGCTCGATGGCGCCTGACCTGCCGGGCCGAGGACTGGAATGAAGCCGCGGACCTGAAGGCCATGCGCAGGGCTGCCGGCAATGCTCAGCCGGTGGTCGCGACGCTCCTGCCACTCGATCGCGAGGAGGCCCTCGCGATGCTGATCGTGCTTGAGGCCGACGACCCCGAGGGATTCCTCGAGGAGGCCAGTAGGCGCGGCGCCGATGCCTTCACCGAAAATCCGCTCAGCCTGGTGTTGCTCCACTCGGTCGTGGTCGTCGACAAGAAATGGCCGGCCAGCCGGTTCGACCTCTTCGAACGCGCCATTCATGCCCTGGCCCGTGAGCATGACAAGGTCCGCGCCACCGATCGGCGGCCCGATGCGCAGGCAATCATCGATACCGCCTCGATGGTCTGCTTTCATTATCTGGCCACGGGCGCAAAAAAGCTTTGGAGGTCTAATGGGCTGCCGCCGGGCAACAGCGAGGAATACCTGACCCTCAGCGCCCTGGGCGTCGCGCCGGACTTGATGGAGGCCACGATCGACACGGCCCTTTTTCGCGGGGAAAGCCATGCCTTCGAGCCCTTCCACAAGACGGTCGCCGAGTTCCTGGCGGCCCGATATCTTGCCAGAGCGGTCACGGGCACCGCGACGCGAGCCGCATTTCCGCTTCGCCGTGCACTTTCCTTCATTTCGGGGACCGACCGACAAGCGCCCGGCGAACTACGTGGCCTTTATGCTTGGTTCGCCGCGCATCTGCATCGTTTGGGGGATCGGCAGGCGGCTTTGCGCCTGATCGCGAACGACGCGGCAACCGTGCTTGCCTATGGAGATGCTGCCGCCTTTGATACGGAAGGCCGACGCGCCCTTTTGCTCAATCTCGACCGTGACGACCCTTACTTCCTGTCGTCGCATCAAGGGACGACGGTCTTGGGCGGTCTTGCGGGGGAAGATCTGGTGCCAGATTTCGTCGAGATCCTGGATCGCGACATCCGCAGTCACCTCCAGCTCACGGTTCTCGAAGCGCTTGCGGATGGTCCGCCTGTCGCCGGCATACAGTCGAAGATGTCCCAGGTGATCCGTGACGCCGAGCGCCCATCCTGGTTGCGCGAGCGGGCAGCCGAAGTCCACATCGCTTCATCCGCCGATCCGGCCAATGCCTGGCGCGGCTTGATGGACGACCTCGCGGGCCGGCCGCCCGATGCCGCACAGGTCCTGCTGCGGGCAAGACTGCTGTCCTCGAAAAAGGCCGTAGACGTGCGATCGGATGACATCAGATCGATGCTGGTCGACTTCGACGCCTTGCCGACCGACGAGCGCGAAGAAAAGATCGATCGGGGAGAGTTGACGAGCCTGGCCTATTCCCTCCGGAAGCGCGGACCGACCGATCTTTTCGATGGACCGCTCGCGGTCCATAAAGGCCGATCCCTCAGACGAAAATTCGAGATCCGATATTTCATCGACCACGCCCTGGCCGGAAATATCAAGCGGCACCCCGATGTCGAAGCCGACAGGCTCTGGACCTGGGTGGTCAATGCCCGGGAAAATTATTGGGACATGCTGGACGGTTCCGTCAGCGAGGCGATACGCGGCTGGCTCGATCGGGAACGACCGGTACGTGAACTTGCCCTTTTCCTCGCCATCGCGGAGGCGGACACGTCGAACGATCGGCCATGGTCGGTCCGCAACGCTTTTGCGACCACGACAGGCCATCATCCGTCGAATGAGCTGATCGACAGTCTTGTTGCACTCTCCGAACGAGGAGGTACACGCCTGGATCCGCAGCAGCTGCTGCGCCTCGCCGCGTATGTCGCACGATCCGGGCAGGCGTGGGAAGCGATGCGCCAAGGGCTCGTCGACCGCCTAGAAGAACAGGGCGGCAACGCCGAATTCATCCAGTCCTTGCTAGCGGACCCTCAAGCCGAGTATCGTCGGCAGGAGGCTGATCGCCTGGCCAAGAACGAGGCCCAAGCCGAAGCTTCGCGTCAGCAGAATATCGCATCGCTGACGCCGCAGATCGGCGCGATAAGGATCGGCGACGGCAGCGACAAGAAAACCTTCGGTACCTTGGCCTGGGGTGCGAGGCATTATCGCAGCGCAATGGTCAACGACAAGTCCGGACCGCTGAACACGATCACCAAGTACACCAATCCCGAAATTGCCGCCGCGATCGCTGAAGGATTCGTCCAGTTCGCCATCCGGGCGCAACTGGAGTTCGACGTTGTTGAGCTCGGTAGGATCGAAGCCAAGCTCAGTGCATTCACCACCGAGTATATCGTTGCCGCCGGTCTCCATCAGGCACTGTCGAACGGGCGGGCATCGGAGTTGGAGACCACACCGACGATTTGCGCGCTGGTGGCACTGAGGCAAGATTATTTCGGCGGCGACGATGGCGCCATGCTCGACAAGTGGGCCTGCCGGAAGCTTTGCGTCGATGTTGCCGCCGGGGCGGATCTGCTCTCGAGCTACTGGACCGCCGCTATCGAGGCGGGCGACGACGATCTCGACGGCTTTCATAAGCTGATGAAGCAGGATGCCGCCGGGCTCGTTCACGCGTGCCTGACGCGGCTCTTCGGCACCGGACCAGATCTTCCGGCGTCGGCGCTCAGCCAAGCGCTCGTAGCGGCTGCAGCGGTGATGACGGACGCGGAACTCCAGGAAATCACGGCCACCAACCTCCGTCGTCCGAACCTGTCGGAGAGCGAGCGGCAGCATTGGCGCTTCATTGCGCTGACATTCGATCCGAATGGGCCGATGTCGGAGTTGGAGCCTGAAGTTCTCGAGGGTGTCCTTACGGGCGTGGATGGCGAGGTGGTCCAATCGTTGAGAGAGCGCTGTCCCGATCCCGATTTGCTTGACTTGCTCCGCGTTCGCGTTCTGGGCGCGCGGCATGCCGCAAGGGAAGACGATTGGCACGGGACGCATCGGCCGAGCGCAGCGGTGCGAGCGGCCATCGAGCGGCTCGGCGCATCAACCAACACGAACGCCGGCAATGATCTCAAGGCTCTTACTCCTGTTGTTGACGCCAGCTGGGGGCCGCAAATCGCACATGCCGCTGCCGGGCACGCCCGAACAACGCGGGAAGTCGCCTATGTCAGGCCTCTGCTTGTCGACATCGTTGCCGCGCTCAATGGCGGACCGCCAGCGACTCCGCTCGATCTAGCAGCCATCGTGCTTGATGATCTCGATCGTTATGCCGCCAGTTTGCGGACGGCGAGCGACATGCCATGGAAGCGGTACTGGAACACGGACAAGGACGGGGCGGCGTTCGAGCCGCAGATAGAGAACGAGGACCGTGATCGACTGCTCGAGTTGATGAGGTCGAGGCTCGAAAAATATCGCATTGCGGCGACGGACCCTGAAGCGCGTCGGGGTGAAAACACCCGAGCAGACATCTTGCTTCTCAGCCATGCCGGCAAGAACCTGCCGGTTGAGGCCAAACGGCACTACAATCGGGAACTCTGGACGGCACCATTAGAGCAGTTGAGTGGCTATGCCGCCGATGTAAACGCGCACGGATTTGGCATCTATCTCGTCTTCTGGTTCGGCAAGGAATTCCTGGTACCGGCAAGGACAGATCGCAAGGCAAAACCCAAGACTGCCGGGGAGCTGGAGACCATGTTAATTGACGACTTGCCGGTCCACCTCAGGGACAAGATCTCGATCGTGGTCCTGGATGTCTCGCGACCGGCTGAAATGGTCGCAGCAATTGCCCGCCGGAAAAAAGCAGCGGCGAGAAAATCGGCGGCGGAGTGAACCGTCCGACGCTCAATCCGCAATCTCGATACCCCCTGTACCGCTTGTTTTGGACCACTCGTTCCCCAGCTACCTCCGTCTCGGTGGCTGTTTTATAAGAGTATGCGGCTACCCGGCCTAAAGTGCCGACCCGTCCCCAGTTCCTTATCAGGCTACGGCGACCAAGCTGGATGTCGATTCCATAGAGGCGCGATGTTGCGGGCGGGCTCGATGCGCACCAATGTGAGAGGTGCAAAATCCATGCACAGCAAGATGAGCATCGGTCTCGCGTCCGCCAACCAAAGTCTGGAACCGCCCAGGCACCCCCGGTTCATTTTCGTGACAGGTCTATCGGAGAACGCTTGAGCAGAGGCGGGCAGGCTAAATCTGCAACCTACACCCACTTCAACAAAATATTCTCGTCGTTAGATTCTGAAAGCACGCGCTGTAGCTCACGAATTGAATATAGCTTTATGAATATTGTAGATTATCTGTGGTGACGTGCGTTGAATTGACCTTGAATATTGCTAAGCACGCATTTGATGGCTCGCGTCTGCCCAGTAAGGCTGGCCCAAAGAGTCTTTAAATTTCTTGAAATATCGTACGGCGGCCGCCTCTGGGATGTGAAGCCTCAAGCAGTGCGATGACGAAACATCGACTGAGAGCTCAGACCTCTTGATGTCAGTGCCGGCTAGGATTCGTGCCTGCGCCAAATCAAGGGTATTGTGTTGATTGAATAGAGCCTTGCCGTCGATATGCTCCAGATACCCGGCAAGGAAGCGATCAACGGTGCCTGCGTGGCCGTCTTTCGATCTTTCGAAGTGATCGAAGTCGAGATCGCTCTTGAAGCGAGATTTGAAGTGGTCCAGGTCCTCCATCACCTCTTCGAGATCCGCTGCGGAATGAAGGGCCGCAAACAGCAGGGTCGACATGCGGGCTATTGCGACGGTCACATCCGCATTGGTTTCGTCTTTGCGCTTTTGCACCTCGTAATAATAAAAGCCGGCGCCCACGTCGCCTGACGAAAAGAGGCTGTCGGCACGGGCAACCTCCATCAGTTTTGGAATCACTACGCTCCACACCCCGCTCACCGCCGGTCCTTGGTCTTCCGTGAACAAGGACGGCACCGCTATGAGCGTCGCTCTCCCGGCCGCTGCCAAAGCCTGGATTTTCTCCTTGTATGGGGACTGCATCCGATTCCCACTCTCATCAAGAAGCAGAACATAGTGGACCTGCGTCATCCCCTCGTCGTCAAAACCCTCGACAATCTCAGCCACAGCCCGCCCGGAGACCACGGTGTCGAGGAAGATGATCCGCTCGCTGTCCATTCTGAATTCCAGCGCGCTGTGACCACCGACTTTGCAGACCTCGTCCCTCGCAAACCTGTAGAGTCGATAGTTTACATTGTCGGCTTGTCTCCGCACCGTGGCAGCTGTGGCCTTGGCCCAAAAGCGCCGGATATGAGCTGTCGTGAGACCCTCGACCCCCAACGATCCAGAATCGGCCGTAAAGGGCATGTCGAGTTCTGTTACGAGAGGACTGAAAAGCAGGTTCATGCGGTTCGCGTCCTGGTCCGCGTCGGACATGTTGGGTGCAACAATCGACCGATAATAGGATTGCGCAGCCTGCAGAACGGGAACCGCACCGCGGCTCGGGACAACTATGGCGGCGTAGCCCTCATCCTTGAGACGGTGCACACGTCGCGCCAGGGCAATCGCTGCCTTCGAATAGGCGACCACGTTCGCAGCGGTCATCAGGTCCTTCAAAGCGATTTTCAAATGCTCCGTGGGGTGTGCAGCCACGGTATAACGGCCCAATGCCGACCTGGCGATGGTAGGTATGGGGCATTATCACACAGTGTCGGAGAAGAAGTCGAGGGAATAGCGACCTGGCACGGGCCTTCAACGCGGGTCCCAGCGCGCCCGGTACTAAAAGCTGCCAGTCCGATCTCTGCCCCAAATCAGCCGCCGGTAGGGGTGCAGCGCAAATGGCTGCTCTTTGCCAGTGCGGCGCCAAAAGTGATTGACCGCTGACCACCCCATTTGAGCCATGGCCCCCGTCCTCAGACTTAGTGGAGCAGCTGCTTACGAGTGATACGGGCTCGCTCGCCGTCGTCGCGATTACCTCCAGGCTTGGGAAGACCGATATCGCACCACTCAAACTCGCGATCAAAAATTTTTCAGCGCGTGCAGGCGTCTGGCGCAGTCTGTAGCGCCGAAAGTGGAAAATTCGATCCGCTCGCTACAACAGCCATGAGTTCAATCTTGCTCGTCGTCCTCGACATCCGTGAGATAGACGGAAACTTCAATGTCGATCCCGTATCCGGCAATGGCCGCCGCGGCGTGGGCCGGAAGGCGCGCCGACATGGCCTCGCCTTCGGCCGGGTAGTCGAAGGCGATGTCGAGTACCGCCTTGCCGATGCGCCGGTCTTCCAGCATGGCCGCGATGGTCGCGCCAGAGCGTTCGGCCAGCTCGAGAATGGCACGAACGGGATTGGTCACCGATACGTCGACCTGGGCGTAGAAGCTATTGTCGGCATCTTCAGGCTCAAAGCGCACGCTCAACTGCTTGAGCGCCATATCGAGATCGGCCTGTGAAATCGTCACGCCGGACAGGCGAAGCGCGATGGCGAAAGGCTCGAAGCCACTCATGACGTGCGACCTGCAGTAGCTGCGAACAACGCGATGGCCGCGGCGTTGGACACATTGAGCGACTTGATGGGGCCAGGCATGTCGAGGCGGACCATTTCGTCGCAGAGCTCGCGGGTGCGCTGGCGCAGACCCTTGCCTTCGGCGCCCAGCACCACGGCCATGGGCCGGGAATCGGTGCGGGGGCGAAGAGGGGTTTCAGCTTCTGAGTCAAAGCCCAGCACCAACATGCCGCGTTCCTTGAGCTTTTCCAGCGCATCGCCCAGATTGCGGACCTCGATCATCGGCACCAGATCCAATGCGCCGGAGGCGGCCTTGGCCATGACGCCGGTTTCGCGCGGCGAATGACGGGCCGTGGTGATCACGGCTTCGGCGCCGAACGCGCATGCCGTGCGGAGGATCGCGCCGACATTGTGCGGGTCGGTCAGCTGGTCCAGCACGACGATCAGTTTCGGCTCGTGCAGGTCATCGAGGCCGAAGCGGTTCACCGGATCGACCTCAAGAGCTGCGCCCTGATGCACGGCCTCGCCACCCAGCAGGCGGTCGAGTTCCTTGGGATTGGTCTCGGTGACCTTCACCTTGCCGAACTGGGCGCCCGTTTCCTTGAGACGGTTGAGGGCGTTGGGCGTGACCAACAGCTCCTTCTTGAGCCGCGCAGGATTATCCAGCGCGGCGCGCACCGTATGCAGGCCATAGAGATAGACCGGACCGGTATCGGGATCGTATTTGGGCTTGGGCGGAAACTTGTTGCGGCTCATGGCTGGAGCGGTAGCGGTTTTGCGATGTTTCCGCAAGGACGGCCGCAGCCGGTCTCAGTTGGCGAAGGGGTCCGCCTCTGTGCGCGATTTCTTCTTCTTGCCGGCGAACGGGTCCGCAGCCGGGGCCGAAACCTGCGCCTCCTGGCAATCGAGCATGGCGCCCGTGGCGCGCGCACTGCCGGCGAGGCTCAACTTGGCAATGGACGAGCCATCGTAGAACAGGGTCAAGGCGTTCTTGCGCACGAATTCATCGAAGAAGTCGATGTCCGAGCCGAACACATAAAGGAAGTTGACGTCGCCACCCATGTTGACGCCGGTGGCACCGGCTGTCCATTCCGGCTCGCGGTCGAACTGCAGGGCGACATCATAGTCGCCGCCTTCCTCGATAGAAGCCCAGCGATCATTGCCGAACATGATGTACCAGCGGTCATCCTCAGCCGACATGTCCAGCCCGATGCGCAGTACCGTTCCGTCGTCATATTCATTGAGAGCAAAGCAGGAATTGGCGAGTGTGGAGTCGATGCCGATATACCAGTCGCCGACCGTGCCCCAGTCTGTCGTGTCCTGCGCCAGGGCAGGCGTGACGACAAGCGACGCCGCCAGAGCCATTTGCAGGGCGCACGCCATCTTCCGTGTTGCTTTCAATTTGTCCCCCGAGACCAATTCCCGGCCACAATTTGAAGCAGAGGAGGGGCGATGAGTCGAGAGGGTTGAGCGCCGTCCACGCTCGGCAGTGCAGCGTTGCCCTTGCCGACGCCCTGCAGCGCTTCATGGAGCGGCCACGGGCCATGACCTGGGGCCTCTGCCGCCGAAACGGATTTGTCCTGTCCAGGGACGTTCCTGTCCGTTCCGGGCCATGTCCAGGCTCGACGGAGAGGTTAGGGAAGGAGGGGCGATGTTCGCGAATGCCTGGACTGTTGCGGGCGCGGCAGAAGTCGCCGAGGGCGAACTGGACGCGCTCCCGGAGCAAAGGGTGTTCGCTCAGTGTCGCTGGGGTGGTGGAGGGGACTGGATTCGAACCAGTGTAGCCTGAGGCGTCAGATTTACAGTCTGATGGATTTAACCACTCTCCCACCCCTCCACATTTCCGGGCAGGAAGCGAAGCGCTCTCGCGTTTCGTCGGGGCGGTTTATGGTGGGCTGTCGCAAAGGTGTCAACACCCTATGGCGACTCTCCCGCAAGAAATTGGTCCAGCATGCATTTTGGCATTCATATTGTGGAAAGCCTGGGGCACACACACTTGCCAGCGCGGGCCGGTTCGCGCTAATCGGAGCCATGGCTTCGCCTTCGGCGGGTATAGCTCAATGGTAGAGCAGCAGCCTTCCAAGCTGAATACGCGGGTTCGATTCCCGCTACCCGCTCCATCTATCTCTCTGAGATAGATGCTGTTTTGCGATTGAGCCGTTGGTGCCGTTTCATCCCCCTCACAGCCGTTTCAAGAGCGCATGTTTCGGCGACGCTTCTGCGGCGATCCGTCGACAGGCCCTGCCGATGGTGAAAATTGGCAGGGCCGAACGGTAGACGTGAGACGAGGGGCTGCGGGGGCGCCACACACACCATCCGACTTCAGGGATGGCTCCGGATGCCGGGCGTTGGCTGAATTCCGCGGCAACGATGAACGCGTCAGGTGATCCGTGCGCCGGTTTCAGCATCGAACAGATGCGCGCGTCCGGTCTCGGGACGGATACAGATGCTGTCGCCGGGGCGTGCTGCCAGACGTTCCCGGAAAACGCCGATGATGGTTTGACCCGCCAGGGTCATGGTCACCTGGGTTTCCGACCCCATCGGCTCGATCAGCGTTACCGTTGCCAGCAACCCGTCTTCCGTCAGCACGATATCCTCAGGCCGAATACCGTAGACCGCCTTCCTGCGGGCAAGTCCCGCATCGTCCAATGGCAGGATAACTTCGCCTGCCACAAACCCGTCAGGCGTTATCGCTCCATGGATGAAATTCATGGCCGGCGAGCCGATAAACCCCGCGACAAACAGATTGGCGGGGCGATCATAGAGGTCGAGCGGGGCACCGATCTGTTCGACCCGCCCACCGCTCATCACGACGATCCGGTCAGCCATGGTCATGGCCTCTACCTGGTCATGGGTCACATAGACCGTGGTGACGCCCAGGCGCTGGTGCAGCGCCTTGATCTCTCCGCGCATGACCACGCGCAGCTTGGCATCGAGATTGGAAAGCGGCTCATCGAACAGGAAGACCTGCGGATTGCGCACGATGGCGCGCCCCATGGCGACGCGCTGACGCTGGCCGCCGGACAGCTGGCGCGGATAGCGGTCGAGCAGGGGCTTCAGCCCCAAAATATCCGCCGCCCAGTTCACGCGTTCGGCGATCTCGGCCTTTGAGCCGCCACGATGTTCGAGCGAAAAGGCCATATTGGTGGCCACCGTCATATGCGGGTAGAGCGCATAATTCTGGAACACCATGGCAATATCACGGTCCTTGGGCTCTACTTCGTTGACGACGCGGCCGCCAATGGACAATTCGCCCGCTGTGATGGTTTCGAGTCCGGCGATCATGCGCAGCAGGGTCGACTTGCCGCAGCCGGACGGACCCACCAGCACCACGAATTCGCCATCGGCAATGTCGATGTCGATGCCGTGCAAGGTGGCAAGCGAGCCGTAGTTTTTCTTGATGGAGCGGAGCGTAACAGGAGCCATTTTTGCTTCTCTTGGTCAGCCCTTGAGGCCGGTATGTGCCAGGCCTTCGACGAACTGCTTCTGGGCGACGATAAAGACGATGAGGACGGGGATGGCCGTCATGGTGGCGGCGGCGAGCTGGATGTTCCACATCGGCCCGCCATAGGCGTCGGTGAACTGGGTCAGCGCCTGGGGCAGGGTGAAGCGCTCCGGACTCGAAATGAAGATGATCGGTTCGAGATAGAGGTTCCAGCTGCCAAGGAATGTGAAAATGGCCACGGCCGCCAAGGCTGGACGGGACAGGGGCAGGGCGATGGTCCAGAAGATCTTGAACCGCCCGAGGCCATCCACCCGCGCCGCTTCTTCCAGCTCCACCGGGAGCGAGATGAAGAACTGGCGCATGATGAAGGTGGCGAACACTGCCGGCGCGCCGAAAATAGGTACCAGGATCAGCGGCCAGTGGGTGTTGATCATCCCCCACTTGAGGAACAGCTGGAACAGCGGCACCAGCGTCACCTCAGACGGGATCAACAGGCCCACCAGCACCACCATGAAAATGGTGTTGGCGAAGGGGAAGCGGATGCGCGCGAAGGCGTAACCTGCCAGTGACGCGACGGCCATTGTGCCAATGGTCACCACGAGCGCGATATAGGCCGAATTCCAGTATTGCAGGGCGAAGGGCTGGATCTTGAACACATCCGAATAGGACGAGAAGTCGAAGGCCCTTGGCCACAGGTCCGGCGGAAAGGCGAAGATCTGGCTGACCGGTTTGACCGATGAGGTGACCATCCACCAGGTCGGAAAGACGAAGGGGATGAGCAGCACGCTCATGATGCCATAGACGGCGACCCGGGCACGGGGACTGAGCTCAGTTTTCATAGAAGACGAACTTTCTGCGCAACTGCCACTGAACGAAGGTCAGGACGCCGACAATGACGAGCAGGACGATGGAGAGGGTCGAGCCATAGCCGAAGAGGTAGAACTGGAAGGCCTGCTGGTAGAGGTAATAGACCAGCACGGTGGTGGAGAAACCCGGACCGCCCTGGGTCAGGATCATGATCTGCGCAAACACCTGCAGCGCGCCGGTAATGGTGACGATCGATGCCAGGAGGATGGTCGGGCTGATCATCGGCAGGGTGATGCGATAAAACTGCTTGAAGCGGGGCACGCCATCGACCCGCGCAGCCTCGAACAGTTCGCGCGGCACGCCCTGCAGGGCCGCCAGGAACAGGATCATGTTGAGCCCGACATTCTTGAGTGCCTGCACGACGATGACCGAGATCATGGCGGTGGTCGGGTGGCGCAGCCAGTTGGGGCCATCGACGCCAATCATCTGCAGCAACCCGTTGATGCCGCCATTGTCCTGCAGCAGGAAATTCCAGACGATGGTCCAGGCCACGAGCGAGACGACGACGGGCGAGAAGAACAGGGTGCGGAAGATCACCATGCCGCCCAGCTTCTGGTTGAGCAGCAGCGCCAGCCCCAGGGCCATGCCCATGTTGAGCACGGAAAGCCCAATCGAAAACACCGCCGTGACGCTCATCACTTCACCCAGGACCGGGTCGGAGAGCAGTTTCTGGTAGTTGGCGGCACCGGTGAAGCGGAAGGAATTCGCCAGCACGTTCCATTCATGCAGCGAGTACCAGAAGACCAGGCCAACCGGGATCAGCACGAAGACGATGATGCCGATCAGTTGCGGCGCGATGAACAGGTAGCCGGTGGCGGCATCCCTGCGCGCCATGGTCCAGAAGGGGCGCCGGGCCGGTAGCGGAACGGGTTCGGCGATTGGGGACATGTCGATCTCTCTGCTCCTGAGAGGGGAGGGCGCGATCTCCGCGCCCTCCCCAGGGCCCGTTGGGCGGGTCTCTTTGATCAGTTGCTGGCCGCCAGGAGCGGCGCAGCACGGTCGCAGACCGTCTGCAACACCGCAGCAACGTCGGCATCAGGCTGCCACATTGCATCCAGCGCCGCACGCACAGTCTGGTCGAGCTGGGCAAAGTTCTGCACCGGCGGCATCGACTGACCGGTGGCAACGCCACGGATGACTACGGCTTCGAGCTGTTCGGGCGAGAGCAACGGATTGGCCTTGGCCAGCACTTCGGTGGTCAGCACGCTCTGGCGGGACGGCGGGAAGAACTGTGCCAGCTTTTCCACATTGGCCTTGTTGGAGAAGAAGGCCAGGAAGTCGGCGGCGAGCTGTGGGTTCTTGGCATTGGCGAGCACGCCGATGCCGGCGCGACCCACCCACGAATAGTCACCGTTAGGACCGGCCGGCAGTGGCACCAGGTCCCAGTCGAAGCCATTCTCCTTGGGCAGCAGCGAGGCGCGGCTGATCTGGGTAATGGTCATGGCGCCGTCACCGGCAAAGAAGTCGGCCGAAACGCCCGGTCCGGGCAGGGCTTTCTTTTCGAAAATGGCGTCGTGGATGAAGGTCATGGCCTCGACCATTTCCGGCGAGTTCATCGAGCAGGTCTTGCCATCTGCACTCCACGGCCGGGCACCCCAGGCGGTGAAGATCTGCGCCAGGTTGGTCCAGGCTTTGTATTCGAAGTCACGAACGATCAGGCCCTGCTTGCCGGTGGCGGAAACCGCCTCGGCCGTGGCGATGGCATTGTCCCAGGTCCATTCGCCGGCTTCGATCAGTTCGGCGGGCGTCTTGGCCCCGGCGGCGCGGATCATGTCATTGTTGACGAAGATGCCGAAGGGCGAGGTCGAGAACGGGTAGAGATACTGCACGCCGTCGCGTGACCAGGTGCTGAGCGTGGCCGGCGGGAATTCGGTTAGGTCATAGCCTTCGGTATTGGTGAAGGTGTCGGTGAGCGGATAGAGCGCACCGGCGGCCATGAAGTCGAGCGCGGTCGAGTCGAGAATCCAGGCCAGGTCCGGGGCATTGCCGCCGGCGATCTGGGTGGTCAGCGTCGTGGTATAGCCGTCATAAGCCAGCGAGTCGAAGGTGACATTTACGCCGGGATGGCTGGCCTCGAATTCGTCGGCGATTTCGTTGAAAAGAGCCAGATGAGCTTCGTTGGCACTCCAGATAGCCATGCGCAGATCCTGCGCCATGATGGGGGCGGAAAGCCCCGTCGTGATCGCCAGTGCGGCGATTGTGGTCGTGAAAATAGTCCTGCGCATGGTGTTTTCCTCCCTGTTCATGCGTATTAGCTAGTAACCACGAATATCCGGCCAGCGCAGTTCGACGCCCTGACGCTCGATATGTGTCTGGAATTGAGTGAGGCGCGTGTCGTCGGCATGGACGGCATGCGGCGTAAGGCCGTTTTCGAGACAATGCGCGGCAAGCAGGCCGGCGACTTCGCCGATATTCCACTCCACCGGATGCAGCCGGTAGCAGCCATTGGTGATGTGGGTGGTGCCGATATTCTTGCACGCCGCCAGAAGGTTGGTCATGCGGCGCGGAATGAGCGACCCAAGCGGGATTTCGAACGGGCAGGCGCCCACGTCGATATAATTGTCGCCGCCGGTCGAGGGATGCAGGTCGATGCGGTACATGCCCACGCCGACACTGTCGCGATAGTGGACTGCACCGCGGTCGCCGCGGACCGCCAGCGACAGGTCCTGCTCGACCACGGTGGACAGGGCGCGGATACGGCGGCTCTCGCGGATATAGGGGGCCATGGCCAGGCCATGTTCGGTACCGGTAATGTCGCCGCGCAGCCGCAGGCCCGGGAAACCGGCGCCGCCATCGGGGCGGGGGGCTTCGGTCTGCATCCAGTAGAGCATCGAATAGGAGAGGCTCGCGGCATCGGCCAGGCGCTCGGCATATTGTTCCGGTGTTACGTCGATGATCGGGTGCTCGAAATAGTCGATCATCGGCCAGTTCACGAGGCAGATGTCGCTGGCATAGGCGCCGGGCTTGAAATTGTGCCGGGCCGCGATGCGGCGGAAAACCCAGAGGCTCATGTCAC
The DNA here is from genome assembly GCF_056341075.1 of Devosia sp. Micro-HW1. Lineage (NCBI taxonomy): Bacteria > Pseudomonadati > Pseudomonadota > Alphaproteobacteria > Hyphomicrobiales > Devosiaceae > Devosia > Devosia sp. Micro-HW1. The sequence continues at coordinate 900,148 of NZ_CP094375.1, read as the reverse complement.
CGGCGCTGCGGCGCTGATCGGCGACTTCCCCATTCGGACTGTCATTGGGATTGGGCTGGAAAAAGCGCTTCGAGCGCTCCAGCGTGCGCGGATGCGGCGAATTCCAGTCGATCAGCGGCCCGCCCCAGAATTCCGGCGCCACCGAGCGCCAGAAATCATAGCGGGCCGGCTTGTCGATGGTGTGATTGCCATCCACATGGTCGAGGGCGAAGCAGATCGACACCGCCTGCTGGTTGTGAGGCTGGGCCTCGGCCGGCGCGCTGGGCTCGCCGGTTTCCGATTGCGCCTCGAAACCGGTCACATATTCCGTACCGGTCATCGGCAGCAGGTCGCCAAGTTCGGTGGCGTCAATGACGTAGGCGGCAGAGCAGGTGATGCGGCGGCCGCTATCGCGATGCTCGACCGTGACGGCGCGCACGCGGTCGCCATCGACATCGGCCGAAATGGGGCGGTAGGGCTTGAGGATCGTCAGCTTGCCGCCCGCTGCATAGGGCGCCAGCCAGGCTTCCATCACCGCCAGCGACACGCGCGGCTCGTGGCAGAGGCGCGAGACATTGCCGTCGCCGGGATTGAGCGTGAGATTGGCGCGCGCCTCGTTGGTCAGCGGATAATAGTCTCGATAGTAGCGGCGGACGCCTTCGCGCAGGGCGCGATAGCTGGCAGTGGCGCCGAATTGCTCGATCCAGCTGTGCTCATCGGGCGGCACGGCCTGGCTGGTCAGCTGGCCGCCGATCCATTCGAATTCCTCGGTCATGATGACGCTGCGGCCATTGCGCAGGGCGCCAAGGGCGGCCGCGACACCGCCGAGGCCGCCCCCGACGATCAGGATATCTGCAGAGAGTTCAGTCACTTGGTCGTTTCTTTCATCTTGATTTTTGGTCCCAGGGTGTCGCCCGGGACGATCTGGCATTCGAGCAGTTCCTGGTGCGGCAGATCGGGGTCGAGCAGGGTGCGGACCAGGACCGATGTCGCACGGCGCCCCATTTCTTCACGAGGAATGGCGTAGGAGGTGAACGGCCGGCCATGGCGTTCGACACGCTCGCGGCTGCCCAGCACGATCATTGATAGATCGCCTGGCACCGAAAGGCCCGCCGCCTGCGCCGCTTCGGCAAAGGCCGTGGCATCGGCCAATTCCTGGAAGAAGACGACGCTGGCGCCGCTCTCGCGCACGGCCGCCAGTTGCGGGCCCGGATCGACGCCTTGTTGTGGGTCATGCAGGACGATCCGGCCGTTTCCGGTGACCGCGTTGCTGAAGCCGGCCCACCGATCGCGGATGGATTCGGTGGTGTGATTTGCGCCCAGAAAGGCAAAATCGCGGTGGCCAAGGGAGAGTGCGCGTTCCACCAGCCTGGCCGTGGCGGTGATGTAGTCGGCGCCGACATACCGGACCGGACCGCCGGCGTCGTCACGGCGGCCGACGGCCACATAGGGAAAGTCACCGGCCACCAGTTGCGCCAGTTCTTCATTGTCGAACTGGCCACCCAGGATCAGGCAGCCATCGGCCAGACGCAGGCGGTTGGAGCCGCCGAACATGCGCTTGCGCCCTGAGGCGTCGCGATCGGCGGCGGTGAGCAGCAAAAGGTCGTAGCCCTGGTTTTCTGCTTCTTCTTCGATGCCGAGCAGGAAGGGGGTGTAGAAGTCGGCCTGGGCTGAGGGAAAGGCCGGTTCATAGGTAAAGACGCCGAGGATGCGGTTGAGCCCCTTGGCCATGCGCCGGGCCACCGGATCGGCCACATAGCCGGTGTCGCGAATGACCTTCTCAACGCGGCTGCGAGTCTCAGAGGGAATACGTGATTGGGCGGCGGGGGCGTCATTGAGCACGAGCGACACGGTTGCCTGGCTGACGCCGGCAAGCTGCGCAATATCCTTCTGTGTCAGGCGATTTTTCGCTGACATATCTACCTCCCGCGCCTGCTTATGCGTATTAGCGCTGATACGTATTAGCAACTGCGGCGCCGCGTTGCAAGTAGCTTCGCCGAGTTTACGCTATGTGAGGCCAGGGGCTTTTTGAATGCGCTGAAGGTGGTCTGGATTGCTGTCGTGCCGAACCACCATGTCCGCCACATCAGCCCTTGCGCGACAACCTGTCAGACCGCCTACGAGCCTGCGTCTATCTGATGAGCCAGAGGAGAGCACTTGCTGTTTCAGATCCGGGCACAAGCATAGGCTGGCGCCAATGCGGCGCCATGCCAGTGGGCAGGTCGGGGCTGAAACGGTCAACTCAAGCGGCTTCCGTCGCTGTCGAAACGGTGGACCTTGCTTTCCTCAAGGTGGAAATTGACCGGGCTGCCCACGGCGAAGTTCGCTTTTCCAAGGACACGGGCCGTCAGCAGCGAATCACCAAAGCCTGCGATGTAAACATAGGTGTCGGCGCCGAGGTATTCCGTGTGCGCTATCGTTCCATTGTCGCTTCCCTGTCCGATATGCACGTCCTCGGGACGAATCCCGATCGTATGGGCGCCATGGGCGGTGGCTGTCTCGCCGGTGAGGAAATTCATCTTCGGCGAGCCGATGAAGCCTGCCACGAAGGTGTTTTGCGGCTGTTCGTAGAGTTCTTCGGGCGTGCCCACCTGGACCACCCGGCCGGCATTGAGCACGACGATGCGGTCGGCCAGGGTCATGGCTTCGACCTGATCATGCGTCACATAGATCATGGTAGTGTTCGGCAGGGATTCCTTGAGATTGGCGATCTCCAGCCTGGTGGCCACGCGCAAAGCTGCGTCGAGATTGGACAATGGCTCATCGAACAGGAAGACCTGCGGATCGCGCACGATGGCGCGGCCGATGGCAACGCGCTGACGCTGACCACCCGAGAGTTCTTTGGGGTAGCGGTCGAGATAGGGTTCGAGCTGAAGCTTGGCGGCCGCCTCGCGGACCCGGCTCTCGATTTCCGACTTTCCGGCGCGGCGCAGGCGTAGGGAATAGGCCATGTTTTCGCGCACGCTCATATGCGGATAGAGCGCGTAAGACTGGAAAACCATTGCGATGCCGCGCTTTGACGGCGCCACACGGTTGACGACCTTGCCGCCGATCTCAAGCCGCCCGTCCGTGATGCTTTCGAGGCCCGATATGCAGCGCAGCAGGGTGGATTTGCCACAGCCGGAAGGGCCGACGAAAATCACGAACTCGCCGGAGCGAATGTCGAGATTGATGTCCTTGAGGACTTCGACGCTGCCATAGCTCTTGTGAAGATTGGTGACCTTGATGTCCGACATGCGTCTGGCTCCGTTCAGGTGGCCGATTCGAGCACCGCACGAATGCGGGGCAGGGTTTCGGCGGTGGAGCCATCCGGCTTGTATTCAAGGCCAACCGCGCCGTCATAACCATTGGCGAACAGCCAGCCGAGGCGTCTACCCAGGTCGATCTGGCCGTGGCCCGGATCGTTGCGGCCCGGATGGTCGGCGACATGGGCATGCAGGACGTGGCCGACGCGGCCGGTCAGAACGTCCTCGATCTGCTCGCCCATGACAGCCGAGTGATAGAGGTCGTAGACAATGCCGATTTCCGGGCGTCCGACTTCATCCACTATGTCGAGGGCCTCGCTGGTCGAAGAGAGGAAATATCCCTTGTGATCGATCAGGGTGTTGAGCGGCTCGACGCCCAGGCGAATGCCGGTGCCCTTGAGCAGATCGGCGGCGGCGCGAAGGGTATCGACGAGACTTTGGCGCTGTTCCGCGCGGGTCTTGCCTTCGATGTCATTGCCTGCCTGCGCGATCAGGACCCTGGCGCCCAGGCGCTGGGCGGTTGCGATCGAGCCGCGGAGGCCAGCGATAAAGGCGTTCCGGTTGTCGGGGTCGGTGAGCGGGATCATCGGCTCGGCCACGAAGCCGCTGAGGCTGAGGCCGGTTTCCTGGAGGGCGGCCTCGATGGCGTCGATGTCCTTGTTGCTCCAGAACCAGAACTCGACAGCTTCAAGGCCCGATTGTTTGGCGAGGCGGATGCGCTCGGCGAAGTCGTCCGTGGCATCGGAAAACAGCCATTCGATACAGGCGGAGAGTTTCATGGTCGTCGATCCGATCAGGAATTGCGGTAGTCTATGAGCACCTGCATGACATCAGGGGAACCCTGGTCGAGCAGGCTATAACCGCGGCCGGCCTCGGCGAGGGGCACGCGATGGGTGACAAAGCCCTTGAGATCCGGGGCCAGGGTCCTGAGATATTCCAGGGCGATTTTTCCGCGTCGGGACGTGGACCAGAGGGGGCCGAGAAAGGGGTTCACGGTGCCGACCTGCGAAGAAATGATGCGCGGCCGATTGTGGTGGAATTCTCCGGAAAGGCTGAGGCTTTCAAACGTGCCGCCATACCAGGACATCGCAACGACGGTGCCATTGAAGCCTGCGGTGCGGATGGCCTCGTTGAGGGCTGGCGCAGCGCCGGAGACTTCGATGACGGTATCGGCGCCGCGGCCGTCCGTGAGCTCGCGGACACGTTCGGCAACCGGGCCATCGGCGGGGCTGAGCGCCACATCGGCGCCGCCGGCCAGAGCGGCGTCACGGCGCTGCTTGATGCCGTCAACGACGATGATCTGCCGGGCGCCGTTGCGGCGGAGGAGACGGGTCACCATCTGGCCGATGACCCCGAGACCGCTGACAACGACGTCGGCGCCGAGGGGAATATTGGCATCCAGAACACCATTGTACGCCGTATTGAGATTGGCGAAGAACACGCCGATTTCGGCATCATCGAGATCGCCAAGCGGAACGACGGCGTCGGTGCTGACGACGGCATGGCGGCCATGGGGCACATAGGCGAAGACCAGATCGCCAGGCTTGAAGCCAGTGACGCCGCTGCCAAGTTCAGCGACATGGCCGACGGCTGCATAGCCGTAGCGTGCCGGCCAGCTCCAGTCCGAGCCATGCGCATCGGAGAAGAGGCGTGTCCTGGGGTCCATCGACTGGCGCCACTGGGGGGCGAGGCCGCGGAACACGTTGAGCTCGGTGCCGGCGCTGATGCCGGAAACGAGAAGGTCCAACCGCACCTGTCCGGCGGCCGGTGCCTCGATGGTCTCGTCACGGATTTCGACCGCGCGGGGGCCAGTAAAGTACAGTGATTGAGTGTTGGTCGACACTGGCGGATTACCCTTTGATGCCGCCAGCGGTCAGGCCGCCGACGAGCTGGTTTCTGAACATGAGGAAGAGGATGACCGTGGGGACGGCAATGACGACGCCACCGGCCATCACCTCGCCCCAGCTGAAGGAATAGGGATCGAACAGGGTTTGCAGGGCCAGCGGCAGGGTTTTGACCTCGGTCTTTGAAATCAGCGCCAGGGCGAGGAGGAACTCACCCCAGGACAGGACGAAGGCGAAGGTGCCGACGGCGATGACGGCCGGCCGGATCAGCGGCAGGGTAATGCGGAACATGGCGCCGAGCTGGGAAGAGCCGTCGATGATCGAGGCTTCCTCGAGCTCGCGCGGCACGGCGTCGATATAACCCTTGAGCATCCAAACCGCGATGGGCAGGCCGAGCGCCAGGTGGGTGAAGGTGAGTGCGGTCAGGGTATTGGTCAGACCCAGCGAGCGGATCAGCACGACTATCGGCACCAGCACGGCGACAGCAGGCAGCATCTGGGTCGCCAGGATCAGGAAGCCCATGAAGTCGCGGCCCAGATAGGTAAAGCGGCTGAGCGAATAGGAGGCCGGGACGGCGATCAGCACTGTGCAGACGGAGACCACGACGCCAACGATGAGGCTGTTGCGCAGAGCGATGAGGAAGTCGCCGCGCGCGAAAATGGCGAGGAAGTGGTCGAAGGTGAAACGTGTCGGGATCAGGCCGCCAGTCATGATGTCGGCATCGGGCCGGATCGAGGCGATAAACACCCAGATGATCGGCGAGAGGACGAGAAGGAGAGCGGCCAGGGTGACGGCGTCGAGCAGCAGGTCACGCAGTCGGGTCTCGTTCATTGCGGCCTCCGCAGCCTGAGCGAAAGGAAGGAGGCTACCGCGAGGACCAGCAGCATGACGACGCTGATGGCGGCGGCATAGGAGGGGCGAAGGTCGGTGAAGACCGCCTTGTACATGGAAATGCCAAGGATGGTCGTCGAATCCCCGGGGCCGCCGCGGGTCATGATCCAGGGCAGATCGAAGCTGTAGAAAGCCAGGATACCGAGCACGAGGCCGATCACCAGTACAGTATTCTGGATGGACGGCAGCGTAATGGTGGTGAAGCGCTGCCAGTGGCTGGCGCCGTCGATGGCCGCGGCTTCGTACTGCTCGGCGGGAATGGATTTGAGCGCGGCCAGCAGCGCCAGGACCATGAAGGGCATGCCCTTCCAGCCGGAGATGAAAATGATGACGGCGAGAGCCAGGTTGGGATCGTTGAGGATCGAAGAGTTCCCGGCAATGCCAACGGCCTGCAGCAGGTGGTGGATGGGACCAGCTTCACTGTCTAGCAGGAAGCGCCAGCCATAGCCCAGAACGATGAAGGGCATGACCCAGGGCAACAGGATCAGCGCCGAAGCGGCCTTGGCCATGGGTGTGTCGCGGTTGAGCAGCAGGGCCAAGGGCAGGGCCAGCGCGATCTCGACGGCCACGGTGCCCAGGGTCCAGACCCAGGTGCGCCAGAATGCGCGCCAGAGCGCCGCATCGGCGAAAAGCGCCTGGAAATTGACGAGCCCTCCCCATACGGGCTGCGGGTTGCGCAGCAGGTACCAATCCTGGAATGACAGGTACAACGCATAGAGCAGCGGAATGACCGCGATGGCAAGGGCCACGAGGATGGCCGGCGCGATGAGCGCGTAGGGCAGGGCCACCTCGCCAATCGGGCGTGGATAGGCCTCGGAAGTTTCAGTGGTCATGGTAGGCGCGCCTTCGGCAACGATCCGGAGGAGCCCCGGGCGGGGAGAACTGTCGCCCGGGGCAGGGTGCGGCTGAAACTAACGCTGCAGCACCGTATTGATGTCCGTGCAGAGATCTGCGGTCGCCTGGTCGACGTCCTTCTGGCCCAGGGCCACGGCCTGCACGGCCTTCTGGATGGTATCCACTTCAAGCTGGCCCATCTGCGCGATGGCCTCACTCGGATACTGATAGGGGCGGGCATCCTGCAATTGCTCGACGAAGAGCGGGTAAGGGGCTTCGGTCCAGGGTGCCCCCTGAGCCAGCGAGATGCTGCCGGGGATGAACCCGCCCGCAATCGCCAATTCCTTGAACGCGTCACCATGGGTGGCGAACATGATAAACTCGCCGGCCGCTTCCTTGTTCTGAGAGGCTTCCCACAGGACGAGCGGCCAACCGCCAAGGAATCCGGACCGGTTTACCGGACCGGCCGGAACCTTGGCGATGGCCACCTGATCGAGCCATTCCGGCTGCTCGGTCTGCAGGTCGCGATAGAGACTGGGATGCATGAGGATCATGGCATAGCGGCCATCGAGGAAGCCGCGCTGGAAGGTGTCACCGTTCATGCTGGCGGCGTCCGGATGGGTCGATCCATCAAGGGCGATGCCGGTATAGACGCTGAGTGCTTCCTTGAACTCGGGCGTGTCGAAGCCGCAGGTGCCGTCATCGTTGAGCATGCGGGCGCCGTAGCCCAGATACGCGCTCATGAAATTGTGGACGGTGAAATAATCGAGGCTGGTCCCCAGGCCGATGCCATAGACGCCGTCAGGCGAGGCTTCAGTCAGTGTCTTGGCAGCAGCGCGCAGATCTTCCCAGGTATCGGGTGGCACCTCGGGGTCGAGGCCGGCTGCCTCGAACAGGTCCTTGCGGTAATAGAGCGCGCGGGTCTCGACCGCGATCGGCGAGGCCCACCACTGGCCGCCGAGATTGTAGTAGCCCCTGTCGCCGGGCCAGATGTCCTCGGCAACGTTGGTGCCGTTGGCGGCATCATAGGCTGCAAAGGCGTCGTCCAGCGGAGCGAGGGCGCCGGTGGCCTGGAACTGGGCCACGACATTGTTGCCAAGCATAGAGACGTCGGGCAGGCCGCCGGTGGTCAATGCGGTCACAAGGCGCTGCTGCTGCTCGGACCAGGGAACGATTTCCATGACGACATCGATCTCGGGATTCTCGGCTTCGAAGGCCGAGATGATGCCTTCCCAGGCAGCAATGTCATTGGGATTGGTCGAAAACTGCCAGAAAGTTACCGTCTGGGCAAAAGCGGGGGCCGTCAGCAGGAGCGAGGCAAACGCCGTCGCGCACAGCAAATGATGCCGCATAGTCTAATCCTCCCTGAAAAACTCGTGCGTTACGAGCGCCCTTCCCTCCACGAAAGAGCATGTGTCATCGTTGACACATGCAATGGTTAACAGTGGTCGGGGACCTTGTCAAACGTCCTCGCTCAGGTCGAGCGACCGGTGGATTGGCGGATGGTCAGACTGGTCGGGAGAACGATTTCCGGGGGCGACTGCGCGCCCTTGATGGCTGAAAGCGCGATGCCGAAAGCATGTCGGCCAAGGGCAGAAATGGGTTGGGTGACGGTGGTTAGGGAAGGTGCGAGTTGCGCGGCCAGCGTGTCGTCGAAGCCCACTACCGAAATATCGTCCGGGACGCGCCTGCCGGCGCGGTAGAGCGCTTGAAGCACCCCGGCGGCGAGGATGTCGCATGTGGCGAAAATAGCCGTCGGCGGCTCGGGAAGGGCCAGCAGCGCTTCGGTGTGGGCGCGCCCTTCCTCGCCGGAGCCACCGCCTTCAATCGTGTAGTAGAGACCGAGGCGGACAAGCTCTTCGCGTTCCGTGAGGTTGTGAGCGCGGAGGCCGTCGCGATAGGCGGCGAGGCGATCATCCTCCACGGAGCGCTGGCGGCCGGCGTCAGCTGCATAGAGCCTCGGATCACCACCGACAAAGGCGATGCTGCGGTGACCCAGACTGACCAGATGGTCGATTGCGGCGCGGGCGCCAACATAGTTGTCGACGCGGACGCAGGGCACCAAGGGGCTAGAGGAGCGCTCGATTTCGATGGCGGGAATGCCTGCCTCCGCGAGGAGCTCCACATTGGCGCGGCTGAGCGCCGTGCAGAACAGGACCGCATCCACGCGCTGGGCGATGAAATTCTCGATGCCGTTGCGCTCATTGTCGGGGTTTTCGCCATGGTTGAACATCACCACACGGTAGCCGGCCGCTATGGCTGCCAGTTCGACGGCATGGGCCACGCCGACGAAAAATGGATTGACCGTAATTGCGGTGAGCATCAGGCCGATGGTGGTGGTGCGCTGCGTCTTGAGACCTCGCGCCACGATATTCGGGCGGTAGTTGGTTTCCTCGACCGCAGCGAGGACTTTCTGACGGGCCTCCTCGGAGATGTAGCCATCTTGCTTGAGCACACGATTGACCGTGGCGGTGGATACACCGGCGCGCTTGGCCACTTCGACGAGTGTCACAGACTTCTTTTTCATGTGGGCTCCGCCCGTATCTCCGTCGTGTTTGACCTTCAGCCTGAATTACCGCAAGCACTGACTGCATCCTCAATTGCAGCCGGTCAAACCTATCTTGATCGGTGCGGACCTGGTGAGGTCAATCTGAGGGAAAGATGGGTCCTTCTTCCAGATATACTCAAAACCGGGAGATGGACCAGACTGGGACGCATTGCGGATCGGCGGCCAGGCTTGATATCAAAGTGAGACTATGGAGAGGCCCTGTGAGCATGAATGCCATCCAGTCCATTGCTGCGAAGCTGAGTTTTGACCTGACGACCATTCCAACCGATCTGCTGATTGGCGGCGAATGGCGGAAGGGCAGGGGCGGCGAGCGGGTAGATGTGATCGACCCTTCGACCGGGGCGGTCATTGCCGCAGTTGCAGACGCCAGTGTGGAGGATGCGTTGGAGGCAGTGGCGGCTGCGCATGCGGCCGGCCCGGCCTGGGCGGCGACCGCGCCGCGCGCCAAATCGGAAATCCTTCGCAGGTGCTTCGAGCTGATGATCGAACGGCGGGACATGCTGGCCGAACTCATCAGCCTCGAAAACGGCAAGGCGCTGAGCGACGCGCGCGGCGAGGTGACCTATGCGGCCGAGTTCTTCCGCTGGTTTGCCGAGGAGGCCGTGCGGCTCAACGGCGAAATCTATACGGCGCCCGCAGGCGCCAACAGGATCATCGTTGAGCACCAGCCCATGGGTGTAGCAGTGTTGATTACCCCGTGGAATTTTCCCGCAGCCATGGCGACCCGCAAGATTGCACCGGCGCTGGCCGCCGGGTGTACAGTGGTGCTGAAGCCGGCTACGGAAACGCCGCTCACGGCCTTTGCACTGGCGCAGCTCTACGCGGAGGCCGGCGTGCCGAAGGGCGTGGTCAATGTCATCACCACGTCGAAAGCCGGTGAAACCGTCAGTGCCATGCTGCACCATCCCAAGGTGCGCAAACTGAGCTTTACCGGCTCCACGCAGGTTGGCCGCAAGCTACTGCGCGAGGCCGCCGACCAGGTGATTTCCTGCTCAATGGAATTGGGCGGCAACGCGCCCTTCATCGTGTTCGATGATGCAGACCTGGACCAGGCCGTCGAGGGCGCGATGGTAGCCAAGATGCGCAATGGCGGCGAGGCCTGCACCGCGGCCAACCGTTTCTATGTGCAAAGCGGCATTGCCGAGGCGTTTTCCAGCAGGCTTGCCGAGCGAATGGGGGCTCTCACGGTCGGCGTTGGCTATAACGCGGCGACCCAGTGCGGTCCGCTGATCAACAAGGCCGCTGTCGACCGGATTGCTGGGCTGGTCCTCGATGCCGAAAAGCGTGGCGCCAGGACTGTGGTCGGGGGGCGGCCCATGGAAGGCGATGGGTACTATTTCCCGCCGACGGTACTTCGGGACGTGACTGCGGACGCCGAGATCACCCATCAGGAGATTTTCGGCCCGATTGCCGCAATCACCACGTTCGAGACCGAGGACGAAGTTGTCGCGGCGGCCAATGGCAGCGAATTCGGGCTGATCTCCTATGTCTTTACCTCGGACCTGAGCCGCGGGCTGCGCGTGTCCGAGCGCATGGAATGCGGTATGGTCGGCCTCAATCGCGGTGTGGTGTCCGATCCGGCGGCGCCATTCGGTGGTACCAAGCAGAGTGGCCTTGGACGGGAAGGTGCACATCACGGCATCCTCGAATTCTGCGAGACCAAGTATATCGCGGCCAGTTGGTGAGCCTACCTTGCTCGTTGGGGCAATCTGCACCGGCGGCGTGGTTCGCTAATCATAGGCCGCTCGCCCGCCGGGGATGATGGCCTGGTCGCCGACGGCACGAAAATCGGGCCTTCCCGGTGGACAGCGCGCAATGGAAGCGTTAAGCGGATAACTCTAGTCAGGTTATCTGCTATTGCAGGGCCGGGGAACGTGTCGGGGACTTGAAGCAGGATGGCCATCACGTCGGTCACCAGCCAGGACAGGGCTGAGCAGGAGGCGCGACGGCCCGGGCTAGCCGATACCAATGCCGGCCGCATGCTGTGGCTCCTCGTTGCCCTAGGGGTGCTGGCGCTCATATTTCTGGCGAGTATCGCGATCGGCTCCAAGGATATTCCCCTCGGCACAGTCATCGATGCCCTCATTGCCTATGATGACAGTGACGACCACGCAATTATTCAGGCGCTGCGGCTGCCCCGTACGCTGCTCGGGGTGCTGGTGGGTATGGCACTGGGAATGGCGGGTGCGCTGATCCAGGCATTTTCGCGCAATCCGCTGGCTGACCCGGGTATTCTCGGGGTCAATGCGGGTGCGGCTTTCTTCGTGGTGATAGCAGTTGGCGTGTTCGGTATCACCACTCTTTCGGGCTATATCTGGTTCGCCTTCCTGGGCGCCATCGTCACAACCGTACTTGTCTGTGCTGTTGGCTTGGCCGGACCGCGTGGTGCAACGCCGGCGCGGCTGACGCTGGCGGGTGTTGCCATCGGCGCTGTTCTATCGGGCGTAACCTCGGGCGTTTCGCTGCTGAACCCAACGACTTTCGACCGCATGCGGCATTGGCGCGCCGGATCGCTTGTCGCGCCTGGCTATGACAGTTTTCTGGCCGTTTCGCCGTTTATCGCCATCGGCCTGGTTCTGGCCTTTGCCATTGCACGGCCCCTGAATGCCGTGGCACTGGGCGATGACCTAGCCTCGTCGCTGGGGGCCAATATCCTGCGTACGAGGATAATCGCGATCGTCTCCACGACACTGCTGGCCGGTGGCGCGACGGCGGCGGTGGGGCCGATCGGCTTTGTCGGGCTGATGGTGCCGCATGTGGCACGCTGGATTGTGGGTCCTGACCAGCGCTGGATCTTTGCCTATACGCTGGTCCTGGCGCCGATCCTGCTGCTGGTGTCCGATATTGTCGGCCGCGTGGTCATGCGGCCGGGCGAGCTACAGGTGGGGATCGTCACGGCCTTTATCGGAGCCCCGGTGCTCATCCTCCTGGCACGGCGCCGGAAAGTGAGCGGGCTATGAGCGACGACGCGTCGTCCAGATCGATAGATTTTGGTCGGCCGGTGCGGCCTCTGCGCCTGTTTGGCGAGGCGTTTTCCGGCCGCATCGACCTCAGGACGGCCAGTGTGTGTCTGGTTTTGTTGCTCCTCGCCTTCGTGGTGGCGGTGACTACCCTGGGCTCCGGTGAATTCCATGTGCCGGCGCTGGAGGTGTTCCGAGCCCTGATCGGGCAGGCCGAGGGGCGCATCCACATGGTCGTGATCGAATGGCGGCTGCCACGCACGGCGCTGGCGCTGATCCTCGGGGCCGCGCTGGGCATGTCCGGCGCCATCTTTCAGTCGCTGACGCGCAACCCGTTGGGGAGCCCTGACATCATCGGCTTCGACGCGGGCTCTTTCACCGGCGCGCTGGTCATTATCACCATGTTGGGCGGCGGCTACCTCGTCGTCGCGAGCGGCGCGCTGGTGGGCGGCATGCTCACGGCAGTGCTCGTCTATATGCTCGCCTATCGTCGCGGAGTGCAGGGTTTCCGGCTGATCATCATCGGTATCGGCGTTTCCGCCATGTTGACCTCGCTCAACACCTGGATGCTGCTGCGCGCTCAACTGGAAGTGGCGATGGCCGCGGCGATCTGGGGCGCCGGATCGCTCAATGGCATGACGCTGGAACGGCTTGGCTATGCCAGCCTCATCCTGGCGGTCCTTGTGCCCTTGGCATTGCTGATGAGCCGGCCCATGGCGCAGCTGGAGCTAGGCGACGATGCCGCCCGGGCCCTTGGCGTCGATGCTGAACGCAATCGCCTCGGCCTGCTCATCCTCGGGGTTGCGCTGACCGCCACGGTGACCGCGACGGCCGGACCCATCGGTTTTATTTCACTGGCTGCACCGCAACTGGCGCGGCGGCTCACCGGATCGGCCGGCGTTTCCATGCTGCCCTCTGCGGCAATGGGAGCCTTGCTGCTGGCCGGTGCCGATTATCTGGCGCAGCGCGCCTTTGCGCCCACGCAATTGCCAGTGGGCATCGTCACCGTGAGCCTGGGCGGCGTCTATTTCGTCTGGCTGTTGCTGCGTGAAGCGCGACGGTCATGAAGGGGAAAGTCATGAATAAGCACGTACCCAACCTGAGTCCCGCCGACGCGCGCCTCTACGCAGAAAATGCGACGATTGGGTACGACAACCGGGTCATATCGACCGGCTTGTCGGTGGCAATTCCGGATAAGTCCTTCACGGTCATTGTCGGCGCCAATGCCTGCGGCAAGTCCACGCTGCTGCGGGCGCTGTCGCGGCTGCTGAAGCCCAGCCAGGGCAGGGTGGTACTTGATGGCGAAGCGATTTCGTCGCTGCCCGCCAAGGAAGTCGCCCGTCGGCTCGGCCTGCTGCCGCAGTCGTCCATTGCGCCCGACGGCATTACCGTGGCGGACCTCATCGCGCGGGGACGCTACCCGCACCAGAAGCTCTTCCGACAATGGTCGCAAGAGGATGAAGCGGCGGTGATTTCAGCCATGGCGGCGACGCGGGTGACCGACCTGTCACATCGTCTCGTCGATGAGCTCTCTGGTGGCCAGCGCCAGCGCGTCTGGGTGGCTATGGTGCTGGCGCAGCAGACGCCGCTGCTGCTGCTCGACGAGCCGACGACCTTCCTCGACATTACCCACCAGATCGAACTGCTCGAACTGATGGCCGAGCTCAATCGCCGTGATGGTCAGACGGTGGTTGCGGTGCTGCATGACCTCAATCATGCCTGCCGCTATGCCAGCCACATCATCGCCATGCGCGACGGCGCCATCGTCGCCGAGGGCGCACCAAGGGACGTCGTGACTGCTGAACTGGTGGAGGCCGTGTTCGGACTGCCCTGTCTGATCATCGAGGACCCGATTGCAGGCACGCCGCTGGTCATTCCGCGCGAATTCGGCGGCGCCCTGCGCGGCTAGATCACTCTGCTAGATCACCTGGCTCTGATCAAGAAGGCGGATCTGTTCGTAGATCTCGCCGGCAGGCTCGGGCTTGCCGGCTTCGATCGCGGCGGTCAGGTCGATGAACAGGGCGCACGACTTCGCCCGGTAGGCGGTGGCGGCCATGGCGCGTTCGTGCGTGAGGGCGAGAGCCAACGTCAGCTCGACGACACCAAGAATGGAGCGGAGCAGGGGGTCCCGGCTGCTCTCGGCGATGACGCCGTGGACTTCCAGGCAGGCCAACCCATATTGCTCGATGCTGTCGCCCGCTGTTTCCATCTGGTGGCACCAGTATTTGAGCAGGCGTATGTGTTCGGCCGTACGATTGCGGGTCGCGAGTGCAATCATCGGAGCTTCCAGAGCTGCCCGAATGCGAAAGAGGCTCTGATAGAGCTCGGCATCGGGGGCGGCGTAAAAATGCCAGGCCAGCACCTGCGGATCGAACAGATTCCAGCGACTGCGCGGGGAGACGCGCGTGCCCACTTTGGGGCGGGCTTCCACGAGTCCCTTGGCCTCAAGCGTTTTCAGCGCCTCTCGCAGCACGGTGCGAGAGACGCCGTAGCGTTCCATCATCAACGCATCGCTTGCCAGGACCGAACCGATGGGAAACTCACCGGTAACAATGGCGTGACCGATTTCGTTGATGACGAAGTTGTGGAAGTTGCGTGCAGCGCGCCGCCCGGAAAGAGAGCGGATGAGGCCGCCTGTTTCTATCATGGTGGCGCAATCCTCGCGCCGGAGGTGGGGCGTCTGGACGCCCGCACCCTACGCCAACCGTACATTTAGGACGCTTTCTCTCCCTGTGCCGAGGCTGCAAAAATCAGCCGCTGCAGGACTATGAAGAGGAACAGGAGTGCGCCAATGACGATCTTCGTCCACCAACTCGACAAGGTCCCGTCAAAGATAATGTAGGTCTGCACCAGCCCAAGCAGCATGACACCGATAAAGGTGCCAAGCACGAAGCCATAACCGCCCGTGAGCAGGGTGCCGCCGATGACCACAGCGCTGATGGCGTCGAGTTCGACTCCGACCGCGGCAAGCGGATACCCCGCCGATGTATAGAGCGAGAAGACGATTCCCGCCAATGCTGCGAGGACCGAGGACAGCATGTAGACGGCGATTGTCGTCTGGGCGACGGGGACGCCCATGAGCGAGGCCGATACAGGGTTGCCGCCCAAGGCGTAGACATAGGACCCGAACTTGGTGCGGTGGGCGATCAGCGCGCCGACGATGAAGACGGCGACCATGAGGAGGCCGATGAAGCTCAGGCGCCCGCCGCCGGGCAGGCGGATCACCAGCTCGGAAATCCAGTCGTAGAATTCGTGGTTGATCGGCACGGAATCCTGCGTGATGACCGATGCGCCGCCGCGCGCCAGGAACATGCCGGCAAGCGTGACAATGAAGGCGGGCACCTGCAGGTAGTGGATGGCCAGCCCCATGACGCCGCCGAATGCGGCCGCGACCGCGATGGCCAGCGTGAACGCCGCCAGTGGGTGCCAGCCGGCCCAGGAAATCAGCACGGCGACCAGCACGCCGGTGAAGCCGATCACGGCGCCGACCGAGAGATCGATACCGCCGGAGAGAATGACGAAGGTCATGCCCACGGCAGCGATGCCGAGGAAGGCATTGTCGGTGAGGAAGTTTCCCAGCACCCGTGTCGAGAACATGGACGGGAACTGCATGACGGCCAGCGCATAGGCGATGGCGAAGATGACGGCCGTGGCCAGGAGGGGACGCAGGCTGCGGCTCATGAACGGGCCTCCCGGACGGTGGTGCGCACCGGGACGATGCGGCTTGCCAGCGGCGACTGGATGATGAGCACCAGGAAGATCAGCGCGGCCTTGACGATGAGATTGAACTCGGGCGGGAAGCCTGAAACCAGAATGCCGGTATTCATGGCCTGGATGATGAGCGCGCCCACCACGGCCAGGGGCACGGAGAAGCGACCGCCCAATAGGGACGTGCCGCCGATGACGACTGCCAGGATAGCGTCGAGCTCGAGCCAGAGACCCGCATTGTTGGCGTCGGCGCCGCGGATGTCACCGGCCACGATGAGGCCGGCTACGGCTGCGCAGAGACCGGACAGGCCATAGACGAGGAACAGCAACATGCGGCTGCGAATGCCCGCAAGGCTCGCGGCCGCCCGGTTGACGCCGACTGCCTCGATGAAAAGGCCGATGGCGGTGCGGCGGACCAGAAGGGTGACGGCGATCATCAGGAGCAGGGCAATCACTGCTGCCATGGGCAGGCCAAGGAAAGAACCCGTGCCAATGAAGATCAGCAGTGGATCGGTGAAGGTGACGATAAAACCCTCAGTGGTGAGCTGGGCGATGCCGCGACCCGCAACCATCAGCACCAGCGTCGCGACGATGGGCTGGATGTCGAGGACGGCAACCAGAAATCCATTCCAGAGGCCGCAGGCGAGACCGACCGCGAGCGCGGCGGCGACGGCAATCGGTGCTGGATAACCGGCCACCACCATTGTCGCAGCCACCGCACCCGCCATGGCCATCACAGCGCCGACCGAAAGGTCGACGCCTTTGGTGGCAATGACGCCAACCATACCGATAGCAAGGATCGCCACCGGTGCCCCACGGTTGAGCACGTCGATGAGGCTGCCAAACAGCCGCCCATCCTGCCATGTGATGCGGAAGAAATTGGGAAACAGCAGCCAGTTGATCAACAGCACGCCGACCAGGGCAAGCAGTTGCGGGTTGGCAAGCTGCGAAAGTATGCGCCGCATCATGCCGACGGCCCCTCGCGATGATTGGCGATCGCCTGCACGATGACGCCGGGATTGATGTTTTCACCGCTGAGTTCGGCGACCATTTCACGGTCGCGCATCACCACGATGCGGGTTGAATAGGCGACGACTTCATCAAGTTCCGAGGAGATGACGACAAGCGCGAGGCCCTCGTCGCGCAGCCGGTTGATGGTGCGGACGATCTCGGCGTGGGCGCCAACGTCGATGCCGCGTGTCGGCTCATCAAGGATGAGAAAGGCGGGGTCCGTGGCCAGCCAGCGCGACAGAATGACCTTTTGCTGGTTGCCGCCTGAGAGCAGCTTGATGGGCATGTCGAGCGAAGCGGCCCGGATATCCATGGATTCACCGAAGCGCCCCGCGATTTCCATCTGCTCGTCGCGGTTGAGGGCACTGAACCAGCCGAGCTTGCCCTGGAGCGCGATGATGATGTTTTCGCGGACCGAAAGGTCGCCGAAGATGCCCTCGGCCTTGCGGTCTTCCGGGCAGAAGCCGAAGCCGTGGCCAATGGCGTCCGTCGGGCGGGAAATGCTGGTCCGCTTGCCTTCTATGTCGAGGGTACCCTCGTCAGCGGCATCGGCGCCGAACATGATACGGGCCATTTCCGTACGACCCGAGCCCAGAAGCCCGGCGACGCCGACCACCTCGCCCTTGTGAATCGTGAGGTTGAAGGGATGGACGCTGCGCTTGCGGCCGAAATTGGCGAAGTCGAGCAGAACCTCGCCCATCGGGCGCGCGTCCTGGACGCCGGTGGCGCCGGAAAAGGCTACATCCTTGCCCAGCATCAGGCGTACCACATCGGTGCGGGTCATGGCGTCGAGCGCTCGGGTTTCGACCAGCTTGCCGTTGCGCAAGATGGTCACGCGGTCGGCAATGGCAAATACCTGGTCAAGGAAATGGGTGATGAAGACGATGGCGAGGCCGTGGCCCTTCAGATCGCGGATGATTTCGAAGAGGCGCTCGACCTCGTTCCGGTCGAGGCTGGCCGTCGGTTCGTCGAGAATGAGCACCTTGCCCGACAGCTCGACAGCGCGGGCGATGGCGACAATCTGCTGAACGGCCACCGAATGGGCGCCGAGTTCGCTCGATGGGTCGATGTCGAGCCCGTAGCGTTTGAGGATGACACGGGAATCCGCTTCCATCTTGCGACGCCTGACGAGACCGAAGCGGGTCGGCTGGTGTCCGAGAAAGAGGTTTTCGGCAACGGAGCGGTTGGGCAGGAGGTTGACCTCCTGATAGACCGTGCCGATGCCATGGGTCTGGGCCTGCTGGGGATTGTCGAGATGAACCGGCACCCCACCCGCAAGAACGGTGCCGCCATCGGGCTGGTAGGCGCCCGTAAGGATCTTGATCAGCGTCGACTTGCCGGCGCCGTTTTCTCCCAGCAGGGCATGCACCTCGCCGGGGCGGAGACCGAAGTCGACGGCGTCCAGCGCCACGTGATTGCCGAAAATCTTGACGATGCCGCGCGCCTCGAGCGCGTACTCGGTGTCGTTCATTGCCCTCTCCCCCAGGCTCTCCCCACACTTGGTCCCTCCCCACAAGGGGGAGGGAGACGATGAACACAAGCGCTGCGGTCTTTCGCCTCCCTCCCTGGATGGGGAGGGAATGAGGGTGGGGTGGGGCCACACTAACCGGCCCCACCCCGATACGCCTATACTTTCCTAGTAGCCCAGGCCCTTGCGGCGTTCGTATTCACCGGCCGGATCGTCAGCTGCGGTATAGAGCTTGGATTCGGTGATGATGAACTTCTCCGGTTCGGTGCCGTCGGCCCAGAAGGCGGCGAGGGCGTCGAAGGCGGGGCCAGCCATGTTGGGGGTCAGTTCGACCGTGGCATTGGCTTCGCCGGCCGCAATGGCGGTGAAGATGTCGGGAACGGCGTCGATGGAGACGACGAGAATATCTTCGCCCGGCTTGAGGCCAGCATCCTTGATGGCCTGGATCGCGCCCACGGCCATGTCGTCATTGTGGGCATAGACCGCACAGATGTCGGCGCCACCATTGGAGGACTTGAGGAAGGCCTCCATGACTTCCTTGCCCTTGGAACGGGTGAAGTCGCCGGTCTGGCTCTGGGTGATGGTGATGTTGGAGGCCGAGGCAATGCCTTCTTCAAAACCCTGCTTGCGGTTGATGGCCGGGCTGGAGCCCACAGTGCCCTGGAGCTCGACGACGTTGCACTCTTCGCCGGCCACTTCGGCAACCAGCCACTCGCCGGCCACGCGGCCTTCGAGGACCTGATCAGAGGCCACAGAGGTGAGGTAGAGGTCTTCGGGGCCGTCAATGCCGCGGTCCAGCAGGACCACGGGGATTTCGGCTTCCTTGGCTTCGGTCAGGACGTCGTCCCAGCCAGTGGCGACGACGGGCGCGATCAGAATGGCGTCTACGCCCTGGGCAATAAAGCCACGGATGGCCTTGATCTGGTTTTCCTGCTTCTGCTGCGCGTCGGCGAACTTGAGATCGACGCCGCGTTCCTCTGCCTGCTGGCGGGTCACGGACGTTTCGGCCGCACGCCAGCCCGATTCCGAACCGATCTGCGAGAAGCCGATAACCTTGCCCGAAATGTCCTGTGCCAAGGCACCAGAAGACAAGGCAGTAGCGAGGCCTGCCGCGAGGGCAAGCTTGGTGATGATGCTCACGATGGTATCCTCCCTAAGGCCGCCCGGCGTGTTCGCTTCAGGCGGTAAGAGGACGCTATATAAAGTACTATTATATGTAAAGTGAGAAAGTTCGGATCCCGGAACCACTGGTGGCTTTGTAAAGTAATCCCGATAATTCAATGCGTTAAGGGCTTCGTCTGAGGGCAGGGCTTGCGCCGTCGAAGTCCAGGGGTTCTTTGTTAAATGCAGGAATCTGTGTGTATCGGATCGAGCAGATGCGTGCACAGAAGGTGTGAAATGTAGCGGGGAGGGCGGCCGATAGGGGTGTTTTCAGTGGGTGAGCCCGGGTTGTGGGCTTCCCACAATCTGCGAAATCAGCCCCTTGCATCGTCCGGGCTTTGCCATTAGACACAGCCTCGCCTGAAGGGGTTTAGCTCAGTTGGTAGAGCATCGGTCTCCAAAACCGAGGGTCGTGGGTTCGAGTCCCCCAGCCCCTGCCAGGCACTAAAATACCGATCGTAGAGCGCGGCTCCGATTACTTCCACGACAATGTTGGATTGCGCTGCCTTGGGCAGGAGCGGGTCGTCCTGGGCTTCTCTCGGCCGAGGGGGCATATGCAGCAAGCATTCGCCCGAATGGCGCGACATTTAGGGGGGAGCGCTGGTGGGCTTAGCTGCGCGAACTCTCAAGGTTGCAGAAGTCGACAACCCCTGGCGCAAACAAGCTAGGACCGGTCAAGGTATTGAAGCCAGTCCCCGGCAGGGGTTGGGGAGTGCATGGGAACCGGGGACTGACGTTGGAGGTCGCAGGAGGCTAAGCCTGCAAGCGGAGAACGTGCACCCTCGGCGAAGGTTGCCAGGGGCGAAGCAAAACGCAAAAAGAATCTACTGAGCGGTCACGTCGCGACGGTTCCTGCAAGAATAGGACGCGCGATTACTCGGCCGCGGCAGGCAAATTGCTGATGTGGCGCGCTTTTAGCTTGTTTAGCTGATGTGCAGCGTGAGAAAGGAGAGCGGTGCGGGCCTGATCGTGCGGCACCGGACCGCAATCACTTTTCACCGGGAGGTTCAGACCGTATTCGGTGACATTGCCCATGAAGCCTTCGCGGATGCGCACGCGCACTGTGCCGGTCAGGCGTCCCTTGATGGTCCGATGCGGACCGAAATGCAGCAATTGACAGCCAATGACCTCGAACGACATAGCCCCCTCCAAGAGCGCCGCCACATTCCGGGCATAATTCATCCAACGATACGGGCGTCTGGCGTGCAAGCAGATTTCGTAGAGTTTTACACTTATAGTTTACGGCCTGGCGAAATCGCCACAGTCGATGCTGCCAGGATTCTCGCCGCGGCCCTGTTGCAATCCTCCGGCAAAGCCTCTAGATAGCCCGTCTCTAGCCGTGCGGGATTCCTGCGCGGCCTTTGGTTTTGCACCAAGTTATACGAGTTGAACGCCCATGGCCCGTACGAACCCAGTCCAGTTTTTCCAGCAGGTTCGCTCGGAAGTCAGCAAGGTCACCTGGCCCGGTCGGAACGAAGTGGTGATTTCCACCATCATGGTTCTCGTCCTGGTCATCCTGGCCAGCTTGTTTTTTCTCACTGCGGACCAGGTCATTTCCTGGCTCGTGTCCTTGATGCTGTCGATCCGCTAATCCGGGTCAGTTTGTAGATATTGGGAGCGGCGTCGCTTTATGGCCAAGCGCTGGTACATCGTTCAGGCGTATTCGAATTTTGAGCGCAAGGTGGCGGAGGATATCCGTCTCAAGGTTGCGCAGAAGAAGCTCGAGCACCTGTTTGAAGACGTGATCGTGCCGACCGAGAAGGTCGTGGAGATCCGTCGCGGTCGCAAGGTTGATACCGAACGCAAGTTCTTCCCGGGCTATGTCCTGGTGAAGATGGATATGACCGACGAGGCGTTCCATCTGATCAAGAATACGCCCAAGGTTACCGGTTTCCTCGGCGCGGACAACAAGCCCATGCCGATTTCGGAGCGTGAGGCCATGTCGATCCTGCAGCAGGTGCAGGAAGGCGTGGATCACCCCAAGCCCTCCGTCAGCTTCGAAGTGGGCGAGAACGTGCGCGTCTCCGACGGTCCGTTCGCCAGCTTCAACGGCGTTGTCGAAGAGGTGGACGAAGAGCGTTCCCGCCTCAAGGTCGAGGTGTCGATTTTCGGGCGTCCCACTCCGGTGGAGCTCGAATACGGTCAGGTCGAAAAGGTCTGATTCAATACGAATTCCGGCTTTGTCCGGATGCTCTGGGGAAACCCGGAAAACCCGTGGAAGGGGATGGTGCTTTGCCAGCACCAGGAAACCGTACCACGGCTCAACTGCCACTCGTGGCATGCAAGAGGATAGAAAATGGCAAAGAAAATCGTTGGCTACGTAAAGCTTCAGGTGCCGGCTGCGTCCGCCACCCCATCGCCCCCGATTGGCCCGGCTCTGGGTCAGCGCGGTCTGAACATCATGGAATTCTGCAAGGCCTTCAATGCGGCCACGCAGGAGATCGAAAAGGGTGCTCCGATTCCGGTCGTGATCACCGCCTATGCGGACAAGAGCTTCACCTTCGTGATGAAGCAGCCGCCGGTCACCTACTTCATCAAGAAGGCGGTCAACCTCAAGTCCGGCTCCAAGCTTCCGGGCAAGGATTCGGCTGGCACCATCACGCAGGCTCAGCTGCGTGAAATCGCCACCAAGAAGATGGTTGATCTCAACGCTGACGATATCGACGCTGCCGTGTCGATGATCGCCGGCTCCGCCCGTTCCATGGGCATTCAGGTCGAGGGCTAAGAATATGGCAAAGATCGCAAAGAAGGTCGCCAAGGCCCGTGAAGGCATCGACCGCAACAAGCTCTACGGCCTCGAAGAAGCCGTGAAGATGGTCAAGGCTCGCGCTTCCGCCAAGTTCGATGAAACCATCGAAATCGCGATGAACCTGGGTGTTGATCCGCGTCACGCCGACCAGATGGTCCGTGGCGTCGTGAACCTGCCCAACGGCACCGGCAAGACCGTTCGCGTCGCCGTGTTCGCCCGTGGCGCCAAGGCCGACGAGGCCAAGGCCGCTGGTGCAGACATCGTCGGCGCCGAAGACCTGCTGGAAATCATCCAGGGCGGCAAGATCGACTTCGATCGCTGCATTGCCACCCCGGACATGATGCCGCTGGTTGGTCGCCTCGGTAAGGTCCTGGGCCCGCGCAACCTGATGCCGAACCCCAAGGTCGGCACCGTGACCATGGACGTCAAGGGCGCCGTTGGCGCTGCCAAGGGCGGCGCCGTTGAGTACCGCGTTGAAAAGGCTGGTATCATCCATGCCGGTATCGGCAAGGTCTCGTTCTCGGAAGAAGCTCTTCTGCAGAACATCAAGGCCTTCACCGACGCCGTCGTGAAGTCCAAGCCTGCCGGCGCCAAGGGCACCTATGTCAAGAAGGTCGCCGTATCCTCGACCATGGGCCCGGGCGTCCATGTCGAGCCGGGTACAGCTATCTAAGACGCAGGGCAGCGCTCTGACACGAACGCCGCAGCGCCCTCGGGCTTGACCCGGGGGCCAATCGCGGCTAGTTCGCGCGTCACAAAGAATTCCGGACGGCTCGCCGCCCGGTTTCGCCGCTCCTCAGGGAGCTGCGTAAAGTCCTGTCCGAGACTGCCGGCCGGCGTCATGCCGTTAATTCCATTCGGAGCCAGCAATAGACGGGGTGAGACCCAATTTCGGGCGAATGCCCAGGGTTGAGGTTCGAACCTAGGCCAGTTGCCCCTCGGGGCTCCCGGTTGGCAGGCACTAACCGTTGTTCCCGGTCCTGAAAAGGGCAGGGGCAGCAATTGCCAATGGTTCCCGCAAGGGGACCAGACTAGTGGAGACTAGTGTGGAAAGAGCGGAAAAGAGTGCAGTCATTGCCTCGCTCCAGGAAGCCCTCGCGGGCGCTGGATCGATCGTGGTTGCGCACAATACCGGCCTGACCGTCGCTGCGTTCACTGATCTGCGCGTGCAGGTCAAGAAGGCTGGCGGCAAGGTCAAGGTCGCCAAGAACCGCCTTGCCAAGCTTGCTCTCAAGGAAACCGATGTCGCTGACATTTCGGGCCTGTTCACCGGCCCGACCGTCATCGCCTATGCGGAAGATCCCGTCGCTGCGCCGAAAATCGCAGCAGCATTCGCCGAGAAGAACCAGAAGTTCGTCATTCTCGGTGGTGCCATGGGTTCGACTGCTCTGGACGCCAATGGCGTCAAGGCGCTGGCGACCATGCCGTCGCTCGACGAACTGCGCGCCAAGCTCGCAGGCCTCGTCAAGCAGCCGGCACAGAACATCGCTTCCATCCTCGTGCAGCCGGGTGCGGGCATTGCTCGCGTCCTCAAGGCTCACGCGGAAAAGAGCGAAGCGGCGTAAGGCCGTTCCAAACTACCTCAATATTCGAACCCAACCTAAAACTGAAAAGAGTGTAAAATGGCTGATCTTGCCAAACTCGTAGACGACCTCTCGGCCCTGACCGTTCTCGAAGCTTCCGAGCTGAGCAAGCTCCTGGAAGAAAAGTGGGGCGTTTCCGCCGCCGCTCCGGTTGCCGTCGCTGCCGCTGGTGGCGCCGCTGCTCCGGCCGCTGCTGCTGAAGAAAAGACCGAATTCGACGTGATCCTGGCCGCCTTCGGCGACAACAAGATCAACGTCATCAAGGAAGTCCGTGCCATCACCGGTCTCGGCCTCGGCGAAGCCAAGGCCCTGGTCGAAGGCGCTCCGAAGGCCGTCAAGGAAGGCGTGTCGAAGGCTGAAGCCGAAGACATCAAGAAGAAGCTGGAAGACGCCGGCGCCAAGGTCGAACTCAAGTAAGTTCGACTTCGGTCTTGATTTTTGCGGGATGGCGCTTTATGTGCCATCTCGCTTTTCCGTTTCTGACGGAATGATTCGCCAGGACCGATTGGATGGGTCCAGGCCCCAATTTGCGGAAATATATGACGATTTTGGATGTCGCGGGCAGCTTGAAGCCTCTGATGACCTCGCCGTGGGCTGTCCCACGTGCGGGGCTTTAGCCGCTGATCACGCGTCTGTGAACCCGCTCATGGGGCTGTGAGTGGGTTCGTGTCGGCATCTGTCGGAGCCCGATGAATTGACTACCAGGCATATATCCCGAGCGCCGACGGCTGATAGTCGGGTCTTTGGATATCTGCCTCCGAGACAAGCAAAAATGGAGCGCCAGTCCCTCGGGGACCGGCGTGACAACCAGAAACAGGAGCTTTCATGGCTACCACGTTCAACGGCCGCCGCAAGGTTCGCAAGTCCTTCGGCTCCATCCGCGAAGTCACGGAGCTGCCCAACCTGATCGAAGTCCAGAAGGCTTCCTATGATCAGTTCCTCCAGGTGGCGGAGCCCAAGGGCGGCCGTCCGGAAGAAGGGCTGCAGTCCGTGTTCCGTTCGGTGTTCCCGATCACCGACTTCTCCAATACGGCCAGCCTCGAATTCGTGCGCTACGAATTCGAACAGCCCAAGTATGACATCGACGAGTGCCGTGCGCGCGACATGACGTTCGCTGCCCCGCTCAAGGTGACGCTGCGCCTGATCGTGTTCGAAGTGGACGAAGAAACCGGCGCCCGCTCGGTCAAGGACATCAAGGAGCAGGACGTCTATATGGGCGACATGCCCTTCATGACGCCCAATGGCACCTTCGTCGTCAACGGCACCGAGCGCGTCATCGTCTCGCAGATGCATCGTTCGCCCGGCGTGTTCTTCGATCACGACAAGGGCAAGACCCACTCGTCTGGCAAGCTGCTGTTTGCCGGCCGTATCATTCCGTACCGTGGTTCGTGGCTCGATATCGAATTCGACGCCAAGGACATCGTCTATGCGCGTATCGACCGTCGCCGCAAGATTCCGGTCACCTCGCTGCTCAAGGCGCTTGGCATGGATGCCGAGGAAATCCTCGACACCTATTACACCAAGCTTGAATACGAAAAGACCGAGAAGGGCTGGCGCGTTCCTTACGATGCCGAGAAGTGGAAGGGCGCCAAGCCCAGCCACGACCTGATCGATGCCAAGACTGGCGACGTCGTCCATGAGGGCGGCAAGAAGCTCTCGGCCCGCCAGGCCAAGAAGCTCGCCGAGAACGGCCTGACGCACCTGCTGGCGGTCGATGAAGACCTGTACGGCATGTACATCGCTGAGGACCTGGTCAATCTGCAGACCGGCGAGATCTATGCCGAAGCCGGCGACGAGCTCGACGAGAAGCTGCTGACCAGCCTCGTCAGCAAGGGCTTTGACGAGCTGCCGATCCTCGACATCGACCACATCACCATCGGCGCCTATATCCGCAACACGCTGGCCGTGGACAAGAACGAGTCTCGTGAAGACGCTCTGTTCGACATCTACCGCGTGATGCGTCCGGGCGAGCCGCCGACCGTCGAAACCGCCGAGGCCATGTTCCAGTCGCTGTTCTTCGACAGCGAGCGCTATGACCTCAGCGCCGTCGGCCGCGTCAAGATGAACATGCGTCTCGAACTCGATGCGCCCGACACCATGCGGACCCTCCGCAAGGAAGACATCGTCGAAGTCGTCCGCACCTTGGTCGACCTGCGCGATGGTCGCGGCGAAATCGACGACATCGACAACCTGGGCAACCGCCGCGTCCGTTCGGTCGGCGAACTCATGGAAAATTCCTACCGTCTTGGCCTGCTCCGCATGGAACGCGCCATCAAGGAACGCATGAGCTCGGTCGAAATCGACACGGTGATGCCGCAGGACCTGATCAACGCCAAGCCGGCTGCCGCTGCGGTGCGTGAATTCTTCGGTTCCAGCCAGCTTTCGCAGTTCATGGACCAGACCAACCCGCTTTCGGAGGTCGCGCACAAGCGTCGTCTCTCCGCGCTCGGGCCGGGCGGTCTCACCCGCGAACGCGCCGGCTTCGAAGTGCGCGACGTGCACCCGACCCACTATGGTCGTATCTGCCCGATCGAGACGCCGGAAGGCCCGAATATCGGTCTGATCAACAACCTGGCCACCTATGCCCGCGTCAACAAGTACGGTTTCATCGAAACCCCGTACCGCAAGATCGTGGACGGCAAGCTGACCAACGAAGTCGTGTACCTCTCCGCAATGGAAGAGGCCAAGCACTACGTCGCGCAGGCAAACGTGCAGTTCAACGCTGACGGTACCCTCAAGGACGATCTGGTCGTGGCTCGCCATGCTGGCGACAACGGCCTGACGCCGAAGGAAAACGTCGACCTGATGGACGTTTCCCCCAAGCAGATGGTGTCGGTTGCGGCTTCGCTGATCCCGTTCCTCGAAAACGACGACGCCAACCGTGCTCTGATGGGCTCGAACATGCAGAAGCAGGCCGTGCCGCTGCTGCGTGCCGAGGCTCCCTTCGTGGGTACCGGCATGGAGCCCGTCGTGGCCCGTGACTCGGGCGCCGCCATCGTGGCCAAGCGTACCGGTATCGTGGATCAGGTGGACGCCACCCGTATCGTTATTCGCGCAACGGAAGAAACCGATGCGTCGAAGTCGGGCGTCGACATCTACAACCTGATGAAGTTCCAGCGTTCGAACCAGTCGACCTGTATCAATCAGCGTCCGCTGGTCGTCGTTGGCGACCACATCAACCAGGGCGACATCATCGCCGACGGTCCGTCGACCGAGCTGGGCGATCTCGCCCTCGGCCGCAACGTGCTCGTCGCCTTCATGCCCTGGAATGGCTACAACTTCGAAGACTCCATCCTGCTGAGCGAAAAGATCGCCATGCAGGACGTCTTCACCTCGATCCACATCGAGGAATATGAAGTCATGGCCCGCGATACCAAGCTTGGTCCTGAGGAAATCACCCGCGACATTCCGAACGTTTCGGAAGAAGCGCTGAAGAACCTCGACGAAGCCGGTATCGTTCACATCGGTGCTGAAGTTCAGCCCGGCGACATCCTCGTCGGCAAGATCACCCCCAAGGGTGAATCGCCGATGACCCCGGAAGAAAAGCTGCTCCGCGCCATCTTCGGCGAAAAGGCCTCGGACGTCCGTGACACCTCGCTGCGCGTGCCCCCGGGCGACGCCGGCACCGTCGTGGAAGTGCGTGTCTTCAACCGTCATGGCATCGACAAGGACGAGCGCGCCATGGCCATCGAGCGCGAGGAAATCGAGCGCCTGGCCAAGGACCGCGATGACGAACAGTCGATCCTCGATCGCAACGTCTATGCCCGTCTCAAGGAAATGCTGTTCGGCAAGGCCGCGACTGCAGGTCCGAAGGGCTATGTCGTGGGCACCAAGCTCAATGACTCGATCTTCGAAGGCCAGCCGCGTTCCAAGTGGTGGCAGTTTGCCGTCGAAGACGACAAGGTCATGACCGAGATGGAAGCTCTCCATGCTCAGTATGAAGAGAGCCGTCGTCTGCTCGAGCAGCGGTTCATCGACAAGGTCGACAAGCTGCAGCGCGGTGACGAACTTCCGCCGGGCGTGATGAAGATGGTCAAGGTCTTCATCGCTACCAAGCGCAAGATCCAGCCGGGCGACAAGATGGCCGGCCGTCACGGCAACAAGGGCGTGGTTTCGCGCATCGTTCCGGTCGAAGACATGCCGTATCTCGAAGACGGCACTTCGGTCGACATCGTGCTCAACCCGCTGGGCGTGCCGTCGCGCATGAATGTTGGTCAGATCCTTGAAACCCATCTGGGTTGGGCCTGCGCCGGCATGGGCAAGAAGATCGACGAGATGGTTCGGGCCTACCATGCCAAGGGCGACCTCAAGCCGCTCCGCACGGAAATCCAGACCCTGTTCGCCAATGACGAAACCATCACCGATCTCGACGACGACGGCATGATCCGTCTCGGCGAGCATCTGTCGAAGGGTGTTCCGATCGCGACCCCGGTCTTCGATGGTGCCAAGGAAGCCGATATCGTCGTGATGCTCGAGCGGGCAGGGCTCAAGTCCTCGGGCCAGTCGACGGTGTTCGACGGCCGTACCGGCGAGCAGTTCGACCGCCAGGTGACCGTGGGCTACATCTACATGCTCAAGCTCGACCACCTCGTGGACAACAAGATCCACGCCCGTTCGATCGGGCCGTACTCGCTCGTTACCCAGCAGCCGCTGGGTGGCAAGGCGCAGTTCGGTGGTCAGCGCTTCGGTGAGATGGAAGTGTGGGCCCTCGAAGCGTATGGCGCTGCCTATACGCTGCAGGAAATGCTCACCATCAAGTCGGACGACGTGGCGGGTCGTACGAAGGTCTACGAGGCCATCGTGCGCGGCGACGACACCTTCGAAGCGGGCATCCCGGAAAGCTTCAACGTTCTGGTCAAGGAAATCCGTTCGCTCGGTCTCAATGTCGAACTCGACATGCGCGAGCAGGATGAAGGCGGCCAGGCCGAAGCGGAGCTCGCTCCTCCTCAGGAAGCGGCGGAATAATCCGGCACTTCCTACCCCCATTCACTTCCTGAGGGAGCGGGCGCTGCCCCTCCCGACGGAAAGAGGAGAGAATTGATGAATCATCATTCCCACGTCATGGACCCGTTCAACCCGGCCGTCCCCGTGCAGACTTTCGATCAGATGAAGATCTCGATCGCGAGCCCCGAGAAAATCCTTTCGTGGTCCTATGGCGAGATCAAGAAGCCTGAGACCATCAACTACCGTACGTTCAAGCCTGAGCGTGACGGCCTGTTCTGCGCCCGTATCTTTGGCCCCGTGAAGGACTACGAATGTCTTTGCGGCAAATACAAGCGCATGAAGTTCAAGGGCGTCATCTGCGAAAAGTGCGGTGTGGAAGTCACCCTGAGCCGCGTTCGCCGCGAGCGCATGGGCCATATCGAACTGGCAGCTCCCGTTGCTCATATCTGGTTCCTGAAGTCGCTGCCGAGCCGCATCGCGCTGCTGCTCGACATGACCCTCAAGGATATCGAACGCATCCTCTACTTCGAGAACTACGTCGTTCTCGATGCCGGCCTCACGCCCTTCACCCAGCATGAACTGCTGACCGAAGAGCAGTATCTGGACGCCCAGGATGAGTATGGTGCCGACAGCTTCACCGCCAAGATCGGCGCCGAAGCCATCCGCGAAATCCTGCTCTCGCTCGATCTGGAAAAGATCGCGGCGGACCTGCGCGTGGAAATTGCTGAGTCCACCACGGAACTTAAGCCCAAGAAGCTCGCCAAGCGCTTGAAGATTGTCGAGCAGTTCATCGTTTCGGGCAACAAGCCCGAATGGATGATCATGACCGTCATTCCGGTCATTCCGCCCGAACTCCGCCCGCTCGTCCCGCTGGACGGCGGTCGCTTCGCGACGTCTGATCTCAACGACCTCTACCGTCGCGTGATCAACCGCAACAACCGCCTGAAGCGCCTGATCGAGCTGCGCGCACCTGACATCATCATCCGCAACGAAAAGCGCATGCTGCAGGAAGCTGTCGACGCGCTGTTCGACAACGGTCGCCGTGGTCGCACCATTACCGGTGCCAACAAGCGTCCGCTGAAGTCGCTCTCCGACATGCTCAAGGGCAAGCAGGGCCGCTTCCGTCAGAACCTGCTCGGCAAGCGCGTGGACTATTCGGGCCGTTCGGTGATCACCGTGGGTCCGAACCTGAAGCTGCATCAGTGCGGCCTTCCCAAGAAGATGGCGCTCGAGCTGTTCAAGCCGTTCATCTACTCGCGCCTCGAGGCCAAGGGCTTCAGCTCGACCGTGAAGCAGGCCAAGAAGCTGGTGGAGAAGGAAAAGCCGGAAGTCTGGGATATCCTGGACGAGGTCATCCGCGAGCACCCGGTGCTGCTCAACCGCGCTCCGACGCTCCACCGCCTCGGCATCCAGGCTTTCGAGCCCATGCTGATCGAAGGCAAGGCCATCCGTCTGCACCCGCTCGTCTGCTCGGCCTTCAACGCCGACTTCGACGGTGACCAGATGGCTGTGCACGTGCCGCTCTCGCTGGAAGCCCAGCTGGAAGCGCGCGTCCTGATGATGTCGACCAACAACATCCTGCATCCGGCGAACGGTCAGCCGATCATCGTGCCGTCGCAGGACATCGTTCTTGGCCTCTATTACCTCTCCCTGATGAACGAGGGTGAGCCTGGCCAGGGCATGGCATTTGGTTCCTATGCGGAACTCGAACATGCGCTCGACAACAAGGTCGTCACGCTCCACACCAAGATCAAGGCGCGTGTTCCGGCCTGGGATGAAAACGGCAAGCAGACCACCGAGATCGTGGAAACGACCCCGGGCCGCATGCTGATTGGTCAGATTCTGCCGCTCAACCCGGCCGTGCCGTTCGCCACCGCGAACCAGCTGATGACCAAGAAGATGATCTCCAAGATGATCGACACCGTGTATCGCGGTTGCGGTCAGAAGGAGACGGTCATTTTCTGTGACCGCGTCATGCAGCTTGGTTTCAAGAACGCTTGCGATGCCGGTATTTCGTTCGGCAAGGACGACATGGTTATCCCGGCGTCCAAGTACACGATCGTGGAAGAGACCCGTAAGCTGGTCGAGGAATTCGAGCAGCAGTACAATGACGGCCTGATCACTCAGGGCGAAAAGTACAACAAGGTCGTCGACGCCTGGGCCAAGTGCGGTGACGCCGTCGCCGAGAAGATGATGGACGCCATCCGTACCGTCCAGATCGACCAGGAGACCGGTCGTCAGAAGCCGATCAACTCGGTCTACATGATGAGCCACTCGGGTGCTCGCGGTTCGCCGGCCCAGATGAAGCAGCTCGCCGGTATGCGCGGCCTGATGGCCAAGCCCGACGGCTCGATCATCGAGACGCCGATCACCGCGAACTTCAAGGAAGGCCTGAACGTTCTCGAGTACTTCAACTCGACCCACGGTGCCCGTAAGGGTCTGGCCGATACCGCTCTGAAGACTGCGAACTCCGGTTACCTGACCCGTCGTCTCGTTGACGTGGCCCAGGACGCGATCATCGTTTCCGAGGATTGCGGTACCGAACGCGGCCTCACCATGGAATCGATCGTCGATGCCGGCCAGGTCGTGGCCTCGCTGGGCCAGCGTATCCTGGGTCGTACCACTGCGGACGACGTGTTCCACCCGATCTCGGGTGACCTGATCGCTCCCAAGGGCACGCTGCTCGAGGAAAAGCATGTCGACGTGATCGAAGAGGCCCGCATCCAGGCGGTCCGTATTCGCTCGCCGCTGACCTGCGACATGCGCCAGGGCTGCTGCGCCGCCTGCTACGGTCGTGACCTTGCACGCGGTACTCCGGTCAATATGGGCGAAGCCGTTGGCGTTATTGCTGCCCAGTCGATCGGTGAACCCGGCACCCAGCTCACCATGCGTACGTTCCACATCGGTGGTACCGCGCAGGTGGTGGACAGCTCGTTCCTCGAATCCGGCGCCGAAGGCAAGATCGAGGTTCGTAACTCGAACCTCGCGACCGTCGAAGGTGGCAAGCAGGTCGTCATGGCCCGTAACGTGGCTCTGGCCGTGGTTGATGCCGAAGGCAAGGAACGCGTCGTTCACAAGGTGACCTACGGTTCGAAGCTTCTGGTCAAGGAAGGCGACATGGTCCGCCGTGGCCAGCGTCTGGCTGAATGGGATCCGTACACCCGTCCGATCCTGGCCGAAGTCGAAGGCGAAGTGCTGTTCGAAGACCTCGTGGATGGTGCTTCCGTTGCGGAAAACACCGACGAAGCCACCGGCTTCACCAAGCGCGTCGTGATCGACTGGCGCGGCAACCAGCGTGGCGAAGGCCTCAAGCCTGCGCTCGCCATTGCCCGCGGCGGTGCCGTCGCCAAGGTGGAACGTGGCGGCGACGCCCGTTACCTGCTCTCCGTGGACGCGGTTATCGCCATCGAGCCGGGTGAGAAGGTTGCTCCGGGTGACGTCCTCGCGCGTATCCCGCTCGAAAGCGCCAAGACCAAGGACATCACCGGCGGTCTGCCGCGTGTGGCCGAACTGTTCGAAGCTCGTCGTCCGAAGGATCACGCCATCATCGCCGAGATCGATGGTACCATCCGCTTTGGCCGCGACTACAAGAACAAGCGTCGCGTGATCATCGAGCCGACCGAGGAAGGTGCAGATCCGGTCGAGTACCTGATCCCGAAGGGCAAGCCGTTCCATCTCCAAGAAGGCGACGCCATCGAAAAGGGTGAGTACATCCTCGACGGCAATCCGGCTCCGCATGACATCCTTGCCATCAAGGGCGTCGAGGAACTGGCACGCTATCTCGTCAACGAGATCCAGGAAGTGTACCGCCTGCAGGGCGTGTTGATTAACGACAAGCACATCGAAGTGATCGTTCGCCAGATGCTGCAGAAGGTCGAGATCGTGGAACCGGGTGACTCGGGCCTGCTCAAGGACGAGCAGCTCGATAAGCTGGACTTCGACGAGCTCAACGACCAGCTGGTCGCCGAAGGCAAGAAGCCTGCAACCGCCAACCCGGTGCTGCTCGGTATCACCAAGGCATCGCTGCAGACCCGCTCGTTCATCTCGGCTGCGTCGTTCCAGGAAACCACCCGCGTGCTCACCGAAGCTGCCGTTTCCGGCAAGGCCGACCTTCTCGAAGGCCTCAAGGAAAACGTCATCGTCGGCCGCCTCATCCCGGCTGGTACCGGTGCCGGCATCTCTCAGGCCAAGCAGATCGCCGCCAAGCGCGACGATCTCATCCTGGAAGAGCGCCGCCGCCAGGCCGAAACGGTGCAGTTGTCGGCTCCGGCCGCCGAATAAGGCGCATGCCAGATACGAAATGGGGAAGGGGCCTTCGGGCCCCTTTTCTTTTGTCTTGTCGATGGGAGGCGCCGTGGTTCGTCGCTATTGTGAGATCAGCAGGAGACTGAAATGAAGTTCACGACGACCATCTTCCTTGATGGCAACAATACCGGGATCGAGGTGCCGCCCGAGGTGGTCGAGCAGCTCGGCGGTGGCAAACGGCCGGCGGTCAATGTGACGGTTTCCGGATTCTCCTACCGCTCGACCGTTGCGCCAATGTCCGGGAAGTTCCTGATTCCGTTGAGTGCAGCGCGCCGGACGGAAGCTGGCGTGAAGGGCGGGGACGTGGTCGAAGTCGAGTTGACGCTCGATACCTCGCCGCGGGAAGTCGAGGTGCCAGCTGATTTTGCGTCTTCTCTTGCCAGCGAGCCGCAGGCCAAGGCGTTTTTCGAAGCGCTGTCCTACAGCAACCAGCTCAAGCATGTGCTGTCCATCACCGACGCCAAGACCGATGAAACGCGGCGGAAGCGGATCGCCAAGGCGATGGATATGCTGATTGCGGGAAAAAAATGAACGGAACTAAGGCGTAGTCAGTCCCAGATACTGGAAGAGTTCCCGCGCGGCCGCGGCACCGGCGCGATTGGCGCCAATCGTTGAGGCAGAAGGTCCGTAGCCGACGAGGTGGACTCGCGGGTCCCTGGCGACCTGGGTAGCCAGGCGCCCGGTCATGACAATGCCACCGGTTTCCTCGCGAAGATCGAGCGGCGCCAAGTGGTCAAGTGCGCTGCGGAAGCCCGTGCACCAGAGGATCACGTCCACATCGAGGCCGCTGCCGTCATCCCATTTGACGCCTTGGGGCGTAATCTCGGAAAACATGGGGCGGCGGTTGAGGACACCGCGCTGCCGCATGTTTTCGACTGCCTGAGTGACCGGCAACCCGGTGACCGAGACCACGGCACGCGGAGGAAGGCCGGCCCGAACGCGCTCCTCAACCATTGCAACGGCTTCACGCCCTGCATTCTCGTCAAACGTCGCATCGCGCCAGCGGGGCGGCGTTCTGGTTACCCAGCTGGTGCGTGTAACCTCGGAAATCTGATCGAGCAGCTGAATGGCTGAGATGCCGCCGCCGACGATGAGAACGTGCTGGCCGGCAAACTCCTCTGCCGTGCGGTAGTCACGCGTATGCAGGGTTCTTCCCAGGAAGGTGTCGGCGCCGGGATAGGCAGGAATATAGGGATTCTCCCAGGTGCCGGTGGCATTGATCACGCCCCGTGCGGACAGAAGGCCTGCATCGCTCTCGATACGCAACCTGTCTGCGCGGTTACAAACCACACTCACCGTGGCTGGCCGCAGGACCTGAAGATCAAAGTGCTCTTCATAGGAGGCGTAGTAATGCGGGACGGCAACTGACGCCTGGACCGAACTGTCGCCGCCAGCATAGTCGGCAAAGGCGAGGCCGGGCAGATCGTGCACCCGATTGACCGTGCTGAGGGTGAGAGAAGGCCATCGATACTGCCATGCACCGCCTGGTCGGGGCGCCCTGTCGACGACGATAAAGTCCCTTGCCGGTTGCAGGCCAAGTCTTTTCAGGTGATAGGCCGAGCTCAATCCAGCCTGGCCGGCGCCAATGACGACGATCTCGACTTTGAAGGCGGCTCGCTGTGTCGGTTCGGTCAATTTGGGCTCCGTCTGGAGTCCTGATCTAGGCGACGGGGGGTGGTCGGGCAAGGGCAGGGGAGACGCTCGGATAAGCGTATGGACTCAACGCGAACTTGGTTACCGAACGGATGACGGCCAATCCGTCCAGCCCTGAAGCGGGTGGTCCACCCCCGGCAGTCGCCGGAAACGCAAGGCTCTCCTTCGGATTTTTCACGAAAGAATCCTTGACGGGGCGAGTCATCGGCTCTAAACAGCGCCTACCTTAGCGGTCGGTCGTGGTTGTCACACCGGGTCCCTGCCACCTAGCGCGGGAATCCAGGACAATCAAACACACTGTCGGGTAACTAGACGAAGTAAATCCTTGTGCGCATGACTGCTGCCGAAAGGCGGGTGGTCCGCTGCAATTGGGGCGCTGCCGAATCCACATCGGATCGGGCAGGCGCCGCTTTGGTTTGCTTGTGTTGACCGCACTGCGCGCCTATACGGGCGTGATTTTAGTACTGGAGCTGATCGTTCAGGCGAATGGCTCCGAATTTTGGACGATGGAAAGAGCGCAATGCCCACCATTAATCAGCTGATCCGCAAGCCACGCGCCAGCAAGCCAAAGCGGAACAAGGTTCCGGCCATGGAAGCCAACCCGCAGAAGCGCGGCGTATGCTCCCGTGTGTACACTACCACCCCGAAGAAGCCGAACTCGGCTCTGCGCAAGGTTGCCAAGGTTCGCCTGACCAACCAGCGCGAAGTGATTTCGTACATCCCGGGCGAGGGTCACAATCTGCAGGAGCACTCCGTTGTGCTCATCCGCGGCGGTCGCGTGCGCGATCTGCCGGGCGTTCGCTACCACGTGCTCCGCGGTGTCCTTGACACGCAGAGCGTGAAGGACCGCAAGCAGCGCCGGTCCAAGTATGGCGCGAAGCGTCCGAAGTAAGGAGATATTGAGCGATGTCCCGTCGTCACCGCGCCGAGAAGCGTGAAGTTATTCCTGATCCCAAGTTCGGCGATCTGGTCGTTTCCAAGTTCATGAATTCGCTCATGAAGGACGGCAAGAAGTCGGCTGCTGAGTCCATCGTCTATGGTGCTTTCGACATCGTCGAAACCAAGACCAAGCAGGACCCGATCACCGTTTTCCACGGCGCCCTGGACAATATCCGTCCGGCCGTTGAAGTCCGTTCGCGCCGCGTTGGTGGTGCGACCTACCAGGTTCCGGTTGAAGTCCGTGCTGACCGTCAGCAGGCTCTGGCCATCCGCTGGCTGATCGAATCCGCCCGCAAGCGTGGCGAGAACACCATGCGTGAGCGCCTCTCGGGCGAACTCATGGATGCGATGAACGGCCGCGGTCAGGCCGTCAAGAAGCGCGAAGATACGCACCGTATGGCTGACGCCAACCGTGCCTTCTCGCACTACCGCTGGTAGTAGGAGCGCCCCATGGCACGCGAATACCCGATCAATCTCTATCGTAACTTCGGCATCATGGCTCACATCGATGCTGGCAAGACGACCACGACCGAGCGCATCCTCTACTACACCGGCAAGTCCCATAAGATCGGCGAAGTCCATGACGGCGCCGCTACCATGGACTGGATGGAGCAGGAGCAGGAACGCGGCATCACGATCACCTCGGCTGCCACGACCACGTTCTGGAAGGACCGCAACGGTACCCAGCACCGCTTCAACATCATCGACACTCCCGGCCACGTGGACTTCACCATTGAAGTCGAACGTTCGCTGCGCGTGCTTGACGGTGCCGTCGCCCTGCTGGACGCCAATGCCGGCGTTGAGCCCCAGACCGAAACCGTCTGGCGCCAGGCTGACAAGTATCACGTTCCGCGTCTGATCTTCGTCAACAAGATGGACAAGATCGGTGCCGACTTCTACCGCTGCGTGGAGATGGTTGGTTCGCGTCTGGGCGCCAAGGGCGTTCCGGTTCAGCTGCCGATTGGCGCCGAGAACGAGTTCAAGGGCGTCGTCGATCTCATCGAGATGAATGCCATCGTCTGGCGCAATGAAGAGCTGGGCGCTCAGTGGGATGTCGTCGAGATCCCGGCTGACCTCAAGGACAAGGCCGCGAAGTACCGCGAAGCCATGATCGAGGCTGCCGTCGAAATGGACGACGCCGCGATGGAAGCTTACCTCGAAGGCGAACTGCCGAACAACGACACCATCCGTCGTCTGCTCCGCAAGGGCGTCATCGATGCGAAGTTCTTCCTGATCTTTGCTGGCTCGGCCTTCAAGAACAAGGGCGTGCAGCCCCTGCTGGACGGCGTTATCGACTTCCTGCCGTCGCCGATCGACGTGCCCGCTATTCAGGGTATCGACGCGAAGACCGAAGAGCCGATCGAGCGTCATGCCGACGATAACGAGCCGCTCTCGATGCTGGCTTTCAAGATCGCCAACGACCCGCATATGGGCTCGCTGACCTTCTGCCGCATCTATTCGGGTCACCTCGAAGCCGGTGCGCAGCTGGAAAACACCGTGAAGGGCAAGCGCGAACGCGTCGGCCGCATGTTCCAGATGCACGCCAACAGCCGCGAGCAGATCACGGAAGCCTATGCTGGTGACATCGTCGCCATCGTCGGTCTCAAGGACACCACCACTGGTGACACCCTGTGCCCGTCGAACTCGCAGGTTATCCTCGAGCGCATGATCTTCCCGGAACCGGTCATCGACATCTCTGTCGAGCCGAAGTCCAAGGCTGACCAGGAAAAGATGGGCCTCGCCCTGAACCGCCTGGCCGCTGAAGATCCGTCCTTCCGCGTCAAGACCGACGAGGAATCCGGCCAGACCATCATCTCGGGCATGGGTGAACTTCACCTCGACATCATTGTCGACCGCATGCGTCGTGAGTTCAAAGTCGAGGCCAATGTCGGCCAGCCGCAGGTTGCTTACCGTGAAACCATCACGCGTAAGACCGAGAAGGACTACACCCACAAGAAGCAGTCTGGTGGTTCGGGTCAGTTCGCCCGCATCAAGTTCACTGTCGAGCCGGGTGAAGTCGGCAAGGGCCTTGAATTCGTCAACGCCATCGTTGGTGGCGCTGTGCCGCGCGAATACGTCCCCGGCGTCCAGAAGGGCCTCGAATCGGTCATGGGCGCAGGCCCGCTGATCGGCTTCCCGGTCGTGGACGTGAAGGTGACCCTCGTCGACGGTGCCTACCACGACGTGGACTCCTCGGTGCTGGCATTCGAAATCGCAGCCCGCGCGGGTTTCCGCGAAGCGCTGCGTGAAGCCGGTCCGAAGATCCTCGAACCGATCATGAAGGTTGAAGTTACGACGCCGGATGAGTACATGGGCGACGTCATCGGTGATTTGAATTCCCGTCGCGGACAGATCCAGGGCACTGAAAGCCGTGGTGTGGTCCAGGTGGTGAATGCATTTGTGCCGCTTGCCAACATGTTCGGCTACGTGAATTCGCTCCGGTCGATGAGCCAGGGTCGGGCCCAATACTCGATGGTGATGGATCACTACGAGCAGGTCCCGCAGGCTGTCGCCGACGAAGTCCAGGCCAAATACGCCTAAAAACAGCGCAAGCTACTAAACTCAACTGAATGTC
Organism: Devosia sp. Micro-HW1; assembly: GCF_056341075.1. Taxonomy (NCBI): domain Bacteria; kingdom Pseudomonadati; phylum Pseudomonadota; class Alphaproteobacteria; order Hyphomicrobiales; family Devosiaceae; genus Devosia; species Devosia sp. Micro-HW1. Next base: position 861,730 of record NZ_CP094375.1, on the reverse strand, counting down.
GGCGATTGCGCTGACGAATTTGGAGAAAAGCGATGGCGAAGGAAAAATTTGCCCGTAACAAGCCGCACTGTAACATCGGCACCATCGGTCACGTTGACCATGGCAAGACCTCGCTGACCGCAGCGATCACCAAGGTCCTGGCCGAGACCGGCGGCGCCACCTTCAAGGCGTACGATCAGATCGACGCCGCTCCGGAAGAGAAGGCCCGCGGCATCACCATCAACACCGCTCACGTCGAGTACGAGACCACCAACCGTCACTACGCTCACGTCGACTGCCCCGGCCACGCTGACTATGTGAAGAACATGATCACCGGTGCTGCCCAGATGGACGGCGCGATCCTGGTTGTGTCGGCTGCCGACGGCCCGATGCCGCAGACCCGCGAGCACATCCTGCTCGCCCGTCAGGTTGGCGTTCCGGCCCTGGTCGTGTTCCTGAACAAGTGCGACATGGTCGACGATCCGGAACTGCTCGAGCTCGTTGAACTCGAAGTCCGTGAACTGCTGTCCTCGTACGAATTCCCCGGCGACGATATCCCGATCATCAAGGGTTCGGCCCTCGTTGCTCTGGAAAATGGCGATCCGAAGCTCGGCCACGACGCCGTTCTCGAGCTGATGGCTGCCGTCGACTCGTACATTCCGCAGCCGGAACGTCCGATCGACCAGCCCTTCCTGCTCCCGATCGAAGACGTGTTCTCGATCTCGGGTCGCGGTACCGTGGTGACCGGTCGCGTTGAGCGCGGCATCGTCAAGGTTGGCGAAGAAGTCGAAATCGTCGGCATCAAGGCCACCCAGAAGACCACCGTTACCGGTGTTGAAATGTTCCGCAAGCTGCTCGACTCGGGTGAAGCTGGCGACAACATCGGCGCCCTGATCCGTGGTATCGACCGCACCCAGGTGGAACGTGGCCAGGTTCTCTGCAAGCCCGGTTCCGTGACCCCGCACACCGACTTCGTTGCTGAGGCCTACATCCTCACCAAGGAAGAAGGCGGCCGTCACACTCCGTTCTTCGGCAACTACCGTCCGCAGTTCTACTTCCGCACCACCGACGTGACCGGCATCGTGACCCTGCCGGAAGGCACCGAGATGGTTATGCCGGGCGACAACATCAACATGAACGTTCAGCTCATCGTTCCGATCGCCATGGAAGAGAAGCTCCGCTTCGCTATCCGTGAAGGTGGCCGCACTGTCGGCGCCGGCGTCGTCGCGAAGATCCTGAAGTAAGCTTCTTCGAGAAATTCGCGGCGCGCGGATGAACGCGCGCCGCGAACCTTTTAATTCAGGATTGTGAAGATGAACGGTCAGAATATCCGCATCCGCCTCAAGGCGTTTGACCACCGCGTGCTCGACACTTCGACCCGCGAAATCGTCAATACCGCCAAGCGCACGGGTGCCCAGGTTCGCGGTCCGATCCCGCTGCCGACCCGCATCGACAAGTTCACCGTGAACCGCTCGCCCCATATCGACAAGAAGGCGCGTGAGCAGTTCGAGATCCGGACCCACAAGCGTCTGCTTGACATTGTGGACCCGACTCCCCAGACGGTCGATGCACTTATGAAGCTCGATCTCGCCGCCGGCGTCGACGTCGAAATCAAGCTCTAAGACTACAAAGATATTCCGCGCCTGCCGCTAAATGGGTCCTCTGAAGTCACGACCCGGCAGAGCGCCAACAAGAAGGTAAAACCGATGCGTTCTGGATTGATCGCACAGAAGCTGGGGATGACCCGCATCTTCACCGAGGACGGTAACCACGTCCCCGTGACGGTGTTGAGTCTGCAGAACTGCCAGGTGGTGGGCCAGCGTTCCGTCGAGAAGGACGGATATGTCGCCCTGCAGCTGGGTGCCGGCCAGGCGAAGGCCAAGAATGTCTCCAAGGCTGAGCGCGGCCAGTACGCCGTTGCCAAGGTCGAGCCCAAGCGTCACGTGGCTGAGTTCCGCGTGGATGCCGACAACCTCATCGAGGTTGGCGCTACGCTCAAGGCCGATCACTTTGCCGATGGTCAGCTGGTCGACGTGACCGGTACCTCGATCGGTAAGGGCTTTGCTGGCGGTATGAAGCGCTGGAACTTCGGCGGTCTGCGTGCCTCCCACGGTGTGTCTGTGTCGCACCGCTCGATCGGTTCGACCGGTGGCCGTCAGGACCCGGGCAAGACCTTCAAGAACAAGAAGATGCCGGGCCACATGGGCGATCGTCGCATCACCACGCAGAACGTCAAGGTCGTCAAGACCGACGTGGAACGTGGCCTGATCATGATCCAGGGTTCGGTTCCCGGCGCCAAGGGCGCCTGGATCATGATCAAGGATGCCGTCAAGAAGCCGGCTCCCGCGAACGCTGCCTTCCCGGGCTCGTTCGAGGCCGCAGCTGCGGGAGAAGCGAAGTAAATGGAACTCAAGGTAACCACACTCGAGGGTAAGGCCGCCGGTTCGGTGGATCTCAAGGACGATGTCTTCGGTCTCGAAGTTCGCCCTGACATCCTGCACCGCATGGTTCGCTACCAGCAGCTCAAGGCCATGGCCGGCACGCATGACGTGAAGAACCGGTCGGAAGGCGCTCTGACGGGCAAGAAGTTCAAGAAGCAGAAGGGCGGCGGTGCTCGTCACGGCGATCGCAAGGCTCCGCAGTTCCGTGGTGGTGGCCGTGCATTCGGTCCGACTCCGCGCAGCCACGCGATCGATCTTCCCAAGAAGGTCCGCGTCCTGGCTCTGAAGCATGCTCTGTCGTCCAAGGCCAAGGCTGGCTCGCTGATCGTTATCGACAGCGTTGTTCAGAAGGAAGCCAAGACCGCTGCTCTGCGCACCACCTTCGGCAAGCTCGAATGGGCTAGCGCGCTGATCATCGATGGCGCCAATGTCGACCAGAACTTTGCTCTGGCCGCCCGCAACATCCCGAATATCGACGTTCTGCCCATCCAGGGCATCAACGTTGTTTCGATCCTGAAGCGCGACAAGCTGGTCCTCACCAAGGCAGCGCTCGAAGCGCTCGAAGCGAGGTTCGCATGAACAAGCTTGCCGCTTACGACATCGTCCGTAACCCCGTCGTGACTGAAAAGTCGACGATGGCTTCGGAATACAACCAGGTCGTTTTCGACGTGGCGATCGATGCCAGCAAGACCGAGATCAAGGCCGCCGTCGAGCAGCTTTTCTCGGTGAAGGTCAAGGCAGTGAACACCCTGGTCCGCAAGGGCAAGGTGAAGCGCTTCCGTGGCAAGGTTGGCGTCCGCAACGACGTCAAGAAGGCCATCGTGACCCTGGTCGACGGCCAGTCGATCGATATTTCGACCGGCCTCTAAGGGACAAGAGACAGCAAAATGGCTCTAAAGACTTACAACCCCACCTCTGAAGGCCGTCGTACCCTTATCACGACCGACCGTTCGGAACTGTGGAAGGGCGCCCCGGTCAAGGCTCTGACCGAAGGCCTCAGCAAGAAGGGCGGCCGTAACAATACCGGTCGCATCACGGCTTTCCATCGTGGCGGCGGTCATAAGCGCAGCTACCGTATGGTGGACTTCAAGCGCGTGAAGTTCGACGCAGTCGGGACCGTAGAACGTCTCGAATACGATCCGAACCGCACCGCCTGGATCGCCCTGATCAAGTACGAAGATGGCGAGCTGGCCTATATCGTTGCTCCGCAGCGTCTGGCTGCGGGCGACAAGGTCGTCTCCTCGCTGAACGGCGCGGACGTCAAGCCGGGCAATGCCATGCCGCTCGAACGCATGCCGGTCGGTACGATCGTGCACAATATCGAGCTCAAGCCCCGCAAGGGCGGCCAGGTGGCCCGTTCGGCTGGTGCCTATGCCCAGTACGTCGGTCGTGACTCCGGTTGGGCGATCCTTCGCCTGAACTCGGGTGAGCAGCGTCGTGTGCATGGCACTTGCCTTGCCACCGTCGGTGCCGTCTCGAACCAGGACCACGCCAACACCTCGCTCGGCAAGGCCGGTCGCAATCGCTGGCTCGGCCGCAAGCCGGTCAACCGCGGTGTGACCATGAACCCGGTCGACCACCCGCATGGTGGTGGTGAAGGCCGTACCTCTGGTGGCCGTCACCCGGTTTCCCCTTGGGGCAAGCCGACCAAGGGTAAGCGTACGCGCAGCAACAAGGCTACGGACCAGTTTATCGTTCGCAGCCGTCACGTGAAGAAGGGCAGGTAAGACATGACCCGTTCGATTTGGAAGGGGCCGTTCGTCGACGGCTATCTGCTCAAGAAGGCCGAGAAGGCCCAGTCCTCTGGCCGCAACGATGTGGTCAAGATCTGGTCCCGTCGCTCGACCATTCTTCCGCAGTTCGTTGGCATCACCTTTGGTGTCCACAACGGTCAGAAGCACGTCCCGGTGTCCGTCACCGAAGACATGATCGGCCACAAGTTTGGCGAGTTCGCCCCGACCCGTACCTATTACGGTCACGCGGCCGACAAGAAGGCCAAGAGGAAGTAAGAGATGAGCAAGCCAAAGACTGAGCGCGCTCTCAAGGATAACGAGGCAAAGGCTGTCCTGCGCATGCTGCGCATCAGCCCTCAGAAGCTGAACCTCGTCGCGCAGTTGATCCGTGGCAAGAAGGTTGAGAGGGCCCTGGCCGATCTCGAATTCAGCCACAAGCGCATCTCCGGCCAGGTGAAAAAGGTGCTCGAGAGCGCCATCGCCAATGCCGAAAACAACCACGGCCTGGACACCGACGCCCTCGTCGTTGCCGAAGCCTATGTGGGCAATTCGCTGGTAATGAAGCGCTTCACCGCTCGCGGTCGCGGCAAGTCCGCCCGTATCGAGAAGCCGTTCTCTCACCTGACGATTGTTGTCCGGCAAGTTGAGGAGGCCGCATAATGGGCCAGAAAATCAATCCAATCGGCTTCCGTCTGGGCATCAACCGGACCTGGGACAGCCGCTGGTTCGCCAACAAGGGCGAGTATGGCACGCTGCTTCAGGAAGACCTGAAGATCCGCACCATGCTGATGGAAGATCTGAAGGCCGCTGCGGTCTCCAAGATCGTCATCGAGCGTCCGCACCGCAAGTGCCGCGTGTCGATCCACACCGCCCGTCCGGGCATCGTGATCGGCAAGAAGGGCGCTGACATCGACAAGATCCGCGCCAAGGTGAAGAAGTTCACCGACAGCGAAGTGCACATCAACATCGTTGAAGTGCGCAAGCCGGAAACCGATGCGACCCTCGTTGCCCAGGGCATTGCCCAGCAGCTGGAACGCCGTGTGGCATTCCGTCGCGCCATGAAGCGCGCCGTTCAGACCGCAATCCGCATGGGCGCCGGTGGTATCCGCGTCAATGTCGGCGGTCGTCTCGGTGGCGCCGACATCGCTCGTACCGAATGGTACCGCGAAGGCCGCGTGCCGCTGCACACCCTGCGTGCCGATATCGACTACGGTACTGCTGAAGCCGCGACCACCTACGGCATCATCGGCATCAAGGTCTGGGTCTTCAAGGGCGAAGTCCTTGAGCATGATCCGTCGGCTCATGAACGTCGCGCCACCGAAGGTGGTGAGGGCGGTCAGCGTACCGAGCGCGAACCGCGTCGTGAACGCGGCGACCGCGACCGCGAACGCGCATAAGAAGGTTAGTTCATTATGCTGCAACCAAAGAGAACTAAGTTCCGCAAGGCTCACAAGGGCCGCATCCATGGCCTGGCCAAGGGTGGTACCGATCTGGCTTTCGGCCAGTACGCTCTCAAGGCCACCGAGCCCGAGCGTGTTACCGCCCGCCAGATCGAGGCTGCCCGCCGTGCGATCACCCGTGAAATGAAGCGTCAGGGCCGCGTCTGGATCCGAATTTTCCCGGATCTTCCCGTTTCCAAGAAGCCGACCGAAGTCCGTATGGGTAAGGGTAAGGGTTCGGTGGAGTACTGGGCAGCGCGCGTAAAGCCCGGCCGCATCGTTTTTGAGATTGACGGCGTACCCGAAGACGTTGCAAAGGAGGCGCTTCGCCTCGGAGCAATGAAGTTGCCGATCACCACGCGTATCGTAACGCGTATTGCCGACTAAGGAACACGAGCATGAAAGCCAGTGATGTGCGGGCCAAGACCGCAGACGAACTGAAAGATCAGCTCGTCGACCTGAAGAAAGAACAGTTCAACCTGCGTTTCCAGCGTGCTACCCAGCAGCTGGAAAAGCCGGCCAGGGTCAAGGAAGTCCGTCGCGACATCGCGCGGATCAAGACTGTCCTCGGCCAAAAGAACGCAGCTAAGTAAGGAATAGATCCATGCCAAAGCGCGTTCTGCAGGGGACTGTGGTCTCCGACGCCAATGACAAGACCATCGTGGTTCGTGTCGAGCGCCGTTTTACTCACCCGCTTCTGAAGAAGACTGTCCGTCGTTCCAAGAAGTACCACGCCCACGACGAAAACAACGTGGCCAAGGTCGGTCAGACCGTGTGGATCGAGGAAACTGCGCCGATCTCCAAGAACAAGCGCTGGGCGCTTGTTCCGTCCGCGTAAGAGAAACAATTCAGGTCGGCGCGCCGGATGACGGTGCAGCCGATAAACTAGAAGGCATCCAGTCATGATCCAGATGCAGTCCAACCTCGACGTCGCCGATAACTCCGGCGCCAAGCGAGTCATGTGCATCAAGGTGCTGGGCGGTTCGCATCGCAAGTACGCCTCGGTCGGCGACATTATCGTCGTTTCGGTCAAGGACGCTATTCCGCGCGGCCGCGTCAAAAAGGGCCAGGTGATGAAGGCAGTGGTGGTTCGCACCGCTACCGACATCCGCCGTCCCGACGGCACCGTCATTCGTTTCGACAAGAACGCCGCCGTTCTTCTGAACAATCAGAAGGAACCGATCGGCACCCGTATCTTCGGACCGGTTCCGCGCGAGCTCCGCGCCAAGAACCACATGAAGATCATCTCGCTTGCCCCAGAGGTGCTGTAATGGCCTCCAAAATTAAGAAGGGCGACAAGGTCGTCGTCCTGGCCGGCAAGGATAAGGGCAAGACCGGTCAGGTCCTGTCCGTCATCCCGACCGAGACCAAGGCACTCGTCCAGGGTATCAACCTGGTGAAGCGCCATCAGAAGCAGACCGCTTCGACCGATGCCGGCATCTTCACCAAGGAAGCGCCGATCCATCTTTCGAACCTGGCGGTCGCCGACAAGGATGGTAAGCCCACCCGCGTCGGTTTCCAGATCAAGGACGGCGTGAAGACCCGCGTCGCCAAGACCACCGGAGATCAGATCGATGGCTGAGACTTACGTTCCGCGTCTCCGGACCGAGTATGACAACACGATCAAGGCTGCGCTGCGTGAGCAGTTCAACTACAAGAACGTCATGGAGCTTCCGCGCCTTGACAAGATCGTGCTGAACATGGGCGTCGGCGAAGCCGTCAACGACACCAAGAAGGTGAAGTCGGCTGCTGACGAGCTGCAGAAGATCGCCGGCCAGAAGCCGGTCATCACCCATGCGCGCAAGTCGATCGCAGGCTTCAAGGTCCGCGAGAACATGCCGCTGGGCGTCAAGGTCACCCTGCGCAAGACCCGCATGTACGAATTCCTGGACCGCCTGGTGACCATCGCCCTGCCGCGCGTCCGCGACTTCCGTGGCCTGAACCCGAATGCGTTCGACGGCAATGGCAACTATGCCATGGGCCTCAAGGAACACATCGTTTTCCCCGAGATCAACTATGATCAGATCGATCAGGTCTGGGGCATGGACATCGTGATCTGCACGACGGCCAAGAACGACGATGAAGCCCGCGCGCTTCTCAAGGCTTTCAACTTCCCGTTCCGCCAGTAAGCGGGCAGGGAAGGGATAAAGGATCAGGACATGGCAAAGACCAGCTCCATCGAAAAGAACAAGAAGCGCGCCGCTCTGACGCAGCAGTATGCCGACAAGCGTGCTGCCCTCAAGGCGACCATCAAGAACCAGGACACTCCCATCGAGGAGCGTTTCAAGGCTAGCCTCAAGTTGGCTGAACTTCCGCGCAACTCGGCCAAGATCCGCATTCGCAACCGTTGCGAAGTGTCGGGCCGTCCGCGTGGTTATTATCGCAAGCTCAAGATGAGCCGTATCGCCCTGCGTCAGCTGGGCAACCTGGGTCAGATCCCGGGTCTGGTGAAGTCGAGCTGGTAAGGAGAAACATCAGATGAGCTTTTCCGATCCCATCGGCGATATGCTGACCCGCATCCGCAACGCTCAGGAGCGTCGCAAGAATACCGTTTCGACTCCGGCTTCGACCCTTCGTGGTCGCGTGCTGGATGTTCTCCAGTCCGAGGGTTTCATCCGCGGCTACTCGGAGACCAAGTTCGAGAACGGTGCCGCTGAGTACGAGATTGAACTCAAGTACTCGGACAATGAAGGCGTCATCCGTACGATCGAGCGCGTCTCGCGTCCCGGCCGTCGCGTCTACGCATCCGTCAAGAATATCCCGCAGGTTGCCAATGGCCTGGGTGTTTCGATCCTCTCTACCCCCAAGGGTGTGATGGCCGACCACGAAGCCAAGGCTGCCAATGTGGGTGGCGAGGTACTCTGCCGCGTCTTCTAAGCCGCTAGGCTTAGAGGATCGGCAAGACGATTACTCAAGGAAAGAATATGTCACGTACTGGCAAGAAACCGGTGGCCCCGGTAAATGGCGTCACCGTTACGATCAATGGTCGTAACGTCACCGCCAAGGGCCCGAAGGGCGAGCTCGCGCTCACCCTTATGGACATCGTCAATGTCGAGCAGGGTTCGGACGGCGTCGTCGTCACCCCCGCCAACGACACCCGTGAGGCTCGCGCTGCTTGGGGCACCACCCGCGCGCTGATCCAGAACATGGTCACTGGTGTGAGCGCCGGCTTCGAAAAGAAGCTCGCCATCCAGGGCGTGGGTTACCGCGCGGCCATGCAGGGCAAGGATGTCAAGTTGTCCCTCGGTTTCAGCCACGAAGTGATCTATGTCGCTCCTGCTGGGATCACCCTCGCTGTTCCGGCTCCGACTGAAATCGTCGTGACCGGCATCGACAAGCAGGCCGTTGGCCAGGTTGCGGCCGAGATCCGCGGCTGGCGTCCCCCCGAGCCCTACAAGGGCAAGGGCGTGCGTTACGCCGGCGAGCAGGTCTTCCGCAAAGAAGGCAAGAAAAAGTAAGGAGCGCCACCGATGGCAATTTCTGCAAAAGGTGCGGAACGCCGCAAGGCTCGTGTCCGCAAGGCGCTCAAGGCTCGTGCCTTTGGTCGCGCCCGTCTCAGCGTGTTCCGCTCGGACAAGAATATCTACGCCCAGATCATCGACGACTCCACCGGTCGTACGCTGGCTGCCGCCTCGACCCTCGAAAAGGACGTGCGCGGTTCGGTCAAGAACGGCGGCAATGCCGAAGCGGCTGTGGCCGTTGGCAAGCTGATCGCCGAGCGTGGTGTGAAGGCTGGCGTCGCCGAGGTCATCTTCGACCGCGGCTCCTACATCTATCATGGCCGTGTTAAGGCCCTTGCAGACGCTGCCCGTGAGGGCGGTCTGCAGTTCTAACAGCGGCGAGGAAGAGAATTATGAGCAGAGACGTTCAAGAACGCGAAAGCGAGTTCGTCGATCGCCTGGTCCACATCAATCGTGTGGCCAAGGTTGTGAAGGGCGGCAAGCGCTTTGGTTTCGCTGCCCTCGTCGTTGTCGGTGACCAGAAGGGTCGCGTCGGTTTCGGTCACGGCAAGGCCCGTGAAGTTCCCGAGGCAATCCGCAAGGCTACCGAGCAGGCCAAGCGCCAGATGATCCGCGTGCCGCTCCGCGACGCCCGTACGCTTCACCACGACATCACCGGCCGCCATGGCGCCGGCAAGGTCGTGCTGCGTGCAGCCGTTCCAGGTACCGGTATCATTGCCGGTGGTCCGATGCGTGCCGTGTTCGAAACGCTTGGCATCAACGACATCGTTGCCAAGTCGACCGGTACCTCGAACCCGTACAACATGGTCCGCGCCACGTTTGATGCCCTCAAGCGCGTCGACAGCCCCCGTTCGGTGGCTTCGCGTCGCGGCATCAAGGTTTCTGAACTCCAGGCTCGCCGCGGCGAGACTGCAGTCGAAGCCTGATAGGGCCCGGGAGAAGTACAATGGCTAAAGACAAGACCATCGTCGTCCAGCAGATCGGTTCGCCGATCCGCCGTGAAAAGAGCCAGCGCGCGACCCTTATCGGTCTCGGGCTCAACAAGATGAACAAGCAGCGTGAGCTGGTTGATACGCCCGAAGTTCGCGGCATGATCAACAAGATCCCGCACCTCGTCCGCGTCGTCGGCGAGTAAAGGAAGGTCGGATCAATGACTCGTTTGAACGAACTTCGTGACAATGCAGGTGCCAACAAGGTCCGCGTCCGTGTCGGCCGTGGTATCGGTTCGGGCGTCGGCAAGACCGGTGGCCGCGGTGGCAAGGGCCAGACGGCCCGCGCCGGTGTCGCGATCAACGGCTTTGAAGGCGGCCAGATGCCCCTTCACATGCGTATGCCGAAGCGCGGCTTCAATGCCTGGAACCCGAGCGACTTCAATGAAGTCCGCATCGACCGTATCCAGGCCTACATCGACAGCGGCAAGCTCGACATCAAGGGTGTCGTGGATGCTGCTGCCCTGGTGGCCGCTGGCGTTATCCGTCGTCCCAAGGACGGCGTGCGTCTGATCGGTTCCGAAGGCTTCTCGGCCAAGAAGGTTACCTTCAAGGTCGACTACGCAACCAAGGGTGCTGCTGCTGCCATCGAGGCGGCCGGTGGCAAGCTCGATCTGATCCCGGTCAAAGAGACCTGGAAGAAGACCCCCTACGCTGGCAAGTAACCTTGCCGTTGCGCACCCGGTCCCTGGGCCGGGTGCGCTCTTTTGGTTTGTTGCGTCTGGCCGGCACATATCTGATATATGCGTCTCCAGCGCTCCGAGCGCACCTGGCATCTAAGCCGTAGGAGCGGTATATGGCGTCCGCAGCCGAACAGCTGGCACGTAATCTCAGTTTCTCGACCTTTTCGAAGGCCAAGGCCCTTCAGCAGCGCATCTGGTTCACACTCGGAGCGCTGCTCGTTTATCGTTTGGGCACATTCATTCCGGTTCCCGGTATCGATCCCGACGCGTTCCGCGCGACTTTTGAACAGTCGCAGCAGGGCATCATCGGCATGTTCAACATGTTCTCCGGTGGCGCCGTCGAGCGTATGGCGATTTTCGCGCTGAACCTCATTCCCTACATTACCGCATCGATCGTTGTGCAGGTGATCTCGACCGCGTCGCCGCGTCTTGAGGCCCTGCGCAAGGAAGGTGGTGAGGCTGGTCGTCGCAAGATCAACCAGTACACCCGATACCTGGCGGTGGTCTTCTGCGTCGTGCAGGCCTATGGCATTGCGGTCGGTCTCGAAGGCAGCCAGGGCGTTGTGCTCAATCCCGGCTGGTTCTTCCGCATTTCGACCGTGATCACCCTCGTCGGTGGCACCATGTTCCTGATGTGGCTTGGCGAGCAGATTACCGCGCGTGGCGTCGGTAACGGCATTTCGCTGATCATTTTCGCCGGTATCGTGGCGAATCTGCCTGCGACTGTCGCTCAGACGCTCGAGCTGGCCCGCACAGGTGCCATCCCGGCCTTCGCGGGGCTCGGCATGCTGGTTCTGGCCCTCGTGGTGATTGCGGTCATCGTGTTCTTCGAACGCGCTCAGCGCCGCTTGCTGATCCAGTATCCAAAGCGCCAGGTCGGCAACAAGATGTTCCAGGGCGACACGTCGCACTTGCCGCTCAAGCTAAATACTGCCGGTGTTATCCCGGTGATTTTCGGTTCGTCGCTGCTGCTGCTGCCAGCCACTATTGCGTCGTTCGCGGCCCAGGGGAACGCCCCGGGCTGGCTGACGACCGTGACGGCTCTGCTCGGCCGCGGCCAGCCGCTCTATCTTGCGCTGTTCGCCTTCTTCATCATTTTCTTCGCCTTCTTCTACACGGCCATCGTGTTCAATCCGACCGAGACGGCAGACAATCTGAAGCGTTCCGGCGGCTTCATTCCGGGCATCCGTCCGGGTGAGCGCACCGCCCAGCACATCGACTACGTGCTAACCCGCATTACCGTTGTCGGGGCGATCTACCTGACGGTCGTTGCTCTGATCCCGGAAGTGCTGTTCAGCCAGTTGGCGGTGAGCCAGTTTATCGGCGGCACGTCGCTGCTGATCATGGTCACGGTGACGCTTGATACGATCACGCAGATCCAGAGCCACCTGGTGGCCCAGCAATATGAAGGGCTGCTGAAAAAGTCCCGTCTTGGAGGAGGCAAGCGTCGATGAGGTTGATCCTGCTGGGGCCCCCGGGGGCAGGAAAAGGTACTCAAGCGAAAATTCTGGTGGAAGCCTACGGCATTCCGCAACTTTCTACCGGTGATATCCTTCGCGCCGCCATTGCGGCCAAGACCCCGCTCGGGGTGGAGGCCAAGGCAATCGTTGACCGCGGCGACCTGGTGAGCGATGCCATCGTGAACGGCATTGTCTCCGAGCGTCTCGACGCCGAGGATTGCAAGCCAGGGTTCATCCTTGACGGCTTCCCGCGCACGATTGCACAGGCAGAAGCCCTGGATCGCATGCTGGCCGACAAGGGCATTGCCCTCGATGCTGTTATCGAGATCAAGGCGGACGCCGACGAACTGGTTCGCCGTGTTATCCAGCGCGGCAAGGAATCGGGTGGCGCCCGCGCCGACGACAATGAGGAAGTGCTTCGCAAGCGCCTCGGCGTCTATTCCGAGCAGACCGCGCCGCTGGTTGCGTATTACTCGGGCAGGGGATTGCTGAAGCCGGTCGACGGCATGGCGCCCGTAACCGAGGTTACCGCCGCCATCAAGGCTGCGCTCGGCAAGTAACAAGAGGCGGGCAGGGCTGTTGACTCGGCCTTGTCTTGTCCTTAAAGAACCGCACCAGTCTCAAGGATTATTGGGCTGGATTCGGTTTTCCCGTAGTTGGGGGTCGAAATCCGGTCCCTTGTTGTTTAAAGGCACCCGCCGCGATGGCGCGTGTGAATGAAGGAGAGCAGACGTGGCTCGTATTGCTGGCGTCAATATCCCGACGAACAAGCGCGTGGTTATCGCGCTGCAGTATATTCACGGGATCGGCGAGAAGTTCGCCAATGATATCACCGCCAAGGTCGGTATTCCGGCCGAGCGCCGCGTCAATGAACTGACGGACGCCGAAGTGATCCAGATCCGTGAAGCTATCGACCGCGACTATGTCGTGGAAGGTGATCTTCGCCGTAACGTTGCGATGAACATCAAGCGTCTGATGGATCTGGGCAACTACCGTGGCCTGCGTCACCGTCGTGGCCTGCCGGTCCGCGGTCAGCGCACCCACACCAACGCCCGCACCCGCAAGGGTCCGGCGAAGCCGATCGCCGGCAAGAAGAAGTAATCTGGCTCCGCGGTCGCGGAGACAGGATTTGAATTGGAAGTGGCGGGGCAAGCCTTTCGGGTGGCTCGAGAGAGTTGGCCCAGAAGACTTGATCCGCTTCTTCCGTGGTGGAGCTGCTGGTACTACGGCAGCGCCGATACCCTAGAGGATAGTAATGGCTAAGGCTGAAGTCGCACGCGTTCGTCGTAAGGAACGCAAGAATATCACTTCCGGCGTCGCACACGTGAACGCCTCCTTCAACAACACGATGATCACCATCGCCGACATGCAGGGCAACACGATTTCGTGGTCCTCGTCGGGCGTGATGGGCTTCAAGGGCTCGCGCAAGTCGACCCCGTATGCTGCCCAGGTTGCAGCTGAAGACGCTGCCAAGAAGGCCCAGGAACACGGCATGAAGACCCTCGAGGTCGAAGTTCGTGGTCCGGGTTCAGGCCGTGAATCGGCTCTGCGCGCTCTGCAGGCCGCCGGCTTCAACGTCACCTCGATCCGTGACGTTACGTCCATTCCGCACAATGGCTGCCGCCCGCGTAAGCGTCGCCGCGTCTAACGAGACGAATGGTTCACTCCCGGCCGATTGGATGGGTCGGGAGTCCTATTGTGTTTGCGGCGGAGCGGCCGCTGGCCGCTAAATTGAAAGGACAATACCGTGACGATCCAGAGGAACTGGCAGGAACTGATCAAGCCGACCAAGCTGGACATTGTTTCGGGCAGCGACAACGCGCGCGTGGCTTCGGTTGTTGCCGAGCCGCTTGAGCGCGGATACGGTCTTACCCTGGGCAATGCCCTGCGTCGTGTGCTGCTGTCGTCGCTTCAGGGCGCGGCTGTGACCGCGATCCAGATTGACGGCATCCTGCACGAATTCTCCTCGCTGCCCGGCGTGCGCGAGGATATCACCGACCTCGTTCTCAACGTCAAGGAAATCGCCCTGAAGATGGGTGGCGAAGGCCCGAAGCGCCTGACCCTCACCAAGCAGGGCCCTGCTGCCGTCACTGCTGGCGACATCAAGGTTTCCGGCGATATCGAAGTGCTGAACCCCGAGCTGGTCATCTGCCACCTCGACGACGGCGCCGAGATCAATATCGAGTTCACGGTCGATACCGGCAAGGGCTACGTCCCGGCCGAGAAGAACCGTCCCGAGGACGCCCCGATCGGCTATATCCCGGTTGATGCCCTGTTCTCGCCGGTTCGCCGCGTGAGCTACAAGGTCGACGCCACCCGTGCAGGTGAAAGCCTGGACAAGGACAAGCTGACCCTGAGCGTTGAAACCAATGGCGCGATCTCGCCGGAAGATGCCGTGGCCTATGCCGCTCGCATTCTCCAGGATCAGCTGTCGGTTTTCGTCAACTTCGAAGAGCCCACCAAGGAAAAGGCCCAGGACGCTGTCCCGGAACTCGCCTTCAACCCGGCGCTGCTCAAGAAGGTCGACGAGCTCGAACTGTCGGTGCGTTCGGCAAACTGCCTCAAGAACGACAACATCGTCTATATCGGCGACCTCATCCAGAAGACGGAAGCCGAGATGCTGCGGACTCCGAATTTCGGCCGCAAGTCGCTCAATGAAATCAAGGAAGTCCTGGCACAGATGGGGCTTCATCTCGGAATGGACGTCAACAACTGGCCCCCCGAGAATATCGATGACCTCGCAAAGCGCTACGAAGATCATTACTGATCCGGCGCTGACCAGACTTTAGGAGATAACCCATGCGCCACGCTTCCCGAGGCCGCAAGTTCAGCCGTACCGCTTCTCACCGCAAGGCCATGTTTGCCAACATGTCCGCTGCGCTGATCAAGCACGAACAGATCGTCACCACGCTTCCCAAGGCTAAGGACCTCCGTCCGATCGTCGAGAAGCTCATCACCCTGGGCAAGCGCGGCGACCTGCATGCCCGCCGTCAGGCCATCGCCCAGATTCGCGATGAAGCTCAGGTTGCCAAGCTCTTCGCAGTGCTCGGCCCGCGCTATGCCGAACGCCAGGGCGGTTACATCCGCATCCTCAAGGCCGGCTTCCGCTATGGCGACAACGCCCCGCTGGCCGTGATCGAGTTTGTCGATCGTGACGTCGATGCCAAGGGCCAGGACTCCGGTCCGGTCTTCACCCAGGACGAAGCCGAAGCGGCGTAAGTCTTGTAGGTGTGAATTTCAGGCGGCCCCGGGAAACCGGGGCCGCTTTTTCTTTTTGCGCGGTGCGCTGGGCATCTACTGCACCAATCCCGGGGAGGCTGCGGACATAGTTCCCGCCTGCGCCGGGATGACTTCGTGGTAGGCCGTGGTAAAAACTCCCCGGGGCAAGGAGGGATATCGTGGCCAGGATTCTCGTCACCGGCGCGTCCGGGTTTGTGGCCAAGCATGTCATTGGCGAGCTTTTGCGGGCCGGCTATGCCGTGCGGGGCACCGTTCGGGGGCAAGGCAAGGTCAAGGGGGTCTGGGCGGCTGTGGCGGCTCTGGCGCCCGGCTATGAGCCGCACCTGGAACTGGTCGAGGCGGATCTTCTCGATGATCGGGGCTGGGCCGAGGCCATGGAGGACATTTCGGCCGTCATGCATGTGGCGGCGACGATTGTCGCTGTCGAGCCCAAGGACCCGGAGACTGTGGTTCGGCCCGCTGTGGAAGGGACCGAGCGCGTTCTTCGGTTCGCCGATGCCGCCGGGATAAGGCGCGTCATCATGACCTCGTCCATTGCGACGGTTGGCTACGGTCTTGGGCATGAAACCGGTGTATGGCACTATTCCGAGACAGATTTCACCAATCTTGATGGCATGCGGCGGAGCTGGGCCTACTGCATCGGCAAGACGAGGGCAGAGCGGGCCGCCTGGGCGTTCGCCAAGGCCAAGGGCATGGGGCTCACCACAATTCATCCTGGCGCCATTCTCGGGCCGGCTACGGACCCGGAGACGTCGATTTCGCTGGGATTGGTCACCGGCCTGCTCGATGGATCGACGCCTGCAATGGCCAGGATCGGCTTTGCCATCAGCGATGTGCGTGATGTGGCGGCCATGCATCTGGCTGCATTGGAGGCGCCCGCGAGCGTCGGGCAGCGGTACCTCTGCACTGGCCCCTACATGACCTTTAGGCAGGTGGCTGACGTGCTCCGGAAGGCCTATCCGGATCATGCGGTGACGACCAGAACGGTGCCGGATTGGCTGATCCGTGTCATTTCCGTTCTGGGTGGCCCCACCCGCCAGATCATCAACGATGTCGGCAACGAGAAGCATTTCGATGGCAGCAAGGGTGAGGCCCTACTGGGACGGCCGTACCGGACCAACGAGGAAGCCATTCTGAGTGCCGCCGAGAGCGGGATCCGCTTTGGCCTCGTCAGGCCCAGGGTAAAGTGAGGTCCCACGCTGCATAGAGCGCATCCAGATCGCTCCGATTGCTGATCAGGACATGGGGCGGGCCCGACGATCGGGTCATCTCGTGGTACTTCCCGATGGAGTTGCGTGTGTGCCAAAGCCAGTGGATCATCTTCCAGTTTACGCGATCCTGGCCGCCCTCGAGCGCGCCGGCGCGTGTCTTCTGGAACATTGTGCGGGTGAAGTAGCGCCGGTAGCGCGTGGCCAGGCTGTCGCTCAGGACGATAATGCCGGTGGCGCGGGCCAGGCGCTGCGGCATGACCCGCGAATAAGAGCCGTCCACGATCCACGCTTCGGCGCGAATGGCCTCGTCATGCAGGGCGGCGAATTCGGCTTCCGGGCGAACTTCCCAATTGGTGTTCGGCCGGTGCTGGAGCTGGTCGAGGTGTATGGCTGGGATGCCAAGCCTGGCTGACAGCGCCACCGCGAGTGTCGATTTGCCTGAATTGCTAAGGCCAAGGACCATGATCCGGCGGCCGAGAACATGAAGGGGGAGTAGGTCTGTCATGCGGGCCCCTCAATTCCTCCCCCCACCGGGGAGAGGTGGCTCGGCGAAGCCGAGTCGGTGAGGGGGATGCTCCCGCGAGACCGACGCTCGCGGCAATATCCCCCTCATCCGGCGCAACGCGCCACCTTCTCCCTGATGGGAAAAAGAATGGACTGCGCTCGCCAGCGCAATTTACTCCGCCGGAGCCATATCCTTGCCGGTATAGACGTCTTCGACCCAGTACTGGTCGCGGCGGTCGAAGCCGTTGAACGGGGTCAGCGAAGCCTGGGTATAGGCACCCATCAGGCCGAACTCGATCCAGTCGTCCTCATCGATATCGGCTGGCAGGGTGAAGACCTGGGGCAGCACGTCATAGCTGTCGCAGGTGGGACCCCAGATGGTGAATTCGGAGAATTCCTGGTCATTGTCATGCACGCGCGGGCCGCGCCAGACGCGCACCGGCGGGGTGAAGTGCATGAACTTGACTTCCATCAGCGAGCCATAGGCGCCGTCATTGACATAGACCGACTGGCCGCCACGCTGGTGTTTGACGCGCAGGAGCAGCGAGGTCGAGGAGGTCACGAGGGCGCGCCCGGGCTCGATGATGAGTTCGGGCTTGTTCTTGTCGCCAAAATGGTCGGACACGGCCTGCGATATGGTCTCGAAATAATAGTCCATCGGCGGCGCTTCGCTGGTCGGATAGGGAGCAGGGTAGCCACCACCGATATTGAGGCGCTTGAGCTCGATGCCGCTCTCCTCGACAATGCGCGAGGCGGCCGCAATGTGGCGCTCATAGGCATAGGCATCTTCGCACTGCGAGCCGACATGGAAGCAGAGGCTGGGTGTATAGCCCATCTTCTCGACCGCGGTGACGATTTCGGCCGCGCCCTGTTCCATCACACCGAACTTGATGCCGAAGTCATAGGACTTCAGCGCCTTGCCGGCCTTGAAACGGGTGGTCACCTCGACGTCGCGCGAAGGCGACACCACGGCGGCGAGCTGGTCGAGTTGCTGCGGGTGGTCGATGGTGAAGCTGCGAACGCCGAACTCTTCATAAGCGCGCTCGATCTCGCGCTTGTTCTTGATTGGATTGTTGTAGTGCATGACGGCGCCGGGCGCGTAGTCGCGCACCAGCTCCATCTCAGTGTTGGAGGCCACGTCGAACGCCTTTAGGCCTTCCTTGTGCAGCTGCGCAATGATGTGCGGCGAGGGGTTGCACTTGACCGCATAGGTCAGCAGCCCGTCAAAGCCCTTCTTGAAAACCTTCACGGCCCTGTGGAACTCCTTCTCCGAAAAGAGGAAGGAGGGAAAGTCCGGCGCCTCTGCCGCGATCAGCGCGGAGGGTATTGGCGTAAACGGTCTTCGGCTCGTCATTGGACAACAGGCCTTTCGGGGCTGGAGAGTGAAGGAAACTCGCGGCGTTCAGGTCTTTCCGGTTCGTAAACGACGCGAAATTGAGCGCTGCATATAGGGCCGTGTGCCCCCTCACGCAAACGTTTATTTCGGCTGCAAACCAACAATGTCGAGGCGTCATTTTCATGACAGATTCCGGGCGTTGTGCTCGTGGCTCTTCGGGGCGATTATCTGCCTCGCATCCTGATTCCAAAGGTTGTGTCATGTCATTGCGAACGTTGGTGTTTTCGGTTGTTGCTTTGCTCGGTCTGGCAGGCGGCGGCATGGTGGCACTGGCGCCCTGGAATGGTACGGCGCCGGTTCTGGCGCAGGTCGAACCTGCACCCATTCCGGAAGTGCAACGCGTCGTTCCACAAAGCGATGCGGAAATAACGCTCAGTTTCGCGCCTATCGTGCGGGATGTTTCCCCCTCGGTGGTCAATGTCTATGCGACGCGGATCGAGCAGCAGGCGGTGTCGCCCTTTGCCAACGATCCTTTTTTCTCGCGCTTTTTTGGCGACAGGAACTTTCAGAGCCGTCCAAGGGAGTCGCGTTCGCTCGGCTCGGGCGTGATCGTGGACCCCGGCGGCGTCATTCTCACTAACCGCCATGTGATCGAGGGGGCGACCGATGTCCGCATCGCGCTCAGCGACGGGCGGGAATATGCGGTGGACGTCGTGATTGAGGACGAAGACACCGACCTCGCCGTGTTGCGCGTGCGCGACCCCGGCGGTGCGGAATTCGCGGCGATCCGCTTTGCCGACAGCGACGACCTGCTGGTGGGCGATCTGGTGCTGGCCATCGGCAACCCCTTCGGCGTGGGCCAGACCGTGACCAGCGGGATCGTCTCCGCGCTCGCCCGCACCGGTGTGGAGGCGACTGACTATGAGTTCTTCATCCAGACCGATGCGGCCATCAATCCGGGCAATTCCGGCGGCGCACTGGTCGATATGGCCGGGCGCCTTGTCGGCATCAACACGGCCATCTATTCGCAGACCGGCGGGTCGGTGGGTATCGGCTTTGCCATCCCGGCCAACATGGCCAGGCTGGTTGCCGAAGCCGGCGTGTCCGGCGGCACGATTGTGCGGCCGTGGTTCGGCGCAAAGTTGCAGGCCGTCAGCGCTGATATAGCGACCAGCCTGGGCATGACGGCTCCGCACGGTGCGCTGATTACCGAAACTGCACCTGGCGGTCCGGCCGAGCGGGCAGGGTTCCAGTCCGGTGACGTGATCCTGTCGATTGACGGGCAAAGGGTGGATGACCCTAGCGCCTTCAATTTCCGCCTGGCGACACGCGCCGTGGGCGATACGGCGCAATTGGAGCGGTTGCGGGGCGGGGCCACGGAGGTCGTTACGTTCCCTATCGAAACGGCCCCGCAGCCTGCAGCGGGTGCCGTAGCGAACATCGAAGGCAATTCCCGCTTTGCCGGCGCGACGGTGCGGCAATTCGATCCGGCCTTGGCTGAGAGCAAGGGGCTGCCCTATGACGCTCGCGGGGTGATCGTCACCGCCATTGCGCCCGGCTCGGAGGCCGAGGCCATGGGGCTCAACGTGGATGATGTCATCCTGGCGCTCAACGGCACCGAGATTACCGATGCTTCAGTGTTTTCGCAGTTGGCCAGCCAGCGGGTGCGGACTTGGCAGATCATCCTGCAAAGGGATGGTCGGGTCACGAGGGCGATCGTGAGCGGGTGAGTGACCCACAGAAGCCGGGAACTATCCACATCGTCACCACCCGGCTTGACCGGGTGGTCCATGCGCCGACAACTGGATTGCCCGGTCAAGCCGGGCAATGACGGTCAACTAGAGGCTAGTGCAGGAGCCAACCTCCTCTGCTATTCAGTGCGCATGTCCGATCTCTTCTCCGCCGACCCGTCCGAAACCGACAAGGCCCGCCCCCTGGCCGATCAATTGCGACCGCGCAACCTGGACGAGGTGATCGGGCAGACCCACCTCCTGGGCGAGGGCGGCACATTGCGGCGCATGCTGGCTTCCGGCCGGCTGGGCTCGTTGATCCTTTGGGGCCCGCCGGGCACTGGCAAGACCACGGTGGCGCGGCTCCTGGCCGACCAGATCGATTTTCGCTTCGAGCAGATATCGGCAATCTTTTCGGGCGTTGCCGATCTCAAGAAGGTCTTCGAGAAGGCGCGGTTCGAGCGCCTCTCTGGTCACCGCACCTTGCTGTTCGTCGACGAAATCCACCGCTTCAACCGCGCCCAGCAGGACAGCTTCCTGCCAGTGATGGAAGACGGCACCGTCGTGCTGGTGGGGGCGACGACAGAGAACCCGTCCTTCGAGCTCAATGCGGCGCTTCTCTCGCGCAGCCAGGTCCTGCGTTTCGAGTCTCTCAGCCGCGATGATCTGGCGAAGCTTCTTGAGCGGGCCGAGACCCTGCTTGGGTCGCGTCTGCCGCTCGATGACAGCGCCCGGGAAACTTTGCTCGGCCTTGCCGATGGCGATGGGCGCGCGCTGTTGGGCCTTGTGGAGGAGATTTTGGCGTCTGTGGGTCACGACGAGACCGTTGACGCTAACAGTCTGCTAACAATTGTGCAGCGCCGGGCGCCCATCTACGACAAGGCGCAGGACGGGCACTACAACCTGATTTCGGCCCTTCACAAGACCATCCGCGGCTCCGATCCCGACGCGGCGCTCTATTATTTCGCCCGCATGCTGGATGCCGGCGAGGACCCCCTTTTCCTGGCCAGGCGCTTGATCCGTATGGCTTCGGAGGACATTGGCCTCGCCGATCCGCAGGCCCTCCAGCTGGCCATTGCCGGTCGCGATGCCTATCAGATGCTTGGTTCGCCAGAGGGAGAGCTGTCGCTGGCGCAGGTCGTGGTTTACCTGGCGCTCGCGCCCAAGTCGAATGCCGTCTACACAGCCTACAAGGCCGCCGTTTCCGTCGCGAAATCAACGGGTTCGCCGATGCCGCCGATGGTCATTCTCAATGCTCCGACCAAGATGATGAAGGGGCAGGGCTATGGCGATGGGTATATCTATGACCACGATACGCCCGAGGCGTTTTCGGGCCAGGAGTACTTCCCGGAAAAGATCGGCCGTCAAGACTTCTACCATCCGGTGGAGCGCGGTTTCGAGCGCGACCTCAGGAAACGCATGGACTATTTCGCGCGCCTCAGGGCGGCCAAGCGGGGCGATGACTAGATGCAGGCCCTTGTTCTTGTTGGTCTGGGTGGAGCAATCGGGGCCGTAGCCCGCTACGGGGTCGGGGTGCTGATCGGGCGGTTCTGGGCGTCGAGCTTTCCGCTCGCGACGCTTCTGGTCAACATTGTCGGATCGGTCGCCATGGGTCTGTTGATCGGCATACTGGTGCGGACCCTGCCTGCGGCGGGGCAGGACATTCGCCTGTTTGCGGCTGTCGGTGTGCTGGGTGGGTTCACCACCTTTTCCTCCTTCTCGCTCGACACCATATCGATGATCGAGCGCGGCGAGCTGGCGCAGGCGGCGCTCTATGTCGGCTTGTCGGTTGTGGTTTGTCTCGCGGGCCTATATTGCGGGCTCCTGATTACGAGAGGCGGCATGGCATGAGCGGCGTTCAACATAGGGAAGTCACGGCGGATGACGATGGCATGCGCCTCGACCGCTGGTTTGCGCGGCATTTCCCGCAGGTGGGATTTGCGCGGCTGCAGAAGCTGATCCGCAATGGCGAGGTCAAGGTCGACAAGGCCAAGGTGCAGACCAGTACTCGCCTCAGCGAGGGCCAGATCGTCCGCGTGCCGCCGGTCGATGACCCCGACACGGTGCGCGCCTTCAAGGTGAACCCGGAAGAGGTGCGGTTTCTCAAGGACTTGATCCTCTACGAAGATGACGACCTCTATGTGTTCAACAAACCCCACGGCCTGGCCGTTCAGGGGGGTAGCGGCACCCTGCGGCACATGGATGGCCTCCTGAAGAACCTGCCCAACAAGGCTGGCGAAGCGCCGCGTCTGGTGCATCGTCTCGACCGCGATACGTCAGGCTGCCTTGTCGTGGCCAAGACCGCGGCGGCGGCAAAGCATTTTGGCTCGGTGTTCCGGTCGCGCTCGGCGCGCAAGATCTACTGGGCGGTAGTGGCGGGCAATCCGACACCGCGCCAAGGCGAGATTTCCTGCTTCCTGGCCAAGCAGGCGACCACCGACGGCGAGCAGATGGTGGTCGTTCGCAACGGGGCGCCGGGAGCCGTGCATTCGTTGAGCTATTATTCGACCACGGATACGGCCAGCCGCCGCTTTGCCTGGGTGACGCTGAAGCCGGTGACCGGCCGCACGCACCAGCTGCGCGTGCACATGGCCCAGCTCGGCACGCCGATCATCGACGATCCGCGCTATTTCAATATCGAGAACTGGATGCCGGCGCCGGGCCTGGGCGAGGGCCTGCACTTGCATGCCCGCCGCATCGTGCTGCCGCTGCGCAACGGAAAAAAGATCGATATTTCAGCGCCTTTGCCTCCGCATATGCGGCAGAGCTTCGAGGCTCTGGGTTTTGATGCCGACCGCTACGATGCCCAATCCAACGATCCGGAGGACGCGGCGTGAGGCTGGTCATGTTCGACATGGACGGCACGCTGATCGATACGCAGGCGCTGATTGCCGAACACATGGCGACGACCTTTGTCGAGGCGGGGCTGTCCGTGCCATCGCCGGCAGAATCGCGGCGCGTTATCGGGCTTTCGCTTCCGCAGGCACTGCTTCAATTGCTTGGGTCGCAAGACCTTGATCTGGCAAACACTTTGGCCGAACGCTACCGCGCACATTACCGCGCCTCGCTGCTCACCGCCGAGGGACGCGAGGGGCTGTTTCCCGGTGCCCGGGCGGCCCTGGACCTGTTGAAGGCGCAGCCCGATACGGTGCTGGGAATTGCCACCGGCAAAGGGCTCAGCGGCGTGCATCGGCTGACCGAACTGCATGGTATTGCCGGACATTTTTCGACACTGCAGACGCCGGACCACAATCCGTCCAAGCCCAACCCGGGCATGATGCTGCGCGCCATGGCCGAGATCGGGGCTGGGAAGCACGAGACTGTCATCATCGGCGACACCACGTTCGACATGGAGATGGGCAAGTCGGCCGGGACGAAAACGATCGGTGTAACATGGGGTTATCACCAGCCTGAGGAGTTGCGTGGGGCTGGCGCCGATATCCTCATCGACGATTATTCCGAACTGTCCGGCGCTATTGACCGCGTTCTGGAGGCAAAAAATGCGTGACCAGCTGGAAGACGCTCACAAGCACCAGGATGCTGGCTTTGGCCAGGCCCAGCACATCAACCAAGTCGAGTTGCCCAAGCGTTTCTATAAGGCGGTGGATGTGGCGCGGGGCGAAGATGGCTTTGTCATTACCCTCGATGGTCGGCCCTTGCGCACGCCGGGAAACAAGATTCCTGTGGTGTTGCCGGTGCTTAGCATAGCGCAGACGATGGCTGGGGAGTGGGCGGCGCAGGACAAGGTGGTCGACCCGGCCACCATGCCAATGACGCGGTTGATCAATTCGGCGCTGGAGAGCGGCGCGGCGATGGTGCCGGAGTTCCGGGCCGAGATCGGCAAGTTCGCCGGCAATGATCTTCTGCTCTATCGTGCTGATGCGCCTCACGAATTAGTCGCCGAACAGGAGCGCGTCTGGGATGACGTGCTGGTGAAGCTGGCGCGGAAATTCGATGTGGCTTTCCAGCCGACCATCGGAATTATCCATCAGCCTCAACCGGATAGCACGCTTGAGCGGCTCGATGCGGCCCTCGAGGGACAGTGGCTTCTGTCGCTTACAGCGCTCGTGTCGATCACCGGCCTGACAGGGTCTGGTCTGCTGGCAATTGCGTTGTTGTATCGGCTGGTTACACCCGACGAGGTGTGGACTGCAGCGCATGTCGACGAGGATCACCAGATCCGGTGTTGTGGGGTGAGGATGAAGAGGCCTCGGAGCGTCGGGCCAAGCGTCGTGTGGAGTTCGACACAGCCGTAGCGGTGGTCGACGCGCTGCGCTGATGGGGACGAATTTGCTAGCAGACTGCTAGCATTATCCGTGGCGTTCAGGGCCTTGAGGTAATCCAGTCGGCTGTTTCGGGCGAAATCTCGCGCAGGGGCTCGAGAACGAAGTCGCGCTCGTGGGCGAAGCGATGGGGCAGGATCAGCTTGGTCGTGTCCATTTCAACACGTTCATAGGCGATGATGTCGATGTCGATGAGGCGCGGCCCCCAGACCTCATGACGCACCCGGCCCATGTCGCGCTCGATGTCGAGACAGGCGTGGAGCAGGTCGATGGGCAGGAGTTCGGTTTCGACCGTTGCAGCCATATTGACAAAATCGGGCTGGTCGGTCTTGCCCCAGGCCTTGGTGCGGCTGACAGATGACTGCGCCGTGACGCTGATGTGTTCATGCGCGTCGAGTCGGCGGATGGCTTCGGCGAGCTGGGCGGGGGGATCGCCGATATTGGCGCCGAGGGAAAGCCAGGCACTGGCCATCAGGACGGCCGCACGCGATGGAGTTCGATGGCGGCCTCGCCGCGCACCATGGCAATGGGCGCCTCGGGCTTGCGGATGCGAACGATGATCCAGTCGATGTCGGAGAAGGCGTCGAACAGGGCGGTGGCGATGTTCTGGGCCAGTGCCTCGATGAGCCTGGTGCGCCTGGTCTCGAAGGTGGACTTCACCACGTCGTAGATATCCGCATAGGAGACGGTGTGGCCAATCTCGTCGGTATTGCCCGGCGCTGAGAGGTCAACGCCGCATTGCAGGTCGACGAAAAAGCGCTGACCGAGCTTTGCCTCTTCGTTGAAGAGGCCGTGATAGCCATAGAAGCCCAGGTCATTGAGGATGATGCGGTCGCCGGTAAAGGGGGCGGTCATGGGGCGCTACTCGCTTGAGGGACAGGGGTTCCCGATTTCGCGGGAATGACGCGGTGGATGGGCTCAGATGTCCGGCGGGTTATAGAGCGTTGCTTCGGCGACGCGAAGGGCGTCGCTGAGGGGGGCGACGTCGTGGACGCGGAAAATGTGACCGCCGCGCTCATAGCCCTGGACGTTGGTGGCGATGGTGCCTGCGAGGCGCTCGGCGGGCTGGTTGTCGAGCAGCCTGCCGATCATGGATTTGCGCGAGGTGCCGACCAGCATGGCATTCTCCGGGAAAGCGCGAGTCAATTCAGTCAGTTGCCGGAGGATGCTGTAATTCTGATTCAGGGTCTTGGTGAAACCAAAGCCTGGATCGAGAATGATGCTGGACGGGAGCAGGTCGGCCTTTTCGGCAAGAGCAAGGGTTGTTTCGAACCAGTTGACCATGGACGGGATAGGGTCCGTCTCTGGTGTCCAGGCGCGATCCCAGTGCATGGCGATGACGGGAGCCTGCATCACGGCCGCTATCTCGGCCATTTCGGCGGCGCCCTGCAGGCCATTGACGTCGTTGATGATGTCAGCCCCTGCTTCGAGAGCCTGATGGGCGACGAGGGGCTTCATCGTGTCGATGGAAATGGGGGCTGAAATTCCGGCGGCGCGGATAGCGTCGATGACTGGGATGACGCGGTCGAGCTCAAGTTGAACGGGCACGGGTTCGGAGCCGGGCCGGGTGCTCTCGCCGCCGATGTCGATGATGTCGGCGCCTTGTTCCAGCATGTAGCGCGCGTGGGACAGGGCGGCGTCGACCGCATTGTGGGCACCGCCATCGGAAAAGCTGTCTGGCGTGACGTTGAGAATGCCCATGATCAAGGCGTGCTGACCAAGGACCAAGGGAGGGCGGTGGCGCAGGGGGATGGTGTGGGCGGTGTGCATGGTGACTCCGATTGCAGCCCAGACTACGGACCGTCACCCTCGCTTGACCGAAGGAGGCTGCACTTCGACTAGCCGTTTAGGAAGTATAGAGCTCTCGGGTCAAGCCCTGCACCATCCGCGTGGGACGGTTCGAAGGGTGACGTCCGGGGCAAGGGACACATCTGGCGCTCTCACGCACCCCCATCTAGCTCTGCTACGGCCCGATGGGCCTAGTGACGCTGCCTCCCCCGTCAAGGGGGAGGTGAGGCAGGAGCCGGGTCGCCGCAGCGCGCGGAGGATTCAGCCGTGGCGGCGACTTTCCAGCATGGCTTTGAGGATCAGGGTCAGGACGGCGATCAGTGTCAGGGTTGAGGCGGCAGCAAAGGCGCCGGTGACGTTGAAGTCGTTGAACAGCAGGTTGATCTGCAGGGGCAGGGTGTTGGTCTGGCCACGGATGGCGCCGGAGACTACGGATACGGCGCCGAACTCGCCCATGACGCGGGCATTGGTAAGAACGGCGCCATAGACCATGGCCCAGGAAATATTGGGCAGGGTGACATACCAGAACATCTGCCAGCCATTGGCGCCCAGCGAGAGGGCGGCCTCCTCGTCTTCGGTGCCCTGTTGGCTCATCAGTGGAATCAGCTCGCGCGCTGCAAATGGCGCGGTGACGAAGAGGCTGACCATGACGATGGCGAGCGGGGTGAACATGACCTGGATTCCCAGGCCCTGGAGGGTGGGGCCAAGCAGGCCCTGGCCGCCATAGAGGAAGAGATAGACCACGCCGGCGACGATGGGGCTCATGGAGGCGGGCAACTCGATGAGGCTGATGAGCAGCTGCCGACCGCGGAAGCGGAAACGGGTGACGAGCCAGGCAAGGGCGGCGCCCACCACGATGTTGATCGGGACAACAATGATGGCGGTGGCGACTGTCAGCCAGATGGCGTGGAGCGTGTCGGGCGCCATGATATTGGCGAAATAGGCGCCAAGGCCTTCACGCAGGGCGAAAGCAAAAATCAGCGCCAGCGGCGTGACGAGCACGAAGATGGCGAGGATCGCGGCCAGTGCGATGAGGGCGATGGCGCCGGGAGAGAGGGTGGGACGGGTGGTCATTGGAGGAGCCTCGCAACGTCGGAGCGCACTCTCGCTGCCCCTCTCCCCTTGAGGGAGAGGGTGGATCGCGCGTCGCGCGAGACGGGTGAGGGGTGTTCTGCACGAACGCGGTGGTTCCCTAAGGATCGGTGACCCCTCATCCGCCCTTCGGGCACCTTCTCCCTCAAGGGGAGAAGGGGGTGCCGGTTGTTGGGAGGAGGAGACTGCGCAAACAGGAACACCATCACGCTCTCTCCACATAGCGTGTCTGCCAGGCCGAGAGGGCATTGCTGGCAAGGAGGGTGAGGAAGGCGACGAGGAGGAGGACGAAGGCGAGGGCGGCCGCGCCTTCGTAGCTGTATTCCTCAAGGCGAATGTAAATCAGCAGCGACACGATCTCGGTTAGGCCCGGCAGGTTGCCAGCGATGAACACCACGGCGCCGAATTCGCCCAGCGAGCGCGAGAAGCTGAGCACGCAGCCGCCGATGAAGGCGGGCATGATGGTGGGCCAGATAATGCGGCTGAAAACCTGCCAGCGCGTTGCGCCCAGCGTCTGGGCAGCCGCTTCAAGGCTTTCATCGACCTCTTCGAGAACCGGCTGCACCGCACGGACCACGAAGGGAATGGAGGTGAAGCTCATGGCGGCAATGATGCCGAGCTGGGTGTAGTTGACCTTGATGCCATTGGGTTCGAGGAACTGGCCATACCAGCCTGTGTCGGCAAAGAGCGTCACCAGCACCAGGCCCGCCACGGCCGTGGGCAAAGCAAAGGGCAGGTCGACCAAGGCGTCGAGAATGCGGCGGCCAGGGAAGCGATAGCGGGTGAGCACCCAGGCCAGCAACAGGCCGACAAGGCCATTGAGAATGGTGGCAAAGAAAGCGGACGAAAAGGTCACGCGATAGGCGGCGAGGGCCCGATTGGAGGTGACGATGCGCCAGAACTCCGGAAAACCCATGCCGGCCACCTTGAGCAGCATGGCGGAGATGGGCAAGACGACGATGAGCGTGATGTAGAAGAGCGAAATGCCCATGGTCAGCCCGAAGCCGGGAAGCAGGTGCTTGCTGCGGGGGGCGGGCATGGGTTGGTGATGCTCCTAAGTCGTTGGCTCTTTCGCCTCCCTCCCCTTGATGGGGAGGGAATGAGGGTGGGGTGGGGCCACGCACACGGACTGTGTACTTGGCCCCACCCCACCCAAGCTTCGCTAAGGCCTTCGGCCCAGCTTCGCTACCCTCCCCATCAAGGGGAGGGAGCGAAGGAGCCTTGGACTCACAGCTTTTGACTACTGGTTCACGAAGACCTTGTCGAGCAGGGCGCCTTCGGCGAAGTGGTCAGCAGCGATGGCGTCCCAGCCGCCATAGGCCTCCTCGGCGGTCACGAGGCGGATCTCGGGGAAGGTTTCGGCGTGGGCGGCAGCAACGGCTTCGTCGTTCGGCCGGTGGAAGTTGGCAGCGGCCACTTCCTGACCTTCTGGCGTGAAGAGGAAATCGAGATAGGCCTTGGCCAGATCACGGCTGCCGCGCGCATCGACAACCTTGTCGACGATGGCCACCGGAAACTCGGAGAGGAAGCTGACCGAGGGGGTCACCGGCTGATAGTTGTCGGTGCCGAGCTGGTTGGCCACCGCGAGGGTTTCGGCTTCAAACGTCACCAGCACGTCACCCAGCTGGCGCTCGGTGAATGCGGTGGTGGCGGCGCGCCCGCCGGTTTCGAAAACCGGCACATTGGCGAAGAGCTTGGTGAGGAAGGCCTCGATCTGGGCTTCGTCGCCGGAAAATTCCTCGGTCGCCCAGGCACGGGCCGCCAGATAGGTGTAGCGGCCGTTGCCCGAGGTCTTGGGATTGGGGAAGATCACCTGCACGCCGTCTTCGGCCAGATCGCCCCAGTCCTCGATGCCCTTGGGATTGCCAGCGCGGACAAGGAAGGAGGGGAAGGAATAGAAGGGCGAGGCATTGTTGGGGAACTCTGTGGCCCAGTCTTCGGAGACGAAGCCGCCTTCGACGAGCTTTTCGATGTCGGTCACCTGGTTGAAGGTGACGACGTCGGCCTGCAGCCCTTCGAGAATGGCGCGGGCCTGGGTCGAGGTGCCGGCATGTGACTGATTGACCGTCACGGTAGCTCCCGATGCGGCATAGGCGGCGTTCTCGGCCTCGAACAGCTCACGGGCAATGTCGTAAGAGGCGTTCAGGATGTCAGCCGGTTGAGCGAGAGCCGGGCTGGCTGCGAGCGCGAGGGTCGCGGCGGCGGAGGCGAATAGTTTGTTCATGATGACGCAAATTCCATCGGTGAGGTCGAACTGGCGATGGTGATGCGCCGGGAGCAGGGGCGCCGTAAAGCGCTAAACGCCTCAACGGGATGAGTAATTTACGGCGCTAAAGGGCGCGGCAAAGGCGTTGCGCGGGGCGCGGGTTTTGCGCCAATTCCTTTCTGAGAATGCCGGCCGCAGTGGCCGCGGCCGGCACGAAATTCTATCGCCGGATCATCCGCGCGATGGCGATCAGGATGCATGCGCCCAGGAAGCCGGCGATGAGATAGCCGAGCCAGCCACCAAAAGAGACGCCGAGAAGTCCAAACAGCAAGCTGGCGACAATGGCGCCGACAACACCCAGTATGATGTTCATGATCAGGCTCGTGCCGGTATTCATGAACATGCTGGCAATCCAGCCGGCAAGACCACCAATGATGATCGCTGCGAGCCAACCTACTCCGTCAACACCCATTCTCTTGCTCCTCACATTGAGTTGTGACCGGGCGAGCGTGGCACAGTGGACGGAAAAGGCAAGAACCGTTCGGGTGGGAGGCCTGTTTTAGGGCCTGCACGGGGCAAAGGGCGCGATAAGTGCCCTCCTTCGCCCCGAAAACGCTGGCCAATAGGCCCGCAGGCTAACCCGGTGGCGTGGGGTGGGGCAGAGAATCGCTCCACTGGAGCGACTTCTTGCGATCAGAGTACGCCATTCGGGCATAGCCCTCATGGCCTTCTTCATTTGAAAGGCTCCATCGGAGCCTTTCATCCGCGCTGCGGACCATTCAGAAGTGCCAGACAATCATCAGGGCGGGAACGCCGACGAGGACAACGAGGAAGGACAGGGGCAGGCCAAGGCGCCAGTAGTCGCCGAAGCGATAGCCGCCGGGCGCCATGACCAGGGTGTTGCACTGGTGGCCGATGGGCGTGAGGAAATCGCAGCCCGCGCCGATGGCCACAGCCATGAGGAAGGCTTCGGGGCTGTAGCCCAGGCCGCTGGCAAAGGCGGCGGCAATGGGCGCCATGACCAGCACGGTGGCGGCATTGTTGAGGAAGGGCGTGACCGCCATGGCCGCGACCATGATGAGCGCCAAGGCACCCCAGCCCGGCAGGGTGGCGGCCGTGGCGGTGAGCCAGGCGGCGACCAGATCGGTGCCGCCCGTCGACTGCAGGCTTTCCGAAACCGGAATGAGGCAGGCGAGCATGATGAGGATGGGTCCGTCGACCTGGTTGTAGACGTCGCGCAGGGGCAGGGCGCCGGTCAGCACCATGGCCGCGGCGGCGGCGAAGAAGGCCGGGGCGACAGGCACGATGCCAAAGGCGGTGGCGGCCATTGCCGCGAGCAGGATGCCGAGCGGCAGAAGACCATTGCGGACGCTGCCAAGCTTGAGGCCGCGCTCGACCAGCGGCAGGCAGTCCCATTCGCGCAGGAGTTCAGGGATGCGCTTGAGGTGGCCCTGCAGCAGGATGACGTCGCCATTCTGAAAGCGAATCTGCCCCAGCCTTTCGGTAAAGCGCTGGTCGCGCCGAGAGATGGCGAGAAGATTGAGGCCAGTGCGGTCGAACAAGGTGAGTTCCTGTGCATTGGCGCCGATCAGGCCCGAACTTTCGCCGATGATGGCCTCGATGACGCCGATATTGCCGCTGTCGCGCGTGGCGGCGCCGCGGCGTTCCGAAAAGGACAGGCCCGACTGGCTGACCATCTTGTCGAGGGCATCGGGATCGCCCTCGACGAGCAGGATGTCGCCGGCGCGCATCTTGGCGTCGGGCAGGGGCGTCCGGCGATTTCCGGAAGCACCGACGATCCCGGTGACCATTGCGGCGCCGTCGGCGGCGGCGTGAAGTTCGCCCACGGTCATGCCGATGGCGGGGCTGTCGGCAAGGACGCGGGCCTCTGTGGTGTAGTTCTTGATCTCGATCGCCTTGTCCATGCCGCTTTCCTCGCGGCGGCGCTCGGGCAGCAGCCAATAGAAGATGGCCAGGAAGACAACTCCCACGACGGAAAGCAGAGCACCAACGGGGGTGAAGTCGAACATGGTGAAGGCGGTGCCTGTGAGCTCCTGCCGGACGCCTGAAACGATGATGTTGGGCGAGGTGCCGATCTGCGTCATCAACCCGCCCAGGAGCGAGCCGAAGGCCATGGGCATGAGGAACATGGAGGGCGACACATTGGATCGGCGCGCCATCTGGAAGGCGATCGGCATCATGATGGCGAGGGCGCCGATATTTTTCACGAAGGCCGATAGCACGGTGACGATGGTGACCAGCACGATCAGCTGCAGGCGTGGGCCCGACAGCCCTGGCATGAAGCGACGGATGGCCGTCTCCATGATGCCGGAGCGCGCGACTGCGGCGCTGACGACCAGCGCACTGCCCACAATGATGACAATGTCGTTGGAAAAGCCCGAAAAGGCCAGCTCGGGGGGGACGATGCCGGCAAGGAGTGCCGCCAGAAGTGCGCAGATGGCCACCAGATCGTAGCGCCAGCGACCCATTATGAACGCCACCATCATGCCCGCAATGATAAGGAAAGCGAGCATTTGTGGGGTGGTCATAAACTGCTCCGTCACCGTGAATAGCAATGCGGCAGCAGTAGACTAGCTGCAATGCCGAGGCCAAAACACCCCAAGGCCAATTCCCGTTGCCACGCGGCTGTGCAAAAATGTGGGAAGGAGGACGATATGGCAGTTCTATGGACGACGCTGGGCGCTTTCGAGCGGCACCAATTGGGGCTGATCCTGCCCCATGAGCATGTTTTCGTGGACTTGAGGACGCCTGACCAGCCCGGCTATGCGGAGGCAGAGCCTGATGATGTGGTGCGGCTGATGGCACCGCAGATCGAGGCGGTCCAGGCGCAGGGCGTGACGGCGCTGGTGGAATGCACGACGGGTGGCGTTGGCCGGCGGGCGGATATCGACCTGGCTGTGTCGCAGGCGACGGGCATGCCCATCGTGGTGCCAACCGGCAATTACCGTGAGCCCTGGATACCGCAATGGGTGGCGGGTGCCAGCACGGCCGAGCTGGAAAACTGGATGCTTAGCGAACTCACCGAAGGCATCGACGATACCGGGGTCAAGGCGGCCTGGATCAAGATCAGCGCCGGTGACGATGGCATCACGCCGCTGGAGGAGAGAATTCTGCGAGCGGCAGCGCGGGCGGCCAGCCAGACCGGTGCAGTGATCGGTTCGCATACGATCAGGGGTCGGGTCGTGATGGACCAGCTCGACATTATCGAGGCGGAGGGCGGGTCAGCCAGCCGCTTCATTTCCATTCATACCCAGGCAGAGCCGGATTTCGAGCTGCACAGGGCCGTAGCGGCCCGCGGGGCATGGATCGAATATGACCATGTGGGACGCAGTCCGGACGATGAGGTACTGGCGCTGGTGCTGAAGGCGCTGGAGGCGGGCCTCGCGCCGCGGCTGCTGCTCAGCCATGACCTGGGCTGGTACGATCCTGCACTGCCCGGCGGCGGCACGCCGAGGCCCTATACGCATCTGGTGAACTGGCTGCTGCCGGCCCTGCGAGATGCGGGTGTGGATGCAGCTACGATCAGGGGGCTGACAGAGGACAATCCGTTCGACGCCTATGCGCGATAGCTCAGTGCGTGGTGTCCCGGACGGCGTAGGGCACGCGCCCTATCAGGCAGCGGCCAGAATCCTCGATCTCGAAGCAGCCTGATGTGGGCTCTTCGGCGAGGGCGACAGCGCCGCGAGCCGCGTAGCTGGCCTCTTCGAGTGCGGTATTGAGCGAGGGCAGGATGATGCCCTCGATGTCGAGCTGAAGATTGCCAGCCTCGTCACGGTGATTGAAGAAATAGCGTTGCATTGTTTTAGCCTCAACTGTTTGAGGCGCGAACGCGGCTGGGGTGGTGGATGTTCCGCGATCCGCTCGATGTGATCGGGGCCGACGGGAGCGCGGAGCACTGAACAGGGGGTCCCGATTTCGCGGGAATGGTGCGGCTGGAGCTTAAGCCGGCACACCCTCGCTAGTTCCGCTGCGTCCTCACGGACCAAGCTGCCCTACCCTCCCCGCAAAGGGGGAGGGTAGCGAAGGAAGCTTATTGGCGGGGATCAGTTCTTCACCGGGACGGCGAAGAGGTCGTATTCGTCGTTGTCGGTGACGGTGACCGAGACGATGTCGCCGATCTTGATACCATCAGCCTGGTCGACGATGACCTGGCCGTCGATCTCAGGGGCGTCCCACTTGGAGCGCGCGATGACGCGGTTTTCCTCGGGACGGACGTCGTCGACGATGACGTTAATGGTGCGGCCGATCTTCTTCTGCAGTTGGCCGAAGGAGACGTTCTGCGCCACTTCCATGAGCTGGGCAAAGCGTTCTTCCTTGACCTCGTCGGGAACGACGCCATCGAGCTCGTTGGCGGTGGCGCCCGTGACGGGCTCGTACTTGAAGCAGCCAGCGCGGTCGATTTCGGCTTCCTCGATGAAATCGAGCAGCATTTCGAAATCTTCCTCGGTCTCGCCGGGAAAGCCGACGATGAAATTTGAGCGCACGGTCAGGTCGGGGACCTGGCGCTTCCAGTCGAGGATGCGATTGAGCGTCTTTTCCTGATGCGCGGGACGGCGCATGGCCTTCAGCACATTCGGCGACGCGTGCTGGAAGGGAATGTCGAGATAGGGCAGGACGAGGCCTTCGGCCATCAGTTCCATGACCGGGTCGACATGGGGGTAGGGGTAGACATAGTGGAGGCGCACCCAGGCGCCGAGCTCGCCCAGTTCCTTGGCCAGATCATAGAACTTGGCCTTCACTTCGCGTCCGCGATACTTCGACGTCGCATACTTCAGGTCGAGGCCGTAGGCGCTGGTGTCCTGCGAGATGACCAGCAGTTCCTTGACGCCGGAGCGGATCAGGCCTTCGGCCTCCGAGAGGATGCCGGCGGCCGGACGCGAGGCGAGGTCGCCACGGATCTGGGGAATGATGCAGAAGGAGCAGCGATTGTTGCAGCCTTCGGAAATCTTCAAGTAGGCGTAGTGGCGCGGCGTCAGCTTGAGGCCGCTTTCGGGGACGAGATCCACAAAACGGTTCGGCACGGGCGGCAGGTGCTCATGCACCGCCGAGACCACGCTTTCATACTGGTGCGGGCCGGTGATGGCGAGCACGCTGGGATGAGTCTCGCGGATCAGGTTCTCTTCGACGCCGAGGCAACCGGTAACGATGACGCGACCGTTTTCATTGAGCGCTTCGCCAATGGCCTCAAGGCTTTCTTGTTTGGCGCTGTCGAGGAAGCCGCAGGTGTTGACGAGCACCACATCGGCGCCCTCATAGTCGCGCGAGAAGGTATAGCCCTGGGCGCGCAGGGTGGTCATGATACGCTCGCTATCGACGAGTGCCTTGGGGCAGCCGAGGCTGACGAGCCCGATTTTTGGCGCCTGATTCATGCGCTTGCAGTGTCCGGTAGTTAGAGTTGCGCATCGGAGCGGTCCTGAAACCGCCACTTACTTTTCGGCCCGATGCGTGAATTGGATGGCGCGTCATACAGCCAATTGGACGGTTACGCAATGTGACTGTCCGGCAACGGGGGCGGGGCAGACTTTCGCCCAGCGCGGAACACGCGATCTTGAACGATGGAAAAGCTGAACAGTGCGTGCGCTTTAGGGGTGATTATGATGTGACGGGCGCTGCTGTAGGAGACAGGCCCCCAACCCGCGCCGAAACGGCGCAGTCACTCAGGAGCATTTTCTTGTTCGATCGTCTCTCCGCCTATGCGCCGCAGGCCCTCGCCGTGCTGCGCGTCGTTGCTGCCCTGTTGTTCCTGCTGCACGGCACGCAGAAGCTGTTCGGCTTCCCGGCCGCCGAATTCGCGCCGCCGGCCTTCTCCATCTTCTGGTTTGCCGGCGTCATTGAAATCGTGACCAGCGTTCTGATTGCCCTTGGCTTCTTCACCCGCCCGGCAGCGCTGATCGCCTCGGGCACGATGGCCGTGGCCTACTGGATGGTCCATGCGCCGGGTAGCCTCTACCCGACCAATAACGGCGGTGATGCAGCGATCCTGTTCTGCTTCGTGTTCCTGTACCTGGTTTTCGCCGGCCCGGGCGCCTGGAGCGTGAACAAGAAGTAAGGCTCTCCGGTCGCACCGGATGCGGCGCCCTCCCTGGGAGGGTGAGTACTTCCGGTACGTTGGCACCCCCACCCAGCTTCGCTACGGCCTATCGGCCTAGCTGCGCTACCTCCCCGTCGAGGGGGAGGTGAAGAGGGCCGCCCGATGGGCGGCCTTTTTTGCTGGGTCATGGAGTCGTCCTAGACACGGCGCCGCCCTCGGACTTGATCCGAGGGCCGCTAGGAGCGCCACAATGGAAGTGTCCAGCACGTTTCGAATGGCCCTCGGGTCAAGCCCGAGGGCGGCACTGAGTATGGTGTTGGTGCCGAGTGTCAGTAAGGCCGCCTCGTGGGCAGCCTTTTTTCGGGTCAGCTGCTCTTATGCCAGCGGCTTGGGCGGGGTGCGCTTGGCGGTGCGGCGGGGCTTGCTGTGGGTTTCGCCGGGGGCGGTGGCGGGTTCGCGCTTGCTCGGCACACTTGCCGCAGTGGTGACGGGCGACGGCCTGGTCGGTGGAGCCGGCGGAACCGGTGGCGTCGGCGGGGGCGGCGTTACCGACGGAAGAGGCTCGGTGGCCGGGGTGATATACTCGTCGGCTTCGGCGAAATCGCGCTCTTCGCCTTCTTCGGCGAGATCGCGGATGGCATCGCGGACTTCATCGAGAAGCGATGCCGAATAGCGCGAGCGCTGCACACTGTCGCCGGTGTTTTCGTGGCTCTTGAACCAGACGAGCAAGGCCTCGCAGGTGATCCGCAGGATCACGAAGGACAGGAGCCCGAAGACCACGATTTCGAGGAGACCCCAGAGGCCATCGCCAAAGCTGGTGCCGAAGCGGAAGAAGAAATGCGCCACGGCCCAGAGCAGGATGGCGGCCAGGCCCAGCGCATAGAGAATGGGAACCAGTTTCGGCGACAGGATCGAATCGAGCCGGAACAGGGTCTGGCGGGTCATCAGTCGCTTGAGATCGTCCAAAGTCATTTCAGGCTCCTCGAATCCGGTTGCTGGGGTGCAAATTGGTCGTCAGACGTCGGGATGGTCAAGGCTTGCAGGGCCGAAAATCGTTTCGAAACGAGCATGTAGCACCGAATCGACTTCTGGCAGGGTGACGAGCAGCCCCAGATCTTCAAACGAGGTGACGCCCTGATCGATGATGCCGCATGGGACAATGCCGTCATAGTGGGAAAGGTTCGGCGCGACATTGAGGGAAATGCCGTGAAAAGTGACCCATTTGCGCACGCGCACGCCGATGGCGGCGATCTTGTCCTCGCGCGCAAGTCCCTTGTCGGGGCGGGGCACCCATACCCCGACACGGCCATCGCGGCGTTCGCCCCTGACATTGTGGGCGTCCAGCGTGTCGATGACCCATTGTTCGAGGCCCTGCACGAGGCACCTGATGTCGCGGCCACGCTGGGTCAGGTCGAGCATGACATAGGCCACGCGCTGGCCGGGGCCATGATAGGTGTATTGCCCGCCGCGGCCGGCCGGATAGACCGGAAAGCGCGGATTGAGGAGGTCTTCGGGGCGGGCAGAGGTGCCTGATGTATAGAGCGGAGGATGTTCGAGCAGCCAGACAGCTTCAGGCGCTTCGCCGGCGGCGATGGCGGCGACGCGTGCGTCCATCATGGCGAGGGCAGTCTGATAATCGAGCGGCTCATCGAAAATGCGCCATTCTACCGGCCGGCCATCGGCGCGATGCAGTTTTGAGCCGATCTGGCACGCTTCGTTTACGTTTGTTAACACTTCCATAACCAGCTTTGGCGGAGTTTGAAGGAACGCGAATCCGTGGCGCTGTGGCGCCGGGCCCTGGACCCATCCTTATCTATGAACACCCTGGACAATATTGAAGTCGATATCACGGTCGAGCTGGGCGCGACCACCATACCGATCCACCACATGCTGCGCATGGGCCGCGGCGCGGTGATTGAACTTGATGCGACCGAGCATGATCCGCTGCGCATCTATGCCAATAACACGTTGATCGCCAGGGGCGAGGTCAATGTGGAGGAAGGGCATCTCCGCGTCTTCGTGACCGAGAAGGTCTTTCGCTTCGGATAAGGGCGGGACCAGGTCCTTGGGGAAACCCAGCGGATTTCCTGCACTTCGGAAAACGTATCCACAGTTACCCGAAAAATCCCGATTATCCGCTTGCGGATGTGAAGGAGCCTTGCTACATCCCCACTCGCTTCGGGGCGCAAGCACTGAAGTTTCTACCACACTGTGCGGTCGTGGCGGAATTGGTAGACGCGCAGCGTTGAGGTCGCTGTATCGCAAGATGTGGAAGTTCGAGTCTTCTCGACCGCACCAGTCACTCTCGAAGTGAAAAACAAGAAGCTGCCGCAAGGCGGCTTTTTTGTTGTCTGGATGGCATCTAGCCGGCCGCTGGGCGGCCGGCTGGGCCTGGCTGGCGTCAGTCGGGACCCAGCGCTGACGTCAGTTGGGACGCAGCGCTGACGTCAGTTGGGACGCAGCGCTGACGTCAGTTGGGACGCAGCGCTGACGTCAGTTGGGACGCAGCGCTGACGTCAGTTGGGACGCAGCGCTGACGTCAGTTGGGACGCAGCTCGATCACCGGGATGGTGCGGTCGGTCTTTTTTCGTAGTCGGCAAATTGCGGGAACAGGCTGGCATGGCGCGCAAAAGCTGGGGCTGATAGGGGCGAGCCCCTCGGCCTGCTCAGGCGCTCAGACGCTAATCTTTTGCGGGACGTCGATTTTGGGCACCTTGAACCCCATGGCAATCCAGGCCCCCAGCAGCTTTGCGTAGAAGCTCGCCGTGGTCCTGCCGCCTGACGGCAGTGAGCCGTCCAGGATGGTGCCTTCGGGCACGTCGCCAGTCTGGGTGCGTATCTGGGTGGCCGGGCGCTGATCCTCGGGCCAGAGGCCGGCAAACATGCTGAGCCAGTGGGCGCCTTCAAACTCGGTAAAGACCGGCGTGTTGCAGCAGGTCGTCAACACGCGACGGGTCGGCGCCTTGTCGCTGAGGCGGAATTCGGCGAGGGCCGCGGTGCCATTGGGGAAACGAACGCGATCCTTGCGGTAGAGGATATAGGGAACGCCGCCACTGGCGCTGGTAAGCGGAAAGGCCGGTGGCAGGGCGCTGAGACGCTGGGCCGCGCTGCGACAGGACGCGCAGTGGCATTCGGTGGTGATGAAGGGTTCGCCCGTCACCTCGACATGAAACTTGCCGCAGGCGCAACTGAGCGTGGTGGTCTTCGACATGGGTGATCATTCTCCTCTGTAATCGACCAGCCGACGAATGACGCAGGTCCGTTTCGACACGATGACGGCCCGCGCTCGCGAAGACAAGCTGGAGCTTGCCGTGTTCAAGCGAACATAGGGCGCGGTCATTTGCGCGTGAGGTGCCGGGTTCAAAAGCCCCTACAGTCCTTTGAACAAGGGAGTTTCCGGCCGCGCGCCTTTCGAGCGTAGCTCTCAAGGCCTGCTCACCTAAATTCGCTCCACCGGAGCGAATTTGCCTGCGGCATGGTTCGCAGTCATCCAACCGTCATGGAACCTTCAAGTGAACGTCAAGCAAGCTCAATAGAGGGGGCGGGCAGGGCGAAGCTCCCAAGGAGCGGGAACCTTGTGCGCCGGACCTTTCGGTTTGTTTCGGATGGTTTCGTCTCAATCGGCCGGCGCTCACAAACATGGTCTGGCAGGAACCGGGCGCCCCCTTCGGGGTGCATGACGGTATCCGTTGGGAGACAAGCATGAAGAACCTCAATCGCATGGGCCTTGCTGCCCTTTCGCTGGCCCTTACCACTTCGGTCGCTTTTGCGCAGACCGAAGTCACCTGGTGGCACGCCATGGGTGGCGAGCTGGGCACCAAGCTCGAAGAAATCGTGGCCGGCTACAATGCCAGCCAGTCCGACTATGTCGTGACCCCGGTCTACAAGGGCTCCTATGCCGAGACCATGACTGCTGCCATCGCCGCCTTCCGCGCCGGCGAGCAGCCCGATATCGTGCAGGTGTTTGAAGTTGGCACCGGCACCATGATGGCCGCCAAGGGCGCCGTATACCCGGTCTATCAGTTGATGGCGGACATGGGCGCCGACTTCGACCCGGCCGACTACCTGCCGACTGTCGTGGGCTACTACACCGACACCGAAGGCAACATGCTCTCGATGCCGTTCAATTCCTCGACCCCGATCTTCTACTACAACAAGACCGCCTTCGAAAAAGCCGGCCTTGACCCGAACACCCCGCCGGCCACCTGGGAAGACCTGGAAGCCTATTCCAAGAAAATCATGGAATCGGGCGCCGCCACGTGTGGTTTCACCACCGGCTGGATTTCCTGGGCACAGCTGGAAAACCTGTCGGCCTGGCACAACCAGCCAATCGGCACCAAGGAAAACGGCTTTGGCGGCTTTGACGCCGAGCTGACCGTCAATGGTCCGCTGCAGGTCAAGCACTGGGAAAACCTGAAGCGCTGGCAGGACGAAGGCGTCTTCCAGTATGGCGGTCCGGGCGGTGGTGCTGATGCTCCGGCCAAGTTCTATACGGGCGAATGCGCCATGTACATGAACTCGTCCGCCTCGCGCGCCGGCGTGATGGCCAATGCCGCCGACTTCGAAGTCGGTTTCGGCATGCTGCCGCACTATGCCGACACCCCGGCCCAGAACTCGATCATCGGCGGCGCGACCCTGTGGGTCCTGCAGGGTGCCGACGAAGCCGAGTACAAGGGCGTTGCCGACTTCTTCAACTACCTGTCCTCTGCTGAAGTCCAGGCCGACTGGCACCAGTATTCGGGGTACCTCCCGATCACCCAGGCCGCCTACGACCTCGGTATTGAACAGGGCTATTACGAAGCCAATCCGGGTTCGGACGTGGCCATCAAGCAGATGACCCTCAACGCCCCGACCGAAAACTCCAAGGGCCTGCGTTTCGGCAACTACGTCCAGATCCGTGACGTCATTGACCAGGAATTCCAGGCGCTGCTTTCGGGTGACAAGGGTGCCCAGCAGGCTCTCGACGATCTCGTCGCCCGCGGCAACCAGCTGCTGCGCGACTTCGAGGCCGCGAACCAGTAAGGCGCCTTGATACTACCGGGCGGCGGCGAAACGAGGTTTCGCCCCGCCCAATCGTTTTTTCCGGGGCGCCTCGCCGGCACTCCCGCGGATCGGGTCGATGGATACCAAACGCACAGTCTTTCCCTCGCAGGGGCTGCCTTACCTCCTGGTGGCGCCGCAGATCATCATCACGCTGATCTTCTTCATCTGGCCCGCTGGCCAGGCCGTGAAATCATCCTTCGAACGCGAGGACCCGTTCGGGCTCGCCACGAGTTTCGTGGGCATCCAGCACTATGCGCGCCTGTTCCAGGATCCGGCCTACCTGGCCTCGATCGGCCGGACGGCATTGTTCGCGCTGGCTGTCACTGCCATCTCGATGGGACTGGCCCTGATCCTGGCCGTGGCGGTCAATCGCCTGATCCGATCGGCATCGGCCTATTCGACCCTGCTGCTCTGGCCCTATGCCGTGTCGCCCGTCGTTGCGGGTATCCTTTGGTGGTTCCTGTTCAACGGGTCCACCGGAATCCTGCCCTACATGCTTAGCTTTTTCGGCGTGGACTGGGATCACCAGCTCAATGGCACACATGCGATGATCCTCATCATCGTGGCCGCAAGCTGGAAGCAGGTTTCCTACAATTTCCTCTTTTTCCTGGCGGGGATGCAGTCGGTTCCGCAATCGCTGAATGAAGCGGCGGCAATCGACGGGGCGGGGCCGCTCAAGCGGTTCTGGACCATCGTCTTCCCGCTGCTGTCGCCGACCACGTTCTTCCTGCTCATCGTCAATCTCAACTACACCATGTTCGACACGTTCGGCGTCATCGATGCCACCACGACGGGCGGGCCGAACCAGGCCACCAACACGCTGGTCTACAAGGTCTACACGGACGGCTATATCGGCCTCAACCTGGGCTCAAGCTCGGCCCAGTCCGTCATCCTGATGCTTTTCGTCATCGCTCTCACCGTCATCCAGTTCCGCTATGTGGAACGCCGGGTGCAGTACTAGGAGGGCGCGCAAATGGTCGAAAATCGCCCCTGGCTGACCTTCTTCACTCACGCCGTGCTTATTGTCGGCGTCATCATCGTGGTGTTCCCCGTCTATGTGGCGCTGATCGCCTCGACCCATGGCCCCTTCGCCATGGGTTCGGGCCGGATGCCGCTGCTGCCCGGGGACCAGCTCTGGAACAACATCGTCGAGGTGCTGACCGAGACCCGCCGCGGCGCCGCGCCATTCTGGCTGATGGCATGGAACTCGCTGTGGATGGCCGTGATCATCACCGCCGGCAAGATCGCCATTTCCATCCTTTCGGCCTTTGCCATCGTCTACTTCCGGTTTCCCGGACGCGTGCTGGCCTTCTGGCTGATCTTCATCACGCTGATGCTGCCGGTGGAAGTTCGCATCATCCCGACATTCGCCGTGGTGGCCAATCTGGGAATGCTCAATTCCTACCTGGGGCTCACCATTCCCCTCATCGCCTCAGCAACCGCGACGTTCCTGTTCCGGCAGTTCTTCATGACCATTCCCGATGAACTTATGGAGGCCGCGCGCGTGGACGGGGCCGGGCCGATGAAGTTCTTCCGCGATATTCTGCTGCCGCTCTCGCGCACCAATATCGCCGCGCTCTGCGTGATCCTCTTCATCTTCGGCTGGATGCAGTACCTCTGGCCGATGCTGGTGACCACCGATCCCAATTTCTACACGCTGATGATGGGCGTGAAGCGCATGGCGGCCGTCCAGGACGCCGATCCGCAGTGGAACATCATCATGGCGGCCGTGGTCATGGCCATGCTGCCACCGGTCCTCATCGTCATCTTCATGCAGCGCCTGTTCGTCAAAGGCCTGGTCGAAACGGAGAAATAAGAACAATGGCAAGCATCGACATCAAGGCCGTACGCAAAGTCTATCCGGGCAATGTCACGGCCATCCATGCCCTCGATCTCAGCATCGAAGACGGTGAAATGGTTGTGCTGGTGGGCCCGTCGGGCTGCGGCAAGTCCACGCTGCTGCGCATGATTGCCGGGCTCGAAACAATTACTGATGGCACGATTTCCATCGGCAGCGACGTGGTCAACAAGAAGGAGCCGGCGGAACGCGATATTGCCATGGTGTTCCAGAACTATGCGCTATACCCGCATATGAGCGTGCGGCAGAACCTGGAATATGGCCTGAAGAACCGCGGCGCCCCGCGCGACGAGATCAATCGGCGCGTGGAAGAGGCGGCAAAGATCCTGGAGATCACGCCGTTTCTCGAGCGAAAGCCACGCCAGCTTTCGGGCGGACAACGCCAGCGTGTCGCCATGGGCCGCGCCATCGTGCGCCAGCCCAAGGCATTCCTGTTTGACGAGCCGCTGAGCAATCTCGACGCCAAGCTGCGCGGGCAGATGCGCATCGAAATCCGCCGGCTGCAGCGCTCATTGAAGACCACCAGTGTCTATGTGACCCATGACCAGCTCGAAGCCATGACCCTGGCCGACAGGCTGGTGGTGATGAATGGCGGGCGCATCGAGCAGGTGGGCAAGCCCATTGAGCTCTATGACAGGCCCGCCAGCCTGTTCGTTGCCGGTTTCATCGGTTCGCCGCCGATGAACCTGATGCCGGTGGAAAAGCTGGCAGCCATTGCCGGAAGCACCATGCCGGTCCTGCCTGATGGCGTAGACATCGTCGGTATTCGCCCCGATGCCATCGTGATGGGGCAGGGTGCGGACATCGCCATGTCGGGTACGGTCGAGTTGATCGAGCCGGTGGGCGGCGAGAGCCACCTTTATGTGCGCGTCGAGGGGATCGAGCAGGCGCTGATCCTGGTGCAGCAGGGCCGGGCTGACGTGGGCGAGGCCGATCGCGTGGATTTTGTGCTGCCGGCGGCGGCGTTGCATGGCTTTAATGCTGAGAGCGGGAAGCGGGTAGGGTAAATCACCCCCACCGAGCTCTGCTACGGCCCTGACGGGCCTAGCGACGCTACCTCCCCCTTCGCAGGGGGAGGTGTCGATGAACACTTCAACCTGCGCTGCGTCGCCCTCGGGCTCGACCCGAGGGCCGCTACCCCAGTGCGCATTCCCGATGCGGTGGCTCCCAAGCAGGCCTTCGGATCAAGTCCGAGGTCGGCCCTGCGGACGCGGTACGCCCTTGTCCCGCCGAACGTATGTCACCCCTTCTTCAGCCTCTCCGGGGCCCTGAAAAACCAGGCGTCGTGCAGGCGCAGGGAGAGTTCTTCGTCGCTGATGCGGTCGAGGCGGACGAGCATGGCGTCGTGGCCGACATACTGCTCGGTCTCGAAATAGAGATCGGGCGAAATGTCCATCAGCAAGACCTTCTGATCCACCGGGCATTCCAGCACGGCAGTCGTTTCGTCGAGCAGGCGCACGAAGACGACGCCGGCGACCTCGAGGGCCGGCGTATCGTCACTGGTGCCGCGCTCGACCTGAGCAAGCTGGCGGGCTTCGGCCAGCGTGGCAATTCGTTTGAAGGCTGTTTCCAGGCCGCTACTGGACTGCATGGGTGACGCTCCGCAATTGCACGAAAAAGCCGCGAGGCAAGTCTGGCGCAAGCCTTGTCGATTGGCTACATGCTTCTCTTGCCCCCGAAACCCCGCAGACACGCAAAGGGCTCCCGATGAGCGACGAATTTGAATTGCCGCCCGGCCA
The DNA here is from genome assembly GCF_056341075.1 of Devosia sp. Micro-HW1. NCBI lineage: Bacteria > Pseudomonadati > Pseudomonadota > Alphaproteobacteria > Hyphomicrobiales > Devosiaceae > Devosia > Devosia sp. Micro-HW1. The sequence continues at coordinate 817,463 of NZ_CP094375.1, read as the reverse complement.
GGACGCCGGGAAAGACATTGATGTGTTTCGCGATGCGGAAGGCCATATCAGTCCGCTCTGGCTGGAGAGGCTGCGCGCCTTTCTGGAGGCGGGACGCAATGATGACGTCGCGCTGGTCATGGAGCCTCTGCACAATTCCGATGTCGGCGACGTGCTCGAACAGCTCGATGCCGAGGAGCGGTTGGCCCTGGTGCGGGCGCTGGGCGACAAGTTCGACTTTTCGGCGCTGACCGAAGTCGACGAGAGCATCCGTCTCGACATCATGGAAGCCCTGCCCAATGCCGACATTGCGCGCGGCGTGGCGGAGCTGGACAATGACGACGCCGTCTACCTGCTCGAAGACCTCGAGCAGGAGGATCGCGACGAGATCCTGCAGGCGCTGCCGACCTTCGAGCGGCTGGCGCTGAAGCGCAGCCTCGATTTCCCCGAGGAATCGGCCGGTCGCCGGATGCAGACGGATTTCATCGCCATTCCGCCCTTCTGGACGGTGGGGCAGGTGATCGACTACCTGCGCAAGGAGCAGGACCTGCCGGACGAATTCTACCAGCTCTATGTGGTCGACGCGGCCTACAGGGTGCAGGGCACGCTGCCGCTGGACAAGTTCCTGCGCGCGCAACGCGCCACCAAGATCGACGCGATCATGAATACCAGCTTCGTGCTGATCAAGGCCGAGCAGGACCAGGAAGAGGCGGCCCGCACATTCGAGCGCTATGATCTCGTGGAAGTGGGCGTGGTGGATGAGAGCGGGCGGCTGGTGGGCGTATTGACCATCGACGACATGGTCGACGTCATCCACGAAGAAGCGGATGAGGATATCAAGCTCCTGGCCGGCGTGGGCGACGAGGACGTGTCCGATACCACGCTCGACACGGTCAAGAGCCGTGTGCCGTGGCTGGTGGTGAACCTGTTCACCGCCGTCATGGTGAGTTTCGTCATCGGCCTGTTCGGGGCCACGATCGACCAGATGGTGGCACTGGCCGTGCTCATGCCGATTGTCGCCTCGATGGGCGGCAATGCGGGGGCGCAGACCATGACCGTCACGGTGCGTGCGCTTGCCATGCGCGAACTCGATGGCGGGCGCCTGAGGCGCCTCATTCGCCGCGAAATGGTGGTGGGCGTGGTCAATGGGGTCATTTTTGCGGTGCTGATCGGTATCGTCACCGCGCTGCGCTATGCGGATTACCAACTCGGGATCGTCATTGCCCTGGCCATGGTGATCAACATGATCGTGGCTGGCACGTTCGGAATTCTCATCCCGCTGACGCTCGACAAGCTCAAGGCCGACCCTGCTATCGCCTCGGCCGTGTTCGTGACGACCATAACCGATGTCATTGGCTTCTTTGCCTTTTTGGGTATTGCAGGGCTCTGGTTCGGTCTGTTCTGAGGCGATGCTGCGCCCATTTCGCGGCTGTGGAGTGTTGCATTCTCGTCGCTTGCCACCCATGTTCCTGAGGGCTAACGATTTGTTACCGGCTGGAACGGCGCGCTGATTTGGGCGTTTTCAAGCCGGTGTGGACGACTGACAAGGAGCGATCTATGCGCAGTCAAACCAGGACCAATGTCTGGCAGACGATGAGCTGGGCGCTGGTATGCCTCGTTTCCATGGGGCTGGTTTTCTCCGTGGTTGCTAGCGTCTGAGACGGTGGTCGGAGTTTCCGACAGAAGACGCTGGAGTTCTTCACTGCTACAGGTTTAAACGGAGGGCGCCCGGCCACTGGGCGCCCTTCTTGCTTGAGATGAGGATTTTCCATGAAGCTCCTGATCGGGAATCGGAATTACTCGACATGGTCAATGCGGCCCTGGCTGGTACTGAAGCATTTCGAGATTGCCTTCGAGGATGAGGTGCTGCTGCTTTCGGGCCCCGGATGGCGCGAAAACCTGGCCGCGCGCTCGCCCACCGGCAAGGTGCCGGTGCTGATCGACGACGCTTTGGTGGTGCCCGAAACCATCGCCATCATCGAATATCTTGCCGACCTCTATCCGGAGAAGCCGATATGGCCGGCCGACCGGGCTGACCGGGCGCTGGCGCGGGCGGCAGCGGCGGAGATGCACTCGGCCTTTATGGGTCTGCGCAGCAACGCGCCAATGAACCTGCGCGCCAGCCACCCTGGCAAGGTCGATCTCGACAAGGTTCGGCTCGATCTGCATCGGGTGGAAGTCCTGTGGGGGGAACTGCTGGCCCGTTCGGGCGGGCCGTATCTGTTCGGCTCGTTCACGGCTGCAGACGCGATGTTTGCGCCGCTGGCGACGCGCATCAGGACCTATGACCTGCCGGTTTCCGACGTGGCTGGCCGCTATGTCGAGGCAATCTATGCGCTGCCAGCCTTCCAGGCGTGGCTGAGCCTGGCCCTGCAGGAGCCCTGGGTGGTGGATGATGACGAAATCGACGTGATCCAGGGTCGCGTCGCTCCCGGGACGATTGCATGATTCATATGGTCAAGCTCTGCGTTGGCGTCGCCAGCGTGGAGGAACTGGAAAGCTATCGCCATGAGCGCGCCCATTGGTGGGGCGCTGACTATGGCGAGGATGTGCATGTGCACCGTACGCGCATGATGCCCAAGCGTGGCGACGAGATGGAAGGCGTGGCCTCGATTTACTGGGTGATGTCGGGGACGATCTGCTGTCGACAGCGCATCCTGAGGCTGGCGCCATATACTGATGCCGAGGGCAAGGATTTTTGCGACATCATCATGTCGCCCGAGATCATCCGGACCGTGCCATATCCCAAGCGGCCGTTCCAGGGCTGGCGGTATCTCCGGCCGGAAGACGCGCCGCCGGACATGGAAGCCGGTGGCCAGGATAATTCGGCCGAGATTGCTGCGGAGTTGGCGAAGATGGGGTTGATTTAGGTGGCGAGGAGCGATCCGAAAACACGGTGCCGCTCTCGGACTTGATCCGAGGGTCTTTCGATACATGCGCTGGCGTGGCGAGTGACCCTCGGGTCAAGCCTGAGGACGGAACGGTGGCTGGCTAGATAGTGAAGACCCCAGAACCTTCTGTTCATCGTCACCACCGGGCCTGACCGGGTGGTCCATGCGATGCCGCAAGACGGATTGCCCGGTCAAGCCGGGCAATGACGGTGTAGAGGAGGCGGAGATCCGCAGCGGGACCAGCGCTGACGCCGCTACTCCGCCGCCCTTGTCGCAAAGTGCGGGCGGCGGTCCATGACTTCCTTGAGATAGTGGCCGGTGTGGGAGCGCTTGTTTTCCGCGACCTCTTCTGGTGTGCCGACAGCGACGATCTCGCCGCCGCCATCGCCGCCCTCGGGGCCCAGGTCGATGATCCAGTCGGCGGTCTTGATGACTTCGAGATTGTGCTCGATGACCACGACCGTGTTGCCGCCTTCGACCAGTTCGTGCAGCACTTCCAGGAGCTTGGCGACGTCATGGAAGTGGAGGCCCGTGGTGGGCTCGTCGAGCATGTAGAGCGTGCGGCCGGTGGCGCGCTTGGACAGCTCCTTGCTGAGCTTGACACGCTGCGCCTCGCCGCCCGAGAGGGTGGTGGCGGGCTGGCCGACCTTGACATAGCCGAGGCCGACGCGCTGGAGCGTCGCGAACTTGTCGCGGATGGTGGGGACGGCCGAGAAGAACTCGACGCCTTCGTCTATGGTCATGTCGAGCACGTCGGAGATCGACTTGCCCTTGAACTGGACCTCGAGGGTTTCGCGGTTGTAGCGCTTGCCCTTGCAGACGTCGCAGGTGACATAGACGTCGGGCAGGAAGTGCATCTCGATCTTGAGGACGCCGTCGCCCTCGCACTTCTCGCAGCGGCCGCCTTTGACGTTGAAGCTGAATCGGCCGGGGCCATAGCCGCGGGTTTTCGCCTCCGGCAGGCCGGCAAACCATTCACGCAGCGGCGTGAAGGCGCCGGTATAGGTGGCCGGGTTGGAGCGCGGTGTGCGCCCGATGGGCGACTGGTCGATGTCGATGACCTTGTCGAGATATTCGAGGCCGGTCAGGCTTTCATGCGGGGCCGGGACAACGCGCGCGCCGTTGAGGCGGCGGGCGATAGCCTGGTACATGGTATCGATCATCAGGGTCGACTTGCCGCCGCCGGAAACGCCGGTAATGGCAACGAACATGCCGAGCGGCACGTCGACCGAAACATTCTTCAGATTGTTGCCGGTCGCGCCCTTGATGGACAGGGTCTTGCCCTTCTTGCCTTCACGACGCTCGGGCGGCACCGGAATGCCCATGCGGCCGGAGAGGTATTTGCCGGTGAGGCTGTCGGGGTGGTTGAGAATGTCCTGGGGCGTACCTTCGGCGACGATGCGGCCGCCATTGACGCCTGCACCGGGCCCGATGTCGAGAACATAGTCGGCGGTCAGGATGGCGTCCTCGTCATGCTCGACGACGATGACGGTATTGCCCAGATCGCGCAGGCGCTGCAGGGTTTCGAGCAGGCGGGAATTGTCGCGCTGATGCAGGCCGATGGAGGGCTCGTCGAGCACATAGAGGACGCCGGTGAGGCCCGAGCCGATCTGCGAGGCGAGGCGGATGCGCTGGCTTTCGCCGCCCGACAGGGTGCCGGAATTGCGCGACATGGAGAGATATTCGAGTCCCACGTCGTTGAGGAACTTCAGGCGCTCGCGGATTTCCTTGAGGATGCGCTCGCCGATCTGGCTCTGGGTGGCGTTGAGCTTGTCGGAGAGGTCGATGAACCACTTGCTGGCCACCTTGATCGACATGTCACTGACCTGGCCGATATGGAGACCATCGATCTTGACCGCCAGCGTCTCGGGCTTGAGACGATAGCCGCCGCAGGCCACGCAGGGCTTGGCCGACATGTACTTTTCGATCTCTTCGCGCATGCCGGCGCTTTCGGTTTCCCTGTAGCGACGCTCAAGGTTGCCGATGACGCCCTCGAACGGTTTTGTCGTCTTGTACTGGCGCAGACCATCGTCATAGACGAAGTTGATCGGGGTCTTGTCAGTGCCGTAGAGCACGGCGTGCTGGACCTCGAAGGGCAACTCGTTCCAGGCCGTGCCGGTAGAGGCGCCGTAGTGCTTCACGACGGCCTGCAGGGTCTGCTGGTAGTAGGGCGCGCTGGTCTTGGCCCAGGGCAGGATGGCCCCATCGCGCAGCGACAGGGTCGGATCGGGGACAATCTGATCGGGGTCGATCTTCTGCTCGGTGCCCAGGCCATCGCAGACCGGGCAGGCGCCGAAGGGATTGTTGAACGAGAACAGGCGCGGCTCGATCTCGGCGATGGTGAAGCCGGAGACGGGGCAGGCGAACTTTTCCGAGAAGGTGATCTGCTTTGCAGAGCCATCCTCGTTCTTCTCGTCGGCGAATTCGACCAGGGCAATGCCGTCGGCCAGTTTCAGTGCCGTTTCGAAACTCTCCGCCAGGCGGCCGGAAATTTCCTTTGAAACAACCAGACGGTCCACCACGACTTCGATATCGTGCTTGAACTTCTTGTCGAGCGCGGGGGCATCCTCGATCTCGTGATACTCGCCGTCGATCTTCACGCGCTGGAACCCTTTGCGCATGAGGTCGGCCAGTTCTTTCTTGAACTCGCCCTTGCGGCCGCGCGCAATGGGGGCCAGCAGGTAGAGACGGGTACCCTCGGGCAATTCGAGCGTGCGATCGACCATCTGCGAAACGGTCTGGCTTTCGATCGGCAGGCCGGTGGCCGGCGAATAGGGAATGCCGACGCGGGCAAAGAGCAGGCGCAGGTAGTCGTAGATTTCGGTGACGGTGCCGACAGTGGAGCGCGGATTGCGGCTGGTGGTCTTCTGCTCGATGGAAATAGCGGGCGAGAGGCCTTCGATGTGCTCCACATCGGGCTTCTGCATCATTTCGAGGAACTGGCGGGCATAAGCCGACAGGGATTCCACATAGCGGCGCTGGCCCTCGGCATAGATGGTGTCGAAGGCAAGCGAGGATTTGCCAGAGCCGGACAGGCCCGTCATGACGATGAGGCTATCGCGCGGGAGCTTGACGTCGATGCCCTTGAGATTGTGCTCGCGGGCGCCACGCACGACGATTTCGCGGTTGAGGCTGTGCTTGTCAGTCATGTTCAATCCAATTGCGTGTCGCGCCGTGGGGGAGGACCGGCGAGCAAAGGCCATGAGATAGGCAGCATAGGGCGGCGGGGCAAGGTGTCCGTTGGTCTGCTGCGGGATTTTCCGTCAGTCTAGCGTCTCGTGCGTAGCTTGCCAAAACACCATTCCTGTATGTGAACATAGATAGAACATTCCTGGATTCGGTCAAGCGCCGGGCGCCATGGTGAGTGCATGCCAGGCGGTGAATGCGCCGACCGCCAGGAAGGGCGCACCGGCGCTGCGGCCCACCCAGATGGTCGCCGAAGGATTGCCGACAAGGGCATCGCGGGCGCGGCTGGCGGCAATAGCAAGCGCACCATAGACACCCCCCCTGCATGAAAACGGTGATGATCCCATGGGGCAGGGCTGCTGACAGAGGGAGTCAGCAGAGACGTCACTCTTGACAAGTGCAGTGCAAAATAGAACATAGAGAGAACAAAGCGCGCCGTCGGCTGTGCAGAACCGCAAATGCCGCGTGTGTGGCACACGGAAAGGTCTATGGTTGCGGCGACCAGGGGTCAGGGTTGCGCACCGGGCAGCATTGTGACCCATTTGAAAGCGTCCCGCGACCGGGCAGACCGGGACTGAATTGGAAGGAAATGCGCCATGGCTGGCAGCGTGAACAAGGTTATTCTGGTGGGCAATCTGGGCAATGACCCGGAAGTGCGGAACCTGCCGAGCGGCGGCAAGGTGGTCAATCTCAGCGTCGCGACGTCGGAACGCTGGCGCGACCGCAATAGCGGCGAACAGCGCGAAAAGACCGAGTGGCACCGCGTGGTGATCTTTTCGGAAGGTCTGGCGCGCGTGGCCGAGCAGTACCTGAAGAAGGGCAGCAAGGTCTATATCGAAGGCCAGCTGCAGACGCGCAAGTGGCAGGACCAGTCGGGTGCGGACAAGTACTCTACCGAAGTGGTGCTGCAGAACTTCAATTCGTCCATGGTTCTGCTTGACGGTCGTGGCGAAGGCGCGGGCGATAGCGGTGGCTATGGTGGCGGCGACAGCGGCGGTTTCCGCGGCGTGCGCGATAATTCGGGCAATGGCGGTGGCGGCGGTGGGCGTCGTCCCTCGTCCAATGCGCCGGCCTTCGAGCCGGGCGGCATGGATGACGACATCCCGTTCTGAGCGGGTATTGCAAAAGGGCGGCCAGCGGGCCGCTCTTCTCTTTTTGTGAGTCGCGGCGCAGGGCCTTCCAGGCCCGATCGCCCCGCTGCCTCAGGCGGCGAAACGGGCGCGGTAGGCCTGGGGGCTGACGCCGACGCAGCGTTGGAAGGCGCGGCGCAGGGTCTCTTCGCTGCCAAATCCGCAACGGGTGGCGACGCGGGCGACGGGCAGATCCTGCTCGAGCAGGCGTCGCGCCGTTTCGATGCGCATGTCCTCGACGGCACGGGCCGGGGTCTTGCCGGTCGCTTCCCGATAACGGCGCGAGAAATTGCGTTCGCTCATACCGGCGCGGCCGGCGAGGTCGGACAAAGCCAGCGGACGATCGAGATTTTCCATGATCCAGCCGTGGAGAGTATCAAAGCGGCCAGCGTCGTCCTGGAGGGTGAGGGCGGCGCTAAACTGCGACTGACCGCCTGGCCGCTTCAGAAAAACCACGAGCTGGCGGGCGACCGATATGGCCATGTCGCGACCGAGATCGGCTTCGACCATCGCCAGGGCGAGGTCAATGCCGGCGGTGACGCCGGCCGAGGTCCAGTATTTTCCATCAGCAATGAAGATCGGGTCGGGTTCGAGCCGGATGTTCGGAAAGCGCATGGCGAACTCGGCGCAACGCCCCCAATGGGTGACGGCCCGGCGCCCATCGAGCAGGCCGGTGGTCGCCAGCAGGAAAGCGCCGCTACAGACTGAACTGGCGCGGCGGGCGCTGCCGGCGCGGGCGGTGATCCATTCGATCAGGCTTTTGTCGTCGCAGGCGTCATAGACGCCCCAACCCCCGGCAAGGATGAGCGTATCGAGGTCCTTATCGCTGGAGGGCAGGATTTCTGCTTCGAGCGCCAGGCCCGATGAGGTGACCAGTCTCACCGCCGGAGCCACGACGACCGGTTCGTAGGGCGTGGGGTGGCCCGCGGAGCGGGCCATGTCATTGGCCGAGGCGAAGACCTGCAAGGGCCCGGCGACATCGAGCAATTGGCAGGCGGGGAAACCCAGAACTTCGATGCGTCGGATCATTTGGCGTAAATCGTGGGGACATTGGCAATTCAGCCAGATGAATCCCGACTAAGGTGGCTCAGGTCAACCCCTGGAGGCAGCATGACCATCGAGATCGGACTTCTGGTTTTTCCCAATGTGCAGCAGCTCGACCTCACCGGGCCCTACGAGGTCTTTGCCTCGGCGCCCGGTGTGAAGGTGCATCTTATCTGGAAAGAGCTGGACCCGATCAGGAGCGCGACCGGCCTGGTGCTGACGCCGACCACACGCATCGCGGATTGTCCGCAGCTCGATGTGATCTGCGTGCCGGGGGGCGGCGGAGTGAATGCGCTGCTGACGGACGGTGAGACGCTCGACTTCGTGCGGCGGCAGGCGGCAGGTGCGCGCTACGTGACCTCGGTCTGCACCGGTTCACTCGTTCTGGGCGTGGCGGGGCTGCTGGCGGGCAAGCGCGCGAGTTCGCACTGGAACGCCATAGACCTGCTGCCACGCGTGGGCGCCATCCCCACCGATGGTCGTGTGGTGCGGGACGGAAACGTCATTACTGCGGGCGGGGTGACGTCGGGGATCGACTTCGCGCTGGTCGTTGTGGCCGAATTGCTGGGTGAGGCGGTCGCGCGGCGCGTGCAACTCTCGCTCGAATATGCGCCCGCTCCACCTTTCGACAGTGGCACGCCAGAGTCAGCGACACCAGAACTGGTGGCAGAGGCGCGGGCGGGCATGGCCGGGTCGCGGTCCGAGCGGGAGCGGATATTGCCGCAAATCTGGATCGCTCAGGCGGAGGTGTAGCGCCGCCAGGTGCCGCGGCCGGCCGACTTTGCGCGATAAAGTGCAGTGTCCGCATTGCGATAAAGCGCGTCGGCGTCGTGCTGGTCGCGGTGTGCCGCGCCGACCGAGACTCCGACAATGCGGCGGTGGCCGCCAAAATTGAAGGGGTAGGCGAAGGCCGTCACGATGGCCTCGCCCAGATGGTCGAGGTCAATGCTGACACGGCCATCGGTGAGGATGGCGAATTCGTCGCCGCCGATGCGTGCAACCTGGGCGCCGGGCGGGCAGCAATGGCTGAGGCGACGGCCCGCTTCGGACAGGCAGTAGTCGCCCTGGACGTGTCCAAGTTCGTCATTGATGGACTTGAAGTGATCGAGGTCGACGAGCAGCAGGGCACCGACCGGTACGCCGCCCTTTTGTCCATGAAGATCATCTAGACGGGCCTGGAAGATGGCGCGGTTGGCCAGGCCGGTGAGGGCGTCGGTTTCGGCCAGACGCCGCGTGCGCTCGGTCAGGAGCTTTTCTTCGGTGATGAAGACATTGCTTTCAATGACGGCGTTCACAAGGAAAGGGCGGCCGGAGGCCGCCCTTTTGCAATAGAATATCGGCAATCAGCGCGAGAAGGGCACTTCGGCGCGCAAGCTGTCACCAGACTCGACATAGACGACTTCGAAGGTCACGTGGATGTCTTCGGGATTGAGCTGAATCTGGGCGGTAATGTTGAGGTCCTTGCCTTCTTCATCCTGATCGCGCTCACGCAGGTTGAAGATCAGGCCGGAGCCGCGCTTCTGACCGACGGCGATGCCGGTGAAGGTGGCGTTGGAGGTCATGGCGGCCTCAAAGCGCTTGTTGGCCTCGACATAGGCCATGGTGCCCGCGACCGACAGGTTGGTGCCTGCGAGAGCGCAGCGGCCGCTATAGTTGACCTTATCCTGGTTACCCTGGCTGAGGGTCAGGCGGCACACGACCGATTCCTGGTTGGCGCCATAAAGAACGCCGCGTCCACGCCATTCGCCGATATAGGACTGAAGCAATGCGACGTCGGCCGGTGCGGCGACGGCCGGAGTGACGCCGGCAATCGCGGAGAACAGGAGACCTGCCAGCGCCGCAGCACGGGTCAGGGATCCGAAAGTGGTCATGGCAGGAAGCCCTCCAAAAAGCGAAACAAGCCCCCCGGCCGTTCAGCGAATCATCGATAGCAAATTTGCCATTCTTTTGCGCCTCACCTCGCCAGAAATTGCGCGAGTGCCGCAAACGCATGGCAAGAGTGTGTTGAGCGCCACAGGACGTCAGCTCCCTGGTGACGGATCGAGTTTCCCGCGGGGCGCGCCCGAGGCAGCGCGGGGCGCGCCTGGGGTCGTGTGGGTGTCGGCGGTCGGATCGTCCGGCGTGGGATCACTGTCGACCATGCGCACGCCGATCTTGCCGAGCGGGTGGAAGAACTTGCCACCCGCGGCCAGAAGGGCCGGCAGGATGAACAGGTCGCCGATGACGGCAAAGGCCAGGGTGGATACGAAGAGCGTGCCAAAAAGCGCCACCTGAGGCAGCTCGGAGAAAGTCACGATGATTACGCCCGAGCACAGAATGATCGTGGTGGCGACAATGGCGCCACCGATGCGGTCGAGCGTGTGCTTGACGGCCTCGAGGTGAGGCAGGCCCTCGTCGCGTCGCGAATGCAGGTAATGCGACAGGAAATGCACTGTGTCGTCCACAGCGATGCCGAAGGCGATGGTAAGGGCGATGACCGTGGTCAGCTGCAGCCCCGCGCCGGTAAGATAGAGCCAGGCAATGGTCGCCAGAACCGGGAAGAGGTTGGGAATGGCCGATGCGAGCGCTACGCGGAAGGACTGGAAGGCGAAGCCGATCAGCCCGAGATTGACCAGCACGGACAGGGTGAGGTCGAGCTGCAGTCCGCGCACGATGTCATCGGTGGCAAACGTGGTCAGGATGCGGAAGCCGCCGACTTCGGCGTCGGAAATGCCTGCGGCCTCAAGTTCGGCATCGAGATCGCTGACCAGCTGCTTGAGCACGTCGGAATCGATGATGGTCGGCATAAAGCCGGTCACCAGCGCCTGCGAGCCGTCATCGGTGACGAAGCGCTTGCGCATGAAGGGGCCGACGGCGTCGAAGACTTCCTCGCGGGTGAATCCGCTTTCGGTATAGTTGGTCATGCTCGCGGCGGAGATGACCTTGTTTTCGCCCAGGTGGCTTTCGACGATTCGATGGACCGTGGCGACCTTTTCAAAGTCGACGGGGGCGATGTTGGGATCGTTGCCCATGAGCGGCACGCGCACATAGAGCGGGGCCACGCCACCAACGCCTTCATCGATGCTTTCGGCCGCGGTCAGCGCGGTGGATTCCTTGGCGACAAAGTCCTCGAAGGAAAACTGCGGCTTGATCAGCCCATAGGGCACGAACAGCACGATGGTGACGACGATGGCGAGGATGGAAATTGGCCGACCGAAGCGGCTGGCGAGAAACCAGCTAAGGGGCAGGGGGGCCGTCAGCACCATGCTCGATTTCGGCGGGGCCTTGAAGCCGAGGCGCAAGGCGAGCTTGAGCAGCAGCGGCAGGAAGGTCATCAGGCAGACAAAGAGCAGGAACGTGCCCAGGGCACCGGCCATGGAGAATTCGCGAATGCCCTGACCGGGGGTCAGCGCCAGCGAGGCGAAGCTGACAAAGGTGGTGAGCATGGTCAGCGCGGCAGCCGGGCCGACGAGTTTGACCGTGGCGTCCACCGCCTTGTTGGGCTCCATGCCGTCGCGCCAGAAGGCCAGCCAGTTGAAGACGAAGAACATGGATTCGGCAAAGGAGATCACCAGCACCAGCGTCGTGACGATGATGGTGAGGAAGGAGAATGATCCGAAGAACATGAGGATCATGCCCATGGACCACATCACCGCGAGGAATGGCGTGGCGGCCACGATGATGGCGCCAAAGAAGGAGCGCAGTGCGAAGAGCGCGATGATGGCGCCGAGACCAAAGCCCCAGACGGTGAACTTGATCTGGTCGTCCACCGCGGCATTGAGCATTTCCGAGGTCCAGATCGGCGGGCCGGTCAACTCGATGCTGAGGTCGGAGCGGTCGTAGAAGGCGATGGTTTCACGCAGGCTCTCGATCATCGCCTTGGCGCCCCGCTCCTTCACCAGTTCCTGATTGGGGAACATGATGAGCACGACGCCGGTCAGATCGGGGGTGATGAGGTTGCGCATCATCGGATCGTTCTGCTGAAGATCCATGAGGGCCATGGCCACTTCATCTGACGTCAGCATGCCCTCCGGCACGGCGGGCACGGAGCCGCCGCCGCTTTCGGGCCTTCGCAGGGTGAAGGGGGACATGGTGCCGACCGCGAACTCGTTCAGCTCAAGATCGAAGGCGAGCGTGCGCACCTGCTCGATGACCTCGGGGTCGACCAGATTGGGGGCGTTGACGAGGAGGTAGATGTCGTTCTCGAACGTGCCGAAGGTGTCGGAGAGATGCTCGTAGGCGTCGTAATACTGGCCTGAATGGGCATAGACGCGCAGCAGGTCACCATCGACATTCGCCTTGGGAATCTGGGTGAAGGCGAGGATGGTGAAGGCCAGGACGGCAAGGGCAGTGAGCCGCGGAAACCGCAGGGTGGTGAGGCCGATATATTCGAGACCAAAACCAATAGAGCGCTTGTAGAGGACGCGGTCGAAGATACGTTTCAGAAAAGAACCCGAAGACACCAGAACCCGACTCCCCCTTGGGCGGCTAGAGGGCTTTTTCTACGGGTTTGATGGGGTGACGTCCAGCATTTGCGGCCGGACGGCAAAGAAGTGAGCGGCCCGCCAGAGTACAAGCGGGCCGCAGGGGATCAGCCGCGAAGAGCCGCCGCGTTGGCCGCCAGAAAATCGGCCAGGCTTTGCGGTTTGCGGCCGGAGTAACGCTCGACCACGTCTGTGATAACGGCGTGATGGCCGGCAGCGGCGTCGAGATCGAATGCGACCAGCAAGGCGGCATAGGGGCCAGGCAGGCCGGCAGCCTCAAGGCCCGCCTGCAACTGAGGCCCGCTCAGACCCACACGGGTCACTTGTTTGCCCGTCAGCTCCGTATAGAGCGCGGCGAGCTCTTCCTGGGTGACGGGGCCAGGGCCGGTCACCTCGACAATTTCCTTGCCCGTCGCCGAGAGCAGAGCTCCGGCAGCGGTGCGAGCAGTATCGAGACGCGTGACATAGTTGCGGCCGCCGCCATTGGTCGCGTCGAACAACTGGCCGCTGGCCAAGGCTGACCCGGCGCCGACAATGGCCATTTCGGCATAGATGTGATCTCGCAGCAGGGTGAAATCGAGGCCGGAGGCGGCGATGGCCTGTTCGGTCCAGTAGTGATCGGCGATGCCGGCGGCATCGGCGTTAGGGCGGGCGTTGGGCGCCGAAGTATAGGCGATGTATTTGACGCCGGCGGCCTTGGCGGAAGCGACGGCATCGGTGTGCTGCTGAAGCCTGTTAGGAGCGAGGCCGCTGATCAGCAGGACGCGGTCGACACCGGCGAAGGACTTGGCAAGGCTTGCCTTATCGTCGAAGTCGAGATGGCGCACCTCGACGCCCCTGGCCGCGAAGTCCGCCAATTTGGCGGTGTCGCGCGTGCCGGCGATGATCCTGGTCGCGCCGCGCGCCAGCAGTTCCTCGACCGCCAGACGGCCGAGCTGGCCGCCAGCACCGGTGACCAACAGGGTCTGGTCCTTGAATTGAGTCATGTCGAAGGCTCCTTGATTGACGAACTTGATTCTCTTGCAGTGAGTAGCTCTGGAGAGTAAGTCTCCAAAAGAGAGTGCCTATCTAGTGCGGCGATGCACGGCTGAAAAGGAGGCACTTTTTTAGCCAAAGATTACCTGGAGGTAAGTGCATGCAGCAGGGACAAGACATTGCCAGCGAATTCGTGGAGCGCTGGAACGAAGCTGCAGAGTTCGAACAGACCGGAACCTGTCCGGTGCGGCATATCCTCGACAAGATTGGCGACAAATGGAGCATGCTGATCGTCATGTACCTGGCGGCTGGCCCCAAGCGCTTTAACCAGCTGCACCGGGAAATTCCCGATATTTCGCAGAAGATGCTGACGCAGACGCTGCGCGACCTGCAGCGGGACGGGCTGGTGTCGCGGCATGTGTTTGATACCAAGCCGCCATCCGTGGAGTATCGACTGACCGGGCTGGGGCAATCGCTGATCGTGCCCTTTGGTCACCTGATCGACTGGGCCAACAGGAGCATACCAGGGATTGTTGCAGCGCGGGAGCACTTCGACCGGGCCGTGCTGGACTAGCTGGAAGCCGCGGTTTCGGCTTGCTATCGTCATCCCAGAGGGGACATTGACGATGAAAACTCTCCGTATACTGCGCTGGGTTCTGATCGTGATGGTGGTGATGGTCGTCGTCACCGGGCTGGGTCTTTGGCTCTGGGCCCGGCCAGACCGTCCCGGAGATTTCTATCGCTCCATGCAGCCGGCCGAGCCGCCGGGAACGCTTCTCGCCGTGCAGCCCTATGAGCTTGACGTACCGGCAGGCGCAGAAGCCTGGCTCATCCTCTATTCGACAACGCGCATCGACGATGCACCGGCGGTGGCGAGCGCCGTCGTGATGATCCCGACCGGTGCGCGAGGGCCGCTGAAGCCGGTGGCCTGGGCCCATGGCACGACGGGGATTGTCCCTGGTTGTGCGCCGTCGGTGGTTGGGCCGTTCGACAACGTGCCCGCGGTGACAGAATTGCTGGCCGAGGGTTGGGCCTATATCGCCACGGACTATGTGGGGCTCGGAACCGAGGGCGGACACGCCTACCTCGTTGGCGACGATGCGGCGCGGGCCGTGCTCGATTCCATTCGTGCGGCAGCGCAGATGGACGAAGCCGAGATTGGCACAGAAGCGGTGATCTGGGGCCATTCGCAGGGCGGCAATTCGGCGCTCTGGGCGGGCATGAGGGCACCTGACTATGCCCCCGAGATCAGTATTGTGGGAGCCGCGGCCTTCGCTCCTGCCAGCGACATGCCCGCCCTGATCGAAACGGCGCAAGGCGGCATGTTCGGCAAGATTGTATCGAGCTATGTGATCGAGGCGTATTCAAATGCCTATCCCGATGTGAACCGGGACGCCTATGTCAGCGGCCCTGCCTCGGCGTTGGCGAGGGACATTGCCGGCCGCTGCGTGGCCGATGCACGGACCTTGTTTTCGGTCTTCGAAACCAGGATCCTGCCTGCCGCCGGCATTTTTTCGGCAGATCCGGGCACGGGACCACTCGGCGAACGACTGCGCGAAAACATTCCCGCCGGTCCCTACGAAATGCCCGTATTCATCGGCCAGGGGCTCACCGACGACCTGGTCCTGCCTGCCGTGCAGCAGGGCTTTGCCCAGCAGCTGTGCGATGCCGGCGTCGTCCTGGATTATCGCGACTATGCCGGACGCGACCATGTTGGTGTGGTTGCCGCGGATTCTCCCCTCGTTGCGGACCTCATCGCATGGACCACTGCACGTTTCGCAGGGGAGACACCGACCAGTACCTGTCAGGGGCGGACCGAGGTTCCAACCTGATGCGGCGGGGAGGATCTCTCCACAGCTCAAACGCCCGAAAATTGGTAATCCAGCGCGGAATCGCCTATCTAACGAACAACTGGAACCAACGTAGAATCACAACGTGACAGATACGCCCGAAGATGTGAGCGGCGGCAGCCTTCCGCCCTCCGACATCGCCCCAATCTACATCACCGATGAAATGCGCAAGAGCTATCTCGACTACGCCATGAGCGTGATCGTCAGCCGTGCGCTTCCGGATGTCCGGGATGGCCTTAAACCCGTGCACCGGCGCATCCTGTTCTCGATGAGCGAGAACGGCTACGAGTACAACAAGCCGTTCCGCAAATCGGCTCGTGTGGTCGGCGACGTGATCGGTAAATATCACCCGCATGGCGATCAGTCGGTGTACATGGCCTTGGTGCGCATGGCGCAGGAATTCGCCATGGGCGAAATGCTGGCCGAGGGTCAGGGCAATTTCGGTTCGGTCGACGGCGACATGCCGGCAGCCATGCGCTACACCGAAGTGCGCATGCAGAAGATCACCAATTCCCTGCTCGACGACCTCGACAAGGACACGGTCGATTTCCGCGACAATTATGACGGCTCGGAACGCGAGCCGACCGTGTTGCCGGCGCGCTTCCCAAACATGCTGGTCAATGGCGGCGGCGGTATCGCCGTGGGCATGGCGACCAATATCCCGACGCATAACCTGGCCGAGACCATCAATGCGGCTTTGGCTGTCCTAGACAATCCCTCGATCACCACCGAGGAACTGCTCGAACACCTGCCGGGCCCGGATTTCCCGACAGGCGGCATCATTCTGGGCCGTGCGGGTATCCGTCAGGCCTATGAAACCGGCCGCGGCTCGATCATCGTGCGCGGGCGCTCAACCGTCGAGGAAGTGCGCAAGGAACGCGAAGCCATTGTCATCACCGAGATCCCGTATCAGGTGAACAAGGCGGCGATGGTGGAACGGATCGCCGAGCTGGTCCGCGAGAAGCGCATCGAAGGCGTGGCGGACCTGCGCGACGAATCCAGCCGCGAAGGCATGCGCGTCGTCGTCGAGGTGAAGCGCGATGCGCTGCCCGACGTGGTGCTCAACCAGCTTTATCGCTTCACGGCCTTGCAGAGTTCGTTCGGCTGCAATTTCGTGGCGCTCAATGGCGGCAAGCCGGAGCTGATGAATCTCAAGCAGATCCTGGACGCCTTTATCACTTTCCGCGAGGAAGTGGTGACGCGCCGTGCCCGGTTCCTGCTCAACAAGGCCCGCGACCGCGCCCATATCCTGGTTGGCCTGGCCGTGGCCGTGGCCAATATCGACGAAGTCATAGCCCTGATCCGCACCGCACCCGATCCGGCGACGGCGCGCGAGCAGCTGATGACCCGCCGCTGGCCCGCTGCTGACGTGGAGCCGCTGATCCGACTGATCGACGATCCGCGTCACCGCATCAATGACGACGGCACGTTCAACCTTTCCGAAGAACAGGCGCGCGCAATTCTAGAACTGCGTCTTGCCCGTCTCACGGCGCTGGGTCGCGACGAAATCGGCGATGAACTCAATGGCCTGGGCGCGGAAATCGAGGACTATCTCGACATTCTGAGGAGCCGCGAGCGCGTGCGTACCATTATCCGCGAGGAACTGGTGGAAATCCGCGAGCAGTTCGGTTCGCCGCGTCGCACGGAAATTTCGGACCATGTCGCCGATTTCGACGACGAGGACCTGATCGCCCGCGAGGACATGGTCGTGACCGTGAGCCATGCCGGCTACATCAAGCGCGTGCCGCTTTCGGCCTATCGGGCGCAGAACCGTGGCGGCAAGGGCCGTACCGGCATGTCGACCCGCGAGGAAGATTTCGTCGCGCGGCTCTTTGTGGCCAATACGCATACGCCGGTGCTGTTCTTCACCAGCCGCGGCATTGCCTACAAGCTCAAGGTGTGGCGCCTGCCGCTGTCGGCAGCCAATGCCAAGGGCAAGGCGCTGATCAACATCTTGCCGCTCGAACAAGGCGAACGCATCACCTCGATCATGCCGCTGCCGGAGGATGAAACCTCCTGGGGCAATCTCGACATCATGTTCGCCACGACCCGCGGCACGGTGCGCCGCAACTCGCTGGCCGACTTCGTGGAAGTGCGCCAGAACGGCAAGATCGCCATGAAACTTGATGAGGGCGATGAAATCGTCGGCGTCGAGACCTGCACCGTCAACAATGACGTGCTGATGACCACGGCCCTGGGCCAGGCCATCCGCTTCCGCGTCGACGACGTGCGCCTGTTCAAGGGCCGCGACTCCATGGGCGTGCGCGGCATCCAGCTGGCCGACAAGGACGTCGTGATCTCGATGGCCATCATCAACCACTCGGATGCCACGGCGGAAGAGCGGGCCGCCTATCTCAAGATGAGCCGGGCGCTGCGTGGCGAGGATGAGGGCGAGGATGCCGTCTCGGACGAGGGCGAAGTGGTGGCCGGTGCGCTGCCGCAGGATCGCTACGCGCTGATGAGCGCGACCGAGCAGTTCATCCTGACCATTTCCGAGAACGGCTATGGCAAGCGGACCTCGAGCCACGAATACCGGATCACCGGACGCGGCGGCAAGGGCATCGTGGCCATGGCGGTGAACAAGCGAAATGGCAATCTGGTGGCCAGCTTCCCGGTGGAAGAAGAAGACCAGATCATGCTGATCAGCGATGGCGGCCAGACCATCCGACTGCCTGTCGGCGGCGACAAGCCGATCGGCATCAAGGGCCGCTCGACCCAGGGCGTGATCGTGTTCGATACGGCCGAGGACGAGAAGGTCGTGTCCGTGGAGCGCATCAGCGAACCGGAAGGCGAGGAGGGCGAATTGCCCGACGCGCCGGAAGCTCCGGGTGACGGTCCTTCTGAGGAATAGGAAAGGGGCGCTTCGGCGCCCCTTCGCTTTGGCCATGACGCCTTGTGCCCGCAGGCCGTGGGAGACGAAAATGAGGGTGGATGGATCATGTCACTGTGGCGCGATCAGCTTTGAAGCAGAGATCGATCCCGAGCGCGTACGCATCTGCCATTGCACCGATTGCCAGCAATTGTCAGGTACCGCCTTCCGCGTGATCGTGCCTTGCGACGAGGACGAGTTCCGCCTGCTGGCCGGTGTGCCGAAGATCTACGTGAAGACGGCCGAGAGCGGGCGGAAACGCCAGCAGGCATTCTGCGGTGACTGCGGCTCGCCGATCTACGCCACGTCGGACGAGCCAGCTGGATCGCGCAGTCTCGGCCTGCGCGTGGGCACGCTCCGGCAAAGGCGTGACCTAGTACCAAGGCGCCAGTTCTGGTTCCGATCGGTGCTCCCCTGGTTGCCGCAGCTTCCCGGAATTTCGGCCGACGGAACCGCTCATCAGCAGTGACGTCATAGAGGGGTTTGCCCTTGCTGCCGATAGGCCCTTGCAAAGGCTGCGATGCGGTGGCTTGCTCCATGTAAGAGGAGTCTTGCCGTGTTCGATCTTTCCGTGCTCATCCCCTATCTCGGGGCCTGTTTCCTGCTCGCCATCGTGCCCGGTCCAACTGTTACCGTGATTGTCGCCAATTCGCTGGCGCGCGGCACGGGGGCGGGGCTGGCCATTGTTGCCGGGACGCAGGCCGGGTTTCTGGTGATGACGCTGGTCGTGGCTTTGGGCATGCAGGCGCTGGTGGCCTTCATGGGCGCGGCCTTTGACTGGATCAAGCTGATCGGTGCGGCTTATCTGGTCTGGCTCGGCTTCAAGATGCTGCGCAGTGACGGCGACCTTGGCGCGGTCGAGGCGGAGCGGGGCAAAAGCAACCTGCGCACGGCGCTGGAGGGCTTTCTGGTCATCCTCTCCAATCCCAAGGCACTGATCTTTCTCGGGGCCTTCCTGCCGCAGTTCGTCGATGTCAGCCAGCCGACTTTTCCGCAGGTGCTGGTCCTGGGCCTGTTTTTCATGGTGGTGGCCGGCTCGACCGACGCCATCTATGCTCTCGTGGCAGGTCAGGCGCGGGGTCTGCTGAGTGCAGCGCGGGTCCGCATGGTGTCGCGGGTTTCGGGTGTGATCCTGATGTTTGGTGGTGTGTGGCTGGCTTTGCAGAAACGGGCCTGAGCCTTCGTCTCCCCGCTCATCTTTTTCATCAAGGAATTCGCCCAATGCCTTCTACCCGAATCGAAACCCGCCGCGGCTGGCTCGGTGACCGGCGCCGCGACTTTATCGAGGCGGTGCAGGCCGCGCTTGTTGCCGGCATCCTCATTCCCGAAGGCGACCGCTGCGTGCGGTTGCTGGAATTGGACGAGGATGCGGTGATTTCGCCGCCCAGCGCGGGGCCGCGCTATACGGTCATCGAGATCAGCCTGTTTACGGGTCGCAGCATCGAAGCCAAGCGACGGCTCTATGCTTCCATGGTGGAAAAGCTGACGCCCTTCGGGCTGGCACCCAACGAGATCAAGGTAATCCTCCACGAAGTGCCACGGGAAAACTGGGGTCTGCGCGGCCTTCCTGCGAGCGAAATCGAACTGGGTTTCCGTGTTGACGTCTGACACTGCACCTCCACCGAGTTACGCCGCCCTCCTGATCATGAAGCCCGCGCGGCGGCTGGCGCTGGCCAGCGTGCCGGCAGATTTCTCGGACTGGCTCGACTACGCGGCGGTGATCGCACTGGTGGTGTTTGCCTGGGGCGAGGGGCCCTATGTGATGGCCCTCTTGGCCATGGCGCTGAGCCTGCCCTATGTGCTTGTCGGCCCTTTCCTGGCCGTCATCGTCGACCGGGCGCCGATCCGCACGGTGCTTGTGCTGAGCAACCTGGGGCGGGGGCTGGCGACGCTGGCCTTTGCCTTTGTCGATCAGACAGCGGTGTTACTGGCGCTGGTGCTGCTGCGAGGCTGCATCGATTCCGCCTTTACTCCGGCGCGTCAGGCAGCCATCCAGGCGACCACGCCCCTGGCGCTGCGTGGCCATGCCAATGGGCTGCATCAGGCGATCAACCAGACGTCAAAGATCGCCGGCCCGGCCGCAGGCGGCCTGCTGTTGGCAGTGTGGCAGCCGCAACAGGTGTTCCTGTTCAATGCCGCGCTATCCCTCGTAGCCATGGCATTGGCCGCTACCGTAATGGTGCCTGCCCGGACCCCTTCGGATGAGGCAAAGGGGAAGTTCTTCACTGAATCGCTCAAGGGTGTCGCTGAATTCCGGCGTAGCAGCAAATTACTGATTGCGCTTATCTTTTCGTCCTGCGCCTATTTCGCGTTCTTTCTCTATGACGCGTTGATTGCCCTATTGGCCGATGGTTTTGGCTTCGATGCCACGCTGTTCGGCCTGTCCATCGCCGCCTCAGGCTTTGGCGGCTTGTTCGGGGCGCTGATCGCGGGGCGGCTGGCCGAGAAGCGGCCAATACTCAGCATGGCGCTGGCTGCCATGGTGTCGGGCACGACGACAGCGTTGCTGGCCATTGCGGCGACGATGGGCTGGCCGGTGCAGCCCGCGGGTTTCCTCATGGTGCTTGGCTTCATGGGCGGGGCGACCGCCTTCATGCTGGTGCCATACCGGACCATCGTTCAGCGCGAGGCGCCGCCCGACCGGATCGCGAGGGTGTTTGCGACAGGCGAAGCTGTCATCGTGGGGTCGATGCTCTCGGCGCCACTGATCGGCAGCTTTATCGCCAGCCAGTGGGGCACGCCGATGGCGTTCCTGGCCGGTGCCGTCATGCTGGTCCTGCTTGGTGCCGGCACGCTTGCCTCGGTGCTGCGCTCGTGACAAAACCGCTTTAAAGAACAAGAGGAAGGGTGGAAATGAACGGTCTGGTCGGGTTTTATCCGGGTTCCTTCGACCCGTTGACCAATGGGCATCTCGATGTGATCGAGCGCGCCTGCAAGCTGGTCGATACGCTGGTCGTTGCGGTTGGCGTCAGCGCCACCAAGAAGAACCCGCTTTTTACCCACGAGGACCGTGTGGCCATCCTCGAACAGGTGCTGCCGCCCATCGGGACCCGCACGAATACGCAGTTCCGCATCGTCGACTTCTCCGGGTTGATGGTGCAGGCAGCGCGCGACAATGGCGCCAAGCTGATCATCCGCGGGCTTCGCGACACGACCGACTATAATTACGAGATGCAGATGGTGGGGATGAACGCCCAGATGGCGCCCGATCTGCAAACCGTTTTCCTGCCTTCCAGCCCACCCGTGCGGCATATCTCGGCCACATTGGTGCGCCAGATCGCAGAGATGGGCGGAGATATTTCCGCTTTCGTCCCTCCAATCGTCCTCAAGGCTCTCAAGTCCAAATGACCAAGTTCTTCCGCACCACCCTCGCCGCACTTTCGCTTGGCGCAGCCCTGGTTGCCGCTCCGGCCTTCGCCCAGTCGGGCGCGCCGCACCTGATCCTGACGCTGGAAGACGGCGTGGTCGATATTGAATTGCTGCCCGAACTGGCGCCAAAGCATGTTGAGCGCATCGTGGCGCTGACTGAGGCCGGTGAGTATGACGGCGTCGTCTTCCACCGCGTTATCGACGGCTTCATGGCCCAGACCGGCGACGTGGCCAATGGTGACTCGGACGATGCCAGCTACAACCTGCAGATGGCCGGCACCGGCGGTTCGGACCTGCCGGACGTGGAAGCAGAATTCAGCTCGGAAAGCTTCCAGCGCGGTATCGTTGGCGCTGCCCGCTCGCAGAACCCGAACTCGTTCAACTCGCAGTTCTTCATTACCTATGCCGATGCCAGCTTCCTCGACAACCAGTACACCGTGTTCGGCAAGGTCGTGAGCGGCATGGAAGCCGTCGACGCCCTGGAAAAGGGCGCGGGCCAGAGCGGCGCCGTCGCCAATCCCGACAAGATCGTCTCGGCCAAGATCGAGTATAAATGAGCTGATAGTCCTCTCCCTGTCGGGGAGAGGTGGCTCGGCGTCGTGAGCGGATGAGGGATACTTCAACCTCCAAAGGGGCTGTTGCGCTCCCTTCATCCGGCGCGACGCGCCACCTTATCCCTTACGGGGAGAAGATTGAGCGAGCCTTGCGCCCGTGGCGCAATCGCCTTACATGCGGGCCACCGTTTCCCAAAGAAAGTTGCAAAAAATGGCCTATGCAGATCCGGAAAACACCCTCGTCGTTGAAACCACCAAGGGCAAATTCGTCATTGCGATGAAGCCCGAAGTGGCGCCCGGCCATGTCGAGCACATCAAGAAGCTGGCCCGCGAAGGCGCCTATGACGGCGTGGTGTTCCACCGCGTGATCGAGGGCTTCATGGCCCAGACCGGCGACGTGAAATTCGGCAATTCCAACCTGACCGAATTCAACCCGCGCATGGCCGGCACTGGCGGCTCGAAGTATCCGAACCTGAAGCAGGAATTCAACGCCGAGCCGCACAAGCGCGGTACGGCCTCGATGGCCCGTGCCCAGGACCCGAACAGCGCGAATTCGCAGTTCTTCATCTGCTTTGCCGATGCACCATTCCTCAACCGCCAGTATACTGTTTGGGGCGAAGTCATCGAGGGCATGGAGAATGTCGACCAGATCAAGCGCGGCGAACCGGTTGTCGATCCCGACAAGATGGTCTCGGTCAAGGTTGCTGCCGACATCGCCGAGTAAGTTCGGCGCGGCGATCATTGCTGCTGCATTTTTGGCCCTCGCTTCGCCCGTTCAGGCAAGCGGGGGCCTTTTTTGTGAGGGCGAGGGCGGCTCGGTGGATATCGCCATGGGGCGTCTCGTGGTGATGCAGGTGCTGGGCGCCAATGCAGAAATCGACGGCAAGTCCTACTCGACGGGCCCGGAGCGC
Source organism: Devosia sp. Micro-HW1 (assembly GCF_056341075.1). Taxonomy (NCBI): domain Bacteria; kingdom Pseudomonadati; phylum Pseudomonadota; class Alphaproteobacteria; order Hyphomicrobiales; family Devosiaceae; genus Devosia; species Devosia sp. Micro-HW1. The sequence continues at coordinate 794,242 of NZ_CP094375.1, read as the reverse complement.
GGCGAAGGCGAGCCTTTCGCGGTGGGCCAGGCTTTTTCTGAGGGCGACAACCTGATGGTGGATTTCGTCGATCCCAATTTCGAAAACATCATCGTCAGCCTGCGCGTGGTCTGGGATCGGACCGCCGAAAGCTATTCTGGTGTCCTCAGTACGCCGGCCACAAAGGTCGACGTCGTCTGCATGGAGGGGTGAATGCGCTCGTGCATCATTGGCGTTGTAGGGGCCGTGCTTCTGGCGGTGCCGGTTGTGGCCCTCGACACAGTGGTCTGCGAGGATGCCGAGGGAGCAATCACCTTCACCTATGTGACCGGACCAGCCCTGGTGCAGCCGGTGCTCAGCGTCGAGATGCAGCTCACCGATGATTTTGGCATCTCCACTGACCCTGACCATCCCGATCATGACGGGGAATATGTCTCGAGTGGCTTTATCGGCGAGGATGTCGAGGGCGGGGATGTGTCGTGGAAAGACGACGGCGGCAGCGAGCATCTGGCGATGAGCTTCCGCATTGGTCGGGTTTACGAGGCGCGGAAGGCGCAGGTGGGCGGCGTGGTCTCGGTCGCCGGCGGTGGCCTCTGGACGGTCACCTGCCGGTCGAGCGATCTGGGAATGTAAGGCCAGCAGCTGACTTGACGGGGTAGGGCGCAGAGGCTCTGGTCGGCTTCCCGGACTTGCCAAAGTGAGTCCGCTTCTCGTCTCAGGTTGCTGATTTTGAAAATGGATACAGTTCTTTGGGCGCTGATGGGCGTCATCGCGGGCGCCTGCATTGCGGCGCAGGCGCCGATCAATGCCAGCCTTGGCCGCGCACTGGAAGTGCCGGTGGCGGCGGCGGCGGTGTCGTTCCTGGCCGGTGGCGTAGTGCTCTGGGCACTGGCCTTTATTTTCAGCCATCTCAGCAGCACGCCGATCAATTTCGGCGCGCCGGCGCCGTGGACCTTCGTGGCCGGTGGGCTTTTGGGCGCGTTCTATGTGTTCTCCAACATCACCCTCACCCCGGTCATGGGCGCCGCTGCAGTCATGGCGCTTTCGGTGACCGGACAACTCGTCGGTGGCCTGTTCCTCGACAAGATCGGGTTCATGGGGATGGCCGTACGAGAAATCTCGATGGGGCGCATCGCCGGGGCCGCTTTGCTGGTCATCGGTGCGGTGATGATCCGGGTGCTCTAGCGGGCCGGACGGGACGGGTTGGGTCCGGCCGGGGAACAGCTTTGCGCGATGCCCCGTTTCCGAGCGTGAAGACCCATGCTAACGAGCCCTCATGCGCGTATCTGAATTCGACTTCATCCTGCCCGAGACCCTGATTGCCCTGCACCCGGCGGAGCCGCGCGACAGCGCGCGCCTGCTGGTGGTGCGACCGGGTGAACCCCTGGCCGATCAGCATATTCCCGACCTCAAGACGTTGCTGCGACCAGGAGATGTGCTTGTCGTCAACGATACGCGGGTGTTGCCGGCGGAATTGAAGGGCACGCGGGTGCGCGGCGATGTCAGGGCCAATGTGTCGTTCAACCTGCATAAGCGTGTGGACGGCCATACATGGCGGGCCTTTGCCCGGCCGGCCAAGAAGCTCCACCTGCTCGACCGACTGGAATTGGGCAATGGCGACGCGGAACCGCTGATCGCACGCGTGGCCGGCAAGGGCGAGACGGGCGAAGTGACGCTGGAGTTCGAGCTCGGCGGCGCTCAGCTCGACGAGGCAATCAAGTCGCATGGGGCTATGCCGCTGCCCCCCTATATCGGCGCCAAGCGGGCCGTCGAGGAGCGCGACAAGGTCGACTACCAGACCGTTTATGCTGCCGAGGATGGCGCCGTGGCGGCGCCGACGGCAGGCCTGCACTTCACTGAAAAACTGCTGCAGGACCTTTCCGACATGGGCGTGACCATGGAGCGGGTGACGCTGCATGTGGGCGCCGGCACCTTCCTGCCGATGAAGGCGGACGATACCGAAGACCATGTCATGCACTCCGAATGGGGCGAGATCGACCAGGCGACTGTGGAGCGCATCAATGCCCGCCGCAAGGCGGGGGGAAGGGTGATCGCCGTGGGAACGACGAGCCTGCGGCTGCTGGAAACGGCATCACGCGCGACGGGCGAGCTGCAACCGTTTGTAGGGGACACGGATATCTTCATCACGCCCGGCTTCCGGTTCCGGACGGTCGACGTGCTGATGACGAATTTCCATCTGCCCAAATCGACGCTGTTCATGCTGGTCAGCGCTTTTTCGGGGCTGGATCAGATGAAGCGCGCCTATGAGCACGCCATCGCCTATGGATATCGCTTCTATTCCTATGGAGACTCGTCGTTGCTGCACCGGGCGCCGCATCCCGAGGATGACGTGTGACCGCGCGCCAGGCGCCAATCACCCGCTACACGGCCCGTATTGCGTCCATCCTCCGCCGCGAAGCCGAGCTGGACCAGTCGCACATGACGCTGTCGCGACTGGTGGATGTGCTGGGCCAGAAGGCGCACCGCCTGCTGCTGCTCGTGGTGTCGCTGTTCAACATGATCCCGGGGCCGCCCGGCTATGGCGGCACCATCGCGCTGACGACCTGCACCATTGCAGTCGCCATGCTGATGGGACGGCCGATCCGGCTGCCTGGTATCATTGGCCGTCGGCGTTTGCCGCTCGACCTGATGATCAAGGCGACCGACAAGATTGTACAGGTGGCCGGCATTCTGGCCCGGTTCTCTCGAGCGCGTTTGCGTTGGCTCACCTCCGCGGCGGCTAACACGCCCTATGCGATACTCGTCATCTGCGTAAGCCTGGTCATGGCGCTGCCGGTGCCCTTCATCAACGCCATTCCGAATGTAGGCCTCTGCATCATCGCCTTTTCAATGCTGAACCGGGACGGCATCGGCGTGATTGTCGGGCTGATGGCGACGGCCATAGGCCTCTGCGTCGCCATCGCCATTGTCTTCGGGGCCTTCCATCTGGGACAGGCCGCAATTGGGATGCTCGGCGCTGGTTAGATCCCGGCCGCGTCGTGGACCAGCGTGCCGCTGAAGCCGCAGGCGGCGCCGTGGTAGGGCATGCAGCCCTCCTTTTCCTCGACCGTCAAGGTGCCGTCGGCGTTGAAGGTCAGTCCGATCTCACAGACTTTCGCATTGACGGGCAGGGCTCGGCTGCGCTGTCGGTGGCGGGCGCGCTCAGAGGTTCAGGAGCGCATCAAGCATGTGCTCGAGGACAACAACAATTTCGCGCCGGTGACCACGGCCTGACCCAGTTGCGGGGGCAGGGGCGGCGCGATAGAACCCGCACCATGAAACAGGTCACCTTCTCCCTCCTCGCCTCGGACGGCATGGCCCGTCGCGGCCGCATCGATACGCCGCGTGGCGAGATCAACACGCCCGCCTTCATGCCTGTCGGGACCGCCGGCACCGTCAAGGCCATGTATCCCGAGCAGGTTCGGGAGACGGGCGCCGATATTCTTCTGGGCAATACCTATCACCTGATGCTGCGTCCGGGCGCGGAGCGCGTCGCGTCGCTGGGTGGTCTGCATGACTTCATGGACTGGCAGCGCCCGATCCTGACCGACAGCGGCGGATTTCAGGTGATGTCGCTGGCCAAGCTCAGGAAACTGACCGAGAAGGGCGTGACCTTCAAATCGCATATCGACGGCTCAGCCTATGAGCTGACGCCGGAGCGGAGCATCGAAATCCAGACGCTGCTCGACAGCGACATCATCATGCAGCTCGACGAGTGCATTGCCCTGCCGGCCGAGCGCAAGGAGATGGAACGGGCCATGGAGCTCTCCATCCGCTGGGCGGATCGATCCAAGACGGCGTTCAACAACCAGCAGAACCGCGCGCTATTCGGCATCGTGCAGGGCGGCGATGATGCCGAGCTGCGCGGACGTTCGGCGGCGGGGCTCAAGAGCATCGGCTTTGATGGCTATTCCATCGGGGGCCTTGCCGTGGGTGAGCCGCAGCAGGTGATGTTCCGCGTGCTCTCCGACATCACGCCGGAATTGCCGACCGACAAGCCGCGCTACCTGATGGGCGTGGGCAAGCCGGACGATATTCTGGGCGGCATCGAGCGCGGTGTCGACATGTTCGACTGTGTCCATCCGACCCGCGCGGGCCGGCATGGGCATGCCTATACGCGCTTTGGCGTCATCAACCTGAAGAATGCCCGGCATAAGGATGACCACCGTCCGCTGGACGAGGCATCGCCCAATCCCAATTGCCGCCGCTGGAGCCGTGCCTATCTGCACCATCTGGTTCGCACAGAAGAGATTTTGGGCGCCATGGTGCTATCGCAGATCAACCTGGCCTATTATCAGGAGTTGACTGCGGGAACGCGGTTGGCCATCGAGGCCGGGCGGATGAGTGACTTTGCGGCGGAGACGCGGGCGGCATGGGCCGCCGGCGACCTACCGGTTCTGTAATTCCCAGGGGGACAAGACTATGGCCAAGGGCGAACGTGGCGACGTGCTCAATCCGCTGATGAAGCAGCGCAAGCGTCTGGGTGACATCACGATGCGCGAGATGTTCGCGCTCGATCCCAACCGTTTCCAGCGCTTCTCGGCGACCGGCGCGGATATCCTGCTCGACTATTCCAAGAACCGCATCGACGAAGACGCCATGGCGGCGCTGTTCGAGCTGGCGCGGGCCTCGGGGGTCGAGGAGCGCCGCAGCCAGATGTGCGAGGGCGAGCACATCAACATCACTGAAGACCGTGCCGTGATGCACATGGCGCTGCGCTATCAGGGCGACAAGCCGGTCGAGGTGGATGGCAAGGACGTGATGCCTGACGTGCGCGCCGTTCTGGCGGCCATCGAGGCCTACACGAAGGCCGTGCGCTCGGGCGACATTCGCGGCCACGGTGGCGAACAGTTCACCGATGTGGTCAATATCGGCATTGGCGGTTCGGACCTCGGTCCGGCCATGGTGACGCTGGCACTGGAGCCCTATACCCGCTCTGACCTCCGGGCTCACTATGTCTCCAATGTTGACGGTGCGCATATCCACGATGTGTTGAAACGCCTCGACCCCAGGAAGACGCTGTTCATCGTCGCCTCGAAGACTTTTACGACCGACGAAACCATGACCAATGCCAATTCGGCGCGGGACTGGATTGCCGACACCCTGGGCGAAGAGGCCGTGCCGAACCACTTTGCGGCCGTGTCGACCAATATTCCGGCCTGCGCGAAATTCGGTATTCGCGAAGACCGCATTTTTGGCTTCTGGGACTGGGTCGGCGGTCGCTATTCGGTGTGGTCGGCCATCGGCCTGCCCATCGCGCTCGCCGTCGGCTACGAGAATTTTGCGAAGTTCCTGGCTGGCGCCGATGCCATGGACCGGCATTTCCTGGAAACGCCGCTGGAGCGCAACCTGCCTGTCATCATGGCGCTGATCGGCGTCTGGTATCGCAATGCCTGGGGTTTTTCGACCCATGCCGTGCTGCCATATGACCAGCGCCTTTCCCGCTTTGCCGCCTACCTGCAGCAGCAGGATATGGAATCGAACGGAAAGTCCGTGACGCTCTCAGGCAAGAAGGTCGAATGGCCAACCGGACCGATCGTCTGGGGCGAGCCGGGCACTAATGGCCAGCACGCCTTCTATCAGTTGATCCACCAGGGCACCGACGTCATTCCGGCCGACTTCCTGATCGCCGCCCGGCCACATGAAAGCCTGCCGCCGCACCATGACAAGCTGGTCGCCAACGTGCTGGCGCAGTCAGAGGCACTGATGCTGGGCAAGACCAAGGACGAGGTCGTAGCCGAGCTCAAGGCGCAGGGCCTCGACAAGGATCAGATCAAGGCGCTGGCGCCGCACAAGGTGTTCCCCGGCAACCGCCCGAGCAACACGCTGTTCTACAAGCAGCTGACGCCGGAAGTGCTGGGCTCGCTTATTGCGCTCTATGAGCACAAGGTGTTCGTGCAGGGCGTGATCTGGAACGTCAATTCCTACGACCAGTGGGGCGTGGAACTGGGCAAGCAGCTGGCCAAGGCGCTGCTGCCCAAGGTCAAGGGCGAACAGAGCGGAGAGGGCCACGACGCGTCGACGCAGGGTCTGCTCGGCTACTATCTCGCCAACAAGGGCTGACTATTGATCATTACGACGGACGAACAGCTCGATAAACTCAAGGCAATCGGGCGGATCTGCGCCATGGCCCGCGAGGCCATGGCCACGGCGATGCGGCCTGGCATGACGACGCTGGAACTGGACGAGATCGGCGCGAGCTTCCTCGCCGAGCATGGTGCGCTTTCGGCACCGGTGCTGACCTATGAGTTTCCCGGCGCGACCTGCATTTCGGTCAACGAGGAAATCGCCCATGGCATTCCCGGCGACCGGGTGCTCAAGGACGGGGACCTCGTCAACATCGACGTGTCGGCGATGAAGGACGGCGTGTTTGCCGATTGCGGCGCCTCCTACATCCTGGGCAAGGGCGACAGGCGGCTGGAAAATCTCTGCCGCGACGGCAAGAAAGCCATGTGGGCCGGCATCAATGCGGTCAAGGCAGGGGCGCCCCTTGCCGATATCGGCACAGCCATCGGCAAGGTGGCCAAGAAGGGCGGCTATACACTGATCCGGAACCTCGCCAGCCATGGCGTCGGCGACAGCCTCCATGATGATCCGGGCGAGATACCGACCTGGCCCGATCGCTCGGAGCGGCGGCGCATTCAGAATGGCCTCGTTTTCACCATCGAGCCCTTCCTGTCCATGGGTGGGCAGATGGCCGAGCAGATGTATGAAGACGACGAGTGGACGCTGACCGCCGAGCCGCTGGCACCAACGGTGCAATATGAGCACACGGTGGTGGCCACGCCGCGTGGCGCTGTGGTGGTGACGCTGGCAGGGTAGGGATGGCTACCAGATCTCTGATGGTTTGCCCGGTTCCAGCACTTCCACCGTGCCGCCCTGGGACTTGATCCGAGGGCCACTATCAACTCATGCGGTCGACGAGATTGGTCCTCGGGTCAAGCCCGAGGACGGAACCGTGGGTGGACGGGTTCTGATCTCACAGCCACACCAGCAGCAGCGGCCCGAGGATGATGAGGCCAATGCCCACGGCGAAGCGCAGGTTACCCAGCTGGCGGAGAGCTGGAACGCTGAGAAAGGTCGATAGGACGAAGAAGCCCGCCAGCCCGACCAAGGCCGGCATTAGCGGGTTCAGATTGAGCGCGGTATTTTCGGTCAGCTGCAGGTAGATCATGTGGCCACCGGAGAAACCGAGCAGCGCGACGATTACGACGGCAACAGCCTTGGCGGCGATCAGCAGCGCCTGATCAATCGTTGCGCTGGTGAGCAGCAGCGCCAGACCCGAACCGGTGACATGTACCGCGGCCAGGGTGCCGAATACTCCGCTGCCGGCCAGAAGGGGCACCAGTTCAGGCGGGGCGTTGAGGGGCAGCGAGCCGACCATGGGCAGATTGGCGCCGTACTGGGCCAGCAGCAGGATCAAATAGAGCATGACCAGCGTGCTTCCGGCAAAGACCAGCAGCGTCACGGCCAGGACTTTCAGGAGGTCGGTGGTATCCTGAGACATCAAATTCCCCAAACAGCGCGCCGGAAGCGCTCCCAGCTCTGCCGATAGTACGGCATGGCGCTGATTCTCAAACGCGATTGCGACGTGGGGCCGCCGTGAGGCGGGTTTGCGTTGTCGGCTGACCGGGCCGGCCGCGACGCGCAATACGGATCGGCTTGCGAAACTCTTCGGATAATTCCCCCGCATCCGCGCGGTAGTCGAGTTCAGCGTAAGGATCGGGATCGAGGAAAGTCTGGGTCATCGTGGGTGCGGTGCAAAAGCCTTGAGGCAAGGTGCCCAGATATTTGGGCAACGTCACGACAGACTAAGACGATGTCGAGGAAGAAGTGGTACGCCGGGTGGGGTTCGAACCCACGACCATTCGATTAAAAGTCGAATGCTCTACCACTGAGCTACCGGCGCCTAGAGGTTGGCGCGGAAAATAGCCAGACTTGTCATCGAGTCAACCGTATTCGGGCACTACTGCCCAACTGTCAGCGGCGTCCCGGCATAAGGCATGGGAATGCAGGCGATGGCGACCCGCTCGAAACGCTGGCAAAGCGAGCGCGCCTCGGCCAGTTCGGTGATCGGGCCGACCACGATGCGTTTGTCATCGCCATTGGCTTCGTCGACCACAAGCGGGGCCAGGCCGAACAGCAGGGGGCCAAGCTTGAGCGTGAGGTCGCTCCAGAGCGCGCCGGTCTGCTCGAACGGCACGGGGGCGCCGATCGCGATGCCATAAGTGTTGTCGTTGGGGGCGGCCAGGGCCACCTGCGGCGTAACAATCGCGGGCAAAGGCTGCTGGGTGTCGGCCGGGGCGGCAGCCTGAGGCAGGCTGGACTGGCGCACGGCGACCGATCCGCCATCGGCATTGAAGGTCAGGGTTTCGTTGGCGCCAATGGACGAAGTGAATGTCGAGCGATCCACCGAAGTGCCATCGGGCATGGTTTCGAGAATGCGCGGGACGCTGACTTCAAGGGCGCCGACGCGACGAGTCACCTCATTGCTCGAGCGCTCCTGAATGCCAAAGCGGGTGACCAGCAGTTCGTTTTCGCGCTTGAGGCGCGTGGTTTCTTCGCGCAGCTCGGCAACCTGGAGGCGCAGTGTTTCGATCGAGGCACCGGCGACACGCGGCTGATGCAGGCCGCCAATGACGCTCTGGGGCACCAGAAGCGATATATTGGACCCGAACACGGCCAGGGCAACGCTGACCAAAGCGACGATGCCCCAGACGGTGACGTCCGATTGCCGGAATTGTTCGGATGCTTTAGCCAAAGTAAAACCTCTGGAACGCCCGAATCGCCGGGCATATCGGGGCTAGAGTGGTCCCTTTGTTATTGGTTCGCCAACTCCTGGCTGCCATAAAATTGTGTAAATGCCGGGCGATGTCGCCGGCCTCTGGGAGTGCGTCATGACCGAGTTGCTGTCGATCATTCTGGCTGCAGGCGAGGGGACGCGGATGAAGTCCGCCTTACCCAAGGTTCTGCACCCGGTCGGTGGATTGCCCGTCGTCAGCCATGTTCTGCGTACTGTGCAGCGATTTGGTTCGAAAGTGGCCGTGGTCGTCGGCCCGAACCATGAGGCGGTAGAGGCAGCGGTCGCCCGGTTTGAAACCGGAGCCCAGATTTCGCGCCAGGAACAAAGGCTCGGGACTGCCCATGCCGTGCAGCAGGCCCGAGACGCCTATGGCGCTGCGCCGGGCCATGTCTTGGTGCTCTATGCCGACACGCCCCTGGTGACTTCAGCCACAATCGGGCAGATCGTGGAGAAGCTGGATCAGGGGGCCGACATGGTGGTCGTCGGTTTTCGCCCGGACAACCCGACCGGCTATGGACGGCTTCTGACCGATGGCGGCCGCGTGACGGCTATTCGCGAGCACAAGGATGCCAGCGAAGAAGAGCGGATGATTGGTCTCTGCAATTCCGGCATTCTGGGATTTCGCGGAGAAACGCTGCGCGCGGTGATCGACCGGATCGACAACAAGAATGCCAAGGGCGAATACTACCTGACGGATGCCGTGGAGCTGGCGGCCGGCGATGGCAAGCGCATCGATTTCATCGAGGCCGATGCGAGCGAACTCGTAGGCGTCGACAACAGGGAGAAACTCGCGGAAGCCGAGGCCACCTTTCAGGCCTTCAAGCGCAAGGAAGCCATGGAGAATGGCGCCACGCTTCGCGACCCCCAGAGTGTCTGGTTCTCCTGGGATACCGAGCTTGGTCGCGATGTGACCATTTTCCCCAATGTGGTGTTCGGTCCCGGTGTCAAAATCGCCGACAATGTTGAAATCCGGGCCTTTTGCGACATCGAGTACGCTGTCATCGGGGAAGGCGCTAGCATTGGTCCTTTCGCGCGCATCCGCGGCGGCGCGGAACTGGGACCAGATGTGCATCTGGGCAATTTTGTCGAAGTGAAGAAAAGCAAGATCGGAGCCGGGACAAAAGCCGGGCATCTGAGCTATCTGGGTGACGCCGAAATCGGTAGCAAGACGAATATCGGTGCGGGCACGATCACCTGCAATTATGATGGCGTAAACAAGGACAAGACGATCATTGGCGACAATGTCTTCATCGGGTCCAACGCTTCGCTGGTGGCCCCGGTGACGATTGGCGACGGGGCCTATACGGCTTCAGGCAGCGTCATCACTGAAGACGTTCCCGCTGATGCCATGGCCTTTGGCCGGGCGCGGCAGGTCAACAAGGACGGTTATGCGCCAAAGGCGCGTGAAAAGGCGCTGGCCAAGAAGGCTGCGAAAGGGAAGTAGCATGTGCGGTATTGTTGGGATTGTCGGTGATGCTCCCGTTGCCGGGCGGCTGGTGGATGCGCTGAAGCGCCTCGAGTATCGCGGCTATGACAGTGCCGGCGTGGCCACGCTGGAAAGCGGCGCAATTGCTCGCCGTCGTGCCGAAGGCAAGCTTGGGAACCTCGCCAGCAAGCTGGGCATGGAGCCGCTGGACGGCCATATCGGCATTGGCCACACCCGCTGGGCTACCCACGGTGCGCCGACCGAAACCAATGCCCATCCGCACGCTACCGAGCGCGTTGCCATTGTCCACAACGGCATTATCGAGAATTTCCGCGAGCTTCTGGCGGACCTCAAGCAGGACGGCTACCTGCCGCAAACGCAGACGGATACGGAATCCGTCGCCCTGTGGGTGACGCGCGAGCTCGACAATGGCGCAGAGCCCGAACTGGCCGTCGCCAGAACGTTGAAGAAGCTCAAGGGCGCCTTTGCGCTGGCGTTCATGTTCAAGGGTGAGGATGGCCTCCTCATAGCCGCGCGCCACGGTGCGCCGCTGGCCGTAGGCTTCGGTTCGACCGAAATGTATCTGGGCTCGGACGCCATGGCGCTCGCCCCATTCACCTCGCGCCTGACCTATCTCGAAGACGGCGACTGGGCGGTGATCACGCCGCGTGGCGTGACCATTCGCGATGGCAAGGACGCCATCGTGCAGCGCGAGCAGATGGTGAGCCAGGCTTCGGCCCTGCTGGTCGACAAGGGTAACCACCGCCATTTCATGGCCAAGGAAATCTACGAACAGCCGGAAACCATCTCGCATACGCTCAGCCACTATGTGGACATGGGCGCTGAGAAGGTCGCCATCCGCGAAACTATGCCCTTCGACTTTGCCGACCTCTCGCGTCTGACCATGAGCGCCTGCGGCACGGCCTATTATGCCGGCGCCATCGCCAAATACTGGTTCGAGCGCTATGCGCGGCTGCCTGTCGACATCGATGTGGCCAGCGAGTTCCGCTATCGCGAGCCGCCGCTGGAACGCGGTGGCCTGTCGCTGTTCATCTCGCAGTCGGGCGAGACGGCCGACACCCTGGCGGCTCTGCGCTATTGCGCCGGTCAGGGCCAGCATGTGGCCAGCCTCGTCAACACCCTGGAATCGACCATTGCGCGCGAAAGCGGCGTGGTCTTCCCGATCCTCTGCGGTCCGGAAATCGGCGTCGCCTCGACCAAGGCACTGACGGCGCAGCTCACCGCGCTGGCGAGCCTTGCCATTGCGGCGGGAAGGGCGCGTGGCGTGCTGAGTGCAGAGCAGGAGACGGAGCTTGTTCAGGCGCTGACGGCCCTGCCATCGGCCGTGTCAGCAGCCCTTGGTGCGGAAGCGCAGATCGTGGATATTTCCAAGCGCCTCTCCAAGGCCAAGGATGTGCTTTATCTTGGGCGTGGGGCAATGTTCCCCGTGGCCATGGAAGGTGCGCTGAAGCTCAAGGAAATCAGCTACATCCACGCCGAAGGTTATGCGGCAGGTGAGCTGAAGCACGGCCCCATCGCGCTGGTGGACGAAGCCATGCCGGTGATCGTCGTGGCGCCCTCGGACGAGCTGGTCGACAAGACGCTGAGCAATATGCAGGAAGTGGCGGCGCGCGGCGGAAAGATCATCCTCATCACCGATGAGGAAGGCGCGGAGAGCGTCGGCCATGGTGTGGCCGATATCATCAAGATCCCGCATGTGCATCCGTTCGTGGCTCCGATCCTGGCCACGATCCCGGTGCAGTTGCTGGCTTACCATACGGCCGTGTTCATGGGCACGGACGTGGACCAGCCGCGTAACCTGGCGAAATCAGTGACGGTGGAGTAGGCGGCGCGAACCCACATCCAGGTTGGGGCTGGCTAGGCTCACCCCGCCCGGATCAGCGGGATGGCGAGGTCTTTCCGGAACAGATAGAGCAGCGTGCGGGCCGCTTCGCCGTCGGGACCGGTCAGACCCGGATTGCGCAGCATGAGCATTTTTGCGTCGTCATGGGCGAATTCGAGCAGGTGGCGGTGGACGTCCGGCACGGCGAGCCGATAGCCGGGCATGCCGGATTGGCGGGTGCCCAGGACATCGCCCTGGCCGCGCAGCTCCAGGTCGCGCTCGGCGATTTCAAAGCCGTCCTCGGTGGATTTTATCGTGTCGAGACGGGCCCTGGCAGTTTCCGATAGCGGGTCCTTGTAGAGCAGCAGGCAGGCCGAGCGCTGGCTGCCGCGACCGACCCGTCCGCGCAACTGGTGGAGCTGGGCGAGGCCGAAACGCTCGGCATGTTCGATGATCATGATCGAAGCATTGGGCACATCGACGCCGACTTCGATAACGGTTGTCGCGACCAGGAGCTTGATTTCATTGGCCTTGAAGCGGGCCATGACCTCCTGCTTGGCGGCAGCAGACATGCGCCCGTGGACCAGGGCGACCTGGTCACCAAACACCTTTGCCAGTTCGGCGAAGCGGTCCTCGGCGCTCATGACCTCGAGCGTCTCGCTTTCCTCGACCAGCGGACAGACCCAATAGGCCTGCGCCCCTTCGGCGAGGCGTGACTGCAGACGGGCAGTGACGCGGGCGTAGTCGCCAATGGACAGCACAGCCGTATCGATGGGCTGGCGGCCGCGCGGCTTTTCCCGGAGGACGCTGACGGCCATGTCGCCGAAATGGGTGAGGACCAGAGTGCGCGGGATCGGGGTTGCGGTCATGACGAGGAGGTCGGTGTGACGCCCCTTGTCGGACAAAGCCAGGCGCTGGTGGACGCCGAAGCGGTGCTGTTCGTCCACGACCGTCAGGCCGAGATCGTGGAAGACGATGTCGGACTGGAAGAGGGCGTGTGTGCCGACGGCGATGTCGATGGAGCCATCTGCAAGTCCGGCGAGAATGGCGCGGCGCTCGGCAGCGGGCATCTTTCCGGTGAGGAGGGCGCAGGTAAGGCCAGCGCCTTCGCAGAGCGGCTGGATGGTGCGAAAATGCTGGGAGGCCAGCAGTTCGGTGGGTGCCATGAGTGTCGACTGGGCACCGCTTTCGGCCATGGCCGCCATGGCCATGAGGGCCACGACGGTCTTGCCGGAGCCCACATCTCCCTGGAGGAGCCTGGACATGCGGTCAGGTGCGGCGAGGTCGGCGCGGATTTCCTCGAGCGCCTTTTTCTGGCCGTCGGTAAGGGCAAAGGGCAAGGCGGCGGCGAGGCGCGCTGTGATCTCGCCAGTAAAGGCGCGCGCGACACCCCGCGCGGCAACCATGCTGGAGCGGACGAGCTGGAGCGTGATCTGGCCGGCGAGATATTCGTCATAGGCGAGGCGCTGGCGGGCAGGGGACCAGAGTTGGGCGTCGTCCGGGTTTTCTGGCAGGTGGACGGTCCGCATGGCGGCGGCGAAGGTCGGCCACTTGCGCTGGGCGATGGTTTCCTGGGCAACCCACTCGGGAAGGTCTGGCACGGCATCCACAGCCTGCCGGACGAGCTTGGTCAGCGCCTTCGAGGAAAGGCCATTGGTGAGCGGATAGACCGGTTCGACAAGCGGCAGGGTGGCGAACTTGTCGGGCTCGACGACATAGTCCGGATGGGTGATCTGCTTTTCGCCGTTGAAGAAGTCGATCTTGCCCGAAACGTACCGTTCCTCGCCAACGGGCAAGGCGCGCTCGACCCAGCCGCCCTGGGCGCGGAAGAAGACGAGGTTGATGTCGCCGGTCTCGTCATGGGCAAAAACGCGATGCGGGATGTGAGGCTTGCCGCGCGGCGGCGGCTGATGCCGGTCGATATGCAGACGCAGAGTGACGATCTGATTGAGATAGGCTTCCGATATGCCGACCTGGCGACGGCGGTCGACCACGCCCGATGGCATGTGCATGAGCACATCGAGGACGATGGCCTCCTGGCCATCAGGTGCGCCGAAGAAGCGGGTCAGCAGTGCGGCCAGCTTGTCTCCTACGCCTTTGATGGCATGGAGCGAGGCGAACAGCGGTTGCAGGCTTTCGGGGCGGGACAAGGGCGTCTCTCGTTGGGTCGCATGACGTGGTGACATTGCCGACCAAGGCGGGTAATAGACATGTCCAAATCGAGAACAAATTGCAATCATGGGTGTCCAAATGGCGGCCGGTGAAGACATTTCTATTCGTCGCAAGCGGCTGCGCTATCGGGCGTGGCACCGGGGCACCAAGGAGATGGACCTGGTGCTTGGGCCATTCTGCGACGCAAATATAGAGGGGTTCGATACGGCGACGCTCGACCGGCTGGAAGCGCTGATGAACGAGGAAGACCCACCCTTGCTCAAATGGGTGATGGGGCAGGAGGAGCCGCCGGCCAATGTCGACCGCGACTTCCTTGCGCTTGTCATCGCCGACCACCAGGCCAGGATCGAAAAATGAATGAGCAGACCGGCGCCGTCCCGGTGCTGCGCACAATCTCGAACGTGCCTGATGGCATGCAGCCGATGACGCTGGCGCGTCTTGTTGAACAGCGGCTCAAGGATGCGCCCGAAGACAGAGCGAGCCTGGTCTTCGTTGCGCGGGACGGTCGGCGCATGCAGCGCATGGCCGAAGTGCTTGGTGCGATGCTGCCCGGCCATACGATCGTCACCCTGCCGGCCTGGGACTGTTTGCCCTATGACCGCGTCTCCCCCAATACGGTGACGATTGCGGCGCGCATGAATGCGCTGGCGGCCCTGACATCCGGTGCAAAAGGCGCGGTCGTGCTGACTGCCGTCAATGCGCTGATCCAGAAATTGCCGCCGCGCGATCTCGTCGAGACGATGAGTTTTTCGGCAGCTGTCGGCCGCGTGGTCGACAGCGACAAGCTTGTCGCCTGGGCGGCCAACAATGGTTACCTGCGCGTGCCGACTGTGCGCGAAAGCGGGGAGTTTGCAGTCCGCGGCGGGCTGGTGGACCTGTTCCCGGCCAGTGCCGAGGCCCCACTACGTTTCGACTTCTTCGGCAGCCAGCTCGAATCGATCCGCACCTTCGATCCAGACAGCCAACGCACGACCGGGACGCTCAAGCGGATCGACCTGACGCCGATGAGCGAAGTGGTGCTCAACGAAGAGACCATTCGTCGTTTCCGGCAAAACTACACCGCGACTTTTGGCGGCAATACTGTCGATGACACTCTCTATGCGACGGTCAGCGGTGGTTCGCGCTATTCGGGCACCGAGCACTGGTTGCCCTTCTTTTACGACCACATGGACCGCCTGGCCGACTATGTCGGCGATGCACCATTTGTGTTCGATGATCAGGTCGGCGAGGCCTATGCCGAGCGCGCGACGCAGATCCGCGACTATTATGACGCGCGCGAAGCGGCTCGGCTGGCGCCAAAGGTGGCGGGGGCAGGGGCTCCCTACAAGCCGATCAGGCCCGAGCTGCTTTATGACTTGGACGTGGCACCGGTTCAGCTGGCGGGGGCTTCGGTCATCCAGTTCTCGCCGTTCCTGTCGCCCAATACCGCGTGGGGCGACGATGCGGGCGGGCATATTGCTCCGAGCTTTGCCGCAGAGCGTGTCGCCTCGGATGTCAACCTGTTCCAGGCGGTGGTGGATCGGCTGCTCGCCGAGCGGTGCAATGGGCGACGTGCGATTGTGGCCTGCTGGAGTGCCGGTACAAGGGACCGCATGGCGCAGGTCCTGAAGGATCACGGGCTGACCAATCCGCGCATGGCGGAAAACTGGCGGGATGCGGAGACGACAAGCGCTGCGACGACCTCGCTTGTGGTGCTGCCGCTGGAAACCGGGTTCGAGACCAAGGACCTGCTTGTCCTCAGCGAGCAGGACATCCTGGGCGAGCGTATCCTTAGGCCGCAGCGCAAGAGAAAGGCGTCGGATGCGTTGACCGAGGCGGCGAGCCTCAATGCCGGCGACCTCGTGGTCCATGTCGATCACGGTATCGGCCGCTTTGTCGGGCTCAAGGTGATCGAGGCGGGCGGCGCGCCGCATGAATGTGTGGAGCTGCAATATGCCGGCGACACCAAGCTCTACCTGCCGGTCGAAAATATCGAGCTGCTGACGCGCTACGGTTCCGACGACGCTTCGGTGACCCTGGACAAGCTGGGCGGTGTGGCCTGGCAGGCCAAGAAGGGCAAGCTCAAGAAGCGTATCCGCGAAATGGCGGAGCAGCTCATCAAGCTCGCGGCGCAGCGGCTGCTGGTGAAGGCCGACATCGTCGACATCAATGCCGGCGCCTATGACGAGTTTGCGGCGCGCTTCCCCTATGAGGAAACCGAGGACCAGCTGACCGCCATCGAGGCGGTGTTCGATGATATCACTTCGGGCAAGGTCATGGACCGGCTGGTCTGCGGCGACGTGGGCTTTGGCAAGACTGAAGTGGCACTCCGTGCGGCCTTTGCTGTGGCCCTGTCGGGCAAGCAGGTGGCTGTCGTCGTGCCGACGACGCTGCTGGCGCGGCAGCATTTCAAGACGTTCTCGGAACGTTTCCAGGGCCTGCCGGTGCGGGTGCGCCATGCCTCGCGCATGGTTTCGGCCGCCGAGCTCAAGGCGACCAAGGAAGGGCTGGCCGACGGGCAGGTGGACATTGTCGTGGGCACGCATGCGCTGCTCAGCAAGTCGATCAAGTTCAAGGACCTCGGTCTGCTGATCATCGACGAAGAGCAGCACTTCGGCGTCGGCCACAAGGAGCGCCTCAAGGAGCTCAAGGCCAATGTACATGTGCTGACGCTGACCGCGACGCCGATTCCGCGCACGCTGCAGCTGGCGCTGACCGGCGTACGCGATCTCAGCCTCTTGGCAACGCCGCCGGTGGATCGCCTAACCATCCGCACTTTCATCTCGCCCTTCGACCCGCTGTCGATCCGCGAGGCGCTGCTGCGCGAGAAATATCGTGGCGGGCAGAGCTTCTATGTCGTGCCCAAGATCAAGGACCAGCCGGACATTGCCGAATTCCTGCGGCAACAGGTGCCGGAGGTGTCTTTTGTGGTCGCAAATGGCCAGATGCCGCCGGGCGAGCTCGACGACATCATGAATGCCTTTTACGACAACAAGTTTGACGTGCTGCTGGCCACGACAATCGTGGAATCGGGCCTCGACATTCCCAATGCCAATACGCTGATCGTGCACAAGGCAGACGTGTTCGGGCTGGCGCAGCTCTACCAGATCCGCGGGCGTATCGGCCGCAGCAAGCAGCGCGCCTATGCGCTGTTCACCGTGCCCCCTGACCGCAAGCTGACCGACACGGCCGAACGACGCCTGGGCGTGCTGCAATCGCTCGAAAGCCTGGGTGCCGGGTTCCAGCTGGCCAGCCACGATCTCGATATCCGAGGCGCCGGCAACCTGTTGGGCGACGAACAGTCGGGCCATATCCGCGAAGTGGGCTACGAACTCTATCAGGCCATGCTGGAAGAGGCGGTGGCTGCGCTCAAGTCGGGTGAAGAGGAATACGAAGACCGCAACGAGTGGAGCCCGCAGATATCGCTGGGCATGCCGGTGATGATTCCCGAGCACTATGTGCCCGACCTGCAGCTGCGCATGCAGCTCTATCGCAAGCTGGGCGATCTGACCGATTTCAGGGACATCGACGCAGCGGGCGCCGAGCTGATCGACCGTTTCGGGCCCTTGCCCGAGGAAGTCGAGGCGCTGCTCAAGGTCATCCTGGTCAAGTCGCTTTGCCGCCAGGCCAATGTCGAGAAGGTCGATGCCGGACCCAAGGGCGCGGTTATCACCCTGAGAAACAACGAGTTCCCCAATCCTGCGGGACTGGTGCGCATGGTGAGCGACATTTCCAATCAGGTGCGCATCAAACCCGATCAGAAACTCGTGTTCGCGCGCAATTGGCCGACTGCAGAACAGCGCCTGAAAGGGGCCGCGGCCATCCTCTCCAAGCTCGCGAAACTGGCAGAAACCGGGGCCTGAGCGTGCCCTGGTTACCACGCTGCACCATAATGTTTTGGCAAGCGCCGTCGGTCATGTTATTGCCCGAATTGCGCCCTTGAAGGGCAGTTCAAATTACATGGCGGCGCGATGCCGCTCGGACCGCCAAGGAAGGCAAGGATATTCTATGACTTTCAGGAAACCCCTCGTCGCCGGAATCGCGGTGGCCGCTCTTATGCTGTCCCCGCTTTCGGCATTCGCGCAGGATGCTGCTGCTCCGGCTGAGACGCCCGCCGCCGAAGCACCGGCCGCTGAGGCTGCTCCGGCCGAGGGTGGCGCAGTGGACGAGATTTCTGCTGCTGTCGACGGCCTCGCGTCTCAGAACTGGCTCAAGGTCTGCGATCCGCTGCCCGACGGGCAGAAGGCCTGCCTGATGCGCCAGGTGCTGTTGGCCAATGGCCAGTTCCTCGGCTCGTTCCTGCTGCGCGACGATCCGGGCCAGGAAAGCCGCCTGCTTGCTGTTGCTGCGGTGCCGCTTGGCGTACTGCTGCCGTTCGGCCTGACCTGGCAGATTGACAATGCCAAGCCGATCCGCGTGCCCTACATGCTGTGCGACACCCAGTCGTGCTCGACCCAGCTGGTCATCAACGAGCAGTACATCAACTCGCTCAAGTCCGGCAACAAGCTGGTCCTGACCGCCAAGAACCGCCAGAATCAGGATCTCGCCATCGAGATCGACCTGGCCGGCTTCACCGCCACCTATGACAGCGACTCCGCGCTGACCTTCGAACAGCTGCAGCAGCAGGAATCGGGTCAGAATGCTCTCGAGCAGGTGCTTCAGGATCGCGCCGAGCAGCTTCGCCAGGAACTGTCGAGTGAGGGCGCTGCCCCCGCCGAAGGCGCTCCCGCCGAAGGCACCGAGGCTCCGGCTCAGTAGTAAGCTGGCTAACCTATAGAATGACGAAACGGGCGCAGGAGACTGCGCCCGTTTTTGTTTTGGTCAGCAGCCACACGTCCTGTGCTGTCCGTCATTGCCGGGCTTGTCCCGGCAATCCATCTTCTTGCGAGCATGGACCACCGGGACAAGGCCGGTGGTGACGATGTGGGGAGACCCTGTTTCGCCTGACGGCGGGGGCGTTTTGCTTCAGCGCTCACCCATGCCGATGGCAAAAGCCTGGCGGCGGAGAGGTGGCAAGAGCTTGAGGGCCCAGAGGCCACCCGCGCGCAGGGCCTGGCTGGGCAGCATGTCGGCCAGCAGCGAGCGGAAGAGCGTGTCGACCATGCCGCCGGTCCGGGCCAGGTCGCCCATGCGGCGGTTCGCGTAGTCGAGGCTGGCGGCCAGACCCCAGTCGGGGTCGCGGTGATCAACCGCCTCTACCGCGGCGAGCAGGTCGGCCACATCGCGCAGGCCCAGATTGAGCCCTTGGGCGCCGATCGGAGGGAAGGCGTGTGCCGATTCGCCGACGAGTGCGACGCCGTCCCTGCCTGCTGTATCCACGGTGAGTGTGGAGAGCGGGAAGACGAAGCTAGGCGAGGCCAGCGCGATCGCGCCGAACAGGCGCTGGGACCGTTCACCAAAGGCAGCCAGAAGGGCATCCGGGCCGCCGGCCTGCACCTTGCGCAGCACGGGTTCTTCATCGATCCACACCAGGTTGGCCCGATTGCCGCCAGCGGGCACCAGCGTGAATGGGCCGTGCGGATAGTGGAACTCGATCGACGCGCCGCCAATGGAACGGGCAAGATCGAGATCGCAGACCAGGGCCGCCTCGGCAAACTGATGCTCGCGCGTCGCGATGCCAACGGCCGATCGGATCATCGATTTCTTGCCATCGGCGCCGACAATGAGCGGGGCGCGCAGTTCGCTGCCATCGGCAAGGGTGACGACACCAAGCGCGCCCTCGCGCCGCCATGCGGTAACGGCCTGGTTTCGGGTTTCGAGGCCGGACGCGGGCGCGGCAGACTGGAACCCCGCAAGCAGCGCGGCATTACCAAAGTTCCAGCCAAAGGCCGAAAGCCCGATTTCCTCGGCGTCGAAAAGCGTTTCGGGCGCGCGGATTAGGCGGGGCGTGGCATCGATAATCCGGATGGCGGTGAGGGCATGACCCAATTCCTGCGGGTCATCGATGAGACCATTTTGGCGCAGGAAGTCGACGCTGGGCATCATCAGGGCGGAGGTGCGACGGTCCGGCGGGGCAGGCGGTGCCAGGTGAATGACCTGATGGCCGGCACGGGCGAGGCTGACAGCCGCCGCCAGGCCGGCAAGTCCACCGCCAACGACGATGATATCGGTATCCTGTGTCATCGTGCGGCATCCGCGAGGCGGCGGCGGTGGCCGCTCGGCAAGAAGACGCTACCGGCTAGTGAGCCCAGGAACATGGCCGCGAGGAATAGCCAGAGGCCATCGGGCTGGAAGGCGATGAGCGAAATGGCCGGGCCAGGGCAAATGCCCGACATGCCCCATCCCAAACCAAAAATGGCAGCGCCCCCAACGAGGCGCGCATCGATTTTCTTGTATTCAGGCTCGTGGAAGCTGGTGTCGAACAGCGGTGCCTGCCGGCGGCGGCCGATGCGAACGGCCACGAACATGACCAGGATGGCGGGGACGATGACGAAGGCGAGGCTCGGATCCCAGCCGCCCGTGGGAATGGCGGTGAAATCGAGAAACCGCAGGACTTTCAACGGGTCGACCATCTGCGAGACGTAGAGGCCGGCTCCGAACAGCGCGCCACTGAGAGCGGCAGTCGCGAGATAGGGAAGACGGAGCACAGCCATCAGACGATCCCCGTAACGGTGACAGTGACAATGGCCACCGAGAAGAAGACGGCTACGGCAACAAGGGAGCGCACTGACAGGCGGGCGAGGCCGCATACGCCGTGACCAGAGGTGCAGCCATTGCCGACCTTGGTTCCGAAGCCAATCAGGAGGCCCGAGACGGTCAGCCAGATAGGGACCGGGATGGACCAGTCTGCCGGTGGAGAAACCAGTTCAGCCGGCTCGATGCCGCCGACGCCCAATTGCGGGAAGGCCTTGGCGGCAAGGAAAGTGGTGCTTACCAGGGCTACGAGGAAAACGAGGCGCCAGACAACGGTCTGTGCCGGCGGCAGCAATTGGCCGAATATTCCGGAAATGCCGGCTATGCGGCCATTGCCCAACCAGAGCACGGCAGTTGCCAGCCCGATCAGTGAGCCGCCCAGAACAGCTGTGAGTGGAGTGAAGGATTCCATGGAAAGCCTCGCTTGGACTGTGGCAACCCGAGGGTAGCATCGGCGAAGGATGCGATACCAGCGCGCAGACGCGTGGGCCATTCCGTTTGATGACGCAGGGGCAGAAAAACTGCACAAGTACCCTTCACCCAAAAGCATGGTGTCCCTAGATTGCTTCCACGCGCTGACTCGCAACCTGGAGCTTAAGATGCTGGAACTGCTGGCCGATCCCAATGTGTGGATCGCCTTTGCCACGCTGACGGTCATGGAGATCGTGCTGGGCATCGATAATATAGTGTTCATCTCGGTGCTCGTTTCGCGCCTGCCGCGCGAACAGGCCGAATTTGCCCGCAAGCTGGGTATCGGCCTGGCGCTGGTGTTCCGCATTGTCCTGCTGTTCCTGATCAGCTGGATCGTGAGCCTCAAGGAGCCGCTGTTCAGCGCCTTCGGCCACGACTTCTCGTGGAAGGACATCATCCTGATCGCCGGCGGCGGTTTCCTGATCTACAAGGCTACCCACGAAATGCATGCGGCCATCGAGGACACGCATGAGGTTTCGCTCAAGGATGCCGCCAGCGCGACGCTGCAGGCGATCCTGGTGCAGATCGTGGTCATCGACATGGTCTTCTCGATCGACTCGATCATCACCGCCGTGGGCATGGTGCCGGCCGACCAGGTGTTTGTCATGGTCGCGGCGGTGCTGGTCGCTGTGGCCGTGATGTTCGTGGCCTCGGGCCCGATCGCAAAATTCGTGGCCGACCACCCGACCACGAAAATGCTGGCGCTGGCCTTCCTGCTGCTGATTGGCGTGACGCTCGTGGCCGATGGCCTCGGTTTCCACATTCCCAAGGGTTATATCTATTCGGCCATGGCCTTCTCGGTGCTGGTCGAGGCCGTCAACATCTTCGCCAAGAACCGCAAGCTCAAGGCGGGCGAGAAGATGCACAAGGCGGAGTTTACACCTTTTACCGGTGACACCGGTTCAGTGTCCTCCGCCGAGGCGATGGCGGCGCTCAGCGCCGGATACAGCGCGCCCGCCGCCTCCTCAAAGCCGGCACCAGCAGCCAGCAAGGCCGCCCCGGCGACCGCAAAGACGCGCGGCGGGGCACAGTCGCGGCCAAAGTCGGCGCCGCGCAAGCCGAAGGCTCCCAAATGACCAAAGTCGTCGCTATCAACGCCGTGGGAGGGCCTGAAGCCCTCTCTATCGAGGATTGGACGGTGGGTGAGCCGGGACCGGGTCAGGCGCGCGTCCGCCAGACGGCCATCGGCCTCAATTTCATCGATACATATCAGCGTTCCGGCCTCTATCCGATGCCACTTCCCTTCGTCGGGGGCAACGAAGCGGCCGGCGTGGTGACTGCAGTGGGCGAGGGGGTGACGGCAGTCAAGGTCGGCGACCGGGTCTGCTATCAGGGCATGGTCGGCGCCTATGCCGAAGAGCGCCTGGCATCGGTGGAGAAGCTGGTGCCCATCCCTGAAGGCGTGGATGATCAGACCGCGGCAGCGATCCTGCTCAAGGGGCTGACCGCCTACTACCTGCTGTTCAAGACATGGCCGGTGCAGGCCGGAGAGAGCATTCTCTGGCACGCCGCAGCTGGCGGCACCGGACAGATTGCAACGCAATGGGCGCGGGCCCTGGGGGCTACCGTGATCGGGACGGCAGGTGGACCGGACAAGGTACAGATCGCACTGGATCATGGCTGCCACCACGCCATCGACTACAAGGCCGAAGATTTTCCGACACTGGTGAAAGAGTTCACCGGGGGCCGAGGCGTCGACGTTGTTTATGACGGCGTTGGAAAAGCGACGTTTGAAGGTTCGCTGGACTGCCTCAGGCCGCGTGGGCTGCTGGCCAGCTTTGGCAATGCCTCCGGCGTGGTGAGCGTGCCCGATCTTGGAATACTGGCGCGCAAGGGCTCACTGTATGTGACGAGACCCACCGGTGCCCACTATTTCCCCAATCGCGAAAGCCTGCTCGAAGGCGCCAAGGCACTGTTCAATGCAGTCCAGTCAGGTGCGATCAGGATCGAGATCGGCCGAACCTTTTCGCTCGACGATGTGGCCGATGCCCATCGTGCGCTAGAGGCGCGGGAGACGACCGGCTCGGTGGTTCTGCTGCCATAGGGCCAGGAATTCACGCGTTTCGTCACCACGGGGCTCAATCGGGTGATCGATGCTTGCGGCAAGATGGATTGCCCGGCCAAGCCGGGCAAAGACGGCGTGGTGCCCAGGAGACCCTCGAACCGTCATGTGCCGAGATTGTGGGTGGCACTAGACACGTTTCTCGCGCGCCGCTAAAGGGGCGTGCAACGGGTAGGTGGCAGAGCGGTTGATTGCTCCGGTCTTGAAAACCGGCGAAGGTGAAAGCCTTCCGGGGGTTCGAATCCCTCCCTACCCGCCACCTTGTCGTCCTTGGACGTCGAGTGGCACGCCGCAGGGTGATCTCTCGGCGCTGCCTGGGAGCCTTGGGCTTGAGCGTGGCGCTGTCGTCAGGCTATGACGCACCGTACGCAATTCATCTGAAGAGGAATCTTCCATGAGCCGCAAGGAATTTGACGCTTCGCGCATGCGGCGCATGAAACGCGTGGCGGGCCGGCACGGGTTGACCATCCTCACCGCCGAGAAAATCAAGGTTCTCGGACAGGCGGGCGGGCATCAGGTGCGCGAGGACGAGACGTTCAAGATTGTCTACGGCGACATACCCAGGCCGTTCTCTGCCTCACTGGATGAAGTTGAGGAATGGCTCGAAAAGCTGGACGGCGAATCGGAGTAAGCGGCCAAATGGCGCTAATCCGGCGCAAGTTGTTGCCCGGCTTCCGGTTTCGGGAATATGCGACGATTTTGTAAAGGCGCGCGAAGCGTAAGCGAGCCTGACCTTCCCGGCAAGCGGACTTGTGATCCGTTACAGCCATATCCGTTATTCAACCGGTAACGGAATCGACGCACACTTGATCCTGTAGGCTCGTCTGGAGCCAGTCTGGTTCCAGACTATTGTGGTGCGGGCTTCTGCGGAAACCTCTCCTACTTCCGCATCCCGCTTCAGTGTGGAGGCGCGTTCCTCATGTTTACCTTGATCAACGCCGACGCCGAAGAAGACGACGCCGAAATCACCGACCCCCAGGAAATCGCTGAACTGTTTGCGGCCATAGCCGCCGTGGCTATCGAGGCCATCGGCGCAGGGCAGGCCCGCACGCTGTTTGAAGCGGTTGTCGAGCAGGAGGGTCGCGACCCCAACTGAACCAGCACACGGCCGCACCATTGCTCCTGCGCCGAATGGCGACTGTCCCGAACACATTCGGGCGCTGACGACTTGACGGACCGCGGTGTCTCCTGAAGCACTGCGTTCCGTCAGATCGGAGACACTGGATAGCTATGAGCGGAACCGATAGCGGCGCACGACGCCGCGCCGAAATCATGCCTTTGGGTGACGCAGCCCTTGTCGTCCGGTTCGACGAAGTCCTCAGCAACGAAGCCAATCTCGCAGCACTTGCGCTCGCCAAGCGGCTGGAGATCGAGCGACTGACCGGTGTCGTCGAGGTGGTTGCGAGCCTGGTTTCCGTATTGGTGCGCTACGAGCCATCTGCCATCTCGCTGCTCCGGCTGTCCGGCGAAATCGGGCTGTTGCTCGGGCCAGGCGATGGCGGCGCCGCGCCTCGAACTCATGACATTGCCGTGCGGTTTGACGGGCCAGACCTTGCCGAGGTGGCCGAAGCGCTGGGGCTGGGTGTGGACGACTTCGTGGCGCGGCACAATAAGGCGCCCTTGCGGGTGCTGACCACCGGATTTGCCCCGGGCTTTGTCTATTGCGGGTTGCACCACGAAGCACTGGTTCTGCCGCGCCGCACTGCGGTGCGACCGCGTGTTCCGGCCGGCAGCGTGCTTTTTGCGGCGGGGCAGACTGCGATTGCCGCAACCGATATTCCGACGGGTTGGCACGTGATCGGCACCACCGGCTTTCGCAACTTTCTTCCCGATCACGACCCCCCGACGGTGCTGCGGGCTGGTGATCTTGTACGCTTTGGAGCGATCCGATGACCGCCCGCATCCGCGTGCTGCGGGCAGGGCCTCTGGCGACTATTCAGGACAATGGCCGCGAGGGGCTGCTGACGCATGGGATCAGTGCTTCGGGGCCTATGGATCGGGGGGCGCACGCGCTGGCTGGTCGTCTGGCAGGGGCGAGTGGAGATGCCGGTATCGAGTTCACGCGGGCGGGGATCGATCTTGTGGTGGAGGCCGGTGAGCTGAATATGGGTTGGGCGGGCGGCGCCTTTTCCGTCTCCGTCAATGACGACGCCCTTGAGTGGCCCGGACAAGCGAGGTTGCGCACGGGTGATGCGATCTCAATTACACCGGGGCAAACGGGCAACTACGGCTATCTGCGCTTTGGTCCCCGTATCGATCTGCCAATGGTAATGGGGAGCCAGGCCACGAGCACGCGGGCTGGCCTCGGTGGGTTTGAAGGCCATGCTTTGAGTGCGGGTGATGCGCTGAACCTGTTGGGGGAGGGGCGTGCCACTGAGGCGGCTGTGGGATCGGAGCCGGGAGGCGGGCCGATCCGGTTCATCTGGGGCCTTCACGCAGAGCATTTCGCGTCGTCCTTGCGGAAGCGGTTCGTAACCGAGGCGTTTCGGATTGGTGCCTCGATGGATCGAATGGGAGTGCGTCTGGTAGATAGCGGGGCGGTGTTCGCGGGAGCAAGCATCCTGTCACTGGTCTCGGACCCGATCCTTGCCGGAGACATCCAGATCCTAGGGGACGGCACGCCGATCGTGCTGATGCGCGACCACCAGCCGACCGGGGGCTATCCGCGTATCGGCACGGTGATCACCGCCGACCTCGACCGGTTTTCGCAGATGCGACCCGGCGAGGCGGTTGCCTTTGAACCCGTAAGCGTGGAGCATGCTCAGCACCTGTTGCGGAGCAGCGTATGACCAGTATCGACCTTAATGCCGACCTGGGCGAGGGAATGGGAACCGACGATGACCTCCTGGCCATCGTATCGAGCGCCTCGATTGCCTGCGGTGGACATGCAGGCGATGCAGCCACGATCCGCCGCATCCTCAAGATCTGCAAGGCACGCGGCGTACGGGCGGGGGCGCATCCCGGATACAACGATCCCAAGCGTTTCGGCCGGTTCCGGCTGGTCATGCCGCTTGAACAATTGCTGGGGCAGATCCGCAGCCAGCTGTTCCTTGTGCGCCACATTGCCGACGAGGTTGAGGTGCCGCTCGCCTATGTGAAATTGCACGGCGCATTGGCCAATCAGACGGCCGAAGAACTTGCCTTTGCGGTCGGGATCTTCGCGTCCATTCAGGCCATGGACCCCAAAATGGCAGTGCTGGCGCTGGACAACAGCCAGCAGGTGCGTGCGGCCAAGGCGGTCGGTCTGCCGCTGATCCGGGAGGCCTATGCCGACCGTGCCTATACCAAAGAGGGTTTGCTGGTGCCGCGGGTGCAGCCGGGCGCCGTCATTCACGACCCCGAAACGGTGATTGAGCGTTGCCTGCGGCTGGCCAAGGCGGGCGAGATCGTGGCCGAGGATGGAACGGTTCTGAAGTCCTCGGCGCGGTCGATATGCCTGCATGGCGACACGCCAGGGGCCGTGGACCTGGCGCGGGAAGTGCGCGACGCTCTCGAGGGCGACGGGATAACGATCGCTCCGGCCGAACCGGAAGTCGAGACCGCAACGGAAATCTGAGCGAAAGACGGCTCCCTGGGTCCTTTGAAGGGGGGAGAGGTGAATTCGGCATTATGCCTTGAAGATCAAAGGACCCAGGTAGTTCGTTTGGCCGCGGGGCCGGTCAGATCGCCAGGTATTCCTGGCGGAGTTCGGCATTGTCGAGCACTTCCTTGGCGGTGCCGGCGAAGGCGACTTCACCGGTGTCGAGGATGACGGCGCGATCGGCGAGCTTGAGTGCGGCGACAGCGTTCTGCTCGACGATGATGGTGGTGATGCCCAGCGGCTTGATCGAGTGCAGGATGCGCTCGATTTCCTGGACGATGACCGGAGCGAGACCTTCATAGGGCTCGTCGAGTAGCAGGAGCTTGAGATCGCGGGCGAGGGCGCGGGCGATGGCCAGCATCTGCTGTTCACCACCCGAGAGGGTGACCCCTTCTTGCTTGCGGCGCTCGGCGAGGCGGGGAAAGCTCTCGTAGATCTGCTCGAGGCTCCAGCCATTTCCGGGCGACACCTTGGCGAGAGTAATGTTTTCCTCGACAGTCAGACCCTGAATGATGCGACGATCTTCGGGAACGAGCTGGATGCCCGAACGGGCAGCCTCGAAGCTCTTCATCTTGTGGATCGGCTGGTCATCAAGCCAGATTTCGCCCTGCCGCATCTGCGGATTGTCGACACGGGCAATGGTGCGCAGGGTCGAGGTCTTGCCCGCGCCATTGCGGCCGAGCAAGGCCAGGATTTCGCCCCTGCGGATGTCGAGAGAGACACCCTGCACGATATAGCTCTCGCCGTAATAGGCGTGCATGTCGCGCACCGAGAAGAAGGGACGCGTGGTTTCGACGGAGGCGGCGTGGGTGCCGGCGACGGCGGCTTCAGCTTGCATGGCAACGGCACTCATCAGTGAGTTCCCCCGAGATAGGCTTCCTGCACCTTGGGATTGCCGCGGACCTCGTCCGGGGTGCCGTCGGCGATGATGCGGCCCTGGGCGAGCACGGAAATCTTGTCGGCGAGCGAGAAAACGACATGCATGTCATGTTCGATGATGACCTTGGTCATGCCGCGGCTCTTGATCTTCTTGAGCAGCTCGATGGTGGTGTTGGTGTCGTGGCGGCTCATGCCGGCGGTGGGTTCGTCAAGCAGCAGCAGGCGCGGATGCTGGATGAGGCACATGGCCAACTCCATGCGGCGCTTGTCGCCACGCGAAAGGCTGCCTGCCTGCATGTCGCGCCGATTGAGCATGCCGACGTCCTCGAGCATGTGCTCGGCTTCCTGGCGGATGGCCGTTTCGCTGTCGAGCGAGCGCAGCATGTTGAGGGTGAACTTGCCGTCGCGCTTGGCGAAGGCGGGGATCA
Organism: Devosia sp. Micro-HW1; assembly: GCF_056341075.1. Taxonomy (NCBI): domain Bacteria; kingdom Pseudomonadati; phylum Pseudomonadota; class Alphaproteobacteria; order Hyphomicrobiales; family Devosiaceae; genus Devosia; species Devosia sp. Micro-HW1. Next base: position 765,987 of record NZ_CP094375.1, on the reverse strand, counting down.
TGACGTTGTGCAGCACCGATAGATCGGCAAAGATTTCCGGCGTCTGGAAGACCCGGGCAATGCCGAGCTGGTTGATTTCGTAGGGCTTGCGGCCGGTCAGGATCGCGCCATCGAACACGACCTGGCCGCTCGATGGGGGCAGCTTGCCGATGATGACATTGAGAAGGGTCGACTTGCCGGCGCCGTTGGGCCCGATGATGGCATGGGTCTGACCTTCTTCGACCGCAAGGTCGATGTCAGCCAGGGCATGCAGGCCTCCGAAGCGTTTGTGAACGTCCGCCACGTGCAGGACAATGTTGGGATTTGCCATTCTTGCTGTCCTTATTCTGCCGGCTGCGCCTGAGTGGACTTTGCCGAGGGCGTGCCCGAGCGGCGCACAGCGGAGGCGATGCGCCTGACGCCTTCCATGATGCCGCCAGGCAGGAAGATCACGATGACGACGAACAGGAGCCCGAGGGTCAGGTGCCAGCCGTCGCCCACGAATTTGCTGGTAACGGTGATTATGAAGGCATCAGCGCCATCGGGCAGGAAGTCCCAGAAGCGGGCGAGGATATTGTCGTTGAGGGCCGACAGGATGTTTTCAAAGTACTTGATGATCCAGGCGCCGATGACGGGGCCTACAAGGGTGCCGACGCCGCCGAGAATGGTCATTAGCACGACTTCGCCCGAGGCAGTCCACTGCATGCGCTCGGCGCCGGCCAGGGGGTCAGTAACGGCAAGCAGGGCACCGGCGAGGCCGGCATACATGCCCGAGATGACAAAGGCCGAGAGGGCATAGGGGCGGGTATTGAAGCCGGTGAACTGCATGCGGGTCTGGTTGGACTTGATCGACTTGAGCATCATGCCGAAGGGCGAGCCGGCAATGCGCTGGGCGAAGAAGAAGGCCAGGATCAGGAAGCCGGCGCAGAAGTAGAAGCCGGCATAGCCCGCGAGTTGCTGGCCGAAGAGGGTGGGCACCGGCTGGCCGACAAAGGTCTGGCCGATGGCGGCATCCAGCACGCGGGCGTCACCAAGGGTCAACTGCAGGCCGGTTTCGCCATTGGTGATCGGCGTGAGCACCGAATAGGCGAGGTTGTAGCTCATCTGGGCAAAGGCCAGGGTCAGGATCGAGAAATAGATGCCTGAGCGCCGCAGGCACAGGAAGCCGATGACGAGGGCGAAAAGGCCGGAGATCACTACGGCGAAGAGCATGGCCGGGATGGCATCGAGCGAGAGCAGCTTGAACGACCAGACCGCGGCGTAAGAACCGACGCCGAAGAAGGCAGCGTGGCCGAAGCTCAGGTAGCCGGTGAGGCCGAACAGGATGTTGAAGCCTACAGCGAAGATGCCGAAGATCATGAAGCGCTGCAGCAGGTCCGGGTAGCCAGCGCCGAAAGGCGCCAGCCAGATCGGCATGGCCAGGACCACGACGGTGAAGCCGAGGAAGAGGAAAAGATCGTTGCGGGACATGAACGTTGTGGGCATGTCAGCTCTCCATCACGCCGCGGCGGCCAAGCAGGCCACGGGGGCGAACGAGTAGAATGACGACGGCAACGAGATAGATGATGATCTGGTCGATGCCGGGGACGATGGCCTTTACCTGCGTCATCGAGGCGAAGGACTGGAGAATGCCGAGCAGGAATCCCGCGGCGACGGCGCCGGGCAGGGAGCCCATGCCACCCACCACCACGACCACGAAGGATAGGACGAGGAAGTCCATGCCCAGGTGATAGTTGGGCGGCAGCAGCGGCGTGTACATGACGCCCGCCATGCCAGCGACAACAGCGGCAAGCCCGAACATGATGGTGAAGCGCCTGTCGATATTGATGCCGAGCAGGCCCACGGTTTCGCGGTCAGCCATGCCGGCGCGGACGACCATGCCGAAGGTGGTGAACTGGAGGAAGGCGAAGACGCCACCGATCACCACTGCGGAGAAGAGGAAATAGATCAGGCGCCAGACCGGGTAGGTAATGACATTGGCTTGCATACCCAGCCAGGAGCCGATGTCGGCGGCGCCGCGCAAGTCGGTTGGCATGGGCTGAGGAATGGGGTTGGGTCCGAAGACGGACTTGATGACTTCCTGGGCGACAATGGCGAGGCCGAAGGTCACAAGGATCTGTTCGGCATGCGGGCGCTTGTAGAAGTGCTTGATGATGCCGCGCTCAAGCGCGATGCCGACCAGGAGCATGATCGGGATGGTGACGAGGATGGACAATGGTACGGAGTAGTTGACGAGAACCGCACCGAAATCGCCCAGCCACGCCTGGACCAGCGGCTCGCGGACTTCCAGGGGCGCGCCCCAGGGCGAGGTCTTGGTGGGGTCGATGGTGACCGTTTCCATGGTGAGGAACATGCGCACGGTGACGGCGCAGAAGGCGCCCAGCATGAACAACGCGCCATGGGCGAAATTGACGACCCCCAGCGTGCCGAACACCAGCGTGAGACCCAGGGCGATGAGCGCATAGGCGGCGCCTTTGTCGAGCCCATTGAGAAATTGCAGAAAGATGACTTCGAACATGGCGAGTTCCACGTTTTCGGCGCCAACCCCTCACCCGTCTCGGCCTTGGGCCGATCCACCCTCTCCCGCAGGGGGAGAGGGGGACTCGGTGGTCGTCGCACGCTCAGTGCTACCCTTCTCCCCTTGCGGGAGAAGGTGCCCCAAAGGGGCGGGTGAGGGGTAAGTCTACCCCTAGGCGCACATCGGGACCGGTTCCGCCGGGCCGAGGTCGCCGCCGAAGATCGACGGATCATAGGCTACGGTTTCGCGGTCGATTTCCTGCACCACGTTCAGCACGTCGTATTCGCTGGTGGGGGCGTCGTTGCCCTGCACCACGAGAACCGACTTGATGCACTGATGGTCTTCGGCGCGGTAAAGCGTCTTGCCGTTGCCCATGCCGTCGAACTCGTGACCTTCCAGAGCCTTGATGACTTCAGGCGGATAGAAGGTGCCGGCGCGCTCGCAGGCGTCTGCATAGAGCAGAGCCTGGACATAGGCAGTGTGGGCTGCCTGGGACGGCGGGGAGCCATAGGCAGCGCCGAACGACTTGGTGAAGGCGATCGAGCCAGCGTCCTGCAGGTTCCAGTGCCAGTTCGAAGTACCGAAGATACCCTTGACGCTTTCGCCGGCACCCTTGGCCATCAGCTCGGAGATGAGCGGGGTGACGATCTGGAAGTCCTTGCCGTTGGCCTGACGGTCACGCATGCCGAACTGCACGGCCTGGGTGAGCGAGTTCACCATGTCGAGGCCGTAGTGGTTGAGGATCAGCACGTCGGCGCCGGAATTGAGGATCGGCGTGAGGTACTGAGAATAGTCGGTGGCACCGAGCGGGGTGCGCACGGCAGCAACGGTTTCCCAGCCAAGGGCCTCGGTTGCGGCCTTGATGGACTCTTCCTGGGTCCAGCCCCAGGTGTAGTCGGCGGTCAGGTGGTAGGCGCGGCGATCATTGCCGTAGGACTGACCGAGCACCGGAGCAAGGCCGATACCCGACTGGTAGGCGTTGAAGAAGTGGCGGAAGCCGTAGCGGCGCTTGTCCTTGCCGGTCGTGTCGTTGGAATGGGTGAGGCCCGCCATGAAGATGACGCCCATTTCCTGGCAGAGGCCCTGCACGGCGATGGCTTCGCCCGAGGATGAGCCACCGGTGATCATGATCGCGCCGTCGCGCTCGATCATTCGGGTGGCGCCGGCGCGAGCCACGTCGGACTTGGTCTGGCTATCGGACGAAACGTAGACGACCTTCTTGCCCAGGATGCCGTTACCCTTGAGGGCGGACGGAGCCAGGACATTGAGAAGACCGCCGTCGCCTTCACCATTGAGGTGAGCGATGGCGAGTTCGTAGGCCTTCTGCTCGTCGGCGCCTTCTTCGGCATAGGTGCCGGTGAGGGGCAGATTGAGGCCGAAGGTAACGGTGTCTCCAGTGGGGTTGTTGCAGAACTCCTGAGCCCAGGCACCTTTGGTGAACATCATGGGCGCAACGCCCGAACCAATAATGCCGGCCATGCCGGTCTGCAGAACTCTGCGGCGGGAGAGCCCGCGCGTCAAAAGTGTCATCGATCTCCTCCTTATGGCGCGGGGCGACCGATACATTGCCGGGTGCTCACCGCTGGCCAAGTATTCGACGCATTGAAAATGACAGCAATAGGTCGTTGTAATCTCACAGAAAAATTGTAAATTGTTGATCTAGATAAGATAAGTATCTGTCAATTCGTTGACAAGGCGCATCCAGGGGAGGGGAAGCTCATGCGTGCACCGATCGGGTTCAGGATCAGCAACAGACGGAAATCCTTGAAGATTTCCCAGGCCGCCTTGGCGCGGCTGATCGGCATTTCGCCCAGTTATCTCAACCTCATCGAGAACAACAAACGCGACATCGGCGGGGCATTGTTGCAACGCGTGGCGCTGCATCTGGATATCGACATTGATGACCTGACGGGGCAGGCCGAGCAAAAGCTCCTGCAGGACCTGGAGGAGGCCTATGCCGATCCAATGGTCGAGTCGTTGCCATTCCAGCCGGATGAACGGCGGCAGATGGTTGCCCAGTATCCGGCCAGCGCTGCGGCCATGGCGCGTCTGCACAGGGCCTATGCGGGGGCGGTGGCCAATGCCGACGCCTATGCCGACCGGCTGCGCTCTGACCCCATGCTCGGCCAGATGTTGCACCAGATCCTGTCGGGCATCACGGCGGTGCGATCCAGTGCGGAAATTCTGGAGGACGTTCCGGATCTTGACGATGCCGAGCGGCAGAGATTCATCAGCGCCATTGGCCGCGAAGCCAAGGTGCTGGGCGATGTAGCGCGTAGCCTCATCGGCCAGTTCGAGAGCACCAGCCAGACTGCGGGTCGCATGTCGGCGCTGCGCGAAATCGATGACCTCATCATCGAGCACCGCAACTACTTTCCGGAGCTGGAGCAGGCCGCCGTGCACCTGCGCGCCGAGGTGGAGCAGCAGGGCCGGTTCGACCTTGCGACGCTGACGGAGACCCTTGAGCACAAATTCGGCGTGACGATCCGCGTCGGAGGGCGCCCTGATCTTGAGGATTTCCCCGGGCAGTACCGGTTTTCGCCGGAAAGCCGGACCATGTGGTTCCAGGGGACGACGACACAGGCAACGCGCTTGTTCCAGATGGCAAGGCTGCTGGGAGAGCTGTCGGCGCCTGACATCTTGCGTCAAACACTGGATGGGGCGGTTCTGTCGTCTCCTACGGCGCGGCGGCTGGCGGCTCGGGCGATGGGATCCTATCTCGCGGGGGCGATGGTCTTTCCGTATTCGCAATTCCTGGCCGCAGCCGAAGAGACTTCTTACGACATCGATCAATTGCGGCAGGCCTTCAATGGCAGTGTCGAGCAGGTGGCGCATCGGTTGGTGTCGTTGCGTCGCCCTGGCGAGGAAGGGATTCCCTTTGGCTTCCTCCGTTCGGACCCGGCGGGGCGCCTGACCAAGCACTTTCCGCTGCCGGGCCTGCTGCTGCCCAATGCCGGTCATGCCTGTCCGCTCTGGGCCATCTATGGGGCATTTCGCCAGCCGGACACGTTGCTGCGGCAAGTGGTGCGCTTCTCGGACGGATCGCGCTATCTGTTCCTCGCGCGGACCCTGCAGCATCGCCCGAATTCCTACCGCGACCAGCCTACGGTGATTTCGGTGATGCTGGCCTGCGACGTTCTGCATGCTGACCGGACGATCTATGGTGCGGGGCTGAACCTGTCAGACCAGAGTGCCGATGTACCGGTGGGGCCGAGCTGTCGGCTGTGCCCCAGACGGGACTGTTCCGCACGGCAAGAGGAGATGCTGGGACCGGGCGGGCAGCGCTCGGTGACGCGCCTGCCGCTGATCCCGCATGAATTCGGCCTTGGCGAAAACGGCTGATTGGGATTTAGTGTGGGAATTCGCGGAGGGGAGACCGCGGATTTCTGGGGGGAATTTTGGCTGTCGATATTCTGATTGCCGAAGATGAGCCGAGCATTCTGGAGTCGCTGGACTTCATCCTGCGCCGCGCGGGATGGAGCATCGATTCAGCGACCGATGGCGAGGCCGCGCTGGAAAAGGTGCGACGAAGTCGTCCGCGCGTGCTGGTGCTCGATGTGATGTTGCCGCGGCGCAGCGGCTTTGACGTGCTCAAGCAATTGCGCGCCGACGGCGACACCAAGGACCTGCCGGTGTTGATACTGACGGCCAAGGGGCAACAGCAGGACCGGCGCATAGCTGAGGAGCTGGGCGCGGACGGGTTTGTCACAAAACCCTATTCCAATGCCGAAGTGGTTGGAGCAGTGCGGCAACTGCTGGGTGAAGATGGCGGACCGGCGTAGGGTCGTTGGCGGCATGCTGGTGCTGACCCTGGGCGGCTTCCTGTTGCTGGTGCCGCCGCTGGTGCAGCTATTCAACCACCAGGTACGCTTCCTGGGTGTCCCGCAAATCGTGGTCTACCTCTTTGGGGTCTGGCTGGCGCTGATCCTGGGTACAGTGGCGTTGACACGGCACCTTGAGCCCGACCGGATCGAGCCGCAAAACGAGGGCGAAGGCTGATGTTGTCGGCCGATTTCGTCATCGCCACGTCCATCGCCTATGTGGGCCTGCTGTTCTTGCTGGCCTATCTCGGGGACCGCAGGGCACGCCGGAACAAGCAGAGCTGGTTGCATTCGCCGGCGGTCTACACGTTGTCGATCTCGGTTTATTGTACGAGCTGGACCTTCTACGGCGCCGTCGGCAATGCGGCGCGCAGCGGGCTTGAATTTCTCACCATCTATCTGGGACCGACGCTGGTCTTCGTTGGCTGGTATTTTCTGTTGCGACGCCTGGTGCGCATCAGTCACCTGCACCGCATCACGTCCGTGGCGGACCTGTTGTCGTCGCGGTTTGGCAAGTCGAGCCGGTTGGGCGTTCTGGTCACCTGCATCGCCGTGGTGGGCATCGCGCCCTATATAGCCCTGCAGCTCAAGGCCGTGACGTCGTCCATCCAGGCTGTGGCAGGCGCGTCGGAATTCGGGCGCGGAAGCCTGACGGGTATTGACGATGTCGGCCTGGCGCTCGGCGTGGCGGCGGCCATGGCGCTGTTCACAATTCTCTTCGGTACGCGCCACGTCGACGCCAAGGAGCAGCACCATGGCGTGGTGGCGGCCATCGCCTTCGAGGCCGTGGTGAAGCTGGCCGCGCTCGTCGCGGTGGGTGTTTTCGTCGTCTATATCGGTGGCGGGCTCGATGCGATCTTCACGCGTGCGGCCGAGGTGGGGGTAGAAGTCGATACGTCGGTGGCTTTTGACAGTCGCTGGATCACGACGCTGGTGCTGTCCATCGCTGCCATTGTCTGCCTGCCGCGACAGTTCCAGGTGACGGTCGTTGAAAACTCCGATGAGAACCATCTCCGCGTCGCCGGCTGGGCCTTTCCGGCCTACATGATGCTGATGAGCATCTTCATCCTGCCCATCGCCGTCTATGGGCTGACAGTGATGCCGGCGGGATCAAATCCGGACATGTTCGCGCTGACCCTGCCGCTGGCCGCCGGGCAGAACGGGCTGGCGCTCTTTGCCTTCATTGGCGGGTTTTCTTCGGCGACCTCGATGATCATCCTCGAATCCATCGCGCTGTCGATCATGGTCTCGAACCACATCATCATGCCGTTGGTGCTGCGTTTCAGCACGTCGGAGCTGTCGGCGGACGGGCAGGGCGTCAGCCGCCTGCTGCTGGTGGCGCGGCGGTTTTCAATCGTCCTGATCCTGTCGCTTGGGTTCTTCTATTTCTTCTTCACGCGCGATTCCGATGCGCTGGCGCCCATCGGCCTCATTTCGTTCACGGCCATAGCGCAGTTCTTCCCGGCGCTGCTGGCCGCCATTTTCTGGCGCGACGCGTCGCTGAAGGCGGTGACTGCGGCCATCCTTACCGGGTTCGTTGTCTGGGCATGGTGTTGCTTCCTCCCCTCGTTCGAGTCCGTGTCGGAATCGGTAGCGATACTGTTGCGGGTTGGACCTTGGGGCATAAGCTGGCTGCGGCCGGAGGCGATGTTCGGGCTTGAGGGTTGGGACCCGCTGACGCATGCGGCGTTCTGGAGCCTTTCCACCAATATTGTCATCCTGACAATCGGGTCGCTGCTGACCAATCCGTCGGCTCTGGAACGCATCCAGGCGACAGCCTTTGTCGATGTGTTCAGTCGCCGTGGGCTGCCACAGGGCAATTTCGTACGCGGCTCGGCAACGGCCAATGACCTGTTCTTCGTGGCAGAGCGCGTGCTGGGCGAACGACGGGCGGCTGCCCTGTTCGAGACGGCAGCACGGGAGCGCGGCGTCGACCCTGCCGTGCTAGAGCCAACCCCGGACTTCATCGCCCGGCTAGAGCGCGAATTGGCTGGTTCCATCGGTGCGGCTTCTGCGCATGTCATGCTGTCCAAGGTGGTGGCGGGCGGTGACGTGTCGCTCGAAGAAATGATGCAGATGGCCGACGAGACGCAGCAGGCCATCGAATATTCGCAGGAACTGGAGCGAACCTCGGCTGAGCTTCGGCTGACGGCGCGCAAGCTCGAGGACGCCAATTCGCAATTGCGCGAACTGGACAGTCAGAAGGATGAATTCCTGAGCCAGGTGAGCCACGAAGTGCGCACCCCGATGACGTCGATCCGGTCCTTCTCGGAAATCCTGATGGAGCCGGGCGAACTCAATGACAGCCAGCGGCAGCGTTTCATTTCAACCATTCACCAGGAAAGCCTGCGTCTGACCAAGCTGCTGGACGAAATCCTCGACCTGAGTGCTCTGGAGAGGGGTGAGCGCAGCTGGCGCAATGTGCCTGTCGATGCGGAGGCGGCGCTTGATCGAGCCGTAGCCGTGTGTGACGCGCTGCTGCGGCAGAAAGGCATGCGGGTGGAGTTCGGCGAGCGGGCGCAAACCACAATGGTGGAGGGCGACGGCGACCGGCTATGCCAGGTGTTCATCAACCTCATCTCCAATGCAGTGAAGTACAACGACGCGGGAGACCCCGTTGTGCAGATCAAGTCGGCGGTTCGCTCGGGCCATTTCGTGGTCGAGGTAGCCGACAATGGTCCAGGCATATCCAAGACCGACCGCAAGCTGATTTTCGAAAAGTTCTGGCGCGGCGTCGAAGGTGGAGGGGACCAGGGCGGGGCTGGTCTTGGGCTCGCAATCAGCCGGCAGATCGTGGCGCGGATGAACGGGTCGCTGGACCTCGTTCAGGGCCCGCTCCCAGGGGCATGCTTCCGGGTGCGGTTGCCTGTGGTCAAGCAGGTCATCCCGGCCTAGTCGATTCCTTCGTCGGGAATATTGAGCAGGTGGCCGCAGGCCTTGCAGTGGACTGCGTCGTGGTCGTGCCGCTCCAGGCCGCATTGCGGACACGGAAAATGCGCCTTGGCCGGCCGGAAGATCAGCTGGGCGAGGCGCACGAAGAGCGAGACGCCGAAGATCATCACGACGATGGAAATGAGTTTTCCATAGGTGCCGGGCAGCACGATGTCGCCATAGCCCGTCGTGGTCATGGTGGTGACCGTGTAGTAGAGCGCGTCGACATAACCGGCTATGCCGGCGTCCCGGTTGACGAAGGCCGTGAAGACGAATCCGGATACGACGAAGATAAAGACCAGCAGGTTGATGACGGCCTGGATGGTTTCGCGATGCTCGGCGAGGCCGTATTTTTTCAGCGGCCGCCAGACGAGGCTGCTGCGGCTCAGGGTCCACAGGCGCAGGATACGCAGGAAACCCAGATTGACCAGCCAGGTCGGCGCCAGGAGGGTGATCAGGATGAAGATATCGATGATGACCGGAAACTGCCTGACCCAAAGCAGCGGGTGATTGGAGGCGAGGCATCGTGCCGCCAGATCCAGTGCCAGAAGCGCGGCGATCGAATAGTCGATCCAAAGGAAGATCGGATCGTCGCGCAGGATCGGCGTGGCGATGAAGAAGACGATGATGGCCAGGTCCACAATCAGGATGATGGTCTGGAAACGCAGGGCCGCCGTGGTCTGACCATGGTAGAGGATGCGCAAGGTCGTGCGCAGCTGGACAAGCCAATCCGGCTGCCGCGCATCGACGGGATTGTCTGGCTGCTTGCCGATGTCTGCCACCCCTGTTCACCCCTCCCGAAGGCCCTTCGCGTCGGCATGGAATGGATGCCGGGCGGTCAGGGACAAAACTGACAGCGCGGTCACCGGTTCCGTATCTGGGGTGATGGCGTCGGCGTTTGCGTAGGCGGCGTGGTCGTGCCATTGGCGGTCGTGCTGCCAGATGTGTCGTTCGATTGCCGCACTGACGGCGCCATGCAGGCCTGGGCACCATTGACGCGGAATTCCGGCAGGAAGGACGCCTGAATATTGGGAAGCGGAAATCTTGCTGCCGCTGGCGGATGCTCTTCGTCGGGCCAGGTGAAAAGATCGGCCAGGCCGCCACCGGTGACTGCGATGTCGCAACGGCTCTCAAGATCGACGCAGACGCCGCCCTGGCATTGGGTGAGGGCACCTTCGAAGAGCATTGTGTAGGTCTGTCCGCCGCCAACGGTGAGGTCGAACTTGGTGCCGCGCACCGCAATGGACGCGGTGGGCGTATTGATCGAATACGCCGATTTCGGGCTGTTGCCGGAAATGAAACGGAAGGTTCCGGCCAGTGCATTGACGGCAAATCGGTCCGCGCCTGAGCCATTGAGTAAGTAAGTCTCGATGACAAGGGTGCTTCCGGGACCCACGACGAGGCGAGTCTGATCGTTAAAGAGCAGTTGCGCGGTGCCACGGGGGCCGGTGGTAACGCTGTCGCCCACCGAAACATCTGCGCCGACGACGAGGATTTGCTCAATGGCACCGCTCTTTGACGATGCATCCGGCTTGACGCCCACAGCTACTCCTTCGCCAGCGGCGAAGGCTGGCGCGAGCAAGATAAGCGAAGCAATGGCGGCGAGGGCGGTGTGGTTCATCATGATGAATACCATGCAACATCGCCGCTGAACCGGAACTGAACCGGAAGGGCACGTGTCTATTCTAGCAGATGCAGCGCGGCAACGAAAAGACGGGGGAGTTTGACCGCATGGCATGGGCAATAGACGTCGCCCGGTTGCCGCAGCGAGCGCGGCGCGGTATGTGCAGCACAAACAAGGCCGACAGCGTCGGCAAGAGGACCTCATGAAGCTCGCCTTCGTCATTCCCGCCTACAATGAAGAAAAGCTGATCGGCACGTGCCTGGAATCGGTACTGGCGGAAATCAAGCGATCCGGCGCTGATGCCGACGTGATTGTTGTCAACAATGCTTCAAAGGACCGCACTGGCGAAATCGCGCGCGGCTTTGAAGGTGTAAGGGTCGTCGATGAGCCCAAAAAGGGTCTGGTCAATGCCCGCGATGCCGGGTTTGCCGCCAGTGAGGGCTACGATCTCGTGGCCAATATCGATAGCGATACGATCGTGCCCGAAGGCTGGCTCGACACCGTGTTCAGCGAGTTCGCCAGGGACGACAAGCTGGTCTGTCTCAGCGGCCCCTACATCTACTACGACATGGCCTGGTATAACCGTGCCCTGATCGGCATGTTCTATGGCTTGACCTATCTCATCTACCTGCTCAACCGCTTTGTGCTGCGGGTCGGTTCTGTCGTCCAGGGCGGCAATTTCGTGTTCAAGCGCGATGCGTGGGCCGCGGTAGGCGGCTATGACCGCAGCATCGATTTCTTCGGCGAAGACACGGACGTCGCCGTTCGACTGTCCAAGGTGGGCGGGGTCAAGTGGACCTTTGCCCTCAAGATGAAGACCTCGGGACGCCGGCTCGAGAGCGAGGGTGTGTTCAAGACGGCAGGGACCTACACACTCAACTTCTTCTGGGTGACCTTCAAGGGCAAGCCCATGACCAAGGAATACAACGACATCCGCAAGGAGTGAGGCGGCACCCGGTTCGGGCTGGCGCCACGGACAGGTTAGGCTAAAGTCGGCATCAGCCACATGTCGTGGCCGGAGTCTGCCGGCCGATGAGCATTACCGCGCAGCTACCGCCCATTGCCCTGGCTCAGGCCAGCGCTGGCCTGCGCGCATTGGCGCAGGCATCCGGCCAGACGGTCGAGGCGCGGGTGCTCGCCCAGAATGCCAATGGCACGACGCAGGTCCAGATCGGCCGACAAGTGCTAAGCCTGATGCTGCCGCAGCCGCACCCGGCGGGAACCACGCTCACCCTTTCAGTGCAGCAGGCCGATGGCCAGTTGCGGCTGGCACTGATCGAAGTCCGCCCTCCGGGATTGCCGTCCGCAGGGATGCCCAATATGACCACGGCACCGGCGACCTCAGTCCAGCTTTCGGCCGCGGCTCTGGCGAGTTCGGCCGCGAGCCCGGCTATCAGTCCGGGGGCTATGCCGGGCGGATCCCCGGTCAGTCCCGCGCCGGGCGTGACCGGTCAGGTTCCGCCGACGACATCTCCGGGCACTGGTGCGATTGCCTCTGGTGTCTCAGGGGAGCCCGGCGCAGGGGTACGGGGCATTCCCGCTGCTCCCTTTGTTGGCCCGGCCCCGCTGTATCAACCGAGCATCGGCCCATCTGCCAAGGCGAGCATTTCCCCGGGGGTGCCGACGTCGTCTGCTTCCGCATCTGTCTTGACGCCTCCGGTAGCAACAGCGTTACCGCTCCAGGGCGGAAACGCGGCGCTGACGGCTGCGTTTCCGCCGCCAACTGTCGGGTCTCCCCCCACAGGCCCAGTTAGTGCGCAGGCCGGGACGAGTGCGCCTCTGGGTGCGCACGCACCGGTAGCGGACCCGGTGACCGCTGCGGTAACGCCTGCTCCCACAGGCGCGCGCGTCGCTGTGCCTTATGTGGTGGCTGCGCCCGCCGTTGCTCCTGTGCTGTTGACCGGGCTCGCGAGTTCGGCGGCAACAGCGCTGCCGCCGGTGGGACAAGCTGTTTCAGCAGGCACTGTGGGGCAACATGCGCCTTCGCCCAATATGCCGGGCACCAGTGCGGCATCAGGGGCACCGGCGCAGATACCGCCGCAGGTGACACAACCCTCGAGTCCGCAGGCGGCCCTGGCACAAATGGTGCAGCAGGCCCTGCCGCGACAGGACAGTATTTTCGGGCTGACGACCGCCCTGACCTCCATCGCCGGCAAGGTGGCCCTGCCAGAGCCGGTCGCCAAGGCCGCCCAGCAGGTGCTTGCGGCGCGGGTGCCTCTCGACGGGGTCAAACTGAGCGGCGCGTTGATCAGGACGGCGATTCAGCAATCGGGCATTTTTCAGGAGGCCGCCCTGGCGGGGGGGCAGGCCAGGGATGGAGACCTCAAAAGCGCGCTACTCACCCTCAGGCAGGGATTGGGTACCTGGCTGGGTAATCAGTCGCCCGTGGCGCAGGTCGGGAGCGTGCCCCCGCCAATAAGAGGGCAGGTGCCGCGGGCCAGGGCTGGCGAGGGGCTGCCCATGGATCAGCCTGATGACCCGGCCGAAGTTGGAAAGCTGCTGCTCGAGCGGACGGATGCTGCCCTTTCGCGGCTTCGACTGCATCAGAATGCTTCGCTGCCGGACCCCAATCCGATGCGGCAGGATGCGCAGTGGAGCATGGACCTGCCGGTCATCGTCGCGGGCCAACAGCAGATTTTGCAGATGCAGATTCAACGCGATGCGGACCAGGAGACCGAGCGAACCGAAGAGCGTAGCTGGCAGGTTCGATTTGCCATCAATCTCGCCGAGCGAGGCGAAGTTGGGGCGCAGATCTCGCTGCGGGCGAAAAATACCAGCGTGCTGCTCTGGGCCGACCAGGAAGCAACGGCCGTGTCTATGGCCATAGCGGTGGAAGAATTGCGTGGGGAACTGGCCGAGGTGGGTCTCGTGCCGGGGGCCATCGTGGTGCGGGCAGGCGCGCCGTCGGAGCAGCCTGCGCAGCCACCGGGACAGGTCGGGCATGTAGTGGATGCAACGCGATGAGTGACGACGAAATCCGTGAACGCGCACTGGCGGTAGCGCTACACTATGAAAAGGGCTCGAAAGAAGCACCGCGGGTGATCGCCAAGGGCAGGGGGCTGGTGGCCGAGCGCATCATCGCCCTGGCGGAGGAGAATGGCGTGGTGATCGAGGCCAATCCGCTGCTTGCAGAGGCATTGAGCGGGGTTGAGCTGGACGACACAATTCCCCTCGAACTCTATGACGCGATCGCTGTTGTGATCGGCTATGTGCTGAGGCAAACACGCCGCTGAACCTTGTCCTGGGGGGTGTCGGCTCCCATGTCTTCTTTACGGACAAGGGAGATTGTCATGCTCAGACCAGAAGACGAACGCGCCATCAATGACCTATTCGAGCGCTTGCGACGCGTCGAGGGAAACAGCGAACCGCGCGACGTGGATGCCGAAGCGCTGATCCGGCAAAGGCTTTCTGAAAATCCGGCAGCGGCCTACTACATGGCGCAGGCTGTCGTGGCGCAAGAGGCGGCGCTGCGCCAGCAGCAGGCCCGGATTGCCGAACTCGAGAAACAGGCAGAGCGCCGTGGCTCGGGTTTCCTGGGCAGCATTTTTGGCGACGATCCGCCACCGCCGCGCGAACCTATGCCACGCGAACCGCAGCGCCGTCCTGGTCCATGGGACCGCCAGGATGGCGGCGGCTTTCTGGCCGGGGCGGCGCAAACTGCACTTGGCGTGGCCGGCGGCGTGATGCTGGGTTCGGCAATCGCCGGCATGTTTGCGACTCCGGCTGCGGCTGAAGAGGCGCCGGTCGAACCGCAAGCCGATGACCCCATGGATGATGGTGGGGGCGACTGGGGTGGTGACTTCGATATTGGCGGCGACTTCTAGGCGTCAGCGTACAGTGCGCTTCTCGTAGAATTCGTTGCCACCGGCTTCGAGCACGTAGAACATGTTGTTGTAGGGGAAGCGCAGGCCGGCCGTGTGGAAATGCTGCGCATTCTGCACGCCCGGATGACGCGAGCCTCGCAGTACTTGGTCGGCAACCTGGGAAGCGAGGACCGCGCCGCTATCGGTCATCGGGCGGCTGAGTACGCCCTGCGCAAACTGGTTCTTCTGGCCGACGACGCCGCAGACGGTCTTTGGATAGCGCGGGTCATTGTAGCGGTTCATCACCACAGTGCCGACCGCAAGCATTCCTTCCGCGCTGGAGCGGTTGGACTCGAAGTACATCGCGCGCATCATGCATTCTTTTTCGCTCATCTGGTTCATGGCGAAATTGATGCCCATGAAGCTGCATCCGCCGAGGCTCGAGGCGACGATGGCGAGAGCCGCAACGCGGAGGAGCGTGGATCGAATGGCGCGCATGGAAATACTCCGGACTGTGGCGGAAAGGCCGCTTGATCCGAAAATGCGCGCTCAGGCTTAAGGAAAGCCTCAGCCGGTTGGTGAATAGTTTGTTAGCGGCGGCGCATGAGCCGAGCGAGCAACAGGCCGGTGCCAACGACGGCGATCAGAGGCAGCGGGTCGCGCTTTACCATCCGGGCACTTCGCGCCGCTTGTGTCCCGGCCATTTCCGCAAGATGCGCCGTCTGGCGCGCGGCGTCGTGGCTCAGCCCACCCAATTGCGTTCCCCACTCATGCGCATTGTGACCAAGATGGCTGGAGACATCCCGCCCAAGCCTCGCAATATCGCGGCGCACAAGGTGCAACTGGTCCGCAAGAGTAGC
This sequence comes from Devosia sp. Micro-HW1, assembly GCF_056341075.1. Taxonomy (NCBI): domain Bacteria; kingdom Pseudomonadati; phylum Pseudomonadota; class Alphaproteobacteria; order Hyphomicrobiales; family Devosiaceae; genus Devosia; species Devosia sp. Micro-HW1. Next base: position 750,451 of record NZ_CP094375.1, on the reverse strand, counting down.
GGGTCGGCGCTGCTGCAGGCCAAGTTGGGCGAGGATTGTATCGAGGGACATAGGACGCTCCCGGGGGTTCCATTGAACAGACGGACAGGCATTGCGCATAAACGAGATATATGGCCGCGCGGTTCCGTCCCCTTGACCTACCCCTTGCGGCATTCCATCTAGATCGCATGGAGGGCGCCTATGAGTAAAAGCGCAGACCGGCTCAACAGGCTGTTTGATCGACTGGAACGGAGCGTTCCGGGTCTTGCTGCCGGCTGGCTGGCCCGTGTGCGCCGCCCCGAGGCCCGCTGGGTGCGCATCCCACTCGGCATCCTGCTCGTGCTCGGCGGTATTTTCAGTTTTCTGCCGGTGCTCGGCATCTGGATGTTGCCACTGGGGCTGCTGCTGCTGGCGATCGACCTCATTTTCCTGCAGAGCCCGGTCAACATGGCCATCCTGCGTGGCGGCCGCTGGTGGACACGCTGGCAACGATCGCGCCGCGACAAGAAGCGGGCTCGCGAGCAGCAGAAGTAGTCAGGCCAAGACGCTGTAATGGTCCTCGACCAGGTCGACGGCCGCCGCCAGCCTTTCATCGATAATGTGCAGATATTGGGTCCAGTCGGCCATCTGGGTGAGTTCGGCCTTGCCGTCGGAAATGCCGCGCAGCGCCAGTAGCGGCACGCCGAAAGTCTGGCATGCTCGCCGCACCGCGAAGGTCTCCATGTCCACCATATCCTCGGCAATGCCATCGTAGGCGGTGCCCGAGACGATATTGGCCCCAGTGGACAATGTCGCCGGGTTCAGGCCGGGCACCAGCGGGGCTAGCGGCAGCGTCGCCGGCAGGCCGAGGAAGGGCGTGATGCCCTTGGGGAAGCCGATCGGGCTGGCATCCATGTCGCGATATGACACTGAAACGGCCTGGTAGACGCTACATTGGTCCAGCCGGGACGAGCCCGCAGAGCCGAGGGACACGACGAGGCTGGGCAAGTCATCCTGCCTTGCGGCGAGCGCACGCGTGGTATTGATCGCAGCCTCGACCGGACCAACCCCGATCATCACCGGCTGGATACGGGCGCGCAGATGGGGGCCGAATTCGGCGTCGGCGGCCATGACATACAGGATCGACATGGGGTGACCCTAGCATTCGTGATCACCGGGCCAACAGGTATTTTCAATTCGGTAACCAGCCGGGTCCTAGGGTAGGACTTGCCGCGGCAGAAGGCGCGCGGCCCAGGGTCCGCAAGAAATGCGTTTTGCAGTCATCAGGGATAGTCGCGAGTGGAGCGAGCCGCAGGCTCGTTCATCTGGTCTGGGCCATGTGGTCGACACTGTCGAGGTCGAAAACGAGGCGCGCCGGCGCAAGAGCCTGCTCAAGCTCGATGAGTGGCAGCTGCGCCAGTTCGTGACCGACCGGCCGGTGCCGGAGCATGTGACGCAGATGTGCCGCCAGATCGACCTTGCCGCCGCAGCGCTGGCAAGGCTGTCGCCCATACCAGCCGACTATGCTGACGATCTTTACTGGCCGCGCATGTGGTAGGTGCGACCAGCCGGCAGGGCCGCCTCAGGCGGCCTTTTTTGCGCGGGGCGCGCGCTTGCGCGGTGACTTGATGGATTTGGCTGCCTCGGCAGCAAGTTCGCTGACCGCCTTGAACCAGTAGGCCTGATCCTGTCCTTCGGGACGGCCATCGGCCTCCCACAAAGCATAAGCACGACGCTGGATATCTTCGTTCATCATGGGGCTCCAGGAAGGTGGCCGGTCCAGCCTGCGCCCTTATGGTTGCGGTAGTGTTAAGCCGGACGGGCGTCCTGGATCGCATTCTGGTGCGCGCGTCATGTCGAACGGGACGTTCGCGAAGCGTCGTATGCCTAGCGACGCAAGGAGGAGGCCATGACACCTGATGAAACGGTAATCCGGGAAATTATCGAGAACTGGGCTGCCGCAGTGCGGGAAATCGACATGGAGGCGATCCTTGCCAACCATAGCGAGGACATCGTGATGTTCGACGTGCCCGAACCGCTGCAAAGCCGGGGAATCGATGCTTACCGGAAAACCTGGGACCTGTTCTTTCAATATTCGAAAGGTGGACCTGAATCTTTCAATGTGCGGGAGATGCAGGTGACAGCGGGCGACACCGTTGCCTTTGTCACGGCGATCCTGACCATTGAGGGTGGTCCGCTACGGCTGACGGTGGGACTGCGCCAGGAAGGCGGGCGCTGGCTGATAGCGCATGAACATCACAGTTATGCAGCAAAAATAGGGTAATCGCAGCTGACAGGAAATGTCAGCGTCGTCCCGGATAGTCGTTGAGCAACAGGTTCGGTGCGCCTAGTCTCGCCGCCGGCCAAAAGAATGGACTTTCGACATGTCTCCGTTTCACCTGATCCTGGCGAACAACCTGGTCGCCAATGTCACCAATTTCACGGTCTGGTTTGCCGTTACATTCTGGGTCTTCCTGGAAACGCAATCGGTCTTTGCCACCGGCATGATTGCCGGGATCTACTTGGTCTTCACGGCCGGCTTCGGTATCTGGTTCGGGTCGATCGTGGACCACAATTCCAAGACCAAGGTGATGATGGGCTCGAGCGCCGTTTCTGCGGTGTTCTATGTGCTTGGACTGCTGATGGTGCTTTTCGAGCCCGAAGGCGCGTTCACCGATCCCTACGGCCCCTATCTCTGGGGTTTCGTACTGCTCGTCATGCTGGGCGTGATCGTGGGCAATATCCGCTCGATTGCGTTGCCGACCTTGGTGACCATCCTCATTCCCGAGGATAGCCGTGACAAGGCCAATGGCCTTGTGGGCATGGTGAGCGGCATCGGTTTCCTGACGACCTCAGTCATTTCAGGTTTCCTCGTTGCCTATACCGGTATGCTGGGCGTGATGGTGCTGGCGCTCGTCGCGACGGTGCTGGCACTGGTCCATATGGCCTTCATCAAGGTCGACGAGGGGCGGATCGAGCCCAGCGCGGACGAGCCGGCCGAACCCAAGCGTGTTGACTTGGCGGGGACGATCAAGGTGATCGGGGCCGTGCCGGGTCTGTTTGCGCTGATCTTCTTTGCCTGCTTCAACAATTTCCTTGGTGGCGTGTTCATGGCGCTGCTTGATGCCTATGGCCTTTCGATGGTGCCGGTCGAAATCTGGGGGCTGACATTTGGTGTACTGTCGCTGGCCTTCATCCTCAGCGGCATCATCATTTCCAAGACCGGGTTGGGCAAAAATCCCCTGCGCACGCTGATGATGGTCAACGTCATCACATGGTCGGTGTGCTGCGTCTTCACCATCCAGCCCTCGTTCTGGCTGCTGGTAGCGGGGTGCTTTGTGTGGATGTTCCTCGGGCCCTATGCCGAGGCTGCCGAGCATACGACGCTGCAGAAGGTGGTGCCACTGGAACGCCAGGGCCGTGTCTTTGGCTTTGCGCAGTCGATCGAGCAATCGGCATCACCCCTCACCGCCTTCATGATCGGGCCGCTGACGCAATTCGTGGTCATTCCGTTCATGACGGATGGCGCCGGTGCGGACACAATTGGAAGCTGGTTCGGGACCGGGCCGGATCGGGGCATGGCGCTGGTCTTCACTATTGCCGGCCTGATTGGCCTGCTGGTCACCATCATCGCCTTCAATTCCCGCTACTATCGAGAGCTGTCGGCAGCCTATGCTGCCGGCAAGGATGATGATGGGGAAGATGGCGGAGAGGCCGTGGCCGTCCCCGCCTGAGCGAAAGGATTACGCCGGCAGTGCGCCTGTCGGCGTAATCTCCGGCCTCTTGGGCGGGAAGGCTAGGGCGAGCATAGCGGCGGCGAGGCCAACCGCGGCCGACGCCACGTAGAGCCAGTGGTAGTCCCCAAACGTATCGTATAGGTAGCCGCCACCCAGGGGGCCGAAGGCCATTCCGATTGATGAGGTCATAGTGATCCCGCCAAGGACTGTGCCGAGGACGTTGGGCCCGAAATAATCCCGGGCCAGCACCGAATAAAGCGGCATGACGCCGCCATATACCAGTCCCAGCACCACAGCCAGCAGGTAAAAGTGGGTCAATTCGGTGACGTATATGTAGCTGTAGATGCCTATGGCCTGCAGCACCAGACCCAGCACAATGACGCGCTTGACGCCAATGCGGTCGGCCATGACGCCAAAAATCACGCGGCCGAAGAGCCCCGCGAAGCCCTCCACACTGTAGATGCTGGCCGCAGCAATCGCCGAGGCGCCGCAGAGCATGGCATAGCTCACAGTGTGGAAGATCGGGCCAGAATGGGCGCCGCAGCAGAGGAAGAACACCGCCGCCAGCACGATAAACTGCGGTGTGCGGAATATCTTGCCGATACTGGTGGGTGGCTTTTCGGCCGGAACCACGTCACTTGACGGACTCGGGCTTTCGGCAAGGGCTTGTGGAGCGCGACGGATCAGGAACGCTGCCGGAATGATGAGTGCCGCCGCTGCAATTGCGGTCATCATCATCGCGCTGCGCCACCCATAGTTGGCAATAAGCACGGTGGCGAGCGGCGTGATGGTCATGGGCGCCACGCCGCCGCCAAGCGAGACCAGCGAGACAGCGAGGCTCCGATGCTTGTCGAACCACCCCAGGGTGGTAGCGATAAGGGGAGCAAAGAATGCGCCGCCCGAGGCGCCAACGAGGCCGCCATAGGCGATCTGGAATATCAGGAGGTCATTGGCGCGGCTGGCGATGAAGAGCCCGAGGCCCAACATCACGGCTGCCACCAGGATCACGGGACGGGCGCCTATTCGGTCAGTCAGCGTGCCCCAGAGAAAGCCGGCGACGCCCATGACAATGAAGGCGACTGTCATCGCCCCGGAAATGCCGGCGCGGGTCCAGCCGGTCTCGTCGGCAATGGGTTGAAGGTAGACGGGCAGGGCGAACATGGCGCCCATTGCCAGACAGGTGATCACGGCCCCCGCCGCGACAATCACCCAGCCATAGTGTCGTTCCATTTGGAAGCTCCCTCCTTGCAAGGAATTCTCCACAGCGACGGATGGAGCGCCGACGGTTCGACAGGTGCAAGCGAATTTTACTGCCGGGATGAGACGTCGCCTTGCCGCGGCTGGTTATGGGCCACATATTCATTCAATGAGTGAGAAAAATCCGACGCGGCGGGGAGACGCCGTCGCCCCAGCGGGAGAAGTCCGGAGTGAGGTTGCTGCCTTCGTCAGGAAGGTGGGGCAATTGGCACGGCCAAATGCCGGAGAAGACGGTCGACTCCTATTTGCCATGGACGCGACAATGAGCCGGCAACCCACCTGGGACATGGCGATGTCCCTGCAGGCGGGGATGTTCGACGCGATCCCGAAGGATGCGGCACTGCAGGTGCAGTTGATCTATTTCCGGGGGCTGGGCGAGTGCCGGGCTTCGAAATGGGTGATTGATGCGAAGGCCCTGGCCAAGCTGATGAGCACGATTTCCTGTCAGGGGGGCGATACGCAGATTGGTCGGGTGCTTGCCCATGCGCGGGACGAGCACCGGAAACGTCGAATCCATGCCGTGGTCTATGTGGGCGATGCGATCGAAGAGAGTGTCGATGCGCTTTGTGCCAAGGCAGGGGAGCTGGGTCTGATGGGCCTGCCGCTGTTCGTATTCCAGGAAGGGCGCGATGCACGGGTAGAAGCGGCATTCAAGGAGTTCGCGCGCCTTTCCAAAGGCGCCTATGCCCGTTTTGACAGCAGCGCACCGCAGCAGCTGGCGGACTTGCTGAAAGCCGTGGCGGCCTATGCCAGTGGCGGGCGGGCGCAGCTCAAACTGCAGTCAAGCGGTGCTGCGCGGGCGCTGCTAACACAGATCGAGGGACGATGAGTTGGGTTTTTCTGGGCGCGCTGGGGCTGGTGGGCGTGCTTTGGCTGGTTTTTGCCCTTCGCAACATGGACAGGCGTCTCGTCATGCAGGGGTTGCGCTGGATCGTCGGTACGGGGGCAGCTGTGCTCGCCGCTGGAGCGCTCCTGTTCCGGCGGATCGATATTGCGATGATTTTGGGGGCAGTGGCGGTTTCGGTGTTGCTGCGCGGACGGCTCGGACGATTTTCCTTCGATAGCCTGGGTGGCGGCGGTAGTTCCAATGTCTCCAAGGTGCGGAGCCGGTTTCTGGCGATGGAGCTGGACCACGATACGGGTGAATTGACCGGCCGGGTGCTGGATGGACAATTTGCCGGCTGGGATCTGATGGATCTGGGCGAGGGCGAAACGCGTGTGCTGATAGATGAAATCGGGCATGACGCCGAGAGCATCAACTTGCTGGAAAGCTGGCTCGATACCAACCGCGCCGGTTGGCGGGAGTATTTTGCGGAGACCGAAGCAGGCGGCGGGCCGGGCCAGTCAGCCGGCATGGCCAGCGACCCTGTTGCGGAGGCCTACGCGGTGCTCGGCCTGAAGCCCGGCGCGAGTGATGACGAGATCAAGGCGGCGCATCGAGAGCTAATGAAGGGCGTACACCCCGATCGCGGTGGCTCAGAATTCCTGGCCGCCAAGATCAATGAAGCCCGCGACTTGCTGCTCGGGCGGTGACGCGCGCAGGATGTGCTCAGTGGGCGCCGATATTGATCATCCAGCGCGTACCGAACTTGTCTACCAGCATGCCGAAGGTGTCACCCCATGGTGCCTTGACCAGCGGTTCGATGATCGTGGCGTCCTGAGCGAGGCCATTCCAGTAACCGGTAAGCAGCGCTTCCTCGTCGCCGCTCAACGAAACCGTGATGTTGCTGGTATCAGCCAGGTCCATGGTCTTGGGCGTGTCCGAGGCCATTATGGTCATGCCGTTGGGAATGTTGATCTGACCATGCATGACAAGATTGGCGTCGGCCGGGTCCTGCGCGGCGCCATTTTCGCCAAAGGTCATGATCTGCAGATCGCCACCGAAGACGCCGTGATAAAAGGTCAGCGCGTCACGCGCCTGGGTACGAAATCCGATATAGGGGTTGAGACGAGCGGTCATTTCATTCTCCCTAAGGTTGCGTCCTGGGCCAGTCTAGCGCTCCATCTTGACGGTTGGTAGGCGCGAATGCAGGAGGGTGTGATGGAAAGGTTCAGCGGCGGTTGTCTCTGCGGCAAAGTGCGCATGGTTGCCGAAGGCGAGCCCTATCGCGTCGGCATCTGCCATTGCCTCGATTGCCGCAAGCATCATGGCGCGCTTTTTTATGCGGCTGCAATCTTTCCGCGCGACGCCGTGCGCATTGAGGGCGATGTCAGCGACTACCAAGGCCGGTGTTTCTGTCCCACTTGCGGATCGTCTCTATTTGCCCGGAGCGATGACGAGATCGAGCTGCATCTGGGCGCCCTTGATGCGCCGGACCAGTTTGTACCGACCTATGAAAGCTGGACGATCCGTCGCGAGGCTTTTCTACCCGAATTCGTGGGCCTCGCGCATTTTGCGAAGGACCGAACAGGGTCGGGGCGCACGCAGGCCTAGGGGCGGGCGGCTCCTACACACATGGTGTTTCGCGGCCTCGACGGCATGCCTCTGCTGGGGCGCGGCGGTGTGACCATGGGTCTGGCAACCGGCAAGACCCCCCTCCTCATCTATGATGCATTGGTAGCGTGTTCGCGTAGGGAGTAGGTGTCCTTCGCCCAGGCGTTCAGCATGCGTGCAACCAGAGATCGCTAGGAAACTCCTCCGAGCTTGGTCCTGGAACTGCGCGCCCGCAGCAACTTTGGATCGCTTTTCGATGAAGTCGGCCAACAAACGGCGGCGAGCACCGCGCTCGGCGCCATTTCTTCCTGTCTCTGCCAGAATCAGGCGAGGCGTGCCCTGGCGTTGGCTTCAAGGAAAGCGGTTTTGGGACCGATTGGGACCCGCTTGGGGCAGGTGGGACCGAAACCGCTGTGATCTCTAAATTATTGCAGCGTCTGGCAGTTGAGACATATAAAATCATAGTCAATCATTTGGACCAAAGTCCAAGTGTAAGTAGACTTTTGCCCAAGACCAAAGTCCTGTCTCGTTCCCCCTTATAGGGGAAAAAATAATTAGACCGTTGCATCTACAGGTGTGGCGGGATTTTCGATTATCTTTTGACATTCATACGCAGGTTTTCTGGAAAATCTGGGTATTCATTTCCATTTTTTGCGACTTTTGGATTTGAAGTCGCAATAGGAGGATGTCATGAGAAAACTGGCTTTTGCTTTGCTCGTTGGTTCAACGCTTTCTGTGGCGGGTATGCCGACCGGCGCTTTCGCGCAGCAGGGTGGGCTCGTCCAGACTGTGTTGGATCTGTGCCCCACAGGATCGGGTCAGAGCTGCGTGCCGGCATTCCAGGTGGCGGTTACGACTTTTCCGGCCGGTCCACAGCGCGACGCTGATTTGATCCTGGTCAGTATGAGCCTCGCCGAGGTCGCGCGCCAACCACAAACGCCGGTCCTGGTTTGCCTCGATATTGCCGAAGGCATTCGGTTCGCGGGCGAATCTGTTGCAGATCCGGGCGATCGCCAGACCCTGATGGACCTCGCGACCAACCTTTGCAATCGCGGCTTCGAGACAGCGGCTATTCCGGGCGACGATGACGATGACGACGATGATGATGACGATGACTTCGATGAAGTTCCGGTGGTCGGCATCACCGATACGCCGCCGGTAGTCGACCCCACCGACCCCACCGACCCTCCCAGTGCACCCCCACCTCCGGTCGGTGACGACGACGATGATGACGACGACGACGATGATCATCATCATCACGATGACGATGACGATGACGATGATGATGACGACTACGACGACGAGGAAGATGGCGAGGAAGATTACGACGACGAGGACAATGATCATCACGACGACGATGATGACGATGACTACGATGACGAGGAAGATGGCGAAGAAGACTACGACGATGAAGACAATGATGATGATTATCATCACGACGACTGAGGACAGAATCCTGCGTTTCGCCTGACCCGGGCGGGGTGGCCTTTGCCGCCCCCCTCGCGGAAATTTTACGAGCTATAGAACCGAATCACCTTAGCCTGCCCCTGTATCAAGTTGGGGGCGGGCATTGCGTCATTCCATTTTCGTGGCGGCCATTGTCATGGCCCTGGTTCACCCTGTCGCAGTGACTTCGGCAGTTGGCGCGGGTGTTCCCAGACTTACGACGTCTGGGGCGTTTTCCGCTCCATATGGTTTTAGCATGTTCTGCTTGGCCAACAGGGCCTTTTGTCGCGGCGGGGGAGCCGAAGAAGTCGCTCTCACGCGTGAGTTGCTCTCGACACTGAACAGCGTGAATGGGCGAGTGAATTCCAGCATTCGGCCGGCTAGGGACCGTGTGGATACCTGGGCGCTCGGAGTGGCCGAGGGGGATTGCGAGGACTATGTGCTGGCGAAGCGAGCTGCACTGGTGAACGCCGGCGTGCCCGCCAGCGCGTTGCGCATCGCCGCCGCAACAACCCGCTCAGGTATCGGCCATGCTGTACTGGTCGTGCGCACAGATCAGGGTGACCTTGTGCTCGATAACTTGACGTCCACGATCAAGCCATCAGATCAGACTGGGTTGCGTTGGGTCGCCATGACCATGGCAGACGGACGCACCTGGAAGCGGATCGTCTAGGGGCCGGCTGCCAATTCGAAACGCTCATGCCAGACGCGTCGCGCGACGATGTGGTGCTTCTACTGACAATGCATGAATTTGGTGTGGCATATTTGTCACCTGGCAGAATAGCGCGGCTGGTCGTCGCGCTTGGCTTTTTTGCGCGTTTATTTTCAGTCGGGTACCGCCTTCGCTAGGATTGGGATTTTTACCAATTTTTCAGCGCCGACAAAGTCTTCACAATCTTGGATACAAGATTTGACTGCTGAGTTTTGAGTAATTGCGCCTCAAAAATTGGTCAATATCTGTGACGCTTAACTAAATATTAATTACCCGCTGACAGGCGGGGCAATAGAGGATATTGTCCCATTATCGAACTGTCCTAGAGTTTTTTGTTCGGGTGTTGAATGATGAGGGACGTAGTCAGAATAGCTTTCGTGGACGATCATCCCGTCCTGTTGAAAGGGATGGCTGCCATCTTTGCATGCGAAGACTGGCTCGACATCGTGGCTCAGGGCGACTCCGCAGAGGCCGCGATCGATATAGCAGCGACGCACAAGCCGGATGTGCTGGTCACCGATCTTTCCATGCCTGGGAATGTCTTCGGCGCCATATCAGAGATATCCAGCAAATTCCCTGATACCAGAGTGGTTGTCTTCACCGCTTTCTCAAGCGTGGATTCCGTACTGAAAGCCCTCGATGCCGGGGCGACGGGATTTGTCCTTAAAGGCGGGCGGATAGAGGAAGTGATCGAGGCCGTCGACGCGGTGATGCGCGGCGAGATGTATATAACCAAGCAGTATGCTGGACAGGTGCTTGGTGGTCTGCGCAATCGGGAAGCGCGGTCGCGGTTGAACAACGCTATCCGGCTGAGCGTGCGCGAAAAGCAGATTATCGGTCATCTGATGCATGCTCGCACTAATCGCGAAATCGCCGAGGCGCTTTTCATCAGTGAGAAGACGGTCAAATACTATATGAGCGGCCTGATGACGAAGTTGAATTGCCGCAACAGACTTGGAGTCGTGGTTGCTGCGCAACAGAGCGGTGGCCTGGACTAATTTGACGGTGCGTCAATTATAGGCAGATGCACCACGAGCCGGGTCCCTCCTGACGGCGATGACTGTATGGCAATTGTGCCATGAAGCGCGCTTACGCGGTTGTGCATCCCCTTCAGACCCAGGTGTTCACCGCTGCTGCCGGGATGCTGCGGCGGTGACAGGCCCGGGCCGTCATCGGCTACCTCGATCACCAACGCATCGTCATGAACGACGACTGACAACATCTTCTGTGCCCCAGGGGCGTGTTTTGTCGTGTTGGTGAGCCCTTCCTGGATGACGCGGTAAACGCAGATCTTGAGCGCCTCGTTGACCTGAGCGGGCAGGGGTTCGGAGTTGTAGTCGACGGATTCTCCCGTCAGGTCCTCATGGCGAAAGACTGCCAATCGCACCGTTTCTGCCAGGGTGAGGCCGCTGATTTCAGGCAGGATCAGTCCGGTCGATACGTTGCGCAGCTCCGTCATCGCTTCCTGGGTGATGTGAATAGTGCCCTCGACCTGGGAAAGAGCCTCCTCGGATGGTTCCTTGCTGGACCTGATCGCCCTAGCCGCCGCGGTCAGCCTCAGGATCGACAGTGTGAGCAATTGCAGGGGGCCGTCGTGAATATCGGCGCCCAGTCGACCCAGATATTGTTCATTGGCCTCACTCGCCCTCAAGCGGCTCTGATCAGCGATGAGCCGAAGTTCGGCGGTTTCCTTGGCCGTTCGGACTGCCTGGTTATAGCGCTCCCGCAACAGCCGTCGCTGGTTGGCAATGGTGTTCCCGGCCCGTCGAACGATGAGATAGAGCAGGCCGATCATCAAGGATGTGGTCACAGCCACCACGGCCCAGGTGGCGAGTTGTCCGCTGGCGAGCTCTCGCGCCAGAGCATCGGCACTTTCATAGGTTTCCGCGACGGCAACTACCTCAGACGTGCCGGTTCGATAGAGTGGCGCGTAGACTTCGATAAGGTTGATGTCGAGTGACTGCTCGAAGGCGTTTTCGGCGCGCAGGGCACTTTCGAACTCGCTGACCACGGCGCCCTTTGCGGCGGCCTTCACGTGGGTTGCGTCGAAGAACTGGCCAACGAGGTCCTTGTTTGTAGCGTAGAGCACCATGCCGTCGGACCGCCAAATCTTGACCGAAACCACGGTTTTGGACAGCGGCGAATGTATCAGGATGGCGTCGAGTGCGAGGCTGGAGGCTTCATCGAGAACGCCGCCGGGAACCAGCCCCTGCACGTGCGGCTCAAGAAACGACTCCATGAAATTGCTGGCCTGAACTCCGGACGCGGTGAGTACCGATTCCTTGATCTTGAGGCTGACCCAGGTTCCCAGAACAGCCATCGAGACACATAGAACGATCGCCGAAGCCAGCAGGAACTGGGCCGAGATCGAGCGCTGGGAAGCGTCGTTGGCGGACAAAGGTCTAGTCAACCACTGGACCAAGGTCTGGTCTCCGGACTGGACAGTTGGCGGGCAACAAAACCCGACATTGCTCAGTATCGTGCCGATCCCCTGCGAGCAACACTCAGTCTTGAAATTCCACAGTCGTGCCTGGTGCCGATTGGGGAGGGCTCTGGATTGGTCCTTGAGGGGACAGGGAGAGACAAATGGCTATCGAACTCAATCTCAACGACCTGCAGTTCGTTCTCAAGCAGATCAAAATCGGTGAGGCTCACGCCAATGGCGCCGCGTTGACGGAAATCCGGCTTCACCCGGTGACCGGCGAAGTGCTTTCGGATGGCGCGCTCTATGATGACAGTGGCGTGTTTATCGGGGGCCCTGGCTTCCCGCTTGTTGACGGTACAGGCGCTCCAATTGTCTATCCCCTCGCTATTCCGGATGCAAAGACGCCCTTTGGTATCCGCACGGTGGATGGCAGCTATAACAACCTGATGGAGGGCCGCGAACTCTGGGGCGCTGCCGATCAGACCATGCCGCGCTTCTTCGAAGCCAACTACATCAATGGCGGGCCGGAAGCCCCGTTCATGCCCGGCATTACCAACACCAATTACGGCACTGCCGGCAATGTGCTGGATCGCGATCCGCGAGTGATCTCCAATCTTGTCGTTGACATGAGCGTCAACAATCCAGCTGCAATCTATGCGGCGCTGGTCTTTGCCGAGTCAGAAGACCCCTATGCCGATCTGGCCGAGTTGATGGCACTGCGCGCGTCCGGCGGAGCGGATCTCACTCTGCTGCAGCAGGCCGTAGCGGAGGCCGAAGCAGCCCTCAATACTGCAGTCGGCAGCTATGACAGCAGCAATCCCGCGACATTTGACGCCATCCAGGATGCCTCTGCAGCCCTGACCGTGGCCGAGGAAGCGCTCGCTGCCGCCCAATCAAGCTCGACCGATCCAGAGGGTGCCTTCATGGCGCGGGCCGGGGAGCTGGGCATTCTGAACGAGGATGGCGGCCTCATTATTCCGAACGTGGCCCCGGACGAAGGCATTTCTGCGCCGTTCAACGCTTGGATGACCTTCTTCGGCCAGTTCTTTGATCATGGTCTGGACCTGATCACCAAGGGCAATAACGGTACAATCTATGTGCCGCTCAATAATGACGATCCGCTGGTGACTGGCGCTGATGGCGTGCTTGGTGACGATCCAACCACGGTTGACGTCGATGAATCGCTCGATGACTTGCCGGCCCAGTTGCGCTTTATGGTGTTGACTCGTGCGACGCCGACCAATGTTGATGGCGTGAACCAACACGTCAACACGACGACGCCGTTTGTCGACCAAAACCAGACCTATGCGTCGCACGCTTCGCACCAGGTGTTCCTGCGCGAGTATGCCCTGGTCTTCGATGCTGCCTACGGCTTCGCCGTGCCGAAGGCGACCGGCCGGTTGCTGGAAGGTGAAGAAGGCGGCCTGGCCACCTGGGCCGATGTGAAGGATCAAGCGCGCACCCTGCTCGGCATCGAACTCGATGACCGCGACGTGCTCAACGTCCCGCTGCTGCGCACCGACGCCTATGGCGAATTCATCCGTGGCGCCAACGGTCTGCCGCTGATTGTCACCGGTCTTGGCGGGGATGGAACGCCCAATACCAGCGATGACGTCGTGGTCAGCGCTAATATCGGTGTGCCTGTGCGTCCATGGGACATTGGCGCGGTGCGCACTTCCCATGCCTTCCTCGACGATATCGCGCATAATGCCGCGCCGCAATTCGTCGATCCGGACCGCGATCCGAACACGCTCAACAGCATCTGGACCACGGCGGATACGGATACGACGACCGGTAACACCATCGTGCCCAATACCCTTGGTGTGCGTACCCAGTATGACGATGAATTGCTCGACCGCCACTTCATCACGGGCGACGGGCGCGGCAATGAGAACTTTGGCCTGACCGCGGTGCACCATGTCTTCCACTCGGAGCACAACCGGCAGACCGTGATCCAGAAGCTGAAAATTCTGGAAGAGGGTAACCTGGCCTTCGTCAACGAATGGCTGATTACGGATCTGACCCAGGGTCAGCTCGACACCCTGCATACGAACCTCAATGCGGCTGTGAACAAGCACGCCTTCATCGAAGACCTAACCCTGAACTGGGACGGTGAACGCATCTTCCAGGCAGCGCGCTTCGCTACCGAAATGCAGTATCAGCACCTCGTCTTCGAGGAATTCGGCCGCAAGATCAATCCGGCCATCGACCCCTTCGTGTTCAACTCGGTGACCGATATCAATCCGGCCATTTTCGCCGAATTCGCTAATGTCGTGTACCGTTTCGGCCACTCCATGCTGACCGACAGCCTGCCCCGTGCCTTCTACGATCCCACTGGCTCGGCCGATACGTCCTTCCTCAATACGGTGGACGAGGGCCTGATCGCGGCCTTCCTTGATCCCGTCGACTATGATCTCAACGGCGCGATCACGGACGAGCAGGCGGCCGGCGCCATCGTTCGCGGCCTCACCAATGTGCGCGGGAATGCGATAGACGAGTTCGTCGTCGATGCCTTGCGCAACAACCTGCTGGGACTGCCGCTTGACCTGGCTGCAATCAACATTGCCCGCGGCCGGGACACCGGCATGCCGACCCTAAACCAGGCTCGTGAGCAGCTCTTTGCATCCACTGGGCACAGCTTCCTCAAGCCCTATGCAAACTGGGCGGAATTCTCGATAGGGCTGAAAAACCCGCTCTCGGTGGTGAACTTCATTGCCGCCTATGGCACGCACACGGCTCTCCTCGCCGCCACGACGCTGAATGACAAGCGTGCCGTGGCCATGGAACTGGTGTTTGGGGTCGATGCCGAGGGCAATGCGACCACGCTGGCCAATCGCGATGACTTCATCAACGGCACCGGCGCCTATGCGGCGGCCCTGGGTGGCCTCAACAACGTTGATCTGTGGATTGGTGGTCTTGCAGAGAAAATCCTGCTGTTTGGCGGCATGCTCGGCTCGACCTTTACGGCCGTGTTCGAAGCACAGATGGAAGCGCTGCAGGATGCGGATCGCTTCTACTACCTGACCCGAACCCAGGGACTCAACTTCCTCGACTCCCTGGAAGCCAATGCCTTTTCCAAATTGATCATGGCCAATACCGACTTGGCCGGACCCGGTGATGACGGCATTCGCGGGACCGAGGACGACGAGATCCGCCATCACATTGGCGTCGACTCGTTCGGCAAGTATGACCTCGTGCTGGAAGCCGATCCGACCTATCAGCAGGACTATAACGGCGCCGATCCGGGCAAGGACCCCAACGACATCGACCCCGTCCTGGCCGCCCTGGGCTACTCCCAGGTCAACCGCACCCTGCCGCCCGCCTTCCAGACCTACTACGATACCTACCTGCGCTACATTGGTGGCGAGCATGTCGTGCTCGGCGGCACATCGGGCAATGACGTCCTGATCGGCGATCTGGGCGACGATGGCATCTGGGGTGACGCTGGCGATGACTATATCGAGGGCGGTCAGGGCGTAGACCTGATCATGGGTGGCTACGGCGACGACATCATCATGGACGAAGGCGATGAAGGCGACTTCATCAAGGGCGATGCCGGCAATGACGTGATCTCCAGCTCCAACGGCCTGGATGTGTTGATGGGCGGCGAAGGCAAGGACGTCATCTTCACCGGCAAGGACGACACTGAAGTCTTCGGTGGCGAAGGCGACGATTTCATCATGGGTGGCGACGGCGTCGACCTGCTGATGGGCAACGAGGGTGATGACTGGATCGAGGGCGGTGGCGGCTTTGATACGACAGCTGGCGACAATTCGCAGTTGTTTTTCAATTCCGATATTCTCGGCCATGACGTGATGTTCGCCGGCTCCGAGGAGCATGATTTCGACGCCGAGTCCGGCGATGACATCATGGTGCAGGGCGAGAGCGTCATGCGCAACGAGGGCATGTTTGGCTTTGACTGGGTGAGCTATCAGGGCTCGGCCATCGCTGCCGACGCCGACATGCGCATCCGTATCTTCACCACGGAGGAAGCCGATATCCTGCGCAACCGCTTCGACAAGGTCGAGGCGCTGTCGGGCAGTGCCGGCGATGACATTCTGCGGGGTGACGACCGAGAAGCCGGTGACGCCCCTGCAGTCCCCACCGTGAACAACACCGAAACGCTATTCTTCAAGGATGAGCTGAGCCAGGCCGGCCTCGACCGCATCGAGGGTCTCCGCGAATTGCTGGGAAGCCTCGTTGCTGGCGTGCCCGAGGGCAACAGCGAAAGCATTGTGGCCTTCACCGGCGGCAATATCCTGCTCGGCGCCGGCGGCGATGATACGCTGCAGGGCAATGGCGGCAATGACTTCATCGACGGCAATGCCGCTCTCAATGTGCGGATCCGCCTGACGGCACCGGACTTGGCGAACACAGCTGCCAACGAGATCGCCACGATCTACACCCTCAAGCATGTTTTCACGGGTGCCGAAGGTGCCGGCGTCCAGCCCGCATGGATCGGCAAGTCGTTGTTCGAGCTGCTCGTCGCTAGGATCATCGTGCCCAGCCAGATGCATATCGTGCGCGAGATCATCGCTGATGCCGGCGAAGAGGACGACATCGATACGGCAGTGTTCAATGACAACCTGCAGAACGATGATGGCACGTTTAACTACACCATCGTCGCCAACGGAAATGGCACTGTCACGGTGTCCCATATCAATGTCAGCAACATCGACGACCCGGTCACCGGTCGCCCGTTGATCTCCGATGGCGTGGATACGTTGCGCAATATCGAGCGCCTGCAATTCCTCGACCAGACGGTCGAGTTCACCGCGCCGCAGCTCTACCTGCAGCATACGGCCAATACGCTTGCCGAGGCCTTTGGCGGCAATGCGGCCACTGGCTACACCGACAATGACGGTGCCTGGACCGACAACTGGGCCGAGACGGGGGACGACGGCAGCTCGACCTCGGATGGCGGAGGCCAGATACGGATCAGCAATGGCCGACTGGAATTCGACGGTGCCGATACCGCCAGCAATGGCGCTGTCATCCAGCGCGGTGTGGCGGGTCTCGCCAATGCGCTGTCGGCCCGGGTCTCGTTTGACTTCGGCGAGAATATCGACGCCGGGGAGACGGTGTTGATCGAGTTTTCCCGCGACGGCACCGCATTGGAGGAAATTCTCACCATCACCGATACATCGGGCAATGGCAACGTGCGGGATTTCCAGCTGACCGGGCCGTTCACGGCGGGCGCTTTCATGCGCTTCACGGTTTCGGCCATGAACAATGACGCCGACGTGGCCTGGGTGGACAATCTCAGCATTGTCGGGGTGACATCGCAGAATGTGAACTACCAGGCGACCTTCACGGAAGGAAACGGTACCAATACCGGCGCCGACGTGGATGTCACCGGCAATGCCCTGATCATCGAGAACGACGAGATTGTTTCGGCTCGCATTGTCCTGACCAATTCCAGGCCGGGTGACGCCTTCGATATCCCCGGGGACCTGCCGGGCAATATCATCAGCAGCGTTCAGAACCTGGGCGGCCAAATTATTGTCACCCTGACCGCCGGCAATGGTGGTGAGCCGGACGAGTCCGATTGGCAGGCAGCTCTGCAGGCGGTGGAATTCCGCAACACGTCGCAGAACCCGGATCCGACGCCGCGCATCATCCAGATTACCGTCAATGACGGCTTCCTCAACAGCAATGTGGCGACGACGACGATTACGGTTGTGCCGATCGACGATGCGGTGAACGCTAACAACGACAGCGTCATCACGAACGTCCTGCCCGGCACGAGCCTGGTACTGCCAAAGTGGGCTCTGCTGCTTAACGATACCGATCCTGACAGCCCGATAGACATCACGGCGGTCTCTTCGCCTAACGGCGTTACAGCGGTGCTCGGTGCCAATGCGATCACAGTTACGGATACCGGGGTGCAGGACGGCAGCTTCGTCTACACCGCCAATGGTGGGTCAACCAACGACAATGCCACCGTCAACATCGATACGGTCAATCTGTTCGCGGAATCCTTCGGCACGACGAGCTACACCGAAAGTGATGGCACAGGCGCAACGGAATGGGCCGACAACTGGGTGGAAATCGGCGACGACGGTAGCAATATTTCTGCGTTTGGCCAGATACGCATCCAGAACGGCCAACTCGAGTTCGATGTTGGCAATTCGGCGGCGAACAGCAATGGCGCCCAGATCCAGCGGGCAATTGCAGGTCTGAACGGCCTGACCGGCGCCCGCATATCCTATACCGCGTCGTCTGCTGGCCTGGACGCCGGGGAGAACGTAAGGGTTCTTTTCTCCCGCGACGGGGCAGAAGCCAACTTCGTGGAACTGCAAGTCATGAGCGGCACCACGGCGACGGCAACCTACACCCACAACCTGGTAGGGCCATTCACGGCCAACGCTACGCTCCGGTTTGTCGCCAGCGCGATGAACGATCAGAATGACTTTGTCATCGTGGACAATATAGCCATTGGCGCGCCGATCGCTGCGCCCGTTAACGGCACTGGGGCCAGTGAAATCCTCTACGGTGATGCGGCGAGCTCGACCTTCGATGCCGGAACGGGCAATGACGTCATTCTGGCCGGAGACGGCAACGACACCATCATTTGGAATGCCAACAACGCCACCGCTGCCAGCAATACCAATAGCGACGGCAGGGATATTGTGGATGGCGGGGCCGGCACAGACGACACCTTCGTCATCAACGGTAACGCCGCCAATGGTGTGGCCGAGACCTACCGCGTTTACTCGCGGATCGCCGCGGATGCTGCGGGGCTGGTCGTGCTCAATCCAGATGCCGAAATCGTCATTACCCGGGGCGGTACGACCAGCGATTTCATTATCGCTGAACTCGACAATATCGAGGAAATCGTCATCAACACCGACAATGGCAACGACACTGTCCTCGTGATCGGCGACTTTTCATCGACCAGCCTCGACATCAACACGATCACCATTAATGGCGGATCGGGCGATGACACGGTCGACTTTTCCGCACTGACTTCGGCCCACCGCATCTTCTTCCGCTCCAATGGTGGCAATGACACCATTATCGGCAATGTTCGCCCGCAGGATGTGATCGAGTTGGCACCGAACGAGGATGTCTCGGGTTACCAGCTCACCAACAATGGCGACGGGACGCAGACCTATTCGAATGGCACCCATTCGATCACCTTTACCGGTGCTCTGCCCCCGCAGTTCCAGAATGGGCATGGCGGCAGCGAGTCTCTGCTCGGTGATGAAGACATTGAAGACCTGCTCGAAATGGCGCAGGACCCCGATTTCATCCGCGATGCCTCCGGCTATGGCAACAACGTCGCCAATCCCAATTATGGTACGGCCGGCCAGCAGTTTATCCGCCTGACCGACGCCTACTATACCGACGGCATGTCTGGCATACGCCAGACGGCGCTTACGCCGCGTCAGATTTCCGACATCCTGGCCAACCAGGACGAAGACGGTGACGGCGTCGAGGAAAGCCTGGTCAACGACTTTGGTGGTACGAGCCTCCTGACATTCTTCGGCCAGTATTTCGACCATGGCCTCGACTTCGTGGCCAAGGGTGCGCCGGGCTCGGTGCAGATCGGTTCGCCGACCTTCCCGATTGCCGCCCCCCGATCAAACATCGTGCCGGGCACCGGCGTCGATCCAGACGGCATCCCCAATAGCGGCGATGAAATTCCTGCCGAGTACATCAACAATGTCTCGCCTTTCGTCGACCAGAACCAGGCCTATGGTTCGCACGACGCTGTGACCGACGTCCTGCGGCGCTGGGAGCTCGATAGCAATGGTGACGCGGTTCAGACAGCCTATCTGCTGGCGGGCGACATCGACGAGAGCGGCTATACCCTCCTGCCGACACTGACCGACATTCGCGCCAACTACCGGATCATGACCAATGGTGGCGAACTGACATCCGAGGATATCAGCGATTTCGATGGTACCGGACAAGCACTGTTGATCGATTTCATTCCCAGATTCGTTCTCCTGCCTGATGGGACGGAAAGCCAGGATCTGGATCTCGATCAGATCGGCCACTTCTTCGTGACCGGGGACGGCCGCGCAAATGAAAACGTGATGCTGACTTCGATCCATACGATCTGGCATCGAAACCATAACTACTGGGTCGATGAGCTGAAGGAGCGTACCAACAACGAGTGGACCGAGCAGGAGTATTTCGAAGCTGCGCGTATCCGCAACATTGCTGAGTACCAGCGGGTCGTCTTCACCGAATTCGCCACTGCCATGGCGGGCGGCTTTGACGATGACGACGATCATGGTTTCGAAGGCTATGACCCCGGGATCGACGCTTCGATTTCGGTCGAATTTGCCCAGGCAGCCTACCGCTTTGGTCACTCGATGCTCAACGAGACTGTCAGCTATGTAGACGACAATGGCGTACGCCAGGAAATCTCCCTGGTGCAGGCATTCCTCAACCCGGCACAGGTGGTCAATCTGGGTGTGGGCAACTTGCTGGCCGGTTCGGTGCAAGTCCAGCACCAGGCAATTGACGAGAACGTCGTCAATGCCCTGCGCAATCAGCTCGTAGGACGACCGCTCGACCTGGCTGCACTCAACATCTTCCGTGGCCGCGATATGGGTATTGCGCCGTTCAACACGGTGCGCACCCAGCTCTATGAGCAAACCAACCTGACTGCATTGCGCCCCTATTCGGGTTGGGCAGACTTTGTCCAGCGCAATGGTATCTCTGCTGTCATGCTGGCCAAGCTGCAGGAAGCCTACCCAGACGGGTTCGAGACTATGGACCTCTGGGTCGGCGGACTGCTCGAAAAGCCGGTGGCCGGACAGTTGGGTTCTACCTTCGGATACATTTTCCTCGAACAGCTGAACCGCCTGCAGCACGGCGACCGGCTCTACTATCTCGAAATCTTCGATGACTCCCTGTTTACCGACGAGAACGACGTCTCCTTCGCGGAGATCATCGCTCGCAACACCGGTCTGACTGGCCTGCCGGAAAATGTCTTCGACCTGGATGGATCCAATGCTCCGGCAGATGACGACGAGAATATCCTCAATGACTTCGATGACGAGGAAGGCCACGGCCAGGATGATGACGAAGACGAAGACGAAGACGAAGATGACGACGAAGATGATGATGATGACACCGTCGGCGAGGATGACGACGACGAAGACGACGACGAAGATGAAGACGATGATGACGACGAAGACGACGAAGACGATGATGATGCTGAAGATGATGATGCTGAAGATGACGGCGGCGCGGGTGTAGGTGCGCCGATAGTCGGGACGCCTGCTGGCGGGGTTCTGCTGGGGACGTCTGGTGCGGATCTGATCTTCGGGCAAGGCGGCGTCGACTACGTCATTGCGGGAGCCGGGGCGGATATTGCCCGGCTCGAGGGCGGCAATGACTTTGCCGATGGCGGTGCGGGTCGCGACGTGATCTGGGCCGGCGACGGCGATGACGACGTGCTGGGCGGCGACGACGACGACATGCTCTATGGCGAAGCCGGGAATGACTGGATCTCGGGCGATGCCGGCAATGACCTGATCGACGGCGGTGCCGGAGACGACGAGCTGTTCGGCGGCGATGGCAATGACAAGTTCATTGGCCGGATCAATGACGGCAATGACCTCATCGATGCCGGATCGGGCATCGACACCCTGGACCTGGGTACATTGACTGCGGCGACGCACGTCAACCTGGGGACAGGCGTGGATGGTCGCGGCTCGGTCTCGGGAGCGCAGTCCGGCACCGATGTTCTCTATGGCGTCGAGAATGTGACCACCGGTTCGGGAAACGACCGGATCGTGGCCAGCAACGCTGTCAACGTAGTGGATGGCGGGGCTGGGCAGGACGTGTTCGTGTTCGGCAGCGCCGCCGCCGCGGACGGTGACACGATCCTGAACTTCGAGGCTGGCGACAAGGTCGAACTGAGCGGCATGCTTGCGGGCAACCAGGCGTTCACCCTGGTGAACGGGGCGCCCACGGCCGGTCAGATCGCGGTGACCCATGAAGTGCGCGAGGACGGTGAGTACACGGTTGTGACCGGTAACGTGGATGGAGCCGATGCGGATTTCCGCATCTCCATCACCGGTAACCACAACCTGACCGCCACCGACTTCAACCTCTGACGGAACAGGCCTGGCCGGCGACGAACCGGCCGGGCCTGACGCATTTCGAGGGTTTCCAAAATGGCCAAACCAAATTCCAGCAAGGCACTTGCCGAACGGCGCGCCGATGCCATGCTCAAGAGTGAGTTCAAGGGCATCGGTATCTTCCTGTTCTGGATTTCCGGCATCATCAATGTGCTGGCCCTGACCGGCTCGTTCTACATGCTGCAGATCTACGACCGGGCGCTGACCAGCGGCTCGGTCCCCACGTTGATCGCGCTGTCGGTCCTGGCCGTGGGGCTCTACCTGTTCCAGGGCGCCTTCGACATCATCCGCTCGCAGCTTCTGGTGCGTATCGGGGCGCGAATTGACCGCATCCTGTCGCCCATTGCCCACCGGGTGGCGGTGGACATGCCTCGCTTCGGCTTTTCGACCTCGGAAGCGCTGGAGCGCGGCCGGGACGTGGATACGCTGCGCGGCTTCATGGGTGGGCAGGGGCCGATGGCTCTCTTTGACCTGCCCTGGGTGCCGCTTTACATCCTCTTCGTCTATTTCCTGCACCCGGTCCTGGGGGCGGTGACGCTGGGCGGGGCGGTGGTGCTGACGCTCCTGACGGTGTGGACTGAACTCAAGTCGCGCAAGCTGGCCGGTGCCGCGCACCAAGCCAATATTGCGCGCAATGCCATCGCCGATTCCAACGCGCGCAATTCCGATATCATCAAGGCAATGGGGATTTCCGGACGGGCAGTGGAGCGCTACACGCGGGCCAATACTGAGCATCTGGTGCTGCAGACGCAGGTGACCGACGTCACCGGCACATTCAGCGCCATTTCCCGCGTCCTGCGCATGCTGCTGCAATCGGGGCTTCTGGGCCTTGGCGCCTATTTCACCATCCAGGGCCAGATGTCGGCCGGGGCGATCATTGCGGTGTCGGTGGCGTCGGCGCGGGCCCTCGCGCCAATCGACATGGCCATCGGGAACTGGAAGGGCATGGTGATGGCGCGCCAGGCGTACAAGCGCCTGCGCGAAACGATGGTAGCGCTGGCCGACCTGCCCGAGCCGATCGACCTGCCGCCGCCCAGCCAGTCGATGCGGGTGGAAAAGATCACAGTGGCGGCGCCCTCATCGGGGCAGATCCTGCTGACCGAAGTCGGGTTCGAGATCAAGGCGGGGCAGGGCCTTGCGATTGTCGGTCCCAGCGGCGGGGGCAAGACCACCCTGGTGCGGGCGATGACCGGAATCTGGCCGATCCTGCGGGGCTCGGTGCGGCTGGACAATGCCGACCTGCCGCAATGGAAAGAAGACGTCCTGGGGCGCTATGTCGGCTACCTGCCGCAGGAAGTGGCCCTGATGGACGGCACCATCGTGGAGAATATCTCCCGCTTTTCTCCAAAACGCGATGGCAAGGGCGTCGTCGCTGCGGCGGTGGCAGCCGGCATTCACGAGATGATCGTTCGCCTGCCGGATGGCTACGACACCCAGCTGGGGCCGCAGGGCACGGCTCTGTCGGCCGGGCAGCGGCAGCGGATCGGGCTGGCCCGGGCGCTCTATGACAACCCCTTCGTGGTGGTGTTGGACGAGCCCAACGCCTTTCTTGATACCGAGGGCGAACAGGCGCTCAACCGCGCCATTGCCGGGATCAAGGAACGGGGTGGCATCGTCATTGTGGTGGCCCATCGCCCGAGCGTGCTCGAGCAGGTGGATCTGGTGGCCGTGATCCAGTCGGGCAAGCTGACCGCCTTCGGGCCCAAGGCGCAGGTGCTGGGCATGCAGACCAGCGTCGAGAAGGACAAGCCCGACCGGCAGCCGGTGCGCGCAGCGGAGTGATGAGAGATGCTGATCGAGGTCAAATCCAGCCAGAACGCGGATGTTGAAGCCAAAGGGGCCAAGCGTTTCGAATTCAATCTTGCCGAGCGACTGACGCGCCTGCCGGCCTACTTTGCCCTCCTGGTCCTGGGTATTGCTGCCTATATCCGCTCGCTAGGCCCGGTCCAGGCCGGCGTACCGGAGAATGCTGGCCGGAGCGGCGAAGATAACGGCGCAGAGGATGCGCCCCGGGATCAGGCCGTGGCCCAGATCGACGACCTGGTGCCATCAGCGACCGATGAGATCACAACCGGCAGTATCGGTGAGGGTGGCGGCCGGCAGAGCCTTGGAATCGAGCCGGGCAATCCCTGGCCCGGCCCCTTCGTGGTACCAGACTTCGCGCAGCTCTATTTTGCAGAGCCGAGCTTTTATGTTCCGGCCATGCGCCCCTTCCTGCCTGCCGCGCTCATGGACTTCCCCGGCAATGACAATTTTGGCGGACGATCCGTCTCCATCCCCGCCAATTTTCCAGCCCAGGACTTGCCCGACCCCGCGGAGCCGGTTGGATCAGTGCCGGACGGAGGTGATGATGACGGAGGCGATGATGACGAAGATGATGACGGCGGGCCCGAAACCAGCAATCGGGCCCCTGTGGTTGTCGGTCCGGTGCGCCTCAATGATGTCTTCGCAGGCCAGGTGGTGCTGATCGCACTGGTTCATCTGCTGCGCGGTGCCTCCGATCCGGATGGCGACACGTTGCAGGTCAAGAATGTGGTGGTCACGGGTGCCGAACTGGTGGCCACGGCCGAGGGCTGGCTGCTCCAGACCCGTCCGGGCATGATCGGTCCGGTCGTCGTGACCTACCGGATTACAGACGGCCAGGCGTGGGTCGGCCAGGAAGCCATGTTCGAGATCGTGCGCAAGGTAATGGCGCTGGGCGATGGTGATGATCTCATCATCGGCTCGGCCTATGACGACGATATCGATGCCCGTGGCGGCCACGATATTGTCGATGCCCTCGATGGCAATGACCATGTGTCGGGCGGATTGGGCAATGACCACATCAATGGCGGCGATGGAGACGACGTGCTCCTGGGCAATGCTGGCAATGATGTGATCTTCGGTGGCAATGGCAATGACCTGATCCGCGGAGGGGCCGGCAACGACCGTCTGTTTGGCGATGCCGGGAACGATACGGTCCTGGGCGAGGCGGGCGACGACCATATTGAGGGCGGCGCTGGCAATGACCACCTTGATGGCGGAGATGGCCGCGACGCCCTTTACGGCGGGGCCGGCGACGACAGGCTGATCGGTGGCGCGGGCGACGATATTCTCGAAGGCGGCGACGGCAATGATCTGCTCGAAGCGGGCGCGGGCGATGATACGCTCGATGGTGGCGCCGGCGATGACGTCCTTGTCGACGGCGCCGGCAATGACACCGTTCTTGGTGGCGATGGCGACGATACACTGGTGGCGGACGCCGGCGACGATATGATGGATGGTGGCGACGGTTTTGACACGTTCGACCTGTCTGGCGTGCAGGTGGACATGGTTGTCGACCTGGTGGGCGGCACCAGCTATGGCGCCGAGACGGGCACGGACGGACTTGCCAATATCGAAGAAATCATCGGCGGCGCCGGCGACGACATGATCGTGGTCGGCGGCAAGGCCACGGTGCTTTCGGGTGGCCGGGGCAAGGACACGTTTGTCTTCGAGGTCACCGATGTCAATCCCGCGCTCAGCGATCACGTCGTGCACAAGATCCTCGACTTCGTCGTCGGAGATCGGGTGCGGATGCGGAACTACGACCTGGATCGGGAGGCCCGCGAAGTCGAACGGGACATGTTCGAGGCCATCTATGGCGATGACAGCGATGACTGGCTGAGCTCCGACGTGCCCCTGCAGGTCTCGCACGAACTCATCGATGACGAGAACTGGACCATCATCGTCGCCGATCTCGACGGTGACAATATCTATGACCTGGCGGTCAACATTCAGGGCGTGATGCTGCTGCCGCCGGACAATCTTGCTTGAACTGTAATGCGTTGAGGGGACTTCCAGAATGACCATGATCGATGCCGCCGGCCTGTTCGGGCCATCATCATCGCCTGACCGCGCCGCTCGCCAGGGAGCCGATCCGGCAGGCTTTTCCATGCGGGGGCGGGTGATCTGGGGCCTCGTCTTCGCTGTTATCTTGCTCGCCGGTATTGGCGGCTGGGCCGTCACGGCCAAGCTGTCGGGTGCGGTCATCGGGCAGGGCACAGTCATGCTCGACGAGGACCTCAAGGTGGTCCAGCATGTGGATGGCGGCGTGGTGCGCGAAATCGCTGTGCGCGTCGGCGAACGGGTGCAGGCCGGTCAAGTGCTCCTGCGCCTCGATGCCTCCCAGGCCGAGGCCGAACACGCCATCCTGTCGGGGCAGGTGATCGAACTGGAAGCGCGGCGCTTCCGCCTCGTGGCCGAGCGCGACAACAGCACCGGCCTCGATGTGCCGGCCAGCTTTGTCGAAGGGAACCAGTCCGGCCAGGTCGCCGTGGATGAAGAGGCCCAGCTGTTCGACAGCAACCTCGCCTTCCGCACCACCCAGATCGAACAGATGGAACTGCAACTGGGCCAGCTGCAGCAGGAAATTGTGGGGCTCGAGGCCCAGCAGGCCGCGACGGCCAGCGAGTTCGAACTCGCCAGCGTTGAACGCCAGCGCCTTGATGAGCTGGCCGGCGATCAACTTGTAGAAGTCTCTCGCCTCACAGCAGCCGAACGCGATACCGCCCGCCTTGAGGGCCAGATGGGCGAGGTCGGCGCCGCCATTGCCCGGGCGAAGTCCCGCATCAGCGAGCTGCAGGTGCGCATCATGGGCATGGACAGCGACCGCCGCACCGTGGCGCAGCGCGAGTTGCGCACCGTCGATGCGCAATTGGCCGAGCTGCGCGAACGGCTGAACGCCGCCACCGCGCGCCTGGCCCGCGTCGAAATCCTGGCGCCCGCCTCGGGCGTGGTCAACGAGCTCAACGTGAACACGCTGGGCGGCGTCATCTCTCCGGCCGAGCGGCTGCTCACCATCGTTCCTGATGATGCCGACCTTACCATCGAGTTCCGCGTCGCGGTCACCGATATCGACCAGGTGACCCTGGGCAAGCAGGCGACCTTGCGCTTCTCGGCTTTCAACCAGCGTGTCACCCCCGAAGCCGAAGGCCAGGTCACCCGCGTCGCGGCCGCCGCCCAGGTGGACCCCGCCACTGGCCAGAGCTATTACAACGCCGTGGTCGAGGTCACCGATGAGGCCATCGACGTCACCCAGCTTGTTCCCGGCATGCCGGTTGAAGTCTTCGTCCAGACCGAGGAGCAATCGGCCATCGCATACTTCATGAAACCCTTCACAGACCAGGTCTCAAGGGCTTTCCGCGAAGACTGAAACGCGATCAAGTCCAGAACTGGCGGCGAAGGAGATGACCGTCGGCGTGAGCTGCTGCCAGTTCGGTGGACAGGAAGTCGGGCTGGCTGGACAGCAGCATTCGATCTATGCCGAGAGCGGTTTCGTGGCAAAAACGACCTGTAGCGTTTATCCATCCGCAAGCCGTCGATAGGAATGTTCTACCGTCGTGATATGGGAGCGCATCGTTAGCTCCGCACCGGCACGATCACCACACAAGATAGCCGCCACGACATTGGAGTGCTCTTCGTGCGAGCGGCCGAGACGACCCAATGAGCTGAATTGAGCGCGGCGGAAAGGCTGCAAGCGCTGGCGCGTGGCGCTTGTCAGTTCCATGAGATAGCTATTGTGCGCGCCGGAATAGATCATGGAATGAAAGGTTTCGTTGGCCTCAACGTAATGTTGCGCGTCACCCTCACGCACTATGGCAGCCATGCTTGTGTGGTGGGTGCTCAAGGCCTGGCGTTCCCCCACAGTCATGGCCACAGCCGAAAGACCCGCGCAAAGCGCCTCGAGATAGGCCATGACTTCGAACATGCCAGCCAGGGTTGCATCGTCTGGTTGAGCAACGACCGCACTGGAGTGGGGGCGCTGTGCTACCAATCCGCTGGCGCGCAAGAGACGAAGCGCCTCGCGGATTGGTGTGCGTGAAACGGAGAATTCTGCAGCAAGCCCTTGTTCGTCGAGCGGTGTGCCCGGCGCCAGCTCGCCGTTGATGATGCGGGCCGCAAGGGTCTGCCGGATCTGCTCGGCGGAAGTGCGGGGGGGACGCTGATACACGCGGGGACTCTTCTCTGCCTCAGGGCCTGGGCATCATGCTGACATGGGCGGCGCCGATCTTCCAACCGTCCGCGGTCCGCACCCAGGTTTGTTGCTGGCGCCCAACCGCGTCGGGGAAGTCGCTCAGATGAAACATGGTGGAGGCCACGGCAACATCTGCACCAAAAGCGGTGATCACTGTTTTGTCGAGATCACGCTCAAATGGGGCTTGAGCCGCGCGGAAAGCGCGGACTTCGTCGATGCCATATTGGACTTCGCTGACGCCGTAACGGACAACGTCCAGCCGATGAAGGAAGAAAGCATCCAGCATGGCGACGTCATTGGCCAATAGCGCGGTCTCGTAGGTGTCAAAGGCAGACCGCACCTCTGCCAACACGGCGGGATCGTTGAAGATCATGCTGGTGATTCCGCCATCACGGACTGCCTGAGGCTGGCGAGCGGTGTTGCCCACCCCACAATGCCGCCTTGTGCCACGATCATCTCGATGGCCGCATCCTTGAACTGTGGGAAGTAGCTTTCAGTGGCGTCCTCAATGAGCAGGCATTGATAGCCCCGGTCATTTGCCTCACGCATCGAGGTCTGGACGCAGACTTCGGTGGTGACGCCGGAAAAGACCAGGTGGGTAATTCCCAGTGCCTCCAGGCGCTCCTGGATTCCAGTGGCGTAGAACATGCCTTTGCCCGGCTTGTCGATGACAATCTCCCCATCCTCAGGGGCCAAGGCATCGACGATCTGGTTACCGGGCTCGCCGGCAATCAGGATGCGACCCATGGCGCCCACGTCGCCGATGCGCAGACCCGGTTTGCCGCGATTGCGCTTGGCCGGGGGGCAATCGGAAAGATCGGGCTGGTGCGCCTCTCGGGTGTGTATGATGGGCCAGGCCTGGGCGCGAAACAGCGAGATCAGCGCCGCCGTGCTGGGGATGATCGCCTCGAGACGCTCTACGTCATTGCCCAGAGAGTCTCCGAAGCCACCGCGCTCGATGAAGTCACGTTGCATGTCGATGACCACCAGCGCCGTGTGATCAGGGTCAAGGGCATAAGGGTAGGGGCGGGCAGGGATGGAGATGGTGGTCATCAATGCCCTGCCATGTGCTGACCGATAGTGTTGCGGTCGGTGTCCTCGACCTTGCTGACATAAGTAATGGTGCCACCGCTCATCACCGCCACGCGGTCGGCCAGTTCGAGGATTTCGTCAAGGTCTTCGGACACAAGCAGTACCGCGGCCCCGCGATTGCGCTGCTCCATGATCTGGCTGCGGATTTCCGACACGGACGCGAAGTCGAGGCCAAAGCACGGATTGGCGACGATCAGCACATCGACGTCGCCCGAGAGTTCACGGGCGAGAACGGCGCGCTGCACATTGCCGCCCGAGAGGGTTTCGATCGGGGCGTCCGGCGAAGTCGTCTTGACGCGATAGCGGGCGATTAGCTCCTCGGCTTTGACCCGCAGCGGCCCGGGCGACATCCACCAACCGAATTTGGCAACCGGTGGCTTGTCGAAGGAGCGGAAGGCGATGTTTTCGGCGACGCTCATGCGCGGCACGGTGGCGTTCTTGAGCGGCTCTTCGGGCAGGCCAAAGACCTTGTAACGGTCGAAATCACCGCGTTTGGGAAAAAAGTTCTGGCCACGAATGCGGATGGCGCCGTCGCTGAGGGCGCGTTGTCCCGCAAGGGCCTCAACCAGGGCCGACTGGCCATTGCCTGAAACTCCAGCAATGCCGACGATTTCGCCGGCATGGACTTTCAGATTGACCGCCTCAATGGCATTGCCGCCCTCGGCATCGTCGGCGAACAGGCCGGCGAGTTCGAGGATTTCCTTTCTCTCGTTGTGTTGACGGCGCTCGGCGCGTTCGCGGATTTCGGTGTCGCCAATCATCATCTGGCTCATTTCGGCCACGCTCGCGGTCTGGGCGTCACCCGAGCCGGTGAACTTGCCGCGCCGCAGAACCGTGAAGCCATCGCAAAAGGCTTTCACCTCCCGGAACTTGTGCGAGATCATCAGGACGGTGATTTCCTTGCGGCTGGCCATGTCGCCAAGGAGGCCAAGCACCTCGTCGGCCTCGCCGGGCGTCAGCACCGAAGTGGGTTCGTCGAGGATCATGAAGCGCTGGTCGAGGTAGAGGAGCTTCAGGATTTCCAGCTTTTGCTTTTCACCGGCCGACAGCGCCGAAACCTGGGCATCCAGCGGCACTTGGAAGGGCATGGTTTCCATGAACTGAGCAAGAGACTTCTTCTCCCTGCGCCAGTCGATGACCGAGGGCGTGTCGGCGCGGGAAATGACAAGATTTTCGGCGGCCGTGAGGCAGGGGACAAGGGTGAAATGTTGATAGACCATGCCGATGCCATTGGCCCGGGCGTCACGCGGTGAGCGGATGGAGACTTCCTTGCCATCGAGCAGAACCTGGCCTTTGTCGGCCGAGTAGAAGCCCATGATGGACTTGACCAGGGTTGACTTGCCGGCCCCGTTTTCGCCCAGCAGGGCATGAAAGGAACCTGCCGGGACATTGATGCTGACATCATCAAGGGCGACCAGCGGACCAAAAACCTTGGTCATCCCGATGGCTTGCAGCGAGGGTGCGCGACCGGCAGCAGTGACGGGAGCGAGAGCGTTCATGGCAAGGCCTCGATCAGCGCGGTCGAATTGGAGACGGCGCCGAAGACGCCGCCTTGCATCTTGATCATGTCGACGGCCGCGTCGTGATTGCTCTGCTTGGTGGCGGCGCAGCAATCTTCGAGCAGCAGGCACTCATACCCGCGGTCATTGGCGTCTCGCATAGTGGTGTGGACGCAGACATCGGTGGTGACGCCGGAAAAGATGATGTTGCGGATGTTCTTCAAGCGCAGCACCATTTCGAAATCGGTGGCGATGAAGGTGCCCTTGCCTGGTTTGTCGATGATCTGTTCGCCGGGCAGGGGCTGCAATTCGGGGATGATTTCCCAGCCCGGCTCACCGCGCACGAGGATACGGCCGCAGGGGCCCTGGTCGCCGATGCCGGCGCCGATGCGCTGGCTGCGCCACCACTTGTTGGCTGGCAGGTCCGAAAGGTCCGGCTTATGGCCTTCACGGGTGTGGATGATGGTGTAGCCCTTGGCGCGCATGGCTGTGAGGACCCGCTGGATCGGCTCGATAGGCGCCCGCGTCAGGCTGATATCGTAGCCCATGGTGTCGACGTAACCGCCAGGGGCACAGAAATCGACCTGCATGTCGATCACCACGAGGGCAGTGTTGTGCGGGCCCCAATTGCCGTCAAACGGCCAGGGATAGGGATCGGCGCTGGCGATTGTGGAACCACCGGTGACCATGGCGGCGTCTATGCGTTCGTCGATCAAGCTCATGGTCAACCTCATTTCGTGATGGAAAGTTCGCCCGGCACCTCGCGCGCGGCTCCCCTGGAGCGGGCCGCGGCGATCATGATGACGAGCGTGAGGATGTAGGGGGCGGCATTGAAGAAGTAGTAGCCCTGGGAAATGCCAACCGATTGCAGCGAGGGGCCGACGGCGCCGGCGGCGCCGAACAGCAGGGCAGCCCAGATGCAGCGGATCGGGTCCCAGCGCGCAAAGATCACCAAAGCCACGGCCATCAGGCCCTGACCGGAGCTCAGGCCCTGGTTCCAGGAGCCGGGATAGTAGAGCGAGAGGAAAGCTCCGCCGATGCCGGCCAGAAAGCCGCCTGCGGCAGTGGCGAGGAAGCGCACCAGATCGACCGAAACGCCCATGGCCTTCGCCGAGGCGGCGCTGTCGCCGGTCATGCGGACGATGAGGCCCCAGCGGGTATTCGCGAAGGCCCAGCTCATTGTGACGGCAAGCGCTATGCCGACGAAAAACAACGGGTTTACCTGGAGAGCCTGGGCCAAAGCAGGGTTGCCGGTCCAGTCACCTAGCGGGATGGCATCGAGCCGGGGAGCCGATGGCTGGATATAGGGCTTGCCGAAGAAGAAGGCGACACCCGTGCCGAAACTCATGATGGCAATCCCCACGGCGATGTCGTTCACCCGTGGCAGCTTGCAGATATATCCGTGCATGGCGCCGAGGATGAGTCCCGAGCCGCCAGCGGCGATCACCCCGATCCACGGATTGCCGGTGTGGAAGCTGACCGCGTAGGCAACCATGGCGCCGAGCACCAGATTGCCCTCAAGCCCCAAATTGATGCGGCCCGACTTTTCAGTGAGGCATTCGCCCAGGGCCACGAACATGAACGGAGTGGAGACTCGGATGGCGCCGCCCAGCATGGCGATGAGAACGGTCCAGAAGCCGGCGTCACTCATGTGCGGTCTCCACGCAGATCGGGCTGGAAGAATTTCAGTCGTCCGTAGAGCGTGTCGCTGGCGAGCAGCACCACGAAGATTATGCCCTGGAGCACCAGGACAGTGGCATCGGGCATTCCCATGCGGCGCTGAACGAGGCCACCGGCCGCAGCGAGGGCACCGAACAGGATGGCAATGGGTATGACCATCAGAGGATTGTGGCGTGCGAGGAAGGCGACAAGAATGCCGGTGAACCCATAGCCGGCCACCAGGGAAGCATTGGCCTGGCCGTGAATGGCGGCGACTTCGAAGAAGCCCGCAAGCCCGGCGCAGGCTCCGGCAATGACGCAGCAGGCAACCATGAGGAAGCCGACCGGCAGGCCCTGGGCTTGGGCGGCGCGCACGTTGCCCCCGGTCATGCGCGCTGCAAAGCCGAAGGTGGTTCGGCTCATAAGCACCCACAGAACGATAGCCGCGAGAATCCCGGCGGCAAAGCCCCAATGCACGTCCGTGCCGGGTATGGCGCCAATGCGATAGGCATCGCCAATTGGCATTGTGGATGGCTTGTTGGCCGAGGCCGGGTCACGCAGTGCGCCTTCCACGAAAAAATTCATGATGGCGATGGCGATGTAGCTCAGCAGCAGCGAGGAGATCGTTTCATTGACGCCGCGATAGTGGCGCAGCCAGCCAGCCATGCCGATCCAGAAGCCGGATGCAGCCATGGCGGCCAGCGCCATGATGATCCAGGTGATGGGGACCGGCGCGCCGCCAGAAACCAGCGGAATGGCGATTGCCGCCGCGCTCATGCCGCCCAGCACCAGGGCGCCTTCAGCACCGATAATGGTCAGGCCTATGCGGGCAGGAATGGCGAAGGCGAGGCCGGTCAGTATTAGTGGCGCGGCGCGCTGTAGCGACTGCTGGAGCGAGAAGGGTGAGCCGAGGCCGCCAGTCCAGATCAGGGGAAAGAAATCCAGCGGGGATTTGCCAATGATGAGCAGGAAGATCGAGAAGATCAGCGCTGAGGCAACAAGCGCAAGAACTGGCACGAAGATAGCTTCGGCAAGTTTTAGGGTGCGCACACTCGGGGCGCGGTGAAGTGGCACTGAGGGGCTCGCAACTGTCATTCAGGCCTCCTTGATTTCACTGGGGTTCCCCTCTCCCTTTGCGGGAGAGGGATCGTGCGGAATCAAGTAATCGAACCGACGACGCCTTCGAGGAGGTAGCCCATGCCGTCCAGGACAGGATCGTAATTGTCCATTTCGCCCTCTATGACGACATTGCCGGCATTGTCCTTGAGGGGCCCGACATAGATGGGCTTGGACGCCTTGAGGTCGGCAATAGCGGCGTCGGCAGCTGCAATGGCTTCGGGCGTGGCGCCGGCGCCGTAGGGCGTGTTCTGGATCATGTCATTGTGGTAGCCGCCAGCCACGAAGTTGGGCAGCGGCTCGCCTTTTGCGAGCAGGTCTGCATACATCGAATAGATGGTCGACCACTTGTATTCGGCGCCGGTGATGAAGCCATTAGGTGCCAGCGGGGCCTGGCTGGCATTGTGACCGCAGGTCTTGACGCCACGGCTTTCGGCCGTTTCCACAACGACCTTCGGGCCGTCCACATGGCAGGTGATGATGTCGCAGCCAGCGTCCACCAGAGCATTGGTGGCCTCTGCTTCGCGCACCGGCATGGACCATTCACCGGTGAAAATCACTTGCACAGTGGCATTGGGATTGGTCCTGCGAGCGCCGAGCAGGAACGAGTTGATGTTGCTCAGGACCGAGGGGATCGGCTTGGCGGCGACGAATCCGAGCTTGCCAGTGGGCGAAGCGGCCCCGGCGGCAACACCGTCTACGTAGTGGGCCTGGTTGAGATAGCAGAAATAGGAGCCTGCATTGGCCGGATCGGCATCGGTCCAGAGCGGAGCGGCGTGGCGGAACTCGACATCGGGGTACTTCTTGGCCAGTTCAACCACGAAGGGGCTGTAATAGCCGAAGGATGTCGCCAGGATCAGATTGGCGCCATCGAGATTGATCATTGATTCCATCGATTGGCTGACGGCGTCGGTCTCGGGCACGTTTTCCTCTTCGATCACCGTGACGCCCGGTAGCTGCTTGAGAATTTCCATGGCGACTGAATGCGCCTGGTTCCAGCCGAAGTCATCTCGCGGGCCGACATAGACGGTGCCGATTGTGAGGGGAGACTGTGCTCGCGCCCAGCCGACCGGTAGGGCAGCGGCGGCAATCCCCGCGGCACCGGCCTTGAGTAAGGAACGACGGGACAGGTTGAATGGCAACATTGGTGAACTCCCTCGATCCATCCCGATATCGGGTGGCTAGAGAAGATGTTGCAAACCTCATGCCAACCGCCATCTGGGGTCAGTAACCGAGTTCTATCAGCCGGTTAGCGTCCGTGCGGACGCTGGAAGATTAGCTTCGGGACCGCCTGATTGCATACATTGACCGCATCAGTGCCTCTTTTGTGTGCTAATTTTGAAGGTTGCATACAGTTTGGTCGGATGCCAATCTTCCACGCATCGACGAGATGGAATTCGCTCATGACCCTCTTTCTGCCGGACCTGTCCGCCCTCCGCCAATTCTATGCATCGGGCGGCTCTCCGCTGGAAATGGTCGAAACGGTCTTGGCTGCATGTGACGAGTATCCGGACAAGGCCGTCTTCATCACCCGGGTAAGTGCGGACCACCTGCGCGACGCCGCTCGGTCGCTGATGGCCAGTCATCCCGATCACAATGCGCTGCCGCTTTGGGGCGTGCCATTCGCGGTCAAGGACAATATCGACGTCGCCGGACTGCCCACGACGGCGGCTTGCCCCGCCTTTGCCTATCGGCCTGAGCAAGATGCACACGTGGTCGCGCGTCTGAAAGCGGCAGGCGCCCTGGTGATTGGCAAGACAAACCTCGATCAGTTTGCAACGGGTCTCAATGGCACCCGATCGCCCTATGGGGCACCGCGCTCGGTTTTCGATTCAGACTACATTTCCGGAGGTTCGAGCTCCGGTTCAGCCGTCGCCGTTGCCGCAGGTCTCTGCAGCTTCGCCTTGGGGACCGATACTGCGGGCTCAGGCAGAGTGCCGGCTGCATTCAATAATATTGTTGGCATAAAGCCGTCTTTGGGTCTGCTTTCGACATCGGGAGTCGTGCCTGCGTGTCGTACCGTCGACGCCGTCAGTATTTTCGCTGGCAGTGTGGCAGATGGTGTGGCCATCCGAAGGGTTGCGGAGGGGTTCGATCCGCAGGATGCCTATTCCAGGCCGGCGGTTCCTGCTCTTCTTCCGGGCAGCTTGCGCATTGGGGTGTTGTCTGGCTCCGAGCGCGAATTCTACGGCAATCTAGCTGTCGAACTCGCCTATGACCGCGCCATCGCGGCCGCCCGATCGCTCGGCGCCGCTATTGTCGAGTTCGACTATGCGCCCTTCCGTGCAGCGGCAGAGCTGCTCTATGGCGGGCCGTGGGTGGCCGAACGCCTCGCTGCAATTGAGGATTTCCACGCCCAGCATGCCGACGAAATGGACCCTACGGTCAGGACAATTGTCGAAGGGGCTTTCAACCAGACGGCCGTGGACGCCTTCAAAGGCCGCTACCGGTTGGCGGGCCTCAAGCGAGAGGCCGAGCAGGCCTGGGCGAAAGCCGATGTGCTGCTGCTGCCCACGGCGCCGACGACCTATACGGTCGCCGATATGAAGGCTGAACCGATCGCCCGCAATAGCCACCTCGGGCGCTACACCAATTTCGTCAATCTGTTCGATCTGGCCGCTATAGCAGTGCCGGCGGGGTTTGACGCTGAATGGCATTTGCCCGCGGGCGTGACCCTGGTTGGCCCCGCATTCAGCGATGATGCGCTGGCCCCTTTGGCAGGAGCGCTGCATCGAAAACTTGGCCGAGGCATGGGGCGCAGGCTGGATCAGGACATCCCCCCGTCTTAGTCCCCGCCACGGGCGATCGCAAAAGCCTCGTGGTAGTCGGCGCATAACTCACTCTTCGCGGAACGCTCTGGAGACCTGGTCGGTGAAGGGCTTCATGAAATAGGCGATGGCAAGCTGTTCCTCGGTTTGAACGAAAACTTCTACAGGCATGCCGGGAATGAGTTCGGTGGGTTCGATTGCGCTGTCGAGCAATTCTACATCGGCGGTGTAGTAACCTTGCCCAGTCGCCTGATCGATTTGAGCGGCGGAAGCGACGCGTGTGACGATGCCCTGGACCTCGGGCGTGACGCGCTGGTTGAATGCGGAAAAGCGCAGGGTCGCTTCCTTGCCCACAGTGACCTGGTCGATATCCGTCACCGACACCCGGAATTCAATCGTCAGGTCCGCATCGTCTGGCACAATGGTGAGGAGCCGCTCGGCGGGTGAGATCACGCCACCCAGCGTGGATACGTTGAGCTCGTTCACGACGCCTGATACGGGGGACACGATGTCGACCCGAGCCAGACGGGCCTGTGCCGCCCGGTGATGCTCCCGCAATTCGGCAAGCGCGGCATCGACTGCGCGGAGTTCGCGCTGCGCTTCAGTGCGGCGCTCACTATCCATACTCAGGATGCGCACGCGCAATTCGCTGATGCGGGATTCAGCGCGGGCGATCGAGGCAGTAATCTCGCCGACTTGGCCATCCAAGCGCGCCGCATCGGCTTCTGCAGCGCTGAGCCGCGTGGCCTCCACGAGCTGTTCCGACGCGAGTGCGCGCAGTCGCTCGCGGTCGGTCGCGGCCAGCTCAAGCTGACTTTGATAAGCGTTGCGCTGGGCGTTCAGGCCCACAACCTCCTGCTCAAGCTGGCCAATCTGTAAATGCATCTGTTCCAGCTGAGAGGTGCGGGAATTCAGATTGCTCTGGAAGAGCTGCTTTTCTTCGTCGATGGCGACCTGGGCTGGTTGCAGGCGGGCATCGAAATCGGCTGGCACCTGCATCGTGGTCAGGCCGTCGCGCTCAGCAAGGAGCCGAAGCCGACGTGCCTGTTGCTCAACGATTTGCCCGTCGAGAATGGCGTAATCTGCAGCAACCTGCGTAGCATCGAGCCTCAGCAGAACTTGCCCGGCAGTGACGCGGTCACCAACCCGAACGGCGATTTCGCGCACGACCCCTCCGTCGACATGCTGGACCACCTTGAGGTCTTCGTCGACCTGCACGGTGCCCTGCGCGATGACCGCACCTGAGAGGCGCGCCGTTGCGGCCCATCCCCCAATTCCGCCCAGCAGGGCAATGGCAAAAGCGGTTGCCCAGATAACCCGCCCTCGCATGGAGAAGCGAGCCGGATCACCCCCCTTGTCGGGCCTGGCGCTATCCTGCTGTGAGAAAAGCGAAGTCGCGTCGATCGTCGTCATGGCGTGTCCTTAACTCGATACAAAATCATGCCAGATGTTCGGGAGCGGTCAGCAGAACGCCCTGGATGTTGATGGCGATGTCGGCGCTGTGGTCGCCATCGATGTCGGCCAGGATGACAGTCCAGTCCATGTCATCGATGCGCTCGTGCCGCACTTGCAGGGGAATGTCGGAGTTCAGCCAGTCATCGTCGTCGTCGCCATAGATGGCTTCGAACAGATCCTTTTCGGCCCGCTTGTTGTCTCGGCCGAGATCGTATTCCCGGACGCGGACGCGATCGCCCACGACGAAATCGAGGATCTTGTGCACCACGTCTTCGCTGAGCGTCGGATCGTGGTCGGTGACCTCGAACACGAATGTGTCCCGTCCCCGACCACCCGACAGCACGCTGGCCCTGCCGCCCACCACAAAGAGATCGTCCCCAGATCCCCCCTTGAATTCCTCAATCCCCGATATCGTGTCGGTGCCAATGCTGGCCCCGTAAACGGTGCCGCCGACGAGATCGACCACGATGTCATCGCCGGTCGCCGAGGCGTCAAAGATATCGTGACCCTGGCCGCCATCGAGAACGTCGTCTCCGGTGCTGGCGATCAAGGTATCGTCGCCGTCTCCCCCAGACACAGTGTCGTCGCCATCTCCATCGATCAGCACGTCATTGCCGGATCCGCCAATGAGTGTGTCAGCACCCTCGCCGCCGTCCAGCAGGTCATCACCCATGCCGCCGTCCAGATGGTCCGCGCCCGCACCGCCGAAAAGGCGATCGTCGCCCCGGTCGCCGATCAATGTATCGTGGCCGTGCCCGCCATGGAGATGGTCGTCGCCGATGCCGCCGTCGATATAGTCATCGCCGGCGTCGCCGAAGAGGGTGTCGTTCCCCGCCTCGCCGAACAATCGGTCATGTCCATTGCCGCCAAAGACGACGTCGTTACCGGCTCCCGCAAAGATTATGTCGTCGCCCTCGCCGCCGACCAGCACGTCATCGCCGGCACCACCATTGATATGATCGTCGCCGGCGCCGCCTTCGACGTGATCGTTGCCATCCATGGCGTCGACGATGTCATTGCCGTCCCGTGCATCGATATCGTCGTCGTAGGGTGACCCGACCATCAGGTCGTCGCCTGAAGTGCCCAGATGCTGCATGCGGACTATGTCGAGTTCGGCCGTCTGATCGATCCAGGCCCAGCCGTCGGTTATGCGATAGGCAATCCTGACGGGTCCCATCATGCCGTGTTCGGTCTGCAGCGCCCAGCCGTTCTGCGTGTTCACCAGATCTGCGCCACTGACCCTGATGTTGTATACGGCCAGCTCGTCCCCATCGGGATCGGAAGCGCCACGCAGCAAATGCACAAGGCCAATCAGCACCATTTGGCCGGCAAAGACGTCGTTGAGACGAACCGGCCCCATCGCGACGGGCGCCCGATTGGAGGGGTTTACAGTGTCATCGTCGTCGTTGTCGTCCTTATCGTCTTCGCTATGATCCGAGCTGTCGAGGGGAGGCGGTTCCTGCACCAGCGGAAATGCCGGTGCGTAGGGCAAACCGAAGACATTGTCGTTCACCGGCGGATGAAAGACCGCTGCCGGGCGGAGGACCGGGACCGACGGGGCGAGGAAGGTCGGCGCGACAAAGTGGAACTGCGGGAAGTCCGGAGGCTGAAAGGCTGCGGGCCAGGGATTGCCGCGGCCAATGGTGTTTTGCGGTGGATCGTCTTCCGCGATGCTTCCGGTTTCACCCTGGTCCACGCCAGCGACCGCCAGGTCGTCCAGCTCGGCGACCCGTTTGTCTCGCGGCGCCGCGGCCGGCTGGTCCTTTGTGGGCCGTTCTTCCGGTTCCTCGCTCTGACGCGCTGCCGTCGCGGTCATCGATCGCAGGTAGACGGCGATGCCCACGACGACCATGGCGAAAATCGCTGGGAGCCGCGACAGCCGCTCCGCCGTGGAAAATTCGTAGCGCTTGCCGCCGACTTTTTCGGCATCCTGCTTCTGCGTGGATTTGACGTCGATCAGCATCGTCATCACTCCGCAGCGCGCAGTGTGCTGCGCATGGCCGGCGCCTGCTCGGCAGCGGCCGGCATGCCGAGGATCTGCGCCTTCGGACCGAATGCCGACAGCTTTCCGTTCTGGACCACGGCCACCAGGTCCACATGCTCAAGAACGCTGGGTCGATGGGCCACGACAACGGCGATCCCGCCACGGGCCCGGATGGCAGATATGGCCCGATTGAGCGCCTGCTCACCCTCGGCGTCGAGGAAAGCGTTGGGTTCGTCCAGCACCACCACGAATGGGTCATTGTAGAGTGCGCGCGCGAGCCCGATGCGCTGGCGCTGACCGGCGGAAAGTGCCGTTCCGTTCGGCCCCATCTGCGTGTCATAACCGTCAGGGAGACGCACAATCATTTCATGGATGCCGGCCGCTATGGCGGCGGCCACGACGCCCTTGCCGTCCCGTTTCGGCGAGAAGCGGGAAATGTTCTCGACGATGCTGCCGTCCATCAGCGCCACTTCCTGGGGCAGATAGCCGATATAGTGGCCAAGCACGTCTTCCTTCCACTGCGGCAGGTCAGCATTATCGAGCCTGACCGAGCCACGCAGCGTTGGCCAGATGCCGGTCATGGCGCGAACCAGGGTCGTCTTGCCGCCGCCGCTGGGTCCAATGATGGCGAGCGCCTGGCCCGCCTTTACCTCGAACGCGACCTCGGAGAGCAAGACCTGTCCGGTGGCGGGGGCCGCCACCGTGATCTTTTCCACCCGCAAGGATTTGGAAGGGGCGGGCAGGTCGATCGGTGCCGGGAGGTCGGCCAGCGCGACCATGGTTTCGCGCAGCCGGCGGAAGGCCTGTCGAGCGGTTACCATGCCCTTCCAGTTGCCAATGGCCATATCGATGGGGGCGAGGGCACGCGCAGAGGCGACGGACACTGCGATGATCGCGCCTGCCGACATCTGGCCCTTGATCGTGAAGTAGGCGCCCAGGCCCAGAAGAGCAGACTGCAGCAACATGCGCAGCACGCGCGAGATGGCCGCAAATGTCCCGGTGACATCGGTCACTTTGGTCTGCAGCACGAGATGCTCGGTATTGGCGCGGCTATATCGTTGTACCGCCCGTTCCGAGATGCCCATGGCCTTGATGATATCGGAATTGCGCGCGTTTGAATCGGCAATGGCCCCGCGGGCGATGTTGGCCTGGTGTGCAGCGGTAGCCAGTTTGCGGGATTTGAGTTCCGTCCAGACGGTGAGCAGCGCCAGGACGACCGCGCCACCGAGTGTCACCGCTCCCAGGACGGGGTGAAGGAAGTAGACGAACAGAATATAGAGGGGCACCCACGGCAGGTCGAAGAGCGCAACCGGCCCCTGGCTGCCCATGAAATTGCGCAGCGTATCCACGTCGCGGCCACGCTCAAGAGCCTCACCGGTCGAAAAGCCAAAGCGGGGCATGTCGACGCTGACTCGATGAGCGATGGGCGAGAGGATGCGATCGATCCTCGCCCCGATCCGGACGAGCAGCTGGGAGCGGATGATGTCGAATGCGCCCTGGAACAGATAGAGCCCAACAGCAAGCACCGACAGCGCGATGAGCGTCGGGATGGACCCACTGGTCAAGGCGCGATCATAGATCTGCAGCATGTAGAACGAGCCGGTCAGGGCCAGCACATTGATGATTCCCGAAATCCAGAACAGGAAGACGCCGATGCCCTTGAATTCACGCTTGAGCAGGTCGTCACTGCGCTGTTCTGCGAGTGCCTTTGCGGAAGCAGGCTTGGCCATTTTGGTGTCCCTCGTTCCCAAGAAAAGGGCCCGACCGGCGCTAGCCGGTCGGGCTAGTGCCTATAGATTGAAATCCGACGAGTTCAGATTGTGGTTTCCGGAAATCGAAATCCGGAAGTCGGGCTGGCCTCCATCGGTATTGCCCGTTACCACCGTGTATTCGCCGTCTTCGCGGACTTCGTGGGTTACGGCGATCTGGCCGGCTGAGGGCGCCCCGTTCACCAGCGTGAACGCACTGTTGCCCGCAAGCATGCCCGACAAGTCAACCTTGTCGCCGGCTTCGAAGTTGAGAATGGTGTCCCCGTCGGCGGCGGCAGCGCTGCGGAAAACAAAGACGTCTTCTCCCGCTCCGCCATCCATGATGTTGACGGCATTGCTGGCAATGATGGTGTCGTTGCCCGAGCCGGTGGTGACATTCTCGATGCCGTAGAGCGTGTCGTTACCGGTCTGGCTGCCGGCAACGTAGCCGCGTCCACCGATGCCGGTTCCGAGGTTGACCTCGACATCCGAGGTGATCGACCCGATGTCGAGTTTGTCCGTACCCGCACCGCCGTCTATCAGGTCGTTGCCATCGTTGGCCCGGCCGATGAAGGAGTCGTTACCGGAGCCCCCGAACAGCTCATCATCGCCGGCACCACCATCGATGAGGTCATTGCCAGCATCGCCCGAGAGCCAGTCGTTGCCGGCTTCGCCGTAGAGCATGTCGTCGTCATCGCCACCCAGGATGTCGTCGTCGCCTTCACCACCCCAAACGATGTCACGCCCGGCACCCGCATCGGCAAAGTCGTTGCCTTCATCGAGCCGGATCGTATCGCGCCCGGCACCGGCGACGACATAGTCCACGCCGCCCATGCCGAAGATCAGGTCGTCGCCCGATGTGCCGATAAGCACGTCGCCCAGGCCCGTTCCGGCGATCGGATTGCCGTTGCCAGCAGGCGCGGGGCCTTCAGTGTCATCATCTTCATCGCCGTCGACATCGTCGTCGTGATCTTCGTCTTCGTCATCGTCCTCGTTGTCATCATCGTAATCGTCATGTTCGCCGATGATGGCGTCGAAATCGCCGGCATAGCTGATCGAGTGACCGTTGCCGTTGGACAGCGTCGACTGCCCGGTTTCTTCATCAAAGGTCCGCTCGTAGGCGTTGGGATCACTGTCCGTGGGCAGCTCGATGACGTCCTGCGGGCGCAGTGTCCCCACGATCGTGTCGTTGCCACCGTTGGAGCGGAAGACAATACGGTGTGCGGAGGAGAGCGCCGAGATATCGACGATGTCGTCGCCGGCACTTCCCTCGACCGTAATGGTCGAGAAGTTGAGGCTGGTACCGGTGAAGTCGCCCAGCACCTGGACGGTGTCGCCAGCCGTATTGCCCTGATTGAGGCCACCGCCATCATCGGCGCTGACATTGAGCGTGTTGATGATGATTTCCTCGACATTGTCGAGTTCAGCGATCACCGATTCGACGCCGTTGACGGTCCGCGTGACGACAATTTCCGTCGTCGCACGGAAGGTTGTCGCCAGGGTGGCGGCAAGCAGGGCGTTCTGGCCGCCGGTGACGGCGTAGATGCGGAAGGTTTCGGCACCGTTGACCCCGGTCAGGCGATAGGTGTCGGTGCCGGCGCCGCCATCGATGATATCGCGGCCTTCGGTGCTGGTCTGATCAATCGTGTCGTTGCCGCCGTTGGCGAGGATCACGTCGTTGCCGCCGCCGCCATTGATCGTATTGGCGTTGTTGTTATCGACGAGGATGTTGCCTGCGCCGGTTCCGTTGAGGGTGCCGTTCGTGTCGTAGCTCAACGTCGCTGTTGCGTTGCTGTTGTTGCTGCCGGTCGCGGTATAGGTGAATGAACCGCCGGCGGTCTGGGTGGTTGGATCCGTGAACGTGACGTTACCATTGGCCCGTGCAAGACCGGTGAGACCATTGGCACCGGACACCGCAGTGACTGCAAGGGTGCTGTCCGGATCGACGTCGTTGGCCAGCAGCGCCCATTCCGGCAACACGATCTGCGTGCCACGGGCAATATTGGTGATGATGCTGTCGGCCGATGCGGTGGTTGGATCCTGTACAGGCGTTATGGTCACCGTATGGGTAGCCGGCGTGCTTTCGAGCAGGCCGTCGCTGACCGTTACCTCGATGATGCGCGGTGCGGCCGAAGGATTGTCGGACGTGTTGCGGAACGTGATGGCCTGGATGGCAGCCTGGTAGGCCGCGCCGGTTGCCGCGCCGGTAAGCGCCACAGTGATTGTGCCGTTCTCGGCGGTAACGAGACCGGTGATCCCGGCGGGAAGGGTGCCGAATGCCAGGACGTCGCCGGCCGAGGCATTGGTCAGGACCACCCGGGCAGAGGCGATCGTATCCTTGTCGTCGGTGACCAGAGGCTCAGACCCGATCGAGATGGCGGCCTGACCTTCTGTGAAGGTCGAGGCGATATTGACGTTGGGCGGATTGAGAACCTGCGTCCCGTTGGCGGTGATCACCAGATTGTCGACGGTGAAACGCTCGGGCAGCAAACCGAAAAGATCGTTGTCGAGCGTGCCTTCCAGACGGAAGCGAATGGCGCCGTTGGCTGTGAAACCGGTTCCGACCGGCAGGGTCAGTGTTTGGTTGCCGCCATTGTCACCATTGAAGCTGGCCACAGTGACGAAATTCACGCCATCGGCGGCGTATTCAAAATGCAGTCGCTCATCGTCCCCGCTGAGGAAGCCGGTGGAGATGTTGTTGTCCGAGACATTGAAGGTGACGGACGCGGATGTCACTCCAGACAGGTCCAGTGCCCGGGTCAGCGTAGCGCCGTTGGCGGCATTGACGTTAAACCGCAGCTGGTTGCTGTTATCCTGGTCAATCTGCACATTGCCGGCAGTGACCGAGTTGGCGCCGTCACCAGCTTCCGTCCAGCCTGCGGCGAAGCTGTGGGAGCCATCGTTGTTGGTGGCGCTCCGCACATCGAAGCTGTCGGCAAACGTGCGGGTGACTGTGTTGAAACCGTCCAGTGCGACGGTCGGCGCGGTATTGCGCAGGTCCATCACCTGGTCGGCGAATTTCAGCAGCTCGATATTGAACAGGCGGTCGACGCCTTCGTTCTGGAGGTTTTTGCCGGTGGCCGGATCGATCGCGCCGACCGTCTCGTCGATATGGCTGACTGTGACGCTACCGTCTGCATTGAAGATGACTTCGTAGTTCTCGCGGAC
Source organism: Devosia sp. Micro-HW1 (assembly GCF_056341075.1). NCBI lineage: Bacteria > Pseudomonadati > Pseudomonadota > Alphaproteobacteria > Hyphomicrobiales > Devosiaceae > Devosia > Devosia sp. Micro-HW1. Next base: position 705,892 of record NZ_CP094375.1, on the reverse strand, counting down.
GTCCCAATAGACCGCCGTGTCGACGTCATCTTCCTGGCCGCCGTCGACGATCTCGCGCTTCGCTTCGAGCTGGCCAGGCGTGATGGTGCGCGAGAACAGCAGCGACTCAAGTGTCGCCCCGTTGAACTGCACCACACCATTGTTGACGATAGGCTTGGTCAGCCCGTCGGCGCGGCCGATGACGACCCCGGACGCATCGGTGATCTCGATATAGACATTGAGCCACTTGTCGCCGTCGATAATGTCGTTGCCGGCCATGCCACGGATGGTGTCCGATCCGCCGCCGCCAAGCAGAATGTCCGAACCATCGGCGGTGTTCATCACCCCGACGAGCTTTTCCTTCGTGGGATCAATCACCTCGAAAGTGACCTCGTCTTCGTCTTCGCCGGGGACTTCCCGCAGATTGTGGGGATTCCAGACGTCGAACCGCTCGAGATGGTCGACCAGTTCAGCCAGACCATCGATCAGGTGAAGGTTCTTCTCCAGCAATACGTTGGAGAAGCTCTCGATCGGCGCATCGGCATCGATCTGGGCGGCATTGCCGTTGACGTCGTAGGCGCCCAGCACGACTTCGCGGCCGGTAAGCTTGTCGTCGTAATTCCAGCCGGACAGGCCTTCGACCAGGTCGTAGCGATCGCGCAGGATATTGTTCTGCTGGTTGACGAAGATACTGACATTCATGTCGGCGTCGGCGGCGTAGTTATTGCCCTTGAACGCCACCCAGTCGAAACCGGCCATACCATTGCTGCGGTTGATGCCGATCCCTTGGATCATGACGTCATCGCCGGACTCGCCGTCGAAGTCGGTGTCGTTCTCGCCGGACAGCATGATGTCGTGGCCGATAACGCGGGAGTTGAAGAACAATTCGGAATTGTCGCCGGACAGGGTGTTCATATTACCCTGGCCTTCCATCCAGTCGTTGCCTTCATTGCCATAGACGACACCACCACCGCCGGACGCAGCGCGGATGAAGTCGTCACCACGACCGCCGAAGATGCTCTTGTCTTCCGATCCGCCGGACAGGACGTCATTGCCTTCGCCGCCGAAGATCAGGTCGAGGCCCATGCCGCCATTGATGACGTCATCTCCGGCTTCACCCTTGATAACGTCGGCCTCGCCGACATCGGTGCCGCTATCGGTGATGATGTCGTCGCCGTCGCCACCGTGAATGTGATCTACGCCGAACCCGCCTTCGATGCGGTCACTACCGCCTTCTCCCCAGATGGTGTCGTCGCCTTCACCACCAATGATGGTTTCACTGTTGTTCGTGCCGCCCAGAACCACGTGTTCACCGCCGGTGAAGCGCAGATAGTTGGTACCGCGGATCACGAGGGAATCCGTGCCGGTGACGGCCGAGATGACGTCCGGCTCGCGGGTGGGATCGGCATTGCCGAGTCCGGCATTGTACTGACGCGACTGGTCCATCTCGATGATGTAGTCCGCAGTCTGGAAGGCGGCGCCGTTAATGTGCAGTCCCACATCTTCGGTGTTGGTATTGCGACGGATGACGTCGGCGAAACTGTCGCTTTCGAGCTCCGTGAGCAGGTTCATGCCCTGCGTGCGGCTGAGGTAGTAGAAGCGGTCCCCGTTCTGGAGACGTTCGATCTGCAGTTCGAAGACGTAGGTGAAGGTCGAGCCCAGCATGCCGCCGAACGCCATCAGCTTTTCGGCCAGGCCGCCAATCCAGAAGTCGACCTTTTCGAGCCCGCCGAGAAGGGCGTTGGCATAGCTGCCGGTTGCGTTCAGGAAGTCGAGGCGATCGTTCTTCTGTTCAACGGTCTCGTCGGACTTGCCGAAGACAAGATCCCAGGCCGCGTCGCGCTTTTGCTCTGCGGTAACCGCAGCAACAATGTTGGCATGCGTACCGTAGGCAGCGATGAAGTTTACGATCGAAAGCGGGTTCTTGATCGCCTGCGCGAAATCGGCCCAGCTCTCATATGGCTTGAGATAGGTGTCGTTGGTCTGCTCGTAGATCTGCCGGCGGGCGGCATTCAAAGAGGGCACGCCGGTTTCGCGAGCGCGGGTGATATTGAGCGTTGCCAGATCGAGTGGCAGGCCCACGAGATTGTTGCGCAGCGCGTCGGTGGTGAACTCGTCGATTTCGTTGCCGGCCTGGCGCGTCATGCCGCGCAGAATTGCGCCCGCCGCGGTGTGCGCGTCGGTGCCCTGCGCATCGAACATCACCGGGTTGAGGAAGGCGTCGAACAGTTTCTGCTCGGTGGCCGTCACCGCGCCATTGGCAAAGTTGAGCAGCTCAACCGATTCATTGAGCATCGAGTGACCGAAGCGGTAGACGACCTGAGCAAACTCTTCAAAAATCAGCGGGTCGATTTCGACGGAGTTTGAGAACACGAACGGGTCGATCTGCGGCGCGACGGCGCGGACAAATTCTTCGAAGACCAGGTGCTGATAGACCATTTCGGTCGAGAAGCGTGCGGCCTGGAACAGGCGCTCGCCGTCCCAACCCAGATTGAGCCCATCAATGTAAGCGGCCTTGTCGGAAGCCGTTTCGAGACCCGCACGGTAGGTGGCGAGCTGCTGCGCGGTGATGTCCGTGCTCAACCACTCGTTGAGGAATGCCAGGTCGCCGTCCGCGATCAGTGTCTGGCGGATCTGGTCGATGCGCAGGTTATGCTCGCCGTGGAAGATGGCGTGGGTGGCCGTCAGGGCGATATTTTCGTTGCCGCGGCCATCACCGACGATGAAGTGGCGGTCGAGCAGTTCGTTGTCATAGGTCGATACGCCGCCAAACATGTTTGGCGCTGCCTGGGCATTGCCGGTGTCGCCATCAGCATCCGGTGTACGCAGACCGTAAACCGTGGTCTGGCCACGACTGACGATGTACTCGCCGGGTACCGCGGTGTGCGCGATATCATTGAGGAAGGCGCGACCGGCGGAAACGGCTTCCATGGCGTTGACCGTGGCGCCGGGAGTGCCGGAGAAGAGCACTCCGTTGGGACCAACCAGCTGCGGCATGCCGTTTTCGTCGCGGATGAATTCGCCATAGAGGTCGGTCAGGACAGCGGGAACGGCATGGACGTTCATGTCATCCAACTTGATGCCGAGCTTGGTTTCGGCCTGGACCTTGATGTCCTTCCAGGTCGGCGGTCCACCAGTGGCGCTTTCGAGCATGCGGCCAGTGGCAACTGGCTTGCCATCGACCATGGCGTATTCGCGCAGGAACACCTGGTGGGAAGCATTGGACGTATAAACCTGGTTGAGGTCGATCCAGGGCGTAGTTTCGTTGATGTGCTCGCGAATATCGTCTGCAGTCCCCAGCACCCCGTCGGCGCCAGGCTGGTTGGTGGCGCGCGTCAGCACCATGAAGTTCGTCGGCGAGCCTGGGATATAGAGCGGGTCATCAGGCTGCAGCGGCACATAGACCGTGCCCGAGCCGCCCTTGGTGGTCAGGTCGAGGCCGTGGTCGAAGAACTGGCCGAAAATGGTCATGAAGCCATTGAATGAGGCGGTGTCACCAAGGTCAGCCGCAATGTTCTTGATGAAGACGTTGTTGCCGTCCATCTCGAGGCCATGCGTCTCCGCCAATGCGCGCAGGGCGGCGTCGGCGTTTTCCAGGGCGGTGTTGGCGGCACCCAGGTTCTGCAGGGCCGTCTGCACCGCCTGCTGGGCAGCGGCAATGGCGACGGGATCCGGGTTCTCTGCGGCGTTTGCAGTGTTGAGGGCCGTTGTCGCGGACGCCAATGCGGCCTTTGAGGCGGTGACCGACGCCGCTGCAGCAGTCGCCACATCAATAGTCGGCATCATGCTGCGCACGATGGCCAGCTGTTCTGCGCCCGTGATGCCATTGACGGCCAATGCCGCTGCAATCGCAGCCGGGCTATGCAAGGTCTGGTCGGCAACCAGATTGGAGATCAATCGCGGCTGCGCGTCATAAACACTGCCGGTCGTCAGATTATAGTTGGGCGCAGCGCCGTCCCTTGTATTGCTGCCCGCGGAACCAAGGTTCATGTCCATCAGGCGCTGCATGGGCTGGCCCGAAGATCCGAACCGCTCCATGCCAGGCTGGAAATTGTTGAAGGAGCCGTCGACGGTCCGCAGGCCGTATGGCACGAGCGGACTGGACACGAGCTCGCTCAGTGGCGTGCCGGCCGAATGGGCCTCCGCAATCTTGATCTGCTTGAGGATGTGTTCGAGATCGCCCTTGATCAGCTTGACCATAATTATGCCCTCTGACTGTCCCGACCAAATGGGGACTTGTTGCACCTTGCCATCAGCATGAAGGATGGGCCCGATCTGCGTAATGTCGGAAAGTCTAACGATGTTTGCGGCCTAATGACCCCTCATTAACTGGGCCTTGGCCCAGTTTTGGTTGTCGTCATTTGCGCGTGCAGAATCGAACCCTTGCAATACAAGTGCGTCACATCATTCAAGTGATTTGGAAGAAACTAGATCTCTATGCTGCCCTTGGCGGCGAGAGCGACCTCAACACGGTTTCGCGCATTGAACTTGGTCATCAGGCTGGCCATGTAATATTTGACAGTCTTCTCGGTGAGATTGAGACTCTCAGCGATTTCCTTGTTGGTGCGAGCCTGCATCAAGTGCCCGACAATCTGTCGCTCCCTGACATTCAAGCGCACCGCGGCAGCGACCTCCCGGTGGTGATCGCGCCGCCGAAGACCTAGCAGCACCTCGGCCGCGTATTGACGGGCGATATAGAGCTGATCCGTCCTGGCGGCTTCGATCGCCTCCAGTATTTCCGAGGCCGGGCAGCCCTTCAGCACGAAGCCCATGGCTCCGGCGTCAAGCGCCTTGATGGCAGAGTCGACGCTGGAGAATGCCGTTAGAATGATGATGCGCGTGCCGGGAAAGTCGACCGAGATTTGACGGATGGTTTCGACCACGTCACCTGGCATGCTGAAATCCATGATCAGGATCTGTGGCCCAGCTGCCTCGACAAGGGCCAGCGTCGTCGGCGCGTCCACGGCCTCTCCGACCAGTGCATACTGAGGATAATCGCGAAACAGGTCGGTCAGCCCTCTGCGCATCAACGGATGGTCGTCGGCGATGGCGATTGTTGTTTCGGTCAAAGCTTCTTCGCGCCGTATTGGCGGCTCCCTTATGCCGCCAACAGTATTGAAGTATTAATAGATCGTAAATAACGTCCGGCGTCTTCTTGAAAATGTGATTAACTCGGCGCAAGAACTGGACCAAAGTCCAGCTACATCGATCAAATCTTGTCTATATAGGATTGCGAGATTAGATCGCGAAAAGTTGTCTTTGTGACCCGTCTTTTGATTGGCTCTGGCCCTTGGCGTTATGGGTCCTCAAACTGACGGAGCAGATATACTTACCTCATCCCAAGAAAGGCGCGACGCAGTGGCTTGATCTGCCGCCAATAACTTGGTCAAACTCCCACGATGGAGGCAGGAGGCCTCTAAGACTATGGGTGCACGAATAAGCGCCGGCTTCGCCCGCTGGGAACGAAAGAGCCTCACGATCAAGTTTCTCGTTGCGGGCAGCTTGGTGATGGTCGCCACAACCATCCCGGCTGCGTGGGTGATTGGCAATATCGCCGAAGTGAACCTGCTTTTTCACCGGGCGGCCGCAACGGCTCTCTTTATGGACAATGTCGTTGCGCCCGAGCTCCAGGGACTGAACGACGGACCTCTCTCCCCTGCGGAGATCGCTCGTGTCGATGCCCTGCTGGACGACCCGGACCTGACGGCGCGCATACCACATTTTGAAGTCTGGATGCCCGACGGAACCGTCGCATTTTCGAGGGATGCCGATCTTATCGGCCGTCAGTTTCCATTACCTGCGCCAGCCACCCGGGCCCTACAAGGCCAGGTCGAAGTCGGTAAGGCCGACCTTGGTGCGGGTGAGCATGTCGTACGCGATTTCAAGCAACAGTATCTGGAGATCTATGCGCCCCTTCATGGCACCGGAACGGGCGAAATTTACGCGGTCATGGAACTGCACGAAGATCTCGGGCCGCTTGAGCAGAATGCGTGGGAAGTGGTTAGAACGGCGTGGGTAGTGGTGGTGGCGGCCATGCTGGCCCTGTTTGGCACCATGTTCATGATTGTCCGTGGTGGAGCGAGGACGATAGATGCCCAGAAGTCCAGGCTTGAGCTGCAACTGGGCGAAACGCACAGGCTCGCCCAGCGCAATTCGGCGCTCCACGAACAGGCCGTAGAAGCCGCGCTGCTCAAGGTTGAGCTTCACGAAAATCTTCTTCGGTCCATCGGCGCGGACCTCCACGATGGTCCCGCACAGCTTCTGGCCTTTTCCAGCGTCAAGCTCGAAAGTCTGCGGCGCACCCGTGACGAGAGCGCGAGACTCCTCATCATTGATGATTTGGAAAACAAGCTTCGCGAGGTGCAGGACGATATCCGGGATCTGGCCACCGGCTTTGTCGTGCCCGGCATCGAACAGCTCAGCATCGACACCGTCGTTATGGAGGCAATTTCCTTCAGCGAACGGCGCATGGGCGTCGCTGCGCACCTGAAGATGTCGAAGCTGGACGTGCCATGCTCGAGGGCTTTCAAGATGTGCGTGTACCGCTTCATCCAGGAAGGACTCAACAATGTGTGGAGTCACGGCGGCGGCGTTCAGGCAAATATTCTCGTTGAACTTCGCGATCAAACCCTTTGCGTTCTCATCCAGAACGTCGTGACAGCGGACAAGAAAGCCAGCCGTCCGCGCCGCGGTCTTGGCATCAGGGCGTTGAAGATCAGAGCAGAAAGCCTGAACGGCAGTGTTTGGCTATCCCTATCCTCGGAGATCGCCGAACTGGGACTTGTACTGCCCTTGGAGACAATACATGCGTGATGTGGTCACGATCGTGGTGATAGACGACCATCCAATATTCAGGTCCGGGATGGTTCAATTGCTTCAGCTGGAAGAACGATTTGTCGTCGTGGCCGAAGGCGCTACTGCCGCAGAAGCCGTATCGCTGGTCGAGCAGCACAAACCACAAATCCTGACGCTGGATCTCAGCATGGACGAAAGCGGCCTTGGCGTTATTGCACCGGCCCGTCGCGCCAGTCCCGACACCAGCATCATCGTTCTTACTGCCTCTGACGCTGCCTACGACGTTCAGACTTCGCTGGAACTCGGCGTCGATGGTTACATCCTGAAGGGCGCCGGCGGTTCCGAGATTATGGATGCAATCGATATGGTTGCCGCGGGCCAGAAGTTTATATCGCCGCGCGCCATTAGCCGTGCCCTGGCGTCATCCCAGGCTCCGGAGGCGCAGGCCAAACAGAAACTGAGCACCTTGTCCGCGCGCGAACTGACGGTGCTGGCAATGATTTCTCAAGGCCTCAGCAATCGTGAAATCGGACAACGGCTCGGGATTCAGGAGAAATCCGTAAAGTTTCACGTTACCAATATATTCGCGCGGCTCGGCGTGCGAAATCGAGTGGAAGCGACGATCGTCTTTCGGGCCACTTCTTAGCCGATCAATCGCAACTCGTCCGGTAGGCAATAGTTGGTCCGCCAAGCATGGATCGCATTGTCTGCTTAGCGTCATGCGGCACAAGGCGGACAGGCAGGTCACGGCCCCAAATCGGTCGTGGGGGAAGGCCTGGGAAGGGCAGGGTAGGGCCGGAAGCAGAATGGCAGCTTCAGGTTGCTTTGGACGAATAGCCGACATCCACCTAGCTCCGATGTCATAGGCCCAATGGTCCGCCGATCCGGTCGAGTTCGGTGTCTGCATGACATGGATTGCCACGACACTAGCCGTGGCCCAGCCCACGGCTAGTCGTCATTTGGAAATTCCAAAACCATCGGGCCTCATCACGGTGTGCAAGACCTGACGTGGTCGTATTGCAAGCGAGATGAGGTCGCGATCAAGGAATACTTGATGTGGTTGGCCAGCGAGCGTTAAATGACGTAATAATACCCACAACATCGACCATGAACCTAATCTAAACGCTCAAGGAAGCCGGACAACTTGGACAAGAAGAGATCGTGCGCTTCAATCTGGGCCCAGTGGCCGCAAAGCGGAACCGTAATCAGGCGAGCTTGTTCCATACGCGATGCCGCGCGGCGGGACGCATCAGGAGGAACCATCCGATCCTCCTCGCCGTGAAATAATAGCGTTGGAACAGTAATACGGGAGACAAGACTGGATAGGTCATTGCCCATGCCCCTTCGTTCCAAGGTTGCCTGATTGTACCGGGCATATGCAATCCCTCCGCGCGGTTGGTTCGCCTCACGGATAAACTCAGCCGCAACAATTGGCGGTATCGAGGCTGGATCATGGACCATCGCGCGCAAAGCTGCCGCAGTGAAAAAATTGGCCGCTCTGACACCGGGCAGCAATATCCAGTCAGGCACCTGCGCAACCAACCAAGCAAAAAACTGGGTGCACCGATTTCCTATTCTTGGAACCAACCCTCCGGATGCAATTAGAACCAGGCCAGAAACTGTTCGCGGATAGCGCAGCGCCAGGTTAAGAGCCACGTCGCCGCCCATCGAGACGCCGATAACAATGGCGGATTTTATCCCTAGTCTCTCAAGTACTTCGACCGCCACTTTAGCAAGTGCGTCGGGTCCACCTACCGGGACTGCGTCGATGCTGCCTCCAAATCCGGGTAGGTCAAAAGCCCACACGGGGCGATCGCGGCTCAGTGGTTCCATAAGCCGATACCAGGAAATTGCGGCGCTATCGCTACCGCCCCCATGAATGAGCAAGAGCGGCACGCGGGTATCCGTGTCCGAACTCGGCGCGGCGTGCAGCACTCGTAGCAGGCCAAACCTAGTATCAAGGCTTATGGGCGTCGCGCCTGGCGGAATAAGTCGGTCCAACTGAAAACTATTCATCAGGCACGACCATCGGCCATAATTTTCACTGGAAACAGCGCAATTATGTTGATCAGCTTGATTGAGTTCCGCGATCAAGCAAATGCGTCCGCGGCCAAGGCCGATGGGCTTCGCAGTGTTCCTTGTCACGACTGGGCAATGGTGCGACGGGTTATGAGACCTTGTCTGAGGGCAGGCCCTGTCGCGACCGGAACATCTCAAACGGCCTCAGTCTTTCCTCGATAGGGAGCCAGTTGGCGGTTGGCGCCTGCCAGTCGCGCGGATCATCCGCAAAATGGCGATAGCTGGTGCAGTAGTCGAACCCGTGCTCAGCGGCCTCATTGCGATCGGCAGCAAAGACCACGTGGTCAATACCGGCGAAAAGTGCACTGAGATAGCACATCGCGCAGGGCTCACCTGAGGCCAAGAGCGTGGCGCCTGACAAATTCGACGTACCTTGCGTACGACAGGCGTCGCGGATCGCTTCAACCTCGGCATGCGCGGTTGGGTCATGATGCACCCGGACGCGGTTGACACCGCGTCCGAGAATATTGCCGTTGCGATCAACCACCAGAGCGACAAACGGAATACCACCTTGGAGTACATGCTCCATGGAAAAGACCACTGCTTCTTCCATGAGGCTATTGTGGCGCTTCGCAACGTCTGATCGCATTAGCCATGCTCCTGAAGTTTTGCGCTGTCGGCAAGCTTGAGCCAGACGACGCCACCGATGATGACCGCAAGCCAGAATGTCTGCGCGAGGGTGAGCGACTCGCCCAGAAGGATGCTGCCGAACGCTGCGGCGCCAACGGATCCGATGCCAGCCCAAACCGCATAGCCGATGCCCACATCGATGGTCCTAAGGGCCATACTGAGAAAGTAGAGTGTCAGCAGGAAGAATACGACGGCTGCAACCGACCAGCCAAGAACGGTAAAGGCCTCACTGCCGCCGACGCTGAGCGCGTAACCGATTTCGAAGACGCCAGCAAGGAGCAGGCTTATCCATGCCCAGGTACCGCTTTCGCTGCCGTGGCTATTCGTTGTCATGTTGAAAGTCCTTACGTGAGTTTGTGAGAAGCGAATCTGTTGCGCTGACCGCTCGTTACGCTGCGCCGCTGAGGCGCAGGCCGACCACGCCCCCGACGACCAGCAGAATGCCGAGGGTCTTCTTCCAGTTGAGCGACTGGCCGAAGAACAGCACGCCCAGCACAACAATTCCGACGCCGGCCGCTGAGGTCCAGATGGCGTAGCCGACGCCGACATCGAACGTGAGAAGGGCGAGACTAAGGAAGAATGTCGCGACCGCTCCGCTGATTAGGGTTGCGGCGGTCCAACCGACATGGGTGAACCCTTTCGCCTTGCCTGCGCTGATTGCGACTGCGATTTCCAGGATCACAGCAATTCCAAGGTAGAGCCAGCTCATCGTATTTTCCTTTGGTGAGTATGATGTGGTCAGGCATTCGCCTGAAGGGTGGAGTGTTTTGCGCCGAGCGCATCGAGCGCCTGTCGCTATGCGTGCTGCGGCGGCGTACCGCGGAAAATCCGCTCTCCCCACGATTGTGAGGGCCGATGTTGTGCCCATATGTTCGTGTGTAGGGTGCAACCTTCGCGATGGCGCAGGGCAGGCAGTGCTTTACAAGCTGCACGAACACCCCGCGCATAGAGCCTCGCCTCGGTCGCAGGCCGGATCAGAAAGTAGCGTTGACTATGTCGAGGCCGTGCTTGAAGGGTGCCCAAGAGGCTGGCGTTGTCGAGGCCCGTGGGGAGTTGGCGACATGTCACAATTTCCGACGGGCACAGATAAAACAGGAACGAGATATCCTGCTCCATTGCCGAATTTAGGCAGCTCACTGGTCACCGCGCAGACCCGCAGGGAACCAGTCCGCCAAGGTCGGCCAAAGAACTGTGATAAGGCTTGATACATTTCGGCCCCAAACAACGACCCCGACCCGACCGCGCACCAGGCAAGCCGTCGAAAGTGGTGTCGACATAAGATTTGGCCGACAATTGCCTGCCCACCACACCGCAGTGAAGTGATTAAAATAGCATCAAATTGATCACTTGCACTGATCACCTTCCAGCGCCAACACTTGGCTATCCCACCTCAAGTAACCAAGGGTGTTGGCGGAGAAGCTTTTGATTTGGTCGGTCGGATTACGCCCCGAAACTGGCTAAATTACGCGGTCGCAACTGCCATCCGCAGCGCTACGTTTTCCCGCGTCAGGCGCTCAGATCGATCAGGATATCCGCAAGTCGCCGCGCCGCCGGGCCCAAAGTTTCGTCCAGTCGATGCGCAACATAGGCCTCTGAGGCCACTTCACCGTTGCGGCCCAGAGCCCTGACATTGAGCCTGACCAACTGCCCTGTCTCAAGCTCGCTCTCTACCAGCCAAAAGGGAAGGCGCCCCCAGCCGACACCGCCCAGAATAAGTTTGTGCTTAGCGTCTTGCGTGTTGACGCGGCATGTCTGCGGAGAGAGCACACCAAAATCACGCCCTTCTGATATCGCGGAGGGGTCGGACAGGACGATCTGGAGATAGTCTGAGAGCTCCAGCGCCTCCAAAGGCCTGCCCACCTTGCCTCTTGCCAGTGGATGCATAGCAGAAACCACGGCCACCTGAGCAATGGATGTCAGTGCGTCAAACTTGATACGAGGGTCGCGGAAATCCTCCCCGACCATGACCGACAAGGCGCAGCGGTTTTGGCGGAGTGCCTGGAGTGGGCCGCCGAGAGGCTCGACCTGCACCCGAACCGAAACCGAGGGGAAGGCTTCCCGCATTCGGGCGATTGCCTGTCCAACCTGTTGCATTGGATAGAGCGTGTCGACAGCAATCCCCAGTTCGGTCTCCACCCCTTCTACAAACCCACGCGCTTTCGCACGCAACACGTCGACCCGAATAATGATGTCTCGGGCGTTGCCAAGCAGAACATGCCCTTGTGGCGTTAAAACTGGCCGATGCCCGGAGCGGTCGAACAACTCAACGCCCAGCTGAGCCTCGAGGTTGGCGATGGCGACACTCACACCTGACTGTACGCGCGACAACCTCTTAGCTGCGGCACGAAAGCTTCCGCTATCTGCAATAGCAACAAATGTACGCATTTGGTCGAGGGTCAGAGCGTCAAGCATGATCACCAAATCTGATTGGACTGATTATTTTTATATCACTTATGTTGCTCGATCTTCAAGGGCAGTCTCGCGTCATCAATGTCCAGGGAGATGTGTGCTCATGACCGAGGTTCTTGTTCTCTATTATTCGTCTTACGGACACGTCGAGACGATGGCAGAGGCCGTTGCGGAAGGTGTACGGCAGGCGGGAGCGTCAGTTGCGATTAAGCGCGTGCCGGAACTCGTGCCTGAAAACGTCCGGGAACGCTCAGGCTACAAAATGGAACAGGCTGCACCAGTCGCCACCGTGTCTGAGCTCGCCGAATACGACGCCATCATTATCGGCACGCCGACCCGGTACGGCAACATGGCTTCGCAGATGAAGAACTTTCTCGACCAAACTGGCGGCCTCTGGTTTGAAGACAAGCTTGTCGGCAAGATTGGCAGCGTCTTTACCTCGACCGGTAGCCAGCACGGTGGTCAGGAAACAACCATCCAGTCGACGCAAACTGTCCTGTTCCATCTCGGCATGATCATCGTAGGCCTACCCTATAGCTTCAAAGGGCAGATGCGCATGGATGAGATTACCGGTTGCTCCCCCTATGGCGCCTCGACGCTAGCTGATGATGGCATGGGTGGGAATCGTGAGCCCAGTGAGAACGAACTCGAAGGCGCTCGCTTCCAGGGGCGCCACGTCGCCCAAGTCGCCATGGCCCTGAACGCCGGGCGGCAAATCGCGGCGGCATAATCATGGCCCCGTCACAATCGAACCTAACGACCACCAGCTGGTCGGCAGTCCTCCTGATTGTCGCTGCCGGCATTGTTGCCGCATTGCAGGTCGGCAAGGCCTCCATCGCTGCCCCTTTGCTACAGAACGACCTTGGCATTGGCCTGTCAGCGCTAGGCTGGCTAACAGGCGTGTTTGCCGTTTTGGGGTTGGTGGGCGGCATCCCAACGGGCGCGCTTGTCGGTCGCTTCGGAGCACGTCGCCTGTTGCTTCTGGGGTTGCTGGTCACAGCGCTTGGCGCTGCGTCCGGCGCCCTGGTAAGCGATTTGTCTGGGCTTTTGACATCGCGCGTTGTCGAAGGGGCCGGATTCTTATTGATAACAGTAGCCGCCCCATCAATCCTGAGCGTTGTTGCGCGGCCTTCAGATCGAGACCTGGCGTTCGCGCTGTGGAGCTGCTTCATGCCCGTGGGCATGGCCGCAGCCATGCTGGCCGGCCCCCTTTTTGCGGACTGGCGGACCATGTGGTGGGTCAGCGGCGCGCTGGCACTCGGTCTATGTATACTGGTGCCAATCGCAGTTCCATTGGCAGGTGAGCGGGCTCCATGGTCCTGGCGGACTCTTCAAGCCAACACTGCCGCTGTCCTTGGCTCGGCAGGCGCAGTTGGACTGGCCGCCACCTTCGGGCTCTACAGCCTGATGTTCTTCGCCATATTCAGTTTTCTGCCTGTCCTCTTAATGGATCAGATGGGGGTGGATCACCTGACTGCGGGCCTGCTCAGCGCACTGGCCTCTGTTGTCAACGTCATCGGCAATTTGGGGGCAGGTTTCATGCTCTCGCGCGGTGTCGGAAGGCCAGCGCTCCTGATCTCTGCAAGTTTGATCATGGGGCTGGCGGGCCTTGGTATCTTTCTTCCCATTTTTCCGAGCACGACCACTTATCTGCTCTGTGTTCTGTTCTCCGCGGTTGGTGGCTCGATACCCGCGACGCTGCTTTCGTCGGCACCGATCGTAGCACCGCGGCCAGTTCTGGTACCCGTCGTCATCGGGCTTATCGTCCAAGGCAACAATCTTGGCCAAATTCTCGGACCAACTGCGGTTGGCAGTGCAATTGAACATTTTGGGTGGAGTTCAGCCGCGCTCATCGTTGCTGGGGCAGCGCTTCTCACAGTGCTGGTGGTCTTGGGCTACCGGCGTCGGATCGGCAGGACGCTCTGATGGCCCCCCTAACCCCCGCAACGACACAAGAGGAGAGCTCCTATGAGTATTGACTTCAACCACACAATTCTCATGGCCGATGATCCGCAGATGTCGGCCCAGTTCATGGCAAGAGTTCTGTCTCTGCCGGCGCCCACGAAATGGGGACCATTCTGGATGGTCACCACCGACAATGGCGCGAACCTCGACTATATGAAGGCCCAGACCGGAATCGTCGCGCAGCACTATGCGTTCCTGGTTGACGATGCGAGCTTTGACATCATCCTCAATCACATTGAGGATGAACGCCTTGCCTACTGGGCCGATCCCGGCAGGGCAACTCGCGGCCTGAATAGGCATGACGGAGGACGCGGCCTCTATTTCAACGATCCCGATGGGCACTTGCTTGAAGTCATTACGCGACCTTATGGCAGCGGCGGCTGGAACCCGTAACCTGCGAGCTCAACGCGCCATTTGGCTGTGTGGGGACCAAGGCATCAAGGTTCGGGTTGCGTCCCAATCCGCGCGGCAACCGAAAAGGGCTGCCGCGTTTTTCGCGCTACGCAGATGTAGACCGCCAGAGCGACGACCAGCCAAAGCGCCGCGGGCATCAACCATGAGCATGAGGACCCTGATCACTTCGCGCGATCAATCTGATCAAGTTGTCCTACCTTTGCGGGTCCGCTCCTGGGTGCCACCTTTCACCAGTCTTGGACTCGAGAGGAGGTAACCAATGGCAGAATTTCTGCTCCACGCCGTCGCAACGGATGCCCTTGTGAAAGTCACAACTGCACCTTCGCACATCAGAGGCGGACAACTGACCGAAACGACCGTGGCCATTGGTCGGACGCGCACAAAGCTGCGTCAACCCCTAAGCCGCCCTCGCGACTTTCGCTTATATGGTCGAGTGGGAGGATAAGCAGACTGGTCGCCCATATGCCAAATAACGTGGACACATCAATGGATCTATGGTGTTCGCGCGGTCCTCTGGAGCCCGTTGGCTTCTCTTCAAGGCTCGCCACGAAGAAGGTTACGTCTCGATGATGCCTCTCACCCCAACCATCACACGGATCGTTGAAACAGCTATCTATGTTGACGACATTGCACGTGCCGCTGAATTCTATGATCTAGTCTTCAACTTTCCAGTTCTGATGCGAAGTGATCGTGTCGTGACCTATGACGCCGGGACATCGACAGTACTGCTCCTGTTCAAGAGAGGCGAAACCCAGTCCGACCTGGTTCTGCCTGGTGGAACAATCCCATCACATGATGGGTCAGGGCCTGCCCATTTCTGCTTGGGGATCACGGCCGAACAAGTCTCTATCTGGGAACAGCATTTGGAAAGGCTGAAGGTTGAGGTCATTGGCCGCATGTCTTGGGACCTTGGGGGCCACAGCATCTATTTTCGAGATCCAGACCAGCATCTGATCGAGCTGGGCACGCCGGGCATCTGGCGAAACTACTGACAGCGGCGCGTCGGTTCTTCGATCCGTCCGGAGTCCGCTACGTTCTCCATCGATGCTCCCGGTGGCTTTGCAGTTGAATGTCTGCCTTGATGCCGGGGCACCACCTAAACTTAGGCGGGGCATTAGTTTCGGGGCCCCACCATGAGGGTGACCTGACGTCAAAAGCGGGTCGCAAAGTCATCCGAGACGGTGCACGAGGCATAGTCTTTTCCTTGAGGGTCGCTAATGAACACTCCGCCCACGGATCTCAAGTCCAGTCGGTTCTCACCACTGGCATGGGCTAATCTGTGCGCCCAATTGTCAGAGCAACTTGCACTGGCTGCAGCACCTTTGGTCGCCGTTGTGGTGTTGGGGGTCGGGCCCGCAGAAACTGGCTGGCTACAGACGGCTCAGACCTTGCCATTCCTGCTCTTGGCTATACCGGTCGGAGTTCTGGTAGACCGGGCCGCGCGCCGGCAACTGATGATCGGTGCCGAAGCGATCCGTGTCGCTTGTCTTGGCCTGATGATGTTTTTGCTGGCCACAGGCCAACTGAACTTGCTGCTTCTGGCGTTACTGGGATTTGTCGGCGCGGCTGGGACTGTCTGTTTCAATGTTGCCACCCCGGCACTTGTGCCCGCACTTGTGCCCCGCGCGCGGCTGACTGAAGCCAATCGCTGGCTTGAGTTCGTCAGGAGCGCAGCCTACCTCGGCGGTCCGGCGATCGGGGGTGTTGTTATCGGATGGACCGATGCCTTACCGGCCTATGGCATCGCGCTGGCCCTCTCGATAATGGCCATAGGCTGGCTCGCCACATTGCGCGCTGATGGGCCGCCTAAACGAAATGGGACCAACATATGGCGTGAGGTGTGTGCGGGGGCAGGATTTGTGGCCACTCACCCGCTCCTGCGGCCAATTCTGCTGACCGCGGTCCTATTCAATCTAGCCTGGTTCGTGCTGCAGGCAATCTATGTCGCTTATGCCATCCAAAATCTTGATATGACTGCAAGCACGGTTGGAATGACCTTGGCTCTCTACGGCGGCGGAATGTTGGTCGGAGCGCTTTTCGCTCCAGTCCTGGCGCGAAATATGGCGTTCGGCAGGCTGATCTTGCTTGGGCCTTTGGGTGGGCTTGCGGGCGCGCTGCTGATTACGGCAACGCTGGCCGTGCCCAGCCCGATCCTCTCCGGCCTCGGCTACTTCCTGTTCGGCGCCGGTCCTGTCCTTTGGACCATTGCGACCACAACGTTAAGACAATCCGTTACACCACCATCGATGCTTGGCCGCGTCTCGGCGCTGGTCATGGCCGCAACATATGGCGCACGGCCAGTCGGTGCGGCCTTAGGCGCGGTCACCGCACTGCATTGGGGCGTGGAGGCTTGTCTACTGCTGTTCGTGCTTGGTTTTGTGGCGCAGTTCGCCGTGATCTATTCTTCTCCAGTTCCGCGGCTAGCTGTTTTGCCTGTAACTGTCGACCGATATAGTGAGGGCGAGGCCATTTGACACTATGGGTGCCAAAGCCCCGCAATCGTGGTTGGAAGGCTATGGGGGCGAGTGCTCCGACCCTGGCAAGTTGCCTTCAATCAGTCGCGGAATTCCGCTCATAGTGCCACTAATTGATCAATCAGCTGGATCGCGCCAACGACGTGTCAGCAGATCGCCGGCGGGTGCCGCATGAGGCAATGCCCCAGGGCCGGGCCGCAAACCATTCAGTGCAATCGTCACAAGTCGATCGCGCGCCTTTCGAGCATCGTCCAACCAATCCTCGCGCCCAAGGGCCTCAAATTGTTCCACCAGCGACCACCTGCCGAGTTGTTCTACAAGCAACGCGATGTCCACCGTCGTGATGCTATCGCTTAATACATTGGCGCGATGGCATCGTTCGACAAGCGTTCCAACAACATCATCTAGACGCGTGAACCTTGATGCCATCACCTCCGTGACCTCAATGGTGCCTGCAATGGGACCCAACGATCCACCGCCGAACGCGATGACTGATTGGATGTAGTGCACCAGACCATCCCAGGGGTCATCATATACTATCCCGGTTTCTGCCGCTGTAACCCATTCCTGCAACGACAGCTCACACAGATGTTGGAAGAGCTCTTCCTTCGTACTGTAGCGCCGGTAAAGGCTGGCGATCCCCACTCCAGCCCGCTTTGCTATCATGGCGACAGTGGCGTAGCGCCCTTCCATCGCCAGCACCTTTTTTGCTGCTTCCAAAAGAGCTTGGTCATTTCGTTCGGCTTCTGCCTGTCGGGGCGCTTTTCGATTCACGAGTGGACCTTCCCTTGCGGAGTGATTTGCTCCGTTATAGCATCAATTCGAATCGGAGCGAATTGCTCCGTTTAATATCGATACCGGTAAGAGGATTATGATGCGCGCTATTGTGATGAACGAGTTCGGACCGCCAAGTGTTCTAGAAATAAGTGAACAGCCCGAGCCGATTGCCGACCCAGACCAGGTCGTTATCGATGTGGACTACGCGAGCGTCACCTTCGTCGAGACGCAGGTTCGCGCCGGAAATGGGCCGTTTGGCAATCCGGGGCTACCCCGTGTCCCCGGCAATGGCGTCGGCGGAACCATCGTTGCCACCGGCCCTGGGGTCGATCAAGCCCTCTTGGGGAAAAGCGTTGTTGCAACAACGGGCGGCGCCGGCGGCTATGCCGAACGCGCACTCGCCAATGTTGACGACGTCGTCTCACTACCCAAAGGTGTCGAGATCAAAGCCGCAGTCGCGCTGATCGCCGACGGTCGAACAGCACTCATGCTCTTCAAACAAGCTGAGATCAAACCCGGTGAACGGGTACTTGTAGAGGCTGCCGCAGGTGGCGTCGGAAGCCTGCTTGTTCAACTTGCTCTCAATAGTGGGGCAGTCGTCATTGGCGCGGCGGGAAGTGCCCAGAAGGAACCGCTCGTGCGTTCTTTTGGCGCGACCTTTATCGATTACAGCCTGCCTGACTGGAGTGAGAGCGCACGAGCAGCTCTCAGGCAGCATGGCACGTCGGAACTTGATGTTGTCTTTGATGGTATCGGCGGTCAGATCGGAACAGAAGCCAGCAAACTCCTCCGTCGGGGAGGACGCATTAGTCTCTACGGAATCGCGAGCGGCTCCGACACCGACCTTTCTCACACCCACTCCATCCAAGTCATGGGGCTTTCCACCGCGCCACGTGCTTCGGAGACTTTTTCATATATCCAGCAAGCTCTCGAGCTTGCTGCTAACGGCATAATTCGGCCTGTGGTCGGACAGATATATCCGCTTGAGGATGCCGCGCTGGCGCATGCGGCGATCGAAGCGCGCACGACCGTGGGAAAGACGCTCCTGACCGCGAAGCGTCTTAGCGTGTCATAATGGACGTCGCATTTGAAACACCCCCGGTTCGAGCAGGTCTACGAGAGTGGCTTGCTCTTGCAATTCTCGGATTCACCGCAGTCCTCGTCATGATGAACATGTCGACGCTGTATCTGGCTCTCCCTACCATCAGCTTGGCAATCTCGCCTACCGCTGCCCAGTTGCTCTGGATCATGGATGCCTATGGTTTGGTAATCGCGGGCACTCTGATCACCATGGGTGCATTCTCAGATAGATTTGGGCATCGTAGAATACTTCTGCTCGGCGCTACGATATTTGCGGTAGCATCGACCCTTGGGGCCTTTGCCACAAGTGCCCCGGCACTCATCGCGGCACGTGCACTCCAAGGCTTGGGGGCGGCGGCACTTGCCCCAACGTCCCTCGCGCTCATTCGCTCGATTTTTGAGGATACTGGCCAACGCTCGCTTGCGATTACGATATGGATGGTCGGATTTCTCATCGGAGGAGCTTTAGGTCCCGTCGTCGGAGGAGTTATCCTGACGTACTTCGCCTGGACTGCCATCTTCCTCATTTTTCTTCCGGCAATGATATTGCTTGTGTGCACTATACCTCTCCTAATTCCGGAGCGGCGCGAGAAGGGACGAGGCAGCATCGATGTCTACAGTGCGGTAATGTCGTTCCTTATCCCACCCATGATCGTCGTGACGATCAAACAAGGCACGATGACTGGCCTCAACGCCAATACAGCTGCAAGTTTACTTGCCGCCGCATCCCTTATAGTCCTGTTCATGCGGCGACAGTCCCGACTGGATAGGCCCTTCTTGCCTATTTCACTGTTCAAAGGTCGCACGAGTACATGTAGTCTGGTGGGCATGACGGTCGCAGGTGCAATCCTGTTCGGCACTAGCCTCATCACCTCCCAATATCTGCAGTTAGTGTTCGGGTTTTCCCCTCTCAAGGCGGGATTGTGGCAACTACCGGGTGCAATAGGCAGTGCTGTTATTGCAGTCTGGGTCTCTTCCCTGGTCGTGCACTATCAGGCACGAATGCTAATGGCAGTCGGGTCGGTCGCGGCGCTTTGCGGCCCGCCTCTTCTGATGTTGGGAAACAATAGTCCACTTTTTCTCGTAATCGGCTCGGCTTGTTTGCTGGCGGGCCTCACGCCATTTATGAGTCTCGGAACAGGTCTGTTTCTTCAGGCAGCTCCTGAAGGTGCAGCTGCATCAGCCTCAGGATGCACAGAAACCGGTGCCGAGCTCGGCGCAGCGCTCGGAATTGCAATATTCGGCAGCCTGGCAACGTCGGTCTATCGAGCTCATATGACCGAACACATTCCGGCCGATCTGCCCTCGAGCATTTCCAATGTCGCAAGCGAGACTCTCGCCGGGGCCATTTCATCAGCCCAAGCTCTACCGACGCATCAAAACGCCATGCTGCTATCTATAGCTCGGGAGGCTTTCTCAAGCAGCCTCTACATGCATGCTTGCATGCTGTTACCGGCCGTCCTGAGTCTCGTAATTATCGCACTTGCAATTCCAGGATCGACCAAAGCCAGCCGAACATCATGAGAAAAGTCTTTCAATTGCTCATCCTTCCGATGCAATCAGAAGGCCCCCGTACGACGGGCAGGTTGAGAACCTGATCGTTGCGCGGACGGGATCAAGGGCGCAAGCGTACTATCCTCTGCATTATTTGGGCCCGGTTGGAGATTGACCGGATTATCGGAGCGCTAGCCTAGCGATCGGCCCGACCGTCGACGACGGCATGGGCCGGTCGGCCCTCCGCCGACTGCAACGAAAACCGCAGGGCCATAGGAGCCGTTGTCGACGACATGTCGATAATCCTGTTCGCTCAGATTGCTCACTTAGTTGGAGATGGTCGAAACGACACCAAATCATGGCGGTGCAAATTAGCCGGCCACTTACTTTGCAAGCACTACATCGCCACGAGATCTTATTTCGATTGGTGTCGTTCTTGAATTCGATAGGACGCGACGCCGCAAAAAGAACGTTTCAGTTGAAGATATGGTTCTTACGGAGGCTTTCGATAGCGATATCCAGAAACGCGCGGACCTTTGCGGAGGCATGTCCCCCCTCGGGATGCAAGATATGTATCGGCATCGGCGGTTCTTCGTATTCGCTGAGCACGATCTGAAGATTTCCGGCTATGAGCTCCGGACCTACCTGATAGTGGAGGACCCTCGTAAGGCCATAGCCTTGTCGTGCGAACGCGATCGCCGCGTCATTGGTATTGCACCGAAGCGTCACATCAACTGTAACGCGCTGGCCGTCGGTGAATCGCCAATCAGGCGATGACCAGGCGCCGGTGGACGCAGCAACACTGTGACCTTTGAGATCCGCCGGCGTGCTCGGAACGCCGTTCCGCTCAAGATAGTCCGGCGAACCGCATATAACTCTTCGGACCGTTCCAACTTTGATCGCTGTGAGGCCCGAATCCGGGAGATGGCCAATACGCACGGCCACGTCGATCCCTTCATCGACTATGTTGACGGGGTGATCGATGAAGAGAGTCCTAGCCTTCATGGCCGGATATGTCCTGAGATACTCCATCAATATCGGAAGCACATGCATTTGGCCGAACAACGTCGACGCGGTCAGAGAGAGCGTGCCGGTCGGAGTGGCATACGAGCCTCCCGCTGCGGCCTCAGCTTCTGCGATGTCCTTGAGGATCCGGCGACAATCCTCCAAATAGCGCGATCCGGCCTCGGTCATCTTTACCGAGCGGGTCGTGCGCACGAACAGGCGCGCTCCGATCAACGCCTCAAGCGATGCCACGGCTCGTGTCGCGGCAGGCGCGCTCATGTGCATGTGGCGAGCCGCCTCGGCAAAATTCCCGGTTTCGGCTACCTTCACGAAAACCCGCATTGCCTGCCAACGATCCATCCGCTTCCTAACTCCTCGATTTACCGGGAATAATAGTAGGATGCTGCCGGAGGCAAAGCAGCAGTTTCCATGCGAGTTCGTTCCCAATCGCGAGCCAGGCTGGTAAATGCGGCCGCCATTTTCTCGATTTCCGCACAGCTTCGCGGGGACAGGCCCGGACGAAGAGCGCGTTGACGGTTTTCCTCGCCAGCCCTCAGCGCCAAGGCCACTGCCGTCGATGCCTTGATATCGAAGCCGCCTTCCCCTTGCGCGAATCCAACTCTGCCGGTGTCATGCCTGTAGCGCGGGCAACGTCTCCCTATCCTCGGGGCAAGGAAGAATTTCCGTGCGCCGCAATGAGCGTGAGTTCCACCGATGGTCGGAGGCGCTCGTCGAGCTTGAACTCGGATATGGTCGATCCCTCCGAAAGGTAGCCTGTGATCTAAAAGCCGAAATCACTGAGGCCGGGATGGTCTTCCGGTCGACGGCCAAGCGTCCAGCGAAACTTGCGGTCGACCTCTGTAATCGGATGTTCGTTGATGCTGGCGTGGCGGTTCCGCATCAGGCCGTCCTCAGCGAATTCCCAATTTTCGTTCCCATAGGCGCGAAACCACTGGCCGCTGTCATCGTAATACTCGTAAGCGTAGCGCACTGCGATCCGGTTATCCTGGAAAGCCCATAGCTCCTTGATTAGACGGTACTCTAGTTCCTTGTTCCACTTGCGGGTCAAAAAGGCTTCGGCTTCTGCGCGGCTAGTCACGAACTCAACGCGGTTTCGCCAACGCGTGTCCAGAGTATAGGCGAGAGCAACCTTAGTGGGATCACGGGTGTTCCAACCATCTTCCGCAAGACGGACCTTTTCTATTGCGCTCTTTTTAGAAAATGGGGGCAGCGGGGGGCGAAACATTCTGTATCTCCTCTAGTTCTCGGAACGATACTCTCGTGTATCTCAGTTATAGTGGCCTGAAAGCGGACATAGAGTCGGGACGGCGGAGTAATCCCGCCGTCAGACAGCAAGCTGGATGCCGCCCCGGTTCTGGTCCGAGGGAACGGCGCAGCAGAGCAGGATTTCATTTTCGTCGACCTTAGCGGTCGGCTCCTTCAGATACGTAACACCACCCTTGATCAGTGTGGTGCGGCATGTGCCGCAGTTACCAACCCTGCAACTGAATTCGGGTTCGAGACCGCGTCGTTCCGCTAGCTCCAGTAGTGTTCCGGATCCGGGCGTCCAACGCGCCTCCTTTAGAGAGTTTGTGAACATGACTGGCACGGGGTGGGTGGATGGAGGCGTGCGGGCGGAAGCCGGTACAAGCGCGCTCCAGTCAGCGGCCCGGTTCAGGGACGAAAGGCCAAAAGCTTCAGCATGGATGCGATCGTCGGCGATGTTGAGCCCGCGAAGGCCGTCATAAAGCATTTGAGAAAATTGCGGCGGACCACAGAGATAGAAATCATAGTCGTTGAACGGCAGATGGTTGATAAGCAGCGCAATGTCGATCCGGCCAGCAGCCTCGTAATCGATACCCATTTCGGCCCCGTCGATGTTGCTCAGGACCCGAACAACCCGCATGGCACCTTTCGACGCTCCCGCAAGTGCCGATATCTCTTTTTCGAAAGGACGTTCAGCCAGCGAGTGGACGGCGTGGAACAGCGTCACGGGACGGATGCGCTGTTTTCGGAGCCCCTCGTAGACAACATGGCGGAGCATTGCGAGCAGTGGCGTGATTCCGATGCCACCAGCAAGAAGCACGGCGGGCCGCTTCTCATTCGCGTCCATTATGAAGTGGCCGGCTGGTGCCCGGGCCTCGATAGAGTCTCCCACGGAAACTGCATCGTGCAGGAACCGCGATACCAGCCCGTCTCGCTTGACGCTGATGCGGTAGACGCCATCAGAGGGTGCAACCGAGAGGGAGTACGTGCGTATAACGGACTTGCCGTTCTCTATAGGCTTTACCCGTATCGGCAGGTGTTGCCCGGCGACATATGGGAGCAGTCCCGCCCCATCCCCTGGTTGCAAGTAAAACGAGCGAATGGTCTTGCTTTCCTCTACGATTTTGGTCACCGTCAGTGGGCGCCAGTTCCGGGCAAGTCCGGCAGCGCGGAGCCTGTCCGCGGCCTGCTTCCAGCTCCCCGTCATCAGTGAGCTCGGAGACCAGCCGTCCTTCTGAAATGCCCAACGCAGGGCCAGCGCATTGGCTCGGCGGACGATCTGCCGGGGCCTGAACGTCCAGAACCGTTCGGCTCCCTGGAAGGCGGCGATCTCGGGAGAGTCCAGAACAAGCTCCGCGTCACCGGTCATCTGCAGCATGTCACCAGTGGAGAAGTCCACAAAGAGCAGGCCGGCCTTCCCGTTCAATAGGATATTGCCGAGCGTCGAAAAGAAAAGGTTGCCGTCAAAGTCTGGTATCGTCAGCGTCGCATCGTCGCCCACACGCACGAAGCCGGCATTCCCACCACGATGGGAAACATCCACCTGACGTCTGTCCCCACGATCAACATAGGACGCAACAAAGAAGGCGTCGGCGCCGGCTATCATCGAGCGTGCGGGATCATCGAGTTCGCGCAGGCGCTCTATGGACTTCAGAGGGGCTTGCCCCGCTTCGCGGCTAAAGGCGAAATCACGCAATTGGATATAGCGTGGGCAATTTCCGAAGCTTTGGTCGACGTTGACGCGAAAGCCCTCAGCCATCGCAGAAACGAACCCGTTCATACGATTGCGCCGCCGCGTATGCATTTCAATACCGAGCAGACCCACAGGCTTGCCGTCCGCGATACCATCGCTGGCTGGGTCGTCCGGGTTCGTTTGCGCGGCAATATCCAGCATCGTGGGCGAGGGAGAATGCATGAAGCCCGGTTGGCCCTCAACAAAGGTCGCCCAGGCGTCGCCTCCTTTATCGACGCTGCCGAGCACAATATATGGAAGCTGGGCGTAGAAGTCGCGATGCTGGTCCGGCATGTAGGCGCGCACGACACGCCGACCGACCTCTCCCATACGTTCTAGGGCTCCCGCTTTCTTCTGCAGAAACAGCTCGCCTTCGTGCCATGTCGGTAGCTCTTGGTAGATCATGCGCTGCCCCGAAAAAGGGTATTGGAGCGCGCCAATTGGCACGCTCCGATCACATTCAGGCGGCTGCAAGCCCTGCCGGCGTACGAACAAAATCGACGAAACCCGGCAGTGCCTCTACGCGGCTGAGAAAGTCACCAACCGCGGAGTAGGTCGACAGTTCGACATTTCCTTCAGGCGCGCGCGCAACATAGCTGTAGATCGCGATGTCTGCGACTGTCGGACGGTCGCCAACCAACCAGTCGCGGCCCGCAAGCTTGCGTTCGAGTCGGTTCAGCACCGTATGTGCGCGATTGATGACTTCTTCCGCGTTGAACTTGGCACCGAAGACAGTGATCAATCGTGCTGCGGCTGGGCCATAGGCAATTTCGCCGGCAGCCACCGATAGCCAGCGCTGGACAGCGGAGGCGCCGATAGCGTCTTCCGGCAGCCATTCGGAGCGGCCGGTCTTTTTGGCGAGATAGATCAGGATGGCGTTGGAATCAGAGATGAACGCACCGTCATCTTCGAGGACGGGAACCTGACCAAACGGGTTCATATCGAGAAATTCCGGTTGCTTGTGCGCACCCGACTTGAGATCGACCTCGACCAGGTCGTGTGGCAGGCCGAGCAGTGAGAGGAAGAGGCGTGCCCGATGGGAATGGCCAGACAGAGTGTGATGATAAAGTTTCAATTTGCGCTCCTGCAAGAAATAGGCCGGGCCTTTTCCCGATCCGCAGTCGCAGGGTGCACCGGACAATGTTGAGGCAGAACGCCCGAAATCGTCATTTCATTATTGCGCTGAGCGCAACAATCTAAGGCCGCAGCGACTCATCTAAACGCTCGGCGCACGAAATGCGCCGGTCCCGACCCACGACAAGCAAAGGAACGTGTAGGCTTCTATCCAATCAGGTCCAGGACAGTTCGATAGAGATGGCTGTGGTCACCATCGAACCCCTCGACACCTTGTTTCGTCACCATATTCCGCGTTGGCGGATCGAGATACCAAATGGCCCTCTCTGAAGGCCCTTGATACCAGCGGATATTGAAGGCGCAGAGAGTCCTGAAGAAGAACAGCTCGGAGTAGCCTTCAATGTGGTCACGTATCCACCACGCCAGAGGCAGATGATTCCCCGTTTTCCTGTAATGCTTGAGATAGGCCGGGATAAAAACGGTAACAGTTCCGCCTAAGAACCCTTCACTATCGCACCGGTCCCAGATGTGTCGTGCGGCATTAAGGTCGTTATCGGTACACCAGCAGGAGCTGTCTCCCTCCTTGAAACGCTCGTTGCAAAAAGCATTCAGCGTCGGGGAGCGGTATGCGCTGCGAATTGATACATGGCCGAACGCGCGCTTTAGGGGCTCTAGCAACCGAGTTGCGACCTCGCGGCCTACCTGCAGGGCAAGCTCCGGATCTTCAGGAATGTTTGGGATTCCGTAGAAATTGCCCACCTCCGAGTACAGCATCTCACGCATAAAGAAGTTTTCGGAAAGTTGCTGCCGACCCAGTTCAGTCAACGCAGTAACGTTTTTGATCGATTGAGGCAGTGCCATCTAACTAGCTCATCATGTTGATCGGAGGTTGCTGCTGTCGTCTTCGCTTTGCGATCGTTCAAAGAGGGGGTGTGGACGCGGCAGGATGATTGAAATGATCGCTCGGGCGTTGGGACCAGGAAATCCAAGACCTATCGCCCGGGCATGACGTGTCACTCACCTTGGTGCTTATTGACTGGCAGGCGCACACGCCAGATTCGATCGTCGTCCACGCGGTCGCCGAGGTGAAATGTGCATCGGCCGACCTCTTCAAAGCCGTGACGAGCATAGAACCGTTTGGCCCTCTCGTTGTGATCAAAAACTGTAAGGTATACTTCGCGTGCACACGTGGCAGCTGCGGTTTCCAGAGCCCACCTTGTCAACCGATCGGCAACGCCGGTACCGTGCCACAGCCGCACAACATACAGTTGCTGCATTTCCAACGCAGTCGGTTCCGGATCGACGGCGGGCGCCCGCAGTGGGGTCAATTTCGCATAGCCAATCGGCTGCCCCGCTGTCACTGCCACGAGCCAGCGTATGTCAGGCGCGTTGAAGTCGTGGGACATAGTCCCGCCGGGACGATACACTTCGTCACAAAAGCGCTCGAACGCCTCTGACTCGTACCGATGTGAGAACGTATCGGCAAATATGCTGCGTGCGACCGGCAGAAGGCGATGGAGCAGGTGCTCGTCTGGCTTTAGGAAAGCCACTTCTTCTAACAACATAGATATGTATCCCTCATGGTTCGGAGGCGGCTTGTTCGAATTATCAGAGCGAAACCGCGACTAATTTGCGCACCGTCGCTTTCCCAGTCGACATTACCGATACCTCTCGGTTGCCTTTCCGAACGAGGCGCTAGTCATGATGGTCAGGCAGAAAGCTGGCGCCAATGCCACGACGATGAACAGCCATCGCGCCGCATTCGCGACATCCATGCCTCCAGACAACGTGCTCCCTCCAGCCAGATTGACGGCCAGGCCTGCCAGGGCAGCGCCAAAGGCCGTGGCACAGAGCTGCACCGTCATGATGGAGGACGCAGCATTGTCGGCTTCGGCCGGCGGCGCCACGCGGAGGACCATTGCGGACAGATGTGGGTATGCCAGGCCGACGCCGGCCCCTCCGAGCACTAGAGCGCCGCAGATGAGGGTCAGAGGCAGCCAATCGCCGATCTGTCCTGCCCAGGGCAAGGCAGCCGCGAGAATAATCATGGCACCAAGCGAAAGAACCGGCCCAGCGCGCATCGCAATATTGCGCCTCCGGTCCTGGAGGCCCGACGCCAATATTGCTGCCGCAGTCCAGCCCGCCGACATGACCGCTGCGATATAGCCGGCTTCGAGGGGCGAGCGACCATGGAGCTCCTGCAGGAAGAGCGGCAGGAAAATCTCTGTACAGGTCACGGTGACCGCCAGCAGCGCCGACGTCGCATAGAGGCTTCCAAGAGCTGCCGGAAGCCGAAACGTATCCCGGGGCAGCAGCTTCCGACTTGACCACCGTTCCATCAACACAAGCATCACAATCAAGACGGACGCAGCGGCCATTCCTAGGGCGATCGACCCTAGGTCCCTACCGATTCCGCCCCAGGATGCCGCGAAGACGGCAAGCGTCAAAAGGAGAAGCTGGGCGAGGGGCAATGGCTCTGCCGGGCTCCTCTCGGCCTCGCGTTTCGGCAACACAAACACCGCAGCTAGGACGACAAGCGCGGCAACGGGCACCAGAGCCAGAAAGGCGCCGCGCCACAAGCCTAGCTCGGCAAATACGCCGCCAACAGCAGGCCCCAAAAGCGTTGCAATGCCCCACATGCTGGACAAGAGCGCGAGTGCACGCGGCCAGAGCGGCTCGACATAAACTCGGCGAACCATCGCGTATGCCAAGGCCAGCAAGATACCCCCGCCCAATCCTTGTACCATCCTGCCGACAAGCATGATTGGCGTATCATTGGCCCAGGCGCAGACCAGTGTTCCAATGATGAAGATGATACCGGCTGCGCCATAGCCTCCCCGCGGCCCCGCATGCGCAAGGATAGGAGAGGACAGTGCCGCCCCCAGAATTGAAGCAACCACGAAAAGCGTGGTGTTCCATGCATAATAGTCCATCCCACCAATCTCGCGCACCACGGATGGCAGGATCGTGGTCGAGATGTAGAGATTGACTGCATGGAGAGCGACACCGCCACTCAGTGCAATTGAACGGATAAGGTTGCTGCCGGAAAGCAGCTCGCCCCAACCTGGGGCCGTTGAGACCGCGTGCGTGTCGGTCATTGAATCGTCCTTTCGGCATCAGCAAGGTGGGCGAGCTTGTCGGGATTGCGCATGATGTAGATGCCCGAAAGATTGCCCTGCCCGTCACATCCAAAACTAACAGACGCGACGATGTTGGGGCCGTCGAACACGATGGCGCCTCGTGCCCCATTGATGTCGACGCGCTGCCACCTAAAGCCGGCCCAAGACTGATTGAGGGTTCCACCAACAAAGGCGAGGACATCGGCCTTGCCTGACAGAGGATCCAGAAGCGCCAGCGCCTTGCCTCCCCCGTCGGTGCGAAGTTCGATGTCTTCTCGCATGAGGTTTGCAAGCTGCTGCGTGTTTCCAGTCACGATTGCCTGCTGGAAAGCCCCCAGCAGTTCGTCCTGGCGTTCCTTCGGAACGATGGAGCCAGGCTCCTCACGACCGATACGACTGCGGGCCCGGGAGACGAGTTTACGACAAGCCGCCTCCGTCACGTTCAAGGCCGCAGCGACATCTTCGTAAGACTGGTCGAATATCTCGCGCAGGAGATAGGCAGCGCGTTCCTTGGGCGCGAGCCTCTCCAGAAGGAGCATGAAGGCGAGAGAGAGTGTGGATGACAGTTCAGCCGCATCCTCAGGCCTGTCTTCGGTCATCGTCTGGATCGGCTCCGGAAGCCAAGCGCCGACATAATCTACCCGCGACCGACGCGCAGATCTCAGCATATCAATGCATCGGTGCGTGCAGGTTGCAGTCAACCAACCCGCAGGGTTGCTTACCCCCCCCTGGTCGCACCCCTGCCACTTCAGATAGGTATCCTGGACCGCATCCTCCGCCTCGGCCAATGACCCGAGTATGCGGTAGGCCAAGCCAGTCAGAAACGGGCGGCGCTCTTCAAACAAATCTGTCTCGGGCCTGGCCATGTCAGTGTGTCGACACCTGAATGCGGTTCCAGAGGTTGATCATCGCAATAGTGGCGGTCAGCGCGCTGATCTCTGCATCACTGAAGTGCTGACGCAGATCGGCGCGCAGGGCGCCATAGTCGGTCTTTCGATCGAGTTGCGTGAGCGCTTCGGTCCAGCCGAGTGCCGCGCGTTCCTTCGCCGAAAAGTCGCTGACATGCTCCCAGACCGCCAGACGGTCGAGCCGCTCATTGGTCTCACCATCATCGCGGGCTTCCTTGGTGTGCATCTTCACGCAATAGGCACACGCGTTGATCTGCGAGGCGCGCAATTGCACCAGATGATGCAGCATCCTGTCGAGACCGTGCTCATCAATTGCACCATGGACTTTCTCCAAGCTGGCGAAGACGTTGGGTACATTCTTGTAGTGATTTACGGGATTGGTCGTCACTGCAGGCTCCATCTGTAGGGTTGCATATATGTGACGATCCAGACAGTTGAGTTGTGACGTGTTCCCGACCAAATTTTCGCTGTTGACCGTTTAGACCCGGACCAACATCACGGGGAAATGACTGCCCGCAGTCACTGCACTTGAATAACGCTCAAGGCCAGTGCGGTCAGAACCGATGCCATCACCCATCGCTGAACTCTTGTCCAAACCGGCCGGGTGGCGAACCAGCTTGCCACCGAGGCCGCGGCCAGGATTATCACCGAGTTCACGACGAAGCTGACTGCGATCTGTACGGTACCCAACAACAGGCTTTGCGCGAGCAGGTGACCTTTGGTCAGGTCAAGGAATTGCGGCAAGAGCGACATATAGAGAAGCGCAATTTTAGGGTTCAGGAGGTTGGTCAGAAATCCCATTGCAAAGAGGCGCATTGGTGGGTCGAAGGGGAGGTCAGTTCGCGGGCGGAATATTGACCCGGCGCCAAGCCTGATTGCGCACCAAGCGAGATAGAGCAAATACACCGCACCAACGACCTGGATCGCCCTGAACGCGAATGGAAGCGCAAAGATCAGAGCCGTCACACCGAATGCGGCGCAAAGCATGTAAAATATAAATCCGGCGATAAAACCGAGCAGCGAAACAAAGCCGGCGACGCGCCCCTGCAATACGGCTCGGCTGAGCAGATAAATCATATTTGGCCCTGGGGTTAGAACCATCCCAAGGGACACAAGGGCAAACGCCGTCAGATTTGTGTATGAAAGCATGGCCTCCCTCCGCACATTGCAAAGTGAGCGTCGCTCATCCACACTCTCGGTGCAATTTTAACATTGCACTCGGAGCAATATAAGTGAACGACTATCGTAAGATTGCGGACGCCGTCTGCGAGGAGATTGCTTCGGGCAAGCGCAAGCCGGGAGAACGCCTGCCCCCACAGAGGGACTTCGCCTATGAGCACGGAATAGCGGCCTCCACTGCATCCCGCGTCTATGCCGAGCTTGCAAAAAGAGGACTGGTTACCGGCGAAGTCGGTAGAGGTACATTTGTCCGTCTCCCAGCTTCGCGACAAACTCCAGCTCTTACCGAACCGGCGACTTCGGCCATCGACCTTGAGCTGAATTCTCCCATCGTTAGCGGGCAGTCGGCGATCGTGGAGCAATCCCTCAAGGCATTGCTGCATGCCACCGCTCTAGAACAGCTATCCAGACCGGCGGGAGCAACAGGAACACGTTCGGCGCGGACTATAGCTGCCAACTTCGTTGGCCGTGGCGCCTGGCATCCCGATGCTGAGGCAATCATGTTCACGGGCAATGGGAGGCAGGCCATAGCAGCAGCCCTTTCTGCACTTGCACCACCTGGTAGCAGGATTGGTGTCGAGGCACTCACCTATCCCGTCATCAAGGGTGTCGCTGCGCGACTCGGGATCACCCTGGTGCCAATTGCCTGTGACACCGAGGGCATGGTGCCCGCTGCGATCCGACGCGCGCACAGTGCCACTCCCCTGAACGGCATCTATGTTCAGCCGAGCCTGCACAATCCGCTGGGTATGACAATGAGCTTGGAGCGGCGCGGAGCGATAGCCTCAATCCTCGCGCAATCCGACCTGGTTGCGATCGAGGATGGCGTCTATGGCTTCCTCGTCGATGAAGAACCACTCGCCAAGCATGCACCGGATCATGTGGTACTAGTAGACAGCCTCTCCAAGCGGATTGCACCCGGTACAACGCTGGGTATCATTGTTGCGCCAGCACACATGCGCGAGAAAATGCTCGCTAGCGTGCGAAGCGGTGCCTGGTCACCCTCGGGTCTGCCCCTGGCGCTGGGCCTACAACTGATGCTTGACGGTTCCGCGCATCAAATTGGCAAATTAAAGCGGGAAGACGCCAAGGCTCGCCACGCCCTGGCCAGGCGAGTGCTCAGCACCTTCGAGGTTAGCGGTGACGCGCGCGCCTACCACATTTGGGCAAGTCTGCCCGACCAGTGGCGCGCCGAGACCTTTGCCATATTTGCAGCGCGACAGGGTGTCTCCGTGTTGCCTGCGAGCGCCTTCGCATCTTCGCCAGGGCACGCACCGAACGCCATTCGCCTAGCCTTGTCGGCTCCGACCATGCCGATGCTGGCCACCGGCCTCAATATACTCAATAGCCTTGCAGCATCTTCACCGCATCTGATCGAGTGAAGCGACAGCGCGTTGCCGTTTGACAGCCAATGCTTCACCAGATGGGCCTTGGGGTAGCGAGAGCAACGCTATCGATCCGTTGCACGGGAAAAAGTAACGTCCTGCAGAGCGCAATCCACCTCTGCCGAAAATCGGCACGGTTATCCAAGGAATGATATTCGTACGATCGATTTTCTTGATCATCTTCATCGATTTTACGGCTCTTAATATATTGCAAATTTCAGCGCAGCATTGAGATACCGGTGCGCCGATGCTCTGCCAGCAGCTGGCCATTTTCGCACCTTCTGGCCCACTATCAAGAAAGCAAAAGGGAAGTGCCATGAAGGTGCGCTTCGATTTCCCCACAGTTGCGCCTGATGCTTACGACGCGGTCGTGGCTCTGGAAGCCTATGTCCGCCGAGAGTCTCGTATCGAGCCCCGGCTCCTACACCTCATCAAGGTGCGAGCATCACAGATAAATGGCTGCGGCTACTGTATTGATATGCACACCAAAGAGGCGCGCCGTGACGGCTTCAGCGAGCAGTGGATTAACCTTATAAGCGTCTGGTGGGACTCGCCGGTCTTCGATGCCCGTGAGCGGGCGGTGCTTGGCTGGACCGAGGCGTTGACCAACGTCGCACAGACACGCGCACCGGACGTGGCCTTCCAACCACTCCAGTCGTTTTTCACAGAGGCGGAGATCACCCGCATCAGCGTTGCAATTGCGACGATCAACGTCTGGAACCGCCTTTGCATTGGATTTAGATCACAGCATCCAGTGGATGCGAGCTGACCCACCCTGTGACGTTTGTCCTTTCTGTCCGATCAACTGATTTCTTGGGTGAACGATGTCCAGCTTAGCTCGCCCAGCGCGGCCACCCTTTGCGGAAGCCTTTCCTTTGCTGATCTTGACGGGCACATTTCTGGCCATAGCGGTGCTATTGTCCAAACTGGCCGCAGCCAATGGCGCACCAATGCTAACTTACCTCTGCACAACGATGGGGAGCGCTGGGCTGATAATAGCCGTTGTTTTGAAGGGGCAAGCCAAATCCGGTACGGCCCCCATAGTTCTCGGCGCGTATAGTCTGGGTGCCGGTGCTCTAATGGCCCTTGGCAGCGCGATTGGCTATGTGACGATCGACAAAGTGGGGGCGTCATTCATCGCCGTAGCCATGGCCTTTCCCCCATTGTTGACCTGGCTTCTGTCATTGCTCACCGGGCTCGAAACGTTTTCGCTCCATCGTGTCCTTGGGCTGGTGGTCAGCCTCATTGGCGGCGCGCTGCTTGCCCTCGGAAAGGGGCTAGAAATGCCGAGCACGGAGGCCGCCACGGTGCTGCTGGCCTGTGCTATGCCGATCGTGCTGGCGGTTGGAAACGTCTATCGTTCTCTACTATGGCCAAAGGACACTTCCGCGCGGCAACTAGCGGGTCTGATGCTGCTTTCCGGCGCAGCGCTGACTTTGCCTATCGCCCTTTGGCGCGAAGGTGCCGGTGCGTTTGTTGGGCTGTTTCAGCCGTCATTGGTGCTAATCCTGTTCTGCGCAATCGCTTCATTTGTCGTCCAGTATCTAACCTTCTTCCGCTTACAGCAAATCGCAGGGCCGGTCTATTTGAGCCAAACCGGCTCGGTTGCCGCCATCATGGGCACGCCGATTGCGATCTTCATCCTTGGGGAGGCCGTGCCGAACGGGTTTGCGCTGGCTGCAATTTTCATCATTATTGGTCTTACGATATTTCAGCTGTCTGCGATCCGGTCAGGCTGGCGGTCGTGACTGCAAATAATCCAGCGGATACGGCGCTTGCGCTGCGACAGTATATGTCGCGCGCATCGGTGCGCGACGCATTCTCATCATCGGGCTTTTGGTCACGACAGCCGGCGCGGCCCTTGGCGCGGCGATACCAGGACTGCTCAGCCTGTTTTCCGGCCGAATTATCGAAGGGGCGGGTTTCCTGCTGGTGACAGTCGCGGCGCCCTCGTTGCTCCAAGAAGTTACGCGACCTGCTGATCGTGATCTGGCCTTCGCCCTCTGGAGCTGTTTCATGCCGATAGGCATGGCGGCGGCGATGCTGGTGGGACCGTTCTTCGAGGACTGGCGAACAATGTGGTGGGTAAGCGGCGCCCTGGCGCTGGCCATCTGCATCGCCGTTCCACTTGTCATTTCCGCCGGCGGGCAAGGCCAGACCATGTCCTGGAGCAGCTTGCTCCGCGACAGCATGACCGTGTCGCGCGACCGGGGCGCTATTGGACTGGCGATCACCGTTGCGCTCTACAGCATGATGTACTTCGCGGTCTTCAGCTTCCTGCCGGTGCTGCTGATGGAGCGGTTACAGGTGACGCACCAGACGGCCGGACTGCTCAGCGCACTGGCTTCGGCCGTGAACGTTATCGGCAATCTGACGGCGGGTCTGCTCCTCTACAGGGGATTTAGCCGCCCGGCGCTCCTGATCGCCGCATGCATTGTCATGGGATTGGCCGGCTTCGGGATCTTTCTCCCCGTGCTGCCAGATAGTGCGGCATTCGGGCTGTGCCTTTTGTTCTCGACTGTCGGCGGTGTGATCCCCGCGATCCTGCTGTCTTCCGCGCCACT
Source organism: Devosia sp. Micro-HW1 (assembly GCF_056341075.1). Taxonomy (NCBI): domain Bacteria; kingdom Pseudomonadati; phylum Pseudomonadota; class Alphaproteobacteria; order Hyphomicrobiales; family Devosiaceae; genus Devosia; species Devosia sp. Micro-HW1. Next base: position 671,564 of record NZ_CP094375.1, on the reverse strand, counting down.
CGTGGCGCCAGCGGCAGGATTGGTTCCGATCGTTCTGGGTCTGATCATTCAAGGCAGCAATCTCGGGCAGATTCTTGGCCCGACAGCCATCGGCGGCGCACTGGATCGGTTCGGCTGGGATTCCGCCGCCTACATCGTGGCGGGCACGGCGGTGATCGCCGTGCTCGTAGTGGCCTCGACGCTCAGGCGAGTCGGGGCAGAGCGGGTAGGCTGCGGGATGGGAGAGCACTGATGAGCATCGAATTCAACCGCACGATCCTTGCGACGCGAGACGCGCACGGCACTGCCCAGTTTGTGGCTGAAATGCTCGGGCTCCAGCTGCCGCGCAAATGGGGCCCTTCTGGATGGTCACCACCGATAATGGCGTCAACCTCGCCTACATGGATGCGGGCCATTGGGCGCATCGTCGAAACTGGCTAATGCGGAGTGTGGGGGACCGTTGCACGTAAATGCCGCTGTGCAGTCGCTACTAAATGATGTCGTGCGAGGAGCGCGCGCAGGCAAAGGCGTCGCCCCTGCCCATTTCACAGGTGCCCACCGCGCGGCGCACTTAATGGCAGCTTTCGGAATTTTTTAAGCTTCGTCCAATGACTGATAAGGGGCGCAGTGACGACAGCCCTCGACAGTCAACGGCGCCGTTTTCTTGGTGGCAGTTTGGCTCGGATGCGAAGTGCGCGGCCTTCGGGTTGATCGAGCTCAAACGCCTCAGTTTGCCGAACCAGGTCGCTAAGCTTGCGGAAGCCAAAAGTGCGTGGATCGAAATCCGGAGCTAAGTTTGCGAGCTGATTGCCCACTGCCCCGAGTGGTACCCAACCGTCTTCGGTGTCCATCTGCTCGATGACACGCAATAAGATAGGCACCGCATCCACTGGCAACTGAAGGGGGGCAGCTTTTGCGCCCGAGTCTTCCACGTTCGCTGGTGCCTCGGGCAAGAGGTTTTCGGTGTAGACAAAGCGGCGACAAGCTTGTCGGAAACTTTCCGGCGTTTTCCGCTCGCCAAATCCAAACACATCGATACCCTGCTCTCGGATACGAGCAGCAAGCCGAGTGAAGTCACTGTCCGATGACACCAGGCAGAAACCGTCAAACCTCCCGCTGTGCAGGAGGTCCATAGCGTCGATTACCAATGTGATGTCGGAGGCATTCTTACCAGTAGTATAAGCGAACTGCTGTTGGGGAATAATGGCGTGCTTCGCCAACACTTCAGCCCAAGCCTTCGAACGCGAACTGGAAAAGTCCCCATATATGCGGCGGACACTCGCCTCGCCGATCTTGGCTATCTCCTCGAACAGGCCGTCGGCAATTCGAGCAGAGGCATTGTCGGCATCGATGAGGACGGCCAGGCGTGGTGAGCGAGTTTCAGGCATCTGGAGATCCATTGGCAGCCGTTGAATATGGCCAGGCTTGGCGGCAACTGGTCAAGGGCTGATAGAGTGGTCGACAAAACGTCCGCTTTCGGTAGGCCGCCCCGCCGGCTTCAATGACTGAAATGGGGGCGCGATGCGGTCGCTTCCAAGTGAGCATTGGGAATGACTGCGTCCCGCCCAATGAAAAGCCCCGGTTTCCCGGGGCTTTCGCTTGTCATAGGAAGTTGAGGCCAACTGATGACGACATTGAGTGCGCACAAATCGGACTTTTGACCATCCTTATGGGGCGATCATACCTCACCAACAGACGCATTTAGCAGTGGTGGTCCCTCAACTCTCACACCCCAAACACGTCCCGATTTGTCCCAATGCCCGCTGACTGCATTCAGCTTGAAGGAGGTGAGGCAAACTTTGCCCCACTTCTCTGCGTCTGATGCCAGGAATCTGGTCAAACCTCATGGGCAGCGACAACCAACAACCGTCTTTCAACCTCAACTACACCCCGTCGTCGTGCCACACGTGTCGCACTTCAGACACGTGCCGTTTCGCACCATGGTGAAGTTGTTGCACTCGGTGCACTGATCCCCCGTATAGCCCTTCATCTGGGCCTCGGCTCGCAGTAGCCCGGCGTCGCGTGACGGGGGCGGGGCGGGGATGGGCGAGAGTTCAGCGGTGTTGAGGGCGGTGGGCGCTGGATCGATCTTGAGGGCTGTGGCGCTGCGCATCGTGGTGACAGCCGAAGTGCTCGCTGCGGTCGGGGCGTAGCGGGCGGCCTCTGCCGTCGGGACCAGCATCAGGCTGACATTGGCCGTCTTGCCGCGGGTCATGCCACGGGAGACAAAGCGCTCAGCGGGCACCGGGGCGGGCACAGGCGCGGCGCGCGTGCCCTGTTCCTCGGCAACGCCCTTGCTGAGCGAAGTCGGGCTTTCGGGATTGACATGGGCCAGGTCGTTTCGATCGAGATAGGACACGGCCAGTTCGCGGAACACATAGTCGAGGATCGACGTGGCGTTCTTGATGCGATCATTGCCCATGACCATGCCGGCCGGCTCGAAGCGGGTGAAGGTGAAGGCCTCCACATATTCGTCCAGCGGCACGCCATATTGCAGGCCCAGCGAGATGGCGATGGCGAAATTGTTCATCATGGCGCGGAAGGCGGCGCCTTCCTTGTGCATGTCGATGAAGATTTCGCCCAGGCGTCCGTCGTCATATTCGCCGGTGCGGACATACACCTTGTGGCCACCAACGACGGCCTTCTGGGTGTAGCCCTTGCGACGGTCGGGCATTTTTTCGCGTTCGCGTAGGCGCTCGACGATCTTTTCGACAATGACTTCGGTGCGCGCGGCGGCGGGCAGGGCGGCGATGGTTTCCACCACGTCGTCCTCATCCTCGTCGTCAGCGGCGGCGAGAATGGATGAATTGAGCGGCTGGCTGAGTTTCGAGCCATCGCGATAAAGGGCGTTGGCCTTCAGAGCCAGACGCCAGGACAGCATGTAGGCGTTCTTGGCGTCCTCCACCGTCGCGTTGTTGGGCATGTTGATGGTCTTGGAGATCGCGCCCGATATGAAGGGCTGGGCCGCCGCCATCATCAGGATATGCGATTCAACCGAGAGGTACCGCTTGCCGATCTTGCCACAGGGTGTGGCGCAATCGAAGACGGGCAGGTGCTCGTCCTTCAGAAAAGGCGCGCCTTCCAGGGTCATCGCGCCGCAAACGTGGATATTGGCGGCCTCGATGTCCTTCTTCGAAAAACCGAGGAAGGGCAGCAGCTCGAATGAGAAATCGGCGAGCTGTTCGTCGGTGACGCCGAGCGATTTCAGGAAGTCGGCGCCGAGCGTCCACTGATTGAAGACGAACTTGATATCGAAGGCAGACTTCATCGCGGCGTTGAGTGCGGCGATCTTGTCATCGGTGAAACCCTTGGCCTTGAGCGAGGCGGGGTTGATGGCGGGGGCCTGGTTCAGGTTGCCATGGCCGACTGCATAGGCTTCCATTTCGGCGATCTGGTCTTCCGAATAGCCCAGGGTACGCAGGGCCGGGGGCACGGCGCGATTGATGATCTTGAAGTAGCCGCCGCCGGCGAGTTTCTTGAACTTGACCAGCGCGAAATCGGGCTCGATGCCGGTGGTGTCGCAATCCATGACGAGACCAATCGTGCCGGTGGGCGCGATAACGGAAACCTGGGCGTTACGGAATCCATGCTGTTCGCCGAGAGCGAGTGCATTGTCCCAGGCGGTACGGGCGCGCTCGGACAGATTGGCGTCGCCGACATTGGCATGGTCGAGGGCGACGGGATTGATGCTGAGGCCTTCATAGCCTTCGGCATTGCCATGGGCGGCATTACGATGATTGCGGATGACGCGCAGCATATGCTTGGCGTTGCGCTTGTAATCCTTGAACGGCCCGAGCTCCTTGGCCATTTCGGCCGAGGTGGCATAGGAAACGCCCGTCATGATGGCGGTGATGGCACCAGCGATGGCGCGGCCCTCGGCGCTGTCATAGGGAATGCCGGAGGTCATCAGCAGGCCGCCGATATTGGCGTAGCCGATGCCGAGTGTGCGGTACTCGAAGGAGCGTTCGGCAATGGCGCGGGACGGGAACTGGGCCATCATCACCGAGATTTCGAGCACCACGGTCCAGAGGCGGACGGTGTGTTCGAACGCGGCCGTGTCGAAGGACGAGTCGGCGTTGCGATAGGGCAGCAGGTTGACCGAGCAGAGATTGCAGGCCGTGTCATCGAGGAACATGTATTCCGAGCACGGATTGGACGCGACGATGGGGCCGGCGGCCGGCGAGGTATGCCACTCGTTGATCGTGGTGTGGTACTGGATGCCCGGATCGGCCGAAGCCCAGGCGGCGTAACCAATTTGTTCCCAGAGGTCGCGGGCCTTCAGCGTCTTGATTGTCTTGCCATTGCTGCGCGCCGTGAGGTTCCAGTCGCCATCGGATTCGACGGCCCTGAGGAAGTCATCAGTGACGCGGACGGAATTGTTGGAGTTCTGGCCCGAGACCGTGAGATAGGCTTCGCTGTCCCAATCCGTGTCGTAGATGGGGAACTCGAGATCGGTATAGCCCTGGCGGGCAAACTGGATGACGCGGAAGATGTAGTTTTCCGGAACCAGTGCCTTCTTGGCAGCGCGGACTTCGCGCTTGAGGGCGGGGTTCAGGGCCACGTCGAAGCAGTCGTCGCCATTGCCTTCGCAATTGACGGCGGCCTTCATGATGGCCTTGAGGTGCTTGGACACAACCTTGGAGCCGGTGACGAGAGCGGCGACCTTCTGCTCCTCCTTCACCTTCCAGTTGATGTAGGCTTCGATATCGGGGTGATCGATGTCGATGACGACCATCTTGGCGGCGCGACGGGTGGTGCCGCCTGACTTGATGGCGCCGGCAGCACGATCGCCGATCTTCAAAAAGCTCATCAGGCCCGAGGACTTGCCGCCGCCGGAGAGCTTTTCGCCTTCGCCACGAAGTTTCGAGAAATTGGTGCCGGTGCCCGAGCCGTATTTGAACAGGCGAGCCTCGCGGACCCAGAGGTCCATGATGCCGTTGTCGTTGACGAGATCGTCGTCGACGGACTGGATGAAGCAGGCATGCGGCTGCGGGTGTTCGTAGGCCGATTTGGACTGAACGAGCTTGTGGGTGAAGGGGTCGACGTAGAAATGGCCCTGTCCGGGGCCGTCAATGCCATAGGCCCAGTGCAGGCCGGTATTGAACCATTGCGGGGAATTGGGGGCGACCCGCTGGGCGGCGAGCATGTAGGCGAGTTCGTCGAAGAAGGTGCGCGCGTCATCCTCGCTGTCGAAATAGCCGCCCTTCCAGCCCCAGTAAGTCCAGGTGCCGGCGAGGCGGTCGAAGACCTGGCGCGAGTCCATTTCCGAACCGAAACGTTCGGCCTCGGGAAGTTTGGCGAGGGCTGTCTCGTCGGGGACGGAGCGCCAGAGCCAGGATGGGACGTCGTTCTCTTCGACTTTCCTGAGAGCCTTGGCGACGCCGGCCTTGCGGAAGTATTTCTGCGCGATGATGTCCGTAGCGACCTGCGACCACGCCGCGGGCACGGCAATGTTCTCGAGCTTGAAAACCACCGAGCCATCGGGGTTCCTGATCTCGCTTGTTGCCGAGCGGAACTCGATCGAGCCGTAGCGATCCGCGTTGGCAGTCGTAAATCGGCGTTCAATGCGCATGGTCGTCGTTATCCCCAAGTGTCGGACACGCATGTGCCCACCAGCCGAAAATCGGCTTCTCATCCAGATCTGTGTGACGCTTTACCAACCGAAGCCCGCGGGAGGTGCGGACCTCAGATTTTGCCCCGTGTCCCGGGCCTGCGGCGGTCGTGTTGCCGACGCTTTCTACCCGGGATCTGGTCCGGCACTTCGCATGGTCCCGAACCAGCAATCAGAGTTAGGCGATTCAGGGGGCGCGTCAACGCTGGAAATCACTAGACCTTGTGTTGGGGGTTTGTGCTCAAACAAGGTCTAGTATGGGTAATATGTGAATTGCGGGGACAAATGGCAAGCAAATCAGCGCATTTGCAAGTCGATTTGAACGCCAGTTCTGGATCGTAAACACGCCCGAGGAACGGCACGAAAGTCCAACGCTAACCGCGTATGATTCCTAGCAGTTCGACCGAGGAGGCTGCTCGTTCAGTAAGCGTTATCTATATCAGGGCAATGCCAGAATCAATTCAGCCAAGTCGCTGTCAAGGTCAGAATTTTTGGCGATTCGATGACACCTTGGCACACCACATCTAGTCGGTTGCCCTCAGGCCCTGGAGCTGCTTGTAGATCACCCAGATGGCGAGCGGAACCATGGCCAGGCCCGCCCAGCCATAGGCGGGCAGGATGCCAAGCCGGTCCGCCAGCAAACCGAAGGCGAGCGTGCCCAGGATGCCCGAGACGTTCTCGGCCATGACGAGGGCAGAGGTCGTCGTGGCGCGGCTCCGGCCGTCCATGACCCTGTGAAAACGGGACTCTGCCAGCACACTGATTGGCGCCATGACGACATAGGCGGCGCACAGCAGCAGCACATACCAGGGGCTGGTGCCAATGGAGGCCAGGACAAGCAGTGCGCCGCCGATCAACGGGAGGAGCCAGGCGAGATATGGTCTTCCCGAAAGGCGGTGGGCGAATATGCTTGAAAGCGCGTAGATGAATTCAACTGCCGCTCCTGAGACACCCCACATCCAGATCGGGAGCGAGACGGCAAGGTAGTAAAGCTGATCGAACTCTTCGATGAGTTCGAAAACGATCAAGCCGGCCGCGATATAGGTGGTCACGAAGCGCAGGTCTGCGTGTTTCCTGAACTCGTTGCCGGCGTCGATGAAATGCGAAAAGTAACTGCTTGCCGGTTCGTCGGCTTCGGATGCGGGTCCTGACCGTCGGGGGTCGTGCAGGAAAAGCGCCAGGCCAGACGCGAGCAACAGTGGCGGGATGGAGAGCCAGAGGCCGTATTCGAAACCATAGTAGGCGACGAAACCACCGAACAATGTGCCGGCGCCGATACCGAGCTCCTCGGCTGCGTTGTCCCGTCCCAGCACCTTGTCGAATTCCGCCTCCCGCCCTTCATGTGCCATCCGCTCGTAGAGCAGCGCCTCGCGGGAACCGGACTGGAGGGCCTGGGCGAGGCTCCAAGACAGGAAGCCCAGCGCATAGAGCCAGAAATTTCCGGCTGCAGCGATCCAGAGCAGAAAGGTCAGCGCTTTGAACAAAGGAGCGGCGACCAGCAGCCATCGACGATCAAAGTGATCGGAGAGCGCGCCGGAAGGCATTTCCAACACGATTGCGGATGCCGACCAGAGAGCGAGCAGCACGCCTATCTGGGCAATCGAGATTCCCTCGAGCTCGAACAGGGCCGTGTAGAAGGCATAGGCGAGGATGAAGTCGAACAGAAAGGCATAGCCATAATAGCAGCCGAGAAACCGCTTCAGGCTCATGGTGCTTCGCCGAGCGTATGGGCGAGGAGGGCGACCAGATGCTCCCGCATGGCAGGGTCGGATGGTCCCGGATTGCCATTGAAGCTCATGCCGTGCTCGGACATGAAATTGAGCAGGAGCTCGGCCACGTAGAAAGAGTAGATGGAGTCCTGCTGCAATTGCATCCGGGCCATCCAGGGGTCGACATAGCTGGCCGGGCCGACGCCGAAGGCGAGGAGGGCTGCGCGCGTCAGGGCCGGGGCATAGCGGGGATCGCCGTAGCAAAGGTCGTCGACATCGACAATGCCGGAAAACTGGCCAGTTGCCGTGACGATGACATTCTTGGTGGTCGTGTCGTGAAGGAAGGGCGTCGGGGCCATGTCATCGAGCACGGTCCGTTGGCGCTCGAAGCGCTCAAGGACCGGAGCGGCGACGCTGACCGGAAAGAGGCCGTTGGCGGCAATGCGCTCGACGGAGCGCCGGATGCCGGCAGCGATGACGTCACTCCAACACCGGTGTGGTGTTGTCTCAGGCCGGGCAGCGAAGCCGAAGCCCGGGGCCGGGCCGAGTCGCGCAGTGGCCAACTGGGCATCAGCGACGCGAACCGCAATTGCGGCGAGCCGCATGCTGTCGAGTCCCGCCATGACGTTTCCCAGATCGGTGCCTTCGAGACGGGTCATGATGACAAAGGGCAGGCCGGCGTTGATGCCGTGGGCAATCACCGCGGGGAGAGGAACGCCTAGGGGAGTCAGGCGCTGCCAGAGGGCGAGGCCGTCCGCCATGGCCTCTGCCTGGTCGGGAAGGCCAATACGCAAAACAACATTCTCGCCGTTATCCTCTATATCGAAGACGTAGTAGGCGAGGCCGGTGGTGAAACGGCGCGCTTTGGCATTTTGCCAGTCAAGCACGTCGGCGACGATGGCGCGGGCCGTTGCTTCGTTTGGAATATGGGGCTGGCCGGTCATACGGGCATCTGAGCGCAGCGGCGGGGCGTTGTCGAGCAGTGGCCTTGCCCGCGACGACTTTTCCCTGTCATGCACTAGGCTCCCTCGCGCCAGCGTGCTAAACCGCAGGCCAATTCGCCTACTAATTCGGAATCGTCCCGTGGCCCAATCCGGTATCAAGCAGTTCCTGTCCGAAATCTTCGCCTGGTGGGGCGGCAACACCTGGGGCACGCGCCTCTGGATTCGCCGTTTTGGGGACTACGTTGGCTCCGACGAATTCGGCAATCGCTACTATCAGGATCGCAAGGCGAACCGCCGCTATGTCACCTATGCTGGTGGTTATGCCGACGCCTCTTCGATCCCGCCGGGTTGGCATGGCTGGATGCACCATCGTTCGGATGTCGTGCCGGCAAATGCAAAGTATGAGCCGCGCGCCTGGGAAAAGCCACATCAGCCGAACCTGACCGGCACCGCCGCGGCTTATCGGCCGGATGGCAGCCTGCTCAACAAGGGCGAACGCCCCCGCGTGACTGGCGACTACCAGGCCTGGTCGCCCGAATAAGGGCAGGGCGGTTTGCGTATTTCTTTAAAAACTCTGCTCCGGCCGCTGCTGACAGCGGCCGTTTTGGCCTTGGCGGGCCTGGCTCCTGCACAGGCGCAGCCGCAGGCCAATCCCGTCGCGACTTTTGCCGGGCTCGACAAGATCACGGGACGCATCACCCGCTTTGACGTCTATATCGACGAGACCGTGCTTTTTGGCGCGCTCGAGCTGACACCGCGGGCCTGCTACAGCCGGCCCAGCAACGACACGTTGCAACGGACCTCGGCTTTCCTCGAAGTCGACCAGCGCAGCCTGGATGGCACAACGGAACGAATTTTCACCGGTTGGATGTTTGCCGATAGCCCGGCGCTGAATGCCGTCGACCACGCGGTTTATGATGTCTGGCTGATCGAGTGCAAAACCTCGACAAACGTCCCGCCGCCCGACCAGCGCTGATTTTTTCTCCCATGCGTGTTTAATCCCTGACCGGCCCTTCGTCGCAGAAGGGAAGCGCATTTGCGCGCGGGGAGAACAGCATGTTGCTCAGGGACAAGGTGGCAGTGGTCTATGGAGGAAGCGGCGCCGTTGGCAGCGCCGTGGCGCGGGCATTCGCGCGCGAGGGGGCGGTCGTTCACCTCGCGGCGAGGCGGCTCGAACCGCTCGAAGCGTTGGCCCGGGAAATCCGCGAAGCTGGCGGCAAGGCCTATGCGGGCCGGGCGGACGCGCTCAGTGCGGATTCGGTTGCGGCGCATCTGGAGCAGGTGACGGCCCAGAGCGGGCCGGTAAAAGTCTTCTTCAGCGCCATCGCCTGGGGTGACTCGCAGGGCACAGACCTCGTCGACCACGACTTCGAAACCTTCATGCGGCCGATCCAGACCGGGCTCAAATCCTGGTTCCATGTCGGAACAGCCTATGCCCGCCATATGGGCGAGAACGGGGGCGGTGTGATCCTGGGCTTTACCGCCAATGCCGGTCGGCAGGCGTTCAACCAGATGGGCGGATTTGGCATTGCCTGCGCGTCCGTGGAGCACTTCCTGCGGCATCTCGCGGTCGAGAATGGTCCCAAGGGTGTCCGTTGCTGCTGGGTGCGCTCGCCGGGATCGCCGGATACGCCCGGGATCAAGGAAGTCTGGACTATCCACGCCAAGGAGCGCGGCATGACCTTTGACGAGCTGCATATGGAATTTGCCAGGGATACGCCGCTTCGGCGGATTTCGTCGCTCAGCCAATGCGCGGATGCTGCCGTGCTGCTGGCTAGCGATCTGGCCTCGAGCATGACCGGAACGCTCGCGAACGCTACCAGCGGCGCACAGGTCGACTGAGGGGGAGAGCTGAATGCTGACATTGCCGAAGACGGAAGAGCGCAAAGCTCAGGCTTATGTGTATGTGCCCTTCACCGTGACCATGCGGCAGATGCAGAAGCCGGCAAAGGAAGGCTTTCCGCTGGTGTTCGCGCATGTTGAAGTGCATGGCCTCAGGCCATTGGGCGCCGCCTTCTACAATTACCGGCGCATCAACATGTCTGACACGCTGGACGTCGAGGCCGGCATTGCCGTCGAAAAGCTCGGGCCGGAAGAGGGCAGGGTGAGGAACGGCACGCTGCCACCAGGAAAATTCATCGGGTTGAGCTGGACGGGGCATCCGGATCAGCTGATCACCGTCACCGGCGTGCTGATTGGTTGGGTGAGGCAGACTGGGCAGCAGTTCGATGTCGAGGAAAAACCCGACGGCGATCACTTTGCCTGTCGGCTGGAAACCTACGACACCGATCCGGCCGAGGAGCCGGATATGGATAAGTGGGTGACGACACTGGCTTTCAAGCTGAAGGAGTGAGGGCGGGCTGACTATGCCCGAGCTGCCGCGAAGCCGCCCTCGGGCCTGACCCGAGGGCCACTCGTCGCGGGCACATATCTTGTCTGGTGCTGTTGAGAATGGCCCTCGGGTTAAGCCCGAGGGCGGAACCGTGAGTTGGCGATATCTTGCGTTGACCGTTGCACCGCGCCTTCAGAACATCTCGTCCAGCGTGCAGTAGTAGTGATACTTTTCCTCGTCCCATTCGGCGCCATATACGGCGAGGAATGGCGCGATGTGTTCCTTGCCGATATTGAACTCGATACTGCGGCAGGCCAGGGCCAGGTCCTGCCAGACATCGGCTAGACCCATGCGCCCGCAATCGACCATGCCCGAGAACCGGCCATCCAGCGCCAGCACATTGGGCGTGGAAGCATCGCCATGGGTGACGATGAGCTGTTCGGTGGAAGGGCGATGGGCGCGAAGCCAGTCGAGTATCTGGTCGGTCGTCCACCCCTTACGCTCCCTGTCGAAGTCGGCTTCGTCGACAAGGCCAGCGGCCACGCGGGCTTCGGCTTCAGTCAGACGGGCCTCGATGCCGTGATTGAAGCTGCAGTTGGTCGTGTCGAGCGCATGCAAGCGCTTCAGGCCCTGTGCAAAGGCGCGCACGAAGACTTCGGGCTGACTGGTATAGTGTGTCAGGTCCTCGCCGGGCACGGCGCTCATCAACAGCCAGAGGCGGTCGGCGGACTGTTCGGCGTCGATGACGCGCGGAGCCTTGAAACCCATGCGCGTAAGCCAGTTGAGGCGTTCGATCTCGCCCGGCAATTCGGATAGCGCGTGCACCGGCTCAGATTTCAGGAAAACGGAATTGCCGTCGCCGAGCGTAATGCGCCAGACCGAAGCGCCAGACTCGCCAATAGTGACGGGCGACCATTCGAGGTCGCGCAGGGGCGAGAGGCTTTCCGGGAGGGCTGCGGGCTTGGTCATTGGTGATCCAGGGCGTGCCAGTCGGCGTCGCGCGAGGTCGCGCGGACCAGACGGTCTTCATATTCGGAACGGGTGATCTCGATGCCGCCGAGCGAGGCAAGATGATCGGTGATGAACTGCGTATCGAGCAGTTCGAAGCCGCCGGCATTGAGACGCTCGACCAGGTGCGCCATGGCCATTTTTGACGCGTCGGTGCGGCGGTGAAACATGGATTCGCCGAAAAAGGCAGCGCCGATGGCGAGGCCATAGAGTCCGCCGATGAGTTCGTCGCCATCCCAGACTTCGACCGTGTGGGCGACACCGCGATTGAACAGTTCGCCGTAGACGGAGCGGATCGTGGCGTTAATCCAGGTGGTGTCTCGGTCCGAGCCGACCGTGGCACAGCCTTCGATGACCCCACCCCAATCACTGTCGACGCGAATGTCCCAGCCGGATTTGCGCATGGTCTTGCGCAGGCTCTTGCTGGCGTGAAAGCCATCGAGCGGGAGGATGCCCCGCATGTCCGGGCTGACCCAGAAGATGTCGGTATCCTCAGCGTCCTCGGCCATGGGGAAAATGCCGGCGCGATAGGCGCGCACGATCAGTTCGGGCGTGAGTTCGACGGTAAAGGGGTCGGTGCGCCGGGCCATGCTGGAAATATAAGGGGCGCTGCCGCGCCCCTCAATGCCTTAAGCCTTGTTATTGGCCAGGAAGTTTTCCAGCCAGTGGATGTCGTAATTGCCGGTCAGAATGTCCTGCTCCTTGAGGAGGCGCTGGAACAGCGGCAGCGTGGTCTTGACGCCATCGATGACGAACTCGTCCACCGCGCGACTGAGGCGCTTCAAACACTCTTCGCGGGTGCGGCCATAGACGATCAGCTTGCCGATCAGCGAGTCGTAATAGGGCGGGATTTTGTAGCCCTGGTAGACCGCCGAATCGACGCGGATGCCGACGCCGCCGGCCGGGTGGTAGAAGGTGATGGTACCGGGCGAGGGCGCAAAGGTCTGCGGGTCCTCGGCATTGATCCGCACTTCGATGGCGTGGCCATAGAACTGCACCTGATCCTGCGTCATCGAGAGCTTTTCGCCCGAAGCGACCTTGATCTGCTCGTAGACGATGTCGATGCCGGTGATGCGCTCGGTGACCGGGTGCTCCACCTGAAGGCGGGTGTTCATTTCGATGAAATAGAACTCGCCGTTCTCGTAGAGGAACTCGATCGTGCCGGCGCCGGAATATTTCAGCTTGCGCATGGCGGCGGCGCAGATTTCGCCGATTTCGTCGCGTTCGGACGGCGAAATGGTCGGGCCACCGGCCTCTTCCCAGACCTTCTGATGGCGGCGCTGCAGCGAGCAGTCGCGCACACCCAGATGCACGGCATTGCCCTGGCCATCGCCGAGCACCTGCACTTCGATATGGCGCGGCTTGCCCAGGTATTTTTCCATGTAAACCGAGTCATTGCCGAAAGCGGCCTTAGCTTCGGTACGGGCTGTCGACCAGGCTTCGAGCAAGTCCTTTTCGGTCTTGGCGACCTTCATGCCGCGACCACCGCCGCCGGCCGTGGCTTTGATGAGGACAGGATAGCCGATTTCCTTGGCAGTCTTCTTGGCGTCTTCCTCGGTCTCCACCGCGCCAGCGGAGCCGGGGACCACGGGAATGCCAAGTTCTACGGCGGTCTTCTTGGCCGTGATCTTGTCGCCCATGATCTCGATATGGTGCGCCGATGGGCCGATGAAGGTGACGTTGTGTTCCGTCAGGATTTTCGCAAAGCGGGCGTTTTCCGAGAGGAAACCGTAGCCCGGATGCACGGCGTCTGCGCCGGTGATCTCACAGGCAGCCATGATGGCCGGGATGTTGAGATAGCTGTCGCGCGCGGCATTGGGGCCGATGCACACGCTTTCGTCGGCGAGGCGCACATGCATGGCATTGGCGTCAGCCGTGGAATGGACAGCCACGGTCTGGATGCCCATTTCCTTGCAGGCGCGAAGGATGCGCAATGCGATTTCGCCTCGGTTGGCGATGAGAACCTTATGGAACATGGTCGCCCCCTTACTCGATGACGACGAGCGGCTCGCCATATTCGACCGGCTGAGCGTCGTCCACCAGGATGCGGGTGACGGTGCCCGAACGATGCGCCGGGATCTGGTTCATGGTCTTCATCGCTTCGATGATGAGGACTGTCTGGCCCTCGGAAACTTTGGTGCCGACATCGACGAAGGCAGGTTTGCCCGGCTCAGGCGAGCGGTAGGCCGTGCCGACCATGGGTGACGTCAGCGTGCCGGGATTGGATGCCAGATCTTCGGTCTTTGCTGGTGCCGCGGGGGCTACCGAACCGGCTGGAGCGCTGGGAGCAGCAGCGGCAGGTGCGGCGTGCGGCGCCATGTATTGCATGGGGGCAGGAGCGTAGGCGGGGGCCTCTACAGGGTAGGAGCGCGTAACGCGAACGCGAAGGTCGTCCTGCTCGATCTCGATCTCAGCGAGGTTTTCCTTGTTGAGCAGTTCGGCGATGGCGCGGATCAGGTCCTGATCCACTGATGACTTGGTCATTCTGTCGGTCTCCCGGCTTCTGGCGTGGAAGCGTTATTTGAGTTTTTCGGCCAAGGCCACGAGGGCCAGTTTATATCCAAGCGACCCAAAGCCGCAAATGACGCCGAAAGCGACCGACGACACATAGGAATGGTGCCGGAATGCTTCGCGCTGATGGATATTGGTGAGATGAACTTCGGCTACTGGCAGGTTCACGGCCCGCAGGGCGTCGTGAATGGCGACCGAAGTGTGTGAATAGGCAGCCGGATTGATGAGGATGCCGTCGGCGGTCTTGCGGGCATCCTGAATCCAGGTGACCAGCTCGCCTTCGTGATTGGACTGACGGAAATCGAGGCTAAGGCCGAGTTCATCAGCCGCAGTCTTGCAGAGGTGCTCGATATCCTTGAGCGTTTCAGAACCATAAGTGCCCGGCTCGCGCGTGCCGAGCAGGTTGAGGTTCGGGCCATTGAGGACGAGAACGCGTTTGGTCATGATCCAAGCCTTGTGCACCGGCGCTTTTGACCGGCGCAAGGGCGGTTACACGAAATGCACTAAAAAGCAAAGAAGGCAGAAGCAAGCCGAGGCCGCTAGCTGCACTGGCTCTGCCCGCAGGCACGCATGTCTGCGATACGCGCGCGCAATTCGTCCACGCCGATCGCACCGGGAATGATCTCGTTACCAATGATGTAGGTGGGGGTGCCCGTAATGCCCAGAGCCTGGGCAATTTCATAAGACGCCTGAATGGTTTGAGCGACGTTATCGTCATCCATTTTAGGTTCGAGCTCAGCGGATGACAGGCCCAGGGTTTCGGCAGCCGACAGGGCAACGGCCTTGTCGACCTTGCCACGGCTGGTGAAAAGCGCCTGATGGAACTCCCAGTAGTCGGCATCGGTGGCCCCGACCAGAACACCGACGCGTGCGGCATCGATGGATTCGTTGGAGAGGATGGGGAATTCCTTCAGGATGACCTTGAGGTCCGGGTCTTCAGCGATGAGAGCCGCCATATCGGGCAGCGCGGCACGGCAATAGCCGCAATTGTAGTCAAAGAACTCCACCAGCGTGACGTCGCCATCGGGATTGCCGAGGACGATCTGGTCCGGTGCGTTGAAAATCTTGTCATGGAAGTCGGCCATGGCCGTTTGCGTGCGGACGCTTTCTTCTTTGCGAAGCGTCGCCTCAAGCGCTGTCGATACGCGCTGCAGCACCTTCGGATCGCTCATCAGATATTGCTCGATCAGGGGGTTGAGCACCGCTGGATCGATGGATGCCGCGGTCGTCTGTGGCGCCACCTCGACGGGAGTTGGCGTGACCGAGGCGCTGATGGCTGCCAAGGCGGCCTGTTCCTGCATGATCTGCTCGACGATGGCTCGTACCGCAACGGGATCAGTCTGCGGCTGGGGTTGATTGACCAGGGAATAGCCCAGCGCGCCGGCGAGAAGGCCCGTGGTTGCGGCCAGCACTATGGAAAGGCGATTCATGGTCGGCTCCGGTCGAAACAGTTTTCCATATCTATCAGACCTCAGGCGCGAGTCGCAGCCGGTTGGGGCGATGATGGCGGCTGGGTGTTCAAATGTTGTTGAGAAGCGCGGCGCTTCGGGCTAGGCCGGGGGCAATATAAGGACGATGGCATGACGATTTCCGCCGACGGGTTGATGCCCTTTTTCGCCATGGATATTCTCAAGCGCGCAAAAGCGCTTGAATCTCAAGGTCGTACCGTGTGCCACCTGGAAGTGGGCGAACCCGGTGCGCCGCCGGCGCCGAGGGTGATCGAGGCGGTGTCGAAGGCCCTGCCGGAGCCGCAGGGCTATACCAATGCCAAGGGGCTCACGAGCCTGAGGGAGGCCCTGGCTACCTATTATGAACGGCAACATGGGGTCAGCTTAGACCCGGAATTGATCCTGGCGACGATGGGATCGTCGGCCGGGTTCATCCTGGCTTTCCACACGGCGTTCAGGCCGGGCGCCCGCATCGCCATCACCCGGCCGGGCTATCCGGCCTATGTGAATACGCTGCTGGGTCTGGGCTTCGGCATTGCGGAAATTCCGGTGAGTGCTGAGAATGGCTGGCGCCTGACCGGCGCCCAGATCGAGGCGGCACACGCGGGACAACCCTTCGACGGGTTGCTGTTTGCCAGTCCGGCCAATCCGACCGGCGCGTCAGTCGATCGCGAACAGCTTGCCGACATTGTGGCGACATGCGCGCGGCTGGGCGTGACCTTTATATCGGACGAGATCTACCATGGACTGGACTATGCAGGTCCTTCGGTCAGTGCGCTCGAGCTGACGCGCGACGCCATCATCATCAACAGCTTCTCGAAATACTATTGCATGACCGGCTGGCGCATCGGCTGGATGGTGCTGCCGGAAAGCCTGATCCGGCGTGCGGAAATCCTGCAGCAGAACCTGTTCATCTCGGCGCCGACCCTGAGTCAGATTGCGGCGACGGTGGCGCTTGGTGAGCGCGACTATTCGGAAATGCAGAAGGCAGCCTATTCGCAGAACCGTCGATTGCTGGGGCAGGGGCTTCGCGAGCTGGGTTTCGACCTGCCTGCCGATGGCGACGGGGCCTTTTATGCCTATGCCGGGATCAGCCGGTTCTCAAATGATGCGATGGATTTCTGCCTCACCATGCTTGATCGCGCCGGTGTCGCGGCGACCCCTGGGATCGACTTTGACCGGACAGACGGCAACGGCTTCGTGCGGTTCAGCTATGCGGGTACCGAGCGCTCAGTCGAAGAGGCGCTGGAGCGGATGCGGGTGTTCCTGGCGACGGGTGGCTAGATGGGCAGTATTCCAGTTCTGACAACAGAGCGCCTGTTGCTCCGTGCGCCCACCATGGCGGATTATCCCGCCTACGCGGAATTCATGGCGTCGGAACGATCGCGGATGATGGGCGGACCGCATCTGCGCTGGGCTGCGTGGGGGATGTTCTCGAGCGATGTCGCCATGTGGGAGCTCTATGGCCACGGCGCGCTGATGGTTGACCTCAGGGACACTGGAGAGTGCGTGGGTCAGGTCGGGATCAATCACGGGCCGATGTTCCCCGAAAAGGAACTGGGCTGGATGCTCTATGACGGTTTTGAGGGCAGTGGCTTTGCCACCGAGGCCGGTGGTGCGTTGAAAGATTGGGCGTTCGACGTGCTCAAGCTTGATACCCTTGTGAGCTACTTCGATCCAGAGAACCACAAGTCGATGGCTGTGTCGGCGCGGCTTGGTGGCGTCCGCGACGATGCGGCGACGCCCCAGGACGAGGGCGATGTGGTTTACCGATATTTTGCTGGGCACTGAGACGCTGTGCTTTTGTTCAGTGTCATTGCCCGGCTTGACCGGGCAATCCATGCGGCGGCTTGCGCGTAGACGTGGACCACCCGGTCAAGCCGGGTGGTGACGAAGAACGCGTTGGCTTTCGGGTGAGCTCGGAGAGGCCCTCGGGGCAGGCCCGAGGGTGGCACTGTGGGTTTTGCGGCAATGGCGCATACCCCGAAATGAAAAGGGCGGCCCGAGGGCCGCCCTTGCTGTTTCTAGCCGAGGCCGAGGCGGCGCTGCCACCAGCCGGCCTTTTTCTTCGGCGGCTCGGTCTCGCCTTCGGCGGGGGGCGCTGCCTGCTCGGCGGGGGCCGGGCTGGAGGTGACCACGACGCCTTCAGGCGGCAGTTCCTTCTTCACACGGCGGGCACGGGCCGGCTTCTCTTCAGCGGCAGACGCTTCGGCTGCCGGGGTTTCGGCGACGGGCGCCTCGGCTGCCGGAGCTGCGGCCTTGGCCTTGCGAGCGCGCGGTGCCTTGGCCGGGGCGGCTTCGGTGACCGCCACATCGGCTGCGACTTCCGCCGTTTCAGCTTTCTTGCGTGTCCGCGGCTTGCGCTTGGGCTTTTCGTCTTCGCCCGGCGCAGCAGAGGCATCAGTGGTGGCTTCAACCGGAGTGGTTTCAGCGGGTGCCGATTCCTCGGTTTCAGCAACCTTCTTGCGACGGCTGCGCTTGGGCTTTTCTGCCGAAGCGTCGGCTTCCGGAGCTGCTTCGACCGCGGGTTCGGCATTCACCTCGACATGGTCGACAACCGCATCCACCGGAGCGGAGACAGCAGCTTCGGCGGTTTCGCCAGTGCCGTCACCATTCTGATCACGGCGGTTGCGACGCCCACCACGACGGCCACGACGGCGACGACGGCGGTTTTCGCCATCAGCATCACCCTCGGCGCGTGCGGATGCCTCGTCGCTACCCTCGCCTTCGTCCTCCGAGTCGCCTTCTGCGTCGGCATCGGAACCGGTGGCGCCATCTGCTGCCTGCTGGCTCGGCTGATCTCCGCCACGACCACCGCGACGACGACGGCGGCGGCGACGACGACCATTGCCTTCGCCCTCGCCCTGCTCAGTGGTGCGGACCTCGGCTTCTTCGGTCTCCTCGACTTCGACTTCGGCATCGTCTTCTTCTTCGACGATGTCCTCGATGACGGCGCTATCAACCCGGACGTGGGCGGCCGCACGCTGATCGGCATAGGCCGAAACGCGCGTTTCGCCCTTTTCGATAGCGAACTGGTGGCCGGTCATCTTGCCGTCTGCAGTGATGGTGATGCTGAGGCTGTTGCGCACTTCAAGCTGCGAAAGAGTCTCGCGCTTGTAGTTGAGGATATAGAGCGCGACTTCGACCGGAACGCGGACGTTGATCGACTGGCCCTGCTTGCGCAGAACGTGATCCTCGATGTGGCGCATGATCATCAGCGCCAGCGACTCGACCGAACGCACGAGGCCCGTGCCGTCGCAGATCGGGCACTTGTGGGTCGAGCTTTCGACCACGCCGAAGCGGATGCGCTGGCGGCTCATTTCCATGAGGCCAAAATGGGAGATGCGGCCGACCTGGATGCGGGCGCGATCATCCTTGAGGCAATCCTTGAGCTTGCGCTCGACCGCCCGGTTGGAGCGGTTCTCCATCATATCGATGAAGTCGATGACGATGAGGCCGGCCAGATCGCGCAGGCGGAGCTGGCGGGCGACTTCCTCGGCCGCTTCCAGATTGGTCTGGAGGGCGGTGTCCTCGATATTGTGCTCCTTGGTGGAGCGGCCTGAGTTCACGTCGATCGAAACAAGCGCCTCGGTCGGGTTGATGACGATATAGCCGCCCGAGGGCAGGGTGACCGTCGGCGAGAACATCTGGTCGAGCTGGTTCTCGACGCCGAACTTGGAGAAGAGCGGCTGCTCTTCACCGTACGGCTTCACGTTCTTGGCGTGGGACGGCATGATCATCTTCATGAAGTCCTTGGCCTCGCGATAGGCATTTTCGCCGGCCACGAGAACTTCATCGATGTCCTTGTTGTAGAGGTCGCGGATGGTGCGCTTGATCAGCGAGCCTTCCTCGTAGACGAGGCATGGCGCCGAGCTTTCCAGCGTCAATGTGCGCACGCTTTCCCACAGGCGCATCAGGTACTCGAAATCGCGCTTCACCTCGGCCTTTGTGCGCGAGGCACCGGCGGTGCGCAGGATCACGCCCATGCCCTGGGGCACTTCGAGATCGGCAGTGATTTCCTTCAAGCGCTTGCGGTCGGCAGCATTGGTGATCTTGCGCGAAATGCCGCCGCCACGGGCGGTATTGGGCATGAGCACGGAATAGCGACCGGCAAGCGAAAGGTAGGTGGTCAGGGCCGCGCCCTTGTTGCCGCGCTCTTCCTTGACGACCTGCACCAGCATGACCTGGCGGCGCTTGATGACTTCCTGGATCTTGTACTGGTGGCGGCGCTGCTGGCTGGAACGGCGACGTTCCGGCACTTCCTCGAGCGCGTCCGCGCCGCCGATCGATTCGACCGGTTCGGTATTGGCGGGGGCCTGCTCGATATGGCTGGCGTCGCCCGGCTCCTGCGGGTCGGCCTCCGCGTCAGGCTCGGTCACACCCTCGGGCAGCGAGATATTGTCCTCGGCCTCGTCGTGGTGCTCTTCCTCGTGCTCTTCGTCGCGCAGCAGGGCTTCGCGGTCGGCCACCGGGATCTGGTAATAGTCGGGGTGGATTTCCGAGAAGGCGAGGAAGCCGTGGCGATTGCCGCCGTATTCGACGAAGGCAGCCTGCAGGGACGGTTCGACCCTGGTCACCTTGGCGAGGTAGATATTGCCTCGTAGCTGGCGGCGGGCCGCCGATTCGAAATCGAACTCCTCGAGACGGTTACCTGAGGTAACGACAATCCGCGTTTCTTCCGGGTGGATGGCATCCACCAGCATTCTTTTGGTCGCCATATTGAGCTCCGCGCACCCGCGCGCCGACAAAGGGGAACCGGATAGCCGGCATCCTGTTCGTGGCGCATTGCGGGGCGAATAGGTTTGATGTTTGGCGGCGCGAACCTCTCACGTTCAGCGCCCTGGTGTGTTCGGTCTTGGCCGGCGAATAAGGCGAAGCAAAGCGGCAATCGGTAGTCTCGATCGCGTCGCGCTCTGTTCGCCAGCGGGCCATATGACCTCTTCCTTTTGGATGTCAGGCCGTCGGCCTGACACCGTCCGGTCCGGCTGGACCGAAATTCGTTATTGCAGGCCGTAGAACCGCAACTTCCGTTCCGGGCCATAGGGGGCGAAGTGATTGCCCCGAAAACGACCGCGAAACACACGTGCCTGCTCCCTAAGCGTGTAGAAAAGTTGCACCCGAATGGCAACAGGAAAGTCAAATTGGTGTCAGCCGAGCGGATTTACCACCTCATTCCTTGGCCCATGGCGCAAATCATCGCATAAGGCCACATCTGCCGAAGAATCGCCGTATCTGCGCGGCAACTAGCGGCCCAGTCTCTGGGGAGCCGGTCGACGTCTTGACCAAGAATTTTCTGATACGCCTTGCACTGGGCGCCCTGGCCGTCCTGGCCAGCCTTGTCTTTGCCCAGGCGCAGGATGCGGCCGTACTGCCTCCTTTGCCCAACGTGATCGACGCGCGGGTTACCGCGACGGCCGACAGGGCCCGACTGGTGGTCGACCTCGCCGAGCGCACGGCCTTTTCCTTCGTTTCACTGGAAGATCCCGATCGGTTGGCGATCGACGTGCGGGCTGGCACCTTTTCGGTGCCAGACCCCGAAGGCGCACCGGAAGAGGGATTGGTCGAGGCCTATGTCATCGAGCAGGCCGCTGCAGATCGTGTCCGGACGACGTTGACGCTGCGTGGGCCTGCTCAGGTCCAGCAGGCCTATGTTCTGGACGCTTTTGACGGTCAGCCTGCCCGCCTTGTGGTCGACATCATTCCGGCTACAGCCGAGGAGTTTGCGGCCAATGTCGAGCGTGACAAGCAAGCGTCCGAGTCGGTGGCCGCGCCGGCTGTGTCCACGCCGGCCGGTGGTTCGGAAGTTGCCAGCGACAGCCGCCCGCTCGTCGTCATCGACCCCGGCCATGGCGGTATCGACAGCGGCGCAGAGACCGCCGAGGGCGTAAAGGAAAAGGACATCGTCCTCGCCTTTTCTCTGCGTCTTCAGGAACTGCTGGTCGCGTCCGGCCGGTTTGACGTCGCGCTGACACGCGAAGACGATTCTTATCTCCGCCTGGAGGAGCGGGTCGACCTCGCCCGTGCCAACAAGGCGGATCTGTTCATTTCGCTGCATGCCGACAGTTTCCAGCAGCCCGAGATTCGCGGGGCCTCTGTGTATACGCGCGATGAGAACGCGACAGACGTGCTCGACAAGGTGCTTGCCGACAACGAGAACGCCTCGGATGTGATCGCCGGTTTCACCATGCCGACGACGATGGCCCCCGAAGTGGTCGATATTCTGCTCGACCTGATGCGCCGCGAAATGCGGGTGCAATCCTATGACGCAGCCCAATCCATCGTGCACCAGCTTGAACCAAGCGTGCAGCTGCGGCGTTTTCCGGTTCGCCAGGCGGATTTCTTTGTGTTGCAGGCCCCCGATGTGCCTTCGGTTCTGGTGGAACTGGGTTTCCTGTCCAATGCCAACGACATGGCCAACCTGATGCAGTCGGACTGGCGGGATCGCACCGCAGAAGCCATTGCCCGCGGTATCTCGACCTATTTCGATGGCCTGGAGGAAGAACAGTGAGGCGCGCTCGAGTGATGAACAGGGCGACGTGCTTCTGCTATGATTCCGGCATGACCGCTTTCGCGTCCGGGAGGGTCTGACCAGATGTTTCGTCTGCTTGGATGGCTGTTCGGTTTCGGCATGTTTGTCGCCCTCGGCGGGGTCGGCGTTGCGGCCGTGTATCTGGTCGCGGTGACGGCGCAACTGCCCGACTATACCGTGCTTCAGGACTATCAGCCGCCGGTGACGACGCGCGTGCATGCGGCCGATGGCACGCTGCTCGCTGAATATGCGCGCGAGCGCCGCCTGTTCCAGCCGATCGAGACGGTACCTCCATTGGTGGTGGAAGCGTTCCTCTCGGCCGAGGACAAGGATTTCTACAGCCATAGCGGCATTGCCGTGGATGGCGTGATCCGCGCGCTGCGCGACAATGTGTTGGCGCGGCTCGACGGGGACAGTTCCATCCAGGGTGGCGGCTCGTCCATCACGCAGCAGGTGGCCAAGAATTTCCTGCTGACGTCGGAGCAGACCTGGGATCGCAAGATCCAGGAAGCGGTGCTGGCACTGAGGATCGAGTCGACCTTTTCCAAGGACAAGATCCTCGAGCTCTATCTCAACGAAATCTTCCTCGGCCTTAATTCCTACGGTGTGGCGGCAGCGGCACTCAATTACTTCGACAAGGCGCTGTACCAGTTGACGCTGCCGGAGGCCGCCTATATCGCGGCGCTACCCAAGGGGCCGAACAATTATCATCCGTTCCGCCGGGCGGAAGCGGCTATCGAGCGCCGCAACTGGGTGATCGATCGCATGGTCGAGAATGGCTACGTGACCTATGAAGAAGCGTCTGCCGCCCAGAAGGAGCCGCTCAATGTCATTCCGCGCGCTGCAGGCAGCCAGCTCTATTCGGCCGAGTATTTTACCGAGGAAGTACGGCGCGACTTGGCCAAGCTTTATGGCGAGGACCAGCTTTACGGTGGCGGGCTTTCGGTGCGCACGACCCTCGAGCCACGACTGCAGGAATATGCGCGCCGGGCATTGATGGACGGTCTTGTCGATTTCGACCACCGTCGCGGTTTCCGCGGGCCGGTCGCGAGTATCGAGCTGGGTGAAGATTGGGGCACGGCGGTCGCGGCGATTGCTCCGCTGAGCGACGTGCCCGAATGGCAGCTTGCCGTTGTGCTGGAAGTGGGCGGCAACCAGGCGCGCATCGGGTTGCGGCCGGACAATGATGTCGACGGTGCCATTGCCAGCGACCGTATCGAGGGGACCTTGTCGGGACCCGAGATCAAGTGGGTTTCCCAGCCGGTGCAGGATCTGCTCAAGGTTGGCGACGTCGTCTATGTTTCGCCGGTGTCCGGTCAGAGCGGCGTCTACACGCTGGAGCAGGTGCCCGAGATCGAGGGGGCGCTCGTGGCCATGGACCCGCGCACGGGGCGCGTGTTGGCCATGGTCGGCGGCTTCTCCTTCGCCGAAAGCGAGTTCAACCGCGCGACGCAGGCCTTGCGGCAGCCGGGCTCGTCGTTCAAGCCCATCGTCTATGCCGCAGCGCTCGACAATGGCTATACGCCGGCCTCGGTGGTGCTCGACGCGCCGGTGGAAGTGCGGATGTCCGATGGCTCGGTCTGGCGACCGGAGAACTACTCGCAGGAATTCTATGGCCCGCAGACGCTGCGGCGTGGCATCGAGCGCAGCCGCAACGTGATGACTGTGCGGCTGGCGCGCGACATAGGCATGCCGCTGATCGCCGACTATGCACAGCTCTTCGGCATCTATGACAATATGCAGCCCGTGCTGGCCATGGCTCTTGGCGCCGGGGAAACCACGGCCATGCGCATGACCGCCGCCTATGCGACCATCGCCAATGGCGGGCGCAAGATCGTGCCGACGCTGATTGACCGTATTCAGGATCGCTACGGCGAGACCGTTTACCGCCATGACCAGCGGGTCTGCGAGGGCTGCGAGGCGACGGACTGGCACGGGCAGGGGGAACCCCGCATTCTCGACAACCGCCCGCAGGTGCTCGACCCGATGACGGCCTACCAGATCACCTCGATGATGGAAGGCGTCGTGCAGCGCGGCACGGGCACCAAGGCCAAGGCACTCAACCGCCCGGTCGCGGGCAAGACGGGCACAACCAACGACTACAAGGACGCCTGGTTCGTGGGCTTCACGCCTGAATTGGCCGTCGGCATCTATATTGGCTACGACCAGCCGCGCTCGATGGGTTCGGCCTCGACCGGCGGCGATATGGCCGTGCCGATCTTCACCAGCTTCATGGCCAACGCGCTGCAGGGGAAGCCCGCTACGCCGTTCAACGTGCCTGCGGGCATGCAGACGGCATGGATCAACCCGTCCACAGGCGTAAAGGCCTTCGAGGGCGAGGCGGCCATTGCCGAGGCCTTCAAGCCGGGTACGGGGCCGAATTTGATGACTTCGGTCATTGGTCTCGATGTCCAAGCGTTCGATGCCATGCAGCGCGAGCAGATGATGCAGCAGCAGTATGGCGGGGGCTATACGACGCAACCGAGCGGCAATGGCACCTTCCTGGACCCCAGCTTCGAGCAGTCGCCCGGCCGCTGGTGAGATCGTCGCGCAGGCTGTTGCGCGGCGCAGACTTCTCGGCTAGGAACCGTGCCCGTGCCCCTCTGGCGGAATGGTAGACGCAGAGGACTCAAAATCCTCCGCCGCGAGGCGTGCCGGTTCGAGTCCGGCGGGGGGCACCAGTTCCTCGAAATTGTCGCCTTGACGCAATCCCTGTGCCGCTATGAGCCACGGGGCAGCATTGTTTTTGCGCCAGATTGACGCCTTCGTAGGTGAGGCGTATGCAGTCGCTCGTCATTGCCCAGCCTCCAGCGCCCGTCCAGCCGGCACCGCAATTTCCGCGGTGTGAATTGGTCCCCCCGGCCGACTGCCAGCTTTTTCGACAGCAGCCGGATATGGGGCCAGAGCTATGACGCGCCCATTGTTGTTTTCCGGAGCGTTCGCATGAACCCCCATTCCACCCGCCCACTTTGGCAGCGGTTTGCATTTTTCCTCGTGCCGCTGATGGCTTCGAATATCCTTCAGGCGCTCTCTGGCACGGTCAATTCCATCTATGTTGGACAGATGATCGGCGTTGAAGCCCTGGCGGCGACCGCGACGTTCTTCCCCATCATGTTCTTCCTGATGAGCTTCATCATCGGCTTGTCCTCCGGCTCGACGGTGCTGATTGGCCAGGCCTGGGGCGCGCGCGACATCAACAAGGTCAAGCAGATCACCGGGACAACGTTGACTGCAGCTATTGTCCTGGGACTTGCCGTGGCGGTGTTTGGCGGTATTTTCACCGAACAGATCATGACTGTCCTCGGTGCGCCCGAAAACATCCTGCCGATGGCGGTCAGCTATGCGCGGATCGTGCTGATCGGCATGCCCGGCTTCTTTCTGTTCCTCGTCGTGACCTCGGTGCTGCGTGGGGTGGGCGACACGATCACACCCTTGCTGTCACTGATCATGTCGATGGCCGTGAGCCTCGTCGTAACTCCCGCCCTGATCCAGGGGTGGTTCGGCCTGCCGCAATTGGGCGTCGATGCCGCTGCCTGGGCCATGATCGCCGGCTTTGTGACCGTGCTTGTGTTCCTGTTCGTCTATATGCGAGCGCGGAACATGCCGATGGCTCCTGACGCCGTTCTGCTCGGAGCCATGCTGCGCCCGGACTTCAGGCTGCTTGGGCTGATCCTGAAGCTTGGTGTTCCGGCGGGTCTGCAAATGGTCATCTCGTCCATCGCCGGTATCGTTGTTGTCGGCCTCGTCAATCGCTTCGGCTCCGATGCAACGGCAGCCTATGGCGCGCTGGGGCAGGTGATGAGCTATGTCCAGTTCCCGGCCATGTCGATTGGCATTGCAGCCTCGATCTTCGCCGCACAGGCCATTGGCGCCCGCCGCAATGACCAGTTGGGCGAAATCACCCGTACGGCCCTGGTCCTCAATCTGATCATAACCGGCGGCCTCATCATTCTTGCCTATCTGTTCAGCCAGCACCTGGTGGCGCTGTTCATCACCGATCCGGCCGTGGTTGAGCTGACTGAGACACTCCTTCATGTCGTGCTGTGGAGCATCCTGTGCTTCGGCTGGAGCGTGATCTTTTCGGGTATCATGCGTGCCAGCGGCACTGTCTACGCGCCGATGATCCTGTCGCTGGCCTGTATCCTGCTGATCGAACTGCCGGGCGCCGTCTGGCTGAGCCAGACCAGCCTGGGGCTGACCGGTATCTGGGTGGCCTATGCGGCCAGCTTCACCGCCATGCTGGTGCTGCAGGCCGCCTGGTATCAGTTCGTATGGA
Source organism: Devosia sp. Micro-HW1 (assembly GCF_056341075.1). Classification (NCBI taxonomy): domain Bacteria; kingdom Pseudomonadati; phylum Pseudomonadota; class Alphaproteobacteria; order Hyphomicrobiales; family Devosiaceae; genus Devosia; species Devosia sp. Micro-HW1. Next base: position 645,217 of record NZ_CP094375.1, on the reverse strand, counting down.
AGCGCAAGAAGATCGAGGCGCTTGTCTAGGGCGCGGTAACACGATCAACGCCAATGGCCCGCCCGGCAGATCGTCGGGCGGGCCATTCTATTGCTGCTGGTTGCCCGAAAGCTCTCCTTGCCGACTGGGGCCTCGGGCCGGAAAACGAAAAGGGCCCCGTGGGGCCCTGCATTGCCGAAAACTATTGGCCGGAAAGCTCAATTCTCGCCAAGGATCATGCGGATAGCGCGCTTGCCACCAGGGGCGAAGACGTCGACTTCGACGTGAACCGGGTCCTGGGCCATGCGACGGGTTCGGGCCGAGAGGGCCATGACCACGCCTAGCAAATCGCCCACAGAACGCTTCTGGCGCGGCAGCATGCGCTCCGTCATGCCCGAGAGTGCCTTGTTGCGAACCTTCATATCCGGCGAAGCGAGAGGCGAACGACCAACGAAGTTGGCCAGTTCGATCAAGGCATTGCGGTCACTCATTGGGCTACTCCATACACAAGCACCAATTGATCCCAGAAGCGGCAAACACGCGCCGCCTGTCTGCTCTGGACCTCACTGAGGTCCGTCCAGCCGGCGGTTGGTCCGCCGTGCCGGAATTTGCCTCAGCCCTGCATCGCCAGGCACGACATGTCCTGGTCCTTGAGCTGGTTACACATGGTGGTAGCGGCATCGCGGTCGCCAAAGCCGACGAAGCGGGCGCGGTAGAAGGTCTGGCCATTCTTTTCGAATGGCTCGACATAGGAGCGGAAGTCACCGAGCGAACCAACCTTGCCGGCCGCATCGGAGAGCATGGCGCGGGCACTGGTTTCGGACGGGCCGGCACCGATCTGGACGATCCAGCCGCTGACTGGGGCCGCATCGGCAACCGAACCGGAATGCATCAGGTCAACCGGCTGGCCGGAGGCAGCGGGAGCAGCACCATCGTCGACCGATCCCGGCGGGAGGAGCGGGCTGGAGGGAGCAGTCTGGCCAAGGGCGGCCGGAGGAGCACCAAGGTTGTAGGTTTCGCTCAGCCACGCACCGATCACGTCCTGGTTGGGATAGATGGCTTCGGGCTGGCTCGGCGCTGCAAGGACGGCGGCGGCCTGTGCTGCCGACGTGAGGCCAAGGTCGGTCGGGGCGGGAGTCGGCATGCCGACGGGGCTGGCCGATGCCAGGGCAACCTGCGGCTGAGCGCCGTTGTTGGCAACCAGCTCTGCCAGGCGGAAGTCGGGCATGGGCGTGGGCATGGCGAAGGTCGGCTTGCGGGGCTGGGCCAGTGCGAACTGGGTGTTGCCCTGACGGCCTGGAACCGGAACCATGGCGGTCTGCAGGTAGTCGCCGCGGCGGCCCTTTTCGAGGTAGTTCGAGACCAGCTGGCGAACTTTTTCGTCACGCGAGGCGGCCGAATTGAAGCCGAAGGCGACGACGACGATGTGGCGATCGTTCTTGCGGGCCGCGGTCAGCAGGTTCGAGCCGGCGGCGTTGATATAGCCGGTCTTGATGCCGTCGACGGCGCCCATATAGCCCAGCACGCGGTTGTGGTTGCCATAGGTCTTGCCACCATAGCGGAAGCTCGTGGTCTGGAAGAACTCGTAATACTGCGGGAAGTGCTGGTAGACGGCGATGCCGAGGATGGCCTGGTCGCGCACGGTGGTGACCTGGCCACCATCGGGCAATCCCGAAGCGTTGCGGTAGGTCGTGCTGCGCATGCCCATGGCCCGGGCCGTGGCGGTCATGCGCTCGGCGAACTTGGATTCAGTGCCCGAGATATGCTCGGCGATCACGCGGGCCATGTCATTGGCCGACAGCGTGACGAGGGATTTGATGGCGTCTTCTACCGAAATCGTCGAGCCGGCGCGCAGGCCGAGCTTGGTCGGCACTGCCGAGGCAGCATGCCGGGAGACGGTCATCTTGGTGGAGAGGCTGAGGTTCCCGGCCTGCAGCTCCTGGAAGAGCACATAAAGCGTCATCACCTTGGCGACAGAGGCCGGGTAACGCTTTGAATCTGCTTGCTCTTCGTAAAGAATGCTACCGGATTTCGCGTCGACGACAATGCCCGCATACTTGCGGAGATTTTCGATCGCGTGAGCAGGTGCTGCAGCTGAGATGCTGACGGTCAGAACAAAAGCAATGGCCGCGACAGCACGGAAAAAGACGACGTGAAAGGGGGTCTTAGCCAGGAAAATCACCCGGTACTCCAATTACTTATCGGACTTCTGCCCGTACGCACACATTCAACGCAGCCGGCCCTCGCGTGTCCCCAAACCGCGAAATTCCAGCCCTTGTGCAGGTTAACGATCGCCCGTTACGAAACCGTAAAATGTGATCGATTTCTGACGGTCTGGCTCAATTGGGCAACAGACTGCCCGCGCCAGGGCCGCCTTGGGGGTGAAAAAGGTTCCCTGACGGGGACTTCGGGCCTGGTCACATTTTCGGGATGGGTTGGCCCTTAACACGGGCCTGATTTTGCCTACATAATGGGTCCAACCCACTGCTTCGTTTCCTCTGGCGACAGAGCGACTGCCATGACCATGACTCCCTTACTGCCTCACCCGACCCTGCCGTCCGAAATCCGGCCGCAGACGCTTTCGCGCCTCACCGCTGGTCCCAAGGACGACGATGGCGGCCGCCGGGGCGGGAACGATGCCGATTTCGAAACCGGGACGGTGACCAAAACGCGTCCCAAAACCAAGCGCCCGAACCTCTATCGGGTGCTACTACTCAACGACGACTACACGCCGATGGAATTCGTCGTTCTGGTGCTCCAGGACGTCTTCAACAAGTCACGCGAAGACGCCATGCGCATCATGCTGCACGTACACCAGAAGGGGGTGGGTGAGTGTGGCGTATATCCATACGAGGTTGCCGAGACCAAGGTGACCCGCGTGATGGATACGGCTCGCAAGAACCAGCATCCGCTGCAATGCGTGATGGAAAAACAGTAGGAACATCATATGCCCTCATTTTCGCGCGGACTCGAAAAGGCCCTGCACCAGGCGATGAACCTGGCCCGTGAGCGCAACCATGAGTTTGCGACCCTCGAGCACCTGCTCCTGGCCCTGACCGACGACCGCGACACCGTGGCCGTGCTGACAGGGTGCGACGTCGACATCGACGCCCTGAAGAGCGACCTCGAGGACTTTATCAATGAAGAACTGGACAGCCTGGTCGTGCAGAACGGCCAGGACGCGCGGCCGACCGCCGCGTTCCAGCGCGTCATCCAGCGCGCTGTCATTCACGTCCAGTCATCCGGTCGCGAAGAGGTTACGGGTGCAAATGTGCTCGTCGCCATCTTTGCCGAGCGCGAGAGCCATGCCGCCTATTTCCTGGAACAGCAGGACATGAGCCGGCTCGACGCGGTCAACTTCATCTCCCACGGTATTACCAAGTCTGGCCCCAGCGAAGAGCGCAAGGTGCGGGGCGCCGAGGATGGCGAGAGCCATGCCGAAGGTGGCCCGGAAGCCAAGAAGAGTTCGGCGCTTGCCGATTTCTGCGTCAACCTCAACGAGAAGGCGCGGCTCGGGAAGATCGACCCGCTGATCGGGCGCGATGCCGAGCTACGTCGCACGATACAGGTGCTTTGCCGCCGCTCGAAGAACAACCCGCTCTATGTGGGTGACGCGGGCGTGGGCAAGACGGCAATTGCCGAGGGCCTCGCACGCAAGATCATCGAGGGCGATGTGCCCGAAGTCCTGCAGGAAGCGGTCATTTATGCGCTCGACATGGGCGCGCTGCTGGCCGGCACCCGTTATCGTGGCGACTTCGAGGAGCGCCTAAAGGCGGTGATGAAGGAACTCGAGAAGATGCCCAATGCGGTGCTCTTCATCGACGAAATCCATACCATGATCGGCGCCGGCGCCACTTCGGGCGGTGCGCTCGATGCTTCGAATCTCCTGAAGCCGGCCCTGGCTTCGGGTGCGATCCGCTGCATCGGCTCGACCACCTACAAGGAGTATCGCCAGTTCTTCGAGAAGGACCGTGCCCTGGTGCGGCGCTTCCAGAAGATCGACGTCAACGAACCAACCGTTCCCGATGCCATCGAGATCGTGAAGGGCCTGAAGCCTTATTTCGAGGAATTCCACAAGGTCACCTATACCGACGAGGCCATCAAGTCGGCCGTGGAACTGAGCGCCCGCTACATCACCGACCGGAAGCTTCCGGACAAGGCGATCGACGTGATCGACGAGACTGGGGCCAGCCAGAAGCTGCTGCCTGAAGACCAGCGCAAGAAGGTGATCGACGTCGAGGATATCGAAGCCACGGTTGCCACGATCGCGCGCATTCCGCCCAAGTCGGTCAGCAAGTCCGACGCGGAACTGCTGTCGGGTCTCGAACAGAGCCTCAAGACGGTGGTGTTCGGGCAGGACTCGGCGATTACTGCGCTGTCTTCAGCCATCAAGCTGGCGCGTGCGGGCCTGCGGGAACCGGAAAAGCCGATCGGCTCGTACCTGTTCACCGGCCCGACCGGTGTCGGCAAGACGGAAGTTGCAAAGCAGCTCGCCGATACGCTCGGCGTGGAACTGCTCCGTTTCGACATGTCGGAATATATGGAGCGCCACACGATCAGCCGTCTGCTCGGTGCCCCTCCGGGCTATGTGGGCTTCGACCAGGGCGGCCTCCTGACCGATGGCGTCGACCAGCATCCGCATAGCGTGGTGCTGCTGGACGAAATTGAGAAGGCGCATCCGGATCTCTACAATGTGCTGTTGCAGGTGATGGATCATGGCAAGCTGACCGATCACAACGGCAAGGCGGTGGACTTCCGCAATGTCATCCTGATCATGACGTCCAATGTCGGCGCTGCAGAACTGGCTCGTTCGCCTATCGGCTTTGGCCGCAAGCGCGAGCAGGGGGACGACGAAGAGGCGATCAATCGCACCTTCAGCCCCGAATTCCGCAACCGGCTCGATGCCATCATCTCCTTTGCGCCGCTGCCGCGCGAAACCGTGCGTCGCGTGGTGGAGAAGTTCGTGCTGCAGCTTGAGGGCCAACTGGCCGAACGCGGCGTCACGATCAACCTCACGCCGGAAGCTGCCGACTGGCTGGCCGAGCATGGCTATGACGAACGCATGGGCGCGCGCCCGCTGGGCCGCGTGATCCAGGAACACGTCAAGAAGCCGCTGGCCGACCAGGTGCTGTTCGGCGAGCTGGTCAATGGCGGGTCGGTGACCGTGGCCGTTGTCGGTGAAGGTTCCGAAGCCAAGCTGGAACTGGTAGCGGTGCCGCCGCGCCCGGCCAAGCCCAAGGCGCTGCCGCGGCCCAAGAAGCCGAAGGCGACCGCCGAAAAGAACTGAGGTTCTGCGGCGGAGTGAAATGCGAAAGGCCCGGAGCGATCCGGGCCTTTTGCTTGATTGGTGAGGCTAAAGTCCGCGTCGGCCCGGACTCTATCCCAGGTAGACTTTCAGATTCTTGAGCGAATAGAGCGGGATCAGCGGCAGCAGGATGGGGACTTCGCGCTGGTAGCGCTGGAACTCTTCCTTGGTGTCGTAGCGCTCGGCCTGCTTGAATTCGAGCCGGCGGGCGGAGCCGAGCATGATGAGCTGGATGCAAACCAGGCCGATCAGCGCCAGGGCCCAGTCAAACAGGCTGGCATAGGCGGAGAGGCCCGATACGAAGATGCCCAGCCAGAAGACCATTTCACCAAAGTAGTTTGGGCAGCGCACGAGCGAATAGAGGCCAGTGTCGCAGAAGCGATGAGGATAGGCCTTCTTGAACTGGGTCTTTTGCCAGTCGGCGAGGGTTTCGATGCCGAGGCCAAGGGCGGCGATGGCAAGACCCCAGGGGAGCGAGGGCAGCGCGGCGCCAGTCGATTGCGCCCAGAGGCTGATGAGGGCCGGCGCGTACATGGCCACGTAGAGGGCGGCGACACTGGCCCAGATGACCAGCTTCAACCAGCCCTTGATGTGCAGGGAGCGCTCCTTTGAGGCCTCCAGTTCGCGTGCGAAGCTCGGCTGCCGCTCCCGGGCAATCAGGTGGCTGGACAGGCGCAGGCCATAGACCAGGAGCAGCGCCGACTGGGAAAGGGTGAAGAGATCGAGGGTGGGGCGGTAGGCAAGGGGAAAGACCACCGCCAGCACAGCGATGGAAAAGCCGTAGCCGAGGCTGACGAAGTAGTCGGTGCGGATGAAGCCGAGGGCCGAAACAACTATTGTCAGGAAGAAGGCGAAGGGCAAAGCGGGCCAGGGATAGGCTGCGAGCATCAGGGGTCTCCAATCGACTGACCGCATAACGGAGGAGGCCCGTCATTGGATCGACGCGCGCCACAAGTCGACGCATTGGTGCGGTCTCAAACTGGCCTGGTGCAGATCTCTTCGAATTTGCGCGCGGCGACGGAGAGGCGGCGCTCCTTGTGGTGGAGCATGGTGAAATGCCTGACCGGCAGTCTGATAGCGACCTGGGCAAGTTGCCCGCTGGCAAGAAACGGTGCGACCACAAGCCGTGATAGCGCCGTGGCGCAGGAGCTGTTCAGGACCGCGTGGAGCACGGCCTCGTTGGTGGGCAAGGTCAGGCCGATATCCAGCTCATCGAGGGACACGCCAAGTCCCGTCAGTGCGTGTTCGAACTCGGTCCGAGTGCCGGATCCAGGCTCGCGCATAATCCACTTGAACGCGTAAAGCGCGGAGACGCCGGACGGGACGGGCGCAAGCGAACCAGGGATGACGATGACCAGTTCGTCGGAAAACACATGCCTGGCGGACAAGGCCGGTTCATCGATAGTCCCTTCAATGAGACCAAGCTCGGCCCGGCCATCGAGAACCGAGCGGGCAACGCTGGCAGTATTGCCGATTTCAAAACTGACAGCGACACCCGGATGGCGGGCGGAAAAGTCCATGAGACGGGTCGGCAACCAGTAATTTCCAATGGTCTGGCTGGCTTCGATACTGATGCGACCCATGCGCAGGTCGCCCAGATCATCGAGCACGCCTTCTGCCTGACGGATGGCCGCTAGGGTGCGGCGCGCTTCGGGCAGGAAGGATCTTCCGGCTTGCGACAGCTCGATGCGACGGCCAACGCGCTCAAAGAGGCGAATGCCATGGGCCGCCTCGAGCGCCTTTATGGCCGCGCTGACCGCAGAGGGCGTCAAGCCAATGGCCTCGGAAGCGCGAGTAAGGTGTTCCCGCTCCGCAACGGCGATAAAGATGGCGAGCTGCTCTAGTGTCATCGTTCGATTGTTCGGAATGAAACGTCGCTAATTATGTGATGGAGCGTGACGGTTGCAATCTCTATCTAGAGGTAACACCTCTGGAATAAAATTGTGCCTCGTTTGCCGCGTCTTTTAGCAATCTGGCCCGGTCTGGCCCTCTGTATTGGTATTGCTGTACTCGCCTGGATTTTCGAGTGGGGCGAAATGGCTGTCCTCGGCCACCGTTGGCTCGATGGGCTTGTCGTGGCCATTCTCCTCGGGACCGGCTTCCATACCGCATTCGGTCTTGATCCGCGCCTCCGGGCGGGTGTGAACTTTTCGGCCAAATATGTGCTGGAGCTGGCGATTGTCCTGTTGGGCGGGACGATCAGCGGGGCAGCAATCCTTGGATCGGGTGCGCCGCTGCTGCTGGCCGTGGCGGTCGTGGTGGTGGTGGCGCTGGGCCTGAGCTATGGCATCGGGCGATTGGTCGGGCTCAATGCGCGGCAGGCGACGCTGGTGGCCTGCGGCAATTCCATCTGCGGCAACTCCGCGATCATGGCGGCTGCGCCGGTGATCGACGCGAAGGCCGAGGACGTCGCCGCGTCTATCGGCTTCACGGCCGTATTGGGAATTCTCGTCGTGCTGTTGCTGCCCGCGACGTTCCTGCTGCTCGATCTGTCGCTGGGCCAGTATGGGATCGTCGCTGGTCTCTCCGTTTATGCCGTGCCGCAGGTCCTGGCGGCGACGGCGCAGACTGGGCCCGTGAGTAGCCAGATTGCCACGGTGGTAAAGCTCGTCCGCGTGCTGATGCTCGGGCCGGTGGTGCTGGCTCTGGGGCTCATTAGCGGTACCAGGCAGAGGCGGCGGGTGTCGCTGGGTCTGCTGGTCCCCTGGTTCATCATCGGCTTTGTCGCATTGATGCTGGTACGGAACGCCGGGATGGTGCCCACCGAGTTGGTCAACGGGCTGAGTGCGGCGTCCGGTTATCTTACGCTGGTCGCCATGGCCGCCCTTGGCCTTTCGGTGGACCTGCGCTCGATCCTGGCATCGGGCGGCAGGGTGCTGCTGGCGGGGAGCCTGTCCATCCTGGTTCTGGTGATGCTGGCCCTGATCGCCGTCGCAGTGCTGCCGCCGCTATAGCGCCTACAGTCGCGCTGCGATGTCCTTGGCGAGGGCGGCCAGTTCAGCGTCGTCAGCCCGACCGGTGGCGTGGGCGCCAAGGGCGGTACCTTCATAGGCCGGGATCAGGTGGAAATGCAGGTGGAACACGGTCTGCCCGGCCGGGGCCTCGTTGAACTGGGCGAGGCGGATGCCATCGGCATTGGTGGCGGCTGTTACCGCGGCGGCAACGCGCTGCACCAATGGCATGACGCCGGAGAGGGTGGCAGGATCGGCATCCAGAAGGTTGCGCGATGCGGCCTTGGGAATGACCAGAGTATGGCCCTTCGACTGGGGGAAAATGTCCATCATGACCAGCGCCGTATCGTCTTCGTAGACCTTGTGGCAGGGCAGTTCGCCCTTGAGGATTTTTGCGAAGATGTTGGTGGGATCGTAGGTCATGATTGGCTCTTTCGTTTTAGGTACCCTAGCGGAGTGACCATGGGCCCGAAAGCCCCGCCCTTCGTCATTGCCGGGCTTGTCCCGGCAATCCAGCGGGTGGGGAGGTGGACCACCGGGACAAGCCCGGTGGTGACGATGGAACCGGGTGGCGGCGTCTTGGCTAGGTCCGGGCTACCGCTCCTGCCGTTCGCCCTTGCGGAATGGCGTAAAGGTTTCGAGCAGCTCCTGTTGCTGTTCCACGGCCGGGCGCTCGTCTTCGAGGTAGTCGGCGACGGCGCGGCGGAGTCCGGGATGGGCGATCCAGTGGACGGAATGGGTCAGGACCGGCTCATAGCCGCGGGCCAGCTTGTGTTCGCCCTGGGCGCCTGCTTCGACCACCGCCAGCTTGTGGGCAATGGCGTAGTCGATGGCCTGGTAGTAGCAGACCTCGAAATGCAGGAAGGGTACGTCGCGGACGGCGCCCCAGTTGCGGCCATAGAGGCGGTCCCTGCCGCGGAAGTTGATGGCGCCGGCGATGGGGGTGTCGCCGTCATAGGCGAGCATGAGCACGACGCGGTCGGCCATGTACTCGCCGAGCAGCGAAAAGAAGGTGCGGTTGAGATAGGGGCGCCCCCATTTGCGGGCGCCGGTATCCTCATAAAAGTCGAAGAAGGCGTCCCAGTGCCGCTCCTCGATTTCGCGGCCGGTGAGCCAGCGGACGGTGATGCCATCGGCAAGGGCGTCGCGGCGCTCGCGGCGGATGGTCTTACGCTTGCGGGATGAGAGGGTTTCGAGGAATTCGTCGAAGCTGGCAAAGCCTTTGTTGTGCCAGTGGAACTGAGTGTCGACGCGGCGCAGCCAGTCGAGCCCGTCCGCCAGTTCGGCTTCGGCCTCGGGGACAAAGGTCAGGTGGACCGAGGAGGCATCGAGCCGGCCTGCGAGCTGCTGGGCGGTCGCTAGAAGGGCAGCCCGGGCGTCGAGGCTGCCAGAGGGTACCAGGAGCTTTGGCGCAGTCGCGGGCGTGAAGGGCACGGAGCCCTGAAGCTTCGGGTAGTAGTTGCCCCCGGCGCGTTCGAGTGCATTGGCCCAGCCATGGTCAAAGACATATTCGCCCATGGAGTGGGACTTCAGGAAAAGCGGCAGCAGGCCGACTGCCTGTCCGGTTTGGTCCTTGAGGAGGATGTGCTGCGGCTGCCATCCGGTCTTGCCGGTGGCGCAGCCTGACTCTTCGAGGGCGCGAAAGAAGGCGTGGTCGAGGAAGGGGTTGTCCGGGACGCCCGACGTGGAGGGGACGAGGCTGTTCCAGACCTCGGCGGGAATGGACGCCGTGGAGGGATGAATATTGGCCGTGAAACTGGATTCGGACACTGGGACGGATATCTCTCAGTGGTGAGGTCTGGCCGATATGGGTAGGAGCGGCCCCGGCTTCAACCGGGGCCGGAAAGACTAAACCTCGACGACGGCTTCGATTTCGACGGCCGCACCAAAGGGCAGGGCGGCGACACCGAAGGCGGCGCGGGCATGCTTGCCCTTGTCGCCCAGGACACCGACCAGCAGGTTGGATGCGCCGTTGGCGACCAGGTGGTGCTCGAAGAAATCGGGCGTGGAGGCGACGAGCACGGTCAGTTTGACCACGCGCTTGACTTCGCTGAGCGGCACGCCGGCCATATGGACGATCTGGGCGAGGATGTTGACGGCGCAGAGTTCGGCGGCATTGCCGCCCTGCTGGACATTCATGGTGTCGCCGAGGAGGCCCGTGACGACGCCCTGGTCGTTGCTGGAGAGCTGGCCGGAGACATAGAGAAGGTTGCCGGTACGGGCCACCGGGACGTAGCTGGCCACCGGCGCCTTGGGGGCGGGCAGTTCATAGCCATATTCACGGAGCTTTGCGATCGGGTCGGTCATCTGGATTTGCCTTCGAGGTCGTCTGCTTCTTCTTCGGATACCGGAGCCGATGGTGCATCGGGCCGGGATGAGTAGAGCTTGCCGCGAACCACGGCAGTGCGCCCGAAACGGGTGCGAACCTTGTCCATGGCCCGCTCGGCGGCGGCCTTGCGGGCCACCATGGGCTCCAGCAGGTCGCTGGGATCGGAGCCGTCGGCAGCGTCGAGGCCGGACACGCCAATGCCGATGAGGCGGAAGGCCGTGCCGTCGATTTCGCGCTGCAACAGGCTCATACCGGATTCGTAGAGCACGTTGGCAAGCTGTGTCGGCATCATCAGGTGTCGGGCGCGCGTGCGCAACTTAAATCCTGCCGTCTTGAGCTTGAGCGTGACGGTATCGCCGACCAGCCCCTTCGACTTGAGGCGTTCGGAGAGCCGTTCGGAGCATTTCAGCAGTTCCGTCGACAGGTCATCGAGCGAGGCAATGTCTGAATTGAACGTGGTCTCGGAGGAGACGGTCTTCATCTCGCCGTCGATCGAGACCTTGCGAGCGTCCTGGCCCTGGGCCAGCCGCGCTAGACGGGCGCCGGATTCGCCGTAGAGGCGCATCAGCCTTGTCGGGTCCTCCTGCTGGAGCTGGCCGATCGTGTGATAGCCATCCTTCTTCAGCGTTTCGGAAAACACCTTGCCGACGCCATAGATCAGGCTGATCGGTTTCGGCGCGAGGAAGCCCAGGGTCTCGGCCGCGCCGATGACGGCAAAGCCGCGGGGCTTGTCGAGATCCGAGGCAACCTTGGCCAGAAACTTGTTGTGGCTGAGGCCAACGGAAATGGTGACTCCCACTTCCTGCTCCACGGTGCGGGCGAAACGGGCGAGGCTAAGGGCAGGGGGGGCCTTGTGGACGCGCTCGGTGCCGGTCATGTCCATGAAGGCTTCGTCGATGGACAGCGGTTCGACCAGGGGCGTCAGGGCATCCATGTACTTGCGGATCTGCCGGCTGACCTCCACATACTTGGACATATTGGGCGGTATGATCACGGCGTCGGGGCACAGCTCGCGCGCCTTGAACATCGGCATGGCGGAGCGAACACCGGACTGGCGAGCGATATAGCAACAGGTGGACACGACGCCGCGCTGTCCGCCCCCGATGATCAGGGGCTTGTCGCGCAGGCTCGGGTCATCGCGCTTTTCGACGGAGGCATAGAAGGCATCGCAATCGACGTGCGCGATGGACAGTGAGAAAAGTTCGGCATGGCTCCTGAGTCGCGGCGAGCCGCAGTGCGGGCAGCGGCCGGGAGCGACGGCGCTGCTGCCCGGTGTCAGGCAATCGCGGCAGAACCAGTCGGTCGCCATGTCACTCCGTCCGGTTGAGCTTATGCCAGACGCGCATGAAAGTTTCCGGCGTCAGGCCGGCATTGGCGCACAAGGCGAGCAGAATCGCTTCGTTTGCGGCAAAATAGTCGATGAGGCCGTGCTGCAGACGCACAGTGCCGAGCGCGGCGCGCAGCGATTGAGGGTCGAGGCCCGCATGCTGCATGAAAGCCAGGAGTTCCTCGGGATGTTCCGCAAGGTAGCCCAGGCACTGGTCGGCAAGGGCGGCAACGTCCGGCGCGCGATCGGAAACAGGCAAGTGGTGGCCTCATATGGTGTTTTGTTTAAGTTTCAATGCTAGCCCAGAAGCAATGGAAAGCGAAGTCACGGGACAGCCGCGACAGCGCTTTCGGGCGGGATGCCAGACAGGCGTCCAAGCGAGGTAGAATGCCCAAGAGTGTGATGATCGTCGAAGACAACGAGCTCAACATGAAGCTCTTCAACGATCTGCTAGAATCGCGCGGCTACACCGTGATCCAGACCCGGAACGGCATGGAGGCGCTCGACCTTGCGCGGGCCCATATGCCGGACCTGATCCTCATGGACATCCAGTTGCCCGAGGTCTCGGGGCTGGTGGTGACCAAGTGGCTCAAGGATGACGAGCAGCTCGCCCATATCCCGGTCGTGGCGGTGACGGCCTTCGCCATGAAGGGGGATGAGGAACGCATCCTGCAGGGCGGCTGCGAGGGATATATTTCCAAACCGATCTCCGTGTCTCACTTTCTGGAAACCATTGCCGAATACATTGGTCCAGCCTGAGCGGCGCTGTTTTTTCTGGCGCCTGCGGGCTTTAGTGCTTCCGGGCAGCGCGTAACCTGCGGTCCGGCCAATTGATTGTGTGGTGTGACAGGTCAGAGCAACGGCGCTCGGCGGGTCGCGCATGAGTAACGGGGTGCTGTTGTGACCGCGCGCGTGCTGATCGTTGATGACATTCCAACCAATGTCCGTCTGCTCGAAGCGCGGCTGACCGCCGAATACTACGAGGTCGTCACGGCCAGTTCCGGCGCGCAGGCGCTTGAAATCTGCCAGAACCAGGACATCGACATCGTCCTGCTGGATGTGATGATGCCAGAAATGGACGGTTTCGAGGTATGCCGGCGCCTCAAGGCCAGTTCGAAGACCCATCATCTGCCGGTGCTGATGATCACCGCGCTCGACCAGCCCTCGGACCGAGTTCAGGGCCTGGACGCCGGCGCGGACGATTTCCTGAGCAAGCCCGTTGATGACACCCAGCTGATGGCGCGCGTGAAAAGCCTGGTGCGCCTCAAGTCGCTGACGGACGAATTGCGTGACCGTGCCCTGACTGGCCAGCAGATCGCCATCGAAGATGCGCTGCGGGCCATGGACACTATTTCGGCCAGCGGCGGCAATATCCTCATCATCGACACCGATCGACGCCATGCGGAGCGGATCAAGGGCTACCTCTCCCCCGACCACAGGGTCGATATCCTCAGCGAGCCGGCCGACGCTGTGTTCCAGGTGACGGGCGCCAGTTATGAACTGGCGCTGGTCAGCATGAGCCTCGAGGATTTCGACCCGCTGCGGGTATGCTCGCAGGTGCGGACGGTTGATCACTCGCGCAACCTGCCGATCATCCTGATGGCCGATGTTGCCGACAAGCCCCGCGTGGTTCGCGCGCTGGATCTGGGGGTGAACGATTTCATCAGCCGGCCCGTCGACCGCAATGAGCTGATGGCGCGGGTGCGTACGCAAATCCGCCGCCACCGCTATGCGATGGAGCTGCGGGAAAGCGTCAATAACACCATGGCTTTGGCCGTGACCGATGCGCTGACTGGTCTCTACAACCGGCGCTATTTCGACCGGCATCTGGGCGTGCTTCTCGGCAAAGCGCAGGAGCAGGACCGCGAGATGGCGATGATGATCCTCGATATCGACCACTTCAAGTCCGTCAATGACAATCATGGCCACGATATCGGCGACGCGGTGCTACGAGAGTTCTCAGCACGCCTTAAGCGCAATATCCGTGGAGTCGACCTGGCCTGCCGGTTTGGCGGCGAAGAGTTCGTGGTGCTGATGCCAGATACCGATATCGGGCAGGCTGAGGCCGTGGCGGAGCGCGTTCGCCAGGCCATGGCGGAGAAGCCATTCGAAGTTGGCGCTACGCGTCCGCTGTCGGTTACCGTTTCAGTGGGTGTCTCCATCCGCGAGGGCATGGCGGACACGCAGGAAAGCCTGATCAAGCGTGCCGACGTGGCGCTCTACCGCGCCAAGCGTGAGGGCCGGAACCGCGTCATTCTCGACGCGGCCTGACGCCGATTGGCTAAAACCCTCTCTATTAGGGTTAGGCGTTATAATTAACAAAGAGTTGCTGACCGCAAGGCGCTGGATTCTCTTGGCCTTTCTGCGGCTTGAGAATAGGGTCCTCTTCATAGGGCATAGGGATATTTCCCAATGCTCGATGAGTTCCCTACGGCTTTATCTCAGGTCCGCCGCAACTCCTGAGTTCCCGTAGGGCGGTTGGTCCGGACGCGGACAGAGTGGCCTCTTCGACATGCCGCTCCGGACCAGCCACTCTCTTCCCATACCTGTGGACGTACAGGCGCTCCGCTTCCGTGTTCCTTGCCGCAGGGCGACGGCCGGGAGTGGAGCAGCGCGGCCTGGAGTCCGATCCCGGTGCCAATGGGCGCTTGCAGGCCATGCCGAAGCTGTCGTGGGGTGGGAAATGGCCCTCGGGTCAAACCCGAGGGCGGCGCGGTGAGCGATGTGGAAAAGCTACAAAAACAAAAACCCCGCAATCGCTTGCGGGGTTTCGTTCATTCCAGAAAGGAAGAGCCAGATTACTTGATCTTGGCTTCCTTGAATTCAACATGCTTGCGCACGACCGGGTCGTACTTCTTGAAGGCCAGCTTTTCAGTCTGGGTACGTGCATTCTTCTTCGTCACGTAGAAGAAGCCGGTGTCGGCCGTCGAGACGAGCTTGATCTTGATGGTGGCGGCCTTGGCCATGATAGTGGTCCTTCACAAAGCGAAAGGCGCCGCATCGGGGCAGCGCCGGAATTTGCGCGCAACCTACGGATTTGCTCGCCGTTGTCAAGTGATAGCATGGATCGCGAGAGGCCAAGATGACCGCACCGACCGAATTGCTGCATAAACTGCAGATCAAGGCAGGCTCGAAGCTCTGGCTGATCAATGTGCCGCAGTTCCTGGCGGAGGAATTGTCGGCGGGAGCCGAGGTCGAGATCGTGCACGAAAAGGACGCCTATGACGGTGTTCTGGCGTTTTTCGAAACGCCGGCGGAGGTGCCGGTCCTGGTGCCACGCATTCTCAAGGAAATGCCGCCTGACGGCTTGCTGTGGGTCGCCTATCGGAAGGGACCTGACGCCAAGGCGGCAGGGCTCAATCGCGATACCGGCTGGGAATCGCTCGACACCGCCGGCTGGCGGCCGGTGCGGCAGGTCGCCATCGATGAGGAATGGTCGGGCTTGCGATTCCGGCCGCGGGACCTGGTGAAGGCCAAAGAGGGCAGCCAGTTCGGGTGAGGGAGCCGCCTACTTCCGCACCAACCCAATTCTCGTCATTGCCGGGCTTGTCCCGGCAGTCCAGATTTTGGGGACATGGACCACCGGGACAAGCCCGGTGGTCACGACAGAGGCGGATTTAGCGGATGGTGTTGGGCTCAGTCCTTCTGGCCGGTTCCGAAGCCATACATACGATTAGCCCATTGCAGGCCGATGATGGCGCCCTTGATGGAGGGCAGCATGGCCAGCGGCAGGACGATGGCCAGAGGAATCATGGTCACCACATAGGTGATGGGCTGGACTTGATAAGCCATATCCATATGCAGCATCAGGAAGATGATGATGTGGCCCACGATGGTGATGGCGATATAGGGCGGGAAGTCGTCAGCACGGTGGTGATTGAGCTCTTCACCGCACACATTGCACTCGTCGGCAGCCTTCAGATAAGCGCGGAACATCTTGCCCTGGCCGCAATGGGGACAGCGGCAAAGGGCGCCTCGCCACATAGCCTGGCCTACGCTCCGCTGATCGAGAGTTCGAGTCTGATCGGTCATCAGTTATCTCTTTCTCCGGCCTGATCCTTTGGAAGACTTGGGGCCGAAGCTCCTAGATGGTCCCTTCCGTAGCCGTTTTCCAGATGGCGGATTGCCGCGCTTGCCCTCGGACAGGAGCTCAAAGCGCAGCGCACCGGCCACGGGTGCTGCTTCAAGTAGCCGGACCTCAACGCGGTCGCCCAGGGTAAAGGTTTCACCCGTGCGTTCACCAATCATCGCCTGCCGCTCCTCGACGAAGCGATAGTAGTCCTGTCCCAGTGTCGAGGCGGGGATAAACCCGTCGGCGCCGGTTTCGAGCAGGCGGATGAAGAGGCCTGATCGGGTGATTCCGGAAATGCGGCCCATGAAGCGGGCGCCGATGCGTTCGGCAAGGTATTGTGCCAGCAGGCGATCGGAGGTTTCTCGTTCGGCCAGCATGGCTCGGCGCTCGGTGGCCGAAATGTGCTGGGCGATGCCGGGCAGTTTTGCCGCTTCCTGGTCCGTGAGACCGTCGTCACCGAGACCTAATGCCCGAACCAGCGCCCGGTGCACGATAAGGTCCGCATAGCGGCGGATGGGCGAGGTGAAGTGGGCGTAGCGGTCGAGATTGAGGCCGAAATGGCCGTAATTCTCGGCAGCATATTCGGCCTGCGCCTGCGAGCGGAGAACCATTTCGCTGACCTGCTCGATATTGCCGGCCTTGCGGGCCTGGCCGAGGATGCCGTTGAAATCGGAGGCGCGGACGCTGTCGGATTTCTTCACCGAAATGTCGAGCGAGCCGAGGAATTCCCGCAGGGCCTGGAGTTTTTCGGAGCTGGGCTCGTCATGGACGCGATAGAGCAGCTCGCTGCGCTTCTGTTCGAGCGTTTCGGCGGCCGCGACATTGGCGGCGATCATCATTTCCTCGATGAGGCGATGGGCCTCAAGGCGCTCGGGGACGTGGATGTCGCGGACCATGCCCTTGTCGTCGAGCAGGATCTTGCGCTCAGGCAGGTCGAGATCGAGCGGCCCACGCTGGTCCCTGGCCGATGCCATGGCGTCGTAGGCGGCCCAGAGGGGGCGCAGAATGGGGTCGAGCAGGGGGCCGGTCTGGTCGTCGGCATTGCCATCGATGGCCGCCTGCGCCTGCTGGTAGCTGAGCTTGGCGGCCGAGCGCATGAGAATGCGATGGAAGCTGTGGCTCTTCTTGCGGCCATCGGGGCCGAGCACCATGCGGACGGCAAGGGCCGCGCGCGGGACGCCCTCTTTCAGCGAGCATAGCTCGTTGGAAATGCGCTCGGGCAGCATGGGGACGACGCGGTCTGGGAAATAGACCGAATTGCCGCGGATATAGGCCTCGCGGTCGAGCGCTGTGCCGGGGCGGACATAGGCCGCGACGTCGGCAATGGCAACAGTGACGACAAAGCCGCCCTTGTTGTTGGGGTCTTCGTCCAGTGCGGCGTGGACCGCGTCATCGTGGTCCTTGGCGTCTGCCGGGTCGATGGTGATGAGCGGAAGATCGCGCCAGTCTTCTCGGCCTTTCAGCGTGGCTTCCCTGGCCTCCTCGGCCTCGCGGAGGACGCTTTGGGGGAAGACGTGCGGGATTTCGAGATTGTGGATGGCAATCAGCGAAACTGCGCCTTCGGAATTGGGATTGCCGACGACTTTTGTCACTTTGGCGCGGGGGATCATCAGGCGGCCCGAGAAGAGCACCTCCACCTCGACCAGATCGCCGTCGCCAGCATCGCCCAAGTCGCCCAGGGCAATGCGCATTTCCTTCTGCTTGCGGTCGACCGGGATGAGGCGCGCGCCCTCGTCGTCCTTGCGGACGATGCCGATCTGGCCGCGCCGGGGCTTGTCCAGCACCTTCATGGGGCGGGCGGTATAGTCGGGGATGACGTCCTCGCCGGCATCAATGCGGGCGAGAATACGATCGCCGGGCGCCGGGACGACACGGGCATCGCGACCCGTGAGCACGCGGACGCGCGGCATCTCGCCTTCTTCCGGATTCCACTGCGCCGGAAAGGCGTGGAGATTATCCGGATCGGCATCGGAAGGGATGTCCAGCACCGTGACATGGGGCAGGGCGGCTGTTCGACGCAGCGCCTTGCGGGTGCGGGTGATGACGCCCTCGCCCTCCAGCTCGGCCAGCATGGCCTTGAAAGGGCGGCGCAAATCGCCGCGGATGCCAAAGACCTTGGCCAGGTCGCGCTTTCCCTTGATGTCATCTTCCTGCGCCAGCGCTTCGAGCAATTGCTCGCGTGACGGCAGCCGGTCGGCAACGGGCAGGCGGGGGCGCCTCGGGCCGGACGTATTTTTGGGCTTGGTGGTCTTGGGTGTAGTGGGCTTGGCCATGAAGTCGCGATCTGAAGATTTGCCCCCTATGTAGGGGATTGGCAGGTTTTTGCCAAACGAGGCCAGCGAATGGGTGGTGCGCAATCTGCGCCAACCTCTTGTGACCAGGCCCGCCGAAAGGCTATCCCTTGGCACAAACAAGAAGGAGGGGACCAATGCCCGCCGAGATTCTGCCGCTGATCCTGGCCGCCGTCCTGGGTTATCTTTCTGGTTCAATCCCCTTCGGACTGATCCTGACCGGGGCAGCTGGGCTTGGCGATATCCGCTCCATCGGTTCGGGCAATATCGGCGCCACCAACGTGCTGCGCACCGGCAACAAGAAGATCGCCGCCGCAACGCTGGTGCTCGATGCGCTCAAGGCCGTCGTACCCATCCTCGTGGCTCGCTATTTCTGGGGCGAGGATGCCGCCCGCGTCGCCGCCATCGGGGCCTTTCTTGGACACTGCTTCCCCGTCTGGCTGGGTTTCAAGGGGGGCAAGGGCGTTGCCGTGATGATCGGCTCCACGCTGGCCCTGAGCTGGCCGGTGGGCCTCATCTTCTGCGCGGTCTGGCTGCTGATCGCCTATACCCGCAAGATTTCCTCGCTGGCCGCGCTGACGGCCGCTGCGACCGCGCCAATCTTCGCCTATGTCTTCAGCGGCGAGCGGCTGGCTTTGGTTGTGGCCGGGCTGGCGCTGCTGTTGTTCTACCAGCACCGCGAGAATATCGGGCGGTTGCTCAAGGGCACCGAGCCCACCATCGGCGGCAGCAAGAAGGTCAGCTGATGCACAAGGGCCGGGTGACCACGACGTTCACATCGGCCCAGCGCATCGCCTGGCTGCGGTTGATCCGAACCGACTCTATCGGCCCCGCTACATTCCACCAACTGCTCCACCGCTTCGGTTCTGCGGAGGCGGCCCTCGAGGCTTTGCCGGACCTCAGCCGGAAGGCGGGGCGGCCGGTGGTACCGATCAGCATGGCGCGGGCGGAGGACGAGGTGGCGAACCTGTCGCGTCTTGGCGCCCGGCTGGTGGCGCAGGGCGAACCCGACTATCCCGGCCATTTGCACCATATTTCCGGCGCGCCGCCAGTCATCACGATGGCGGGTGGTGCGCGTCTGGACTGGAAGCGGACCGTTGGCATTGTGGGTGCCCGCAACGCTTCCACTGCGGGCCTCAAGATGACGCGCATTCTGGCGGGTGACCTCGGCGAACGCGGATATACTGTCGTGTCTGGTCTGGCGCGGGGCATCGATACTGCGGCCCACCGGGCAAGCCTTGAAACGGGTACGATTGCCGTGCTGGCGGGCGGGTTTGACCAGATCTATCCGGACGAGAATATTCCGCTGGCCCATGACATTCTCGACCATGGCGGCGCCCTGCTCACCGAAATGCCGTTCGGCTGGGAGCCCCGTGCACGCGACTTTCCGAGGCGTAACCGACTGGTTTCCGGATTGTCGCTGGGCATCGTCGTGGTCGAGGCGGCCAGGAGGTCTGGCTCGCTGATCACGGCGCGCCTGGCCCTGGAACAGAACCGCGATGTGTTTGCTGTGCCCGGATCACCACTTGATCCAAGGGCAGAGGGTGGCAACCACCTCATTCAGCAGGGGGCCAGGCTCGTCACCAATGCCGAGGACATTATCGAGGTGATAGGGGGTGCTGACCCGTCCCGGCACGTCCTGTTCGACCCGGAATGGCGGCCCGACGGGGAGTTCGTGGGCGAGGCCGAACCGGCTGCGGATGATCGGGCGCGGGTGCTCGAGGCGCTGAGCTCAACGCCGGTGGAGGTGGATGAGCTGATCGTCCAGACGGGGATCGCGCCGCATGTGATGCAGGTGATCTTGCTGGAGCTGGACCTCGGTGGGCAGGTGGAGTGGTCGAGCGGGCAGCTGGTTGCGCTGCGGCACGGGTGATTTCCCCCTTATACCCTTCGGGCACCTTCTCCCACGAGAGGAGAAGGAAGAAGTCAGCAGAAGATCGGTTCTTCGTGCAGGGCAACGCCGAAGCGCGCTCGGACGGTGCTTTTGACGTGGGCCGCGAGGGCGGCGACGTCGGATTGGCGGGCGCCGCCGTGGTTGACGACGACCAGAGCGTGGCGAGCGGACATGCCTACGGGGCCCATGCGGAAGCCCTTCAGGCCGCTCTTCTCGATCAGCCAGCCGGCCGAGAGTTTCGTCTGGCCATCCGGCTGGAGGTAGCTCGGCGCCTCGGGGAATTCCGAAAGAACCTTGGCCGCGACGGCAGCGGGCATGATCGGGTTCTGGAAAAATGACCCTGCATTGGGTTCCGTCCGCCAGTCCGGCAGTTTGCTGAGGCGCAGCGCGATCACACGGTCCATGACCATGCGCGGCGTGAGACTTTCGGCATCCTCGAGGTCGCTCAGTCCAGCAAAGCGCAGATTGGCCCGCCAGAGCTTTGGCAGGGCCAGGCGGATGGCAAGGACGACGTAGCGGTCAGGCTGCTGCTTGAAGGCGCTGTCGCGGTAGGCGAAGCCACAGGCAGCCTTGTCGAAACTGACGCGCTCGCCGGTATGACGGTCATAAGCGTCGAGCGAATGAAAGAAATCGGCCAGTTCAGCGCCATAGGCGCCAATGTTCTGGACGGGGGCGGCGCCCGCCGTGCCGGGGATCAGCGCCAGGTTCTCGATGCCGCCAAGTCCCTGCTCGACAGTCCAGGTGACCAGATCGTGCCAGGTTTCGCCGGCAGCCGCTTCGATGAGGACGTTATTGGTGGTTTCCTCGATGACGCGGCGCCCGGTCAGGGCGACAAGTGCGGTGATGCCATCGAAGGCCTCTGCGAGGACCACATTGCTGCCGCCGCCCAGAACCCGAACAGGCAGGTTTTGCGCCGATGCATGTTCAAAGAGAACGGGCAGCATCTCGACGGAGCTGATCTTGAAGCCAAAGCGCGAGCGGGCGTGCAGGGCCAGGGTGTTGCGCGCAGACAGGTCGAAATCGGGAATGAGGTCGAGAGGCAGGTCGGTCATTGTGCTCGCTTTGCCCTTGTCTCCGGGATTATTGGCGTTCGAGTCCGCCCTAGCATGGATTGCCCGGATAAACCGGGCAATGACGATAGGCGAGCGTTTTCTGCAAACGGGGCAGAAAACCCGCCCCGTTGACACCGCCCCCCGGCTTCACCATGTTGCGCGCTCTTTGAAGCGTGTTGCGGAACGGATCCCCTGATGAAGGTCGTCGTCGTTGAAAGTCCGGCTAAAGCCAAGACAATCAACAAATATCTGGGCAAGGACTATGAGGTCCTGGCCAGCTTCGGCCATATCCGCGACCTGCCGGCCAAGGATGGTTCGGTCCGTCCCGACGAAGATTTTGCCATGTCGTGGGAAGTTGATACCCAGGCAAAAAAGCGCGTCGCCGACATAGCTGCGGCTCTCAAGGGCGCCGAAGGATTGATCCTGGCGACTGACCCTGATCGCGAAGGCGAAGCGATTTCCTGGCATATTCTCGACGTCCTGCGCGCCAAGAAGGCCCTGAAGAAGGACGTTCCGGTGCAGCGCGTCGTCTTCAACGCCATCACCAAGGACGCCGTCACGGCGGCCATGGCCAAGCCGCGCGACATCGATATGCCTCTGGTCGACGCGTATCTGGCGCGCCGGGCGCTCGATTATCTCGTGGGCTTTACGCTGTCGCCGATCCTGTGGCGCAAGCTGCCGGGTTCGCGCTCGGCTGGGCGTGTGCAATCCGTGGCGCTGCGGCTGGTGTCGGAACGTGAAGCCGAAATCGAACGCTTCAAGCCTGAGGAATACTGGTCCGTCGAGGCGCAGCTGGCGCAGGGCGGCAAGAATTTTGTAGCGCGTCTCTTTGCCGTCGATGGCAAGAAGACCGACAAGCTCGACATCAAGACCGGCGAGAATGCCGCCGTGCTCAAGGCACTGATCGAGGGCGGCCAGTTCAACGTCGCCAATGTCGAAAAGAAGCCGACCAGGCGCAATCCCTATGCGCCCTTCACGACCTCGAGCCTGCAGCAGGATGCCTCGTCGCGGCTGGGCCTCTCGCCCAACCGGACCATGCAGATCGCCCAGCGTCTCTACGAGGATGGACTGATCACCTATATGCGTACCGATGCCGTGCAGATGGCCCCGGAAGGCATTGCCATGGCCCGATCGGTGATCGGCAAGTATTTTGGCGAGCAATATCTCCCGGAAAAGGCACGCATCTACCAGACCAAGGCCAAGAATGCGCAGGAAGCGCACGAAGCCATTCGTCCGACCGACATGTTCAAGCGCCCTGAAAGCCTCAACCTCGACGCTGACCAGGCCAGACTCTACGACTTGATCTGGAAGCGAACGCTGGCCAGCCAGATGGCTTCTGCCGAAATTGACCGCACCACAGTGGATATTGCCGTCAATGTGCCGGGCCGCGCGGTGACCCTGCGGGCCACGGGCTCGGTTGTCACGTTCCCGGGCTTCCTGACGCTTTATGGCGTGGAGGCGAAGACCGATGGCGAAGAGGACGACGAGGACGGCCGCGAACTGCCGCCGCTCAAGGTGGGCGACAAGCCGGACCTGAAGAAGGTCGAGATCGAGCAGCACTTTACCCAGCCGCCGGCGCGCTATTCGGAAGCGAGCCTGATCAAGAAGATGGAAGAGCTCGGCATCGGCCGGCCATCCACCTATGCGGCGACGCTGACGACGCTCAAGGATCGCAATTACGTCAAGCTCGAGGGGAAGGCGCTGCATCCGGAAGATCGCGGTCGCATCGTGACCTCGTTCCTCGAAAGCTTCTTCTCGCGCTATGTCGAGTATGGCTTTACGGCGCATCTGGAAGAACAGCTCGACCAGGTTTCGGCCGGTGAGCTCGACTACAAGGTGCTGCTGCGCGACTTCTGGAAGGATTTCACGGCGGCGACCGAGGAAATCAAGGATCTGCGCGTGTCCGAGGTGCTCGACGCACTCAACGACATGCTGGCCGACCACATTTTTCCGGCCAAGGCCGATGGTTCTGATCCGCGCCGCTGCCCGACCTGCGGCACCGGTACGCTGTCGCTGAAGCTGGGCAAGTTCGGCGCCTTTATCGGTTGTTCGAATTATCCCGAATGCAAGCACACGATGCAGCTATCGGACGCGGCCACTGGCCAGTCGCCGGAAGCGGCAGCCGGCGATGGCGTGCTGGGCATCGATCCGGAATCGGGCGAGGAAGTGCATCTGAAGTCGGGCCGCTTCGGCCCCTATGTGCAGCTGGGCGAGGGCAAGGAGCCCAAGCGCTCGTCGCTGCCCAAGGGCTGGGAAGCGGCATCGCTGACGCTGGAAAAGGCGCTGCAACTGCTGTCGCTGCCGCGTGAAGTGGGCCTCCACCCGGAGACCGGGCTACCGATTTCGGCAGGGCTTGGGCGTTATGGGCCGTTCATCCTGCATGACGGCAAATATGCCAACCTCCCCGACGTGGAAGAAGTTTTCACGGTCGGCCTCAACCGTGCGGTTGACCTGATCGCCCAGAAGGCCGCCGGTGGTGGCCGGGGCGGACGCGGCGCCGCCGTGGCCGCGATCCAGACTTTCGAGCACGACGGCGGACCGATCACGGTGCGTGCCGGGCGCTATGGGCCCTATGTGAACCAGGGCAAGGTCAATGCGACACTGCCCAAGGACCTCAAGCCCGAGGATGTGACGGTGGAACAGGCCATCGCCCTGATTGCCGCGCGGGCCGAGGCGACCGGCACCAAGAAGGCGCCGGCCAAGAAGGCTGCAGCGAAGAAGCCAGCGGCGAAGACTGCGACCGCCAAGAAGCCTCCGGCTAAAAAGCCGGCTGCAAAAAAGGCGCCTGCGAAGAAATCGACCACGGACGAAGACGCGCCGTTCTGAGGCACTCCTTCGCGCCTGAGTGGTCGCCGCCGCCACCCGGCTCGACCGCGGATGGATTGCCCGGTCAGGCCGGGCAATGATGAACGGCCCTGTGTTGCCTGGCCCCCGGCAACCTTCGACTAGCCGATCGTGCGCTCGACGAGGCTCAGCCAGTTGTCGAGTGCGATCTTGCGGACCAGCGCTTCCCCGTAGCCGCGGTCCAGCATGCCCTGCAGAAGTCTGGGCACCCCGGTGATGTCGCCGATGACGGCCGGCATCATGGCGCCGTCGAAATCGGACCCGAGGGCCACGCCGTCCTCACCGATGGCCTCGAGCAGGGCATCGACATGGCGCACCATGAGGTCGATGGGCGTATCGGGGAGAAACTTCCCATCGGGGCGGAGGAAGCCGGTGGCAAAGTTGATGCCGACAACGCCGCCAGTGTCCCGGATGGCGGAGAGCTGCCAGTCGACCAGGTTGCGGGTGCTCTGGCAGATGGCGTGCACATTGGAATGGGTGGCGACGAGCGGCTTGGTCGAGAGCGCGGCCACATCGCGGAAGCCGGCGGCGTTGAGGTGGCTCAGGTCGATCATTACCCCGCGCGCATCGCAAAGGCGTACCAGGTCCTTGCCGGCATCGGTGAGGCCGGGACCGATATCGGGATCGGCCGGAAAGCGGAATGGCACGCCCGTACCGAAAGCATTGGCGCGGCTCCAGGTAATGCCGATGGAGCGCAGGCCGGCGGCATAGAGCACTTCGAAGGACTCGAAGCCGGTGTCGATGGCTTCGGCGCCCTCGATGTGGAAGATCGCAGCCAGTTTTTCCGCTGACATTGCCGTGCGGATCTCGGCGGCGGATCGGCAGATGGCAAGGGCGCCGCTGCGTTCGAGCTGGAGCAGCAGGGCGGCCATGCCGTTGGTGGAGCGCTGGGCGTCCGCAAGGTCGAGCAGGGGCGGCAGCTCACCCTTGGCGTAGTCTGGCGAGGCGGCGACGCTGGCCAGATCGGTCTTTACCGGGGGCGGGAACATGGCGAAGAAGCCGCCCGCCATGCCGGCGGCGCGGGCACGAGGAAGGTCAAGGTGGCCCTCGGGTGCACCGTCGACAAACGTCGAGATGCGTGTCTCCGGCGGCTTTTCCAGAAGGCGCAGCAGCGTGTCGTTGTGGCCGTCAAAAAAGGGAATGGTGGTCATGGAATCGCCCTGGGTCTGAAGGGGGTAGGGTAGCGACTTCACCCGCAAGGGGCACCCCCACCCGGCCTCCCCCTGGAGGAGGGGAGGAGTAGTGCCGTGCTCCGGAGAGGGAGCTGGTCAGGCCTCGTCGACGAAGACGGTCTTGCCGCCGACGAGTGTGCGGGTGACCTTGCCCTGCATGCGGGCGCCTTCAAAGCTGGTATTGCGAGAGCGGGAGCGGATGGTCTTTTCGGTGACCTGCCAGGGATAGTCGAGGTCTATGAGGATGAGGTCAGCCGGTGCGCCCCTGGCGATGCGGCCGGTCTCGAGGCCAAGGATTTCGGCCGGGCGGCTGGTCATGGCGCGGAGGATGGTCATGAGGTCCACGTCGCCCGAGTGAACGAGGCGCAAAGCGGCCGAGAGCAGGGTTTCGAGACCGATGGCGCCATTGGAGGCTTCGGCGAAGGGCTGGCGCTTCACCTCGCTGTCCTGCGGATCATGGTCGGAGTGGATCGTGTCGATGATCCCGGCTTTCAGTGCCTCTATCATGGCCTGGCGATCATCTTCGGTGCGCAGGGGTGGACTGAGCTTGAAGAAGGTGCGGTAGCGGCCGATGTCGTTTTCGTTGAGGCAGAGATTGTTGATCGAGATGCCAGCCGAAATTGTCCCGTTACGCTTTTTCGCGGCTTCGAGCAGAGCGGCAGAACCGGCAGTGGAAATCTGGGCAGCGTGATAGCGGACCTTGGTGAGGGCCGCCAGTTGCAGATCGCGGGCGAGCGGGATGGTCTCGGCTTCGCGCGGTACGCCCTTCAAACCCAGTACAGTCGCAAAGAGCCCCTCGTTCATGACGCCATCGCCCACGAGGCTGGCCTCGGCTACGTGGTGGACGAAGGGCATGTTGAAATTGGCGGCGTAGCCCATGGCGCTGCGCAGCAGCGACGCCGACTGGATCGACTGGGCGCCATCAGTGAGACAAACGGCGCCGGCTTCCTTGAGGAGGCCGAATTCGGTGATTTCCTTGCCCTGAAGCCCCTTGGTGATGGCAGCGGCGGGCAGAACGCGGGCCGGGGACTGGACCTCGGCACGGCGGATGAGGAAATCCACTAGAGCGCCGTCGTCCACGGTCGGCGTGGTATCGGGCATCATGACGAAGCTGGTGACGCCACCGGCGACAGCGGCCGAGCCAGCCGAAGCCAGCGTTTCGCGATATTCCTTGCCGGGTTCGCCGACAAACACGCGCATGTCGATGAGGCCGGGCGCCAGGATCTGGCCGCCGGCATTGATCACCTCGGCGCCATCGGGAACGCCGGCGGGGCCCGACAGGGCGAGGTCGCTGACGCGGCCATTTTCGATCAGGACAGCGCCGAGCTGGTTGGTGCCGGAAGCCGGGTCGGCGATGCGGGCATTGTCGATGATGAGCGGACTTGTCATTGCTCGTTCCTCGCCGGCAGGAGTGCATCAAGGACAGCCATGCGCACGGCCACGCCCATTTCGACCTGATCGGTGATGACCGAGCGTTCGCCATCGGCAATGGCCGGGTCGATCTCGACCCCGCGGTTCATGGGCCCCGGATGCATGACGATGGCATCAGGCTTGGCCCAACCAAGCTTCTGCTCATCGAGGCCGTAGAAGCGATAATATTCGCGGACCGACGGGATCATCTTGCCATTGGCGCGCTCGTGCTGCAGGCGCAGCATCATGATGACGTCGACACCTTTCAGACCCTCTTCCATGTCGGTGAAGACCTCGGTGGCGAGGTTTTCGATGCCGGCTGGCAGAAGCGTGCGCGGGGCGATGACGCGGGTACGCACATTGAGCGCTCCGAGCAGCAGCAGGTTGGAGCGCGCAACGCGGGAATTGGCAATGTCGCCGCAGATGGCGACGGTGAGGCCGGCGAGTGTGCCCTTGTGGTTACGGATAGTGAGCGCATCAAGCAGGGCCTGGGTCGGGTGCTCGTGGGCACCGTCGCCGGCATTGACCACCGAGCAGCCGACTTTCTGGGCCAGCAGTTCGACGGCACCTGCGGCAGAGTGGCGGACCACCAGCACGTCGGGACGCATGGCGTTGAGCGTGGCGGCGGTATCGACCAGGGTTTCGCCCTTGGAGACCGAACTGGTCTTGACCGACATATTGACCACCAAAGCGCCGAGGCGTTTGCC
This sequence comes from Devosia sp. Micro-HW1, assembly GCF_056341075.1. Lineage (NCBI taxonomy): Bacteria > Pseudomonadati > Pseudomonadota > Alphaproteobacteria > Hyphomicrobiales > Devosiaceae > Devosia > Devosia sp. Micro-HW1. Next base: position 617,884 of record NZ_CP094375.1, on the reverse strand, counting down.
GGCAATCTCGAAGGAGGATTGGGTGCGGGTCGAGGGCTCGAAGAAGAGGTTGATCTGCGTCTTGCCCGAGAGCGTGGGCAGCGACTTGCGCTCCTGCCGGGAGATTTCGATCATCCGTTCGGCGCGGTCGAGGAGGTCGACGATTTCGTGCTGCTTGAGATCAGCAATGGAAATCAGGTGGCGCTGCTGGAACGGGGGGAAGTCGCCCGAGAACCGGGCAGAGTTTTGCTGCGGCATGTCGCATCCCTAGCGATTTGCTGCGGTCTAGCCGAGTGAGGGGGACGGGGCAAGGTGCACCGCCCCCCTTTCTCGTTTTTATGCCGACATCGCGGTGCGCCGCCAGAAGGCCAGCGCGAAGCAGACGCCGAGGACGAGTTCAATGCCCATGGCTGCCAGCAGGCTGGTTGGTGGCGTGCCATCGGCCGCCAGGGATAGGAGGCGGCCGAGGCCGAAGCCGAGATAGAGCAGGGTTCCTGCAAGCAACGCGTGCGGCAGCCAGGTGGGACGAGCCAAGGCGGCGAGCATGGCAAGCGCGGCAAGCAGGATGACCCCGGCCGGCGCCTTCATCTCGTTGAGCAGCGCGGTGTCACTGCCGATGGCGATGCCATAGCCGGCGTAGAAAGTGCCGGGCGCAAGGAGGATGGCGAGGGCCAGCATCAGCGCGAGCAACGCGCCGATGCCAAGCAGGAGACGCAGGGAAGGCGTCACGGGGTCACGCAGCCTGGTGCCAGGCGCCCGAGCGGGCCACATCACGACAGAAGGTGGCAAAGTCGCGCGGCGGACGGCCCAGGGCCTGCTGGACGCCATCGGTCAGGGATTCGTTACGACCGTCAAAGAGTTCCTGGAACAGGCCGGTGAGCAGATTCGCCTCGTCCGGGCCGTATTCGGCCGTGATGGCTGCGTGAAAATCTTCGAGCGAAATCGGCGCATAATCCACCCGATGTCCAGAAGCAGCGCTGATTTCGGCAACCGCATCGGCAAACGTCAGCAGGCGCGGGCCGGTCAGCTCATAGAGCCTGTTGTGGTGGCGGTCATCGATGAGCGCGGCGGCCCCGATCTCGGCAATGTCGTCGACATCGATGAAGGGTTCCGCGCGCATGCCAGCGGGCAGGGCGAGGACGCCACTCATGACGCCAGGATACATCATGCCCTCGGAAAAGTTCTGGTTGAAGAAGGCGGCGCGCAGGATGGTGTAGCCGAGGCCAGAGTCACGCAGGACGTTTTCGGCCTGGACCGCGCCGCTTTCGCCGCGGCCGGAGAGCAGGACCATGCGCTGCAAACCGGCCGACTTGGCGACCGCGACGAGGGCGGCAATGTCATCCGCTCCCTGTGGCGACGCAAGATCGGGATAATAGGCGACGAAGGCGGTTTCGATGCCCTCGAATTGGGCAGCCCAGTTGGAGCGATCCTGCCAGTCGAACGGCAACGGAGTACGACGGCCGGCGGGGCGGGCCGTGCGCCCCATGGCGGCCAGATTGGCAAGTATGCGACTGCCGACCTTGCCGGACGCGCCGATGATGAGGATTGATTCAGTGGTCATGAGAAATCTCCCGATAGCGGTTGCAGCCGAGAAATTGGCCGTCCGATCTGGACTTTCCATCGCAGGATTGCCAGTTATCTGTGCAGAACGTCCAAAGATGGATGGTGATATGACCGAAGTGCATTTCCAGCCCCCGGATGCGGTCGATCCGCTTGGCGACGTGCTGCACATGCTGCGGCTCAACGGCACGCTTTATTGCCGGGCGGAGTTGGCGGCGCCATGGGGTGTGGCGTTGCCGCAAATGGACCGCTCGATGCTGTTTATCGTGATCATGGAGGGCGAGGGCTGGATGCGGATCGCGGGGCGGGACCCTGTACTGGTGCGCGCGGGCAGCATGGTGGTGTTGCCGCAGGGAACGCCGGTAGACCTCGTCAGCACGGCCAACGGGCCCGCGGTGCCGCTGTTCGACCTGCCGGCAACCAAGGTCAGCGAGCGCTATGAGATGATGGACATTGCCGGGCCGGGCCCGGTGACACGGGCAATGACGGGCGTCGTGTCGTTCGACGATGTGGCGGCGCAACGGCTGGTTGACCTTCTGCCCGAAGTGCTCATCGTCGATCGCTGGCACGATGCGGCCGGCCTATGGCTGCGGAGCACGCTCGACCTCATTTCGCATGAGGCGGCGGCGCTGAAGCCGGGTGGTGAGGCGGTGATCACACGGCTGGCGGACATCCTCATCATCCAGGCCATAAGGGGGTGGCTCGATACGGCTCCTGAGGCGCAGACCGGCTGGCTCGCGGCCCTGCGCGACGTGCAACTGGGGCGTGCACTGGCGGCCATCCACAAGTCTCCCGGCGAGGACTGGACGCTGGAGCGGCTGGCGCGGCTGGCGGGCATGTCCCGATCAGGGTTTGCCGCCCGGTTTTCCGACATGGTGGGGCAACCGGCCATGCGCTACCTCAACGAGTGGCGAATGCAGAAGGCCCGCCTTGCCCTCACGGGTGGGCGCGACGCCATCGGGCAGATCGCGCGGAATGCGGGATACCAGTCGGAGGCGGCGTTTGGCCGGGCCTTCAAGCAGACGTTCGGCGAGTCGCCGGGGAGTTTCAGGCGAACGGCCTAGCGCGATCGCAGGCGGTCAAGGGCGCCCTGGAGAATGTAGCTGGCAGCCAGCTTGTCGACGACTTCGGCGCGGCGGTCGCGACGGAGGTCGGCCTCGATCATCATGCGGGTGACGGCGGAGGTTGAAAGGCGCTCATCCCAAAAGGCAATCGGCAGATTGATCTTGGGCGCCAGATTGCGGGCAAAAGCGCGAGTCGACTGCACGCGCGGGCCCTCAGTGCCGTCCATGTTGAGCGGTAGTCCCAGGAGCAGGGCGACAACCTGATTCTGCGCGATCAGCTCGAGGATGCGCTCCGCATCCTGGGTGAACTTGGTGCGCTTGATGGTTTCGAGCGGGGTTGCCGAATAGCGCATGCCATCGGAAATCGCGACACCGATAGTCTTGGTGCCCAGATCGAGGCCCAGAATCTTGCCCGATGCTGGAATGGCGGCGAGGGGATCGGTGGTTGGCTCGTCGGTCACGTCAGGCTCGCTGGACAGGTCATGACAGTCCTATAGGGTGCCGCGCAGATTTTGGCGACGAAAAAGGCCCGCAATGAAACTCACCTGGTTTGGCCGTTCGGCTCTGCGCATTCACATTGGCGGGCACGTGGTGGTCGTTGATGCGGACCATGCAGCCGAGGGTGTTGACCGCAATGAGCTGGCAAGCGGAGCCGATCGCTTGGTGATGTTGAACGGTCCGCATTCGGGAATCGCCGGTGCGAGCTGGAAGGCACGGCCGGCGCAAAGGCTGCTCGAAGCCGGCGATGCGACCCGGCCGGCGGATTTCTGGTCTCCCGGAGACGGTGCGCTGTTGATCGATCCGGACGAGGACATGCCGCTGCTGATCCTGGGCGGGCCGGTGCCTGAACTGGGGCGCTGGGTCGAACGTTCAGTGGTGCTGCTGGTCGGTCCGGACCTCTCCGGACGGGCGGATCGGCTCGTTTCTGCGGCAAATCCCAAGCTGATTGCCCTGGCAGCAGAGGAGGCGGAGATTGATGCGGCAATCGACGCCATAAGGGAGCGGCTGGACGGGACGGGGCTGGTCGCGCTCGAACCGGGGCTGGCGGTGGAAGTCTGATCCGCCGCATAAGGCATTTTCATTGTCTTTTTGGTCTTGGCGTTGCTAATAACGCGCCAATACGCCTTCTCTTCCGGAGTTTTTCGCATGTCTGTCGATGCCGCCACCGTCAAGCGCATCGGGCGCCTCGCCCGCATCCGCATCGAGGAAAATGAGGTTGCCGGCTACCAGAATGAGCTCAATGCCATTCTCGGATTCGTCGAGCAGCTCGGCGAGGTCAATGTCGATGGTGTCGAGGCCATGACTTCGGTGACGCCGATGCAGCTGCGCCGCCGCGACGATGTCATCACCGATGGCAATTATGCCGAAAAGATCGTCAGCAATGCACCGCTGACCGAGGACAATTTCTTCATGGTGCCCAAGGTGGTCGAGTAAATGACCATCTCGATCGCCATCGAAACGCCTTTGCAGGACGATGTGCGGGCGCTTGTCACCCGGCTCAATGATCACCTGTTGCCGCTGTCGCCACTGGAATTCCAGTTCAAGATGACAGTGGAGCAGATGGCCGATAGCGCGACGACGCTGTTCGTAGCCCGCGATGCGGGTGGCAAGGCCGTCGGCATGGGTGCGCTCAAGATGCACGGCCCTGAACTGGGCGAGGTCAAGCGCATGTATACCGTGCCGGAAGTGCGCGGACAGCGGGTCGGCCGGCAATTGCTGGAGCGGATCGTGCAGCTGGCCCAGGAGCGCAACCTGCCCGTGGTCATGCTGGAAACCGGCACTGGCGATGGCATGTTTGAAGCGCATCGGCTCTATACCCGTTACGGGTTCGTCCCGCGCGGACCGTTCCTCGATTATCCTGACAGCGAGTGGTCTGCGTTCTTCGAGCTGCGTCTTGATGCGGAGAAGGCTGCGTGAGAGCTCTCGTCGCCGGTATGATCGCGATGCTCACTGTGCCTGCCATGGCGCAGGAGGACCTTCGCATCGACCACGACGGCCTCTACGTGACCGATCCGGCGGCCTGCCAGATGCTCGAGGACAAGGGACTCGACGCCTGGATGGAGCTGGATTTCCTGAGCCTGCGCTTCGACGACGGTATTCAGTCGATGGAGTTTCACTGCAACTTTTTCGACGTGAAGACGCGCGAGGGTTCGACGCATCTGTTCATTGATGCGATCTGCGAACTGCCCGGCGCGGTCTATCCTGACACGCTCGCGGTGACGCCCTACAGCGAGACACAAATCCAGGTCGTTTCGGCCTTTGAGGCGACCATGGCCGCAACTGGCCAATTTGAAATGAGCAGCGAGGTTGCGACGCCCGGCGCGACGCTCTACACACGCTGCGACAATCTGAGTGAGATCCCCGTTGACTGACCTGACCAAGCTGAGCCTGGCCGATGCCCGCAAGGGCCTGGAAAACAAGAGCTTTACCGCCCTTGAGCTGACGGACGCCTATATCGGCGCCATCGAAGCGGCCAATCCCAAGCTCAATGCCTATGTGGCGACGACGCCCGACCAGGCGCGCGACATGGCCAAGGCCAGCGACGAAAGGCTCGGCAAGGGGCAGGGCGGTTCGCTCGAAGGCATTCCGCTCGGAATCAAGGACCTGTTTGCCACCAAGGGCGTGCATACCCAGGCGGCCAGCCATATCCTTGATGGCTTCAAGCCTGAATATGAATCGACCGTGACCGCCAACCTCTGGCGCGATGGAGCGGTCATGCTGGGCAAGCTCAACATGGACGAATTCGCCATGGGCTCGTCCAACGAGACATCCTATTACGGTCCGGTCGTGAGCCCGTTCCGCGCCGAAGGCAGCAATGCCAACCTCGTGCCCGGCGGATCGTCGGGCGGCTCGGCTGCGGCTGTTTCCGCTTGGCTTTGTGCCGGTGCTACCGCGACCGATACCGGTGGTTCGATCCGCCAGCCGGCCGCCTTCACCGGCACCGTGGGCATCAAGCCGACCTATGGCCGCGCCTCGCGCTGGGGCACGGTGGCTTTTGCGTCCTCGCTCGACCAGGCTGGGCCCATTGCCCGCACAGTTGAAGATGCGGCGATCATGATGACCTCGATGTCTGGGTTTGATCCAAAAGATTCGACCAGCGTCGACATTCCGGTTCCCGATTTCGCCGCCGCTGTCGAGCGCGGCGTGAAGGGCCTGACGATCGGTGTTCCCAAGGAATACCGCATGGACGGCATGCCGGCCGAGATCGAGAAGCTATGGTCCGAGGGGCTAGAATGGCTCAAGGCGGAAGGCGCTTCGGTCAAGGACATTTCCTTGCCGCACACCAAGTATGCGCTGCCGGCCTATTATATCGTGGCGCCGGCCGAGGCCTCGTCCAACCTGGCGCGCTATGACGGCGTCAAGTACGGTCTGCGCGTCTCGGGCAAGGACATTACCGACATGTATGAGCTGACCCGCGCCGCCGGGTTCGGCCGCGAAGTCAAGCGTCGCATCATGATCGGCACCTATGTGCTCTCGGCCGGCTATTTTGATGCCTATTACGTCAAGGCGCAGAAGGTCCGCACGCTGATCAAGAAGGATTTCGAGGAGGCCTTCCATGCCGGCGTCGATGCGATCCTGACCCCCGCTACGCCGTCGGCCGCCTTTGGCATTGGCGACGAGGCCCTGGCTGCCGATCCGGTCGCCATGTATCTCAACGACGTCTTCACCGTGACCGTCAACATGGCTGGCCTGCCGGGCATTGCCGTACCGGCCGGCAAGGACGGGCAGGGACTTCCGCTTGGCTTGCAGCTGATCGGCAAGCCGTTTGACGAAGAGACCCTGTTTGCGGCCGCCCGCGTCATCGAAAAGAGCGCCGGCGGGGACTTTGCGCCCAAGCCGTGGTGGTAGGTCGCAACCTCGAGCGCAAGCGGTTGTGCTTGATTGTCCCGCCGTTCCGCACTATTTGCGGCCAATGCACAAGTTGAAACTGGTGGAGACGCGCCCCTTAGCCGCGTCCGGGCCAACAGGAAACCAGCCAATGGCCGTTGATATCTTTACCTCGCTCGACTGGTCCGAGCCACCCAAGGACATGAGCAAGCCGCTGCAGGCCCTCTGGTGGCTCAAGAAGGGTGAATTGCGCGTTGGCGCCGAGTGGGAACGTGCCCACGCTATCGTCCAGTCAATGGAAGGCGTCCAGGCTTTCGACTGGGTTCACGCTCTGATGCACTGGATCGAAGCCGATATGGGCAATGCCGACTACTGGTATCGCCGCGCCGGCAAGCGCCGGGCAACGGCCAGCGTGTCCCAGGAATGGGAACACATTGCAGCGGCGCTCAGTGAAGTCACGCGTCACTGAGAGCAGGCGCTGCTTGAGAGTTCGAAGGCCGCAGGATCGTGTGATCCTGCGGCCTTCGCCTTTCAGGCGCGCAACACTTCCAGCCCCTGGCGGGTGATCCGGTAAGGACCGTTGCGCAGGGATGCGATGACTTTCTTGGCTCGCATGCTCTTGAACATGTCGAAGGTGCAATCGGACATCAGCCAGCCCTCGCGGGTGTAGCACTCGATGTCGATGGCCCGGCCATCGTCGTCACGGATAAGGGTAATCTGGCCGCCGAGGGCCAGCACGTTGAGAACGCGGCGTTCGCGTCGAGAAACGTTCATTGTCTTGATTTGCCAGCTTGCGGCCTGGCCTATGGCATGGCCGCGAACAAACGGGGCCGGCCGCTGGCATCACGCTCAGGGGCCGGACGGTTCATTCATGCCCCGTCGCGACCGGACGGGGACTCAGGCAATCTCAGACTGACTAGACATGGCTCGATGGTAGCGTCACCGGCGCGCGGCGACCAGTGCGCGGCTGCCACAGGTTAGGAACAATGCTCTTGCCTTCCGTGCCCCGGGTCGTCGGCGCGGCAAGGATCAAAGCGCCGGTGGCCATGAACCACAGGGTCTGTGGCCAGACCGCGAGCCGTTCCATGGTGCCGCGGCCAAAGGGGATGCCACCCATGGTGTGACAAAGCCCCGCAACCAGCACCACTGTTCCCACAAAGGCCGTCCAGCGCGCAAAGGCGGGCGCTGAAAACCAGAAGACGGCCGCGATGATGAGGAAGGCAAAGCCGGGGGCCGCGATGGCGGTCACCGCGCCATGGCTGTGAAAGGGGATTTCAAAGTCGAGCGGCGTCGCGCCCACGACCATCGCTCCGATACCGCCAAGCGCTAGCAAAAGCAGGGCGATGGACACGAGCGGGCCGTTGGGCCACAGGCTGCGGGTGAGCCAGACACCGATGACGGTGAGCGCACCGTGCAGGATTATGCCAAGGTTGAACACCAGGTGTAGTGGAGAGCACAGGATGTCGGGATTGCCCGAGGTTGGCCAGAAATGGACGCCGCAGCTGGTGATGCCCAGCATGCTGATGTCGTGGAGAAACAGGTTGTGCGCGGGAAAGGCCAGATGCGCCAGGAACTGGGCGAGGAAGAACTCGACGCTCAATAGCCAGCACAGGGCACCCAGACGAACCTGATCACGCATCGATATCTCCTGCCGGACAAAATGCCCGAACGCGTGAACTGTTCCCCGGCGCCGAAGGGCCGGGTTGAAATCGGCTCGCGACGCGTGCAAACAAGCCGCTACGCAGCCAGATATATGCATTGGGGAAAAATTGTGACCGTCGTGAAACTGCCAACAGAATGCGAGACCAAAGAAGACGTTCGCGCCGAGATCGACCGGATCGACCATGCTTTGCTGACCCTGTTTGCGGAACGCCACGGCTATGTAACCCGGATGGCCGAGATCAAGACCGATCCGCACGAGGCCTATGATCCGGCCCGGATCGAGGCCATCATTTCCAAGGTACGGTCGCGCAGTTTGGACCTTGATCTGGACGAAGATCAGGCCGAACTTATGTGGCGCACCCTGATCAATTGGAACATCAATTACGAGAAGGGTATCATCGCCGCGCGCAAGCGCGCCAAGTAGGAGGCTACGATGCCCGGCATTCGGTTACGCAAGGCGGAAATCACGGATGCCCCCCGACTGGCCGATATTGCCTATCGCGCCTGGGAGACCGGCATACTTCCTATTCTCACCAGCCGTCCTGGACTGCGAGAGGCCGAGCGCAAGCGGTTATCGCATGCCGTTGGGGCCGGCTGGCGACATACCATCGTGGCCGAGATTGACGGGGTGGTCGTCGGCTGGTGCTCACGCATCCAGGGGCGCAGCTATATCCCGTACCTCTTCGTCGTCCCGGAAATGCAGGGCCACAGGATCGGGGCCATGCTGCTCGAGCGCATGGAAATGATGCTCGAACTGCAGGGTGCGGAGCGCGTGCACCTGGAAACGCCGGCCGACCATGTGCGGGCCGTGCGCTTTTACGAACGCCAGGGCTATCGCATCCTGGCGCTTCGGCCCGATGGTCGGGAGGGGCATGATCCGTTTGTCAGCGTGCATATGGAAAAGCGGCTGCGGCCCTTTGACGGCGAGATAGGCGACGAGTGACGCTGCCGGGCTTTCTGATCGAATTGGGGCGTGCCGACCTTGCCGACGCCAGCGGATCGGTTGGCTTTGCCGCCTGGGCGGAGAGCGCCTTCGGCGCCAATGACGCGGGTCGGGTGGATCGTGAAAAATTGCGCAGCGAGTTCGTGCTGTTCTGCCGCGAGAAGCCCGAGACGATGTTGGTCGCCAGCTCCAATGCCGGCATACTGGGCTGGGGTGCGCGTGAGGAGATGGACAATGTCATCTCTGACCTTTGGGTCGCGCCGCATGCACAGGGACAAGGCATCGGAGCGGCCTTGCTAGACGCGCTGGAAGACGCTATCGCCAAGCAGGGCTTCGATTTTGCCGAACTCGAAACCTTTGCCGGCAATGCCGGTGCGGTACGCTTCTACGAACGCCGGGGCTATGAGGCCATCTGGCGGGGCGTGAAGTTTTCCGCCAGCCTGAATTATGAACTGGACAAGGTCCGCTTTCGCAAGGCTTTGCGAGTAGCGGCATAGGACTGCCCGAAACATGACCCTCGTTGATACCCGCACCCCTGACAAGAAGCGCCTGATCTCCGGTTCCACCGGGGATTGGGAAGTGATCATCGGCATGGAAGTGCACGCCCAGGTGACTTCCGAGAGCAAGCTGTTCTCGGGTTCGTCGACGGCCTTCGGCAATCCGCCCAATGCCAATGTGAGCTTCGTGGATGCGGCCATGCCCGGCATGCTGCCGACCATCAACGAGGAATGTGTGCGCCAGGCTGTGCGCACCGGCCTCGGACTCAAGGCCAAGATCAACAAGCGCTCGGTTTTCGACCGCAAGAACTATTTTTATCCTGACTTGCCGCAGGGCTATCAGATCAGCCAGTTCAAGGATCCGATCGTGGGCGAGGGCAAGGTTCTGCTCGACGTCGATGGCGAGCAGATCGAGATCGGCATCGAGCGTCTCCATCTGGAGCAGGACGCCGGCAAGTCGATCCACGACCAGCATCCGAACATGAGCTTTGTCGATCTCAACCGGTCGGGCGTGGCGCTGATGGAAATCGTCTCCAAGCCAGACCTACGCTCGTCTGAAGAGGCAAAGGCGTATCTCTCCAAGCTGCGCACCATCCTGCGTTATCTGGGCACCTGCGACGGCAATATGGAGCAGGGTTCCATGCGCGCCGACGTCAACGTCTCGGTGCGCCGTCCGGGTGGCGAATTCGGCACGCGCTGCGAAATCAAGAACGTCAATTCGATCCGCTTTGCGGGCCAGGCCATTGAGTACGAAGCGCGCCGCCAGATCGACATTCTGGAAGATGGCGGCTCCATCGATCAGGAAACGCGCCTGTTCGACCCCAAGAACGGGGAAACCCGCTCCATGCGCTCCAAGGAAGAAGCGCATGACTACCGTTATTTCCCGGATCCGGACCTGCTGCCGCTCGAGTTCGACGATGCGTTCATTGCCGAACTGGGCCAGAACCTGCCGGAGCTGCCGGACGAGAAGCAGGCCCGTTTCATCGCCGACTACGGTGTGACCGCATATGACGCGATGGTGCTGACCCTCGACCGCGAAACGGCCGACTACTATGAGGCCTGCGTTGCCCATGGTGGCGTCAAGCGCGACGGCAAGGCCGTGGCGAACATTCTCAATGCCGACGTTGCCGCCTTTGCCAACAGCCAGGGTCTGGCGGTTTGGGAGACCCACCTGCAGCCGGCGCAGATTGCCGGGCTGGTCGATCTCATTGCCAGCGGGACGATTTCATCCAAGGGCGGCAAGGATGTGCTGCAGATTCTCATCGCCGTAGAGCCCGAGGGCGACCCGGCGGAGATCGTCGAACGCCGTGGCCTCAAGCAGGTGACCGACCTTGGCGCGATCGAGAAGATCGTTGACGAGATCATCGCGGCCAATCCGGACCAGGTGGAAAAGGTCAAGGCCAAGCCGACCATGATCGGCTGGTTCGTCGGGCAGGCGATGAAGGCCTCGGGTGGCAAGGCCAACCCCCAGGCGCTCAACGAGCTGATGAAAACAAAGCTCGGGATTGAATAGAGACAGGAAAAAGGGGCCTTACGGCCCCTTTTTCATTTGTCTTCGCCATCACGGCGTCGGGTCATTCTCCGGATCGACTGGCCGATCAGGATCGACCGGCAATTTCTGTTCGTCCCTCAGCGTCGTGCTGTGCGGGTTGTCGGTGTCCTCGGTCGGCGCATAGAGCGGCATGGGCGGCACGCCGTCATGATGGATTTCGCGGTTTTCCGGGCGACGTTCGAAGTGGTCTCGCATCTAGACCTCCCGTAGAGGTGAATCTGGCATGGGAGTGACCGGCGGTTCTTCGACCGGCTGATCGGGAGGCGGAACCTCGGATGGCCGCGGCGGAAACGGGTCGACCGGCTGCGGCTGGGGCGGCTCGGGCTGCGGCACGATCTCAGGGATCGGACGGGGATCGATATCTGGTCTTTGGGGGTCAGCCATGGTCACTCTCCTGCTGGCCAACGAGGCCGGGGCTGGAGAGTTCCATCACGCCAGGGGAACAGACGCCCTAGGTGGTCGCCTGGCGGTGCCAGATCTGGCGGATGCGGCCATCGATGAACAGCAGGCCGAAGAAGATCACGATCATGCCCAGAAGCTGGATCGGCAGGATGGATTCCCCGAGAACGGTGACGCCGATGATGAGCGCCGAAATGGGGGCGATGAAGGTCGTGGTCGCGAAGTTGGTCGGGCCGACGCGCGGCAGGATGCGGTACATGATCTGGAAGGTGAAGGCGGTCGAGAGCAGTCCAATGGCCAGGGCCGCGGCCCAGGTGGTCGGCTGGGTCATGACGGGTACGCCTTCGGTGAAAAACGCCACCGGGATGGCGATGACGGCTGCGCCAGTCAGCGCAATGGAGGCGAAGGCCGTCGGTTCGACATGTTTGAAGCTGCGCGTGATGTTGAGTGTCAGCGCGTAGCAGATCGTGGCGCCAAGACAGGCGGCAACGGCCCAGAGCTGGCTGGTGCCGCCAGCGGCCAGGGCCGGGGACACAAGGATAGCTGCCCCCACAAACCCGATACCCACGCCGGTAAACTTGGTCGCCGTGCCCTTTTCTCCGCCGATCCAGAAATGGGAGATGACCGCGGTTACCATGGGTGTGAGAGCATTGATGATGGCCGCGATGCCGCTGGCCAGGTGCGCCTGGGCGAGCGGGAAGAGGGCGAAGGGTATGGCATAGGCAATGACGCCGAGACCGGCCAGCTGCAACCACAGGATCGGGTCCCTTGGTATTGGTTTGCGCAGCGCGACCATGACCGCCCAGCAGCCGAGGGCGCCAATGCCGACGCGCAGCGACGTTACCCAGAGCGGTCCGAGCTCGCGGATCAGGATTGCATTGAAAACGAAGGAACAGCCCCAGATGGCGCCGAGAAGGATGATCCAGAACCAGTCGCGCAGACTCATAGCCAAATACCTTGATGAAAGGCCGGCACGCTACGCCTGACCAGAACAAAGGTCGAACCGATTTTTACGATGAGGATCATCAATTGTTGTGATGGCCCCCGCGAATGGCCGCGGCGACAGATGGTCCGGTGAAACGGGATTCCGCCTTTAGAAGTGCACCGCGCCGCTTGCAAGGAGGCGAAGGGCTTCAGGATAGATGCGGTGCTCTTCAACGAGCACGCGGGCCGAAAGGATTTCCGGCGTGTCGCCCGGGAGGACCGGGACGCGGGCCTGGAGGATGACCGGCCCCTCGTCGAGGCCGGGCGTGACGAAATGCACGGAGCAGCCGTGTTGGGTCGCGCCATCGGCCAGGACGCGCTCGTGGGTGTCGAGCCCCTTGTAGTCGGGCAGGAGCGAGGGGTGGATGTTGATCATCCGGCCCATCCAGTGATTGACGAAGTCCTCGCCCAGGATGCGCATGAACCCGGCCAGGCAGACATAGTCCACCTCCCAGCTTTCGAGCACCTGGGTCATGGTGTCTTCGAACATTTCGCGGCTGGGAAACTTGCTCTGGGCGAGCGATGCCGTCGCAATGCCGTTGGCGGCGGCAGTCTGGAGACCCGCCGCTGCGGCCCTGTTGGACAACACGCCGACAATCTCGGCCGGAAAATCGGGCGCCTTGGCGGCCTCGATCAGCGCGGCCATGTTGGAACCGCGGCCGGAGATCAGGACGGCAACGCGCTTCTTCTTCACAGTGCCAGCTTGCCCTTGAAGGTCACGGGCTCACCAGACCGCTCGGTGAGTTGGCCGACAATGGCGGCGATCTCACCAGAGGCTGAGAGGCTGGCGACCAGCTTTTCGGCGTCTTCTGGGGCCACAGCGACCAGCATGCCGACGCCGCAGTTGAAGGTGCGCAGCATTTCGCGCTCACTCATGCCGCCGACCTTGGAGAGCCAGCCGAAGACGTCCGGAACAGTGACGGCGTCGAGGTCGACGTCTGCGGCCAGGTCGTCCGGCAGGACGCGCGGGATATTGTCGATGAAGCCGCCGCCAGTGATGTGGGCCAGCGCCTTGATGCCCAGGCCCTCGCGCAGGGCAGCGAGCAGGGGCTTTACATAGATGCGAGTCGGCTCGAGCAGGGCCTCGGCGAGGGTCTTCCCCTCGGCAAAGGGAGCAGGGGCGTCCCAGGCGAGACCGGAGAGGTCGACAATCTTGCGGACCAGCGAATAGCCGTTGGAATGCACGCCCGAGGAGGCAATGGCTACAAGCGTGTCGCCAGCGGCAATATCCTTGCGCGGCAAGAGATCGCTGCGCTCGGCAGCGCCGACGGCAAAGCCCGCCAGGTCGTAGTCATTGCCTTGATACATGCCGGGCATTTCAGCGGTCTCGCCGCCGATCAGCGCGCAGCCGGCAATACGGCAGCCATGGGCAATGCCTTCTACGATTGCCGTGCCCTGGGCGACGTCGAGCTTGCCGGTGGCAAAGTAGTCGAGGAAGAAGAGCGGCTCGGCGCCCTGGACCACGAGATCATTGACACACATGGCAACGAGGTCCTGGCCGATGGTGTCGTGCTTGCCGGTGTCGATGGCGATCTTGAGCTTGGTGCCGACACCGTCATTGGCGGCGACGAGGACCGGATCGACGAAGCCCGCGGCCTTGAGGTCAAACAGACCGCCGAAGCCGCCAATCTCGCCATCCGCGCCCGGACGACGGGTGGACCGTACTGCCGGCTTGATGGCTTCAACCAGGGCATTGCCGGCGTCGATGTCGACACCAGCCTGCTTGTACGAGAGACCGTTTGGTGGCAGGTTTTGCGTGTCGGACATGTGCCTCAAGCCAATGCTGGGGATTGCGGGCGCAAATGGCTGCGCACGAACCGGGTTGGTTGAATTTTTCGGTGTTTGCCGTTAGACGGCCTGATAGCTTTTCGATTACCTAGACGCAAGGGCTGCCCGGCTTCATGGCTCTCAGAAATCAAGTGTTCATCTGGATCGGGCTGCTGCTCGCACTGATCCTGTTCCTGTGGGTCTTCCGCAGCATTCTTCTGCCCTTCGTGGTGGGGGCGGCACTTGCCTATCTGCTCAACCCGCTGGTCAACCAATTGCAGCGTTGGCATTTTTCGCGGCTGTGGGCGACGATAGTGGTGCTGCTCAGCGTGCTGATCATTGTGTCGAGCCTGTTTTACATGCTGGTTCCGCTTATCCAGTATCAGGTAGTCGAGCTGATCCAGCGCTTCCCTGTATATTTTGCGGACCTGCAGGAACTGGTGGCAACCTGGTCACCGGAAATCAACGCCTGGCTCGGGCCTGAGCGCGCGGCGGAAGTGCAGGCCAGTCTTGCCGATGTGGCCCGGCAATTCATGGGCTTCCTCGCGCAACTGCCCGCCGAACTGGTCAGCATTGGCCTTACCGGCGCCTCGGTGGTGGGCTTCATTGTGCTGGCGCCGTTCGTGGCCTTTTACTTGCTGCTGGACTGGGAAGGCATGGTGCGGGGCATTGATGACCTGTTGCCACAGCAGCACAAGGAAGAGATCAAGGGGGTCCTTGGCGACGTCAACCAGTCCATGGCCGGCGTTATCAGGGGGCAGGGCGGCGTGCTGCTGCTCGACGCAGTGTTTTACGCCACGGCCCTGAGCCTTGTCGGCCTCAACTACGGTCTCGCCATCGGCTTGCTGGCCGGCCTGATGAGCTTCATCCCCTTCGTGGGTTTCCTTGTCGGCTTCGTGCTGTCGGTCGGCGTTGCCCTGGTGCAGTACGCTCCCAACTGGTGGATGGTCGCTCTCATCGCCGGCATCTACCTGTTCTGGCAGGTGATCGAGGGCAACATCCTCTATCCCAAGTTTGTCGGCTCCTCGATCAACATCAATCCGGTGTGGATGATGTTTGCTCTGCTGGCTCTCGGCGCAGTTTTTGGTTTTGTCGGCCTGTTGCTCGCCGTGCCCATGGCCGCCATCGCCTCGGTCCTGATTCGATACGGCGTGCGCAAATACAAGGAAAGCACGCTCTATCTCGGAGCGAAGGCGCAGGGTGATGATGCCGCACAGTGACAGTGGTCCGCGGCAATTGCCGCTGGACTTCGAGCATACGCCCTCGCATGCGGAAGGCGACTTCCTGATCGGCGAGGGCAATACGCTGGCATATGCGCGCGTTCTGGCCTGGCCGCATTGGCCGGACGGGGTGACCATGCTGATCGGTCCTGCTGCAGCCGGAAAGTCGCATCTGGCGCGCATTTTCGCTGACCGCGCCCATGCGATAGTGGCCACACCCGAGACCATCGGCGCAATTGCCGCCGTGGTGGATGCCCGCGCTGTCGTCGTCGAAGACGTCGACCGGCTCGACTATGACGAGCACGCGCTGTTTCACCTGCTCAACCAGGCCATGCGAGGCGAACGCACTGTACTGCTCAGTGCGCGGGAAGATGTTGCACACTGGCCGCTGCAGACCGATGATGTCCGCTCGCGCGTGCGGCGTGCTCCAGTTTTCCGGCTGGAGGCCAGCGACGACATCGAGTTGTCACAGATGTTCGTAAAACTGTTCGGGGATCGGCAAATCAGGATCGATCCCAAGGTCATAGGCTTTGTAGTGCCGCGTATGGAGCGCAGTCCGGAAGAGGCTGCCGCGCTTGTTGACCTGATGGACAGGCTGGCCCTCGCCAAAGGGACGGCCATCACCCGAACGATTGCATCAGAGGCTCTGGCGCTCCGGGAGGCGGAGCACGCCCGTGATCGCCAAAAAGAGTGGGACGACTAGCGATGAACGACATCAGCGAATTTGCCGAGACCGAAGGGGCGGTTCCCGACGTGGAAGCGCTGCGCAGCAGCCCGGCCCGTTTCGTCAATCGCGAGGTCAGCTGGCTGCAGTTCAACATGCGCGTGCTGGAAGAGGCAGGCAACGAGGCCCACCCGCTGCTCGAGCGCCTGCGTTTCGTGTCCATCTCGGCCAATAACCTCGATGAATTCTATATGGTGCGTGTGGCCGGCATCAAAGGCCAGATACGCGCCGGGCTCTCCAAGCAGAGCGCCGATGGCCTTTCTCCAGCCGAACAGCTGGAGGAGATCGCGACGCTTGCCCAGCACCTGCAGCTCGAGCAGCAGGATCACTGGAAGGACCTGCGCGATGAACTGTTCGCGCAGAATGTTGTCATCCACGAGGAAGACGACCTGACCAGCGAGCAGGTGGCGTATCTGCAGAAGCTGTTCCGCGAGGAAATCTTCCCGGTGCTGACGCCGATCGCGGTCGATCCGGCGCATCCATTTCCGTTCATTCCCAATCTGGGTCTGGCGCTGGCCTTCGAACTGAAGCGCCCCAATTCGGACCAGCCGCTGACGGCCCTGGTGCGCATTCCCGGCAATCTCGACCGTTTCATCAACCTGCCAAGCGCCCTCGTTTCGGAGGGACGGTCTGAGGTCGTGACCATCGACACGCTGGTCAAGCTCTTCTTCCATAAAATGTTTCCCGGCCATGAAGTGGTCGGCTCCGGCGCCTTCCGCATCATTCGAGACAGCGAAATCGAAATCGACGACGAAGCAGCCGACCTGGTTGTGGAATTCGAGAGTGCCCTGCGCCAGCGTCGCCGGGGGCAGGTGATCCGTCTCGAGATCGAGCGTTCGATGCCCCGCGCGCTCAAGCGCCAGATCGGCGAGCAGCTGGGCGTCAAGGAAGGCGACGTCTTCGAGGTGCACGGCTTCCTCGGCCTCGCCGATGCGCGCAAGATTTGTGACGTCGACCGGCCGGACCTCAAGTTCAAGCCGTATCATGCCCGGTTCCCCGAGCGCATTCGCGACTATAATGGCGACGGCTTTGCCGCCATTCGCGCCAAGGACATCCTGGTCCACCACCCGTTCGAGAGCTTTGACGTTGTCGCCCAGTTCCTGATGCAGGCGGCGCGCGATCCGGACGTGGTTGCCATCAAGCAGACGCTCTATCGCACTTCATCGGACAGCCCCATCGTCAAGGCTCTGGTCATGGCGGCCGAGGCGGGCAAGTCGGTGACCTGTCTTGTCGAGCTCAAGGCCCGGTTTGACGAAGAGGCCAATATCCGCTGGGCCCGTGACCTTGAGCGCGCCGGCGCGCAGGTGGTGTTCGGCTTCGTGGAGCTCAAGACCCACGCCAAGCTCAGCCAGGTGGTGCGGCGCGAAAAGGGCAAGTTGGTGAGCTATTGCCATATCGGCACCGGCAATTATCACCCGATCACCGCCAAGATCTACACTGACCTGAGCTATTTCACGATCGACCCGTCGATCACGCGCGACGTCGCGCGCGTCTTCAACTTCATCACCGGCTATGCGCGGCCTACAGAGCTGGAGACGATCGCCGTGTCGCCGGTCAACTTGCGCCAGACACTGGTGGACAATATTGCGCGCGAGATCGAGCTTGCGAGCAGCGGCCAGCCTGCCTCGATCCTGCTCAAGATGAATTCTTTGGTCGATCCGCAGGTGATCGACGCGCTCTACGATGCCAGCCAGGCGGGTGTTAAGGTCGATCTCATAGTGCGCGGCATCTGCTGCCTGAGGCCCGGCATTCCAGGGTTCTCGGACAATATCCGGGTCAAGTCGGTGGTCGGGCGTTTCCTCGAACACAGCCGCATCTACTGCTTTGGCAATGGCGAGGCGATGCCGTCCCCGCGGGCAAAGGTCTATATTTCGTCGGCAGATCTCATGGGGCGGAACCTCGATGGCCGCGTCGAGGTTATGGTGCCAATCCTGAACCAGACTGTGCACAAGCAGATCCTGGACAGAATTCTTGTTGCTTACCTCAAGGACAACCAACAGAGCTGGGAAGTGCTTCCCGATGGTAGCTCGCATCGTGTAAAGGTCATCGAGGGCGAAGAACCCTTCAATGCCCATGATTACTTCATGACCAATCCGTCCCTGTCGGGTCGCGGCAGCGCAGGCATGACGGAGAGCGACGAGGCTTGAGTTTGACACAGTTCTGGGGCGTCGATGCCGATCCAACCGCGCAGGGGCGCATCAAGGGCGCCCGGCCGGTTGCTGTCCTCGACATTGGCTCGAACTCGGTGCGTCTCGTCGTCTATGAACGGCATGCGCGCGCCCTGACGCCCCTCTACAACGAGAAGTCTGCATGCGCCCTCGGTCGTGGCATTGCCCAGACGGGCCGGCTGGCCGACGGCAATATGTCCAAGGCCATCGAGGCAATGAAGCGCTTCGCGCTGGTCGCGCGCATGATGCGGGTCGGAAAGATCTATATCCTGGCCACGTCGGCAGTGCGGGATGCGGCCAACCGGGCAGAATTCGTCGCCGCTGTTGAAGCGGTCATGGAAGCGCCCGTTCGTGTGCTGAGCGGTCAGGAAGAGGCTCACTATGCTGCGCTTGGCGTCGTCGCCGGCATTCCGGGTTTTTCCGGCGTCGTCGGTGACCTGGGTGGTGGCAGTCTCGAATTGTCCGACATGGCCAATGGTCGCGACACCAATGGCGAGAGTTTCGAGCTGGGCGTGATCCGCCTGCAGGACGATGCCGATGGCTCGCCCAAGAAGGCCGCTGCTCTGGTTCGACAGCGACTGGCGAGTTCAATCATTGCTGGCGATGAGCAGGGCGCGCAGTTTGCTGCCATTGGCGGCACGTGGCGCTCGCTGGCAAAGCTGCATCAGAGCCAGTTCGACTATCCACTGCATATGGTGCAGGACTATGTGGTCGCCGCGGCAGACATGATCGCGTTTTGCGACGAGATCGTCGGCGCCGACTCCATCAAGACCTATCCCGGTTCGGGCAATGTCAGCAATTCGCGCCGTGAATTGGTCCCTTTTGGTGCGGCTGCATTGTCAGAAATCCTCAAGGTCGGACAGTTTGGGAGCGTCGTGTTTTCGGCGCTGGGCGTGCGCGAAGGCTATCTTTATGGCAAGCTCGACGAGCGGGAGCGCGAGATCGACCCGCTGATTCAGGGCGCCGAGGAGCTTTCAGTTCTGCGGTCGCGCTCGCCGGCCCATGCCAACGATCTCATCGAGTTTACAAGCCAGTATCTGCAAAGCGCCGGAGTCAACGAGTCTGCGGATGAGCGGCGGCTGCGCATCGTGTCGTGTCTGCTGGCCGATATCGGCTGGCGTTCGCATCCAGATTATCGCGGGCCGCAAAGCGTCGATTCCGTCGCCTATGGCTCGCTGACCGGTGTGGACCATCCCGGTCGGGCGTTTCTCGCGCAGGTCATTGCCGTGCGCTACGATGGGCTGAAAAGCAAATCGGCGCAGGCTTTGACGCCGCTTGGGTCGCCGGAGCTGACCGCCAGGGCGCGCCTTATCGGGTCACTGATGCGGGTGGCCTATCCAATGACAGCTGCCATGCCCGGCATCCTGCCGCGCACAAGTTTCAGCCTGGATGGCTCGACTCTCGTCCTCAACCTGCCAGCCGACTTCGCCTTTCTGAATGGCGATCACCTGCGTAACCGCCTCCGGCAGTTTGCCGAAGAGGCAGGCCATTCGGACTCACGCGTGGTGGTCGGTTAGGCCTATTCGGCGTCAGATATGGCTTCGACCATCGCGTCGACAGCAGCGTCCAGTGAATCCAACTCAGTGGTATAGATTTCCCACAAAGATCTGGCATCGCTTTTATGGTACGTATGCCTGAGGACATTCCCCAAATCAGCAACGTTCCTCCACGGAATTCCATGACCATAACGGTGCTTGAGTTCTTCGGGAACGTGCCGGGACGCCTCACTGGCGATCTCCAGCTAGCGCTCAAACGCAGCGCGTGTGTCGGGCTCGGCATACATCTGATCAAACGACTTGCCGTCTAATAATCGACGAATGTTGGAAATGGCTTCGTTAATGTCGTTCAGGCGATAGATCGTTCGCCTCGTCATCAAAACACCGAAACTAAATCGGGTTTAGTTTCCTCTACGAAGCTGTCGTCCAAACTCCGCTTCATAAAGATGTTGGCCGGAAGTCCGGTGCCGTCCTCGACGATATGGCCGATGCCAACGATCTTGAGCATCGAGAATGGTCGGGTATCGTCAACCTCGATCATCAAGTCGATGTCACTTTCAGCGGTATTGTCGCCGCGCGCCCTTGAGCCAAACAGCGTCATGTGGCGAACACCGTCCCGCTCCAATGCCGGACGTAGTTGCCTCAGTCGAGTCACCAAATCTTCTCGCGCCACATTCTGCATGTGGGGAATATAGCATGCGGGCAGCGCTTTACTACCTAGCCTATTCGGCCGCTTCGGCCTGGTTGACCGAGAATTCCACCACGCCCTTGCGCGTAGCGATCAGGCCGATGCGGCCATGCTTGATGGCCAGGGCCTTTTCGCCGAAGAGCTTGCGGCGCCAGCCCTTGAGCGCGGGGACATCAGCATCGTCGTCGAGCACCAGGGCGTCGATCTCGTCGGATGTGGCAATGATGCGTGCTGCCACGCCGTGCTGTTCGGCGACGGCCTTGAGCAGGACGCGCACCAGGTCGCCGACGGCACCCTTGGGCGAGGGGCCGCGATACCGTTCAGGCATGTCGGGCAGGGCGGCCTTGGGCAGGGCCTCGACTTCCTTGAGGAGCGCCATGATTTCGCCCGCGGCGCTTGAACGCCCGAAGCCGCGCGGAACGGCGCGAAGTTTTTCGAATGCTTCCGAGGTCAGCGGGCGCTGCGTGGCCAGTTCGCCCAGCACGTCATCCTTGAGGATGCGGCTGCGCGGCTGGTCGGTGTCCTGGGCCTTCTGTTCGCGCCACCGCGCCAGAACCTGCAAAGCCGCAAGATCCCGCGGGCGGTTGAACTTCATCTTGAGCCGTTCCCAGGCCTGTTCCGGCTGGACGACATAGGTGTCGATACTGCGCAGGGTGGTCATTTCGTCTTCGACCCAATCCCAGCGGCGCGTCTGTTCGACCTGCTTGCGGAGCTCGCGATAGATGTCGCGCAGATAAGTAACGTCGGCAATCGCGTAGGTGCGCTGCTTTTCGGTGAGGGGACGAGCCGACCAGTCGGTAAAGCGCGAAGACTTGTCGAGTTCGACCTTGCAGATGGCGCGGACCAGACTGTCATAGGACGCGCTATCGCCAAAGCCGCAGACACTTGCGGCCACCTGGGTGTCGAAGATGTTGTGTGGCACGGCGCCGGTCAGCTTGACGAAAATTTCCACATCCTGCCTGGCAGCATGGAAAACCTTGGTCACATTGGGATTGGCGAGGAGCTTGAAGAAGGGCGCGAGTTTGATGTCGGGTGACAGCGGATCGATCAGCACGGCTTCATCATCGGTGGCGACCTGAATCAGGCACAGGCGCGGCCAATAAGTGGTTTCGCGCAGGAATTCGGTATCGACCGTCACAAATTCGAACTTGGACGCGCGCTCGCAAAATTCGGCAAGCTCATCCGTGGAAATAATCAGGTCCATACTGATACCGTCTCAAAATCGTCAACATTCTTCCTAGCAGGTGCGGCGCGTTAGCTCCACCTTCGATTTCCCTTGCGGTAAAGGCCCGAAAGCCGATATGCCCCGGCTGCTTGACAAGCGGGGACTGCCATGCGCTTTTCCCGCCCGAGATTCCGGCCTTTTTCCAGCTTTTTGAGATCTGACATGACCCTTCATCGCTATCGATCCCACACCTGTGGCGCCCTCACGGCGGGCGATGCGGGCAATAATGTGCGTCTTTCGGGCTGGGTGCATCGCGTGCGCGATCACGGCGGCCTGCTGTTCATCGACCTTCGCGACCACTACGGCATCACCCAGTGCGTGATCGATCCCGATTCCGCCGCCTTTGCGACGGCTGAAAAGGTGCGCTCGGAATGGGTGCTCAAGATCGACGGTGAGGTGAAGCTGCGCGACGCCGCTGCGGTGAACCCGAACATTCCGACCGGCACGATCGAAATCTTCATTCGCGATATAGAGGTTCTGTCCTCGGCCAAGGAATTGCCGTTGCCGGTGTTCGGCGATGCCGAATACCCGGAAGATATCCGCCTCAGGTATCGCTTCCTCGACCTGCGTCGCGAGAAGCTGCACGCCAATATCGTCAAGCGCACGAAGATCATCTCGGCGATGCGCTCCGGCATGGGTGAGGCAGGTTTCACCGAGTTCTCGACCCCGATCCTGACGGCCTCGTCACCGGAAGGCGCGCGCGATTTCCTGGTGCCCAGCCGTATCCATCCGGGCAAGTTCTTCGCGCTGCCGCAGGCGCCGCAGCAGTACAAGCAGCTATTGATGGTGGCGGGCTTCGACCGCTATTTCCAGGTTGCGCCGTGCTTCCGCGACGAAGATCCGCGCGCCGACCGCCTGCCAGGCGAGTTCTACCAGCTCGATCTCGAGATGAGCTTCGTCACGCAGGAGGACGTCTGGTCGACGGTCGAACCGGTTATGACCGAAGTTTTCGAAAAGTTTGCTGACGGCAAGCGCGTCACCAGGAACTGGCCGCGCATTCCCTATGACACGGCGATCCGCAAATATGGTTCGGACAAGCCGGATTTGCGCAACCCAATCGAAATCCAGGGCGTGACCGAGCATTTTGCCGGTTCAGGCTTCAAGGTCTTCGCCAACCAGATCGAGGCCGACCCGAAGGTCGAAGTCTGGGCGATTCCGGCGAAGAACAAGGCCGGCGCCGAGCCGATCGGTCGCGCCTTCTGTGACCGCATGAATGCCTGGGCGCAGGGCGAAGGTCAGCCGGGTCTTGGCTATATCTTTTTCAAGGACGGTGCCGGTTCGGGCCCGATCGCCAAGAACATTGGCGAGGAACGCACCGCTGCGCTCAAGGCCCAGCTTGGCCTCGATGACGGCGATGCGGTGTTCTTCGTCGCCGGTCGCCCGGACAAGTTCTACAAGTTTGCCGGTGAAGCCCGCACCAAGGTCGGCACCGACCTGGATCTGGTGGACAAGGACCAGTTCGCACTGTGCTGGATCGTCGATTTCCCGTTCTACGAGTGGAGCGAAGAGGAAAAGCGCCTCGACTTCGCGCACAACCCCTTCTCCATG
The DNA here is from genome assembly GCF_056341075.1 of Devosia sp. Micro-HW1. Lineage (NCBI taxonomy): Bacteria > Pseudomonadati > Pseudomonadota > Alphaproteobacteria > Hyphomicrobiales > Devosiaceae > Devosia > Devosia sp. Micro-HW1. The sequence continues at coordinate 594,580 of NZ_CP094375.1, read as the reverse complement.
CCGCAGGGCGGTATCGAGGGCCTCAATGGTCCCGACCCGCTCTCGCTCAAGGCCTACCAGTATGACGCGGTCTGCAACGGGTTCGAAATCGCCTCCGGGTCGATCCGTAACCAGGAGCCGGAGACCATGGTCAAGGCGTTCGAGTTGACCGGCAAGTCGCGCGAGGAAGTGGAAGAGCAGTTCGGTGGCCTCTACCGTGCCTTCCAGTACGGTGCCCCGCCGCATGGTGGCGCTGCCTTCGGGATCGATCGCATCGTCATGCTGCTGTGCGGCGTGGCCAACCTGCGCGAAATTACCGCCTTCCCGATGAACCAGCAGGCCGAAGACCTGCTGATGGGCGCGCCGAGTCCGGCTTCGCCCAAGCAGCTGCGCGAGCTGGGTGTGCGCATCAGCGTCCAGTAAACCGGGCATTCAGAGCTTTTGGAGGGGCGTCCGAGAGGGCGCCCTTTTTTCATTCCTCAGTAAGCGATGGTTAAACAGCGTTAACGACCCATTAAAACTTAGCTTGCTAGTCAGGTAGGCAAGATTTTCCGGGTTCGGATTCGCAGGTGAAGTCCAAGTTCTCTCATGTGCTGATGCTGGTGGGCGCCATTCTGGCGTTTGTGCCCATTGTTGCCGTGGATTACCTGCTCGATGCATATGTGCAGTATCGCGAAAAAGCGTATGCACAACAGTATGTTGAAGCACTAAGTTCACATATCAATGCAAGCGCGATGGATGGCGTCACGGCGCTTCGGCAGGTGATGGCGGCCAGCCCGTCCCTGTGTACACCAACCTTCGTGACCAATGCGCAGACCGCCATCGAAGCGAGTCTCAATCTGAAGCAGTTCCTCGTCGAGAACCTCGATGGGGTGCAGTATTGCGATGCCTATGGCCGCATGGTGAACCAGTCGCCACTCTCCCAGCCCTTGCCAATTCCCGGTCTCACCGAGACCATGACGGTGGTGAAGCTTGGTGACATGGCCATGCCTGCGATCAAGATTACCCAGACCTTTGGTGAAACACGGCGTGTGTCGTCCTTCGTGCCCTTGCTGGGCCAGTCCGAGACGACGCTGACTGAAACGCTGCGCGACGCGGCCATGATGCGGGTCACGCTTACCAATGGCCTTTCCATCGTGACGGTCGGGGACCCCTCGGGGTTCGATCGGCGTGCGACCAGTGCGGACTATATCAGTGCGCAGGGCTATGCGGGGCAGTTTCCAATCAAGGTTGAGTTTGCAGTGCCATTTGCCATGGCACGGGCAGGCTATGCTGACCTCGATGTGGTGTTTACGGTCATCGCCTGTATTTCCAGCGCCGTCTTCCTGCTGCTCAACCTGAGCTATGTGCGGCGCTCGCGTGTGCCAGCCTTCGATCTGGAGCGGGCAATCGAGCGCAATGAGATCAAGCCCTATTACCAGCCGGTCATTCATCTGCGGACTGGGGAGCTGGTCGGCTGCGAGGTGCTCTGCCGCTGGGAAAAGCGCAATGGGCAGGTGATCCCACCTGGCGCATTCATTGACTATGCGGAGGTAACTGGCCTCGCCATTCCCATGACCGTATCGCTGATGCAGCAGGTGCGGAACGACCTGGGCGAATTGTCGAAGACGATGCCCAACATGAAGATTTCGATCAATCTGTTCGAGGGTCATTTCCGCGACGTTGGGATTGTCGAGGACGTGCAGGCCATTTTCGGGCAATCGCCGATCAACTTCCGGCAGCTGGTGTTCGAAATCACCGAACGCCGCCCGCTGAACAATTCCATGACCACGACCAGCGTGATCTCGGGCCTCCATGCGCTTGGCGCCAGGTTGGCCATGGACGATGCAGGCACCGGTCACTCGAACCTGGCCTATCTGGCGACGCTCGGTGTCGACGTCATCAAGATCGACCGCATTTTCGTGGACATGATCAAGCCGGGCACCACGCAGGTGCCCGTGCTGGACGGGCTCATCGCCATGGCCAAGGACCTCGATTGCGAAATCGTCGCGGAAGGCGTCGAGACCGAAGAACAGGCGCTCTACCTGCGGTCACGTGGGGTTCTCCATGCGCAGGGCTATATCTTTGCGCCGGCGCTCAAGGTCGGCGCGTTCAAGGAGCTGGCCATGGCATTGCACGCTGCGAGCAATCCGCAGCCGCGCCTCGAAGTGGTCGCATCCGCCGCCTGACCGTCGCCGCATCGGCCAAGTTTCCACCCTGTCTGTCGCTGGCCTGTCATCGAAAACGATGCCGGGCGCGTCGTGCCGTAATTTCGCCGCCGACTCGACGGCTTGGGCTAATCCGGCCTTTTCAATCCAACTGATTGATGGCACCAACGCGTGCAATGGACTGCCCGGGGAGAGAATTTCGTGTCGACCGATATCAATGAACAGCGCAAGGCCCTTCGCGACGCCGCGCTGCATTTCCATGAATTCCCGAAACCCGGCAAGCTTGAAATCCAGCCCCTCAAGCCCCTGGGCAACCAACGCGACCTGGCGCTTGCCTATTCGCCTGGTGTCGCCGCGCCCTGCGAAGAGATCGCCCAGAACCCTGAATCGGTTGCGCGCTACACGTCGCGCCAGAACCTTGTTGCCGTAATTTCAAACGGCACCGCCGTGCTGGGCCTCGGAAATATCGGCGCCCTGGCGTCGAAGCCGGTCATGGAAGGCAAGGCGGTTCTGTTCAAGAAGTTCGCCGGCATCGACGTGTTCGATCTCGAGATCGATGAGATCAATCCGCAGAAATTCATCGACGCTGTGGCGCCGCTCTGGCCGACCTTTGGCGGCATCAATCTCGAGGACATCCGCGCGCCGGATTGTTTCGAGATCGAGGAGACGCTGCGCGAGCGCATGCCGATCCCGGTATTCCACGACGACCAGCATGGCACGGCCATCATCGTGGGCGCGGCCGTTCTCAATGGTCTTGAACTGGCCGGCAAGAAGATCGAGGACGTCAAGATCTGCACATCAGGGGCAGGGGCCGCGGCCATTGCCTGCCTCAATGTGCTGGTGGCGCTCGGTGCCAAGCACGAGAATATCTGGGTTGCCGACAAGGATGGTCTGGTGACCCACAAGCGCAATGACGTCAATGACAAGTGGCGCGGCCAGTTCCGCCGTACCAGCGAAGCCACGACACTGGCCGAAGTGATCGACGGCGCTGACGTGTTCCTGGGGCTTTCGGCTGCCGGCGCGTTGAAGCCGGAAATGCTCGAAAAGATGGCGCCGCGTCCACTGATCCTGGCCCTGGCCAATCCCAATCCGGAAATCATGCCCGAAGTGGCCAAGGAAACGCGGCCGGATGCCATGGTCTGCACCGGGCGGTCGGACTATCCGAACCAGGTCAACAACGTCCTCTGTTTCCCCTTCATCTTCCGCGGCGCGCTCGACGTGCATGCGACCACGATCAACGAAGAAATGAAACTGGCGGCGGTGCGGGCCATTGCCAAGCTGGCGCATGAGCCGGGGCTGGAAGTGTCGCCCTCGGGCGCGCCGGCCGTTTATGGGCCCGAGCACATCATTCCCAATCCGTTCGACCAGCGGCTGATCCTGCGCATTGCGCCGGCCGTGGCGCGTGCGGCAATGGATTCAGGCGTCGCCAAGAAGCCGATCCTGGATTGGGATGCCTATCTCGACAGTCTCAATCGCTTCGTTTTCCGTTCTGGCCTCGTGATGAAGCCGATCATCGATCGGGCGCAGGGGCAGGGGAAGCGCATTGCCTTTGCCGATGGTGAGGACGAACGCGTCCTGCGCGCGGCGCAGGTGCTGCTCGAAGAGGGGATTGCTCGCCCCATTCTCATCGGCCGTCCGGCCGTGCTGGAAGCACGCATTGAACGCTTTGGCCTTTCCATTCAGCCCGGCCGCGACTTTGAGGTGATCAACCCCGAAGACGACCCGCGCTACCGCGACTATGTGAGCCTCTTCCATCAGTTGGTGGGCCGGAACGGCGTGACTCCGGACACGGCCCGCACCATCGTACGCACCAATACCACGGTCATCGGCGCCCTGGCGGTGAAGCGCGGCGAGGCCGATGGACTGCTCTGCGGCCTGCAGGGTCGCTACATCAAGCATGTGCGCGATATCCGCTCGATCATTGGCCTGCAGGACGGTGTCACCGAGGCTTCGGCCATGTCGATGCTGATCATGCCACGCGGCGCGTTCTTCCTGACTGACACCTATGTCAGTCAGAACCCCAGTGCCGACGAGATCGTCTCGATCACCCTGCAGGCGCGTGACCACCTCAAGCGTTTCAATATCGAGGCCAAGGCGGCGCTGCTGAGCTATTCGAATTTCGGATCGCGCGATGGCGACAGCGCTTACAAGATGCGTGAAGCCTATGCCAAACTGAAGGCAATTGCGCCCGATTTGATCGTCGAGGGCGAAATGCAGGGCGACCTGGCGCTGAACCAGTCGCTGCGCGAACGCTACATCCCCGAAACGGTCCTCAAGGGCGAAGCCAACCTGCTGGTCTTCCCGGATCTCGACGCGGCGAACCTTTCGATGACGCTGCTCAAGGAAATGAACAATGCCCTCGCCGTCGGTCCGATCCTGATGGGCATGCAGGCGCCGGCACATATCCTCGCGCCGTCGGTGACCAGCCGCGGCATTGTCAACATGGCGGCCATCGCAGCCAATGAAGCCCTGGGAGCTGCCAAGTGATCCGGCATACCGTCGTCTTTACGCTCAAGCATGCGGCAGGGTCGGTTGAGGAGAAGGCGTTTCTGGACGCCGCCCTGATCCTGGAGGCTATTCCGGGCGTGCAGAAGTTCGAGCGGCTGCGCCAGGTGAGCCCGAAGGCGGACTATGCCTTTGGCTTTTCCATGGAGTTTGCCGACCAGGCCGCCTATGACGGCTACAATGTTCATCCTGACCACGTGGCCTTCGTGGAGGGCCGCTGGATACCTGAAGTCGCACGCTTCCAGGAGATCGATTACATTGCGCTTTGACGCCTGAAGGGGTAAGAGCGGGCACCGCAGCCAGAAGCCGAGGACCCGGTCATGAACCAGATTGCTGTGTTCAGTGGTGGTGCGCATCCTGACCTGGCCAGGGAGATTTGCGCGGAACTTGACGTTCCGCTGCTTCCAACGCGGGTCAAACGCTTTTCCAATGACTGTATCGAAGTGCAATTGCAGGCCAATTGCCGCGAGCAGGACGTGTTCCTGGTGCAGACCTTCAGCGCGCCGGTGCAGGATCACCTGACCGAGCTGCTGCTGATGCTGGATGCGGCCCGGGGTGCTTCGGCGGCCCGGATCACCGCCGTTATTCCGCACTATGCCTATGCGCGATCCGACAAGAAGGATGCGCCGCGCATTTCTATCGGTGGCCGCCTCGTTGCCGATCTGCTCAAGACTGCCGGTGCCGACCGGGTCCTGACCATGACGCTGCATTCGCCCCAGGTGCATGGTTTCTTCAGCGTACCGGTGGACCACCTGCATGCTCTGCACGAGCTGGCGGCGCATTTCCGGCAGCATGATCTATCCAACACGGTTGTGGTGTCACCTGACCTTGGCAATGCCAAGACGGCTGCCGCCTTTGCCCGATCCCTGGGTCTTCCGGTCGCAGCAGGCGCCAAGGAACGTCTTTCCGACACACAGGTCCGCATCTCTGCCATCATCGGGGAGGTCCGCGGCCATGACGTCATCGTGCTGGACGATGAAATCGCCAGCGGCGGTTCAATCCTCGAACTGTTGAAACACCTCAGGGCGAATGGCGCGCGTTCGGTGCGCATTGCCTGTACGCATGGTATTTTTGCGGGCAATGCGGTGGCCAGGCTTGCGGCCGAGCCCGATGTCACAGAGATCGTCTGCACCAATACCTTGCCCAATGCGCTCCGGCACAGGGATCCAAAGCTGACGGTGCTGTCGGTCGCGCCGGCCTTGGCCGAGGCGATGCGGCGGATCAACAATGGCGAGTCAGTCAGTGCACTTTTTGCCGAGGACGCGCATCCGCACCGTGCAGCGGCGGAATAGGAAACGGGGTATTAATCCCTTGTCTGGCATTGTCGGCCATCTCGAACTGGTTTGCCCATGCCCACCCGTCTCAAACGTCCTCCATTCTGGCGTCCCCTGGCCCTCACGGTCACGCTGCTTGGCTTCCAGGGCTATCTGGGCTATTCGGCCATTTCCGGTCAGTTCGGCATTGCCAGCCGCAAGGAAATCCTCGCCGATATCGAAGTGCTGCAGGATCGCAGCGCTGCGTTGCAGGCGGAGATCGACGCTTTCGAGCATCGTGTATCGCTCATGAATCCACGCCATATCGACCCCGATATCGTGATCGAGCGGGCGAGGGCGCTGCTCAACATGGCTCATGCCGACGATATTCTGGTGATGGTGAATCCGGAAACCGGTCAACCAATTTCTGGTCAATTCGTAGAATTAATCGACGATCAGTTAATCTCGATTATCGAAGCGGATTCAACGCTTTAAGTTTAAAGTTACACTGCCGAAGGGGCAATGTTATTGCTCCTGCGCTTGCAGTATCATGCGCAAAGTGGCCTGATGGCCCGGCGGCAAATCCCCCGACCCAAGCGGAGTGTAGAATGGCGCGCAAGGCGACGGCCACCAAGGCCAAGACGCAGCCCAACGTCCCCCAGTTCACCGATGAACAGGATCTCGAAGCATTCCGCGAAATGCTGCTGATCCGCCGGTTCGAGGAAAAGGCCGGGCAGATGTACGGCATGGGCCTGATCGGTGGCTTCTGCCACCTCTATATTGGCCAGGAAGCGGTCGTCACCGGCATTACCATGGCCTCGGAGAAGGGCAAGGATTCCCAGATCACTGGTTATCGTGACCACGGCCACATGCTGGTCATGGGCCTCGACCCCAAGGGCGTGATGGCCGAGCTGACCGGTCGCCAGGGTGGCCTGTCGAAAGGCAAGGGCGGCTCGATGCATATGTTCTCCAACGAGCACCGCTTCTATGGCGGCAACGGCATCGTGGGCGCGCAGGCGTCACTGGGCACGGGCCTTGCCTTTGCATCGAAATATTCGGGCGACGGTTCGGTGGCGATTGCCTATTTCGGCGATGGCGCGGCCAACCAGGGCCAAGTCTATGAGAGCTTCAACATGGCCAAGCTCTGGAACCTGCCGGTCGTCTATGTGATCGAAAACAACAAGTATGCCATGGGCACCTCGATCGAGCGCGCTGCCGCGACGACCGATTTTTCCATGCGCGGCGCCTCGTTCAACATCCCGGGCGAGCAGGTCGACGGCATGGATGTGCGCATGGTCTACGATGCCGCCCAGCGCGCCATCGAACATGCCCGTTCGGGCAAGGGCCCATACATCCTGGAAATGCTGACCTACCGCTATCGCGGCCACTCCATGTCCGACCCGGCGAAGTATCGCTCCAAGGATGAAGTGACCAAGTATCGCCAGGAACGCGACCCTATCGAGCAGGTGCGTGCGCGCCTCATTGAAAGTGGCAAGGTGACCGAAGAAGATCTCAAGGCGATCGAGACCGAAATCCGCGCCATTGTCACCGAAGCGGCCGATTTTGCGACCAACGATCCGGAGCCGGCTGCGTCGGAACTCTGGACCGACATCACCATCGAAGCCTGAGGCCGCAGATGACCATCCTGCTTGGCGTCGTCCTGCTGTTTGCCGCCCTGTCGGCGGTTCTGGCCGCGGTGCAGGCCTCGGCGATCAGCCGGTTGACGCCGGCGGGCCAGTGGCGCGGCTGGCTGTTTGGCTGGTGGCGCTTTGCCGAGATTGAACAGCGCGCCGGTCTTGCCGGTGAGGCGCAGGCCGCGATCTACAAGCGCGCCGTGATTGCCGCCGTGGTTTTCGTGATCCTCGGCCTCATCCTCAGCGGCTGGGCGGTCAATGAACGTCCCAATGGGTCTGCCCAGGCGGGGCCCAAGAAATTCAACGGCTGGCGTGTCGACACCGTCGCCTATTTCCCCAATTCCCTTCTCCGCCCTGTGGCCCCCACGCCCGGCGCGTTTTCCGTGGAGAGCTGATATGCCTCAAATCCTCATGCCTGCCTTGTCGCCGACGATGGAAGAAGGCAAGCTTGCCAAGTGGGTCGTCAAGGTTGGCGACAAGGTGAAGTCCGGCGACGTGCTGGCCGAGATCGAAACCGACAAGGCGACGATGGAAGTCGAGTCAGTCGACGAGGGCACGGTCACGGAAATCCTCGTTGCCGAAGGCACCGAGGGGGTGAAGGTCAATACGCCCATCGCCCTGGTGCTGGCGGAAGGCGAAAGCGCCGGTTCGGCTGCTGCGCCTGTTGCGGAGACGGCGCCCGAGCCCGCCGAAGCGCCCGTCGTGCCGGCCGAGAAGGCTGCTGCCTCGGCGCCTGCTGCTGCCGTTCCGGCTGCACCCAAGTTCGAGCCGCAGGCCGATCCGGACCTGCCCGAAGGCGTCGAAATGGTCGAGATGACCGTGCGCCAGGCGCTGAACGAGGCCATGGCCGAAGAACTGCGCCGCGACAAGGACGTCTTCATCATGGGTGAAGAAGTCGCCGAATATCAGGGCGCCTACAAGATTACCCAGGGCCTGCTGCAGGAATTCGGCAAGGACCGCGTTATCGATACGCCGATCACCGAGCATGGTTTTGCCGGTCTTGCCGTCGGCGCAGCTTTTGCCGGCCTCAAGCCGATCGTGGAATTCATGACCTGGAACTTTGCCATGCAGGCAATCGACCAGATCATCAACTCGGCCGCCAAGCAGCTCTACATGTCGGGTGGCCAGGTGACTGCCCCCATGGTGTTCCGTGGCCCGAACGGTGCTGCGGCCCGCGTCGGCGCGCAGCACAGCCAGGACTATTCGGCCTGGTACAGCCATGTTCCGGGCCTCACCGTCATCGCGCCCTATAGTGCCGCCGACGCCAAGGGCCTGCTCAAGGCCGCGATCCGTTCGCCCAATCCGGTGGTCTTCCTCGAGAACGAAATCCTCTACGGCTCCACCGGCCTCGTGCCCAAGGTCGATGATTTCGTTCTGCCGATCGGCAAGGCCCGCATTGCCCGCAAGGGTGCGGACGTGACCATCGTCTCGTTCTCTATGGGCATGCGCTACGCGACCCAGGCGACCGAAAAGCTGGTTGCTGCCGGCGTCGATGTCGAACTGATCGACCTGCGCACCCTGCGTCCGCTCGACATCGACACCGTCATCGAGTCGGTCAAGAAGACCGGGCGCCTGGTAACGGTCGAAGAGGGCTGGCCGCAGAATGGCATCGGCTCGGAAATTTCGGCCCAGGTGATGGAGAAGGCCTTCGACTATCTCGATGCGCCCGTGCTCCGCGTCACCGGCAAGGACGTGCCCATGCCCTATGCCGCCAATCTCGAAAAGCTGGCGCTGCCCAACGTTGATGAAGTGATCGCGGCGGTCAACGCCGTGACCTATCGCTCGTAAGGAGACAAGGGATGCCAATCGATATTACCATGCCGGCGCTCTCTCCGACGATGGAAGAGGGCAAGCTTGCCAAGTGGCACGTCAAGGAGGGCGACTCTGTCTCCTCCGGTGACGTGATCGCCGAGATCGAAACCGACAAGGCGACCATGGAAGTGGAAGCCGTGGACGAAGGCAAGATCGGCAAGATTCTCGTGGCCGAAGGCACGGACAACGTGAAGGTCAATGCCGTCATCGCCGTTCTCCTGCAGGAAGGCGAGGATGCCTCGGCAGCGAGCGCGCCGAAGCCCGAAGCGCCCAAGGCGGAGACTCCAAAAGCAGAAGCGCCGAAGGCTCCTGCGCCAGCCGCCGCTCCGGCTCCCGCCGCCAGCAACGCAAATACCGGCTCGAGCGCTCCCGCACCCAAGCCCGCTGCGGCCCCGGCCAAGGCAGAAGGCGGCAAGGTGTTTGCCTCGCCGCTTGCCCGTCGCCTCGCCAAGGAAGCGGGTATCGATGTTGCCGCCATTTCCGGCACCGGTCCCAAGGGCCGCGTAGTCAAGTCGGACGTGGAAGCCGCCAAGTCGGGCAAGGCGCCGCTCAAGGCTGCCGCAGCCCCTGCTGCCGCCGCTTCCGGTGGTGGCGCGGTGTCGTCCGGCATGAGCAAGGCTCAGGTGTTGGCCCAGTTCGAGGAGGGCACCTACGAAATCGTCCCCAATGACGGCATGCGCAAGGTGGTGGCGGCCCGCCTCACCGAGAGCAAGCAGTCGGTGCCGCATTTCTACCTGACGCTCGATTGCAAAATCGATGCGCTGATGGCTGCCCGCGAGCAGATCAATGCTGCCGCGCCCAAGAACAAGGAAGGCAAGCCGGCCTACAAGCTGTCGGTCAATGACTTCGTCATGAAGGCCTGGGCCATCGCGCTGCAGCGTGTGCCTACCGCCAATGCGACCTGGGCCGGGGACTCGATCCTCTACCACAAGCGTTCGGATGTCGCGGTTGCCGTTTCGGTGCCGGGTGGCTTGTTCACCCCCGTGGTCAAGAGCTGCGATACCAAGTCGCTGCGCGAGATTTCGGATGAAGTGAAGGATCTGGCGACCCGCGCCCGCAACAAGAAGCTGGCGCCCCACGAATACCAGGGCGGTTCGTCCTCGGTTTCGAACCTCGGCATGTTCGGCATCAAGCACTTTGCTGCCGTGATCAACCCGCCGCATGGCACGATCCTGGCTATCGGTGCCGGCGAAGAGCGCGTCTATCCCGAGAATGGGCAGATCAAGATCGGCCAGTTCATGACCGCGACGCTCTCCTGCGATCACCGCGCCGTCGATGGTGCACTGGGTGCGGAAGTGCTGGGCGTGTTCAAGGGCCTGATCGAAAACCCGGTGATGATGCTGGCCTAGGGGCAGGGCGCATGAAGACCATTCTCGCCTATGGCGACAGCCTGACCCATGGCGCGGACCCTGGTGGTGGCCCGCGGCATGCCTATGAGCATCGCTGGCCGACGACTCTCGAAAAGGGTCTTAGCGGCAAGGCCCGCGTGATTGCAGAAGGTCTTGGCGGTCGCGCCACGGCCTATGACGATTGGACGGCGGCAGCGGACCGGAATGGTGCGCGCATCCTCCCGACGCTTCTCGATAGCCACAAGCCGCTCGACCTCGTCATCATCATGCTGGGCACCAATGACCTCAAGCCCTTCGTGGCCGGGACGGCAGCCTATGCCGCCCGGGGGGCGCGGCGGCTCATCGAGATAACGCGGGGCCACTTTGCCGGCACTGGCGAAGCCGCGCCGCAGATCATCCTCGTGTCGCCGCCGCATGTCGTGCCGACGACCAATGAAAACATGCTGAGTAATTTCGGTGGTCTCGACCATCTCCTGGCCGAGTCGCAGGACTTTGCCCGCCACTATCGCCGCCACGCCGAGGAAACCGGCGTGCATTTCTTCGACGCCGCCACGGTCGCCAAGGCCGATCCGCGCGACGGCGTGCATCTCGATCCGGCCAATACCGCCGCTATCGGCGAGGGCCTTGTGCCGCTCGTCAAATCCGTTCTGGGTCTCTGACCCGAAATACTCTGGAGGCCCAAATGGCTGACCAATACGATCTTCTCGTCATCGGCGCCGGTCCCGGCGGCTATGTCGCCGCCATCCGTGGTGCCCAGCTGGGCATGAAGGTGGCCATTGTCGAGCGCGAGCATATGGCCGGCATCTGCTCGAACTGGGGCTGTATCCCGACCAAGGCGCTGCTGCGCTCGGCCGAAATCTACGGCCATATGGGTCATGCCAAGGACTATGGCCTGACCGCCGAAAAGTTCGGCTTCGACCTCGACGGCATCGTCAAGCGTTCGCGCGCCATTGCGGCGCAGATGAACAATGGCGTGCAGTTCCTGATGAAGAAGAACAAGATCGACATCATCTGGGGCGAGGCGACCATCACCAAGCCGGGTGAAATCAAGGTTGTTCCGAGCAAGAAGCCGATCGTGCAGCCGCAGGGCCCGGTGCCCAAGAACGCGCTGGGCGAGGGGACCTACAAGGCCAGGAACATCATCATCGCCACCGGTGCGCGCCCGCGGGTGCTGCCCGGTATCGAGCCGGATGGCGACAAGATCTGGACCTATTTCGAAGCGCTGAAGCCGACCGAAATGCCCAAGAGCCTCGTCGTCATGGGTTCGGGCGCCATCGGCATCGAGTTCGCCTCCTTCTACCGCTCGTTGGGCGCCGAGGTGACCGTCATCGAACTGCTGCCGCAGATTCTGCCGGTGGAAGATGCCGAAATTTCGGGTCTCGCCCGCAAGCGCCTTGAAAAGCGCGGCATCAAGTTCCTCACCGAAGCCAAGGTTGCCAAGGTCGAAAAGACTGCCTCCGGCGTCGTGGCGCATGTCGAGACGAAAGATGGAAAAACTCAGCAGATTGCTGGAGACAAGCTGATTTCGGCCGTCGGCGTGCAGTGCAATATCGAGGGCCTGGGGCTCGATACGGTCGGTGTGAAGACCGAGCGTGGCGCCATCGTCATCGATAACTATGGCGCGACCAATGTCGCCGGTATCTGGGCCATCGGCGACGTCGCCGGCCCGCCGATGCTGGCGCACAAGGCCGAGCATGAAGCCGTCATCACCGTCGAGAAGATCGCCGGCCTCAAGGTCCACGGCCTCGACAAGTCCAAGGTGCCCGGCTGCACCTATTGCGAACCGCAGGTGGCGAGCGTCGGCCTGACCGAGGCCAAGGCCAAGGAAGCCGGTCGCGAAATCAAGGTTGGCCGCTTCCCCTTCGTGGGCAATGGCAAGGCGATTGCCCTGGGTGAGCCGGATGGGCTGGTGAAGACCATTTTCGACGCCAAGACCGGCGAACTCCTTGGCGCCCACATGGTTGGCGCGGAAGTGACCGAACTGATCCAGGGCTTTGTGGTGGCGATGAATCTCGAAACCACCGAGGAAGACCTGATGCACACCATTTTCCCGCATCCGACGCTCAGCGAAACGATGAAGGAAAGCGTGCTCGACGCCTATGGACGCGCGTTGAATATCTGATCAACGACGTCGTCTACACACACGGTGTCATCCCGGCGAAGGCCGGGATCCACTCTCAGGGCCCTCAACACTCGGAAAGCTCCCAGCATGGATTCCGGCCTTCGCCGGAATGACCCGGTGAGAGTGAACAGGGTGCGGCCAAGACAAGGAGTTATCCACATGGTCAAGGCAATACAGATCGGGCTGGGACACTGGGGTTTCAGCTGGTCCAAGGATGTTATCCCCAATGTTCCCACTGTCGAGATGGTGGGCTATGTGGATACCAATCCCGAGGCCACGAGCCGGGTGCAGGCTGAGTTGGGGATTGACCCGAAACTCTGCTTTTCCAGCCTCGAAGATGCCGCCAAACACACTGACGCGACGCTGGCGCTCTGCACGTTGCGCACTGAAGCGCATTACCCGGTCGTGAAGCGGTGCCTCGAGCTTGGCTACAATGTGCTGGTGGAGAAGCCCTTCACCACCACCATTGCCCAGGGCAAGGAACTGGTGGCCCTCGCCAAGGCGCAGGGCAGGGTGCTGATGGTGAGCCAGAACTATCGCCATCAACCGGCGCCGATTGCGGCTTCGGAGCTGATTGCCGCGGGCAAGTTCGGGGCGCTCAATATGGTGTCGATCGATTTCCGGCGCCATGGTCCGAGCCAGGGCTATCGCTATTGGGACATGCCCGATCCGCTCCTGGCCGATATGTCGATCCACCATTTCGATCTCATGCGTTTCGTGCTTGGCGACGAGCCGGTTCGCCTCTCGTGCCGCACCTGGAACCCGCCGGGAAGCCCGTTCCGCTACGACCCGAGCGGCGTGGCCACCATCGAATTTTCCAAGGGAACCGTGGTGTCATACCGCGCCAGCTGGATGAATTCGGGTCCGGTGACACCGTGGGCCGGCGAATGGGTCATGGATGGCGCCGAAGGCCAGATCGCCTGGAGCTCGCGTGATCATTTCCGCGACAAGGCCGGCCCGGATGTGCTGACCCTGTTGGCGCTCGATGGCAAGGCGGAGAAGGTCAAGCTCGATCCGGTGACATTCGCCGACCGCAAGGGCACGCTCAATGCCATTGCCGGCGTGCTCGACACCGGTGTGGTGCCACGTGGCTTCAGCTCGGGTGAAGACAACCTGGGGTCCCTTGCCTTGGTGCAGGCGACAATCCTGTCGGCGTCGCGCGGTGGCGACTGGGTCGAGATGAAGGAAATCATGGGGTAGTCGGCGGCCTGCATGGCTGCCAATCACCCATAAGGCCGGGTTGAACCGGCCGTCCAAGGGAGCGATATAGGGGCAAATCCCCAGTCAGGACTGACATGGTCACGCTCATCGACAATTCTGCGGCCAAGCCGCGCCACCCCGAAAAGGCCAACCGGCCCGACAGCATCGTGCTGCGCAAGCCCGACTGGATACGGGTCAAGGCGCCGGGTTCGCCGGTCTACAAGGAAACCCAGCAGATCGTGCGCGAGAACAATCTCGTCACCGTCTGTGAGGAAGCCGGTTGCCCCAATATCGGTGAATGCTGGAGCAAGAAGCACGCGACCATGATGATCATGGGCGAGATCTGCACCCGCGCCTGCGCCTTCTGCAATGTGCGCACCGGCCTGCCGACCGCCCTCGATCCGTTCGAGCCGGAAAATGTCGCCAAGGCCGTCGAAAAGCTCGGACTGGAGCATGTGGTCATCACCTCGGTGGACCGCGATGACCTGGCCGATGGCGGCGCGCAGCATTTTGCCGACGTGATCCTGGCCATTCGCGCCCGCAACCCGAAGACGACGATCGAAATCCTGACGCCGGATTTCCTGCGCAAGGACGGCGCGCTCGAAGTCGTGGTCGCGGCCAAGCCGGATGTGTTCAACCACAATCTCGAAACCGTGCCCTCTAAGTATCTCAAGGTCCGTCCGGGCGCCCGCTATTTCCACTCGATCCGGTTGTTGCAGCGGGTCAAGGAACTCGATCCGACCATCTTCACCAAGTCCGGCATCATGGTGGGCCTGGGGGAAGAGCGGAACGAAGTGCTCCAGCTCATGGACGACCTGCGTTCGGCCGAAGTCGACTTCCTGACCATCGGCCAGTACCTGCAGCCGACGAAGAAGCACTATCCGCTGCAGCGCTTCGTGACGCCCGAGGAGTTCAAGTCCTTCGCCACCGTGGCGACCTCCAAGGGTTTCCTGCTGGTCTCGTCCAGCCCGCTGACTCGATCGTCCCACCATGCCGGTGAGGACTTCGCGCGCCTGCGGGCCAACCGCATGGCCAAGCTCGGGCACTAGGGATGAAGCGTTTCTTCGAGAGGCATGTGAAGCATCTGCCGCAGCGGATGTATGAGATCGTCGCCGATCTCAACGACTATCCGCGTTTCATTCCGAACTGCCAGGCCATGCAGGTGCGCCCGGACCCGGCCGCAGGTGCTAAGGATGTGCGCCTGGCGCGCATGACCATATCCTTTGGGCCGATCACTCAGGCCTATACCAGCCGCGTGACGCTCGACCCGCAGGCCCTGACGATCCGGGCAAAGGCCGTGGACGGGCCGTTCTCCCATCTCGACTCCGTCTGGAGTTTTGAACCCGAGGGGCAGGGGACCCGCGTGCGGTTCGAGATCGACTTCAAGATTTCCAACCCTCTGATCGCCGCTGTTGCCGAACCGGCCTTTGCGGCTAAGCAGGAGGAAATCATGCGCGCCTTCTGTGACGAGGCGGATCGCAGGTTCGGGGGATAGCTCGGAGGTCCGGCCGCACCCTCCTGTCCTCCCCCGTTTACGGGGGAGGGGGACCGCCGATAGGCGGCAGAGGGGGGCAACAAGCACCGGGCCATTCGTCATCCGCACACTCAGCGCCCGCCGCTCCCCTTTCCACCACGCTTTGCGTGGTTCCAACTGCCAAAACTTATCCCCGCTCCATCGTCATCCCGCATACTCCCCTCATCAACCGGGCAAAGATGGAGTTGCAACGATCAACTGCCCGGTGACAGTCGGGAGGGCTCTGAATCGTTACGGAGCCTGTGTCCGGAGATGGGTTCGTGGCAGTAATGCCCCCCTAGTGAAACTCCCTGCAAGCATGCCCGACGCCCCGAGACGGAAACCGTCTCAGATTTAAACTGCTCAGAGGCGATTGCCGTCTCGGGGCGCCATCAACGACCGCAAACCCGGAGGTCCATTGACCGTCCGACACTTCGGCACGCCGCGGCGCTGCGGAAGGTTCTTTGAAATTAAGCCTGGTCGCTGGTCAGCACTTGAAGCACCAGGTCCAGCGCGGCTTCGACCGTCGCCTTGCGAATGGCGTCGCGCCCGAGGTCACCAAAGCGGTGCTCGATGACAACGGTCGCCAGTTCAGAAGACACTGCGACATAGACCAGTCCCACGGGCTTCTTCTCGCTGCCGCCATCCGGTCCGGCAATGCCAGTGACGGCAACAGCAAAGTCGACACGCGCCGTGTTGCGCGCGCCGTCGGCCATCGCACGCGCCACCTGGTTGCTGACCGCTCCATAGTCCGCGATCAGCCGCGGCTGCACCTGGATCATGCGCGATTTGGCTGAATTTGCGTAAGTGACATATCCGCCATAGATGGCCGCCGAAGCGCCGGGAATGTCGGTCAGGGCCGAAGCGATCATGCCACCAGTGCAGCTTTCAGCCGTCACGATGGTTTGCTTGCGCTCAGTGAGGATGTCGATGATCTGCTTGCCGGCAGATGGTTTTTCCTTTGTTGCCATCAGTTGGACCTCGGCACTTCCACGCTGGCACTGGCCATCGACACGATACCTTCCTCCCGCCCGATGAACCCGAGCTTCTCATTGGTCGTCGCCTTGACCGCCACGCGATCCGCCGAGATGCCGAGCGTTTCGGCAATGGCGGCGCACATGGCCGGGACGTGAGCAGCAATCCTCGGCGCTTCGGCGACAATTGTCACGTCCAGATTGACGATCCGGCCACCGCGCTTTTTCACCAGTTCGCCAGCATGGCGGAGGAAGACTGTGGAGGCCGCTCCCTTCCATTGCATGTCGCTGGGCGGGAAGTGTGTGCCGATATCGCCCTCGCCGATGGAGCCCAGGATTGCGTCCGTCAGAGCGTGCAGGGCGACGTCGGCATCGGAATGACCCTGAAGCTTCGCATGGTGCGGAATTTTGACCCCACACAGCCACACACCGTCGCCGGGCGCGAAGGGATGCACGTCATAGCCGGTACCAATGCGGGTTTCGAAACCCAGATCTGCCATGAGAATGCGCTCCGCTCGGGTGAAGTCTTCGGGATGGGTGATCTTGATATTGTTGCGGTCGCCTTCCACCATGGCGACGCGCAGGCCTGCCCATTCGGCGATTTCGGCGTCGTCGGTGAATTCCCGGCGGACCGAGCCGGCCCGCATATGGGCCGAGAAAATCTGACCGAATCGGAAACCCTGGGGGGTTTGTGCAGCGAAGAGCTGCCGCCGGTCTTCGGTCTTGATGACGATGTCGCCCTCAAGCGAACGCTTGATCGTATCGGTCACCGGCAGTGTGGGCAGGGCGCCATCATGACCGTCCAGTGCTGCTATGACGCGGTCGATAACAGCCAGGGTCACGAAGGGGCGGGCGGCATCCTGGATGAGCACCCGATCAGGCCGCAGCGGCGCGAGCACCTTGAGCCCTTCGAGGACCGAGGACTGACGGGTTTCGCCGCCGTGGGCGGCCGGCAGCAGGCGCGCATCCGACAATCCGAGTGCCGCATAGCGCTCGGCATGATCGGCATGAATCACGGGGAGGACGTGCGAGATCCGTTCGTCGCTCAGGAAGCTGGCAATGGTGCGCGCAAGGATAGGTGTACCGGCAACAGGCCGGTACTGCTTGGGCTCGCGATTACCATCGGTACCAGCGCGCTCGCCTTTACCGGCTGCGACAATGATGACGGCTATGGATTTTGGACGCATGGGGATATAGGCACTTCGCAGCAGAAACCGTCACATGGATAGGGTCTAGCTCCCGTGCCGCCATGCGGCAAGAGCAGGGCTGATTTCCGCTGTTGCGGCACTGCGTAGCGGTTGCACGGCCAATGAAAATGATTATTGTGCGGGCACCGTCGCCAAATTGAACATTTCTGGGGCAGATCGTTGGAAGTCAGTGCCTTCGCATTGAGCATCGGAGGGCATGCCATACGCAATCGCGCCTTCCTGGCGCCGATGGCTGGCATAACCGACCGGCCGTTTCGGGAAATCGCGGAGCGTTTCGGTGCCGGACTTGTCGTGTCCGAAATGGTCGCCAGCTCGGCGCTCACCACCGGCCACGAAGGCATGGTACGCAAGCTGACCCGCGCCGGTTCGCTGCCGCATGTGGTGCAACTGGCCGGGTGCGAGACGCAATGGATGGCCGAGGGGGCACGCATCGCCGATTCTGCCGGCGCTGACATTATCGACATCAATTTTGGCTGCCCCGCAAAGCGCGTGACCAATGGCTATGCCGGTTCGGCGCTGATGCGGGTGCCGGACCAGGCTCTCGCCATTGTCGAGGCGGTCGCGGGCGCGACCAGCAAGCCCGTCACGGTCAAGATGCGTCTAGGCTGGGACGATGACAGTCTCAACGCCCCGCAGATTGCCAGGCTCGCAGTGAGCGCAGGTGCGCAGATGATTACCGTGCATGGCCGCACGCGACAGCAGTTCTACAAGGGCTCGGCGCGCTGGGCGCCGGTCCGCGAAGTGGTTGAGGCCGTCGATGTGCCGGTCGTCGTCAATGGCGACATTGTCGATCTGGCCTCGGCCCGGCAGGCACTCAGCGAATCCGGCGCAGCGGCCGTCATGCTCGGCCGCGGCGCGCAGGGCCAGCCCTGGCGTGTCGGGCAGATCGGCGCGGGACTGGCGGGGCAAACGGCCCCCGATGCTCCCTTGGGCGCCGAACTGGCAGAGCTGGTGCGACAGCATTACGAGGACATGCTGATCGACTACGGTACCGAGGTGGGATTGCGCGCCGCGCGCAAGCATCTCGACTGGTATGCCGAGGCGGCGCAGCTCGACCTCGACAAGCCGACGCGCAAGGCCTTGCTCGACAATGAAGATACCAAATCGGTGCTGTCCCTGATCGGCACCCTGTTTTCCGGTGACTGGAGGAGTGCGGCGTGACGACTGCCGTTCTTGACGACGTGGACTCGCTTCCGGCCCGGGCCGTGTTGCAGGCCTTGCCGCAACCTGTTCTCGTCCTCGACGAGAACCGGGGCATCCTGTTCGTGAACTACGCCGCCGAGGCCTTTTTCGGGGCGTCGATGAGCGTGTTGACACGCCAGTCTCTCGATGACCTCATTGCCTTCGGTTCGCCCATCATTTCGCTGGTGGAAACGGTCGTGCAGCGGCGAGCGCCGATGACCGAGTATCGCGTGCGCGTGGGTTCGTCCCGTTTTGGCGACGAACGTATCGCCGACGTGTTTGCCAGCCCGATCTCGGATACTGACGGCCGGGTTGCAGTGCTGATCCAGGAACGCACCATGGCCGACAAGATCGATCGGCAGATGGTGTCGCGCGGGGCGGCGCGCTCGGTAACGGGCCTGGCCTCCATGCTGGCCCACGAGATCAAGAACCCGCTCTCGGGCATCCGGGGCGCAGCGCAATTGCTCGAGCAGACCATCCCACCCGAAGAGGTGCCGCTGGCGCGACTGATCCGCGAAGAAACCGACCGCATCGTTGGATTGATCGACCGGGTGGAAGTCTTTGGCGACGAGCGTCCCATGGAACGCGAGCCGATCAACATCCACGTCGTGCTGGATCGCGTTAAGCTGCTGGCCCGCAACGGCGTGGCGCGCGGCATTACCTTCCACGAGGAATATGACCCGTCGCTGCCGCCAGTCTTTGGCAATCGCGACCAGCTCATTCAGATCTTCCTCAATCTGATCAAGAACGCTTCCGAAGCTCTTGAAAGAACACAGAAACCAGAGATCAAGCTGACGACGGCCTTCCGTCCTGGCATTCGCATCAGCGTGGCCGGCGTTGCCGAGCGTATTTCGCTGCCGCTCGAGATTGTCATCGAGGACAATGGCCCTGGCGTGCCGCCGGACATCCTTCCGTTCCTGTTTGATCCCTTTGTCACCACCAAGACCAATGGCTCGGGCCTTGGCCTGGCGCTGGTGGCCAAGATCGTGGGTGACCATGGCGGCGTCATCGACTGTGACAGCCGTCCCGGGCGCACCCGTTTCCGCATCCTGCTGCCTGTGGCCAGCGGTGCCTTCCAGACTCCCGCCGACGCCGAAGAGGGTTCGACGATATGAGCCATGTGGTTCTGCTTGCCGATGACGATGCCGCAATCCGCATGGTGCTCAACCAGGCGCTGACGAGGGCTGGCTACGAGGTTCGGCCGACGGGCAACATCTCGACCATGTGGAACTGGGTCAGCCGCGGGGAGGGGGACATTCTCATTACCGACGTGGCCATGCCCGATGGCAATGCCTTCGAGGTGATGCCCAAGATCAAGAAGCTGCGGCCTGAGCTGCCGATGATCGTGATGAGCGCGCAGAATACGTTCATGACGGCCATCCGGGCTTCCGAGGTCGGCGCCTACGAGTATCTGCCCAAGCCGTTCGACATCACCGAAGTGCTCTCCGTGGTGGCGCGGGCCCTGGCCGATGCAAAGAAGCCGAACAATGCCGAACGCAAGGCCGAAGAACCCGGCGAGACCATGCCGCTGGTGGGTCGGTCGACGGCCATGCAGGATATTTACCGCGCTCTTGCCCGCCTGATGCAGACTGACCTCACGGTGATGATCACCGGCGAGAGCGGCACCGGAAAGGAACTGGTGGCGCGTGCGTTGCACGACTTTGGCAAGCGCCGGAATGGCCCATTCGTCGCCATCAACATGGCCGCTATCCCGCGCGACCTGATCGAGGCCGAACTTTTCGGGCACGAGAAAGGGGCCTTTACGGGCGCCAATACCCGCTCGTCCGGCCGCTTCGAGCAGGCAGAGGGCGGTACCCTGTTCCTCGACGAAATCGGTGACATGCCGATGGATGCCCAGACCCGCCTGCTGCGCGTGTTGCAGGAAGGCGAGTACACGATGGTTGGTGGCCGCAGTGCCATCAAGACCAATGTGCGCATCGTGGCCGCTACGCACCGCGATCTCAGCCAGATGATCCGGCAGGGCCTGTTCCGCGAAGACCTCTACTACCGCCTCAACGTGGTGCCGATCCGCCTGCCGCCGCTGCGCGAGCGCATCGACGACATAACCGATCTGGTGCAGCATTTCCTCCGCCTTGCCCAGCGCGAGGGCGAACCGTCCAAGACCATTTCAGCCGATGCCATAAGGCTGATGCAGAACTATTCCTGGCCCGGCAATATCCGCGAACTCGAGAATCTCGTGCGGCGACTGTCGGCGCTCTATGCGGACGAGCAGATTTCAGCGGAAATCGTCCAGAACGAACTCAACATCGTTGACCGTCCTTCGGTGAACAACGCCGCGGGTCCGATGGATATTTCGATGGCCGTTGAAACCCATGTCGGGCAAATGCTGCGTGAGCATGAGCCGAACCTGCCTCCAGCAGGCATGTATCAGCGCGTCATCGACAAGGTGGAAGCGCCCCTGATTGCCATGGCGCTCAATGCCTGTGGCGGCAACCAGATCAAGGCGGCAGACCTGCTCGGACTCAATCGAAACACCTTGCGCAAGAAGATCCGCACACACTCGATCGAGATCGTCAAGCATAGCCGCCGCGGCGGCTAGGGCGCGTCGACCATCTCCCTGCGGTTGCGGTGCTCGCTAAGGGCGAGGGTTAGGCCGGCCGCCACGACCAGGAAGGCACCGATATACACGGTGCTTGCTGGCACTTCGGCCCAGAACAGGTAGCCAAGGACAAAGCTCCAGACGAGAGCGCCGTATTCGACCGTGCCCAACACGCTGGCCGGAACTTTTCGGGCAGCTTCCACCAGCGTAAACTGGCCAAGGCCACCAACCAGGCCGGAGGCAATACAGAGCGCCCATTCCTTCATTTCCATGCTTTGCCAGGCGGGGGCCACGAAAGCGCTCATCAGCGCGACATGGATGAGGTTTTGGGCAAAGACCTGCACCAGGGTGCGATCGCTTTTTGAAATCGTGCGCATGAGGATCATGGCCACGGCCCAGCAGAATGCGGCGGCCAGCACCATCAGCACGGGCCAGTCGAGCGTGAATCCGCTGGGATTGGCCGCAACAACAACGCCAAAGAAGCCGATGGCGGCCCCGCAGACACGTGCCAGGTTCAGTTGCTCCTTGAGGAAGACCACCGCCAGGATGGTCGTCATGATGGGAGCGACATAGTAAAGCGTCGTCATCTCGGCGAGCTGCAGCTCACGGCCGGCGCTGTAATACATCACCCAGGCCGCCAGCGTCATCAGACCGCGCCCCAGGATCAGCATGTGGTTGCGCGAGTGGATGAGGTCCCGCACCAGGCCGCGGCGGCCCATGGCCAGGCAGAGCAGGACCACCACCAGCCCGCGAACGAACAGGATCTGCGCTGCAGTAAGCGAGGCGATGACGCCCTTGATCATGGCATCGTGGACGGAAAATAGCGTGTAGGCACAGATGCCGAGGGCCATGCCGGCAAGGCTGGCGGCTTCGACGCGGGGAGGAGCGAGGGCGGTCAAGGGAGAAGACTCGGAAGGACGACGGTGAATCAGATGCGCCTGTTGCTGGCGGCTGTCCAGCGGGATTACGGGTGCTCAATGGGTCGTGAGAAAGGTGAAGATTGGTCGCTACTGCTCACACATATTTCTCGGTCACGTGAAGGAAATGGTCCGCGGGTACGTGCCCTAAGAGCATAGCTCTTCGGGCCTCGGCCGCGGAAAACGCGCCCTGGCGCGCTTTCCTGTCGCTGCCGAGTGTCACATTTTGGCAACAATTGTGTTGAAGGGTCGGTGGAATTGGGTCAGGCTTCGCTTTCCTGCCCGTGCTGCATCTATGTAACGGGGCAGTAGGGCAGGTCATTTCAGTGCGCGACTTGGTCGCAAAGCGAAGGAAACCGGGCAGTTTATGGCCGATTTGGTCAACGCCAGCGATGAGCATGTGAGCGAATCTGCGCCTGAAGCGAGGCGCGGACGCTATACGATGTCGCACATGCGACAGAACCAGTCCTTGCGCGTGCTCGGATTCGTCGTCGTGTTTGCTTCAGTGCTGATGTCCTCTGCGTCGTTCCTGATCGTGTCTGGCATTACCACGATCGAACCCTCGCCGGCGGTCTGGACGATCCTCTGGATCGTGACAGGGGTTCTGGTGCTCCTGGTGATTGCCCTTGTCGTCACCGAGGCCGTCCTGCTGTTTCAGGCGCGCCTCCGCGGTGAACCGGGCGCAGGCCTGCAAGTGCGCATGGTTGCGATGTTCGCCTTTGTGGCCGCGGTGCCGGCGGCTCTGGTCGCGGTGGTGGCGACCGTGGCGCTCAACCAGGGCCTGGATCAATGGTTCTCCGAGCGCACGCGCGCCATGGTGGAAAGCTCGCGACTTGTCGCCCGCTCCTACATGCTTGAGCATGCCCAGGTCCTCCGCGACGACATCATCTGGGTGGCAACTGAGCTAGAACAGGCACGGGGGACGTATGAGGACGAGCCCGAACGCTTCGAGCGCATCCTGACCGCCCTGGCAGTGACCCGATCCTTGCCGTTTACCTCGCTCATCAATCGTGAAGGCGAAACGTTGATGCGCGCACAGATCAATGTGGGCGGCGCCTTCCCCAAGCTTCCCGCGGGTGTCACGGATGGGGTGGTCGAGGGCATTCCCACGCCCATTGCGCCAGGCGCGACCCAGTTCGTGGGCTCGGTGATCAAGCTGCGCGGATACGATGAGACCTATCTGTTCGTGGCCCGGCCGGTGGATGCCGAAGTGCTCGAATACATGCGTCTCACAGACGAGAACATCACGGAATACCGCGAATATGCGTCGAACCGGCTGGTGTTCCAGATCACCTTTACCATCATGTATGTTGGTCTGGCGGTGGTGCTTCTGCTCGCTGCGCTCTGGGTCGGCATCGCACTGGCCAACCGGTTCGTCGATCCGATCCGAAATCTGATGATCGCCTCGCGGCGGGTGAGTTCGGGCGACCTCGATGTGCAGGTGCCGGTTCAGGAAGGCCGGGGTGACTTGCGCGATCTTTCCAACGGTTTCAACCGCATGACTCAGCAGCTCAAGACGCAGCGACAGGACCTGCTCAAGGCCAATGAGGTGAACGAGAAGCGCCGCCAGTTCACGGAAGCTGTGGTGGAGGGTGTGTCGGCGGGCATTATCGGTCTCGATCCCTATGGGGCGGTGACGCTGGTCAATGCTCGGGCCTGTGAAATGCTGGGGAAGACGGAAATCGAGCTGATGGGTGAGCCCATGGACCAGATCATGCCCGAAATCAGGTCGACAATGGAGAAGGCCCGTTCGGCCCGTCGCGGCCAAGTCCGTGACCAGATCCAGCTCGGCAACGAAACCGACAGGCGTATTTATCAGGTGCAGCTGACCCGAGAGGGCTCGATTACCGAATCCAAGGGCTTCGTGCTGACCTTTGACGACATTACCGACCTTGAATCGGCGCAACGCACGAGCGCCTGGGCGGACGTTGCGCGACGCATTGCCCATGAAATCAAGAACCCGCTGACGCCGATCCAGCTCTCGGCCGAGCGCCTGCGGCGCCGGTACGGCAGCAAGCTTGAAGACGACCGTGACGTGTTCGACAAGTGCATCAACACGATCGTCCGGCAAGTCGGTGACATTGGCCGGATGGTCGACGAGTTCTCGGCGTTCGCCCGTATGCCAGTGTCGGCTCCGGAGATTGCGGACCTCAGCGACACGATCCGCCAGGCAGTGTTCCTCGAAAGCGTGCGCCTGCCAGAGGTGAACATCGTGACTCTGCTGCCCGAAGAGGCCATCGTGGGCTGGTTCGACGCGCGACTGGTGTCGCAATCGTTGACCAACCTCATCAAGAACGCAGTCGAAGCCTTCGAGGGCTTGGCCTTGACTGGCGAATGGCAGCCCACCATCACCGTCGAGGCGCATATCGAGGGCAACCATGCCCGGGTATCAGTCACGGACAATGGCAAGGGCTGGCCAGCCGAAAACCGGCAGCGTTTGCTGGAGCCCTACATGACGACCAGGGAAAAGGGCACCGGGCTAGGCCTGGCAATTGTGGCCCGCATCATCGAGCAGCACGGGGGTATCGTCGAGCTTATCGACGCGGATCCCGATCCGCAGGGCAGGGTGGGTGCATGCGTTACCTTCACTCTTCCTTTGCATTCCCCTGCAATGACCACCACCGAGGCAGACACCGCAACCGCGGATGACAACGCTGCCCAAGAGGAGGAGCCGCAGTTTCCTGCGGTTGTTCGCAAGTAATGGCACTAGATATCCTGATCATCGACGACGAGGATGACATCCGCGACCTGATCGCTGGTATTCTCGAGGATGAAGGCTACGAAGCCCGGCAGGCACACGACGCCGATAGCGGGCTTAACGAAATTGCCCGGCGTCGGCCGAGCCTGGTCTTCCTGGACATCTGGATGCAGGGGTCGCGTCTTGATGGGCTGCAATTGCTCGATGTGTTCCAGAACCAGCATCCGGACATGCCGGTTGTGATGATCTCGGGGCATGGCAATGTCGAGACGGCCGTGTCGGCCATCCGCCGCGGCGCCTACGACTACATCGAAAAGCCTTTCAAGATTGACCGGCTGCTGCATGTCACGCAGCGCGCGATGGAAGCTACGCGCCTGCGCAGCGAAGTCGCCGAACTCAAGGAAAGATCGGCCAGCAAAAGCGCGGAAATGGTCGGCACCTCGCCTGCCTTGCAGCAGATCCGCGGTATCATCGAGAAATCCGCGCCCACAAATTCGCGCATTTTCATCTCTGGCCCGTCCGGCGCGGGGAAGGGCCTTGTAGCTCGCCAGATCCATCAGCGCAGTCCAAGGGCGAATGCGCCCTTCGTCGAAATCAACGCCTCGCTCTATGCGCCCGATGAAGTGCCGCTGGTGCTGTTTGGCCGCGAGGCTCGCGACAAGACCGGACTGCTCAAGGTTGAGGTCGGCGCACTAGAGCGTGCGCATGGCGGCACGCTTTACCTGTCGGAGGTAACGACCCTTCCGCAGCAGGTGCAAGCAGCCCTTCTGCGTACCCTGGTTGAAAACCGCTTCAACCGCGTTGGTGGAACGCAGGCCGTGCCGATCGACGTGCGCATCATTTCCTCGAGTTCGCAGAATGTTGCGGCGCAGGTCGATGCCGGGGAATTCCGGTCGGACCTGTTCCACCGCCTCTCAATCGTGCCGCTGCCCCTGACACCGCTGCGCGAGCGCCGCGAGGACGTGCCGCCCCTGGTTACCGTGTTTATCGAGCAGGTGTGCCGCATGCACAACTTGCAGCGACTGAGTGTTGGCGATGACGCTATGGCCGTGCTTCAGGCTCAGGAATGGCCAGGCAATGCGCGTCAGTTGCGCAACTCGCTGGAGCGACTGCTAATCCTCATGAAAGACCAGCAGCCTGAAAATGGCGTGATCACCGCGGCCATGTTGCCTTCCGACATTGGGGAAGTTCTGCCCACGGTCGGCGACACCGATTCCTCGGCGCATCTCATGAGCCTGCCGCTGAGGGAGGCCAGGGAAGTGTTCGAGCGGCAGTACCTGTTGGCACAGATCGAGCGGTTTGGAGGCAACATTTCCAAGACCGCAGAATTCGTCGGCATGGAGCGCAGCGCCCTTCACCGAAAGATCAAGTCCCTCGGGCTCTGAAAAAGTTATGAAAAAGCGTCGCTGCCATGCGATGGCGGCGGGTAGGCAGTCGCGATCAACTGTGCCATAGTGATTTGTATACGTTATTTCGGATGTGGGGACTGGGCGGCAGTCCTCAACAGTTCGGACGCAATTTCATTGCGACAACAACAGCGACAATAAATGCCGCGATAAAGAGGCCTAAATGCCCAGCGAGAAACAACAAAACCTTCAGGATTCATTCCTCAACCACGTCCGCAAGCAGAAAGTCCCGGTCACCATTTTCCTGGTGAACGGTGTGAAGCTGCAGGGCGTCATCACGTGGTTCGACAATTTCTGTCTGCTGTTGCGTCGTGACGCGCAGTCGCAACTGGTCTATAAGCACGCCATCTCAACCATCATGCCCGGCGCGCCGATCCAGCTGTTCGACCCTGAGCAGAACAACGACCACGACTGACGGAATACATGGACGATTTTGACGACGAAGCGGGCGCACTTCCGGGCGGCCCGAAGGCCTATATCGATCGGCAGGAACAGCCGACACGTACCGGGCTCGTCTGTCCTGATGTTCGCGGTAAATCGTCCTATCACAGCATCGAGGCGCGCCAGGCCGAGTTCGAAGGCCTGGCCGAGGCCATCAGGCTCGATGTGCTGTTTTCAGACGTCGTCAAGGTCCGCGAGATCCGGCCCGCTACGTATATCGGGGCCGGCCATGTGGAAGCCCTGGCCGCCAAGGTCAAGGCCGACAAGATCGAGCTCCTGCTTGTGGACGCGCCGCTGACGCCTATCCAGCAGCGCAATCTTGAGCGCGAGACGGGCACCAAGGTGCTCGACCGTACGGCGCTGATCCTTGAAATCTTCGGCGAGCGGGCGGCGACACGCGAGGGTGTGCTGCAGGTCGAGCTGGCGCATCTCAACTACCAGAAGGGGCGCCTTGTTCGCTCCTGGACCCACCTCGAACGTCAGCGCGGCAGCGGCGGCAGCGGCTTCATGGGAGGTCCGGGCGAAACCCAGATCGAAAGTGACCGCCGGCAGATCACCGACCGCATTGTCCTGCTCGAAGACCGGCTCGACAAGGTGAAGAAAACACGCGCCCAGCAGCGCGCGCAGCGCATCCGTGCCGCAATCCCCGTTGTGGCCCTCGTCGGCTATACCAATGCCGGCAAATCCAGCTTGTTCAACAGGTTGACCGGGGCAGGGGTGTTCGCGGAAGACCTGCTCTTTGCCACGCTTGACACAACTGTGCGCAAGCTGGAGCTGCCGCATGGCCGCGAGGTCATGCTGAGTGACACGGTGGGCTTCGTCGCCGACCTGCCGCACGACCTGGTCGCCGCATTCCGCGCCACTCTCGAAGAAGTGGTGGACGCCGACATCATCCTGCATGTTCGCGACATCGCCAATCCTGACCATGCTGCCCAGGCCCAGGACGTCCTGACGGTGCTCGACGAGCTGGGCGTCTCCTCGGAGTCGACGCCGATCATCGAAGTCTGGAACAAGATCGACCTGCTCGAAGAGCCTGGGCTGGCGCTGGCCTCTGCGGCTCCGGCTGGCAAGGTCCTGGCCACTATGCCGGTCTCTGCCCATACCGGGCAGGGTGTCGAGGAGTTGCTCGACCTGGTCGAAAAGTCGCTGGGCGAAAAGGCACGAACTTACCATGTGCATGTGCCGCATAGTGCTGGCGCTGACATTGGCTGGCTGCACAGCCATGCCGAGGTGATCTCACGCGATGAACCGTCGGAGGTGGGCCAGGACTATGTCGTGCGCGTTGACCCACGGCACAGGACCGCGTTCCTCGAGCGCTTTAATGGCCGGATTGCAGTGTCTGACCTCTAGGCCTTGTCGCGGGCGCGGATTTCATTCCAGTAGCCGTCCAGGCGATCAAGGCCAGCCGAGGCTGCCTCAATGCCATCTTCGCGGCAACGCGCTTCGACGTAATGGAAGCGCCGGGTAAACTTCGAGTTGGCGTCGCGCAGCGCCGCTTCAGGATCAACGCCGGCCTTGCGGGCGAGGTTGGCGACGGCAAAGAGCAGGTCGCCAATCTCTTCTCGAATCGCGGCCTCATCCCCCGTCGCCTCGGCTTCTGCCACTTCAGCCAGCTCCTCAGCTACCTTCGCACGCACGGAGGGCAGGTCAGGCCAGTCGAAACCGATCTTGGCGGCGCGCTTGGTCAGTTTCTCGGCCCGGGCGAGGGCAGGGAGAACCTGTGGAACATCATCGAGGATAGAGGGTTCGGTTTCGCCCTTGCGCTCGGCCTTGGCCGCGCGCTCGCGCACCTTGATCGCCTCCCAGCGGTCCTGGGCGTCATCGGCACCTTCAGCCACCACGTCACCAAAGACGTGTGGATGTCGCCGGATGAGCTTTTCCGTGATGGCCTGGACGACGTCGCCGATGTCGAAATGACCGGCCTCCTTGGCCATCTGCGCGTGGTAGATTGGCTGAAGCAGGAGATCGCCCAGTTCCTCGCGCAGATCCGCGAAATCCTCGCGTTCGATCGCGTCGGCAACCTCGTATGCTTCTTCGATCGTATAGTGGCGGATAGACCGGAAATCCTGCTCAAGATCCCACGGACAGCCACCGTTGGGATCGCGGAGCGCCGACATGATCTCGATCAGGCGGGAAATGTCGCGGGATGGCTGCATACTACGCTCGGTCAGTTGAATCGGTGCGCCACCATAGCCTGCATTACGCCGGCAGGCAGGGTGTTTTTGCCGCGTTGCCAGCAGGAATTGCCGCATTCACCTGCATATGGGGTCAGGCAGCGGAAGCCGAGCTGGATTGCTCGAGCAGCCTGAGGCAGGGAATGGCTGTGCCGAACCGCAGGCCAGGATTTGGCCACAGCGAAACCATCAATCTGTAGTTCGCATAATATATATTATGGAACTTCCGTGCGCCAGAAATTGCGGGAAGCTACGCATGCCCAGGCGGAGTTGCCCTCGACGCCTTTGTTCTAAGCCTGGTATTGCGGCACAGACCTCAGGCACGCCCGGACTATGCGGACTGCGACAAGCCCGTCGGCGGAGCCGCGAGTTTCGCGCGGCGCCAGATTTCAGCGAACACAGCCACGCAGGCCAGTCCCGCACCGGCCAGAATCCAGACGGAAACCCTGGGCCCAATGGCACCCAGTGCGACCGAAAGCGCAAACGGTGCAATGGCTGAGACGCCGAGACGACCGAAGCTGATCCACCCTAAGCGCTTGCCAAACCCTGCCCTTCCGAACAGGGCCAGCGGCAAAGTGCCCGAAACGATGCTGAAAAGACCGCTGCCGAGACCGAAGATGACAGCGAATGCGATGGACCCAACAAGCGCTGGCGCCGTCAGGGCCAGTATCGCGAGCGCGGTCGGCATGAGTACTGCCGAAATCACCGCCAATGTCGGCGCCGGCAGGTCTTTTCCGAACGCCATGTTGACGAGACGGCTCGCGACCTGAGCGGGACCAAAGAGCGCGGCAACCATCACTCCGCTGCCGCCGAGCCCGAGCAGGCCCAACATGGGCACGATATGAAACAAGGTGGCTGCCGAAACAAAGCCGGCCAATGAAAAGCCGAGCACCACCAAGACGAATGTGAGGTTTCCGGCGCCGCCCGCATCCATGGCGGGGCTCGCACTCTGTTCAAGGGGCTGCTGAGACGCAAACCGGGCAATCCGGATGAGCCAGAGGTGGAGTGGCAGGCAGACAAGGACGTGCATGCCGGCGAAAACGAAATAGACCTGATGCCAGTTTAGCCCTTGCAGCATCCACGTGGTCAGGGGCCAGAAAATCGTCGACGCAAAGCCGGCGATCAGGGTGAGATAGGTAATGTTTCGCTGCGCTTTCGGCCCCGTCGCTTGAGCAAGAAGAGCGAAGGCCGTCGAATAGAGCACGAAGGCCGACGCCAGCTCGACGAGGATCAGTCCCGCAAGGAACATGACGACATTGCCTGCGAGGCCACAGGCGATCAGCGATACTGCCGCGGCGCCTGACCCGATCGACAGCACCCGTCCGGCGCCATGCTTGTCGGCAAGATCACCCGCATAGGGCGAAATCAGACCGCCTGCGAGAAGCGCGAGGGAAATCGACCCATATATCCACGCGACGGCAACCCCGAACTCCTCGGCAATGCCCGGCGCCAGGATGGAGAAGCTATAGTAGAGCGTCCCATAGCCGACGATCTGGGTTACGCCCAGTGCCCAGATGGCCCCGGCACTGGAGTGGGTCGCTTTAGGCATATGGTGTCAGATCGCGCTGAGGCTGACCCGCTCGTCGAGTTTGGCCGCGGCCTCTTTGCGCTCGCTGTAGCGGGAGGTTAGGTAACCGGAAACGCCACGGTTGATCAGCGTGAATTTCATCAGCTCTTCCATGACATCCACTACCCTATCGTAGAAGTGTGACGGTTTCATTCGACCGTCGGGTTCGAACTCCTGGAAGGCTTTCGCCACAGAGCTTTGGTTGGGAATCGTCACCATGCGCATCCAGCGACCCAGAATGCGCATCTGATTGACGGCATTGAACGACTGCGACCCGCCCGAGACTTGCATGACCGCCAGGGTTCGGCCCTGCGTCGGCCGGATGGCGCCGCCCGGCAGCGGTATCCAGTCGATCTGGGCTTTGAGCACCGAACTCATGGCGCCATGACGCTCGGGGCTGGTCCAGACCTGGCCCTCTGACCAGAGCATGAGTTCGCGCAGCTCCTGCACCTTGGCATGGTCGTCCGGCCCGTCACCCGGCAGCGGCAGACCGCGCGGGTGGAAAATTCGGACTTCGGCCCCAAAGGCTTCAAGCAGTCTTTGGGCTTCAAGCGTGAGAAGCCGGCTATGGGAGCGCTCCCGCAGGGAGCCGTAGAGCATGAGGATGCGAGGCTTGTGCTGCAACTCCGGCGCGACCAATCGTGAGCGCTCGGGCACTTCGAAGGCAGCAGTGACAATATTGGGCAGATCAGGCAAGGCGCTTGCCCTCGGCATCTATGATCACTTCGCCATCTTCCTTGGTGAAGGGCCCTATGTTGGGGTTTTCGAGAATGTCGAGCACGACTTCGGAAGGCCGGCAAAGGCGGGTACCAATCGGCGTTTCGACAAACGGCCGGTTGAGCAGAACCGGGTGCTCGCCAATGGCGTTGAGCAGCGCGTCTTCGGTGAGGCTGGTATCGCCAAGGCCCAGCGCCTCATATGGCGTGTCCTTCTGGCGAATGGCCTGTCGCAGAGTAATCCCGGCCGCAGAAACCAGTTCGACGATGCGTTCGCGGCTCGGCGGATTCTTCAAATATTCGATCACGGTGGGCTCGACACCGCTTTGCCGGATCATGGCCAGCGTATTGCGGGAGGTACCGCATTCGGGGTTGTGATAGATGGTGACGGTCATGAAGGGTCTTCCGGGTTGATGGGGAGATCGCTGCCCGTGGGCCCCTGAAGCAGCCAGGACATTACGACAAGCGCGACGAGCGCCCCAGCCACTTGGGCTAGGATGAAACCCGGCAGATCGAGCGGGCGAATGCCGGAGAAAGTGTCTGTGAATGAACGCGCAATGGCGACCGCCGGGTTGGCGAACGAGGTGGAGGCCGTGAACCAATAGGCCGCGGTAATGTAGAGGCCGACGAGCATCGGCACGGCTTTCCGCTCGAAGCGTATGCCGGCCAGAATTACGGCGATAAGACCGAACGCAGCGATACCCTCGGCGAACCATTGGCCCCCACCTGTCCGGATCTTGGTCGAAGCCTGGAGCAAGGGCAGCGCGAACATTGCATGGGCGGTGACGGCCCCCGCCACGCCGCCGGCGATCTGCACCAGGGCATAGAGCCCAGCGTCCCGCGCTGGCAGCTCGCGACGCAGCGTGAAAACCAGCGACACCGCCGGATTGAAGTGAGCACCCGAAATCGGCCCGAGCGTGCTGATGAGCACGACCAGAATGGCACCGGTGGCGACGGTATTGGCGAGCAATGCCAGCGCGACATCGGTAGTGAGGATTTCGGCCATGATGCCGGAACCCACCACCGTCGCAACCAGCAGTCCGGTGCCGAGTGCTTCGGCGGTCAGGCGGCGCGATAGATCGATCATGCCGCCCCGGCAGACTTGGATGTGCTGCCTTCCATGGCGCCGATGCCGCGAAGTTTCGAGGTCAGGGCCATGCGGTCGATACTTTCGAGCGGCAGACTCATGAAGGCGGCCACGCGATTGCGCAGATAAATGAGCGCGTTTTCAAATGCGGCTTGCTGCTTGAATTCCGGGCCGGTGACCGCGGCGGGGTCTTCGATGCCCCAATGCGCAGTCACTGGCTGGCCGGGCCAGACGGGACAGGCTTCACCGGCGGCGTTGTCGCAGACCGTGAAGACGAAATCCATTTTCGGAGCATCCGGAGTGGCGAATTCATCCCAGGGCTTGGACCGCAGGCCATCGGTCGATATTCCGGCATTCTCAAGGGTGACGAGTGTCAGGGGATGCACCTCTCCCCGCGGCATCGAACCGGCTGAAAAGCCGCGGAAGCGACCTTGGCCGACATGATTGATCAGGGCCTCGCCCAGAATGGAGCGGGCGGAGTTCCCGGTGCACAGGAACAGGACGTTATATACGCGATCAGCAGGCACAGGCGGTCTCCTCGGCGTTGGCTTGTGTGCAGCATTCGGCAGCGACGGCAGCAGCGGGCATGCAGACTTCGGGATGGCCCGAGCAGCAGTCGCGCATGAGAAATTCAACGAGACCCGAGAGACCCTCGAAACTTGCGCTGTAGATGATGGATCGGCTCTCGCGACGGGATTGGATCAGCCCGGCACGCTCGAGATGGGAAAGGTGGAAGGAAGCGCTCGACGATGACGCATCGACGGCTTCGCCAATAGCGCCCGCCGCCATTCCCTCAGGGCCGGCCTGCACCAGGATGCGGACCATTCTGAGCCGGGTTTCCTGGCTCAGGGCGCCGAATGCACTGAGGGCTTGCGGTTCTTCGAGTTTCATCTCAATATCTCAACAATTATTGAATTAATGGATAGCCCAACATGAGCGCGCGCGCAACTCCCTCACCTTTCGAAGTCGAAACCTCGTTGCGCACTGTGCTCACCCGATTGGCTGCTAGGGAGGCCCTGCCCTTGTCCATCGAATACGGGGACAGGGTTGTTCAGTCTGGGTATCACATCACGGAAGTGAAAGCCGGCTCCTTCGTTGCCCTGGATTGCGGGGGTAATCCCGACGCCTGGCAAGAGACCGTTCTGCAGGTAGAGGACATTGCGGCCAAGGACGACCGTCCGATGATGACCGCAGGCAAGTTCCGGTCAATCCTGGCACAGGTCGACAAGAAGGTGCACCTCGATACTGACGCCCGCCTTACAATTGAAATCGGGCGCCCTGGCGAGGCGATGCAAGTCTTCGACATCGCTGCCCTGACGGTGTCCGAGGATCAAGCAATCTTGTCTCTGGGAGTCCGTGCTGCCATCTGCAAACCCCGCCATCGAGCGAAGGATACAGCCGCTGCCTCATGCTGCGCACCATCCGCGACGGTAGACGGTTGCTGCTAGACGCATCGCCGTCGTCTAGTCCCCTGCCCTGTCTTTGGCACCGTGATCGGTAAATGCCGCCTCGCATGGCGGATTCTAGCGGTTGAGGATGCGGCCCGAAAGGACGTCGATCTGCATGCCATCGAAGGCCGGTGTAACGTTGGCCGGGGTCTCGCTATCGGTCCTGCCATAGTCCAGATCGATATGCATATTGGTCAGCACCGCCTGCCGCGGTGCGAAGCGATCGATCTGGTCCAGCGTCTCAGGCAGGCTGAGATGGCTCGGATGCGGCGTTGGCCGCAAGGCATCTACAATCCAGGTGTCCAGTCCTGTCAGAGCGGCATGCGCGCTGCTTGGTATGGATGAGAGATCCGGCGTGTAGGCCAGGTCGCCGACCCGAAATCCGAAGGCGGTGATGTCGCCGTGGATCAGGTTGAAACCTGTCATGTTGATCACGCCACCCGGCCCTTCGATGGCAATCGTTTCCCCGTCGGAGATCTCGTGGGCATTCAGGATGGGTGGATAGGAACTGCCCGGAGGCGTCGAGAAGCAGTAGCCGAAGGACGCGAAGAGCCTCTCACCGCATTCGGGCGTGAAATACACATCGACGCGGCGGCGATTGTGCAGCGCCAGGACGCGGAGGTCATCGATCCCGTGAATATGGTCCGCGTGCTCGTGCGTGTAGAATACGGCGTCGATGCGGTCGACCTGGGCGTCCAGAAGCTGCTCGCGCAAATCCGCGCCGGTATCGATAAGTATCCGTGTCGGCTCGGAAATTCCGTCCGCCCAGCCCTCGATCAGCAGCGAACAGCGGCGGCGCCGGTTGCGTTTCTCATGCGGGTCGCAGGCACCCCAGACATTGCCGATGCGAGGCACGCCGCCCGATGACCCGCAGCCCAGAATGGTCGCGATGATCCGGTCGGGCTGGCTCATTGGCTATTTCACGCCGGTCTTGGAGAACAGACGGCCGAAATTAGCGGTCGTTTCAACACCGACCTGGTCAAGCGAAATGCCCCGGATTTCCGCGACTTTCTCGGCCGTGTGACGAACGAAACTGGGTTCGTTGGACTGGCCGCGATGCGGGATTGGTGCAAGGTACGGCGCATCAGTCTCGACGAGGTAGCGATCGGCCGGCACGATGCGGGCAACATCTTGAATTTCCTGGGCATTCTTGAACGTTACGATGCCGGAGAAAGAAATGTAGCCGCCCAGCGCCAAAGCGCGCTGCGCCAGACCCATGCCGGCGGTGAAGCAGTGCAGGACGAAGGGGAAGGCCCCCTGCCCGGCTTCTTCTTCAAGGATATTGGCCATGTCCTCATCGGCCTGGCGGCTGTGGATAACCAGTGGAAGACCGGTAATTCTGGCCGCTGCAATGTGACGCCTGAGACCGATGGCCTGGGCATCGCGCGGGGCGTTGTCGTAGAAATAGTCGAGGCCTGCCTCGCCAATGGCAACGCAGCGAGGGTGGGCACTTAGACGGACAAGTTCATCCGCTTCTATATGCAATTCCTCATGCGCATTGTGCGGATGCGTGCCCACCGAGCACCAGACGTTCTCATAACGTTCCGCCAGGCCGGCATAGGTGGAAAAGTTTTCCACCCTTGTGGATATCGTGACCATACCGACTACTCCGGCGGCGGCCGCGCGGGCCATCACGCCATCCAGATCAGCGCTCAAGGCTTCGAAATCGAGATGGCAGTGGCTGTCTATCAGCATGTTATTCGGCCGGCTTTTCGATACGGGCGAAGACGCCCTGCGGCGCCGACAACTCGGAATTTGCTAGCAGACTGTTAGCATTTGCCGCAGCTTCGAGGTTGCGCTGGTCAGCGGGCACGGCCAGCTGGTCAAGCAGACGCGCCGCAGAGGCTGGGACGAAAGCCTGCATGGGAATGGCAAGACGGCGCACCGTGTCGGCCGTAACATAGAGTACTGTCGCCATGCGTACCGGGTCCGTCTTCTTGAGCGCCCAGGGCTCCTGGCTGGCAAAGTAGTTGTTGGCCGAGCTCAGCGCCCCGATGATTGCGCCCGTGGCCTCATGCACCAGTTGCTGATCCATGGCCTTCTGGGCGGCGGCGAGGGCTTCGGTGACTTCGGCGATGATGGCGTTGTCGGCGTCAGTCAGGGCGCCGAGTTCGGGGACCTTGGCGTCGCAGTTCTTGTTGATCATCGACAGCGAACGCTGGGCCAGGTTGCCGAGATTGTTCGCAAGGTCGGCATTGACGCGGTTGACCAGCTTTTCGTGGCTGTAGTCGCCGTCATTGCCGAAAGAGACTTCGCGCAGGAAAAAATAGCGGACGGCGTCCTGGCCGAATGTGCTGACCAGTTCGAACGGATCGATGACATTGCCCAGCGACTTGCTCATCTTCTGGCCGTCGACGGTGAGGAAGCCGTGGGCGAAGACGCGGTGCTGCACGTCAAGACCAGCGCTTATCAGGAAGGCAGGCCAGTAGACGGTGTGGAAACGGATGATGTCCTTGCCGATCACATGCAGGTCGGCCGGCCAGAACTTCCTGAACAGCTCGCTGTTCTCGTCCGGATAGCCCACGCCGGTAATGTAGTTGGTCAGGGCGTCGACCCAAACATACATGACATGGCCTTCGGCGCCGGGCACCGGGATGCCCCAGTCAAAGGTGGTGCGGGAGATGGAGAGGTCCTGCAGGCCGCTCTTGACGAAGGAAATGATCTCGTTGCGGCGCTCTTTTGGCGCAATGAAATCGGGATTGGCTTCGTAGAGGTCCAGAAGTTTCTGCTGATAGGCCGAAAGGCGGAAGAAATAGGTTGGTTCCTCGACCCATTCCACCTCGGCACCCGAGGGCGCGAACTTCTTGCCGTCTTTCTCGGTCAGCTCGGCTTCGTCGAAATATGCCTCGTCGCGGACCGAGTACCAGCCCTTGTAGGTGGACTGGAAGATGTCGCCATTGTGGCTCGCTTCCATCTTCTTCCAGATGGCCTGCGACGCCTCGTGGTGACGCTGCTCGGTGGTCCGGATGAAGTCGTCGTTGGACAGGTTGAGTGCCTCGGCGAGCCTGCGGAACTCGCCCGAATTGCGGTCGGCAAGCTCGCGGACGGGAATGCCTTCCTTGGCTGCCGTCTGCACCATTTTGATGCCGTGCTCGTCAGTACCGGTGAGGAAATAGACGTCCCTGCCCTCAAGCCGCTTCCAGCGGGCAATGGCGTCGGTCGCGATCATCTCATAGGCGTGCCCGATATGGGGAGCGCCATTGGGATAGGAGATCGCGGTGGTGACGTAGAAGGGCTTGGCGGTCATGCTGGCTCGACGGGATTGGCGGACAGGGCGCAGTGCTTCCGGATGGCGTCAAAAATCACCACCAGCGTCTGTTTCATATCGAGGTTGACGCTGTCGGCTTCGCCCAGAAGTGCGCCTGCCTTCTCCCATAGGTCCGTGGCAGAGGCAAGACGCCTGCGTGCGCCGGGCTGCATGGCCGCCTCGCGCATTTCCGTGGCCAGCCAGTCATTGAGGATTTCGCGGGCGAAAGACATGTCGGCCCCTTGCGGGTCGCCGCCCAGGGCATCGGCCAATTGCAATTCCGCGGCGATCGGTGCCGCTTCGGGCTGCCGGAGCCACAGCAGCAACGCGCCAACAGGCGAATTTTCCGCCAGTGCCAGCGTTTCAAAGGCTCGACGCGGCCGTCCGCCTGCCAGCTGGATGGCGCGATCCAGCGATGTCTGATCAAGCGCCGGCAGGCTCGATGATACGACCTCCGCAACAAGCTGATCGGCCAGTGGACGCAGCGCCAGGTTGTGGCAGCGCGACCGGATGGTCGGCAATAACGAGCCGGGGCGATGCGAAATGAGGAAGAAGGTCGTATCGGCCGGTGGCTCTTCCAGGGTCTTGAGGAGCGCGTTGGCCGCGTTGGGATTGCAGTCGTCGATACTGTCGAGGATGGCGATACGCTGACCGGCGCGGCCACGGGTATGGTGCAGTCCGTCCCGCAGCTCGCGGACGTCCTCGACGCGAATGACCGAGTAGTAGCTCTTGGAATCCTTGGGCCGCCGGCGCAGGACGCCTAGATTGGGATGAGACATGGCGGCGACCTGTTCGCTGACGCGATGCTGGCTCTCGTCGCCGGTCGCTGCAAGGATGGCCACAGCCAGCTCGAAGGCCAGCGTGGCCTTGCCGATGCCCTGTGGACCATGAAGCATGATCGCGCCAGGCAGGCGTCGATCTGCGAGTTGGCCCAGGACGGCGCTGCGAATGGCGTCATGGCCAGTGGCCGCCTGCCGCTGTTCCGGCAGCGGCAGGTCAGGAAGTGCGGTCGGGTCGGTCATGCGGTCACCGTGTCCCTACAGAGCCCCTCGGGTCAAGCCCGAGGGCAGTTCCGTGGGTGTGAAAAGCAGGTCAGACACACTAGCAACGGTCACGAGACTGTCCCGGCCTGCAGCTCCGGAAAGCGGCCGCTGACCACGGCCCAGATCGCCGCTTCGAGCCTCTCTTCGTCCTGTTCGGCCGAGATAACCACGCAGCGGTCGGCATTGTTTGCAGCGATGTCGAGGAAATTTTCGCGCAGGCGCTGATGCCAGTCGAGTTCTTCCTTTTCGAAGCGGTCGCCGGTCACCTGCAATCCGTCTTCGACGGCGCGCTGCTCGACGCGCTTGAAGGCGACGACAGGGTCCATGTCGAGCACGATGGTCAGGTCGGGCGTATGGCCGTCCAGGGCGAGGTTTTCGAGGGCGTCGATGAGGCGGTCGTCCACGCCTCCCGTGAGGCCCTGATAGGCGCGCGTGCTGTCGCAGAAGCGATCGGAAATCACCCAAGTGCCCTTGGCCAGGTTGGGCGCGATCAACTGGGTGACATGGTCAAGGCGCGCGGCGGCAAAGAGCACGGCCTCGGAGCCGGCGCCCCAGGCTTCGGAGCGCCCCTGCAGGATAAAGGACCGGATGGCTTCGGCCTTCGGGGTGCCGCCGGGTTCGCGCGTGCGCAGGGCCTCTACGCCGTGTTGGCCCAGATTGTTGAGCAGCCGCCGGACTTGCGTGGATTTGCCGACACCTTCACCCCCTTCAAAGGTGATGAAACGGGCTGGCCGTCGATTGGGCGCTTCGAGCATGGGCAGGCGATTCCTTGGACTGGCTTCCTTTTAAGGCACAAGGCGCAAAGGGGAAAGGCGGGGGGCGGAATTGGGGACGAGAGACCTGAGGATGGGACGGGGTGCCGGGGCGAAGTTCCCGTAGGGTCGAGAAAATGCTCCTGTGCCTGCCAATTCACCGTGCCGTCCTCGGGCGTGACCCGAGGACCTATCTGACCATGCGCGGCGCGTGAAGTGGCCCTCGGATCAAGTCCGAGGGCGGCGCGGTGGGTGAAAATAGTGCGGGGCCACCCTCCCCTCAGGGGTGATAGGAGGATAGGTGGCGTGCCTTTATGCGGCCAGCTTGCCCGCCATTCGAGCGTAGCGCTCATGGCCTTTTCGCCTAATTTCGCTCCACTGGAGCGAATTTGCCTGCGGCACGGCTCAGAGCCACCCCAGAGCCAGTTGTTTCAGCGCGTCCGTCGCGCGGCGGACGAGATCGCCCTGGCCCACGGATTCGCCTGCATAGAGCGGCGCCGACTGGACCAGCTGGTCGTTGCAGTAGACGCGCAGCTCGGCAACTTTGTCGCCCTGGTTGACGGGCGGCATGATCGGGGCCTGGTAGTTGATGGTCGCGCTGAGGCACTGGCGGGAGCCGCGGGGGAGATAGAGAGCCACCTCGCCCTCGCCGACCAGCGGAACGGTCGGGCTGGCACCGCCATAGACATCCGCATAGGCCACGACCTGCCCTTCAGCATAAGGCGTGAACCGCTCAAAGGCACGTGCACCCCAGGTCAGCAGCTTCCGGGCTTCCTCGGTCCGCTCACGCATGGAGGTGAGGCCGTGGACCACGGCGATCAGGCGACGGTCGCCCTGCGCCGTCGATGTCACCGACCCGTAACCGGCCGCTTCCGTGTGACCGGTCTTGAGGCCGTCGACACCGATGCCCATTTCGACCAGCGAATTGCGGTTGGCCTGGGTAATGCCGTTCCACTCCATGTCGGGCTCCGAGAAGTAGTGGTAGTATTCCGGAAATTCATCGATGAGGTAGCGGCCGAGCTCGGCAAGGTCGCGGGCGCTCGAATACATGTCCGGGTCCGGCAGGCCGGTCGGATTGGTGAAGTTGGATTCGTCGAGACCGATCTGGCTGGCCAGTTCGTTCATCATCACCGCGAACGTGCCTTCCGAGCCGGCAATGCCCTCAGCCAGGATAATGGCCGCGTCATTGCCCGACTGGATGATCACCGAGCGAACAAGGTCTTCGACGCTGATCTGAGAATTGAGTTCGGCAAACATGGTGGAGCCGCCGGAAGAGGCGCCGCCCGTGCGCCAAGCATGCTCGGAGACGAAGAACTGGTCATCGAGGCTGACCCGCCCTGCCCTGATCTCGTTGAACACCACGGCCAGCGTCATCAGCTTGGCCATGGAGGCCGGCTCAAGCGCGGCATCCGCATCCTTCTGGAAGATGACAGTGCCGGACTCGTGGTCCATCAGGACCGCGAACTTGGCTTTTGTGTCGAAGTCGGCCTGCGCAAGCGCCGGACCACAGAGGGCCAGGCATGTGGCAATTGCGATCAGTGCTCTCACTGGCATTCCCCTTGCACCGCGCGTCGGGCAGCACCCCGTCCGCCGCGCCATTTGTTCTATTAATAGAGAACTGTGTCAGTCAGGCCAAGCTGTTGTGCAAGATTCCGAGCGTCATCAGCAGTCGCGCCGGGCTTGAGGTGAGTCAAAGTCAGGCGCGTCGCCGGACGACCGTCGATGGTGACCGGCTCTTCACTGACCGCGCCAAGAACCGCAAATTCCTGTGCCAGTGCAATCGCATTGGCCTGATCGGCAAACACACCGAGACCCATGGTGATGGCGCGATTGTCGGCATCGACGGACGCTGCCCAGGCCGCCAGGTCGGCGTTGCCCGATGCCATGGCGTTGACCGCCGCATGAGCCGAGCCGATGGCTGCATCCGCTTCCTGTGGCGTGGTTTCGGCATATGAGAACAGGCCGGTGAGGAAATTGGTGGTCATACCGACAAGGCTGCGGTTGCTCTGGCCACCGGAGCTGGCGACGCGGATCGGGCCGCTGTCATAGTCGGCAGGACCATTGTAGCTGGCCACCAGAGTGCGCGTATCGTCGCCCTCAAGGGGAGCCTGCCCAACATATTCGACCTGCACATTGGCCGAGCCCTTGTTGACGTATCCGAGCATGGACGCGGCCCGATAGCTCAGGTCAATGATGCGGCCAGAGACATAGGGACCGCGATCATTGACGCGAACGACGAGGGAGCGGCCATTGTCCTTGTTGGTCACGCGGACATAGGAGGGCAGCGGCAGGGTCGGATGGGCAGCGGTGATGGCATTGGCCGAGAAAATCTCGCCATTGGCAGTACGGCGACCGTGGAAATCGGAGCCGTACCAGGAGGCGGTGCCTGCGGCCGCATAACCGGGATCGTGCTGGGGCACATAGGTCTTGCCGCGCACGGTATAGGGTTTGCCAACCTGATAGCGTCCACCACCGCGCGGCGGATTGGGGTCGTTGGAGACACGTGGAGAGACTGCTACGCCATATTCGCTCGAGGTGAATGCCGCACGCTTGACCGTGGCGCCATATCCGCCCGTAGCGCAGGCGGCGATCATGGGCATGATGAGGGCCGAAACGGCAATCAGGCGGACGGCGCTGCGCCAGGTCTTCGTCACGATACGCTATACTCTTGGATTCAAAGCTTTTCGCGCGAAACGTTAGCCTGC
Organism: Devosia sp. Micro-HW1; assembly: GCF_056341075.1. Taxonomy (NCBI): domain Bacteria; kingdom Pseudomonadati; phylum Pseudomonadota; class Alphaproteobacteria; order Hyphomicrobiales; family Devosiaceae; genus Devosia; species Devosia sp. Micro-HW1. Next base: position 552,941 of record NZ_CP094375.1, on the reverse strand, counting down.
GAATGGATCCTTTCAAATTAAGGAACAATTTTACGGTTTAGAGGGAGTTAAGATGGCGTGGCACATGGGTCCATCGACCTCGGGCGCGACCTTGCCGCTTGACTGATATAAAGATATCTTTATGTGATGCGGGTAGCGCTTGCTTGCGCCCCGACCATTCCAAGAAAGTGAGGACGGCGATGAGCCCCTCCCCGATCACCGCTTCCCCCACCCTGCCCGACTGGAACGAGGTGCGCGCCGCGCTGACTGCCGCGATGGCCGAGCGCATCCTGATCCTCGACGGGGCAATGGGCACGATGATCCAGCGTCTGGGGCTGACGGAAGAGAATTTTAGGGGCACCCGCTTCCAGGATTGGAGCCACCCGCTCAAGGGCAACAATGACCTTCTGGTGATCACCGAACCCGGGATGATCGAGGATATCCACTACGCCTATTACATGGCGGGTGCTGACATCGTCGAGACCAACACCTTTTCCGCCACCTCGGTGGCGCAGGCCGACTATGCCTGCGAGGAAGCGGTCTATGACATCAACTATCAGGGCGTCGTGGTGGCGCGGCGCGCGGCCCTGCGGGCCGAGGCTGAAGACGGTCGCCGTCGCTTCGTAGCCGGCGCTCTCGGGCCGACCAACAAGACCTCGTCCATGTCGACTGATGTCAACAGCCCGGGCCATCGCGCGATCACCTTTGACGAACTGGTCGAGGCCTATGGCGAGGCGATCCGCGGGCTTGTGGATGCGGGCGCGGACCTGCTGCTGTTCGAGACCATCACCGATACGCTGAACACCAAGGCCGGCATGTTTGCCGCCCAGCGCCTGTTCGAAGAGCGTGGAATCGACGTGCCGATCATGATTTCAGGCACGATCACCGACCTTTCGGGCCGCACGCTGAGCGGCCAGACGCCGACTGCGTTCTGGTATTCGGTGCGCCACGCGCGGCCGCTCACGATCGGCCTCAACTGCGCGCTCGGTGCGGACCTGATGCGCGACCATATTTCCGAACTATCCGGCGTCGCCGACACGTTCATCTGCGCCTATCCCAATGCTGGCCTGCCCAATGAGATGGGCGCCTATGACGAGACGCCCGAGCAGATGGCCAGGCAGCTGGAAGCCTTTGCCTCTGATGGGTTGCTCAATATCGTCGGCGGGTGCTGCGGCTCGACGCCGGACCATATCCGCGCCATTGCGGACACCGCGGCGCGCTTTGCGCCGCGCAAGGTGCCGCATGCCGACAAGCTGTTGCGGCTGGCAGGGCTCGAGCCCTTCACGCTGACTAAGGATATTCCCTTCGTCAATATCGGCGAGCGGACCAATGTCACTGGCTCGGCGCGGTTCCGGAAGCTCATCACTGCAGGCGACTATACGGCGGCTCTCGATGTCGCGCGCGACCAGGTGGCCAATGGCGCCCAGGTCATCGACATCAACATGGATGAAGGCCTGATCGACAGCAAGCAGGTGATGATCGAGTTCCTCAACCTGTTGGCGGCGGAACCTGACATCGCCAAGGTGCCGGTCATGATCGACAGCTCCAAGTGGGACGTGATCGAGGCGGGCCTCAAATGCGTGCAGGGCAAGGCGCTGGTGAACTCGATCTCGCTCAAGGAAGGCGAGGAGGCGTTCATCCATCACGCGCGGCTGGTGAAGGCCTATGGTGCCGCCGTGGTGGTGATGGCGTTTGACGAGACCGGACAGGCCGATACCAAGGCACGGAAGGTCGAAATCTGCGCCCGCGCCTACAAGATCCTCGTCGAAGAGGTCGGCTTCCCGCCGGAAGACATTATCTTCGATCCCAACGTGTTTGCTGTCGCCACTGGTATCGAGGAGCACAACAATTACGGCGTCGACTTCATCGAGGCGACCAGGGAAATCACCGATACGCTGCCCCATGTGCATATTTCGGGCGGCATTTCGAACCTCTCGTTCTCGTTCCGCGGCAATGAGCCCGTGCGCGAGGCGATGCATGCGGTGTTCTTGTACTATGCCATCCAGAACGGCATGGACATGGGCATCGTCAATGCCGGGCAGCTGGCGGTATACGAGAGTATCGACAAGGAACTGCGCGACGCCTGCGAGGACGTGATCCTCAACCGGCGGCCGGATTCGACTGACCGCATGCTGGAACTGGCCGAACGCTACAAGGGCCAGGCCGGTGGCGAGGGCAAGGTCAAGGACACGGCCTGGCGCGAGCTGCCGGTGGGCGAACGCATTTCCCATGCCCTCGTCAACGGCATCACGGAATTCATCGAAGCCGATACCGAAGAAGCGCGTCAGACATTCGACCGGCCGCTGCACGTGATCGAAGGGCCGCTGATGAGCGGCATGAACGTCGTCGGCGACCTCTTCGGCTCAGGCAAGATGTTCCTGCCGCAGGTGGTGAAATCGGCGCGCGTGATGAAGCAGGCCGTGGCCTATCTCCTGCCCTTCATGGAGGCCGAGAAGCAGGCCAATGGTGAGGCTACGGGCCGCCGCAGCGCCGGCAAGGTGCTGATGGCGACGGTGAAGGGTGACGTGCACGATATCGGCAAGAATATCGTGGGCGTCGTGCTGGCCTGCAACAATTACGAGATCATCGATCTGGGCGTCATGGTGCCGACCCAGAAGATCCTGGAAACGGCGCGGACCGAAAAGGTCGATGTGATCGGACTTTCCGGTCTCATTACGCCTTCACTCGACGAAATGGTGCATGTCGCGGCCGAAATGGAGCGCGAAGGTTTCGACATTCCGCTGCTGATCGGCGGGGCGACGACGAGCCGCGTGCATACGGCGGTGAAGATCCATCCGCGCTATGCGCGTGGCCAGGCCGTGCATGTCAACGATGCGAGCCGCGCCGTGGGCGTAGTGTCGAACCTGCTGTCGGATGATACCAAGGTGACCTTCATCGAGCAGGTTCGCGCAGAATATGCCAAGGCGGCTGCTGCGCATGAGCGGGCCGAATCGGAAAAGCGCCGCCTGCCACTGGAAACGGCGCGCGAGAATGCCTTCAGGCCTGATTGGTCGTCCTACACGCCCACGAAGCCCAGCTTCTTCGGCACGCGGGTATTTGAGGATTTCGACCTTGGTGAAGTGGCCAGCTATATCGACTGGACGCCCTTCTTCCAGACCTGGGAGTTGAAGGGCCGCTACCCCGCCATTCTCGAGGACGAGAAGCAGGGCGAGGCGGCGCAGGCGCTGTGGTCCGATGCCCAGCAAATGCTCAAGCAGATCATCGACGAAAAGTGGTTCCGACCCAAGGCCGTGGTCGGCTTCTGGCCGGCCAATGCCGACGGCGACGACGTGCGCCTCTTCACTGCCGATGACCGGAAGGAGGCGCTGGCGACCTTCTTCACGCTGCGCCAGCAGCTTTCCAAGCGCGACGGCAAGCCGAACATGGCGCTGAGCGACTTCGTGGCGCCGGTGGACAGCGGCAAGCCGGATTATCTCGGCGGCTTCGTGGTCACCGCCGGCATGGAAGAAGTGGCCATTGCCGATCGCTTCGAACGCGCCAATGACGACTATTCGTCCATCCTGGTCAAGGCGCTGGCGGACCGCTATGCCGAGGCCATGGCCGAAATGATGCACCGACGTGTCCGCAAGGAGCTCTGGGGCTATGCTGCCGACGAGACGCTGACGACCGAGGAACTGGTGTCCGAGACCTATCAGGGCATCCGCCCTGCCCCCGGTTATCCGGCCCAGCCGGACCACACGGAAAAGACGACGCTGTTCCGCCTGCTCGACGCAGAGAATGCCGTCGGCGTGACCTTGACCGAGAGCTATGCCATGTGGCCGGGCTCATCGGTTTCGGGGCTCTATTTCAGCCATCCGGACGCCTATTATTTCGGCGTGGCCAAGGTGGAGCGCGACCAGGTGCATGACTATGCGCAGCGCAAGGGCATGGCAGTGGAAGAGGTCGAGCGCTGGCTGGGGCCGATCCTCAACTACATGCCGGGCGCCGTGGCGGCGGAGTAATTTCCTCTCCCCATCGGGAGGGGAGGCTCGGCAAAGTCGAGCCGGTGAAGCGGTAGGGCCCGCCATTCGAGCGTAGCTCTCATGGCCTCCGCTCCTATATCCGCTCCACTGGAGCGGTTATCGCGAAGCGAAGCCCTCATCCGGCGCTACGCGCCACCTTCTCCCCGATGGGGAGAAGAAAAGAGGTACTGAACATGTCTCGCATTGAACCCATTCCTGTAACCCTCATCACCGAGCCGGGCCAACTGGTGCCGCTCGATGCCGACACGGCGCTGATCCGGCTCAAGGCCAATTCGGGGCATGGGCATGCGGATGGCGATGTGTGTGTCGCGTGTGCGGCGCAGACCGATGTGCGGGCCCTGCTCTACAACCTGCTCGAGGAACACCGCCGCAATATGCGGCCGGCATTTTCGCGGGTCGTGGTGGATGCGAGTGCGGTGAGCGACAAGGAGCAGGTCAGGCTGGCGCTGACAGGCAAATTGCCAGCACAGGCGCTGCGGGATCACACCGTGGCGCGGATGTTTTATCTGGCGGGGTAGGTTTTGGTGGGGTGAACCGCCGAGACACTGGAGTTGTGCAGGAGCTACTGGATGGATTCCGGCCTTCGCCGGAATGACTCCGTGGGGTGGAGGGACTTTGGGGGATTTAGAGACCCCAATCGGTTGAGAGGTCGCGCCAGGTCGGGTTCATCTCTTCGATCAGGCGCTTCTTCCAGTCGCGCTTCCAATCCTTGATGTGTTTTTCCCGCCGAATAGCGGATGCTGGGTTTTCGTGCACCTCGTACCAAACCAGGCGCTTGACGTTGTGACGCGCGGTGAAGCTGTCTGGCTGGACTTTGTTCTTGTGCTGCCAAACCCGACCAAACGGGTTGCCCGTCACTCCCGTGTAGAGTGTGCCGTTCTTCATGCTGGCCAGAATATAGACGATGTATGTCCGTGGCATTTTCTGAGCCAATCATTTTGGCTCAGAGCCCGCAATACCCACGGCGTCATCCCGGCGAAGGCCGGGATCCAGGTCCGCATATACCCTCGACTCCATGGTCCGTGGGAACACCGAGCATGGATTCCGGCCTTCGCCGGAATGACGCCGTGGTGGTGGGAACATCGTGGCCCCAGGCTACCCTGCGAACCGCACCAGCGGTGTATCGGCCCTCAAATACAGCGGATGCTTCGGCGAACCATCGGCATTGGTGCCAAAGCACCAGAGGTCGACTCCGTCCGCCCGCAGCGCCTCGACCAGTTCGCGGCCGGCTGGTGCCAGCGCTTTGTTGAGCTTGCCGTGGCAGAGCACGACCCGCCCTGCCCCGCGCGCAGCTTCGCGGATCGCGGGAAGGTTGGCCGGTGAGACGGCGGCGACGCCGGGGGTGATCAGCGTTTTCGGGTCGGTGGCGCGGTAGTCGCCGACATTGCACTTCACCATGGCCGAAAAGCCTTCGCGGCGGGCAAAAGTCCATTCGCGCGCGCAGGTCGGATCGTCCACGGTGGCATCGGCGGTGGACGGGTTCATGCCGATGAAGAGGATGTAGTCCTCGGGAAAGGCATCGCCGAGCCAGCGACGCATGATCTGGCGATAGCGGCCATCAGCGCTCATGACGGCGTCACCCTTTACCCCGGAGCCAAGGCGCAGACGCACCTTGCCGCCCGGATCGTGGGCTTCCGGCTCGTGTCCGAAGAGATCGCTCATGCGGTGAGGTCGCTGGGCGGGGTGAGGCCATTCATCAGTGAGGCGGTGGTGATGGTATTGGCCAGAAGACAGGCAATGGTCATGGGACCGACGCCGCCGGGAACCGGGGTGATGGCGGCGGCCACTTCGGCGGCTGCTGCCGTGTCGACATCGCCGACGAGGCGGGTCTTGCCCTCGCCCCTTTCCGGCGCGTCGATGCGGTTGATGCCGACATCGATGACCACGGCACCCGGCTTGATCCAGTCACCCTTGATCATCTGCGGACGCCCCACGGCGGCGACGACGATATCGGCCTGGCGGACGACGTCTGCGAGGTCTTTCGTACGCGAATGGGCGACGGTGACCGTGCAATTGTCGCGCAGCAGCAGCTGCATCATCGGCTTGCCGACCAGGTTGGAGCGGCCGATGATGACGGCATGCTTGCCCTCGAGGCTCCCCAGCTCATCGCGCAGCAGCATGAGGCAGCCGAGCGGCGTGCAGGAGACGGGACCTGGCAGGCCAATCTGCACCTTGCCGACATTGGCGGGGGTGAAGCAGTCGACATCCTTGGCCGGATCGATGGCTTCGATGACCTTGTTGGGGTCGATATGCCTGGGCACCGGCATCTGCACGAGGATGCCGTGGACGGCCTCGTCAGCGTTGAGACGGCGGATCAGCTCCAGCAGGTCCGCCTCCGGGACGTCAGCGGGTAGTTCGTGCTTATACGAATTCATGCCGACTTCGGCGGTCTGCTTGGCCTTGGAGGAGACGTAGACCTGGCTGGCCGGGTCCTCTCCGACGATGACCACGGCGAGGCCCGGGGTGATGCCGTGTTCAGCCTTGAGGCGGGCGACATGACCGGAAATGCGGCCCCGCAGATCTTCGGCAAAGCGTTTTCCGTCGATGATTTTTGCGGTCATATCGGCCCCGATCTGCTTGAATGGCATTGCGCGGGAGAAGCTCCGGCGCGTTTGGCTTCGACATAAGGGATGCTCGATGATCCGTCCATTGCTTTGGCTGCCGCTGCTTGCGCTTTCTACCCCAGTCTCCGTCGCTCAGGACGCATCGCTGGAAAAGCGCGTGACAAAGCTCCATGCTCTGGCCGGTGGCGACTGGTGCGCGCCGGATGGTGTGCTGTTTGACGAGGAAGAGCGCTTCAAGAGCTGGACGTTTTCATATCAGCCCAGCTGGGACAAGGAGGGCGAGCCCGAGGAGGTGACGCTGATCCGGCTCTGGTGCATGTCGGGCGCCTACAATGTCAACCACGCCTATTACATCCTGACCGAATTTGATGGCCTGCTGCCGCTGACCTTTGCGACGCCGACCTACGAGGCTGTGTATGACGAGAGCGTCGATGTGGATGCGCCGCTGGAAAGCCTCACGGTGACGGGCATGGGGACGAGCAATTTTCTCGTCAATTCGATCTTTGACGCCGAGACGCTGACGATCACATCGAACAGCTACTGGCGCGGCATTGGCGATGCCAGCTCGGCGGGGACATGGGTGTTCGAGGATGGTGACTTCACGCTCGTCCGCTACGATATCGATGCCAGCTATGACGGCGAGGTGAACCCCGAGACTGTCGTCGACTACCAGGGCTAGGAGGAAACGATGGCTGAGCAGAAGACCAAACCGCATACCGGCGACGTTCTGGAATTCATTGCTGGTATCGACGACGACAGCCGGCGGGCTGACGCCCTCGAACTCGTCGACCTCATGGAAGACGTCTCCGGCGAGCCTCCGGTGATCTGGGGCTCGATGGTGGGATTTGGACACTACCACTACAAGTACCCGACCGGGCATGAGGGCGACTCTTTCCTTGTCGGATTTTCGCCGCGCAAGGCTGAATTCAGCATCTACCTGATGGGCACCTATTTCCCCGAGGAGAATATGCGGCGAGAGGCGCTGCTGGCGCGCCTGGGCAAGCACCGCATGGGCAAGGCCTGTCTCTATGTGAAAAAGCTCAAAGATATCGACCGCGATGTGCTGCGCGAGCTGGCGCAAATCTCCGTCGAGCGGCTGCGCGCTACATACCCCGAAGAATAGAAGGCCGCCACGGCAGCGTTGCCGGGGCCGGCCGAGTTGGCCTTGTCAAAAGCGGATCGCCCCACCGCTTCGTCAGAAGCAATGGGGCGATCTGGGGGGTATGGTCCACCGCGCTGTTGAGGGCTTGGGGGACATGCGGCAAACCACTTCCCGCTCACCGGTTGCATGGGTCGTTTGCCGTGCCGATGAACTGACGAGGAAGATGGTGGGTAATTGCGGCAAGAAAAGAGCCGCTCACCGAACTGTGAAAGTTGCCACACGGGCCGAGCTCACGTTGAGAAGCCGTCACACGGGCTCTATATTGGCAATCGCAAGAAAAGACGATTCCAACATCGCCGCCCGATCCGCGGGACGGCATCCGAGGAACAATAATGACGCAACTTACCCCGCCGCGCCTTGAAACCCAGTCGTTTACCGACCCGGAAGCAGCGTGGGCCCATATCGCCCAGATCTACCACCGCAATTGCGACTTCATCCGCAATCACCTCGAAGGCCTCGGCCGTGGCGAGGTGCCGACTGGTCGGGTCCGCGCCTTCTACCCGCAGGTTGAGGTGCGCTCCACCAGCTATTCCAAGCATGAGAGCACCCTGCCCTATGGGTTCCTCCATACGCCCGGCCTCTACCGCACCACAGTGACGGCCCCCGACCTGTTCAAGGGCTACCTGCAGGAGCAGTTTGCCGTCATCCTCAAAAATCATGGCGGCACGATCGATGTCGGCGAGTCGGAAACGCCGATCCCTCTGCATTATGCTCTGGGCCTGCGCCAGCATGTCGATGGGGCGACGCTCAATGCCATGGATGTGCCGCTGCGCGACCTGTTCGACGCGCCTGATCTTGCCAATACCGATGACGAGATCGCCAACGGCACCTATGTGCCGCCGCGTGGCGGGCCCTACCCGCTCTCGGCCTTCACGGCGCCACGCGTCGACTATTCGCTGTTCCGGCTGGCTCACTATACGGGCACCGACGCCCAGCATTTCCAGAACTTCGTCATCTTCACGAACTACCAGTTCTACATCGATGAGTTCTGCCGCATCGCCAAGGAACACCTCAAGGGAAGCCACGAGGTCTACCAGAGCTTTGTCGAGCCCGGAAACGTGGTGACCGACAACATGCTGCGCGGCGGCGGAGTCACCGGCGAAACTCCGGTGCGCACCCCGCAAATGCCCGCCTATCACCTGGTGGCCGAACGCGGCAAAGGCATTACCATGGTCAATATCGGCGTGGGGCCCTCCAACGCCAAGACCATTACCGACCACATCGCCGTGCTGCGTCCGCATGCCTGGATCATGCTTGGCCATTGCGCGGGCCTGAGGAATTCACAGGAACTCGGGGACTATGTGCTGGCCCATGCCTATGTGCGCGAGGACCATGTGCTCGACGCCGATTTGCCGCTCTCCGTGCCCATTCCCGCCCTGGCCGAAGTGCAGGTAGCGCTTGAACAGGCGGTGGAGGAAGTCACTCAGACCGAGGGCATCGAGACCAAGAAGATCATGCGCACCGGCACGGTGGCGACCTTCGACAACCGCAACTGGGAACTTTGGGACCAGACCGGGATAACGCGGCAGCTGAGCCAGTCGCGCGCCGTGGCGCTGGACATGGAAAGCGCCACCATTGCCGCCAACGGGTTCCGGTTCAGGGTGCCGTACGGCACCCTGCTCTGCGTCTCCGACAAACCGCTGCATGGCGAATTGAAGCTGCCGGGCATGGCCTCGGACTTTTATCGCACGCAGGTCAACCGGCACCTGCAGGTGGGATTGCGGGCGATGGAAATCCTCCGCGACCAGCCGGCGGAACGACTGCATTCGCGCAAGCTCCGGAGCTTTGCGGAGACGGCCTTCCAGTAACCAGCCGGTTGCGCCTTCACGCTTACGCCCCCGGCCAGGCCTGGTCGGGGGCGTAATTGTTTTCGGTCAGGCCCGGTCGAGCATGGTCTTCCAGATGATCGCGCCCAGGGCCGCCCCAGCCAGCGGCGCCACGCTAAACAGCCAGACCTGCCCCAATGCACCATTGTCGGCAAAGATCGCGGCTGCGAGGGAGCGGGCCGGATTGACCGATGTATTGCTGACCGGGATCGAAATCAGGTGAATGAGCGTGAGGCCCAGGCCAATGGCAATGGGGGCAAAGCCCGCAGGCGCCTTGGGCGAGGTCGAGCCGAGAATGATCAGCAGGAAGAATGCGGTCAGCAGGAATTCGATGATCAGCACCGAGAGGAGGCCGTAGCCCTGAGGCGAGAGGGCGTCGTATCCGTTGGAGGCGAAGCCGCCGGGGACGAAGCCGGCTTTGCCCGAAGCGATGACGAACAGAACAGCGGCGCCCAGGACGCCGCCAATGAGCTGCGCGAGCCAGTAGGGCAGCAGGTCCTTGTACTCGAAGCGGCCTGCAACGGCGAGGCCGAGCGAAACGGCGGGATTGAAATGGCCGCCGGAAATGTGCCCGACCGCAAAGGCCATGGTCAGGACGGTGAGGCCGAAGGCCAGGGCGACACCGGCATAGCCAATGCCAAGGTCGGGAATGCCCGCAGCCAGAACGGCGGAACCGCAGCCCCCGAAAACAAGCCAGAATGTACCAAAAGCTTCGGCCGATAGACGCTTTATCATGCCCAAAACTCCCCAAGCGAGTTGATTCTCGCCCGGCGATTCTATGCCCAAGCCTTCAGCATCCAAATAGAAAAGGTCTGAACACTTACGCACTTGAAATATTTGGAGTATTTTTACTTCCAACTTTTTCGAGGTGCTTCAGGATACTTGCAGGGAGCAAATTTCGGCTTGCGGCTAAAAAAGAAAAAGCCCGGCATTGCCACCGGGCTTCTGGATAGCGGGGCGCGAGGCGATCAGCGGCCCTTGACCACCGAATAGCCGGCATACCTGGCCGAGCCGCCAAGCTGTTCTTCGATGCGGATCAGCTGGTTATACTTGGCCATGCGGTCGGAGCGGCTGAGCGAACCGGTCTTGATCTGACCGCAGTTGAGGGCAACCGCCAGGTCGGCAATGGTCGAGTCCTCGGTTTCGCCCGAGCGGTGCGACATGACCGAGGTGTAGCCGGCGCGGTGCGCCGTATCGACGGCGTCGAGGGTTTCGGAGAGCGAGCCGATCTGGTTGACCTTGACGAGGATCGAGTTGGCGACGCCCATCTTGATGCCCGAGACGAGGCGCTTGGTGTTGGTGACGAAGAGATCGTCGCCGACGAGCTGCACCTTCTTGCCGATGGCATCGGTCAGCGCCTTCCAGCCATCCCAGTCGTCCTCGGCCATGCCGTCCTCGATGGTGATGATCGGATAGCGGTTGGTCAGGTCTTCAAGGAAGCGCACGTTCTCGTCGGAGGAGAGCGACTTGCCCTCGCCGACCATCTCGTACTTGCCGTTCTTGTAGTATTCGGTCGAGGCGCAGTCGAGGCCGAGGAAGACGTCCTCGCCCGGCTTGTAGCCGGCCTTTTCGATCGAGCGCATGATGAAGCCGAGGGCTTCGTCGGCCGAACCCAGGTTCGGGGCAAAGCCGCCTTCATCGCCCACATTGGTATTGTGGCCTTCGGCGCTGAGACCCTTCTTGAGGGTATGGAAGATTTCCGAACCGATGCGGATGGCATCGGCGATCGACTTGGCGCCGGCCGGCAGGATCATGAATTCCTGCATGTCGATCGGGTTGTCGGCATGCTCGCCGCCATTGATGATGTTCATCATCGGCACAGGCAGGACGTGGGCATTGGGCCCGCCGATATAGCGGTAGAACGGCAGTTCGCTCGATTCAGCAGCGGCCTTGGCCACGGCCAGCGAGACGCCGAGGATGGCATTGGCGCCGAGCTTGCCCTTGTTGGGCGTGCCGTCGAGCTCGATCATGGCCTGGTCAATGGCGAGCTGGTCCAGCGCATCCATGCCCAGCAGTTCGTCGGCGATGGCATTGTTGACGTTCTCGACGGCCTGGGTCACGCCCTTGCCGTTGTAGAGCTTGCCGCCATCGCGCAGTTCGACGGCTTCGTGCGCACCGGTCGATGCGCCCGAAGGTACGGCGGCGCGGCCGAAGCTGCCATCGTCCAGCACCACATCGACCTCAACGGTGGGGTTGCCGCGGCTGTCATAAATCTGGCGGCCATTGACGTGGATGATAGAAGACATGCGTGCCCTTCCCGGTGCTGGCTAATAGTGCCGCTTCGGCGTGACCTGCATGCCGAAGCGCTGGCTGTCGGCAGTCTGTCTAGACGCGCCGTGTGACAGTGAAAAGAGGGGTGAGGCGAAAAAACCGCACTGTGGCACGAGTTCAGCGCCCGGCGCGGTGGCGGAACAGCCGAAAGCGGCCCACAGGCCCGATTTCATCATAGCGCCCGATCAGTTGCCGGAAACCGGGATAAGCCGCCAGAAATTCCAGATAGTCGAATTCGCGATCCGTCGGCAGCCCTAGCTTGAAGGGGTTGGCGTCAAAGGCGAGGATGTCGGGCGGGGTGGCCTCGAAGCGGAAGAGCAGGCCCTCGAGATAGGTATCGGCGATGGCCACCGCCCTGGCGGCGTCGGCGTCTTCCGGGCCCGCATCGAGACCGGCGACGTGAGCCGGCAGGAACATCATCACCCCATACATGTCCGCCCACTGCTTTCCAGAGGCCAGCACGGCCGGATGCATGTCGCGCGGAGAGGTCATGAAGGCGTAGACGGTTTTGACGCCTGGTTCGGCCAGAACCTGCTCCAGTTGGGCAACCCGCACGCTCGTCCCGTCCGGCGCCAACTGGTCCTTCAGGTTGAGAACGATCGGGGGGATGCAGACACAGACGACGGCCAGGAGCGCCACCAGTCGAAGGCGGGCAGCCAGCAAGGCCTGGACGATCGCGGCCGCAACGAGATAGAGCGCTGTCGGCATGACCTGATAGGTCCATCCCTTTTGCTGCAGGACTGCAGCCAGCAGGAATCCCGTCGCCACCGCCAGGAATGCTCCGGCCACGCTGTGCAGCCGGAAATTGACCAGCAGGACAAGCAGGAAGCCCATCAACGGGATCATCAGAACCGTGCCGGTCTGGACAAATACCGCCAGAAGTGAGCGCTCGAATCCCGAATAGGTCTGGAGGGCATCCGGCACGACCCGGTTCAGGTAATCCGGCGCGAAGAGTGCGACCGCCGCGAGGTAGGCAATACCAACCCCGACCATGGCGAAGACGTCTGCGCTGAATGGCGCGCGCCAATCCCGCCGCCGGACCATGATCCAAAGTTCGACCGCTGCCGGTACGGCAAGGAAATAGGGCTTGAAGCAGATGCCGATACCCGCAAGGACGCCGATCAGCACGAGCAAGGGCGCCTTCAGCGTACCCTTCTGGCTTCGCAACCCGGCGAGGCAGGCATAGGGCAGCACAAGCAGGGCCGCCAGATGCTCCCGCTGGCCAAAATCGTAGGCCGGCATCAGCAGGAATGCGGCGAGTATGCACAGGAGGATGGGCACTGCCCTCTCGCCCAGCATGGCCTGCATGGGTTTGATGCTGACCGTGGCTGCCGACAGAGCCACGAGGATGGTGAAGACGCGAAACGCGGCGGCGGGCGGCACGCCGACCTGAGCGACGGCAAGGCCCGGCACGCAAAACAGCCACATGGCCATGGGTGGATTGACGTCGGCGATCTCGACGCCGATCCGGTCGCCGGCCAGCACGCGGGTCGCCGAGTAGAAATGCCAGGCCGCGTCATGATTGAGCGGAAACGGAAACTGCAGGACCACAACCGATGCCAGGATGGCGACCAGTGCAAATAAAACCAGAAAATAGTCCCGAGGTAACAAGTCTGCGCGCATCGAATCCGGCCGATCTGCTGTAGAGGCACACTCGCCGGGAAAATCTAAGCCGGAGTTAAACTTGTCTGGAATGGGGGGTGCGCAGCATCTGGCTGATGGCATCGACTTGGCCTAGCATGCACAGGCGGGGCGTTCGCCCCTGCCAATTCCGGAGGAGAGAAACGTGACGACACCCCTTGTGAAGCAGGTGGCCCATACCTGCATTTTCGCCCGCGACCTTGATGCGGTCGAAGCCTTTTACCGGGATGTCCTGGGGGTGGCGCCGAAATTCGACTTCAAACGCGGCGAGGAGCGGATTGGCTTCTATCTCGATTTCGGCAACCGGACCTTTGTGGAAGTCTTCCGCAAGGGCGAAAGCCGGTTCGAAGAGACTAACCAGATCAACCACATCTGCTTCGAGACCGACGATATCGACGGGTTCATGGCTCATGCCAGGGGCAAGGGCATTGCCGTCACCGATAAGAAGCTGGGCGTGGATCACACCTGGCAGTGCTGGCTGGCCGACCCGAGCGGGGTGAAGATCGAGATTTTCCAGTATACGCCGGAGTCCATGCAGTTCGGGCAAAGCGGGGTGGTGTGTCAGGTGGATTGGTAGAGCTTCGGTAAGTTTGACACCCCCACCCTACCTGCGCTAGGCCTTCGGCCAAGCTGCGGTACCCTCCCCACAAGGGGGAGGGAGATGATGAACACTGGTGCCGTCGCCTGCGCCTCCCTCCCCTTGATGGGGAGGGATTGAGGGTGGGGTGATCGGCAAAACGACAGCCTAACGATCGCCCCCCTCTTCCAGTTCAAACCCCTCATCCACCCAGCCGGTAATGCCGCCCGCCATGATCTTGACCGGGCGGCCAAGCTCGGCCAGCCGCAGGGCTCCGCGGGCGGCGCCGTTACAATGCGGGCCGGCGCAATAGGTCACAAAGAGCGTATCGGCAGGATAGTGCTCCACCTTGGAGCGGATGATCTTGCCGTGCGGCAGGTTGATCGCCCCCGGCACGTGACCGGCAGCGAACATGGCCGGGCTGCGCACGTCGAGCAGGACGAAGTCCGGCCCCTCTGCCAGAGCGTCATGAACGTCCCAGCAATCGGTTTCGAAGGCGAATTCGGCGGCGAAATGTTCGCGGGCGAGAACACTGGGTGCGGCGGGGGTGGCGGTGACGTTGGTGGGCATGTCGGGTCTCCTTGCCCGCTCATTTCCCGCAAGTGAGCCCCTTCTTGCAATTGGCGCAAATGACAATATACGTAAAGATCATGCCAAACACCGGACCTCTCGTCGTCGCCCTGCTCTATGATGGGCTCTGCACTTTTGAATTCGGCATCACCGCCGAAATCTTCGGCCTGTCGCGCCCGGAAATGGGAACAGGCTGGTATCGCTTTGCCAGTAGCGCCGTGGACGAGGGGCCGATGCGGGCCCATGGCGGGTTCTCGGTGGTGGCCGATCACGGCGCCGAAATCCTTGACGGGGCCGACATAGTAATCGTGCCCGGCTGGCGGGGCGCAGATAGTCCGGTGCCCGAGGTGCTGCTGGAGCGGCTGCGCGCTGCCCATGCACGCGGCGCGCGACTGGCCTCCATCTGTTCGGGCGCCTTCGTGCTGGCTGCCACGGGCCTGCTCGATGGCGGCACGGCCACTACCCACTGGCGCTATGCGGAAAAACTGCGCGAGCGCTTTCCAGCGGTGACGGTGGACGATACCTCGCTCTATCGCCAGCATGATCGCATCTTCACATCCGCCGGCAGCGCCGCCGGCATCGACCTGATGATCGAGATGGTGCGGCAGGACTTTGGCCCTGCTGCCGCCAATTCGGTGGCAAGGCGCCTGGTAATGCCGGCCCATCGTTCCGGTGGTCAGGTGCAGTTTCTGGAGCGTCCGGTCGCGGCACGAAAGGCGACGGAGATCGCGCCCCTGCTCGAAGACATGAGGCGCAATGTGGGGGCGGACTGGACTATTGCCGCCATGGCAAAGGCCGTGCGCATGAGCCAGCGGACCTTTTTGCGGCGCTTTGCCGAGGCAACCGGACAGGCGCCGGGCGACTGGCTGGCGGTGGAGCGACTGGAAGAAGCCAAGCGCCTCCTGACACAGGGCAATGCGTCCATGGACGAGATTGCGTCATCAGTCGGTTACGGCTCGGCGCATGCGCTGCGCCACCAGTTCAGGCAGCGGCTCGGGATCAGTCCACGCGACTATCGGGCGCGTTTCATGGAAGAAACCGCCTGACTTCGCAACCACGTGCCGTTCACGCAATCGTGGGGGCAATAAGTCAACGAAGACAAGGATCTGACGTAATCGAAGCTTAGCGCGGAACGATGAAAACACGTGCGCTTCTCTCCATCCCGTTTCTCCTGCTGCCCGCCCCCGTTCTGGCGCAGGAAACCGATCTGGCGGACATCCTTGATGCGGCCGAGGCGCTTGAGCCGCTGGAAACCGTGCTGGTCTCGCGGAACGGCGAAATGCTGGCCGAGCAAGGCTACCATGGCAACGAGGTCGACAACCCGACCAACATCAAATCAGCCTCGAAGACCGTCGTATCGGCGCTGGTAGGCATGGCGATAGAGCGCGGGCTGATCGAGGGGGTGGACCAGAAGATCAGCGACTTTCTGGGTGACTCGTTTCCCGAGGACTCTGATCCGCGACTGGATGACATCAATATTGGCCACCTGCTCTCCATGCAGGCGGGCCTGGCGCCGACCTCGGGCCCGAATTATGGGCGCTGGGTCGCCAGTGGCAACTGGGTCCGCTCGGCGCTGGGACAGGATTTCGACACCGATCCAGGCGGGCGGATGCTCTATTCCACCGGATCGACACACCTGCTGTCGGCCATCCTGACCGAGGCTGGGGGGGACTCCACACTCGATCTGGCGGAGGAATGGTTCGCGCCGGTGGACGATTTCGACATTGCCGATTGGGAACGCGATCCACAGGGCATCTATCTGGGCGGCAACCAGATGGCGATGACGCCGCGCAGTCTTCTCGCCTTTGGTGAAGTGTTCCGCACGGGCGGATTGGCGCCCGATGGCACGCGCCTCATCAGCCAGGACTGGATCGATGAAAGCTGGACCCGTCGCACCAGTTCGCGATTTACCGGCGACGGCTATGGCTATGGCTGGTTCCTCCGCAAAGTCGCGGGTGAGGATGTCCGCTATGCCTGGGGCTATGGCGGGCAGATGCTTTACATCGTGCCAGCGCTCGACCTGACAGTGGTGATGACGTCGGACGAGAATTCACCCTCGGCGGGGAACGGGCATCGCGACGCGCTGCATGCGCTGCTCGGCGACATCATCGAGGCTGTGGGAGGCGATACCGAGGTTGAGCCCGGGGCACAAGAAAACGCCCCCTCCCCAGATGTCAGCGGCGGGCAAAACGCCCAATGAAGCCACGGGCGAGGCCGCGGCGCGTAACGGATTCAAACATTTCATCCGGGCCTTCAGGATCCAGCACTTCGTTCTCCGCCAGCCACTTTTCGAGCTCATTGAGTTCGGGCGGCTGATAGGGCTTGAGCGTGCGTCCTGTGCCTCTGAGGCGGTCGATGGTGGCGATCAGCGAGCCGGTTTCGTCGAGCGTTTTCGCGACGGCTTCGGGCGTGGTGCCCAGATGCTCGGCGAGCAGGTCGTCGCGGACATGGGCGATGCGCTGTCGCAGCTTGCGCTGGTTGGGACCAGCCGAGAGGACGACGTCGCATTCGGTATCGAGGCGCATGGAGCGGTTGTTGATGTTCGACGAGCCGATCTTGAGGCTGGTGTCATCGACCACCATGGCCTTGGCGTGCACGTAGATCGCCTCCCCGCCGGTGCCATAGGGGTGGAACAGGCGGAAGCGGTCGCGCTTGTCGGCGCGCTTGAGCCAGGCATAGAGGCGTGCGCGGGCTGTATCCATGGCAATGGGTTCGAGCCAGCCCTGGGCGCCCTCGGGATTGACCACGACGATCTCCGGCCCCTTCGCCTCGCCCAGGCGCTTGGCAAGCGCGCTGACAATGGCGCGTGAGGCGAAATACTGGCTCTCGATATAGAGATAGCGCCGGGCAGAAGCGATCTGGTCGAGCCAGAGCCGCTCGATTTCCAGCACGGCAGGCCGGTCATCAAAGGCCGGCGCGCTTCGGGCCACACCGAGGTCGACATTGTCGAACTGGACCGGCAACGCGTCTGGCCAGAGGCTGTCATTGCTGGCCAGCGGGGTCATTTCGGGTGTACCGCCTGCGATGGCCCAGCGTTCACCCACCAGTTCGCTGATGTTGTCGACGATCGGGCCGCTCGAGGCCGTGGTGACGTCGTGCCAGGGCTTGTAGCGTCGCCTGGTGAAAGGGCGGCGGCGGCGGCGATCCTTGTGTCTGTGCTCGCGCGTGTCCCAGCGATCACCGGTCATGTCGATGCCGCCAACAAAGGCGAGCGCATCATCGACGAGCATGATTTTCTGATGATGGGAGGCGGCGGGCGGATGAGCGCCGTCGAACTTGAGATGTATGCGGGGATGGCGCGCCCACTGCATGAGACGCAGCAGCGTGGTGCCCCGCTTGGCAACATTGATCAGGCCGAAGTGCCACTGCAGCAGGAAAATTTCGAGGTCCGGGTTCTGGTCGACGAGCCACAGGAAGAAGCGCCCAAGCTCTGACGGCGCCGGGTCGTCTTGGGTATCGTGTAGATCGATGCGGCTGTCGAAATCCCAGCCGACAAGCGTGATGCGGCGCTTTGCCTTCAGCATGGCCGAGCGGGCATGACGAAAATAGTCCTCCGCATCAATGATGACAGAGAAGTTCTCGGCCTTGGCAACGGCCATGCAGTTGCCGCTTGGAGTAAGTTTGAGGCCCGTCAAGTGACGCTCCGGGACAACGAAAATCGTGACGCCAATTCAAACGCACGACCGGCCCGAAATATCCACCGCCTGCGAAAAGTCAGGCGCGAGCGCCTATTCGTCGCGCTTGTGTCCGTCGATATGCTTGTCGGCCTTGGCCTTTTCGGCGGCGGACTTCTGCTTTTCAGCTTTGCTGCGCCCGAATTTGAGGCGATTGGCCTCGGCCGCGGCATCCTTTTCGGTTCGGGCCTTGGCCTTGCGGGCTTTCGAGAGGGAGAGGATTTCGGCCATGGCTACTTGCCCAAGCTCGGCTCCACGGTCTTCGTCATTGCCGGGCTTGTCCCGGCAATCCAGACGGCGGCGGGATGGACCACCGGGACAAGCCCGGTGGTGACGATAGCTGAGGGTGCTCTGCTTCGACCGTAAAGTCGAGGGCGGCGCATCACTGGGCCTGGCTTAAACCAGCCGGCTCTGGTCCATCGCGGCGGCGATGAAGCTGGTGAAGAGCGGATGCGGCTCGAAGGGCTTGGACTTCAGTTCCGGGTGGAACTGCACGCCGATGAACCACGGATGGTCGGTGCGCTCGACGATTTCGGGCAGCGTGCCATCGGGCGAGACGCCCGAGAACAAGAGGCCGTTGGCTTCCAGGCGCTTGCGATAATCCATGTTCACCTCATAGCGGTGACGATGGCGCTCGTTGATGCGGGTGGTGCCATAGATGTCGGCGACGCGCGAACCGCGGGTGAGCTGCGCCGGATAGGAGCCGAGGCGCAGCGTGCCGCCCAGATCGCCGTCCTTGCCGCGACTTTCCTTCTCGTTGCCCTTGACCCATTCGGTCATCATGCCGACGATCGGCTCCTTGGTCGGACCGAATTCGGTGGACGAGGCCGCCTTGATGCCGGCGGTGTTCCGCGCAGCTTCGACGCAGGCCATCTGCATGCCGAAGCAGATGCCGAAATAGGGAACGTCCTTGGTGCGGGCAAAGCGCGCTGCCTCGATCTTGCCGGCAGAGCCGCGCTCACCGAAACCACCGGGCACGAGGATGCCATGGACATGCTCGAGATAGGGCGCGGGATCGTCGCGCTCGAAGACTTCGCTATCGATCCACTGCAGGTTGACCTTCACCTTGTTGGCAATGCCGCCATGGGTGAGCGCCTCGGACAGCGACTTATAGGCGTCCTTGAGGCCGGTATACTTGCCCACAATGGCGATGTTCACTTCGCCTTCGGGGTTGTGGTAGCGGGTCGTCACCTCGTTCCAGGCCGACATGTCGGGCTCTGGCGCATCGGTGATGCCGAGCGCGGCGAGGATTTCGCGGTCGAGGCCTTCATTGTGATAGGCCATGGGCACGTCGTAGATCGAACCGACGTCGAGGCCCTGGATGACGGCGCTTTCGCGGACGTTACAGAACAGGGATAGCTTCTTCTTTTCGCCTTCCGGGATCGGACGGTCGCAGCGCACCAGCAGTACATCGGGCGCGATGCCGATGGAGCGCAGTTCCTTGACCGAATGCTGGGTCGGCTTGGTCTTCAATTCGCCGGCCGAGGGAATGTACGGCATCAAGGTAAGGTGGAGATAGGCGACGTGGTTGCGTGGCAGTTCATTGCCGAGCTGGCGGATAGCCTCGAAGAACGGCAGGCCCTCGATATCGCCGACGGTGCCGCCGATTTCCACGAGCACGAAGTCGTAGTCCTCGTTGCCGTCGAGAACGAAATTCTTGATCGAGTCGGTGACGTGCGGGATCACCTGCACCGTGGCGCCGAGGAACTCGCCCTTGCGCTCTTTTGCCAGGAGGTCGGAATAGATGCGTCCCGAGGTGATGTTGTCGCGCTTGTTGGCAGCGCGGCCGGTGAAGCGCTCGTAGTGCCCGAGGTCGAGGTCGGTCTCGGCACCGTCATCGGTGACGAAGACCTCGCCATGCTGGGTCGGCGACATCGTGCCGGGATCCACGTTGAGATAGGGGTCGAGCTTGCGCAGGCGGACCTTGTAGCCGCGCGCTTGCAGCACGGCGCCAAGAGCAGCGGATGCCAGACCTTTGCCAAGGGAGGAAACCACGCCTCCGGTGATGAATACGTACCGAGCCATGGGCGATCACCATAAGCATATCGTTGTCGATTCGCAGAGCTGGAAACCGGCTCTACACAAAAAGAAGAAGGGGATGTTGCCATCCCCTTTTTCGTATTCGCCTTTCGGCGGATCAGTTGCCCGCAGGCACTGCGGGCGTTTGTTCGGTCGGCGCCGCCGGCGTCGCTCCGGTGTCGGAGCTGGCGGCAGGAGCTTCGGCGGCAGGTGATTCAGCAGCCGGCGCCTCAGCTGCCGGTGCCTCAGGAACCGGAAGCTCGGTACCTTCGGTGGTGGCCGGTGCGGTCTCGTTGGCCGGCGGGACCGGCAGTGGGAGATCCGACGTTTCGTTGCCGCCCAGCGCGTTCAGGGCGTCCAGAACCGTGGTCGGCGCAGCGCCGTCTTCGACAGACGTTGCGCTATCGAGAATGCTCTGCGTGCCGCGGTCAAATTCGTTGAGAATGGTCAGGCCGATGGCCAGGGCGAAGAACAGGGTCGCCAGGATCGCCGTGGTCCGGGTCAGCAGGTTGGCCGAACCGCGGGCCGTCATCAGGCCACCGCCACCACCGCCGCCAATACCCAGAGCACCCCCTTCGGAGCGCTGAAGCAGGATGACGACAATCAGCGCCAGCACGATCAGCAGATAGGCGACGAGCAGTACGTTGGCCATGAATCTCTTGTCTTCGCGTCAGTCCGGGCACGCCAAATGGCCTCGCCCGGTTTGGAAAGGATGCGGGGTCATACACCCCTCGAATGGCAAATGCCAGCCGCCTGTGGCGTTTTTCGCCACAGGGGAGGATCTCCGTCCGGTTCTAGACGGCGGAGATAATCGTATAGAAGTCCTTTGCCAAGAGGCTTGCGCCGCCGACAAGTCCGCCATTGACGTTTTCAACGGACAGAATCTCGCGCGCATTCTGCGGCTTGAGCGAGCCGCCATAGAGGATACGGATGCTTTCGCCCTTGGCGAGGCCGAAACGATCCACGAGGCGCGCGCGGATTGCATCGTGCATCTGACCCACTTCGTCGAGGGTCGGTGTGCGCCCCGTGCCGATGGCCCAGACAGGCTCATAGGCCACGATGACCTCATGCAGTTCGGCTGCATCGGGGATCGAGACGGCCAGTTGCTCGGACACAACTGATTCCGCATCGCCGGCATCGCGCTGGGCCTCGGTTTCACCCACGCAGATGATGGGCTTGAGGCCCGAGCCGATTGCCGCCTCGGCCTTGGCACGAACGGTTTCGCTGGTCTCGCCGTGATCGGTGCGACGCTCGGAGTGGCCGACGATGACATATTGCGCCCCGGCATCGGCGAGCATGCCGGCCGAGATGTCACCGGTATGTGCGCCGGACGCCTCGGAATGGCAGTCCTGACCGCCGGCGATGATGCCGCTTGAGGCGCCCTGTGCCGCCACCGCTGCCAGCAGAGTTGCCGGGGGACACACTACGACAAGGGCGCGCGGCGCTTCGCCGGTGGTCAGCAATCGCGCCAGCTCACTCAGCTCATCCAGCGAGTGAGTAAGCCCGTTCATCTTCCAGTTTCCTGCGATCAGCGGTGAGATGGTCGTCAATCTAGCTACTCCTGCCTCTTGCGCCGAAGAGGGCTTTGCCCTAACCCCGAACGTCGAATTTTGTCTTACTAGTCTGCCCGTACCTTCGCGGTAAAGGGTTGGACCCGAAACGGAACGCTTCAGATGCTCGATGGTTTGCGTAGTTTTGCAAAATCCTGGCCGGGAAAGATCATGGGAGCGTTCCTGCTCGTGGGTGTCGCGGGGTTCGGCATCAACAATGTGATCGTTGACCTGGGCAGCAACACTGTCGCCCGTGTCGGCAACGAGGAAATCAACTCCCGCGAGTTCCTGCGTGCCTATTCGAGCCGGGCCAGCGCCATTGCGCAACAGATGGGGTCGGTTCCCACTGCCAGCCAGGCCGAAGCCATGGGCCTGCCCACCGCTGTCCTGCTCAACCTGTCGGAAGGCGCGGCGCTCGACACGCTGGCCAATGACTTCGGCCTCGGCGTGTCCGACGCCAAGCTTGGCGAGCTGACGCGCTCGGATCCGTCTTTCGGTGGCACGCTGGGCAATTTCGACGCGACGCGCTTCAGCCAGGTGTTGCAGGCCTCCGGCTGGACCGAGGCCGAATATTTTGAGGCGCGCGGCGACGAGGCACGCCGGGGGCAGCTGCTTTCGACCCTGTTTGCCGGTTCGGACATGCCCGACGTCGCGGTGGGCCTGATCAACGACTACGCCCGGGCCACCCGCACCATCGACTATATAGCGCTGAGCGAGACCAGCATCGAGACGCCGGCCGCGCCGACCGAAGAGGAACTGGCCGCCTACCTGGCCGAACACCAGGCCGAGTTCCGCACTGTGGAGACCCGCGAGGTCAGCCTGCTGGATCTGTCCCTGGCGTCGCTGGCGGCGACCAAGACCGTGACCGACGAGGAGATCGCGGCAGAATACGAGGCCACCAAGGCCAACCTGACGACGCCCGAGCGCCGCACCCTGGAACAGGTGACGCTGGCAACGCCGGAACTGGTGGCCCAGTTTGAAGCCGGCCTGGCTGCCGGCACCGACTTCGCAACCCTGGCCACCGAAGCCGGCCTGACGCCATCGGGCATGGGCACACTGGCGCAGTCGGAAATCACCGACAGCGCCCTCGCCTCGACTGCTTTCGGCCTGCCCGAAAACGGTTTTGCGATCCTTGAAGGTATTGGCGGCCAGCGCGCCGTGCATGTGGCTGCCATCGAGCCGGCCGGCGAGCCGACACTCGAAGAAGCCCGCGAGCAGATTTCCGACCGCCTGGCGCAGGCGCAGGCTCGCGCTGAAATCAATGACGTGCTCGACCAGATCGAGGAACTGCGCGCCGCCTTCCAGCCGATCGAGCAGATTGCCGACCGTTACGGCCTGCCGGTTTACCAGCTTGATGTCACGGCCGGCGGCTCAGAGCTGTCCGCCATGCCGAACCTCAGCGCTGAAGACTATTCGCGGGTTGCCCAGGCCATTTTCGCCGCCAACCCGGACCGCCTGATCCCGGCTGTGCCGCTGTCGGGCAATGCCCATGTGTGGTTTGACCTGAACGAAGTGGCTCCTGCCCGCGACCAGACCCTGGATGAGGTGCGCGCCGAGGTGGAAGCCGCCATCATCGAAGAGCGGACCAACAATGCGCTGCTTGCCAAGAGCGAGGAGATCGTGACCCGCCTCGAGAACGGTGAAACGCTGGCCGATGTCGGCTTCGAGCTCAGCGCCTTCCCGCAGTTGAGTTCACCCTTCACCCGCTTCGGCTCCGACGATGGGCTTATCGACCCCACCGTGGCCGCAGCAGCGTTTGCGGGTGGGCCCGATCATGCCGGCTCGGCTGTCAGCGAAGCAGGCGAAGTCGTGGTTTTCCAGGTCATCGACGTGACCGAAGGCACGCCGCTCGAACAGGCAACCCTCGACAGCATCAATGCCGAATATGCTTCCGGCCTCCAGAGCGAATTCGTCGCTGCCGTCCGCGAAGATGCGGGCCTGAGGATCAACCAGCAGGCACTCAACCAGCTGCTCGTGAACAATTACGGCCAGTAACGGCGTAACCAACCAACGGAACCAGACCAAAATGGGCGACTACACCAAGACCCTTACCGCGCAATACGATGCCGGAAAGTCTGGGCTTGTCTGGCGTCGCATCGTGGCGGACCTGGAAACTCCGGTTGGTACCTATCTCAAGCTGGCGGCGGGCCGCACCCACACCTTCCTGCTCGAAAGCGTGCAGGACGGGACGACCCGCGGCCGCTATTCGATGATCGGCCTCCTGCCCGACCTGATCCTCAAGGTCGAAGACGGCAAGGCGAGCATCAACCGCTCTGCCCAGACTGCGCCGGACGCCTTCTCGCCGCTCGACGACAAACCGCTCGACGCCCTGCGCAAGCTGGTGGCCGAAAGCCAGATCGAGATGCCGCCGGGCCTGCCGCCACAATCCGCGGGCATCTACGGCTATCTCGGCTACGAGATGGTCCGCTACATGGAAGTGTTGCCCAACGGCAATCCTGACGACTTGCAGACCCCGGAAGCCGTCCTGACGCGGCCTTCGCTGCTTGCGGTGTTCGATACGGTCAAGGATGAGCTTTACCTCACCGCACCGGTCTATGTGCGCGAGGGTGTGAGTGCCTCACAGGCTCTGGCGGCGGCGGAAAGCCGGATCGACGACGCCATTGCGCGCCTTTCGCGGGCGATGCCGCCGACGACTGCCCTGCCCGACCTCGGTTCCATCGCGGTGACCAGCAACACCTCGAAGGAAGAATATTTCGGCATGGTCGCCAGGGCCAAGGACTACATCACCGCCGGGGATATTTTCCAGGTGGTGCTGAGCCAGCGCTTCTCGGCCGATTTCACCCTGCCCCCGACGGCGCTCTACCGGGCGCTGCGGCGGACCAATCCCAGCCCCTATATGTATTTCTTCGATTTCGGCAGCTTTGCAGTGGCCGGTTCGAGCCCGGAAATCCTGGTGCGGGTGCAGGACGGCAATGTCACCATCCGGCCCATTGCCGGTACCCGCAAGCGCGGCTCCACCCCTGATCGGGACAAGGAGCTGGCCGAAGAATTGCTGAGCGATCCCAAGGAGCTGAGCGAGCACCTGATGCTGCTTGACCTGGGGCGCAACGACGTGGGCCGCGTGGCCAAGACCGGCACGGTCAAAGTGACCGACAAGTTCTTCCTCGAATACTATTCCCACGTCATGCACATCGTTTCCAATGTGGTCGGTGTGCTCGATCCGCAATATGATTTCGTCGATGCCCTGTCGGCCGGTTTCCCGGCGGGCACGGTTTCGGGCGCGCCGAAAGTGCGGGCCATGGAAATCATCGACGAACTCGAAAAATCGCGGCGCGGTATCTATGGCGGCTGCGTGGGCTATTTTGGCGCCGACGGAACGATGGACACCTGCATCGTGCTGCGCACCGGCATCGTCAAGGATGGCAAGCTCTACGTGCAGTCGGGCGCCGGTATCGTCGCTGATTCAAAGCCCGAACTTGAACAGCTCGAATGCGAGAACAAGGCCCGCGCCCTTTTCAGCGCAGCCGAGGAAGCGCTACGGTATGCTGGAGAAGCAGGGGTGGGGCAGTGAGTGCGGCGCGTTTTAGCGATGGCTTGTCCTTTCCTTCGTCATTGCCCGGCTCGTCCGGGCAATCCACCCTGCGTGGCAACATCGCATGGACCACCGGGACAGGCCCGGTGGTGACGATGATCGAGAGCCCAATGATCGGGCGATGGCGGGGTTGGTTCTGAAACTGGGGTTCCCGCTTCCGCGGGAATGACCCGGTGGTTAGAAACAGCCCACTGAGGACAAAAGAATGACCAAGACCCTCGTCATCGATAACTATGACAGCTTTACCTACAATCTCGTCCATTTCCTGGGCGAATTGGGCGCCGACATCACCGTCAGGCGTAACGACAAGATTACCCTTGAAGAGATCGCCGCCATGGCGCCGGAGGCAATCGTGCTGTCACCCGGCCCCTGCACGCCCAATGAGGCAGGCATCTGCCTGGCGGTGATCGACCGCTTCAAGAACACGACGCCGATGCTGGGGGTGTGCCTTGGCCACCAGGCCATGGGCCAGGCGCTGGGTGGCGACGTGGTACGGGCGCCGAGCCTGTTCCATGGCAAGACCAGCAAAATCAACCATACCGGCAAGGGCATTTTCCGCGGCCTCAATGCCGGGTTCGAGGCCACGCGCTATCATTCGCTGATCGTCAAGGCCGACACCCTGCCCGACGTGCTGGAAGTGACGGCGACGACCGACGATGGGCTGATCATGGGCATGCAGCACAAGACGCTGCCGATTCATGGCGTGCAGTTCCACCCCGAAAGCATCGCTTCGGAAAACGGTCACGCCCTGCTGCAGAATTTCCTCAACATTGCCCGTGACTTCAACGGCAGGAAGGCTGCGTGATGGACATCAAGTCAGCCCTCAACAAGATTGCCGACGGCAAGGATCTTACGGGCGAGGAAATGCGCGGCGTGATGCGCGTCATCATGGCCGGCGAAGCCACGCAGGCGCAGATCGGCGCTTTCCTGATGGGGATGCGCATCAAGGGCGAGACCGTCGGCGAAATCGCTGCGGCCGTGTCCATCCTGCGCGAGCAGATGGTGCCCGTGTCCGCGCCCGAAAATGCCATCGACATTGTGGGCACCGGCGGCGATGGCGTCGGCAGCCTCAACATTTCCACCGCCACGGCGCTGGTTGTGGCGGCGGCTGGTGTGCCGGTGGCCAAGCACGGCAACAAGGCGCTGTCCTCGCGGTCTGGCTCGTCGCAGGCGCTGGAGGCTCTGGGCGTAAAGCTCGACCTGACGCCGGAGCAGATCGGCAAGACCATTGCCGAGGCCAATATCGGCTTCATGTTTGCGCCCCATCATCATCCGGCCATGCGGCATGTGGGCCCTGCCCGCGCCGAAATGGGCGTGCGGACGCTGTTCAACCTGCTTGGACCCCAGTCCAACCCGGCCGGCGTGCGGCGATACCTGCTGGGCGTCTATTCCCAGCAATGGGTTGAGCCTGTCGCGGCAGCGCTGCTGGCCAACCGCGCCATCAAGGCCTGGGTGGTGCATTCGAGCGAGGGACTCGACGAGCTTTCCACCTCGGGCCCCAATTTCGTCGCCCAGATCGCCAATGGCGACCTGCGCAGCTTTGAAATCCATCCCGAACGCGTCGGCCTCAAGCTGACTGATCCCAAGGACCTGCTGGGTGGTGAGCCCGCCGACAATGCGGCCGCCATCGTGGCGCTGTTCGAGGGGGCGCCGGGCGCGTATCGTGACACCGTGCTGCTGAACGCCGGGGCGGCGCTGCTGGTGGCCGACAAGGTCGCGACCATCGAGGACGGCATTGCCCTGGCCCGCGAAACCATTGACACCGGCAAGGCGAAGGCGACGCTCGCCCGCCTCGTCGCCGTATCGAACGGACATGCATCATGAGCGATTTTCTCAAGCAGATCGAAATCTACAAGCGCGAAGAAATCGCCGCGGCCAAGAGCATGCGCCCCTGGGCGGAAGTCGTCGCCGAGGCTCACGACCAGCCGCCGCCCCGTGGATTTGTCAAAGCCATCAAGGACAAGCGCGCCCGGGGCGATTTTGCCCTCATCGCCGAGGTGAAGAAGGCCAGCCCGTCAAAAGGCCTGATCCGCCCCGATTTTCATCCGGCCGAGATCGCGCGCGCCTATGAAACGGCTGGCGCGGCATGCCTCTCCGTCCTTACCGACCGGCCCAGCTTCCAGGGTTCGCCAAGCTACCTGATTGAAGCCCGCGCCGCGACGAAACTGCCGGTGCTGCGCAAGGACTTCCTGTTCGAAACCTACCAGGTGGCGGAAGCCCGTTCCTGGGGCGCGGACTGCATCCTCATCATCCTCGCCGCCGTGGGCGACGACGTCGCCCGCTATCTGCTCGATGCCGCCGAAGAATGGGGCATGGACGCGCTGGTGGAAGTGCATGACCAGCTCGAGCTGGATCGGGCGCTGGCGCTCGATGCCAAGTTCATCGGCGTCAACAACCGCAACCTGCGCACCTTCGAGACGACGCTCGAAACCACGGTGAACCTCGCCGCCGGCGTGCCAGACGGCGTGCTGCTGGTGAGCGAGAGCGGCATTGTCACCTACGAGCAGGTCAAGATGCTCGACGAGCGGTGCAATGTCGGCACCTTCCTCGTCGGCGAGAGCCTGATGCGGCAGGACGACGTTGTCGCCGCCACCCGCACGCTGCTTATGGGCGCTCCGGAAGCGGTGCGCTGATGTCCGGCGGCCTCACCCATCTCAACGAGAAGGGCGAGGCCCATATCGTCGACATCGGTGACAAGGCCGTTACGCGTCGCAAGGCCGTGGCGCAAGCGCGGATTTCCGGCCAGGCGACGACAATCGCCAACATTCTTGGTGGGGGCCTCAAGAAGGGCGATGCGCTCGCAGTCGCCCGCGTCGCCGGGATCATGGCGGCCAAGAAAACCAGTGAGCTGATCCCTCTCTGCCATCCCATTCCGCTCACCAAGGTGAGTGTTGAAATCGAGGGCGATGGTCCCGGCTCAATTCTCATTCTCGCCACGGCCGAAACCACCGGCCAGACCGGGGTGGAAATGGAAGCGCTGACGGCTGCTTCCGTTACGGCGCTCACCCTCTACGACATGGCCAAGGCCATAGACCGGGCCATGGTCATTTCCGATCTCTGCCTCGTCGAAAAGTCCGGCGGCAAGTCGGGCGACTTTTTGCGCGCGCCATGAGTCTGCTCCCCGTCGATGATGCCCTGAGGGCCATCCTGGGACGAGTTTCCGCCCCCGAGGCGGAGCGCGTGTCCATTGCGGCGGCCCTTGGGCGGGTCCTGGCCGAACCTCTCGTGGCGCAGCACCACCAGCCACCTTTCGACGCCAGCGCCATGGACGGCTATGCCATGCGTGCTGCCGACGTCGCCGAGGGCTCCTGGCTCAATGTGGTCGGCACGTCGCAGGCCGGGGCCGGCTTTGCAGGAACGGTCGGTCACGGCCAGACAATCCGGATCTTCACCGGCGCGCCGGTTCCTGCAGGGGCCGACACCGTCATCATGCAGGAAGAGGCCGTGCGCGAAGGCGACCGTGTGCGGTTCACCGCCCCTGCCCGGCCTGGCCACAGCGTCAGGCCGAAGGGCAACGACTTTGCGACCGGCCAGGTGCTGGTGCCGGCTGGCACCCGCCTCACGCCGATGCAGATCGCGGTGGCGGCTGCGGCCAACGCGCCGGAGCTCGTCGTGGCAAGGCGTCCTCGGATCGGGCTTGTGGCAACCGGTGACGAACTCGTGCTCCCCGGCAGTGCATTGGGGCCGGACCAGATCGTCGCCTCCAACAGTTTCGGGCTCGGCGCCATGCTGGCGCCCTATGCGGAAGCGGTGACCGATCACGGCATTGTCCCTGATACTGTCGATGCGCTGCGCACCAGACTCGGCGCCGCCTTCGCCGACGAGCCGGATTTTCTCATCACCACCGGCGGCGCATCGGTGGGCGAGCATGACCTGGTTCAGGATGTGCTGGCAGAACTCGGCGTGACGCTGGATTTCTGGCGGATCAACATGCGCCCGGGCAAGCCACTGATGTTTGGCGTGCGCGGCAAGACTCTCGTGTTCGGACTGCCAGGCAATCCCGTCTCGGCCATGGTCACGGCACTCGTCTTCATCAAGCCGGCCCTGCGTGCCTTCCTGGGTCACGCCGAACCAGACGCGTTGCGTCTGCCGCTTGCGGGTCCCACGCCGCCCAACACCGCTCGCCGCCATTTCATGCGTGCCAAACTCGTTCATGGCGAGACGGGCCCTCTGGCCGAACCGATCAGCCAGACGGACAGCGGCCACACCTCGTCCCTGGCCTCCGCTGACCTGCTCATTGTCCAGCCTGAGCACGACCCCGGTCAGCCTGCCGGAACGCTTGTTGAAGTCAGTAGCATCGACGGATTCTGATCTACAATCGCGTTCATGTGAACCGTCCAGGCCCCGATCCGGCAGAGGGCATTGCAGAACATAACTGGAACATGTATGGTCGTTCCGTCTATGTTCCGATTCTGGACCGAGGGGCCGATGCTGACACGCAAACAACACGAGCTGCTGATGTTCATCCATGAAAGGATGAAGGAGAGCGGCATTCCCCCCAGCTTCGACGAAATGAAGGATGCCCTTGATCTGGCATCGAAATCCGGCATCCACAGGCTGATCACGGCGCTCGAGGAACGTGGCTTTATCCGCCGCCTGCCGAACCGTGCCCGGGCGCTGGAAGTGGTAAAGCTCCCTGACTCGATGAATCCATCGCTCGGCGGCCGCAAGGCACGCTTCGAGCCGGCGGTCATCGAGGGCAATCTGGGCAAGGTCGCGAGCCCCCCTGCCCGCGGTAATGCCGGTGGCGAGGACTATGCGCGGCCGGTCTCGATCCCGGTGATGGGCCGCATCGCGGCTGGTACCCCCATCGAGGCCATCCAGTCCCATTCCCATACTATTGCCGTGCCGCCCGAAATGCTCGGCGCCGGTGAACATTATGCCCTTGAAGTGCGCGGCGATTCCATGATCGACGCCGGCATTTTCGATGGCGATACCGTGCTCATCAAGAAGCAGGAACACGCCTCGACCGGCGAGATCATCGTTGCCCTGGTGGATGACGAGGAAGCGACCCTCAAGCGTCTCCGCCGCAAGGGCGATACGGTGGCGCTGGAGGCCGCGAACCCGGCCTACGAAACCCGCATCTTCCCGCCAGACCGGGTCAAGGTGCAGGGCCGCCTCGTTGGGCTTTTGCGCAAGTATTGACCCCTTTCCCCCCGGAAATTGGAAAAGGCCCGCCGACTGGCGGGCCTTTTGGTTTTTGGCTTGGGGAGTGACACCGTCACTGCGTTTGCATCGTCATTGCCGGACTTGTCCCGGCAATCCCACTTGTAGAGGCACTGACCACCGGGCCAAGCCCGGTGGCGACGTCTGGCCGGGTGTTCCCGCCTAGGCGGACATGCCTAGTGGTTGTCGCGCGGCAGGCCTTCGGTCTGAGCAATGCGCTGGTACTTTTCGGCGGGCTTGAGGATGGCGCCGTCGCCCAGCTGCCCGACGAGGCCACGCTGGATTTCCTGCCACGGGGTCTGGTGCCTGGGGAACTTGTAGCCCCCTTCCGCTTCCAGCGCCGCGCGGCGGTTGGCGATTTCCTCGGCCGAGATCAAGATGTCGGCTTCGCCCTTGTTAAGGTCGATGCGCACCCGGTCACCGGTCTTGAGGATGGCAAGGTTGCCACCGGCCGCCGCCTCAGGCGAGGCATTGAGGATCGAGGGCGAGCCTGACGTGCCCGACTGGCGGCCGTCACCGATACAGGCGAGTGAAGAGACGCCCTTCTTGATGAGGTAGGCCGGCGGCCGCATGTTGACCACTTCTGCAGCGCCCGGATAGCCGATCGGGCCAGCGCCGCGCATGAAGAGCAGCGTGTGCTCGTCGATCTCGAGAGCCGGGTCATCGATGCGGTTGTGATAGTCCTCGGGGCCGTCGAAGACCACAGCCTTGCCCTCGAACATGCCCGGATGGGCGGGATCGGAGAGATAGCGGTCACGGAACTCGGCCGAGATGACCGACGTCTTCATGATGGCATTGTCGAAAAGATTGCCGCGCAGCACGAGGAAGCCGGCTTCCTTCTTCAGCGGGTTGTCGAAATGCCGGATGACCTTGTCGTCTTCGATCGTGGTTGTGCGGCAGTTCTCGCCAATGGTCTTGCCGTTGACCGTGGGGGCGTTCTCATGAATGAGGCCCTGCGCCATCAGCTCGTTGACCACGGCGGGGACACCACCGGCATGGTAGTAGTCCTCACCCAGATATTCGCCAGCCGGCTGCAGGTTGACCAGCAGCGGCACCTTGTGACCGTGCTGCTGCCACTCATCGATGTTGAGATCGACGCCGATATGCTTGGCAATGGCGTTGATGTGGATCGGCGCGTTGGTTGAGCCGCCAATGGCGGAATTGACCACGATGGCGTTGAGGAAGTTTTCCTTGGTCAGGATGTCAGAGGGCTTGAGGTCCTCGTGCACCATTTCCACGGCGCGCTTGCCGGTGCGCCAGGCCATTTCCTGGCGGTCGCGATAGGGCGCGGGAATCGCGGCCGAACCGGGCAGCTGCATGCCGAGGGCTTCGGCCAGCGAGTTCATGGTCGAGGCCGTGCCCATGGTGTTGCAATAGCCGGTCGAGGGTGCGGAGGACGCCACCAGCTCGATGAACTTGGGATAGTCGATCTCGCCGGCGGCGAGCATCTGGCGGGCCTTCCAGACGATCGTGCCCGAACCGGTGCGCTCACCCTTGTGCCAGCCATTGAGCATGGGGCCGACCGAGAGGGCGATGGCCGGAATATTGACGGTGGCCGCACCCATCAGCATGGCCGGGGTCGTCTTGTCGCAACCGATGGTCAGCACCACGCCATCGAGCGGATAGCCGTAGAGAACTTCGACGAGACCGAGATAGGCAAGGTTCCGGTCGAGGCCGGCGGTGGGGCGCTTGCCGGTTTCCTGGATCGGATGGACCGGAAATTCGATGGCGATGCCGCCCGCTTCGCGAATGCCTTCGCGGACGCGCTCGGCCAGCACGATGTGATGACGGTTGCAGGGGCTGAGGTCAGAGCCGGTCTGGGCAATGCCGATGATGGGCTTGCCGGACTGCAGTTCTTCACGCGACACACCGAAATTCATGTAGCGCTCGAGATAGAGCGCGGTCATATCCGGATTGTCAGGGTTGTCGAACCATGCGCGCGAGCGCAGCTTGCGGCCGCCGGTGGCGCCATTGTTTGCAGTCATCTTGCCTGTTCCTTGCTGATCCGCCAGGTATGCGGAAGTGAGGGCCTTGGTTGCGCTGTTCTATCACGGTCTATGGCGCTGTGAATGGGTTACAGCCAAAAAATCATACAAATCGGAAAGGTGCGCTGATAGTATGGTGGAAATCTGTCTTCCGCACCGATCCAGCTTACCACCGGACGGGTGGAGACCTGGCCTTTGCGCTATTGCAGGGCGCGGGTGGAATCGGTCTGGCCAGCGGCGATGCTGAGCTTTAGGGTCGCGCGCAAATCAGCCCGACCGGGAGCGAGGACGACTTTGAACGACACAATTTCATGGATCGCGGTGGACTGGGGCACATCCAACCTGCGCGCATGGGGTATAGCCAGCGACGGTGCCGTGGTGGCATCGGCTGGTTCCGATCAGGGCATGGGCAAGCTGACCCGTGAACAGTTCCCGGAGGCACTGACGGCGGTCGTGAGCCAGCTTGCACCCGAGCCAGGGCTAATGGATGTGGTGATTTGCGGAATGGCCGGCGCGCGCCAGGGCTGGCTGGAAGCGCCGTATCTCGATGCGCCGACTGACCTCTCCGCGCTTGGACGCGGGGCCGTGCATCCCGAGGTCCCGGGGACGAGCCTGCGTGTGTCGATCCTGCCCGGTGTCTGCCAGCGCGAGGGCGGCGAGAATGTCATGCGCGGCGAGGAAACTCAGCTTCTGGGCCTGGCCGCCATTTCTCCGGGCTATTCGGGCGTGGTCTGCATGCCCGGCACGCATTCGAAATGGGCGCATCTGGAGGGCACCCGGATCTCGAGCTTTTCGACCGCGATGACCGGCGAAATGTTCGAGCTGCTGAAAACTCATTCGGTGCTGCGCCATTCGCTGAACGGGCCGCTCGATGGAGCCGAGCACGAACACGGCTTCCAGGTCGGTGCCCGGGCCGGCCTCGACCATCCCGAAATGCTGCTCGGCCAGTTGTTCCGCACCCGTGCGTCGTCCCTGCTGTCGGGGCGTACGCCGGACTGGTGCGCGGGCTACCTTTCGGGCCTGCTGATCGGTACCGAGATTGCCGCCAATCGTCACCTGATCGGCACCGATCCTGTGCCACTGATTGGCTCTGCAGCGCTTTGCTCGCTCTATGCCAGCGTGCTGGGCATGGCCGGTTCGGCCGGTCGCGTCGTTGATTCCACCGAAGTGGTGCTGGCCGGCCTGAAGGCCGCACGCACTTCGATTGCCTGAGGGTTTTCATCGTGTCCCATCGTCACATCATCGCCATTCTGCGCGGTATCACACCAGATGAAGCCGTGCCCGTGTGTACGGCCCTGGTCGAGGCCGGCATCACCTTCATCGAGGTGCCGCTCAATTCGCCCAATGCGGTAGACAGCATTGGGCGTGCTGCCGCCGCTCTGTCCGACCGAGCGGAAATCGGCGCCGGCACCGTTCTGACGCCGGAGGATGTGCGTGCCGTGGCTGGCGCTGGCGGCACGTTCATCGTCTCACCCGACACCAATCCCGAGGTGATCGGCGAGACCGTTCGGCTTGGCCTGAAATCCTATCCGGGGGTGTTCTCGCCCACCGATGCTTTTGCAGCCATTCGCGCCGGGGCAACGGGACTCAAATTTTTTCCGGCAGAGGTGCTGGGATCAAAGGGTATCAAGGCGATGAAGGCAGTGCTGCCGCCGGCCCTGCCCGTCTACGCCGTGGGGGGTGCCAATCCCGACAATTTCCATGAGTTCTTTGCCGCCGGCTGCACCGGCTTCGGTCTTGGGACCTATATCTACAAACCCGGCATGAGCGTTGCCGAAGTGGCCGAACGCGCCCAGCTCGCCGTTGCCGCCTATGACAAGGGACAGACCAAGTGAACCAGACCGCAAAGCTCCTCATCGACAGCCAGTGCGCCCTGGGCGAAGGCCCGTTCTGGCATGTCGGCCGCCAGCAGCTCTTCTGGTTCGACATCAACAACAAGACGCTGTTTGCGGCTGATGCCGAGGGCAAGGCAGCCGGCGAGTGGCATTTCGACGAGATCGTCGCCGCTGCCGCCATTATCGATGATGAGACGCTGGCGATCGCCGCCGAAACCGGCCTCAAGCGCTTCGATCTGGTTTCCGGCGCCACGGTGCATCTGCACGATATCGAGAGCGACGTGCCGACCAATCGCACCAATGACAGCCGGGTGCATCCTTCGGGAGCCTTCTGGATTGGCACCATGGTCAAGGAGGAGGGTCCCAAGGACGGTGCCGTCTATCACTACCGGGAAGGCAAGCTGACCAAGATCATCGGTAACGTCGCCATTCCCAATGCGACCTGCTTTTCGCCCGATGGTCGCACGGCCTATTGGACCGATACGCCGGACCAGAAGATCCTCAAATGCGCCGTGGATCCGGAAACCGGCTTGCCTGTGGGCGAATGGGAGCTGTTCGCCGATGTGACCGATCACCCGGGCTATCCCGATGGCGCCGTGGTCGACAGCGAAGGTTATCTCTGGAACGCGCGCTGGGGCGGCAACTGCGTCATCCGCTATGCGCCTGATGGAACGATTGATCGTATCGTAGACGTACCGGTGAGCCAGGTCACCTGCCCGGCCTTTGGCGGCAAGGATTTCAAGCGCCTGTTCCTTACCACGGCCAACAAGAACATGTCGCCTGAACAGCTGGCGGCCGAAAAGGTGGCGGGCGGGGTGTTCTATATCGACCTCGACATTGCCGGCCTGCCGGAAGCCAAGATCAAGCTCTGAGACCCAAATGATCAGCCCCACACTCGGCGTCTGCTACTATCCCGAACACTGGCCCGAAGACTGGTGGGAGACTGATGCAAAGCGGATGGCCGAGGTGGCCATACGTTATGTCCGCATCGGCGAGTTCGCCTGGTCGCGGCTGGAGCCAACCCCCGGTGATCTCAGGCTCGACTGGATGGTCCGGGCCATGGACGTCCTCGGGCGGCACGGGCTCAAGGTGATCGTCGGCACGCCCACGGCCACGCCGCCGCGCTGGATGGTGGACAAGCATCCCGACATGCTGGCAGTGGACCGCGAAGGCCGCCGCAAGGGTTTTGGGTCGCGCCGGCACTACGACTTTTCCCATCTCGGGTTCCGGGAAGAAAGTGCACGCATTACACGCATTCTGGCCGAGGCGCTGAGCGGCCATCCAGCCCTTGCCGGCTGGCAGACGGACAATGAATATGGCTGCCATGGCACGACCTATTCCTATTCCCCCGCGGCGCTTGAAGGCTTCCGCGCCTGGCTCAAGGACAAGTATGGGACAATCGAGGCGCTGAACCAGGCCTGGGGCAATGTGTTCTGGTCGATGGAATATAACCGCTTTGACCAGATCGACCTGCCAAACCTGCTCGTCTGTGACGCGGCGCCCGCCCATGAGCTCGATTTCCGGCGCTATTCTTCCGACCAGGTCGCGGCCTTCAACAAGGTCCAGTACGACATCCTGAAGGCCAGCCGGCCTGACCTGCCGGTGATCCACAATTTCATGAGCCGCTATAGCGAGTTCGACCATTTCAAGCTGGCGGAAACGCTCGACATTGCCAGTTGGGATTCCTATCCCATCGGGCACCTGGCCAAGAGCGACCAGAGCGAAGAGCACAAGGCGCTCTATCTTCGACAGGGCGATCCTGACAATGCCGCCTTCCACCATGATCTCTACCGCAGCGTCGGGCATGGGCGCATGTGGATCATGGAGCAGCAGCCGGGGCCCGTGAACTGGGCCGACGCCAATCCCGATCCGCTGCCCGGCATGGCGCGCCTCTGGGCCTGGGAGGCCTTCGCCCATGGGGCGGAAGTCGTGTCCTATTTCCGCTGGCGGCAGGCGCCGTTCGCGCAGGAACAGATGCATGCGGGCCTATTGCGCCCCGACAGCGAACCGGCTCCTGCCTATGGCGAAGCCGGCCAGGTGGCGCGGGAACTGCAGCAGATCGCGCTCGGCGCTGCGACCAAAGGCAGGGTCGCGGTGATCTATGACTACGAGAGCGAGTGGGCCTGGGAAATCCAGCCGCAGGCGGCCGGTTTCAGCCACGGCAATCACGTCCGCGGGCTCTATTCGGCCTTCCGCAAGCACGGCCTGGACGTGGACGTGCTGCCGCCAGGCACAAGGGACCTTACCGGATACGACATTGTTGCCATTCCCGCCCTTCTCGCCTGGACAGAGGCCCTGCGCGAGGCGGTCGCGAATTTTGAGGGGCACTTGCTCGTGGGGCCGCGCACCGGATCCAAGACCGAGCACTTCGCCATGCCAGCCCGGCTTGGCCCGGATCTCGGGGCCAACCTTCTCGATCTAAAGGTGGCGCGCGTGGACAGCCTTCCTGCCGGGATCAAGGTCGCGGTCAAGGGCGGCGGTTCGGCGCAGCTGTGGCGCGAAAAGGTCGATGGCAAGGCAGAAGTCATCATGGAGGACGAGGAAGGCGTGCCGGTCCTGCTCTCGCAGGGCAAGCTCTTCTATCTCACCACCAGCGGCGACAAGGCGCTGGTGCAGCGCGTGGTCGACTACCTCATTGCCGAGGCCGATACACCAATACTGTCCCTCCCGACAGGCGTTCGGTGTCGCGTGCGGGGCGATTTCCGGATCTATGTGAACTACTCGTCGGGTCACCAGACGCTCACCCAGGCTGCCGATGAGGCCGGCTATGTGCTGGGCGGCGCCGACATTCCGGCCGCCGGGGTCAGCGTGGCAAAACTCGCCAGGGCCGGTTGATCGAGTCTATGGCGGGGTGGATATCGAACCGCCCTGCCCCTTCGTTCCAGCTCAGGGCATGGACACCGCCGCGCTCCAGTTCGTCGGCGCCAATCACCAGCCCGTTGTCGCGACAATAGTGCGGCGCGACGAGGCGGGCCACGAGCAAGTCGTGCCGGCCGCAGTCTTCGGCAAAGGCGGCCGCATTGCGCACGATGGCCACGCTGTAGTCCGGGGCCGTGACGACACAGCCCAGAGTGTCGCAGCGCGCATCGGGATGGCTTGCCGCGATCGCGGTCTGAAAGTGCTCACTCCACACATCGACCGAAAAGCTGCCGGTGCGGCCGCTGGCCAGCGCCATGGCGTCGCCGTCGCGGACGGCAACGGCCTGCGTGGTATCCGAGATCAGAATGTCGGGCCGGGCGACGAAACCGAACAGCAGGATGACAGCGGTTCCCGCGGCTGGCGCCAGCAGCCGCCAGCGCGTGTCCATGAAGGCGAACCAGGCCAGGGCGACGAGGCCGACGCCCAGCGTCCATCCGGCAAGCAAGGGATTGCCGGTCCAGCCGGCGCTCCAGCCGGCAACGAGATCTGCGATGTCGACCATGCGATCTATGCCCCAGCCCATGATGCGCAGGACAGGCTCATCCAGGCCGAGGGGCATGGCGAGAACCGACAGCACGCCAAAGGGCATGATAACGAGGCTGACGAAGGGCAAGGCCAGGACATTGCCCAGCACGCCGAGCGGCGCGGTCTGCTGGAAGTGGTAGGCCGAAAAGAGGAGCGTAGCGAGACCGGCCACGAGACTGGTCCATGCCGTCATGCCGACCACTCCGGCGATGCGGCGAACGTAACCCGGCTCGCCAGGCAATCCGGCGCGCGGCAATTCAAAAATGCCGATGAGCCCGACCACGGCGGCGAAGGACAATTGAAAACTCGGACGGAAGATACTGGCAGGGTCGATAAGCATGATGACAATGGCGGCTATGGCGACATTGCGCATGGTGAGAGCCCGCCTTCCTGCGAGAACGGCCCCGAAGATCAACCCCAGCATCAGGGTGGAACGGAAGGCCGGAACATTGTCCACACCGCCGGCGAGCAGCAGGTAGAGGAAAGCAGCCGCCAGGCCGACTACGGCCGCAATCTGCTTGACCGGCCATGCGACCAGGCCCGGAACGGATGCCAGAGCCAGGCGTACCAGCCAGAAGATGCCACCGGCGACGATGGAAAGATGTAGGCCGGAAATGGAATAGATATGGGCCAGCCCCGAGGCCGCCATGACCTCACGCGTTTCGTCCGAAATGGTGCTCTGGTCTCCCACAACCATGGCCTTGGCGATGGTCGAGGTTTCGCCCTCAAGAACCGCATCGATGCGGTTGCCGATCGTGTTGCGCAGCGTTTGCACCGCGCGCGCAAGGCTGATGCCTTCTGCTCCGGCGACGAGTTCGACCTTTCCGGTCACGGAGCCATAGGCTCCGATGCCGATGAAATAGGAATGAAACTGACCATCATGCGCGCCGGGCAGCACGGGGCCCGGGATGGGTGCCAGTCTCAATTCGCCGCGGAGCCGATCCCCTGGCCGGAAGGGCACCTCGCTGGGCAGGAGTAGGCGCGCGCGGCGAATTGGCACGGACCGGGCGTCGGCAAGCGGCGTCAGGTCCGAAACAACGACGCGCTGTGCCTTATCATCGCTCGAGAGCACTTCGTCGACCACGGCCTCATAGGTCCCATAGGCAGGAAAGGCCAGCATGGGTGTGCCGAACGCCAGACCGTGCAGGGGCAAGAGGCAGAAGCCGAACCAGAGACAGAGAAGCTGCACAGTCCACCTCAGGCCCGGGACCGAACGCTGCCACAAGGCAATGACCAGGACGGCCAGCATGGCAAGCGTACCGGCCAGATAAACTTGTGTATTCGGGTCTTCCGGCAGTCCGGCATAGATGGACAATCCGGCGATCAGGCCAAACGGCAGCAGGATGAACAGCCGGCGCCCCTCGATTGCTGCACGGACCGCGCCCCGGAACCCTGACAGCATTTGGCCAGGCTCAAGCACCATCGCGCCGCGACCGCGTATTCGTGGCCACAGTCTTCCGCGCCCCCCGACAGCCTGTTGCCCAGCCTCCATGCGCCCCTGCCCTTGCGCTCAAGCCCGCCTATGCTACACACGGCCCGCAATTCCTCAAATCTTTCCGGTTGCCATGTCTCAGGTCGTCACCCGCTTTGCTCCTTCTCCCACCGGCTATCTGCACATCGGCGGTGCCCGCACCGCACTGTTCAGCTGGGCCTATGCCAAGAACAAGGGCGGGAAGATGCTGCT
This sequence comes from Devosia sp. Micro-HW1, assembly GCF_056341075.1. Lineage (NCBI taxonomy): Bacteria > Pseudomonadati > Pseudomonadota > Alphaproteobacteria > Hyphomicrobiales > Devosiaceae > Devosia > Devosia sp. Micro-HW1. The sequence goes on along the minus strand of NZ_CP094375.1, from coordinate 513,458 downwards.
GCGGATCGAGGACACCGACCGCGAACGTTCCACTGAAGCCGCCGTCACAGCGCTGATCGACGGGCTCAAATGGCTCGGCCTCGATTGGGACGGCGAGCCGATCAGCCAGTTCGCCCGCGCCTCGCGCCACGCCGAGGTCGCCCATGAGCTGGTGAAGATGGGTCATGCCTATTATTGCTACTGCTCGCCCGAAGAGCTCGACCAGATGCGTGAGGAGGCTCGTGCTGCCGGCAAGCCCCCGCGCTATAACGGCTATTGGCGCGACCGCGACGTCTCCGAGGCGCCCGAGGGCATCAAGCCGGTCGTGCGCATCAAGGCGCCGCTGACCGGCGAGATCGTCGTGCACGACCATGTCCAGGGTGACGTGGTGTTCAAGACCGAGAACCTCGATGACTTCATCATCCTGCGCTCGGACGGCACGCCGACCTATATGCATGCCGTGGTCGTCGATGACCACGACATGGGCGTGACCCACATCATTCGCGGCGACGACCATCTGACCAATGCCGCCCGGCAGATCGTCATCTACAATGCCATGGGCTGGACCGTGCCTGACATGGCGCATATCCCGCTGATTCATGGTCCGGATGGCGCCAAGCTCTCCAAGCGCCATGGCGCCCTGGGTGTCGAGGCCTATCGCCAGATGGGCTACCTGCCCGAGGCCGTGCGCAACTACCTGGCGCGCCTCGGCTGGAGCCATGGCGACGACGAAATCTTCTCGACCGAGCAGATGGTTGAGTGGTTCAGCCTCGAGGCCCTGAACAAGGGCGCGGCCCGCTTCGACTTCGTCAAGCTCGAGAACATCAACGGCCACTATATCCGCGAGGCCGACCCGACTTACCTCTACAATGTCATGGTATCGACGGCTCAGGAAGTGGGTCGCGAGGAGGACGCCAAGGGGCTCATGGCCAACCACAACACCGTCCTCGCCGCCCTGCCCGAACTGCAGCCGCGCGCCAAGACGGTGCTCGAACTTATCGACCTCGCGCAGTTCATCTATGCGCTGCGCCCGATCACGCCGGATGCGGCCGCAGCCGCCCTTTTGACCGATGACTCCCGCGCCGTGCTCAAGAGCATTGCCGATACGTTAGGGGGGCTTGCCGATTGGTCAGTGCCATCGATCGACGCGGCCATGCGTGCCCTCGCCGAAGAGAAGGGCCTCAAGCTTGGCAAGCTGGCCCAGCCCCTGCGTGCCGCACTCACCGGACGCACCGTATCTCCGGGGATTTTTGAGGTCATGGTGCTGATCGGCCGCGAGGAAAGCCTCGCGCGACTCGGTGACCAGATCGGCGGCTGAGGTCGGTCCTCCTGCCTGTCGCCAGCCTGTCGGATAGATAAGTCATACTCACCTATCGGTTGCTTGCGATGGGCAAGACCTGATACCTCTTGCCGGGAAAAGCGGCGCTTCCAAGGCGCCGGCCCCGTGCCCGCATTTCCTGTCCTTTCCTGCGGCAAGAGGGGTGAAGCGAGGAGAGCTCAATGACCGATAAAGTCGCCAAACTCGTCATCGGAGACCAGACCCACGAATTCCCGATCCTGAGCGGTTCGGTGGGTCCGGAGGTGATGGATATCCGATCGCTCTATGCCAAGACGGGCCTGTTCACCTACGATCCCGGCTTTACGTCGACGGCTGCCTGCGATAGCGCCATCACCTACATCGACGGCGACAAGGGCGAACTGCTCTATCGCGGATACCCGATCGAGCAATTGGCTGAAAACTCCAACTACCTCGAAGTCTGCTATCTACTGCTCTACGGCGAACTGCCGACCAAGACCCAGTTTGCCGAATTCGAGCAGTTGGTGACCCGCCACACCATGGTGCATGAGCAGATGCACTACTTCTATCGCGGCTTCCGCCGTGATGCGCATCCAATGGCGATCATGACCGGCGTGGTGGGTGCGATGGCCGCGTTCTACCACGACTCGACCGACGTCAATGACCCGCAGCAGCGCGAGATCGCCTCGATCCGCATGATTGCCAAGATGCCGACGATCGCTGCCATGGCCTACAAGTATTCGGTGGGCCAGCCCTTCGTCTACCCGCGCAACGACCTCGACTACGCGAGCAACTTCCTGCACATGTGCTTCTCGGTTCCGGCCGAGGAATACAAGGTCAATCCCAAGATTGCCCGCGCAATGGACCTGATCTTCACGCTGCATGCCGACCACGAGCAAAATGCCTCGACCTCGACGGTGCGCCTCTCGGGTTCGTCGGACGCCAATCCCTTCGCCTGCATCGCCGCCGGTGTGGCCTGCCTCTGGGGCCCGGCCCATGGCGGTGCCAACGAAGCCTGCCTCAACATGCTGCGCGAAATCGGCACCGTGGACCGCATTCCGGAATTCATCGCCCGCGCCAAGGACAAGAATGACCCATTCCGCCTGATGGGCTTTGGGCATCGCGTCTACAAGAATTTCGACCCGCGCGCCAAGGTGATGCAGGCCACGGCCAAGGAAGTGCTGGAAATCCTGGGCGTCGGCAACAACCCGACCCTGCAGGTGGCCCAGGAACTCGAGCGCATCGCGCTCGAAGACCAGTATTTCATCGACCGCAAGCTCTACCCGAATGTCGACTTCTACTCGGGCGTGATCCTCGATGCGATCGGCTTCCCGACCTCGATGTTCACCGTGCTCTTCGCCGTGGCCCGTACTGTTGGCTGGATCAGCCAGTGGAAGGAAATGATTGGCGACCCGCAAAAGAAGATCGGCCGCCCGCGCCAGCTGTATAAAGGCGCAACGGCTCGCGACTATCAGCCGATCAGCAGCCGCTAGGCCAGGTCCTGGTCGCGTGATCGCCGCAGAACTCTACCTTCTGCAGATCACGCGCCAGTCTTCCAGATCGACAGGACCTGCTCTGCCGGGTCCAGTCGAAGATAGGGCGCCAGCCCTGACTGCATCATCGCAAAGAGCTCGTCGAAGGCCTGCATCTGGTCCTGGCGGGCTTTTTTGTTGTCCAGCAGGTCGGCAATCACCGGCGCGACGGCGTCGGAGCGGAGCGGCGTTGCGACCACTTCCGGCGCCACTGTGCGGCCGAGGATGATGTTTGGGAGTGAAACTGCCGGGCGCCCCAACCGGCCGTAAATGCGGGCCTGGTGGCGATCAAGCGCGTAGATCACGACCATCGGCAATCGCGCGAGCGCCAATTCGAGGGTGACCGTCCCGGAAACGCAGAGCGCAGCGACTGCGGAGGCATAGAGATCGCGCCGCGCCTCGCGCGCGTCAACGATGCGTACGGGCACCGACCAGCTTGCAGTTTCGGTCTCGAGGCGGGGACGCAGGCGGGACAGCGTGGGGATGACGAGTTCCGTGACGCTGTCATGTGCGGCCAGTTCGGCAGACAATTCTGCCAGAACCGGCAAGTGCCGACGCAGTTCTCCGGCGCGACTGCCAGGTAGCAGGACCAGGGGACCGCGCTCTGGAACCGGGCGCGGCGGCAGCGCCTCCAATAGGGCCGGGTGCCCCACATAGGATGTGGGTGGGCCATCGAGCTCTTCCATCACGGCCGGCTCGAACGGCAGAACGGCGAGAACAGCATCGAACAATGGCTTGAGACGCGCGGCGCGCTCGGGATTGCGGGCCCAAACGGACGGCGCCACGTAAAGGATGAGACGACCTGAATATCCGCGCTTGCGCAGCCTCGCGGCCAGGAGACGCGAGAAATCCTGGGAATCGACCAGCACGACAATATCGGGGTTCATTGCCAGGATCGCGCGGGCGGCCTGTTCGAGCCGCTTCAGCAGACGTGGCAGGTTGAACAGCACATCCGTGACACCCATGACGGCGAGGTCCGACATCGGAAAGAGCGAGGTCAGCCCCTGCCCCGCCAGCTCATCGCCGCCGACACCGCTCAATATCAGAGTGACACGCTGGCGAAGTCGCGCGACGAGGTCTGCGGCAATTCGGTCGCCCGACGGCTCGCCGGCCAGTATGAAGAGGCGCAGCGTGTCGTTCATTCGGGGCTCCAGACTGACGCTATTCGGTCTCGTGGGCGTTGTGAGGCAGCATAATCGGACGATCCTGGGCCTCGGAAATGAAGCGCACCACATCCTGAACGAGGACATCGTCCCGGAAGAGTTCTGCGGCATCCTCGACCCGCTCACGCAGGGTACCTTCGCTAGCGAATATCTGCCTATAGGCGGCGCGGAGGCGATGAATGGCCTCGCGGTCAAACTTGCGACGCTTCAAGCCGATCAGGTTCAAACCGGTCAAGGATGCCCGGTTGCCGACTGCCATGCCGTAGGGAATGACGTCCCCATCGACCATGGATTGCGCGCCGATAAAAGCATGCGCGCCGATACGCGTGAACTGATGGATGACACAGGTGCCACCGAAGATCACGTTGTCGCCGACATGGACATGGCCGGCGATGCCAACATAATTGGCCATGACGACATTGTTGCCGATGATCGCATCATGGGCGACATGCGCATTTGCCATGATGAGGCAGTTGTCGCCGACCTTGGTGAGCATGCCACCGTTTTCGGTGCCAGGATTGATCGTGACGGATTCGCGAATCGTGCAGTTCTGGCCGATTTCCAGGCGCGAATCCTCGCCGTGAAACTTGAGATCCTGCGGCTCGTGACCGACCGAAGCGAAGGGAAAGATCCGCGTGCCAGAACCAATTGTGGTGTTGCCGTCGACCACGGCGTGCGAGACCAGTTCGACATTGTCCCCCAGCGTCACCCTCGGGCCGACCATGCTATAGGGACCAATCTTGACGCCTTCGCCCAATCGGGCCCCATCGGCGATGATCGCCGTGGGGTGAATGGTGGGAGCGATCACTGCTCGGCCCCGACGATCATGGCCGTGATTTCGGCCTCGGCAATGACAGTGCCATTCACCTTCGCTTCGGCGCGATAGCGGCCGACATTGCGGCGGCGATGCATCTTGGAAATGTGGAACTCGATGGTGTCGCCGGGACCCGCAGGCTTGCGGAACTTGGCTGCGTCGACGCCCAGCATCAGCACGATTTTCTTGCCGCCGGCATTGCCGTCATGCTTGATGACGATGGCGCCGGCAGTCTGCGCCATGCCTTCGATGATCAGCACGCCCGGGAAAATCGGATTTCCCGGGAAGTGGCCGGTAAAAATCGGCTCGTTATAGGTGACGTTCTTGATGCCAACGGCAGAGTCGTCGCCGTTGATGTCGACGATGCGGTCGATCATCAGGAAGGGATAGCGATGTGGCAGCGCTTCCAGAATTTCGCCAATGCGCATTGCATTGAGCTCGGTTACGGCGGCGGTATCACTCATCCGCGCTTCTCCCCCTTCGACAGTTTACGCATCACGGCGAGTTCTCGCCAAAAATCTCTTATATCCTGCGCCGGCGCACCGGCAAGTTTGGAGCCCGCCGGCCAGTCCTTTGTCACCGCGGCGCGGCCGTGGATGACCGATCCGCTGCCGATGCTGAGATGGCCGGATGTCCCGACGCCGCCGCCCAGGAGCACGCCATCACCGACAATGGTGGAGCCCGACAGCCCGCTCATCGCGGCAATCAGGCAGTAGCGACCAATTCGGCAGTTATGGCCGATCTGGACCAGGTTATCGACCTTGGTGCCTTCACCCAGAACCGTGTCGCCCAGCGCGCCGCGATCCACGGTGCTATTGGCGCCGATTTCGACCTTGTCCTGAACGATGACACGACCCAGCTGGGCAATCTTGCGATTGGACTTGCCGAAGTCCAGCCAGCCAAAGCCTTCCGTGCCGATCCGAACACCGGAGTGGATCACCACGTCATTGCCAAGATGGGCGCAGTCGATGGTGCAATTGGCGGCAATAATGCAGTTTCGTCCAATCGTGACTCCTGGCCCGATGACGGTGTTCGCGCCAATGACGGTTCCGCGCCCGATCTCGACACCGGCGCCGATAACGACATTGGTCCCCAAGGTCACATCGCGCTCGAATACCGGGGGGCCCAGATCCTCGCGGCCGGCCGCGATGATGGCACGCGTGCTGCCCGGATAGAGCGTGTCCAGGATGTCGGCAAAGAGGTTGTGCGGCTTGTCGAGTACGACTGCCACGCAGCCTTCAGGCACGGCCTCCCGCAGGGCCGGCGATACCAGCACCGCCCCGGCCTTGGTGCGCCTCAACTCTTCGATGTAGCTGGGCTGCGCCGCGAGAACGAGATCACCGGCCGTGGCCAGATCGAGTTCATCGACTCCAGTGACGACAAGGTCCTTGCCGACGAGACCTTCGGCCAGCTCCGCACGCCCCAGCTGGGACAGAAGAGCCTCCAGCGTACGGGGACCAGCGAAACGGTGAAATCGGGTGTCGACCATTCTGTCACTCAAAACAAGAGAGCCGCGGCGCTACCGCCCCGCGGCTCCAAAAACTCTGTCACGCCAACCTTACTAGAGCAAGGTCTGGATGGTGAACTGGAACACCTGCGTCCGGTCGTCGGTCGATTTGTTGAGCACGTGGGCAAAATCGCCACGCAGCGGACCGAACGGCGAGTCCCAGATGAGCGACGCACCGACGGAGGTACGCCACGGCTGGTCATTGCTGGTCGCAACAGCACCGGCACCGCCGATAATATTGCTGCTGTCGCCAAGCCAGGCCGCATCAGCCCAGACTGCGCCGCTGAGGCCGTAGTTCTCAGGCAGGCCGGGGATCGGGAATTCGACTTCACCGGAGATACCGGCATACATCGTCGCCCCGAGATATTCACCACTGGCCAGACGCGGACCGAAGCCACGGCCTTCAAAGCCGCGGATCAACTGCGAACCGGGCATAAACGCTTCGGTCGCATTGATGTTGTTTCCGTCCATGCTGTTGATCACGCCTGCCTGGCCACGAACACTGGCCACAATGCCGGTATCGGCCATGACGGGCACGAAGTAGCGGGCGCGGGCTTCCGAACGCAGCAGGTTGTGATCCCAGCCGATATACTGCTGGGTGAAGGTCGCATAGAGGCCTTCGGTCGGGCTCTTCATGTCGTCAAGGCTGCTCCAGGAGAGCGTGTAGCCGACGAATGCCTTGTTGAATTCCTGGCCATTGGTCACCAGAGCCGATGTCGGAGCATCATTGTCCTCGATGACCTTGCGCTCATAACCGCCAAAGAACTGGGCGTTGAGAGCACTGGTGAGCGGAACGCCGATGCGCAGCTGACCGCCGGTCGTCTGGGTGCCATAGAAGCTCGTCGACGTCTCATCCGAGATGCGGTGGTACGCATCGACGCCAGCCGAGACCTTGAGGCCCATGAAGCGCGGTTCGGTGAACGAGAAGTCGAAAGTACGGCCGGCCTGCGAAGCCCCAATCGAGGCGCGCAGATACTGGCCGCGACCGAGGAAGTTGCGTTCGGTCAGCGACAGTTCACCCAGGATACCGTCCGTGGTCGAGTAACCTGCCGTCGCGCCGTATTCACCGGTCGACTGCTCTTCGACATTGATGTTGAGCACGATCTTGTCGGGTGCAGAACCCGGGCCAGTCGTGACATCAACCTTGGAGAAATAGCCCAGGGCGTCGATGGCGGTACGGCCACGCACCACCATGGAGCGGTTGAACGGGTCGCCTTCGGCAAAGGCCAGCTCGCGACGAATAACGAAGTCGCGGGTCTTGACGTTGCCGGTGATGTTGATGCGCTCGACATAGACGCGCGCACCTTCATCGACCAGGTAGGTGACATTGAACGTGTTCGTGGCGACATCGCGATCGAGGCGAGCACGCACGTCGGCAAAGGAGTAACCCTGGGCAGTGGCTTCGTAAGCCATGTCCTCGATGGTCTTCTGCAGGTCAGCCGTCGAATAGGTCGCGCCCTGACCGGTGCGCACGGTGCCGCGCAGCACGTCGGTATTCAGGCCGTCGATGCTGGTTTCGATGCCGATGGCCCCGAATTCGTACTTCTGACCTTCGTTGACGGTCACATTGATGAAGTAGGCATTGCGGGACGCGTCATACTCGGCAACCGAGTTGACCTGAGCATCGGGGAAGCCGCGGTTTGCGTAATAGAGGCGGATTCGCTCGCGATCGACCGCCATCTTCTGCTCGTCATAGTTATCGTCGCGGAGCAGCCAGCTCAACACGCCCGATTCCTTGGTGAGCATCGTGCCCTTGAGGTTATTGGCACTGATCGAATTGTTTCCGGTGAAGTTGATACCGGCGATGCCGGCACGCTCACCTTCATTGATGACAAACACGACGCGAACGCGACCGTCAGCGGTCGGCTCGGTGCGGGCGGTCACGGAAACAGAATTGAACCCCTCGCGATCGTAGGCCTGGCGAATGCTCTCAATGTCGGCATTGAGTCGCTGCTGGCTGAAGATGCCGGAGCTGGACACGTCGACCATAGCCAGGAGCTGGTTATCGGGGAAACGGCGATTGCCTTCGAACAGAACCGAAGCAACCAGCTGGTCCTGCGCCTGTACGGCCACAACGCCCAGCACAGGCAAGCCCGCTACCATTGGGGCTGCACCCAGAAGGGCGATCGCGGAAACCGCGCCACGCATCAGCTTGGTGGGGTGATTCATATTGTTATTGCCTTCTGCGACCGGCCTGAAGAATCGCCATGCACAGCGCTCCCCCAAGCTAACTCCATGGGACTGTTTTACTGTTTTTTTAACCAGGAACAAGGCGCGACTGCTCACGCGGTTAGTAATTCCTTGGCGCACTTGTATTCATGCAACACCTTGCGAACCAAGGTTAACAAGGGGTTAGCGCAGGATTCCGAAATGGTCGAACACTGTGTCATTGAACAGTGTGAACACCATCAGCGCCAGTACAAGCGCAAATCCGAACCTGAAACCAATCTCCTGGACCTTGATACTCAATGGCCGTCCGCGAACGGCCTCGACCAGATAGTACAGGAGATGGCCGCCGTCCAGCATGGGAACCGGAAGAAGATTGAATATCCCAATATTGAGTGACAGCAAGGCCATAAGGTTGATCAATGCGATGATTCCCAGGGTCGCCACTTCCCCGGAAACCTTGGCGACCTTGACCGGACCGCCCAGCTGCTCCACGTCCCCCCGGCCGACGAAGAAATCACCCAGGAAAGCTGCCGTCCGCTGGATGATGAAGCGAATCTCCTCGACGGTCATGCCGATCGCTTCAATCGGACCAGGCCGGTAGAGCGTAACATCGGTTTCCTCGACATCGCGACTGACGCCGATCCGGCCAATGCGCTGATCATTGCCGAACCGGTCTTCGACCTGGACGGCCTCCGGGACGATGGTCAGGTTCTGGACCGCGCCATTGCGGTCGAATTCTACCGCCACCGGGCGTTCGGGGCTGGTCGCCACATAGCGCTGGAAATCCTCAAATCCCCGAACGACGTAGCCATCCACCGAGAGGATTTCATCGCCCGGCTGCAATCCGGCCGCTTCCGCCACGGATCCGGGCAAAATCTCACCCAGTACAGGCGGGATCGTATAGCGCCCGTAGCCAAGCAGCAGGGCATAGAGAATGAGGAAGGTGAGCAGAACATTGGCCAGCGGGCCCGCAGCCACGATGGCAATGCGCTGCCACACGTTCTTGTTGACGAAAAGTCGCGGCGCCAGGGCCGGGTCAACATTGGCAGCGGCCTCGGGATCCGGAACGCTGGCAGCATTCATGTCGCCGACGAAGCGAACATAGCCACCAAGGGGAATGGCCGAGATTCGCCAGCGGGTACCCTGCTTGTCGTTCCAGCCGAACAGCTCGCGGCCGAAGCCGATGGAAAATGTATGGATCGCGACCCCATTCCAACGGGCGACAAGGTAGTGCCCCATTTCGTGGACGAACACGATGACCGTGAGAACCGCCAGAAAGGGAACAAGGTAGGACAGAAGCCAGTACGCGAAATCCAACATGCCGTATCCAAGTTCCGAGCGCGCAGCGTCAGGGCCGGCGCGCTACCAGTGGAGCAATCCTGCGGCAACAGCGCCGAATCCCGCATGCGCCGTGCCGATGATAACCACCAGAAACACGCCGAATGTGAGGCTGTCGAGGCGATCCATCAAACCGCCATGGCCAGGAATGATGTCGCCGCTATCCTTGATCCGGAAATGCCGCTTGATGGCACTTTCGGACAAGTCGCCCGCCTGTCCCAGTATGCTGATTGCCGCAGAGAGCAGCAGGCCGATCCAGATGGGAGATTCAGTCACCCAGATCCAGACCAGAAGGCCGGCCCCGGTGCCCAAAGCCAGACCACCAAGTGCGCCTGACCAGGTCTTGGAAGGCGATATATCAGGGGCCAGCTTCTCTCCACCAATCTGTCGGCCGGTAAAGAATGCCGCGGAATCGGTCATCCAGACGACCGTGCCGAGATAGACGCCGGCCCAGATGCCATCCACGTTCTGGCCCCGCATCACCAGGATGGACATAATGAGCAGGCCAAAGAGGATGAGCCCGGCAATACGCCAGACGCGATGCTCGGCGTCCATGAAGAAGGCCAGAACGCAAGCCAGCGCAATTGCCGCAATGGAAGCGGCTATGCCAAAGGCGATGTAGGCCAGGCCGGACACGCCTACCAGGGCGATGAGCACCCAGCCCATCGGGGTCAGCGGCGCGCGCGACACCATGGTTTCCCATTCCCTGTAGGCGCCGCCATAGACGGCCCCCACAACGGCGGCGAGCAGGTAGCTGCCCACATAGAGCGCGGTGGCTGTCAGGACGATAAGGACGATGGCCGAAACCAATCGGGGGCCGACATCGCCCCAGGAGCGACGCGAGGTGGGTGTGGGGTCGGGTTTCGGATTGCCCTGATCGCTCAACTCGCCGCCGCTCCGATACCGCCAAAACGCCTGTCGCGGCGCGAATAGGTTTCAAGGACGCGCAAAAAGCTTGCTTCGTCGAAGTCCGGCCAATGCTCGTCCACAAAGACAAATTCGGCATAGGCGGCCTGCCAGAGCAGGAAGTTTGAGAGCCGCTGCTCGCCGCTGGTGCGGATGATCAGGTCTGGATCGGGCAGGCCCGCGGTGTAGAGCGCATCGCCGAGGCGCTGTTCGTCGATGGCATCGGGGTCGAGACGACCAGCCGCAACTTCGCGGGCCAGATGGCGCGCGGCGGCGACGATCTCGGCCTTGCTGCCATAGTTGAAGGCGACGACCAGGGTCAGGCCGGAATTCTGCGCGGTCTTGGCCTCCACGTCTTCGATCAGCCGAACGAGGGAAGAATCGAGCCCTTCGCGGGCACCGATGATCCTGACGCGCACATTGTTGCGGATCAGCCGCTGAAGATCAGATGCAACAAATCGCCGTAACAAGTTGAAAATAAATGAAACTTCATCTGCCGGTCGCGACCAGTTCTCCGAGGAGAAGCTGAAGACGGTGAGGTAGTCGACGCCATAATTGATGCAGTGCTCGACCATGGCGCGCAGCGACTTCACGCCTTCGACATGGCCCTCGGTGCGCCGCTTGCCGCGCGACTGGGCCCAGCGCCCATTGCCGTCCATGATGACGCCGAGATGGCGCGGGATCTTCAGACCCGCGCCAGCCAAAACTTTCACACTGGTGGCCGGTTCCCCTGCCATCGACGCCCTCCCGGCGCGAGATCTGTGGGTCCGCTCAGACCTGCAGGATCTCCTGTTCCTTCTGCGCCACGATGGCGTCGATCTCGGTCACGGCGTCGTCGGTGGCCTTCTGGACGAGATCGGACTGTTTCTTGGCGTCGTCCTGGCTCATGTCGCTGTCTTTCTCCGCCTTTTTCAAGGCATCCATGCCGTCACGACGGATGTGGCGCACGGCAACACGGGCCTGTTCGGCATAAGTGTGGGCGACCTTGACCAGTTCCTTGCGACGCTGCTCGTTGAGCTCGGGGAGCGGCACACGGATCACCTGGCCTTCGCCCATGGGGTTGAGACCCAGACCGCTGTCACGGATGGCCTTTTCCACGGCATTGGCCATGCCGCGGTCCCAAACCTGAACCGAGAGCATGCGCGGCTCAGGCACGGTCACCGTTGCCACCTGATTGAGCGGCATGCGCGATCCATAGGCCTCGACAGTCACCGGCTCGAGCAGGCTGGCGCTGGCGCGACCGGTCCGCAGGCCACCCAAGTCATCCTTGAGCGAACTGACGGTCTTCTGCATACGGGTCTTAAGGTCTTTGAGGTCGTATCCTGCGGCCATTGCCGTTTCCTTCCAGTCCTTGTCCGGCACGGAGCAATTGCTCCGATCCGGCTTCAATCAGTTGCTGCGATGCCAAAGGCGCCCTGCCCCGGCAGTCGCTTTAGCGCGGATCGCCCACGCGGGTCGAGCGTCCCTTGCCCTCAAGCACACCAGACAGGCCCGCCGCATCATCCAGAGCATACACGATTATCGGCATCGAGTTGTCGCGGGCAAGCGCGAATGCGGCTGTATCCATGACCTTGAGGTTCTGGTTGATGACCTCATCGTAGCTGATCTGATCGTAGCGGGTCGCCGTCGGGTCCTTCATCGGATCGGCCGAATAGACACCATCGACCTTGGTGCCCTTGAGCACGACGTCGCATTCCAGCTCGATGGCACGCAGGGTCGAGGCCGTATCGGTGGTGAAGAAGGGGTTGCCCGTGCCGCCGCCGAGAACGACGACGAAGCCTTCCTCGAGGGCCAACTTGGCATCGCGGGCGGTGAAGGTGTCGGCCACCGAAGGCATGGTCGCGGCACTGAACGGCTTCGATTTCATCCCCTGGCGGGTAATCGCATTGCTCAGGGCGAGCGCGTTGATCATCGTGCCCAGCATGCCCATGAGGTCAGCGGTCACCCGGTCGGTGCCATCGGCTGCGCCGGCCATGCCGCGGAAGATGTTGCCACCGCCGACAACGATGGCCACCTGGACGCCTGTGCGCGCAACATCGGCAATCTGGCCGGCAATGCGCTGTAGATAGGGCGGCTCGATTCCGAAGGAATTATCTCCCGCCAGCGCCTCACCCGAAACCTTGAGCAATATGCGCTTGTAGGCAGACGACATCGACCGGACCCCTTTGTCGGTAACATGCGGGCCACCGATTCCGGCGGACGCGACAAACCCTAGGGCAAAACGCCCGGCATATGAAGCCGAGGCTCTGCAAGTGTTATTTAAGAAAAATTCTGGCTCGATCCAGCAGACCGGACAGTCCCGGAGAGCAGGAGGCGGTCCCGTGGGTCCGCCTCCGAAGTCATGAGGCTTACTTCACGCCGGCAGTGGCGGCCACTTCAGCAGCAAAGTCGGTCTCGACCTTCTCGATGCCTTCGCCCAGGGCGAAGCGCACGAACTTGGTCAGCTTGATCGCAGCGCCTGCATCCTTTTCGGCGTTCTTGATCGCGTCGGCAACCTTGGTCTCGCCGTCGATGACAAAGACCTGGCTGAGCAGAGTGACTTCTTCGAAGTACTTGCGCATGCGGCCTTCGACCATCTTTTCGGCGATCTCGGCGGACTTGCCGCTTTCCTTGACCTGCTCGAGAATGATGGCGCGCTCACGGGCGACAACGGCCTGGTCCAGCTCATCAGGCGAGATCGCCTGCGGCTGAGCGGCAGCGATGTGCATGGCGAGCTGCTTGCCCAGAGCCGACAGGGCGGCCTTGTCGCCGGTCGATTCGAGAGCAACCAGAATGCCGATCTTGCCCATGCCGGACTTCACTGCATTGTGGATGTAGCTTTCCACGACACCATCGGAGACCGAAACGGTCTGCGTGCGGCGCAGGTTCATGTTCTCGCCGATCTTGGCGATGGCTTCGGTCAGTTCGGCCGAAACCGAGTGGCCGGTGCCAGGGAACGGCATTTCGCCGAGCTTGACCACGTCGCCATCGGCGTCGAGGGCGAGCTTGGCAACGGCGCCAACAATATTCTGGAACTGTTCGTTGCGGGCAACGAAGTCGGTTTCCGAATTGACTTCAACGACGGCAGCCTTGGTGCCGGCAGTGGCAACACCGACCAGACCTTCGGCGGCAACGCGGTCGGCCTTCTTGGCAGCCTTGGCGAGGCCACGGGTGCGCAGCCAGTCGACCGCAGCTTCCATGTCGCCATTGGTTTCGGCCAGGGCCTTCTTGCAGTCCATCATCCCGACGCCAGTCGAGTCGCGGAGCTGCTTGACCATTGCAGCAGTGATTTCCATGGGTTCACCTCTTGGCGGCCCCTCGCGGGGCGGCTTATTCGAGTTCGGATATGCCCGGAATCGGGCTGGGCATGCCTTCACACGAAGGAAGGCATGCCCGCACGACGATTAGTTGACGGACGACTCGTCGGCCGGCAGGTCTTCTGCCGGAGCTTCGGTCGAGGAGCCGAGATCGGCGCCAAGACCCGAAGCCGAACGGCCGATGCCGTCGATGGCAGCGCGCGAGACCAGCGAGACATAGAGCTCGAGGGCACGGCTGGCGTCGTCGTTGCCGGGGATGGCGTAGTCGACGATATCGGGATCGCAATTGGTATCAACAATGGCGACAACCGGGATGCCCAGACGACGGGCTTCCTTGATGGCGTTCTCTTCCTTGTTGGTGTCGATCACGAACAGGAGGTTGGGCAGGTTGCCCATGTCCTTGATGCCGCCCAGGTCGCGCTCAAGACGCTCCTGCTCGCGGGACATCATCAGGCGTTCCTTCTTGGTGCGCAGGGCCAGGTCGGCCTCGCTCATCGACTCGAGCTCGCGCAGGCGGGCGATCGAGTTGGAGATGGTCTGCCAGTTGGTGAGGGTGCCACCGAGCCAACGCGAGTTGACATAGTACTGGGCCGACTGCTTGGCGGCTTCAGCCACCAGCGGGGCAGCCTGGCGCTTGGTGCCAACGAAGAGCACGCGGCCGCCATCGGCAACGGTGTCGGACACGAGCTGCAGGGCGCGGCTGAGGGCCGGCACGGTCTGGCTCAGGTCGAGGATGTGGATGTCGTTGCGAACGCCGAAAATGTAGCGTTCCATCTTCGGGTTCCAGCGGTGCTTCTGGTGGCCGAAGTGAACGCCAGCTTCGAGAAGCTGACGCATGGAGAATTCTGGCAGTGCCATGATGGGCTGCTCCTTTACCGGTTGATGCCTCCACGAAGCCTTGCAGCGGAATTCCGCCACCGGATGGATTTTCCCAAGGGAAAAGCCTGCTTCGTGTGTGAAATCACGTCCGGCCCATGCCGAACGCGTGGCTGCTATAGGCGAAGAGGCCCGGATTGGCAAGCCACCCGCGCAAAGCAGGAAACAGGCCGCGGTTTCACGACTTGTTCAACGAACCGATGGGCATTGAATGCTATTGTTCCTTACGGACCCGCGCTCCGACGCGGGGACAAAGGGTGAAAGCCCCCAGGCGGGAGATGGAACGAAGGTTCCCTCTCCCGTGTCTATTCTGGGCGTTACGCTCAGGCAAACCTGACATCGGTGACGCCATCGAGCGCCTTGATGCCGCCGGCAACCTCTGCCGTGACATTGTATTTTCCAGGCAGCTCAATCTCATACTCGCGGGCACCGCCGTCTCGGATGACCACGAAATTGACCGTGCCATTGCCGCCGCGCTTGAGCTGGGCGCTGGTGGCACTGAGAGCCTTCGGATCGGCCAGGAACACGGTGAGCTGACGATCGATCCTCTCGGCCATGCCCTCGATGGGCTCGGCAGAAATCAATCTTACACTGATCCCTTCCGCGCGCTCATCGGCACCGACCTGCAGAATGACCGAATTGCCCGGTTGCAGGATGGAGCCGAACTCGTTGATCTGCTCGGAAAAGGCAATGCACTCAAACGTGCCGCTCTGATCCGACAGGGTCAGGATCATCATCGGCGTGCCCTTACGCGTACGCCTGTCGTTACGGGAGGAAATGGTGCCGGCCAGACGCCCTGCCCCTGCCCCATCCTTCACGGCGCGTTCGAAATCGGCCCAGCGTTGCACGCGCAGCTTTTCGAACAGATCCGAATAGGCGTCGAGCGGGTGAGCCGAGAGATGGAATCCGATAGCCGAGAGCTCACGGTCAGCTCTCTCGGTGGAATTCCAGACCGCGACGCCCGTCGGCAGGCGGAACGGCTCTTCCTCGACAGTGTCGAACATTGAAACCTGACCCGAGTTTCGGTCGGCAGTCAGCGCCTGGGCGGTGCCGATGACGGATTCCACGGCAGCGAAGGCAACTTCACGGCGCGGCGCCAATGCATCGAAGGCCCCGGCATTGACCAGCGTCTCCAGAGTGCGCTTGTTGAGCACACGCGGATCGACGCGGCGGGCGAAATCACCCAGATCCTTGAAAGGCGTATTGCCGCGCACCTCGACGATATGCTCGGCCATGGCACGCCCCACACCTTTCACGGCGGAGAGGCCGTAGTGGATCCGATCGTCCTTCACCGCGAAGACCACTTCGGACTGGTTCACGCAGGGCGGCACGACCTCGATCTTCTTCTTGCCGGCTTCGCGGCGGAAGTCGGAGAGCTTGTCGGTCTGGGCCATGTCGAGGGTCATCGAGGCCGCGTAGAATTCGTGCGGGAAATGTTCCTTCAGATAAGCCGTCTGGTACGACACCCAGGCATAGGCGGCCGCGTGGCTCTTGTTGAAGCCGTAGTTGGCGAATTTGGCAAGCAGGTCAAAAATCTGGTCGGCCAGCGCCTCGCTGACCCCCTGCGTGGCCGAGCCACTGCGGAAGCGGACGCGCTGGCGGTCCATCTCCGCCTTGTCCTTCTTGCCCATGGCGCGGCGCAGCATGTCGGCTTCGCCCAGCGAGTAGCCTGACAGAAGCTGGGCGATCTGCATCACCTGCTCCTGATAGACGATGATGCCATAGGTCTCGTCGAGCACTTCGCTGAGCTTGGGATGAGGATATTCCACATCCTCGCGGCCATGCTTTCGGTCAATGAAACTCGGAATATTGTCCATCGGGCCAGGCCGATAGAGCGCGTTCATGGCGATGAGGTCTTCGATACGGTCGGGCTTGAGGTCCATCAGCGCCCGGCGCATGCCCGCCGATTCAAACTGGAAGATGCCGTAGGTGTCGCCACGGGCGTAAAGCTTGTAGGTGGCCGCATCGTCGATGGGGATAGCGTCGATGTCGATATGAACGCCGCGCTGCTTCACCATGTCGACCGCGTAGCGGATCGTGGTGAGCGTTTTCAAACCAAGGAAGTCGAACTTGACCAGGCCCGCCGGCTCAACCCATTTCAGATTGTACTGCGTGACAGGCATGTCGGAGCGCGGATCGCGATAGAGCGGCAGCAGTTCCTGCAGCGGCCGGTCGCCAATGACGATGCCGGCGGCATGGGTCGAGGCGTGGCGGAAGAGGCCTTCTAGCGCCTGGGCAATTTCGACAAGCTGGGCGACGGTTTCATCCTCGTCGACCATCTGCTTGAATTGCGGCACTTCCTTCAGAGTGCGTTCGACGGACCATGGATCGGCCGGATTGGCCGGGACCAGCTTACAGATGCGGTCGACCTGGCCATAGGGCATCTGCAGCACGCGACCGACGTCGCGCAGCACGGCGCGCGCCTGGAGCGTACCAAAAGTGATGATCTGGGCGACCTGGCTGGAGCCGTACTTGTCCTGCACATAGTCGATGACCTCCTCGCGGCGGTCCTGGCAAAAGTCGATGTCGAAGTCCGGCATCGAGATACGCTCAGGATTAAGGAAGCGCTCGAACAGCAGGTTGTAGCGCAGCGGATCGAGGTCGGTGATCGTGGTCGCATAGGCCACGAGCGAGCCCGCGCCCGAACCACGGCCCGGTCCAACCGGAATGTCGTGGGCCTTGGACCACTGAATGAAATCGGCCACGATCAGGAAGTAGCCGGGGAACTTCATCTTCTCGATGACGCCGAGCTCGAAATCGAGGCGCTCGCGATATTCCTGCTCGGTCTTGCCCGGGGCAAGGCCGGTCGTGGCAATTCGCTTGTCGAGGCCGTCTACCGCAATCTTGCGCAGGGCCGCCGCTTCGGCCGCCACCACTTCGTCCTCGGTTGCGTGCGAACCGGCAGCGAATTTGGGCAGGATCGGCCCGCGCGTGCGCGGCCGGAAGGCTACCCGCCTTGCAATCTCGATGGTGGTGTCGAGAGCCTCCGGCAGGTCGGCGAACAGCTCGACCATTTCGGCGCGCGTCTTGAAGTAATACTGGTCGTTGAGCTTGCGTCGCTCGGTCTGGGCGAGCACCGACCCGCCGGCAATGGCCAGCAGCGCGTCATGCGCCTCGTATTCCCTGGCCGTCTTGAAGAAGGGTTCGTTGGTGGCAACCAGCGGGATGCCCTTGCGGTAGGCGTAATCAACAAGGCGCGGCTCAACCGTGGCTTCCATCGGCCGGCCATGGCGCTGCAATTCGATATAGAAGCGATCACCGAACAGGTCCGCCAGGCGATCCAGGCGACGCACGGCATTGGCGTCCTGCCCATTGGCGAAGGCCATGTCGACGGCGCCCTCGGCACCACCAGAGAGGCAAATGAGCCCGGCGAGGCTTTCGCGTGTCATCCAGTCGAGACTGGCTCGGGCCAGGCCGTCCTCGCTCTGCAGATAGGCGCGAGAAACTAATTGAGAGAGGTTGGAGAACCCCCCCTCCGTCTGGGCCATCAGCACGATGCTGGATTTGCCGGTCCAGGCGGTGTGGCCGCGTTCGTTGAGACGTTCCTCGGCCGCAGCAAAGTCCACGGCCAGTTCGACGCCGATCAGCGGCTGGATGCCCTTCTTGGTGGCCTTCTCCGAGAATTCGAGGGCGCCGAACAGATTGTTTGTATCGGCCAGGCCAAGCGCAGGCTGCTTGTCCTCCGCGGCCAGCTTTAGAATGGTCTCGAGCTGAACAGCGCCTTCCAGCAATGAAAAGGCAGAGTGAACGTGAAGGTGAATGAAGCCAGGGCCGCGCATGTGCATCTCCTTGCCCATCCTTGGTTCACCCGGCGCGTCGGGTCAAACCACGGCTGGGGCAATCCACAGCCGATCAGGCGAAATGGGTGATAATGTCCATCCAGGTGAGCGAGCCGATGGTGAAGGCGCCCAGGGTAACAAAAGCGGCGAGGTCTTTGACAAAATCGAGCATCTTGGTCTCCCGTGTTTCTGTATTGTTCTTATACGTTCGGTTTTTGTTCTCGTCCAGTCAGGAACAGTGGTGAAACCGGGGACAGGGGTTAACTGGTTAGGAATTGGTTAGGAGAGGTTCCGGGAGCGTTAAGATTCGGGACATGCGGACGCACCGCCTCGCCCTTCGGTAACGAACGGCCAGTGGCCCACAAAGTCGAACGTTCAAAGACAGAGCCACTGGCCGTTCGTCACGGCATCGGCTTGCTTAGGGGGCCCGGAACACAGGCGGTACCTTGGGGTCCGGCTGCCGGCGCATTGATGCGACCCTGTGGATGGTGACAGTCTTCCGAACCCTTGTTTAAGGGAGTCCCTCCAGGCAAACTCGATGCGCCCCTCCCCCTGTTTCAGGGGGAGGTTGGGTGGGGGTTACTGGCGTTTTTGCAGAGCGCTATAGCGTGTGCGGAACCACAAGGCCGCCCTTGAGCGTGACAATCCTGTCCGCGCGACGGGCGAGGTCATGGTTGTGCGTCGCGATGAGGGCGGCGGCGCCTTCGTTCTTGATGAGGTCCTTGAGCGCCTGGAAGACCAGGTCGCTGGTTTCTGGGTCGAGATTGCCGGTGGGCTCATCGGCCAGGATCACGCGTGGATGATTGGCGGCGGCTCGGGCGATGGCAATGCGCTGCTGCTCGCCACCCGAAAGTTCGGCCGGCCGATGGCTGGCGCGAGGAGCCACGCCGAGCAGGTCGAGCAATTCCATGCCGCGCGCCTCGGCCTCCTTCTGATCCTTGCCGGCGATGAGCTGGGGCATGACCACGTTTTCGAGGGCCGTGAATTCGGGCAGCAGGTGGTGGAACTGATAGACATAGCCCACGGTCGAGCGGCGCAGCTGGGTGCGTGCCCGGTCGCCCATGCGACTGGTCGGCTGGCCGACAATCTCGATTTCGCCGGACTGGGGAGATTCGAGCAGGCCGCAGAGGTGGAGCAAAGTCGATTTGCCGGCACCAGAGGGGGCGACCAGAGCAACCAGCTCCCCACTTTCCACTGTCAGGTCAGCGGCTTCGAGCACGCGGACCAGTGTATCGCCCTCGCCATAATGGCGATGCACGCCGGAGAGCTTGAGATGGGGCTTACTCATAGCGGAGCGCCTCCACCGGATCATACTGCGCGGCGCGCCAGGCCGGATAGAGCGTGGCGAGGAAGCTGAGGCCAAGGGCCATGCAGACGACCACTGTCACTTCCACCGGATCAGTGCGGCTGGGGAGAGAAGAGAGGAAGAATACTTCGGGCGGAAACAGGGTGATCCCCAGGAGGTTGGAGATAGAAGCCCTCAGGAACTCCGCATTGGCCGCGACGATGAGCCCGATGACCGTGCCCGCCAGCGTTCCGACGACACCAATCGTGGTACCGGTAATGGAGAACACCCGCATGATGGAGCCGCGCGTCGCGCCCATGGTGCGCAGCACGGCTATGTCGGCGCTCTTGTCCTTCACCAGCATGATGAGGCTGGAGATGATGTTGAAGGCGGCAACCAGGATGATCATGGAGAGGATAGTGAACATCACCACGCGCTCCACCTGCAGGGCCGAGAAGAAGGTCTCATTGCGCTGCTGCCAGTCCGTCAGGATCATCGGCCGGAGACTGGTTGTATCCATCAGGCGATTGCGGATGAGGCCGACCTGATCAGGATCGTCGATGAAGATTTCGGCGGCCGAGGCACGCGGAATGCGCTCATAGGCAGCATCGATTTCTTCATCGCTGGCAAGGGGGTCAAGCGGGCCCATGCCGGGCTTCAGGACCTCGTCGACCATGCGGAAATAGTCCTGCGCCGGCTCGAGCGGCATGTACATAAAGAAGCTGTCGAACTCGACCATGCCCAGATTGTAGATGACATTGACCGGGTAGGAGCGGATCTGCGGGGTCGAGCCGAAAGGCGTCATGGCGCCATCGGGATTGATGATCTGGACCTCATCGCCGATGCCGACGCCGAGCGTCTGGGCCAGGCGATATCCAATAGCCACGCCACGGCTGTCATCCCACTGGTCGAAACCGCCCTGCTCCGCCGAATTGTAGAGCAGGTCCAGCTTCTTGAGGTTTTCCTCGTCCATGCCACGCACGGTGACGCCCGAGGACGAGCCGCGGCCGGAGGCCAGAACCTGGCCTTCAACGAAGTAGACCGCAAAGCTGACGCCATCGACCTGTTCGAGCGCGGCGACAGTCTCCTTGTAATCGGTAAACTGGCTTTCGATGGGATGCGCGGTGAAGTGGCCGTTCAGCCCGAGAATCTTGTCGAGTAGTTCGCCACGAAAGCCGTTCATGACCGACATGACGACGATCAACGTCGCCACGCCAATGGCCACGCCCACCATGGTGAGACTGGCGATAACCGAGATAAAGGCTTCCTTGCGGCGGGCGCGCAGATAGCGCCCGGCAATCATCCACTCAAACCGGGAGAAGGGGCGGGTTGCCCTGCCTCCCGGAACTGCGCGCGCGCTTTCGGTCAAATGTCGGTCATCCGTTGGGGTTCGATCAGGCCCTTGAGGCGTGCAACGGCCTCGGTGAGCGGCAGAGTTTCGCGCTCGCCGGTCTTGCGATGTTTAATCTCGACTTCGCCGGATTTAAGGCCGCGCGGACCGAGGATGAGCTGATAGGGAATACCAATGAGGTCCGCCGTGGCAAACTTGCTGCCAGCGGGCTGGTCGCGGTCGTCGTAGAGCATGTCGAGGCCAGCAGCGGTCAGCTCGGCATAGAGCTTGCCGCAGGCGGCGTCGGTCTCGGCATCGCCGGCCTTGAGATTGATCAGCACCGCCTCGAAGGGCGCGACCGAAACCGGCCAGACAATGCCGTTCTCGTCATGGCTGGCCTCGATGATGGCCGGCACGACGCGGGTGAGGCCGATGCCGTAGGAGCCCATATGCACAATGGTCTCCTTGCCATCCTGACCGGTGACAGACGCCTTCATCGGCTCGGAATATTTCGTGCCGAAATAGAAGATATGGCCGACTTCGATGCCGCGGGCCGACACGCGCTTGTCCTCGGGGACGCTGGATTCGTATTCGGCATGATCCACCATTTCTTCAGTGGCGGCGTAGAGCGAGGTCCAGTCGTTGAAGATCGGCTTCAGGTCGCCCTCGAAGTCGGTGTCCTTGCCCGGAATGGGCTTGTCAAGAAGGTCACGGTGGCAGAAGACCTGGCTTTCGCCGGTTTCCGCCAGGATGATCCATTCATGGCTCAGATCGCCACCGATGGGGCCGGTATCGGCGCGCATCGGAATGGCGGTCAGGCCCATGCGGGCATAGGTGCGCAGGTATGCCACGAACATGCGCTCGTAGGCGGCCACGGCGCGATCCTTGTCGAGATCGAAGCTGTAGGCGTCCTTCATCAGGAATTCGCGCGAACGCATGGTGCCGAAGCGCGGACGCACCTCGTCGCGGAACTTCCACTGGATGTGGTAGAGGTTGAGCGGCAGGTCCTTGTAGGACTTCACATAGGCCCGGAAGATGTCGGTGATCATCTCCTCATTGGTGGGACCATAGAGGAATTCGCGCTCGTGGCGGTCCTCGATGCGCAGCATTTCCTTGCCATACGCATCGTAGCGTCCCGACTCGCGCCAGAGATCGGCGGACTGGATGGTGGGCATCAGCAGTTCGATCGCACCGGAGCGGTTCTGCTCCTCCTCGATGATCTTCTGCACCTTCATCAGCACCTTGTAGCCCAGCGGCAGCCAGGAATAGAGGCCGGAGGCCTGCTGGCGGATCATGCCGGCACGCAGCATCAGCCGGTGCGAGACAATCTCGGCTTCCTTGGGAACGTCGCGCAGCACCGGCAGGAAATAGCGGGAAAGGCGCATGGGAACTCCGGATTACAAGGGTGGCGCATCGATCTGGCCGCAGCGCAAAAATGCCACGAAAGACCGCGGTTCGAGTACATCGACTCGTGTGTTTCGTTGATGCCCACTCAAACCGCAAGCGTCCATTCGATGCAAGCATGCAAGCTATGCAGAATCTACTTGGCAGAGCGATTTTCTGTTGTTAGGGTCCGCCCCAATAAGACAAAGGCGGCCCAAACCGCCGGACGTCGACAACGTCAAGGGAGGAGCGTTGGCAGCCGCTTCAGTAGCGCGCCTAAGACCAACGTATTGTCGAACAACTCATTCAAGCGGGGCCCTGGTGCCCCGCTTTTTTATTCGAGGGATCAATAGGATTTGGCCAGTTCTGAAGATTTCACGCGAATAGCTCTGGGAATGCCTGGCGTCACCTCGGCACCCCATTTCGATCGGACCGCCTTCAAGGTGAAGCGCATTTTCGCGACACTCGCGGCGGACGGAAAATCGGCGAACGTCAAGTTCACGCCGGAAGAGCAAGAATTCAAATGCATGGTTGCGCCTGAAATATTGCAGGCAATTGGGAATGGCTGGGGTCGGCAGGGCTGGACCACGCTGGATATTACGGCCGCGAGTGAGGACGATATCGAAGCGGCGCTCGGCATGGCGCATGTTCACGCGGTGAAGGCGTAGCGAACGCACCGCAGGCGCGAGCGGAACCCCAAGCGACCGCCCCCGCCTCGTTCACGATGCGATCAGCGGTTCCAATAGGCCTGGATGAGCGGATTGTTGATGCCCCAGAGAAGGAGCGCCGTAAAGGCTGCCGCCAGTACGGTGGTGATCAGGCCCTTCATGATCAGCCGCGGCCTGATCGGCGAACCCGGATCGGCGCCGGCAACCAGCTCGGTGTCTGTCTCGTGATGGCTGTGGCTGCCAATGGGCAGCACGGCCACAAAGGTGAGCCACCAGACGACGAAATAGACAGCGAGGAGAGAACCGATCTGCATGGGGTCTATGTAACCTCTGCCGGGGCATCATGGAAAGTGACGGGGTGTCGCGGGTCGACCATTGGAACCAATCTGCCTTTACCGCTACGCAACCACGATGGAGCCGGTGATTGGAGCGGGCGAAACCGGCGGGCGGCAACACCCGTTCCGGCAGCATGTCCTATCCCACGCGACGCTACATCTTCCGCTTCATTCCGGTTCGCGAGGTCAGCGGCTGGCGCGTGTGCGACACCTTGTCAGGCCGCACCTTCGGCGCCTTCGACACGGAAGACGACGCCGTATCCGCCGCCTTGAAAGAAACCCGCCGTCACAGCGAGTTTCGACGTGACGATAGCGGCGGAGCGCCCATTCCGCTGGTTTGACAATTATACCCGATGCACGAATACGCTGACATTGGGCTTGCGGCCCCAGAAGGCGTTGACCTCGTTGCGGATGGCCTTGAACAGGGCCGAGTTCAGCACTTCAGTGTCGCTGCGGCGCTTGGCCGGCATGGACTTGATGACGCCTGCAATCGTGTCCTCGATGAGGTCGCTGAGCGACTCGTCATCAGTTTCAGGAAGTCCTTCGATCATCATGTCTGGACCGGAGACGATCTGGCCATTGCCGCTGACGCACAGGCTGACTACGATCATGCCGCCAAAGGACAGGCGCCGGCGGCCCTTGACGCCGCTCTCTTCGGGGGTGCAGAGCACCAGCCCATCGAGATAGAGTTCGCCGGTGCGCACTTCGGCCGGATAGGCCATCGGCTCGGGGAAGAGCCGCACCATGTCGCCATTGCGCCCTTCGCAGACATTGGGAATGCCTTGTTCGCGGCCCAGCTTGGCATGAGCCAGCAGATGCATGGACTCGCCGTGAACCGGCACGAGGACTTCCGGCTTGACCCAGGAGTAGAGCTTCCGGAGTTCGCCGCGACGCGGGTGGCCGGTGACATGCACCATGGCATCGCCGGCGGTGATCACCTCGACGCCCTTGTCGATCAGCAGGTTCTGGATGTCGATGACTTCGCGCTCGTTGCCCGGAATGGCCCAGGACGAGAAGATCATGCGGTCGCCGGCATTGAGATCGATAACAGGGTGATCGCCGCGGGCAATGCGGGCGATGGCGGCGCGTGCTTCGCCCTGGCTGCCGGTACAGATCAGCACGCACTTGTCGCGCGCGATGGACTTGTAGGCGTCCTGGTCGTGCAGGGTGGGCAGGCCTTCGAGCATGCCTAGTTCACGGGCAATGCCCATGATGCGATGCAGCGAACGACCGGACAAGACAACTTCGCGGCCGGCCTTGTGGGCGGCGCGAACGATGGAAACGACGCGACCGACATTGGAGGCGAAGGTGGTCACGGCGACGCGGTGCGGCGCATCGGCAATGAGCTCGGCCAGATTGCGGCCAATCTCTTCTTCGGACGGGCTTTCGCCTTCCTTCATCGCATTGGTCGAGTCGCAGATCAGCGCCAGGGGAAGATCGCTTTCTGTGCCGATGCGCTCCATGCGGGCAAAATCGGTCGGCGCGCCCATCGTGGGCGTCGGATCGAGCTTCCAGTCGCCGGTATGAAGGGCGCGGCCCACTGGCGTGGTGATCAGCAGCGCATTCGATTCCGGGATCGAGTGGGCGACATTGATCGGCTCGATGGTGAAGGGGCCAACCGTAAAGGGCTTGCCCGGGGTCATGATGGTGATGTCGACATTCTCGACAATGCCATCCCCTGCCCTCTTGGCAGCCAGCATGGCTGCGGTGAAGGGCGTTGCGTAGACAGGCTTGTCGAAGACGGGCCAGAGGTCGAGCACAGCGCCGTAGTGGTCTTCGTGGCTGTGGGTGAGGATCAGCGCCAGCACGTCATCGGCGTTCTCTTCGAGAAATTCCGGATTGGCCATGATGAGTTCGATGCCGGGCAGGTCGGGGCCGCCGAAGCTGACACCGCAATCCACGACGATCCACTTGCGCCGGTTGGCGGGGCCGAAGCCATAGGCGGCCATGTTCATGCCAATTTCGCCAACGCCGCCGAGCGGCACGAAGACGAGTTCATCCCTTTGGTTCTTAGCCATGGGTTTTCTTATTCCTTATGTCCGGACGGACGCCTGGCGATCTCATGGTCGCCGGTCACCCTGCCCTTGTGTTGTGGTCAGCTTCGGGCGCTGGCCGTAGCCCCAAAATGCACATCGCCCGCCGTGATCGGATGTCGCGCGCCATCGTCGTCGCGAATGATCAACCGACCGGAAGAGTCGATGGTTTCAAATATTCCCCGGCGCACCACGCCGTCCTGGCTGATGGCCACCGGAGCACCGATGCCGGCCGCAGAGCCGCGCCAGCGTTCAAGCACCGAAGCGACACCATTGCCGTCATTCCAGAGGCCGAAGGCTTCGACCCAGGCATCGGACAAGGCTTCGAAAACATCCTCGGCCGTGCACTCGATGCCGAGCCCTTTCAATGAGGTCGCTGGATACGGCACACCAACGGGGGCCGCAACTACATTGACGCCGATGCCGACGATTATTGCCTGCCGCCCGTCCGGGGTCTTGCTGGCTTCGAGGAGGATGCCAGCGAGCTTGGCGCCATCGGCCAGCACGTCGTTGGGCCATTTGAGCGCAATACGGGAGCGCCCGTCGGCTCCGTCAGCGCCATCGATGCCGATACGTACCATGCCCCCGGGCAGGATAGCCGAGAGGCCAGCGTTGAGCGCAACGCCAGCAACGAAACCGAGGGTGGCAATGGTTTCGGGCGAGGCGTCCGGAACGATGAGCAGGCTGGCAGCAAGATTGCCTGATGGATGATGCCATTGGCGGCCGCGGCGTCCCCTGCCCGCCGTCTGTTCCAGGGCGGCAAACCAGATGCCGCCCGGATCGCCCGCGGCAGCCGCCGCGAGCGCTTCGCTATTGGTCGAGCCGATGGTGTCAAAGCCCGAAAGCCGGTATCCGGCGTCGCGGGCCTTTGAACCGAGCGCGAAATGCGCCACCTAGAACAGGCTTCCGGCGGCGGTATGCGCCCAGGAGGCGAGCGGATTACCGACCGTGAAGTAGTAGGTGACGATGAGGAAACCGAAGACACCCATGATGATATTGAGTTCGCCCGGCACTGCGACGAACTCGTCCTTGGGTTCGTCGAAATACATCACCTTGACGACGCGCAGGTAGTAAAAGGCGCTGATGGCGGACGCCAGCATGCCGATGACCGACAGCACGAAGAGGTTGGCTTCGATAGCGGCAAGGAACACCTGCCACTTGGCGAAGAACCCGGCCAGCGGCGGCAGACCGATCAGCGAGAACATCACGATGGCCATGACGGCCGCCACGAACGGACGGGCCTTGGAGACGCCGGCCAGGTCGTCGATGGTTTCGACATAGCCTTTGTCGGTGCGCAGCGACAGGATGCAGGCAAAGAGGGCCACCGTCATGCCCACATAGATCGCCATGTAGATAGCGACGCCTTCAACACCCACCTGGGTGCCCGAGGACAGGCCGACAAGGGCAAAGCCCACATGGCCAATCGAGGAATAGGCAACGAGGCGCTTGATCGACTGCTGGCCGATGGCGGCGAAGGCCGCCAGCACCATGGAGGCGATGGACAGGAAGATGACGATCTGCTGCCAGTCGCTGGTGATGGGCGCGAAGGTGTCCATCACCAGGCGGATCATCAGCGTCATCGCCGCGACCTTTGGGGCCATGGCGAAGAAGGCGGTGACCGGGGTCGGCGCACCTTCATAGACGTCTGGCGTCCACATATGGAACGGCACGGCCGAAATCTTGAAAGCGATGCCCGCCAGCAGGAAGACAACGCCGAAGATCAGGCCGATTGAGCGACCTTCATTGGCGATGGCAATGACGATCTCGCCCAGATTGGTGTGACCCGTGAAGCCATAGATGAGCGACGCGCCATAGAGCAGCAGGCCCGAGGACAGCGCGCCGAGCACGAAATATTTGAGGCCCGCTTCCGATGCCCGTGCGTCATCGCGCTTGATGGCGGCCATGACATAGAGCGAGAGCGACTGCAGCTCGAGGCCGACATAGAGGCTCATCAGGTCATTGGCCGAAACCATGACCATCATGCCCAGCGTCGCAAGGAGCGCGAGGATCGAATATTCGAACTTGTGGACGCCGTTTTCCTCGGCGTTGGACATGCTGAGGATCAGGGCAAGGCCCGCACCACCGATGACCAGCACCTTCATGAAACGACCGAAGCTGTCGGCAATGAAGAGACCGTTGAAGATCACGCCATCCACCGGCTGCAGGATGACCAGCAGTCCCGCGGCGGCAAGCAGGCCGACGGAAAGCCAGGTGACAAGGAGCGAGCGCTCCTTGTTGAGCACAACGCCAACCAGCAGCAGGACGAGAACGCCCACCGCCATCAGCATTTCCGGATAGGCGGGAGCCAGGCTCGCGAAATCGGTAACGTCAGAGTTCACGTCAGTCTCCTAGTGCGCAGCAGGCTCGGCCGCGTGCTCTTCGGCGGCCGGCTGTTCCGCGCCTTCGACAGGCGCGACATATTCGAGGGGGGCGCGTTCATCGGCCAGGTCGACCGCCGGATTGCGACCGATGCTTTCCGAGTAATGGGCGACCAGATTGTCCACGGCGACGGCAGTCGTGTCGAGGATCGGGGCGGGATAGAAGCCGAAGACTACCGTCAGCACGATGAGAGGGTAGAGTACCACCTTCTCGCGCAGGTTGAGATCGAGAATGCCCTTGAGGCTTTCCTTGGTCAGCGCACCGAAAATCACGCGGCGATAGAGCCACAGACCATAGGCGGCAGAGAAAATCACGCCAAAGGCCGCGCCGAACGCCACCCAGGTGTTGACTTGGAACACGCCGACCATGGTGAGGAACTCGCCCACGAAACCAGACGTGCCCGGCAGGCCGACATTGGCCATGGTGAAGACCATGAAGGCGAAGGCATATTGCGGCATGCGCTCGACAAGACCGCCATAGGCGGAAATTTCGCGGGTATGCATGCGGTCATAGATGACGCCGACGCAGAGGAAGAGCGCGCCGGAGACAATACCGTGCGAGATCATCTGGAACATGGCGCCCTGGATGCCCAGTGCATTGCCCGCAAAGATGCCCATGGTCACGAAACCCATATGGGCGACGGACGAATAGGCGATCAGCTTCTTGATGTCGGTCTGCACCAACGCGACCAGCGAGGTCAGGATGATGGCGGCGACCGAAAGCAGGAAGACGAAGTTGGCGAACTGCGCCGAAGCTTCGGGGAACATGGGCAGGCTGAAGCGCAGGAAGCCGTAGCCGCCAAGCTTCAGGAGGATTGCCGCCAGGATCACTGAACCCGCAGTCGGGGCCTGAACGTGGGCTTCCGGCAGCCAGCGGTGGAAAGGCCACATGGGCATCTTGACCGCCAGAGAGGCGAAGAAGGCCAGCCAGAGCCAGGTCTGCATGCCCACCGGGAATTCATGGCCGAGCAGGCGGACGATGTCCGACGTGCCGGCATCCCAGTACATGGCCATGATGGCCAGCAGCATCAGCACCGAACCGACGAAGGTGTAGAAGAAGAACTTGTAGCTGGCCTGGATGCGGGCGGAGCCGCCCCAGATGCCGATGATGAGGAACATCGGCAGCAGCGTGCCTTCGAAGAAGACATAGAACATGGCCAGGTCGAGCGTGGTGAAAACGCCGATCATCAGCGTTTCGAGCACCAGGAACACGATCATGTATTCCTTGAGGCGCGTCTCGACTTCCCAGCTGGAAACGACCACCGCCGGCATGAGCAGCGCAGTGAGCACCACGAAAAGCACCGAAATGCCATCGACGCCAACGCGATAGCCGATGCTGTCGCCGATCCAGGGGATGTTGACCACGAACTGGAAACCCGCGCTGGACGGGTCGAATGCCTGCCAGAGGGCCAGAGAGAGGGCAAAGACCACAACGGTGACGGCAAGCGAGATCCAGCGGATCGCGTTCAGCGCCGTCTTCGGGGTCGCCAGCAGGACCGCTGCACCGAGGACCGGCAGCCAGGTCAGAAGCGAAAGGATAGTATTGTCGAAGGTCATCAGATCAGTCCCCCGGCCGCGATGGCCCAGGTGAGCAGCGCCGCAATGCCGATGAGCATGGCGAAGGCATAGTGGTAGAGATAGCCGGACTGGAGCTTGACGACCCAGCTGGTGACATTCTGCACGCGACGGCCGAGACCCTCGGTCAGCTTGCCGTCAACCAGCCAGTCATCAAAGCCCTTCCAGATCGCGTTGCCGATCCAGAGCGCGGGGCGCACGAAGACACGGTCATAGAGCTGGTCGAAGTACCACTTGTTGAGCAAGAACTGGTAGAGGCCCGGATTGGTGGCCGCGATGCGACCGGGCACTTCCGGACGGCGGATATACATGTACCAAGCGGTCACGAAGCCAATAATCATGGCGACTGTGGCGCTCCACTTCACCCAGGTCGGCACGTGGTGCGCGTCCTCGATGATCTGGTGGTCGACATAGATCGACCCGGCGAAGAAGTGCTCGATGTGCTCCACGTCGTGGAAGAACATGCCGTAGAACACGACACCGGCCAGGACCGCGCCGACCGCCAGCACATAGAGCGGCACCAGCATGACATTGGGCGACTCATGCGCATTGTCATAGGCCGAGCCATGGTGATGGTCGTGACCGTGATGTCCGTGATCATCGGCATTGCTGTCGTTGATCGGCTCGTCATGGGTCTCGTGGGCACTGAGCGACGGGTCCGGGTGCGGACCTTCGCCATGGTGCTGCGCATCGCGCGGCGAGCCGTGGAAGGTCAGGTGCATCAGGCGCCAGGAGTAGAAGCTGGTGAACAGAGCCGCCACGACCAGCATCCAGAAGGCGAAGGAGCCGATATTGCCGCCATAGGCATAGGCGCTTTCGATGATGGCGTCCTTGGAGAAGAAGCCGGCGAAACCAAAATTGGTGCCCGGAATGCCGACGCCGGTGAGCGCAAGCGTGCCGATCATCATCATCGCATAGGTGATGGGGATCTTCTTGCGCAGTCCACCCATGTTCCGCATGTCCTGCTCATGGTGCATCGCATGGATGACCGAGCCGGCGCCCAGGAACAAAAGGGCTTTGAAGAAGGCATGGGTGAAGAGGTGGAAAACACCGGCCGAATAGGCCCCTACCCCGAGCGCCACGAACATGTAACCGAGCTGCGAACAGGTCGAGTAGGCGATGACGCGCTTGATGTCGTTCTGCACGAGGCCAACGGTCGCCGCGAAGAAGGCAGTGATGGCACCGATGACGATGATCACGGTCAGCGCGACGGGCGAGGTTTCGAACAGCGGCGACAGGCGGGCGACCATGAACACGCCCGCGGTCACCATGGTGGCAGCGTGGATCAGCGCCGACACCGGGGTCGGGCCTTCCATTGCGTCCGGAAGCCAGGTGTGCAGCAGGAACTGCGCCGACTTGCCCATGGCGCCCACGAAGAGCAGCAGGCAGACGACGGTCATGGCATCGAACTGCCAGCCGAGGAACTGCATCACCGGAAGGCCAGTGGTGGCAAACTCGTCCACAGCGTGGAAGGCGCCGTCGAAGTCCAGGTGCCCGAGCACGAAAAAGGCACCGAAAATACCAAGCGCGAAGCCGAAGTCACCGACGCGGTTGACCACGAAGGCCTTCATGGCCGCGGCATTGGCGGAAGGCTTTGTGTACCAGAAGCCAATCAGCAGATACGAGGCCAGACCCACGCCTTCCCAGCCGAAGAACATCTGCAGGAAGTTGTCGGCGGTCACCAGCATGAGCATGGCGAAGGTGAAGAGCGAGAGATAGGCGAAGAAGCGCGAACGATGCGGATCTTCGTGCATGTAGCCGATGGAGTAGACGTGCACGAGGGCGGACACGGTATTGACCACGACCAGCATGATGGCAGTCAGCGTATCGACACGCAGGGTCCAGCGCAGGTCCATGTCGCCGACCTGGATCCAGCGCATCACCTCGACCTTGAGCACGGCGGCATGGCCATCGCCCACGGCGCCGACCAGGCCATCGCCAAAGGCGACGGGAATGAACACGACCCAGCTCAGCACCGCTGCGATCAGCAGCAGGCCCGTGGTGATGAACTCACTTGGCCTATGGCCAATGGAGCGGCCCAGGAGGCCCGCAATAAGCGCCCCGATGAGGGGCAGGAAAACAATCGCCTGAATGATCATAGCGGTGCTCTTAGCCCTTCATCATATTGACGTCTTCAACCGCGATGGAGCCGCGGTTGCGGTAGAAAATAACAAGAATGGCGAGGCCGATGGCGGCCTCGGCGGCAGCCACGGTGAGGATCATCAGCGCGAAGACCTGCCCCTGCAGATCAGCCAGGTGAGCGCTGAAGGCCACAAGATTGAGGTTCACGGCCAGCAGGATCAATTCCACCGACATCAGGATGACGATGATGTTCTTGCGATTGATGAAGATGCCGAACACGCCCAGCGTGAACAGGATTGCTGCTACGGTCAGGTAATGACCGAGCCCGATTTCCAGACCCATGATAACCCCCTATAGCCCCTGACCGCTTTTGACTTTGACATTGCGCACCGTCTCGCTGGGCTTGCGCGCCAGCTGTGCTGCCGTGCTCTGCCGCTTGATGCCTGGACGATGGCGCAGGGTCAGCACGATGGCGCCGATCATGGCAACCAGCAGAACCGCAGCAGCGCCCTGGAACAGGAAGACGTAGCGCGTGTAGAGCACCTGCCCCAGCGCCCGCGTATTGTCCATGGTGACGTCGATCGGCAGGCCGCCCGCGCCGACGACGTCGGGCGCAATGACGAAACTGCCTGCCACCAGCAGAAGCTCGAGGAAGAGGACGCCACCCACCAGCATGCCAACCGGCGCATAGGCCAGGAGACCGGATTTGAGTTCGGCGAAATCTACGTCGAGCATCATGACGACGAAGAGGAACAGCACCGCCACGGCACCCACATAGACAACGATCAGCAGAAGCGCGAGGAACTCGGCGCCGGCGAGCATGAAGAGGCCCGCCGCATTGACGAAGGTCAGGATGAGAAACAGCACCGCGTGCACGGGATTGCGCGCGGCAATGACCATGAAGGCAGCGGCCACGGTGATGGTGGCGAAGACGTAGAAGAAGAACAGCGGAAGGGTCATGCTCTTCCCTCTCAGCGATAAGGCGCGTCGGCAGCCAGGTTGGCCGCGATTTCACGCTCCCACCTATCGCCATTGCTGAGGAGCTTCTCTTTCGAGAAATAGAGCTCCTCGCGCGTTTCTGTTGCGAATTCGAAGTTCGGGCCTTCGACGATGGCATCCACCGGGCAGGCTTCCTGGCAGAAGCCGCAATAGATGCACTTCACCATGTCGATGTCGTAGCGCACGGTGCGGCGGGTGCCGTCGTTCTGGCGCGGGCCGGCCTCGATGGTAATGGCCTGGGCCGGGCAGATGGCTTCGCAGAGCTTGCAGGCGATGCAGCGTTCTTCGCCATTGGGGTAGCGGCGCAAAGCGTGCTCTCCCCGGAAGCGCGGCGACACCGGGCCCTTTTCGAAGGGATAGTTGATGGTCGGCTTGGCGCCGAAGAAATAGCGCATGGCCAGGAAAAAGGCCGATACGAATTCACGCAGCAGCAGCGTGTTGACGATCTGTCCGGCGCGCATCAGGCAACTCCCCCGTGCCAGCCCCAGCCCGTGAGCTGGAGAACGAAAGCAACGATCACGACCATGATCAGCGAGAGCGGCAGGAACAGCTTCCAGCCGATCCGCATGAGCTGGTCATAGCGGTAGCGCGGCACGATGGCCTTTGCCATGGCGAACATGAAGAAGACGAGACTTACCTTGATGAAGAACCAGATCAGCCCCGGGATCCAGGTGAAGGGGGGCAGATCGATGGGCGATGCCCAGCCGCCCAGGAACAGGACGGTGGTCATGGCACACATGAGCAGGATGGAGATGTATTCGCCCAGCATGAAGAGCAGGTACGGGGTCGACGAATACTCGGTCATGAAACCCGCGACCAGCTCGGACTCGCCTTCCACCATGTCAAAGGGCGGGCGATTGGTTTCGGCCAGGGCCGAAATGTAGAACACCACGAACATCGGGAAGAGCGGCAGCCAGAACCAGTTGAGGAAGCTGAGCCACGGCACGCCCAGGGCATGGGCGAGGCCCATTTCGCGCTGGGCGATGACGATGTCGTTGAGGTTCAGCGAACCCACGCAGAGCAGTACGGTGATGATGACGAGGCCGATGGAGACTTCGTAGCTGACCATCTGGGCGGCAGACCGCAGGGCACCGAGGAACGGATATTTCGAGTTGGATGCCCAGCCGCCGATGATGACGCCGTAGACGCCTAGCGAGGAAATGCCGAGCAGGTAGAGAATGCCGACATTGATATTGGCCATGGCCCAGCCATCGCTGACCGGGACGACGGCCCAGCCGGCAAGCGCCAGGGTGGCGGTGATCAGCGGCGCCGCGAGAAACAGCACCTTGTCGGCGCCGGCCGGAATGACCGCTTCCTTGACCGCGAACTTGATGAGATCGGCGAAGGACTGCAGGAGGCCGAAGGGACCAACGACGTTGGGACCACGGCGCATCTGCACGGCAGCCCAGACCTTGCGGTCGCCCAGAAGGATGAAGGCGGTGAAGATCAAAAGGCCGACGAGCAGCGCCAGGGCCTTGTAGACAAAGCCGATCTGCGTACCCCAGCCAAGGACCGGGATACCCAGAAGGTAGTCGAGGGCAGCGAGAATAAAGTCCATTGTGCTCCCCTACTCCGCGGCCTGCCGCAAGCCTGCGGCCATCTGGGCGCATTCGGCCATGGTGGCCGAGGCGCGGGCAATCGGATTGCTGAGATAGAAATCGGTCACCAGCGAAGCGTAGGGAGCCGACTTTGTCTTGATGGCGGCCTTGCCAAGCTTGGCTACATCGGCGACCGAACCGGCTGCGATCTGGTCGATGCGGGCCAGATGCGGGAATTCCGCATAGAGCGCGGCACGCAGCTGGGCCAGGGAATTGTAAGGCAGTGCCTGCCCGATAGCGCCGGAGAGCGCGCGAACGATCGCCCAGTCTTCCTTGGCGTCGCCTGGCGGGAACACGGAGCGGGCAGTCACCTGCACGCGACCCTCGGTGTTCACATAGGTGCCGGACTTTTCGGTATAAGTCGCGCCCGGCAGGATGACGTCGGCGCGGTGTGCGCCCTTGTCACCATGCGAGCCGATATAGACCACGAAAGTCTTGCCCATGGCGGACATGTCGTATTCATCGGCGCCGAGCAGGAAGAGCACATCGAGCTCGCCCTTGCCGGCCAGAGCGATCTGGTCGGCCGAGCAGACGCCGCCGTCATGCGGCACGAAGCCGATGTCGAGACCTCCGACGCGGCTGGCCGCGTTGTGCAGCAGTGCAAAGCCATTCCAGCCGGCGTCGACATTCGAGCCGGTGGCAAGCTTGGCGGCGAGGGCGATGGTATCGCGGCCGGCCTGCTTCCCGAGGCTGGCATGGGAAACCGCACCCTCGCCTACGATGATCAGCGGACGCTTGGCGTTCTTGAGGGTTTCGGCGAAGGCACCCTTGCCGGCAGCCAGATCGGCCAGCGTCTCAAAACCCGAACCCAGATATTCGTGGGCATAGGTCAGGTCGGCCTGTTCGCCGATGACGGCGATAGGCAGGTTGGTGGCGCGCCAGGTCTTGCGGATGCGCGCATTGACGAGCGCCGCTTCCTTGCGCGGGTTGGTGCCGATGATGAGGATGGCGTCGGCCTGCTCGATCCCGGCAATGGTCGGATTGAAAATGTATGCCGACCGCGGCATGGACGGGTCGATTCCCGACATGGCCGGACGGACGTCCGTCATGCCCGAGCCGATCGAAGCCAGGAGGCCCTTGAGGGCATACATTTCCTCGACGGCAGCCAGGTCACCAGCGATAGCGCCGACCTTGTTGCCGGCCTTCTTGATCTTGGCAGCGACGGCACTGAGCGCTTCGTCCCAGGTTGCAGCCTGGAGCTTGCCGGACTTGCGCACATAGGGGCGGTCGAGGCGCTGGCTCTTGAGGCCATCCCAGATGAAGCGGGTCTTGTCCGAAATCCACTCCTCATTGATGGCTTCGTTGATGCGCGGCAGGACGCGCATGACTTCGCGGCCACGGCTATCGACACGAATGGCCGAACCGACCGCATCCATCACGTCGATGCTCTCGGTCTTGGTCAATTCCCACGGACGGGCATTGAACGCATAGGGCTTGGAGGTCAGCGCACCGACCGGGCAAAGGTCGATGACATTGCCCTGCAGCTCGCTGGTCAGGGCGCGTTCGAGATAGGGGGTGATCTCGGCATCTTCACCGCGGCCGAGGAGGCCCAGCTCGGAAATGCCGGCGACTTCGGTGGTGAAGCGGACGCAGCGCGTGCAGTGGATGCAGCGGTTCATCGCCGTCTTGATCAGCGGGCCCATATACTTGTCTTCGACGGCGCGCTTGTTTTCGAAGAAGCGCGAACCGGAGACGCCATAGGCCATGGCCTGGTCCTGCAGGTCGCACTCGCCGCCCTGATCGCAGATCGGGCAATCGAGCGGATGGTTGATCAGCAGGAATTCCATCACGCCTTCGCGGGCCTTCTTGACCATGGGCGTGTTGGTGAACATTTCCGGCGGCTCGCCATTCGGGCCGGGACGCAGGTCCTTGACCGACATGGCGCAGCTGGCCTGCGGCTTCGGGGGACCACCCTTCACCTCGACCAGGCACATGCGGCAGTTGCCGGCTACGGACAGGCGCTCGTGGTAGCAGAAGCGCGGAATTTCCGCGCCTGCAGCTTCCGCGGCCTGCATGAGGGTGTAGTGATCGGGGACCTCGACGAGCTGGCCGTCGACTTTGATGTTGGCCATCGGCTTACTCCGCAGCGATCGACGGAACGGCGCCGTCGCTGGTGGATGAATAGGTGTATTGCTCGATCCGCGCCTCGATGGTGGGGCGGAAGTTGCGGATCAGGCCCTGGATTGGCCACGCGGCAGCGTCGCCAAGGGCACAGATGGTGTGGCCTTCGATCTGCTTGGTCACTTCGAACAGCATGTCGATCTCGCGCTTTTGCGCGCGGCCCTGGACCATGCGTTCCATAACGCGCATCATCCAGCCGGTGCCTTCGCGGCACGGCGTGCACTGGCCGCAGCTCTCATGCTTGAAGAAGGCCGAGATGCGCCAGATGGCTTTGATGATGTCGGTGGACTTGTCCATGACGATCATGCCGCCGGTGCCGAAAGACGACTTCTTTTCGCGCATGCCGTCGAAGTCCATGATGGCATCCATCATGTCCTCGCCCTTGACTACCGGGCAGGATGCACCGCCGGGGATGACGGCGAGCAGGTTGTCCCAGCCGCCGCGAATGCCGCCGCAATGCTTTTCGATGATGTCCTTGAAGCTCTCGCCCAGGGCTTCCTCGAAGGTCGCCGGCTTGTTCACATGGCCCGAGACCATGAACAGCTTGGTGCCGACATTGTTCGGGCGGCCAATGGAGGAGAACCAGGCGCCGGAGCGGCGCAGGATTTCCGGCACGACGGCGATGGATTCGACGTTGTTGACAGTGGTCGGGTTGCCATAGACACCCATGCCCGCCGGGAATGGCGGCTTGAGGCGCGGCTGGCCCTTCTTGCCTTCGAGCGATTCCATCAGCGCGGTCTCTTCGCCGCAGATATAGGCGCCGGCGCCATGATGGACGATGATGTCCAGGTCCCAGCCGTGGATATTGTCCTTGCCGATCAGCTTGGCGTCATAGGCTTCCTGAACGGCTTCCTCGAGGCGCTGGCGTTCACGGATGAACTCGCCGCGCACATAGATGAAGGCCAGGTGCGCATCCATGGCGCGGCAGGCCAGGAGGCACCCTTCGATCAGGTGGTGCGGATCGTGGCGCAGGATTTCACGGTCCTTGCAGGTGCCCGGTTCGGATTCGTCGGCATTGACCAGCAGGTAATGCGGGCGACCATCGCTCTGCTTGGGCATGAACGACCACTTCAACCCAGTCGGGAAACCGGCGCCGCCGCGGCCGCGCAGACCTGACGACTTGACTTCATTGGTGATCCAGTCGCGTCCTTGGTCGATGAACTCCTTGGTTCCGACCCAGCCGCCGCGCTCGCGCGCGCCTTCAAGCCGCCAGTCGTGGTGGCCATAAAGGTTGGTGAAAATGCGATCCTTGTCAGCGAGCATGATCAGCTATTCCGCTTCCACAAAAAGACAAACCAGGCAGCAACGCCAATTGCCGCCCCGACCGCCGAAGCCACAAGGCTCGGCAGTGTAAATCCAAAGGCCATTTCAGCGCCGGTCACGACAAAGGTCGCCAGCACCACATAGACCACGCCAATGGCGTAGTCCTTGATGGTCAGCGCTCCAAAGTCGATCCTGCGAGTGGCCATTTAGCGCGGGTCCTTCCCGAACACCTTGCGGTATTCCTCGACGCCGCCGCGGGCCAGTGCGTCGGCTTGGCCGACCCAATTGTCCCGCTGGACGCGACCGCGGAAATTGAGCGCCTCGTCGACACGGCTCAATTCCGCCGGAGTGAACCGTGCAATCTGCTCGTAGCGCGTGACGCCCAGCTCGTTGAGCTTGCGCTCGATCACCGGGCCCACGCCTGAAATGAGCTTGAGGTTATCCGCAGCCCCTTCAGGACGCTCGAACAGCGGCTGCAGTGTCCCACCCTTCTCCGCGGTCGGCGTGACTTCGAGCGGATTGGCGGCAGGCGCCTTGATGGCCGGCTTTGCGACCTTAACGGTCGCCGGAGTGCCACCATCGGCCGGCGCATTGGCCTTGGCCTTGCCGACCGCCTTGCCGTCGTCAACGGCCTCGGCCTTTGACTCGGCACCGGTTGCGCCTTCGCGCATGGCGTTATTCGGGGTGCCATCGGCCTTGGCCGACACATCGGCAGCCTTGCGCTCGGCCTCTGCCTTGGCCTGGCTGACCTTGGCCTTCTTGGGCGTGCCCTTGAGGGCCGGGGCGTTCTCTTCGGCAACATCCTTGGGCTTGGCAGCCGTGGTGGGTGTCGCTGCAGGAGCGGGCGCCGGTGCAGCAGCCGGAGCGGCAGCGGCGGCCGGAGCTTCGGGAGCCGGCGGCGGCACGAATTTCTCGCGCTTGGCTGTCGGGGTTTCCAGAAGCGTGGTGCGGCCACCAAAGGCGGCCGAGGTCTGGCGATCTATCTGCGGGCCCGGCTTGATCGTATCACCCTTGCCGGCGGCAAAGGCGTCGACAA
The DNA here is from genome assembly GCF_056341075.1 of Devosia sp. Micro-HW1. Lineage (NCBI taxonomy): Bacteria > Pseudomonadati > Pseudomonadota > Alphaproteobacteria > Hyphomicrobiales > Devosiaceae > Devosia > Devosia sp. Micro-HW1. Next base: position 474,716 of record NZ_CP094375.1, on the reverse strand, counting down.
TCTCTTCCATGCGCTGGGGCGTAAGGTCTTCGTAGACGTCGTGGAAAATCGCCACCATGGGTGCGTTCACACAGGCGCCAAGGCACTCGACCTCTTCCCAGCTCATCGTGCCATCTTCGTTGAGATGGTGTGGCTCGGGATGGATCTTGGACTTGCAAACGTCGAGCAGCGCTTCGGCGCCGCGCAGCATGCAGGGCGTGGTGCCGCAGACTTGGATATGGGCATTCTTGCCCACCGGAGCGAGCTGGAACTGGGTATAGAAGGTCGCCACTTCGAGGACGCGGATATAGGGCATATCCAGCATCTCGGCGACCTTTTCGATGGTCGCACGGGTGACCCAGCCGTCCTGGTCCTGTGCCCGCATGAGCAGAGGGATGACCGCAGACTGCTGCCGGCCGGCCGGATAGAGCGCTATGCGCTTTTCGGCCCAGGCCTGGTTGGCAGCGTTAAAGGCAAAACTGGCCGGCTGGACCGACTCGTCTGCAAGGCGTCGCGTAGACATCAGCGATCCACCTCTCCGAACACAATATCAATCGACCCGAGGATTGCCGTCACGTCAGCCAGCATGTGCTTGCGGCAGAGGTAATCCATGGCGCTCAGATGGGCGAAGCCCGGCGCGCGGATGTGGCAGCGATAGGGCTTGTTGGTGCCGTCAGACACCAGATAAACGCCGAATTCGCCCTTGGGAGCTTCAACGGCGGCATAGATCTCGCCGGCCGGAACCTTGTAGCCCTCGGTATAGAGCTTGAAGTGGTGGATGAGCGCCTCCATGGACTGCTTCATCTCCCCACGCTTGGGTGGCACCACCTTGCCGTCGGTCGAGGCCACGGGGCCTTTGCCATCAGGCGCGTTCAGCTTCTGGACGCACTGGCGCATGATCTCGTTGGCCTGGCGCATTTCTTCCATGCGGATCAGGTAACGGTCATAGCAGTCGCCGTTGGAGCCGACGGGGACATCGAATTCCATTTCGGCATAGGCGTCATAGGGCTGAGCCTTACGCAGATCCCAGGCAGCGCCAGAAGCGCGCACCATGACGCCCGAAAACCCACGGCCCCAGGCTTCTTCGAGCGGGACGATGCCGATATCGACATTGCGCTGCTTGAAGATGCGGTTGGCGGTGAGAAGGGTGTCGATGTCCTTGAGGGCCTTGGGGAACTCGTCGCAGAACGTGCCGATGTCGTCGATCAGCGCCTGCGGCAGGTCCTGGTGGACACCGCCGGGACGGAAATAGGCGGCGTGCATGCGGGCGCCCGAAGCACGCTCGTAGAACACCATAAGCTTTTCGCGCTGCTCGAAACCCCAGAGCGGCGGCGTCAGCGCACCGATGTCCATGGCCTGGGTGGTCACGTTCATCAGGTGCGCCAGGAGGCGACCGATCTCGGCATAGAGCACGCGGATCAACTGGCCACGGCGCGGCACCTCGATGTCGAGCATGCGCTCCACGGCGAGGGCGAAGGCATGCTCCTGGTTCATCGGAGCCACGTAGTCGAGGCGGTCGAAATACGGCACCGCCTGCAGATAGGTCTTGTATTCAATGAGTTTCTCGGTGCCGCGATGCAGGAGCCCCACATGCGGATCGACACGTTCGACGACTTCGCCGTCGAGCTCGAGAATCATGCGCAGCACGCCGTGCGCCGAAGGGTGCACGGGGCCGAAGTTCAGGGTGAAATTACGAACGTCGACTTCGGACATCAGTTCTTCGCCTTCTCGTCGCCGGGCAGCACGTAATCCGTCCCTTCCCAGGGCGACAGGTAATCGAACGAGCGGAATTCCTGGGCCAGGGTCACCGGCTCATAGACCACGCGCTTGCGTTCTTCGTCATAGCGAACTTCGACGAAGCCAGTGAGCGGGAAATCCTTGCGCAGCGGGTGACCGTCAAAACCGTAGTCGGTCAGAATGCGGCGCAGATCGGGATGGCCAGAGAACAGCACGCCATAGAGATCGTAAGTCTCACGCTCGAACCAGTTTGCGCCGGCATAGACGTCGCAGATCGAGGGGACCGGCGTCACGTCGTCAGCCTCCAGCTTGACGCGAATCCGCTGGTTCAGATGCGGGCTGAGGAAATGATAGACCACGTCGAAGCGGAATTCGCGGGCCGGAAAATCGGCGCCGCACACGTCCACGAAGCTGATGAACCGGCATTTTGGATCATCGCGCAGGAAGGTTGCCACATTGACGATGGAATCGCGCGCCACGGTGACGGTGAGGTCGCCATAGGCCACTTCGAAACCCAGGACGGCATCGCCCAGGGACGCGGCGACGTGCTCGCCAAGCATCACCAGCGGGTCGACAGCAATCGGCTCGACAACAACAGTTTCGTCCATGCCCCTGCCCTATCGTTCGATCGTACCGTCGCGGCGAATCTTCTTTTGCAGGAGAAGAATGCCGTAGAGGAGTGCTTCTGCGGTCGGCGGGCAGCCCGGGACATAGACGTCCACCGGCAGCACCCGGTCGCAACCGCGCACCACGGAATAGGAATAGTGATAGTAGCCGCCGCCATTGGCGCAACTGCCCATGGAGATGACATAGCGCGGCTCCGGCATCTGGTCATAGACCTTGCGCAGGGCCGGGGCCATCTTGTTGGTCAGCGTGCCGGCGACGATCAGAACGTCGGACTGGCGCGGAGACGCACGCGGCGCAGTACCGAAACGCTCGATGTCATAGCGCGGCATCGACATCTGCATCATTTCCACGGCGCAGCATGCCAGACCCGTCTGCATCCACATCAGCGAGCCGGTACGGGCCCAGGTGATCAGCTGCGACACGGTGGTGACAAGGAATCCCTTGTCGGCCAGCTCATTGTTCACGCCAGCGAAAAACGGGTCATCAGCGCCAAAAGGCTTGCCGGTTGCCGGATCGATCGCGCCCGTCGGACGCGGGGTAACCAGTGTCGAACTGGACGGGCTCAATCCCATTCCAGAGCTCCCTTACGCCATTCATAGATAAAGCCGATGGTGAGCACGCCCAGGAATATCATCATGGACCAGAAGCCGAACCAACCCACATCCCGGAAGGCCACAGCCCAGGGGAACAGGAAAGCCACTTCGAGGTCGAAGATGATGAAGAGAATCGCCACCAGATAGAAGCGAACGTCGACCTTCATGCGCGCATCGCTGAAGGCGTCGAAGCCTGCTTCGAAGGCGGATACCTTTTCCGGATCAGGACGCTTAACGGCAACCAGGAAAGGTGCCACCAGGAGCGCGCCACCAATAAGAGCCGACAAGGCGATGAAGATGACAATGGGCAGGTAGTTGCTGAGCAATTCAGTCATGCGGCAGCCTAATTTTCTTGCCGGCCAGAGCGGCCGAGAAGCGCGTGGACTGCGAAGCAATTGGGGCAACAGAGCCGACGCGCAAGTGATGCGGAACGGCTTAGACCTTCCCCCCAAACGTTTCAAGGGAAAGAAAATATGAGGAAAATAATCATGTAACTGTGAGGCAGCATCAGCTTCAAACCACCGTCTTGGGGCAGGATTTACGCAAGATAATTGCTGCCAAGAGGCTCGCCGAGCACGCCCGTATTTTTAGATAGGCCCTGGATAACGGACAACCATGTGTCGTGTGCCGAATCTTGGTCTCGGACCAGACGGCGACAGCGAGCCACCAAAAACCAAAACGGCGAACCGATGGAATCGGTCCGCCGAGATGGGTTGCAAGATTGCAGGCCCCGGGGCGTTTCCGCCCCGGAACGTCAAACTTAGAAGTGGTAGAAAACGCCGACGGTGGCCTTGGCCGACTCGAAGAAAGCGTCGCCAGCGGTCGACGAGAAGTCGCCCTGGCCGACAACTTCACCGCGGACGGTGACGACGTCGTTGACGGCGAATTCAACACCACCACCGAGCTGGTACACAGCTTCGGAGGTCGAGTTGTGGTTGTTGTGGTAGCCAACGCCGCCCAGGGCATAGATCAGGGCGTTGTCGGTCACGATGGCACCAACGCGCAGGTTGGCGAAGAACTCAGCCGAGCTGGTTGCCGAGTGGTTCCAGTTGTAGTCAGCGGTGACTTCAACGCCGAGCAGAACCGGGTCCACCGGGATGAAGTTCACGCCGACGGCAGCGCCGATAACACCGTAGGTGGTGCTGGCGGTCGAAGCTGCATAGTCGTTGGCACCAACGAACTGGCCACCAACGCGAGCACCAGCATAGAGACCTTCCCAGTCAAAACCGGCGGCCGGGTAGATCGGCTCCGGGGTGACGGGGATGATGAGGTCAGCAGCCTGAGCGCCACCAACCATGAGGGCCGCGGCGGAAACGCCAAGGACCAGAGAACGTACAAACATGTCTTGCACTCCCATAGAGTTAACCGTAGTCGACCGATAGATGCCTGACAGGCGCGCGGCTGACAAGAGCATCAACGCCTAAATTGGGCGGTGGGGATAACATTCGATGACCATTTCCGGGCAGGTGTTGCAGGAACGCCCCGAAATTGGTTCAATTCGATACAAATGCCACTAATCCGCCCCAGTCACCCGGTGAAACGCGGCACAAATGTGGCCCCGCCCCGCCAACAACGTGGGCAAGCTGCCACAATCCCGCCGCAAATGGAAGTGGTTCCGCGGTTCAAAGACCATTGCAAAGCGAATCGCGATTTGCCGAATTCGCTAGAAGTGGACGCTGGCCCCGAAGGTGATCGTGTCCTCGGGCATATCAGCCTGCGCAGGGAAGCTGTGCAGGTACTGAGCGCGGACGGATAGAGAATCGGTAATGCCCAGTTCAAGTCCGCCGCCGACCAGGACATCCGGCGCTTCAGCCATGTCCAGGTCGATGCCGTAGCCCCCGGCGGCGTAGACCACCGCGTTGTCGGAGACGACCACACCCGCACGGCCCAGAATCTGGCCTTCGGCTGACGCCCCCATGTCATCCGCTTCAGGGAGCCCACTCACCGCAACTTCGGCGCCCAGGAGATAGAAGTCCAGTTGGGCGTTCACACCCACATGAGCACCAAGGATGGCGCCGGCGCCCCCGGAGCTCAGCTGGCCGCCGCCGTGTACCCCGGCGTAAAAGCCGTCCCAGTCAAACCCGGCCGGCCCGGCTAGAGGCAACTGGGAATTGGTCGAGATGGGTATGGTGATCGCGTCAGCGGCGAAACCGGACGGAATGGTGGCAGCGCTCAGCAAGGACGCTGCGGCAAAAGTCTTTGCACTACGCATCGCGGCCTCCTTGATTCAGTCCTTTGCACAACACAAAACGAGCAGCCCGCCGCTCAGGTTCCGCCGTCATGACGCTGCGCCGCCACAGTCATAGCGACGCCCTGCCCCAATAATTCCCGCATTTCCCTGCGTTTTCTGGCGATAGCGCGCCTGGCCTGCGGCCGGAATGTGAAATCAAGGGCTCGTGATCGTTCTCCGGCTCGATCAGCTGGTCGGAAGGACCCCCACGAGAGCCGGCTCTGCCCGAAACTTGTCGGGAAAGATCGATTCGAGCGCCGCGATCTTGGGGAGGTCATGCACGACGATGTAGGGCCACTCCGGATTGAGCGTCAGAAAATCCTGATGGTACTGCTCGGCCGGATAAAACGCTTCAAAGGGCTCGATCGTGGTGACGATGGGACCTTCGAACAGCCCCGTTTCATCCAGCTGGGCGATGTAGTCCCGCACGACGGCTTCTTCCTCGGCAGACCGCACGAAGACGGTGGATCGGTATTGTGTACCCCGGTCCGGCCCCTGGAAATTGAGTTGAGTGGGATTGTGCGCGACGGAGAAGTAGATCTGCAGCAGTTCGCCATAGCTGATCTCCGACGGATCGTAGGTGATTTCCACGGTCTCGGCATGACCGGTATCACCACGCGTCGTCAGCTCGTAAGTGGCCGTCTCCGCTGACCCGCCGGAATAGCCCGACACGGCGTTGCTGACGCCCTTGACCCTCTGGAAAACGCCCTGCACACCCCAGAAGCAACCTCCGGCAAAGGTGGCGGTAGCAGAACTGCCGGTGGCAGTCAGATCGGCTTCTGGTGGGGGGATGACGACCGGAGCCTCCTGCCCCAATGCTGTCCCATGAAATGAGGGCAGGAGCAGAAAGGATATCGCTGCGAACGCGGCGACGAACCGGCGCCGACCGATGGGGATGCAAGCGGAAATTTGAGTGTCTGACATGGTGCGGCCTCGTGCTAATCCGATGATAGCAAATACGATCGCGATGCACACAAAGTTACAATAGTGAGGCGTTTTGCGCCGGAAACATCACCCATACAGGTGTTTTTCCAACAGATCGCCCGAGCGTTGGAACGCCCAGCACCTGCATACGCTGGCGCTAATGGGCCAGAACATCGCTTTTCTACTGGGCGCAGCAGGCGAAACCGAAGTCAACCTATGGGATGTGCGAATGGCTGATCCGGCGCGGATCTTATTGCATGACCTTGGGGGGAAGAATGCACTACCCTGTAGAAGGGTGGCGCGAGAGACGGGGCTCGAACCCGCGACCTCCGGCGTGACAGGCCGGCGCTCTAACCAACTGAGCTACTCCCGCAGCGCTTGCGAACAGACGGCATGGCCATGTTCGAATTTGTCAAACTGCGGTTCCACTTCAAAAGAAGTGGCGCGAGAGACGGGGCTCGAACCCGCGACCTCCGGCGTGACAGGCCGGCGCTCTAACCAACTGAGCTACTCCCGCAGCGCTTGCGAACATGTCGTTCGCGCAACGTGGCGTCCATGTACTGGCACCTATATATGAAGTCAAGCGACCGGATTGTTCCTACGACATTTTCAACGACGGCTCTGTGGAAAATGTATTTTGGCTCAGCAGGTAGGGGCGGTTTGCTCACGCAAAATGCGAGCAAAATCATGAACAAGCGGGTAAAGGATGAAGGGATGCCGGGTTCAAGGCCGGAAAAATGGTGGGCGATGACGGACTCGAACCGCCGACATCCTCGGTGTAAACGAGGCGCTCTACCAACTGAGCTAATCGCCCGGAAAGGGTCCAGGACCCCCGGGATGAACGCGCCCTGATTAGGGTGCTCGCTCCTGCCCGTCAACAGACAAATGCGAATAAGAAAACGGCCCCGGCGCAAACCGCACGGGGCCGATGCCGATACAGGCCGGAAGCGATATTAGTTGATCGCGTCCTTGAGGCCCTTGCCGGGCTTGAACTTGGCCTGGTTCGAAGCCGGAATCTGAATCTCGGCGCCGGTGGCAGGATTGCGACCGGTGGAAGCCTTGCGCTGGGAGACGGCAAAAGTGCCGAAACCGACCAGACGAACTTCGTCGCCGCCCTTGAGAGCAGCAGTAATGGCTTCGAACACTGCGTCAACCGCTTCGGCGGCCTGTGCCTTGGTGATCGTAGCCTTGTCGGCAACGACGCCAACCAGATCGTTTTTGTTCATAGCGTTTCCTCACAGTGAATGCCCGCCGTCTCTGGCGAACGAAAACGCCGACAACCTTTTGCGATTCTGCGCGGAGCGCAAGGAAATCCGGGGGTTTTCGGCTGCCCGACGGTGCAAAGCTGTTAATGGACCGGAAAAATGGCCCCTGCAAGCCCGGATCGCCGCAAATCCCCGAACTGCGGCAATTGTCCCCGATTGCCTACGCTGTGCCCCGATTGCGGCTCTCGCGCCGGTGCAGGCCCGCCATCAGCGGTAGCGCGAGCAGATAAATGCCGATGGCAACGAGCCATACCGCTCCCGGCCAGGTGTCGCGCAGCCCATGATAGACGAAGCTGAAGAAGAGCGGGCCGAAGACGGACGCCAGACTTACGAGGCTCGCCAGCACGCCCTGCAATTGTCCCTGACGACCGGCATCAACCTGCTTTGTGGTCAGCGACTGGAGCGCCGGCATGCCGATTCCGCCCAGGGCAAAGACCGGCGCCATTACGAAAAGGACCCAACCCTGCGTGGCAAAGACCAGAGACAGCATGGCGCCGGTCTCAAAGGCCATGCCCGTTATCAGCGCCCAGCGCTCGCCCAGACGCTGCACGGCCGGCCCCGTCAGGAAAGCCTGCGCCAGGGCGTGGAAAACGCCGAAGGCGCCGAGCGACAGGCCGATGGTCATGCCGTTCCAGGCAAACATGTCCTCGCTGAACAGGGCCCAGGTGGTGCCATAGACGGTCCCGACCAGGTTCATGATGAAGTAGATGGCCATCAACGGAATCAGTGCCTTGAACGTCAGGGCCCAGGCCAGCGGCTTGAACGGGTTCAACGTATCCCAGGTGAAATGCGCATCTTTCCGGCCGGGGCGGGATTCGGGCAGGACGAACAGCGCCAGGGCAAAATTCACGGCATTGAGGGCGGCGGCCAGCAGGAACGGCGACCGCAGCCAGACGTCGCCCAGTATGCCGCCGATGACGGGCCCGATGATGAAGCCGATGCCGAACATGGCATGGAACAGGCCGAATCGGCTTGCTCGTTCATCCTCGCTTGAGATGTCGGTGATGTATGCCGTGGCCACCGCCATGTTGGCGCTGGTTACACCGGCTATGGCGCGGCCGATCACCAGCAGCCAGAGCTCCGGCGCAAAGGCCATGACCAGGTAGTCGATGGCGGCACCGGCCAGTGAAACCAGCAGGACCGGGCGGCGGCCAAATCGGTCGCTGAGTACGCCAAGGATCGGCGAAAACAGGAATTGGCAGGCTGAATAGAGCGCCAGCATGACGCCCAGGATAGTGGCTATGTCGGTCGTGTGGCCGACTTCGCGCAGCAGCGCGGGCAGAATTGGGAAGATCAAGCCGATGCCGACGGCATCGAGCATCACGGCTGCCAGAATAACAACCAGGGCTTTGTTCATGGTCCGCTCCGGGATCGCTGCACCGCTCTGGACGGAATGGCAGCGCTGCTGCACCCGGACCCTATGGCGGCCTGATTTAGGGTTGAGCGTCTCAATAGACAAGCGCAGCCCAACGGCCGCAGATGACGGGAGGTGACTGTCAGCCGGTGGCAGCAGGTTCGCGCCGGGTCGCGAAATAGGCAGCAAGCACAGTGGGCAGCAGGCCGGGCAGGTCTTCGCTCAGCATGCCTGGCCCCCCGAAGCGGGTAGCGGCCTCCCCATGCAGCCAGACGCCCGCACAGGCTGCCTCGAATCCCGCCATGCCCTGAGCCATCAGCGCCGCGACAATTCCGGCCAGGACATCCCCTGCCCCGGCCGTTCCCAGCCAGGGCGGGGCGTTGTCATTGATGGCGGCGCGGCCGTCCGGCGCGGCGACGACCGTGTCATGGCCCTTGAGAACGACAGTTGCTCCGGATCGTGCCGCAGCGGCGCGGGCGCGATCGAGCTTGCTGCCTTCCAGGTCGGGGAACAGTCGCCGGAATTCGCCTTCGTGGGGAGTCATCACGACTGGAGCACCCCTTGCACTGACCGAGGCGAAGAGTTCGGCCGCGTCGTTTGCAAAGCTGGTCAAGGCATCGGCGTCCAGCACCACTGCGGCCTGGGACGCCAACAGCGCTTCAACCTTGTCGCGTGTGTCCTTGCCGATGCCTGCGGCCGGCCCGATCACCGCGGCGCGAATGCGTACATCTTCCATGAAACCTGCCAGGTCGAGCACGGTCCTGGCCTCGTGGAGCATGATCGCCGTGACATGAGCCGCATGGATCCGAAGCGCGCCGAGGCCCCCCACCAGGGTGACGAGGCCAGCACCGCTGCGGAATGCCCCCAAGGCGGCGAGACGCGCGGCTCCGGTGCGGAGCGGGCCGCCTGACACGACAATGACGTGCCCACGATCGAACTTGTGCTTGTCCCCCGCATGATCGGGCAGCGTCCAAAGACCTGGAAGATTGTGCCATGTCCGGCAGGAGATGGCCTCGAGGACCATGTCAGAAATGCCGATCTGCGCCAGCACCAGATTTCCGCAAAGCGTCCGCCCATGACCGAGCAGATGTCCGGGCTTCAGTCTGAAGAAGGTTACGGTCTCAGTCGCCCGGATGGCGCCCCCCCGCACGGCGCCAGTGGTGCCATCGAGGCCGCTGGGGACGTCGATACTGACCACTGGCAGGGTCGAGGCATTTACCAGCGTGACTAGGCTCGCAATCGAGCCCTCGACGTCGCGCGACAGGCCCGCGCCAAAAATGGCATCGACAACGAGGGTTGCGGCACCGAGTTCCGGAACGGCAGGTCCTTCTATTCCGCCCGCCCAGCGGCCCGCCATGGCGGCGGCATCACCGCCAAGTGTCTCTTTCTCGACCCCAAGCCACAGGCGCACAGGCCAGCCGGCCTCGCTGAGGAGGCGCGCCACGACAAAACCGTCTCCACCATTATTGCCCGGTCCGCACAGGACGAGGACAGGCCCATTCGGGTAACCCTCCTGTATCCTTTCTACCACGGCCCGGCCGGCAGCCTCCATGAGATCCAGAGAAGGCACACCGAGCGCCACGGCCAGGCTGTCAGCCTCGGCCATTTCCTCGGGTGTCAGCAGGGCATGTTGGGACTTCAAGCGCATGGAATTTCGACAAAAATGTGCGATTGCGAAAATTGCGATCTTTCAGTTTAGCGTCAAATTTACGCCGGGCCGTGCAAGTGGGCAACCATTGGGAGAAATCCTTAAGGGCTCGTGCTCTAAAGGTTAGACCGGTTTTGGCAAATGGGAAGGGGAACCCATGTTGTTGACCGCCGCAAATGAAGACGAAAGTCTGCGCGCGCCTTTCACGTTAAACGATGTCCGCTTCATCGGCGCACTGGCCGGGCGCTACGCCCTGCCCGATCGGCGACGCACACCTGATGACAAGGTGCCCGTCTATGCCTGCCGCCTGTGTTCCATCTCCACGCGCATGCTGGTGATGGTCGGCCCGGTGGTTGGCAAGGAAGGCGAGACGGTATCTGTCCATTTCAACGAGTTCGGCATCTTGCGTGCCCGTATCACGCGGCGCCTGGCATCGGGCTTCGTGAGCACGCTGGAACTGACCGATACCGAGCGCGAAAAACTTGGGGCCAAGATCGAATGGCACAAGAAGCATGTCCATGCCCAGGTGCCGGATAAGCGGGAGCACAGGCGCATCCTGCCACGCGACCCACGCAGCACTATCGTGCTGGCAGACGGTCAGAAAGTGCCCTGCTTCGTCATCGATGTGTCGCGCTCGGGCGCGGCTGTATCCGCTCATTTCTGGCCCGAACGCGGCATGCCGATGGCACTTGGCCGCGTGATCGGCCGCGTTGTGCGGCACCTTGAGGTCGGCTTTGCGCTGCAGTTCATCCAGCAGCAGGAATTTGAAGATCTCGAACTGCTGATAAAGCCGCCGACCGAGTAATTTTCGTTCATCCGCGGATGCCTGCTTCGCCCGGAACAGTCCCTGACGTGGCGCATGCAATTTCCCGACAGGATAATGCGATCACAATCGCCAAATGGATAAAATGCCATCGAGTGGCGCAAGGGCCCGTTGAGAGGGCAAGAGCATGCTGTCCTGGTCACCAGATGGAGACTGGCCGTGTCCGAAATCACCGAACGTCCTACCATTGCCCTGCACGGCATTGCATCGGTTGCAGGCCGCTACGTAATCGGTGCCCAGCCCACGCATCCTGGCATCAACCTCTTTGCATGCCGGCTGAGGATGATCGGCAGTGATTGCCTGCGTGTGACGGCTCCGGTGATCCCGCAGACCGGCGAATGGGTATCGGCGCGCTTCACGTCATTTGGTACGCTGAGCGGCAAGGTTACGCGGCTCTATGACGATGGCTTCGAAATGTCCTTCGAGCAAAGCGATGATGACCGCGATGCGCTCAATGTCCGGATCACAAGTTTCAGCGAAAAGCTCTGGACGGCGACAACGGATCGGCGCGGCGCCGAACGCGTCATGCCCAGCAACCCGCGGACGGTCATCGCGCGGCCAGACAACTGGTCTCAGCCGTGCCTGATCGTCGACTATTCCATTTCCGGGGCAGCCGTCTCCGCAGCGTTTCAGCCGGCAGTCGGGGAGATTGTAACCGTGGGGCGAGTGACCGGTGAGGTGGTGCGCCTCTTCGATTTCGGATTTGGCGTGCGCTTCTTCGAACCTCAGAGTGCCGATCAACTGGAGTCGCTCCTCGAGGCTCCGGATGAATGGCGCGACGTCATGCGCCGGACGTTCCGAGCCAGCTGACGCTACCCTTCCAGATGAACGCCGCGCCTCCTGATCGCGGCGTTTCTCTTTTGCCCATTCGCCGCCGGGCAAAAAGAAAGGGGCCCCGAAAGGCCCCTTCCCCACTTCAATCTGAACCGCTTAGGCGGAGTAGTACATTTCGTACTCGACCGGGTGCGGGGTGTGCTCGAACTTGATGACTTCAGCCATCTTGAGCTCGATGTAGCTGTCGATGAAGTCATCGTCCATGACACCACCGACCTTGAGGAAGTCGCGGCCCTTGTCGAGTGCTTCGAGGGCTTCGCGGAGCGAACCGGACACGGTCGGGATCTCCTTGAGCTCTTCCTTGGGCAGTTCGTACAGATCCTTGTCCATCGGATCGCCCGGGTGGATCTTGTTCTTGATGCCGTCGAGGCCGGCCATCAGCAGCGCGGTGAAGGCGAGGTACGGGTTGGCCAGCGGATCGGGGAAACGCACTTCGACGCGCTTCGACTTCGGCGACTGGCCGAAGGGAATGCGGCAGGAAGCCGAACGGTTACGGGCCGAGTAGGCCAGCAGCACGGGGGCTTCGAAGCCCGGCACCAGACGCTTGTAGGAGTTGGTGGTCGGGTTGGTGAAGGCGTTGATGGCCTTGGCGTGCTTGATGACGCCGCCGATGTAGTAGAGGCATTCCATCGAGAGACCGGCATACTGGTCACCGGCGAAGAGCGGCTTGCCGTCCTTCCAGATCGACTGGTGGCAATGCATGCCCGAGCCGTTGTCACCATAGACGGGCTTGGGCATGAAGGTCGCGGTCTTGCCATAGGCATTGGCGACCTGCTGGACGGCATACTTGTAGATCAGCACGTCGTCGGCCGACTGGATCATCGGCTTGAACTTGAGGCCGAGCTCGTGCTGGGCCGAGGCCACTTCGTGGTGGTGCTTTTCGATGATGACGCCCATCGAGCCCATGGCTTCGAGCATCTCACCGCGCATGTCCTGGGCGCTATCCAGCGGCGGAACCGGGAAGTAGCCCTTCTTGAGGCCGATATGGTGGCCGTTGTTGCCGCCTTCATATTCGGCGTCGTTATTGGTCGGCAGTTCCGAATGGTCGACCGAGAAACCCACCTTGTAGGTGGTGTTCGAGTACTTCACGTCGTCGAAGATGAAGAATTCGGGTTCGGGACCGAACACGACCGAGTCACCAATGCCCGAGGACTTGACCAGGGCTTCGGCCTTCTTGGCGATGGAGCGCGGGTCGCGGTTGTAAGGCTGGTAGGTATTGGGCTCGAGGATGTCGCAGTTGATCGCGAGGGTCGAAGCCGCAAAGAACGGGTCGATATAGGCGGAGTTCGGATCGGGCATCAGCACCATATCGGACTCGTTGATGGCCTTCCAGCCGGCAATCGAGGAGCCGTCGAACATCACGCCATCTTCGAACATGTCGGCGTCAACAACCGACGCGTCCATGGTGACGTGCTGCAGCTTGCCGCGCAGGTCGGTGAAGCGGATGTCGAGATACTTGATGTTCTCGTCTTTCATGCGCTGGATGATATCGGCTGCGGTGGTCATCAGGTCTTCCCCTGTCTAACGAAATGCTTGTTTTCTGGATGATGGCTGTCGGCAATTGGCTGCGCTGAGGGGAGCCTCAGAGCGCGTCGTCGCCGAATTCGCCGGTACGGATACGGATGGCCTGCTCGATGGAGTAGACAAAGATCTTTCCATCGCCGATGCGACCAGTCTGCGCGGCAGTACGGATCGCCTCGATGGCCTTTTCAGCCAAGTCGTCGGGGCACACAACCTCGACCTTAACCTTGGGCAGGAAATCCACCACATATTCAGCGCCGCGATAGAGCTCGGTATGCCCCTTCTGGCGCCCGAAACCCTTGGCCTCGGTCACGGTGATGCCCTGCAGGCCAACTTCCTGCAGCGCTTCTTTGACTTCGTCGAGCTTGAATGGCTTTACGATAGCCTCGATTTTTTTCACTCACGCCTCCAATGGCCGTTTTCGGCAGTTACCGCCGATACGTATGCATGGCCTGTGCCAGTACGTGCCAAGGCCAAAAAATTGAATGTTTGCGCGGAGTTGGTGGGATATGGCTACAGCAGGCATCAGCCAGACTTGCGGTCGCACGACTAGTTCGCGTGCATCGCGTCTATTTTTTGTGCACCTAGTCTGAGCGAGGATCGCTTAATGCGGAGGCTTTTGAACAAAATCTCATCACACACAGGGAGACGGCGAGACGGCGCTTCTTGACCGCCTGCAAACCACTCGGTAGGCGTCCTTCACGCGTGACAGGAACCGAGAGTGACCAAAATGACGCCAGTCGAATGTGTCCAGTTCCAGCTCGACGCCTATAATGAGCGGAACCTGGAGAAATTCCTCACCGTCTTTTCAGAGACGGTCCAGTGCTACCGCTTGCCCGACATGATGCTGCTGCTTGACGGCAAGGTGGCCTTTGCTGAGCATTATGCGACCAACCGCTTCGTGCATGAGGGGCTGCGCGCTGACCTCCTCAATCGCATCGCATTCGGCAACAAGGTCATCGACCGTGAACTGATCCATGGGCTCGGACCCGAGCCAATGGAAACGGCGGTCATTTTTGAGGTTGAGGACGGCCATATTGAAAAGGTCTTCTTCATTCCGGCCAAATCGCCAAGCTAGGCTTTGACTGGCTTACACTCTTCATATAGATGCATCGCCAACCCGGCCGACGGGGACCCTTGCGGGTGTGGCGGAATTGGTAGACGCACTGGATTTAGGTTCCAGCGCCGCAAGGCGTGGAGGTTCGAGTCCTCTCACCCGCACCATAGCGGCCTCGGCCGAACGAGATTGAACAAGACGGGATAAGACCCCATGCAGGTTACCGAAACCCTCAACGAAGGCCTCAAGCGCAAGCTCAGCGTGACGATTCCGGCCGCGGACCTCAACACCCGCCTCGACGCAAAGCTCGAAGAGCTCAAGGGCCAGGCCAATATCAAGGGCTTCCGCCCCGGCAAGGTGCCGACCGCACACCTGAAGAAGGTCTATGGTCGCTCTGCCATGTCGGAAGTCATGACCGACGCGATCAACGCCACCGTTTCCGACACGCTCGACGAGCGCAAGGAACGCGCCGCAGCCCAGCCCAAGGTTGACCTGCCGCAGGACCAGGGCGTCATCAATGACGTGCTGGATGGCAAGTCGGACCTGGCTTTTGAAGTCGAGTACGAAATTCTGCCGGCCGTCACGCTGATGGACATCAAGGGCGTCAAGCTCAACAAGCCCGTCATCGAAGTCACCGAAGACGAAGTCGACGCCGAAGTGAACCGCGTATTCGCACAGAACCGTGGCTACACCAGCAAGGGTGACGACGGCGTCGTCGAGAACGGCGACTATCTCGGCCTTTCCTTCGTCGGCAAGATCGACGGCAAGGAATTCGACGGCGGCTCGTCCGACCACGCTCACCTGACGGTGGGCAACGGCGAATTCATCCCCGGCTTCGAAGAGCAGCTGGTTGGCGCCAAGAAGGGCGAGACCCGCGAAGTCAAGGTGACCTTCCCCAAGGATTACCAGAGCGCCGAGCTCGCCGGTAAGGACGCCGTGTTCGACGTTACCGTGCTGCATGTCGACGGCCCGAATGCCGGCGAACTGGACGACGACTTCGCCAAGCGCCTGGGCCTCGAAGACGTCGCTGCCCTGCGCAAGGCCGTCCGCGAGCAGATGGAAGCCGCTCTCGCCTCGATGGGCCGTCAGCACATGAAGCGCCAGGTTCTGGACGCTCTCGACGATGGCCACAAGTTCGACGTTCCTGCCCAGCTGGTTGAAGCCGAATTCAACACCATCTGGCAGCGCGTCGTGCACGAGATCGAGCACCACGGCCGGTCCTTCGAAGACGAAGGCACCACCGAGGAAGCCGCCAAGGAACAGTACCAGCGGATCGCCGAGCGTCGCGTTCGCCTGGGCCTGGTCGTTGCCGAAATCGGCAACACCAACGAAGTGCAGGTGAGCGACGAAGAGCATCAGCAGGCGCTGATCGCTGAAGTCCGCCGCTTCCCCGGCCAGGAACAGCAGGTCTACGACTATTACCGCAAGAACCCGCAGGCGCTGGCCAGCCTCCGCGCCCCGATCTTCGAGAACAAGGTCGTCGATCACATCATCGCGCTGGGCGATGTCACCGACCAGAAGATGACCCGCGACGAACTCGCCAAGCTGATCCAGGCTGACGAGGACGAAGTTCCGGAGGAGCACCACCACTAAGGTGGAGCACCAAACGATCTGAAAAGGCCGCCTTCGGGCGGCCTTTTTGTTTGCGCAGATGTGATCGCCGGTGGAGCCGGCTGCGTGAACCAATTGGGCCGATAGCGCGTCTTCCTCTCGAAGATGGAGGAAAGCCATGACCCACTACACGTCCAACTCTCCCTACCAGCCCAAAGGCGACCACAATCGCCGGCTTTCGCTCGGCCTCGATCCGGACCAGTTTGCCGCCGAGGCAGGGATTACAACCGAAGAGCTGCAGAACTACGAGCGCACGCCGCCAGATCATGAATATGATCCGCGCGTTGCGCTCCGTGTGACTATGGCGCTGGAACGGCTTGAACACGACATGCCCAACCTCCAGACCGGCCGCAGCGATATAGAGGGGCATCACAGCCCTACGCTCGACCATTCAAACCACATGCCCCTGATGGAACATGAACTGGTGGAGCAGAACCTGATCGGGGCCACGATCTACGGTGCCGACAACCAGGAGATCGGCAAGGTTTCTCACCTGCATGGCAGCGGGCCGAGCGCTCAGGTGATCGTGGATGTGGGCGGCTTCCTGGGCCTCGGCGCCAAGCCCGTCGCGGTGGGCATGGCGAGCCTCGATTTCATGCGCGACGAGAATGGCCATGTGCATGCGGTGACGCTGTGGTCCATGGGCGACCTGGAATCCATGCCGGAGCATCGCCACCACCACTAATCACCAGCCAAAGACTTGATTGGAAACGATATTGTTTTCGCGCCGGGCGTTCTGCCCGGCGCGAATTAAGGTTTGCTTATCCCCTGCCCACTTAAATT
The DNA here is from genome assembly GCF_056341075.1 of Devosia sp. Micro-HW1. Classification (NCBI taxonomy): domain Bacteria; kingdom Pseudomonadati; phylum Pseudomonadota; class Alphaproteobacteria; order Hyphomicrobiales; family Devosiaceae; genus Devosia; species Devosia sp. Micro-HW1. The sequence continues at coordinate 457,730 of NZ_CP094375.1, read as the reverse complement.
CCCGCCTACAGGACGGGGGGCCGGCATGTCGGCTGAATTTTATCTTTCGCTGCTGAACCCCATCCTGGCGCTGTCATTTTCAGGACTGGTCGCCCTGCTTTGGCATCGCTGGCCGAGCCAGGCCCATTTCTTTCCGCTCAGTATTGCCTTCCTTTATCTGGGACTCGGTTTTATCTCCCAGGAATGGCCGCTGTTCACGAGCCCAGGCAGCATCAACTATGCGGGCAATGCTCTGTTCTATGGCGCCGCGCTGCTGGCCTGCATCAGCGCCCTGGTCCGCGTGAAGGCGAAAATGCCCGTCCATGCGTTCTTCGCGATCAGCATGGGCGCATTGGCGGGATTTCTCTATTTCTCGTGGGTGCAGCCCTCGACGCTCGCCCGTATCTACCTGATGAGCGCCAGCTTTGCGCTGATCACCCTGATCACCTTGGCGGGGCTCGCGGCAGCGGGGATAAATAACCTCGCGGACCGGCTCTTTGCCATGGGTGTCAGCCTCGGAACCATGCTGGCTATGGCCCGTCCCACGCTGCTGCTGACGGGCGGCCTCACGCTCAACACCGACGGCGGCGTCGACCGGTCGCCGTATTGGGGTTCCGTGGCGGGCATCACGCCGCTCCTGGCGATCACGATCGTGGCGCTGTTCGTGTTTTCGCTGGTTTAAGACATCGTGGCGCACTTAAGAAACGAGGCCAACCAAGACTCGCTGACCGGACTGTTCAACCGCCGGGGCTTCGAGGCTGCAGTCAGCAAGGTCCTGGAGCAGCCTGGGACAGGTGCAGCCCTGCTCGTCGCCGACATAGACGATTTCAAGCAGGTCAATGACCTGTACGGCCACGGGGTGGGCGACCGGGTGATCGCCGCCGTTGCGACGACGCTTTCGCGCCACGGCGAGGCCGACTGTGCCGGCCGGATGGGTGGCGAGGAGTTCGCGCTGTTTTATCGCAAGGCTACCCTGATTGGGCTCGAAGCCATTGCCAGACATTTGGCCGGCCAACTCAGCGCGCAGCGTATCGAAGGGCTACCGGCAGGTTACCCTTTGACGATCAGCATCGGCCTTCACTGCCAGCAGGGCAGCGAAACGCTCGACGACATGCAGGTCCTCGCGGACCGCGCGCTCTACCGCGCAAAAGCAGCAGGCAAGAACCGGGCAGAGGCATCCACTGCCCGGCTGAAGCGCGCCTAACGATCCAGGCTTGCCTGGGCAGCCAGGAATTCCTCCGGCCCATCGACCTCAACCAGCTTCCTGCGATCGATCAGCAGGAAGCGCGTGCCGATGGCGCGCAGAAAGGCGCGATCGTGGGTGACAAGAATGGTCGTGGCCCCCTGCTCCCTGATGTCATCCTCGAGCTGCTCCTGGCCGGGAATGTCCAGATGGTTGGTCGGCTCGTCGAGCAGATAGAAGTTCGGCTTTTCAAGGCGCAGGGCCAGGAGTGCTAGCCGAGCCCGCTGGCCGAGTGACATGGTGCGGATGGGTTTCGACTGGCGATCCGGCAGGAAGCCTGCCCCCGCGAGCAGGGCAATCGTGCGGCGGTCGCCTTCGTCGAAGCGATGCAGGAGGTAGTCGAGCGGTGACGGATCGAGCGGCAGCCATGCAAGTGCCTGATCGAGATAGCCGGGCGCCAGCTGAGGGCTGATCCGCATGCCGCCCGGGACGTTGCCAGCCAGGGCTTCGGTGACCACACGCATGAACTGCGATTTGCCGGTGCCATTGCGGCCCAGCAGCACGATCCGGTCGCCCTGGAAAATATGGAGCTTCTCGACCATGAACAGCGGCCTGCCGTCTGGCGTTGCCACGGGCACATTCTCAAAGGCCATCATCACCCTGGCTTCAGCGCCACTATTGCCCAGTTTGACGAGCCCAGTGCGCTCCTTGTGGACCTCATGGACCTGGGTCTCGATCTTCTCGGCACGATCCCGCAATTGCTTGGATTTTACGACAAGCAGGTCACTGCCGGAATTGATGCCAACATTGGTGAGTTTCGCCGCCTGCTTGCGCAACTGGGTGGCGTATTTCAACTCCTTTTCGCGCTGGGCCTCGGCGGCAGCATCGATCTGATCGAGCTCGGTCCGGGCGTCCGAGTATGCCAAAGGCAGATAGACCTGCTCGCTGGGCCGCAGGAACAGGGTGCGGTTGGTGGTCGCGTCGAGAAAGGCCCGGTCGTGACTGGCAATGATCACCGGCAGGTTGCGGGCCGCATAGCCGAGCCATTCCTCGAGCATCAGGATGCGCCCGAGATCGAGGTGATTGGTCGGCTCGTCCATCAGCAATGCGTCGGGCTGCGTCACCCAACTGCGTGCCAGGAGGGCCATGCGCTGCCAGCCACCGCTGAGTTCAGCCAGGCGCTTGTCGCGAAATTCGGCCGGTATCGCCATCTCATCGAGGACAACATCCACCCGCCAGCCCTCGGCATCGAGCGTTGCCACATCAAGCGCTGAGGCCACGAAAGCCGTCAGGGTCTGCTTGAGGGCATCTTCCGGCACTTCCTGCGGGACATAGCCGATGGTGAGGCCGCGTGAACGCGTGATGTCGCCCTCGCTGAGCTCGGTTTGGCCCGCCATGGCGCGCAGCAGCGTGGTCTTGCCACGACCATTGGGCGCCACAAGGCCGACACGGTCGCCATCGGCAATGACAAGATTGAGATTGGAGAAGAGAAGGTCGCCTGCGCGGTGGCCGGCATTCTTGAGGCTGATCGTGCCCATATTCGTCGCTCACTGGATCGGCGTCGACTTTACAGACGCCATTGCCATCTAACCAGCGCCTGGCAGTGGCCAAGGCGCCATGAAGGGCAAACCAGAGGATCGGGAACGGTAAGGTTACGCCGGACCGGGCTGGTCAGCCCTGCAGCTCGTGCCGCAGGGCATGGACGGGTCCACGGGAACGATGCGTCTGAAAAACAGTCATGCAGCCCTCCCTATTCGTGTGGACCATTGGCGAATGCCAATACCTAACCGCGCTGCCGGGGCAGCGCAAGTCAGGTCAGGCAAAATAGAACAGGAGGCAGACGCCGATCAGGGCACCAAGACGCGAAATGCGGAAACTGGCCAGCCGGTACGCAATACTTACAAATCCGGCAGTCGGCCAATATCCTGTAGGCGCTGCGCCGACCTTAACCGATTGATACGCAATACCCGGTGGTGCGGCACTCATACGGCAACTCCAGACAAAAACCGTATGTCCACTGGTCTATCAGGACGCACTTAAAAAAGTGCTCCCAAGACGGAAACGAGAGGTAAACCCGCCGCCCTATCTTGGGACGAAACTGTTCCTATATGGAGACTGCGGGACGGCTGGCATTTACCGCAAGGTTCATCACCCGTTCCGCTTGACGGCCACATGACCGCCTTCCTGTGGGAATTGGAATGGCGGCCGGATCCCGTGGAAATGCTTGCTATATGTTACCTGTTGGACCAGCCCGATTCGGGCCGAACCTTGTTGGAAAGTGCATGTCAGATCTCTTTGGAAGCGCCGACCCCACACCGGAACCGAAAAAGGAACCGACGCCGGTAAAGCCGGCGGCGCGGACCGCTGCGGCCACGCCGGAAGCCTACGGCGCATCGGACATCGAAATCCTTGAGGGTCTCGAGCCTGTCCGGCGACGTCCGGGCATGTATATCGGCGGCACCGACATCAACGCCTACCATCACCTGTTTGCCGAGGTGATCGACAATTCCATGGACGAGGCCATTGCCGGTCACGCCACGCGGATCGAGGTACACCTGGGCGCCGACGGATACATCACGGTTACTGACAACGGCCGGGGCATCCCGGTCGAAAAGCACCCGAAATTCCCCAATCGCTCGACGCTCGAAATCGTCCACACCGTGCTGCATGCCGGCGGCAAGTTCGACTCCAAGGCCTATGAAACCTCAGGGGGCCTGCATGGCGTGGGCGTGTCGGTGGTCAACGCGCTCTCCGATGACATGATCGTGGAAGTGGCGCGCGACCAGCAGCTCTATCGCATCCAGTTCTCGCGCGGCCTCGTGGTCGAGGACGTGGTCAATGTCGGGCGCGTCCAGAACCGGCGCGGCACGACCACCCGCTTCCATCCCGATCCGCAGATCTTTGGGCCTACCGCCCATTTCTCGGCCGGCCGCATCTTCCGCATGACCCGGGCCAAGGCTTATCTCTTCGGCGGCGTCGAGCTGCGCTGGAGCTGCGACGAGAGCCTCAGCAATGACGAAGTGCCGGCCAAGGCCGTGTTCCACTACCCTGACGGCCTCAAGGACTACATGACCGCCCGGATCGAGGGCGAGACCCGCATTACCGACGAAATCTTCTCGGGCAAGAGCGGCAAGCCAGGAAGCCATGGCGCGGTGGAATGGGCGATCGCCTGGACCATCGGCGATGGCGGCACGCAATCCTATTGCAACACGGTGCCGACGCCCGATGGGGGCACGCATGAGGCGGGCCTCCGCATGGCGCTGCTGCGCGGCCTCAAGAACTATGCCGAGCTGACCAAGAACAAGGCCGCCGCCAACCTGACGGCCGAGGACGTTCTTGCAAGCTGTGCGGCCATGCTCTCGGTCTTTATCCGTGAACCGGAATTCGTTGGTCAGACCAAGGACAAGCTGGCGTCCGGCGAAGCCACCCGCATCGTCGATACGGCCCTGCGTGATGCTTTCGACCATTGGCTGGCCGCTTCGCCGCAACAGGCCGGAAAACTCCTCGACTGGGCCATCGACCGCGCCGAAGAGCGTCTCAGGCGCCGCAAGGAAAAGGAAATTGACCGCGCGAGCGCGACGCGCAAGCTCCGGCTTCCCGGCAAGCTGGCCGACTGTACGCAGAATGCAGCCCAGGGCGCCGAACTCTTCATCGTGGAAGGCGACTCGGCAGGCGGTTCGGCCAAGCAGGCGCGCAACCGCTCCAACCAGGCCGTGCTGCCGCTTCGCGGCAAGATCCTCAACGTGGCTGGCGCCAGCCGCGACAAGCTGGCGGCGAACCAGCTTATCGCTGACCTGATCCAGGCGCTCGGCTGCGGCACGCGGGACCGCTATGCCGAAGACGATCTGCGGTATGACAAGATCATCGTGATGACAGACGCCGACGTGGACGGCGCCCATATCGCATCGCTGCTGATCACCTTCTTTTTCCAGGAAATGCCGCGACTGATCGAGAACGGGCATCTCTACCTCGCCTTGCCCCCGCTCTATCGCATCAGCCAGGGCGGCAAGACGCTCTACGCCCGAGACGACGCGCACCGTGCCGAACTTATGGCCACCGAATTCACCGGCAAGGGCAAGGTTGAAACAACCCGCTTCAAGGGCCTTGGCGAAATGCCTTTTGCGCACTTGCGCGAAACCACCATGTCACCAAAGTCGCGCACGCTGCTGCAGGTGAAAATTCTCGACGACCGCGACGTGACCCGCACCACGGTTGACCGCCTCATGGGCAACAAGCCGGAAGCGCGTTTCGAGTTCATCCAGGAGAATGCGGCTTTCGTGACCGACCTGGACGTCTGATCGGCGGCGCAACCGGCGCCGACCTCTCGCTTCGTGGTGGTTAAACCATCGGCAAGATGGACCACCCGATCAAGTCGGGTGGTGACAGTCGCGGAATTATCGCACTCGCTATGCGCCATCCACGCCGTCATTGCCCGGCTTGACCGGCAATCCATCTCTCCCGCACACCACTTTATCCCCGCCACCAAAACCTGCCTCATACTCCTCCCATCAGCCGGGTGGAGATGGGGTTGCAACGATCAACCGTCCGGCGACAGTCGGGAGCACCCTGAATCGTTACGGGGTGTGGGTCCGGGGATGGGAAATTCCGGCGCAAGCCGGCCCTAGCGAAACCCCCTGCCGGAAATCCCGACGCCCCGAGGCGACTTGCGTCTCACAATCTAAATCCTAAGAGGCGAAAGTGGTCTCGGGGCTCCATCATCTATCCGGGAACGGCAGCTGCTTCGGTGAGCCGACGATCAATCACGACCACGGGGCGACGGAGCGATCGCCCGGTAACCTAATTGCGGCCAAAATCATTGACAGACCGGGGCTTTGCGCTATGGTCCGCGCCGCCGGTAGAGTACCAAGTGCGCGCAGGCTTTTTTCGCCGCCGCTGCGCCTGGGTAACCGGCAGGGCCCTGTGGCTGGTGTTCAAGAACCGGCCCTGCCCGAGCCGAGGGTGCTGAGGAATTCGTTTATTGGTTGGCACCCACACAGGCACGGTCCGTTGGGCCGCGCCTGTTGACCTCCAATGACCGGTCCGCGACCAAGGCAATCCTGCCCGCCGTGATACCGGGCAGCACCCTTGAGTGGAACGACCGACTTGACCGACACATTTTCCGAACTGGGCCTATCGAGCAAAGTCACCGATGCGGTGGCCGAGGCCGGCTATAGCAAGCCGACTGAAATCCAGGCCCAGGCTATTCCCCACCTTCTGCAGAAGAAGGACCTGATCGGCATTGCCCAGACCGGCACCGGCAAGACGGCGAGCTTCGTGCTGCCCATGCTGACTCTGCTGGAGAACGGTCGTGCCCGCGCCCGCATGCCGCGCACGCTGATCCTGGAACCGACGCGCGAACTCGCCGCCCAGGTGTCCGAGAATTTCGAGAAGTATGGCAAGAACCATCGTCTTTCCATGGCCCTGATCATCGGCGGCGTCAGCTTCGAAGACCAGAACAAAAAACTCGACCGCGGTGTGGACGTGCTGATCGCGACCCCTGGGCGCCTGCTCGACCAGTTCGATCGCGGCAAGATCCTTCTTACCGGCGTTGAAATCCTCGTCATCGACGAAGCCGACCGCATGCTCGACATGGGCTTCATCGACGACATCGAAAAGATTGTGAGCCGCCTGCCCCCGCGTCGGCAGACCATGCTGTTTTCCGCGACGATGGACGGCCAGATCGAGAAGCTGACGAAGAAGTTTCTCAAGGATCCGGTGCATGTGCAGGTGTCGCGCGCAGCTTCGACCGCCGACACGATTGACCAGAAGCTGGTCAAGGTCTCGTCCAAGCCCGAGGAAAAGCGTGCAGCGCTGCGGGCGCGTATCGATGCCTCGGAAGGGCTGACCAACGCCATCATCTTCTGCAATCGCAAGCGCGACGTCGCCACACTGGCCAACTCGCTCAAGCGTCACGGCTACAGCGCCGGCGCTCTGCATGGCGACATGGACCAGAAGAGCCGCATGGAAACGCTGGATGCCTTCAAGGGCAACAAGCTCACCCTGCTGGTTGCCAGTGACGTGGCCGCCCGCGGCCTCGACATTCCCTGCCGTCAGCCACGTGTTCAACTTCGACGTTCCCGTGCACGCCGAAGACTATGTGCATCGCATTGGCCGTACCGGCCGCGCCGGTCGTTCTGGCGTCGCCTATACTTTGGTGTCGCCCGCCGACACCAAGCATCTCGATGCCATCCTCAAGTTGATCCAGAAGCCGATCGAATTGGACGACGGCAAGCCTGCAAAGGCGAATGTCAGGCAGGAAGCGGCCGAGGGTGGCGAAGCAAAGCCGAGCCGCGGACGCCGTGGCCGGGCATCGAAGGCAGCCACGGAAGCCGCCGAGCCGCAGATCAAGCAGCCGGCCAAACCGGAAGTCGTGTCGGAAGAACAGGCGGCCAAGCCGAACCGCCGGCAGCGCCCCGCCAGCAAGCCCGAATCGAAGGAAACGGACTCGCCGTTCGGCGATGCGGGGCCAATTCCGGCATTCCTGCTGCGTCCAACCCGGATTTCACAGTAAAAACGTCAGCATTATTGGCTAATTGCAGACGGAATCTTGTGAAGTCGAGGTTGTGTTGCGTCGCGTCGAGGCTGTATTTTGAAGCCACGACTCATACAGAATAGAACGATCCGGTCAGGGGCGCAGTGGGGCGCGGGGTGGGCAGTGTCGGACCAAGAATTCACGCGTACGCTGGGCTATGCCAACGCAGCGCTTGATTTGCTCAAGCGCAGCGGGATTCCTCCCTATCCGCAATTCTATGAGCTGCTCTACACCTATGCGACGGGCGTCAACCCGTCGCTGAACAACCGTATCAATGCCATTTTCCGTAGTGGCACGGTGCCGACTGCCAATCTGGCCGAAACGCTCTATAACGAATTTCTCAAAGCCGACATGAACGACCGCATGTCGAGCGTGTCGGAGCGCATGCATGCCCGTATCGAGGCGGTGCATGAGGCCATCGACAGCGCGATGACCACTGCCAACGCCTATTCCGGCTCGTTGCAATCGGCCAGCGGTGACCTCGAACGTGATCTGACCGGCGACGACATGAAGATCCTGGCCTCGCGTCTGCTGGCGGAAACCCGCCGCATGCAGGACACGAACCGCCAGCTGGAGGCCAAGCTCGAAGCTTCGCGCGAGGACATTGCCGCCCTGCAGCGCGACCTTGACGATGTGCGGCGCGAGTCCATGCTCGACCCGCTGACCAAGATCGCGAACCGCAAGAGCTTTGACGAGGGGCTACAAGACGCCATCAGCGACTCCCGGAAGTCGGGCCACCCGGTTTGCCTTCTGCTGCTGGACATCGACCATTTCAAGAATTTCAACGACACCTATGGCCACCAGACCGGTGACCAGGTGCTGCGCCTCGTGGCGATGACATTGAAGTCCAACATCAAGGGCAAGGACCTGGCCGCCCGCTATGGTGGCGAAGAGTTCGTCGCCATCCTGCCCTGGACCGACCTCGATGGTGGCCTGATCGTTGGGGAAAACATCCGCAAGGCCATCCAGGCCAAGGAACTGCTCAAGCGTTCAACCAACGAAAAGCTGGGGCGGATCACCGCGTCCTTCGGCGTCGCTACGCTGCAGCCGGGCGACAATGCCGTGTCGCTGATCGAGCGGGCCGACCTCTGCCTCTATGCGGCAAAGCGCGCCGGCCGCAACCGCGTCGTCGGGGAAAACGAGCTGGTGCAGATCGACGAAGCACCCGCCAAGGGCGTTTCCGCCGCCTGATCAGCTCGACGGGGTCAGTTCCACTCCCAGCCCCTGGAGCATGTTCCAATAGTCCGGATAGGTCTTGCCGGTGCAGGCCGGGTCAAGAATGGTCACCCCGCCGACGCGCAGACCGGCCAGGGCAAAGCTCATGGCGATGCGGTGGTCGTGATAAGTCTCGATGCGGGCTGGAAGAGTTTGCCCGGCCAGGGCCGGATCGGAGTGGACGATGAGGTCATCCCCCTCCTCCACGGCCAGACCGGGACGGATGCGGTTGAGTTCATTGGCCACCGCGCGAATGCGGTCGGTTTCCTTGACGCGCAGATTGGCAATGCCGACGAAGCGGACGGGCCGATTGTTGAAGGCCGCGACCACCGCAATTGTCGGCACAGCGTCCTGCATCTGCGAGCCGTCGATCACCGCGGGCATGTTGGGGAATTGCGCTATAACCGCTTGGGCGGCCGCGTCAGGCTGGGTGAAGGCGTCTGTGGGCACGCCAAGATCGATCCTGCCCCCGGTCAGCGCCTCCATGCCCCACAGATAGGTGGCGGCCGAAGCGTCGGGTTCGATGTGGAAGTCAGTGGCCTTGTAGCCGGTGGGCTGCACCAGCCAGGAGCCATCGTCGCGGCCCTCGACTTCGGCCCCGAAGGCGCGCATGGCGGCGAGGGTGAGGTCGACATAGCCGCGAGCGCCAATGTCCTTGCCGGCCAGAGCCACTTCGATCGGGCCGTCGCCGAAGGGGGCGGCCATCAGCAGGGCGGACACGTACTGGCTGGACAGCGAGGCGTCGATTTCGACGCGACCCGAGCCGAACCGCCCGGTGCCGCGGATGGTCACCGGCGGACAGCCGGTCGGACTTTGGGCATCGATACCCAAGGCATTGAGCGCGTCGACAAGCGGCCGAATGGGGCGCAGGCGCATGTCCTCGTCGCCATCGACAACAACCGTGCCGTCGATGGTGGCTACGGCGGCGGTCAGAAAACGAGTCGCGGTACCGGCATTGCCGAGAAAAAGCGGTGCATTCGGTGCCGTGAGGCGGCCGGTGCTGGTGACGAGGAAGCTCGTGGCATCAGGCTCTTCCACCGTCACACCCATCTCGCGCAAGGCGCGCGCCATCAGGACAGTGTCCTTGCTCTTAAGCGCGCCGGTGAGCCGGCTCGTGCCTTCGGCCAGCGCGGCCAGAAGCAGTGCACGATTGGTGATCGACTTGCTGCCCGGAGGCGAAACACGCCCAGTAAGCGAACGATTGGGCGGGATGATGGTGTAAGCGGCAGGAAGGGTGTTCGGCATGATGCCGGATCAATGCACTAGCGGAAATTTTTCCGCAACGGGAAGATACCCCTCATCCGCCCTTTGGACACCTTCTCCCCCAAGGGGAGAAGGAAGATCGCGACCAATCAGACGCTCTGCCGCGCTTCGGCAAGGGCCTTCAGATCGGCGGGGGCGAGGGTGACGCTTTCGCCGCAGCCACAGGCGCCGGTCTGGTTCGGGTTCTTGAAGGTGAAGCTCGATCCCATTTTGCCGGCTTCAAAATCCATCACGGTACCGAGCAGGTACATGGTGGCCTTGGGATCAACCCAGACATTGACGCCGCGATCTTCGACATGGTCATCGCCGGCCATGGGCGTTTCCACATAGTCCATGGTGTAGCTGACGCCCGCGCAGCCGGCATTCTTGATGCCGACACGCAGACCCACAACAGGCTTGTCGGAATCCTCGATGATTTCGGTGATGCGCTCAGCAGCGGCTGACGTCAGCGACATGATCTTGAAAGGCATCGGCAGGCGACCTTTATCGGCGTTTCACGATATATAGGCGCAAACGCGCGGCATTACCACCAGTTCAACGCGACTTGAGCCTCTTCGCTCATGCGAGACGCATCCCAGGGCGGATCGAACACCATGTTGACGGTGACGTCCTGAATACCTTCGACGCCGCGCGCGGCGTTTTCCACCCAGCCGGGCATCTCACCGGCCACCGGACAGCCGGGGGCGGTCAGGGTCATGTCAATCGTCAGGTTGCGGTTGTCATCGAGATCCACCTTGTAGATCAACCCCAGCTCGTAGATATCGACCGGGATTTCGGGATCGTAGACGGTCTTGAGTGCGCCAATCAGGTCCGTGGTGATCCGCTCAACTTCCCCATCAGGCAAGCCGGTGGGCATCGTCGGCTGAATACGGGTATCGATAGCTTCTTCTGTCATATCAGCCTTCCTCAGGCGAAAAATTTCTGCGCGCGCTCAATGCCGTCCACCAGCGCGTCGACGTCGTCCTTGCCGTTATATAGGGCGAGTGATGCCCGGCAGGTAGAGGTGACACCAAAGCGTTTGAGCAGCGGCTGGGCGCAATGGGTACCAGCACGGACGGCGATGCCGTAGCGATCCAGGATGGTCGCGACGTCATGTGCGTGGGCGCCTGCGATTTCGAATGAGAAGATGCCGCCCTTGCCGGGGGCCGTGCCAATCAGGCGCAGGGAATTGATGCGGCTGAGCTTTTCCTGCGCATAGGCGGCGACGTCATGCTCGTGAGCGGCAATGGCGTCGCGGCCGATGGCCTCGATGTAGTCGAGCGCTGCGCCCAAGCCCATGGCCTGGACGATGGGCGGGGTGCCTGCCTCGAAGCGGTGCGGCGGTTCGTTATAGGTTATGCCTTCCAGCGTGACCGTCTCGATCATCTCGCCGCCACCCTGATAGGGCTGCATTTGGGCAAGGAGTTCGTACTTGCCGTAGAGCACGCCGATGCCGGTGGGGCCGTAGAGCTTGTGGCCGGTCATGATATAGAAATCGGCATCGAGGTCCTGCACGTCCACCGATGTGTGCACGGCGCCCTGCGAGCCATCGACCAGGACGGGAATGCCCTTTGCGTGAGCAATCGCGATCATGTCCTTGATCGGATTGATGGTTCCGAGCACGTTGGACATATGTGTAACCGCGACGATACGGGTACGATCGGTCAGCGAAGCCTCGAAGGCGGCGAGATCGAGCACGCCGTCATCCGTGACGTCGATGAATTTCAGCACCGCACCCTTGCGCTCGCGGTGGAAGTGCCAAGGCACGATATTGGAGTGGTGCTCCATAATCGTGGTGACAATTTCGTCCCCTGCCCCGATCCGTGGGCCCGCGAAGGAAGAAGCAACCAGGTTGATCGCCTCGGTCGCTGACTTGGTGAAGATGATTTCTTCGATGCGGCCGGCATTGAGGAAGCGACAGACACTTTTACGGCCAGCCTCGTAACCCTCGGTGGCGCGGTTGGCGAGCGTATGCAAGCCCCGGTGAACATTCGCATATTCGTGCCGGAAGGCATGATCCATACGGTCGAGGACCTGCACCGGCTTCTGCGCCGACGCGCCGCTGTCGAGATAGACCAGACGGTGGCCGTGGATCTGTTCCGAGAGGATCGGGAAATCGGCGCGAATTTTTTCGAGTTCGAATGTCATATCCGGCACTGCCTTTGCTTCACCTCTCCATTGGGGAAGAGGTCGGCCGTCTTCGGTCGGGTGAGGGGGCCTTCCTCCGCACCGTGCTTCTTTTAAGGCCCCCTCACCCGGCGCTGCGCGCCACCTCTCCCCCAAGGGAAAGGTGAAGGGACATCGAGCTTACTCGCCCGCCAGCAGCCAGCCGTCGACAATGCCCTGCAGGGCTTCGTTGAGTTCGGAATCCTCAACCGGATCAAGCAGTTCGGCAATGAAGCCGCGGACCAGCATGGTCTCGGCCTCGGCCTTGGGAATGCCGCGGCTGAGAAGGTAGAACAAGCTATCCTCGTCGAGCTTGCCGCAGGTCGAACCATGGCCGCAGACGACGTCGTCGGCGTAGATTTCAAGTTCGGGCTTGGAGAGGATTTCCGCTTCGTCGCTCAGCATCAGGCCCTGATGCATGAACTTGGCATCGGTCTTCTGGGCGTCGCGGGCGACGACCAGCTTGCCCTGGACGATAGCCTTTGAGCGGCCGCGGCTGATCGACTTGAACAGCGGCTGCGACGAGGTATGCGGCACCGCGTGGTGCGTTTCCATCGTGATATCAGCATGTTGGCCGTCGGAGACGAGGTTGAGGCCGGTGATGTCGGCATGGGCTTCGGCGCCGCCCATGCGGGGGAAGACATTGGTGCGCGAGAGGCCGGCGCCGAGGTGGATGATCAGCGTGCGCAGCTTGGCGCCATCGGCCAGATGGTATTCATTGGTGGCAAAATGTGTTGTTGCACGGGCACTTAGGTCGACGGTGATGTGGGTGACCACGGCGTTCTTGCCCAGCGCAAGATAGGTGGCGTGATTGCCGACATGGGCGGCATCGGAACCCGAGAAGGTCTCGATGATGGTGGCCGTGGCATCGTCGGCGACGAAAACCTTCAGCGCATCGGCGACATGAGCGGCTTCGCCCTCGATGCGCCGCTCGATCTGAATGACCGGATCGACGGTATTCTCGAGCGTCAGGGTCAGGGCCGAATTTGCCAGCGCATTGTTAACGTGAACCATGACGTCGTCACGGGTCGTGAGGACGCCGCCATCGGCCTTGCCGACGATGACGCCGGCCGGCGCTGTGGAAGCGTTCTGGACGACACCATTGGCGATCATCAGCGTGTAGGCGCCAGGGATGCGCAGCGCCGGAGCGCTGGCTTCATTGGCGGCGGTCGCCAGCGGCGGAATGGCCCGCAGCAGGGTCTTGAGGTCAGTGTAGTGATAGCTCTCGACGCGACGGGTCGGCAGACCGGCCACGGTGATGCGCTCGGCGGCCTGGTCGGCGCCGGCAGCCTTGAGCTGGGCGATCAGCGATTCCTCGGCCGGGCCGAGGCGAACGGGAAAGTTGGCTCGCATGACTAGGCCGCCTGACCGTCGAAGTCGGCATAGCCCTTGGCTTCGAGCTGGAGCGCGAGATCCTTGTCGCCGCTCTCCACGATGCGACCATCGGAGAACACATGCACCACGTCGGGCACGATGTGGTTCAGCAGGCGCTGATAGTGCGTGATGACCAGCATGGAGCGCTGGCCGTCGCGCAGAGCGTTGACGCCCCTGGAGACGACCTGCAGCGCGTCGATGTCGAGGCCGGAATCGGTCTCGTCTAGCACGGCCAGCGAGGGCTTCAGCAGAGCCATCTGCATGATCTCGGCGCGCTTCTTTTCACCGCCGGAGAAGCCGACATTGAGCGGGCGCTTAAGCATTTCACTATCGACGTTGAGCTGCGAACCGGCCTCCTTGACGAGGCGCATGAAGTCCGGGGTCTTGAGCTCCTCTTCGCCGCGCGCCTTGCGCTGCGCATTGATGGCGGCCTTGAGGAAGGTCATGGTCGCGACGCCCGGAATCTCGATCGGGTACTGAAAGGCGAGGAACAGGCCAGCGGCGGCGCGTTCATCGGGCTCCATCTCGAGGATGTTCTCGCCGTTGAGCAGGATTTCGCCCTCGGTGACCTCATAGTCTTCCTTGCCGGCGAGCACGTAGCTCAGCGTCGACTTGCCCGAGCCGTTGCGGCCCATGATGGCGTGGACCTGGCCGGGCGGGATGATGAGGTTCACACCCTTGAGGATTTCGCGTTCCTCGATGCGGGCGTGCAGGTTACGGATTTCAAGAACGGGCGTGGTCATTTTCTGCTCCGGTTCGGCTGCCATTTCGGCGCCGGTGATCTGAATAAGGCCCCCTCACCCGCCCTTTGGGCGACCTCTCCCCCAAAGGGAGAGGTGGGAGCAAGTTGCGGTTTCCTGGACTAGCCGACCGAGCCTTCGAGGCTGATCGAGATCAGCTTCTGGGTTTCGACCATGAATTCCATCGGCAGGTGCTGGAGCACGTCGCGGACGAAGCCGTTGACGATCAGTGCCACGGCTTCCTCTTCGGAAAGGCCGCGCTGCATGCAGTAAAACATCTGGTCGTCGGAAATCTTCGACGTGGTGGCCTCGTGCTCGAAGACGGCGGTGCCGTTGCGGCTCTCGATGTAAGGCACAGTGTGAGCACCGCACTTGTCACCGATGAGCAGCGAGTCACACTGGGTGAAGTTGCGGGCATTCTTGGCCTTGGCATGCGCCGAGACCTGGCCACGGTAAGTGTTGTCCGAGAAGCCGGCGGCGATGCCCTTCGAGATGATGCGGCTGGACGTGTTCTTGCCCAGATGCAGCATCTTGGTGCCGCTATCGACCTGCTGATAGCCGTTGGAAATGGCGATGGAATAGAACTCGCCGCGCGAACCGTCGCCGCGCAGGATGCAGCTCGGATATTTCCAGGTGATGGCCGAACCGGTTTCCACCTGGGTCCAGGAAATGTGCGAATTGACGCCACGGCAATCGCCACGCTTGGTGACGAAATTGTAGATGCCGCCCTTGCCGTCCTTGTCGCCCGGATACCAGTTCTGGACGGTGGAATATTTGATCTCGGCATTGTCGAGGGCGACCAGTTCCACCACGGCGGCGTGCAGCTGGTGCTCGTCACGCATCGGGGCGGTGCAGCCTTCGAGATAGGACACGTATGAGTCATCGTCGGCGATGATCAGCGTGCGCTCGAACTGGCCGGTCTTCTTCTCGTTGATGCGGAAATAGGTCGACAGCTCCATCGGGCAACGTACGCCCTTGGGGATGTAGACGAAGGACCCGTCGGTGAAGACGGCGCAATTGAGGGTGGCATAGTAATTGTCGGAAACCGGAACCACCGAGCCCAGATACTGCTTGACCAGTTCGGGATGCTCGCGAATGGCATCCGAGATCGAGCAGAAGATGATGCCCTGCTTGGCCAGCTCTTCGCGGAAAGTGGTGACCACGGAGACGGAGTCAAAGACGGCGTCGACGGCTACATTGCCCGAGAAGGGCGTGCCCTGCGGTTCGTCCGGCTGGACCCCCGCGAGGATGGCCTGTTCCTTCAGAGGAATGCCAAGCTTGGCATAGGTCGCGAGCAGCTCAGGATCGACTTCGTCGAGGCTCTTGGGGCCTTTGAAATTCTTGGGCGCCGCATAGTAGCTGATCGCCTGGAAGTCGATCTTGGGATAGTGGACCTTGGCCCAATTCGGCTCCTCCATGGTCTGCCAGCGGCGGAAGGCCTCAAGCCGCCATTCCAGCATCCATTCGGGCTCGTCCTTCTTGGCCGAGATAAAGCGGATCGTGTCCTCGGTCAGGCCCGGCGGGATAACATCGGATTCAATGTCGGTTTCGAAGCCGTACTTGTACTTGTCGACATCAAGGGCCAGAACCTGTTCGACGGTTTCCCGGTCGATTTCTTCCTTGAGGGTCGGAATATCGTAGTCCGCCATACGGCTTCTCCTTTTTGTCCCTCGACGGTTCAAGGCCGCCGCGAACGAATACTGGTACGAACCGCTAAGCGGCCTTGCCGCCACGCTTCTGGCGCAGCAGCAGTGTTTCAAATCCGGCCAGGAACGCCTCGGCGTCGGCCAGTGTGGAGTTCCAGCCAAAGCTGACGCGCAGGGCGCAGTTGGCCAGATCTTTTGGCACGCCCATGGCGGCCAGAACGTGACTGGCGCCCACCTTGCCCGACGAACAGGCCGAGCCTGAGGAGACAGAAAGTCCCATCAGGTCCAGCGCCATCATGGCGGTGGCATTGCCAAGGCCCGGCACGGCAAAATTGGTCACATTGCCGATACGGGTCGCCCCCCGGCCAAAGACCACGCAATCAGGCGCAAAAACTGCCAAGCCGGCCTCCACCCGCCGGGTAGTGGCTTCCATTGCGTCCTTATCATAGGCGGCGGCCGCTGCGGCAGCGCCAAAGGCGGCAATGAGGGCTGCCGATTCCGTACCCCCGCGGCGGCCCCGTTCCTGGCCGCCGCCTGGAATGAGACGAACCACATCAGCGTGAGACTTGACCAGCAGAGCACCGATACCGGCAGGACCACCGATCTTGTGACCGCTCACTGCCATCATATCGGGTGCGGAAGCTGCGAAATCCAGTTCGAGCTTGCCCAAAGCCTGCACCGCATCGACGAACAGCGTGTGGCGCGTGGGGCCGACCATGGCGCTGATCCTGCCCATCGGCTGGACAATACCGGTTTCATTGTTGACCCAGTGGACGCCGACAAGGAGCGTGATGCCTTCGGCATCGGCACGCGCGAGAACCGCGGCCAGTTGATCGAGATCAATGCAACCGTCGGCATCAAGGCCGATTGTCCAGACTGGCAGGCCTGTCGCCTCGGCGGCCTTGGCCACCGCCGCGTGCTCGCCCGCGCTGATGGCAATGGCGCCAGCCGAAAATGCCTTGGCGCCACCCACAATGGCCTGGGTGATGGCTTCGGTGGCCGAGCCGGTGAAGACGACCTGCTTGGCTTCGGCGCCGGCAAGGCGGGCCAATTGCTGGCGCCCGGTTTCGACCAGGTTACGCAGGGCGCGGCCATGGGTGTGCACGGATGACGGATTACCGGTCAGATCAAGGGCGGCAACAAGCGCTGCCCGCGCTTCGGGACGAAGCGGGGACGCGGCATTATGATCGAGATAGACCGTCTCTTTCGCCATTGCGCCTTCCGGGCGCATGCACGCCCGACATTGCTTCCATGCTCATCGCGGGACGCTCTCGCGCCCTTGCAATCAAACACTTCTTGAATTTTTACGCCCAACTTCATTACAAGGGGCGCTCCAACTGGCCGCACGCGGCCGGAAACCCAAGTTTCGAATAATTCTAAACTGGTGTTTCGGACCCATGTTTTAGGGAGAGGCCCGCGCTTAGTCAAGCCGTGAGCACCCTCTATACGGGCCCGGAACCACCAAACGGACAGAGCCAGAAAAGGCCGGAACAACCCATGCCAGAAGTGATCTTCAACGGACCCGAAGGGCGTCTCGAAGGCCGGTACCAGCCGGGCAAGGAGCCTAATGCTCCCATCGCCATCGTGCTGCACCCGCACCCGCAGTTCGGCGGGACGATGAACAATCAGATCGTCTACAATCTCTTCTACATGTTCGCCGAGCGCGGCTTTTCGGTGCTGCGCTTCAATTCCCGCGGCGTCGGTCGCAGCCAGGGCGTGTTCGACCACGGCATTGGCGAGCTATCGGACGCCGCAGCGGCGCTGGACTGGCTGCAGATCATCAACCGTGAATCGCGCGGCTGCTGGATTGCAGGCTTCTCCTTCGGCGCGTGGATCGGGATGCAGCTGCTGATGCGCCGCCCGGAAGTAGAAGGCTTTATCTCGGTCTCCCCACCGGAAAACCTCTATGACTTCTCGTTCCTGGCCCCCTGCCCGTCTTCGGGCCTGATCATCCATGGCGACAAGGACCGCGTGGCTCCGCCAACTTCGGTGCAGAAGCTCGTGGACAAGCTCAAGACGCAGAAGGGCATCACCATCGAACAGCAGATCGTGGAAGGGGCCAACCACTTCTACGAAGGCAAGATCGACGAACTGACGACACGGTGTGCCGAGTATCTCGACCGTCGCCGTCAGGAGATCGCGGACGGCGGCGGGCGCTAACGAGAGCGCATAGAGGCGATCGTCCTCAACCACGGGGTCGTTCCCGCGAAAGCGGGATCCTCCGTTTCACTATCGGCGAACCAAACAGGGATTCCTGCTTAAGCGGGAATGACCCTGTGATGGGGACGGCCTTTGGATCGCACCAAAATGACGAAATTCAAATCCGACTTCCTGCGCGTGCTCGACGAGCGCGGCTTCATCCACCAGATCTCTGACCCCGAAGGTCTCGACCATCTGGCAGCGACCAGCAAAATCACCGGCTATGTCGGCTATGACGCGACGGCCACCTCGATCCATATCGGGAACCTCATCACCGTCACCATGCTCTACTGGCTGCAGGAAACCGGACACCAGGCGATCAGCCTGATGGGCGGTGGCACCTCGATGGTTGGCGACCCTTCTTTCCGCGACGACCAGCGAAAGCTGCTCACGGTCGAGCAGATCGAAACCAATATCGAGAGCATCAAGCGCGTCTACGGCAATATTCTCAACTATGGCGGGTCCAACCCGGCCATGATGGTGAACAATGCCGACTGGCTGCTGAAGCTCAACTACATCGAATTCCTGCGCGATGTCGGCCGCCACTTCTCGGTCAACCGCATGCTCAGCTTTGACTCGGTCAAGCTCAGGCTCGACCGCGAACAGTCGCTGAGCTTCCTCGAATTCAACTACATGATCATGCAGGGCTACGACTTCACCGAGCTCAACCGGCGCTATGGCACCGTGTTGCAGATGGGCGGGTCGGACCAATGGGGCAATATCATCAATGGCGTGGACCTCAGCCATCGCATGGGCGGTCCGCAACTTTATGCGCTGACCACGCCGCTGCTCACCAAATCGAGCGGCGAGAAGATGGGCAAGTCGGCGTCCGGCGCCGTCTGGCTCAATGGCGATCTCTTCTCGCCCTATGATTTCTGGCAGTATTTCCGCAATACCGAAGACGCAGACGTGGTGAAGTTCCTCAAGATCTTCACGCGCTTGCCGATTTCGGAGATCGACAAGCTGGGCGCACTGGGCGGCAATGAGATCAACGAGGCCAAGAAGGTGCTGGCGACCGAGGTAACGGCCATCGTCCATGGCCGCGACGCGGCCACGCAGGCGGCCGCAACGGCGCTGGCGACGTTCGTCTCCGGAGCGATCGACCTGTCGCTGCCGACCGCCGAAGTGACCCGTGCCGAGCTCAATACCGGCATCGGCGTACTCAACGCGCTGGTAAAGGCGGGGCTAGCGGCCTCCAATGGCGAGGCCAGGCGGCATGTGGCTTCTGGCGCGGTGCGCGTCAATGACGCTGTCATCGACGACGAAAAGCTCAGCCTGGGCGACAATGCGCTTCTGCCCGAAGGGGTGATCAAGCTGTCAGTCGGCAAGAAGCGCCACGCGCTGATCAAGCCGGTCTAGCGGCTTGGTCTCGCCACGCAAACAGGGCCGCCCTCGGACTTGATCCTAAGGCCACTCTCGACGCTGTGAGTACTGCAACTGGTCCTCGGGTCGAGCCCGAGGACGGCACCGTGGATGTGGAGAATAAGGGCGCTCTTCGGAGCGCTTTTTTATTGCGCCGGCGCCGGGGGCAGTTCGCGGGCGCGGAATTCGAACATTTCGCGGAAGATGCCGGGCGCAAGGATCGAGAGCGGGTTGACCAGGAATTGCGGCTGGTCGAGCGGGCCGCGCACCGCAAAGGTCACGCCGACAAGGCCTTCACCATCGCGGCCGCCGAGGATCGGGCCCAGGAGCGGGAGCTGCTGGAAGATGTTGTTGAGCCCGAACAGCGGCACATAGGTGCCCGTCAGGTCGTAGCGGCGCTGGTCGGTATAGACAAAGCCGCGAGCGGTGCCGCCGACCGTATCGCCGGCGAGCACTGCGTCGAGGACCTCGACACGATCGCTGGTGCGGATGAAATCCACCTGCGCCGCGCGGAAGTCCAGCCGGTTGGACCGCGAGATGGCGGCGCGGGAATCGGTGTGATTGCCCAGGATCTGGATGACATTGGCTTCATCGACGATCGAGAAATTGCGCATGACCAGCTGTCCACCCTCGGCTTTGCGATCGCGGTCGGTGGTCATGACAAGGCTGCCCGAGCCGCCGGCGAGCTGGGAATAGACCCCGAGCATGCGCAGGATCGTGCCGGCATCGTTGAAGGCCACGGTCAGGGTACGCCCTTTGGGAGCGGGATTGGTGGTGATCGAGATGGCATTGCCTTCATCGAACTGGGCCGTGAGGTTGACGCGGCTGAGATCCATGCCGCGCAGGGCCATGTCGAGATCGAGGTTGAAGGCTGTCGTAGCGTAATAGCCCACGGCGCGCGCCAGTTCGATGTCGAGCGACAGGGCCTGGTCAAACTGGGTCGACTGGACGCCCCCGCTTCCCTGGTTGAGGCTGAAGAAGCGGCTCAGCACTGGCTTGAGGTCAAGCTGCTGTCCACGGATGCGGACCACAAAGCCGCTGTTGGACGGTGTGAGATCGACCGATGCACTGTCACCCGGGCTCAGGGCGAAGTTGGAGAAATTGGCGGCAATCAACCCGTCAGTGGCGTGGAAATCCAGCCTGCCATTGAGGCGCACCGACCCAAAGGAGAGGGCGATGTCCTCCAGGTGGGTAACGTCGCCATCGGTGCGGATAGTCGCCGTGAGCGTGCCAGCCGTGCCGCGGGCCTTGGTAATGCCGAGGTCGCGCACATTGAGCGCCGCATCCTCAAGATCGACGGTCATTTGCAGGGCGCCATCGGCGAGTGGCTGGGCAACGAACTGGACCTGCCCTTCAAGGAATTCCGACGCATCGAAGCCCATCGCGGCGAGATCGGCGACGGCCACGGTCGATTGCAGGCGGAAGACCGGATCGGAGCCCATGTCGCCTTCCACGGAAATATCGGCGGACATGCCGTCGATACTGGCCTTGCCGCCGAGCTGGTAGCCATCCTGAGAGGCGGAAAAGTGGAGCTGGCCATCGCCAATGGTGCGGCCCTGGATGGGGTCGGCACTGGCGAAGTCGGTGACACTGCCATTGACGACATAGTCGATGTCCATCTCGCGGCCGGTCTTCTCATCGCCCAGGGCAATGGTAGCCACGAGCCCGAGATCGACCGTGCCATTGAGGCTATCAAGATCGATAGGCAGTTCGGCACTGGCCAGCGCATCGGGCTGCTGCTGCTTGACGAGGGCCAGCAGCGCGGGAATGGGGGCGTTGAGATCGCCTGAAATCTCGACGATGCTTTCGCCCGGCACGGAATTGTCCATCACAAGGGCCGGGCTGGACACGCTGATGGTACCGTTTTCGGTATCGAGAGTACCGCCACCGCCCGAAATCGACACGTTTTCGTCGTCCACCCGCAGACGCGTATCGCCCGAAATGACGATCGGCGACATCTCTGCCGTCGGCTTGATGGCGACGCCTTCGCCGACAATGTCGATCAGCATTGAATCGTCCGGAATGGGCTTGTCCTCATTGCCCACGCCAAAGCTGCCGACCGGGAAGTTGAAGCGCATGCGGGCGCTCTTGACCTTACCGTCTGTGACATTGGCAACGAACCAGTCCCGGCTCTCCCCACCCATTATGTAGGGCCAGAGGCGCTTGAAGTCGTCGGCGGTGACGCCCTGGCCTGCAATGGTCATGTCGAGACCGATCCCCGACTGCAGCAGGTTCATGCGTCCTGCGGTTTCGACCACGGCATCGCCGCGGCGGGCGACCAGGCGGTCGATGCCCATGGCGCCGTAAAGCGGGGTCGACCAGCCCGAGAATTCCACCGTGTCGAACGGCTCGGCCGGAGCCTCCATGTCGTTGGGATGGATGGCCACTTCGCGCCCGGAAAGGGACATGCCGATGGTCGGACCATAGGTAGTGTCGAGCCCGAGCACGAATGTCCCGGATACCAGTGCGCTGCTCTGTCCAATCCGCAACTCGCCTTCCTCCATGGTGAAGAGGCCAAGCGATGGGTCCCAGTTGACATCAAGGATGGAGCTGGCGACGGGGAAATAGTCGTCGTCGAGGCGGAGATCGAGGCCGGTCAGGTCGATCTTGAAGTCGCCACCGATAAGCTTGCCCTCTGGCGTGAAGGTCACGTCGATCGAAAGATTTCCGGCGCCGGGCATGGCGGCCATGCTGGTGCGATCATCGATGAAGGGCACGAAGGCGGAAAAATCCAGATTGGTCACGTCGGCCTGAAGGCGGCGCGTGCCATCTTCGTCGAGCGAGCGCTCGATCGTGCCATAGACCGTACGGGCACCGATGCGGGCGCTGAACTCGCCAGTGACGCGTTCGTCGCCCGGGACCGTACCGATTTCGAGCGACAGGTCCTCGAACTGGCGGAACAGCCCATAGAGAGGATCAGCCATGTCAACGTGGCCATCGCGCACGACGAGCCGCGAAAAACGCCCGAGGGCGGCCTGGTCGATGAGATCGGCGATGGCGACTTCGCTGGCCTCGAGATTGTAGATCAGCCAGTCATTGTCTGAACGCATGGGCGGCACGATGGCCTCGTCGAAGGCAATTCCTTCGGACGATATGGCGACGGCCGGGAAGGCGTCGTCCCCTTCCAGAACGCGGACCGTGTCCGGTCCACCATTGGGGTCTTTGATGACTTCGAGCGTGCCGGGACGCGGGCCGTAGAGATCCTGAATGATCTGCACATGCGGACCGACGATGGTAACCGTGGTGCCCGGCTGGCCGAAAAGCGCGCGGGCCGGCGAAAAGCCGACCTCCAGAGCTTCCATGGCGATGCGGGCACCCGACTTGCTGTCGGTGAAGAGCACCGGCTCGAAGCGAATGACGGGCCAGATGCCGCCTTCCACCGCCAGGGCCATGTCGCCCATCTGCAGATCGGAGGTTTCCGGTACGAAGTTCTGCACGAAGGTGCGGATGGCCTGACCGGTAAAGGGAACGCGGACGGGCGTGAACAGCATGATCACGTAGAGGATCAGCAAAACCAGGCAAGGCAGGCCCACTACCCAGGTCAGGACGCGGCCAAACCGGCGCATCCCCGAGCGGCGCGGTGGCTGCGGCACTGTCAGTGGTGAGGATTCTGGACTTATCGCTTCGTTCACTGCCGCCACGCCGATGACTGGCAGGTTTCTCGGGCCCCTGCACCAATCAGAATCATCCGCCATTGGCGGTGCAATGCCCGATGATACCGGCTGGATTGTGACGCCGACACCCTCATTTCGGCCGCAGGATCGGTTCATAGCCGCAGTCAGGCGTTGAACTGGCTGTCAGAGCTTGTTTTGTTGCCTGAGTGAAGGCCGCACCGATTCCATTTCGGCCAGGACCACTTCCCGTCAAGGAGCCGTGATGACCCATCTGAAACCCGGCGATCCGGCTCCGGACTTCACGCTTCATCGCGACGACGGCACGAGCCTGAGGAATGAAGACCTGCGGGGCCGACCGGTGGTGCTCTTTTTCTATCCCGAGGATGACTCGGGCGGCTGCGTCGATGAGAACCAGGAATTTTCAGAGCTCTCCCCGGCCTTTGACGCCAAGGGTGCCGTTCTGGTCGGAGTCTCTCCCGACACGATGGAGAGTCACCAGAAGTTTAGAGCCAAGTATGGGCTCAAGGTTCCGCTCGCCTTCGACCCCGAGCGTAAGGTCATCGAGGCATTCGGCCTGTGGCAGATGAAAAAGCTCTATGGCCGCGAGTTCATGGGCCTCGTGCGCACCAGTTTCATTCTCGACGCCGAGGGAAGAATTGCGCGGATCATCCGGGCCACGCGCATCAAGGGTCATGCCGCCAAGATGCTGGCAGCTCTCGATGAGGTTCTGGCCGCTAAGTAATTTCCCGAAGTTTTCGGGTTCTTAACCAAGCTCATCCATACTCCGATAACCATAGTTCGCGTGTTTCGGGGGTCATGGCGTGCGCCAGTCAGACAAATCGAAGAGCGATGGGCAGAAGCCCCTGCGCCGCGGTATCCACCCTGCCCTGTTCTACGGCATGTTCGCTCTTCTGCTTGGGAGCAATGCCGTTCTCGGCACGGCTCTCATGATGTCATCTGACATAACGCGCCTTCTGGGCGGACAGAATGACATGGTGCTCACGGCTTATGAAGACAGGCTGGCGCAGATGCGCGTTGAAATTGACCGACTGCACTCCCGCAATTACGCCCAGGCCGGCGACATGAACCTGCAATTGCAGGAACTGTCGGCACAGCAGGAAGTGCTGCTCGAACAGCATCAGCTGGTGCGGGCACTGGTCAACAAGGCCGATCAGCTCGGCCTCGCCTCGGTGAACACGGCCGAAACGCCCGATCAGGACCTCTCGATGGTGACCACGCTTGGGGGCAATCCCGATGTGGCCGCGACTGCGGCCAGCGTGACCCAGATGATGGATGAAACCCAGGAGGCCATGACGGGGATTGCGCTGGCGGCCACGCAGAGGACAGCAAGCATCGTGACCGAGCTGGGCAAGCTTGGCATTATGCTTGATCTGCCGGAAGGCGATCTCGCCGGTGTCGGGGGGCCATTGCTGGCTGCCAGCGAGGGCGCCGTCACCTCGCCCATGATCGAGGATGCCAATGCGGTCATGGATGCATTGCTGGCCTACAAGGCAGCACGCGACAGCCTGAGCCTGGCGCCGGTACACATGCCGATTGCAGGGAATTTTCGCCAAAGTTCGGGCTACGGCAATCGCAAGGACCCCTTCACAGGCGGCCGCGCCTTTCACTCGGGCCTCGACTTTGCTGCACCGACAGGAACATCAGTGCTGAGCGCTGCCGACGGTGTGGTGAGCTTCGTGGGGCAGAAGTCGGGCTATGGCAATGTGGTGGAAGTGGACCACGGCAACGGGCTCTTCACCCGCTACGCGCATCTGAGCGCCTTCATCGCTCGCGAAGGCCAGAACGTGCAGACCGGAACGCCCATCGCCAAGGTGGGCTCGACCGGAAGATCCACCGGACCGCACCTGCATTTCGAAGTGCATCGGGGCGAGAGCAGCCTGGACCCGAAACCGTTTCTCGATACGGGCAAGCGGATATTGGCGATGCTGGGGTGAGGCTGCAGGTGGTGCGGTGTGCCTCGCCATCACGATGCCGCCCTCGGACTTGATCCGAGGACCAGTTGCCACGCCACGGCAGGTCAGGAGTGGCCCTCGGGTCGAGCCCGAGGGCGGAACGGTGGATGTTTAAGTAGCGTAGCAACAAAAAACCCCGACTTGTGGCCGGGGTTTTTCATTGTCTCGTGTGGTTCAGATCAATCCGACACGACGTCCGTGGCGACGCCGACGCGCTGGGCGAGTGCGGCTTCCATGAACTCGTCGAGATCGCCATCGAGAACCACCGAGGGCTGACCGCTTTCCACGCCGGTGCGCAGGTCCTTGACCATCTGGTAGGGCTGCAGGACGTAGGAGCGGATCTGGTGACCCCAGCCGATGTCGGTCTTGTTGGCTGCCTGCGCGTTGGCTGCTTCTTCGCGCTTCTGCAATTCCATCTCGTAGAGACGAGACTTCAGCATGGCCATGGCGGTCGCACGGTTCTTGTGCTGGCTGCGTTCCTGCTGGCACGCCACGATAATACCCGAGGGCACATGGGTGATGCGGATGGCCGAGTCCGTGGTGTTCACGTGCTGACCACCAGCACCCGAGGCGCGATAGGTATCGACCTTGAGATCGGCTTCGCGGATCTCGATCTCGATGCTGTCGTCGATCACCGGATAGACCCAGCAGCTCGAGAAGCTGGTGTGTCGGCGCGCGGCCGAGTCGTAGGGGCTGATGCGCACCAGACGGTGCACGCCGCTCTCGGTCTTGAGCCAGCCATAGGCGTTGTGGCCCTTGATCTGGATCGTCGCCGATTTGATGCCGGCTTCTTCGCCGTCATGCATTTCGAGCACTTCAACCTTGAACTTCCGGCGTTCAGCCCAGCGGGTGTACATGCGCAGCAGCATGTTCGCCCAATCCTGGCTCTCGGTGCCACCGGCACCGGAGTGGATTTCGACATAGCAATCATTGCTGTCGACTTCACCTGATAGCAGGGTCTCGATCTGGGTGCGGCGCGCGGTGGCCTTGAGATCAAGAAGGGCCTGCTCGGCATCCTTGACGATCTCGGCATCGCCCTCGGCTTCGCCCAGTTCGATCAGCTCGACATTGTCGCTAATGCCGGTCTCAAGTTCGCGGACGGTTTTCACCGCCACGTCGAGTTCGTCGCGCTCACGCATGGTGACGCGGGCCTTTTCCGGATCATTCCAGAAATCGGGCGATTCGGTTTGCGCGTTCAGTGCATCGAGGCGGAGTTGTGCAGTATCCCAGTCAAAGATGCCTCCTCAGCAGGGTCAGAACCTGCTCGATTTCGGCGACGGTCTTTTCGATTTCCGTACGCATTTCTATTCCTCGTTGTGTGGGGGTCCGTTTAGCGGAGCGGGGAGCAAGGATCAACCTTTGCGGGCCAGTTTGCCAAAGCGCTTTATGGCGGCGTCGCGCTTGAGGCGCGATATTCGGGCCAGGAAGAACACGCCATTGACCTGATCGATCTCGTGCTGGGCGACCCGGGCCGGAAAGCCGGTGAGGTCCAGCTCGACCGGATTTCCACTCTCATCATCGAAACCGATGCGGGCGTTTTCCGGGCGGATGACGTCGACTTCAATGCCGGGCATGGAGACTGACCCCTCCTTGCCGGAGATGTCGGGGCCGCTCGTGCTCAGGATGCGCGGATTGTAGAGCAGCCGATAGTCCCTGGTTTCGGCAGGGCCGAGGCTGACCAGCGCAATCGGGGCCACATGGCCGATGTGAGCAGCGGCAAGACCATAGGCCTGGGCCTCGGAGCCCGCCCGCAGCAGAGCCGCGCCAATGGCGCGCCACGTGTCGTTCACGGGGCCCGGACTCGCCCTTGCGACGAGGCGTGGATCGGGAAAGTGAATGAACGGTGTTATCTCATTGGCCATGGTCGGCATTCTCTCTGCCCATCTTGCAAGAGCTGTTTTTGGCTGGTACGTCCCTCAACGGCTGGTCCCGTAGCTCAGCAGGATAGAGCGCAGGATTCCTAATCCTGAGGCCACTGGTTCGAATCCAGTCGGGATCACCAGCCTTCCGGCTCATTGATCGCGTGTACGACATCTTCCGCAGCCAGCGGACCCTGGATGCCGACCTTGTGTCGCGCCAGGGCAAAGCCGAGTGCGGCGGCTCTCAGGGGCTGGCTGGGAGCATTGGCATAGGCCCAGAGGAAGCCACCGCAGAATGTGTCGCCGGCGCCATTGGCGTCCACCGCAATGAAATCGGCGGCGGGAGGGCGGGTCGGCAGGGCTTCTGCTGCGCCATGAGCATATAGGGTTGCGCCCGCATGGCTGCGCGCGACGATGAGCCAGCCGGGTGCCAGGGCTTTTCCTATGGACGCAACGGCATCGGGACCACCCAGCAGGGCAAATTCCTCGGCATTGAGATGGAGCATGCGTGTCTGGTGCATCAGGGCGGCAAGCCCCTGCCCACCCGGCGCGATCCAGGCCATGCCCGGGTCCAGCGAAACGATGAGATTCGGGTTCATTTGCCGCGCGGCGGCAAGGATTTCCGCGATCAGGCCGGGCGCGACAGTGTCGAGGAAAGACGTGACATGGATGATGTCGCGCCCCGCAATTTCCGTAGCCAGCAGATTGCGGTTTTCGTCGAGCCATCTGACGATACCGGCATTGGCGCCGAGCGCGGTGAGCAAGGTCCGGCCCGAGGGTTCGACCATGGCGAGGCAGGTGGCGGGCGGCAGTGGCGAGGTCGCTACCGCGGTAGTGGAGACGGACCAGTCGGTGAGCGCCTCGAGGTGAGGCTGTGTGCCATGGATGGAGCCAGCAATGCCGAAAAAGGCGAGGTCCAGAGGTGTGTCGCGGGAGAGAAGGGCAACGATGCGGGCGACGTTGAAGGCCGAGCCGCCGAGATGGGTCACCGCACCCATGCCCGAGAGGAGAGCGGCGCCGTTCTGGGCCAGCTCATCGGAAACAGGCGTCTCGACGAGCGGCGCGACGTCGAGGCCAAGCACGGGCAGCAGTTGCGCTGCCGCCTGTTCGACCACGACGTCGCGGTTCATGGCGCCCAGAAATCCGAGTTTTCTCATGCTCCGCTGGTAGCGCGGGGCCCTGAACGACACAAGCGGCGCCCGTCATTTTATGTCGCGCTTGCGAACCGCAAAACCGGTGTCCACTTTTGCTGCAAGCGCTTCAGAGGCCGTATTTTTCCAGCGTGGCGTAGTATTCGTCGCGTAGCTCTTCGACGTCGCGGCCGGACGACCAGGAGGCGTCGATGGCGTCCTTGACCTCTTGCGGCACTTCCTTCCAGCGGGCCTCCCAGGCCTCGCTGTCATTGGTCCAGTAGGAAACAAGTTCGTAGCGCTCGGTTGGAAGCTTCAGCTCCTGGCGGACGAACTTGCGGATCGCGCGCACAACCTTTTGCTCGCCGGCGACCCAGATATAGCCCGGAGTCGGCGAGAGCGGCATGGCCCTGACCACATCGGCCATGCGGCTTGGGGCCACGCCGTTGCCACTGCGGTGCAGCCAGGTGACCGTCGCGTAATCGTGGTACGGCAGCTCCTGCTCGTGATCGGCAGACGCGACTTCGACAAAGACGCGGGTCTGAATGCTCTTCGGAGACTGTTCAAGCATGCGCGAGAGCGCCGGTATACCGGTGGCGTCACAGACCAGCAACTGCCAGGCCGTATCATCGGGGCGGGCGCAGATGCCGCGCGGCCGGTTGATGGTGATCTGGTCGCCGGGCCGGGCCTTTTGTGCCCATTCGCTGGCGAGACCGCCTTTGTGGACGACGATATCGATATCCAGTTCGTTGGCTTCGGGGCGCAGCGCGCGTACGGTGTAGGTCGAACAGCGAATGGCGTCCTGGCCGCCATCGGGATAGGTCCAGCGGCCATTCTCGTCGATGACAGGCAGATGCAGGCGACCCGTCTTCTCGTTGGGGAAGAAGAAGCGCATGTACTCATCGGCCACACCGGTGCCTGGATACCCGGCAAGACCGTCACCGCCCAGAGTGAGGCGGAGCATGCCGGGCGTCAGGTAGCGCGTCGCGAGGACGCTCGCGTCGTAGAAGATCTTGGTCATGCCGAGGTCCTCGCTTTGGCGAGACCGCCAAACTGCGCAGAATGCAGGTGGGCATAGGCCCCATTGCGGGCCAGCAGATCCTCGTGTGGGCCTTGCTCTACAATGCCGGTTTCGTCGACGACGACAATGCGGTCGGCATGCTGGATGGTGGCGAGACGATGGGCGATGACCAAAGTCGTGCGGCCACGAGACAGCTCGGTCAGCGACTGCTGGATGGCCAGTTCCGTGGCCGTATCGAGAGCTGAAGTGGCTTCATCGAGAACCAGGATAGGCGGGTTCTTGAGGAAGATGCGGGCAATGGCGACGCGTTGCTTCTGTCCGCCGGAGAGTTTTACGCCCCGCTCGCCAACGACTGTATCGAGCCCCTTCGGCATACGGGCCACAACATTTTCGAGACGGGCCTGGCGAACCGCCGCCATGATCTCTTCGTCGCTGGCGCCAAGGCGGCCATAGGCGATGTTTTCGCGCAGCGTGCCGCCGAACAGGAATACGTCCTGCTGCACGATGCCGATCTGGTTGCGGAGGCTCGCCTGGGTCATGTCGCGGATGTCGATGCCATCGATGGTGATGGCGCCGTCACTGATTTCATAGAAGCGCGGCAACAGGGCGCAGAGCGTGGTCTTGCCGGCGCCGGACGGGCCGACAATGGCCACGGTCTCCCCTGCCCGCACCGACAGGCTCAGCCCGTCGATGACCTTGCGGCCGCCATGCTCGTAGGCAAAGCCCACATTGGTGAACTCGATGTCGCCGCGCAGGTGGTCGACAACCCTGGCGCCGGGCTTGTCGGCAATGTCGGGCTCGGTATCGATCAGGTTGGCAAAGCGGGTAAAGCCGGCAATGCCCTTGGGGTACATTTCGAGGACCATGGTGATCTGGTCGATCGGCTTCATGAAGACATTGACCAGCAGCAGGAAGCTGACAAATCCCCCATAGGACAGGTCGCCCGAGGTGACCAGCCAGGCGCCGAACAGCATGACGGCCAGCTGCACCAGACGCGTCGAGAGGAAGGTGACGACGTTGCTCGCCGTCATCAGGGCATAGGCCTGGAGCTTGGTGGTACGGTAGGCCTCGTTATTTCCCGCGAACAGCTTTTCCTCGTGCTGTTCGTTGGCAAAGGCCTTGACCACGCGAACGCCGCCGATGGAATCCTCGACGCGGGTGTTGAAATCGCCCACCCGGCTGTAGAGCTCGCGCCAGTTGCGGTTCATGCGCGCGCCATAGGTGGACACCAGCCAGGTCATGATGGGAACCATGACGACGGTGATGGTCGCCAGCTGCCAGTTGGTCATGAACATCAGCACGAAGGCGCCCAGGAAGGTCATGACGGCGAGGAACAGGTCTTCCGGGCCGTGATGGGCGACTTCGCCGATGTCCTCGAGCCCCTTGGTGACGTGGGTGATGAGTTGGCCGGTCTTGTTGTTGTCGAAGAAGCGGAAGCTCAGTTTCTGCAGGTGATTGAACACCTGGCGGCGCATATCGGTCTCGATATGGATGCCCAGCATGTGGCCGAAATAGTTGACCACGCCGCGCAGCACGGCAGTGAGAATGTAGATCAACAGCAGCACGATGCTGGTCAGCAGGATCAGGCCGAAATCATTCTCGGGCAGCAGCGTATCGATGAAATAGGCCACGGCCAGGGGGAAGGCCAGTTCGAGCAGGCCAGCGACGACGGCGCTGCCGAAATCGAGCGCGAAGAGCCCCTTATAGGGGGCGTAGTATGAGAAAAACCGCTTGAGCATTTTAACTTGACTTGAATAATCCGGTTACCCATTGCCCCATTCACGCCAATGCTACAAGCGCAAAAAGCGGGCAATCGGCTCACTGCCGCGTGGAATGCCCACCAACAGCGAGAGCCAGGTCTGCGTCGAAGCGGGTTCCGGGATCGGAGGTGAAGCGGTGAGTTCCGCCCATCTGCGCGACGACGCCCCGCACGAGACGCAAGCCCATGCTGACAGGTTGCTCGGGTTGGTCGCCCATGCCGGGACCGTTGTCGGCGACGGTCAATTGGCAGCGGCCGCCGCCCTTGTCGCGCAGGGTTACCGTGATGATGCCGCGTCGCCCGTCGACAAAGGCATATTTGAGGGCATTGGTGATCAGCTCGCTGAGCAGCAGGGACAGCGGCGTTGCGTGATCGCGGTCGACGGCAGCGTGGTCCAGATCGTAGACAATGCGCACATCGACGCCATAGGCCTGAACGACTTCGTCGACCACCACCCGCACCAGGTCGTGGGCGTCAATGTCCTCGTAGCTGTCGTGCTGGTAGATATGCTGGTGCATGGCGGCCATTGCGCTCAGGCGGCTCAGCAGGTCAGCCTTGGCCCCTGATGGCATATCCTGCATGCGCACCAGGGACTGGATAGACTGGAGGTTGTTCTTCACGCGATGGTGGATTTCGCGGAAGAGCATGACATTGGTTTCGTTGGCCGCTTCGAGATCGGCTCGCCGTCGCGCATCGCGACGCAGCAACTGCAATATCCAGAGGCAACCGCCGACGAGCCCAAGCAGGATCGGCGCGGCGATGAAGAGCACGGAAATGATGGCGCCGCGCAGATTGTTCCAGGTCTCGTTGGTGGCGATGGACGCCAGAGCGAGGATCTCGGTGCCAGGGACCGCGCGGTAGCTCACGACGCGGGAAATACCATCGATTGGCGAGGTTTCGGAGAAATAGGTGCCCGCTTCGGCCTTAGGCAAATGCTCCACGATCAGTGCATGACCGGACAGATCGATCGGTTCGGTAACGCCGGGATAGCGAGCCATGAGCTCGCCGTCGCGCCGGACGAGGCTGATGGTCGAGCCAGCATCGAGATCGAGATCGGACCAGAAGGACTCCACCAGGGCATTATTGAAGGACACCATGACGGCGCCGGAGAACTCACCATTGCGGGTTATCCGGCGCGAGAAGACGAAGAGGCTTTCCTGGGTGAGCCGGCTGATCAGCAGGCCCGAAGTGTAGAACGCGGCTCCGTCCCGCAGGACGGTGAAATATTCACGGTCAGCGACGTTTACGGATTGCGCGCCCGGCACGGTGGAGAAGAGCGTGTGGGCGTCGGCATCGATGATGTAGACATCGATCTCCTCGGGAAGCCCCTCGACTGCCGCCTGCAGGATGTCCGGATCGTTGCCGAGCGTAGGCCCAAGCGCCGCATCCACCCGCCGCAGCGTCTGATTAGCCACCTGCTCTATCCAACCAGCATTGGTGGCGACAACCTGTGCGGCGGCCTGGGAGCGTTCCTCGAGGCGCGTGCGGGTCTGGCCAATGGCCTGGAAGACGAAATAGGCGAATACGCAGGCAAAGACTGCGACACAAAGGGATAGGATCGCAACCGCAACAGTGGCGGCGCGCACTTCCCCAAATCGGCCCTTGGTCACATCCACGGCGCCGCCTCCCCACAATGCTGCCCTTTTTTGCAGGCTTTCGTTGCGTCGCATAGACCCAATCAGACGATTACCCTCAGCGCACCCTTCACGAAGCCAAATTGGTAGCAGTGACGCAGGTTTGCACAATTAAGACGGTGGAAGTCCTGGCGTGGTATTTGCCTCGGCAACACGGTGTAGCGAAAGGAAAGACATGAAAAACCTCCATGCAATGCTGGCAGCGGGCGCCGTCGCGCTGATTCTGGCAGGGTGCTCCTCCTTCAGCGGGCCCGCCTCGCCCGGTGCGCTTTCATCGGGCCTCTCGGCGCGCATGGACCAGCCCAACGCCACCTTGAACAGCCAGGAGGCCATTGGCCTCATCAACGCCTATCGCGCCACGCGCAACATGCCGCCCCTGGTGGCCGATGCTGGTCTCAACGGCACGGCACAGGCGCTGGCGAGCCAGTATGCACAGACCGGCACGGCCCCGACCAAGCCGCAGGCGCTGGCGCAGATGAAGCTCAGCGCGGGCTATGCGACGTTTGCGGAGACTTTCTCGGGCTGGCGCAACAATGCCGCCGATGCCGTTGGGCTCGCAGCACCCGCCAGCAAGGCCGGTATCGCCGTCGCGTTCAACCCGACGTCGAGCTACGGCGTGCACTGGGTGCTGGTCCTTGGCAATTGACGGCCAACTCATCGACGCCAGGGGGCTTCGATGCCCCCTGCCCGTGCTGAAGCTGGAAAAGCTCCTGGCACAGGTCGAGGCTGGGACGGTCATCACCGTTCTGGCCACCGACCCCATGGCCAAGATCGACATACCATTGTACTGCCGCCAGAACGGCCACGAGTATTCGGCTGACGAGGCTGACGGCGTGTTTCGCTTCGCAGTGACAAAGGTTCAGGCGCCCTAGGACTCCAAGCCAATCCCGCGATCAGCACGGCGGTGGATCGGCTATCAGAGATCTGCCGGGCGCGGCCGTGGCAGGGCAATATTGACGCCACTCACGGCAATGCCGGGACGCAGGGTGCCCTCCACAGCCGCACTTTCGACTGGGGCCGGCGCGGAGAACATCGGCACATGCATCGGGCGCGGACGCGGTAGGGCAATGCCCGAGCGCGTGCGGCCGAGGTCCACAGCGGTATATTCGCTGAGCAGGATATCGTCGTTGAGGTAGCTGGGCTGATCTTTGAGCCCCATGGGAAAGGCCGCTTCCTGCGCCGCTGCGTAGGCCTTGGCTTCCTTGCCACAAATCTGCGGCCGCATGTCGACCGGGGCCATGCCTACATTGTTCTGAAGGGTCAGCACGGTCTGCCCGTTGGGACGAAGCTGACCGCTGAATGCCTCAAGGAAGAGGCCGGCAGCACGCTCATTGCGATCGCGCGCAGAAGAGCCGCCCAGGACCACGGCCATAAGCCGGCGGCCGTTGCGATCTGCGGTGGCGACGATATTGAGACCAGAAGCGCAGACATAGCCGGTCTTCATGCCGGTGGTGCCGACAAAACCCTCAAGCAGCCCGTTATTGGACTCCATGCGCTGCTTGCCCAGGTTGACGACGCCGGTGTGGAACATCGGCATGTACTGGGGGAAGCTCTGCTCGATATAGAGAGAGAGCAGGGCCAGGTCGCGCGCGCTGGTCACCTGGGCTGGATCGTGCAGGCCATGCGGATTGACGAAATGGGTGGCGGTCAGCCCCATGCGCTGGGCAGCGTTGTTCATCTTGGCGACGAATTCGGCTTCCGTGCCGCCAACAGTCTCGGCGATGGCCACTGCGATGTCGTTGGCCGACTTGACGATGAGAATGTACAGCGCGTCCTTGAGGCTGACTGAACTGTCGATTTCAAGGCCAGACTTGCTGGGCGCCTGGTTCCAGGCATTGCGCGAAATCCGGACCGGGGTCTCCAGCGTCACGGTTCCCTGCGCCAGTTGCTCGAACACCACATAGGCCGTCATCAGCTTGGTCAGCGAGGCCGGATGCCATGGCCTGCCGGCATCTTTGGCGTAGAGCACTTCGAGCGTCGCCCGGTCGACCACCAGCAGCGGGTTTGCCCAAGCCGGTGCAAGACTTGCAAGGGACAGCATCAGGGCGAGAACGAGGCGGCGGACAAACGGCAAGACGGATCGACTCCGGGCGGAACGGTCAGGAACGGCGAACCTCTTAGCAGCGGGGCGGATCAAGCTCAAGGAAAGCCCACCCGCCTGACAGGGGTGTGAAGGTGCTGACAGGAGTTGTCAGCGCGCTGGGCGCATGGTGCAGCAACAGAGACAGGAGACTGCCATGACGACCATTGTGACGATCCTCACCCCCGGCTATGCGGACTGGGAAACAGCCCTGCTCAATGCCGGCGCGCGGGAATATTACCGGATCGACACCCGGTTCGCGACGCCAGGGGGCGAGCCTGTAACCTCGGCGGGTGGCTTAAAAGTGCTCCCCAATCTGTCGGTGGAAGACATCGAGATCGACCGCGTGGACGCCATTATCGTCAATGGCGGGACGATCTGGTCGACGCCGGACTATCCTGACATCGACGCGTTGCTGCGCGAAGCCCATGCCGCCGGAAAGACCGTGGGCGGGATCTGCGACGGGGTGATGGCGCTTGCCCGGGCGGGCCTGCTGGACGATGTGCGCCACACGGCCAACGGTCCGGAGAGCCTGCCGGGCACCGGTTATCGCGGCGCAGCGCACTATGTCGGATCGCCGCGCGCCGTGCTGGACCGGCGCGTCGTCACCGCACCCGGCACTGCACCGGTGAGCTTCATGGGCGAAGTGCTGAACTCGCTGGGCCTGCGCACTGGCGACCTGGATTTCTATCTTGGCCTCTACGCGGCCGAGCACCAGGCCGCCTAGAGCGGTTTGGCGTCACACCGCCAGCATCAGCGTGGTCGAGCGATTGACCGTCCAGGCCAGCGATAGGGCAGCCGACGACTGGCCAATGCGGATCGTGAAGCTGCCCGCCTCCACCAGCCAGTGGCGGGCCGTTTCGCGATACCAGGCAAAGGCCCGGGAATCGAGCAGCAAGGTCACCGAGCGGGACTCGCCCGGCTCCAGATGGAGCTTTTCGAAGGCCTTGAGTTCCTTTGCGGGGCGCGGCTCGGTGGATTTGTCGTCGCTGACATAGAGCTGCACCACAGTCGAGCCGGCGCGGGCGCCGGTATTGGTGGCCG
Organism: Devosia sp. Micro-HW1; assembly: GCF_056341075.1. NCBI lineage: Bacteria > Pseudomonadati > Pseudomonadota > Alphaproteobacteria > Hyphomicrobiales > Devosiaceae > Devosia > Devosia sp. Micro-HW1. The sequence continues at coordinate 421,978 of NZ_CP094375.1, read as the reverse complement.
TGAGCGAGACGACGAGCTTTCCGTCGCTCTCGAACCCGGAGTCATCGATGACGAGGTCAGAGAGAGCGAAGTCGGTGTAGCCGAGGCCGAAACCGAACGGATAAAGCGGGGTCATGCCGAGGCGGTCGTAATGGCGATAGCCGACAAAGATGCCCTCCTCATAGCGCACCTTGCCTTCGAGGCCCGGATAGACTTCGCGATCCTGGCTGTGGGCCGGGTTGTCGGCCCAGCGGACCGGGAAGGTCTGCGGCAGGCGGCCACCAGGTTCGGCGGCACCGGTGAGCACATCGGCGATGGCATTGCCCGCTTCCTGGCCCGGATACCAGGCTTCGAGGACCGCGGCGACCTTGTTCACCCAGGGCATTTCGACCGGGCCACCGGTTTGCAGCACGACCACGGTGCGCGGATTGGCGGCGGCGACGGCTTCCACCAGCTCGTTCTGGCGGCCGGGCAGCACAATGCCCGGCAGATCGCTGCCCTCGGTGTCCCATTCGCCATTGCGGCCGATGAAGACAATGGCCGTCTCGGCAGCGCGGGCGGCTGCGACGGCTTGCTCGATCTCGGCGTCGCCCATGGGGCGACCGATACCGCAGGCGAAAGCGGCGAGGCCGAGGGTGGCAAAATCCTTGGTGGCGAATTCGATGACGATCTCGTGGGCGCGGCCGGCGGTGAGGTCGAGCGTGCCGACGACTTCGTCGCAGCCTTCCTCGAAAAAGGTGCGGCCCTTGGTCCAGTGGGTCCAGGCATCGGCGATCAGCTTGCCGTCGACATGGACCTTGGTGAAACCGGCCGAATAGATGCCGACGCGGTGGGTGCCGCTGACCTCAGGCGTAAACGTTCCGCTGATGCGGGCGGAGAAATGCAGGGGGTCGACCTTGCCCTCGGCGACATGCCCGATCCAGAAGGCCTGGGCATCGTCCATGGAGCCGACGTAAACCGGTTCGCCCGACAGGGTCTGGTTAGCGAAGTATTCCACCTTCATGGTGCCGCGCAGCAGCGGCTCAAAGCGGTGATTGGTGCAGCCCGTGGCGTAGGACAGGCGGGACTCTCCCAGAGCACCCACAAGCCCCTCCCACGGTGAAACGCGATAGTGGGCGTTGAGCTGTGCCGAGCCGCCACCCATGATCTGGGCTGTTTTGGCATTGGGGCCGATGACGGCAATTTTGTCATTGCCCGACAAAGGCAGTACGCCTTCGTTCTTCAGCAGGACCGCGGCGGCCGCACCGGCCCTGCGAATGAGAGCGCGGTGCTCAGGACGATCATCGGCGCGTTCCTGATGCAAGCGGTGATCGTCCAGCGAGCCAACGCGCTCCATCAGCCGCAGCATGGCGAGGACGCGCCTGTCGAGGGTTTGCTGGCTGACCTCGCCGGAATTGACGGCGTCGATCAGCTTCTGGCCGCGGTCGCGGGCCGGGCCGGGCATTTCGAGATCGAGGCCGGCATTCACGGTGGGCGCGGTGGAATGGGAGCCGAACCAGTCGGACATGACGATGCCGTCATAACCCCATTCATCGCGAAGGACGGTCGAGAGCAACCAGTTGTGCTCGGAGGTAAAGGTGCCGTTGAGGCGGTTATAGGAGCTCATGACGCCCCAGGTGCCGGCCTTCTTGACCGCATGTTCGAAGGGAACGAGATAAATCTCGCGCAGGGCCCGCTCGCCCACTTCGCTCGAAATCGTAGTGCGCTCGATCTCGCTCTCATTGCCGACGAAATGCTTGATCGTGGCGCCGATCCCCTGCCCTTGCAGGCCCTTGATGTAGCCGACGGCAAGGTCGGCCGAGAGGATGGGGTCTTCCGAATAGCATTCGAAATTGCGGCCGTTGGTGACCGAGCGGTGGATGTTGACGGTGGGCGCGAGCAACATGTGCGCCCCCTTCGATTTGACTTCGTCCGCAAGTGCTGCGCCGATTTCGGTGATCAAGGGAACGTCCCAGGTGGAGCCCAGGGCAATGCCGACCGGGAAGCTGGCGGACTTGACGCCGCCGATCAGCGAGCCGCCGCCACGCGCACCATTGGGGCCATCGGTGACGCGCAGCTTGCCAATACCGAGCCGCTCAACCGCAGGAACGGACCAGAAATCCTCGCCAGAAAGCAGCGAGACCTTTTCCTCAAGGGTCAGTTCACTCAGCAAAAGGTTAATGCGGTCAGTCACGTCGGTTCCTCCCAGAACGCACTATTGGGCGCAAAAAGACAGTCCCGGACCGGGACTGTCAATCGTTCTACCTGTCGTAATTCTCCTCAGCGCGCGCTGATCGGCGCTTTGCGGGTGCGGCCCCAGAGCACGAAGAGAGCGAGCGCCAGGAGGATCAGGTTCATTGGCAGGACCATGAATTCGCCGCGCGAAATGTGAACACCCATGGCGAGAACCTGGATGACCGAAAAGCCGAGGGCCGCGAGCGGCGTCAGGACCGGCAGGATGCGCGTGGCGGCCGGCAGGATGATGCCGATGGCACCCAGCACTTCCATCGTCCCGATAAAACGCGTGAGCATTTCGGGATAGTCGCCGGCATAGCCCATGCCGGACGCAACGAGCGCGTCAATCGGCTGGGTGAGTTTCATATAGCCGGCCATAGCATAAACGGCGGCCAGCAGAATTTGCGCGACCCAAAGGCCGATCGTCCAGCCTTTTGCTCCGCCCGTGCTGCCTGACTGCGCATAACTGGATTGGCTCATGGCCCCCTCCTCCAATGAGTGTGAACTGCTCCGCGTCGCGGGGTCATTTCACTTCTCCGGCGACGCACTGGTATATTCCGGTAACTGTGTTTATATTTGTGCCTGAGTTACGACTGCAAGGAGGCACAGAAATGTCACTGCCTGACAAGATTCCATCCCTTTCCGATACGTCCCAGCATGCCAACTGCACTGCCATGTCGGACGTGCTGAACCGGATTGGCGACAAGTGGAGCGTCATGGTCGTCGGCATTCTCGGCCGCAACGGCACGCTGCGCTTCAACGAGCTCAAGCGCATGATCAATGGCGTCTCGCAGCGCATGCTGACGCTGACCCTGCGCAATCTCGAGCGCGATGGCCTGGTGACACGCCAGATCTATCCGGAAGTCCCGCCGCGCGTGGAGTATAGCCTCACTGAACTGGGCAAGACGCTGCAGGTGCCAATCAGTGCCCTGTGGGACTGGTCAGCCGACAACCACCATGCCATCGTCGAAGCCCGCGCGATCTATGACTCACGAGAGACCGCTATTGCGGCAGAAACGCCCCGCAAGGTTGCCTACGCGCGCGGCTAGTCGCTCAATCAGGAATCGCTGCCGGCCATATGGGCGAAGCGGTTTACGTCGCCGGAGGGTGTGGAAAGCACCTCCAGGCGCGCTTCTGCACGTCGGCTCGATGGCAGGTTGAGCGCATTCACCAGGGCACGATATTCCTGCCGCGCGCTCATATGCGACATAGAGGGCACGCCCCCCAACAAGTCATCATCGAGCGGATCGAACACGGTCATGCCGGTGGCAAACAGCGAGCGGAAGATGACGCGTTCGGCAATGCCATCGGCAACCCGGCAACCGAGGCGCATGGCTATGCGCTCGAGCATGGTCTGGACCTGGCGCATGTTGCGCGAGGACAGCATGGAGATGCGGTTGCGGACCAGCACCCAGTCAATGTTCCGCCCATCGATGGAGAGTCGCTCGGAGCGAGCCCGCTGCACCAGACGGGCATAGTGGCTGAGCTCGCGTGGCTCGCCGGTAACCGGATCAACCTGCGCCATGACGCTGAGATCGATCAGGCTGTCATTGACCGGTGTGACGAGCGTGTCGGCCAGGGAATGGGCGAGACGGGCCAGATTGGTGTCGAAGCCCGGCGTGTCTATGACGATGAAGTCGGACTTGCCCTCGACCTCGCCAATGGCCTGGCGGAACAGGTCGAACTCTATGCGGTGATTTTCACGGGCAGAATCCCCCCGCGCCAGCGGCAGGTGAAAGTGGGTCGTGTGCGGCAGGCTCAGACCCTTTGCCCGTGCCCAGTCGCGACGATTGCGAACATAGTGAGTAAACGTCTGCTGGCGGCTGTCGACATCGATGGTCGCGACCTTGTGGCCCTGGTACAGCAGATAGATAGCCAGATGAAAGGCGGTGGTCGACTTGCCCGACCCGCCCTTTTCGTTGCCCACGACGATGACATGCGCGCCTTGCCGCACTGTCGACTCCCCAAATCAGTTGGCCGGAGTGTGTTGATTTGGGACGCTTCGCACAAGGGGAAACATGGTGACCAGACGGTAAAGCCCCTTATGTGGCGGCCAAACCACGGGATTTTCGCCTTTCCTGACGGCCAATGCGACAAATTGGTGAACAATCCATGCAGTTCACGCATGAAGCGCCTGCCCTATGCGGGCTAGCTGGAGCGTGTGAAGGGGCGCATGCTTTGCCCGTACAGTGAACTCCGCAAGGGATTTTGCCCATGTTTGTACGTGCCGTGTGGCGCCTGAGGCGCTTCGTCGACATCAAGCAGACGTTGCGGGAAATGGACGTTCCCTCGACGCGTGATGCCGACATATTGGGGATTTCCGGACCTGACTTCTCGAAGATGACGAAGTCGTTGTTCGACCGCTGATCTGTCCCCAGCCTTGAATCCATGCCCGTGGCCGCCGGGCTGCCATCCGGCGGCCACGCTCTTGTCCCGGATATGAATGATGAATGAATAGGCACTGATCAAGCCTTGCACAAAATGCATGGCATGTTTGACCAATCTCTAGCTGCACGATCAGGTTAGCTCGGACTATATCTTTCCTTGCAAACGACAGGAGACTTTCAAATGGACATCCGCAAGACTTTCAAGAAGTGGGCCGCTTACCAGCAGACCGTCCGTGAGCTCGCCGCTCTCGACAACCGTCAGCTCAGCGACCTGGGCATCTCGCGCACCGATATCAGCCGTGTTGCCCGTAACCATGCCGACGCTCTCTAAGGCCGCCGGCCTCGTTACCTCGATCCGAACGCTCGCCTCTCTCTGAGATGCGGGCGTTTTCGTTTCTGCAGCCCGATGTGATCGGCGGCAGCGGAACGATCACCCTGTCCTTTCGTTGGCCCGGCACACGCAACGACAGGAGAAGCAAATGCCACAGCTCGATGGCAAATCGATCGCAATTGTCGCGACCAATGGATTTGAACAATCAGAACTTGAAGTTCCTTTGAACCACCTGCGCGAGGCGGGGGCCAAGGTTGAGGTGGTCTCGCTGGAAGCAGGCGAAATCAAGGGCTGGGACAAAAAGGACTGGGGCCGGAGCGTGGCTGTTGATCGCGTGATCGGCGACGTGTCGGCGGATCAGTATGATGCCGTGGTGCTACCCGGCGGCCAGATCAATCCTGACCTGTTGCGCGTCGAGCCCAAGGTCATCGACTTCATCAAGGCCTTCTGGGCGCAGAAAAAGGTGGTCGCGGCCATCTGCCATGCGCCGTGGTTGCTGGTCGAGGCCGGCATTGTCGACGGTCGCAGAGTGACGTCATACAACTCGATCAAGACCGACGTGATCAATGCCGGCGGGAAGTGGGAGGACAGCCCGGTGGTCACCGACCAGGGTCTGGTCACCAGCCGCAATCCCGGCGACCTCGACGCTTTCTGCAGCAAGATCGTGGAAGAGATCAACGAAGGCCGTCACGAGCGGCGCGCAGCGTAATCTCCGATTGCCCAGACATGGCGGGCTTGATATCTCGCTCGTCATGTCAAACGAACCCATTCACATCATCGGCGGGGGCCTGGCTGGCTCCGAAGCCGCCTGGCAGGCTGCAGAAGCGGGGGCGAAGGTTGTCCTGCACGAAATGCGCGGCATCAAGCGCACCGATGCGCACGAAACCGACGCCTTTGCCGAGCTGGTCTGCTCCAATTCCTTCCGCTCGGACGATCACGAGCAGAACGCCGTCGGGCTGCTGCACGAGGAAATGCGACGCTGCAATTCGCTGATCATGCGCGCTGCCGACCAGCACAAGCTGCCCGCCGGAGGCGCGCTGGCAGTGGACCGACACGGTTTTTCGGGCGCGGTGACCGAGGCGATCAACAACCATCCCAATATTACCGTCATCCGCGAGGAAATCGCGGGCTGGCCGCCGGACGAGTGGAAGCATGTGATCATCGCCACAGGCCCCCTCACCTCCCCGGCTTTGGCCGAGGCGGTGTTGGAAAAGACCGGCGAGGATTCGCTGGCCTTTTTCGACGCGATTGCGCCGATCGTCCACTATGACAGCATCAATCACGACATCGCCTGGAAGCAGTCGCGCTACGACAAGGCCGGCCCCGGCGGCACGGGCGCGGACTATCTCAACCTGCCGATGGACAAGGACCAGTACTTCGCTTTTGTCGAAGCGCTGAAGACGGCGCCGCTGCACGAGTTCAAGGACTGGGAAAAGGTCCCCTATTTCGACGGGTGCCTGCCTATCGAGGTGATGGCCGAGCGCGGCGTCGAAACCCTGCGCCACGGGCCGATGAAGCCAGTTGGCCTGACCAATCCGCGCAACCCGACCGTGAAGCCCTATGCCATCGTGCAGTTGCGCCAGGACAATGCGCTGGGCACGCTGTGGAACATGGTCGGCTTCCAGACCAAGATGCGCTACGGTATTCAAACGGAAATCTTCCGCATGATTCCGGGCCTTGAGAATGCGCAGTTTGCGCGGCTGGGCGGATTGCATCGCAACACGTTCATCAACTCGCCCAAGGTGCTGTCGCCGGACCTTAAACTCAAGGTTGATCCGCGTATCCGCTTTGCCGGTCAGGTGACGGGCGTGGAGGGCTATGTGGAGAGCGCGGCTGTGGGCCTCATCACCGGCCGCATGACTGCGGCCGAAGTGCTGGGTGGCTCGCTGGCGACGCCGCCGATAACGACTGCGCTGGGTGCCCTGATCGGCCACATTACCGGCGGCCATATCGAGGCCGAAAGCTATAGTGGCGCGCGCAGCTTCCAGCCGATGAATGTCAATTTTGGGCTGTTTCCCGAAGTGACCATCACAAAGCCGGAGGGTGTCAAGCGCTGGCGCGGTCCGGAAAAGACCATTGCCAAGCGCCGGGCAATTACCGGTCGCGCCCTCGAAGACCTCAAGGCCTGGGCATGACCCCGACGGCACTGGCTGACTACCTGCACCAGCATATTCCGCTCTCCCGAGCCATGGATGTGTCGGTGCTGGAAGCCAGTGCCGAAGCCGTGGTGGTGGAGGCCCCGCTCGACCCCAATATCAACGTGCATGGCACCATGTTCGGTGGCAGTGCTGCCGTGCTGGGGCTGCTTGCGGCCTGGTCAGTGCTGCATCTGCGACTGGAGGCCGAGGGCATTGCCAACCAACTGGTGATCCATCGCACCGAGATGGAGTATCTCAAGCCCATCTCCGGGACGGCACAGGCCATGGCGCGGCTTGATGCCGCCGATTGGGACGGGTTTGCCCATATGCTGGAGCGACGCCATAAGGCGCGGCTGAAAGTAACGGCAGAGCTGGTCTACGAGGGCGACGTGGCGGCGCGGCTGGTGGGGGAGTTCGTGGCGATCGTGGAGCGATAGCCCTCCATCCCGCGCATCTCATCCTTCGTCATTGCCGGGCTTATCCCGGCAATCCATTACCCGGCATTCGCCGCCCCATCGTGTGGACCACCGGGACAAGCCCGGTGGTGACGATGGGGTCGGTTATGCGGCTGAATGCCAGTTGCGCGTGCTTTGCGGCCGTCACGCTACGACTGACTACCTATTTCTTAGCGCCCACCAGGTCAGCCGCGAAATCTTGCGCCAGTCAGCCTCATCGGGCGGGGCGGCAAAGGGGCCGGTGGACGTGGTCTCCCATGCGGCCAGCTGGGCTTCGAGCAAAGCAATTGCCGCGAAGGCAGGACGCAGCGTGGCAGGAAGAGCGGCAATGGCCTTTCGTGCCTTGTCTAGATGGCTATCTGCAAGTTCCGCGATCTGGCTCAGCGCGGCATGGAGGCCTTCACTTTCCTGGCCCGCAAAAATCTCGCCCTCGCGTACGCCATTGGCCTCGAGAATGGACCAGGGGAGCATGATCCGGCCTTGTGCCGAGACGTAGCCGAATGCGCGCAGGTGCCCGATCATGGCCTGGGCAACACCCAGATGGCCCGCGGCATCGCCTTCGGCAACTGGTTCTCCACCGTTGAGAATCATCGCCGCCAACTGGAAGAGCGTGGAGGCGGTTTCCCCGGCATAGCCCTCGAACGTCTCGAGATCGGGCATGGGATCATCGTAGAGATCGAAGCGGCGGGCGCCGATGAGGCGCTGCAGCGTGCCGACCGGCAGGCCATACTGTTCGATGGTGGTCAGCAGCGCGTCGGCAAGGGGATTCTGCCGGACGGAGCCATGTCCATGGCCGGTGAGCGCGTCATTCCACCATTGCAGCCGGATTTCGCCGGGCTGGGGGCCGGAAACGCGCTCCCGTACGGCGGCAATGTCGGCATTGAACGCATAGAGCGCCGTGATGGCGGGCCGCTGCTCGGATGGCAGGACCAGGGTGGCGAGGTAGCGATCCTTGTCGCTGGCGCGCAGGGCGTCGGCGGCGAAGGAAAAGCTCTCAGCGGGCATCAGCGTGCTTTCTCAACGGCGATGAGGGCAGCGCCGACAGCGCGTTCCTCGGCGAGGAGCACATTATAGGTGCGCACGGCGCCACCGGTCTGGGTGGCTTCGATGATAATCTTGCGATCGCGAAACGCCTGCCGGATAGCAGGGTCGATGGCCACGATCTCGGTACCCAGACCAATCAACAGGACATCGAGCTTTTCGGCCTGATCCAGCACTGGCTGCAGGCTTTCCAGCGTCAATTCGGCGGCCGAAGCAATGTCCCAGCCAGTCATGCCGCCGGGCAGGCAGAGCAAGGAGCCCCGATGAGACATGTCGGCAAAGCGAAAGCCACCATTGCCATAGGCATCGATGCCGACCTGCTGCGGAAAACGGGCAATGGGAGTTTCGGCCACGGTGTCATTCCCGCGACAGCGGGGACCTCTATTTCACGTCAAATGTCCAAGACGGGGCGCCGGCTTTCAAGGCCCCTCACTCGCCGCTACGCGGCGACCCCTCCCTGAGGGGAGAGGCGCGGATGCAGACGCATCGGCCCTAGACCGAGGCCCCGTCATTGGTCTTTTTCTTGCCCTCTTCCTCGGCGGCGACTTCCTCGTCAGTCTTCTGCTTGAGGCCGAAGTTGATGAGGATGGGGCCATTGATGATGACCGAGGAATACATGCCGACGAGCGAGCCGAAGGTCATGGCGATGGTGAAGCTGCGCAGCGCCTCGCCGCCGAACAGCACCAGAGGCACGAGCGCCAGGAGCACGGTGAACTGCGTCAGCGAGGTTCGCACGATGGTCTGGTTGATCGACAGGTCGATCAGCTCAGGCAGGGGCATCTTGCGGTACTTTCGCAGGTTTTCGCGGATACGGTCGCTGACCACCACGGTCTCGTTGAGCGAGAGACCAACCAGCGTGAGCACCGCGGCGATGGAGCTGAGGTTGAATTCCAGCCCCGTCAGCGAGAACAGGCCGATGGTCATGATGATGTCATGCGACGTCGTCGTGACCGCAGCCAGGGCAAACTGCCACTCGAAGCGGAACCAGATGTAGATCAGGATACACAGCAGCGCGATGACCACGGCAATGGTGCCGGTCCAGGCGAGTTCGCCTGAAACGGTGCCACTGACGGCCTCGACGCGGCGCACTTCGTAATTCTCGCCTGCAAGTGCATCTGTGACCTGCTGCACCGCCACCTGGTCGGCGGACTGGCCGCCTTCCTGCGCCTGGACGCGCACCAGCACGTCTTCGGGCGTGCCAAAGCCCTGGACCTGGATTTCGCCCAGATCGAGACCGGAGAGCAATTCACGCACCTGGCCGACATCGGCCGGGCTGCCGACATGCTGGACCTCAATGGCCGTGCCGCCGACGAAGTCGATACCCAGGTTGAAGCCCTTGGTGAAGGCAGCGCCAATGGAGACCAGCGACATGATGATCGAGAGCGCGATGACATAGCGCGAGATCTTCATGAACGGGATCTTGGTACCGTCAGGAATGAACCGGAAATGCTGGATCTTGAGCACCTTGGGACGGGTGCGCTTGTACCACAGGTGCACCTGGTAGGAGGTGACCGTGTAAGAGGTGAAGAGCGAAGTCAGGATGCCGAGGCCGAGCGTGACAGCAAAGCCCTGCACCGGGCCGGAACCCATGAAATAGAGCACGACGGCAGCGACGAGCTGGGTCAGGTGGGAGTCGACAATGGTGCCCCAGGCGCGCTCGAAACCGGCATTGATGGCCTGCAAGGGCGATTTTCCGGCCCTTTGTTCTTCGCGCATTCGCTCATAGATCAACACGTTGGCATCCACGGCCATGCCGATCGTCAGCACGATACCGGCTATGCCTGGCAGAGTGAGCGTGGCGCCGAGCATGGAGAGCGCGGCAAAGATCAGCACGATGTTGAGGATCAGCGAGATGTTGGCGAAAACACCCCAGATGCCATAGGCTATGACCATGAAGGACAGGACCAGCACGGACGCCACGATACCGGCGGTGAGACCGGCCTGGATGGAGTCGGCGCCGAGGCTGGCATCAACGGTGCGCTCCTCGATGACGTTGAGGCTGGCCGGCAGAGCACCGGCGCGCAGCAGCACTGCCAGGTCGTTTGCCGACGCGGTGGTGAAGCTGCCGCTGATCTGGCCCGAGCCCCCGGTGATCGGCTGCTGGATGACCGGCGCGGTGATGACTTCGTCGTCGAGGACAATGGCGAAGCGCTGGCCAACATTGGCCGAGGTCAGTTCGCCAAAGGTGATGGCGCCACGGGTGTCAAACTTGAAGCTGACAACCGGGATGCCGCGCTGCTGGTCATAGGCCGGCTGCGCGTCGACGAGAGATTCGCCGCCAATAGCGACATCTTCGTAAAGCAGCTCGCGGCCGCCATCCTGGCTGGGCAGGATCATGGTACCAACGGGCAGGCCCTGGGCCTCGGCCTGGTCGGCCGTCATGCCCGGATAGACCATGTGGAAGGTCAGGCGTGCGGTCTGGGAAATGATGTTCTTGAGGCGGGTGGAGTCGCCGAAGCCAGGCACCTGCACCATGACGCGGGTATCGCCCTGGCGCTGGATTGTCGGTTCGGTGGTACCGAGCTCGTCAATGCGCGAGCGAATGACTTCGATGGACTGGGCCACCAGCGAACTCATGCGCTGGGTGACGCCCTCATCGGTCAGGGTAATGGTGAGCTTGCCATCGGGCGTTTCGCCAAAGGTCAGCTCATTGGTGCCGGTACCGGCCGAAAACAGGCTGTTGCTCAGCGTGTTCTGCAGGCCCTGAATGGCCGTTGCAGCGGCTTCCTTCTGGGTCGGGTCAGTCAGTTCGATGGTGATCGAATTGGTGGCCGGATCGGTGGTGATGATGTTGCCGATGCCGTTCTGGTTGGCCAGAACGTTGCGCGCATCGCGCCGCAGGTCGCTCAGGCGCTGCTCGACAATGCCGTCGCGGTCCACCTCAAGCAGCAGATGCGAGCCGCCCTGCAAGTCGAGACCAAGCACGAGGCCAGGTTGCGGCAGCCAGCCCGGAAGGGAATCCTGGACACTCTTGGGCAGGAAATTGGGCGCTGCAAGCAAGATGCCGGTAATGGCGACGAGCAGAATTATGATTACGCGGAACGGCGACTGTTTCATCAAAGGCGTCCTGAAAAGACATAAGGCCGGAGCCTTGGCTCCGGCCGGTTCGGCCCTTAGGCCGGCTTGTTATCGTTGACCGGTTCGGACTTGGAGCGAACGTCGGCGACCATGCCGCGGACGACCTTGACCTTCACACCAGTGGCGATCTCGACCTCGAGATCTTCGCCGTCAACGGCCTTGGTAACCTTGCCGACAAGGCCGCCAGTGGTGACGATGGTATCGCCGCGGCGAATGGCCGAGAGCATGGCCTGCTGGGCCTTGAGGCGCCTCTGCTGCGGACGGAAGATCAGCAGCCAGAAGATCAGCACCAGGAGGGCGATCGGCATAAGCTGGATGAACACGTCAGCCATGCCGCCGGGGGCTCCAACCGCGTCCTGCGCATAGGCGGGCGTTACAAACATCAAGCGAACTCCTTATCGAATCTTTTTCATGAGTTGGTGGAAGGGGCGGCCCGGCCCAGCTACTCGTGGGTGTGGACGCTATCGGGCTTGCCTGCACTTGCGCCCCGGCCAAAATCGCGCGGACTATACATTTGGGGTTTGCTTAATGCAAAGCCAATAAGGGCGCGCAGATTGCCGCGCCAAAAGTGAAGGACCCAAGGGTGAAAACCAAGGACTATCTGGGCAGGATTGCCGATGCGCTCGAAACCATAGCGCGCACCATGGCCCAGGACGGGAAAACCAGCTTTAAGCTCGATGAGGCCGATGCCTATCACTGGCTGGGCGAAGACGGCACCATGCTGCCGGTGCCCAAGGTGAGCCGTGTGCCGCTCAACATGCTGAAGGGCATCGATCATGTCCGCGACCTGCTCCTGGCCAATACCGAGCAGTTCGCACGCGGCCACGGCGCCAACAATGCCCTGCTCTGGGGTGCCCGCGGCATGGGCAAATCCTCGCTGGTGAAGTCCATCCATGCCGATATCGGTGCACGCGAGGGGTTCGAGCGGCTGGTTATGGTCGAAATCGCGCGCGAGGACCTCGAAACGCTCCCTGCCCTGATGCGTGCAATTTCCGACCAGCCGGCGCGCTTCATCGTCTTCTGCGATGACCTGAGCTTTGACAGTGGGGAAACCAGCTACAAGTCGCTCAAGACCATTCTGGACGGTGGCCTCGAGGGCCGGCCGGACAATGTGCTGTTCTACGCCACTTCCAACCGCCGCCACCTGATGCCGCGCGACATGATCGAGAACGAACGTTCGACCGCGATCAATCCCAGCGAGGCGGTGGAAGAAAAGGTGTCCCTGTCGGATCGATTCGGCCTGTGGCTGGGCTTCCACAATTCTGACCAGGACACTTACCTGGCCATGGTCTCGGGCTATGCCGACTATTATGGCCTCGCCATCGATCCGGAGACGCTGCGTGCGCGTGCCATCGAATGGGCGGCGACGCGCGGGGCGCGGTCGGGCCGCGTGGCCATCCAGCTGGTGCGGACGCTGGCGGGTGAAGAGGGCAAGGCGGTCTAGATCCCCTGGCCGTATGCATCTGTCTGGATACCTACCCATCGTCACCACTCGGTTGATCCGGGTGGTCCAACTTTCTCTGCAACGTGGATTGCCGGTACAAGCCCGGCAATGACGACGCAAATCGAGCAGGCGCGATGGAAAAGAAGAAGGCCGGAGCACCACTTCCGGCCTTTTCGCAACTCTGGAGTTTAGTCGGGCCTAGCTGGCAAGCAGCGGGACCGGGTCGACCGGGGTAGCGCCCTTGCGCAGCTCGAAGTGCAGCTGGGGACGAGAGACCGAGCCGGTCTGGCCCACAGTGCCGATCAAGTCGCCGCGATTGACCACGGCACCCTTGGCCACGCTCATGTCCTTGAGGTGGGCGTAGGCGGATACGTAGCCATTGGGGTGGCGGACCAGAACCAGGTTGCCATAGCCTTCGACGCCCGAGCCGACATAGATGACGGTGCCGTTTTCGGCGGCCTTGACCGAGGAGCCTTCCGGCACGTCGATGTTGATACCGGTACCCCGCGAGGCGGCGAAATCGGTGATGATGCGGCCCGAAACCGGCCAGCGGAACTTGTCATTGCCAGACGCGACCGGCTCGGCTGCGGGGGCAACGGCAGCGACCTGGGTCGGCGCGGCTGCCGGGGCGGCAAGAACCGGGGTTGCGGCCGGCGTCGTGGCGGCGGGCGCCGGGGTGGCGGCAGCCTGGAGGACGTTATTGCCAGCCAGATTGGTCGGTCGAGAACTGGGCAGCGACGGCACCGATGAGGTCGGGGCGGTGCTGGCAACCTGAACGCTGGAGGTGTTCACCAGGTCCGAGCGGCCGGGAATGATGATCTTCTGGCCCACGATGATCTTGTCGGGCGAGCTCAGGCCATTGGCATGGACGATGGCCTGGGTGGTCACATCATACTTGCGTGCAATGGTGTAGAGCGACTCGCCGCCGGCGATCGTGTGGGTATAGGCGTTGGAATTGGCTGCGGCCTGGACCGGAACACTGGAATTGACCGGGAGGGCGGCAGAGGACGGGGTGCCCATGGCGACGGCGGCGGGAGCGGCCGGCAGAGGGGCAAGAGGCTGAGCAGCGGGCATGGCTTGCGTGGTTCCCATGGATGACGACGAACTCAATGCAGGAAGGGCCTGGGTCTGCACCGACGAACCGGAGGCTCCGATCGGCGAGGTCATGCCGGAGGGCTGTCCGAAGACATTGCCGACCGGTGCGGGCGGCATGGTATTGCCACTCGTCCAGGTTGCGCCGACATTGGCCGGCGGCAAGAATTCCATGGCTGCGACCTGCACGCTCTGAGGCGCGCCAAGGCTCGGGGGCATGGGCTGATTGAGAGTTGCCGGACCAGACTGACCTACCGAGCCTGTAACGGTGGAGTCGCCAAAATTGCGGCTCCCCAGACTCGAACAGCCGGACAATCCAACGGCTGCGATCATGATCCCGGCAAGGGCGACCGCATTTCTATGGGTCCGCGAAATAACGCGATTACTCATCGGCTTACTCGTACGCAGGTACTCAACAACTAGGGTTGAAGCTACGCCGGTAAGGTAAAGACGAGTTTAAAGCCGATGCGATTTGAGCGAAATCGTGTCGGGGTGATTCAGAGGTGGGTAAGGTTAAGATGAGAAGGCAGGCCGCGCCCCGGAGAAGCCAAGCCTCTGCACCAGCAAGTGGCTGTCCCATTTTGCCTCCCACCCACAACTCCGCCCTAGGGCTTGACCCGAGGGCCAGCCCATCCGACCGCAAATGTGGTGAGAAACCCTCGGATCAAGTCCGAGGGCGGCCTGGTGGGGGGCGAAAAGGCCCGGACCTTAACGAGACTTCAGCGCCATGCTTCCCAGCCGCTCCAAAGCACCCTGATGGGTCTGCTGCAGGGCGAAGGGCGTCACGGTGATGGCGTTGCCGCGGCGGAGCACTTCGAAATCGCCGGCTGGATCGAGCGGCAGCGGGGTTTCCGGAATGGCCATAAAGAACCCGTCCGGATTGTCGCTCTGATAGTAGCGAACGGGCGAGCGCGAGAAGCGCTGGTGGGAGACGGCGGAAATGCCCGTGACCTGCGCGGAGGAGCAGAACGGGAAGTTGACGTTGTAGAACACGTCATCGCCAGCATGGGCGCGGAGGATGGTATCGACCACATCGGCACCGAAGAGGCGCGCATTCGTCCAATCAGGATTGTGGGTAACCTCGTAGTCCATGGACTGGCTCATGGCGATGCCGATGGCGCCCTGAAGCACGCCCTCGCGTGCGCCGGCAGCCGTGCCGGAGCAATTGACGATGTCCCCCAGGTTCTGACCGGCATTGACGCCTGACAGGACGAGGTCGGCCGGCCGGTCGCCCAGAAGATGGGTCATGCCGGCGACGACGCAATCAGCGGGGGAGCCACCAAGGACAGCGAAGCGACGGTCGCCTCGCTCATCGAGGCGCAGTTCGCGCCCGAAACTGAAGCGGTGCCCTGCCCCGGACTGGTTGCCGTCCGGGGCGATGATCCAGACATCGTCGGAAATGGCATGGGCAATGTCCGCCATGACGGCGAGACCCGGCGCATCCACGCCATCGTCATTGGTGATGAGGATGCGCAGGTCCATGTCAGCGGCCGCCGATGGACGTGAGGCCACCCATATAGGGCTGGAGGACTTCGGGGATCAGTACCGACCCGTCTTCCTGCTGGTAGTTTTCCATGACAGCGATGAGACAGCGGCCGACGGCCGTGCCCGAGCCATTGAGCGTGTGGACATAGCGCGGCGGCTGTTTTTCGCCAGACGGGCGATAGCGGGCCTCCATGCGGCGGGCCTGGAAGTCACCGCAGACGGATACCGAGGAAATCTCGCGATAGGTATCCTGACCGGGCAGCCAGACTTCCATGTCATAGGTGCGGCGGGCGCCAAAACCCATGTCGCCGGTGCAGAGCTTCATGACGCGATAGTGCAGGCCAAGCTTCTGCAGCACAGTTTCGGCGGCGACCAGCATGCGCTCGTGCTCGTTGTCCGATTCCTGGGGCGTGGTGATGGCGACCAGCTCGACCTTGTTGAACTGATGCTGACGCAGCATGCCGCGCGTGTCGCGGCCGGCCGAACCGGCCTCGGAGCGGAAGCAGGAGGTGAGCGCCGTGTAGCGCAGCGGCAGTTCTTCCTCGGCGAGAATGGATTCGCGGACGAAATTGGTCATCGGCACTTCGGCAGTCGGGATCAGCGCCAGGCGTCCATCGCCGTGGGGCGTGAAGAACAGATCTTCCTCGAACTTGGGCAGCTGGCCGGTGCCGAAAAGGGCCTCATCGCGGACGAGGACCGGCGGCTGGACTTCGAGATAGCCGTGCTCGCTAGTGTGCAGATCGAGCATGAACTGGCCGAGGGCGCGTTCGAGGCGGGCCAGCTGGCCCTTCAGCACCACGAAGCGGCTGCCCGAGAGTTTTGCGGCGATTTCAAAGTCCATGTTCTTTTCGGCGATGCCGATGTCGAAATGTTCCTTGGGCGCAAAGGCAAAGCTGGGCTTTGGTGGGCGGACTTTTGCCACGGTCGCGGCGGAGCCGTTGGGGCCGAAATATTCAACATTGCCGGCTTCGTCTTCGCCATAGGGCACGTCGTCCAGCGCCATGTTGGGAATGGACGAGAGAATGTCGCGCAATTCCTTCTCGACGGCGCGTTCCTCGGCTTCGCCGGTCGGGATGAATTCCTTGAGGCGCGCGACTTCGGCCATCAGCTCGGCGGCCCTGGCCTCGTCCTTCTGGGCCTTGGCCTGGCCGATCTGCTTGGAAAGGCTGTTGCGCTTTTCCTGCGCCTCGTTGAGGCGGACGATAATCTGGCGGCGACGTTCATCAATGGCGATGAGATCAGCGGAGCGGACGGAGACATTCTTGCGCAGCGACATGGCTTTGTCGAAGGCTTCGGGATTGTCTCGGATCCACTTGATATCAAACATCGCTTCTACGGGCCTTGCCCGCCTCTCTTGGTGACGCGGACTGTTTACGGAGGAGGCGATGGGGGTGCAAGGGGGAAAGGCGTGGCCGCCGAGCCTCCACGAAAGCCACAGGGTCATTCCGGCCTTCGCCGGAATGACCCTGTGACGGGCCGGCAGAGAGGCCTCAGGCCTTCTCGGCGTTCTTTGCCTCTTCGGCAGCGAGGGCGGCCTTGCGGCGACGCTCGACCATGCGCACGGAGAGGATGGACAGTTCGTAGAGGCCATACATGGGCAGAGCCAGGCCGATCTGCGAGATCGGATCTGGCGGGGTGATGAAGGCCGCGATGATCAGGATTCCGACGATGGCGTAGCGGCGGCCCTTCTTGAGCTGCTCGACATTGATCAGATCAAGCTGCGCTAGCAGCGTCAGCACCACGGGAAGCTGGAAACAGACACCGAAAGCCAGGATCAGTGTCATGGCAAGGCCGAGATATTCGGACACCTTGGCCAGAAGCTTGATTTCCTCGGTCTGCATGCCGGCGAAGAAACCCAGCGCCATGGGAAGAACGACGAAATAGACCATGGCAGCGCCAAGCAGGAAGAAAATCGGCGTCGCAATCAGATATGGCACCAGCGCCCTGCGCTCGTGCTTGTAGAGGCCGGGCGACACAAAGCCATAAATCTGGGTCGCGAGATATGGAAAGCCGATGAAGACGGCGCCGAAGAACGCCAGGTTCACCTGGGTAAAGAAGAATTCCTGCGGCGCCGTGTAGATCAGCTCCATCTCCCCGGGATCGGTATAGATCGAGCGATAGGGATTGAGCAGGAGGTCAAAGATCTGGCTGGCAAAGAGGAAGCAGACGATCATCAGCACCACTATGGCAATGGCGCTGTGAATGAGGCGCTTGCGCAGCTCAGTCAGGTGCTCGAGCAGCGGTGCTTCGCTGCCCGCCAGTTCGTCTTCCGGCTCATTGGCCTTGGACTTGTCTTTGATCTGCTGCGGCTTGGTGTCGGCCATTATTCGCTCTTTCCGCTCGCATCAGCCGGCTTCTTGCGCGGTGTGCGCGGCTTGGCGGCGGGCTTTGTCTCTGTCTCGGCTGCGACAGGCTTTGCGGCCTTCGGCGCAGCAGGCTTGCGGACGACCTTGGGGGCTGGAGCCTCGGCAGAAGTGGCGTCTGCCTTGGCGGCCGACTTGGTTGCGGCCTTCGCTGCGGGCTTGGCAGCAGCCTTGGCCTTGGTGGCGACGGGCTCAGCCCTGACCGTCGCAGTCTTTGCTGGAGTGCGGACGGCCTTGACCGGTTCTGACTTCGGGGCTTCCGGCTTGGCGGGCTCTGCCTTGGTGGACTTGAAGCCGTAGTCGGCCGCAAGTTCGTCGGCGGACTTCTTGGCCGGAGCCATGCCTGCCTGCTGCTGGATGGCCTCAACGACGCTCTCGGTACTGGGGTCGGTCGGCTTGAGAACGCCGGTCGGCGATACTGTGCCATCCTGGCCAATAGCGTTGAAATCCTTGCGAATTTCGTCGGCGGTCTTTTTGAGCGGCGCAGTGATGGAGCTGCGCAGGTTGCGTACTTCATCAAGTCCGGTGGTCTTGTTGATCTCGCGCTGGAACTCACGTCCCATGCGCTGGATCTGTCCGATCACCTTGCCCACCCTACCCATGACGACGGGCAGGTCCTTGGGGCCAATGAAAATCAGCGCAATCACGCCGATCACCAGCATCTCTGTCCAGCCTAGGCCGAGCATGGATCTATTCTCCGAAAGGCGGCACGCCGCCTGTAGTGGTCGCTAGCCGAAGGACGCTCAAGCGTCCTTGCTCTTGTCCACTTCGCGGGCTTCGACTTCGGCGGACGTCTGAATACGTTCGGCCGGCTTGTCGTCGTCCTTCATGCCCTTCTGGAAGGCTTTGATGCCGGAAGCCACTTCACCCATCATGCCCGAAATCTTCCCTCGGCCAAACAGCAGGATGACGACGACGGCGACAACGAGGATGCCCCAAATAGACGGCGCGTGCATTGTATTCTCCCTAGAACTCCAGATACGCGTTACACGCGATAGATAGACCGAGAAATAGGTTTAATCGCGCCCAAACACAAGAACGTGTTCCCTCATGCACGTGAAAACCGTGAGCTGGTTCAGGTTTCCTCGTCTTCCGGCTCAGTGTCGCCGGGGTCGGACGGGTCCAGAGGATCCTCGTCCTCGCGCAGGGCACCATCAAATGGCAGGGGGATCTGCAGGTCTGGCGGCAATCGCCCCGAAAGCAGGCCGGAACCCTTCAGCTCATCGAGCCCCGGCAGGTCGGACAAAGCCTCAAGACCGAAGTGATCGAGGAAGGACTCGGTCGTCCCATACGTTACCGGGCGGCCAGGCGTGCGGCGGCGGCCGCGCATGCGCACCCAGCCCGCTTCCATGAGCAGGTCGAGCGTGCCCTTGCCGGTTGCCACGCCGCGAACTTCCTCGATCTCGGCGCGTGTCGCAGGCTGGTGGTAGGCGATGATAGAGAGGGTTTCGAGCGCCGCACGGGACAGAGGCCGGGTTTCGTGCTCCTCGCGGCGGAGCAGGAAGCCCAGGTCCTCTGCGGTCCGGAAGGCCCATCCATCGCCGCGGCGCACGAGATTGACGCCCCTGCCCTCGTATTGGGTCTGCAGAAGCTTCAGCAGGCCGATCATGTCCACGCCTTCGCCGAAGTAGGGCGCCAAGTCGGTGGCGCGTAGCGGCTCGGCCGAAGCGAAAAGCAGGGCTTCGAGAATACGTAGATGTCGGCGGAGGACCTCGCCGGTTTCGTCGTCATGTTCGGTCAAGGCGTATCTTTCCGGCGGCGACGCATGAAGAGCGGCCCGAATGTCTCGGTCTGGCGGATGTCGATTTCGCCCTGGCGCACCAGTTCAAGACTCGATGCAAAGGTGGAGGCGCGTACCGTGGCGCGCTCGGCAGGCTTGGCCAGATACTCGGCGAGATAGGCGTCGAGCGCCACCCATTCGTGGCTGTCACCGATCAGGCGCTGAAGTATGTCCCGCGCATCCTGGAGGGACCACACCGTACGCAGGCGCGGCGTATACTCGGCAGGGATGCCGCGCTCGCGCTGGCTGGAATAGGCCTTGAGGACGTCATAGAGGCTCGCCTCCCAGATGGACCTGCGGGCGATCTGCAGGGGTTCCGGCGCGCCGCGTGCGTAAATCTGGAATCCCAGGCGGGGACGATTCATCAGCCGGGTCGCTGCATTACGCATGGCCTCGAGGCGCTTGAGGCGAAATTGCAGCATGGCGGCGAGCATTTCACCGCTCGGCTCTTCGTCGCCCGGCGCCTGCGGCACCATCAGCCGGCTCTTGAGGTAGGCCAGCCATGCAGCCATCACGAGGTAGTCCGCAGCCACCTCGATGCGGCGCTCGCGAACGGTTTCGATGAAGGCCAGGTATTGTTCGGCAAGGGCCAGAATGGAAACGCTGGCGAGGTCGACTTTCTGGCGTCGCGCCAGATCCAGCAGCAGGTCCAACGGACCTTCATAGCCGCCAACGTCGACATGCAGAACCTCTTCAGCAGGCGGCGGAGTCGGCGTGTCGAACCAGTTGGTTTCTGCGCTTGTCATCTGCCCGATGTCGATGTGGCCACAATGCCCCATCCTTGGCCGCTGATGGCGCCAGCGTCAAGGATGGGCAATTGCGCTAGAGCAGAAGGCAATCGCCGCCTGCTGCCTTGACGTTGGTGCAGATATTGGCAGCGGCCTCGCGCGATGCCGCCGGTACCAGAACACGATAGTAGACTCCGCGCTCGCCCAGATCTGCGCGCTGAATCTGAGGCGTTGCGCCACCGAAAAGTACGCCGTAGCGCGTGGTGATCGCCTGCACTGTCGCCTGAGCATCGGCCTCGCTGCGCTGCGACGCCATCTGCACATAGGCGGCTGCCGTACCTGCAGGAGTAGTCGCGGCCGGTGTAGCGGGGGCGGGCTGCGGCGCGGGCGCAGCGGCCGCCGCAGCTGTAGCCGGCGTAGGCTGCGCTGCGAGCGCCGGCGCTGCGTTTGCAGACGCGATCGCAGCGGCAGACATGGCGGCAAAATCCGCAGGGCGCTGCATGGGAGTGGTGACGGTGCGGCCAGTGATGAGGGCGCCGACGGGATCGACGACAGGAATATCCGTTCCCGGCTGCGCCACAGGTTCCGCAGGGGTTGCAGGGACCTCGGCAGGCTCCACGGGAGCGGCCGCGGCGGCTGCAGCCTCGGCTTCAGCACTGGCAATCAGATCAGGCGTCGAGAAATCAGCGCCCGGAACTTCGGGCACGTTGGGGCGATCGACCGGCAGGATGGCCGTGCCGGCCATGCTGTCGTCCCCGCTGACAATGGTGCCATCCGGACGCACAGTGACGGTACGCACCTTGCGATTGACCAGACCTTCCTGGTTCGGGTTGATTGTGTCGCCCGTGCCATCGGTCATGACGCCCGAGTTGGAAACTGGCGTATTGGCCGCTACGACGGCATCGGTGTCGGCCTGATCGCGCGAGACGATCTGCTCTTCGACGCCGGTGTTGCCGCCGGAAATCTCATTGAAGACAACAGACTGCTGAGCAGAGGCGCTCGTGTCGACCTCGGGCACTTCCTTGATCGGAGTAGTATCGGCGACAATGACCGGAGCGGGACCGGCAGCACCGCCGCCCTGCCCCAGCACCCAGTACAGGCCGAAACCTGAAACGGCCAGCAGGCCGACCGCAACCAGCGGTCCGGCCACGGCGCGATTCATGCTCGGGCGGCGCGATCCAACCGGAGCCACCATGGGCTCGACCTCGTCGTCGAGGTCTGCACCTTCAGGGGATGTGGAATTGACCCATTCCACATGGGCGCCGGTGGCCGCCGCAGCCGCCAGAATGGCTTCGTCGACGGAACTGACCGACACGCTCGGCTGGGGCGTAGGCGCAGAAACCCGCGACCTGGGCTCGGGCTGCGGTACGCTTGGCTCGACTGGCTCGGGCACGACCGGAGTGGCGAGGCTTCGCAGAGCCGGTGCATGCGTGGGGCTGGCATTGCGAACAGCTGGTCCGATGAGGCGCTCGATCTCGTCGAGAGGGTCCATCGCGCCGTCGTCGCTACGCAGTTCAGGCTCTTGCGCGCGCGCCTGCACGGCAGCCTGGACGGGCTGTACTGGAGGATGGGCAGGAACGATGGGCTGGGCCTCCGGCTCAAACACCGGGCCGGCGGGACCCGGTGAGGCGGGCCGGGCAGAGCCGAGACCAAACACCGGCGGCACGCCGAAACTATCAGGGGTCGCGGCCTGCGACACAGGCGCGATGGTCGGCTCGACGGGCGCGTCGGGTTCACCGGCGCCACCCAGATCGGCAGCCAGTTCGGCCGCGATCAGGTCGGCCAGGCTATCCTGGTCGAGCTGGGAGGGCTCGTCCTTCGGCGCCGGAGCAGCAGCAGGCACGGGTGTGGCAGCCGGTGCTGCTGGTTCAGCCGGCTTGGGGGTGAGAAAGTCGAAATCGAAAGAGAACGGGTCGACTGGCTGGCTTGCTTTGGCGGGCTCAGGCTCCACACCCGGGATGCGCACGGGCGACGCTGGCGCCCTGTTGGACGCCAGATTGCTCGAAATGGAAAAATCGAAGCGTGGTGCCGGAGCGGCACTCGCATCGCCAGGGATACGAACCGGTGCCGCTTTCTCATTCGCGGGTGGCGGGGACGCCTTGGCATCGTCGGCCATCAGGCGCGCCAATTCGGCTATGAGATCGTCCGGTGCATCAGTCTGTGCGGCCATTGATTGCGGTTTCACCAGCCATATCAGCCAGCGCCCCTAGAATGCGGATAATCCTTGCAGGACTTTGCCGCGAGTGTTCACACCAATGCGCCCGAATTATGAAAGCTCTTCGGGCGCAGAGACCCCCAAAATCCCCAGACCGTTCCGGATCACCTGCCGAACGGCATCGACGAGAGCGAGTCGAGCAAGCGTCAACTTCGGGTCGGATTGGTTAACAAATCGTAACTGAGGATCATCCTTGCCCTTTGCCCAGAAGCCATGCAAGGCCCCGGCGAGTTCATGCACATAGAACGCGACCCGGTGGGGTTCGTGGGCAATGGCAGCCGCGGCCACTGTGCGCGGCCAGGCACCCAGAAGGCGGATCAGTTCAATATCGGCCGGATGGCTCAGGAGCTCTACTTCGGCGGCAGCCAGCGCGGCCGGCGAAACATCGAGTTCCGGCATATCGCGCTGTGCGGTGCGGAAGATCGAGTTTGCACGCGCATGGGCATACTGGACGTAGAAGACCGGATTGTCGCGCGTCTGTTCCTTGACCAGGGCGAAATCGAAATCCATCGAGGCGTCATTGCGCCGGAACAGCAACATGAAGCGGGTGGCGTCAGCACCGACTTCCTCGACCACGTCGGCCAGGGTCACCAGATCGCCGGAACGCTTTGACATCTTGAACGGCTCGCCGTTCTTGAGCAGGCGCACCAGCTGGCAGATCCGCACGTCGATATCGGCTTCCCCATGGGACACCGCCTTCACCGCGGCTGAAAGGCGCTTCACATAGCCTGAATGGTCGGCGCCGAGCACGTTGACCATGTGCTTGAAACCGCGCAGGTACTTGTTGCGGTGATAAGCAATGTCGGCGGCGAAATAGGTGTAGGAACCGTCTGACTTGACCAGCGCGCGATCAGTATCGTCGCCGAAATCCTTGGCGCGGAAGAGGGTCTGTTCGCGATCTTCCCATTCTTCGGGCGTCTTGCCCTTCGGGGCTTCGAGCCGGCCTTCATAAACCATGCCCTCTTCGCGCAGCCAGGCAAGCGTCTTTTCGATGTCGCCACCGGCGCCATGCAACTGGCGTTCGGAGAAGAATACGTCGTGGTGGATGTTGAGCTGGGCAAGATCGGCCTTGATGAGTTCCATCATGGCGGCCAGTGCCGCTTCGCGAGCGATCAGTACAGCCTCCTGCTCGGGCATTTCGAGCAGCGACTTCCCGTATTCGGCAACCAGAGCATGGCCCACGGGGACGAGATAGTCACCGGGATAAAAGCCGGGCGGGATTTCGATCGTCTCCCCAAGGGCCTCGCGATAGCGCAGGAGCGCCGACTGACCGAGGATGATGGTCTGGCCGCCGGTATCGTTGATGTAATACTCGCGCGTCACATCATAACCCGACCAGGCCATCAGCGAGGCCAGCGCATCGCCGAACACGGCGCCGCGGGTGTGGCCGACATGCATGGGACCGGTGGGATTGGCCGAAACATATTCGACATTGACCCGCTCGCCCTTGCCGAGGTCCGAGCGGCCGTAGTTCTCGCCCTGGGCGCCGATAGACTTCAGCACCTGGTGCCAGACGCCGTCACCGAGCCGGAAATTGATGAAGCCGGGACCGGCAACCTCAACCGAAATTACGTCGGCAGAGGTCTTGAACCGCTCGACCAGCGCTGCGGCGACTTCCCGCGGGTTCTTGCCCAAGGGCTTGGCCACGACCATGGCCGCATTGGTGCTGAGGTCACCATGGGCGGCATCTCGCGGGGGCTCCACCACGACGCGCGAAAGCAGCTCGGCGTCGAGCTGGGGGTAATCGGCACGCAGGGCTTCGGTGACCCTAGTGGTGAAAAGAGCGAAAATATCCATGGCTTCTGACCAAGTGTCCTATCTGGAGGAAAGGCGCATCCACAACCACGATGCCGCCCTCGGGCGTGACCCGAGGGCCAGCCGCCGCTTCCGCGGTGTAGAGAGTGGTCCTCGGGTCAAGCCCGAGGACGGACCTGAGGAAGGTGGTTGGCTATGCGCCTCACCAATGCGGTCCGGTTAACGGAAATCCGGTCGAGCGTCAAACAAGCGCTGGTGTTCATCGAGCGCGTAGGGGTCGGTCATGCCGGCGATGAAATCCGCCACGATACGGGCACGCTGGGGGCCACCGACCGCCCTGCCCGCCTCGCCCCAGCGGCCGGGCATGTCGGCATTGGCCATGTAGACGGCAAAGAGGCGCTCCACTACCGCCTCGCTTTCGCGCACTGGCACCATGACGGCTTCGTGGCGATAGACCCGGTTGAACAGGAAGGACTTGAGGCCTTTTTCAGCGCTGGACGCTTTCGTCGAAAAGGTAACCAGAGGCTGACCGGCCAGTCTCACGTCCTCAGGGCTTTGAACTCCCGAGGCGGTGATCTGCGCAACGCTGGTGGCAATCACATCTTCCACCGCACGCGTGATCATGCGGCGCTGGATCTCGTGGGCCTGACGTTTCTCGCCAATGTCGGGGTAACGTTCCAGGACTTCTGCCACGATCGGGCCCGCCATGGGCACGTTGATGAAATCGGGCACGGAAACAAGACCGGCACGCAGGGCATCATCGATGTCATGGGCGTTGTAGGCGATATCATCTGCAACGGCCGCAACCTGCGCTTCGAGGCTGGCAAAGGTGTTGAGACGCAGGTCGGCTGGCGCAGGAATGGCATCGAGGCCCGAAGGTAGGCCCTCATGAACGTAGCGGCCAAAGGGGTTGCCCTCTGCATCGAGCAACGGACCATTGTGCTTGAGAATGCCTTCCAGCGTTTCCCAGGTAAGATTGAGGCCGTCGTGCTCGGCATAGCGGTTTTCGAGCAGCGTCACG
Source organism: Devosia sp. Micro-HW1 (assembly GCF_056341075.1). Classification (NCBI taxonomy): domain Bacteria; kingdom Pseudomonadati; phylum Pseudomonadota; class Alphaproteobacteria; order Hyphomicrobiales; family Devosiaceae; genus Devosia; species Devosia sp. Micro-HW1. Next base: position 396,472 of record NZ_CP094375.1, on the reverse strand, counting down.
ACGCGGAGCGCCTGAACGTTGTGATCGAAGCCGCCAAAAGGCTCCATGGCGCGATGCAGGGCCCTCTCGCCGGCATGACCAAAGGGCGTATGACCAAGATCGTGGGCTGAGGGCGACGGCCTCTGCCAAATCCTCGTAGGCGCAGGGCACGGGCGATGGAGCGCGCTATCTGGCTCACTTCCAGCGTGTGGGTCAGGCGGTTGCGGAAATGTCGTCCTTCATGGGCAAGGAAGACCTGAGTCTTGTGCTGCAGGCGACGAAAGGCCGTTGAATGGATGATGCGATCGCGGTCGCGCTGGAATTCCGAACGGGTCGGGCTTGGCCCCGCCCCATAGAGCCGGCCCAGCGACTGGGCGGATTTGGCGGCATAGGGGGCGGTATCGCTCATGTGTTGGTCCGGGGCCTTTGCAATGGCGACTAGAGCGCCTATCTTAGCGAAGCGTTATGACATTACGACCGACCGGGATTGTCCCCATGACCGAAGCCGCGCTTGCTGTTCCTGCCGTAACCCTTTCAGATCGCGCCGCCAAGCGCGTGTCGCGCATTCTTTCCAAGGAAGCGCCAGGCACTGTGCTGCGTATCTCTGTGGCCGGCGGCGGCTGTTCGGGATTTCAGTACGAGTACAATCTCGTCCAGGAAACCCCTGGCGATGATGATCTTGTGCTCAGCAAGGGCGAGGCGACGGTGCTGATCGACTCACTCAGCCTAGAATTCATGGGCGGCGCTGAAATCGACTTCGTCGATGACCTAGTTGGCCAGTCCTTTCAGATCAAGAACCCCAATGCAGTCGCGTCCTGCGGCTGCGGGACCAGTTTCGCTGTCTAGCCTGGCTGAACTTCACCCCACTGCTGTCAACGGCTAAAGTCCTCTGACAAGAGGAGAATCGCCGTCATGACTAGCCGTATCGACGCCGTGATGGATGCCGCCATCACCAACCAGACCATTGTTGGCGCCGAACTGATCGTCGCGCGGCACGGGGATATCGTCTATCGGCGTACCTGCGGCTGGTTCGATCGCGAGGCAGAGCAGCCGATGATCGACAATGCTATCTATCGGCTGGCATCGGTGACCAAGCCTATCGTCGCCGCCACGGCTCTTGCCATGGTGGACAAGGGGTTGATCAAACTCGACGACAAGGTGAGGCAGCACATCCCTTGGTTTGCGCCCCGCCTGCGCGATGGCAGCGAGGCTGACATCACCATCCACCATCTGCTGACGCACACGGCGGGCCTCTCCTATGGCTATCCGCAGGATCCCGAAATCACGACGGGCCTCGGGCAGACGGACCGCAGCCTCGAGGAAAATTTCTCGCGGGTGGCGCAGCATCCGCTCGACTATGTGCCAGGCTCCGCATGGCAATATTCCGTCGCCATCGACGTGCTCGGCGCGGTTCTGGCGCAGGTGCATGGCGGATCGCTGGGTGACGCGGTTGCAACGCATGTCACCAATCCGCTCGGCATGAGGGAGACTGGGTTCTTCGTGGCCGACCAGCGCCGGTTGGCAAAGCCCTATGCCGACGGCAGGCCGCCAATGCCGATGGCCGATCCGCAGCCCGTCGAGGGCGATAACGGCCCGGTCATCTTCTCGCCTTCGCGCATTTTCAACGACAGGGCGTTCCAGTCCGGTGGCGCAGGCATGGCAGGCACACCGGGTGACATCATGCGGTTCCTCGAGGCGATGCGGACTGGCGGCGGTGGTGCGGTCAGTCGCGACATGCTGGCCCTCGCCTTTTCCAACCGCATCGGGACAGTGGACCGCGATCCCGGCCAGCGTTTCGGCTATCTCGGCGCTATCGTGGATGACCCCGTTGCCGCCAATGTGCCCTCGGTAAGGGGCACGGTGAACTGGGGCGGCGTCTACGGCCATTCCTGGCTCATAGACCCGGTCAACGGGTTATCGCTGATTTCGATGAGCAATACGGCACTCGAGGGGTGCACGGGACGTTATCCGAAGGATATCATCCGCGCTGTCTATGCCGAGCTGACCTGAGGACGCCAACATGACCTTGCGCATTGCCACCTGGAACATCAACGGCATCAAGGCGCGGCTGGAACTGCTCCTGCGCTGGCTGGAAGAGGAAAAGCCCGACATTGTGGGGCTCCAGGAGATCAAAACCGTCGACGAGGGCTTTCCCAAGGCCGAGATCGAAGCCCTGGGCTACAATGTGGAAACCCATGGCCAGAAAAGCTGGAACGGCGTGGCGCTGCTCTCCAAGGTTCCATTCGACGAGGTGCATCGTCGCCTGCCCGGCAATGACGACGGAGACGAGCAGTCACGCCTGATCGAGGGAGTCTTCTCCGTCGAGGGGGGCGTTGTGCGGGTCTGCAATATCTATTTGCCCAACGGTAACCCGGTGGATACCGAAAAATTCCCCTACAAACTGGCCTGGATGGATAGGCTCAACGCCTTTGTCGAGGAGCGCCTCGCGCTGGAAGAGCCCTTCATCCTGATGGGGGATTTCAACCTTATCCCGGCGCCCATCGATGCACATGACCCGGATGCCTGGTGGGGCGATGCCCTTTATCGACCGGAGAGCCTCGAAAAGTTCCGTATTCTCAGGAACATGGGCATGACCGACGCGCTGCGCGCCATCACCGCCGAAGAAGCCTATACGTTCTGGGATTTCCAGGCGGGTGCGTGGCGGCGCAATGCGGGCATTCGCATTGACCACCTGATGCTCTCTCCTCAGGCGGCTGACCGGCTCGATGACGTGGTGATCCACAAGGATGTGCGCGGCTGGGACAAGCCGAGCGACCACGTGCCTGTGGAAGGCGCATTCAGCTTCTAGAACGGATATGAATGGAGGGCCTTGGCGGCCCTCCTAAAACTCGGCGCTGATGACCACGCCCGAATTGGCCATTTCGACCGCTGCCGCCCGCACTTCCGGAGTTGCGACGACCATGGCGCTGTTGAGCAGCTGCTCGGCCACGGCAACATCGCCGGTGCCAAGGCAGGTGGTCTGGGCAAAATTCAGCCACATCAGGCCTTCGGCCGGGCGTGGATCGTAGTTTTCCATACCGTTGAACAACAGGTGACCCAGGCGGGCCTGCGCCAGGCAGTGGCCCTTGTGGGCGGCGGAGAGCAGCCAGCGGGCGCTCAGCATGGGACTGACGCCCAGGCCATCTTCCTTCTGGTAGAGCATGCCGATGCGGTACTGGGCTTCAGCGTCGCCAAAGTAAGTGGCGGCATGCATGAGCATGCGGTGATATTCGGCAGGATTCTGCGAGACGCCGGCTTCGGGCACCCCGATGCGGAAATAATCGCCCAGCTTGATAAAGGAACTGGCCACAATGTCGGCTTCGAGGCCCTTGGGCGCGGTATCGGCATGCTGATTGGCAATCTGGGCGAAATAGCCGAAGGCCTTGACCGGGTCCTTGTCGACGCCTTCACCGGTCTCGTACATGGTGCCCAGTTGCCAAAGCGCCAGTGGCCGGCCAGCGGCAGCATCGCTCTCAAGTGCCGACAGATAGGTGTCGCTGGACACGATTGCGCCGTTTCCGTCCATGGTCTTGGCGAAATCAAACGCAGCATCGGCGGCAGTCTGGGCCTGTGCGGGCGCAACCGCGAGCAGAGCCATCAAAAATCCTGACGCAGCGCAGGCAAGGGAGATTTCCCTAGAAATGCGCATGTTACTCCTTTTGCCCATGGGGCCATGGGCGAATACGCGGGGCGATGCCACCAGCCTGGGCATCGCCGATACAGCCTTCAGATGGCTGCGGTTCAATCCTGATTTTGCCCGGATGAAGCCTCCGGGCAAAGCAATCTCTAAAGACTTCGTAAACGAGCTTTGTGACCGCATTCAGCCCATCCCATGACAAGGTGAAGCCAACGCGGCATCGCACGGGGCGAGGCGCACCGGTGTCAGGGCATCAACGATCAACAAAAGAACGTTCATACTTACCGTTTCAGGCGGGTATCCGCCGCCAAGATCACTCATCGTCAGGGGGAGAAATCAGCCGAGACTGTCCGTGGTCTTGCGACCAACGCAGCTCCGCCAGCACTCGCCCCCGAATGCCATGCAACCTGCTTTAGGGGCAGATTGTGGCGGGAAACATCGCCAAAACGTTGATGGCGAGAGACCGGCAATGGAATCGATACCGTTGTTGCGGAATCGTCACAGAGACAGTCCTGTGACCGCCACACCATTGCCTTGGAGAAAAGCCGGCAGCATAGTCGCCCCGCAAGCCAATTCGGGAGACCGAGATGAAAACCATTCTGTCCGCTCAGAAAAATCCGTCACTTCATCAGGACAGAATTCTTCATGTCTTCTCAAACTTCCGCGCAGGATCGGCGCACCAAACGCCCTAGCCCGTTCTCCCGACTTTCCCCATTCCTCAGCAAGGCCGACACGGACGCGCCAGATTTCGGCCGCCGCGGATTCGGACGGTTCATTTCTTACTATCGGCCACACTTGCCGCTGCTGGCGGCAGTCTTGCTCAGCGCCATTCTTGTGGCAGGCACAGCGGTTGCCCTGCCGCTGATGGCCAATCATATCGTGGGCCGGCTGCCGGAGCTTCGCACGGCGCCCGACGCGATGGGCCAGTTATTGGTGCTTGGCGCCGTCATGGTGGCGGTCTTCATCACCCAGGCGGTGGCCACGTATTTCGTGGACTACCAGGGCCACGCCATGGGGGCCAAGATCGAGGCCCAGGTGCGCCAGGAGCTGTTCGATCACTGCCAGACGCTATCGTTCAGCTACTATGACCGGCAACGCACTGGGCAATTGATGAGCCGGATCACCAATGACTCGCTCTGGCTGGGTGAGCTCTTCCACCATGGCCCGGAAGACCTGGCCATTGCCGTGCTCAAGTTCTGCGGTGCGATGGCCGTACTGGCTTATGTCGATCCGCTGATCGCCCTGGCGATTACGCTTCTTCTTCCGTTCGCCGTTGGTTACGCATTGTACTTCAACCACCGGATGAACATCGCATTGCGCGCCACGAAGGAGCGCATTGCCGACATCAATGAACGGGTCGAGGATTCCCTTGGCGGTATCCGTGTCGTGCAGTCCTTCGCCAATGAGGGAGATGAGATTCAACGCTTCACGCAGGAGAACCGCCGCTTTCTTGAAAGCCGCAAGGATGGCTATCGCAGCGAGGCACTGCTGTGGAGCGGCATGGAGGGTTTTGGACAGCTCATCACCCTCGTGGTCATCGTGGGCGGGGCCATTCGCATCCTCACCAGCGATCTGACCGCGGCCGACATGTTGACGCTACTGCTCTGCGTGGGCGTGCTGCTCGACCCGCTGAGGCGCTTCGACAACTTCATCCGCCTCTGGCAGCTGGGCTATACCGGCTTCGTGCGAGCGATGGAGCTGCTTGAGGAGCGGCCAGAAATTGCTGATCGGCCCGGCGCAAAACCGCTCGATGCGGTCCGAGGAGAAATCGCGTTCGACACTGTCAGCTTCAGCTACGAGTTGGACGGGCCGAACGTGCTCAACAGGGTCTCGCTCACCATTGCGCCAGGCGAATTCGTCGCCTTGGTGGGACCATCGGGCGTGGGCAAGAGCACGCTCTGCAGCCTTGTACCGCGGTTCTACGACGTCCAGGAAGGCAGCGTTCGCATCGACGGACACGACGTGCGGGACATCAAACTGAAATCGCTGCGTCAGCATGTCGGAGTTGTGCAGCAGGACGTCTATCTGTTCGCCGGCACGGTGCGGGAAAACCTGCTCTATGGACGCCCTGACGCCTCCGATGAAGACATGATTGCGGCGGCACGATCGGCCAATGCGCATGACTTCATCATGGCCCTGCCGCATGGCTATGAGTCCGACATCGGGCAGCGTGGGGTCAAACTTTCAGGTGGGCAGAAACAGAGGCTGACCATAGCCCGCGCCTTCCTCAAGAATCCGCCCATCCTGATCTTCGACGAGGCCACGAGCGCGCTCGACAATGAGAGCGAGCGGGCGGTGCAGCAGGCTCTTCTTGGCCTCGCCCGCGGCAGAACCACCTTGGTGATCGCCCATCGGCTCTCAACGGTGCGCCATGCCGACCGCATCCTGGTGCTGACCCGGGAAGGCATCGTCGAGGAAGGCACGCATGACGACCTGATGGCACAGGACGGCATCTATGCCGGACTACACTCGGTACAGGCGAGCATTTGACGCCACAGGCGGCGCTGGCTCAGAGCCAGCGTCGCCTGCGCATGACCCAGAGAGCGCCGAGGCCAATGGCAATGACGACGCCGCAGACAACCCAGAAGGCGCCGGGGTGGTCAGCAAAGGGAATACCCGAAACATTCATGCCCAGAAGTCCAGTGAGCAGGGTCAGCGGCGAGAAGATCACGGTGACGGCAGCCAGGAGCAGCATCGCCCTGTTCATCTGTTCGGCGCGGTCGTCGATGATTTCTTCGTGCACAAGGACGGCGCGTTCGGAGAGGGCCTGCAATTCGTCGCCGATGCGGGCCGTACGCATCGCCGCCTCTCGCAGGCGCAGCCGGTCACGGTCAGAGAAGAAGGAGAGGTCTTCCACTTCCAGTGTCGAGAGTGCGTCGCGCTGCGGCCAGACGAGCCGGCGGAAGCTGATCAGTGTACGGCGCAACTGTTCGAGATTATCCTGCGCCTTCTCGGTGCGGTGGGTGATGAGGCTTTCCTCCACATCATCGAGCCGGTCACCGAGCATTTCGATCAGAGGTTCGAGCCTGTCGGTTGCCCTCAGAGCCAGGCGGGCAATCAGATCGGCGGGCGTGGTCGGCGCGTATTCGGCCTGCTCGACCTTGGCGAGGCCAAGAAAGTCCAGAATATTGAGCTCGGAGGCGATGATGACCCGGCTCTTCTCGATCCAGACGGTGAGGAACTGACGGCCGACATCATGCGGCGCGGCACCGGGGCGGACGACCCGCAGGACCACGAGTGCCCGATCATCCATGACACTGCAACGGCTGCGCGAACTCGGTGCGGTCACCAGACTAGAATTGAAATCGCCCAGCTCCCCCTTGAGCCAGAGCTTGAACTCGGGAGCCTTGGAATTGCCGACGACCAGCTTGAAGCCGCCGCGAGGCACCACGGGGTGATCTTCGCCCGGCTCATGCCGCTTCATGCCGCCCTTGCCGTCGAAGATGAGCACCGCCCCGCCACCAACGAGGCCATTTTGCAATGCGCGTTCGTTGGGCGGCTTGGCGGTGTCCGTCATTGCGTTCAGCTCAGGCGCTTGAGGGCTTCGAGAATTCGGGTCCGACGCTCGGCAGCGGCCTCGCGGCGAGATTTCTGTTCCTCGATCACCTCTTCAGGTGCCTTGGACACGAACTGCTCGTTGCCCAGCTTCTTGTCGACCTGGGAAATCTCGCCATCGAGCTTGCCTACTTCCTTTTCCAAGCGGGCCTTTTCGACCGCAATGTCGATGACGCCGGCCAGCGGCAGGGCATAGGTCGCGTCGCCAACGACGAACTGGGCGGATTCGCCCGGCACTTCGTTCTGTGGCGAGATTTCTTCTAGGCGCGCCAGTCGGGAAATCAGCGATGTACCGGCGACGAGGCGACGCAGGGTCTCCTCCCCTGCCCCGGTGACAACCATCTGCAGCTTGGCGCTGGCCGGCACGTTCATTTCGGCGCGGACCGAGCGGATGTTGGAGATGACATCGATCAGCCAGGCCAGCTCGGCGTCGGCAGCGGCGTCTTCGAGGCCCGACAGGTCAGGCCATTCCGTGGTGATCAGCATGCCCTCGCGTGCCGGGCCGAACTTGCCGGTCTCGGCCCAAAGCTCTTCGGTGACGAAGGGCATCATCGGGTGGAGCATGACGAGAATCTGGTCCAGGGCCCAGGCAGCGGTGGCGCGGGTTTCGGCCTTGGCAGCCTCGTCATCGCCCATGAAGACGGGCTTGGCGAATTCCACATACCAGTCGCAGAACGTGCCCCAGACGAAGTCATAGGCACTGTTGGCCGCTTCGTTGAACTTGTAGTCCTCGATGCCTGACCGGACGCTGGCGAGACCGCGCGCCGTAGCGCCGACGATCCAGCGATTGAGTGGCAGCCTGTTGGCCCTGGGATCGTAGCCCTCCACGCGGCGGCATTCGTTCATCTCGAGAAAACGTGCGGCGTTCCAGATCTTGGTGACGAAGTTGCGGTAACCCTCGACGCGCGAAATGGCGAGCTTGAGGTCGCGGCCCTGCGCGGCCATGGCAGCGAGGGTAAAGCGGGTCGCGTCGGCGCCGAACTCATCGACGAGTTTCAGCGGATCGATGACATTACCCTTGGTCTTGCTCATCTTCTGGCCCTTTTCGTCGCGGACCAGGGCGTGCATGTAGACGGTGTGGAACGGCTCCTCATCCAGGAATTCGAGGCCCATCATCATCATGCGGGCAACCCAGAAGAAGATGATGTCGAAGCCGGTGACCAGAACGCTGGTCGGGTAATAGCGCTTGAGCTCGGGGGTTTCGTCCGGCCAGCCCAGGGTCGAGAACGGCCAGAGGGCGGAAGAAAACCAGGTATCAAGGACGTCCGGGTCGCGGGTCAGCTCCACTGGCTTGCCATAATGCTTTTCAGCAGCGGCGCGGGCTTCGGCCTCGTCATAGGCGACAAAGGCTTCGTTGTCGGGGCCATACCAGGCCGGGATCTGATGGCCCCACCAGAGCTGACGCGAAATGCACCAGGGCTTGATGTTTTCAAGCCAGGCGAAATAGGTGTTTTCGTATTGCTGCGGCACGAATTTGGTGCGGCCCTCGCGGACGGAAGCGAGCGCCGGCTGGGCCAGGACGTCGGCCTTGACCCACCACTGGTCGGTCAGGAATGGCTCGATGACGACGAGCTTGGACTTCTCGTCATGCGGCACCATGATCTTCTTGTCTTCGATATGGTCTAGGCCGCGCGTCGGGGTTTCTTCGGCCAGTGCAGTGAGGTCGGCAACAATGGCCTTGCGCGCCTCAAAGCGATCCATGCCGCGATACTTTGCGGGAATGAAATCGGCATCAATGATGGCGCCACGCGTGGTGAAGACGTTGATCGGCTCAAGACCGGCACGAGTGCCGACTTCAAAGTCGTTGAAGTCATGCGCCGGGGTGATCTTCACCGCGCCGGTGCCCAGGGTCGGATCGGCATATTCGTCGGCAACAACAGGAATACGGCGGCCCACCAGCGGCAGCTCGATGTATTTGCCGACCAGACCGGCATAGCGCTCGTCTTCCGGATGCACGGCGACGGCTACGTCACCGAGCATGGTTTCGGGACGGGTGGTGGCGACGATGATGTAGTCGCGGGTTTCAGTGCCCGTGACATTGCCTTCTTCATCCTTGACCGGAAACTCGTAGGTTACGCCATCGGCCAGCGGATAGCGCAAGTGCCACATGTGGCCCTTGACCTCGATATTCTCCACTTCGAGATCAGAAATGGCGGTTTCGAGGCCCGGATGCCAGTTCACCAGGCGCTTGGCGCGATAGATCAGGCCGCGCTTGTGCAGTTCGACAAAGACCTTGGTGACGGCGCGGACCATCTGGTCATCGGCTGCACCGCGATCACCCATCGTGAATTTTTCGCGCGAGAAGTCGGCCGAAGCGCCCAGGCGCTTGAGCTGGTTCATGATGGTGCCGCCGCTCTCGGCTTTCCATTCCCAGACGCGCTCGATGAAGGCGTCGCGCCCCATGGTGCGACGGTCCATCTGCTTTTCAGCGAGCTGGCGTTCGACGATCATCTGGGTGGCAATGCCAGCATGGTCGGTGCCAGGCTGCCAGAGCACATCCTTCTTCAGCATGCGGTTGAAGCGGACAAGGATGTCCTGGATCGTGTTGTTGAGCGCGTGGCCGATATGGAGCGAGCCGGTGACGTTGGGCGGCGGAATGACGATGGTGAAGGTTTCCGCACCCGGCTTGGCGCCGGCACCGGCGGCAAAAGACTTGGCGTCGAGCCACGCATCATAGATGCGGCTTTCGACGGCGGCGGGTTCGTAGGTCTTTTCAAGCATAACGTCACTCGCGAACAGCATCGACCCGCCAGGCTAACCTTGGCGGGTCGGAAACAGGTTGGCAGTCTTCAAGCAAATGCAAGGTGCGGGGTCAATGGTGCGCATGCGCAGCGGCCGCACAGCCTCGAAGCTTGCGGGTGCAATGGCGTGATGGTGCCCGGAGGCGGTCGCCGCCCCTGAGTTTAATATAGTGAGGCAATGATCGCCTCCGGGCATCGGGATTTCTGGCAGGGGGTTTAACTAGGGAGGCATTTCGGCCTGAACCCATCCCCGGACCCAGGCTCCTGCTAACGATGGCGAGCCCGCCCGATTGTCGCCGGACGGTTGATCGTTGCAACCCCATCTCCATCCGGCTGATGAGGGGGAGAATAAGGGAGGATTTGGGGGCGAGGATAAGATTTTCACCGGACCGTCCTCCCCCGCTCGCGGGACAGGGGACCACGCAAAGCGCGGTGGAGAGGGAGCGGCAGGCGTGAGTATGCGGATAAAGACGGGGCGGTGCTCGTTGCACCCCCCTCCACCGCCTAATGGCGGTCCCCCTCCCCCATAGCGGGGGAGGAAGGCCCACACCCCGGGCAGGCCTATTCGCCGCGCGAAACGCGGGCGATTTCCTTTTCCACCATGCGTTCGACTACGGCGGGCAAGTTTTCGTCCAGCCACTCCTTGAGCATGGGGCGCAACATATCGCGCATCATTGCTTCGATGGTGAGGCCAGGATTGCCGATACCCAGCGCGCTGAGCTTGCCGATAGAGCCGCGGACAGCGGCGCGGGTTGCCGGTTCAAGCAGTTGCTCGGCGATCTCGGACGTCAGCGTCGGATCGGGCAAAGGCGCGGCCTGGGCGGCGCTTATCATCGGCTCAGGCTCGAATTCCGGCTCAGGCTCGGCTTCAGGCATAGCCATGGCAACGGGCGCCGGTTCCGGAGCACGAATGGGCTGCACGACGGCGGGGCGGGCCGTAGCAGGATCGAAGCTGGGAAGGTCGTCATCCATGTCGAAGGTGACGTCCTCTGGCTCAACCAGCGCCGGTGCGGCGGCCTCCGGGCCTTCGGTATCGGCAAGAATGGAGTCAAAGCTGAAGCCACCGACATCATCATCGCCCTGCTCGACGATCTGCGAAGGAGACAGCGCCAGGGGCTCGATGTCGTCGAGCATGTCGCTCAGGTCGCGATCATCCTGTCCGCCAACGGCGCGGGCCGGCGTGGCCTGCATGGGCGGAGGCGCGGCCTGTATCGAAGGACGACGCGGCGCCCCGGCAGCATCATCGTCAGCGATGATCTGTCGAATGGACGACAGGATTTCGTCCATGGAGGGTTCTTTGGGTGCCGGCTTGTTCATCAGTGCCTCTTACTCATGCGCCCGACTAGGAAGGGATTCCGCATGCCCTATCCCGATTCGTAACCAACAGCTTAATAGCAAGGCGCCGGATTAGGAATCACTCCAAGGCCTGAACTTGACGTCTTCCACGAAAAGTTGAGGCCGGGACGAGCCCGGCCACAATATTGATGCGGAAGCAAAATCCGGTCGACCTATTCGGCAACCGTCCGCAGTTCCTGCCACACATCCTCGACGGCCTGCGTATACGGCACGGCGGTCTTGATCTCGACCGGCAGGGCCAGACTGCTGGCGGTCATGCGGCCCATCGCTGTCAGCAGCGAGAACGTCGCGATGGTCTTGCCGTTGGACGCGTTGATCAGCGCCTCGCGGGCGCTGGTGAGATCGGCCTGGGCATTGAGCACGTCGAGCGTGGTGGCAGCCCCGAGGTCGCGTTCCTGAATGACGCCATCGAGAACGGTATTGCTCGAGGTTACTGCGGCCTGAGCGGCGCTGATCTGGGCGTCAGCGCTCTGGATGCCTGTCCAGGCGGAAATCACTGCTTCGCGAATCTGGTCATAAGCGGACATGGCGTCCACTTCCGACTTGATCTGGTTGAGGTTGGCCTGGCGCACGCTCGAACCCATGCGGCCGCCCGAGTAGATGGGAATGGAAATCTGAAAGCCCATGGATGCCGAAAGACCGTCGCGGGCACCGCCGGACGGGCCGGTCCAGCTGCTGCCCACCTGACCGGAAACGCTGGCCGTGGCACCGAAGTAGCCGGCCTGGGCAATATCGCTGCTCGCCTGCGCGGCGCGAATGCTTGCCTTGGAGAGCAGGATGGCGGGGTGGCCTATCTCGGCCTCGGCAATCGCGGCGTCGATGGAGCGCGGCAAGAGGCTTGAATAATTGTGGCCCGTTGACAGGTTCTGCGGGCGCTGGCCGACGAGGCGCTGGAACGTCGCTTCGGCGGACTGGAGGGAACCGGCAGCGGCCTGCAGGGCCGCCTGGCCCTGTGCCAGACGGGCCTCTGACTGGGCCACGTCGATGCGCGTCCCCTCACCCACATCCAGACGATCCTGGGCGGACTGGAGCTGGGCCTGGAAGAAGTTGACGTTTTCCTGGCGCAGCGCCAGCAGCTCGCGGCCGCTCAACACCGACATGTAGGCCTGGATGACTTCGAGCAGGACATTCTGCTCGGTGTTGCGGATCTGGTATTCGGCGACTTCAGCAGCGGCGCGCGCGGCTTCAACCTGCGCAGCGGTCTTGTTGTTGTCGTAAATGGTCTGATTATAGGACAGGCCCGTCGTCAGCGAGAGGCTCGGATCAGTCCAGGAGCCCCCGATCAAAGCTGTCGACGTATTGCCGCTAATCTGGGCGCCAACGGTGGGCAGCATGCCGGACTTGGCCTGCACAATGCCTTCGGCCTGAGCTTTGGCGCTGAGCAATGCCGACTGCAGATCCGGGGCGTGATTGTAGGCGGCAGTCAGAGCCTGCGTGATCGATTGGGCATGGGCCGTTCCGACCGACGAGCATGCCACCAGCATGGCAAGCGTACTCGCCTTCAGAACTCCGCGAATCTTCATCAGACCAGCCTCCAGACCCCACCACTCTAATGCCCGGCAGATGGGGTATACAACAGACCCGGACAATCCCTACGGAACTTTAATATCAATGCGTTGGCCGACCGTGACCAGAACGCAACACAAATCTAGAAGACGAACTCCTCTGGGGACGGCCCGAGGTCAATAGAAGGCAGTGTCGCATTGAATCCGATTCGCCTGACGATACCTTGCTCTGCGTTAACAATTGTCAACGCGACCCCAACGGGACCCTGCCGCACCAGGCAGACCAGCCGCCCCAAGGGCGCCAATCGATCGACGAGCACATCCGGCACCTGTGCGACAGCGCCTTCCACGAGAATGACGTCGAAACGTGCGTCACGTGGAGTCGACAGATCGCCCTCGATGACAGTGACATTGTCTATTGCCAGTGCAGCCAAATTGCTGCGCGCGCGGGCGGCCATGGCCGCGTCCGGCTCGAGGGCGACAACCGACCGCGCAATGCCGGCCAGAACGGCGGTGGAATAGCCGGTGGCCGGGGCGTAATCGAGGACAGTGTCGGTTTCGGCAATTTCGGCCAATTGCACAAGGCGGGCGAAGACAGCCGGCGCCGGCAGGAAACGCCCCTGCCCCAGCGGGTGATGCGCATCGCTATAGGCCAGCGCACGACGCTCTTCGGGAACAAAGAGTTCGCGCGGGATGCGCCGCAGTACGGACAGCAGGCGCGGGTCAGTAACGGAACTGGTGGCGATCTGGTTGTCCACCATCGCCCGGCGCGCTGCTGTAGAGTCGTCCGTGTGCACCAAGAATTGTCCAAGCTGGCATATGCTGGCCGTGAATATGCCCAAGCCCGGTCCGAACGCAATACAATCAAGCGATGCGCGACATTATTGCTGTGCTAAGAATCTGACGCTTGCCGCTTTTCCTTGTCCGCCGGGGCCTTTTCGGGCTTGGGATCGACCGGCTGATCTTGGGTAGAGCCATCGGGGCGTCTGCCCAGATCGTCTATGTTGTCGTCCTTCTGCTCGCCTTTTGTCGTATCCAGCGGCGCGGCACGGGTTTCGGTCGTCATAGGGCTTCTCCTTCAAGACTAACGTGCCAACCCGCACGAGCCCCACCCGTTCCATCACGACAGGCAGCAAAAAGCCCCGGAAGCTTTCGCCTTCGGGGCTCTTATCGGTTCGCGATATTTTTCAATCACGTTCCAACACTAATACAACGGCCATCATCGGGGATGGTTCCTAAACGACATGCGGACAGGCGCCGGTGGAACCGCCGCTTTGAACAAACATTTGGGGAAGGATGGAGGCCGCGTCCGGAATCGAACCGGAGTACACGGATTTGCAATCCGCTGCGTAACCACTCCGCCACGCGGCCTCTGGGCGCCAGTACCTATTGGACGGCAAACGCTTATGCAATAGGTTCATTGGCATGCGGTGTATTTTCTGACGATCTCCTCGTGGGAGGTCATTCCAGGGCTCGTGCCGTCAGCCGCGTGAGGTCGAAAATGCAGTTCAAAGTGACCTCGGCCTATTATGACGAAGCCAGCAAGTATCTGCTCTATACCGCGACGGGAGAGCGCAACGGCGCCCGCTATACCGTTTCGTCCCGCGTCAAATGTCTCAAGCCGCCGAATACGCCGGAACGGCTGCATATGGTTGTGCTGCTGGCGCTGACGGACCAGTTCAAGCGGCCCAGCCCCTCAGGCAAGCGCGACTAGCCCCGACTCTGGCCGCAGCCCCCGAGAGCGACTAGCCTCTGGCGGCCAGAATCCGAGAATCGCCATGACATCCGACGCCATTACCCCGCCTCGCCGCGACTATGCCCAGCCGATATTTGCCGGGATTCTCGCTGCCGTGGTGGGCTCCGCCAGCACTTTTACGCTTGTCCTGGCTGCGCTGGCCGCCGCAGGCGCTTCACCACAACAAGCCGGCTCCGGGCTGTTCGCGGTTTGCCTCTCGATCGGCATCCTCAATATGGCCGTCGCTTGGCGCATCAGGACGCCGGTCAGCTTTGCCTGGACCACGCCTGGCATGGCCTTTCTGCTCACCGTTGGAGAACCCGTCGGCGGGTTTCCCGCGGTTGCCGGAGCCTTTCTTGTCTGCGCCGCGCTGATTGTGCTCACCGGGCTTATTGCGCCGCTCGGCCGCGCCATCGCGGCGATTCCGGCCAGCATAGCCAATGCCATGCTGGCCGGCATGTTACTGACGCTCTGTCTCGCGCCGATCAGGGCCCTGGAGGAGATGCCCTGGCACACCTTCCCGATCCTGGTTGTCTGGGCCCTCGGGCTGTGTTTCGCGCGCCGCTATGCGGTACCGCTGGCAGTGTGCGCCACGGCGATCGTGCTGGCGACAACGACGCATCTGCCAGCGGGAACCTTCGACGGGGCCTGGCCCATGCTGGTACCGGTCATGCCGGTATTCACCCTTGATTCCATCATTCGCATCGCCCTGCCGCTCTACGTCGTAACCATGGCCTCGCAAAATCTTCCCGGTATTGCAGTGATGAAGGGAAATGGCTTCGATCTGCGCCCGTCCCCTCTTTTCGTGCTGACGGGCCTCGCCAGCGGTGCATCGGCCTTCTTCGGCGGCCCGACCAGCAATCTTGCGGCTATCACGGCAGCCATCTGCGCCGGCCCGGAGGCCCATCCGGACAAGGATCGGCGTTGGCCGGCACCTGTTGCGGCCGGCTTCACCTATGTCCTCTTCGGCTTTACTGCGAGCCTGGCAGCCGCCTTCATCGCCGCGTCTCCACCGCTGCTCATCCAGGCCGTGGCCGGCCTGGCACTGTTTTCCAGTCTCGCAGGCGCGCTGGCCGCGGCACTCTCGCACGAAGACGCGCGATTGCCCGCTATCCTGACCTTTGTCACCACGGCTTCCGGAATCACCATTGTCGGTGTCGGCGCGCCATTCTGGGGGTTGATCGGCGGCATCGCACTGATGCTGCTGTTGAGAGCGCGTGAGCAGAAATGAGCGTTCACGCGCTGATCCTGGCTGGTGGACAGGGCAGCCGGCTGGGCGCTGTCCACAAGGACTTGCTCAGGATCGGAAGCCAGCGGCTGATTGATCGTGTAGCCGACAGGTTACGAGATATGAGCACCTCGCTTCTGGTCTCAACCGGGGGACAACGCGAAGTTCTGGTCGAGGGGGCCATCGCCCTGCCCGATCTCGACTTGCCCGTGGCCGGCCCTCTGGCGGGGCTGATTGCAGCGGCGGACTACCTCGCCCGATGTTCGCCGAGCGACATGCTCATTACCGTGGCGGTCGACACACCCTTCTTGCCGCGGGACTATGTGCGGCGACTCGTCGCTGCGCTGGATGGCGGCGCTTCGGCGGCACAGGCGGGATGGCGCGGTAATTTCTATCCGACCAACGCGATCTGGCGCCTCTCGGCTCTTTCCGGCCTGCCCGAACGAGCGCGCGCCGGCGACCTGCCGAACAGCCCAAAAGCGTTGCTGGCCAAGGCCGAAGCCGTGCAGGTCGACTGGTCGGATACCCATGGCCAGGACCCGTTCGCCAACCTCAATACACTGACCGACCTAACAGCCCTTGCTCGCCGGGCGTCTGCCGAGGGTCTGTGACAAGTTATTCACAAGCGGTGACATTGGGGGCTTGGCAAACCGGATCAGTTTGGGTACACGGACCTCGCCTTCGACAAGAGGGCGCACGAAAGTGTTCCGCGATAGCTCAGTTGGTAGAGCGTTCGACTGTTAATCGAATGGTCGCTGGTTCGAGTCCAGCTCGCGGAGCCATTTCCTTCCCTATTGCCTGAATAATGTGCACGAGCGATTGCTCTCGTGTGTTCGGTGGCGTAGGACGACGGACGAAACCGTTCCCTTAAGCGATTTTCCATGACCACGATTGCTGCCCCAACTGCGCACAATGCGCAGCGTACTGCCCTGTCGATCATCCTCTGTGTGAGCGGAGCGCACCTGCTCAACGACCTGCTGCAGTTCCTGCTGCCGGCGCTTTATCCGCTGCTCAAGGAAAATTACGGCCTCACCTATTTCCAGATCGGCATGCTGACACTGGGCCAGCAGATCACGGCCTGTTTCCTGCAGCCCATTTTCGGCCTGTCCGGCGACCTCAAGCCTAAACCCTACTGGCTGGCTGTCTCCATGGCGATCGTGGCCGCGGGCGTGGCGCTGCTTGCCGCCGCCAATGGATTCTGGCTGCTGTTCATCGCGGCCGTGGTCATGGGTACCGGCTCGGCCCTCTTCCACCCGGAAGCGTCGCGCGTTTCCCGCATGGCATCGGGCGGCCGGCTGGGATTTGCACAATCGCTTTTCCAGGTGGGTGGCAATGTGGGCACCGCCCTTGGCCCGCTGGCCGCCGCGCTAATTCTTCTGCCGCTGGGCCAGGACAGCATTTTCGGCTTCTTGATCGTGGCCGCCATTGGCTTCCTGCTTCTTTCCTATGTCGGCCGCTGGTTTGCCGACCACCAGCGGCAGGCCGCCTCGCGCCCTGCTGCGGCGATTGCGAAGCCGGCATTATCGCGCCAGCGCCTGATCATAGCCTTTATGGTCATCGGGGCACTGCTGCTGAGCAAGTTCATCTATATCGAGGGCCTCAAGAGCTACTATTCCTTTTTCCTGATCGAGAAATTCGGTCTCTCGGCGCAGGAAGCGCAATACTATCTCTTCGCCTTCCTGGGCGCGGTGGCGGCCGGCACCTTTATCGGTGGACCTGTGGGCGATCGCTATGGCCGCCTCGCGGTGATCTGGGTGTCGATCCTCGGCTCCCTGCCGTTTACCCTGGCCCTGCCCTACCTTGATCTCTTCTGGACATGCATCATGAGCATCATGGTGGGCCTGATCCTGTCCTCGGCGTTTTCGGCAATGGTCGTCTACGCACAGGAGCTGGTTCCGGGCAAAGTGGGCATGATCGCCGGCTTCGTCTTCGGCTTTGCCTTCGGCATTGGGGCGCTCGGTGCTGCAGTGATGGGCGGCCTGGCCGACTGGATCGGCATCATTCCAGTGTTTCAGATTTGCGCCTTCCTGCCTGCACTGGGTATTCTCACCATCTTCCTGCCCAAAACGGCAGAACTGCATCCCGAAAGGAAGCCGGCATGAGCATGGACGCTGACAACGAAAGCCAGATCACGCTGACGCGCACCATCGGCGCGCATGTCTCGGACGTGTTCTCGGCCTGGACCGATCCGGCGCTCATCGAGCAGTGGGAAGCCGACGAGGCGGAGTTCGACGCATTTGAAGGCGGCCAGTACCGCTTCGTGACATTTGCCGAGGACGACGACGAAGCTGATCACGAGGTCAGCGGCGAGGTCCTGACCTATGTGGAGGACCAGCGTCTCGTACTTTCCTGGATCCACAAGGACGAGGCTGAGGACAGCGAGCTGATCTTCGTTCTCGATATCGCCTTCAAGGCCGAGGGCGAGGACAGCACGACCATCACCCTGACCGAGCGCGGCCTGCCACATGCGGATGCACAGACCCGCATTTTTTCCATGGAAGCCTGGAGCGCTGCCCTCGAAGAGCTTGCCGAGTTGATGGAATAGGCTGATCCAATCCCGCCGGGCGCCCGTTATGACGCGGACGCCTGGAGGTTTGACTTGCCTACTGCTCTCGTGTGGCTGCGCAATGATCTGCGCCTGGCCGACAATCCCGCCCTCAGCGCCGCGACCAAGACCGGCGACCGCGTCGTAGCGGTCTATGTGCATGAGAGCGACGAGAGCCTGCGCCCCATCGGGGCGGCGGCACGATGGTGGCTGCACCATAGTCTTGTATCCCTGGGGCATTCTCTTGCCGGGATCGGCATCGAGCTAAGCGTGCTATCCGGACGCGCCGGCGACGTGCTCGCCGATATTGCCGGCGACCTGGATGTCCGCTCCATCCACTGGAACCGTCGTTATGGTCCGGCGGAACGCAACCTGGATGCTGGCATCAAGGAGCGGTTCAAGGCTGCAGGAATCGATGCGCAATCTCACTCGGGCAATGTTCTGGTGGAGCCCTGGCTGATCCAGACTGGTCACGGTCGGCCCTATTCGGTCTTCACACCGTTCTGGAAATCATTGCGGTCGATGAACATCGAAGATGCGCTTCCGCCCCCCACTGGCCGGACTATCAAATCCCGCTTCGTCGATGAAGAGTATGAACAGCCGGCCTGGGCGGAAAAGTTCAATGGCCAGTGGAAGATCGGCGAGGCCGCGGCGCAATCGAGGCTGGGCGAGTTCCTTGAGGATTGCGTGTCTTCCTATCCCGAGGGGCGCGACTTTCCAGCGCGCGCCGTGACCTCACGTCTCTCGCCGCATCTGCGGTTCGGGGAAATTTCCGCGCGGCAGATCTGGCACGCGGCCCAGGCGGTCATTCACATGCATCCCGACAAGGCCGGCGCAGTGGACAAGTTCCTGTCGGAACTGGCGTGGCGGGATTTCAGTCATCACCAGCTCTACCACCGGGCGGACATTGCCAGCGTGCCTATGCAGGAGAAGTTCGCAGATCTTCGCTGGCGGCACGCGCCCGCCCAGCTTGCGGCATGGCAACGCGGACAAACCGGATTGCCCGTAATCGACGCCGGGATGCGCGAGCTCTGGGAAACGGGGTATATGCACAATCGGGTGCGCATGCTGGTGGCGTCGTTCCTCACCAAGAACCTGCTGATTGACTGGCGCCAGGGAGAAGCGTGGTTCTGGGACTGCATGGTTGACGCGGACGCGGCGAACAATCCCGCCAGCTGGCAGTGGGTCGCCGGATGCGGGCTCGACGCGGCGCCCTATTTCCGGATCTTCAATCCGGTAACCCAGGGTGAACGCTTTGACCCCGGTGGCGACTATGTCAGGCGCTGGGTGCCTGAACTTACGCGCTTGCCGGACAAGTACATACATCAGCCTGGCAATGCCCCCGTGTCCGTTCTTGAACAGAGTGGCATTACGCTGGGTGAGAGCTATCCGCACCCGATCGTCGACCTCAAGGTGACGCGGGAACGGGCCCTCGCTGCGTTCGCGGCTCTGGGCACGGCTGCCAACGCCTGAGCGGTGGCGAAAAATATTCTCCGGGGAAGATGCGTAGCGACCGCCCCTTGCGCCGGACCGGGCGGGAGGGAAAAGCGCTGCTGAATAGTCGGCATACGACTTGCGACACTCGCCCTCCACACTTACGATAAGTGTCTGATCTTTCTGGATTTGCGCGCCTCCCGCCGCAAAGCCTCTGCGCAATCGGGCGCGACACAAGCAGAAATCCTGATATGGCCAAGCACGAAGACCTCATCTCCGCCATCGGCAATACGCCGCTGATCCGTCTCAACCGCGTTTCGACGCTGACGGGATGCGAGATTTGGGGCAAGGCCGAATTCCTCAATCCGGGCCAGTCCGTCAAGGATCGTGCTGCGCTGTTCATCATCCACGATGCGGTCAAATCCGGAAAGCTCAAGCCCGGCGGAACCATTGTCGAAGGCACGGCCGGCAATACCGGCATCGGCCTGACGCTGGTCGCCAATTCACTGGGCTTCAAATCGGTCATCGTCATCCCGGAAACGCAGAGCCAGGAAAAGAAGGACGCGCTACGCCTCTATGGTGCGGAGCTGATCGAGGTGCCGGCCAAGCCCTATCGAAACCCCAATAACTACATCAAGGTTTCGGGTCGCCTGGCGGAAAAGCTCAATGCGGAACTGCCCAATGGCGCCATCTGGGCCAACCAGTTCGACAACATATCCAATCGCCGCGCCCATATCGAAACCACGGGGCCCGAAATCTGGCAGCAGACCAACGGGCGGATCGACGGCTTCATCTGCGCCGTAGGCTCGGGCGGCACGCTGGCCGGCGTGGCGGAAGCGCTGCGCAGCCGCAACCCGGACATCAAGATCGGCCTCGCCGATCCGGAAGGCGCAGCGCTTTATGAGTATTTCGCTCATGGCGAGTTGAAATCCTCCGGCGACTCGATCACCGAGGGCATTGGCCAGGGGCGCATCACCGCCAACCTCGAAGGACTCAAGGTCGACCTGCCCTATCGCATTTCGGACGCCGAGGCCCTGCCCTACATCTACGACCTGCTTGAACATGAAGGCCTCTGTCTCGGTGGCTCCAGCGCCATCAACATTGCCGGCGCAGTGCGCATGGCGCGCGATCTTGGGCCGGGGAAAACGATCGTCACCGTGCTCTGCGACTACGGCAATCGCTACGCCAGCAAGATCTTCAATCCCGAATTCCTGCGCGGCAAGAACCTGCCCGTGCCGCCATGGATGGAAGGGCGTACACCAATCGATATTTCGAGCGTCATGGAGCAGGACGCCTGAGGCAAGGCGTCCCACCTATCCAGAGATTGTTGTGAACTCACAGCCTGCTAGAGTGTTTCTTCACGCCAGGCTGGAGTCCATCGATGCTCGGAATTGACGATTTCCTCAATACCGTAACGTCCGACCTGCACCTGGTAGCCCTGATCATGGGGCTCATCTACATCCTGGCCCTCATCTGCGCCGTGCGAGAAATCCTCAACTCCCGCACCTCGCAGGGCTCGATCGCCTGGCTTTTGTCGCTGCTGCTGCTCCCCTTCCCGACGGTGTTTCTCTACCTGATATTCGGGTGGAAGCTGTTCGACGACTATGCGACCGAGCGAATGGAGAATGGTCGCGCCGAACGCCCCCTGCGCGCCAGGGATCTGGCGCTAATCGACCGCGAGACTGACGCCAAGTGGCCGGTACAGGTCAATGTCTCCGAGCTGCCCTTCCTCAAGGGCAATGACGTCGAGCTGCTTGTCGACGGGACGGCGACCTTTGACTCGATATTTGCCGGTATCGAGGCCGCCAAGGAATACCTGCTTGTACAGTTTTACATCGTGCGCGACGACCGGCTCGGCCAGGAGCTGGCGGAGCGGCTGATTGCCAAGGCCAAGGAGGGCGTCGCCGTCTTTCTGCTCTATGACGACATCGGCAGCACCGGCATGCCCAAGGCCTACCGCAAGGAGTTGCGGGAGGCCGGTGTGAAGGTGTCGAGCTTCAACCGCCGGCACAAATTCCTCCGCGTCTTCGGCCCCACCCGCATCAACTATCGCAATCATCGCAAGATCGTCGTCGCGGACGGCAAGCATGCCTGGACCGGCGGGCACAATGTGGGTGTCGAATATCTGGGCGAGGACCCAAAATTCGGCCACTGGCGTGACACGCATGTGCGGGTCTCCGGGCCCGCAGCGCTGGGTTGCGCGCTTTTGTTCCGCGAGGACTGGGAATGGGCCACCGGCGAGCGCCTGCCCAACAACCCGCCCAAGGAGCTGGAGACGTTTGGCGACAATTCGGTGCTGGTGATGGGAAGCGGACCGGCTGACAAACTGGAAGAATGCGCAATCGCCTTCACCGACCTCATCGGTCGCGCCCGCAAGCGCCTGTGGATCGTCAGCCCCTATTTCGTGCCCGATACCGATATTCGCACGGCGCTGTTCGCGGCGCGGCTACGCGGGGTGGATGTGCGGATCATGCTCCCCGACAATCCTGATCATGCGCTGGTCTATCTTGCCAGCATTGCTCATGCCGACAGCATGGTCGCGCATGACATCGCGGTCTATCGCTATACCGATGGCTTCCTGCACCAGAAGGTGGTGCTGATGGATGACGACATGACCACGGTTGGAAGCGTCAATTTCGACAACCGCTCCTTTGCCATCAATTTTGAAATCACACTGTGGTTCACGGACAAGCAGGTGATCGATGATGTCGAGGCGATGCTGCTCAGGGACTTCAATTCCTGCCGGCAGGTGAGCCAGTCCGAGGTCGAGACACGACCCTGGCCGGTTTACCTGGCATCGCAGACCGCCCGCCTGTTTTCTCCGGTTCTATGAGCACGACGATGACCGAATTCCTGTTTCGAGACGACGCCTATCTGCAATCGGCCAGCGCAAGGGTACTGGCGGTGACGGAGGAGCGCGGCATCGTGCTGGACCGGACAGTGTTTTACGCGACATCTGGAGGCCAGCCCGGCGATAGCGGCCGGATCGTGCGCGCGGACGGGAGCGTCGTGGACATATCGACCGCCATTCATCCCGCGGGCGACAAGACGGCCATCGTGCATATTCCAGCGGAAATCTCGGACACGCCCCTGCCCGGTGAGGCAATTACTGTCGAGATAGACTGGGACAAGCGACACCGGCTGATGCGCATGCATACGGCGCTACATCTGTTGTCCGTGGTGTTTCCCTTCCCCGTGACAGGCGGATCAATCGGAGAGGATCGCGGCAGGCTCGATTTTGACATGCCTGATGTCCCCGAAAATCTCGCTGCACTGGAAGCGAAACTCAACGCCATGGTGGAGGCCGACCATCCCGTCACGACCGAATGGATCTCCGACGCCGAAATGGAGGCCCAGGCCGACCTCATCAAGACCATGAAGGTGAAGCCGCCCATGGGTCGGGGTCGTGTCCGGCTGGTGCGCATCGGCGACATCGACCTGCAGCCCTGCGGTGGCACGCATGTGTCCGGCACGGCCGAGATCGGGGCGTCGACACTGGGCAAGATCGAGAAGAAGGGCAAGCAGAACCGACGCGTGAGCCTGCACTTCGCCTGACGGCGAAGAGGCATTCTAGCGTATGGGTGGCGCGTAAAGCAGTCCGCCATTGCTCCACAGCGCATTCTGCCCGCGCAGCATGGCGGCGCCTGTCTGCGGACCAAAATGCCGATCATAAAGCTCGGAATAGTTGCCGACGGCCCGGATGGCGTCGGCCAGGAAAGTCTGCCTCAGGTTGAGACCGACGCCGAAATCGCCCTCGACGCCCAGGATGCGCCGCACGGCCGGCGTGCGGGCAGCGACGAGGGAGTCGATATTGAGGCTGGTGACACCCACCTCCTCGGCATTGATGAGCGCGAACATGGTCCAGCGCAGGATGTTGAACCACTGTTCGTCCCCATCGCGCACTACCGGCCCCAGAACTTCCTTGGAAATCCGCTCAGGCAGGATGCGATGCAGGTTTGGATCGGGCAGCTCGCGCCGGATGGCCTGCAACTGCCGGCCTGAGGCCGAAATGGCCTGGCAGAGACCTGCCCGATACGCCATGGCGAGGTCAGCGACATCCTCATAGGGCACGGGCCGATAGTCGGTCTGGTTGGAGAAGAAGAACTCGTCCAGGGCCTCGAGTTCGCCCAGGCCAGCAATGACGCAGACGCTGACATTGTCCAGCTCATAGGCCGAGACCACGCCCAGCGCCTGCGGCACGAGGAATGCCTGCCCATCGAAGAAAGTGGGAGTCACATAGCGCGCGCCATATTGCGTGTCCCGGCCCAATGTCCAGGCGCCGTTGCGCATGAGCACGTCGACCGCCCCGGTTTCGAGCGGCGCGAAGCGTGCTTCCCCACGATAAGAGCGGAATTCGATGAGATCGGGATTGCCGAGTACGGCCGCCGCCAGCCCCCGGCAAAGATCGACATCGAAGCCAGACCAGCGCCCATCGATGTCCTGCTGGGAAAAGCCCGCAAGTGGGCCACTGGAGCCACAGATGAGGAAACCACGCGCGCGCACCGCCTCAAGCGTCTGCGCACTGACCTGCTGCGCGCCCATTGCACATGCAAGGGCAATCCAAAACAGCAATTGTCTGAGCAGTTTGGTCACGCGCAGGCCTTCTGGGTTGCCGCACCATATTGTCCTGCAAGCATTAGGGGTCAAGCCGACGACCGGCTTGACCCCTGATATTTAAACTTTCAGCAAGTTAGGACTGCACTTAGCGCGGCCCTCGCCATTCGAGCATAGCTCTCCTGGCCTTCTCGCCTCAGATCGCTCCACTGGAGCGATTTGCCCTGCGGGACGGTTCGAAGTCAGTGAAGGATCTGGCTCAGGAAGAGCTTGGTGCGCTCGTGCTGCGGATTGGAGAAGAAGAGTTCCGGCTCGTTCTGCTCGATGATCTGGCCCTGGTCCATGAAGATCACGCGATTGGCGACCTGACGGGCAAAGCCCATTTCGTGGGTCACGCAGATCATGGTCATCCCGTCTTCAGCCAGATTGATCATCACCTCGAGCACTTCCTTGACCATTTCCGGGTCAAGCGCCGAGGTCGGCTCGTCAAACAGCATGATCTGCGGCTGCATGCAGAGCGAGCGCGCGATGGCCACGCGTTGCTGCTGACCGCCCGAAAGCTGACCGGGATACTTGTTGGCCTGTTCGGGGATCTTGACCCGTTCGAGATAGTGCATGGCAGTCGCCTCGGCCTCGGCCTTGGGAATGCCGCGCACCCAGATCGGGGCGAGCGTCAAGTTCTGCAGAATTGTCAGGTGTGGGAACAGGTTGAAATGCTGGAACACCATGCCCACCTCGCGGCGCACCTCGTCGATGCGCTTGAGGTCGGCCGTCAGTTCCGTGCCGTTGACGATGATCTGGCCTTCCTGGTGCTCTTCCAGGCGGTTGATGCAGCGGATGAGCGTCGACTTGCCCGAGCCCGAGGGCCCGGCAATGACGATGCGCTCGCCTTTCATCACCCGCAGGTTGATGTCGCGCAGGACGTGAAAGTCGCCATACCACTTGTGCATGTTGATCACATCGATGGCCACGTCTGTCGTGGAGACCTGCATATGGCTGGTGTCGATTTCGCGATCGACGGTGTTTTCGGAAGCCTGAGACATGGAGCTACCTCTTGTAGCCAGTGTTAAGTCGGTTCTCCATGTAGATGGAGTAGCGAGACATGCCGAAGCAGAAGACCCAGAACACCGCGGCGGCAAAGATGTAGCCGGTGGTTGCCGTATTGGCCGACTGCCACTCAAGTGCGGTGTCGTTCTTGGTCTTGACCGCTTCAAGCAGGTCTTTCATGCCGACGATGTAGACGAGCGACGTGTCTTTGAACAAGGCGATGGCATTGTTCACGATGCCCGGGATGACGTGCTTGAGCGCCTGGGGCAGGATGATGAAGAACATCTGCTTCCAATAACTCAGGCCAAGCGATGCGGCTGCTTCATACTGTCCCCGGGGAATGGCCTGCAGGCCACCGCGCACCACTTCAGCCATGTAAGCGGAGGTGAAGAGCGTGACGCCCACGAGCGCGCGGAGCAGCTTATCCACAGTCGTGCCCTGCGGCATGAACAGTGGCAGCATGATCGACGCCATGAACAGGATGGTGATCAGCGGCACCGCCCGGATCAGCTCGATGAAACAGACGCAGAGCGTCTTGATGATCGGCATTTTCGATTGCCGCCCCAGCGCCAGGACGATGCCGAGCGGGAAGGACAGCGTGATGCCGATCGCCGAGATCAGCAGAGTGATCAGCAGACCACCCCATTTCTCGGTCGGGATCGGGGTGAGCCCGAACACGCCGCCAGCCAGCAGGAAATAGCTGACAACGGGATAGACAAGCAGGAGCAGGATGGCGTTGGTCCGCTTGAACGGCACCTTGGGAATAAGGAGCGGGATGAGCAGGGCCGCACCCAGTGCAAAGACGATATTGGGACGCCATTGCTCGGGGATGTCGTAGAAGCCGTAGATGAAGAACTCCATCTCCGACCAGATATAAGCCCAACATGCCCCCGCGGTTTCCATGCGGCATTCTTCGACCGTGCCATTGATGCCGACGGCATTGCCGAAGAGGAAGCCCCACAAAGGCGGGATGACCCACAGCAGGAACAGCGCCGCAAAGAACGTCAGGATGGCGTCTGCCGGCGTTGCGAAGAGGTTCTTGCGCAGCCAGGCACCGGCACCGCTTGTGCGGGTGGGCGCCGGCCGGGCCTGCTCGATGTCGGAACGAACGAAGCTGATGTCTGTCACGATACGCTCCTACCGTTCCACCAGCTTCACGCGGCCATTGTACCAATTCATGATGGCCGAGGTGAGCAGCGAGAGGGTGAGATAGACCAGCATCACCATGGCGATACACTCGATGGCTCGACCGGTCTGGTTGAGTGTTGTGCCGCCGAAGACGTTGACCAGCTCGCCATAACCAATGGCCGCGCCGAGCGAGGAGTTCTTGGTCAGGTTGAGATACTGGCTGGTCAGCGGAGGCACGATCACCCGCATGGCCTGAGGAATGACGACAAGCCGCAGGCGGTCGCCGTCCTTGAGGCCCAGTGACTGGGCCGCTTCGGTCTGGCCACGATTGACCGACTGGATGCCGCCGCGCACCGTCTCGGCGATGAAGGCGGCGGTATAGATGGTGAGGCCGAACACCAGCGCCACGAATTCAGGTGGCAGTTGCAGACCGCCCCTGAAGTTGAAGCGCTCGAGCACCGGGATTTCGAAAGCCAGAGACGCACCGGTCGACCAATAGACCAGAGCCGGTACACCGACGATGATGAAAATCAGCAACGCCAGCGGGAAGCGGGCCTCGCTCGAAGGGCGGGTCAGCGCCGTGCTGTAGGCTATGCCGCCCATGACGAGGCCGATGCCCGCACTCGCAATGGCGATGAAGAGCGGGGGAACCCAGCCGAACATGAAGCCGACGACCGAATCGAGCACCACAAAGGCAAGTGCGAAGATGAGTACGCCCCTCGCAATTGGTGCAAAGCGTGTTACCGACAGGACCGCGATCACCAGAGCTATCACCGCCGGCAGCAGGATTGGCACGCCCAGCGGCACGACCACGGTGAACACCAGGAACAGCGCAAAGAACGCCAGCAGGAAGGTGACTACGGCATCGGCGGCCTTGCCGGCCAACACGAGCGGATTGGGGTATCGACCTGTCTTGGTGCGCGTGCGGGTCGCCCAGATGCCAAGGCCAATAGCGCCCACCAGGCACACTACGATGGCGATCATCACCAGCGTGAATTCCTGATCCGGCATAGGCCGGGGCACCATGATGCCGCGCTGGTTGATGAAGGAGTTGAACGGCAACTCGATCGACTGCCGCACTGCCGGCATCGCCTTGAGCACGGCGAAGTACCAGAAGAACAGCTGCAGCAGCAGCGGAATGTTGCGGATGACTTCGATATAGACCGTCGCCAGGCGCGCGATGAGGAAATTGCTCGAAAGACGCGCGATGCCGATGGTGAAACCGAGCATGGTCGCGAAGACAATACCGATGGCGGCAACCAGCAGCGTATTGAGGATGCCAACGATAAAGGCTTCCCAATAATAGGATGCGCGAGACCACGGCCAGAGCGGCGAGAAACTGATGTCGAAGCCGGCTGTCCTCCAGAGGAAGTCAAAGCCGGTCGTCTTGTTCTGCGCAGCCAGATTGGCCGCGGTGTTGTTGATGATCCAGAGAAAGAAGGCGATGACCAGCGCAGCTACCACGGCCTGGTAGATGTAACCCCGGATCACCGGGTCATTGAAAAAGCTGGTCCTGGGGGCAGGTTGATGCCCCGTATCAAGTGTCGTCATGTGGCTGTCCCTTGGCCGCAATGAGCCTCTGCCCGCGCCCGAGGGCACGTCAGTCGACAGAACAAACAGTGCGGCGCTCCACCTGGGAGCGCCGCACAAATTTGATCAGTTTAGCGGATCGGCGGGGCGTACTGGATGCCGCCGTCTTTCCAGAGGGCGTTCAGGCCACGTTCCAGACCAATCGGGGTATCCGGACCAACGTGCTTTTCGTAGGATTCTGCGTAGTTACCGACGAGCTTGACGATCTGGTAGGCCCAGTCGTTTTCCACGCCCATCGGAACGCCGAATTCGCCTTCGACGCCGAGCAGACGCTTGATGGCCGGGTTATCCGAGCCGAGCATTTCGTCGACATTGGCCGAGGTCACGCCGAGCTCTTCAGCTTCGAGCATGGCGAAGTAGGTCCAGCGAGCGAGGTTGAACCACTGGCCGTCACCAGCGCGAACCACCGGGCCAAGGGGTTCCTTGGAGATGATTTCGGGCAGGATGATGTGTTCGGCCGGATTGGCGAACTTGGAACGCTCAGCGGCCAGAGCCGAAGAGTCAGTGGTGTAGACGTCGCAGCGGCCGTCTTCGTAGGCCTTCACCACTTCGTCCTGATCCACGAACACGACGGTGTTGAATTCCATGCTGTTGGCAGCAAAGTAGTCAGCAGCGTTCAGCTCGGTGGTGGTACCGGATTCGATACAGATGGCGGCGCCGGAGAGATCGAGAGCGGAGGTGATGCCGTCGGCCTCACGCACCATGAAGCCCTGGCCGTCATAGAACATGGTGCCGACGAAGCTGATGCCCAGCTGGGTATCGCGGCTCATGGTCCACGTGGTGGTGCGCGAAAGAACGTCGATTTCACCAGCAGACAGAGCGGTGAAGCGTTCCTGGCTGGTCAACGAGGTGTAACGAACCGCGTCAGCGTCCTTGAAGATCGCGGCAGCCATGGCGCGGCAGAAGTCAACTTCGAGGCCGGTCCAAACATTGTTGGAATCGGGGGCGGAGAAGCCCGGGACACCGCCGGTCACACCGCACTGGACATAGCCCTTGGCCTTGACGTCATCGAGGATGGCCGCCTGGGCGGCCGTCGCCCCGAGGCCCAGCGAGGCCGCGAGTGCGATCGATACGAGCGCTTTTTGCATTATTTTGCCTTTTGTTTCCTGACCCTGTGTTTCGGAGCCGACAAATGGTCCCTCAGCTCCGAGAGCACCACTGCCTTTGTCTGGCAGTTTGGATGCTGATAAGCATGCAAGCCTCTATTCCCATCAACGTCAAGGGCAGAAGGCGCGTTGGGTCAGCAAACCTGTCTCTAATTTAGCCAACCGCCCCCAATTGATACCTTTTTGAGCACCGAGCCTAGCATGCATGATCATCAAACCGGCAAACCCCGCCTTCCCTCGATGGAGACCGTTCTCACCCATGCTGGGCGGGCTCCAGAGGACCAGTTCGGATTCGTGAATACGCCGGTCTATCGCGGCTCGACCGTCCTGTTCAAAACGCTGGCCGACCTGGATGCCCAGTCACAGCGCTTCCTCTATGGCCGCGCCGGGAATCCAACGACGGAAGGAGTCGAATCGATCGTCACCGAGCTGGAGGGTGCCCATCGGACCAAGCTGGTTCCATCAGGCCTGGCCGCCATCACCATTGCGCTCATGTCCTGCCTCAAGACCGGCGACGATGTGCTCATTACCGACAGCGCTTACGAACCCGGCCGGAAGTTCTCGGATGGCTTCCTCCAGCGCATGGGCGTCAGTGTTCGCTATTACGATCCGCGGATCGGCGCGGGCCTGGCTGACCTGATGTTACCCAATACGCGTGCCGTTCTGGCGGAAAGCCCGGGCTCGCTGACTTTTGAAGTTCAGGACATCCCTGCCCTTGCCGAAGTCGCCCATGCCGGCGGCGCGCGCCTCATCGTCGACAACAGCTGGGCCAGTCCCCTCTACCACCGGCCCCTTGCTCTGGGTGCCGACATCGTCGTTCATGCCGCGACAAAGATGTTCGTGGGGCACTCGGATGCCTTTGCCGGGACGATTTCGACCAAGAAGGAGGCCTGGGCCGATGTCGAGCGCATCCGCACTCTGCTCGGCTTCTTCACCTCGGGCGATGATGCCTACCTGGTGTCGCGTGGGCTCAAGACGCTTGCCATCCGCATGAAGGAGCACCAGGAGCGTGCCCTCGAGATCGCCGCCTGGCTCGAACAGCAGGATCTGGTCACGCAGGTGCTGCATCCGGCCCTGCCGAGCCACCCGGACCACGCGTTGTGGAAGCGTGATTTCACCGGCTCGGGCAGCCTTTTCAGCTTTGTCCTCGCCCCTGCCCCGCGCTCGGCGGTGGCAGCGCTCGTCGATCACCTCAAGCTCTTCACCATGGGATATTCCTGGGGCGGCTATGAAAGCCTGCTGCTGCCGGTGGCCATCAAGACGGCGCGCTCCGTCCATCCGTGGAGCGACGAGGGCAATCTCATCCGCGTTCATATCGGCTTCGAGGGCACCGAAGACCTTAAGGCCGACCTGGCTGACGGGCTGGAACGTTATCGCCGCGCGCGCTGAACCAACTGGTTCAGGCCGGTCAATGGTTTGAGCACCATGCGGCCATCCGATTCCTGGGCAAACAGCCAGTTCCGGCGCGCGAAAAAGTTGCGCACCAGATAGGCCCCGAGCATGCCGACCAAAATTCCGGCGAACACGTCCGTGGGATAGTGCATGCCCACGGGCACGCGTGACATTGCGACGACCAGGCCCACCACCATCAGCACGGGAAAGAGGGGCGGCACCATAAAGCCAACGACGAAGGCCGTAGCGATGGCAGTCGCCGAATGGCCACTGGGAAAGCTCTGAAACTGCCAGTCGTTGAACAGGTTCTGAAAGGCAAACGCACCTGATGCCTCAAATTCCGAGGGTCGACCGCGCCCGACGAGGCGCTTGAGCAGATTGGTGATGAGACCGGGGACGCCGACCCCGAGGAAGACGAAGGTGGAAATCAGGGCCAGTTCGCCCGTTGCCTGCTTCCAGACGCCCTGAGTCGGCACCGTCGCCAGACCGAACAGAATCGCCAGCACCAGGCTGGGAATCAGGATCCAGTCCGAAAGGCCATAGTCGGTGATGAAGAAAAACGGGGCGCGCCACTGGTCGGGCCACTCGATGGCGCCGCGCGAGGCCGCAACATCAATGCTTGCCAAAATGGCCAGGACGACCACGATGGCGATGAGAAAGTAGGGCCAGGAGCGGCGATCAAGGCCCAGCGGCCACGGCTTTTGAAGATCGAACATGGCGAACTTGTCCCCTGTCTCGATTGCCCGCGTCAAGTCGGGCAAGACAGCGCATGCGGCCTTGCCCTTTGTGCCCGAACAGGCTAACGGAAGGGCGCGATCTCGGAGTGTAGCTCAGCCTGGTAGAGCACCGGTTTTGGGAACCGGGGGTCCAAAGTTCGAATCTTTGTACTCCGACCATCGCAATTATCTTTGGCGCATCGGAAGAACCGAAAACCGCGTCGCGCTTTTCGGTCCGATGCTGTGCATCGTGTTGAGGACTTTGCATGACCGCCCGAATCTATCGTCCCGCCCGCAATGCCATGCAGTCAGGCAAGGGCAAGTCCAAGCAATGGGTTCTGGTGCACGAAGCGACGACGCCGCGCAGCATTGATCCGCTGATGGGCTACACGAGCAGCTCGGACATGAACCAGCAGGTCAAGCTCTCGTTCAACACGCAGGAAGAGGCCGAAGCCTATGCGCAGCGCAATGGCATTCCCTATTCGGTGCAACCCGCGCATGACGCCACACCCAAGCGCGTGAGCTATCCGGACAATTTCCGCTCCGATCGCAAGACTCCCTGGACGCACTAACCCCCGGTCAGCGACCTGTCTGCCACCCGGCGCCGCAAGAAATTGCGGCGCTTTGCTTTGACGAGAGTGTTTTGGTGCGGACAGCGGGTACCAGACCCGCCGCGTCGTCGGTCCCATTTGGTGATGGGCGGACTTGCATCTTGTGTGGCGCGCGCTGACTGTCCAGAATGAACACTGGAGGAGCCATGCTGAAATCGTTAGCCGCCCTGCTCGCCCCATTCGTCCTGGCTGCCCCTGCCTATGCGGCGCCCGCTATCTGGAAAGTGAGTGATGCCGACAGTTCGATCTGGCTGTTCGGCTCGGTCCATATGTTGCGTCCCGACACCGACTGGCGCACGCAACGGCTCGACAAGCTCATATCCAAGGCTGACCGCGTCTACTTCGAGGCCGACATCAGTGCCGCCGCGCAGGCGGAAATCATGCCTGTTTCGCTAGAGCTCGGTTTCAATCGCGACGGAGTGTTGCTCAGCGAACAGATCGGGCCGGAACTGACGGACCGCGTGCGCGATGCCGCTGACGAATATGGCATTGCCATGCCCTCGTTGCTGATCATGAAGCCTTGGCTGGCCGCCACGACCCTGAGTTCGGGGCCACTCCTCTATTCCGGCTATGAGGCCGCCTTTGGCGTGGAAATGGTCCTCGCCGAAGAACTGCCCAGCAACCGCAAGGCCTTTCTCGAGACCGGCGCCGAACAGCTTGGATTTCTTGCCGGCGGTACGCTCGAAGAACAGATCACCATGCTCGAAGCGACACTCGATACGCTGCACATGGCGCATGACGATATCGAGACCATGATCGGGGCGTGGCTGGACGGCGATCCCGACACGCTCGGCGAGGCATTTGATTCGCAGACCGACGGCTATGGCACAGCCATGGTGGAGCGCATCATCGACACCCGAAATCACAACTGGGCGGACAAGATCGAAGCCATGCTCGACGGAAACGAGTCCGCCCTGCTGGTGGTCGGCGCAGCACATCTGACCGGCGACGTCAGTGTCGTCAGGCTCCTGGAGGAGCGCGGCTTTACCAGCACGCGCGTCCAATAGAAAAGGCCGGCCGCTCGCACGGCCGACCTCCCCGTGGCCGTGGCGACGTCGTCAGACGTCGGCGAAGCGGGTCCACTTGCTGTCATTCTGGCTGGACTTAACCGAAGCGGTGATGAACTGCATGCCCTCGATGCCGTCGGCCATGGACGGCAGCAGCTCTTCATAAGCAGCGCCGTCGCCGCGGATGACCGCCGCAAACTGGCTGTAGAGCGTCGCAAAGGCTTCCAGATACCCTTCCGGATGGCCAGATGGAATGCGG
The DNA here is from genome assembly GCF_056341075.1 of Devosia sp. Micro-HW1. Lineage (NCBI taxonomy): Bacteria > Pseudomonadati > Pseudomonadota > Alphaproteobacteria > Hyphomicrobiales > Devosiaceae > Devosia > Devosia sp. Micro-HW1. The sequence continues at coordinate 363,347 of NZ_CP094375.1, read as the reverse complement.
ACATTCATCGAGGCGGCAGGCGGAACCGAGATGGACCCGCCGCGGGTCAGCAACTGGCGCGGCTTGCCGAATTCGGTGAACCACATGTAGTTCGGGTTCTCCTGGCTCCATTCGAGCCCACCCTTGTCACCGTATACGCGCAGCTGCAGGCCGTTTTCCTTGCCCACCGCAACCTGGCTGGCCCAGAGCATGCCCTTGGCCCCACCTTCGAAGCGCAGCATGATATGGACGTTGTCATCGAGCTGGCGACCGGGCACGAAGGCCGTGAGGTCAGCTGAAACGGCCTCGGTTTTCAAACCGGTGACGAAGCGGGCGAGGTTATAGGCGTGGGTGCCGATGTCGCCGATGCAGCCCCCGGCGCCGGAACGGGCCGGGTCGGTGCGCCAGGCGGCCTGCTTGTTGTCCTCGTCAGCCGCTTCGGTCAGCCAATCCTGCGCGTATTCGGCCTGGACGACGCGGATCTTGCCCAGCGCGCCAGAGGCGACCAGTTCGCGGGCCTGACGGATCAGCGGATAGCCCGTGTAGTTGTGCGTCAGCAGGAATTTCGCACCGTTCTTCGGCTTGATATCCAGCAGCTTGCGCGCGTCCTCGAGCGTCGAGGTGATCGGCTTGTCGCAGATCACATGAATACCGGCCTCAAGGAAAGCCTTGGTGGGGCCGAAATGCATGTGATTGGGCGTGACGATGGACACGGCCTGGATGCCATCCGGCCGGGCCGCCTCTGCCTTGGCCATTTCCTCGTAGGAGGTGTAGATGCGATCTTCGGCGAGGCCGAGATTTTTTCCTGATTCTACAGCAACTTCAGGGCGCGACGAGAGGGCGCCGGCCACCAGCTGGAAATCGCCATCAAGGCGCGAGGCGATGCGGTGCACATAGCCGATAAAGGCCCCCGTGCCGCCGCCGACCATGCCCAGACGAATTGGTTTTGCGCCGTTTTCGGCCATTTTAATTCCTCCCTTGATGCGTGTTGGCCGTCACACCGCGACGGCCAATTTGCTAACAGATTGCTAACTCAAAGGCCCAGCATCTTGCGATTGGCTGCCTTGTCGGTGCCGCCCGAGGCGAAATCGTCAAATGCCTTTTCGGTGACGCGGATGATGTAGCTCTGGATGAGCTCTGCGCCTTCACGGGCACCGTCTTCCGGGTGCTTGAGGGCGCATTCCCATTCGAGCACGGCCCAGCCCTTGAAATCATTGGCAGCCATCTTGGCAAAGATTGCCGGGAAGTCGACCTGGCCATCGCCGATGGAGCGGAAGCGCCCTGCCCGCTCGACCCAGGACTGGAAGCCGCCATACACGCCCTGGCGGCCGGTAGGATTGAACTCTGCGTCCTTCACGTGGAAGGCCTTGATGCGGTCCTTGTAGATGTCGATGTAGTCGAGATAGTCGAGCTGCTGCAGCACGAAGTGGCTCGGATCGTAGAGCAGGTTGGCGCGCGGATGGTTCTTCACGCGGTCGAGGAACATCTCATAGGACACGCCATCATGCAGGTCTTCGCCGGGATGGATTTCGTAGCAGACGTCGACGCCTGCTTCATCGAAGGCATTGAGAATCGGAGTCCAGCGGCGGGCCAGTTCATCAAAGGCTTCCTCCACAAGTCCGGCGGGACGCTGCGGCCAGGGATAGAGATAGGGCCAGGCCAGTGCGCCCGAAAAGGTCGCGTGGGCCTTGAGGCCCAGATTCTGCGAAGCCTTGGCGGCGTTCATCATGGTCTGTACGGCCCACTCCGTGCGGGCCTTTGGATTGCCGTGCACGGCAGCCGGGGCAAAGCCGTCAAAGGCGGTGTCATAGGCCGGATGCACGGCGACAAGCTGGCCCTGCAGGTGCGTGGAGAGCTCGGTGATTTCCAGCCCGTGGCTGTTCACGATGCCCTTGATCTCGTCGGCATAGGTCTTGGAATTGGCAGCCTTTTCGAGATCGATGAAGCTGGACACCCAGGTCGGGATCTGCACGCCTTTGTATCCGAGGCCGGCAGCCCAGCGACAGATATTGTCGAGATTGTCGAAGGGGGCCTTGTCGCCGGCAAACTGTGCCAGAAAGATAGCCGGGCCCTTGATGGTGGTGGCCATGTGTTCTCTCCTCTTTGTGGCCCCGTAAACCGCCTCAGCCGGGGCTCCTCTTGACGCTACAGGGCGACGATCGCTCGCCGCCCTGACATGTTAGTCGATAGTGTTGACCGGCCCATGAGACCTGTCAATGAGGTACGCACATCAGGCCTTGAGCAAGGCCCTGGCTTCCTCGATGCCGAGAGCGCGCGGACGTTCGCAGGTGGTCTGCAGCGTCAGCACCTGACCGGTCTCGCCGGCCTTGAGCAGGCCCGTCATCACTTCCACCACATGGAGAGCGACGTCGAGGCCGCAGCGGGCGGTCTGGCCGTTGTCGATGGACCGCATCATGTCGGCAAGGCCGGCGCAACGGTAGTTGGCGCGCGGATGGTCCTTTTCGAGATCCTGGTTCGGCTTGCCGAAAGGATGATCCCAAGGCTCAACCGGAGTGCGGATGCCTTCGATACCGGTCGTGACCAGATCACCGCCGAAGAAGTTCGGATCGGGCACGAAGATCGAGCCGTCGGTACCGTAGAGCTCGATATTGTGATGGCCATGCGCCGCCACGTCCCAGCTCGCGCCGATCGTGATGATGGCACCGGAATGGAACTCAAGCACGCCATGGATGGTGGTCGGGGTGCCAACCTTGATCGTGGTGCCCTTGTAGGGACCATCGGCCGAAACGATACGCTCAGCGCGAGCCATGTTGGTGAAGGCCGACAGGCGCTTCACGGGGCCCAGCAGATGCACGAGATCGGTGATATAATAGGGACCGAGATCGAGGATCGGGCCGCCGCCAACCTGGAAGAAGAAATCCGGATTGGGGTGCCAGTGCTCCATGCCGCGGCTCATCACGTGGGTCGTGCCGCTCATGATCTTGCCGAGCTTGCCCGAGTCGATGATTTCGCGGGCCTGCTGATGGGCGCCACCGAGGAAAGTATCGGGAGCCGAACCAACCTTGAGACCGCGCTCGTCCGCAGCCTTCTTGAGGGACAGGCCCTCTTCGAGGCTCAGCACGAAGGGCTTTTCCGAATAGGAATGCTTGCCGGCCGAGATGATATCCATCGACACCTGGTAGTGGGTCGAGGGAATGGTCAGGTTGACGATGACGTCCAGCTCGCTGTTCTTGAGCAGTTCGTCAGGGGTTTGGGCCTTCACGCCAAACTCATCGGCGCGCAGCTTGGCGGCTTCCGGACGAATGTCGGCCACGGCGCGCACGTCGAGGCCCTTGAAGAGCGGCGCCAGGCGCAGATAGGCCGCGGAGATATTGCCGGCACCCATGATGCCGACGCCATAGGTCTTTGCCATTGTCAGACTCCGTAGCCCTTGAGAGCGGCAGCAGCATTGCGGGCAAAGCGAATGGCGTCGCTCGGCTTGTCATGCTCGGCCACGAAGTAGCGCGCCTTGGTCTTCGCCTTGATCTGCTTGATGTAATTCGGCCAGTCCAGGGTGCCGGTACCAACGTCGGCCCAGCCATCTTCGTCGGTCTTTTCGCCGGCGGGGGCAATGTCCTTGACGTGGACGGCGGTGATGCGGCTACCCAGCTTGTCGATCCAGAACAGCGGATCTTCATTGGCGCGGATCACCCAGGCCAGGTCCATTTCCCATTGGGTGTCAGGCGAGGCGTCCAGGATCAACTCCATCGGCGTCTTGCCATTGGCATCCTTGACGAATTCCCAGTGGTGGTTGTGATAACCAAAGCCCTTGCCGGCGGCCTTGAAGGCTGCGGCGATGCGAGCCAGACCTTCGGCGAATTCCTGCCAGTTGCCGGAGCCGGCGCGGTAGGCATCTGACGGAGGGGCCGGGCAATAGACGGTCTGGATGCCGACAGTATCGACGATGCGCAGGGCGGCATCGGTGTCTTCCAACTGGCTATAGCCCATATGCGCGGTCGGCATGGTCAGGCCAGCATTTTTCAGGCTCTGTGCCAAACCTGCAGGATCGGCGAACTGACCGCCCCAGCCTTCGACCTGGGTGTAGCCCAGGCTGGAAAGGGTCTTGAGGGTCTCGTCCAGCGACGCTTCGTTGCGGGCGCTGTAGAGCTGATACGAAAAGTCCATAATTGGCCTCGTGAGGGAATGAGGATGCGGTGTCGCGTCGGACCGGGGATAACCTGGCCGGGGGCTGGCGTCGCCGCGCCCGGGCAGATCGACTGCCGCGAAAGTAATGTTGCCAGCGATCGGCAGAATGGCGCCCTGGGGCGCCATTCCAAATTCGGTTACGGGACTAGAGCCGTTCCTCGGTGCCGGCGTCGAACAGGGAGCCGCGGGCAATATCGAAACCGACGGTAACCTTGTCACCGGCATTGATCTCGATGTCGCTGCTGCAGCGGAAAGTCACCGGAATGCCTGCCACCTTGGTCCAGGCCAGGGTTTCGGAACCCATGGGCTCGACGATTTCGATCTCGGCTTCGGTCTTGTACGGCATGGACTGGGCATCTTCTCCGATGAAGATGTGCTCGGGCCGAACGCCCAGAACCGCCTTGGTGGCCCCAACCGGAGCGCCCGAGACGTATTCGTAGCTGCCCACCGGAATGGCCGTGCCATCTTCGGCAGTGAACGTAGCGCCGTCGATGGTGCCCTTGATGAAGTTCATCGAGGGCGAACCGATGAAGCCAGCCACATAGAGGTTGACCGGCTTGTTGTAGATGGTGTGCGGATCGGCGAGCTGCTGGATGACACCATTCTTCATGATGGCAATCCGGTCAGCGAGCGTCAGAGCCTCGATCTGGTCGTGGGTCACGTAGATCATGGTGTTCTTGAGACGCTGGTGCAGGCGCTTGATCTCGACGCGCAGGTCCGAGCGGAGCTTGGCGTCGAGGTTGGACAACGGCTCGTCGAACAGGAACACGTCCACGTCACGCACGAGGGCGCGGCCGATGGCGACGCGCTGACGCTGACCGCCCGAGAGGTTGGCCGGCTTGCGCTGCAGCAACGGTTCGATCTGCAGAATTTCGGCAGCACGCTTCACGCGCTGCTCGATTTCCGCCTTGGGCATGCCGGCGACGCGCAGACCAAAGGAGAGGTTACGCTCGACGGTCATCTGCGGGTAGAGCGCGTAGGACTGGAACACCATACCGATGCCGCGGTCCTTGGGCTCTTCCCAGGTGACGTTCTTGCCCGAGATGAAAATCTGCCCGTCGGAGACGTCAAGCAGACCGGCGATGCAGTTGAGCAGCGTGGACTTGCCGCAGCCCGAAGGCCCGAGCAGCACGATGAACTCGCCCTGGGCAATATCCAGGTTGAGGTGCTCGAGCACCTTCACATTGCCAAAGTTCAGCGACAGGTCGCGGATGGAAACACTGTGTTGCATTCGGTTACCCCTTCACCGCACCGGCGGCAACACCGCGGACGAACCACTTGCCGGATACGAAATAGACCGTGAGCGGCACGAGGCCAGTCAGGACGGTTGCGGCCATGTTCACGTTGTATTCGGGCGTGCCCTGGGCCGAGTTGACGATGTTGTTGAGCTGGACGGTCATCGGATAGTTCTGCGTGCCCGCGAAGACGACGCCGAACAGGAAGTCATTCCAGATACCGGTAACCTGCAGGATGATGGCCACCACGAAGATCGGCAGCGACATCGGGAGCATGATCTCGAAGAAAATGCGCCAGAACCCTGCCCCATCGACGCGTGCCGCCTTGAACAGTTCCTGCGGCAGCGAAGCGAAGTAGTTGCGGAACAGCAGGGTCAGGATCGGCATGCCGAAGACGGTATGGATGATAATGACGGCCTGGAGCGTCCCGAAGATACCCAGGTCACGGGTGATCATCACCAGCGGATAGAGCATCACCTGGTAGGGGATGAACGAGCCGAAGATAAGGATGGAGAAGAAAATTTCCGAACCCTTGAAGCGCCAGTTGACGAGCGCGTAACCATTCACCGCCGCGATGAAGATGGAGACGATGGTGGACGGAATGGTGATCTTCACCGAGTTCCAGAAGCCGGGCGCGAGACCCTGGCAGTTCAGACCCGTGCAGGCACTGGTCCAGGCCTTTACCCAAGCGTCGAAGTTTGGCGCCTGGGGCAAAGCGAAGATATTGCCGAAACGGATTTCCGGCATGGTCTTCAATGACGTGACGACCATCACGTAAAGCGGGAACAGGTAGTAGAGCGAGAAGAAGACCAGGACCGTGTAGAGCATGATCTTCTTGGGCGTGAAAAACGGCTTGGGGCGCGGACCGCGCGGTTCCACCGTTGCCTGGCTGCCGGTGGCCGGACGACCGGCCATGGTTGCTGTCTGGCTCATGTGCGACGGCCCTTTCCGCCAAATTCGAGATAGGCCCACGGGATCATGATGATCAGCACGGTGAGCAGCATCATGGTTGCGCCGGCGAGGCCCTGGCCGATATTGCCGCCCGAGAACATGTAATTGAACACGTACTTTGCGGGGACTTCGGAGGAAATGCCCGGACCGCCATTGGTCAACGCCACCACAAGGTCGTAGAGGCGGACAATGCCCGAGCCGATGATGACAATGGCTGTGATCAGCACGCCGCGCATCATGGGCAGGACGATGGAAACATAGGTGCGCCAGGTGGGAATGCCGTCGACGCGGGCAGCCTTCCAGACTTCCTCGTCAACGCCACGCAGGCCGGCGAGCATCAGCACCATGCAGAAGCCGGTACCGTGCCAGAGACCCGCGATCAGCAGGGCGAACAGAACCATGCGCGGATTGGCGATCCAGTCGAAGGTGAACCATTCCCAGCCCAGGTTCCGCATCGTGCCCTGAAGGCCGAGGGTCGGGTTCATGATCCACTGCCACACAAGGCCCGTCACGATGAACGAAAGGGCGAAGGGGTAGAGCATGATCGTGCGGAAGGCGCTTTCGAAGCGGATCTTCTGATCGATCAGCACGGCGAGAATGAAGCCGATCACCAGCGTGAAGACCAGCGACATGGCGCCATAGGCGATCAGATTGCTGACCGAAACATTCCAGCGCGACGTCGCGAACAGGCGTTCGTACTGGTCGAAACCGACGAACTTGCCCGTGGGCAGGAGCCTCGAATTGGTGAACGAGTAGTAGATTGTCCAGATCGTACAGCCGACGAAGACCACGAGAACCGTGAGCACCATGGGCAGTGCTGCAATCTTGGCGGATATATTGTGAAGGAAGATTCTGGACAGGAAACCGGGTCGGGTAGACGTCCGCTCCCCTGCCTCCATCCGAACGGCAGTTTCCGCCATTGGTGCTCTCCATAAGGAAGGTGGTCGCCCTTGTCGATCAAGGCCGACCACCGGAAATTGAAGGCGGGGCCATGGCCCCGCCAAGCTTAGCCAGAATTAGTCAGCCTGTTCGATGATCGTGGCATAGCGCTCGATGTAGTCATCGACCGTGATGCTGTCGTCGTCGAGGAACTCGATGTTGAGATCCTGCATCTGCTGCTGGGTGTCGCTGGAGAGAGCGAAGTCACCCGACGGCAGGAGGCCGTTGCCGAGCATGCCGATAGCCTTCTGCATGCAGGGGTTGGCAGCCGACAGATCGATGTCGGTACGGATCGGCATCGAACCCTTGACCAGGTTGAAGTTCAGCTGACCTTCAGGCGAGATCAGGATCTTGGCCAGATCGGCCTGAGCCTGGAGCACGGCCGGATCAGTCCCTTCCGGCAGAAGCGGGAAGTAGAACGAGTCGCCACCACCGGTCAGCTGGTCACCCAGGCCGAGAGCCGGGAGACATTCGTAGTCTTCACCCGGGACGCCGCCTGCAACCTGCAGGTCGCCGGCGAGCCAGTCGCCGTGGATGTTACCGGCAGCTTCACCGGCCAGGAGCTGGTTGCCCACGTCACCGAAGGACGGGACCATCATTTCCGGCGAGATCACCTGACGGAGCGAGTCCATGGCTTCGGCAACCTTGCGGAATTCGGGGCCACGAACGGCATCGGCGCTCTTGTCGCGGTTGATGGCGAGCACGAGATCGCTACCACCCAGACCCGACATCAGCACGCCCGGCACGCCCGAAATCGGCCAACCGGTCGCCAGACCGAAGGGCAGGACGCCAGCTTCCTGGAGAGCCGGCCAGGAGGCCACGTACTCGTCCCAGTTGGTCGGCACGGGCTGACCGATCTTCTCATAGGCAGCGGTGGAGAGCCACAGCCAGTCCCACGAGTGGATGTTGATCGGCAGACAGTAGATCCCGCCTTCATACATGCACGGCTCGAGCAGGGACTGATCGACGTAGAAGCCGAGGCCGCCCATTTCTTCGACGATCGGGGTCAGGTCGCGCATCAGGCCAGCCTGGATGAGCTCCTCGGCGTCGCGGCCGGTGTTCATCTGGGTAGCGCCCATCGGGTCACCGCCGATGATGCGGCTGATGATGACGGGGTTGGCACCGGTGCCCGAACCGGCGAGAGCCGAGTCGACCCAGGTATTGCCAGTCTGCTCTTCGAAGAGCTTGGCGAATTCGGCGATGGCCGCGGCTTCACCAGCCGAAGTCCACCAGTGCGTCACTTCGAGATCCACTGCGTAAGCAGACGTGGAGCCGAGGAAAGCGGTTGCCATAGCGGCAACCACTGCAAACTTTTTCATAGGTTGTCCTCCCAACGAACACGAGGAGCTGTGCGCTCCAGCGATGCACCAGTCGCATGGCTGTTCCTCCTATAGAGCAACCCACGACTGTGTGTAATCGATTGCACTACACGTTCCAATCTGGTTGTGCAATCGATTTCAGGAGTTTCATACATGCCTTGCGGAGATGTCAAGATCGTTTTAGACCAATTGAAGTTCTGACAGCGAGAGGGGGCGCTGCCAGCCATGATAGAGTTAAGAAAAACGCCGACAATTCAAGACGTTGCGCGTTTCGCGAACGTCTCAACAGCCACTGTGAGCCGCGCCCTGTCGTCCCCTGACAGGGTTAGCGAGGGGACTCGTGCACGTGTCTCCGAGGCCATTCGTGTAACCGGTTACACGCTGAACCAAACGGCGCGCTCCCTGCGGCAGAGAACGGCACGGACGATCCTCGTGGCCTTGCCCGATATTCGCAATCCGTTCTTCTCGTCGATCCTCGACGCCATCGAGCGCGAGGCCACCAATCGGGGCTATGGCGTACTCGTCGCCAATCTTTTTCTGGCCCATGAACCGGCTCGCCGCTTGCAGGAATACATGCTTTCGAACCGCGCGGACGGCTTGCTGCTGCTTGGCGGCTCGATGGATGTTTCAACGCTGCGGACGCTGGCTGCGGCCCCCTACTCCGTACCGCTGGTGCTGGCCTGCGAAGAAATTCCCAATTCCGGTTTCCACATGGTCCTGACCGACAATATGCAGGCAGCCGAGCGTGCGACCCGGCATCTGCTCGATCTGGGCCATCGACACGTCGGACACCTTCTTGGGCCGGAGCACAACATCGTTGCGCGCGAACGGCTTGCCGGCTTCACCAAGGCTTTGCAGGACGCCGACCTGCCGCTGCGGCCGGCCTGGATGTTCCGCGGCAATTTCGAGATGGAAAGCGGCTTTGCGGCGGCGTCCCATTTCATGGCTCTCGAAGACCGCCCCACGGCCATCTTCGCCGCCAATGACGAATCGGCCATCGGCTTCCTGTCCGGTCTGCGGCAGCACGGGATCGAGTGCCCGCGCGACATATCGATGGTCGGCTTCGACGATCTGGGGGTTGCCCCCCACTACGCGCCGCCGCTCACCACGATGCGCCAACCGCGCGAAATGCTGGGCCGGATGGCCGCCGAAACGCTGATCGACCTGCTCGATGAGGTGGAGCACCAGCGCGGTCAGTTGCGCATCGTGCTCAATTCGGACCTGATCGTCCGCGGCAGCACCGGACACCCACGGCCAGAGAACGGTTCGCAAACGCATCCGGGCTATAGCCTTGGCACAAAAATGCGCTAAACAGGCGCCGTGCGGTCCCGTAGCTCAGCTGGATAGAGCAGCAGCCTTCTAAGCTGAAGGTCACAGGTTCGAGTCCTGTCGGGATCGCCAATTCTCTCACAACTGAAGACTACCCAGGGTGATCACCGCTGCCGATACCGCCTCCGTGAATGGACCGGCGGCCATTTTTGGTTGTGCCTGAGGACATTTTGGGTCAGTTTACCATTCGGACCAACGGGGGCTGATCCACTGGCTGACATCGTAAACCGACCGACCATCGTGCTCTTCGATCTCGATGGAACATTGGTGCACCACGTCAATCCACGCGTCTTGCAGATGCTGGAATTTCTAGACGATTGCTCGCATCGCGGGGGTCGCCTCGTCGCGAGGTTCCGGCTCGCCCGGCGTCATCACGCGGTTACCAAATCCACGCCAAAGCTGCTGGTCCACAAGGCCATTCACAGGGTGCGCAGGAAGAGCGTGGACCAGATGCTGGTGCCCTGCCAGTCCATGCGCAACGTTCTTGAGCGACTGCGCGCCGAAGGCGTCATGCTCGGCGTCGTCAGCAACGGGCTGGGGCGCGGCTATGGCCACGATGTGCTCGAGGCCTTTGATCTCAAGAAGTATTTCCACTCGACAGTGTTCCGCGAGGACGTGGCGCGCGGCAAGCCGTGGCCCGATTCGATCCTGGCCGCTCTCGACGGTATTGGCCGGGACATCCGGCGCAACGACGTGATCTGGTATATCGGGGATCAGCGCAAGGACATCGGGGCGGCCGTTGCGGCGGCGCAGACGATCGGCCACGCCATCAGGCCATTTGCACTGGGCGCCAGAGCAGCGCTGGGCGCCGTCGAGGCGCGCCTGTCGCCAACACAGATCATGTGGACGCCGGCCGACTTCGAGCGAACCATTGCGATGGCCTTCGAGCCTGATGGGATCGAGCATTCGCTGATCGATCCCCTCCCCGCTCCGCTTCTCTAGAAATCAAAACCCATCTGATCGATGGCGGGCTCCGCCTTCACGGGGCGCGCGGTCTTTTCGGTCTTTTCGGCCTTCTGTCGTTTGGCTGCTGGCAGAGCCGGTGGCACGGCGTCGGGCTCTGGCACGGGGGTCGGCTCTGCAGCAGGCACAACAGCGGGTTCGGGTGCGGTTGCCGGGACAACAGGCGGCTCCGTAGCCAACACGACCTGCGGACTTGGTGCAGAAATGGCCTTCACCGTCGCTTCATGAGCTTCCGGGGCCTCGCACTCCGCACTGGCGGGAGAGACGATCGTGCCAATCCACGCCGTCGCCGCGTTGAGCTTGGCCGCGCGCAGGGCATAGAGGTTTTCGCGTCCCTTTTTAACCTCGGCCACAAGGCCAGCGGTCTTGAGCACCCGGAGATGCCGCGAGATGGCCGGACGGCTGATGGAAAACGCATCGGCGAGCGTATGTACCGGAATTGGACCGGCAAGCAGGATTTCAACGATGCGGCACCGCGTGGCGTCGGCCAGTGCGGAATAGATGGCGATGGGAGGCTTGGATTTGCGCGTCATGACCGCGCTATAGAGTAACGCCAGAGTTACCCGTCAAGCAGGGGAACAGCCGGAAAGGCATTGTTCACCAGAAAACTTGGCTGTCGCTTTACGCTGCGGGCAATTGTCATCGCGCGGAAAGGTTCTGGTCACATCCGCGCCACACCATGGGGGCAAGGAGGATGGATCATGACGACCGCCACCAAGCCACGAAGAGCATTCGGATTTCCGGAGCGCCGCCGCTATTCGACCGCCGAGCTGGTCGCGGACGCGGCCGTGCATATCTTCGGCCTCGTCGTCGCCATTGCTGCGGGCTCGGCGCTTCTGACGCTGGCCCTGCTCCACACGGCGCCAGAGGCCTTTCCGGCGCTCATGGTCTATGTGGCAACGCTGGTCGTGGTGCTGGGCGTATCGCTGGCCTTCAATATGTGGCCGGCCTCGCCGGTAAAGCACTATCTGGCCCGGCTCGATCAGGCGGCCATTTTCCTGTTCATCGCCGGCTCCTACACGCCCTTCCTCGCTGTCATTGGTGGCACCTCGACGGGAGTCGTGATGATGAGCCTGGTTTGGGGGGCGTCCCTGGTGGGCGTCGCCCTCAAGCTGATCGTGCCGCAGCGCTTCGGCCGCGTGGCGATCATTCTTTACCTGGCCATCGGCTGGAGTGGTGTTCTGGTCTTCCAGTCCCTGGGACAGGCCCTGCCCCATTCAACCCTCTGGCTGCTGCTCGCAGGCGGCCTGACCTATTCGGCCGGGATCGTCTTCCACCTGTGGGAAAAGCTCAAGTTCCAGAACGCCTTGTGGCATGTCTTCGTGGTCGCGGGCGCGAGCCTGCACCTGTGGGCAGTAATCGACTGTATGGTTATTGCGCGGCTTTGATACGCGGATGGGTGACCTGGTCACCCGCTTCAATACCCAGTTCCGCGGAGCGTCCGCCGGGGATTTCCAGCACAAACTGCACCGGACCCGCCGAAGGAATGCCGGTAACATCGTGCGGGCGAGCATTGGCGTGGATGTTCAGCACCGTTCCGTCCGCCTCGATGAAGATCATGTCGAGCGGAATAAAGGTGTTGCGCATCCAGAAGGAGACCGGGCGCTCCTCCTTGAAATCGAACAGCATTCCGGCGTCATCGGCCAATTCCTGACGGTACATCAGGCCTTGCGCGCGTGTCTCGGTGGTGTCGACGACCTCGACGGTAAAGCGGTGTTCGCCGCTCTCGGACTGGATGGACAGCTGGGTGTCGTCGGCGGTGCAGGCGATCAGCGGCAGGCTAACGGCCAGAACAGCGGCGGCCGCTGCCACGGACCGTCCAGCGGGTAGCCGCGGAGCGGAATTTGCCAGCACACTGTTACCCCTAAACACTGCAAACCAGACCTTAGTGTGAGGACGGGGCATCACCCCAGCCATCAGGGCGGATTTCGGCGACCATCAGACCCTTTGGTCCCTGGCCATAGCGCACCAGCACGAACTGGCCGGGGCGCAATTCGGTAATGCCGAAACGGCGCAGCGTTTCCATATGCACGAAAATGTCAGGCGTCCCCTCGCCGGCTGAAAGGAAGCCGAAGCCGCGAATGCGGTTGAACCACTTCACCTCGAGCCGTTCCATGCCGGATGTAGCCTCGACGACCACATGCGTGCGCGGGGCGGGCAGCTGGGACGGGTGGCGTGCGGTGGATTCGTCCATCGAGACGACACGGAAGGCCTGCAGGCCACCGGGGCGATTGAGCGCCTCGACGACGATGCGCGCACCCTCATAGGCGGTCTGGTAGCCATCGCGACGCAGGCAGGTCACATGCAGCAGGACATCGGCCATGCCGTTGTCCGGGACAATGAAGCCAAAGCCCTTGCCAGCATCAAACCACTTGATGCTGCCAACCACTTCGATTGTGTCGGCGGTCGCTGATGCATTAGCCGACGCATGATCGTCGCGCCGAACGTCATCAACATCCGTCAAATTGACGGAGTCGCCGAACTCGGTGTTGCCCTTAGCCCCCATGCCAAACGCCTTTTCACTCGCCCGCCGCGTGCGGGTACTCCTCACAAGACCAATGCAGTCTGGCCGATTCAACGTCAAAAGTTAAGAAGGTGTTGCGAATTTGTTGACAGCTGAATTGCGCTACTGTTGCGAGGGCGCGCCGGGCTTGTTAGGCCAATGCAATAATCCCAGAGGAGACCTGCCTTGAAATACCTGCATACCATGGTGCGCGTCACCGATATCGAGGAAAGCCTCCGATTCTACTGCGAGGGCCTCGGGCTCGAGGAGGTGCGCCGCACCGAAAACGAAAAGGGCCGCTTCACCCTCATCTTCCTGCGGGCCCCCGGCGACGAGGGCGGTGAAGTCGAACTCACCTACAACTGGGATCCCGATCCCGTCCCCTATGCCGGCGGCCGCAACTTTGGGCACCTCGCCTACCGCGTTCAGGACATTTATGCCCTCTGCCAGCACCTGTCGGACATGGGCGTCGTCATCAACCGGCCGCCGCGCGATGGCCACATGGCCTTCGTGCGCTCCCCCGACGGCATTTCCGTGGAACTGATCCAGGATGGCCACCTGCCTCCGCAGGAGCCCTGGGCATCCATGGGCAATACCGGCTCCTGGTAACGCAATTGTCCGGCGCGCTGCTCGCCGCGTATTGAGAGGTCCTCGGGCTTGACCCGAGGACCTCCCGCAGTTTTCGCAATCGCGGCGGCTCGCCCGAGGGCGACCAGGTGTTCTTTCGGTGCCGCATCGATTCCGAATTTTGCAGGCTTAACTTGCTGCTAACCCTGCCGCTTAGCAGCAGGTTAGCGAAACCAATCTAATTTTAGCGATCGAACCCCAAGGCCCATTGCCTGTTGCGCAATCGCGACATGCCAAGGGAAGGTCGCCATGCCCCGTCTCTTTCGCTCCCTCGCCATCACTGTCGTTTCTGCTCTGGTTCTTGCCGGATGCCTGCCCATGGCCATGTTCGCCAGTGGCGGTGGGGCCGGCTATTCCGGCCTGCGACAGGACTGGGGAACCTATGTTTCGTCGACCAATGTCAACGCGCTCTGCATTTCGCCAAAGCTCAGATTCGTCATCTGGGAATTCGAAGGCCGGTTCGGCAAGCGCATCGTCATGAATTCGGGCTATCGCAACGCCTTTCACAATGCTGCGGCCGGCGGGGCCGACAATTCATACCATACCAAGTGCATGGCTGCCGATTTCTACATCCCCGGCGTCTCCAAGCAGGATCTGATCAATTTCGCCATGACCGTTGATGGTGTGGGTGGGCTAGGCTGTTATCCCGGACGCAACTTCATCCATGTGGATGTTCGCGATCGGCCCAGGGGCTACCGGCGTCCCGTTACCTTCTCGGGCTGTTGATAACTCGGGGCGTCCGAAAAAAACCTCATGGGTTCAATGCAAACGGGGTTGCACAATCAAAATCACCCCTTTATACGACGGCCATCGCGCTGATGCGCCCTTCGTCTATCGGTTAGGACGGCACCCTTTCACGGTGCAGAGAGGGGTTCGATTCCCCTAGGGCGTACCACCTTCCCCCTGTTTTCAGTACAGGCGGCGAAGTCGAGGCGATGAATGTGCGCCCATCGTCTAGCGGTCAGGACGACGCCCTCTCACGGCGTAAACAGGGGTTCGATTCCCCTTGGGCGTACCAAAACCACTCTTCAGCCATTTCATGCGAAAACTCGACCAGAACGTTCTGGACGCTAGATAATCATCGTGGCGCGAAACGCTGCGATGCATGTGATTCTGTTCTCGGTGCAGGGAATCAGTCCAGTTCTTCCGCCAGGCCGATGAGCAGGCCACCCGGCCCGCGGATGTAGCAGAGGCGGTATGTGCTTCCGTATTGGACGACATCGCCCACGAGCTCGGCGCCCATCTGCCTGAGCCGCGTCAGTGTACCGTCGATGTCTTCGATCGTGAACATGACCCGCAGATAGCCCAAGGCGTTGACCGGGGCCCGGCGATTGTCCGCGACTATGGCAGGACGGAGGAAGCGCGAAATCTCCAGGCGGCTATGGCCGTCAGGCGTGCGCATCATGGCGATTTCGACCTGCTGGTCGCCGAGTCCGGTCACGCGACCGGCCCACTCCCCTTCCACCATGGCCTTGCCTTCGAGTTCGAGACCGAGTGCGCCGAAAAAGGCGATGGCCTCGTCGAGGTCATCGACAACGATGCCGACATTGTCCATTCGCTTGATCGCCATGGCCCGGCTCCATTCCAATATGCTGCAGGATAGAGTGTCGTCGGGAGGGCGGCCAGCCGTGACTTTGTGGGCCGGGTGAGCGGCTAGCGGGACAAATCCTTTTCGGCCAGCTCGCGGAAGGCGTCGGGGACCGACCTGGGGCCTTCAAGCTGCGTTATCGCGTAGCCGATGGCATCGCGGCCGAAACGGGCGCGCGCCTTGTCCATGGCGCGGTCTGCCGACCAACGCGCCAGGCTCTGACGGGTACCCGGGCGATGTCGTTCATCCAGGAGGTCCAGGGGCAATTCCAGTTGAATATGGGGCTGCGCACCGATGTGGGAAACCGAGATGGCGAGAAGCGTAATGATCCGCTCCCCCGCATGTTCCGCGAGAGCGGCACGAACCAGTTCCTCGGCGACTTCCGCGACAATTACGGTAGCGGAAACCGGGGCATCGAGCGTCATTGACCGGGTTATCGAGCGCATGTCGGCAAAGCGGATACGCACGGTAATTGTTCGACCGGCCAATGACTTGGCGCGCAATCGCGACGTCACCCGATCGGCCAGATGGCGCAAAGTCGGCTTGTAGACGCCTTCGGTAGCCGGCTTGCGCCCCAGAGCCGACTGAGCCCCGGCCGAGCGCGCACTGTGTCGGCTCTCCACCGGACGCGTGTCGCGATCCCAGGCGAGATCGGAGAGCTTTTCCCCGACGGCTTCGCCCAGCAGGCCACGCAGCGACTTGCCCGGCGTGCTGGCAAGTTGGCCGATCGTGGTGATCCCCTCGTCCCTCAGCCTGGCCTCGGTGACGGGCCCCACGCCCCACATCAGCCCGACCGGCAGGTCATGCAGGAAATCCAGCTCGGTACCCGGTCGGACCACAACCAGCCCGTCGGGTTTGGCGACCTGAGATGCGACCTTGGCCAGGTGCTTGGTGCGCGCAACCCCGACCGAAATAGGCAGGCCCAGTTCAGCGCGCACCCGTTGGCGAATGGTTTTGGCGATGTCCGCGGGAGAGCCGAACAAATGCGTGCAGCCGGCGACATCGGCGAAGGCCTCGTCGATGGAGATACGCTCGACTACAGGGGTGTAGTCACGCATGACATCGATCGCAGCATCGCCAAGGCGCTGATACTGGTCGAAATGACCCTTCACGAAAATCAGGTGGGGGCAGAGTTCCCGGGCCCGACGCCCCGACATGCCGCCCCGGACACCGAACGCTTTTGCTTCATAGGATGCAGCCAGCACAACGCCCCCACCCACTGCCATGGCCTTGCCCTGAAGGTCAGGATCCAGAAGCTGTTCGACCGACGCGTAGAAAGAATCGAGATCAGCGTGGAGAATGGTGGCTTGGGCGGCCATCGCGGCCTCCAAAATGAAGTATGTTCCTATTTTGTTCTATATTGTTCAGAGTGTCAATCGCCAGCGATGCGCACAAGATGGGCTGGGCAAGAACAGGACGTTGCGGACAAACTGCATGGCGATACAATCATGCCGCAACAACTCCTGGAGCCGCGACCAGCGAGCACAATACGGGACTAACCTATCAATGCAGGGTCGTCGGTGGCACGGTCGAGCCGAGCGCGCTGACGCAGAAGAGCTGGCCCTCTGCGCGTTCTACCAAGCCAAGATTGATGAGTTGCTCACCCAGTTCGGCCGGCAACATGCATGGGCCCTGCTCACACAGAATGGCAAGCGCACGCTTTTGTGGCGAGGTGAGATTCATCCAGTGCAGGTTCATGGCAGCCTCCGTTAGAGGTCGGGGAACGGCAAAAGTTAAGAAGTGGTTCCTGTACAAAATGCGAAAGTGATTGACCAGGCATGAGCGGAGCGATCCTGATCCGCATGTGAATGCCGCGGGAGTATGTGCGATGGACTTTTTGTTTGACGGACCCGACGAAGCGAGGCTGACCCTCCTGCTGGCCCATGGCGCCGGGGCGGCAATGGATTCCGGGGCGATGAACTCTGCCACTGCGGCCCTGGTCGCGGAAGGCATTGGGGTCGTGCGGTTCGAGTTCGGCTATATGGCTGCCCGCCGCACCGGCGAACGCAAGCCGCCGCCAAAGGCCGAAAAGGTCATGCCGGAATATCTCACTGCGGTCGAGGAACTTGGCCCCACACCAGGCCCGCTGTTCATCGGCGGCAAATCCATGGGCGGGAGGGTGGCCAGCATGGTGGCCGATGATCTCCACGCCGCAGGTCGGATCGCCGGCCTGCTGTGCCTGGGCTATCCGTTCCATCCGCCGGGCAAGCCAGATCAATTGCGGACGGCGCATCTGGAGGGCATGACCACCCCTGCCCTGATCGTCCAAGGCACTCGGGACGAGTTCGGTACGCAAGCGGAAGTCCCTGGTTACACACTTTCCACGGCGATCAAGATACTTTGGCTCGCCGATGGCGACCACGATCTCAAGCCGCGCAAATCCATTTCCGGATATTCAGCCGCGGATCACATGCACACCATGGCGACGGAAACGGCGCGATGGATGAAAAGCGTCACCGGGACATAGTCAGGCGGAAGCGTGCGGTGCTCGATCGGACTTGGAGTAGAGACGAACCATATTGGTCATATCCGCCTCCTTCCAGTAAACCCGGCAGACCAGATTGCGCGGATGCCCTGCCCGTACCAGTTTGATGCCGAGAGCAGACTCGGCGGCGAGCTCCGGCGACTTGGCCTCGGCGTGGAGTTCGGGCTCGATAGTGGTTGAACGCAAATCAATGATCTTGAAGCTGGGCAAGGGCGTATCCTGAGTGGATGCTCAGGTTATCCAACTCGGCGCGCAGCGCCATTAACGTGGGTTAAGCGCAGGGCGATTTCGCAACGGGCGTCAGTCATCGTGCCGCGGCGGTGCGCCACTGAGATAGCCGGGGTCGAAGCTCGATAGATCCTTCAGGTATTTGAGGTCGAGAATATGGACCTTGCCGGCCTGCAGGCCGATGATGCCGCGCTTGCGCAGGCTCTGAAGCATGCGATTGACATGCACGGTCGAGAGGCCCGTTGCCGCACCCAGCTCGGCCTGGGTCATCGGCAGTGAAAAACTGTTGTCCGGGGCAACGAGGCCGGCAACCGACAAGCGATACCAGAGTTCGCAGAAGAGGTGCGCCAGGCGCTCGATGGCAGTTCTGAGGCCCAGGCTGATGAGCCGCTCGCGGCCGATGGATGTATCGATCGCGGCCGCCTTGAGCGTGGCGCGCATGACGGAGGGGTATTGTTCCGCGAGGTTGCTGAACTGGCGGGCGCGGATGCGCCCGAACTGACTGGGGGCTGTGGTGACATATTGAATGTCGGCGCCATTGCCGGTGAGGAAGCCGAAGGCGACGAAGTCGCCAGGGACGACCAGCGAGGTGATCTGGCGCTTGCCATTCCCCAGAGACTGATAGTGGCAGGCCCAGCCGCTGAGCAGGACGACAGCATCAGGGACGGCCTCCACCGGAATATCCTGATAGGGCGCCACCAGTGGCCCGCGCTGGATGGCGCGGCGAAGCGCGTCGCGGGCCTCCGCCTCCAGCGGCGCAAAATTCGCGAGGCGATGGAGGAAGCGTTCAACGGGATCAGTACCGGGCGGCGCGCTGAGAACGCTAGTCAATCTGCTGCACTTTCCGGGCGTCGACGGCAAGACGCAGGAACTCGGCCAGTTCAGCCGCCCGCGCGGGCTTGCCGATCCAAGGGATGTGAGACAGTTCGGCAGGTCGTTCCTGCGAGTGGTAACCGGAGCAGAACACGACCGCGATGCCCGCCTCCTCCAGCCGGGGCACCAGCGGCAATACGGAGCCATCGCGCAGTTTGATATCAAGGACTGCAGCATTGGCCGCCTGGAAACCGTTGGAAGCCAGCTGCTCGAATTCCTCGACACTGCTGACGCTGGCCACGACATCGGCCCCAAGAGCTCCCAGCTGCTGCGCCAGATCGATAGCCAGCATCTGTTCGTCTTCGCCGATGATTATGCGCAGGTCGCTGATTGACGTTGTTGGCACTTATAGAATCCCCAGAATCGAACTCTAGGGCGCAGCGCGGGAAGACAGATTCACATAGGTTAATCACCCTGAGCGATAATGTTGTTTTGCCAGCCTATTCGTCGCTCAGGTGAAGATAGCCCGGGTCGAACTGGCCCAGTTCGCATAGACGCTCCCAATCGAGAATTTCGGCAGTGCCGTTGGCAAATGCCAGCAGTCCCGCAGCGCGCAGTTCCTGCAGCGTCCGATTGGCATGAACGATGGACATGCCCAAGGCGTCGGCGAGATGGGTCTGCGTTACCTTGAAGGGAAAGACAGTGCCGGAAATGGCGCCGACAGACTTGAGGCGCATATACATTTCGCAGAACAGATGCGCCATGCGGGCCTCGGCCGAGGCCTGGCCAATCAACATCATCCAGGTGAGGAATTTTGCAGAGTCGATCAGCGTATCCCGCCAGAAAAGGGCCGTGAGGCCGGGATTTTGATCCAGCATGGCCTTCATATCCGCGTGGCGAATGAGGCCGATGGTCGAAGGTGTGGTGGCCGAGAGCGTGTAGTCGACCTTCCTCAGATGCAGGCTCTGGAGATCGGGAATGTCCCCGGACGGATGGAAGGACAGAATCTGGCGACTGCCATCCTGCATGTGCTTCTGCCGATGCAGCAGACCCGAGAGCACGACGCAGCAATGGTGCATCATCTCCCCCTCCATCACCGCGTCCTCGCCCCGGTCCAGCTCGGAGACCCGCACGGGCAATTCCCTTATGGCCGTCTCATATTCGGGCAGAACGCGCCCGATGGAGTCGAGCTTGGCGATCAATACGTCGATAGGTTGAGTCATTGCCGCGTCCGATCCGCCGTACGACTAGTAGGACTGCGAGTGAAAGGTGACTCGCAGCTCAAGCAGCGCATTGCCCCGCTCATCGCGGACAACAATGTAGAATTCCCGCTGCGGTCCGTCGCGCGGAATTTCTTCGGCGGCAATTTCGGACAGGGTCCGTGTCGCTTCGACACGCGCGACGACCTCGTCCGGCAAGTCCGTGCCAGTATCGTCGACGGCGAGGCGATCACCGTCGTGAACATCGAAATAAAACAGTGGCATTGACCCTTCCTCTTTTCCGCTCAATGGGAAAGGAGGCGAAATCGTTCCGACAGACGGATCACAGAACTGTCTGGGACGCTGGTCAGGCGCTTACAGCATCGCGCTCGATGTGGTGCCGGCCAATCGGCACGATCATGGGCGTATTGGACACCGGATCGACGACGACGCGCGAGGCCATGCCGAAGACATCGGCGACCACGGCCTCGGTCATGACATCGACCGGGCGGCCTTCGGCGACGATCTGACCCGACTTCATGGCGACGATATGATCGGCATAGCGGCAGGCAAGGTTGAGGTCGTGGAGGACCACGACGACGGTGCGGCCGCGCTGCTTGACGAGATCGGTGAGCAGGTCGAGCACTTCGACCTGGTGATTGATGTCGAGGAAGGTGGTGGGCTCATCGAGCAGCAGGAGGTCGGTCTCCTGCGCGAGAGCCATGGCAATCCAGACGCGCTGGCGCTGGCCACCGGAGAGTTCGTCGACCGGGCGGTCGGCCAGCTCGGCCGTATCGGTGGCGGCAAGGGCTTCGGCGACGGCGGCGTCGTCGTCCGGGGTCCAGCGGCGGAACCAGCCCTGGTGCGGATAGCGGCCGCGACCGACCAGATCGGCCACCGAAATGGCGTCGGGGGCGATGGGGCTCTGCGGCAGCACGCCGAGAATAGTGGCGACTTCGCGGGTCGGCATCTGGTGAATGGGCTTGCCATCGAGATAGACGGCGCCACGCTGGGGCGGCAGCAGACGAGCAAGGCCGCGCAACAGTGTGGACTTGCCACAGGCATTGGCGCCGACGATGACCGTGAGCTTGCCGGGCGGCAAGGAAATATCGAGAGCGGAAACGATCTGCCGCTCGCCATAGGCGAGGTCGAGGCCCGCGGCCATGAGGTGGTGATGTACCGACATGTCGTTTCTCTCAGATCAGTTCACGCGGCCCGAGCGGCTGGAGGCCATAAGAAGCCATAGCAGGAAGACGGCGCCACAGGCACCCGTGACGACGCCAACCGGCAGTTGCACGGAAGGAATGAGATGCTGGGCAATGAGGTCGGAGACCAGCATGACCAGCGACCCCACCAGCGCAGCATGAAGGAAGCCACGCCCCGAGCCCTTGAGCAGATTGCGCGCCAATGGACCGGAGACGAAGGCAACAAACCCCACCGGGCCGACTGCGGCCGTAGCGAAGGCGGCAAAACCGACCGCGACCAGCATGAGGCCAAGCCGGGTGAATTCAACGCGCGCGCCGAGCGACTTGGCGGTATCGTCGCCCAGTTCCATGGCGTCGAGACCGCGCAGCAGCGCCATCATCATTGGTACCAGCACCAGCATAGCCGTGCCGAGGATAATGGAATCCCCGGGACGCGAGGCATTGAGACTGCCGACCAGCCAGGCCATGGCCTGCTGCACCTCGTTGAGACGGGCGCGGGTGAAGAGGTAGGAAATGACGGCGGCGAGCATGGCGGCCATGCCGATGCCGATGAGCACGACGCGGAAGGCAGTGACGCCATCGCGCCAGGCGAGCAGGTAGATCATCAAGGCGGTGAGCACGGCGCCGCCGAAGGCGCCGAACGAGACGCTGAGGCCAGACCAGCCGAGCACAATGATGCAGAACACCGCCGCTGCACTGGCGCCATGGGCAATCCCGATAATGTCGGGGCTTGCCAGCGGGTTACGCAGAAGAGTTTGGAAAGTGATTCCGGCCAGTGCAAAGGCAGCGCCGGACAGAATGGCCAGCACGGCACGCGGCAGGCGGACTTGCAGGACGATGAAATCGACGCCTTTGTCGACGAGCCCGGTAAGAGGAGAGAACAGCGACTGGATGATGCCGGGCACGGCGACCGGGTAGTCGCCCAGATACATGGCAAGGCAGAAGGCCAGGAAGAGCGCAATGACCAGGCCGAACGCGACCACCCGGCGGCGGCTGGCTGCAGCATTGCGGACGGCGGCAATTCGGGTGGTGTCGACAACCTGGGTCATAGCGCGGCCAGCTTCCGGCGCCGGACCAGCGCGATGAAGAAGGGCGCGCCGATAAAGGCGGTGACGATACCGACCTGCACTTCGCCCGGCGGGGCTATGATGCGGCCGATGATATCGGCGCCGAGCAGCAGGATGGGCGCCATCAGCATGGAATAGGGCAGGATCCAGCGGTAGCCGGGGCCGGTAATGGCGCGGGCCACGTGCGGCACTGTGAGGCCGACAAAGGCGATGGGACCGGCAGCAGCGGTGGCGCCACCGGCCAGAATGACGGCGGCAAGGCCGGCAAGACCGCGGGACAGGCCGATACGCTGGCCGAGCGCGCGGGCCACATCATCGCCCATGGAAAGGCCGTCAAGCATGCGGGCGCTGCCCAGAGCGAGCACCATGCCGAGTGCGAGGAAGGGCGCGACCTGGATGACGATGTCGATGTCGCGGCCCGACAGAGACCCCACCTGCCAGAAGCGGACTTCATCGAGGGTCCGCGGGCTGGTGAGCAGGATGCCGTTGATGATGGACTGCAGCACGGCAGTGATGGCAGCACCGGCAAGGGCGAGCTTGACCGGCGTCGCGCCTTCGCGGCCGAGCGAGGCTACCGAATAGACCACCAGCATGGTGACGCCGGAGCCGATAAAGGCCAGCCACACATACATGGAGAGCTCGGTCATGCCGATGACGGCGACGCCGAGAACAACCGCGAGAGCTGCGCCGGCATTGATGCCGAGAATGGAGGGATCGGCCAGCGGATTGCGGGTGGCGCCCTGCAGCACGGCACCGGAGAGACCGAGAGCGGCACCGACGAGCAGGCCGACAATTGTCCGCGGCAGGCGCAGGTCCCAGATGATGCGGTGCTCGGTGGAACCGGGGTCAAAGGCGGTGAGGGCCGCCCAGACAGTTTCGAGAGGGATGGCGCGGGCACCGGTCGCCAGCGAGAGCATGGCAATGGCCAAGAGGGCAGCACCAAGCATCAGCAGTCCGGCGGTGAGCCGGGCTGACTTCTGCATATGGTGGGAAACCGTGTCGGCCATGGCGGCGATCAGGGCGCCAGGTTTTCGTCGGCGGCGTTGATGGCGGCGGTCAGCTTCGCCAGTTCTTCGCCATAGACGCGGTAGTTGCGCATCCAGAAGGCAGGCCAATCGGTGACCTGACCGGCTTCCGCGGCCTTCATCAGATTCCAAGTGGGCTGGGCAAGAGCAGTTTCCATGGTCGCGGCTGAGCGGTTGTCGACCAGGATCAGATCGGGCTGATACTTGTCGGCCAGTTCCCAGGAAAGAGTTTCCCAATAGCCGCGGTCATCGGCGACTTCGGGATCAATGAGCTTGAGGCCCCAGGAGGCGAAGTCCATGAGTTCCGAGGCGCCACCGGTGGCAGCAATATAGAGGGCATCTTCACCGGCCCAAACGGCCAGCGCGGTCAGGTCGGGCTTGGCAGCGGTGGCAGCCTTGAAATCGGCCAGGGCGGTTTCGAAGGCGGCCTTGTCAGCGGCGATTTCCGGAGCCGACAGATCGGCGCCGAGGCTGGCAGCCAGTTCTTCATAGTCCTCGATCAGAGTGAGGATCGAGGCCCCCTGCTCCGGACCGGTGATCGGGGCCAGTGCGCTCAGCGCGGTGACGACGTCGGCGCCACCGGACCACGTGGTTTCAAGGGGCCAGAATTCGGCGACGATCAGGTCGGGCTCAAGCGCGGCGGCCTTTTCGACATCCACTTCGCCCCAAGCCTGGCCGATAATCTCGATGCCGGTGAGGTCGAGCCCCTGCAGGGCCTTCGCATCGGCGACGGCGCTATCGGCATAGATGGCGACCGGACGGATACCGAGCGGAATGAGGCCGGCAGCCGCATCCTGGCTGGCAATGATGCGGGTGGGAACCGCATCGAGTGTGACAGTTTCGCCGTCGCCGCCGACAAAGCTCCACTGCGCAAAGGCAGGCAGGGCTGACGAGGCAATCAGAGCGAGCGCGAGCGCGGCGGAACGAAGCATGAGGCGACCTCAGGGGTTCGGGAAATTTCGACGTTTCCCTAGACCCGGTAAGATGAGCGGTCAAGTCATGTTTATTGGTCTGCCGTGGAATTCGGACGGGGGCCATGGCCCGGCCCCTCCTACAGCCGTCATTGCCCGGCTTGTCCGGGCAATCCATTGCGCCGCCACTTCGCATGGACCACCCGGTCAAGCCGGGTGGTGACGATGGCGCGAGTAAAATGGGCCGCTTCTTGTGGCCCTCGGGTCGGGCCCAAGGGAGGCGTCGCGACGTCAGGCCGGCCTGCGGTACTGGTAGATGCCGACGTCGATGGAGCCTTCGGCGAAGCCGGCCTCGCAATAGGAAAGGTAATAGACCCACTTGCGCTTGAATGTTTCATCATAGCCAAGCGGGGCAATCATCGGCCAGCGTTCGAGGAAGCGTTCGCGCCAGAGGCGGAGGGTTCGCGCATAGGACAGGCCAAAAGTCTCGACCTGCTCGAGCACCAGACCGTAGCGCTCCCCGAACTCCTTCATGACTGTCTTGGTCAGCAGCATGCCTCCGGGGAAGATGTATCGCTGGATGAAGTCCGGACCCGATTTGTAGTTCTCGAAATCATGTTCCTGGATGGTGATGGCCTGGATGGCCGCAGTGCCGCCGGGCTTCAGGCGATCATGCAAGGTCTGGAAATAGCTGGGCCAGTTATCCTCACCCACCGCCTCGATCATTTCGATGGAGCCGATATGGTCGAACTCACCCTGAGTATGGCGATAGTCCTCGAAAACCAAGGTTGCGTATTGGTCGAGACCCTGACGAGAGAGTCGTTCGAGCCCGAATTTGAGCTGTTCGGCAGAAAGGGTAATGCCCCGCAGGTTGGCCTTGTAGTCGCGCGCGACTGTCTCGGCAAAGCCACCCCAGCCGCAGCCGATTTCCAATACGGACGAGCCCGGCGTAATGCCGGCCATGTCGGCGACGCGGCGATACTTGGCGAGTTGCGCCTCCTCAAGGCTCTGGTCACCCGAGGTGAACACCGCGGAGGAATAGGTCATGGAGGGGTCGAGCCACTGGCCGTAGAAGTCATTACCGAGGTCGTAGTGTTCGGCGATGTTCTTCTTGGAGCCTTCGAGCGTGTTGCGGCGCGAGAGGTGATAATGCAGATCGCCTGCCGCCCGATGGAAGAAACCCTTGCCGGCCTCGTCGAACATCTGGCGGTTCTGCAAGAAGAAACGGAACACGGCCGTCAAATCATCGGACTCGATGTCGCCATTCATGTAGGCGGCGGCAAAGCCGACCGTGCCGCGCTTCATGGCTTCATTGATGACCTTGAAATTGTTGAGGCGGAGCGTGGCGTGCTCGCCCGCATTGCCCTGCCCCAGCGTACGGGTACGGCCATTGGGAAGGATCACCGTGATCGAGCCATGGCGTGGCTTGCCGATCAGGGAAACACCAACCTGCTCCACGAGCCAGGAGGTGAAATGGGTCCACGCAGAAGCGCCGGTTTCGGTCTCTTCGACGACTGTTTTCGTCATTTTGCCGTTTGTTCCAACTATCGCAATACGCGGCGGCACGCGGCAGCGTGTCGCCAAACACTGAGCGTCAGAATTATCCTGTCGGCAAGGAGTCGCCTACCGGAGGACACCACGGATAGTTTAGCCGCCACAAGCAGATATGCAAGCGGCCTCCACCGGCGGACAGGCGCTCAGCAGTCCGCGCATTGCATAACGCGGCAAGATCCAAACTGGATTGAAGAAATTTCAGCGCGCCGGACGGGCGATGTCGGTGAGGCGGAACTGGGCCTGCTCGCGGCCCTGATAGTGATCGACCGAGAGACCTCCGGCAAAGTGCAGCGGTTGGTCACTATCGCGCATCAACGCATCGCCAAGAGCCGTGCCGGCGGCACGGAAGGCGATAGACTTGAGCTTGGCGCCATCGTCTGAGGTCAGGCTAAAACTGATATGCCCACCCTTGCCCACAATCTGCGGGAAGCGGGCGCGATGGGCGGGAAAGGCAAAGACCGGCGATGGATTGCCTGCGCCGTAAGGTCCCGCCTTTTCGAGGCTGTGCAGCAGATCAACACTGGCGCCCCGGGCCGTCAGCGCGGCATCGATCCTGAGGGCCGAGGCGGCCCGGGCAGCGCCGACACTGGCCGTAAGCTTTTCGGCCAGGAAGGCGCGGAAGGGGCCGAGATCACCGGGCCGCAGCGAGACACCAGCGGCCATGGCATGGCCACCGCCTTTCGGGATGATGCCCGTGTCCACCGCCTCGATGACGGCACTGCCCAGGTCGACGCCGGGCATGGAGCGGCCGGAGCCGGTGCCGGTGCCATCAGGATGAAGCGCGATGGCAAAGCTGGGGCGCTCGAACCGCTCGCGCAGGCGTGCGGCGACGAGACCAACGACGCCCGGATGCCAATTGGCCGAGGCCAGGACCAGGACCGGCGGCCCCTCTCCACTCCCGATTTCGGCTTCGGCGGTGGCAGCGGCTTCCTCGACGGCTTCCACCTCGATGCGCTGGCGCTCGCCATTGAGTTCGTCGAGCTGGGCAGCGATGACCATGGCCTGGTGTTCATCATCGAGGGCAAGGAGACGGGTGCCGAGGGCGGCATCGCCGATGCGACCGCCGGCATTGATCCGCGGGCCGATGAGAAAGCCAAGGTGATAGGGATTGAGCGGGCCGGAGGCGCGTGCGGCCAAAGCCAGGGCGGAAAGACCCGGCTTGTCGCCACGCCGGGCGACTTCGAGCCCGCGGACCACGAAGGCGCGATTAAGGCCGACCAGCGGGACCACGTCGCACACTGTGGCAAGAGCGACAAGGTCGAGAAGTTTCAGCAGATCCGGCAGGCCGGTATCGCCTCGGTTGCGCAAGGCGCGATTGACTGCGACCAGCACCATGAAGGTGACCCCGGCGGCGCAGAGATAGCCCAGGCCGGAAATGTCGTCGGGGCGGTTGGGATTGACCAGCGCATTGGCGGGCGGCAGGTCGTGATCGGCCAGGTGATGATCGATGACCAGCACATCGGCGCCGCGCTCGCGGGCATGGGCGATCGGCTTTTCGCTGGTGGTGCCGCAGTCGAGCGTGATGACCAGCGAAGCGCCCGCATCGATGAGCTTGTCCATGGCCGCAATATTGGGGCCATAGCCCTCAAAGATGCGGTCGGGAATATGCACCTGGGGCTCGATGCCGAAATGCCGCAAATAGCGGGCCATCAGGGCGCAGGAACAGGCGCCGTCGACGTCATAGTCGCCAAACAGGGCGATGGATTCATTGTCGGCAATGGCCTTGGCCAGCCGTTCGGCCAGATCGTCCATTCCTGATAGCGTTGACGGATCGGGCATGAGGTTGCGGATGGTGGGCTCAAGATAGCTTTCGGCGTCATCCAGGCCGACGCCCCGCGCCGCCATGATGCGCGAAAGTATGTCGGGAATGCCCGATCGTTGTCCGATGGCCGTAGCTGTGCGGGCCTGCGCAGCGTCAAGCCGATCAACCCACGCGCGGCCGGAGACCGAACTGGTGATGTCGAGGAAGGGGCGCGGGCTTTCGGGCATGGTGGAGGGTTAGGGGATTTTGGAGAGAGTGGGAAGGGGTTGCCCCTATTCTTCTCCCCATCGGGGAGAAGGTGGCGCGCAGCGCCGGATAAGGGGGAGATCGGATCGCGCCCTGGAGTGGTGGATGGCCTCCCCTCACCGACCCGGCCTGCGGCCGAGCCACCTCTCCCCAATGGGGAGAGGAATAGGGCGCCGAGTTCGCCTTACCTTGCGTGTCGCGCCTTTATCCAGCGCGTCGTCTGGCTCCAGCTGCGCATGACGACGGTGGAGGTCTCCACCGAGCCGCGGCGGAGTTTGACACCTTCGGCCAGTGAGCCATCGGTGATGCCGGTGGCCGAGAAGAGGACGTCGCCAGCGGCGAGTTCGGTAACGTCGTAGATGCGGTTGGGGTCCTCGATGCCCATTTCGCGGGCGCGCAGGCGCTTATCCGGGGTATCGAGGATGAGTTTGCCCTGCATGTGGCCACCGATGCAGCGAAGGGCCGCAGCAGCGAGGACCCCCTCTGGGGCGCCGCCTGAGCCGAGATAGATATCGACGCCGGTATCGGCAGTGTTGACCGCATGGATGACGCCGGCAATGTCGCCGTCGCTCAGGAGTTTGACGGAGACGCCGGCAGTGCGGAGTTCTTCGAGGAGGCCGCCGTGGCGCGGGCGATCGAGAACGATGGCGGTGATTTCCGAGATCGGCACGCCCTTGGCCCTGGCCAGCGCCTTCACGTTCTCGGTTGCCGACCATTCGATATGGACGGTGTCCGCCGGATATTCGGCGCCGATGGCGATCTTGTGCATGTAGACGTTGCGGGCAACGTTGAGGAGGCCCCCGCGCTCGGCCATGGCGAGGACAACAAGGCTATCGGGCTGGTTCTTGGCGCAGAGGGTGACGCCCTCGAGTGGATCGACCGCAATGTCAACCTCCGGCCCCTGCCCTGTGCCGACCGCCTGGCCGACATAAAGGTTGTCGCATTCGAACTGCTCGCCTTCGCCAATGACGATGCGGCCGGAAATGCTGACACGGTCCAGTTCATCCGTCATGGCGGCGACGGCGGCCTCGTCGGCGGCCTTTTCATTACCCTTGCCGCGCCATTCGGCGGCGGCAATGGCGGCACGCTCGGTGACGCGCACCATTTCGAGCGTCAGGGTGCGATGCAGATGCGCCGGATTGCGGCCGTCTTCGACCTTGCTGAGTTTCATGACTTTCCCCCGGGGCCCCTCGGACCCTGGCGGGTCAGAGCTTCTCGATACGAATAAGCTGTGGTTCGCCGACTATGAACCCATCCGCAGCGATCTCTGCAAGCGCTTCGCGCACGGATGATTCCAAAGTCTGTTGAGTAATCATCACCACGGTGCGGGTCGGGGACCCGTCGGGCGCGATGGCCTTCGCACTCAAATCCGACCGCTGGATGACAGAGTCGATGGAAATCGACTTTTCCCCCATGCGCGTAGCGATGGCGGCGAGGGCGCCGGGAACGTCCTTGGCGCTGAGGCGGATATAGTAGCCACCCTCATGGGCGCGGTGGGGCGCCTCGCGATAGGGCAGAAGCTCGTCGCTGGGCACGCCGAGCGGAGGGACGCGGGTGCCGCGGGCGATGTCGAGAATGTCGGACAGAACCGAAGAGGCAGTCGGCGGGCCACCGGCGCCAGGGCCAGCCAACAGCAGTTCATGGACATGGTCGGTTTCGAGCGCCACGGCATTCATTACCCCATCGACACCGGCAATGGCGCTGCCCTTGGGCACGAAGGTGGGATGGACGCGCTGCTCGATGCCGCTTTCGGTGCGTTCGGCAATGCCCAGGAGCTTGATCTTGTAGCCCAGGTCGGCCGCGACCTGGATATCGTGCTGGGTGATGCCGGAAATGCCCTCCACGCGGATCTTGTCGGGCGCAATTTCGTAGCCGAAGCAGAGCGTGGCAAGGATGGAGAGCTTGTGGGCGGTGTCAAAACCTTCGACGTCGAAGGTCGGATCGGCCTCGGCATAGCCCAGGGCCTGCGCATCCTTCAAACAATCGGCAAAGGAAATGCCTTCATTACCCATTCGGGTGAGGATGTAGTTGCAGGTACCGTTCATGATGCCAAAGACCTTGGCGATGCGGGCGGAGCCCAGGCCTTCGCGCAGGGTCTTGATGACGGGAATGCCTCCGGCAACAGCAGCTTCGAAACCCAGCTGAGCGCCGGATTCTTCAGCGAGGCGCGCGAGAGTGACACCATGTTTGGCCAGGAGCGCCTTGTTGGCGGTAACGACCGGGCGGCCGATTTCGAGCGCAGCCTTGACGGCGGCAAAGGCCGGACCGTCTTCACCGCCGATCAGCTCGACGAAGAGATCGATGCCGTCCCACTTGGCGAGGGCGACTGGATCGTCGAACCACTCAAGCCCAGAAATATCAATGCCGCGGTCGCGGGAACGCGAGCGCGCGGCAACGGCGACGACTTGCAGTTGCCGCCCAAGTTTTCGCGTCAGCTCGGCGCCATCCTTTTGCAGGATGCGCACCAGCGTTGCACCGACATTGCCCAGGCCCGCTACGCCGACGCGCAGGGGCGCCTGCCGGTCAGCATCCCCCAGCTCGGCCATGGCCTTCAAAATCCGGGCGCGCGTCTCGGTGCGCGGCTCACGGCCGTCCCGCAGATCGAAGACGAAAAGCGGGTCACCTGCTACAATGCGCCCGAAACGGGTCGGCGTCCAACCCCGTGCAGAGATGAAGGTTTCGACGGACTGACGGAAAGACTGGATATCACTCATGGTGGCGGACATGTGCATAGGAAGTCGCCTAGTCGTCAATAGGAATTATTTGGTCCTGGCGCTGGTCTGCCTTGGCTCAACAAGTTCCGCGTTCGGGCAGTCCGAGACCGGCGCCCTGCCCGCCCCCGGGGACATTGCCGCGGGCGAAAAGACCTATGCTGAACTGGTTGCAATGGCCCTGCCCGGCGCTGTCCAGACCGACGAATATATCGTCGTGGAGCAGGAAGTGGCGCTGCCCCATATCCAGGGGGCAGACTTCGAGGTCTTTGCCCCGCCTCCGGTTGCTGTCATCGATTTCAATGCCGTTGGCCTGGATGTGGACGGGGAGCCCTATCTCGCATTGATGATCGAGCTTGCAGAGGCCCCCAACAGTGCTGGGCCGATTGCGGCCCTGGCGCTGTTCGACACCAGCGGCGAGCCCGAGCTGGTCGATGTCGTCGATATCGGCGTCGATCGACAGTCCGGCTTTGCGCTGCCGCCCACCCTGCAGGTTGGTGCGGGGAATGACCTGATCCTGGTGTTCAACAGTCACGGAAATGCCGGCCAGTTCTACAATGCTGTCACCATTATCGACGTGGTCGAGGGCGAACTGACCATGGTGGACCAGGTGCTGACGCTGGCCACGATGAGCTGCGAGGAAACCCGGACGCAGTATCTGGACTATGTGGTGGCGACGCCTGACGGCGAGGGCAAGGGTGACTTCACCGTCATCGTCCGGGACGTGCTCGAACCGCCCGACGAGACCTGCGACACAAACGAGACTTATGCCCCGGGTGAAACCAGCTATTCGGTGGACTATATCTGGGACGAGGACGAAGGGCGCTATATCGCCCAAGGGGACTGGACCGCATTCGACAAGATGAACATCGCGCGGTTCTAACCACTCCTCCCCCTGATGAGGGAGGAGTGGTTTTTTGGGCCTATTCGGCCTTGGAAGCCGCTGCGGCCCGGCCGACTTCCCTGATGACATCGGCAAAGCCCCAGCGCAGGGAGGCCGGGGTGATGGCGCCGCTGACAGCCATGGTCAGTTCGTCGCCAACCAAGTTGGTATAGGCGTTCTTCTTGACCAGCGGCGAAAGCTGGATGAGCTCCATGGCGAAGAAGTCATCGGCAGACTGCTTGGTCGAAAAGAAGCTCACGAGCATCTCGGCCGGGATCTGGTCGAAATTCTCGTAGCTCAGCAGATAAGCAATCTTTGTATCGACCAGCGAGCCGCCGGGCGCCTCGCCGGCGGGCACCATGCCGATATCGGCAAACAACTGGACGCGCGGATCGCCTTCGATGCGCACCGACACTTGACCATCGTTGCGGTTGACGACGTTGGCGAAGACCGTGCCCTCGATCTCTGGATAAAGATCACGCTCGGCAATCATCCAATCCATCGTGTCAGACACCAGGGCATCAGCCTCGGCCGACAGTCCAAGCGCCTTGCCTGTCGTTGTGACGACGTCCTGCCAGCTCGCGAACCAGGGCTTTTCGGGATAGGCGATGACCGGAGCGATATTGCTCAGTGACGCATATTCATCGGCAGTCAGCCCCGAATAGGGCGCGATGATGATGTCCGGCTGCAATGCGGCGATTGCTTCGAGCGGCGCTTCGGGCGTGTTGGGCAGAACTGTGGGAAGGTTCATGCCCTTTTCGGCCAAAGCAGCTTCTGTCCAGGGGAGGACGCCATCTTCACCGCCACCATAGGCGAAGAAGGGCATGCCAACCGGCTCGACGCCGAGATCGATGACGACATCCTGCGCCGACCAGCCCCAGGTTACCACGCGGGTGGGCTTTGCTTCGATCGTGGTTGTGCCCAGGGCGTGCTCGATGGTCACCGGGAAGGTGTCCTCGGCCATGGCCGGGGCGACGAAGGCGGTGGTCGCGACAAGCGCGAGCACAAAGTGCTTCAGCATCAGAATAGTCCTTTGGTCCTTAGTTCTTGGCCGCGGTAGCGGCGGCGGCTATGTCGGCGATATAGTCGGGAAAGCCCCAGCGCAGGCCCAGCGGGCTCAGGGCACCGATGGACATGGCCTTGGCTTCGCCGACAATGGCGGCAACCGAGCCGCGCTCGACCTGGGGCGAGAGCTCCACAGTCGGCTGGGCGTAGAAGGCGTCGGCGGCGTCCTGGGTGTCGAAGAAGGAAATGATGACGTCGGCGTCGATCATGTCGAAGTTCTCGAACGAGACCACCGAGTAGAAGCCGCCCGATGTGTCGGCGCCTTCGATTTCGACATCGGGGACCATGCCGATATCGGCCAGCATCTGCACACGGGCGTCATTGGCCGAGTGAACGGCGACCTGGCCATCGTAGCCGATGGTGGTGGCAAAGCTGGTGCGCTGGAGATCGGGATACTTGGCGGCTTCATCGGCCATGAACTGCTCGGTTTCGGCCAGCAGCGCCTCGGCTTCCGCCGACTTGCCGAGCGCCTGGCCCGAAATAAGAACGACATCCTGCCAGCTGGTGGACCAGGGCGCGCCGGGAGAGGCGACGACCGGGGCAATGCCGCTGAGAATGCCGTACTGTTCCTCGGTGAGACCCGAATAGGGCGCCAGGATCAGGTCGGGCTGCAAAGCGGCAATGGCCTCGATCGGCGGCTCCGCTTCGGAGAGCAGTTCCGGCCTCGGACCACCGAGAGCCTCAACGGCTTCCAGCGTCCACGGCAGGAACCCGCCGCTATCGTCGCCGCCATAAGAGTTGGTGGGGACGGCGACTGGCACCTTGCCCAGGGCCAGGACGGTATCCTGTGCCGACCAGCCGAGGGTGACAATGCGCATGGGTTCGGCAGGAATGACGGTTTGGCCGAAGGAATGGGCGATTGTCACCGGGAAGGCGTCCTGGGCCAGCACGGGAAAGGAGAATACGGTGGTCGCGACAAGAGAGGCGGCTAGAGATTTGAGCATTGGTGGCGTCCTCAGTTCCGGCCAGCCTTCACGCCGTCCGCGATCAGCTTGATGTATTGCGGATAGCCCCACTTGAGCGAGAGTGCACTCGGCGGCGAGATCGAGTTGATGAGCTCGGCCCCGATGACGTGCGCGACGGCGCCGGACTGTACCTGCGGGTGCAGCGCAATGACCGGATTGCTGAAGAAGGCCGCGTCAGCTTCGGGCGTCTCGAAGTAGGATACGAGCACGTCGGCGGTGAGTTGCTCGAAGGATTCAAAGCTCAGCGAGAAATAGAAGCTCTCGCCCTGGGCCAGTTCGGTGACGCTGGGCGCGGAGACCATGCCGACATCGACCAGGAATTTTACCCGGCTATCGAGATCGGCATAGACGGCGACTTCACCATTGTATTCCGCGACCGTCGCGAAGCTTGCCCCCGCAACGTCGGGGTATTTGGCCGTTTCATCAATGATGAACTGCTCAAGCTCGGCAACGAGCGCCTCCGCCTCGGCCTTCTTGCCCATGGCCTCGCCGGTTATGGTGATGGTCTGCTGCCACGGCGTGCTCCAGGCGGTTTCAGGGAAGGCCACGACGGGCGCGATGCCGCTCAGTACCTCATATTCCTCGGCGGTGAGGCCCGAATAGACAGCGATGATGAGATCGGGCTGCAGGGCGGCGATAGCTTCGATGGGAGCATCGAAGCCCTCTGGCAGGATGGTGGGGAACTCGGCACCCATCGCCGCGACCGCATCCGTGGTCCAGGTGATGGCGCCATTCTCGTCGCCGCCATACCGGAAGAAGGGAATTCCTACCGGCACCTCGCCCAGCGCAATGACAGCGTCCTGCGCCGCCCAGCCCCAGGTGACGATGCGCTGCGGCTTGGCCGGAATGGTGGTTTCGCCGTAGGCGTGGGGAATGGTCACAGGAAATTCCTGCGCCTGCACGGCTGCCGCAAGGCCAAGACCGACAAGAACGGAAACGAGGAGGGATCGGACGTGCATAGGGTCACCCGTTGCGTGGAGATAGTCTCTCCATACAAAAGGTGACTTACTTTGTCATGTACCAAAATGTGATTGTTACAATCATGCTTTCGAGCCTCGTGTGAGCAGGACCATAACCTCGTAGTGGTCGGTCTGGGGAAACATGTCGAACAGGCGGATGCGCCTCGGGGTGTAGGACGGCATCGCCGCGATGTCCCGCGCAAGGCTCGCGGCATTGCAGCTCGAATAGACTATCGTCGGGACGCCCGATGCATCCAGAGTGGCGCAGAGTGCGTCCCCGAGGCCGCGGCGGGGCGGGTTGACGATGATCGCGTCGGGGGCCCCGGCGGTGGGAAGAGTCGTCGCGTCGCCGACGGCAAAGGTCACATCGGCAAGGCCGGCCTCGGCGGCGCTGGTCCGGGCCGATTCGACGGCGGGCGCACTCACCTCCACGCCATGCACGCGGCGGCCGGGAGCGGCGACATGGAGGGCAAAGCCCCCTACCCCGCAATAGAGGTCCCAGACAGAGCGGGCACCGACTTCATCGATCCATTCCCGCGCCTGGTTGTAGAGCCCGACTGCAATGTCGGTATTGGTCTGGAAGAAGCTGGCAGGCCGCAGATGCAGCACCAGATCGCCGAGGCGCATGGCCAGTGTCTCGCCGCCACCAAGGGCAATTTCCTCCTCGCCCTCGAGGACGGCCTTGTGCTCGGGCAGCAGGTTCGCGGTGACTACCGAGAGCTGCGGGAGGGCGGCGAGGAGGCCGGGCAGGTGCTTGCGGATGCGACCGAGAGGCTCGGTCGAGCGCAGGACGAAGCGCAGCATCAGCTCGCCATCGGGAGATTGGGTCAGGAGGACATGCTTGAGTTCGCCGCGGCGGGTGGGCACGTCGTAGGGCATAATGCGGGCGCGGGCGATGAAGCCGGCGATGGGGGCAAAGGCGGCGCGCACGCCGGGCGAGAGGATGCCGCAGCCTGTGAGATCGACGCCATGCCGGGACGCATCGAGAATGCCCAGCGTCGGCTCATCGGCCGTGCCGCCGACAACCATCTTGGCCTTGTTGCGGAAGTTGTCGGGACGGCTTGCCATGGGCGGCAACCAGACGGCATCGGGCCAGGCCGCAAGCACGGCGCGCAGATGCTGCATCTTGTCGGCAATCTGGGTGTCGTATGGCGTGCCCATTGCCGTGCATGAGCGGCAGACGCCGTTGTCGAAATAGAAGCACTGCATGGCGGCGCTCACACCTGCATCCACCCGGCTACCTCACGCAGGACAGGAGGCGGACTGGCCGCCTCCCCCAGAATCCGGATTACTTTGACGTGCCGTTCAGCGGCACGACATTACCCTGGCCGGATTTGCCGCCGAGGAACTTCTTGATGTTCCGGGCGGCCTGGCGGATGCGGTGCTCGTTTTCGACGAAGGCGAGGCGGATATACTGGTCGCCATATTCGCCGAAGCCGACGCCCGGAGCGACGGCAACGCCGGTCTCCTGCACCAGGAGCTTGGCGAATTCGAGCGATCCCATTTCCGCAAATTGGTCGGGGATGGGCGCCCAGGCAAACATGGTGGCCTTGGGGACCGGAATGTCCCAGCCGGCACGGCCAAAGCTCTCCACCATGACGTCACGGCGCAGCTTGTAGACCTTGCGCACTTCCTCGATGACATCGTCAGAGCCGTTGAGGGCGGCGACGGCGGCGACCTGGATGGGGGTGAAGGCGCCGTAGTCGAGGTAGGATTTTACGCGCGCCAGGGCGGCAATCAGGCGTTCGTTGCCCACGGCAAAGCCCACGCGCCAGCCGGGCATGGAATAGGTCTTGGACATGGAGGTGAATTCGACGGTGATGTCGATGGCACCCGGCACCTGCAGCACGGACGGCGGCGGCTGGTCTTCATCGAAATAGATCTCGGAATAGGCGAGATCGGAAAGGATGAAGATGTCGTTGGCCTTACAATACTTGACCACCTCGGTGTAAAAATCGAGGTCGGCCGTGTA
This sequence comes from Devosia sp. Micro-HW1, assembly GCF_056341075.1. Taxonomy (NCBI): domain Bacteria; kingdom Pseudomonadati; phylum Pseudomonadota; class Alphaproteobacteria; order Hyphomicrobiales; family Devosiaceae; genus Devosia; species Devosia sp. Micro-HW1. The sequence continues at coordinate 326,718 of NZ_CP094375.1, read as the reverse complement.
GGCGGTCGGGTTGGCCGGGTAGTTCAGCACCAGGGCGATCGGCTTGGGGATCGAGTGCCGTACTGCGCGATCCAGCGAGCGCATGAAGTCCTCGTTCGGATCGGCCGGCATGGAGCGGACGACGCCACCGGACATGATGAAGCCGAAAGAGTGGATCGGATAGGTCGGGTTGGGCACCAGCACCACGTCGCCGGGGGCGGTGATGGCCGAGGCCATGTTGGCAAAGCCTTCCTTTGACCCGAGGGTCGCGACGACCTGGGTATCAGGATTGAGTTTCACGCCGAAGCGGCGGCCGTAATAGCTCGCTTGGGCCTTGCGCAGGCCCGGAATGCCGCGGGAGGTGGAATAGCGGTGCGTGCGTCCATCCTTCACCGTTTCCTGCAGCTTGGCCACAATATGGTCCGGCGTCGGCATGTCGGGGTTGCCCATGCCCAGGTCGATGATGTCCACGCCTTCGGCACGCGCCTTGGCCTTGATCGGGTCGATATGGGCGAACACGTAAGGCGGGAGACGGCGGATGCGATGGAAGACTTCGCTCATTTATTCCTCGGGTGGCCTGGCTGGGGCCGAAAAGCTGACCGCGACGCGCAAGGCGCTGCTTGCTCCATTTGGAGTGGCTGATTATCGCGGAATTATGGTTGTGCGGGGGTTAAGCGTCCCGTGAAGGACGGAGACATTTCTATTCGGCTCTTCCCGGCCATTTCCTGGCCATGCGGGAAGAGCTATCGGGCGTTTGCCGCGGCCGCGAAAAAAACGGCTGCCACCGGATTGCCGGCGAGCACAGCTGCGAACCTTGCAATGGTGAACGGAGACGGCATGTCTCTTGCCCTTATGAAATATCTTCTGCTACCACCCAAACGCGGCTTACTCCTAATATGTTTTCCCGCCATGGTTGTAAATGCCGCCGAGCCTTAACATGTAGTGGGCTCGCTGCTGCGGCAGTGTAGTTATTGTCGGACAGGTGCATGAGAAAACGCGTCGCGATCGCCACTATCGGCACTGCAGGTGATGTCAGGCCCTACTTGGCCCTCGCCATTCAACTCAAGCAGCACGGGCATGACGTCGTGCTGGGGGCCAATGCCGACTTCGAGGACTTCGTCACCTCGCACGGCATCGAGTTCCACAATCTGGGCACCAATATCCAGGACTGGCTGCAGGAGTCGCGCTTCGACACTGCCATCAGCCAGATGAAGATCCACCACTTCCCGCAATTGCTGCGACAAGGCCAGGCGCTGGTCGAACGGGCGGCGCGCAATTCCTGGGTCATGGCGCAGGGCGCCGATGCAATGGTGGTCAATATCAACACCAGCTTCGGCATCGACATTGCCGAGGCGCTGGACATTCCGGTCATCATGACGGCGATGCAGCCGCTCAATCCGACCCAGGAATTTCCGGTCTGCGCCTATGAAGTTCCCGATCTCGGACCGACTTTCAACAAGCTCAGCTATATCGCCATGAACATCCAGCAGGGGTACTACGACCTGCCGCGTGACCGTGTGCGCAAGGAGCTGATGGGCCTCGGGCCGCGCAAGCGGGGCGGCCTGTTCAAGGACAGCCACGGCAACAACCTGCCGACGCTCTACAATTTCTCCTCGATCGTCTCGCCGCGCCCGCGCGACTGGCCGCAGACGGCCGTGGTCACCGGCTTCTGGTTCCTTGACGACAACAGCCACTGGAAGCCGTCTGCCGAACTTCAGGCCTTCCTCGATGCGGGCCCCCCGCCGGTCTATATCGGCTTCGGCTCCATGCCTTTCGGCGCCGAGCGCAATACACAGATCCTGCGCCAGGCGCTGGAGCAGTGGGGCGGGCGCGCCATTGTTTCGCGCGGCTGGGGCGGCATCAATGTCGACGACTTGCCCGACACGGTCTTTGCCGTGTCCGAGGCACCGCATGACAAGCTCTTCCCGCACTGCGCGGCGGTGGTACATCATGGTGGCGCCGGCACGACGGCAGCGGGCCTGAGGGCCGGCAAGCCCACATTCACCCTGCCCCAGGCCTATGACCAGCGCTATTGGGGCCGCCGCGTGCGCGCTCTGGGCTGCGGTCCGGCGCCGGTGCGGCTGCGGACGCTGACGCCGGAAATCCTGGCCAGCGCTCTCTATGAGCTGACCAATAATAAGACCATGGCTGCCAATGCGCATTCGATTGGCGAAATGCTGCGGGGCGAGGATGGCCTGACCACAGCCGTCCATTTCATCGAAGCGACCATCGACGCGGCGCAGGCCGGCGCGCGACGGTTTTCCGTGCCGATGTGAGCCGCCTTTGCGGGCACATGAGACGCAATTGGGAAACGGCCAGGAGGGGGCAAGCGGGGTGAATATCTGCCTGGTTGGAGCGGGCGGCGGCATCGGCCGGCAATTGCTCAAGACGTTTTCGGCCAAGCATAACGTGCGCGCCGTTTATCGTACCCTGCCCGCGCGCGCTGGAAGCGCAGCGGTGGCCTTTGGCGACGAGACCGGACTTGCCCAGGCTGTGCAGGGTGCAGACGTGGTCATTCACGCCGCCCTCAATACACGCGCCAAGGGCAAGGATTTCATTCCAGCCAACCGATCGGTAACCGACAAGCTTCTGGACCTGATCCAGCCCGGCCAGTGCCGCCTCTTCGTCTATTTCAGCTCGCAGGTCGTGTATTCGGCGCTCGATCCGGTCGCCCATCCGGTGCAGGATGAGTCTCTGGCCCTTGAGGACAAGGGCAAGCTCGACGCTTACACCCGCCTCAAGCTGATCGAAGAGCAGCAGGTAATCGATGTCTGCCGCGCCAAGGGCATCGACTATCTCATCGTGCGCCCGACCGTGGTCATGGGCCCACACATGCAGTGGTCGAGCGGCATCGTCGACGCCATGCGCTGGGCGCCGTTCGGGCTCAAGAGCCGGACGTTCAACCTCATTCATGTCGAAGACCTCAGCGCGCAATTGCTGGCGCTGGTGGACAATGGCGTGGTCAATGACGTGGTCAACCTGGGCGACCTCGACGTCAGCTCGGACGACTATTTCCGTCACGCGGCAGGGCTCGCGGGACGCCCGATGTTCCTCGCGCCGGACTGGCTGGCCGGCATTGCCGGGGGCGCTATCCCCTCGACGCTGTGGTTCCTCGCGCATGACGTGACCGTCGACACGCAGAAGGTGCGGCGCCTGTCGGGCGTGGTGACTGACCGTTCGCTTGGCGATTTCTTCGAATATCAGGCCAAGGTGGTGCCGGCGAAAGATCTTGATGCCATTCGCAAAGTGGTACGGAGCGGCAAGCCCTTCCACACCATCGGACGTGGCTATTCCCTGTGGTTCAACGACAAGCTCACCTCCGACCAGCTGGTCATGGGGCACTATGCCGGGATTGCCGGGCTGGAGGGCGATGAGATCACGGTGCGGGCCGGCACGACGCTGCGCGGCATTCTCGACTATCTGGCGCCCCGCAATCTGACCCTGGGCACCCTGCCCGAGTTTGTCGACATTTCCGCCGGCGCCTGCTTCTTTGCGGAGGTGCATGGCAGCAGCTCGGACTATATCTCGGTCTATGACCTCATTGCGGCCATCCGCTATGTCGGTCCCGACGGGGTGGAAGCGTATTCCCGCCGCGACGAGGCCGAATGGGACGCATTGCGGGCCCAGACCAATATCGTGGTCACCGAGGTCACGTTCCGCTGCGTGCCAAACCAGCGGCTGGCCAATGTCATTGAATGGCATCCCGATACGCGGCTCGAGCACTATGTCGACGGCGGCTACCGGGCCAATTTCAGCACCACGGTGCACTGGTATCCGCGCAGTCACGAATTGATGGTCTACAACGTCAATCCCGTCGGAGAAAACCAGCCCAGGGATCGCGGGCCATTTGCTCCCATGCGTGGCTCGCCGGCCCTGATGCAGAAAATGCTGCTGAGCCTGCGGCTACGGGGCCGCCTGAGAATTGTCGGGCCCGCGGAGCAGGTCCTGGCCCCGTGGACCGGGGTGCCCGCCAAGGAACTGGTGGGCAAGGTTTTCCGCGACAGCCGCCGCCGTATCCGCAACCTCGAAGTCTGTGTGCCAGACACATGTGCGGCCAATTTCTTTGCGCGCGTGCGCCAGCACCTGCCTAAAATGCAGATCAATCCCGGACAGGGGATCGGTGTGCGCTTCACCCGAGACCCGCAATCGCAGCGTGGCTTTGTCTGGGTAGAAATGACATCCCGGAATGCCGATCAGATGCATGCGATGGTGGATATGGCGGGAGACGTCTGCGGCGATAATTTCTGGCTCCACCGCGGCAAGTATGTACCGAGCTGGGTCAGCGTCGACCACCTTTTCATCCGGCGCAGCCCGGTCAGCCTCTCCCCGAAGGTGGCCGCGCCGGTCAGCGACGCGACAAGCGGTAGCTGATCGCCACGCCTGCGAGGGCCGGCAGAAGCGCTGCCGCGATGACCACGGCAAAGAGCACGCCCGGCGGGGCATTGCCGATAGAGGCGAGGAGCGCCACTCCCCCCCCCAGCATCATGAGGCGACCGGTCCAGCGATGCGTCACGCGCCAGTTGCCGGCATCGCCTAGAGTCCAGGGCAGGCGAATGCCGGCGACGGCATTGGGCTGGGTCTTGGGCAGGTAGTTGCCGAGGACGAGGAAAATGACGCCGAGCGCGCCGACGATGAGCCTCGGCATGTCCACCGCGTAACCCAGGCCGATGGTGACGGTTGCTGCCAGCAGAAGCAGTGCGAGACCGAGGATGACCGAGACCGATGCCTCGATGACGTGGTGCCCCGCCTCGAAATCACGCTTGGCGTGCGGACGAAGGAAAACCAGCAGGCCGACGACAGCACCAGCCATCACGGCCGGCAGCAACAGGGCCACTGGCGCTGGCGCAAAGCCATCGGCCTCACCGGCCACATTCCAGTGGATCGGCAGGCTGCCATCGACGGGGACGATGGCGAAGGCCAGGAGCGTTGCCAAGCCGAGAAGGGCCAGCAAAGCAAGATTGAGACGACTAAGAGCTGGCCTGGTCACGACTTTTTCTCCGCAAGATCGAGAATACCGGCAAGGGCATCCTCAAGGACACTGGTGTTGAGGTGGTAGATCAGGCTGGTGCCGCGCCGCTCCACCACGACAAGCTCGGCCTCCTTGAGCTTGTTGAAATGGACCGACATCGTGGGCCGGGAAATATCAAAGTGATCCGCGAGGTCACCGGCGCTCATGGGACCGGCCTTGAGCAAGGCGAGAACCTTGCGGCGGACCGGGTGCGACAGAGCTTCGAAGACCATATTGATGCTCACAGCCGCTCCTTTTTCCAGGATCATCTAATTAGTGTTTTTGCTAATTAGTGTCAAGGCGAAATAGCGAGCGCAATCCGGCCCCCCCCCCCAGGGCCGGTGGCTTAAGCAAAAATGGCGGCCCGGGGGCCGCCATTTTCAGTAAGTGGATAGCGATAGCGATCAGTGGGTGACGCTGACGCCGGCGTCGTCGACGGGGTCGGTCTTGGCCGGGACGGCCGGTTCGGCATCAAAGTTCCACTCAATGGGCTCGGGCTTGCGCACCAGAGCACGCTCGATGACCTGGTCCATGCGGGAGACCGGAACGATTTCCATGCCTTCCTTGACGATATCAGGAATCTCCTGGAGATCGCGGACGTTCTCCTCGGGGATCAGCACCGTCTTGATGCCGCCACGCAGGGCCGCGAGGAGCTTTTCCTTGAGGCCGCCGATGGGCAGGACCCTGCCCCGCAGCGTGATCTCGCCCGTCATGGCAACATCGTTGCGCACAGGGATGCCGGTCATGACCGAGACGATGGCGGTGGCCAGACCAATACCGGCCGACGGACCATCCTTGGGAGTGGCGCCTTCGGGCAGGTGGACGTGGATGTCGCGCGTATCGAACATGGGCGGCTTGATGCCGTAGTCGATGCTGCGGGACTTCACATAAGCCTGAGCGGCCGTCAGCGATTCCTTCATCACTTCCTTGATGTTGCCGGTGACCGACATGCGGCCCTTGCCCGGCGTCATCACGCCTTCGATGGTGAGCATCTCGCCGCCGACCGAGGTCCAGGCGAGGCCGGTGACCAGGCCAACCTGGGCTTCGGCTTCGATCTCACCATGCTTGAAGATCATCGGTCCGAGATATTCGGCAAGCTTCTCGTCGGTGATCTCGATCGACTTGACCTTGGTGCGGACAATGTCGGTGACAGCCTTGCGCATCAGCTTGGAGATTTCGCGCTTCAGGTTGCGGACGCCGGCTTCGCGGGTATAGCCGCGGATGACCTTCATCAGCATCTCGTCGGAGAGCACAAATTCACCATGCGCCACGCCGTTTTCCTTGGCGGCTTCCGGCATCAGGTGCTGCTTGGCGATCGCGTGCTTCTCTTCCTCGGTGTAACCGGAGAGGCGGATGATCTCCATGCGGTCCATCAGCGGGCCGGGGATGTTGAGCGTGTTCGAGGTGGTGACGAACATCACGTCCGAAAGGTCGAAATCAACCTCCAGATAGTGATCGGCAAACGTGTTGTTCTGTTCCGGATCGAGCACTTCGAGCAGGGCCGAAGACGGATCACCGCGGAAGTCCTGGCCCATCTTGTCGATCTCGTCGAGCAGGAAGAGCGGATTGTTCTTGCCCACCTTCTTGAGCGACTGGATGATCTTGCCGGGCATGGAGCCGATATAGGTGCGGCGGTGGCCGCGGATCTCGGCTTCGTCACGGACGCCACCGAGGGCCATGCGGACGAATTCGCGGCCAGTTGCCTTGGCAATCGACTTGCCGAGCGAGGTCTTGCCGACGCCCGGGGGGCCGACGAGGCAGAGGATCGGTCCCTTGAGCGTGCCGGTACGGGCCTGCACGGCCAGGTATTCAAGAATGCGTTCCTTGACCTTCTCGAGGCCGTAGTGATCGGCGTCGAGAACCTTCTCGGCGAGGGCGAGGTCGCGCTTGACCTTGCTCTTCTTGCCCCAGGGCAGGCCCAGAAGCGTATCAAGATAGTTGCGCACGACTGTGGCCTCAGCCGACATCGGGCTCATGCCCTTGAGCTTCTTGATCTCGCCCTCGGCCTTGGCCTTGGCTTCCTTGGAAAGCTTGGTCTTGGCAACGCGCTCTTCGAGCTCGGTGACCTCATTGGCCCCGTCCTCGCCATCGCCCAGCTCGCGCTGGATCGCCTTCATCTGCTCGTTGAGGTAGTATTCGCGCTGGGTCTTTTCCATCTGCCGCTTGACGCGGGAGCGGATGCGCTTTTCCACCTGCAGCACGCCGATCTCGCCTTCCATCAGGCCAATGACCTTCTGCAGGCGCTCGATGACCGACACGGTCAGCAGCAGATCTTCCTTTTCGGGGATCTTGATGACGAGGTGGCTGGCAATCGTATCGGCGAGCTTCGAGGCGTTCTCGATCTGACCGACGGCAGCGACGACCTCGGCCGAAATCTTCTTGTTGAGCTTGACGTAGTTCTCGAACTCAGACTGCGCCGAACGGGCCAGGGCCTCGATCTCGGTAGCGTCTTCCTCAGGCTCGGGCAGGATCGAGGCTTCGGCCTCGAAGTAGTCCTCGGTCTGGAGGTAGTTATCGATAACCGCGCGGTTGAGCCCTTCCACGAGCACCTTGACGGTGCCATCGGGGAGCTTGAGCAACTGCAGCACGGTGGCGATAGTGCCCGTGGGATAGATCTGGTCCGGCGCGGGATCATCGTCCTGCGCATTCTTCTGGGTAACAACAAGAATGTGCTTGTCGTCGCGCATGACTTCTTCGAGCGCCTTGACGGACTTCTCGCGGCCCACGAAGAGCGGCACGATCATACTTGGGAAGACGACGATGTCGCGCAGGGGGAGGACCGGATAGACCCGGTCCCGGCTTGTTTCGCCGGTGGGATTGACGTCCGACATCACATTTCCTTTCCGGGGCGCGCCGGAGGGAGGAATAGGTAGCGCGCCCGTATTGCGACTGCCCAATCCAAAAAGGCTGGGCGATTCAGGTTAATAAATAGGGTGGACTACCCTGCCCGCAAGTCAACCTTTGCGGTTTTATGGCCGATAGCGTTACTTCGCACAGGAGATATGTGCGCAAGCCAGAAACACAGCTGTGCCTAGGATGCACCGTGGATGCAGCATCTTCCCAGGATCGCGCCATGACACAGGGCAACAGGCCATCGCCAAAGTTATCGCCGGAATTTTCGGCAGCGCTCGGGCTGACCTCGAGCAAAGTTGTGCCCGGGCGTGCTCGATGCTGACGGGATATTCCTTCGGGACAGCGGTGCCAAACGTGGCGCGGATTGCGACCGTGACCGGGGCAACCAGACGTGCCAGAGTGAGCTACATCGAGCCCTCCCTGGGATGAATTTGCACATCAAATCTGGGGACCAAGGGCAGTCTCTAGTACTGCGGCAGAAAAGTTCACAAGGACGGACCATGACCCTTCCCCGCCCCCGGCGTATCGACATTCTCGGCATTGCCACGGCCTCTGGCGCCTCGGTGCGCGGCTGCGGCATGGGGCCGGAATCCCTGCGTGTGGCGGGCTTGCTGGAGGCACTCATAGACCTCGACCTTGACATCGCCGATCACGGCGATCTGCGGCGCGTACACCCGGAGTTTTCCACCAATCCGGCCGGCTCGCGCCTCCCCGATGAGCGCAAGGCCGACGTCCTGGACCTGGCAGCCCGGGCCAGCGATGCGGGCCTTGCCATCCTGGAGGCCGGCAATTTTCCGGTCTTCATCGGGGGCGATCATTCCATTGCCATGGGCACGGTGTCGGCCGTGGCGCGGCATTGCCTGCCTCGGCAAAAGCCCGTGCACGTCATCTGGATCGATGCCCATGCCGATTACAACACCCCCGAAACCTCGCCTTCGGGCAATCTCCACGGCATGCCGCTGGCCCTGCTGTGTGGCGAGAAGGAATTCGACGACAGTTTTCGCGGGCCATGGCTCGGGCGGATCGATCCCCGCAATGTGACGATCTTTGGCGCGCGCTCGATTGACCGGGAGGAGCGCAGGCTGGTGCAGGCGCGCGGCGTTGACGTGGTCGACATGCGCAAGATCGACCAATTGGGCGTGGTTGCGGCAATGCAGAAGGTCATCGACAAAGCGAAGGCGGACGGCGCGCACCTGCATGTGAGCTTTGACGTCGACTCCATCGACCCGGCCATCGCCCCGGGCGGCGGTACGCTCGTCCCTGGGGGCCTCACCTATCGCGAGGCGCATCTGGTGATGGAAATGCTCCATGACAGCGGCGTTGTCGGCTCACTGGATGTGGTGGAACTCAACCCGTTTCTTGACCATGGCGGCAAGACAGCCACTGTGATGGTCGACCTCGTGGCGAGCCTGTTCGGTCGATCGGTCATGGGTGAGGAGCCCGGGCCGGTGGAATTCGTCACCGATCCGTAACGGGTCAGGCCACGAGCAATGTGGCGGGACTGCTGATGACGGCGCAATCCCTTCCGCCGGCCTTAGCCTGGTAGAGAGCGTCGTCGGCTCGGCGATAGACGCTGGCTATACCGTCATCGGCCGGTCCAGATTGCGCTATGCCGGCGCTGAAGCGCACCGGGGATCCGTCGGGCAGTGACAGGCGGGCTGCGAAGGCCTCACGCAACTGCTCAGAAAAATCGTGGGCGGTGCGCGCATCCACTCCAGCATAGATGAGGCAGAATTCCTCGCCGCCCATGCGGGCCGCCAGTGCAGGCGCAGGAATGAACGCAGCCACGGTTGCGCCGAAGGTCGCAAGGACCCTGTCGCCCTCGTCGTGGCCCCATTGGTCATTCACGCGCTTGAAGTTGTCGAGGTCGAGCGCAAGCATGGAAAAGCTGGTGCCCTGGAGGCGGGCGGACTGCCACAGCTTGCGCCCCTGCTCGAGCATGGCGCGGCGATTGGACAGGCCCGTGAGCTCGTCTCGGAAAGCCATGTCGGCCAGGCGAGCCTCAGCGCGATCCTTCAGGGCGGCAAGCCAGGACAGGATAATCAGAGTGGTGCCGATATAGCTCGCCAGAAAAGGCCAGGTGTTGCCTGGATCGCCGGACAGCGCATAAAAGTCGACCTTTCCGCGAAGCAGAACTTCGAGCGGGCGCGAGACGGCACTGCAGAAGGAAAAGGCGTAACCAAGCGCCATAAGGAAAGCGGTGCTACTGCGAACGACCTGCCGGCCGTAGACCATTACAAATACCGAAGCTGCAGCAAGCTGCAGGCTGAGAACAACGCAGCTGAGCAGCGCAGCATCCACAGGACGCATCTGCAGCGCGACGATGACCAGCATGACCCCGACCGGCGGGACCACAAACCAGGCCGTGTGGATTCGGCGGCCGGTCATGACGACGATGGCGGCCCATTGCAGCGCGACGGTGGCACTGATGCAGCCTGAGTAGACGGCGGTGACGTACATATTGCGCGTCGAAACGGCCGCAATGACGGTGATCCAGCTCAGGATCGCAAATCCCAGGGACCAGCAGAACACAGCCGTTTCCGGCCGGTCCCTGCGCAGGGTCATGATGGACACGCCAATCGCGAACACCATGATGCTGACGATACGCGCCACCACCAGCGTCGGCATGTCCAGTAGCAGTGCCGCGTCCACAGCCCCTCCTGACGGCCACAAAACATTACGGCCTCCGGCGATTTAAGCCGAAGGCCGTAAAGGATTGGTAAGCCTGCCAGATCAGGCGGTGGCCGGAGCCTCGTCCTTCTTGCGCTCGGAGTAGATATAGAGCGGACGGACGTCCTTGCCCTTCACCACTTCTTCCGAGATCACCACTTCTTCGACGCCCTCGAGCGAGGGCAGATCGAACATGGTGTCGAGCAGGATGGCTTCCATGATCGAGCGGAGGCCGCGGGCACCGGTCTTGCGCTCGATCGCCTTCTCGGCGATGGCCTTGAGGGCATCTTCGTGGAAGGTCAGCTCGATCTCTTCCATCTGGAAGAGGCGCTGATACTGGCGGACCAGGGCATTCTTGGGCGCCGTGAGAATTTCGATCAGCGCCGGAATGTCGAGGTCTTCGAGGGTAGCGAGGACCGGCAGACGGCCGATGAATTCCGGGATCAGGCCAAAACGGACCAGGTCTTCGGGTTCGACATCAGCCAGGATCTGGCCGACGCGACGGTCGTTAGGGTCCTTGACGGTTGCCGAGAAGCCAATGCCCGAACCTTCACCGCGGGCCGAGATGATCTTTTCCAGACCAGCAAAGGCACCGCCGCAGATGAACAGGATATTGGTGGTGTCGACCTGCAGGAATTCCTGCTGCGGATGCTTGCGGCCACCCTGCGGGGGCACGGAGGCAACGGTGCCTTCCATGATCTTGAGGAGAGCCTGCTGCACGCCTTCGCCCGAAACGTCGCGGGTTATGGACGGATTGTCCGACTTGCGGGAAATCTTGTCGACTTCGTCGATATAGACGATGCCGCGCTGGGCCTTTTCGACATTGTAGTCGGCGGCCTGGAGCAGCTTCAGAATGATGTTTTCCACGTCCTCGCCGACATAGCCGGCTTCGGTGAGCGTGGTGGCGTCGGCCATGGTGAAGGGCACATCGAGGATGCGCGCCATGGTCTGGGCCAGCAGCGTCTTGCCCGAACCGGTCGGACCAATAAGCATGATGTTGGACTTGGACAGTTCAACATCCTGGTTCTTGGCTGCGTGGTGCAGGCGCTTGTAGTGGTTGTGGACAGCCACGGAGAGCACGCGCTTGGCGCGGCTCTGACCGATGACGTAATCGTCCAGCACCTTGCAGATTTCTGCAGGGGTGGGCACGCCCTCGGAGGACTTGACCATGGAGGTCTTGTTCTCTTCGCGGATGATGTCCATGCACAGCTCGACGCATTCATCACAGATGAAAACGGTCGGACCGGCGATCAGCTTGCGCACTTCGTGCTGCGACTTGCCACAGAACGAGCAGTAAAGCGTGTTCTTGGAGGTTTCGCCGTTGGTGGTCTCTTTGGACATCCAGTCACTCCCGGGGGTTGAGAACCCCCAAATTCAAGCGTTAACAGGCAGGCTAACGCTCAAGGCATAAAGAAAGTCTAAGCCGAAACGACCTTAAAGGCCGTTCCGGCTGGGTGCAATTGCGCTTGGATCACAGTCCACGGCGCATCAGCAATGTGCTTAACGCGCGCCAAGTCAGACAGATGCCTCGGGGATAGCGCGTTTTTCCATCACGGTATCGATGAGGCCGAAAGCCTTGGCTTCTTCCGGCGACAGGAAGCGATCGCGCTCGAGAGCGTTCTCGATTTCCTCGTAGGTGCGGCCGGTGTGCTTTTCATAAATCTGATTAAGACGGCGCTTCAAACCCTCGACTTCCTTGGCATGAATCAGGATGTCGGTCACCTGACCCTGGAAGCCGCCGGACGGCTGGTGGACCATGACACGCGAGTTCGGGAGGCTCGAGCGCATGCCGGCTTCACCGGCTGCCAGCAGGAGCGATCCCATGGAAGCGGCCTGGCCCATCACCATGGTCGCAACGGCCGGGCGGATGAACTGCATGGTGTCGTAGATGGAAAGGCCTGCCGTCACCACGCCGCCGGGCGAGTTGATGTACAGGGCGATTTCCTTCTTCGGATTCTCTGATTCGAGGAACAGAAGCTGGGCGACGATAAGCGAGGCCATGTTGTCCTCGACCACGCCGGTCACGAAGATGATGCGCTCGCGCAAGAGACGCGAATAGATGTCGAAGGCGCGCTCGCCACGGTTCGACTGCTCGACCACCATGGGAACGAGCGTGTTCATGTAAAGATCGTGCGGATCCCGCATAGTTTGCCCCTTGGCCATGCCCCGGGTCGCGGACCGGGCGGCAGGCTTGGTTGTTTTGGCAATCCCCTGCCCTGAACGCGCACTCAGCGGGACAGTCGGGAATGCCGGAATCGAATCAGCGCGACCGGCTGATTGCAGGCGACACCGCCTTAACGGGCGGTAAAGGCAGAGATAGGCGGCATTGGGGCGAGCTTCAATAGCGCGTCCAATTCTTGTTGGTTCAAGGTGAATGCCGCCGAAACCTGTTGCCCTCAGGTGAAGCTGACGGCAACACCCTTCTTGCGGAAATAGGCCTGCATCAGCTTGCGGCCCTGGCGATTGCCCTGGGCCAGCTTGGCGGTCTCGAACGTGGCTTCCTTGACGCCTTCGCGGGTCATGGCGCCTTTGAGGGCCGCGATGTGGGTATCGAGGTCTTCGTTGTCATTGCGGATCGAGGTGTAGATGGCCTCGATGGCGTCGGAATAGCTGATATCGCTCACGGGAACTGCTCCACGGAATTGTTGGCCTCTTCCCTAGCGATTTTTTCGGGCAGAGCAAGGCAGCAGGCCATAGGCAGAACGTTCACTGCACTCTAGATTTGACCATACGATCAAAAGACCAGCCCCGAAGACCCATGGCCGCCATTATCCAAGTCAAGCCGATCACCGATGTCCCGCCACATCTCAGCGCCTCCGCGCAGCCGCAGGACCCAGCTTTCTTCCAGAACCCCTACCCTTTCTACGCTCGGCAGCATGCGAGCCACCCGGCCTTCTTCTGGGAAGAATATGGGCATTGGTGCTTCTCGGATTTCAAATCCGTGAGCCAGTTGCTCCGTGACAAGCGGTTCGGCCGGGAAATCCTGCATGTGGCGACGCGCGAGGAGATCGGCCTGCCCGAGCCCAAACCGCATGTCGCGGACTTCGACCTCACCGAGAAGCATTCCCTGCTCAATCTCGAGCCGCCCGACCACACGCGCCTGCGTACGCTGGTCAACCGGGCTTTCGTCTCGCGCCAGGTAGAACAGCTTCGACCGCGCATCCGGCAGCTTGCCAATGAGATGATCGACCGGTTCGAGGGCGAAGACAGCGTCGATCTGATCAAGGCTTTCGCTGCGCCGATCCCGGCCATTGTCATTGCCGAGATGATCGGTCTGCCGGCTGACATGGCGGGGCAATTGCTCAACTGGTCCAACCGCATGGTGACCATGTACATGTACAATGTCACCCGCGAGACTGAGCTCGACGCCAACCAGGCAGCCGCCGATTTCACCGCCTATCTCCGCAGTGTCATTGCCGAGCGGCGCAAGTCGCCCAGGGAGGACCTCCTCAGCCACATGCTGACCACGGATCGCGACGGCGATGTGCTCAGCGACGAGGAAGTGATGTCAACCGCCATCCTGCTGCTCAATGCCGGGCACGAGGCGACGGTGCACACAACAGGCAATGGGGTGAAATCGATCCTCGAAAGCGGCCTCGACCCACAGAGCCTGTTTGCCACGCCCGAGCAGGCCGAAAAGACCGTGGAAGAGTGCCTGCGCTTCGATGCGCCGCTGCACCTGTTTACCCGCTATGCGCTCATGGACACAGAGGTGGAGGGTGTTCCCCTTCGCAAGGGCGATGTCATCGGACTGATGCTGGGCGCCGCCAACCGCGACCCGGCGCGTTTCGCCAATGCCGACACGTTCGACCCGTTCCGGACCGATGGCGCCAATGTCAGCTTTGGCGCGGGCATCCATTTCTGCATCGGCGCGCCGCTGGCGCGGATCGAATTGCAGGAATCGATGACGACACTCTTCCAGCGGCTGCCAAAGCTCCGGATCGCGGAGCCGCCGCGCTACGGGAATGTTTACCACTTCCACGGGTTGGAAAAGCTGATGGTGAGTTGGAAATAAAAAGGGGGCCGTGAGGCCCCCTTTCGTTTGATGCAGCTGCTTCGGCTTACTGTGCCGGAACGGCGTCGCCTTCGACGTCGAGGTCTTCGATGGCCTTGCCATTGTCATAGACAGCCTGATCGAGAATGCCCTGGCGCTTGGCGACGATGGTCGGGACCAGCGCCTGGCCGGCGACGTTGACCGCGGTGCGGCCCATGTCGAGGATCGGATCGATGGCCAGCAGGAGGCCCACGCCTTCAAGCGGCAGGCCGAGGGTCGACAGGGTCAGCGTGAGCATGACCGTGGCGCCGGTGAGACCAGCCGTGGCGGCAGAGCCGATGACGGCCACGAAGGCGATCAGCAGATAGTGTTCGATACCGAGCGAGATGCCGAAGAACTGGGCCACGAAAATGGCCGAGATCGCGGGGTAGATCGAGGCGCAGCCATCCATCTTGGTGGTGGCGCCGAGCGGCACGGCGAAGGCAGCATATTCACGCGGCACGCCCAGGTTCTTCTCGGTGATCCGTTCGGTCACCGGCAGGGTGCCGATGGACGAGCGGGATACGAAGGCGAGCTGGATGGCCGGCCAGGCGCTCTGGAAGTAGCGGATCGGGTTGAGGCCATTGGCCTGCAGCAGCGCCGGATAGACCACGAAGAGCACGATCAGGAGGCCGATATAGATGGCTGCCGCATACCAGCCGAGCTGGGCAAGGGCATCCCAGCCATAGACGGCCACGGCATTGCCCAGAAGGCCGATGGTGCCGATGGGCGTAAGGCGGATGACCCACCACAACACCTTGTGGATGATCTTGAGGAAGGAGCGGTTGAACGCCAGGAACGGGTCGGCAGCGGGACCAACGCGCAGCGCGGCAATACCGATCACGATCGAGACGATCAGAATCTGCAGCACGTTGAAATTGAGGCTGGTGGTAGCGCCGCTGTCGGAGACGCGGGTCGACGCCTGCAGGCCGATGAAGTTGGACGGGATCAGGCCCTTGAGGAAATCGAGCCAGGAGCCGGTGGATGAGGGCGCACGGGCTGCTTCAGCAGCGACGGCGGTATGGACGCCCGGCTGGATGATAAGGCCAAGTGCAATGCCGATAGCGACGGCGATCAGCGCGGTGATGGCGAACCACAGCAACGTCTGCCAAACCAAGCGAGCCGCGTTATTGAGTTCGCGCAGATTGGCGATCGAGGCGACGATGGCAGTGAAGACCAGCACCGGCACAAGGGCCCGCAGCAGCGACACGAAGGACGAGCCGACAGTAGCAAGGGTCTGGGTCAGCCAGTTGGCATTGCCGGCGGCATCCGGACCCATGGTGCGGGCGATGTAGCCAAGAATGAGCCCAATGACCATTGCGGCCAGGACCTGGAATCCGAAGTTGAGATAGAGCGGCTTGGGCGCGCGCGGAGCGGAGCCGGCCGGAACAGCAGTGGGCATCGATTTGGCCTTTCAGGGAACGGAGACTCACTGCCCAAAATATGAGCAAAAAGCCTCTCGATTGACCAGAGACTACCCTGCACCTGTGGGGGTTTCAGCGCATGAGATTGCGTTTTGAGTTGGACGGAATGGATTATTCTGCCCCGGAACGTCGAAACGGCAGCAATGGCTTATCGCATCGCCCGCGTGAGCAGGGTCAGGACGCCTGCGATGAGCGGCAGGATGACCAGACTCAACGCCATGGAAATGGTCAGGACACCGGGGCCGGGATCGTTCCAAGCCAGCCAGGCAAGGGTGATGGCAGCTATGCCCGAAGCAATACCGCTGACCCGGTGCACAATGGTCCAGGCGCGGTCCGATCGAATGCGCCATGGCATCCGCAGGCCCGCATAGGAATGGCGCTCGGCTTCGAAGATGATCACGGCCAGGACCATCAGCGTTGCCGCAAGGCCAGCGGCGGCGATGCGGAACATGTCGAAATCGGACCCGATGCCGACTAGCAAAAGTCCGAACTGACAAGCCGTTGCGACCGCCAGCAGCAAGGTCAGGGCCGGATCAAGGATATGCTGGACCTTGGCATAGTGGTTCTTGGTCAGGAGCCGGCCGAGCACATGGAATCCGGCCATCAGGACCAGCTCAACTACCGGCGCGACCACAAGGGCAAGGTCACGCGGCCAGATCCAGTCGACCTGGCTTCCATGCCAGTGGGCGGGAAATGCAAAACCTTCCGGCACATGCATCAGGGCGACGGCTGATATAGCCAGGGTGACGCTGAAGAGCAGAAGGTGAAATCGGGTAACGAGGCTGGGCATGGGCGAACTCGGTGACGCCCTCCATATGGAAGCCTGCCAAGGCGAAGACCAGAGGGAATAGTAAATTCCTGCTCCTGGCCTTGATCCAAAAAGCAAAAGGGCCGGTTTCCCGGCCTTTTCGAATTTGTCGTTCGTGAAGCTTAGCGCTTGGAGAACTGGAAGGAGCGGCGGGCCTTGGCCTTACCGTACTTCTTACGCTCGA
Source organism: Devosia sp. Micro-HW1 (assembly GCF_056341075.1). Classification (NCBI taxonomy): domain Bacteria; kingdom Pseudomonadati; phylum Pseudomonadota; class Alphaproteobacteria; order Hyphomicrobiales; family Devosiaceae; genus Devosia; species Devosia sp. Micro-HW1. The sequence continues at coordinate 309,759 of NZ_CP094375.1, read as the reverse complement.
CAACGCGGCTGTCGCGGGTCAGGAAGCCACCCTTCTTCAGAACCGGGCGCAGGCCGGGCTCGAAGTAGGTAAGGGCCTTGGAGATGCCGTGACGAACGGCACCGGCCTGACCGGAGAGACCACCACCGGCGACGGTGACGTTCACGTCATACTGGTCGAGACGCTCGGAGGCGACGATCGGCTGCTTGACGATCAGCTGCAGCACCGGACGGGCGAAGTACTTGGCGAATTCGCGGCCGTTGACGGTGACAGTGCCCTTGCCCGGCTTGATCCAGACGCGAGCAACGGCGTTCTTGCGCTTGCCGGTGGCATAGGCGCGGCCGAGGCTGTCGAGCTTCTGCACGTGGACCGGAGCGGGGTTGGCAACCGGAGCGGCAGCCGAGGTGCCGAGGTCTTCGAGGGAGTTGATGGTTTCGGCCATGTTACTTCACCCGGGCGTTCTTGGAGTTCATCGCAGCGACGTCGAGCTTGGTCGGGTTCTGCGCTTCATGGGGATGCTCGGTCCCGGCGTAAACGCGCAGGTTCTTGAGCTGGGCGCGGGTCAGCGGGCCGCCCGGCATCATGCGACGCACGGCGTTCTCGAGGACGCGGTTCGGGAAGCGGCCTTCCAGCAGCTCGCGAGCGGTGCGGTCCTTGATGCCACCCGGGTAGCCGGTGTGCCAGTAGAAGCGGTGCTGGTCGAGCTTGCGACCGGTCAGCTTCACCTTGTCGGCATTGATGACGATGATGTTGTCACCCATGTCCATGTGGGGGGTGAAGGTGGGCTTGTGCTTGCCGCGCAGACGCGAGGCAATGATCGAAGCCAGGCGACCCACGACGAGGCCATTGGCGTCGATCAGGATCCACTTCTTTTCGATCTCGCTCGGTTTTGCCGAGTACGTGCTCATATCGAATTCCTCAAAATTCAAGCAGCCGGCCCACGCATGGACCGGCCAGTTCGGCGGCGTCTCTATGGGAGATTCCCGAAGCCGTCAACACCAAATAATTTACAACGTAAAATCAAAGGGTTAGACTTACGGTATTATATTACCGCATTAAATGTTGCCCAATTCTCCATCCATTCCATCGTCACCACCCGGCTTGACCGGGTGGCCCATCTCTCAGGAGGTGGATTGCCCGGTCAAGCGGGGAATGACGGGGCGGAGGGGTCGCAGGGTCAGCCACCACCTACTTGTCGCTACCGCACGCGCGTCATGTCGGCGATATAGGCCACCGACAGGCCGGCGAGCATGAATGCCAGGGCCTGGTGACCGACCGCTAGGCTGATCGGCACGCTGGCCAGCAGAGTTGCGATGCCGAGACCCACCTGCAGCAGCACGACGACGCCGATGCGCGGCAGCCAGCCATGCACCCCGGCAAAACCGCCATCCTTGTACCGGCGCCAGATCAGCCAGAAGACAAAGGCGACGATGAGATAGGCAATGCCACGGTGGATGAACTGCACGGTCAGGGCGTTCTCGAACAGGTTCTTCCAGACCGGATCCATGACAAACAGGCCATTGGGGATGATGGCGCCGTCCATGAGCGGCCAGGTCTGGTAGCCCATGCCGGCATCCAGCCCGGCAACGAAGGCCCCTGCCCCGATCTGCAGTACCACGGCGACGAGCAGGAGAATGCCCATGGTCATGTGGAATGGCGTCACCCGGCCAAGGGCGCGGCCCGGCGAGAGCGTACGGGCGACGTAGATGAGCGCGATGAACAGAAAACAGGCCGCCGTCAGATGCGCCGCGAGGCGATATTGCGAGACGGATGTCAGCTCGCTGAGGCCCGAGGATACCATCCACCAGCCCAGTGCGCCCTGAAAACCACCCAGGATGAACAGGCCGAAGAGCGGCCAGGCCAGATCGCGCGACAAGCGCTTCTGGAACAGGAAGACGGTAAAGGGCACGAGGAAGACCAGTCCCAGCGCGCGCGCCAAGAGGCGGTGGAACCATTCCCAGAAGAAGATGTACTTGAAGTCATCCAGGCTCATCCAGGAATTGAGCACCTGGAATTGCGGGATCTGCTTGTAGGCCTCGAACTCGGCCTCCCATTCCGCCTGATTGAGCGGCGGAATGACGCCGGAAACCGGCTTCCATGAGGTGATGGAGAGCCCGGACTCCGTGAGCCGCGTAATGCCACCCACGACCACGATCAGCAGCACGAAGGCTGCCAGGGCGTAGAGCCAGATGCGGACAGGCCTCAGTCGGTCGCTGGCATAGCTCACTTGGCCCGGTGCGGCATCTTGCATGGCATTCACGGTCTTATTCCGGTATCGATCAACGTGCCGGAGTGGTAGACGTCCCAACACTGACCCGCAACAGTCCAGATGCCGCACATGACCCAGCGTAACCGCAAGTTGATAGGCGCCTTCCTGCTGGTTGGCTCGATTGTCCTGTGGTCGGTGCTGGCCACCGCGATCTACCTTCTCCTGCCAGAAGGGCTGCCTGGCCTCGTGCTGATCGTCTTTTTCATTATTGCCGGCATGGGCTGGATGCTGCCCGCCATGCCATTGATCAAGTGGATGGCAAAGCCGGACGCGACCAAATCCAATGGATAGATTGCTCGCCGAGAAAGTCTGGATCGTGCCGTGGTCGGTTCTGGCGCTTGCCGCCCTGATCGTCATGGCGATCTATCTCTTTGTCGATACGAGCAGCAGTGCGACGGGCGCCATCTGGTTCGTTCAGCGCTGGTTCCATTCGCTGTGCTGGCTCCTGCTGGCTCTGGCCGCGATTGCCATGGCGAAAGTCACGCCCCTGCCGTCCGATTGGGCCGGCTCGCTCGCCATCGCCGGCGGCGTGGTCTATGCGATTTTCGCGGCCACCAGCATGCTGGGTGGCAAGGTCTAGCCCGTCAGCTTTCCAAGCTGGGTAAATAGCCCGCCGCTTGAGAATACATCGACATATCGACGTTTCTGGAAGTATCCGTTGAGCGAGACGCGGGGGAGAGCGGTCAGCGTTTCGAGATGGTGCGGGTATAGCCCGCCCGGCCGCGTGGTCACCGCCGTGCGGAAACCGAGTTCCCGCGCCAGGGCGAATTCCCGCGGCCCGCAGGAAAGCGGACCGCCCAGCGGATAGGAAAAATGCGCGGGGCGAATACCGAACTGCGCCTCGATGACATCGACAGACTGGATCATCTCGTCGGCTGCCTGCTGCGCCGGCAGCTTGGCCAGCTCGTAGTGATGCACCGTATGCGCGCCAATCGTGCAGAGCGGGTCGCCAGCGAACAGGCGGAGCTCCTGCCAGTCCATGATCAGGTCGCGACACTGCTTGTCGAGGTCATAGCCATAGGCGGACGTAAACTGTGACAGGAGGGCGAGCCGCTCGCGTTCGGGGAGTTTCCGCATCCGCCAATAGAGGCGGTTGAAGGCGTCATTCTTCTCGGCCGTGGTGCGCGTGTCGACATATTCGATCTCGTCGCCTTCGGTGAAGGCCACTGCCTCCTGGCGCGCGATAATGTCCTCGATGGCCTGCCACCAGAGCTGGCCAATCCCATCCACAAAAGCCGTGGGGACATAGAGCGTGAACGGCGCATCATGGGCCTGCAGGACCGGCAGGGCATGGCGCAGGTTGTCGCGATAGGCGTCATCGAAGGTCAGCACGACAAAGGACCGGCCCTTATTCGGGGCGGCGAGTCGCTCAAGCGCTTCATCGAGGCTGACGATATCGATGCCAAGGTCCCGCAGGCGTTCGATACAATAGTCGAGAAAATCAGGCGTCACCTGAAGAATGGCGTTGGGCGAGAATTCAGCCGGCGCTTCCGGCAGCACGCGATGCAGCGTCAGGATCAGGCCGCGCGACTTCGACAGCAGATTGAACAGGTGCGGCATCCGCGAGAGCCAGAGCAGCTCGAAAGTGCTGCGGATGGCCGCATATTTGAGCGACATCGTTGTCCCCGGCTCAGGCGGCCACAGTTTCCCGCAGCGCCGTGATCTCGACCCTTGTCAGTCCGGCCTCTTCGAGCGACTGGCGCGTCTCCTCGGCATGGTCAAGCGCCGCTTCGTCATCGGCCACCAGCACGATACGTCCCCCGAGTTCGCCAAAAATATCGAGGCTTGAGCGGGGCCCGACCTGGCCAGTGAGCACGACCACGACCTCGTAGATGTCGCCCAGAGCCTCAACCAGCGTCTGCGGACGGCTGGAGCGGCGATCGATCGTGGCTGCGCGACCCCAGGTCACTTCGGCGAATCCATTGTCAGCCGACTTCTGGACAACATCCCCGAAGCTTGAAGCGCCAGTGCTGAGATCACTGATGCCGGCATTGGGGCTGCGATGTCCGGTGCCGGCATCGATGAGGGCAACGCTCAGGCCCTTGGCCAGTGCATCTCCAACGAGGTCTTCGGCGAGAATAGAACTCCCCTGCCCGTGCGGATGATCAGCCAGCAGCAGGAGATGCGTGCGGCCCAGAACCAGATCAGAGACGAGGTCCGAATACTGGACGAGGTCGGCAGACGGCGCCGGCTTCGTCATGGACGGAACGGGACGTGCAGTTATGTCGGCGACTGCGGCAGCACGACGTGCATCGCGTTCGGCCGTTGCCGGGGTGGCAGCCGGAACAACCTCGGCCGCGACGACCACCTCTTCGATGACGGGCGTTTCCTCGACTGTCTTTGCGGTGCGCAACAAGAGGTTGCGCATAAAGGCTCGCGCCGCGCCAGACTTTGCTTCGACCCGAGTTGTGTCAGGAAGAACAGGCGCTGCATCAACCACCGGCTGCGGGCTGGCCACGGGCTGTTCCACGGGGTCAATTTCCGCTTCCCAGCGCTCGCTGGGTTCAAGCTCGGCCGTGTCAAAAGGCGCTTCCTGCAGCGTGTCGGTGGCCGCATGCGGCCGAGCCGCCGACACGAGGACCCGGCCGGACATCAGTTCGGCAAAGGCCACGACACCAACCTGAATGACGACAGAAAGCACACCCACGCCGATCATGATCATGGAGGTCTTGGGCGAGGACGGCGTCACCGACGGCGCGGCTTCAGAGACCACGCGCACATCTGGCAGCGCTGAATTGGCATCGACACGCGACGAAGCTTCGTTGAACCGCAGCAGATAGGCTTCCAGAAGGTCGCGCTGCGCCTTGGCCTCGCGCTCCAGCCCATCGAGCGTTACCGTATCCTTGGTCGCAACAGAGGCCGTCGACTTGGCGCGAGCCAGCTCGGCCTGGGAAGACGCAACCAGGTCCCCTTCGATCTGCGCTTCGGCCTCAAGCGCGGCAGCAACGCGTGCGCCTTCGGTTCGAATCTGGTTGTTTAGCTCGGCTATCTGGGCGTTGAGCGCGCGGATGCTGGGGTGGTTGGCCAGGAGGGTGGCGGAAAGCTGCGCCTGCTCACCCTGCAGTCGCGCCTTGTCTTCACTGAGGCGCTGGATGACGACGGAGTCGCGCACATCCGGCACACTGTCGAGCGGCTGATTGCGATCGATAAGGCCGCGGATCAGCGATGCGCGCGAGAGGGCCGAATTGCGACGCTCCTGGGCAGTCGTAATCTGGGCAGCAATCGTGGAGAGCTGCTGATCGAGGAGGCTGGTATTGTTCTGACCGACGAACAGGTCGTTGTCGACCTTGAAGTTGGCGACCGCAGATTCGGCTTCTTGCACCGTGACACGCAGCCGGTCGATTTCGGCGCGCAGCCAACCCGAAGCATCCACCGTGTCGGAAATCGACAACTGCGCGCGACGGGCAACATGGGCGACCGCGACAGCATTGGCGATCCGGGCCGCCAGATCGGGATCCGTGGAACTGACCGTGACCGAAATGATCCGGGAATCACGCTCCTGAACGACATTGAGTCGATCATTCAGCGACTTGAGCACGACCTCATCGATGCTCTCAGGCGTGACCGCGCGCCGTCCGGCGAGCTGCATGATGACGCCCAGCGGCGACATGCTTGCTGCAGCACCGTTGAATTCAGGAACAGAACGCAGATCAAGCGCATCGATGACGCCCAGCAGGGTGTCGCGCGACTTCAGCAGCTCGATCTGGCTGGACACAACGCCAACCTCATTGCCCGAAAGCGAGGGAGCCTGCTCGTTGGACGCTCGAACATAAGGACTGGAGCGTGGCTCAACCAGGATGGACGAGGACGACTCATACATACGCGGCTGGAACATCAGCACGACGAATGCCGCAACCAGCAGGGCCAGTGTGACCAGTATGATGCGCGGAAGGCGCTGAACAATTGCCGAAAGCAGGGCCGAAACATCGATCCGCGTATCGTCATGTGATGAATGTTCGTAGCTCATGGCGCTTCCCCTGGTACGCTCCCAGAGCTACGCCAATCGTGGTCAACATTCAGTTAATCGACGCCGCATTGCGCAACTAAACTGCACGGCCATAAGCGAAATCTTAACCATGCCCGACCATGCTTTCATCACCTCGAAAGCTCGGGATTCTTATGCGCTGGCTACCACTGATCGCTGTTCTCGCGTCGCTCGCCCTTACTGGCTGCGCCACGACTCGCCCTGCCTCCTATCTCGTTGAGACCAAGGGGCCCTATCAGCTTGACACCGGCGACGTCCTGCGTGTGACCGTCTATGGCGATGCCGAGCTGAGCAAGACCTACAAGATCGACGACAAGGGGGCCGTGTCATTCCCGCTGGTCGGCTCTGTGACGGTGCGCGGCGGAACGACCGCCGATGCCGCACAGCGTCTCGCTCGCGCACTGGCCAATGGCTATATGCGTAACCCCGATGTTGCCGTCGAGATCGACCAGTACCGCCCCTTCTACATTCAGGGCGAAGTCAAATCCTCGGGGCAGTTCCCCTATGTCTATGGCATGACGGTGCGCGCGGCGATCAGTACAGCAGGCGGCTATTCCGAAACCGCCGACCGTGACCGTGCGATCGTATACCGGCGCCAGGGCAATGAGATGGTGAAGGGTTCCGTGGATCTCGACTTCCCCATCTTCCCCGGCGATACCATCGTCGTCCAGGAGCGGTGGTTCTAGCTTGCGCATTCTGCAGGTTTTGCGGGCACCTGTCGGCGGCTTGTTCCGCCATGTCGCGGACCTCACGCGAGCGCTGTCGGCCAACGGTCACAGCGTTGGAATTGTCGTCGACAGCCTCGCCAACGACGCCCAGACCGAAACCTTGCTTGCTGCTCTCGAGGCGGATGCGGCGCTCGGCATTCATCGCTTCGACATGCCAAGGCTGTTTGGCAAGGGCGACCTGAAAACACCCTTTGCTGTCAGCAACCTGGCGCAGAAGCTCGACATAGACATCCTGCACGGCCATGGCGCCAAGGGCGGCTTCTATGCTCGCCTGGCCACCTATGGGCGAAGCCGGGCCAAGGTCTTCTACACCCCGCATGGTGGTGTCCTGCACTATCCCGCAAACAAGCTCTCCGGGAGACTGTTTCATCGCATCGAGCGGCAGTTGATGGCCAAGACGGCAGCAATCATCTTCGAAAGCGCCTATGCGCAGAAGACCTATTCGTCCCTCATCGGCGCCCCGACCTGCCGCAGCACGGTCATCCACAATGGTCTCAGGCCGGAAGAATTCGTGCCGGTTGCGCCAATGGCCGACGCGGCCGATTTTGTCTTTGTGGGCGAGCTGCGCGGCCTCAAGGGTATTTTCCCGCTGGTGGACGCATTGGCCAACGTTCGCCGCCCTGACGGTGTACCAGCAAACCTGGTCATGGCCGGCGATGGCCCGGATCGGGCCGCGCTTGAGGCGCGGATTGCGTCCCTGGGACTGATGGAGCGTGTCAGGCTCGTGGGTTCGCGGCCGGCGCGCGAGGTTTTTGCGATGGGCCGCATCGCTGTCGTACCGTCGCTGGCAGAGTCCCTGCCCTATGTGGTGATGGAGGCCGCCGCCGCTCAATTGCCGGTCATTTCAACGCGGGTGGGCGGCATACCAGAAATATTCGGTCCGACCGAAGACAGCCTGATCCCTCCCGATGATGCCGGAGCCCTGGCGCTCGCCATGACGAAAGCGCTGGCAGATCCGACGGCGGCGGCGCACGAAATGCGCGTGCGGCTGGCGCATATCGAGGCGGGATTTTCCGTTGCGCGAATGGCGGGGTCCATCGAGGCGCTCTATCGGGACGCCTAAGAAACCCTCGGTCTGCATCTAAGGATTTCACCGAGTATAAAGGTCTCTCGATGACAATGCCGGCGCAAACACTGTGCGTCGGTAGGCCAAATGTATCGCGTTGACCCCCAGAAGGCCATTGAGGAACATGCGTCCCGCAAGGATGCATCGGACGAAATCAGGCTATCCCCCAAGGCCGAGGTCATCATTGCGGCACCTGTGGACTCGACCCTCTCGGGGCCTGTGATCGCGGGTGTCGCGCAGATCGTCGAGGCCCTGTTGCTTGCCCTTCTCGGCTACGGAATTCACGCCGCCTATGTGGAGCCGCAGCAGGACGCCTTCTACATCCCCGTCGTGCTCGCCACCGTCCTGATCGCCAACATCGCCTTCAATGCCGCCCGCTCGCACCGTATTGCGGTGTATCGCACCCTGATCTCACAGGTCGGCCGCGTGCTGGGCGCCTGGTCCGGCGTCATGCTGGTGCTGATGGTCGGCATCTTCTTCTTCAAGGCAGGAGACCAGGTCTCGCGCGTCTGGCTGCTCACCTGGTTCCTGTCGGGCGCGGCGCTGCTCGTGGCCTATCGTCTTCTGGTGCGCGTGCTGGTCCAGCGCTGGACCGCCCAGGGCCGCCTCAAGCGTCGAACCGTGATTGTCGGCGGTGGCAGCGATGCCGCGCTGCTCATCGAACAGATCAATGCCGGCTCCGCCAATGACATCAACCTGCTCGGCCTGTTCGATGATCGCGTCGGCGGGCGTTCGCCAGAGGTCGTCTCGGGCTGCCACAAGCTCGGCAAAGTCTCCGATCTCATCGAGTTTGCGCGGCGCACGCCGGTGGACCTCGTGATCGTGTCGATGCCGCTCTCGGCCGAGAAGCGCGTTCTGGACATGCTGACCCAGCTCTGGGTGCTGCCGGTCGACATTCGCCTGTCGGCCCACATGAGCAAGCTGCGCTTCACCGAGAAGGCCTATTCCTACGTGGGCGAGCTGCCCGTTCTCGATATGGCCGACCGGCCGATCTCGGACTGGAACCTGGTTTTCAAATGGGCCTTCGACAAGGTCGTGGCGCTGACGGCCCTGATCCTGCTTTCGCCGCTGATGATCGCCACCGCCATCGCCATCAAGCTTGAAAGCAAGGGACCGGTGTTTTTCATCCAGCACCGCCACGGCTTCAACAATGAGCTGATCCGCATCTACAAGTTTCGCTCGATGCGGACCGACATGCTTGACCAGTCAGCCGCAAAACTCGTGACCAAGGACGATCCGCGCGTAACCCGCGTCGGCAAGTTCATCCGCCGCACATCGATCGATGAGCTGCCGCAGCTGTTCAATGTGCTCAAGGGCGAGCTTTCCATCGTCGGGCCGCGCCCGCATGCCTTGCAGGCCAAGGCGGCCAACCAGCTCTACTATGAGGCCGTCGAAGGCTACTTTGCCCGTCATCGCGTCAAGCCCGGCATTACCGGCTGGGCCCAGATCAGCGGCTGGCGCGGCGAGACCGATACGATTGACAAGATCATGCAGCGCGTCAATCACGACCTCTACTATATCGAACACTGGTCGATCCTGTTTGATTTCTACATTCTCGTGATGACGCCGCTCCGCCTGTTCAATTCGGAAAATGCGTATTGAGCGGATGGTGAGGGCCCTTTTTCCACGCATCGCCGGCATGGCCGCACTGGCCCTGCTGACCTGCTCCACCGGATCGGCGTCGGCCGAAGACATCTGCCTGGAGTGCATCAGCGTGCGTGTCGGCCCGCCAGAAGTGGTCCGTGGCCCCTTCCCTGACGAGCTCGACGCCGCATTCGCCGCGATCCGGTTGCCTGATGGCCGGTTTCGCGGCTTTTCCGCCAATGGCGCGACCTATGCCGTAGATGGCGCAGACATTGGTGACATGAGCGGCCCGCGGCTTGCCGTGCTGGAGCCGGGTGCGCCCGGTTCCATCAACGACTGTGGCAGCTGGCTGACGTCGACCATCCGTACCGAGAGCCAACTCTATGGCTTCGTGCATCAGGAGCGCTCCTGCGACTACGACGCGGGCAGCACCGACAAGTCCATGGCCATCGCCACATCCCAGGATGATGGCCTGACCTGGACCAATCTGGGCACAGTGATCACCGGAACCGATGCCCCCGCGCCGGATCGCTTTACCGGCGAAGGCGATTGCTCGCTGGTGGATGCGCATGACGGGTTTTTCTATGCCTATTGCCTCAGGAATTCTGACTGGCAAACCATCGTCGCACGCGCGCCGGCTCATGATCCGGTCGATTGGCGAAAATACCATGAAGGCAACTGGCACGAGCCGGGCCTCGGCGGCGCGGCTACCGATATAGGCTTTGTCGGGACCGGTGCCGGCTACCTGGCCGATCAGGGCTGGGTTGCCGCCATCGCCACGGACCCATGGTTCAACGGATTGCGGCTCTCGCTGTCGTCAGACAAGGTTTCGTTCCTAGACCTCGATGAGCCGCTCCTGCCTATCGATGCCGCGGAATGGGATCGGCCGGCGCCGACCGACCTGGCCGCCTATGCCACGATCGTCAATCCGGCAGAGGGCGGCAATACGGTGGGCGACAGTTTCATGCTCGCCTACGTCTTCGTGCCGGCCGGACATGGTTTTGAAAGCCGCTATCTGGTCCAGCGTGAGGTCACTCTGGCGGTCGGCGGGGAACAGGATGCACCCCAGGTCGGCCTTGCCCTGTCGCGCTGGAGCCGCCCGGATTCGCGCGAACTGGCGACCACGACCGGCCCCCTCACCGGCGCAATGGCCGACTACGTCCACGACGGCGTGCTCGCCTATGTCCTGACACGCGCGCCGGATGCGGCCGCCAGCATGAAGCTGGTCGAATGCACGGACGGCAGGACCGGGTTTCGGCTGGCCGAAGATGGTGCCTGCGGGTTGTCGGGCATGCAGCAGGCCCGCACTGCCGGATGGCTGCTGCTCGACGAGGCACCAGGCACTGTCGGCCTCTACCAGTGCCAGGCCGCGGGCGCAGATAATCCGTTCATCTCGAACCGCGCGGATTGCGAGGGGCTAGGCGAAGTCCAGCATCTGCTCGGATATGGGATGGCATCATGAGCATGACTGACGCGGGCAAGGCCAGCGCCCCCGGCCTGCAGATAAGCCTGGCAGGCCTGCAGTTCGCAGTCCTTTCCACGCGCAACATGGTGTTTCTGCTGGCGGTTCTCGCCATGAACTTCACCTTGTTCCGCCCTTCGCCGGTCGACCTGCTCTATATCGGTTCCCTGCTGATCACGCTCTTCTACCTTACCCTGTCGCCGCCACACGGGGTTACACGGCGAGCCGTGCTGCTCGCATTGATCGTCGGGGCCTGGGCCGTCTCCTATTTCGTGGCGTCGGTGCCCCATATCGGGGAAGAGAAGGTTCCCTTTGAACTGCTGGCCAAGACCTTTGCCATCGCCATTGCCGTTATCGGGGCCTTTGTGTCGATGAGCTGGAACCGGCGGCACATCGAGACCTTCATGCGGTTCTATGTGGTCTCCTGCTGCATCGCGTCGGTCCTTGGCATTCTGGGCTTTCTCACACAGAACCAGCTGCTCACCTGGGACGGTCGCGCCAAGGGCCTGATTGACGACCCGAACATGTATGGGTCCTTCCTGATCCCGGCCGTGATTTTCTGCGCCTACCTCCTCACCCGCACCCGCGCGAACAAACTGTTCTTCATCGGGGCCATGGGTCTGGTCCTGCTGGGCATATTCTTTTCCCTGTCGCGCATTGCCCTGGTTGCCGCGCTGGCGTGCCTGCTCGCCTATATCTTCTTCCAGTATCGCCGGGATCCACGTCGGCTGTTGCTCATTCTGCTCGGCCTCATCATGGCGGCCGTTCTGCTGCCCGGCCTGATCAGCATTGCTTCGCCGGAATTCAGCGAGCGCTTCCTGGAGCGCCTGACGCTGGCACAGCCCTATGACCTGGGTGAACAGGGCCGCTATGGCCGCTACCTGCTGGTGCTGCCGATGATCGCGCAGGACCCGATCGGTGTGGGCGTGCTCCAGCTCGAAAAAATCTTCCCCGAGCCGATCCACAACATCTGGCTCAGTTCCTTCGTCAACTATGGCTGGGGCGGCGGCGTGGCCTGGTTAAGCCTCGTCATCGGCAGCGCAGTCATCTCCGTCCGCAACTACCGCCGCACCGGCAGTGACATCCCCGTAGTGCTGGTGGCTTCCCTGGTCGGTATCGTCATGTGCGCAACCCTGCATGAGGGCGAGCACTGGCGCCACATGTGGCTGTTCTATGGTCTGGTATGGGGGCTGAACATTGCCTGCCTCAGCCCTGCCCCGCAAAAGCGGCAAGGTCCGCAGCGCGCGGCGCCTCAGGGCCAAATCGATCCAGCCAGGTAGCGCTCGGCGAGGTCCGCGGTGCCCTGCGCAAAGCCCTTTACATGAGACTGCGCCAGGCTGGTCTCTGCGTGCGAGCCAATCCAGGCCGTGAGCGCCATGCGTCGCAGCAACACCATAGAATCAAGCATGTCGCGGTCATCAGGCGAGAGCGGCCGGACCGTCTGATAGGCCTCAAGCCATGAAGCCTTCAGTGCCGGTATGGCCTTGTGCGTCTCATGGAAGGATACGGCGGCAGCGAAATCGTAACCAAACCAGCACAGGCCACAATCGTCGAAATCGATGAGGCTGACCTGATCGCCGTCGACCAGCAGATTGCCCAGCCGCATGTCGGCGTGGATCAGGCCATATCTGTCGGAGGCCGTACCATAGTCAGCCAATCTCTGGCGGAGTGCCATCTCCGCGCGATCCAGAACTTTGCGGACAGGCCCGGCCACACCTGGCGCCGTTCGCCAATCTCCCCACAGCCCCTTGGCGTCCAGTATGCTGGCGGCGGTCCAGGCCTGGCGTTCGAATTCCGCCGGGCGCTGCCAGTTGATCGCATGCTGGTGCAGAGATGCAGCATAGCGCCCCAGGACCGCAAACAGATCGACGAGATTGCTGTCCGGGCTGGGTTCGTTGCCGCTGATATAGTGGAACAGCACCGCATGCAGTTGCTCGCCGGACGGCGTCCGGAAGTGCTGGAGGATTTTGCCGTTGCGCCCTGCCACCGGTTCAGGGATGGGCAGGTCGGTCTCATGGTGCAGCGCTTCGAGCCAGGCCAGTTCGCTTTCGATATTAGCAATGCTCTGGTAGTGCGGCCGGTGAACGCGCAGCGTAAAGGCCTCGTCGCCCGGCACGGACAACAGAAAAGTGTGGTTTTCCGAGTAATTCAGGAGCCGCGGCACTGCCCCGGCAAGATCGGTCCAAAGCGGGAGGGCATTATCCAGGTCGCGCACTTGCAGCGGCATGGCCAGCTCCGGCTTTCGCGCTGGCCGTCATCGGCCAGTATCTGCTTGAGATTGAATGGTCGGAGCGGCCGGATTTGAACCGACGACCCTTTGTCCCCCAGACAAATGCGCTACCAGGCTGCGCTACGCCCCGACTGCGCGGAGACATAGAGATTCCGGGTGTTTAGCGCAACCCTGTTTTTGCGCTGGGTGTGAACAAGCCAGAACAAATGGGTCTGAACAGGTAGGCGTGTGGCCAAAAATGCCGTGAAAGCCCGGCCTGTGGAGGCCGCGGCCCGCGCCCACCCACTCGCCAGTCGGTCATACCCATGTGGAGAATCCCAGGGCTCTTCATTGCGTATCCGCCGAGGCCACTACTGGCCGCCCCTGAGCAGGGGCAGCCCCATGAAAGAGCGCTTTAGCCTGCGCCAATGGTGGCATTGGCGGACTGGATGACCTCTTCGGTGCTGGTCCATGGGTAAACCGAACGACCGGTGACAACCTCGAGGGTAGCGATGCCGCCATGCGTGACGAAGATCGTGTCTTCCACAGACTCGAGGATACGCGCATTGATGGTGTCTGCCTGCGCGAGGGAGGCGCCACGCAGCATTGCCGCGAAGCGGTATCCCTCGACATGGGCCAGGAGGTCATCGTGGCGGATGGCCTGACGGATGGCCTGGGCCAGTAGCGGCAGGACGGTATCGTCCTGATCTGCCGCCAGTGCCATGGTCCGGGACGTCTCGCTGAGGTCGATCATAAGCAGAATGCCGGGAGTTTGTGCCTGCTCCGCCTCCAACAGGGGAATGAACCGTTCCCAGCGCAAAGCGCCAGTCAATGGATCGAAATCCTCCGGCCGTGGCATATTCTGCGCGGGGGCGATCTCCTTGCGCCGATCCACGCCACCCCAGCTGCCGATAAACCTGCCCAACCAGGACTTTGCCATTTGATCCCCCGTGTTTGATCCGAGGTATCAATGGCCAAATTTTCTCAATTCATATTGCCAAATATGTCAGCAATTTTAGCGACCGGACGGCCATAGCCCGCATATCGGATGCGTAAAATTTTATCGAATAGATGAACTCAAACTATACTTTGCTGATTTGCTGAATGTTATTTCGCAGAGACTAGGCTCCAGTGGAGTTCACTGGAGGCCAAATTGCTCCGTACAGTTGTTTTTGCAGTCGTCACCCTTGTTGGGGCATCTATTGCCCCAATCAATACAATGGCCATGTCCAGCGACGAACAAGGCCGCTTCGGCCAGCAGACTCCTGTTGTCGCAGCTGCGCCGGGAATGCAGGTCGCCGCCCTCCCCGCCCTCCCCCGCCCTGCCCCCCAAAGCACAAACGCTGGGCGTATTCGGATCCGTTGCCATCTCGGCGGCTCGCCCTGCCGGCGGCACGCAAGTGGCAAGATGTACAGAGCGCCGACTATTCGGCCTTTTTCACGGACGACTGTGCCCTGAGCGGCCTTGAAAATTGCGACAGCCGTTTCGCCAAGCGCCTCCGCGGCATGAGCGGCATGCAGGGAAGCCTTGATCGCGCCCTGCTCGACCGCGTCAACCGCAGCGTCAACGCTGCCCTGACCTACAGGTCCGATCGCGCTGTCTGGGGTCAGGGCGACTATTGGGCGACGCCCTCCGAAATGGCCAACAAGGGCGCCGGCGACTGCGAAGACTTCGCCATCGCCAAGTATTGGTTGCTGCGCAGTCTCGGCGTTGCCGACGAAAACCTGCAGATGGTCATGCTGCAGGACACACGCCGCCAGCTGTTCCATGCCGTGCTCGTGGTCCATACCAGCTCGGGCGCGTATGTGCTCGACAATGTCACCAACCGGCTGCGGCTCGACACCGATTACGGCCAGTACCAGCCCATCATGAGCTTTGCCGGCGGCCGCAGCTACATCCACGGCTTCGAAGCCGGCCGCACCGTCACCGCCATGCCCAGCGACCTCTCCGCCGTGGCGCCGGGCCTCGGCATGTAAAACAAAACGGCCCGCCGAAGCGGGCCGTTTGAGTTTGAGACGGATGACGTCAGATGTTGTGGGTATTACCGTCGATTAGCAGGCGGATATCGTCGCCTCCCGACAGGGTGATGTCCTCAAGGATGACGACATCGACCCAGGCTCCGGACTGGTTCACTTGCAGCTTTACGTCGGCACCGTCCTGTACGGCCTGGACGTTGCTGATGTCTCCCGAGCCCAGAAGCCCTGACAGGTCCACTGTATCGTCGCCGAACACATAGTCCGTGATCGTGTCGACATGGTCCGGCCCGGCTTCATTGAAGACGAAAATGTCTTCCCCGTCGCCGCCTGTCAGCGTGTCGTTACCCCGGCCGCCCCACAGGATGTCGTCACCGTCGCCACCGACCAGAATGTCGTTGCCATCCAGGCCATGAATAACAGTGTCGTCGTCGCTGGCAAAGACGATGTCATTCTTATGGGTCGCAACAACCTGCTCGATATTCTTCAGCTCGTCGGTGTCTCCGTACGTATCGCGGGCCTCGCCCTCGTCAACCGTCCTCAAGGACCCGTCGAAGAATCTGGTCTTGTCGGAGCCTGACATATTGACGAAGACTCCCTTGGTTCCCCCGTCTCGGCTGTAGTCAACGGTGTCAAAGCCGGAACCACCATCAATGACGTCATCTCCGGCATTGCCGATCAACCAGTCATCGTCGCTCTGCCCTTCGACCTCGTCGTCTCCAGCTCCACCCATGAGGAAGTCGCGGCCAGATCCACCTTTGACTTCGTTGTCGCCAGAACCACCAAGGACAACGTCGCTGCCAGAGCTACCGTCGTATTCTGTGTTCTGATTTACGTTTGTAGCATCGATGTAGTCGTTGCCACCCTCGGCCATCTTGTCCTTATTGCCATCGATCACCCAACTTTCACTGGCTGAAGACCCGCCCGTATTCTGATGGAGAACAGACAAACCGCCCGCCACGAAGAGCTGCATTACGGAAGCGACTGCATTCCCGTTGTCGTCAGTGGCCACCACCTTGAACGTCTTGTGGCCTGTCGTCAGACCCGACGCGAAGCTGATTATACCCGTAGTGCCGTTGATCGTGATGCCCGTGGCAGCACCGTCCAAACTATAGGTCACATCAGCGCCTGCACTCTTTGCAAACAAGTGCGCCGTTTCCACGGTGTGCGTCCCCATCGCATGGAAGGGAACGAACGCCCCCGACACACCCTGGCGAAGTTGTACCTCTGCCGCCGGCGCGGATTCATCCGCGCCGTTGATGGTCACCTTGATGACCACCTCCGTGCCGTCGGCGGTTGTGACGGTGATGCTATCTTCCAGTTCCTCGCCATCGTTCAGGGCCTGAACGTCGGCGTTGCCATTGTTGAGCGTATACGTCCAGAGACCGTCGCTAGTGATAGAGAACGTGCCGTAGCCGTTGTCGCCAGACGCGTTGGTCTGCACCGCAAACGTTTCGGGACTGTCCACATCGTCAACATTCAGCTGACCCGAGACTGTTGCCGCACCGTCTTCGTCAATTTCGCCTTCGGTATCGCCGGTAATCACAGCAGGGTCATTCACCGGCGTCACATTGATCGTGAACAGTGCCGACACCGGTGCAGAGCCATCCTCGTTGCCGTCTTCCACCGAGACGGTGAACGAAAGCTGCGATGCTTCGCTGCCGTCATGATGGAAGGTGATGAGGCCCGCTTCTACTTCTGCCGCAGTGAAGGAGATGGCAGGGGCGCCGCCATTGCGGAATTCACCACCGGTCACGCCGGAGACCATGAACGTTACATCGGTATCGTCAGGGTCTACGAAGCCGAGCATCGCAGTGGTTACGGCCATCGAGCCGCCTTCCAGGACGGTGCCTTCGAGGGCACCAGCCAGCAAGGGCTTGTCGTTGCTGGGGGCGACGGTCACGGTCATCTGCGCCGAAGCGCTGGTGTCGAGACCGTCGGAAGCGACCACTGTCAGTGTCCGTGAGGCGCTCGGCGCGTCACTGCTGTTCAGATAGACCACACCCCTGAGAATGCTCTGGTAGACGGCAACCGACGCCGCGCCCGTGAGGGTCATGGTGCCGGTCGCCGGGTTGAAATTCACCGTGACGCCGGCGGCCGTAGCGGCGTTCGTGGCGGTCGTATTGAGCGACAACGTCTCAAGTGCGCCATCAGGACGCGAGTTGAAGCTGATCGTCATGGACTGCAGCGTGCTGTTGTCCACGTCGGACAGCGTGGCAGCGTTGAAGACCCATTGCGGCAACTGCTCGTTGGCGCCAGCAGTGGCATCAATTCCGGCCGAGACGCCGTTCAGATCAACCACCGGAGCGTCATTCGCACCATCAACCTGTACCTCGATGGTGTGGCTGGCAGTGCCGTCCAGCGAGGTGACGACGAGCGTTTCAACTTCATGCTGACCTGCGGCCAATGCCTGAGTGGCAGCCCGGCTATTGTCGAGCTCATAGGTCCACGCGCCGGTCTGGGCGTTGAAAGTGAACGTTCCGTAGGTGCCATCCAGCTCTGTGGGAGTCGGCTCGACGAAGGCATTCTCGCCCGTGTCGACATCGCTGACTTCGAGCTTGCCCGAGGCATTGCTGTCCCCGGCCACACCGTTGGCGATGCCACCGGCTTCGGTCACCGAACGGTCGTCGGCGACGGCCGTGTCGATAAGGATGGTCGCCGGGTCGTTGGTGCCCACCAGGGTGACGGTGATGTCACGATAGGTGAGGTTGCCGTGCTGGTCGCGCACTTCGACCCGGAAGGTTTCCACCTTCTGGTCGCCTGCGCCCAGCGGATTGAGGGCGCTGTCGGAGACGAAGTACTTCCAGCTGACAACGCCGTTTCCGTCGTTTGCTGTCGTCTCGCTGACCCAGGCTTCGAGGCGGCCGAGATAGCCGGTGCCCGAGCCGGGGACGACGGTGATCTGATGCACATCGCCCTGGTCGTCGTAGAGGTGGAACGCACCGCCATTGTAGCCGGCATAACCGACAGGGGCATCAAACTCCGTGCGTTCATCCGTCGAGCCGGCCCGCAGATCGGTCGACAGATACTCGGTGATTGTACCGGTCTCCGGGAAAGCAATCGAACTGCCAGTCGGATCGTCATTCCCGTTGATGGTGATGGTGTAGATGCCCGACTTGGCGTCGCCATCCGCATCGGTGACCGTGAACGGGATCGACAGGGTAGCGATCTCGCCCTTGCTCAGGCCGTTGAAGCCCCAGCCGGGATTGACCGTCAGCTTGCCGGAGGCCTGATCGTAGCTGATCGAGGGCACGCCCAGCGTGGTGCCGAACGGCGTGCTCATAACTGCCTTGCTGGCATCGAAGCTGACCGTACCGGCCCCGTCGGCGCCGAAGGCGAAGTGGGTGTCATCAAGGTCGAACACCCCGACCTGGTCTTCATGCATGCTGCCCGTGACCACCGGCAGCAGTGCTGCGTCGGCCGGCACCAGTTTGACATTTGCCAGGTAAGTCCCGGTATTGTCCGAAGTGCCGATCTCCTTGAAGCTGAGAACGCCCTTGCCATCCGAAGTCGTAAGGCCGGTCAAGGTCATCAGCGTCAGCTGGCCCGGGCCCGACATGGGCAGGGCGACATCGATCTTTTCGCCGTTCCAGTAGACTTCGAGGCCTGCAGAGCCAGGCTGCGGCGAACCATATTCAAAGCTCAGCGTATACGACGCTCCGACCGTCAGGCCGGAAAGGGCCTGGGTGATGGTCGTGTTGCCGGGGGACGCGCCGAGATCGACCATGACACCATTGGTCGAGCTGTGCATGCTGAAGTAGCCGTCGTCGACATATTCCAGCTGGACGCTGGACGGGTTGGTCCCAAGGATCTGCCAGCCAACCGACTGCGTCGCATAACCGCCGCCCCAGCTTCCATCGATCCAGCCGCCGTCGGCAAAATCGCCATTGGTGAGCAGGTTGAAGGCCGTGTCGGAGCTGAAAACTTCCGGGCTGTCGTCATCGACATTGACCCAGATGTAGCCCGGTGCCGTGTCCCCATCGCCGTCGGTGACGGTGTAGTGGAACTGGAACTGAACGTGGTTCTCTTCATCGCCCGACAGATGGGAGATGGGCGCGTTCTGCACGAGATCGTACTTGCCGGTCAGCGGATCGACCGTGGCGGTGATGACCAACGTCGTACCCTGATAGACATACAGGATCTTGCCACCGTCGTCAGGCACGGCATTGAAATCGGCCGCATTGCCACCATGGGTGACGCTGATGCCCGTCCAGGCGATCTGTCCTGGGCCATCAGCGCCGAAGTTGAACTTGACCACATTGCTGGTGTTGGCCGGCCCGTGATCACCGATACCACCGGGCTCACCGCCGGGCAGCGTGTCTTCGTTCAGCCATGCCGTTGTGCCGGCACCACCGGTCGGAACACTATCGGCGACGTCGATTTCGAACGTCTGCTGGACCACGTCTCCGTCGCGGTCGGTCGCATTCACCGTGAAGCGGATCGAAAGCGAGCCGTCGTTGCCTGCATCGTTGTGATCCAGCGGCTTGTAGAGCACGAACTGGTAGGCAGCCGAGTTGGACGTGAGGTTGACCGAGAAGACCCAGCTGGACGTATCATTGGCATCACCGCCGATAAAGGCGACCAGCTTCTGATCGAGCGGGTTGCTGCTGCCGTCAGCCGGGATCACAACATATTGGAGTTCGACGCCACCCGAGCTCAGAGCGTTGCCATTCGTATCCTCGATGTCGGTGTTGGCGAACTGCACGGAGCCGGCCTTGTCGGCGCCCCATTTGATATTGAGCGAGTTGACCGCCAGCGCTACCGCGCCGCCGGACGAAACATCGGACACCATGCCGTCGGCAACCGGAGCGGTCGCGATTGGCGTATCGTCATCGACATTGACCCAGATATAGCCGGGCGCGGTGTCGCCATCGCCATCGGTCACAGTGTAGTGGAACTTGAACTGGATGTCGTTCTCGTTGCCGCCGGCAATGTGGGCGATCGGCGCGTTCTGGGTCAGGCTGTAGGCCCCGGTCAGAGGATTGAGCGTCGCGGTGATGACCAGCGTCGTGCCCTGATAGACCTGCAGGATCTTGCCGTTATCGGAGGGCACCGACGAGAAGTCGGCCGCATTGCCACCATTGGTGACGCTGATGCCCGTCCAGGCGATGTTTCCAGGACCATCCGCGCCAAAGTTGAACTTGACGAAATTATTGGTGTTGGCCGGTGCATGGTCACCAACGCCACCGGCGTTGCCCCCAGGCAGGGTATCTTCGTTGATCCAGGCGGTCGTGCCGGCGCCACCGGTCGGCACGTCATCATTGACGTTCACGGTGATGGTGCCGATGGCAGTGTCGCCATCGCCGTCACGCACTTCGTAGGAGACCGTGAAGGCAATGTTGTCTTCGCTGCTCTTGTCAAAATGCAGGACAGGCCGGAGCTGCTTGATCTCGTACGCGCCGGTTGCCGGGTCGAGGTTCATTTCCACGACGTCGACGTGAACGCCGCCCTGCAACTGCGTGATGATCAACTTGGTGGGATCGACCGGTTCCTTGAACCACAGGTCGTTATTGCCCAGCGTCATACCGCTGCTCATCCACGACACGGTGCCACCATCGGCGCCCATGGAGTGGCTCAGCGTGCCGGTCGCCAGGATGTCCGTCACATTGGCCAGCAGACTGTCGTCATCGAGATGGACGATATTGTTGGTCGAGGCAGTGGGCGCATCGTCGTCGATATTGACCGTGATGGTGCCAATGGCCGTGTCGCCATCGCCGTCGCGCACTTGGTAGGAAACGGTAAAGGCGATGTTGTCTTCAGTGCCCCTTTCAGGGTGCAGGATCGGGCGGAGCTGCCTGATCTGATACGCGCCCGTGTTCGGGTCGAGGTTCAGTTCCACGACATCGACATACACACCACCCTGCAACTGGGTGATGATCAGCTTCTGGGGATCGACCGGCTCCTTGAACCACAGGTTGTTATTGCCCAGCGTCATGCCGGTGCTCATCCAGGACACGGTGCCGCCATCGGCGCCAAATGTCAGGCCAAGCGTGCCGGTGGCTGCATTAGGCGCACCGGCGCTCGCAATGTCGTCCTCACCAGCACCGTCAACCGGGTTGCCTGCAACACCAGGATTGCCGCCAGGCAGCAAATCGTCATCCAGCTGGACCACCGCGTTCGGCAGGACAGAGGGCTCGTCATCCAGGAAGCGGACATTGTGGCCTACCAGGACCTCGGCGGTCACGGTGTCACCGTCGCGATCGGTCACGGAATTGACCACCTTGATCAGGCCGGTCAGGTCGACGAAGTCGTTCGGTGCACTGGTCTGTTCAAGCGACATCCACTGCGCAATGCGCAGATGTCCGACCGACTGACCGGCTACGGTGCTCTGGCTCAGCGCCAGGGCAAAGGCGGCTTCGCCATTGGCATCGGCAAGACCATCCTCGCCCGCCAGGCGGCCCACGATCAGGCCATTCTCAACGTACAGGAATATCTTGGTGCCATCGGTAACACTGAGACCCGAGTCCGTGCCGTTACCCCCGACGATCGCCAGGGACAGCACCGACGTCCACGGATTATCCGCGCCGGGCAGCGAGTTGGCCGTCACGAACGGCGCTGCTACAGGCGAGGCGGCGTAGCCGGCCGGCATATCCGGGTCGGTGCCCTTGTTGGCCACGCCATTGAACAGGTTACGAACTGCATTGGTCGTCGTGTCCTGC
This sequence comes from Devosia sp. Micro-HW1, assembly GCF_056341075.1. NCBI lineage: Bacteria > Pseudomonadati > Pseudomonadota > Alphaproteobacteria > Hyphomicrobiales > Devosiaceae > Devosia > Devosia sp. Micro-HW1. Next base: position 287,844 of record NZ_CP094375.1, on the reverse strand, counting down.
GCCTGCAGGCCGGCGCTCTCGTCGCGTCCGACAACCGTGTTGGTGGAGGTCACCGAGGCCGACGGCAGGTCATCCTTGATGGTGATGGGCAGCTTGCCAGCAAGACCGACAACGTCGCCGTCGCCATCAGTGGCCTGGATCACCTGACCAAAGTCGATGAAGGCAAGGCCGTTCGGCGTGCCGTTGGCCAGTGCCGTGTTCTCGCTGTTCTGACCGTCGTCCACATGATCGAGCTGGTCGTAGAGACGGAAGGTGAAATCACCCGTCTCTGCGTTCAGCGTCAGCGACATCACCGGACGGTCGATGATCGGCTGGAAGCCCGAGAACGCCCCGTTCACATAGCCGATGAGCGAACCCGTCAGCGGCTCGATCGCAAAGACGACCTTGCCGCCATTCGAGGTCAGGTTCAGCGCATTGAGCGTCTCGACCGCATTGGCAGTGAAGCTGAAGCCACCGCCGGCGGCCTGGCCATCGGCGCCAAAGTCAACGACGCCAGACAGCGAGCCGCTTGCCGTCGAGGCGAAGGTTGCAAGGAGTGCCGGCTGCGACGTGCTGTCGACACCAGACTCTTGCGAACCCGGGCTCGAGCCGAGAGAGTACGCATTGGCAATGTCGTTCTCGGCAACAACCCGGGTAACCGCCGCACCATTGGCAACAGGACCATCGTCGCGGAACTGGATGTTCTGACCGATCTCTACGCTGTCGGACTTGGTGTCGCCGTCGCGGTCGGTGACCGTGATGACCGCTTCGAGCAGGCCGTCGAGACTGACCATGTCGTTGTGGTCGGCAGCATCGTCGTGGCTCAGCGCCTTGTACTGCGCGATGGACACACGGCCATCCGAACCAATGCGGATCGCAAAGGCGATTTCCTCAGCTTCGTCGATGCCGAGCACCATGCCATTGGCACCGTAGGACAGCGTGATCGCGCCGCCCGTCGTCGTCGACAGACCGGTGGCGCCACCGTTCAGAATGTTCAGCGTCAACGCGCTTGTCGTGTTCTCGTCAGCGCCGCTGATCGTCACCGTGTCGACAAGGTCGGCACGCGCATAGCCAATCGCCGTCAGGCCAAGCGAAGAGAACTGGCTGACGACACCGCTCTGGCTGGTCTCGCCCGAGTTGAAGCCGGCGGTCTCGTCATGGGAGACGATATTGCCAGTCGGCGAGATCGAAGCAGACGGCACGTCGTCCTTGACTTCTATCAGCAGCTTGCCGCCGAGACCGACTTCATCGCCGTCGCCATCGGTGGCAACAATCACCGAACCAAAGTCGATCGCTTCGAGGCCGTTCAACGAGCCATTGGCCAGGGCCGAGTTCTCGTCGTTATTGCCGTCGTCGACGTGATCGAGCTGATCATAAAGACGGAAGGTGAAGCTGCCATTGCTTTCAAGCGTCAACGACATCACCGGACGGTCGATCAGCGGCTGGAAGCCCGAAAACGCTCCGTTGACATAGCCAACGACAGTGTTGCCGACGAAGGTGAACACAACCGGACCGCCCTTGGAGGTCAGACCAAGGGCGTTGAGGGTCGCTAGCGTGTTGTCGGCGAAGCTGAAGCCACCGCCGGCGGCCGCACCATCGGCGCCAAAGGTCACAACGCCAGCAACCGAACCCGACACTGTCGAGGCAAAGCCGCCGCCCAGCAGGGCAAGTGCGGTCTCGCTGTCTTCATCAGTACCAGTCACCCAGGGGCTTGAGCCCAGCGAGCGGATGTTGGCAATGTCGTTCTCGGCAACCACCAGGCCAACAGCTGCGCCATTGGCAACAGGACCATCGTCGCGGAACTGGATGTACTGACCGATCTCTTCGCTGTCGGACTTGGTGTCGCCGTCGCGGTCGGTGACCGTGATGACGGCTTCGAGCAGGCCGTCGAGGTCAATCACGTCGTTGTGGTCGGCAGCATCGTTGTGGCTCAGCGCCTTGTACTGCGCGATCGACACACGGCCATCCGATCCAATGCGGATCGCAAAGGCGATGTCGCCGTCTGCATCGGTGCCGAGGACCATGCCGTTGTCACCGTAGGACAGCGTGATCGCGCCGCCCGTCGTCGTCGACAGACCGGTGGCGCCACCGTTCAGAATGTTCAGCGTCAACGCGCTTGTCGTGTTCTCGTCAGCGCCGCTGATCGTCACCGTGTCGACAAGGTCGGCACGCGCATAGCCAATCGCCGTCAGGCCAAGCGAAGAGAACTGGCTGACGACACCGCTCTGGCTGGTCTCGCCCGAGTTGAAGCCGGCGGTCTCGTCATGGGAGACGATATTGCCAGTCGGCGAGATCGAAGCAGACGGCACGTCGTCCTTGACTTCGATCAGCAGCTTGCCGCCGAGACCGACTTCATCGCCGTCGCCATCGGTGGCAACAATCACCGAACCAAAGTCGATCGCTTCGAGGCCGTTCAACGAGCCATTGGCCAGGGCCGAGTTCTCGTCGTTATTGCCGTCGTCGTCGTGATCGAGCTGATCATAAAGACGGAAGGTGAAGCTGCCATTGCTTTCAAGCGTCAACGACATCACCGGACGGTCGATCAGCGGCTGGAAGCCCGAAAACGCTCCGTTGACATAGCCAACGACAGTGTTGCCGACGAAGGTGAACACAACCGGACCGCCCTTGGAGGTCAGACCAAGGGCGTTGAGGGTCGCTAGCGTGTTGTCGGCGAAGCTGAAGCCACCGCCGGCGGCCGCACCATCGGCGCCAAAGGCGACGACGTTGGCAACAGAACCCGACACCGTCGAGGCAAAACCGCCACCCAGCAGGGCAAGAGCGGTCTCGCTGTCTTCATCAGTACCAGTCACCCAGGGGCTTGAGCCCAGCGAGCGGATGTTGGCAATGTCGTTCTCGGCAACCACCAGGCCAACAGCTGCGCCATTGGCCACCGGGCCATCGTCCACCACATTCACGCTGAAGCTGCCGGGTGCCGGGTCACCGTCGCTGTCGGTGGCGACATAGTCGAAGGAAAGGTTGCGGATGTCCGTGCCTTCGGCGTGGTCGATATTGCCACGCAGATCGAACGTCACGCTGCCGCCTGGCGTCGTCGGGTCGAGCGTCAGCGTGAAGACCGCATTGCCTTCGCCACCCTCACTGCCTTCGCCGCCTTCCTGGCTCGGAGCCTGACCCTTGTAGATGGTGACCCTCTGGCCGCCATTGGGCAGGTCCTCGATCTGTCCCAGTACCAGCGGAACGCCGTCCGATTCGAGGCCGGCAATGGCCGCTTCCAGATTTGCGAACTTCAGCGTGCGGAAGTTGACCGCACCGTCAACGCCGGCCACAGCATCATCGGCGCCCCAGCGGATGCCCAGATCAGCCGAGGACGAGAGCGATTCGCGGCTCTCGCCGTCGTCATTGCCATCAATGAGGTCGTCCTCGTTGACGCTGGCCAGTTCCACGGCCTCGCCAATATTGGGACTGTCATCCTCGATCGTGACGCGGATCGTCCCCTGGCTGGAAAGACCACCGGTATCGGTCGCGGTCACCACAAAGTCGAAGGTGCGATCATCTTCGCCGAGACCGGCATGATCCAGCGGTCCCTGCAGTGTTACCGTAAACTGGCCCAGAGCATTATTGATGCTGGCGACAATAATCGGCTGGCCGCCCGCAGAGCCGGTCAGGATGGTGCCATTGCCGGAAATGCTCCAGGTGAGCTCAACACCGGCCGATGTCAGGCCGCTTGGGGGACCACTGAACGTGAAGGTGACGGGGCCGATATCGGAGACATTGAAACTGCCGGTCAGCGTGACGACGTCAGTGGTGTCGCTGTTTCCATCGTTGTCCGCGACACCCCCTTCGAGCCCCTCTTCGGAAAGACGGATTTCGTAGATGCTCTGGAGAAAGCGGGGAGCGAAATTGGCACCGTCGTCTTCCACGAAGTCGCCATCGCCGCCATCAAGTCCTGCCGTATCGTCCAGAAGGCCGCCATACTCGAAGGCGTCGCCAATATTACCGACCGGACGTTCAAAATTGCCGCCCGAGCTATCGGACGAGCTGCCTTCCGGGCCAGCTGCCGTCTCGATGCCATTGGCCTCGAAGAGCGCGGCGACGGTCACCGGCGGGATTTCGATGCCACCGATGAAGACGGTCAGACCGGTGATGGCCCCGTTCGGAACTACGATGACAGAGCCATCCGGCTGAACGAATTCGAGATTGACGCCGTTTACCCGCGGGCTGTCGATGCTGGCCGTTTCGGGCAGCCGGAGGATTGAGCCATCCTCGATCTCGATGGTGGTGACTGTCGCCACCTGCTCCTGCAGGGCGTCGGTTCCCTGCTGCTCCGCCTGAGCGACCAGAATATCGGGCTGTCCGGAAGCGGCAGTGCCCCCATTTTCGAGAGCCGGGGCAGCGGGAGCATCGATACGGAGAGCCATGAGTCACCTGACGGATTAACGCTTGTTTAACCCGGTTATACGGTGAGACATTGCTTGCCATCAAACGGGAAATACTGACTTCGTATACCCGGTTATAGCAATTCAGCGATGAATGGACTTAACCTTAACCCGAATGCATATCCTGATATGCAGTTAGGGAATCCGAACAATTTCGTATTGCCGCGGTTTGATTAGTCCGACGGCGCCGAAGGTAAAGTTACCGGTAAAACCTGTAAAACCCAGAGGGCTTTGCAGAGTCGCGGACGTGAACGCTTCGGTCTTTGCGGTGCGGTCCAGCGCAACCGCCATGATGACCAGATCGTAGAGCACGGCAGATGCAAGGGTTGGCGTCTGCTGGTAGGCCTGCTTGAATTGGTCAGCGAATTTGCGCACCGATTGTGGTGACAGGGACGGAAACCAGCCGCCCCGGAGCGCTGCCGGCAAGGGCTCGGCCAGGATCCAGCCCGCGTTTCCGATCACGGACACATCCGCAGTCGCCTCTCCCGCCAGATTGGCCACGATGTTCGCTGCGGCCTGAGGGGCGATGGCAAAGACCAGCGCGGCCTTGACTGTATCGGCCGCCGCCGCCTGCAAGCTCGCCTGGAGGCCGTTCATGTCGTTGCCGTCGACCTGCTGGGTGACAATCGAAAATTCTGGCGCAAGAGCGGCCAAGGCGGCTGCCAGTCGTGCACTGTCCTGCGCTGCGGTAGACACCACCACCAGCCGGCCGAGCCCAAGGCGCTTGGCCTCCGTCAGCAAGGCATGAGCCTCGTCGCGCCCGGCAAGTGCCGCGCTGTAGATGGACAGGCGCGTGTCCGAACCGGGCGCGAGCGTAATTGTCGGTATCGACGGGTTGCCCAGGGCGTCGGCCATCGCTGAAACGGCGGCCATATCGCTTCCGCCGACCACGACCCGCGCCTGAGCATCTGCCAGTCGCTTGCCGCTGACAGCAGCATTTCTTGCATTGGACTGTGGCTCGACCAGGACTTGAACAGAGCCGTTCGCCATCCGGTTGGCCGCCAGCAAGGCGGCTTTTTCGGGAGCATCGGCGACGCCGCCAGAGAGATTGTCGGGTTCGCCAAAGCTGACGACGCCCACCACAAGTGCATGGGCCGGGGCGGTAGCATCTGCGACAGCCGGGGCTTCTGCCTCTCCCACCGCGGGCGCCGCGGGTGGAGCAATGGTGGCCTCGGCCGGTCGCATCACTGTGCTGCAGCCGCCAAGCCAGGCGGCCAGAACTGCGGCCACGGCCACGCGAAACATCGGCATATGGCGGCGTCTCATGACAAAACGTAGCCGACAAGAACACTGGAAGGTGCCGGCGGCACCATGAGGATGCGCGCCCTGGTCTGGCGATCGCGATTGCCACAGCGGATGGAAATGCCGCATTCGACGGTTTTGCCCGCCTCAACTTCCTGGAACAGGCTGGCGAGAGGGCGCTCCAGTGACAGTTGCGCAGAATCGGCAAGGCCGGCGCCAGCCGTACCGGCCACCGATCGCAGATAGTGCAGAAACTCTGGATTTGACTGGACCAGGCGCTTGCGCTGATCGAGCGCGAAGGCTGGCGCGGGGCCCGCCTGCAACAGGCTCAGCAGGGACGAAGTCCGCGACAGGGGGCGCAGCCGCTCGATGTCGCGCAAGAGCAGCGCCACGGTTGTACTGCGAATGGCGCCGGTGGCGTTGATTTCGGCGTCATTGGCACCTTCGACGATCTGCGAGACAAAACGCGCCCGCCTCTGTCCCGCCTCGGCGCTGAGGACTTCCAAGGCATCCCAGAACACCCGTTCGAGACGTACACCTGTGCGACTACCGCCAACGCTGACCGTGCGGAATTCCGGCTTGGTTATGGATCTGAGGTGTTCGCCGGCATCCACGGGTGGCGTTGTATCGGCCAGCGCCGCGTCATCGCTCACTGAAAGCCTCCTCCCGCACCTTGTTGATCGGCTTCATCAGGTACTGCAGGACCGTACGCTTGCCGGTCAGAATGTCGACGGAGGTCACCATGCCTGGCAGAACCGGCAGTTCCTCGCCGCGGAAGCTGAGCGTCGCCTGATCTGCCTGGATCTGCACCAGATAGTAGGTTTCACGGGTATTGTTATCCACCATGCTGTCCGCCGACACATTGGTCACCTTGCCAGTCAGGCCGCCATAGATGGAGTAATCGTAGGCCGTGAGCTTGATGCGGGCCTCCTGGCCCGGGATGATGAACGCCACGTCGGAGGGTTTGAGCCGCGCTTCGACCAACAGAACCTCGGACAAGGGGACGATGTCGAGCAGCAGTTCGCCAGCAGCAACCACGCCCCCAATGGTGTTGATGTTCACCGAGTTGATGACGCCATCAACGGGAGAGCGAATGTCGGTGCGCTGCACGCGATCCACGGCGCCCCGCAATTGCTGCTGCGCGCTGGCCAATTGCGCCAGGGCGACCGTCAGTTCGGCAAGAGCGTCCTGGCGAAACTGCAGGCTCGCCTGCTCGACCTGCAGCTCGGCTTCTTTGAGGGCGGCTCGAATACGAGCGACAGTTTCAACGCCGGCAGCGATCTGGCCATCAAGGTCGCGCACTTCGCCCTGCACATCGAGGAACGCGGTTTGGGCCACCAGGCCGCGCTCGGCCAGCGGCGTCATCAGCGCGAGTCGTTCCTGCGCAATACTGAGATTGTCGCTCACCCGCGCATTGTTGGCCAAGGCTTCGCTGAGCTCGCGCTGACGCTGCTCCACACGCTGCACCAGCACTTCGACACCCTGTGCGAGGCTGGCCGAACGACTGGTCATCAGGTCCATTTCGCTGACGCAGACTTCCGGCGCCGAGGCGACTATTTCTTCAGGACAAACGAATGAATCGCTCCCAAGCCCCTGGCTCTCGCCGCGCAGTCGCGTGGTCTGTGCCAGCAGGGCGAGCACTCTTGCTTCCACTTCGCCGGCGCTTGATGCCGTCGTCGTGTCGTCAAGCTGGATGAGCCTTTGTCCCTGTCGCACCCGTTCGCCTGAGCGAACCAGGATTTCCGTCACCACCCCGGCTTCCGCAGCCTGGATGAGCTGGGTCTTGCCAGAGGGAATGACACGCCCTTCGGCGCGGCTGAGTTCATCTACCTGGGCCCAGGAGGCCCAGATGAGCCCCGTCAGCGAGCAGAGGCCGATGATAATGACCACGTAGAGCCAGCTGGCGGGCGGCGGCGCGGCGCGGAAGGCGGTTGGCTTGCTCCTGCCCAGAGAGAACGGCGCGTTCATGACATGGTGCCCCTGGCGCGCAACTGGTTCAGCACATCCTCGCGCGGGCCATCGGCAATGATCCGGCCATTGTCGAGAACGATCAGACGCGTCACCAGGGACAGCACGCTGTAGCGATGCGTCGCGACCAGAACCGTCTGTTCCGGCGTCAGGCTTGCTTCCAGATTGGCAATGAGCTGGCGCTCGGTGGCGAGGTCCATCGAGCTTGAAGGTTCGTCGAGGAACAGGATCTTGGGCTCCACCAGCAGGGTCCGGGCCAGCGCCACAGCCTGACGCTGACCACCCGAGAGGAGAATACCGCGCTCACCCACCGGCATGTCATAGCCCTGAGGGTGGCGCGACACGAAATCCTCCACACCGGCGCGGCGGGCGACCTTCTGCATATGTTCTTCGCTGGCTGTAGGATCGGCCAGTAGAATGTTCTCGCGGACCGTGCCGTTGAAGAGTTCGGGATCCTGCAGCACCAGACCCACACCGCGGCGCAGGTCAGCCGGGTGGTATTGGGCGATATCGGCGCCATCGATGAGGATTTCGCCCTCGGTTGGCGTGTGGAAGCCCACCAGCAGCCGCCCCAGCGTCGTCTTGCCCGAGCCGATGCGGCCGATGATGCCGATTTTCTCGCCGGCCGCCGCCGTGAGGCTGACGCCATCGAGCACAAAGCTTTTGCTGCCCGGATAGGCAAACCGGACCTTGTGGAAGGCGATACGGCCTTGGTTAATACTGCGCGCGGAAAATCCATCGGTCTTGCTGCGCTCGTCGGGCAGCTGCATGATCTGGTCGACCGTATGGTAGGCCTCGATCGTGCTCCTGGTGCGCAGCAGCAGGGAGGCGATCAGCGAAATCGGGGCGATAAGCCGGTTCGACAGCATCATGGCAGCGACGATAGCGCCCATGGTGATGTCACCGGCGGCGGCCATGAACGTGCCGCCAATGATGATGCCGCTCATGGAAAGCTGCGTCAGCGTGGCCGTGATATTGGTGGAAATCGACTGCAGCCACTTGATGGTGTTTTGCGTCTCCGAGGACGCCAGCACCGTTTCTTCCCAGCGCCGCAGCAACTGGCCCTCGGCGCGAGAGGCCTTCACCGATTGCACGCCGGTCAGCGCCTCCACCAGCACGGCATTGCGCGCGGAGGATTCCTTGAGGGCAGACTTTACCGCCCTGCCCGAGAGCCAGCCCACGACCAGCGTCGAGGCGATGGCGAGCGCGCCGGCCACCAGCGGGAACAGGACCAGCCAGCCCACAAGCGACGTGATCACCCAGGCAAAAATGCCCAGGAACAGCACGTCCACGAACATGACCAGCGTGCTCGAAGCGAGGAAATCGCGCAGCACTTCATATTGGGCGATCCGGTTGACGAAGGCGCCCGTGGAGGCTGGACGCGCCTCCATCGGCGTATTCAGCACGCGGTCGAACAGCAGCGAGGACAGTTTAAAGTCAATATTGCGCCCGACATGGTCGATGATGGCGCCACGCGCCAGCTTCAACGCAATATCGAACAACAGCACCAGGATCAGTCCGAGTGCCAGAACCCAAAGTGTCGAGATCGCCGCATTGGGAAGTACGCGGTCGTAGACATTGAGCGTGAAGATCGGAAAAGCGATGGCGAAGATGTTGATGAAGGTCGCCGCGGCGAGCACATAGAGGATGCTCTGCCCGTGCCCCTGGAACGAGGACCAGAGCCAGTGGCCGGTGCGGGCAAATCGCGTTCCCGAGTTTTCCTGCACCATGCCGTAATTCGGCGTGAGGATCAGCACATCGCGGGGCTCTTTCACCAGCAGTGTCTTGGCGTCGATGATCCGGTCTTCGCCGCGCATCGCGTCAAAGCAGTGGTAGGCTCTCCGTCCGGATCGCCCCAGCAGAACCAGAACACCACCCTCGGGTCCGATCAGCATCGCCGGATATTCGAAGTCGGCGAGTTCCCGGATGGCGCGCTTCTGGGCGCTGGTGCTCACCCCGATCCGGCCCAGCGCCGGCACGATCAGATCGGCGGTCATGCGGCCGTCGACGAGCGGCAGGCCGGCCGTCAGAAACGAGCGCGTGTCGGGCTTGCGCCAGATGCGCGCGAGATATTGAAGGGCGACGAAATACTGGTCAGACGCTGAAGGGTCTGCGGCAACCCGCGCTGCAGGATCTGGCCGATGGCGCTCAAAGTCGAGGCCGCCCTCGCCTTCTGCCGCTGCTGCTACGTTGGAAACCGACAAATTCAAACCCATGACTGCAACATGGATGTGCAGTCACGCCCCCCGAACGATGACTTAAGTATCCATCAGGCCAGAGATAGCCCCTGAGGACGCTCAGGGACAATACACATCGCCTTGAAAGTGCCGATTACAGTAAATATCGGATCGGGTCGTGTTCCGGCGCGGGCGAGCCTCAAGTGGCCCTGTAAATCCGCGCCGAAATTTGCCTGTCAGGGCATGAAGGATGTCAAATCGAGGGGCTCCCGCGCCTCCAGGTCGGACGGCTCCCACCGCGCAGTTTCGAAGCCATCGCGAGCGTATTCGTTGGCCTGAGTGGGAGGAGTGACACCCATGAAATCGAGCAGTGCGCCGGTGGACGCCAGCAGCCTGTATTCCGCGAAGCTCACGCCGTAATATGCCGTTTCCTGCAGCATCTGGACGTTTACACGGGTGTTCTGTGAATCCAGCACATCGAGCAACGAGCGTTCGCCAACGGCGAACTGGTCGCGATAGGCAGAAACCAGGTTGCCCGAAGCATTGAGCTGATCGCGATAGGTCGCGGCCAGCGTCCCTTGCGTCTGCAAGCGGAGCCACGACTCGCGAACGGCCTGATCGACCTCGCGGAAAGCCTGCGCCTGATTGTAGATGGCCTCGGACTCGCGGCGGATTTCTTCCTGCACCTGGGCTTCGCGGATGCCGCCGTCGAAAATGTTCCAACGCAGCGAGAGGCGGGCACTCAGGTCATTGGTGAGGCCAGAGGTGCCGCCAACGTCAAGTCCGGTGGAGCCACGGGCCTCAAACTGAACCTTGGGGCCGAAAGCGCTTTCCGCCTGACGCACAAGGGCCGCTGCCGCATCGATATCGGCATCGGCAATCAGGGCGACCGGGCTGTTGGCGCGCGCAGAAGCCATTGCATCCTGAAGCGACCGCGGCAGGGCTGCGCCGGGTCGCGGCGGGACGGACACAGACTGCGGCATGGTGCCGACATACATTTCAAATTCGATGCGCGCCGCTTCCAGCTCGACAGCCGCCTCGGTCACGCGAGCCCTGGACGCAGCCAGACGCTCGATGACCTGCAGACGATCCGATTCCGTGAGCTGGCCGCTCTCGATGCTCGAGCCGATGTCCTGCAGCATCGCTTCATGGAACGCCACGTTTTCCTGGCTCAGCGCGAGGATGCGCTGCTGCAGGGCAACCTGGAAATAAACCCGGGCGATCTGCAGGGCGATAAACTCGCTGCGCTCCAGCACACGATAGGAGGCGCTATCGATACGCGCCGACTGCCGCGCAACTTCGGCATCGCGGTAGCCACCATCAAACAGATCAAACGTCGCTACCAGCGCCAGTTGGGCGGGGACAAGAGCATCGTGGGAAATCCCGGCGGCGCGCCGCGAGGGATTGTCCAGGCGCTGGACGCCGACAGATGCTTCCACGTCGACACGCGGAGCATAAAGACCGATGGCTTGGCGCAGTTCGAACTCGACAGCTTCGCGGTTTTCGATTGCGGCACCAATTTCCGGGTTGGAAACAAGTGCGGTCTGCACCGAGTCACGGAGCGACATACCAAACGACGGTGTAACCAGGGACGCAAGCGTCACCCCGAGCATCAACCGACCTACAGTCAAGAACTTCATGCTGCCCCCAGCCCCTACCCCACCAGTTAACCTCTTGCGAGTCTCAACTGGAACGAGCGCTGCACCCCATGCAAATAGCGCGCGTTTAAATCACATTTTGCACTCAAGTATATCAGTGCACTCATTTTCGCAATCCGGATTCAAAGCAGTTTGGACGCGCTCCGTTATTTTATTGGCAGCGTTGCAAATCCGCACTTACGCTGACGCATGTTTCCCGACCGGGCTATCCCCCTTTCGTTCCCGACATCTTTGCAATTTCGGTAACTTGCAGGAACGATCTCGGGTCGGCGGCCGCGCAATCGAGCGTTAACCATTCCGGACCCGGGTGAGCTCACCATCCCAATGGCGGGGTCCCTCATCTCTGGCGGAACGCGGGGCCACTCCGGATCATTGTTGGCTATCACGAGGCTGATGCGATGATACCCACCAGGATTGTACTTGATCGAATGCGTGCTGATGAAATGGGACCGGCGCCCACTCTTGCCTTCTCGTCAGACGACGGCCCGGGCTGGCGGCGGCGGCGCAGCGGCACCGGCTTTTCCTATGCGGCGGCCGATGGTAGCCGCCCCGATGCCAGCGAGCTGGCGCGGATAAGGGCCCTCGCCATTCCGCCGGCATGGAGCGATGTGTGGATCTGCAAGGACGCCTGCGGCCATATCCAGGCGACCGGACGCGACGAACGGGGCCGCAAGCAGTATCGCTACCACGCCCAGTGGACCGAGCATCGCAGCACCACCAAATTCGAGACGCTGACAGGGTTCGCCAAGGTGCTGCCCGGGCTGCGAGACCAGGTCGACCGCGACTTGCGCCGCCGCAGTCTTTGCTATGAGCGCGTGATCGCATCGGTCGTCTGGTTGCTCGACAACAGCTTGATCCGCATTGGCAATCCTGCCTATGCGCGAGAAAACAAGAGCTTTGGCCTCACCACGCTGCGCCACCGGCATGTGGATATAACCGGCCACAGGCTGCAGTTCCAGTTCAAGGGCAAGTCCGGCAAGGAATGGCGGCTGCAGATGGCCGACAGACGCATCGCCAATATCCTCAAATCGCTGCAGGACATGCCGGGCCAGCACCTGTTCAAATACGAGAATGAGGGGCAGTACTGCTCCCTTTCCTCGCGCGATGTGAACGATTATCTCGCCGCCTTTGCCGGCCCTGAATACACGGCCAAGCACTTTCGCACCTGGGCCGGCACCGTACGCGCATTCGGCCTCTTCGCCGACAATGAGGTCCCCGAAACAAGGGCCGCCCAGGTCCGCGCCACCAATGCCATCATCGACCAGGTCGCCGCACGGCTGGGCAATACCAGAACCGTTTGCCGACAGTCCTATATCCACCCAGCCATTATCGAGACATGGCAGCAGGGCCATCTGCGCCGCAGCGGTCGTCTCAAGCCCGTGGACGGGCTTGATATGGACGAGGTCGAGACCGCAGCATTCCTGAAACGACTGCCCTAGGGGCCAGGTCAGGTGCGGAAGTGCCGCCCGATCTGGGCGAAGAGCTTCAGATCCTCCAGGGAATCTTCGAGCGTGGTCTTGTTGGGCGTGCCGGCAAGGACGCTGTCGCGGAAGGCGCCAAGCTCGATGCGGAAGGGATCTTCATAGATTGGCCCGACGACTTCCGTGCCGGTTTCAGTCGCCGTTGAAGACGTAATTTCGAGGCGTGTCGGCAGGTTACGGATATAGGGTGTGTCGTAATTGAGCTTGAAGTGCTGGCTCTGGGTCAGCACTTCGATGCCGGCGTCGAAGCGCGAGACATCATCGATGACGGCCTCGTAGAGCGCGGTGAAATGTCCGTAGTCAAAGAGCGCGATGACTGTCTCCCCGCCATGCTGGGTGGCGTAGAGGACGCCCTTGGGCAGGCCCAGAAGCTCACGCATGGCCGAGATGCTGTGGGATGAAAGACCGGTCAGTACCTGGTAGGCGCGAAGGGCATCGGGCGGGCAATCCTCGCCCATCACCGTACGCAGCATGGCCTGGGTACGGGCGCGACCTTCCGCGATCAGATCGGACGAAACATCGTTTGGTTTGAACACGTTACGGGTCTGCGCCACGAAGAACGGCGCCTCGCGGATAATGTCGCGGATACGGACGTGGCGGATGGTTTCGCGCGCCGGCAGGCGCGCCTTGAGTTCAAGGAAAGCCTTGGAAAACCGGCGCATATAACCAACGAACACAACCTGGCCGGTCCGGCGCGGCAGGGAGAGCAAGGGCTCGAGCTGGGCTGCGGTCAGGCAGGCCGGCTTTTCGATGAAGACATGCTTGCCCGAGTGGATGGCCTTTTCGAGCAGGTCGGCGTGAAGGTGGTCCGGCGTCAGAATGAAGACGGCGTCGAGGTCCGAATTTGCTAGCAGACTGTTAGCATCAGCATGCACATGTGCGACGCCATAGCGGCGCGCGACGTAGTCGACGAGGCTCGGCGAGACATCGGTGATGGCAGTGATCGAAAATTGCGGGTCATCGGCCAGCAATGGCAGATGCATGAGCTGGGCAACTTCGCCCAGTCCGATGAGGCCGACTTTGATTGGCGTGGTCATGCGGCAAGTCCATTCATGAAAGCGAGATTGCGGGCGGCCAGCTGCAACGGTGTCTCTGCGGCATTGTCGGCAACGTCCTGCTCGACCACGACCGGACCGGCAAAGCCGCGCCGTGCAAGCAGACGCATGACAGCCTGGATATCGACGGCCCCATCGGGCAGCGGACACATGACGCCCGCGCCATAGGAGGCCGCGACCGAGAGGTCGCCCGCAAGGACGCGGGCCCGGACAGCGGGATCGACATTCTTGAGGTGCATATAGGCGATGCGGGGGAAGACCTTTTCCATATAGGCGATGGGGTCCTGGTCCCAGAAGGCGTGGTGGCCGGTATCGAAACAGAGATCGATGTCGGTATCGGCGAGGAGACGTTCGATCTGGTCCTCCTTTTCGACCGCGGTGCCGATATGGGGATGAAAGCTCAGGGTCAGGCCGTATTCGTCTTCGACCAGCGACTGGGCATCGCGCACCATACCGACGAGACCGCGCCAGCCCTGCGCATCGAGGACACCCTCCTGCCCCTTGGGATAGGCGTTGCTCTCATCCATGATCACAAGGTGCTTCGCGTCCAGAGTGACGAGGAGCGAGGCGAGGTCCCGCAGAGTTTCAAGGAAGGCCGGCCCCGAGGACGCGTCACTGAAGACATGGACGTGAGTCGCCCCGATCAGCGTCAGCCGACGGCGGGCCAGTTCATTCCTGAGCAGGGCGGCGTCCCTGGGCAGGAAGCCGAAGGGTCCGAGTTCGGTGCCGCGATAGCCGGCTGCGGCGACCTCGTCGAGATAGGCCTGCCAAGTGTAGCGGTTGCCGGTGGGATAGTTGATGCCCCAGGAACAGGGGGCGTTGCCGATCAGCATGTCATGACTCGATATAGATGGGATTGCTCAGCGCGCGCCGGATCGGCTGGGTTTCGAGGTCCGCGCCCTTGAGCTGCCAGGGCAGCTCGCGACCGTCCAGAGCAGCGGTGAATTCGGCGATCAGTGCCGGCCGGCTGGCCTCGGCGACGATTTCGGCCCGGACGAATTTTGACGCCGATGAAAGCGGTACGGTGACCAACCAGTCCTGGCGATCAATGACGAGATCAGCGATGGGACCGGTGGCATCAATGAGCACCAGGCGGTCGCCCGGTGCGCCGCGAACCACGACATCGACGCTGGGAATGCTGGAGGCCGTGCCGCCCATGACGGCGTCTCCGACCCGGATTTCGAGATGCGGCCCGCTGGGGCTTTCGGTGACATAACCATGCCCCGATTTCATTGCCGACAACACCGCGTCTTCGCTCAGCTCAGGCAGCCAGAACACCGTGGTCGGCCGCGCCAGCACCAGCGGCCCCTCAGGCAACAGGCGATCGGGCTGATGATAGTCCGAACCGCCAATGGCCGAGAGCTTCATGCCCGATGCGAGGCGCTGCTGGTAGCGCTCCAGCGAAACCCAGTTCCAGGCGAGCCAGGTGGATTGCCAGACTTCCTGGCAGTCGGCCGCAGGAAAATCGTAGTCCCAGGGAATGGTCGGCTTGTCGTGGTTGATCGAGAGCAGACCGCCCTGATCATGCACCAGCTTTTCGAGCACATGCGCATCCGAGGGCCTGGTCATGCGGAAATCGATCCAGTTGTCGACACCAAAGACATTGGCATGGCCGACTGCAGTGGTGACTTCCATGCCGCGGAGGAAGACCAGGTCGGGGGACGACTGCGGGTGGAAGTAACGCCGCTGGGTGGTGGTGTTGTGATCGGCAATGGCGAGGAAATCGAGCCCGGCCTGCCTGGCCGCCGCATGCAGCAATTCAGGCGTGCCGCGCGCGTCAGAGTGCCAGGTGTGGCAATGCAGGTCGCCCTTATACCAGCCCTCACCCTTGCGGACAGGGAAGGTTCGCGCCGGCTGGGGCTCAAGTTTGCGCGGGGTGGCGTCGAGGCTGATGGTGACCGTCACATCGGCGCCAGCTTCGGGGACCTTGTAGAGGCCCAGAATGACATTCCAGCTGCCCGGCTGGATTTCGCCATGGATATAGCCGGGCGTCGCATCGTCGGTCGCAATGAAAAAGCGGTCCCGCGCCCCGCCGCTCCAGCCCCGAAAGCCATGCTGCGTCGGATAGCCGGTATCGCGCGGATCGAAGGCCCCGAGATCAATGATGCAGTCCTCGGCCTTGGCATAGGCCAGGGTGACATCGATGCGGGTCGTGCCCGAGGGGACGTCGAAGGGGATGTAGAAGTAGGGATTGGCGGCCTGGTCGGCGCGGGTGATGTGGGTGGTGATGGTTTTCATGGTATCCCCGTTCTTCCTTCTCCCCTTGCGGGAGAAGGTGCCCCGAAGGGGCGGATGAGGGGTGGGGATCTGCGAAGAAACCCCTCACCCGTCTCGCGCTGCGCGCGATCCACCCTCTCCCGCAAGGGGAGAGGGGTAAGAGCGCTCATCACTCCCCCACGGCCGGGATGCGATGACCCGTGCTGTCGAAGAGGTGCACGTGCTCGGCGCTAAAGCTCAGCGTCACCTGGTCGGCGACGTCGAGGTGGTCGTCGGTGAAAATGCGGGCGGTGACGCGGGCGCCTTCGCCGCGGTCGAGGGTCACGAGGCTTTCGGGGCCCATATTCTCGTTGGCAAAGAGCGGCGCGACGATGGTGTTATCGGCCCCCTGCCCGGCCAGCGCCAGGTGCTCGGGGCGCACGCCCAGCGTCAGCTTGCTGCTGGTGGCCAGGGCCTTGCCTATGGCGTCGGTCATGGGCAGCGGCTGCATGGCGAGGCCGTCGCCCTTGAGTGCCAGCAGACCATCGCGCTGCGTCCCCTCCACCTCGACCAGGTTCATCGGCGGATTGCCGACGAAATTGGCGACGAAGGTGGTGGCAGGCCGCCGGTAGATCTCGATGGGCGAGGCAAACTGTACGATCTTGCCCTGGTCCATCACGGCGATGCGGGTGGCCAGCGCCATCGCCTCGGCCTGGTCATGGGTCACATAGACCGCCGTCATGCCCATGTCGCGCTGCAGGTGATTGAGGAAGCCGCGCGCTTCGAGACGCAGCTTGGCGTCGAGATTGGAGAGCGGCTCGTCGAAGAGATAGACCTTAGCCGGATAGACCAGCGCGCGGGCGAGCGACGTGCGCTGCTGCTGACCGCCGGAAATCTGGCTCGGCAGGCGATCCATCAGGTGGCCGATCTTGAGCACGTCGGCCACTTCGCGGGCCCGGGCGTGGCGCTTGTCGACGGGCTCGCCACGCACCTTCAGCGGATAGGCAATGTTGTCGGCCAGGTTCATGTGCGGATAGAGCGCATAGTCCTGGAACACCATGGCAATGTTGCGGTCCTTGGGATGAAGATGGGTAACCTCCTGGCCACCGATCAGGATCTGCCCCGAGGTCGGCGTTTCAAGGCCCGCCATCATGCGCAGCGAAGTGGTCTTGCCGCAGCCCGAGGGGCCGAGCAGGCAGACGAATTCGCCGTCGCCGATATCGAAATTGACGTCCGAGACGGCGTGGAAATTGCCAAAACTCTTGGTGACGTTTCTGAATTCAACTGAAGCCATGGATGATCAAGCCTTGATGCCGCCGAAGAACCGGAAGCCGAACTTCCAGCTGACGAAGAGATAGAGAGCCACGACGGGCAGCGAATAGATGAGCGCATAGGCAGCCAAGAGGGTGACGATGGGCGTGCCCGCTTCCGAATAGAAGGAGTAGATCGCCACCGAAGCCGGCATGTTGTCCGAGCTGCGCAAGAGGATGAAGGGGATAAGGAAGCTCCCCCAGATGTTGACGAAGGCCCAGACCACCACCACGACAATGCCGGGACGGATCACCGGCAGGGCCACGTCGAAAAAGGCCTGTACCGGCGAGGCGCCCGCCACCATGGCGCTTTCCTCATAGGATTTCGGGATCGAGTCGATGAAGTCGCGGAGGATGAACATGGCGGTGGGCAGGAGCCCGCCGGCAAAGGTCAGGATGACGGCGACATGAGTATCCATGATCCCCATGGCCGAGATGATGAGGAAGATCGGCACCATGGCGGCTGAGCCTGATACCACCGAGGAAAACAGCAGGAGCGTATAGGTCACCGCGCCCTTGCCGGGCACCGAGGATCGGCTGAGGGCATAGGCTGCCAGCGTCGCCGCCGCACCCACGAGGATGACCCCGCCGGTGGCCTGGATGAAACTGTTCCACAGCGCCTGCACCGCGTAGGAATTGCCGAAGACGGTGACGAAGTTGGAGAGCGTCCAGGGATCGGGAATGGCCAGGCCCAATTCGGCCCGCGCATTGAAGGGCGCGAACAGGAACCAGATGAGCGGCAGCGCGAAGATGGCGCCGATCAGGGCCGCCAGGACCGAAAAGGCGATCCGGCCGACGAAAGCGGGAATTGTGAGCTTCATGACTTGGGTGCCCTCTTGCGGCCGAGGCTGAGATAGATCAGCGCAAAGGCCAGGTTGATCAGCATCATGATCACGCCCACCGCAGCACCCTTGCCGAACTGGAAGTCCTGGAAGGCGACGCGGTAATTGTAGATGGACACGAGTTCCGTCCGGTAGCTCGGCCCGCCATTGGTGAGCAGGAACGGCGTGAACGTGTTGAAGGTCCACATGGTGATGAGGATGAGATCGGTAACGATATGGCCGCGGATAAGCGGCAGGCCGATATCGCGGAATTTCTGCCAGCTCGATGCACCGGCGACGTCGGCCGCCTGGAAATAGCTCGGCGGGATCGATGAAAAGGCCGAGTTGAACAGCATCATCGAGAAGGCAGCGCCGCGCCAGGTATTGAATGCCACTATGACCCAGAAGGGCTGCTGCAGCAGGAAATCACCCGGCGGCAGGCCAAGGCCCTCGAGCAGCATGTTGAACGTGCCGTTGTCATAGTCGAGGAAGGCAAACCAGGCGAAGCCGATCACCACTTCGGGCAGGATCCAGGCGGCAATGACGAAGGTTTCGGTGATGCGCTTGACCCAGGGCGGCACGGTCTGGATGAGCCAGGCGAGAAGCAAGCCGAGCAAGGCCTGACCGAGCAGCGCCGAGGCCAGCACGAACTGGGTGGTCAGGATCAGCGAGAAGCCAAACTGGCCGCGCTGGAAGAAGGTCGCCGGATCGAACAGCGCCAGATAGTTGCCCAGGCCCACGAATTGCGGATTGAGTGCCGTGGGCCCGATCAGCGTGCGATTGGTGAATGAAACGAAGATCACCCAGAAAAAGGGAATGATCACGAAAACCGCCACCAGCAGACCGGCCGGCAGCATGAAGGCGGCGCCGGCCCGATTGGACAGCAGGGCGAAATTGCGCACCTTGCGCTTGGGTTCGGTGGTGAGGGGTTCGGTGGTCATATTTCTTTGGCCTGTGTCTGAGGCATCGGCGGGTCCTGGCATGCGCCACGCCACGGCGCCGCCCTCGGGCTTGACCCGAGGGCCACGCAAAGCTTGTGCAGGTGTCGAGGGGTCCTCGGATCAAGCCGAGGACGGAATGTGGGTTTGGATGAGTTGGCGGCGTCCCGCAGCACCCGGCGCACCCTTCGGGTCAAGCCCGAAAGAAGCGCCGGGACGCCTGGGAGCTGACTAGAGCAGGCTCACGGTGTTTTCTTCACCGACAATGCCTGTCACCGCGGCCTTGTACTGGGCCATGGCTTCCTCCGGCGACAGCTCGCCCGACACCACGGCTTCGGTCATGCGCTGGATTTCCTGCGATACCGCATTGTAGTTGGGGTTGTTCGGCCGGGCCGTGGTCAGCGGCAGCAGCGTCTGGCTTGTTTCGGTCAGGAACGGGCTGTTCGGAATGGCCACGTCATCGCGCGAACGGATGCCCGGCTGATAGTCCTGGAAGGCCGTCATCTGCTCCTGGCTCATCATGAAGCTGAGCAGCTTCCAGGCTTCCTGGGGCGCATCGGTGTTCGGGTTGATGACAAAGCCCGTGCCGCCCGAGATGGAGACGAAGTCCTGGCCGCGAATGGCCGCACCCGGTTCCTGGGCCGGCATCTTGGCCCAGCTCATGACATTGTCACGATCGGCGACTTCAAACTCGGCGCCCGGCGCGGTGACCGAGCGATAGAACCAGTCGCCCTCGACCAGCATGGCGGTCTTGCCATCGCGGAAGTTGGCAAAGCTGCGATTGCGGCCATCGGCCAGGAGCTGCGCGCGCTGGTCGCCCAGGCCCTCGTCGACATAGACGGTCTTGTAGAGGTTGAGCACGTCGAGAATGCCCTGGCTTTCGACGATGAACTTGCCGCTCTCGTCGGTGACGCCTTCGCCCGTACCGAGCAGCGCCATCCAGTAGCCCTGCATAGTGGTGGCTTCACCCATGGCGACGCCGGCATTGAGCTGGAGCGGGGCTTCGACGCCCGATTCCTTGAGCTTGCGGGCGGCATCGAGCACGTCAGCCCAGGACGAAGGCTGCCAGTCGGCCGGAAGGCCGGCCTTTTCGAAGAGGTCCTTGCGCGTGAAGATCATGCGCACGTCGGTCCCCAGGCCAATGCCGTAGGTTTCGCCGTCATAGGACATGATCGAGCGGATGCCGTCGGAAATATGATCCCAGCCTTCCCAGTTGGCATAGTCGTCGCCAATCAGCTCATCGAGCGACTTGAGCTGGCCACCGGCCGCGAAAGCCGGGATCAGGAAGCCGTCAAAGGCCGAGATGTCGGGGCCCGCACCGGTGGAGAAATCGAGAGCCAGCTGCTGGGTGAGCTGGGCATCTTCGCCACCGAACTGGTTGAGCGTGACATTGATGTCCGGATTGGCGGCTTCAAAGGCCGGAATGACCTTTTCTTCGAGCCACTGCGCGGTCGCACTGTTCACGCCGCCGATGACGCAGCGGCAGGTGATGTCGAGATCCACGGCAAAGGCCGGTACGGCCATGGACGTCGCGCCCAAGAGACCGAGCGCAAGCGCACGCATACGATTGTTCATCGAAGATATCCTCCCAAATGGTGGCTCCGAATTCTCCGGTAGCCGGTTGGCCGGATGGCTCCTCAGCATCCGACCGATTCAGAATGAACACGTTTTCACTTTTCGTCAATGCGGAGAATTCGCGGGCGAAGAGTGCAGACAAAACGGAGCGGCCGGTTCTTGGCAGCTCTTAACGACATTCTGGTGACAATCTGGCAATCAGTTGCCACGAAAGGAGCGTGGCGCCAGCTTGACATTGGCGAGCAAAAGTCAGAACAGATTGAACACGTTTTCAAATTTCGCATTTGGGCAGGAGGGTGCGGTGACCGAAACGACCGGAACACCGCGGAGTCGGGCGACGGCCGAAATGGTGGCGACGCGCGCCAAGGTATCGCGCGTTGCCGTGTCGCGTGCCTTCAATCCGCACACTTCGCTCAAGCCGGAAAAGCGCGAGCTGATCCTGAAGATCGCGCAGGAGCTGAACTACACGCCGGACCGCGCCGCGCGGGCGCTGGTCAGCGGGCGCACGCATCTGGTCGGCGTCATCGTGCCCGACGTCTGCAGCAACTGGGAAAGCCAGGAGATCGATGCCCTGACCACGGCCCTGCAGGCAGAGGGTTTTGCCACGCTGCTGTTCAAGACCCGCACTGACTATTCCATGGACGAGCAATTGCTCGCCTATATGCGCGGCTTCAACCCGGACTCGGTGATCGCCTTCGTGGAGAATGTCAAACCCACGACCTTGACGCGCTTCCTTGACCGGGCCGTGCCCATCTATGTCGATTATCCCCTGCCCGGAGACCCCGCACCGCAGGACAGTGGACCGCTGTTTGATCGGCTCAATATCCTTCAATATGAGGGCATCGATCAGGCCGTGGCGCTGCTCCAGGGCTATGGCGTTGAACGCATTGCCTATCTGGCTGGCGTCAGCAAGTCGCGCGCCAGCCTTGCCCGCGAAACCACCCTGCGCAAGGTCATGGCTGATCGCGGCATGACCCCGCCCACGGTGATCCAGGGCGATTTCGGCTATGACGCGGCCTATCAGTCGACCATCGACCTGTTCCGGGTCGGCGACGGTACGGATGCGATTTTCGCGGCCAATGACGTCAGCGCCTTCGGGGCCATGGATGCGCTCCGCCACACGCTGCAAATGCGGGTACCGCAGGATGTGCGGGTCGTCGGCTTCGACGACATCGCCCAGGCCCACTGGAAGAGCTACAACCTGACGACGGTCAAGTTCGACCTCGACGAGCGTGTTCGCGCGCTGGTGCGGCTGATCCTGCGACGTCTCAACAATCCGCAATCACCCTGCCTCGAAGAAACGCTCAATACCCGACTTGTCGTGCGCGGCACCGTCGGCTGATCCGGCCATGACCCAGAAAACCATCCATCTCGTCTTCAAGACGCATCTCGATATTGGCTTCACCGACCACGCCGCCCGCGTGCGCCGGCAGTATCATGAGCAGTTCATCCCGCAGGCCGTGGCCACGGGCGAGCATTTCTTCAACGAGAACCCCGAGGCTCCTGCCTTCATCTGGACCACCGGCGCGTGGCTGATCTGGGACCACCTCAACTCCCAGCCGCAGGACAGGGTCCGGCGTCTTGAACAGGCGATCGAGCGCGGGTTGATCGTCTGGCATGGCCTGCCCTTCACCACTCATACCGAGCTGATGACCCCTGCCCTTTTCCGTGCCGGGCTGTCCTATGCGGCGGAGCTGGACCAGCGCTTTGGCCGCAAGACCATCGCGGCCAAGATGACCGACGTGCCCGGCCATACGCTGGGCATGGTGCCATTGCTGACCGAGGCGGGCATTCGGTTCCTGCATCTGGGCGTCAACACGGCCAGCCCGGTGCCGGACGTACCGCCAATCTTCCGCTGGCGCGCGCCGGGGGGCGAGGAAGTCGTGGTCATGTACCAGGCCTCCTACGGTGCCACCGATTTTCCCGCCGGCGACGATATTGGCCTCAGCTTTGCCCACACCAATGACAATATCGGTCCGCAAAGCGTGGGGCAGACGGTCGAAGCACTGCGGCATATGCATCACGCCAATCCGGGCGCCGGAATCAAGGCGTCGACGCTTGATGCCTTTGGCGCGGAAATGTGGGCGCGGCGCGAAAGCCTGCCAGTGGTGACCGAGGAGATCGGCGACAGCTGGATCCACGGCACCGCGACCGACCCGGCAAAGCTCGCCCGCTATCGGACGCTCGGGCGGCTTTATGAGGGCTGGACGGCAACGCCAACGCCAGAACGTCTGGCCTTCGGGCGGGATCTCACCATGGTCGCCGAGCACACCTGGGGCGTCGACATCAAGACCTACCTGCGGGACGAGAAGGCCTGGGACCGCGCCGATTTCGAGGCCGCCAGAAGACAAGACTACCGCTTCGCCTATGCCGAGCAATCCTGGGCCGAACAGCGCGCCTACATGACAACGGCCATGAACAATCTGGCTGCGGCTGACCGGGCCGAGGCCGAGGCGGCGCTTGTGGCACTCGACGCACAGGTTCCGACGCTTCCGGCCGAGCCGCTGGCGGGTACGCAGATTGCTTCCGATGGCTGGTCAGCCGATCTCGAGCCCACGACCGGCGACATTGTGCGCATCACCGCGCCGAACGGTCATATCGTCCAAGGGGAGAAGGCTGCTCTCTTCGCGTATCGGCACGAAAGCTATGACTGGCAGGAGTTGCAGAAGCATCTCGACAGCTATCTCCAGCATCGCGACGAGTGGGCCATTCTCGACCACGACAAGCCGGGCCTCGGCGCAGCGAAAACCGCCCGGACGGCGCCGTTCGCCCCCCGGCATAGGGGCGTGTCGGGCGATATTGCATGGAGCGACATGCCCGAGGATGCCAATGCGGCGCTCGGCGCGCCCCGGCGAGCAAGCTATCGCCTGCGCGCGCTTGATGACGAGAGGGTGGAGGTGACGCTGTCCCTTCACGACAAGCCTGCCAATCGCATGCCGGAAGCGGGCTTTCTCAGTGTCACACCGGCCCAATCAGGTGGATGGGCGCTGCGGAAAATGGGGCTCTGGCACGACAGCCGACACATTGTCCGCCGCGGCGGCGGCCAGTTGCAGGCGGTCGAGGCCGCGCGCAATGACGGCATCCTGATCGAGCCGCTGGACAGCATGCTGGTCTCGCCTGAAGGCTCGCCCTTTATCCCGTTCCAGCCCGAGCGGCCTGATTTCAGCGCCGGTCTGCGCTTCAATCTCTACAACAACAAATGGGGCACCAACTTCCCGATGTGGTGGGAAGGCAGCGCCGCCTTCCGCTTCATTGTGGAGATTTCTTCCCGCTAGAGCCGTTCATCATCGACCTCCAGGACCGGACCCGGGCTGACTAGGCCCGCGCGTCCTTGGCCGCCTGGCTCCGCTTGTTGGCCTGCGAAACCCTGCCGACCTTGGCCGGATTGACCTTGGTGCGGGCCTTGGCATTGCTGACCGAGACCATGCCCGAACGCGACGTGCGCCCGGCATCGGGATGCCTGCTCGCCTCCCCGGCCTTGCGCATAGCGAGCGCGCGATAGGCATTGTCCGAGAGGGTCGCGCGCGCGGCGAGCTTGTCGAGGCGGTGGGTTTCGGCGTTCAACCGCTTCACCGCACCGGCGAAGAC
Source organism: Devosia sp. Micro-HW1 (assembly GCF_056341075.1). Lineage (NCBI taxonomy): Bacteria > Pseudomonadati > Pseudomonadota > Alphaproteobacteria > Hyphomicrobiales > Devosiaceae > Devosia > Devosia sp. Micro-HW1. The sequence goes on along the minus strand of NZ_CP094375.1, from coordinate 263,462 downwards.
CTGCTTGCGACGCTGGGCGTGCTCCGCCGTGCCAGCGAAACTGCCGCCCCGCGGATCGGCCTTGCCACGCACTTCGCGGCGGCGCTGACGCGCCTGGGTCTTTTCCTTTTCGCGCATGTCCCGCGTGCGGCTGCGCAATGCGTTCAACTCCTCGCGGGACAATTCGTAGATCGCTGGGTGGTGCGACTGCCGCACAAGCTCGAGTTCCTCGTGTGAGAGAAGGCTGGCTTCCGCCTTGCTGGGCATGCTCATCATTGTCTCCCTTGGTTCTCGAGCCCTGCTCAAGGTCGATCTTTTGAAACGTCGAATGGCGGGGTCAGTTCCTGTCGCTAGAATGGCCAGATCAGCGGAACGACGAATACCGCGATGATGAAAAACCACAGCATCAGCGGCAGTCCCAGTTTCCAGTAGTCACCGAAGGCATAGCCGCCCGGAGCCATCACCATCAGGTTGGTCGGCGTGGCAATCGGCGTGAGGAAGGCTCCGGCGGCGGCAACGGCCGTGCTCATCAACACCGGGCGGGGCGAAATGCCCATGGCGGCCGCTGCCGCAACGCCGATGGGGATGACAATCAGGGCCGTGGCGGTATTGCTGATCAACTGGCCCATGATCGCCGTCAGGACAAACAATCCTGCCAGGAGCGCAAGCGGCCCGGCATCACCGAGGTATCGCACCAGTTCGCTCGCCAGATATTCAGCCGCGCCGGTCTCGACCATCGCGGTGGACAGGGGCATGAGCGCCGCGACGAGAATGACCGTGGTCCATTCGATGGCGCGGTAGGATTGATCGACACTCATGATCCCCGTGAGGATCACCGCGCCGGCCGCAATCAGCCCGGCAACTGCGGGTGGCACGAAGCCCGTCGCCAGCAGGATCACCATGATGGCCAGGATGATCAGGACCTGGCTGGCACCCGGCCCCATCGGCAGAGCGTGGCGGCGCACCAGTTCCGGGGAGCTGACGACCAGCACATCGGGGTCGGGCAGGTTTTCATCCAACGCCTTCCAGGTCCCCTGCAGCAGCAGCGTATCGCCCGCCTGAAGCGCGACATAGCCGCGATCCCGACCGCTGGCCGGCATTTCGACTTCGTTGCCGGCCCGGCTGACGGCAAGGATGATCAGGTCGCCACTCTTGGTGACCATTCCTGGAAAAACCTTGTAGCCCACCAGCCCCGAGCGCGGCGGGATAATGACTTCGGCCAGGCCCGAACGGCGGTTGTAGAGCATGTCCGCGCCATCCTGCGTTTCGGAATCGACAAGGGCGAGACCCATTTCGCGCGAGAAAGCCGCGACAAGTTCGGGCTCGGCCTTGACGATGACCGTATCGCCCTCGGCCATGGCGCGGCGGCGCAACGGCCTGGCCTTGTCGCCGTCCTGCACCGCAACAATGTTGAGGAAGGGCCACGGCGCGGTATCGATATGACTGGGCGCCTGTCCGATGAGCGGCGAGCCCGCCCGCACGACCAGGCTGTTGACCCCCGTGGCCAGCCCATATTGCTCGACCAGCGTCCGCGCGTGGCGGCTGAAATCGGCCGGCATCGAAGCGCCATCGCGCTCCGGGAGCAGACGAGAGCCTGCCAGGATGATGATGGCCATGGTGCCGGCCAGCAGTGGCACGCCGACCAGGGCAAATTCGAAGACGCCGAAATAGCCCGTGCCCGCCTCATGGCTGGCATCGGACACGAGGACATTGACGGGTGAACCGGTCAAGGCGAGCAGCGAGCCGGAATGGGCCGCAAAGACCATCGGCATGAGCATCTGCGACGCCTTGCGCCGCAGCCGGACGGCGGTAACGACGACCACGGGCAGCAGCGCCGCAACGGCGCCATTGACGCTGATCAGGGCCGTCAGCACCGAGACCAGCAGCATCATCAGCACGAAGAGCCGGGTCCGGCTGGTCTCGCCAGCGCCACGGATGAGCAATTGCCCGGCCCATGCAGTGACGCCTGTCGCCTCAAGCCCTGCGCTGACGATAAACAGGGTGGCAATGAAGATGACCGCCGGATCGCCGAAGCCGGCAAGAGACTGTTCGATCGTCAGGATGCCTGTCAGCCAGAGGGCCAGTGTCGTCAGCATGGCGACGATGACGACCGGCAACCTGTTGGAAATGAACAGCACTACGGCGATGGCCAGGATGACGGCGAGAGTGGCCATGTCGCTCATGCCTGAAATCCTCGCGTCAGTCGGGCAGGATCGCGGTCAGGATGGCGAGCCGGCAACCCTTCTCGTATTCGGGCAGGTTGACATATTCCTTGATCGTATGGATTTCGGCCTGCCCCGCGCCAATGGTGACGGTGGGAACGCCGTGCTTGTCGAGCCAGTTGGCGTCAAGGCCACCGTTGGAGAACTGGTAGTCGGGCGTGATCCCGAGCTGTGCCATGGCCGTGGCGACGCGGCGGACGGGGGCGCTTTCGCGGTCGAGTTCAAAGGGCGGATAGGAGGTCACGCGCGTGAACCTGACATCGGCAGTCTCGCCCTCGGCATCGGTGACTTCGGCCCTGGCAAGGTCAAACGCCGCGCCAAAGGCATTAGCGATGCGCAGGGCGAAACTGGCGTCGGGGCTTCGCGCCTCGCCCTTCAAACAGGCATAGTCGGTGACGACATTGGTGGCGTCGCCTGCCGGTTTGCCGTCCTTGCCGCCGAAGACGCCGATATTGCTGGTGCCCCGCCCTTCCGGCTTGACTACCTTACCGAACCAGCCGGCCCTGCGGGCCTCGGCCAGCCCCATGGCACCAACCAGCGTGGCGGAGATTCCCTTTTCCGGGGCGACGCCGGCATGGGAGGCCCTGCCGATGATTTCGACCTCCCAGTTTTCCTGTCCCACGGCCCCGAGGATAAGATCGGAGGAGGCCTGTCCATCGATATTGATGCACATGACCGGCCCGCCCAGCTCGGCAGGATTGAGTTCCCGCGCACCATGCAGGCCGCTCTCCTCGCGCACGGTGAAGAGAAGGGTGATGGGCGGATGCGGCAGGTTATGGCGCAACAGGGTCTCGACCAGGACCACAAGGGCGGCGACACCGGTCCTCGCATCGCCTCCCAGGGCCGTCGTGCCATCGGAAACGATCCGGTCGCCTTCCTTGCGCGGCTTGGCGCCGGCGCAGAGCGGCACTGTATCGAGATGGGTCGAATAGAGCAGGCGCGGGCCCGGCCGGGTTCCCGGAAGGGTGACAATCAGATTGCCGGTCTCGGTCGGCAGCGGGATACGGGTGTTTGCATCGTCGAAGCGGATGGCGCTTTCGGGGACACCGGCCTCGACAAGTGCTGCCCGGACGGCGGCGGCAATGTTGGCCTCCTGCCCGGTGATCCCCTCGACAGACAGGAATTCCAGCAGGCGCCGCTCGGCTGCTTCGACATCCAGTGGAATGGCGTGCTCATTCATGGTTTCACCTGCCTGGTTGAACGTGAGGCAATCTCGGTCAGAGCCCCCAGGGCAAGCCGACCATTTGCCAGATGGCAAACATGATGGTCCAAAGGACGAAGATGATCGCGGTATAGGGCAGCATCAGCGAGACCACCGTGCCGACCCCGGCATCGCGGTCATATTTCTGCGCAAAGCCGACCATCAGGGCGAAGTAGGCGTTGAGCGGGGTGATGGCGTTGACCGGCGAGTCACCGACCCGATAGGCCGCCAGAACCGCCTCGGGCTCGACCCCCAGCTGCATCAGCAAAGGCACGAAGATGGGCGCGAAAATCGCCCATTTGGCGATGGCTCCGGTCAGCAGCAGGTCGATCACCGCAACGACGATGATGAAGCCGAGCAGCAGCGGCAGGGGGCCGAAATTGGCGCTCTGCAGCGCCTCGCCCAGGCTTAGCGCCAGTACGGTGCCGATATTGGTATAGGTGAAATAGGCGACGAACTGGCTGAGGACGAAGAACAGGAAGATCGTCGGTCCTAGCCCGGTCACGGCCTTTTCCATGGCCTTGATCACATCCGACAGGGTCTTGAGCGTGCCCGCGCCGATGCCATAGGCCCAGCCGGAGACCAGAAACACGAGAATGATCAGCGTGATCAGGCTGTTCATGAAGGGCGAGTTGCCGATCAGGTCTCCGGTTTCGGGATCGCGGAGAGGCCCCCAAGACGGGAGGGTCAGCACGGCAAACACAGCGACCAGCCCGATCAGCCCGAAGAGGGCGAAGCGAAGGCCCCTGCCCTCCTCCTCGGTGAGGCCCGAGCTGGCCGTCTCGTGGCCCGGTGTCGCCCGGCTCGGGTCGTAGGTGCCCAGGCGGGGCTCGATGAGCCGGTTGTTGATGACGGCGATGACCACCGTGAGGAACAGCACCGAGCCGAACGAGAACCAGATATTGGACGCCAGCCCCACCTGCACGTTGGGGTCGATGAGCTGGGCGGCGTCATTGGTGAACTCGACCAGAACGGCATCGAGCGGTTTGATCACCATGTTCACGGTGAAGGCAGCGGCGACAGCCGCAAAACCGAGAGCGAGGCCGGCCAACGGATTTCGCCCCACCGTCAGGAAGGCGACCCCGGCGAGCGGCAGAAGGACCAGGTAGCCAGCATCTGCGGCCACGCTGGAAAGAATGCCGACAAAGGCCAGGATATAGGCCAGCGCCCAGCCGGGTGCCACGGCGACAAGCTTGCGGATCAGCGCGGAGACGAGCCCGGATTCCTCGGCCACGCCGGCGCCGATCATGGCGCCGATCATCAGGCCGACCGCCGTGAAGCCCATGAAATTGGGAATCAGGGATTCATAGAGGAAGCGGATGCCATCGGCATCGAGAAGGCTGCGAACCGGAATGACTAGTTCCTCGACCTCATCGGTTTCCGGATTGATCACGGAACTGATCGCCGTCACGCCGAACAGGCTCAGCAGCACGGACAGCACGATGATGATCGCGATCAGGTTGAGAAAGATGACAACCGGATGGGGAACCTTGTTTCCGACACGTTCGACGGCGTCCAGAAAACGCTGGATGACCGACTTGCTCTCAGCTTTCTCGGACGACGACATATTCAAGACCTTACCAATCAAAGGCCCATGCGCCGAACACATTAGCATAAAGCACAAGTATTCATCAACAGATGAAGTTATCTCTCTTTATAACATCACCTAAATACACTTCACCTTAGTGTAAACAAGGCAACAGAAATTAAGCAGCGAAAATGCCACTTGAATCTACTCTTGTGATTTTAAATTTTTAGCGGAGTGTAATAGGAGTTTTTGGACCTGCTAATTTCTCCCTACTGATCTTGCTCTTCAGAAAAAGGCTTTGATGCGAAAAGGCCCATACCGAGTTGCTCGGACAGGTATCGGGTTACCCTCTGCCCCTTGATGCTGTTCCCAGCCGCATCGAGGCGCGGCGCATAGGTGCCAAGGCCGCCCTTGCCCGGGGCAACCGTCACGATGCCGCCGCCAATTCCGCTCTTGCCGGGCAGTCCGACGTCGTAGAGCCAATCGCCCGAGGTCTCGTAGAGACCCAAAGTGGCCATCACTGCCAGAGTGTGGCGGCACGATGCAGGCCCAACGACCTGCTGACGGGTCATCGGATTGACCCCACCATCAGCGAGCGTCGCGCCCATCACCGCCAGATCAATGGCCGTGACATCGAGCGAGCACTGGCGGGTGTAGAGCTCCAGCGCCTCAGCCGGATCGCTGTAGATACGTCCGAGGCTTTGGAGCAGGTGGACGATGCCACGATTGCGGAAATTGCTGGCCATGGCGGAGGCGAACACGCTCTCGTTCAAGTCCAGCGCATGTCCGGCAAAGGCCGAAAGGCCCTCTTGGACAAAGGCCCACCTGTCCCCCAGCGTTGTCCCGGGAACAAGGCTGGTGGTTGCGATGGCCCCGGGATTGACCATGGGGTTGGTCCTCCCGTCCTCGCCAAGCTCGATCGGCGAAAGGGCGTTGAAGGGATAGCCGGTCGCATTGACGCCGACGCGGGCGCGCATTTCGTCCGGCCCCAGTGACTGGCAGACAAGCGCGAAGACGAATGGTTTGGAGACGCTCATGATCGGAAACGGCCGATTCCCGTCTCCGACAGCGTGAACCCGGCCATCAATATTGGCGACCCCGATGCCGAACAGGTCCGGGTCCGTATCGGCAAGAACCGGATAGACGGTCGAGACGTCGCCCGAACTGTCATCGCGGCTTTCCCGGTAAGCCTGTTCGAGCAGGCGATCGATCTCGCTTGCTGGCGGCATCTGTCCGGTAGAGACATAGGCAGGTGTGCTGCCAGTCATCGCTACACTGTCCCGGTCAGCAGGCGCCGCCGCAGCCCCCGCGTCAATCGCCCATCCACGCCCGGGCGCTTGGCCTCGCTACTCCGAACGCGGCAGGTTTCATCCGGTTGCACGGCAACATTGCGGGACGTCCGCAGTCACTGAAATCGGGACAGACGTCAAAGCCCTGGGACGCAAGCCATACCGGAACTTGCGTCACCAGACGTCTCACGCTGCGATGGCGCGCCAGCACATTTCGATGACGAGACTGCGCTCGGCGTCGGACAGCGGCTCCGTATAGAGCCGGCGGCGCTTCAGCGTGTTGCGGATCGCCCCGCGAATGAAGCTCGCCATCATGGTGGGCGAACCGGCGCGGAAGTCCCCACTGACCTGCCCTGCCTCGATCAGCACGATGGCATAGTCGACGAAGGCGCCGAAAATCGCCTTGGCGTCGGCCATGGTGATCAGCGGATTGTTTTCGAGATAGTCAAAGAGACGGGCCCGCTGCGGATCGGACCAGATGAAATCGACATAATCGGCAATGTAGACCTGCATGCGCTCGACCGGAGTCCTGTTCGGATCGGGCGTGACAGAAAGCCGCTCGGTCATCTGCTCGGCCATGCGGCTGTAGACGCCCAGAACCAGGGCTTCCTTGGAATCGAAATAGTTGTAGAGCGAGCCGGTGGCCACGCCTGCCTCCTCGGCGATGGCGGCCATGGAGCAATGCAGCCCGTTCTTCACGATCAATCTCGAAGCGGCGGCGATGATCCGCTCCCGCTTGTCTGGGGTCACGTCCATAAACTGAATGAACCTTCATTCACCTGTCATGTAGAGAGGCTAGCTAGGCATCTGTTCCGGCGCAAGAGGGAAACGACCCATTCTGCGATATCGGATTAAAAAATAACCTGAAGCCTCTGACGAGGCTCATTTGTTTCAGGAGAGCAGCATGTCCGAACTCGTTACTTTCGTGCACCTGACCGACCTTCATGTCGGCGACCCGAGCGTGCCCGACGATCACCTGCATTCCGACACCAATACGACGCTTGCGGCCATCCTTGCCGACGTCAAGAAGCTGGTGCCGCAGCCGAAATTTATCGTTGCCAGTGGCGACCTGACCAATCGTGGCGGCGAGTCTGATTATGAAGCGCTCAAGACCATCTTTACCGAAGCCGAACTCACCATGCCGGTGCTGTTCGCCCTTGGTAATCACGACAAGCGCGAAGGTTTCTACCCCGCCATGCTCGGCAACGACAGCCATGCCATGGCTCCCTATGACCATGCCCAGGTCATCGATGGCATCCACATCATCACGCTGGACACCTCGGTGCCCGCCAAGATCGGAGGCTCTTTCGAGCCGGGCCAGCTCGACTGGCTGAAGGCCGAACTCGAAAACCATGCCGAGCTGCCAAAGCTCCTCGTCATGCACCATGCGCCGGCGCTGGACGACAACCCGGCCATGGAATGGGAGTCGCTCTCCATTGCCGACACCGAGGCCCTGCGTCAGACCGTGGAAGGCAAGACTGTCATCGGCATCCTCTCCGGCCACATTCACTATGACCGCGTCTCGAACTGGTACGGCATTCCGGTCGTGGTCGGCATCGGCCAGCATGCCGCCACGGACGTCCTCTGGCTTCATGAAGGCTTGCGCGGCTACGAAGGCGCGTCGTTCGCCATCGGCACGGTGCGCCCCTCGGGCCTGACCATCACCTTCGCGCCGCTGCGCAAGGACCCCAAGGAAATCATGAGCTTCCGCTTCGCCGACTTTGCCGAAATGCTCAAGAAGTACGAGGCCAGCCTGGCTGCCGCCGAGTAGCGCCCAAGACCATTCCGGGCCCCCGCAGGGCCCCTGTCCCTAATCCCCCCTCACTGGAGAATTGCGATGAACCGCAAGTCCTTCCTGCTCGGCGCGCTCGCGCTTTCAATCTCGACCCCGGTCCTGGCGCAGACCATGGCCCCGACCATCGACCAGCCGGTCACCATCACCTTCTACAACTACAACCTGGCCAGTGCGGGCCTCGGCGCGGACGCGACCAGGAAGCTCATTGCCGAGTTCATGGCAGCCAATCCGAACGTCACCGTCGAAGGCATCGGCTATTCCAGCGCCGATGCCAGCCGCATCCAGGCGGATCTCGCCGCTGGAATGCCGGTTGACCTGGTGCAGACCGTGTTTTCCGACCTCGACTTCGCAGTGCAGAACTTTGGCGCCCAGGCGCTCGAGGACATCGCTCCAGCCGAGGAAATCGCCGGCCATATGGAAGGCATGCATCCCAACGGCACCAAGCTGGGCGTGCTCAACGACAAGACCTATGGCCTGGCCTATACGTTCTCGACCCCGGTCCTGTTCTACAATGCCGACCTGTTCCGCGCCGCCGGCCTCGATCCCGATGCCCCGCCTCAGACCTGGGCAGACCTGAAGACCGCCGCCCTCGCCATTGAGGACAAGACCGATGCCGAGGGCTTCACCGGTGGCATTACCGGCCCCGGCGCCGTCGACTGGCTGTTCCAGGGCGTGGTCCGCTCCAACAATGGCGAAGTGATCTCGCGCGACCGAACCACCATGAAGTTCGCCGAACCGGAAGCGGTCGAGGCGGTGATGATGCTGCGCGACCTCTATGATGCCGGCGCCTATGAGAACTACGACTTCGCCGGCGCCATCGAAGGCATGGCCGCGGGCAAGCTGGGCATGTACCTGCAGACCTCGGCCCTGCAGTCCTCGCTCGTTTCCGGTGCTGCCGGCAACTACGAACTGCGCGCCACCACCATGCCGCGCTTCGGCGAAAAGCCCACCCGTCCGAACAATTCGGGCTCGGCCCTCACCATCCATACGACAGACCCGCTGAAGCAGCGCGCCGCTTGGGAGTTGATGAAGTTCCTGACCTCCGAGCATGGCTACACCATCATCACCTCGGAAATCGGCTACCTGCCGCTGCGTCCCGCCATCGTCGATGATCCGCGCTACCTCCAGGCCTGGGTTGCCGAGCACCCGCTGGTGCAGCCGAACCTGGAGCAGCTCGACCGTCTCGAACCCTGGGATCCGATGCCGGGCCCGAACTATCGCCAGATCATGAAGACCATGATGGACGCGGTTGAAATGTCGGTCTTCGGCGGCGCTGACGTCGCTGCCACCCTGGCCGACGCCCAGGCCAACGCCCAGTCCCTGATGCCCTAGAAGTCGGCACCGGCCGATATCCCCACCCTCATTCCCTCCCCACAAGGGGGAGGGATCAAGGGTGGGGGAGCCAAGCGCTCGAACCTCACAAGATTTTCTCCAACCCTCGGAGCGTGACATGGCCCTAGCTGCATCCGCCCCCGTCCAGAGGCGACGCCTTGCCCGGCCACGCTGGTCGCCCTGGCTCTACATGGCTCCGGCCATCCTCACCCTCGCCGTCTGGATCTACTGGCCGCTGGTGGACGCGTTCCGCCTGAGCTTCTTCCAGTGGAACATGCTGCCGACCTCGCCCCAGACCTTTGTCGGCTGGGAAAACTACCAGCGCATCTTTGCCCTGCCAAAATTCTGGCAGGCCCTGCGCAATACCGGCGTCTATGTCGTCGGCCTGCTGCCGCTGGCGGTGCTGATACCGCTGGCTTTGGCCATCTATACGCATGACCTGGCGCCGCGCTGGCGCAATATCTACCGCGCCATCATCTTCGTGCCGATGATCATCGCCCCCGTCGTCGCGGCCGCCGTCTGGCGCTGGCTGCTCGATCCGAACTACGGCATGGTCAATGCCCTGATCGGCTTCTTTGGTGCCGAACCGATCAAGTTCCTATCCGACCCGCGCGTCGCCATCTGGACCATCATTGCCATTACCGGCTGGAAGCTCATCGGCTTCTCGACGCTGATCCTCTCGGCCGCCAACGCCAATATCAATCCGGCGCTGATCGAGGCGGCCCGCATGGACGGGGCCAGCAAGTGGGAAATCATCCGCGACATCCGCCTGCCGCTCCTGAGTTCCTCGGTGCTCTTCCTCGTGATGATGACCATCCTGCTCGGCGCTCAATGGAGCTTCAGTTACATCAACGTGCTCACCGGCGGCGGCCCGCTCGGGGCGACCACCAATATCTACTATCTGCTGTGGGATTTCGGCTTCTCGACCATGTCGGTCGGCTGGGGCTCGGCCGCGGCGGTCATCCTGTTCCTCGGCTTTGGCGCACTGGCCTTCGTGCTGTTCCGCCTCATCGACAGGTATTCCTTCCATGACAACTGAAGCACTCCATGCGCCGCTCGCTACGGCGCGCCCTCTCCGCCGCAAGGCTGCCGAAGGCGTTGGCCTCAACAGCGCCGCCGGCCACCTCGTCATGGTTCTGCTGTCGATCTTCTGCCTGTTTCCGGTCTACTGGATGCTGGCGACGTCGTTCCGCCCGGCCAATGCGATCTTCGAGACGAGCCTGTGGCCATCAACCATGTCGCTCGACAACTACACCTATGCGCTCGACAGCATTCCGATCATGCGGATGCTGGTCAATACGCTGGTCGTGTCGGTGCTGACCACGATCGTGCAGCTGTTCACTGGTCTTCTCGCCGCCTATGCCTTCGCCCGCTGGAAATTTCCGGGCGACAAGCTGGTCTATACGGCGGTTGCCCTCACCTGGCTGGTGCCCTTCCAGGTCGTGATGATCCCGAACTACCTGCTGATTGCACAGATGGGCCTGCTCGACACCATTGCAGCCCTGATCCTGCCGAACTTTGCCTCGGCGCTCGCCATCCTGCTGCTGGCCCAGGCCATGCGCAGCTTTCCCAAGGAAGTCGTCGAAGCGGCCCGCATGGACGGCGCCAGCTCGTGGCGGATCCTCTGGGAAGTGATGACACCCAACCTGCGCGGCACCCTCGCCTCGCTGGCCATCCTCATCTTCATCTCGACCTGGAACGAGTATTTCTGGCCGCTGCTGCTGACCCGCACGGCTGACAACAGCGTCATCCAGATCGGCATCCAGATGTTCATGAGCTCCGAAGGCAACCAGTGGGGACCACTCATGGCTGCCTCCACCCTGGCCAGCCTCCCGGTTCTTCTCATCTACATCGTCCTGCAGCGCCAGGTCATCCAGTCCTTCATGAAATCAGGAATTCGCTGATGAACGCCCCCTTCACCCGCCACCTGCCCGTCAAGGGCACCTTCAACGTCCGTGACCTGGGCGGCTATGTCACCCCGGCCGGGGAAACCCGCTGGCGTCGCATCCTGCGGGCCGACGGCCTGCACCGCCTCGACTCCGATGGCATGGGCACCCTGGTCGAGGCCGGTGTCGCCACGGTCATCGACCTGCGTCATCCGGGCGAGCTGGCCACCCAGCCGAACCCGTTCCACGCCAATCCGGCCGTGCGCTATCACAATGTGTCGCTGTTCGATCAGCTCGCGCCGACGCCCAAGCCGGGCCAGGACCTGCTGCTGGAGCTCTATATCCTGGCGCTGGAGACCCGCCAGTCTGCCATTGCCGATGTGCTGACCATCATTGCCGACGCGCCCGAGGGCACGGTGCTCTATCACTGCACCGCCGGCAAGGATCGCACCGGCATCATTTCGGCCCTGCTGCTGGCGCTGGCCGATGTCGAGGCCGCGCTGATCGTCTCGGATTATGCCCTTACCGCCGAAATGATCGCGCCCATGGTCGACGAGATCGCGGCCCACGCCGCCGCCAATGGCGCCGACCTCGAGGCCTTCCGTCCGTTGCTCGGGGCAGAGCCGTCCACAATGGTCGAGACCATCGCCTATATCGAAAAGACCCACGGCTCGGCCCTCGCCTATCTCAAGGCCATCGGCCTGTCCGATGACACCATCGATCGTTTGCGCAACCGTCTCACGGGAGAGTTTTGATGGCCGAGCTCGTCCTCAAGCAACTGAAGAAGACCTATGATTCCAAGCAGGTGCTGCATGGCGTGGATGTCACCATCCCCGATGGCGCCTTTGTCGTCATGGTCGGCCCCTCGGGCTGCGGCAAGTCCACCCTACTGCGCATGATTGCCGGCCTCGAAGACATCAGCGAAGGCACTCTCTCCATCGGCGGCGTCACCATGAACGACATCGATCCGGCCGACCGCGGCTGCGCCATGGTGTTCCAGAACTACGCGCTTTACCCGCATATGAGCGTGCGCCAGAACATCGCCTACCCGCTCAGAATTGCCAAAGTGCCGACAGCCGAGCGCGACAGGCGCGTGGAAGAAGCCGCGGCCATCCTCAACCTCACCGAATACCTGGACCGCCGACCGGCCCAGCTTTCGGGCGGCCAGCGCCAGCGCGTGGCCATGGGCCGCGCCATCGTGCGCGAACCCGAAGTTTTCCTGTTCGACGAGCCGCTTTCCAACCTCGACGCCCTGCTGCGCGTGCAGATGCGGATCGAGATCAAGCGCCTGCACAAGCGGCTCAACGCCACCTCGATCTTCGTGACCCACGACCAAGTGGAGGCCATGACCCTGGGCGACATGCTGATTGTGATGAATGCCGGCCGCATCGAGCAGGTGGGCTCGCCGTCGGAAGTGTACCGCAGGCCCGCATCGGTCTTCGTCGCCGGTTTCATGGGCTCCCCGGCCATGAACCTGATGGAAGCGACGATGGGTGCGGACGGGCAGGTATCGCTGGATGCCACCGGGCGTCCGATCCTGCGCCTTGCGGGGCTTGCAGAGGGTACGCCGATCACCGTGGGCATCCGTCCCGAAGCCATTACCTTTGCCGCCCTCGGCGAAGATGGCCTGCCCGCGACGGTCGAACTGGTTGAGGAACTGGGTGGCTCGCGCATCGCCTATTGCAACCTCAAGGACACCGAGATCGCCGTCGTGCTGCCGCCGGGCGACGAGCCCTATGAAGGACGCGAGGTCAGGCTGGTGCTCAACCAGGCCGATCTGCACGTGTTCGACCGCATTACCGGCCAGCGCATCGACATCGAGCCCGCGCGGGCAGAGACAGCCGCCCGCACGCTGGCGGCGGCGCAGTGACCGCCCGCAGGGGGCGGCTCATTCCGCGCCCCCTGCCCCTTGCCTTGTGCGCGGGGCTGTAATTGACTGTGGCCGGAGGGTGGTCGAGTGGAATCGGCCCAACTGCAGGAGGAGCGCAGCACATGGACAATCACGAAGATCACGGCCTCGACTTCATCGAAGGCTTCTCGCTTCTCGCAGGAGCCATCTGGGTGCTCGGCGCGCTGTTTCTCTTCGCCATGGTGCTGCTCGGACAGGGCCGCGTCTAGGCCGACTGGCGCGCCTCCCCATCCAGGCAGAAATCCGCTGCGCGCGCCGTGCAGGCGGCATAGAAGCTGCCCAGCCGCGCGTCTACGTCGAGCGCTGCGCGCCGGCAGGCGTCGAGCGATTGCGCCGGATCGCGTCCGGATTGCAGGTCGGCGATGAGGCCGGCATGGACATCAGCCAGGGCCGCAAACTGGGGTGAGCGCGCAACGGCGCCATCTCCCACCAGCACAAAGATCGGCTCGCGGTGGCTCATGCCCTTGAGCTCAACGGCGCCGGCCGGAAGAAAGGCCAGCTCCGTCGCTGCGGCAGCTGTCGCCTCGGTGACGAGGATGTCGTGGCCGATAATCCGGCACATGCCTTCGATACGGCTGGCGACATTCACCGTGTCACCGATGCACGAATAGTCAAAGCGCTGCTCGAACCCCATATTGCCGACCAGCGCCGGACCGGTAGCGATACCGATACCGATGGAAATGGGTTCCCGCTCGGTCGCATTGAGCCTTTCCAGGGCATCGCGCATGTCCAGCGCGGCCAGGCACGCCCGTTCGGCGTGGCGCTCGACGTCGACAGGCGCGTTCCAGAAGGCCATGACGGCATCGCCCATGAATTTGTCGATCGTGCCCTGCCGCTCCACGATGGCAGCGCCAAGGGCGGCAAACAGGCGGTTGAGGATGGCGACGAGCGCCGCCGGCCCCGTCCGCTCTGCCAGGGCCGAGAAGTTGCGGATGTCCGAGAACATGACGGTCAGATCGCGCACGTCGCCGCCCAGGCGGAGAAGGCGGTTGTCGGCCTCGATCCGGGCCAGCAGGGACGGCTCGACATAGTGCGCAAAAGCCCGGCGGATTCGCCGACGGTCAGCATCGGTGATGGCGAACCGGAAGAAGGCCATGGCAGCATAGAGCAGCAGTGCCCCCAGAAGGGCAAAACTTGGGTCGATCAGCAGACGCGGAACCGAAAAGGCCCACCAGCTGACGGCGATGAGCAGGCCACCGATGGCGAGCGACACGGCAAGCCCGGCCACGGGCCCGGTGAAGATCACCGCCAGCGCGATCAGCACCCCGGCCAGCGCGAAAATCGCCATCTCAAGCCCGGCGACCCAGTCGGCGCGTTGCAGGTAGGTATTGGTCAGCATCTGCTCCAGCGCCTGGGCGTGGATAGAAACGCCGGGCACGGCGACCCCGAGACTGGACGCTCGAATATCCAGCAGCCCGCTGGCGGATGCGCCGATAAGGACAATGTGGCCAGAGACCAGCGAGGCCAGATCTGCATAGTCATCGGCGAGCAGGTCGGCAGCCGGCACGTAGATCTCGGGCGGCAGGTGGCGATAGTAGAGCCAGATGTCGCCGGTCGGGCCCGTGGGCACGGCGAAATCGCCGATACGCAGCTGTTCGACGGTTCCGGCACCCGCGCTGTCGCCGATCACGACAAGCGTCGAGACGCCAAGCGCAATGCGCAGGGCTTCGGCAGAAAGCGTCGGCAGGACCGAGTCACCGTTGCGCCAGAGGACAGGCAGGCGTCGCGCTATGCCGCCTCCATCGCGGTCGAGGCTGGCCACGCCAAGGCCGGGCGCGGCCTCGGCGAGGATAGGTAGCGGCTGCGCCGCCCCACCAAGTTCCGGGATCATGGCCAGCGGGTCGGCCCCCGTCGTCGCGAGGCCCGATTTTGGTGCCAGGTCGGTATTCGCCGCCCGCCGGCTCTGGGCAAGACTAAGGATGGTTGGCCCGGAGGCCAGGGCAGAGGCGAATTCGGCGTCGTAGTCCGCTCCTTCCCCCGCAACCGCCGCAGGCGACAGGCGGTCGGGCTCGCTGAACAGGAGATCGAAGGCGATGGCGGCGGCGCCGAGCTCTGTCAGGCGTCTTGAAATTTCTGCCATGGTGGAGCGCGGCCAGGGCCATTGCCCCAGCCCGGCCAGCGAGGACTCATCAATATCGATGATGCGAACCGGCAGGTCTTCCGGCGCCTCGCGCGGGCGCAACTGTTGGAACGTGTCGAACGTGGCTTCGCGGGCGACCACCAGCACGTAGGGGTCGGCAGCGCGCAGCAGCGTCAGGCCGGCAATGACGAGGAGGCCGAAGAGGAAAGCCAGCCAGCCGCGCCTGCCCATGCTTGCCAGCCCTAGTTGCAGTGCATGCCGGCGACCGGAGCTGTCGCCGAGGGCACTTCGGGGCGGCCACGCACGTCACGGCGGAAATCGCTGGGCGACATGCCGGCCATCTTGCGGAAGGACTTGTTGAATGCGCTCAATGAGCCGAAGCCGCTATCCATGGCGACGGCCAGGACGCTCGCCTCGTCCTTCATCAACAGCGCCTGCGCGTAGGAAAGACGCATCAGGTTGATGTAGTCGTTGAGCGTCATGCCGGTCGACTTCTTGAAGACGGTCATGGCGTATTTGGGATGGATGTCGGCGGCAACGGCGATGTCGACCGAGTCGATCTCCTCGCGAAAGTTTTCGGCGATGAAATCGCAGATACGGACCACAATGGGCGAGGTATGGGGATCCAGCCCGCCGACATCGGTGATCGGCTGCATGTCGGGCAACAGCCGATAGGGGGAGAACCTGAGCCGCTCGATGCGCAGCAGCAATTCGTCGACAGCCAGGCTCGCCTTCATCGGATCGTTCGAGTGCGTATAGTCCAGCCAGCGTTCAAAATTGATTGGGTCGGCAGCGTCGGTGGCACTCGAAATCAGCGTGGCGCCCTGCATCAGCCTGGCCTGCACGCCGGAAGGCAGGCGCAGGCGGAAGAAATGCACCAGCGGCAGGTGCCCGCCTGCATAGACGAGGTCCTCGGAGGCATCGTCGAGCCAATGCGGCTGGCCGCCCCAGAACAGGGCGAAGTCGCCCGCAGTAAACCGCACCTCGTGCCCGGACATGCGATAATGCGCCCAGCCGCGCACGATGTAGTTCACTTCCACCTGGGCGTGCCAATGGGCCGCGCGCATCAGGCGCGGTGACGTCATGAACATCGACAGCGCGGTGGGTACGCGCTCGACGCCATTGGGCCGGGGTTCGTAGTAGAGGCGAGAATCCATCTTACTTTCCGCCCGGTCCGCATACCCGAAATCGGGGTATGCCTTTGGCAGGCGCGCTAACTTAGAAATCAGAGGACCCAAGAGCAATTGAAAAGCACGTCTTTGGACAGCTGGCTCGCGGTGGCCGGGTAACACCCCGGCAGACTTGTATGGATTGAGCATCGCGAACCCCGAAAGCCGCGTCGCACTCGGGCGGATGCTCTGGTGAGGAAAATGACATGACTGACAAGAAGATCCGCTGGGGCATTATCGGCCCGGGCAGCATCGCCAAGGCGTTCCGTGGCGGACTCAATGACAGCCAGCATGGCGTGCTGGCCGCCATAGCGACGCGCAATCCAGACCGGCCGGGCCTCGCCGAAACCTTCCCGGAGGCGCGTATCGTGCATGGCTATGACGCCCTGCTGGCCGATCCCGAGATCGATGCGGTCTATATCGCCGTTCCCCACACCGGCCACGCCGAATGGGCGATCAAGGCGGCAGAGGCCGGCAAGCATGTGCTGGTGGAAAAGCCGCTGGCGCTCTCGGCTCATGAAGCCGACGCCGTGTTCCATGCCCATCGCAAGGCCGGCACCTTTGCCGGCGAAGCCTTCATGTATCGCGTGCATCCGCAGACGGCGAAGCTGATCGAGCTGATCCAGTCCGGAATCATCGGCGAAGTGCGGATGATCCAGTCGAGCTTCGGCTTCTCCATGGGCAAGTTCCAGCCTCAGCACCGCCTGTTCGCCTCGGAGCTGGCGGGCGGCGGCATCATGGATGTCGGCTGCTATCCGGTTTCGATGGCGCGCCTCATCGCCGGCGCCGCCAGCGGCAAGCCGTTTGCGGATCCGGTCAAGGTTGCGGGCGCGGCCAAACTCAATGCCGAAGGCACGGACGACTGGGCTGCCGCCATCCTCAGCTTCGAGAACGGTATCGTGGCGCAGGTGAGCTGCGCGGTCATGTCCAACCTCGACAATGTGCTGCGTATTCACGGTGCGGACGGGCGGATCGAAGTGCCCGACTTCTGGTTTGCCAATGGCAATCGCGACCAGGGCCTGGGCAAGATCGACATTATCAGGGGCGGCAAGACCGAGAGCGTCAGCGTCGGCGCCAAGCCGCATCTTTATTGCTTCGAGGCCGAGGCCGCCTCGCTGGCGATCCTCGTCGGCAAGCAGGAATTCGATGCGCCGGGCATGAGCTGGGCGGATTCGCTTGGCAATCTGCGCGTGCTCGACAAGTGGCGTGCCGATGCCGGCATGGAATTTTCGGTCGAGACATCAAAGGTTCGCACCAGGACGCTCGACAATCGCACGCTGGGGCCAAACACCGGCGTCATTCCCAAGCGCAACATTCCCGGTCTCGCCAAGCCCGCGTCGGCCGTGGCCCTGGGCTTCGAGGATTTCCGCACCTTTGCCTCGGGCGCGATTCTGCTCGACGCCTTCTGGGAAAAGGGCGGCAATGTCTTTGACACCGCCTTCATCTATGGCGGCGGCTATACCGAAAAGCTGTTCGGCCAGTGGCAGAAGAGTCGCGGCGTGCGTGAACAGGCGGTAGTCATCGGCAAGGGCGCGCATTCGCCGCTCGTCTACCCTGACGTCATCGCCAAGCAGCTGACCCAGTCGCTGGATCGCCTCCAGACCGACTATGTCGACGTCTATTTCATGCACCGCGACAATACCGACGTGCCGGTGGGCGAGTTCGTCGATGCCATGGATGCCGAGGTCAAGGCCGGGCGCATCCGCGGGCCGTTCGGTGGGTCCAACTGGACCAAGGAACGCATGGACGAAGCGATTGCTTACGCTGAACGCACTGGCAAGACCAAGCCTCAGGCGCTCTCCAACAACTTCGCCCTGGCCGAAATGCTCGATCCGATCTGGGCCGGCTGCGTCACCTCGTCGACGCCGGATTACAAGCAGTGGCTGATCGACCGCCAGGTCACCAACTTCTCCTGGTCGAGCCAAGCGCGCGGCTTCTTCACCGACCTTGCCGGAAGGGACAAGCGCGACAATGAGGAGCTGGTGCGCGTCTGGTACAACGAGCAGAATTTTGGCCGCCGCGACCGCGCCATCGAACTGGGCAAGCAGCTGGGCCACTCGCCGATCCATATTGCCCTGGCCTATGTGCTGACGCAGGAATTTCCCAGCGTGCCGCTGATCGGGCCGCGCCGTCTGGTGGAGCTGGAAGACAGCCTCAAGGCGTTCGAGATCAAGCTGACGCCCGAACAGGTAAAGTGGCTTGAACAGGGCTGAGGCTCCGGGCCTTAAACAAACGCGATGCCGCCCTCGGACTTGATCCGAGGGCCACTTTCAATCCGACACGCGCTGTGAAAGGTCCTCGGGTCAAGCTCGAGGACGGCGCTCGGTGCGCGGTGATGCCCCGCCCCCACCCTATTCCTCGGCAAATGTCGACAGCGGCGTGGTCTTCGCCAGTTGCACCATGCGGAGCGCCGCAAGGAAGGCCAGGAGGGCAGACGCCACGGCCATCAGGAACAGCGGAATAATCGACGCCAGCACATCGGCGTTCTCCGTCGCCAGCGGATATCCGGCGGCGTTGGCTGCCACGCCAGCCAGCGCCGCGCCAAGGGCATTGCCGGCGGATTGGGTCGTGGGCAGGAGAGCCGAGGTGCGGTCACGCTCGGCACTGTCAGTCGCTTCCATGATGGTCAGCATGATGTAGCCGTTGGAAATGCCAAAACCCATGCCGATGGCCGCCTGTCCCATCAGGACCAGCGCCAATTGGGTCCATTCGAGACCGAGCAGGACGAGCACGAGGCCGGCTGCCAGCAGCACCGGCCCGGTGCGGATGAGAATGCGTCGCGTCGAGCGCCGCCGGACATTGGCCACCGTCACAGAGGACAGGCTCCAGGCGACGGCCATGATTGCCGCAGTCACCGCCGACTGGGTGGGACCGTAGTCCCAGAGCTGCTGCAGCAGCATGATGAGATAGACGCCCGTAGCAGCGCCGGCCACGGGCATCAGCAGGAAGACCCAAAGTCCGGAACCGACTGCGCTGCGCAGGGTAAAAGCGTCCGGCGGCATCAGGCGCTCGGCCGAACGGCGATCAAGAAACACGGCCAGGATCAGCAAGACGGCTGCACCTATCAGCAGCAGCACGGCCTGCAGCGGCTCCGCCACGGCAGCAAGCGCCACCAGCAGCGTGCCAGCGCCGATCGTTGCCAGGCGCAGACCCGGAAAGCCGTGCTCATCAGGCACTTTCTCGCTGTGCGGCACGACAAGAGCGACCATGGTGATGAAGATCACCACGAAGGGCACGTTGATGAGGAAGGCGGCGCGCCAAGAGATGAGTTCCGTTAGTACCCCTGCCCCGGCGGGTCCGCCAAAGGCCGCGACGGCCCACACCACGGCCTGCATGCCGAATACTTTTGGGACGAGACGGCTCGGAAACAATTCGGGGATCAGCGCGAAACAAAGCGCTGCCACGACGCCCTCGCCGAAGCCCTGGACAGCGCGTCCGGCCAGGACCTGAGTCATGTCGCCGGCAATGGCAGCGATCAGTGTTCCCAGCAGGAAGACCCCGGCCATGCTGATCAGCGACA
This sequence comes from Devosia sp. Micro-HW1, assembly GCF_056341075.1. Classification (NCBI taxonomy): domain Bacteria; kingdom Pseudomonadati; phylum Pseudomonadota; class Alphaproteobacteria; order Hyphomicrobiales; family Devosiaceae; genus Devosia; species Devosia sp. Micro-HW1. The sequence continues at coordinate 243,552 of NZ_CP094375.1, read as the reverse complement.
GGCGCGATCCGAGCCGGCGCTTGAGCAGTGCTGCTGCAGCGCCGCCGACAATGGCGAAGACAAGGTAGAGCGTGGTGGCCCAGGAAATGACCTCGACGCCACCCAGCTCGTGCACCGCCGATGGCAGCGCGGCCGCCGACAGGAAGGCGTTGAACGCAAAGAGCGTCACACCCAGTGCCAGAATGGTGGTGACGGCCAGGTAACGGGGGCCAAAGATTTCGGCCCAGCGGCCTTCCACGGTGTCGGACATGACAATACCTATAAAACAAGCTTTTGCTTGTTTAATCCATTTCGGGCCAAAAGCAAGGCGGTTAAGCCTATTATTTGTGCAGCCCTTGGCGTGTCGGATGCGTCCTATCCCGTGCTCTGGTTTGGACGCATGCTGTGCCCATCTTCCCGTGGCGGAGGACTGCAGCGAGCAGTTGCGGGGAGCCGGAGGCAGGTGAGTCGCTTCACCTGCGCGCTCGCGAGACTTCTTTCCCCTGCGACGAGCGATCCACGGGGGTGTTCCCGTTCGATAAACCAGCGTTGCTGTTCCGCTGTTTGTCGTGCGCCGCCCTCAGCCTCATGAACAGATTTTGCAGATCGTTCGACAAAGACGCACAGTTACACTCTTGTGCCGCCTTGTGCGAAGAGCAGTGGTGACCTAAATGTCCGGATGCAGGTTCGCCTGCATTGTTCTCAGGGCGGGGTGAAATTCCCCACCGGCGGTAAAGGCAGCAGTGCCAAGCCCGCGAGCGCCTTCGGACCTACGGTCCCTGGGGTCAGCAGATCCGGTGTAATTCCGGGGCCGACGGTTAGAGTCCGGATGAAAGAGAACGGGACCAAGCGCCCTTGCCGGGCGCGCGCGTGCTTTGTCCGCGCCGATTCCGGCCTTGTCGTCTCCCGTAACCCTGAGGAAACTGGTTACGGAAAGGACGACAGATGAGCCAGATTTCCTCGACTTCCAACAGCGCCGCCACCACTGGCGCACTGTTCATGGTTTTTGCCAGCATCACTTTTGCCGGCTCCAACGTATTGCAATCGGTTCTGCCGACCCCCGCCGAATGGGGCGGTTTCGGCATGAGTTCGACCGGCATGGCCTTCTGGCAATATCTCATTGCCTCGATCCTGGCGCTGCCGCTGATCCTCAGGATCGGCCTCGGCAATCTGCGGACGAGCCACCCCCTCGCCCATGAGATCCGGGCCTTCGTCTCGGCGCTGGGCGTGCACGCGTTCGTCTACGGTTACGCGTCGGGTGTGCCGATCTGGCAGATGGTGACCCTCCTGGCCACCGGGCCATTGTTCATCATTCTCGGCTCGACTCTGTTCCTTGGCGAAAAAGTCTCTGGCGCGCGCTTCCTCGCCGCAATGGTGGGCTTTGCCGGTGCGATCCTGGTTTCGGGTGTCGGCACCGAGAGTATCGGCTGGCAGGCGCTGATCCCGATTACTGCCTCGGCACTGTGGGCCGGCACCGATGTGCTCACCAAGTATCTGACGCGCAAGGGAGAGAGCCCGGAGACGCTGACGGTATCGTTGCTGGTCCTGATGACGCCAAACCATCTGGCAATCCTGCTGGTGGCCAATGCGCTGGGGGGCTTCCTGCCCGTGGGCATGGCTCCCGGATTCCCCTTCGCGCTGCCCGACGGTCTTGGCCTCTGGCTTCTGCTGGTGCTTGGCGCACTGACGGCCATCGCGCAGTATGTGCTCGCTTTCGCGTATAAATCTGCCGATGCGACCTATCTGCAGCCATTCAGCGACCTCAAGGTTCCGCTCAGTGGCCTTGTTGGCTGGGTGGCGCTCGGACAGGTTCCGTCGGTCTGGTTCTGGCCTGGCGCGGCGCTGATCATTGGGGCCTCGGCCTTTATCTTCTGGGTGGAAAGCCGCGATACGTCGCCGACGCTCGCAGCAGCCTGACGGTGCATTTCCGGCGGGGTCGCGACAGTGGCCTCGCCTTTTGCTTGCCACCCGGGCGGTTTTGTTCCAATTCTGGAACAGACATTCCACGAGACAAGCCATGACCGTGCCGGCCGATTTCGAGTCCCTCCGCTTTGCGATCATGGAGCAGCGCACCACCCTGCCCAAGCGCCTGATGCAGGTTGCGGCCTTTGCACTCGAACATCCTGACGATCTGGCCTTCGGCACGACGGCGAGCATTGCCAGCGCAGCCGATGTCCAACCGTCGACCCTGGTGCGCTTCGCCCAGCATTTCGGCTTCGAGGGCTTTTCGGGCCTGCAGCAGATTTTCCAGGCGCGCCTCAAAGGGCGGAACGCCTCGTACGAGGATCGGCTGAGACAGCTGGAGTCGGTGGGCGGCAACGAGACCGAGAGCAGTGCGATCGTCACGGGTTTCATCGGGGCGGCCCATCAGAGCCTCGACGCCCTCGCGGCCGCCATCGATCCAAGGCAACTGGAGCGGGCGGTAGATATCCTCGCCAAGGCCGACACGATCTACCTTATTGCACGGCGGCGCAGCTTCCCCATTGTTACGTCCATGGCCTATGCGTTCGGCAAGCTCAAGATCCGTTGCCAGGTGGTGAGTTCTGCAGCCGGCAATGACGATGACCTGCTCTCCTTGGCGGGGCCCATGGATGCGGCCTTCGCGGTGAGTTTTGCGCCCTATGCCAGTGAAAGCGCATCGCAGGCACAGGCTCTGGCCAATCGCCGCATTCCAGTGGTGGCACTGACCGACTCCCCCCTTTCCCCGCTGGCGGATTGTGCAGAGGTCTGGTTTGAAGTGGTCGAGGCCGACCATGCCGGATTCAGGTCACTTTCGGCCAGTCTCGCCTTTGCCATGGCGCTGACGGTGAGCGTGGCGGAACGGCGGCGGCACTAGGTTCAACTGTGACCATGTTCCAGCAATAGAATATTCATTCTATGTTGCGCCACTTCAGAACATGTGTTTCATAGATGCAGAACCACGCAGACCGCAGGGAGGACCGGCGTGACCTCTGGCATGAACCACCCACCAGACCACCCGCTCGACGTGATCACCATCGGTCGCGCTTCGGTTGACCTCTATGGCCAGCAGATCGGTACGCGGCTCGAAGATGTTGGCAGCTTTGCCAAATCCGTTGGCGGCTGCCCCACCAATATCGCCGTCGGCACGGCGCGGCTGGGGCTGAGATCGGCCCTGGTCACCCGCGTCGGCAATGAGCAGATGGGGCGCTTCATCCGTGAGCAACTGGCGCGCGAGGGCGTCGAGACCGCTGGAATCGTAACCGACCCCGAGCGTTTGACCGCGCTGGTGCTGCTGGCGGTCGAGAACGACAAGAGCTTCCCGCTGATTTTCTATCGCGATAATTGCGCCGATGCGGCGCTGGATGAAGGCGACATCGACCCGGACTTCATCCGCTCCGCAAAGGCGGTGCTGGTGACCGGCACACACTTTTCCAAGCCACACAGCGCCGCCGCGCAGCGCAAGGCGATGCGCATCGCGCGTGAGAACGGCGGCAGGATCGTCTTCGACATCGACTACCGTCCCAACCTGTGGGGCCTTGCCGGTCACGATGCCGGTGATAGCCGCTACATCGCCTCGGACGCCGTTTCCGCCCATCTGCGCCCGGTGCTGCCGGAATGCGACCTGATTGTGGGCACCGAAGAAGAAGTCCTCATCGCGGCTGGCGCCAGCGATCTTCACACTGCCCTCAGGACGATCCGGTCCCTCTCCAACGCCGTGATTGTTCTCAAGCGCGGCCCGATGGGCTGCATCGTCTATGACGGGCCGATCCCGGACGATCTCGAAGACGGCATTGTCGGCAGGGGCTTTCCGATCGAGGTCTATAATGTGCTGGGGGCAGGCGACGCCTTCATGAGTGGCTATCTGCGTGGCTGGCTCCGCGGCGAATCTCATGAAACCAGCGCCACCTGGGCCAATGCCTGTGGGGCTTTTGCCGTCAGCCGTCTGCTCTGTGCTCCGGAAATTCCGACCTGGGAGGAACTGCAGTTCTTCCTCGCCAACGGCAGCAAGGAGCGGGCCCTGCGCAAGGACGAGGCCATCAACCATGTCCACTGGGCGACAACGCGGCGGCGCGACATCCCGAAACTGATGGCACTGGCCATCGACCATCGCCTGCAGCTCGAGGACATGGCTGATGGTGATGCGGCCAAGCTGCGGCGCATCCTCGCATTCAAGGTGCTGGCCGTGAAGGCCGCAGCGCAGGTCGCCGCCGGTCGCGATGGTTTCGGCATGCTGCTTGACGACAAATTTGGTCGCGAAGCGCTCTATGCGGCGGGGGCATTGCCCAATTTCTGGGTCGCGAGACCGATCGAGCTGCCCGGGTCGCGGCCATTGCAGTTCGAGTTCACGCAGGATCTCGGGTCGCGGCTGATCGAATGGCCGGTGGATCACTGCATCAAGGTGCTGTGCTTCTTCCACCCGGATGACCCCCGGGACCTGCAAGATGAACAGATTTCCAAGCTAAAATCGGCCTTTGATGCGGCCCGGAAAATCGGGCGGGAATTGCTGGTGGAAATCATCGCCGGCAAGCACGGCACGCTGGGCGATGACACGGTGGCGCAGGTGCTGGATGCGGTTTACGATGCCGGGATCAAGCCGGACTGGTGGAAGCTGGAGACGCAGCCCAGCGCGGCGGCATGGGGCCGCATTGATCGTGTGATTGAAACACGCGATCCCCATTGTCGCGGCGTTGTGCTGCTGGGGCTCGACGCCAAGATGACCGACCTGAAGGCCGGGTTCGACCTGGCGAAGGCTTCGCGGACGGTAAAAGGCTTTGCAGTGGGGCGGTCAATCTTTGGCCATGCTGCTCGGGCCTGGCTGGATGAAGCCATGTCAGACGACGAGGCCGTGGCGGAAATGGCGCGGCGGTTTGGCTGGCTGGTAGAGGAATGGGAGCGGCCATGAGCCAGACAACGATACGACTGACCATGGCGCAGGCCGTTGCGCGATTCCTGACGGCACAGAAGACCGTCATCGACGGCGAGACAGTGCCGATCTTTGGCGGCGTCTGGGCCATTTTCGGGCATGGCAACGTGGCCGGGGTCGGCGAGGCGCTGTATGGCGTCAAGGACGAGCTGCCGACCTATCGGGGACAGAACGAGCAGAGCATGGCGCATGCCGCGATCGCCTATGGCAAAGCCAATTTCCGACGTCGCTTCATGGCTGTCACTTCGTCCATCGGGCCGGGCGCGCTGAACATGGTGACGGCGGCAGCGCTGGCGCATGTGAACCGCCTGCCCGTGCTGCTGCTGCCTGGCGATGTATTTGCCAACCGCCTGCCCGACCCGGTGTTGCAGCAGGTGGAAAACTTTGGCGACGGTACGGTTTCGGCCAATGACTGCTTCCGGCCGGTGAGCCGGTATTTCGACCGGATCACCCGGCCCGAGCAGATCATCCCCGCCTTGCGCCGGGCCATGCAGGTTCTGACAGACCCGGCCGAATGCGGGCCGGTGACCCTCAGCCTGTGCCAGGACGTGCAGGCGGAAGCCTATGACTACCCGGAGAGCTTCTTTGCCGAGAAGGTGTGGACGCAGCGCCGGATCATGCCGGATGCCGATGAGTTTGCCACGGCGGCGGCGGCGCTGAAGCTGGCCAAGCAGCCTGTGATCATCGCCGGCGGCGGCGTGCTCTATTCGGGCGCGAGCGACAGCCTCGCCGCCTTCTCCGAGGAACACGGTGTGCCGGTGATGGAAACGCAGGCGGGCAAAAGCGCCCTGCCCCACGACTTTGAACTCAATATGGGTTCGGTCGGCGTAACCGGCACTTCGGCGGCCAATGCCCTGGCCGAGGAAGCGGATGTGGTGCTGGCGGTGGGCACGCGCCTGCAGGATTTTACCACCGGCTCGTGGGCGCTGTTCAAGAATCCGGACGTCAAGATCATCGGGCTCAACGTTCAGCCTTTCGATGCCATGAAGCACAATGGCTTGCCGATGGTGGGGGACGCGCGGGTCGGACTTGAGGCGCTGGATGCGGCGCTGATGGGTTGGCAGGTTGATTCCGCCTGGACGCATAAGGCGATGCGGGAAAAGGACAAATGGCTGGAAGCGGCAGATGCTGCGACAGCCGCCGGCAATGCCGAGCTGCCATCGGATGCGCAGGTAATCGGAGCTGTGCAGCGCAGCCGCAGCAAGGCGACGCTGATCTGCGCGTCGGGCGGGCTGCCGGGCGAATTGCACAAGCTGTGGCGCGCGAAGGAGCCGGGCTCCTACCACCTCGAATACGGCTTTTCGACCATGGGCTACGAGATTGCCGCAGGGCTCGGGGTGGCGCTGGCGCGGCCGGACGGCGACGCCGTGGTCATGGTGGGCGACGGCAGCTATCTGATGATGAATTCGGAGATCGTCAGTGCGGTGATGCTGGGCCTCAGGCTCACCATCGTGGTGCTCGACAATTCCGGCTATGGCTGCATCAACCGCCTGCAGATGGCGACCGGCGGGGCGAACTTCAACAACCTCTTCCGGGACACGCGGCACGAGACCATGCCGCAGGTGGATTTTGCCGCGCATGCGGCGGCCATGGGCGCTAAGGCAAAGAAGGTGGCAGGGCTGGCGGAGCTTGAAGCTGCCCTCGTGGAGAGCGACGGCGTAGGCGGAGTTCATGTGTTCGTCATCGACACCGATCCGTTGATCACCACCGATGCCGGTGGGCACTGGTGGGACGTGGCGGTGCCCGAGGTCAGTGAGCGTGGCGAGGTCAATGCGGCGCGGGATGCGTATGTGACGGCGCTGAAGGCGCAGCGGGCGGGGTAGAACCCCTCATCCGCCCTTCGGGCACCTTCTCCCACAAGGGGAGAAGGGAGGCACCGAGTCTGATCAAACACCGGCTCACCCCTCGCCCCTTGTGGGAGAGGGTGGATCGGCTGAAGGCCGAGACGGGTGAGGGGTATGCCCCCAAGGAGAACACAATGAAAGCCAAGCTCGGGATGTCGCCCATCGCCTGGTGGAATGACGATCTGCCGGAATTGAGCGACGACGTGTCGCTGGAGGAGTGCCTCAGGCAATCGCGGTCCGCCGGGTTTACTGGGATGGAGAAGGGGCGGCGTTTCCCTGATGATCCCAAGGTGATGCTGCCGATCCTGCGGGAAGCCGACGTGACGCTCTGTGGCGGCTGGTTTTCGGGGACGCTGGTCAGTGAGGAGCTGGCCGCCAACAAGGACCGCATTGCGCCGATGATCGAACTGTTCAAGGCGGTCAACGCACCCTGCATCGTCTACGGCGAGGTCGGGCTCTCGATCCAGGGCAAGCGCGAGGTGCCGCTGGCGAAAAAGCCGCGCCTCGATGAGGCGGAAATGAGGGCTTATGGCCGGAAGGTCACGGCCTTTGGCGAGTGGTGCGCCGAACAGGGCATGCCGCTGAGCTACCACCATCATATGGCGGCCGTTGTCGAAACCGAGCCGGAGCTGGACGCTTTCATGAACGCGTCGGGCGAGGGCATACCGCTGTTGCTCGATGCCGGCCACCTGGCCTTTGCCGGGGGTGATCCGCTGCGGGCGATCGATAGTCATCACAGGCGGATCAACCATGTGCATGTGAAAGATATTCGCCGGGCCGTGGTCGACGGGCTGGACCGGACGAGGCAGAGCTTTCTCGACGCCGTCGCGCTGGGGGCTTTTACGGTGCCGGGCGACGGGTCGCTGGATTTTGGCGCCATCGTGCAGCGGCTGGCTGACCATGGGTATGAAGGCTGGTTCGTGGTCGAGGCCGAGCAGGACCCGGTCAAGGCGCCGCCGCTCAAAATGGCGCAGATCGGGCATGCCGAACTGATGCGGGTGATGACCGCCGCGGGCTATACGGTCGCGACGCAGGGATTTCCGGAAGTATAGGCGGTTCGGCGTTGTGTTGATAGAACAGCGCATGGATTCCGGCCTGCGCCGGAATGACTCGGCAATTGAACGGCAGGAACTGCATGGCGCTGAAAGAAAACGATTTGAAATGGTTCCGGCCGCTGTGGCGGCGCGTGGCAGTGGCCGTGTTTCTTGCCCTTTGGCTGGGCTGGGAATTGCTGGTCAGCAAGGACCAGTTCTGGGCCTTCCTGGTGGGCGCCGCGCTTGCCTATGTGGTCTGGAATTTCTTCTACAAGTTTCCCAAGGAGGAGAATGCCAATGCCGAACTCCCACCTGCTGATCCGGCCGACGGAGAAGACCGGAAGGATCCATGACGTCACACCGGCATCGGCTGGCTGGACGCATGTCGGCTTCGGGCTGCACCGCCTCAAGCCGGGCGAGGCCTATGGCGAGGCGACCGAGGAGCGTGAGGTTTGCCTCGTGCTGGTCAGCGGCAAGGCGCGCTTTGCCGTCGATGGCGAGGATTTCGGCGAGCTGGGCGAGCGCATGAGCCCGTTCGAGGGGGCGCCCTGGGCTCTCTACGTGCCGGCGGGACGGCACTGGGCGGTGGACGCGACGACGGACCTGGAACTGGCCGTGTGTTCGGCGCCGGGCGGCGGCGAATTTCATGCGCGGGTCATTCCGCCGGGGACGCATGCGCGCATTACGCGCGGCAAGGGCGCCAATGTGCGCCATGTCCACAATATCATGCCCGAGGATGATGACGCCGCGAACGCGCTGCTGGTGGTCGAGGTAATCACGCCGCAGGGAAATACATCCTCCTATCCGCCGCACAAGCATGACCAGGACAATCTTCCGCACGAGAGCCAGCTGGAAGAGAGCTATTACCACCGATTCAATCCGCAACAGGGCTTTGGCTTCCAGCGCGTTTTCACCGACGACCGCAGCCTGGACGAGGCCATGGCCATCGAGGATGGTGACGTTGTGCTGGTGCCGCGCGGCTATCATCCCGTGGCCACGGTCGCCGGTTATGAAAGCTACTATCTCAACGTGATGGCCGGGCCGAAGCGGGTGTGGAAATTCCACAATGCGGCCGAGCACGAGTGGATGCTGAAATAGGCTAGAAGGTCAGCCGGGGCCTGCCATCCGTGCGGTAGGTCAGCGCGTAGATACGGCCTTCCGTGTCGCTGGCATCACAGGTGATCAACAGGCCCGGCGATGCAGCGGCATGGGTGCAGGCGCCCGATGCGGGAATATCCAGCAGATTGACGGAGCTACCGCCCGGTGCGGCGACGATCTGGCCGACCACGAAGTCGGACCACGGCGTGCCAGTGCCGATGAACAGCAACATGCGCTCGGGGTCTGCCAGCCCAAAAAAGTCCTGCCCGCCGGTGCCGGCGGAAACAGCCACGCTGCCATCGTCATAGACCAGTATGGCCAGGGCGGTGCCGCATTGGGCGGTGAGGTCTTCGTCGGCAATAATGAGCCGTTCGCAGTTGCCATCCGTCGCATCGGTTGCCACGACGCCAGCGCCCCTGGCCATGGGCGTCGCGGCCAAACCGACAGCAATTGCAACGGAGACGACCAACGCCAGGCGCATTCCCCATCCTAGCACGGCAGCATCGCCACCGGCAGGCTCTATCGTGTGCGAATCAAGACGCCAACGGGCCGGTTATCTCGCTGACCCTGACCGCCCTGCCCTCCTTGACCGATTTCAGCGCCGCATCGGCAAGCGCCAGCGCAACGAGACCATCGACGCCGCTGGGCGAGGCCGGAGATTTCGATTCCACGAAATCGATGAAGTTGCTGATTTCCCTCGCATAAGCCTCGGTATAGCGAGTCATGAAGAAGTCATGCAGCGGCGGCCTTGTATAGCCGGACGCATTGGCGATCTCGACGGAAACGGGGCGCTGGTTCTCGGCTGCGACGGCGCCCTTTGATCCATGAACCTCGATGCGCTGGTCGTAGCCATAGGTGGCACGGCGGGAGTTGGAAATGGTGGCGTGCCGGCCCGACGCGGTGAACAGCATGACCGAGGCACTGTCATAGTCCCCAGCCTCGCCGATAGCCTTGTCGACCAGCACGGACGCCTGAGCGGACACAGTCTCGATCTCCTCGCCGAGGAGGAACCGGGCCATGTCGAAATCGTGGATGGTCATGTCGCGGAAAATGCCGCCCGAGCGCTTAACATAGTCAGCCGGCGGGGCGCCGGGATCACGCGAGACGATGGTGACCATTTCCACCGAGCCGATCTGCCCGGACTCGATGGCGGCTTTCACGGCCTGGAAATGCGGGTCGAACCGGCGATTGAAGCCGACCATGAGGGTGGCATCGGTTTCGTCGACGACGCGGATGCAGGCCTTGACCCGCTCGATGTCGAGATCGACCGGCTTTTCGCAGAAGATGGCCTTGCCGGCCCGGGCGAAGCGCTCGATCAGGTCGGCATGCGTGTCGGTGGGGGTACAGATGATGACGGCATCAATATCGGTGGCCGCTTCGATGTCGTCGATGGAGCGTATCTCGGCGCCATACTGGCTGGCGATGGCGTTGGCGGCTTCGGCCATTGGATCGGCCACCGCCACGAGCTTCGCCTTGGGATTGGACGTCACGGCCCTGGCGTGAACCTTGCCAATACGGCCGGCACCGAGAAGGCCAAAACGAACGGTCATGTGAAACTCCACCCTAGAGGCCGGGTGCTGCCGGCCGAAATTACTGTGGAATGAATAGACGATTTGGCGGCGCTATGGAACGCAAATTCCATTGCAGGTGAACCACTGTGACACGGGCTTCGGTCAAAACAGAGGTTCTCACTCTCACGGGGATGACGCCGTGGAGAGGGGTCACCCCCAGCTAGCTCTGCTACGTCCCTGCGGGACTAGCGGCGCTACCTCCCCCGTTCAAGGGGAGGAGTAGAGGCTGCGGAGAAGAGCCGGATTGCGAGGCAATCCGACCTCCAGAGGGAGAGGTGAAGAGTCAGTGTTCTCTGGCGCGCTCGAGGATGCGCTTGCATTCGAGGAGGTCGCGGAGGACCTCGCCGAGCTTTTCGCGTGATTCCTTGTCGAGGGAAGCACTGGCGAGCATTTCGGCTTCTTCCAGTTCCGCCTCGTCGCCGGCGGCCTCGGCCTGCTCGATGAGGGGCAAGATTTCATCAAGGCCCTTGCCCTCGCCAACGGCGATGACATAGCGCGACCCCTGATCCTTGAGGATGCGCTGGACGCCCTTGATGGTGAAACCCTGATCATAGAGCAGGTGGCGGATGCCGCGCAGCAGCATGACGTCTTCGGGGCGGTAGTAGCGCCGCCCGCCGCCGCGCTTGAGCGGCTTGATGGTGTTGAAGCGGGTTTCCCAGAATCGAAGGACGTGCTGCGGGAGATCGAGCTCTTCGGCAGCTTCAGAGATGGTACGGAACGCGTCTGGCGACTTGTCCAAACCGCAGGTCTCCCTGGCGAGAGCAACCTAATTGCTCTTCCCGACTGGCATTTGCAGCTGCCGAACCCAAGGCTCCGCAGCGGCAAGGAAAGGCCCCTAAAGGCCTTAATTTCCAGTGGTGACCATAGACTTGTTGATCTTGGACTTCAACACGTTGGACGGTTTGAACACAAGAACCTGCCGGGGCAGGATCGGGACTTCCTCGCCAGTCTTGGGATTACGGCCAATCCGCTCGTTCTTGGAGCGAACCTGGAAGGAACCGAAAGAGGAGAGCTTGACGTTGGCTCCCGTCACCAAGGCGTCGGTGATCAATTCCAGCACCCGTTCGACCAACTCGGCCGACTCGGTTCGCGACAGGCCAACAGAGCCATAGACTGCCTCAGCCAGGTCGGCCCGCGTTACCGTCTTCTGCGTCATTCGCACCCCCGTGTTGCCGTGAGTCCAGACCCGACGTTCGGCTTGCCCATAATGTCATCACCAAGCCGTCGACGCGGCCAACCGGCCGAGCCCATGTGCGGGAATCCTTCCCCAGTATGGCGCCGCCGGCGATCTCTTGTCGCGGCTTCAGCGCCAGGTTCCTCCACCCTGCGGTGACACTAACGCCTTGAAACGCCTAAGGTCAATGCAGCTTGAGCGACTACCAGCGGATGAGCGAAGCGCCCCAGGTAAACCCACCACCCATGGCTTCGAGCATGACCAGATCGCCCTGCTTGATGCGGCCATCGGCCACTGCCACGCTCAATGCCAGCGGCACAGAGGCCGCCGAAGTATTGGCATGGACATCGACCGTCAGGACGACCTTTTCAGGTGGAAGGCCAAGCTTGGCCCCTGCCCCTTCGATAATGCGCTTGTTGGCCTGGTGCGGCACGAACCAGTCGAGGTCATCGATGGTGTAGCCCGCCTGTTCGAGCGAGGCGTAAACAACGTCAGTGATCTTGCCCACGGCATGGCGGAAGACTTCCGGGCCCTGCATGTGAACATGGCCGGTCGTGCCCGTCGTGGATGGACCGCCATCGACATAGAGCTTGTCCCAATGGCGGCCATCGGAGCGCAGCGCCGAGGTCAGGACGCCGCGATCGGGCTCGCCAGGCGCCAGGTCGAGGCGTTCCATGACAATGGCACCCGCGCCATCGCCAAAGAGCACACAGGTGGTGCGGTCGGTCCAGTCGAGCAGGCGCGAGAAGGTTTCGGCGCCGATGACCAGCACGCGGCGGGCCATGCCATTCTTGATGTAGCTATCGGCGGTGGCGACGGCGTAGACAAAGCCCGAGCACACCGCCTGGATGTCGAAGGCAAAGCCATGCTGCATGCCCAGCTTCATCTGTACGAGCGTGGCGACGCTGGGGAAGGTGTAGTCGGGCGTGGTCGTGGCCACGATGATGAGATCGATGTCTTCAATCCCGAGCCCAGAATTGGCCAGTGCCGCCCGCGCGGCATGGGTGGCCAGATCGGAGGTGAACTCACCCTCGGCGGCGATATGGCGTTCCTTGATGCCGACGCGCTGCTGGATCCATTCGTCGGATGTATCAACCGTCCTGGCCAATTCCTCATTGGTCACAACCCGCGCCGGCAGATAGGAGCCGACACCACGAACGACGGAGCGGATATTACTGGTCACGCCGATTTGGCCTCGGTCTCGGAAGGCGGCTCGGAAGCGGCCCTATTGATGGGAAAGCGGTGCATGGTGTCGCCGATCTTGTCCATCAGGCGGTTGCGCGCCATTTCATAGGACAGACCTAGCGCACTCTTGTAGCCGACTTCGTCGGTGCCGCCGTGGGATTTTATGACAATGCCGTTAAGGCCCATGAAGACGCCGCCATTGACGGTGCGCGGGTCCATCTTGCGCCGCAGGGCATTCAGCGCCGACGACGCGAACAGCGCGCCGATCTTGCTCATCAAGGTCGCCTTGAGCGACTGACGCAGATAGGTCGCCACCTGACGGGCTGTGCCTTCGGCGGTCTTGAGCGCGATATTGCCCACAAAGCCTTCGGTGACGACGACGTCGACCGTGCCCTTGCCGATATCATCGCCCTCGACGAAGCCGTGATAGGTGAAGCCGGCGCCGCTGGCCTCGGTGAGTATCTTGCCGGCTTCCTTGATGTAGTCGAGACCCTTCACTTCTTCGGTGCCGACATTGAGCAGACCGACCGTAGGCGATTCTGAATCAAACAGCGCGCGCGCCAAGGCTGAGCCGAGAATGGCGTAGTCCACCAGCTGCTGCGCATCGGCGCCGATGGTGGCGCCCATGTCGAGCACGATGATGTCCGAGCGGAGCGTCGGCCAGATGGCCGCGATGCCCGGGCGGGAAATACCTTCCATCGGGCGCAGGCAGAACGTGGCCATGGCCATCAGCGCGCCGGTATTGCCGCCGGAAATGGCAACATCGGCTTCCTTGTCCTTGACCGCCTGAATGGCCATCCACATGGATGAAGTGCCCTTGCCCTTGCGCAGGGCCTGGCTGGGCTTCTCGTCCATGGCGATGACAGTTTCGCAATGACGGACAGTCGAAACCGGCTTCAGCGCTGGAAATTCCTCCAGCAGAGGATCGATCTGGTCCTTGAGGCCATGAAAAATGAAGCGCGTATTCTTGCGTTCTTTCAGAGCCAGCCAGGCACCGTGAATGACGGCACGCGGGGCGTGGTCGCCACCCATGGCATCCACGGAAATCGTTATAGAATCGGTCATTTCAGCCCGTGTTTCGGCCCGCAACAGCAGGCAATCAAGCATATCCCATCATCGAGTCGGCGCAAGCCCCGCAGGACTGGGGCTCAGCCTTTGTCCCCGTTCTCGTCCTTGAGACGAGCCAGTTTGGCAAATGGACTTTCCTCGGCATCGCTTACGGAAATTCCCAGATTATCCAGACTTTCGCCGGGACGACGCGGATAGGGATCGAGCGCCAGAGCCAGGGTTTCCAGAAGCAGAGCGCTGAGGTCGACTTCGGGACCATCGATGTGATCGGGAAAATCGTCGTTTTCAAGGTCAATGTAGATTTCGGCACCGGGCGCGGGTGGCTGGCTGTCGCGCGGAGCAGGCAGGAAGACGCGGTCAATGTCTTCCGAGACGGTCTCGGCAACGGGTTCAAAGCTAACCACGGACGCCTGGGTCACCCGGGCCTTGAGGTGCCCCAGGGCCCGCAGGCCACCACGCAAAGTCGAAATGCTGAGCGTGGCAGTGAATTGCTCCACCGAAATAATATGCATGGCCTCGGCAATCGCGGCCCGTTCGGTTTCGTTGGCCTCGACCGTAAGCGAGCGTCCCCCTGCAGGTAGCTTGTCGATGCGCACGACGGCGTCGAAAATTGGCTCGTATTGCTCGCTCATGCCGCAGCCTCGAATCTCACAGTGCCTGATGTGATGGCCTCGACCGGCTGGGCAGCCAGTTCGGCATCTTGCGCAACCACATAGGCAGCAAGCGCTCGAAGTTCGGGCGTGTCTTCGCCGTCATATATATTGCGCGCCAGAACGCCGGCCAGGGCGTCGATGTCCTTGCGATCCATGGCCTCGTTCATCGCGGCGAGCAGACCAAAGAAAATGTTACCCATCTTCTGGATTTTCTTCGGCACGCCCAGGTCGCTGACGCCCATTTCGCGCAGCGATCGGTCCATATCCTTGAAAAACAAATCGAAAACCGCCTGGCTGAAATCTTTGGCAGCCTGCGGTCCGTGCCGCAGCCGCCGGAACAGCAGAGCCATGTGCAGGCTGATCATGTCGAAACGGCCGGTAACGGTGTCGGGCACACTCATCTCAGCATAGAAAACCGGCTGCCGGGATTGCGCCACAATGGAATTATAGACGGCGTAAACTGGCTCTGTGGCAGTCTTCTTGCGAAATAAGGACAAGATCATGGGATTGCGCTCAGCGTCGGTATCGATCAAACACGGGCAGATTGGATGCGGGACGATTGCCAGCTTGCCAGACGGCCAAGTTGACAGCTAAACAGTCCGGCGACCTTTTGGGCACGCGCCCTAGTGTCACGCCTATATTCGAGAGCCATCGGGAAAGTCAAATTCATGCCCCTGCGCCTTGCTAAAGCCTCCGTTGCCGCTGCCGTCCTGGCCGTCGCACTTGCCGGTTGCACCAGCAGCACGTCGCTCGTCTCCAAGCGGACCCAAGGTTATGAGATTCCCGAAACGGCGCTGCAGCAGATCCGCCCTGGCCAGAGCGAGCAGCTCGTGACCCTGGTACTGGGTTCGCCCCAGTCCACCAACACCTTTGGCGACCGCACCGCCTGGTACTATGTCGAGACCAAGGTGAACCAGACCGCCTTTGGCATGAACATGATCCAGGAACGTACGGTTCTGGCGATCTACTTCGACAAGAACAAGAAGGTCGTCGAGCGCGCAGTCTATGCACTGCAGGATGGCAAGGCCGTCAACATCGAGACGCGCCGCACCCCATCGTTCGGCCAGGACGCGACCTTTATCGACGCTATCCTGTCGTCGTTTTAAAGCTCAGCCCCAGCATAGAGAGGCCCCGGATTTCCGGGGCCTTTTTTTGTTGCCGGTTTCAGGCGCGCGCCTCGCGTAGCGCCCCCAGACCGAGGAGCAATATCGCGAAACCGGCCACCGGCAGCGCGAGCAGGTTGATCGCCTCCCAACCCACCCATTGCAGCAGCATGCCCGAACTCAGCGACGCGATAGCGCTGGCGCCGAACACGATCTGCTCGTTGACTGCCTGCACCCTGCCCGCTTCCTGCGGCCGGTAGCTGGTGGCCAGCATGGTGGTGGACCCGATGAACCCAAAATTCCAACCCACCCCCAGCAGAACCAGGGTCGCTGTGAAATGAGCCACCGTAATGCCGTTGAGGGCAATGACCGCGCAGCCAATGATCAGCAGCAGCCCGATGGCCGTGACCAGGTTGGCGCCGATCCGCTTGATGATGGCACCGGTGACGAAGCTCGGGGCGAACATGGCCACGACGTGCCACTGAATGGCCCCCGCGGCTTCAGTGGGCGAATGACCGCACAAATGCACCATGGCCAGGGGCGCGGCCACCATGATGAGGGTCATGAGGGCGTAGGTGAGCGCGGCGCTCAGCATGGGCAAGACAATTTCGGGTTGTCGAAGGAGCACGCGCATAGGGCGGCGGGTACCAGCGACCTCAGCGGGCGACCGCGTCGGCGCCAGCCGGGTGGCGGACAGCACGAATACCGAGATCAGCGAAAGCACGGCGATGACCATGAAGCTGGCCGCGTACTCGGCACCCGGAATCCAGCTCCGAGTCAGAGCGCTCAGTTGCGGTCCGAAAAAACCGGCCGCCACACCGCCAAACATGACCCAGGAAATGGCCTGGCTCTTGAACTCGGGAGCGACGCTGTCGGCGGCGGCGAAACGCACCTGCTGCATGAAGGCGCCTGACATGCCAACGAGAAAAAGGCCCGCAGCGAAGAGATAGAACTGTCCCAGAATGACGGCCAGCGTGGCAATCAGCGCGGCGGGAATGCCGATGGCGGCGCCCAGCATCAGTCCGCGTGTGCGCCCAAGCCGATAGATGATCATGGTGGCCGTCGAAGTGGTCAGCGCCAGCCCGACGATCATTGCGGTAACGGGAAGCGTCGCCGCCGATCGATCGGGAGCAAAATTGACGGCGGCCAGGGCGGCCACCGACATGATGATGGAGGAATTGGAGCCGCCCAGAGCCTGAACTGCGGAGAGCAGGCCGATATTGCGGATGGAATCGCTGCGTTGGGTCATGACCAATCCTGAAGACGATGCAGGCTGCCGGACCGTGCCCCCAAACAAGCCCTTCGGATCAGGCCATGTCCACGCCCGCGGACCGGGCGATGGAATCGAGGGCGCCGTTGACCAGTCCGGTGGCGTCGTCCTCGTAGAAGGCGCGAGCGACATCGACATATTCGGTAATCACGACCCGGGCCGGGATGTCCTTGCGGCGCAGCAGTTCAAAAGCGGCGGCACGCAGGATGGCGCGCAGGGTGGCGTCGACACGCTCGATGGGCCAACCTTCGGCAAGAGCCTTGTCGACGGCTGGATCGACTTCGAGCTGGTGCCTGGCGACACCCGTCACGATCTGGCGGAAAAAATCCGCGTCCGCCGGCAGATACTGCTCGCCCTCGATCTCGCGACCGAGATGGAAAGCACCAAACTGGGCCAGGGTATCTTCCAGCGTCGCCCGGCCGATATCCATCTGGTAGAGCGCCTGCACGGCGGCGAGACGCGCGGCGCCGCGCTGATTGGCAGGACGCTGGGCGCCCGGATCGCGTTTGGGATGGTCGGTCATCTAACTGTTCAGTTTCGCTTTCACGTCGGACAGTGCGAGAGCTGCGCGTGCAGCATCCCCGCCCCTGTCCTGGTCATTCACATCAGCCCTTATTCGGGCCTGAGCTTCGTTTTCTACCGTCAGGATGCCTATGCCAAGTGGCAATGCGTCGACAACGGCCAATTCGGCCAGTGCCCGAATACTCTCATTGGCGACGGAAGCATAGTGATTGGTCTGGCCGCGGATGACGCAGCCGAGAGCGACATAGCCGTCGAAGTGATCCGTTTCAATCGCCATCGCCATGGCCACGGGCACTTCCATTGCGCTGGGCACGCCAATAACCTCGTAGGTGGCGGCGTGCTCTTCCAGAACGGCGATGGCACCGCGCTTCATCTCGTCGGCAATGTCAGGGTAATTTCGTCCTTCGACGATCAGGAAATGCAATCCGCTGCCCGCTTCTGCTGGCAGGGAAAACCGTACGCCGTAGGAGTCCATCACACACCTCGCTTACGCAACGACAAGGGAGCAGACGCCACAATAAGCTTGAAACGTTGATGTGAAGGAAAGGCTGCGCGCCGCGTGAACGAAATCAGCTTCCGCGTAACTTGCGTCTAGTCCTCGTCGTCGTCACGCAGTACGGACTTGTTTTCGGCCAGCTCGGTCAGGAATGAGCGGAAATCGTCCGCTGCCGAAAAGTTCTTGTAAACACTGGCAAATCTGACGAAGGCGACGTCATCGAGGCCCTTGAGCCCCTCCATGACATATTCGCCGATCTGGTCGGAGGTGACTTCCACCTCGCCCAGGCTTTCGAGCTGGCGGACAATACCGGAGATCATTCGCTCCACCCGTTCGGGCTCGACCGAGCGCTTGCGCAGGGCGGTGTTGACCGATCGGGCCAGCTTTTCGCGGTCGAAGGGCACCTTGCGGCCGGTCTTCTTGACCACGGTGAGATCGCGCAACTGGACGCGTTCGAAAGTGGTGAAACGCCCGCCACAGGCATTGCAGACGCGACGGCGGCGGATGGCGCCCGAATCTTCGGTCGGGCGGCTATCCTTCACCTGGGTGTCGTCATTGCCACAGTAAGGGCAGCGCATGGCGGGCGTTCTCGCTTAAGCGTAGATCGGGAATCGATCAGTGAGGGTCTTCACCTTGGCACGAACCTGGGCCTCGACGGCACCATTGTTATCGTCACCATTGGTCTTGAGGCCATCGAGCACTTCGATGATGAGCTCGCCTACCGTCTGGAACTCGGCTTCGCCGAAACCGCGCGAGGTGGCGGCCGGCGTCCCGAGACGGATACCCGAGGTGATAGCCGGCTTTTCCGGATCGAAGGGCACGGCATTCTTGTTGCAGGTGATGTGAGCGCGGCCAAGGGCGTTTTCAGTGGCCTTGCCGGTGAGGCCCTTGGGCCGCAGATCGACCAGCATCAGGTGATTGTCGGTGCCGCCCGAAACGATGTCGACACCGCCCTTGACCAGGGTCTCGGCCAGCACCTTGGCATTGGCCACCACCTGCTGGGCATAGAGCTTGAATTCGGGCTGCAGCGCTTCCTTGAAGGCCACGGCCTTGCCGGCGATGACATGCATCAGCGGGCCACCCTGGATGCCCGGAAAAATGGCCGAGTTGATCTTCTTGGCGATGTCCTCATCGTCGGTGAGGATCAGGCCGCCGCGCGGA
Organism: Devosia sp. Micro-HW1; assembly: GCF_056341075.1. Classification (NCBI taxonomy): domain Bacteria; kingdom Pseudomonadati; phylum Pseudomonadota; class Alphaproteobacteria; order Hyphomicrobiales; family Devosiaceae; genus Devosia; species Devosia sp. Micro-HW1. The sequence continues at coordinate 224,509 of NZ_CP094375.1, read as the reverse complement.
CCGCGCAGGGTCTTATGGGTGGTGGTGGTGGCCACATGGGCGTGCGGGAACGGGCTCGGATAGACGCCGCCGGCCACGAGACCGGCCACGTGGGCCATGTCGACAAAGAGGATGGCGCCGACTTCATCGGCAATGGCGCGGAATTCGGCCCAGTCCATGACGCGCGAATAGGCGGAGAAGCCGGCCACGATCATCTTCGGTTTGTGCTCGCGGGCGAGCTGGCGCACCTGATCCATGTCGACACGGCCGTCCTGCTTGCGCAGGCCGTACTGGATCGCGTTGAACCATTTTCCAGACTGATTGGGCTTGGCACCATGGGTCAGGTGGCCACCGGCATCGAGCGACATGCCGAGGATGGTGTCGCCGGGCTGGATCAGCGCCTGATAGACGCCCTGATTGGCCTGGGAGCCGGAATTGGGCTGCACATTGGCAAAACCGACGCCGAAGAGTTCCTTGGCGCGCTCGATGGCGAGGCTCTCCGCCACATCGACATACTGACAGCCACCATAGTAGCGCTTGCCCGGATAGCCTTCGGCATACTTGTTGGTCAGCACCGAACCCTGAGCCTCGAGCACGGCGCGGGAAACGATGTTTTCCGAAGCGATCAGCTCGATTTCATTCTGCTGACGACCCAGCTCGTCGCCCATCGCCTTGGCCAGTTCAGGATCCGTCTGGGCGATCGAATTGGTGAAGAAGTTGGGGAACAGCGAATTGGACATGGTGGCGCTCATCGAAATGTGACCTCGGGCGAGATCAGGATTGTCGGAACGGCGTTGGCATTATCACGGCACAAGCCGCGATTCCAAGGCCAGGAAAGGGGGAATGGACTGATCAAACCGGTCATAGGGCTCCCCTTGTTGGTGTTGGGTGCCCAGGCGAGCGGCAGTCTGAGGTTCGCGTTCCCCGATGGTTACCCATCTCATCTCGCCAGTCGCGCGAACGAGGCTGTTATGCCGGAGATTGCGCGGAAGGGGAAGGGGGGTGGTTCATCGTGGTTCAGGCGTATTTGCCGGGGCCTGCTGGGGGAGCGGGTTGCGTCTGTTCGAGCTTACGCTTCAGCTTGGCCATGGCGAGCCGCTGCATGTGGCCCTTGGCGGCGTTGACCGGGACGATGACCACGACCTCGACGCCGGTCGCTTCGTCCACCGCGGCCACGCGCATCTGCTGCCCCACCTGGACAAACTCAAACAGGACGTCGCCGTCGGCCATGCTCCCCTCCGTTTGCGCGAGCATAGCTGGAGTCGGGGGGAATGAAAAACGGGCTCCCCGATTTCAAGGGAGCCCGTAACGGAGGTTCGGCGTGCGACAAGAGCCCTCGGGTCAGGCCCGAGGGTGACTATCAAGTATGCGGCGCGCTTTCGCGCCACTCACCAGATCAGGAAAAGGTCACCTTGCCCTGTTCGTCGAACTTGTAGACGTCGTCGCGGAAGCTGACAGTGCCCTGGCGGTTGGCCCAGGCGGTGATGTAGGTGGTGTGGATGGGCACCCTGCCCTTGCACTCGACGTCGAGGCGCTGCAGCGAGTCGAAGGTCGAATCGACCTTCTGCTGATCCCAGTCGCCATTGTCGCGGAGCAGCCAGTTCACCAGCTGATTGACGCCTTCGACGCGCACACAGCCCGAGGAATGGAAGCGGGCGTTTTCGTTGAACAGCGCCTTTGACGGCGTATCATGCAGGTAGCAGTCGTAGGGGTTGTAGAAGTTGATCTTGCAGTGGCCCATGGAATTGGCCGAGCCCGGCTCCTGCCGATACATGTAGTTCACCTGGGCATCGGTGATGTTCGCCCAGTTGATCGTCGACGGATCGACCTTGTTGCCCGAGCCGTCGTAGATGAAGATATTCTGCTCGGTCAGGTAGTTCGGGTTTTCAAGCATGTACTTGGTCAGGTCCTGACGGACCAGTGACTTGGGCACATGCCAATAGGGGTTGAAATTGATCTGGCTGATATTGCTGGCCATGATCGGGGTGGCGCGCTCGACGCGACCGACAACCGCCGTATGGCGCTGCTCGACCATACCACCGGACACCGCCTCGATGGTCGCGGCCGGAATGTTGACGACAACATAGCGGTCGTTGAGCTTGGCGGCCATGTTCTGGACGCGGGTATAATTGAGGTAGAGCTGCTGCAGGCGGGTCGAGGCCGGCACGTTCATGGCATACCAGGTCGGCTCGTCGATCTGGCCGGTGACCACGAGGCCATGGCGGGCCTGGAAGGTGCGGACGCCACGATCGGTATCGGCATCGAACACGTCGCTGGCATATTCCACCAGCGCCATATCGCCCGAGGAGATGAGACGGCGCTTGAGCTGGACCACGGCGGGGGACGAATTGCCCAGGATCAGCTGGTAGGCCTGCTGCGGGATTTCCTCCCAGCCGCCGGCGGCAACGAAGGGTTCATACTGGGCAATCGCCAGCTGAAGGTTGTGCAGCGTATCGAAAGAGAGGATCGGCTCGTTGGTGGCGATCGATGCCGCAGCGGCGGCCGTATTGCCCTCGCGATCGGTCTCGCGCAGGACGCGGCCAGGGCCAAGCATGTCAAACACCGAATCCTGAGCCCAAGCCGGCATTGCGGCCCCGGCGCTCAGAACTGCCATTGAACCGATGAATTTCCGTCGCGTCAGCCGCATGCCACTACCCTAGATTCGCCCGCTCTTGTCATGGCGATAACATCACCGCAACGCGCGTCACAATCGGCTCAAGGCCTTGTGAAGCTGCCGCATCTGGAAGCCATGCCAGCAAATGGTTTTCTACCCATTAACTGGGCTGCCGGTGATTTGCGGCACAAATAAGAAACGCCGGCCTTTCGACCGGCGTCTTCCCAGCAGTTGTGGCATGGAGGCAACACATGCCGCCAGCTGCCGCTCGTTCCTCGACCCTTTCAGGCGAAGTCAGAGCTTATAGAGGATCTGATCGACCCAGAAGCGTTCGAGGCGGGCGAGAGCCTTGTTGAGGCCGTCGAATTCCTCGTCGCCCAGGCCACCGACCTTGTCGATGGATTTCAGGTGACGATCGTAGAGCTCGTCGATGACTTCGGCCACTTCCTCGCCCTTCGGGGTCAGCTTGATGCGGACCGACCGGCGGTCGGTGCGCGAACGCTCCTGGAAGATGTAGCCGGTCTCGACCAGCTTCTTGAGATTGTAGGAGACGTTCGAGCCAAGGTAGTAGCCACGCGAGCGGAGCTCGCCGGCAGTCAGCTCGGCGTCGCCGATATTGAACATCAGCAGCGCCTGGACCGGGTTGATGTCGTCCCAACCCATGCGGTCGAACTCGTCCTTGATCAGGTCGAGAAGACGACGGTGGAGACGTTCCACACGGGAGACGGCTTCCAGATAGAGCGGTTTCAGACTTTCGCTGCGTTCCGGGGTGATCACCTCGGCTGCGTTCGACTTGATTGCCATTTGTGCCTCACTGTTCAATCAACGTGCGATTTTTCGCATCTCATGAGGCCAAACTAGGGCTATCGCTTAAACATCGCCCTAAGCCATGTGCTTAAAACTATCTTACTGGAAAGCAATGAGAATTTGGCTTAATGGCGCCTTACACCTGGTGATAAAACTGTAACCTTTCCGATGTGTGAAGGGCGGTGCCGCCCCTCACACCGCCCCGCTCGGCTCAGCCGAGCAGCGCCCTTGCACCGCTCAGCTTGGCCGCGAACATTGACGCGACAGCGAGTGCCTGACCCAGGAGCAGCGCAATGCCGAGAGGGCTGAGCTCGGCCCAATAGAGTACGACCAGCAGCACGGAGCCCAGGGCCCAGGACGCGTCGACTGCAATGTTGCCCCAGACGAGTTGCGCCGGCGGGCGGGCAGCGCGGCCCAGCATGAAATTGAACACCGCCCAGGGCAGAAGGGTGATGCCCAGAACCACGAAAAAGGCGGGTTGCAGGGACCAGCCGGCCAGGTCCGTCAGCGGTTTCGCAGCAAAAATGAGGACGAGGCCCATAATCGCCGAGAGCGGTCCGTCGGCCAGGTATGGCAGGTGCGGATCGAGGCGGGGTGCGGTGGTGTAGAGGTCGGTCATGGGTCATCCTTCATCGAGTTGCGAGAGTGACGAGGATGGCGCCGGCAAGGTCATTACCTCAATTCCCTCACAGGTAATGGAAATACCTCCCTCATTCGGGCACGGTGCGGATGCAAATGGAGATTGGCCGATGTTTGAGCGCAGCTTGCGGGACTGGCGGACGCGGCGGGGCATGAGCCAGATGGCCTTGGCGCTCGCCGCCGACGTGTCGCCGCGGCATCTGAGCTTTCTGGAGTCCGCACGGGCGCGACCGAGTGCCACCATGGTGATGCGCCTCAGCGAAGCGCTCGACCTGCCCTTGCGAGAGCGCAACGGATTGCTGGTCGCGGCTGGCTTTGCGCCGCATTTCGGGGACAGCGCCTGGTTGAGCCCGCAAATGGACGACGTGCGGCACGCGGCGCAATTGCTGCTCGAAGCGCATAGCCCCTCCCCGGCCATGGTCCTCGACGCTGCCTTCACCATTCTCGACGCCAACGATGGCGCCTATGCGCTGATGGGCGGAAAGCCGGAGCATGACGCGCCGCTCAACCTTGTCGACCTGGTATTCGTACCCGGACCAATCCGGGAGGCGATCGTCAATTGGAATGAGGTCGCCGGTTACCTGCTGCATAGACTGCGTGAAGGGACGCGACGGCATGGACCGGAGTCGTCCGTTGCCCGGGTGCTTGCGCGGACGCGCCGACAGGCGGGCGCAGCGGAGCTTGAGGGCGCGCATGCGACGGTGCGCGGATCGGTGCTGCTGCCGCTTGAGTTCCGCATAGACGGCGTAACAACGCGCTGGTTTACCACGGTGACCAGCTTCGGCGGCCCGCAGGATGCGTTGGCCGAGGAAATCACCATCGAGCAGTTTCACCCGGTGGTCGAAGGGGTCGTCTAGTCGGCCTGTGCGCGGTTGAAGCGCAAGCTCAGTGCGAAAATCGCGACGATGGCCAGCAGCAGAATGGCCCGCAGCACAAACCCGACGAAGCCGATGCGTATGTCCGGGCTGCCTGACAGGTAGAGCAGGAGTTCAAGTGTGGTGGCACCAATCAGCAGCACCGCGCCCCAGCTGGCCTTGATCCAGAGGCCCACGGCGGCAAAGAGACGGGCGAGGCAGAATACCGCCAGGAACACGAAGGACGTAAAGCCCATTGCCGTGATCGGGCTGGTGGCGCCAAGATTGACCCCGAGCAGGCGCGAGGCGTCGCTGAGTCCGAGGATCAGCGCGAGAATTGCGACGATGCGCACATAAAGCGCAAGACTTGGGGCCTGAAACAGCATGGCGCGTTTGATACCCCGCCTGCCTCGCTGCGACAAGCGGCGGCTTGGACGGGCGAGCCCGGACTGGTAACTAGGGCCGCAACAAGGAGAGCATCCCATGACCCAGAGCTGGCCCAAGCACGATATGTCGTTCCTCGCGGGCCGGCGGATGCGACGGTTGCGGCAAAGCGTGTGGAGCCGGGCCATGGTGCGCGAAACCGAACTCTTGCCCCGGGACCTGATCTGGCCGCTCTTCGTGATCGAAGGGCGGAACGAAAAGACCCAGATCAAGACCATGCCCGGCGTCGAAAGGCTGTCGATTGACCTGATGGTCGAGGCGGCCCGGGCGGCTCGGGATGCCGGCATTCCCGCGCTGGCCATCTTCCCGAACACGCCCGATCACCTGCGTAGCGAAAATGCGGTCGAGGCCTACAATCCGGACAATCTGATGTGTCGGGTACTCAGTGCCATCAAGTCGGCCGTGCCCGATATCGGGCTTATCGCCGATGTGGCGCTCGACGAGTATTCGAGCGATGGCCAGGACGGGCTGGTGCGCGACGGCGAGATTCTCAACGATGAAACCGTCGCCGTCATGGTCAAGTCAGCACTGGCCCAAGCGCGGGCCGGCGCTGACATTATCGCGCCGTCGGACATGATGGACGGGCGCGTGGCCGCGATCCGAGCGGCGCTCGATGACGAGGGTTTCGACCACGTCCAGATCATGTCCTATGCGGCCAAGTATGCTTCATGCTTCTACGGCCCCTTCCGTGAGGCAGTCGGATCGGGCAGTCGCCTCAAGGGTGACAAACGCACGTATCAGATGGACTTTGCCAATTCGGATGAAGCCCTGCGCGAGATCGAGCAGGACATTGCCGAAGGCGCGGACAGCATCATGGTCAAGCCCGGCCTGCCCTATCTCGACGTGGTGAGGCGGGCCAAGGACGCGTTCAACGTGCCAATCTACGCCTATCAGGTGAGCGGGGAATACGCGATGATCGAGCTGGCGGGCGCCGCCGGAGCGATCAACCGCGACGCGGCAGTGCTCGAGAGCCTCTGGGCCTTCAAGCGGGCCGGGGCAAACGGCATCCTCACCTATTACGCGCTGGAAATGGCGCGGAAGCTGGGCGGTTAGGTCAGGTCATTTGGATGTTGCACCGTTGTCACTCCGGCGAAGGCCGGGATGACTTCAGTGGACTGGGCGGCCCCTGCAGTGATCCCTAACCTGCCTTTTCGGTCAGGCCGTCTTCCGAAGCCATCTGCGCCGGGCGTTCGCCGCGGCGTGTGCGGATCGCGCTGATGACGCCCGCGAGCGCGACCAGCAGCATGCCACCGATGGCGACCGGTTCGGGCGCGTGGCCGAAAATCAGCCAGCCGAGGATGCCGGCCCACAGAAGGTGCATATAGCTCATGGGCGCTATGAAGGCAGCGGGCGCATAACGATAGGACTGGGTGAAGCAATAGTGCCCCAGCCAGGCCGATACGCCGAGTCCGATGAAGAGTGCGATCTGCAGCGCGGTCGGTGCGATGCCGTGCATGGTCCAGGGCAGGAAGATGCCGAAGCCAATGGCCCCGACAATCGCCGAGTAAAATAGCATGGCCATGGTCCGTTCGGTGCGGGCAAGCACGCGAGACAGCAGATTGTAAGCGACGCCAACCATGACGTTGCCGAGCACAAATACCACGCCCAGGGGATCAAGGCCGCCACCGGGCCGCGCAATCAGCAGGACACCGGCAAAGCCGATGACCGCGGCGATCCAAGCGGAGGCGCCGACCTTCTCCTTGAGGACCGGACCCGACAGCGCCACCACCAGGACCGGACACAGGTATACGATGGCCGTGGTCTCGGCGACCGGCATGCGCTGCAGCGCGAGGCTGACCAGGAGCGAACCGAGCGCCAGGCTGATCGCCCGCACCACGACCAGACCAGTGCGCTGGGTGCGCACCATTTCGCGGCCGTGGAACGGAGCAACCAGCGCCAACATCAGCAGACTGTGGCCGATATAGCGGATGGCCGTGACCATGGGCGCGTTGTACTCGGTCAGGAGCAGCTTGTTGGTGGTGTCATTGTAGGCAAAGAGCAGCGTAGCGCCGACAATGAGGAAGAAGCCGCGCAATGGCTGGTGAGTCAGCGCCGGAACGGGCGCAGATATGGTCGTCATCGCAATAATCCGGGGGATCGCGGCCGCGAAAGCGGGGGCGACTCGCTCAAATGAAGGACTTGAGCCTAACGCGGATTGGCGGGCAGCGACAGCGCGCCGAGCTTAGTCCTTATGGCTGATGAGCAAGCCAACCTCATGGGTCACATCGATGCCGCCACCTCCGTCCGCGTGAGCCCGTTCGATGGCCGCACGGAAGGCCTGTTGCTGATCGGGTGGCGCGGTGTCGCCCGGCGGATAAGAGGTCAGCGCAAGATAGACCACTTCCGGATCGGTGACGCGCATCGTGGCCGGATGCAGGTGCAGCGTGACGTTGCCGAAGGTCGCGTGCATCAGTTCGCGTGCCCGCTCCAGGCCGAAAGCCTGCGCCGATGGATCGACCGGGGCGCTGCCGAAGACTGTGGTGAGGCCGTAGAGTTCGGCCATGTTGCGCATGCCGTTGGTGGTCACAACGAGGCTTCCGCCGGGCCTGAGGACGCGCTTGAAATCGGCCAGGGCCTGCTGCTGATCTGTCACGTGGTAGAGCATATGCATGGCGATCACGGCGTCGAAACTGGCATCGGCAAAGGGCAGTGTCGACGCATCGCCCACCACTCCCGCGACCGATGACAAAGGCAGTGGGCGACACCGCTCCAGTGCCTCCTCGACCATTCCGGGCGACTGGTCGAAGAGCGTGAGTGCTAGGCCGGCGGGGAGTTCGATGCTCGCCTCGGGCCAGAACCAGGCCGGCCCGCACCCGACGTCGAGCACGCTGGCGCCCGGTGCGGCCGGGACATGCCGCGCTACCCAGGTGAACCAGGGCACCTCGGCCTGCCCGAACGTGTGCATCCGGGCGCGGGCGGCAAGCCTGGCACTGTCTGCATATTGACGGTGCATGCCGTCGGTAATCGTGTTCATGGCTGGTCCTCCTGAGCGAAGCGTACTGTCTCGACTGGGATCCGTCACCTGCATGCATCATTTGCGCATTTTCACGCTGAACCTCTTGCAAGCCGGGGCTGCCGTGACAATGTTCTGCGCCATGACACAGGACACTGCCGACCGCCCCTACCTGCCTGATCCCGCCACCGCGCCCGAACTTTTCGACGGGCTGCTGACACGGCGCGTTGCGGCCTATCTCGTCGATCTGGTGCTGATCGGGACGATCGCCCTGGCGATGGGGCTTGTCGGCGTGTTGCTGGGCTTTCTGACGTTTGGCCTCGCCTGGATGGCGCTGGTGTTCGTGCTGCCTGGGGCCGTCGTGCTCTATTATGCCCTGACCCTGGGCTCGCATCGGCGGGCCACGGTCGGGATGCAGATGATGGACATCGTGCTCACGCCGACGCGCGGCCAGCCGCTGGATGGCTGGATGGCGATCTTCCACGCCTTGCTGTTCTGGCTCACCTTCTGGATCTGCTGGCCGGTGACGCTGCTGTTCGCGCTGTTCACGCCGCGCCGGCAAATGATCCATGACCTGGTGATGGGCACACTGATGGTGCGCCGTTCGCCGATGACGCGGCATTGGCAGCGAGCGCGGGCTGCGGATCAATACACCGTTTGAGACGTTGAAGGTGAGACCGGAGCGCGATAAGCTCTCCAAATCCGCACCAACGGGTCCCTGATGACCGACCAGACGCCCGAAACCACCCAGCTCTTCCTGACAGCCGCCCTGCCCTGCCCCTACCTGCCGGGCAAGATGGAACGCAAGCTGTTCACGCATCTGAGCGGCCGGCGCGCCTCGATGCTGCATCAATTGCTGAGCGACAACGGCTTTCGTCGCAGCCAGAACCTCATTTATCGACCAGCCTGCGAGGGCTGCAACTCCTGCCAATCGGTGCGGATCGTGACGCGCGAATTTGCGCTCAACAAACGCTTCCGCCGCGTCAACCGTGCCAATGCCGACATTTCGGTCTCGGTGCAGCCGACCGTGGCGACGATGGAGCAGTATGAGCTGTTCAAGCGCTATCTCGATGCCCGCCATGCGGGTGGCGGCATGACGCAGATGAGCTATCAGGACTACGAATATATGGTCGAGGATACGCCGGTGCAGTCGGTGCTGGTGGAGTATCGCCTGAGTGACCTGCCCGACCAGCCGCTGGTGGCCGTAGCGCTGACCGACGTGATGCCCGACGGGCTCTCGATGGTCTATTCCTTCTACGATCCTGACCTGATCCACCGCAGCTTGGGAACCTTTGTCATTCTGGACCATATCGAGCAGGTTCGCACGGCCGGGCTCGACTTTGTGTATCTGGGCTATTGGGTAAAGGACTCACCCAAGATGGCCTATAAGGGCGACTACCGGCCGCTGGAAGTGCAGCGCGGCACGCTGGGCTGGACGCGGCTGGAAGCGTAAAACTCACACCACCAGATCGAAGACGATGAGCCCGTCGCGGCCGCCCTCGAGGGCAGCGACGAGTTTTGCGCCTGCCGCCTGATGGGCCGGATGGACCAGGTAGGCATCGCGGGTCGCCGCATCGATGAAGTCCATGGAAAAGCCATCGGCATATCCCCTGTCCTTGCCTTCCGGCGAGACATTGGGACCATAGCTCATGGAGAGGAAGCCGGGGACAACGGATTTCAGCGCCGCCAGTTCGGCATAGATGGCGTTGCGGTCATCGATCGAGACATCCGGGCGGAAGCGCAGCAGGACGATATGGCGGATCATTTTGATGAGTCTCCGACGGGGGTTAGTCGTAATGCTTGAGGTGGTGAATCCGATGCGGGCGGTCGCTGTGCCACCCTCCGCTCAAAGCGAGGGTAACGACGGAGGGTGCGACGGCATGGCTATACGTGGAAACGCCGCCACCCCCACCTGCTCGATTCAACGGATTTAGCGACGAGCCAAGCCCTATCTCGCTTCCGGGTGGGGTGATGGGTCCACCTGCTGTGGGGAAATCCCGAGTCTTCTGAATCCTATCCTACGAACTTGTTGTTCTTCGGGAAGCCAGTCGGCGGCTGGCGGCCGGCGGTGGCGCGGTCGCTGGCCCAGTCGACCAGCTCCTCGGTGGGCTTGGAATAGGTGCGGCCGGACGAGTCGGTCCAGGTCAGGCCATCGGCGGCGTAGAAGGTCTTGATGTCGGAAATGCCGCCATCCTTGTAGCGCTGGAGGCGCACGCCCTTGCCGCGGCTCATCGCGGCGAGCTGCGCCAGCGGGAAGACAAGCAGCTTGCGGTTTTCGCCGATGACGGCGACGCGATCGCCCATGCACGGCACGATCAGCCGCGCCTCGTCAGGCAAGGAGACATTGAGGATCTGCTTGCCCTTGCGGGTATTGGCGACGAGATCGTCCTCGTTGACGATGAAGCCGTAGCCCGACGACGAGGCGATGATGCGCTGCTTGCCCGGCGCATAGACGAAAAGCGCGACGATGTCCTGCCCTTCCTCGATGTCCACCATGATACGCACGGGCTCGCCCTGGCCGCGACCGCCGGGCAGCTTGTCGGCACCGAGCGTATAGACCTTGCCGCCGGTGGTAAGCATCAGCAGCTTGTCGGTCGTTTCGCATTTGATGGCGAGCTTCAGCCTATCGCCGGTCTTGAAGCCCTTTTCGTCATTGACCTCGACGGCGTGGCCGCGCGGGGCGCGGATCCAGCCCTTCTCGGAGAGGATGACGGTGATGGGCTCGCGCTCGATAAAGGCTTCTGAAACTTCGGCGGCATCGGCAGTAGGCGCGTCGCCATAGATGGTGCGGCGGGCGCCCAATGCATGCGGGGTCACCCCGTCGGCCTCGAACAGCGGATAGGCCTTCTTCAGGGCCTCCACCTGCTTGGCGATCTCGCCCCACTGGCGCTTGTCGGAGGCGAGCAGCGCTTCGAGCTTTCCCTTTTCCTCGGTGAGGTTCTTGTGCTCCTGCCGCAGCTCGATTTCCTCGAGTTTGCGAAGGGACCGCAGGCGCATGTTGAGGATCGCTTCGGCCTGATTGTCGGTCAGGTTGAAGGTCGTCATCAGGCTTGCCTTGGCATCATCCTCCTCGCGGATGATGCGGATCACCTCGTCGAGGTTGAGATAGGCGATGATATAGCCTTCGAGCACTTCGAGGCGGGCGGCGATCTGTTCAAGCCGATGCTGGCTGCGGCGCACCAGCACGACCTTGCGGTGGTCAAGCCAGGCGCGCAGTGCGTCGGCGAGGCTCATGACGCGCGGGGTCATGCCCTTGTCGAGCACGTTGAGATTGAGGCTGAAGCGGACTTCGAGTTCGGTGAGCTTGAACAGCTGCTCCATGAGGATGACGGCATCGACCGTGCCGGCACGCGGCTCGAGCACGAGGCGAATGTCATCGGCACTCTCGTCGCGCACGTCCTTGAGCAATGGCAGCTTCTTGGCCAGCAGCAGCTCGGCAATCTTTTCCACGAGGCGCGACTTCTGCACGCCGTAGGGGATCTTGGTGACGACGATCTGGTAGACGCCCCTGCCCTTTTCCTCCTTTTCCCAGATGGCACGATGGCGGAAGGCGCCGCGGCCGGTTTCATAGGAATTAACGATGGAGGAGCGGCTTTCGACCAGTTGCCCGCCGGTCGGAAAGTCGGGGCCGCGGATAAGGTCGTCCATGCTGGGCCGAGCGGTCAGATCGGCATGGACGAGGTCTTCGGTCGTGGCCGCCGGGTTGTGAATGAGCTTGAGGGCGGCGTTGCAGAGTTCAACCAGATTATGCGGGGGCACCGAGGTCGCCATGCCGACGGCAATGCCAGTGGAGCCGTTGGCAAGCAGATTGGGGAAGTTGGACGGCAGCACCGTCGGTTCTTCGTCCTCACCGTCATAGGTCGGCCGGAAATCGATGGCGTCCTCGGTGATGCCTTCGAGCAGACGCGTCGCCACATCGGTCATGCGGCTTTCGGTGTAACGCATGGCGGCCGGGCTATCGCCGTCGATATTGCCGAAATTGCCCTGGCCGTCGACCAGCGGGTATCGGAGGGCAAAATCCTGCGCCAGACGCACCAGCGCGTCGTAGATCGACTGGTCGCCATGCGGGTGGAACTTACCGATGACGTCGCCGACAATACGGGCGGACTTCTTGTAGCCCTGGTTGGGATCGAGCCGCAGCAGCCGCATTGCATGGAGAATGCGGCGATGCACGGGCTTGAGCCCGTCGCGGGCATCCGGCAGAGCACGCTGGGTAATCGTGGACAGGGCATAGGACAGATACCGCTCTTCAAGCGCCTGCTTGAGATCGACAATGCGCTGGTCGTCGGGCGGCGGAAGGGTATCGGCGTCGGACATGCGGTACTCAACCAATGAGAACGAATCGGGAGCAGATTAGCGTGGCGGGGACCAGAATGGTGCGGAGACACGCGGTTTTGCACGGGTTTGGGGCATTGGGTCCGAGGCCTGGCGTCGCTGGATGCGAAAGGTGGATTGCCCGGTCAAGCCGGGCAATGACGGGCGTGGGGAAATCGGACCTTCCCCCTGCGTCACCACCCGGCTTGACCGGGTGGTCCAGCCTTCTTGCCTACTCCTCCGTCAAAAGCTCGATCAGCTTTTCGCGCGTGGCGGGGGGATCGAGCTGGCGGGCGGACCACACATGCATGTGCAGGAAATGACCGGTGAGGCGGAACGCGGCCCTGATGTCGTCGGGCGAGGCATTGCCCCGGGCATGAAGGAAGCTCGGGAGCGGCAGCAGCCGATCCTTGTAGGGCTCGGCGGCGGCGCGGCTGACGGCTCGGCCTGACTTGGGCGAGACGTGGGTCAGGTCCTCGGTGACGCCGGTGGCGGCGCAGGTTTCGAGGTCGAGGCCGAAGCCAAGATCGTCGAGCAGAGCCAGTTCGAACCGCGCAAGGGCGGCGGCATCGGGTTCACTGTCAATCAGATTGAGCGCCATGCCGAGGAGGCGGTCATGCGGATCGCGCTCGGGCAGCAGGTGAAGGTGTTCGCAGACCGTCTGGGCGAGATAGAGGCGCCTGCGGTCGGCAAAGAGGCCGGCGGCGCGCGAATGCATCAACTCGACCGTGAAGGTGCCGAGGTGGTCCTCCAGTCGCGCGCGCCAGGTGAGCTGGATGGTGTTGCCGGGCTGGAGCGTCGCGGCGAGCTTTGGCGACCGTCCGCCCCGAATAAGGCCCGCATATCGCCCGCGCCCGGCCACCATCGCCTCGGCGATGACGGAGGTCTCGCCGTGGCGGCGGACGCCTATGAGCAGGGCTTCACCGGTCCATTCCATCAGTCTTGCGACCCGTCGGCGGCCGGTTCGAGGCGCTGTCGCAGGGTGGCCAGCACGTCTGCAGCAAGGGCGATGCGCTGTGCATCCATGCCGGCCGCCAGACCATCGACCCAGGGACGCTGCAACTTGTTGATGGCGGCCATGGCCTCGACGCCCTGCCCGGTCAGGCAGACCAGGCGGGCGCGCTTGTGGTGGGGATTGTCGCGGAGCTCCACGAGGCCATCGGCGAGGAGTTCATTGACGAGACGCTGCACGCTCTGGCGCGCCAGACCCATATCGCGTGCAATGTGGGCAACGGGTTGCGGCGCCTGTGCCATGGCCACCGCCCCCAGCACCTGCCAGCGCGCGCTGGTCAGCCCAAGTGGCGCGACCAGTTGATCGCCCGCCGCCACCAGGGCGGCATTGGCGCGGAAGATATCAAGAAACAGGGCACTGAGAGCAATAGACGCGTTCATATTGACAGCACTCAACCGTTTTGACAGCATACTGTCAATCTGACATGACACCAGATAAACTCGATATGGAGACCAAACATGACTACACCATCGCAAGCGCGGACCGAGTCCCTATTCCGCATAGACAGCTTTAGCGTACCGACCGCGAGCCGCGAAGCTTTCCTTGTCCAGGCACTGGACACCAAGCAGTTCCTGGACGAGCAGCAGGGCTGCCTGCAGAACCACCTGCTCGAGCATCATTCCGGAGCGGATCGCTTCAACGTGGTGACGGTGGTCGAGTGGGAAAGCGAAGCCGCCTTTGCCCAGGCCAAGGCCGCCATGATGGCAAAGCGCAAGGCGACCGGCTTTAATCCGGAGCACTTCCTCAATGCCCTCGGCATCGAGGCCAATATGGCCAACTACGCGACCGTGCCCTGAGGGCGCGGTTCACTTCTTCTCATGCGGGAATTCGAGACCCATTTCGCGGTAGCGTTCCGGATCATCAGCCCATTTCTCGCGAACCTTGACGAAGAGGAAGAGGTGGATGGGCACCTCGTACATCTCCATCAGTTCCTTGCGGCTCTCTGCGCCGATGGCCTTGATGGTCTGGCCACCAGCGCCGAGCACGATCTTCTTGTGGCTCTCGCGGCTGACATAGACGACTTGGTCGATCTTGTAGGAGCCGTCCTTCTGGATCTTGAAGCTCTCGGTCTCGACGGTGGAATTGTAGGGGATTTCGTCGTGGACGCGGAGGAAGAGCTTTTCGCGCGTCACCTCGGCCGCGGTGATGGCCATGGTGAGATCGGTAAGGTGATCCTCGGGAAAGTGCCAGGGCCCGGGCGGGATATGCTTGATGCACCAGTCGATGAAGTCCTTCACGCCATGGCCTTTTAGGGCCGAGAGCATGAAGGTGGCTTCGAAGCGGGTGCGCTCGTTGAGGCCTTGCGAGAGCGCCAGCAGGCTCTCATGCTTGACCTGGTCGATCTTGTTGAGGATCAGCACCTTGGGCTGGCGGATGTTTTCGAGGCCTTCGAGCAGGGTTTCGATGTCTGGCGTGACGCCACGGTCGGCATCGAGGATGAAGGCGACGATGTCGCTGTCCCCTGCCCCGCCCCAGGCGTTTTCGACCATGGCGCGTTCCAGCCGCTTCTTGGGCGCGAAAATGCCGGGCGTATCGACAAAGACAAGCTGGGCCTGGTCGAGAGTGAGCACGCCGCGGACCTGACTGCGCGTGGTCTGGGCCTTGTGAGTGACAATGGAGACCTTGGTGCCAACAAGCGAGTTGAGCAGGGTCGACTTGCCGGCATTGGGCGCACCAACCAGGGCAATGAAGCCGCAGGAGGTAGCGGCCAGTTCATCAGGGGTGTTCATTTGCGTTCCTTCCAGACCTTTTGACGGACCAGAAATTGTTCGGCGACGCGGTGTTCAGCGATCTTCTTGGACGGGCCGATGGCCTCGAGCCGCTCGAAGCCGCTCAGCTCCACGCCAATTGTGAATTCGGGCGCATGGTCGGGGCCGGTGCGCTCCACCAGCACATAGGCGGGCGGTTCCAGGCCGCGGGCCTGGGCCCATTCCTGCAAGGTGGTCTTGGCATCGGCCCTGTTTGCCTGACCATCGGCAAGATAGTCCTCGAAATGGCTCTCGATGAACCGGCGCGCCGGCTCCAGGCCTCCGTCGAGAAAAATGGCGCCAATGATCGCCTCGGTAATGTCGCCAAGAATGGCGTCCTTGTCGGCGCCGCCCGACCTGGCTTCGCTGTCGCCAAGGATCATTTCCTTGCCCAGATCGAGCTGGCGAGCAATGTCGGCGCAGGTTTCCTTGCGCACCAGCGTGTTGAGCGAACGGCTCAATTCACCTTCATTGGAGGCGGGATAGCGGTGGTAGAGCATGTCGGCCACGACGAGGCCGAGGACCCGGTCACCGAGAAATTCCAAGCGCTGATAGGATTTCTCGATGCGCTTGCCCGGCGAGACGGCGCTCGAATGGCTCAGCGCACGGTCCAGCAGTTCCGGATCGGCAAAGCGGTAGCCAAGCCGAAACTGGAGCTTTTCATGGGTCTTGTCGCGGCGGCTCACGGCGCTTCCAGATTGGGATCCGGCTGGTCGCTATAGACCGAGCGGAACATGCGGTTCCAACGGACATTGGCCGGCCACTGCCAGATCTGCCAGGGTGGAATGTTGTCCTCGATGGAGAAGAAGATGGCCTCGGCCTTGGCAATCAGGTTGATGGCGGGAACATAGCCGACCTGCGACAGGACGCGGCTATCGGCCGAACGGTCGCGGTTGTCGCCCATCATGAAGTAGTGGCCTGCCGGCACCACATATTCAGGCGTGTTGTCGAGCGAGAGGTTGTCGCCGATTTCCTGAATGATGTGGGCTGTGCCCTCCGGGAAAGTCTCGCGATAGATCGTGACCTCGCGGCTATCGCCATTGCTGTCGGTGTCGATGGCCTTGCCCACTTCCTCGCGCTCGACCATCGTGCCGTTGATGTAGAGACGGCCATCGCGCATCTGGATGCGGTCGCCGGGAAGGCCGACAATGCGCTTGATGTATTCCATGTTCTGCGGAACCGGACGGAACACGGCGATGTCGCCGCGATTGGGGTCTCGCCCGAGGATGCGGTTGTTGATCGGCAGTTCGAAATCCAGCAGGGCGAAGTCGCCATAGCGGCCCAGCGAGAACGAGTGCTTGCCATAGCCCCAGACAAACTTGTTGGCGACGAAGTAGTCGCCGATCATCAGCGTCTGCTGCATGGATGCAGTGGGGATCGAGAACGGCTGGTACAGGAAGAACCGCAGGACGATGGCGATGAGCAGCGCCTCGATGACGACGACGATGGTTTCCACCCACTCATTGGTCTTCTTGGCGGGCTTGTCGGCAGGCTGGCTCATGGTTTTTCCCGGAATAGCGGTGCGGAAGGGTTAGGCGTTTGGCCGCGCGGGGTCAACTTGCTTGATATGCCTGGCCCGGCACGCCTATTTGATCGGCAGGGCTTCGATGATGACGAAAGCCTGCGCGAGGCCGGCGTCGTCGGTAATGGTCAGGTGGATATGGGGCTCGTGTCCTTCGGGGACAAGCCGGGCCAGCGCCTTTGCCGCACCATTGGTCAGCCGCATGGTCGGCTTGCCGGAAGGCAGGTTCACCACCCCCATGTCGCGCCAGTAAACGCCCCAGGAAATGCCGGTGCCCAACGCCTTGGACATGGCTTCCTTGGCAGCAAAGCGCTTGGCATAGGAGGCAGCCCGCTGGGCGCGGCGGTCAGACTTCTGCTGCTCGATCTCGGTGAAGCAGCGATGGGTGAAGCGGGTGCCGTACTTGGCCAGCGTCTGCTCGACGCGGTGGATCTGGATGAGATCGGAACCCAGGCCGACGATCACTTCACCCCCTGAATGCCACGGCTGCCGGGCTTGACGGCGGGGATGGCGGCGAGTTCGGGCGGAAGCTGGTCGGCGGGATAGGCGGGGACCTTGAAATCGATGAGCTTGACCAGGGGGACGCCAACATCGGCTTCGCCACCAGAGCGATCGATAAGGCAGGCCGCGGCGACCACATTGGCGCCGATCTTGCGCAATGCATCGACGCATTCGCGGATCGAGAGACCGGTGGAGACAATGTCCTCCACGACCACAACCTGATCGTCGGCGGAAATCTCGAAGCCTCGCCGCAGCTCGAACTGTCCATCGACGCGTTCGGTATAAAGGGCCGGCACGCCGAGATGGCGCGCGGTTTCGTAGCCGGGAATGATGCCGCCGATGGCGGGCGAGACAACCTTGGTGACGCCGGGCACTTCGGCACGAATCTTGTCGGCCAGCGCCTTGCAGAGTTTTTCGGTCTGGTGCGGATACTGGAAGACCCTGGCCTTCTGCAGAAACACGGGCGACCGCAGGCCCGAGGAGAGGATGAAGTGCCCCTCCAGCATGGCGCCGCAATCGCGGAAAATCTGCAAAACGTCTTCTCTATCCATCCCGGCCACTCCTATCGACACTTCCGTCCCATTCGAGGGTCGAGATCATTCCCGCCTCGCGAATGCCCGCCCGCTGTACTGCGGACAGGCCGGGACTACGCTTGAGCGTTGCCAGAACATCGGTCAGTTGCGCAAGGTCGCGCACTTCGATTTCAAAGATCATCTGATGGAAATCGGGCGAAATCATCCGCATCACCAGATTGTTGATATTGGCCTCGCAGGCGGCAATGGCGGCGGAAATCTGCGCCAGAGAGCCGGGCCGGTTGACCGATTCCATCGAGATGACGGTGGGATAGAGCTTTTCGTCTCCCTTGCTGAGATTCCAGCGTACGTCCACCCAGGCCACATCGCTGTCGTGCTTGGCGATCAGAGCATCGGAGTGGATGGGGTAGACGGTCAGCGGGCTGCCCGGCTCGAGGATACCGACCAGGCGGTCCCCCGGGACAATCCCCTCGCCCGATACGGTGACCGGCGTATGGAAATCGAGCTGGGCGAGCGCGGTCGTTGCATTGGGGCCGGAGCGCTGGCCGCCGGGCACCCGGAAGCGGAACTCGTCCGAACCGCGCAGGGCAAACCAACCGTCTGCCGTATCGGCCACGGGCAATTCAAGTTTGCGGCGGCGCTTGCGGATGCCCTTGACCTGGGCCAGGGCGGCAGAAAGGGGCTCGGAGCCTATCTTGCCCTCGCCCACGGCCACGAGCAGATCACGCTTGCTCTGCAAATCGAGCGCCTCGGCCAGGGCCTTGGCCTCGCTCTCGTCCAGCATCACGCCTTCGCGCTCAAGCATCATGTTGAGCACATGCTCGCCCAGGGCAAAGGCGCGCTGGGCCGCGGCATGGCGCACGGCGCGGCGGATGGCAGCGCGGGCCTTGCCAGTGGCGGCAATGCCGATCCAGTTCGAGGGTGGGCGATGGTTCTGGTCGCGCAGGATTTCCACCTCGTCGCCCGAGCGTAGCTGGGTGACGAGCGGCAGGATCAGGCCGTTGATCTTGGCGCCGACACAGGTATCGCCGATGTCGGTGTGCAACGCGTAGGCGAAGTCGATGGGCGTGGCGCCGCGCGGCAAGGCGATGAGGCGTCCGCGCGGGGTGAAGCAGAAGACCTGATCCTGGAACAGTTCGAGCTTGGTGTATTCGAGGAAATCCTCGCTCGAAATGCCCGAGGTCAGGTGAGAAATGGTCTGCCGCAGCGAGCCATAGGCATGCGATTCCATCTCGATGCGACCGAGATTGGCCGAGGCGCCATCCTTGTAGAGGGCATGGGCGGCGATGCCGAACTCGGCGATGCGATCCATGGCCTCGGTGCGGATCTGGAGCTCGACGCGCTGACGGCTGGGGCCGACGATGGTGGTGTGGATCGACTGGTAGTCGTTGTGCTTGGGGACCGAGATATAGTCCTTGAAGCGCCCCGGCACGACTTTCCACGTCGTATGGACGAGACCGACCGTGCGGTAACATTCCTCCTCCGAGCCCACGATGACCCGGAACCCGATCATGTCGGAGAGCTGTTCGAGGGCAATCGACTTGCGCTCGATCTTGGAGAAGATCGAATAGGGCGATTTGACCCGCGCCTTGACCCGCGCGGCGATGCCGGCCTCGGCGAGGCGCTCGGTCAGCTCGGCGGTGATGGTATCGATAGTCTCGCGATTGTCCGCCTGCATCTGGTCGAGGCGGGCAATGATGGCCTCGTAATGGTCTGGCTGGAGAATGCGGAAGCTCAGGTCCTCGAGCTCGTTGCGCATGTCCTGCATACCCATGCGTCCGGCCAGCGGAGCATAGATATCCATGGTCTCCTGCGCGATACGGCGCTGCTTGTCGGGCGCCATGAACTGCAAGGTGCGCATATTGTGCAGGCGGTCAGCCAGCTTGACCAGGAGGACGCGGACGTCCTGGCTGATGGCGAGAAGGAGTTTTCGCAAGTTCTCGGCCTGCGCCTCCTCGCGGGAAACGAGGTTCAGGCGCTCGATCTTGGTGAGGCCGTCGACGATGGTGCCGATCTCACCGCCGAACAGCTGATCGATCTCGGCGCGCGTGGCGTCGGTGTCCTCGATGGTGTCGTGCAGGAGCCCAACAGCGATGGACGCGTCGTCGAGCTTGAGCTCGGTGAGGATTGCCGCCACTTCCAGCGGATGATTGAAATAGGGGTCCCCGGAAGCGCGTTTCTGCGAGCCATGCTTCTGCATGGCGTACACATAGGCCTTATTCAACAATTGCTCGTCGGCGTTCGGGTTATAGGCCTGAACGCGTTCGACGAGCTCGTACTGACGCATCATGGATTAAGTCGCCCGCTCGCAGAAAAGGAGCTTAGCGCCTGTATCAGAAATGAAAAGAGCGCCCGGCGCATACCGGACGCTCTCTGATATATTCGGATCACCGTGTGCCGCAAGGCCGGTGCATGCCATTCGAGCATAGCTCTCATGGCCTTCTAGACTTGAAGGGCTCCACTGGAGCCCTTCATCGGCAATGCCGAACGTCCGCGAAGCTCCTCAAATCGCTCCACTGGAGCGATTTGCAAGACTCAGCCTAGTCGTCGCGACGCTCCGGCGGAGCGAGGCTCTCGATGCCGCGCAGCAGTTCTTCTTCGCTGATGGTGTCGAAGTTGATCGCGTCGTCGTCGCCGGCGCTTTCGATCATCGGAGCCGCGGTGTTTTCCGGCTCGTCGACCTCGACATATTTCTGCAGCGAGTGGATCAGGTCTTCATGCAGGTCTTCAGGCGAAATGGTGCCATCGCCGATTTCGCGCAGGGCAACGACAGGGTTCTTGTCGTTGTCACGCGGGACGGTGATCTGGCCACCGGAGGAAATCATGCGCGCGCGATGGGCGGCCATGAGGACGAGATCGAAGCGATTCTCGACCTTTTCGATGCAGTCTTCAACGGTGACGCGTGCCACGAACGTCTCCACACTTTGGGGGAAATGAATGGCCGCAATACACGATGCAGGGTGTGATGACAAGGGAGCCCGGCCCACGAAAGCCTGATCGCCCCCTGCTTTACGGACCGGGCTAAATGTGCGAAGACCGAATTTAAGTTTTAAAACTACCTTCGGAATTTAATTAAAGCGCCGTCGCAGGCGGTTTTTCAGCCTCCGGCAGCCCCTGCCCTTCAGGAATTCGTTATGGCCATTGACCCCCGCGAAAAGATCGCCCTCTTCATTGACGGTGCAAATCTCTATGCCACGTCCAAGGCAATCGGCATCGACATCGACTATCGCAAGCTGCTGAGCGAGTTCAGCGCCAAGGCCTACTTGCTGCGCGCCAACTACTACACGGCACTGATCGAGGATCAGGAATATTCCTCGATCCGGCCGCTGATCGACTGGCTCGACTACAATGGCTATGCCGTGGTGACCAAGCCAGCCAAGGAATTCACCGACTCCCTGGGCCGCCGCAAGGTCAAGGGCAACATGGATATCGAGCTGACCGTCGACGCGCTCGAGCAGGCCCCCTACTACGACCACTTCGTGCTGTTTTCAGGCGACGGCGATTTCACCGCCCTGGTCGCCTCGCTGCAGCGCAAGGGCAAGCGGGTGACCGTGGTCTCGACGCTGACCACTTCCACGCCGATGATCTCGGACGACCTGCGCCGCCAGGCGGACTTCTTCATCGATGTGGCGGATTTGGCCAAGACCGTTGGTCGTCCGCAGGTGCAGCGGCCGGTCGAGGCCTGACAGAGGCTCGCCATTCGCGCGTAGCGCTCATGGCCTGCTCGCCTCAAATCTCTCCACCGGAGAGATTTGCCCTTCGGGACGGCTCTCAGCCCCTTCCGCCCTCTTTCATGATGCGGGCCTTGTCGCGGTTCCAGTCACGGTCGCGGGCCGTGGCGCGCTTGTCGTAGTTCTTCTTGCCCTTGCCGACGCCGATCAGCAGCTTGGCCTTGCCCTGGTCGTTGAAAAACAGCTTCAGCGGCACGATGGTATTGCCAGCGCGAGCCACTTCCTGGTCGAGCTTGGCGAGCTGCTTCTTGCTGACGAGAAGCTTGCGCGGACGCTTTTCCTCGTGATTGAAGCGATTGGCCTGCAGGTATTCGGGAATGTGCGAATTGATGAGCCAGAGCTCGCCCCGCTCGGGCGAGGCGTAGGACTCGGCGATCTGCGCTTTACCCAGGCGTAGTGACTTGACCTCGGTACCAGTCAGCACAATGCCGGCCTCGATGGTGTCGCCGATTTCGTAGTCGAAGCGCGCGCGACGGTTCTCGGCCACCTGCCCGTGACTGATCCATCCACTCTTGCTCTTGTCGTTCTTGCTGGCAGCCATGGTTTGGTCGGTCTCTAAATAGAAAGCCCGGCCCCGGACAGGTCCGTGGACCGGGCAATTGAAAGCACTGCCTATCAGATAAGGCCGGCGTGACGCATTGCAAAGTCCATGGCGTCCTCTGTCGACTTGCTGACCGGTACCAGTGGCAGACGCATTTCGTTGGCGCACAGGTTCAGCCGGTTGGCCACATACTTGGCCGGCGACGGATTGGGCTCCATGAACAGGTCCTTGTGGAGGTAGGCGAGCTTGTCATTGATCTCGCGCGCGCCGGCGAAATCACCGGCAAGCGAAAGCTCCTGCATCTGCGAGCAGAGACGCGGGGCGACATTGGCAGTCACCGAAATACAGCCATGGCCGCCATGGGCATTGAAACCGAGGGCAGTGCTGTCGTCGCCGGACAACAGTATAAAATCCTTGCCCAGCCTGTTGCGCTGCATGCTGGCCCGCTCAAGATTGCCAGTCGCATCCTTCACGCCGACAATGTTGGAATGGGCATCGCGCAGCCGGACGATGGTATCGACGGTGAGGTCGACCGTGGTGCGGCCCGGCACCGAGTACAGGATGATCGGAATGCCGACCGCCTTGGCCACAGCTGAAAAATGCTGGAACAGGCCTTCCTGGTTCGGCTTGTTGTAGTAGGGCACCACGGAGAGCACGGCACTCGCGCCGGACTTTTCCGCGTGCTGGGCCAGCGACACCGCTTCAGCCGTCGAATTGGACCCGGCACCAGCAATCACCGGCACGCGGCCGTTGGCGACTTCGATGCAGACCTGGACGATGCGGTGATGTTCCTCATGGCTGACGGTAGGGCTTTCGCCGGTCGTGCCAACAGGCACAAGGCCGTGCGTCCCTTCGGAAATCTGCCATTCGACAAAGCTGGCGAAGGCTTTCTCATCCACGGCCCCATCGCGCATGGGGGTGATGAGAGCCGTAATCGAACCACGCAGCATTTGTCGGAATTCCTCAATTGGGCGCCGGGCTTTGGCCGGCCATTTTGATCTCAACGCATTCTGGCGCCACACTGCGCCGAACGGGCGGCACCATACTTTCAACAGCGGCCGGCCACAAGGCACGCGAAACGCCTTGTGACTTGCGCCCGGCCATCGATAAATATGGCCATGATTTCGCTCTTCGATCGTCGGCGCAAAGTTCCCCGGGACCATGCGGCCTTTGCCGGACTGCCCGTATCGTTCATCACCACGAGCGATGCGCGAACGCGCGCGGCCGTGCACCTGCGCGGCGACTTCACCGGTAGGCGCGTGCCGCTTGTCTGCCTTGCCGGCTACAATCGCAACATGAGCGATTTCTCGGCATTTGCCGATTATTTCCAACGGCTTGGCTCCGGCGGCTGGCCGATGGTCCTGCTGGATCTGCCCGGGCGTGGGCGGGCCGATGACCGGCCAAAAGGCGCCGGTTACAGCACGCTCTCGGACGCACAGGATGTCGCCGATATTCTGGCTGCCCTGGGAATCGGCCGTGCCGTGATGCTCGGCCAGGGGCATGGCGGACAGGTGGTCATGGCGCTGGCCGTCAGCCATCCATTGCTGATCGGCGGTACAATTCTGCTCGACAGCGGGCCGGTGACGGATTCGCGCGGCATCGTACGGCTGCGCAACAACCAGGCCCATATCGACAGCCTGCGCGGCAAGGCGGTGACCCAGGGCCTGCGGCGCATGCTTGGCGGGGACTATCCGGGCCACTCGCCCGAGGAGCTCGATGCCCTCTCGCTCCGCAGCTTCTGGTTCGACAAGCGCAACCGGCCGCATCCGCTCTTCGACAGGCGCCTGATCGAACGCATCAAGGACATCAGCTTCGATGACGTTCTGGTGGCCCAATGGCCGCTCTTCGACGCCCTCAACTGTGCGCGACTGATGCTGCTGCGGACCCAATTGACCGATCAGGTGCGGCGCGAAACGTTTGAGGAAATGGTGCGCCGCCGCCCGGACGCTGAAGCGGTGACAATCCAGGGACAGGGGTCACCGGCCCTGTTTGACCAGCAGTCCGACATAGAGGCCGTAGCGGAATTCGTCTTCCATATCGGTAAAGGCCGGCGAAAGGCTGCCTGAGAGGCGCTGATCAGGCAGACGCAGTAGCCGTGAGAAGAAGGACGGCCTGTTCGACCCATTGCTCCCTGCGGATCCGGCCCTTTACGGCGATGCGCCCCTCGAGCCAATCGATATGCGCGCCGGTCCAGGCGGCAATCTGATCGAGGTGATAGATCCCGAGATCGTGCAGCGCAGATTCCGTTTTCGCGCCTATCCCCTTGATCTGCCTCAGATCATCGGCCTTCCCCCCGCGGGGAGCAGGCAGGTATGGCGGGCGTTGCAGGGTGACGGGGGCCGGTGTTGGAGCGGTCGTGAGTCCATCGCGATCGACGGTTCCGGCAAGACGCCGCGCGGCTGACTTGCCAGCTGGCGCGGACGCTACCGAGACCGGCACCGCAGCAACTGGCACGCGGGCTTCAAAGCGGGGTCGCACCCGAATGGCGCGATAGGCCAGGTGCGCGACATAGCCGAGGCCGCACCCGCAGAGGTAGGCGACGAGGAGCAATACGGCGATTTCGATGGCATGGCCGACGGTCATCGCGACGCCTCCGCCCCTCGCCTCGAAAGGCTGAGCCAGCCCGTGACAATGCCCACAAACCCGGCGGCGGCCATGAAGGGCCAGTAGACGCCGATCAGAAACAGCACGGGGGTGACGAAGGACGACATTGGCTAGTTCTGCCCCTCCGGCGCACGCACCGTTACCACAATGCGCCGGTTGGCCCGTTTGCCTTCCGCCGTCGCATTGTCGGCAACTGGAGCGGATTCGCCATAGCCAACGGCATAGAGGCGTGACGGCGAAACGTTGCGCTCGACCAGCGCATCGACTACCGCTTCCGCACGCGCCACCGACAAAGCCAGGTTCAACTGGTCGTCACCGTCGCTGTCGGTATGTCCCTCGACATCGACAATGGCGTCGGGGCACAGCAGGAGCGCCTGCGCAAAGGCATCGAGTTCAGCCGCCGCCCCCGCCGCAATGATGGCTGCGCCGGACTGGAACAGGATGGCATTGTGGGCTGAAAGCTCTGCCAGGCGGGCCTGGCACTGGGCGAGCCCCGAAGGCGCGGACAGCTCCGCCGCCCAGTCTTCACCCAATGTGGCGATCTGCGCTTTGATTGACTGCTGATCGTCGGCGTTCAGCGCCTCGCCAGAAAGTCGCCACGCCCCATCGGCAAAGCTGAGCTCTCCTCGCCCGAGTTGCAGCAAGGCCCGGACCCCGGCCTGAGCGGCAGCGGCAAAGCCATCAGGCGCATTGGGCGCGATGGACAAGGCACTGGCATCCCCACCGGTTATGGTCGCCAGATACTGCGCAGTTGCCGCAGCCGGCACCTGACCACGAAGGGTAACGGCACCATCGGACGTACGCTTCGCAGCGAAAGTGTAACTCGGCGACGCGGCCGCTACCGACGTTGCGGCGTCAGGCACCGGCGCTCGCTCAGCTGGGGCTGGTTCCATCGCAGGATCGATAAGGGCCAAGGTCCAGCGTGGCGAGGCCGTTCCGAGCAAGGCGGTGGCGGCCGCGTGAGCATCGGGAGCGAGCGAAACACCCGACGCGGACCACTGTTCTCCATCAAAGCCCACATCACCCTGTTCCATCAGTGCCAGCACGTCGAGAGCCTGCAACACATCCGAAGAGAAACCCTCCGGCGCGTCAGCGCGCAATTCGGTCCTGTCGACAACCTCGGCCCCGGCTCGAACGACAAGGAAACGCTGGAGAGACTCAGTGGGGACCGCACCGGAGAGCGTCACCCCTTCGTCCGACTTGCTGGCCGCCCAGATATAGGGAGCAGCAGGCGCCAGTTCGGGCACGGTCACGCCATCGCCATCTGTCACGCCGAGCGCAGCGGCCAATGTGAGGGCTGCATCTTTTTGCGCACCATCGACGGCGGAGCCAATGAGGGTCCAGTCGGAACCGTCAAAAGCCACCCTGCCCGCTTCAAGGCCCATCAGCGTGTCGACGGCCAGGCGCGCCTTGTCGGCAAAGCCCTCCGGCGCACCGTGAGAGACTCGGCTCGTATCGGCGACCCGCGCATCGACATGCACCTGGAGCCAGGACTTCAGCGATTCGGCAGGAACGTTGCCGGCAAACAGAAAACTGCCATCAGGAAGGCGTTCGGCTGACCAGAGATAGGGATCGGCAAAGCCAGGAGACTCGGCCGGCTCGGAAAGGGCCAGCGTCCAGCCGGCCTGAGCCAAGCCGCGGATTGCGAACTCGGTTTCGATGGAGCCCTTGTCGATGGCAGAGACAGGCTCACCAGACACGGTCCAACCCGCACCATCGAAGCTGATGGTGCCACTGCGCAACCATGGCAGGAAGGCGAATGCCTGCTCGGCGGAAGCCAGGAACTCGGGCGCCTCGCCCGAGGCATAGGTCACGCTGGAACGCGCATTGCTTCCGGCCCGGGCCAGGAGCGCGTCCTCTGCGTCCCGGCTGGGCAGCATGCCGTTCAGAACCACGTCGCCCCCGGCGTCGCGGCGTATCGCAAAACTGTAGCTCGCCGCGCGAGGAGCCTCGACGCTGCTATCGGCCAGTGTCAGTCCCTGAGGGAGACCAGAGTCCAGCATGTCAAGCAATGCACGATAGTCCGTGGGCGTATCGGCAATGCCTGAAACCGAGAGCGTCGAGCCCGAAAGAGCCACGCGCCCTTCCGCGAGATGGCCCAACAACTCAAGGGCGAAATCGACACCGCGATGGTATCCTTCGGGGGCGCCGGCACCGAACTTGAGAAAGCTGACATCGGCATTGGCGACGCCAGCCAGATCTTCGCGCGTCGCCTCATCGGGTACGAAGCCATCAAAAACGAGCGTACCACCGGCCTGGCGGTTGATACTGATCCAGTAGTCGCCCACGCGCGGCGCGGACAGCTCGACGATCGAATTCGTACCAGAAACGGCCTCGGTGACGGCCTGTGCAACTTCAATGCTTGGGGGCACTCCGGTGAGCCGGCTGACGCCATCGACGATTTCCGCCTCACCGCTTTCGAGCAGGGCAAGCTGCTCGACCAGGAGCCTGGTGTGCTCGGCAAATCCCTCTGGAGCCCCGGAGGCCAGTGAAAGCCCGGTAGCGATCGGCAGTCCGGACACGTCGGCCAATCGCAAGCGATCCGCGACCTGTTCAGCGGGAACATGGCCCGAAATGGCAATCCGGGTGCCGTCAAACTCGGCGCGCCAGGTATAGGGCGTCACCCGTACAGGCTCGACATCGATGTCGCCCCTGGAAATGCCGTCCGGCATTCGGGAAAGCGCCATCTGCAGCTGCCCAAGCGCCTTTTCCGAGCGCGCTCGTCCGACCGCGTTCAGGGTGAGGCCGGACAGCTCAAAATAGCCGCTATCGACTTCGGAGACCTGGGCCAGGGCGAATTCCACGCCCGCGCGCCATGACTGCTCATTCGGCTGTCCGGATCGAACTTCCAGATCGACAGATGCCAGCCCATCAATGGAGGCAAGCTCCCGACGCACCGCCTCATTTGGTACGCTACCAAAGAGACTTACGGCACCATCCTCAACATTAACATTAATGCGGAATGGATTGGCGAGCGGGGCGATGGTCACTGTTTCATCGACACCGGCTACACCCGGAATGTCCGCAAGGGCGGCAATCGCCATGTCGCGCTGGGCATCCGACGACGTGGTTCCCGTCAGGCGCAAATGCCTGCCGTCGAGCGTGAATTGCGCCCAATCCGACCCGGACGATTTGAGAGCCGCCCTGCCCTCGGCAGATAGTGTATCGAGCATGCCGGGCGTCGCCATGGCCAGCGCCGCAACCGTCCCGCCCAGAATTGTCACAACGCCTGGCGCCACCCACTTGAGGAGGTCCCTGATCATCCCGAATCCATTGGAAAACCGCAACTTTTGGAACGGTAGATGATTTGGGGGGAAGGACAAAGAAAAACCCGCACATGGCGGGGGATACCAACATCAACTCGATGTCAGTCACGATGCGCGACCTCACCCGGTCCGCGGAACGCCACCTGCAATCGCGCCCACGATCAATGGCGACAAAAAGAAAGGCCCGCCGAAGCGGGCCTTTCCGAATTCAGGCGTAATCCAAGGATTACTTGAATTCCTTGGCGGCCTTGAAGGTGACCTTGTAGGCACCGGTCGAGTGGGCCTGAGCAGCGAGGGTCGATTCGAAACCACCACCCGGCTTCCATTCGAGCGAGGCCTTGCCGTAGATGTCATGCGGCTCAGCAACGAGTTCGGTGGTGTGGAAGTAACCAACTTCACCCTTGACGGTGATGGTTTCGCTGACGGCGTAAGCCAGTTCAGCAGCAACCTGGTAGGTCTCGGTGTTGGTGGTCGAGGTGTTCTCATCGAACCAACGAGCGCCGAGGTTGATGGTCACGCCTTCGGTGACGGTTGCGCCGACGGAACCGCCGAAGCCAGCCTGCGAGGCAAGGTTCGTACCGCCCAGAGCTTCACCCGACAGAGCGAGGGTGAACATGTCGAACTTGGCCGAAGCCGAAGCCAGAACGTTCCAGGAGTTGTCGCCAGCAGCGTTGGCGCCGTAAGCACCAGCACCGACAACGCGGAAGTTGTCGAAGGTGCCGTCGAAGCCGGCATGCAGCCACCAGGCATTGACGTCGCCGTCGAGGATGCCGTTGGCGCCAGCAGTCAGGTGAGCCTTGATGCCTTCGCCAGCGTATTCGATCACGCCGATGAGGTTACCAGCGTTCGAAGCAGTGGTCGCCGGCAGAGCATCGCGAGCGTCGAGAGCTTCGAGGCCAGCCTTGACCTTCACGCCGTTGCCGAGGTCGGAAACGATCTGGATGGCATGGCCGTCGGCCTTGCCGCCGTAGAGCGAACCAACGCCCTTGTCGATGGCTTCCGAGTTGAACAGGCCGAGCCAGTTCAGCGGCTCATCGTCGCCAACGTTGGCGATCGAGCCCTTCTTACCAGCCATGATGGTGGTGGTGTCGCCGATGGAGACGAAAGCTTCGTCGATTTCAACGGTGTTCGAAGCGGTCGTGGTCACGATTTCGTTCGCAACAACAGACTTGCTTTCGTTCTTCAGCTTGATGGTGGCCGAAGCGGGACCGAAGTCGCTCGAAGCGGTACCAACAAACTTCAGCCACGAGTCAACGTCCGACGACCAGTCCTGGGTGGCCGGGTGGGTGCCGTCGTTGTTCAGAATACCAATCGACTTGCCCTGATTGGTGTTCACAGCCCAAGCGGTGCCGTTGTAGTCGCCGTAGTTGAACTCATAGGTGACCTTGCCCGAGATCTGCAGGCAGTTGTCCGAGGACGAGATGGTCAGGCCGGAGATGCCGAGGGCATCGCAAACGTCGAGCGAGGTGAGGACACCCAGATCGGCAGCGTAGCCAGCGGTCGAGAGACCAGCGGCAGCAACAGAACCGAGAATAAGGCTCTTGAGTTTCATTATTTGACCTCCAAAGTCAGTCATTTAGGTGCTGGTTGCCCAGCGGTTTGTCGAAACGCGACCACACTATTCGTGGTGCAGTGTGTTGCCGTCGCGTTGCGACCGACAAACGATCCCATGCATGGATTCGCAAGACCCACTCTACGCATGCAAAATTCCGACGCAATCGCGACAAGCGGGTTTTGGGGCTGACACAATCTGGTTGCGTAGCGGTTGTTGCAGATTCAGCACACAGACTGAAACGGACTGTTAAGTCCGCTGAAGAAATCGTTAAAATTCGCGCAATCGGAAGCCTTTGCGGCACGCTTCGCGGGCCCCAACGAAGCTTTGGCAGACGGCGGCGAACCGTTATAGGCTTTGCCAAAATCGCGGCGCTGCCGTGGTGCAAATGTGGAGAGAACTATGGCAGGCGGACCGATTGCGCTCGTTACAGGTGGAACATCCGGCATCGGCCTTGCTGTCGCGAAGGGCCTGTCGGCAGATGGTTGGCAGGTATTGATCTGCGGCCGGCGTGGCGACCTGATCGAGGCGATCAGCAAGGACATGGGCATACCGGGGGAGGTCTGCGACGTGACCGATCCGGAATCGGTCGAGCGGCTGTTCCACTCGATCCGGTCGCGCTTCGGGCGGATCGACCTGGTGTTCAACAATGCCGGCCGGTTCGCCCCCGCGCGGGTGTTCGGTGATCTCGACACGGCCACCTGGCGTGAAATGATCGACACCAATCTCAACGGCGCCTTCTATGTGGCGCGCGAGGCCTTCCGGCTGATGCGGGAGCAGAGCCCGCAAGGCGGGCGCATCATCAACAATGGCTCGATTTCTGCCTATGTTCCGCGCCCGCACGCGGCGAGCTACACGACCAGCAAGCACGCGATTACGGGCCTTACCAAGGCGATCTCGCTCGATGGAAGACCCTTCAACATCGCCTGCGGCCAAATCGATATCGGCAATGCGGCGACCGACATGACCAGCCACATGAATGCGGGCTCGCTGCAGGCCAATGGCGAAATGTTGCCTGAGCCGACATTCGACGTTGCCCATGTGGTGGACGCCGTCCGCTACATGGCCGGGCTGCCGCTCAGCGCCAATGTCCAGTTCATGACGGTCATGGCGACAACCATGCCCTATATCGGGCGCGGTTGAGAGCGGGTCAGGCCCGCGCCCACACCTTGTCGCCGGAAATCCAGGTCGACTGGACCTTTCGGTCGTCGGAAAGATGCACGAAACTCGCCTCGGCGGCTGGATGCAGGTGGCCCAGGGTTTCCGCCTGACCGATGGCCAGCGCCGGATAGAGCGAGGCCATGCGGAAGGCTTCGCCGGGGGCAAGGCCGACGGTGTCGATCATGAAATTGACCGCATCGATCATGTCGAGGTCGGCGCCTGCCAGCGTGCCGTCGGCGAGACGAAGGGCTCCATTGGCGCGGGTAATCGTCCGCCCATTGAGCTCAAAGCTGGTCAGGTCGGTACCGGTCTGCGACATGGCGTCGGTGACCAGGAAGATATTTCCCGGAGCGCGCTTGGCGCGGAGGGCTACATCCATGGATACGGCATGGACGTGGATGCCATCGGCGATCAGGCCGGCTGTGACTTCGGGGCGGTCGAGCACGGCACCGACGACGCCCGGCTCGCGATTGCCCATCTGGCTCATGGCGTTGAACAGATGCGTGGCCATGCTGGCGCCCGCATCGAACGCGGCATTGGCCTGGTCATAGGTCGCGTCGGAATGACCGATGCTGACCACGGCGCCGGCCTCGACAAGTGCAGCGATCTGTGCCGGGAGCACGGTTTCGGCGGCGACGGTGCACAGAAGGTTGGGTAGCGCCCGGGCCGCGGCGGTGAGACGCGCCAGGTCGGCCTCGTCCATGGGGCGGATCAGCGCCGGATCGTGCGTGCCTTTTCGCGACAGGGCCAGGTGCGGGCCTTCGAGATGCAGGCCGATAAAGCCAGGCACCCGCTCGGCCTCAGCGGCGATGCCGGCCGCAATGGCCTTGTCGTTGATTTCGGCGGTGTCGGTAATCAACGTGGGCAGAAGCGCCGTGGTGCCGAACCGGGCATGGGCCGCGCAGATGGTGCGGATGGAGGCGAGCGTCGGGGCATTGTTGAACAGAATGCCGCCACCGCCATTGACCTGGAGATCGACGAAACCAGGAACGAGCAGGCCGCCCCCGAGTTCAACGCGCTCCGCCCCCGCCGGAATATCGGCAAGGGAAACGATGCCGGCGACATAACCGAACTCGATCAGCAGCGCGGCATCATCATGCCACTCATCGCCATCGAAAATGCGGGCACCGGAAACTGCAACGAGATCGCTCATACCGTTTCGGTCACCTTCTTGAGGGCCGGCGGCACGTCGGGATTGAGGCCGCGATGCCGCGAGAGCGCCTCGACGAAGCCATAGAAGGAAACGATCAGCGCCAGCGGATCGGTGATCGGGTGGCCGGTCGCCGCAAAGGGCAGTGCCTTGGCAGCACCCGGGAGATCACTGGTGAGGAAGGCAAGAGCCCCCTGCCCGGCCAGCTTGTGGGCCATATCGGCTACGGAGGCCTCGGCGGCATCGCGGGCGGCCAGGCCAAGCACCGGATAGCCCGGCGTGACAATGGCCACGGGGCCATGCATCACCTCTGCAGCGCTGTAGGATTCGGCCTGGATATTGCAGGTTTCCTTGAACTTCAGAGCCGCCTCATTGGCGATCGCGAAGCCGGGACCGCGACCCAGCACATAGAGGGCATTGTGGCCATCAAGCGCGCCGATCATCTCCGACCAGTCGCATGCCACAGCGCGGGCCAGACTTTCGGGCAGCGCGTTGACGGCACGCGTGATTTCCGCGTCGCCGCTCCAGCGCGCCAGCAGGGCCAGACCGGCAACCACCGAGGTAACGTAAGTCTTGGTCGCCGCGACACTTTTCTCGAGGCCGGCATGCAGGTCGATGGTGAAGTCGCTCGCTTCGGCCAATGGCGAACCGGCGGTGTTGGTGATGGCAATGGTGGTGGCGCCGGACCGGCGGGCGGAATGGGCCATGCCGACGATGTCGGGGCTCTTGCCCGACTGCGAAATGGCAATCGCGGCGGCCTTGCCCAGCTTGAGATCGCGCCCATAGATCGAGGCGATGGATGGACCGACCGAGGCCACGGGCACGCCCATGGTCAGCTCGATGGCGTATTTCAGATAGGCCGAGGCGTGATCGGAGGAACCGCGAGCGACGGTAACGACCAGGGCGGGATCGAGCTCGCGCAAGCGTGCAGCAGCGGCGTCAAGGGTGCTGGCCGAGGCAGACAGGAAACCGGCAACAATCTCCGGGATCTGGTTCACTTCCTGGCGCATGAAGGTCTGTTCGGTCATGGCTGGCGGGCTCCATTGCTGGCATCGCCGAGACGCAGTTCGGCGACAAAGTCATAAGTGTCGCCCCGATAGATGGAGCGGGTGAACTCGATAACGCGGCCCGTCGACAGATAGGAAATGCGTTCGATATGCAGGCCCGCCGAACCGATCGGGACCTGCAGCAGATGCGCGTCGTCCTCGGATATATTGGCGGCGCGAATGCGCTGAATGGCGCGGACCGGCCGTGTGCCGGTCTGTTCCAGGTGCTTGTAGAGTGAATCCTTTATGGACATCGGATCCGGCAGCACCGTGGCCGAGAGACTGGCGCGCTCGATGGCCAGAGGCATGTCGCCAGTGAGGCGCAGGCGCGAAATGCGCGCCACGCGCTCGCCGGCACTGAGGCCCAGGATGATGGTTTCTTCGGGCGATGGCAGGTAAAGCCCCCGCTCCAGCCATTCGGCGCGCACGGCCATGCCGCGACGGGCCATGTCTTCGGTGAAGGAAGTAAGCTGGGAGAGCGATTGCTCGACGCGCTGGGTCTCGGGCGCCACGAATGTGCCCGACCCATGGCGCTGCACCAGCACCCCTTCATTGACCAGCTGCTGCACCGCCTTGCGGACCGTAACGCGCGAGACATCGGCGCGCTGCGCCAGGTCACGCTCGGAAGGCAAGGCATCTCCGGGGTTGATATGCCCATGCTTTATTATGGCATCTTCTACCCAGCGTTTGAGGAGGTAGAGCGGACCGCCAACCGGCAGCACGACCGGATCGTCGCCAAAGATGTTTCTGGACTGTTCCGTCAAACGTCCTCCTCGGCCACCCGCTGATCGGGCTGGCAGGCATGGTCCGATAAACCGCTACTCGCATAATACCAATAAAATACCATTTACCAAGCCCCTCTCTGGGGCAGGTGCAGCTGTACCGCATCCCGCTGTGGATATTGTGCTTTTGTAACATGCAAATTATCTCTTGGCAGACTCGATGCATGAAGTGGTATTTTTTTGGCATTAGTGCCGCGGCAGGAGGAGCGCATGCAAGGCAAGCAGACCGAAGGGCGCCACGCCCAGGCCGCAGGGCTGGAACTGAACAGCGATGCCGACATCCTGGCGCTGCTGGCCGCCGGCCAATCCGCTGCGGCCGACAGCGTGGGTGCTGCGGCTCCAGCAATCGCCGATGGTGCTGAACTGGCGGCACAGACCATGCGCGACGGTGGCCGGCTGGTCTACGCCGCGGCCGGCAGTTCCGGGTTGATGGCCCTGGCCGATGCGCTCGAACTCCCCGGCACCTACGGCATTGCACGCGATCGCATTGTCGTGCTGCTGGCGGGCGGCGACGAGGCGCTGGTCGACATGAAGGGCGGCCCCGAGGATGACGGCGACGCGGCCAGACAGGCAGTGGAGGCCCTGGCGCTCGATGCGAGGGATTGCCTCATTGGCGTCACGGCCAGTGGCCACACACCCTACCCGCTGGCGGCAGTGGATGCGGCAAGGCGCGCCGGCGCGCGCACCATCGGCATTGCCAACAATGACGGCGCCACGATCCTCGGACGTGTCGATGTGGGCATCTGCCTCAGGACCCCGCCGGAGGTGATTGCCGGCTCGACGCGCATGGGTGCGGGTACGGCACAAAAGATCGCGCTCAACATGCTCTCCACCCTGATGGCCATCCGCCTTGGCCACGTGCATGACGGGATGATGGTCAATGTCGTGGCGGACAATGACAAACTACGCGGGCGAGCACGCGGCATCATCGAGACTGCAGCGGGCGTCGACGCGGCGCGCGCCGAAGCCGCCCTCAAGGCCAGCAACGGCGCAGTAAAAGCGGCCGTCCTGCTCGCCGCGGGGGCGCAGACCCTGGCAGAAGCAGAGACAATGCTGTTGCGTCACGAGGGACATTTGCGGCCAGCCCTGGCCGAATTGAACAAGGCCTGACCTCAGTGGAAAAGATCGTTGGCCGTGCGCAGGACTGGCGCGGAGGTGAGGTTCGCGAGGTCCAGATCAGGTGCGCCTGAAATCTGGAAAGTGCGGGTCTGACCGGGCAGCAGGGTCACCAGCATATCGCTGATGACAGCATCCGGATGCAGGCGATCTACGAAGATGCAGAGATCCTTGAGCAGTGACCTGGCGGTTACAGCAAGTTCCCACTCGGCAGGGCCTGTGCGCTCGAGGGTGTAGTCGGCCTGCGGGGCGGGGAGATCGAGATCGATGTCCTCGCCAAAAAAGTGCATGGCCATGCTGTCGTGCATAGTGGCGACGAGAAACTCATTCCTGCGGTCGCCTGATGTCGCGACGTCCGTCGGGATTGCGAGACCTGCGGCCGACAGGCGATCAGCGCAGAGCCGCCAATGGGTCCATTCGGCCAGGACCGTCCCATCGAAGCGCATCCGCTTCACGGTCACCGGACCGCGCCAAAACAGTGTCCGTTCGTTGACGGCAATTACCGACAGAACGCCATCGCGCGGCTGGATGGTGAGGAAATGCGTCGCGAAGACGTTGCGCAACGCATACCAGAGCGGCTTTTTGCGCCCATATCCATCGACGGCTGCCCACGAGGTGACGGGCCAGCAATCGTTGAGCTGCCAGACTATGGCGCCCATGTTGCGCGGGCGATGGCTGCGCATGTGGGCGATGCCGAAGGCGATGGCGCGGGCCTGGTTGACCTGGGTGACAAAGTGCCAATCATCCATGGTCTCCGGCACCGGCAGGTGACCCTTGAGGCCACGCAACAGCTTGTCGTTGCCGATGGTTGCCTTCTGGTGATGCCAGACGCCCGGCGAGGTCGGGGTGAGCGGGTTGTCGTGAACTGACTCGGTCAGCGTCGCCCAGGTGGGCGGGGCCTGCCAGCCGAACTCGGAGCAGAAGCGCGGCACGCTATCGGCATAGTGTTCGTAGCCGATGTCATTCCAGACGTCCCAGAGATGCGTGCAGCCATGGGCGGGATCATTGGGGTGGATATCCATGCTGCCCGAATAGGGCGAGCCGGCCCAATAGGGGCGCGTTGGATCAAGCTCGGCCACGAGGCGCGGCAGGAGATCGAGGTAGTAGCCCTGCCCCCAGGTCCGGCCTTCCAGCACGCCCTGCCAGCCCCAATCGAACCAGCCCCAGATATTCTCGTTGTTGCCGTTCCACAGCACCAGAGACGGGTGCGGCATGAGGCGAACGATGTTGTCGCGGGCCTCGGCTTCGATTTCGGCGGGCAGATCGCCCTCTTCGGGATAGGCGGCGCAGGCGAACAGAAAATCCTGCCAGACCAGCATGCCCTGGCGGTCGCATTCCTCGTAGAAGCCGTCGGTTTCGTAGATGCCGCCGCCCCAGACACGCAGCAGATTGATGTTGGCGTCTTTCGCCTGTTCGATCCGCGCCGCATAGCGTTCGGGCGTGACGCGCGGCAGGAAGCAATCGTCGGGAATCCAGTTGGCGCCGCAGACGTAGACAGGGGCGTCATTGACGATCAGCGTGAAGGTCGAGCCATGTTCGTCCTCTGATGTATCGAGACGGATGGAGCGAAAGCCGATGTCGCGCGTCCAGCGATCGATGACCGCCCCACCGGAGAGCAGCTCGACATCGAGCGCATAGAGCGGCTGGTTGCCGAGGTTGTGGGGCCACCAGAGCTGCGGGGACTTTAGGCGCAGGTCGAGGGTCGCGGCAGCGCCCGGAACCGGTGCCGTCTCGGTTACGCCAGCTACCGAGACGCGCAGGGAGAGGCGTTCGGGATTGCCGGCCAGATCGGCATTGAGGCGCACCAGACCATCGGCGCCTTCGAGGGTGACTTCGGGGCGGATGCGGGCGAGGCGCGCGCCGGACCAGCTTTCGAGCGTGACACCCTGCCAGAGGCCTGCAGTGACCAGCGTCGGCCCCCAGTCCCAACCAAAATTGCAGGCCATCTTGCGCATCAGATTGGCCGGGCCGGGATAATTATTGGGGCGCGGGTCGTATTGCTTTTCGAGCGCCGCGCCGCGCTTCCAGGCGCTTTCGAAGGTGATGACAAGGTGGTTCTCGCCTGTCCGCAAGTGGTCACGGATGGCGAACCGGTAGGTGCGGTTCATATTGGCCGTCTGGCCGATCTCGACGCCGTTAAGGATGATGGCGGCGAAGGTATCGAGACCGGCAAAAACCAGATCGACTTGTTCGGCCCCGTCGTCCTGCCAGTCGAAGCGGGTTTCGTAGCGCCAGTCGCAGCGACCGACCCAGTCGACGGTGATTTCATTGAGATCGAGATAGGGATCGGGGATGAGGCCAGCCGCGAGAAGATCAGTGTGCACCGTGCCCGGCACGGTGGCGGGAATGGCCTTCGGAAGGCCGGGGCGGGCGCCGGGACCGCCGAGACAGGTCAGGGTCCAGCCGGAGTGAATGGTGCGGGTCTGGCGCTGCATGGAAGCCTCGAAATCGATACAGGCGCTTCCATACATGACTGACGTGGAAATTCCAGATGGACATCCACCCTGCCCCAACAAAAGGCCCCGGCCAGAGGCCGGGGCCTGGCGGCTTCGCTTCGCTGGTGGTTACGCCACGCGTTGCTTACGCGCGCCGCGCGCCCATTCGGGCAGCATGTCGCCATGGGCGACCAGCAGGTCGTCGACGAGGGTCCATATCTGGTCGAGATCGAGCTCGGCCGCCGTGTGCGGGTCCATCATGGCGGCGTGGTAGATGTGATCGCGGTTCTCGTCGATCAGCGCCCGGACCGTCAGCTCCTGCACGTTGATATTGGTACGGATGAGTGCGGTCAGCTGGGGCGGCAGGTCGCCGATGAAGGTGGGCTGGAGGCCATTGTCATCGACGAGGCACGGCACCTCTACTGCCGCTGCATCGGGCAGCGAGGTGATGACGCCGTTATTCCTCAGGTTGCCGTAGATGACCGAGGGCTCGCCGGTCCAGACCGAGTTGACGATGGAGGAGGCGTATTCCTTCGACGGCTTCACGGTGATCGTCTCGGCAGTACGGTACTGCTCGGAGGTCTTCTTCCAGCCCTCGATCTGCTCGACGCAGCGCTTGGGATATTCGTCGAGCGGAATGCCGTATTTCTCGATCAGGTCCTCGCGGCCCTCCTTGATGAAGTAGGGCGTGTATTCGGCGAAGTGCTCGGAGCTTTCGGTGACGAAATAACCCAGGCGCGTCATCATCTCATAGCGCACCTTATTTGGGCAGCGCGGGTTCCAGCCGGGCTTGGGCGCCCTGCCCTCGCGATAGGCGCGATGCAGCTCGGGATAGAGATCCTTGTAGGTGCCGTCGGGCTGGCGGTGCTCGAACTTGAGGTAGAAGGCCATGTGGTTGATGCCGGCCGAGCGATAGCGGATTTCCTCATAGGGAATGCCCAGATCGTGCGCCAGCTCATGGGCCGTGCCCTGCACCGAATGGCAGAGGCCGACTTGCTTGATGGTGGGATATTTTTCCGCGATGGCCCAGGTGTTGATGGCCATGGGGTTGACGTATTGCAGCATGATGGCATCGGGCGCGACGGCGAGCATGTCCTCGCAGATGCTCCACAGATGCGGGACGGTGCGCAGGCCGCGCATGATGCCGCCGACGCCGAGCGTATCGGCAATGGTCTGGCGCAGATTGTACTTCTTCGGGATGTCGAAATCGATGACCGTCGAAGGCTCGTAGCCGCCGATCTGGAAGCAGACGACGACGAAATTGGTGCCGTCGAGCGCTTCGCGCTGGTTGGCATAGGTCTTTACCGTCGCAGCGGCGCCAAGGGTTTTCACCAGCTTGCCGGCGATGATCGCGCTCTCCTCGAGGCGCTGCGGATTGATATCCATGAGCCGGATCTCGGCGCCGGCCAGCGCCGGGCGGTGCAGGATGTCGCCGACAATATTCTTCATGAACACCGATGAGCCGGCGCCGATGAAGGTGATTTTTGGGTTGGCCATGGCAGAATTCCTCCGACCGCAGTGAGCGGCATATGTTGGGCGCGAGATTACGACTTGCCTGCCCTCTTTCAATCCGGAATATGATCCTGTTCTTCCGGCTTTCTCAGGTTATGCAGTGGACGGATCTGCCAACAGAGCATCAGAACGCAAGGCGGCACCGCGACCCATTTCCCGGCCGGATCGCAGCTTCTATGCGTCAGGAAAGGCCTTTGGACGGTTCGGCATGCGATCGTTCCGGCCGCAGATCATGACGGAGCCGCATAGCCACGGGCATATCGAGTTCAACTGGCTCACACAGGGCAGCATGGACTATGTGCTTGATGGCCATCCATTCAGTGTCAGCGTCAGCCGGTTGGTAGCCTTCTGGGCCGGCATTCCGCACCAGACAACCGGGCTCAGGGATGTCGGGGGCGCCCGGCAGATCAACATCTATCTGCCCATGGATGCCTTCCTCGAAATGCCACAGCTCGGGCGGCTGACCGAGACGCTGATGGGGGGCGGCGTCATCCAGCTGACGCCTGACTGTGCAGGGCTCGACATGCTCGAGCGCTGGCATGCGGACTACCGTAGCGGCAGCGCCATACGCACCGACCTGGTGCGCGCCGAAATCGGCACGATGTTCCGGCGGGCGGCGCTGAGTGGTTGGGAAACCTTGCTTCCTGCCTGGCTCGAGAAGGCGGGCATGCGGACCAGAACGGCGGCGCCGACGCGGCATGTGGTGCGGATGGTGCGGCATATCGTGGAGAACATCACAGACCCGCTGACGGCCGAGGACATCGCCAAAGTGGTCGGGCTGCATCCCAATTATGCGGCCGATCTCTTTGCCAAGATCATGCATATCTCGATCCAGAAATTCGTTGTGCGGATGAGACTTATCCGGGCAAGGTCCCTGCTCTTTGACGGTAATCTGTCGGTTGCCAATGTGGCGCTGGAGGCCGGGTTCGGGTCGCAGACGCAGTTCCACGAGCACTTCCGCAAGGCCTATGGGATGACGCCGAGCCAGCTGCGCAAGGAGACCATTGCCTGACCGGCCGGGGCTCTGGACCCCTGAGATGAACGGGCCCGTTCGCATTTTTTGAACGGGCCCGTTTTCATTCAGTGTGCGTGCTCGACGTCGTCGGGCGATTTCGGCAGGAAGCGCCGCGTCTTGGCCACGAACTGGTCGATATAGGTCAGCAGAACCGGCACCACGAGCAGGGTGAGCGCGGTGGAGCTGATGAGGCCACCGATGACCGCGTGGGCCATGGGCGCATTCTCGCCGCTGCCGCCATGCAGGTTGAGGGCCAGTGGCAGCATGCCGAAGATCATGGCGAGGGTTGTCATGATGATCGGGCGGAAGCGGGTCGCCCCGGCTTCGACCAGGGCCTCATAGAGGTTCCAGCCTTCCCGGACATGCTGGTTGGCGTTGTCCACGAGCAGGATGGCGTTCTTCACCACGAGGCCCATCAGCATGATGAAGCCGATTGCCGAGAACATATTGAGTGTCGATCCACCCACTAGCAGGCCGACCATGACGCCGATCAGGGCCAGCGGCAGCGAACCCATGATGGCCAGCGGCTGCAGGAAACTGCCGAACTGGCTGGCCAGCACCAGATAGATGAAGATGACGGCCAGCAGCAGGGCGGAGCCAACGGCACCGAAGGTTTCGGCGATCTGTTCGACATCGCCGCCAAAGGACGTGCGG
The DNA here is from genome assembly GCF_056341075.1 of Devosia sp. Micro-HW1. Classification (NCBI taxonomy): domain Bacteria; kingdom Pseudomonadati; phylum Pseudomonadota; class Alphaproteobacteria; order Hyphomicrobiales; family Devosiaceae; genus Devosia; species Devosia sp. Micro-HW1. Next base: position 184,024 of record NZ_CP094375.1, on the reverse strand, counting down.
TAGCCGGTGGGCAGATCGAGCGAAGCCACGGCCTCCTGCAATGCCGGCGTCACCGTACCCAGCTCTACACCCTCCAGGTGGGCCTCGATGGTGACGCCGCGCTGCAAGTCCTGGCGGTTGATGGTCGCCGGACCGACGCTTTCGACCACCTCGGCCACCTGGCCGAGCGTGACCATCTCGCTGGACCCGGTGGCGCCGGACTGGGCGATGGGCAGGTTTCCCAAGGCCGTCGCATCGTTCCGCAGAGCCTCCGGAAGGCGGACGACCACGGAAAAGACCTGGCCATTCTGCGCGGTCCAGTCGGCGACATCCTGGCCCGCGATGAGCGGCGAAAGGGTGGCGGCAATCTGGTTCATGGAAATACCCAGGTTGTCCGCGAGGTCGCGGTTGATCCGGATGCCGACCACGGGCTGGGCTTCGTCGAGACTGGAGCTGATGTCGATCAGGCCCGGAATCTCCGCCAGTTTGGCTTCAAGGGTGTCGGACAGACGCTCGAGAACTTCAAAGCTGTCGCCATAGAGTGTCACCGAGACCGGCGCAGCCGAGCCGCCAAGGCCCGATGCTGCCGACACCTGGAACCGGGCGCCGGGGATAGCCTCGAGAGCCTGCCGAACGCGCGGCATGAGCTCCTGTGGGGTGACTGAACGCTCGCCTTTGTCCACGAGGGTAACTGTCATAGTGCCCGAGTTGGCGCCCGCGGCGGCCGCGCCGCCACCCACGGTCGAATAGACGGTTTCGACCTCCGGGAAAGCGTCGATGACGGTTTCGGCCTGATAGAGCTTGCCCGCCGTGGCTTCCTTGGAGGAGCCGGCCGGGGTTTCGACCGTAACCGAGAAGCTGCCGGTGTCGGTGACCGGGATGAATTCAACGCCCACCATCGGGAACAGCATGAAGCTACCGACGAAGGAGAGGAGCGCGATGGAGAGGACAGTTTTGCGGAACTTCAGGCCCCAGCGGATGAGGCCGCGATAGCCTTCGGTGATCCAGTTGAACAGCCGGTCGAACTGCTCGACCAGCCGGCCGATGGGCCCGCGCCTAACGTTGGGATTGGAGGCCGGATCGTACCAGACGCTCGACATCATCGGGTCGAGCGTGAAGGCCACGAAGAGCGAGATGAGCACGGCGACCGAAACGGTAACGCCGAACTGCAGGAAGAACCGCCCCATGATGCCGTCCATGAAGGCCACGGGAAGGAAGACGGCGACGATGGAGAGCGTCGTCGCCATGACGGCGAGGCCGATCTCGTTGGTGCCATCCAGGGCCGCCTGACGGTGGGATTTGCCCATATGCAGGTGACGCGTGATGTTCTCGCGCACCACGATTGCGTCGTCGATGAGGATACCGACGGCCAGCGACAGCGCCAGAAGCGTCATCATGTTGAGCGTGAAGCCCAGGAAGTTGAGTGCGATCATGGTGCCGATGATGGAAATCGGCAGGGTCAGACCCGTGATCACGGTCGAGCGCCAGGAATTGAGGAAGAGGAACACGATGACAACGGCAAGCAGTGCGCCCTCGATCAGCATGTTCTGGACCGCGTGGAAGGAATCCTCCACCGGCTTGGCATTGTCGACCACGACCTGGATATCGACGCCTTCGGGCAGTTCGCTCGCCATGAGCTGATCGATGGTATGGCGAATGTCTTCAGCCACGCCGACCGTATTGGCGCCCTGGGTCTTGAGGATGTCGACGGCGAGCGCGCGCTGGCCGTTGAGGATGGCAAGACTTGCCGCCTCGCCGGTACCATCGACGATGGTCGCGACGTCGCGCAGCGTGACCGGCTGGCCACCCTGATTGCCGACCGTCACATCATAAAAATCCTGCTCGTCCTCGAGGCGCCCCAGAACCTGGATCGACTGGACGATGCTGTCCTGGGTGATGGAGCCCGCGGCAAGATCCTTGTTGGCAGCCTGCAGGGCCGACACGACGGCGCCGGGGCTGATGTTGAAGGCGGCGAGGCGATCGGGATCGACCTCAATATTGAGCTGGCGCGGCACCCCGCCGACGACGGTCGCACTGCCGACGCCGTCGATATTGGAGATGCGGCGGGCAATGATGTCCTCGGTGAGAACAGTCAGGTCGCGATCGGAAAGCGTGTCGGAACTGACGGCCAGCGACAGGATGGGAAGGGCGCTTGGGTCGAAACGCAGAACGCGTGGATCGCCTGCCCCATCGGGGAGGCCTGCACGGACGGGATCGAGCTTGTCGCGCACTTCCATGGCCATCTGCTGGGAATCGGAGTCCATGCTGAACATCATGATCACCATGGCCTGACCCGCCTGGGCGGTAGACTGGATGGTGTCCAGGCCGGCAATGGTGTTGACGGCATCTTCGATGGGCTCGATCACGTCGGCCTCTACTGCCTCCGGCGACGCGCCCGGGTAGCTGACGACGACGGCAACCACCGGCAGGTCGATGTCGGGCAACTGCTCGATGGGAAGACGCTGATAGGAGTAAATGCCAAACACCATGATCGCCACCATGATCATGGTGGCAAAGACCGGGTGATTGACGCTGATGCGGGTCAGAAACAAGGATCAGCCCTCCACGAGAGTGTAGCTGTCCCCGGCCGCCAGTTCGGACAGCGGAGCGGACACGACGACATCGCCAGGCTCAAGGCCGGTCACTTCGACCAGACGGCCGCGTTCCCATTCCTGGACCAGTTCAATGCCCTGGCGCTCCAGAACGCCATCGACCAGCTTGAGGACGAAATTGCCTTCGGCATCCTCCTGAAGCGCGGCGGCGGGAACAGCAATGGCGCCATCCTTCTGGGTGACGGTGATGTGGCCCGTGGCAAACATGCCACCACGCAGCAGTCCCTCGGAATTGCCAAGTTCAATATAGATCGGGACGGTGCGGGTGCCGCTGAGGGAGACCGGATTGACCCGGGTCACAGTGCCTTCAAAGACCTGACCATCAATGCCGGCCACGGTGATCGCGGTCGGCTGACCGCTAGCCACGCGCGCGCTCGAAGTAACCGAAGCGGTCGCGTCGAACTCCATCTCCTCGAGATTGACGATGGTGAAGAGCGGCGTGCCGGCCGAAATGGTCTGGCCCGCATCGACGGAGCGCGACGACACGATGCCATCGAGCGGCGCCTTGACGGTGGCATTGCTCAAGGCCAGCTCGGCCGAGGCCACGGCGCTCTCGAGCGCAGTCAGGTTGGCGCGCAGCGCCTCGGTGCCGGAACGGGCCTGTTCGAGCGTCGAGGGGCTGGCAAGGCCCTGGCGGGCCAGCTCTTCGGTACGCTCAAGGGTCTGCTCGGACGAGGTGAGCTGGGCGCGGGTGGCATCGGCCGTGGCGCGCTGCTGGTTGAGTTGCAGCTCAAGGGTTGCGCGATCGATCTGGGCGAGCACGTCGCCTTCGCTGACTACATCACCGGGGCGAACCACGACGGCCATGACGCGGCCGGAGGCCTGCGAAGCGACATCGGACTGGCGGGCGGGTACAAGGGTGCCGGTGACCTTGACCGTCTCGCGCAGGGTCGCGGGCGCCATGGTCATGGTCTCGGACTGGCGGAGCTGCATGACGACGGGGCCGGTTTCGGCCACTTCGGTCACCGGCGCTTCCGGCGGTCGCATGAAGACCAAAGCCACGACAGCGATGACTATGACTGCGAGGACGATCCATGGCATGATCCGACGCCTGGGCTTGAGCCCCTGGGCCACGCGCGCCGCGTTTTCCTTTTCGCGACGGCTCTGGGCCCATTCGGGCTTCTCATGGGCGTTGGTCATTTCTCGTCCTCTTCATTGTCGTCCGCTTCGCCGAGCGTGGTCGCCCAGTGTGCCAAAATGTCAGAAGATTTTTCCAGGAAGCTCTGGAACACCGCCGCCCGCCGAGCTGCGTCCGGATCTTCGGCCTGCATCTCCTCGACACAATCCTTGATGATCCTGGCCTGCCGCAAAATCTGGTCGGCGAGATCGCCCACCACGTCCCGCGACGACAGGCCCACAAGCTCGTAGTAATCCTGCCGGTCGCCGGCATGGGTGCGCAGCTTGAGCATGCCCTTTCGTGCCAGATCGCGCGCATTGGTGCTGGCGCTCGCCCGGCTGATAGCCAGCCGCTCGCTGATTTGCTGGAGATTGAGCTCACGGCCCTCGACGGTGAGCAGGCCAAGGATGCGTCCGGAAATCCTGGATTCCCCGCGCTCCTGGGCCATCAGCCCCATTTCTTCTATGAACCGCGACGTCGCGCTCAAACCGGCACCTACCTTTGTCATTCAGCGCATACTGAACGTATTGAACGAAGTAAATGGCGGTATTTTGGCGCAGGTGGGTGCCGGTGCAATGAAGGGAAGCGGGAGAAATTTTTCGCCACCGTGCTGCGCAAGCTCGGCGGCCACTGCTCAACACCAGCATCAGCGGGCTCGGCGCTAGTGCCTCAGGTTTGGGTCTCCGCAGCCTTCGATGCGGGCCTTAGATAAGTCGCCTTTGCGGGATAGGCTTCAAGCATGCGTTTCATACGCCTTTGGCTTCGGTCACTTTCCCGTATCCCTGGACAAGGAACGTTGCGCCTCGCGCCGCTCGATTGCGCGTGTTCCCCAGGAGAAGATCATGACCGATTTCAATGTTCCAGCTAGGCGCTGCCCACTGGTGGAAACAGACGAGGCCCAACACGTTGGCATAGCTGTCCGTGAGCTCCACTTTTCGGAGGAGTATCCTGTAGGCAATCGGGGGCGGTCACGATGAACGCGGAGCGACTTCAGACTTGCCTCGAAACCATTCGTTGGGCGCCGGGAACACTGGCCCGGTGCCTGGAGATTGACCGCGAACTTGTGGACAGTTGGGCCACGGGCGATACGGAAATCCCGACCAATGTCGCCTCCTGGCTCGAAGCGCTCTGCTTCACCCACGAAGCGTCGGACCTAATGCGACCATCCGTCAGGCGGCGCGCGGGAGACGCGAGTGACCCTGTCCGTGGAGAGTATATACCGACCTATTCGTATGGGCTCTTGCGCAAGATTAACGAGGGCCCTGTGTCCTTGAAAGCCCTGTTCGGTACCGAGGACGAGGGCGCAGTTTTCTTTCTTGTGTCTCGTGGACTGGCGGAGCGGCATGACGACTTGCTGCGGATTACACCCGCCGGTGTGGCGTTAGGGCAAGTGGCGTTGCCCCCACGTGCAGATGTGGCATGAACCAACACAGCACAATCAGGCGAGTTACGTTCAAGCACCCGTTCCGTCTGGCCGGCATCGTCGAGCCGTTCGAACCGGGTTCATTTGATCTCGTTATCGACGAAATTCCCATAGACGTGTCTTGGGATGCCCATCGGACCTCATGCCGACTCATGGTGGTCGGGGGTGGCACCACCAGCGCATATCCCGTCTCGCTGGCCGACATCGAGATCGCTTTGTCTGCCGATCGCGAGCACGACACAAGCACGGGATATTCCTGAGATCGGTAAGGCCGTACCGTGGGGTATCGTTTCATCTGTTTTGGCGCTTTGGCACGGCGGAAGGCGCGCGGCCGGCGTTGCGGCTGAACCGCCCTCAAGGCGTGGCACACGGGGCTTTCCACGGTTATGGCGACCGTTGAAACGACAAAAAACAAAATGATCTCAAGGAAAGTGGCGGAGAGGAAGGGATTCGAACCCTCGAGACCGTTCCCGATCTGCACCCTTAGCAGGGGTGTGCCTTCGACCACTCGGCCACCTCTCCGGCGCGGTCGGGTCTAGCGGGAGCCTTGGGGGAAGGCAAGTGGTTTTTGTCCGGGCAGTCCCAAGGGCTTGCAGCCTGTGGAAGGAAGTTGGTCCGCTTTGCCGCAATTTCGTTGGTAATCGGAAATAATGTCCCGCCAAATCGATGGGCGACCGGGCCCGGACGAGTCGTGCGGCGACTCCGAATCTAGCAAGAGGCATATACTCATGGCGAGCACGCGTGGCGTGAGACAGACAATCGTGGGCGCAGCGGCGCTGCTGATGGCGATGACCGGAATGGCTACGGCACAGGATGCGGCGGCTCCGCTTTCGCCGGTGGAAGGGGTGTGGCGCACCCAGTTGCTGTCCGAAGTGACGATTGCCCCCTGCCCCGATGGCTTCTGCGGGACCCTGTCGCATATCGTGGTGCCCGAGGGCATGCTCAGTGGCGCAGAGGCGGAAGCGGCGGCAGCGATGACGCCCGACCAGTTCTTCGACTACCGCAACGAGGACCCGGCGCTGCGCAATCGCCCGATGCTGGGCCTGCAGATCATGACCATGAAGGCGGGCGACAAGCCCCTCGTCTTCGATGGCGACATCTACAACCCCGAGGACGGCAAAACCTATTCGGGCTATCTCGAAATGCTGGGGCCGGACACGCTGCGCCTCAATGGCTGCGTGCTGTTCAACGTGATCTGCCGTGGCGAGGACTGGACCCGGGTTCCGGCCGAAGAGCTGGAGGCCAGGCTGCGCACGGAGGCGGCCGCAGACACCGCCTCGGCGCAATAGGACTGTTGGAAGGGCTCCCGAAGGAGCCCTTTTTTCACGCTCGCATGAGGCGCATCTGTGGTTCGCCATTGCCCCTGAGGGCGGGCGAGATGCCGTTGATGTCGACCGTCGACACCACGCGGTGGCGATAGGCGGCGAACATGAAGGTGGGCGTGACATTGACCGGCTCGTCGAACTGGATGGTCACGGTATAGGCCTGCATGTTGTGGGCCAGCTGCACCCCGATCAACAGCCCGGTAAAGGGTTGTTCGAGGTAGAAGCCCTTGACGCGCATGCCGACCTGGAAGGGCACGGCGATGCGATCGGGCAGAGCCGCACGGGCGGTGTTCCAATCGCGATAGCCGTGCGACCTGGCGACCACTTCAAGGGCTTCGCTGTGGGTCATTGGCTGGCCTGATGCGGCGCGCGCTTCGCGCAGGGATTTCGCTTCGGACTTCAGAGTCTGGGCGGAAGGGGTATCGAGAGAAAAAGACATGATCGGGTCTCTCCAAATGGAGGCGACTGTTCCATGGGAGCCCGCATTGCCATGATGCGCCTTGGGAGAAAAACCGAAGGGATCATCGTCTCATAGGCTGGACTTCACCATGGATCTTGCGATCCGCGGGCGGCAGGCGCCAGCAACCGAGGGGGTAAATGCGCCTGCCGCCACGGCAAGTCAAGACCGGTCGATCAAACCGGGTGATGGGTCGATCAGACAATTGCGTTAGGCGGATCGGCGTTTGGGCGCTAGGAGGCTGAAAAGACTTCAAGACGTTTGGGGGGACAATGACCGAGATTCTGTTGTTCGTGGCGGGCCTTCTGGGCGGCGCGGTCAACTCGCTGGCCGGTGGGGGCTCGTTCATCGTCTTTCCGGCGCTGCTGTTTGCCGGCGTGCCGCCCGTGCTGGCCAATGCCTCGAACACCTATGCGGCCCTGCCCGGCTATGTCAGCGGCGCGGTGGGCTATTGGGGCGCCATGCGTGCCTACAAGGACAAGCTGATCATCTATGGCATTGTCGCGGCCATGTTCGGCTATGCGGGTGCGGAACTGCTGTTGGTCGTTTCAGACGAACTGTTTTCCAGGGTCGTGCCCTGGCTGATGGCCTTTGCGGTGGCGCTGTTCGTGTTCGGCAACCAGATCAACGCCGCCCTGCGGGCGCGGAGCGGCGGAAAGCGCGGCATGAAGGCGCTTGGGGCAGTGCTGATCCTGCTGCTGCTCGCGGCCGTTTGCCTCTATGGCGGGTTTTTCAATGCCGGGCTCGGCATATTGCTGCTGGCCTTCCTCGCCATGGCCGGAATGACTGACATCCACGCCATGAACGGGCTGAAGCTCTATATCTCGTCGGTGGTGGCGCTGGTGGCGGTGGCGCGCTTCGCCTTCAACGGCACGATCGACTGGTATCACGGCTCGATCGCGCTGGTCGGGGTCACCATTGGCGGCTATGCGGCGGCGCGGCTGGCGAAATTCATCCCCAGCAACTGGATCCGCCTGGGCGTGATCGTCTATGGCATCGGGATGACGGGGTATTTCTTCTGGACGGCGTATTTCGCCTAGAGCACATGGAGAGATGGATTGCCCGGTCAAGCCGGGCAATGACGATGGTGTGGGCAACTCGCTCCAACGCACCCCGTGCCGTCCTCGGGCTTGACCCGAGGACCATTGCCGACATTCGCTGACGTTGAGGGTGGCCCTCGGATCAAGTCCGAGGGCGGCGCCGTGGGATTGGCTGTGCCCGGGCCTATTTCGACTTCCTGATCCACACCGCAGCATCGTGGAACGGGGCGCCGCCGAAGGGGGGCGCCGGTTCGGCGCTGGTGAGCATGTTGATGCCCTTGCCGCCGCGATGGGCCTTGTTGCGATGCAGGCCCTCGGCGATCAGCACGCCGGTGCGCAGGCCGGTGTGGAGGAAGGCGGTCAGTTCGACCTGGCCCCTGAGATTGCCAACCACGACCGGATCGCCGTGGACAATGCCAAGGCGCACGGCGTCCTCGGGGTGAATGAAGACGGATGGCTCGCCCTCACGCCTGAGGCTGCCAGGGGTCTGGTTGAACGAGGAGTTCAGGAAGGCACGTGCAGGACTGGTGGCCAGCTTGAACGGATGAATATCGTCCGCGGCCTCGTTGACGGCCCAGTGATCGGCAAAGCGCGGCATGATGGTCGGGTCGCAGACCCAGCGGTAGCCCTTGCGGCCGGCCACATCCTGCCAGTTGGGCGCGAAACGGAAGCGGCCATCGGGCCAGCCGAAGCCAGTGGCGAAACGAGCCACGTCGTCGGGGCGTTCGCGATCGACAAAGCCGGTCTTTTCGACCTCTTCGAGCGTAGGATAGCTGGAGCGGGCAAAGGTCTCGGCGACCACGTCGCGGTCGCTGCTGTGGAACACCGGATCGTCGCTACCCAGCCGCAAGGCGATGGCGTTGATGACGTCGTGGTTGGATCGCGTTTCGCCGGGGGCGTCGACGACCGCAGGGCCGTAGAGCACACGGGTATGGCCGCCGCGGGTGTAGTAGTCGTTGTGTTCGAGGAACATGGTGGCGGGCAGGACAATATCGGCCAATTCGGCCGTTTCGGTCATGAACTGCTCATGGACGACGACGAAGAGGTCATCGCGCAGAAGCCCCTGGCGCACCAGCGCCTGATGCGGGGCCACCGATGCCGGATTGGTGTTCTGGACAATCATGGCATGGACCGGCGCACCACCCTGCAGGGCCTTGGCATCGCCGGTGAGGATGGGGCCGATCTCGGACATGTCGAGCAGACGCGGCGTGCCCTTTTGCAGATGCGTTCCTTCAAGGCGTGACTTGTCGAGCGCCCAGGTGCCGGAATTGGAATGGAAGGCGCCGCCGCCGCGATGTTGCCAGGCCCCGGTCATGGCGGGAATGGAGAGCGCTGCATGGACAGAGGGCGCGCCATTGCGCTGGCGCGAAAATCCATAGCCGAGGCGGAAGAAGGTTTTGGGCGTCCTGCCGACGAGATGGGCGAAGGCTTCAATTTCGGCGACCGGCAGGCCGGTGATTTCGGAGGCCCATTCGGGTGTGCGCGTCGCAAGATGGGCTTCGAACTCGGGCGAGAAGTCGGTGAACTTGGCCATATAGGCGCGGTCGGCGAGGCCATCGCGCAGGAGGACATGCATGGTGGCGACGGCCAGCGCGCCGTCGGTACCGGGGCGCAGGACGAGGCCCATATCGGCCTGGTCCATGGTGGCGTTGCGATAGATGTCGATGACCACGACCTTGGCACCGCGCGTCTTGCGGGCCTTCATGGCGTGGGTCATGACGTTGACCTGGGTGTGCACGGCATTGGTGCCCCAGATGACGACGCAATCGGCCTCGGCCATCTGCTCGGGATTGACCCCGCCCAGATAGCCGGTGCCGGCGATATAGCCGGGCCAGGAGAGGCCGACGCAGATCGTGTCGTATTGATGGGAGTAGCCGCGAACTGCGCGCAGGCGCTCAATGCCGTCGCGATGCACATGGCCCATGGTGCCGGCATAGAAATAGGGCCACACCGATTCCGGACCGTGCTCCTCTTCCACTGCCTGGAAGCGGGCGGCGATTTCATCCAGCGCTTCATCCCAGGAGATCTGTTGCCACTGGCCCGAGCCCTTCGGGCCAGTACGACGCATGGGGTGCAGCAAACGCTCGGGATGGTGGATGCGCTCGGCATAGCGGGCGACCTTTTCGCAGATCACGCCGGCCGTGTAGGGGTCGTCCTTGGCGCCACGGACGCGGCCAATCGTGCCATCGGCTAGAATGTCGACATCAAGCGCGCAGACCGAGGGGCAGTCATGCGGGCAAACGGAGCGGATGGTGCGCTGGGCGATCGGGGCGTTCATGCGCGGCAGAATACGCCCCACCCTGCCACCGGGACAATCGCATTGTTTTTATGGATCGAATCAGAGGCGGTGATGGAAGTTGGAAGAACCCCACCTAACCTCCCCTGAAGAAGGGGGAGGAATTGGCCGATTGGTACACGGGCCGAAAGGCTTTCACCAGACCGCCCTCGGACGTGATCCGAGGGCCATTTTCAACGCAGTGGTTGCGGAGAGAGGTCCTCGGGTCACGCCCGAGGACGGCACGGCGTTTTGCATCTAGATCGCAACCTAGATCGCAAACGCCTTGGTGGCGGTTTCGGAGTTGCGGCGGGCACGGTTGCTGGCGTGCTTGGCCAGCTGCGCCGCGCCGCCATGGAACTGACTGAAGGTAATGCGGCCCGTTGTGCCCGAGATCGTCACGCCGCGCCAGTTGGGACGGACCGAACGCACATCGGACCAATCGAGCGTCGTTTCCCGGCCCAGGGCACTGCGATGCTTGACCTGACGGTGGTCCCAGGAGGTGCTGGTGAAGAGACCCGCCATGCCAATGCCGATGGAGCCGCCGGTCAGCAGCAACACGGCGAGGTAGGTGGCGATCAGCTGAGTCGTGTCGACGACCGATCCCATGAACACCACGGCGAAAAGCAGGATGGCCGCCAGCGCGGCAGCGCCGTAGCAGGCGAAATATTCGACCATGGAGGGGCGCAACTCGGCCCAGCCGCCCTCCACCATGATCGCGTCTTCGGGCTGGACAAGGCGCAGGGCCAGGAAAGCTGCGTAGCCGAACGCGACAACACCCGCTGCGCGCGAAAGCGGCAGGTGAGCAGTGGCGGGAATGTATTTGAGAAGGATCAGTACGGTAATCGTCACGAGTGGCAATGCCACTTCCTGCCAACGCAAGGGCACGTTGCTGTTCTCCAAGGTGCGGGGCCGGTGACGCAGATCGGCAGATTTACGGGATCAGACTAAGCAAACAAATTGATTTGGCCATTCACAACTTCGCCATAAGTCAGGCGTTCGGGAGCAGACGATGCCAGTGTTGCATCTCCGCCACCTCACAGTTTGATTCAAGCCTCTGTCAAAGCGGTTCAAGGTGCTGGCAGATCGATTCCGGCCAAAAGTCCAAGCGGCTGAAAAATATGAACTATTTCCAGTCGACATGGGTTGGCGCCAGCTTATGGCGCAGAGAATTGGTCCAATTGCGGCCAGTGGGAAAGATAAAGCAGAGCGCACCGTTTTTTGACCGGCGCGCTCCTCAGGGTCAAATTCTGCACCCGATGGGCGGGCCGCAGGACGACTAGCGTGTTGCCGCAACCGGGGCGCCGACGGCGGCGGCCGCGACGGCTTCTTCAGCGTCGATCTCGGCCTCGGGCTCCTTGCGGAGCGATGTGGCCAGGGGCAGCTCTTCGAGGAAGAAGGTCAGGCCAAAGGCGATGATGGACACGCCGGCTGCAACGAAGAAGACCGGATGCAAGGCGCTGGCAAAAGCCTCCAGCACGACGTTGCGCACCGGTTCGGGCAGAGCGGCAACGGCCTGGGCGCTGAACGAGCCCGTGTTCGCCTCAGACCCTGCAGGCATGACTTCGGCAAGCCGCGATGCAAGGCCACTGGAGAAGATGGCGCCGAACACCGACACGCCGATGGAGCCGCCAATCTGGCGGAAAAGGGTATTGCCGGCGGTGGCCGCGCCGACCACGGCACGCGGCACGGCATTCTGGGTGGCGGTGACGCTGACGCTGTTCACCGGACCGATGCCGGCCCCCACCAGGAACATGTAGACGGCGATCTGCCACGAGGGCGTATCGAGCTGCATGGTGGCCAGGAGGACGCAGCCAATAGCGAGGACGAGGGTCGAGACCTGCGGCGGGATCTTGTAGCGACCCGTGCGGGTCATAACGAAACCCGAGGCCATCGACATGCCGATCATGCCCACCATCATCGGAACAAGCTGCAAGGCCGACTCCGTGGGCGATACGCCCTTGGCCAGCTGCAGATACATGGGCAGGAAGGTGATCGAGCCGAACATGGCCATGCCCACAAGGAAGCCGACGGCGCTGGTCACCGAAAAGGTATTGCTGGCGAACAGGCTCAGCGGCAGGACCGGCTCGGCGGCACGGGATTCAACCCAGATGAAGCCGGCTAGCATGGCTGCTGCCAGGGCAATGAGCCCGATGATCTCCACCGACAACCACTCAAAAGTCGTGCCACCCAGCGAGGTCGCCAGGACGAATGCCGTGAGGCCGCCCGAGAGCAGGACGAAGCCGGCATAGTCGATCGAATGCCTCACGCGTTCCCCACGCGGCTTGAGCGCTACGGCAATGACGACGAGTGCCAGCACGCCCAGCGGCAGGTTGATGAGGAAAATCCACTGCCAGGAGAAATGCTCGACGATGAAGCCGCCCAGCAAGGGGCCGACCACGGTGGCAACGCCGAAGATGGCGCCGAACAGGCCCTGGACCTTGCCTCGCTGACGCGGCGGGATGACGTCGGCCACCACTGTCATGGCGACAACCATAAGGCCCCCTCCGCCGAGCCCCTGAATGGCGCGGGCCACGATGAGGAAGGTCATGCTGGTGGCCATGGCCGACAGCGTCGTACCGACGAGGAAGATGACGATGGCAACCTGCAGAACGATCTTGCGGCCAAAGAGATCACCGAGCTTGCCATAGATCGGCGCAACCACGGTGGAGCTGAGGAGATAGGCGATGACCACCCAGGTGAGGTGATCGAGACCTCCGAGCTGCCCAACAATCGAGGGTACGGCGGTGGACACAATGGTCTGGCCAAGGGAGGAGAGCAGGAGAGTGACGGCGACGGCGCCAATTACCAGCTTTGTAGAAGGATCATCCGACGTTTCCGCCGGTTGAATGGATTGGGACATTGGGGCATTCCTTCGGGGTGCAGGGCGGCGCAAAATGCCGACACTTGCGAAATTCATTCTGAGCGCATACATGTGCCGCTAGCAATTACATGTCAATAGCATGCAATTGTGAGTAGCATGCAAAACTGCGGTGGCTGCCATGCCCTTGAGCGACAAGACCCAACACAGCGCCCTGCTCGCCCAAGCAGGCATCGACCCCGAAACGGCGGAGGCGGTGATGGATATTGACTGGGCCATGCAGAAATGGCGCCGCCGCGCCATGAAGCGCGAATTGGGCACAAGGGCCCTGCAGGATCTCAAGGTGGGAATCGATCTCGCCCAGTTCGATGTGCTCTCGGTCATCGTTGGACATCTGGGCGACCCCGATACGTCACCGGACGAGGTGATGGTGTCCACAGTGGCCGAACGGCTCAATATCGATCCATCGCGCGCGAGCCGGCTGGTGAGCGAAATGGTGGAACAAGGCTATGCGCGCCGGGCCGTGAGCCAGGCCGATGCCCGCCGCACCATTATCGAGCTGACCGAGCGCGGTCAGGCCGTGGTGGAGGCAGTGCGCGCCTACAAGTTCCTGATCCTTGGGGACTTCCTGTCCGAATGGGACAAGACAGAGCTGGCAGCCTTCATCCCGATGCTCAAGCGTTTCGCCACATGGATTGACGGTATCGACCCTTCCACGGAAAAACACGCCACCGAGATTGCAGTGCTGGCGCGGGGGCTTGCGGCCGACGCGCCGTCCAAGCAGACGGCGTGAGGTCAGAGCGCGGCCTGCACGTCATATTCTGCGACGGCGGGGCCCGATACAGGATCGGTGACGCCCATGCCGCCGCCCAGATCCTCCAGCATGGGCCGCAATCCATCCAGAGACTTGATCATGGCGGGGCGGCCGGCAACGATGCTGTCGAAGGCATTCCATTCGCCCAGGACACAGAAGTCGCGTTCGCCGGTCTTGACGAGGGTGAACCGGCGCAGGCCGGCGCGGCGCAGTTCCTGTCCAACCTCGCCCATCAGATCGTCATGATGAGAGACGAACTTCTCCTCAAAGCCCGGCTTTACCCGCATACGAACGATATTATAGGCCGTCATGGAGGCCTCCCTTGCTGGTCGGTCGGGCCCACGCAGGCCGACGCGGAGCGCGCATTCTACCGCCGCGGCGCGGCCGATCCCAGCAGCGATGCTGACGCAAGCAAGGTTCCTGCCCGCCCGTCCTACGCGTTTGCGTGATGACCCCCATGAACAGCATTTGTTAGACAATACAGTGTGCTCGCGTTAGCAGTCGTGCCGCCTCGGGGAGGAGGCGATCCATGACGCAAGCGCGCTTGCCGGTCACGGCCCTATTGGGCACCAGCATGTTCTTTTCCGGCGTCACCTATGCCGCGACCATGCCCTATGCCTCGCTGGTGGGCGTGGACACGCTGGGCATGTCGCCGGGTTTCTTCGCCGCGATCATGAGCTGTGGCGCGATCCTTGGCACATTTGTCTCGCTCGGCCTCGGCTACCTGTCGGACAAGCTGCCCGACCGGCGCCTGCTGGTGCTGATCACAGCGATGGCCGGTATCCTGGCGCATGGGCTGATCTACTTCTTCCCCTCGCAGTGGAGCTTTGCGCTGGCGATGGGCGTCATCATGCCCTTTGGCGGGGCCAGCTATGGGCAGAGTTTTGGCTATCTCCGGGTCTACTACCTCAAGTATCAGCCCGATCGCGTGGACTTCATGGTCACCACCCTGCGGACGGTGTTCACGGTCGCCTGGATCGTCGTGCCGCCTCTGGCCGGCTGGGTGGCGGCGGAGTTCAGCATTTTCGACGTCTATCTCGCCTCGTCGCTGAGCTACGTCGCCGTCGCGGGGGTCTTTGCCCTGCTGATGACCGACAAGGGCACGGCTGTACAGATGCCGGCACCAAAGCGGGCCGAAGGGGCTTCGTGGCTTTCGGTGTTCGAATTGAAGCCGGGCGCCCTGGCAGGCCTTGCCGGGCTCATCGTGATGACGGGGGCCATCAGGCTCATGACGCTGACCATGGCGCTGTTCATCGTCACGGATCTGCGCGGATCCATCACCGATGTAGGGCTCTATGCCGGGATCACGGCGGCCACCGAAGCGCCGTTCATGCTCATGCTGGCCTGGCTGACGACGCGGGTGAGTAAGGAAACGTTGCTGGCCGGCGCAGGCGTGGTCATGGCCATCTTCATGGGACTCGCCAGCCAGTTGACCAGCGTCAGCGCGCTGTTCTGGCTGCTCGTGCTCAACGGGCTGGGGACCGCGGCGCTGATGAGCATCAACATTGCCTATGTGCAGGACGCCATCAAGGGGCGGGTGGGCCTGTCCACCTCGCTCATGGACATTGTGGCCATCGGCGCCCAATTGCTGGGCGCCGGGGCTTTTGGCGTGCTGGCGGCGAACGGCGACTATCGCTTTGCGCTGCTTGTCGCGGCGGTGCTGTCGCTCTCTGGTGCAGGCGTCCTTGTGGTGGGAAACCTGCCGCGGCTGGGCCGGCTGAAGCCGGCCTGAGCCCCTATTCCGCGCGGGACTTCTTGTGGTCCTTCTTCCTTGGCGGACGCGCTTCGCCTTCAGCGGCGGGCTTTGACCACTTGGGCTTGCCCTTGTCCTTGGAGAAGGTCTTTTCCTTGGCGGCGTAAGGCTTGGGGGCCTTGGCCTCGCGGGGGGGACGCGGGGTTTCCATGAAGCTGTCGAAGCCATCGGACTTCGGCTTGCTGTAGCGTTCCTTGCGATCCGCCTTTTCCGGCCGCGGCTTCATCGGATCGTACTTTTCCGGCGGGCCGGGCGGGCGACGCTTCGGCGCCGGACGCTCGGAACGCTCTCCGGGACCGTCTACCGCATTGATATGGACGCCCTTTTCGCCGGTGCCGTTGGCGCCGACATTGCGCAGGAAGCTGTCGACCTTGTCTGCGGCGATTTCGAAGATCGTCTCGGTATCGAAAATGCGAATGGAACCAATGGCTTGCTTGGTAACGCCACCAGCCTTGCAGATCATCGGCAGGAGCCAGCGGGGCTCGGCGCGCTGCTTGCGGCCGAGATTGACCTTGAACCAGGAGCCGCCGGCAAAGGCTTCGCGGGTGCGCGGGGTGCGGTCGCCGAAATCATCAGCAATTGCAGTGACTTCCTCGGGAACCGGGCGGGCAGCGAGCTGCAGGCGCAGGTAGGCGGCGGCCAATGCCTCGGGGGCCCAATTTGCTAGCAGACTGCTAACACTATCCCTCTCGTCATCAGTGATCGCGTCGCTCAGAAGCGCATTGGTGAGGATGCTCTCGCGATAGCGCGCGTCGATGGCCTCGGCGGTCGGCGGCGCAATGTTCTCGGCTTCGATCTTTGCGGTGCGCAGGATCGACTGGGCGACGCGCTTGCGATGGGCCGGCGAGATGACCACACAGGTGCCCTTGCGACCGGCGCGGCCGGTGCGGCCCGAGCGGTGCAGAAGGGTTTCGGCGTTCATCGGCAGATCGGCGTGGATGACCAGGTCGAGATTGGGCAGGTCGATGCCGCGGGCGGCGACGTCGGTGGCAACGCAGATGCGGGCGCGGCCATCACGCATGGACTGGAGCGCACTGGTGCGCTCGGCCTGGCTCAGCTCGCCCGACAGGGTCACGACGTCAAAGCCGCGATTGTGAAGGCGCGCCGACAGGTGCTTTACCGCTTCGCGGGTCGAGGCGAAGACGATGGTGTTGGTGCTCTCGTACCAGAGCAGCGTGTTGATGACGGCATTTTCGCGCTCGGCAGCGGGCACCGACATCAGCTTGTATTCGATGTCGGCGTGCTGCTGGCCGGAACTGGCGGCGGTGATGCGCAGTGCGTCCTTCTGGAAGGTCTTTGCCAGTTCCGCGATCTGCTTGGGAACCGTGGCGGAGAACAGCAGGGTACGGCGATCCTCGGGAGCAGCGTCGAGGATGAATTCGAGGTCTTCGCGGAAGCCGAGATCGAGCATTTCGTCGGCCTCGTCGAGGACGACGGCGCGCAGGGCCGACATGTCGAGGGCACCGCGGGTGATGTGGTCACGCAGGCGACCGGGGGTGCCGACGACAATATGGGCGCCACGTTCGAGGGCACGGCGCTCGGTGCGCTGGTCCATGCCGCCGACACCGGCAGCGGTCTGGGCATGCATGCTGGCATAGAGCCAATCGAGCTCGCGACGGACCTGCATGGCCAGTTCGCGGGTCGGAGCGATGACCAGGGCCAGCGGCGCGCCGGGAGGGGGCAGGATCAGGTCATCGCCAAGCAGCGTCGGCGCGATGGCCATGCCGAAGGCCACGGTCTTGCCGGAGCCGGTCTGGGCGGAGACGAGAAGATCGCGGCCATCGGCCTCGTCTTCGATGACGGCGGCCTGAACCGGGGTGAGGCTTTCATAGCCTTTCGCGGTAAGGGCGGCGGCGATGGGGGCGATGATATTTTCGGGCAGTGACATCAGGGGCTTTCATGAAGCGGAACGGCCCCCGGCAAGCGCGACGTCCACTCCCAGAACTCCGGGACATCTTCGCTCAAAAAGGGCAATTGGTGGTGTGTGGCTCCCGCGTTTCGCGAGGGAGCATCGGCCTTGTCGATGCAGTATAGCACGATCAAGCAAAAAGGCCGCCCGGCGGGCGGCCTGGTGTTTGGTGCGTGAGGAGAAGGCGGCCCGGCCCTTCGCAAGGCTCAGGGCGTAATCCCCTCAAATCGCTCCACCGGAGCGATTTGCCGGCCGGCTAGAGCCGGCCGTCGGGGCTTACCCAACCAGTTCTTCGTCCGAGAAGAAGAACTTGATTTCCTGGGCGGCGGTTTCCGGAGCGTCGGAACCGTGGACAGAGTTTTCGCCGACGGAAAGGGCGAATTCCTTGCGGATGGTGCCTTCAGCGGCGTTGGCCGGGTTGGTGGCGCCCATGATTTCGCGGTTGGCGAGGATGGCGTTCTCGCCTTCCAGGACCTGAACGACGACCGGCGAGGCGATCATCTGCTCGACCAGTTCGCCAAAGAAGGGGCGTTCCTTGTGGACCGCGTAGAAGCCTTCGGCCTGCGCGCGCGTCATGTGGATCTTCTTGAGGGCGATCGGGCGCAGACCGGCTTCCTCGAACTTGGTCAGGATCTTGCCGATCAGGTTACGGCGGACGGCGTCGGGCTTGATGATGGAGAAGGTGCGTTCGATCGCCATGGCGAGAAATCCTGCATTAGCTTGGAAAAGGTGGGGCCTTTTAGCGGGAGAGTTTGACGGGCGCAAGACGGGGGTGGTTCGCTACAAACACCGAACCGCCCTTGGGCCAGACCCGAGGGCCAGTTGCGACATGTGCAATGTGGACAGTGGCCCTCGGGTCTGGCCCGAGGGCGGGCCGGTGGTTCGGGCGAAGGCCCCCTCACCCGGCGCTTCGCGCCGACCTCTCCCCCAAAGGGAGAGGTGAAAAGGCTCAGTCGTGGTCGACGTCGGTGGAGCCGGCGCCGATTACGCGCCCGTCCGGCGCGGTCAGGCTGACGTCGATACGCGACACGATGTGCTCGGCCTGGATGGTCTGCTCGACTTCAATCTCGACCGCCTGCATGGTGCAGACTTCGGCGGTGGAAATGGTCGGGAAGGTCACGGCCAGCGTGCCATCGACCAGCTCGCCCACTTCGGCGGGTCCAACCTCCTCGCAGGCGCCGCCAGTATAATCGAACTCGATGGTGATCTGGTTGGGATTGATGCGCGTGGCATCCAGGTCGTTGAGAGGCTGCGCCTCGCCAGAGGTTTCGGCGGGTGCCGGCGCGGCTTCGGCGGGCTTGGTCTTGTCCTGCGCCATAGCAGGTAGTGACAGGGCAACCAGGGTGGCAGCGAGGGCGAAGGCAAATGGCTTGGCAGTCATGAAAATTCCTCTCGATGATACGGATAAATCAATGCGCCCCGCCCGCTTTGGATGCGGACCAATTCCGGCGACAGGATGACGCCGGTTGCCTTATCGGCGACAAGGACCTAAGTCCGGGGCAACGAATTTTGCGTCCCCTGCCCCATCAGGCGCGTGCGGGGTCCGACGCCAGCGCGAAAAAGACCTGAGCCATGTTGAACATCAATAACCTGACCTATCGCATCCAGGGCCGCGTGCTGCTGGAAGACGCAGCCCTTGTGCTGCCCGACGGGGTCAAGGCCGGCTTTGTCGGCAAGAATGGCACGGGCAAGACCACGCTGTTTCACCTGATCCAGGGCCATATCGCGGCCGATAGCGGCTCGATCGAAGTGAACAAGAAGGCGCGGATCGGCGCGGTGGCGCAGGAAGCGCCGGCCGGCGAGGAGACCGTGCTAGAGGTCGTGCTGGCGGCCGACAAGGAGCGCACGGCGCTGCTGAAAGAGGCCGAAACCGCAACCGACCCGCATCGGATCGGCGACATCCATATGCGGCTGGCCGACATCGATGCGCATACGGCCGAGGCACGCGCCTCGTCCATTCTGAAGGGTCTTGGCTTCGAGCATGACCGGCAGAATGCCCCGACGCGGGAATTGTCGGGCGGCTGGAGGATGCGCGTGGCGCTGGCGGCGGTGCTGTTCAGCCAGCCCGACCTGCTGCTGCTCGACGAGCCGACCAACTATCTCGACCTTGAAGGCACGCTGTGGCTGGAAAAATACCTGGCCACCTATCCCTATACGGTGTTCCTGATCAGCCACGACCGTGACCTCCTGAACAAGGCGGTCAATGCCATCGTGCATCTCGAGCACAAGAAGCTGACCTTCTACAAAGGCAATTACGACACGTTCGAGAGCACCCGTCGCATGCAGATGGAGCTCAACAACAAGCAGCGCGAGAAGACGCTGGACCAGATCGCGCATCTGCAGAAGTTCGTCGACCGGTTCAAGGCCAAGGCGACCAAGGCCAAGCAGGCGCAAGCGCGCGTGAAGATGATCGAAAAGCTGCGACCGCCCGAGGCCATGTTCGACGAGCATGCGGCGCCGTTCCAGTTCCAGCAGCCCAAGGTTGAATTGCCGACGCCGATGATCACGCTGGACAAAGTGTCCACGGGCTATGGCGACAAGGTGATCCTGCGCAATGTGACCCAGCGCATCGACCCCGATGCGCGCATAGCGCTGATCGGCGTCAATGGTAACGGCAAGTCGACCTTTGCCAAGCTCCTGGCGGGCGACATTCCCATCATCGATGGCAGTCTCAAGATCAACAAGAAGCTCGAGATTGCCCATTTTGCCCAGCACCAGATGGACAAGCTCAAGCCTGAGCAGACGCCGCTGGAGCATGTGGCCGAGCTTATGCCGCTCGACAACGAAACCAAGCGGCGGAGCCGGCTGGCCCAGATGGGCCTGACCACCAGCCGCATGGACACCAAGGCCAAGAACCTCAGTGGTGGCGAGCGCGCACGCCTGTTGATGGGTCTCATTACCTTTGGCGGGCCGTCGATGATGATCCTCGACGAACCGACCAACCATCTCGATATCGATAGCCGCGACGCGCTGGTCTATGCGCTCAATGATTATCAGGGTGCGGTACTGATCATCAGCCACGACCGACACCTGATCGAGGCGACCTGCGACACGCTGTGGATCGCCGAGAATGGCACGATCCGCGAGCTGGACGAGGACCTCGACAGCTACCAGCGCAACATTACCTCCAGCAAGGACAAGCCGGGCAAGGGCGCTGCCAATGGCGACGACCGCAAGCAGTCGCGCCAGGAAGCGGCAGCCCGCCGGGCGGAACTGGCGCCACTGAAAAAGAAGATCAGCGATGCCGAAAACAAGATGGGGCGCCTCAAGACCGAAATCGACAAGATCGAGGCGCAACTGGCCGACCCGAGGGTTTACAACGGACCGCCGGACAAGCTGATCGCGCTGGGCAAGGACAAGGCAAGGTTCGCCGGAGACCTTGAGGCGCTGGAAGAAAGCTGGCTGGAGCTGAGCGCGGAGCTCGAAGAGGCGGAAAGGGTTTAGGGGAGGCCGGGTTCGCCGGGTCACCTCCAAGGGCGGAACCGTGTTGCGACAGCTTCGCTTCACCATTCCTGCCACTGTTCTCCACTGTTCTGTTGACTGTGTCGGCTGGCTGGCCTTTGCTGTGGCAAAACAAGCGAGGCCCGAATGACCCGCCTGCCCGCCTTGATCCTGACCGCTCTTATGACCCTGAGCCCCCTGCCCGCCATGGCGCAGGATTTGAGCGGCCTCAGCAAGCAGGAGCGCGCCGATACGCTGCGCTTTGCCGTCAACAACGGGTTGTTCACGCTCTATCATGAAGTGGCGCATCTGCTGATCGACAGACTTGGCCTGCCGGTTCTGGGCAAGGAAGAGGATGCAGCGGACAATATCGCCACCTGGATGCTGCTCGAAAAGAAGACGCCCGATGCCAACCAGGCATTGGAAGACGCCGTGGATGGCTGGGTCCTTACGGGCCTCAGCTATGACGACTATTTCGCGGGGCAGGACTATGTTTCGGGCTACAGCCCCGACCGGCATAGGGCCATGCAGATTGCCTGCCTGATGGTAGGTGCAGACGGCGCCGCCTTCCGTCGCATGGCGCGCGCCTATGACATTCCCGAGGAACGGCAGCAGACCTGCTTTTACGACTACGAGCTGATGGACCAGACGCTCGACCGTCTGCTTGGTGATACCGGAACCGGAACACGGGTCGACGTCACCTATCACGATGGCGGCGCGCGGCTGCGGCTGGCGGAGCGGGTGTTGCGCGGCAGCGGCATCTTCGACGACGTGGCCGAAGAAGTGCGGCAAGGCCACAAGATCAATGGCCGGGTCAAGTTCACGGCGCGGCGCTGCGGCGAGGCCAATGCCTATTATGATGCCTCCACAACCGAGGTGATCTTCTGCTATGAGCTGATGGAGGAATTCATGCAGCTCTATGTCGATGACTTGCCGTATCGTAGCCGCTGAGCGCTGAAGGCCGGGATTGGGCGGGCGCCTCCCGCCCCTGGGGGACTTTTCATGAAGACGATCAAGGCGGTTCTGACCGCCGCTTTGTTGTGCCTGAGCCTTGGCGCGGCACCAGCCCTTGCGCAGGATGACGACCAGGTGCTGGCAGAAGCCATGACCTTTGCCATGCATGACGCGGCATTCACCATGTACCACGAGGTCGGCCACCTGCTCGTGGGCGAACTCGGGCTACCGGTGCTGGGCAAGGAGGAAGACGCGGTCGACGCCTGGGCAACCATCTGGCTGCTGGAATTCGACCAATCCGAGGACAGCTATGACGCGCTGATCAATGCCGCTGACGGCTGGTATTACAATGCGGTCAACTCCACCGGTTCGGGCGTTGAAGACTTCTCCTACTATTCGGACCACAGCCTCGATATCCAGCGCGCCTATGCCATGGTCTGCCTGATGGTGGGCAAGGACATGGATGTATTCGGCGAGACGGCTGACGCCTATGAGATGGACAGCGAACAGCAGGAAGCGTGCGGCTATACCTATGAGCAGGCATTCAGCTCGTGGATGGCGCTGCTGGAGCCGCATCTGAGCGAGGATGACGAAGGTGCCGGGGTCGAGGTGGTCTATGAGGAGGCCGGCGACTATGAGGACTTCGCGCAGTCGCTGAAGGACTATCAGCTGCTCGAATATGTGGCAGAGACGGTGGACATGAGCTTCGACCTGCCGGGGCCGGTGACCATCCGCGCCACCCAGTGCGGCGAGCCGAACGCCTTCTACGACCCCAGCGCCAGCGAGGTGATCTACTGCTACGAACTGGCCGAGCACATGTACTACATGTACCTCTACGACATCATCGGCTGGGGCGACACGGCCAACTGATCGTTTAAGCTGATCTTGACAGTCATGTTATGACGCTCCAGAAACGGGCATCCCTTTTGGAGCGTCAGACATGACCAAGATCAGCCGTCGTACCTTTACCCTGGGCGGTACCGCCCTCGGCCTCGCCGCGGGCCTGCCGAGCATCGCTTTCGGCCAGGAGGTGCGCACCGTCACCACCAAGTACGGCACCTATGACATTCCGGCCAATCCGCAGCGCGTCGTCACCATCGACTCGCGCCTGGACCTGCAGCCGGCCCTGGCCCTGGGTCTTCCCGTCGTCGGCTACGGACATTCCAAGCCCGGCAGCTGGGTTCCGGTGCCCGAGGGGCTCGAATTCTACGGCTCCGAGATCAATATCGAACAGGTGCTGGCTTCTGACCCGGACCTCATCATCTGCGCCGGCTATGATCCGGACAGTGTCTGGTGGCCGGCCAACAAGCTGCGGGAAATCGCGCCGGTCGTTCCCACCGCCAATGACCAGCCGTGGAAGGAGGCGTTCCGCGAACTGGCGACGCTGCTGGGCCACGAGGGCGCGGGCGAGGATGCCATTGCCGAATATGACGCGCTGATCGCCGAGATCAAGGCGAAGCACGGCGACAAGCTCAGCACCAGGACCGTGGTCAGCGTGCAGCCGGCCGAAGGCGTGCTCTATGTGATGAACGGCTCGATGATGCTGCAGACGCAGGTTCTGGCGGACCTGGGCGCCAGGACCATCCCGCCCGGGGCCGACCAGAAGTATGACGCCGGCGAAACGCCGGCCGAGTCCTTCGGCGACGTGCTGGGTGAGGTCGACGGCATCCTGTTGGCCACTACTGCACCCGAGCAGGCCAGCCTGCTCGACAGCCAGGAACTCTGGACCCGCCTGCCCGCCGTTGCCAATGGCGCCCTCGTCGCCTCCAACGGCAATATCAACTATGGCAGCATCTATTCGGCCGTCCAGGTCGCCAGGTTCATCGACGAACTCTACGGCAAGATCGCCTGATCCGTTGCGGCGCGTCCTGCGGGGCGCGCCGTTTCTTCAACTGAAGCCGACATAGCGCCCGGGCCGGTGGTTGAGCGCGACGATCATGTTGAGCACCAGAGCACCCAGGATCGAGTAGATCACCCGGTCCAGCGGCAGGACGAAGAAGGCGATGACGAGGATCACCGCGTCGACGCCGAGCTGGAAATAGCCGGCGCGGATGCCGAAATTCTCCTGCAGGTAGAGCGACAGGATATTGATGCCGCCAACGCTGGCCTTGTGACGGAAGAGCGAGAGAATGCCCAGGCCGATCAGGCCGCCGCCGACCAGCGCCGCGAAGAGCGGATTGATCTGGTCAATGCCGATCCAGCCCGAAATCTGCCCGGAAAAATACGAGACCAGCGCCACGCTGGCCACGGTCTTTGCCGTGAAGGGCAGGCCCATGCGCAGATAGGCCAGCAGGTAGAATGGCAGGTTGATGGCGAAGAACAGCCAGCCGAAAGAAATGCCGGTCATATATTGGAGCAGCAAAGCGAGGCCGGCGCTGCTGCCGGTGGTCAATTGTGCTTCCGTGTAGAAGGCGATGCCGAGCGACACCAGCATGGTGCCGATGAAGATCGCGAATATGTCCTCGTGCAGCAGGTGACGGCTGGGCGTGGAAAGGTCGGGGGTCATGCCTCTGCCTTCTTCTCCCAGCGGCCATTCTGGTCCTGCTGCCAGTAGGTGAGCGTGTTGCTACCCCGTAGCGCGCGCCACGCGTCGCGGGCGGCGGCCACGGCATCGGGATCGTGGCCGGAGAACAGGTAGACCAGGCGCACATAGCCCTCGCCCGATTGCGGCACCGCGCCATCGGCGAAAAAGCGGACGTCAGCGCCATTGGGATTATCCTGCTCCGTGGTGATCAGCACCGGCTGCAGGGCGTCGAGTTCGTCGCCGGCCAGGCCATGGGGCAGAAAACTGTCCTCGCGAAAGGACCAGAGATGGGCGTCGATGGCCTCGGCGCGCTCGCGCGAGCCGACTTCGACCACGGCCCGCCAGCCGCGCTCCAGCGTCTTTTCGAGCAGCAAGGGCATGACCGCTTCGAGCGGACGGGTTTCGAGATGATAGAAAAGGACTTCGGCCATGGGGCCAAACTAGCTGCGGCCGGCGGTTTTCACCAGAGCGTCAGATGCGGATGCGTCATGCGGCAGCGGAGCGCTCAACGCGTCCCGAACCGAGGGGAAGGAACGCCCCCCCGCCACCAGCGCCGCGAACCAGGGGTCGCGGGCGGCGACGGCGACGGCATCGCCCGCCAAAGCGGCAATCCTGAGCTCGATATCCCTGGCCGCCAGTTCGCGATCGAGATCGGCAAACGCCTCCAGGACCGTGACCGAAACGTCCCTCTGCGCGGTCGCATCAACCACCACAACGCGCACCCCCGGCTCTGCTGCCACCTGAACCAGGATTTCCTGTTCGGTCGACTCGGCATTGGCCGTGTAGAGCGGACCGCCAAGCCGGGCGATGAACACCGGACCAAGGCGTTCGCCGCTGACATCCACCCGTGCCAGCGCCTTGAGCACAAGGATCAGCGTAGCCGCCACGCCGACAGCGACGGCTGTGAGCAGACCCGCCGTCATGCCGATGACTGAGGTGAGCATTGCGATCCAGAAGTCACGCCGCGAAATGCGCCACAGGGTGGCAATCGCCTTGATGTCAATCAGGCCGACGACAGCGACGAAAACCAGCGACGCCAGTGTCGCAACAGGCATCAGCGACAGGACCGGTCCGAAAAACAGCCCCACCATGACCGCCAGCGCCGCCGTTACGATGGAAGAGAGCTGCGAGCGGGCGCCGGCATTCTTGTTGACCGCGCTCTGGGAGAAGCCGCCGGCAGCAGGAATGGTGGAAAAGACCGACCCGACCAGATTGGCCGCCGAGGTCGCGAACAGTTCGCGATTGGCGTCGACCGGTGGGTCGCCCGGATCGCGCATGCCCCGCGCCACGGCTGCGGATTCAAGAAATGCCATGACCGATATGGCAAAGGCGCCGGGCAGCAGGGCCGCGATATGGTCGATGGATGGCAGGCCCGGCAGCGGAAAGCCCTGCGGAACCGGGGCGATGAGTCCGATGCCGGCGGCCTGAGGCAGGCCGGTTGCCGCGAGCAGTATCCCCGCTGCAACGACCAGTAGCGGCGCCGGCAGCTTTGGATAGAAGCGCCTGGACAGGAGGAGAGCGGCAATCGAAAACCCGGAGAGCAGCACCGTGGGAAGATTGGCCGAAGGCAGCGCGCCGATAACGGCATTGAGCGAGCGCAGAAAACCTTCTCCCGAGGGTTCGAGATTTTCGCCCATGAGCTTGGGCAATTGTCCCATGGCGACCGTTGCGCCCACGCCGACCTGGACGCCGACAATGGTCGGCCGATTGATGATCTGGATGATCGAGCCCAACCGCAGCAGCCGCGCGGCCAGCAGGATGAGCCCAACGAGCAGCGTCAGGGTGATGAGATCGTGCGGAATGTCATCGGACCCGGCGGTGACGCCGGCAGAGACAAGTGTCGTAGCCGTCAGAGTGGCGATGGTGGACGTGGTCGACACGCTCATGGACCGCGATCCGCCGAGCAGGGCATAGACCAGCATGGGCACAATGCAGGTATAGAGCCCCGCCTGCACCGGAAGGTTGGCAATGGTCGCATAGGCCATGGCCTGCGGGATGACCACGGCGCCGGCCGAAAGGCCCGCAAGCACATCGCGGCCAATCGAGGCGCGTTCATAGCCCTGCATCGTCGGAAGCAGCCACCGTCCTTGCTGGGTGTCGGCGCTCATAGGCAAGCTCCCTGCTCTGCCGTGTGGGCGGGAGCGAGCGGTCGATCCAGGTTGCGTGGAAGGCGATGGTTTGCGACCATGGGCACTGCACCTGTCCCTGCAGTTTTGCGCCAGAGCGTCGCATCCGGCATCTGGGGCGCGCGCTGACGGCGAAGTGCCAGTATGCTCAGGAAAATGTACGGCGCCCCACTTGAACGAGTTGCGCGTGAACGATTGTGCCAGGGCGCGAACTGCCGCAAGGTGCGCGCCGACTCATCCTGGCCCCTTGGCAGACTGGCTCCCCATTTCGCATGAGACGACTGACGCGGTATCTGACACGGCTGTTTGCCACGGACGCACTGATCCTGTTCGGGATCGTGTGTTTCCTGCTCTGGCTGGTCAATTGCCTGCGCTCTTTCGACGTCGTCTCGGTCAAGGGCCAGGGCTTCGGCACACTGGCGGTGCAGGCGCTGTACTCGATGCCGCCGCTGGCCCTGAGCTTTTTCTACATCTGCGTGGGCATTGGCGTGGTGCGCGCATTGACGGCGCTGCAAACCAGCCACGAGCTGCACATCATTCACACCAGCCACGGTCTTGCCAGCCTGTGGCGGGCGGCGGCGGTGACCGGTGGCGGGGCCGTGGCCATGGTGATGCTGTTCGCTCATTTCGTAGAACCGCTGGCCTATCGGCAACTCAACCAGCTTTCGGCGGCCGTGGCGGCCGACCTCGTGAGTTCGACGCTCAAGCCGAACCGATTCACACAGGTGACGCCGGGCGTGATCCTGCTGATCGGCGGACGCGCCGATGGGGGCGAGATCACCAGTTTCTTTGCTGACGACCGCCGGGACCCGGCCACCCGCCGCACCTATATCGCCGAGTCTGCCTGGGTGCGCGGCGTGGGCGACGACTTCGTGCTCGAGCTCAACAACGGCACCTTGCAGTATCTCGAGGCCGACGGCCGCTATTCGGAGATCCGGTTCACCCGTTATGACGTCAGCGTGCAAAGCCTTGCCCAGCAGACGCTCTATGTCGATGCGTTGGCCGAGATGGACAGTGCTGCCCTGATCCAGCGCGGTTTCTCCAATGGCTGGGAGGCCGGCGTCGTGAAGCGGCTGCTCGACCGCTCGGCAGAGGCGCTGCGGGTGATCGGACTGGTCCTGCTGGTCGTGGGGATCGCCGGCTTCCCGAGCGGCAACCGCACCCGGGTGAAGCTGCCGCTGGAAGCCATAGTCATGCTGGTGGCCTTCGGGGAGCGCGGGATCAGCGCCTACAGCCCCTTCGGTGTCGGCACCGGAGCCATCATCCTGACGGCCCTCGCCCTGGCGGTGCTTGCGTGGCGCATGTGGCCGCGCCGGCCCCAACCGGGGGTCATCGCATGATCAGCCGGATCGACCGGGTCGTATTGGCGCGCCTCGCCAGCCGCATCGCTGCGACGGTGTTCATCTTCTACGGGCTGATCGCGCTGGTGGAGTCGCTCGATACGTGGCGCTTCAATTTCGTGGCCGGTCAGCGCGGCACACACATGGCCATTCTGATGGTGGCGATGAGTGCGGTGCGCTGGACCATCAAAACCCTGCCGGTGACCGTGCTGATGGGCGCGATCCTTGGCCTTGTCGACCTCAAGGTCCGGCATGAGCTGACCGTCATCAAATCGAGCGGCATTTCGATCTGGCGGGTCTTGCGAGCCCCGGTCCTGGTGCTGGCGGCAGTCAGCCTTGTCATCGCGCTGGGCGCCGAAACGCTCAGCACGCAGATCAATCGTGACCTCGCCCCGACCCCGCCGGGGCAGGCAGCACAGCTGACCCCGGCCGGCGAGATCTGGCTGGAGCAACATGGCGATGGCGCCAACTACATTCTGATGGCCCGCAGCATGAGCCAGGGCGGCTCGACGCTGGGCGATGTCATCCTGTTCGACCTGGAAGCTTCGGAAATCCCGCGTCTCGAAGCACCCGAAGCGACGCTGGAGGGCGGGAACTGGGTCTTCCCGACCGCGACTGCCCGCACGCCGGACGGGCCGCCGCGCTACCTCGTCAATATCAGGGTGCCTACAACCTCGACGGCTGCCGAAATCAGCCTGAAACTGTCCTCGACCGAGGATATGACTTTCTTCGAGCTGGCGCGCCTGCTGCAACGGGGCGTCAGCGACCCCAGCGTTCGCGCCGCCACGGCCATGCGCGTGATCAAGCTGCTCGCCCTGCCGCTGGTGCTGACCGGATCGCTGATGATCGCCTTCGCCTTTACCGCTGGCTACAGCCGGCGCACCCAGTTCGGGCCCGCAGTGCTCTACGGGATCACGCTGGGATTTATCGTCTTCGTTATCACCGAAATGGCAGACCGCGCGGGCACGACGGGCGTGCTCAATCCGTTCTTCGCGGCTGTGGGGCCGGCGATCGTGGCCATCGTCATCGGCGTGACCGTGCTGCTGCGCCAGGAAGATGGCTGGAACTGAGGGTATACGAGCACCCCCACCCGGCCTCCCCCTGGAGAAGGGGGAGGAGAAGAGCGGCGGGCCCCGCCGGAGATCGGATTTTGGCCGCATTCATCGACCAATTGACAGCGTGGCCACAACGCCCCATTGAAGGCGTTACTCAAGAAGCGGATCCGACAATGACCCTTGCAGACCTCCGGCGCGCCTGTGGCGCCATGTTCATCGGCCTGGCCCTGACCTTCACGGCCGCAGCCCCGGCCATGGCGGCGACTGTCGTCACGGTGAATGGCGAGCCGATCAGCGACCTGCAGGTCGATCAGCGTCTGCGCCTGTTCCGCATGGAAGGCAACAATACCGGCCGCAACGGTGCGCTCGAACAGCTCATCGACGAAGCCGTGCAGCTTCAGGAAGCGCGCCGCCTGGGGATCAACGTCTCCAATTCGCAGGTCGACGAAGCCTTCCTGCAGATTTCACGCAACCTCAATGTCAGCCGCGACAGGCTCCAGGAAATGCTGCTTCAGGGCGGCGTGAGCGGCACCACGCTGCAGGATCGCCTGCGTGCGGCCATTGCCTGGAATGGCGTGGTGCAGAGCGCAGTCGCGCCGCAGGTACAGGTTTCGGAACTGGAACTCGACCAGCAGGCTGCCAGCCAGATCGCCGATTTCCAGACCTTCGACTACATCCTCAAGGAAGTGGTGTTCGTGGGCGGCGGCGGCCGTTCGGGCCAGGCCAACCAGTATCGCTCGAGCTTTGCCGGCTGCGGCACGGCCGTGGAACTCTCGCTGGCCTATAATGACGTTGCCGTCGTCGATGTCGGCCGTCGTCATGCCACCCAGCTGCCGGATGCACTGGCCAAGGAACTGGCAGGCCTCAATGTCGGCGGCATCACCAAGCCGCGTGCTGTCGAAAGCGGGCTTTCGATGCTGGCCGTGTGCGAAAAGGTGCAGGCCCAGGACCTGACCTTCGTCAAGGGTGGCCTGCGCGAGGAAGCTGGTGGCAGCGCCATGGAAGGCGAAGCCGCAAACTATCTCAAGACCCTGCGCAGCCAGGCCAAGATCATCTATCAGTAAGGCCGGGGGCGGCGAGCGCCCGTGACCATCGGCCCATGATCGGGTATTCAGGCGGCCGCAATAGCGGCCGTCTTTCTTTGGGGACCAGTATGTCTGCACCTTTGGCGGTGACCATGGGCGAACCGGCCGGCATCGGGCCGGACCTGCTGCTCGCGCTCTACGCGCAGCGGACCGAGCGTGCCCTGCCGCCATTCCTGGTGTTCGGCCATGTGGGTTTTCTGCGGGCTCGCGCCTTGCGGCTGGGGCTCGACATTGCCGTTGAGGAAGCCTCGCCGGGCTCGGCCGCGACGGTGTTTCCGCGCGCCCTGCCCGTGCATCATATTGCCGGGACTGTCGGCGACCAGCCGGGCACTCCGGACGAAGGCGCAGCGCCGGTCGTCATCGAAGCCATTGCCCAGGCTGTTGCAGCCACCTTGCGCGCCGATTGCCGGGCCGTGGTGACGGCCCCCATCCACAAGGGCGCGCTCTACCAGGCCGGATTCAGACATCCGGGGCACACCGAATATCTGGCAGAACTCTGCGCCAGCAATGGCCAGTCGCCCTTGCCGGTGATGATGCTGGCCCATGAGGACCTCCGCACAGTGCCGCTGACCATTCATGTGCCGATCAGGGATGTGCCCGGGCTCATTACGGCGGACCTCATCGTCGAGACTTTGCGCGTAATGGCGGATGACCTGCGGCGGCGCTTCCACATCGCGGCGCCGCGAATTGCGGTGGCGGGGCTCAATCCGCATGCGGGCGAAGGCGGTTCGATCGGGCGCGAGGATATCGAGATCATTGCGCCGGCCATCGCACGCGCCCAGGCCGAAGGGATCGACGCCATCGGTCCCCTGCCCGGCGACACCCTGTTCTATCCGCCGCACTGGCGGCAGTATGATGCGGTTCTGGCCATGTATCACGACCAGGCGCTGATCCCGATCAAGACGGTGGCGTTCGACGCCGGGGTGAATGTGACGCTGGGCCTGCCCATTGTGCGCACCTCGCCTGACCATGGCACCGCCTTCAGCCTTGCCGGCACCGGCAAGGCTTCTTCTTCCAGCTTCGCTGCGGCCATTGCCATGGCGGACCAAATGACGATGCCAAAGCCATGAGCCAGATCGATAACCTCCCCCCGCTGCGCGACGTCATCGCGACCCATGGCCTCCGGGCCAAGAAGGAGCTGGGGCAGAACTTCCTGCTCGACCTCAACCTGACGGCGCGGATCGCCCGGGTCGGCGGGTCGCTCGAGGGCGTGCGGGTGATCGAGGTTGGTCCCGGCCCTGGCGGGTTGACGCGCGCCCTGCTTGCAGAGGGGGCCCGCGAAGTTGTCGCCATCGAGCGCGATGCGCGCGCCCTGCCGGCGCTGGCCGAGGTGGCCGAAGCCTATCCCGGGCGGCTGACGGTCATCGGCGGCGATGCCATGGAAATGGACTACCGGCTGCTGGCGGACGGGCCGACGCGAATGGTCGCCAACCTGCCCTATAATATCGGGACGCAGCTGCTGACCGGCTGGCTGACCATAGAGCCCTGGCCGCCCTTTTTCGAGAGCATGACGCTGATGTTCCAGCGCGAAGTGGCCGAGCGGATCGTGGCCAGGCCCGGCGATGATGCCTATGGGCGCCTTGGCGTGCTCGCCGGCTGGCGCACGGATGCGCGCATCGCCTTCAATGTGGGACGGCAGGCCTTCGTGCCGCCGCCCAACGTGACCTCGGCCGTGGTGCATCTCGTGCCCAAGCCTGTGGAGGAAGGCCTGCCGGTGAAACTGGTGGAGCAGGTGACCAAGGCCGCCTTCGGGCAAAGGCGGAAAATGGTGCGGCAGTCACTCAAGTCGCTGGGGGTGCCGGTGGAGGGCCTGCTGGCGGCGGCCGGGCTCAAGGGCGACGAGCGGGCCGAGGATTTGCCCATCGAGGCGTTCCTCGCCATGGCGCGGGCACTGCCGGGGCTGCGGTAGCTCTTTCTCCCTCCCCTAGGGGGGAGGGCAGCGTAGCTTGGCCGATAGGCCTTAGCGCAGCTGGGTGGGGTGACGACAAAGCACAGCACCCCCGAGCATTGCTCACCCCACCCTCAGTCCCTCCCCCTCAAGGGGAGGGAGGCGCAAGGACCGAAACTTCGGGTTTTGCCAACGGCTTAACAAACACCAGCCGGATCGCCACCAGCAGCGCCAGCAGCGCGGCGCCGCCGCAGACGAGCATGACGCCGGGCCAGGTCCAGGCGGTCCAGGCGTATCCGCCCAGCGTGCCGAGGATCGAGGCGCCGAGGTAATAAGCCACGAGATACATGGCCGATGCCTGCGCCTTGCCGGTGCGAGCGCGGCGGGTGACCCAGGCACTGGCGACGCCATGTGCGGCAAAGAAACCCATGGTTGCGACGGCAAGGCCGAAAATGATCGCGATGGTGTTGTCGATGAGGGTGACAGCCATGCCCGCACCCATCAGCGCGACGAGGGCCCAGAACACCTTGCGACGCCCGAGGCGCTGCGACAGCGCACCAGCCCAGGTCGAACTCAGGCTGCCCAGCAGATAGACGAGGAAGATGGCCGCGATGGCCGAATGGCTAAGGGCGAAGGGCGGCAGGGCCAGACGGAAGCCGGCATAATTGTAGACCGTCACGAAACTGCCCATGAGCAGGAAGGACGCGGCGAATAGCCAGGGCAGCGCCGCATCGTCGAAGCTGGCGCGGCAGCGACGCCAGAGCTCCGGCAGGCCGATGGGATCGCGCACAAACTGGCGCGGCTTCGGCAACAGCACGGCGACTGCGATGGCGGCGCAGAGGATGAGGCCGGCGAGAATGCCGGTGCCCAGGCGCCAGCCGAGAAAATCGGAAAGCACGCCGGAAATGACACGGCCGGCCATGCCGCCGAGGGCCGTGCCGCCGATATAGAGGCCCATGGAATAGCCTAGGGCGTCGGGCTCCATTTCCTCGGAGAGATAGACCATGGCCACGGCGGGGATGCCGGCGAGGCTGAGGCCCATCAGCGTGCGCAGGGTGATGAGCTGCCACCAGACCTGGGTGAAGGGTAGCAACATGCCCAGAATGGCTGTGGTGAGCAGCGCGCCGACGATAAGGCGGCGGCGCCCGAGCCGGTCGGCGAGCATGCTGGCGGGAATGAGGGCGAAGGCCATGGTAGCCGTGGTTGCCGAAAGGGCGAGAGAGGCCGTGCCAGCATCGCGCACCCAGTATTGCGCAAACATGGGCAGCAGCGGCTGGACCGAATAGAGCGAGGCGAAAACGGAGAAGGCGGAGAGGAAAAAGGCAATGTTGGCGCGGAGGAATTCGGGTGTGCCGCGGCGGATGGCTGGGGGTGGGGTCATGGGGCCCACCTCATCCCTCTCTTACAAGCGGAGAAGGAACACCCCCACCCTTGGTCCTTCTCTCCTCCAATCTCTCCACTGGAGAGATTGGTCCTTCGGCACGGTTCGAAGCCCACAAGGGGGAGGGAGACGATGGACACTGGCGGCTGGTGCCTGCGCCTCCCTCCCCTCGATGGGGAGGGAATGAGGGTGGGGTGACGTCCAACACTCAGCATGTGGACGCCCACCCTAATCCTTAAAGTGAATCAATCTGCGTCTGCAAGTCTTTGACGAAGCTCGTCAAATCCGTCTGACGCTCGCGCTTGAGGCGGGACGCGGCGAGGATCGAGCGCACGTTCTGGACCGACCGTTCCAGATCGTGATTGATGATGACATAGTCGTATTCGGTCGCATGATCGAGCTCGATACGGGCATTGCGCAGGCGCTTTTCGATAGTGCCGACGCTGTCCTGGGCGCGGCGTTCGAGGCGGGCCCGCAATTCCTGGATCGTGGGGGGCAGGATGAAGACGGTCACCATGTCGGCACGGCACTTTTCGTAGAGCTGCAGGGTGCCCTGATAGTCGACATCGAAGAGGATGTCGTTGCCAGCGGCGAGATGCTCTTCGACCTTGGCGCGCGGGGTGCCGTAGAAATTGCCGTGGACTTCAGCGGATTCGAGCAGGCCACCTTCGGCTTCCATGCGCTTGAAGGTGGGAACATCGACGAAATAGTAGTGCGTCCCTTCGACCTCGTCGCTGCGCCGGGCGCGCGTCGTCACCGAGACCGAGAGGCGGATATTGGGATCCTGCTGAAACAGCGAGCGCGAGATGGAGGACTTTCCGGCGCCCGAGGGCGAGGCAATCACCAACATGACGCCGCGACGCTGAAATTCCATGTGTCCGTCTCTACTCGATGTTCTGGATCTGCTCGCGTAGTTGATCGATCAGTGCCTTGAGGTCAAGACCGATGGCTGTAAGCTCCACCGCGTTCGACTTGGAACAAAGCGTATTGGCTTCTCGGTTGAATTCCTGGGCGAGGAAATCGAGACGACGCCCGGCCGGGCCGCCTTCGGCGATGAGCTTTCGCGCCGCTCCGATATGGGCGCGAAGGCGGTCGAGCTCTTCCTGGATGTCCGCCTTGGTGGCAAGAAGCAAAGCCTCCTGGGCCAGCCGATCCGGCGGCAGGGCCAGATCCTGACCCAAAGCGGCAAGCTGATCGCGAAGGCGCGTTTCGATGGCGGCACGGGAGCGGACGGGATGTGTCTCGGCACTGGCGACCAGGGCGGCGATCGAGTCGAGCTGGGCTAGCAGGACCAGGGCGATCTGGGCACCCTCCTGCAACCGCGCGGCCTTCAGCGCATCGATTGCCTCGGCGGCGCAATCGAGGATCAGGGCCTCCAATACATCTTCATCGACCGCCCCTGCCCCATCGTCGGCTTCAAGCACCCCTGGCAGCGCCAGGATCGCTTCGGGCCGCGACACGGCCATGGGCTCCTGCGCGCGCAGCTGTTCAATGGCGGCAAGGACGGTTGCGAGCGCCTGTTGGTTGACGCGCACCTGGCCGCTGGCGCCCCCACGATCAAGCGTGGCCACGAGGTTGATGGAGCCGCGGCTGAGCGCCCTGGAGAGCTGCTGGCGCAGGGCAATTTCGACAGCATCGAGGCCCGTGGCCAGCCGCATGCGCATGTCGAGGCCGCGGCCGTTGACCGATTTCACTTCGATGCGCACCCGCACGGTACCGGCCTGCCGCTCAGCGCGGGCAAATCCGGTCATGCTCGAGAGGGCGCCGGCCACTGTCAGACGTCGCCTTCCGCAGGCTCCGCTTCCGCCTGTTCGGCCTCGAGGGCCTGCCGGGCCGCCTCGGCTTCGCGTTCGGCCTGTGCCTCGGCCTCTATCTCGCGGTAGCGCGCGACATTCTGCTGATGCTCGGCATAGGTCTCGGCAAAGACATGGCCTTCACTGGGTGTCGCGCCCTTGGCGACGAAATAGAGATATTCGTGGGCATCGGGATTGGCGACGGCTCGCAGTGCATCAATACCGGGATTGGCGATGGGCGTGGGGGGCAGACCGTCGATCTGATAGGTATTGTAGGGTGTCGCCTCGTCGATTTCCGAGCGGCGAATGCCGCGGTCGAGCGTCGACTGGCCCTTGGTGATGCCATAGATGATGGTCGGGTCGGACTGAAGGCGCATCGGCACCTGCAGACGATTGACGAAGACGGCCGCGATCTGCGGACGCTCGCTGGCGACGCCGGTTTCCTTCTCGACGATAGAGGCGAGGATGAGCATTTCGGCGGGGGACTGCAGTGGCAGGTCGGCCTGGCGTGTTTCCCATACCTCCGCCAGGGCCTCGGTCATGGCCACCTGCATCTTGTCGAGCACGGACTGGCGGGAATCACCGGGCATGTAGTCGTAGCTGCCCGGCAGGATCGACCCTTCCGGGGGCAATTGATCGATCGTTCCGGTCAACTGGTCATCGGCATTGATGCGATTGACGGCCTGCCAGACAGTCCAGCCCTCGGGAATGGTCACCGCGAAGCGCAACGGATTGCCCTGCGTCAGTTCCTTGAGGATATCCGACATGCTGGAGCCGGCGGGAATGTTGAAATCGCCGGCCTTGACGATAGCGCTTTCCTCGACGCGGCTGCCGAACTGGCTGAAGATCATGGAATTGGTGATGAAGCCCTGCTCCTCAAGGCGCCCGGCCGTGGTCGAGAGCGTATTGCCCGATTCGACCCGGAAAATGCGATCCTCGCTGGTGGGGCCGGTGCCGTAATACTGCGAGGCCACGAAGAAAACCCCGCCTCCGACCACGACAAGCCCGATGACCAGGAGGGTCAGCAGGCCATTGAGTACGTCGATCAAGCCATTGCCCGAGCGGCGGCGGCGCCGGTTCCTGCGGTCGTTCATCTCTTCCCTGTCACTCGCGATTAGAGCCCAGATCAGCTCTGTCATTGTTGTTTTGCCAAACTGTGGCGGGGCGCCGGCATTGTTTGCAATCGCGGCGGGCAAAAACAAGGGGCACATCGCATGGCTAGCGATGTGCCCCCTACAATTTTCATAAAAGTCAGCTGACCTTGCGCATCACCAGCGTGGCATTGGTGCCGCCAAAGCCGAAGCTGTTGGACAGGGCCACGTTGATTTCCTTCTTGAATGCCTTGTGCGGCACGAGATTGATCTCGGTTTCAACGGAAGGATTGTCGAGGTTGAGGGTGGGCGGCGCGATGTTGTCGCGCATGGCGAGCAGGCAGAAGATGGCTTCCACCGACCCGGCGGCACCCAGGAGGTGACCCACGGCCGACTTGGTCGAGCTCATCACCGCCTTGGGCGCAGCATCGCCCAGCACGCGGGTGACCGCGCCCAGTTCGATTTCGTCGCCAAGCGGCGTCGAGGTGCCATGGGCATTGATGTAGTCGATGTCGGATGCCGAGATGCCGGCGCGCTTGATCGCCGCGCTCATGGCGCGGTAGCCACCATCGCCATCGGGCGCCGGTGCGGTGATGTGATAGGCATCGCCCGAAAGGCCATAACCGATCACTTCGCCATAGATCTTGGCGCCACGGGCCTTGGCCCGCTCGTAATCTTCCAGCACGACGATGCCAGCGCCTTCGCCCATGACGAAACCATCGCGGTCCTTGTCATAGGGCCGCGAGGCGGCGACGGGATTGTCGTTGAAGCCGGTCGACATGGCGCGCGCCGCGGAGAAGCCGGCCATTGACAGGCGGTTGATGCAGCTCTCAGAGCCGCCGGCAACCATCACGTCGGCATCGCCCAGGGCGATGAGACGGGCTGCGTCACCAATGGCATGAGCACCGGTCGAACAGGCCGTAACCACAGAGTGGTTCGGACCCTTGAGGCCAAAGCGGATCGAGACCTGGCCCGAGGCCAGGTTGATCAGGCGGCCGGGAATGAAGAAGGGGCTGATACGACGCGGCCCCTTTTCATGCAGCGTGACAGACGCATCATAGATGCCGCCGACGCCACCAATACCCGAGCCGATCAGGACGCCAGTGCGTTCCTGCTCTTCCTGGGTCTTGGGTTCGACACCCGCATCCTGAATGGCCTGCGTAGCCGCAGCCATAGCATAGACTATGAAGGGATCAACCTTGCGCTGCTCCTTCACTTCCATCCATTCGTCGGGGTTGTACTTGCCTTCGGCATAGTCCCCGAGTGGAATACGATGGGCGATCTGGCAGGCAATATCGTCGATCTCGAAATCGTCGATACGCTTGGCGCCACTTTTACCGGCAAGGATGTTGGACCAGGTGGCCTCAACACCACATCCCAGCGGCGTGACTAGTCCCAGTCCGGTTACGACGACTCGGCGCAATTCCATGGTCAGCGGCCTAGCCCC
Organism: Devosia sp. Micro-HW1; assembly: GCF_056341075.1. Classification (NCBI taxonomy): domain Bacteria; kingdom Pseudomonadati; phylum Pseudomonadota; class Alphaproteobacteria; order Hyphomicrobiales; family Devosiaceae; genus Devosia; species Devosia sp. Micro-HW1. The sequence goes on along the minus strand of NZ_CP094375.1, from coordinate 146,374 downwards.
AGCCTTAGCTGGTAGCCTTGGTCAGGAAGGCGACCGCATCGCCGAAAGTCTGGATCGACTCGGCGGCGTCGTCCGGGATCTCGACCGAGAATTCTTCCTCGAAAGCCATCACCAGCTCGACCTGATCCAGGGAGTCTGCGCCCAGATCGTCAATGAAGCTGGCCTTTTCGGTGACCTTCTCGGCATCCACATTGAGGTGTTCCACAACGATCTTGCGGACCCGATCAGCGACATCGCTCATATTTGACTTCCCTTTTTAGAAATCGACGTTTCGTTTCGCTTCTTATTGGCGCAAAGCCAAATCATCAAGCGCACAATTGGTTTGCACAGAGGCAATGTAGGCGGCCTTCCCAGCGCCCGCAAGGCAGGCCGGCACGGGGGACCGGGGCGCGGGGTAACATGTTTCTTTCACCATATCCAGCCGCGTTTTTCCCGGTTTCCAAGGCTTTTGGCCATAAGTTCGCCATGTCTCGTGCGGTTCTCCGGCGCCTGTTCGCGCCGAAGAACAACTAAATCATGGCCATGCCGCCATTCACGTTGAGGGTGTGGCCGGTGATGTACGCGGCAGCATCGCTGGACAGGAATACAGCGCAGCCAGCCACTTCCTGAGCCGTGCCGAGGCGGCCGGCGGGAACAGTGGAGAGGATCGACTCGCGCTGCTTGTCATTGAGTTCGTCGGTCATCGCCGACGAGATGAATCCCGGAGCGATGGAATTGACGGTGATGTTGCGGCTGGCGACTTCATAGGCCAGCGCCTTGTTCATGCCGATAAGGCCGGCCTTGGAGGCCGCATAATTGCCCTGCCCCGGATTGCCCATGACGCCCACGACAGAAGAGATGCCGATGATGCGGCCCCAGCGGGCCTTCATCATGCCGCGCAGGACTGCGCGGTTGAGGTGGAAGGCGGCGGTAAGGTTGACCGCGATGACCTCGTCCCACTCTTCATCCTTCATGCGCATGAAGAGGTTGTCGCGAGTCATGCCGGCATTGTTGACGAGGATGTCGACGCCGCCCATAGCCGCTTCGGCCGCGGGAACGAGCTTGTCGACTTCGTCGAGCCTGGAAAGGTTGGCGGGAAGGATCGGGCAGTCCTTGCCGATTTCGCTGGCCGTATCTTCGAGGGCAGCAACGCGGGTGCCCGAGAGGGCGACGGTTGCGCCGGCAGCGGCCAGGGCCTTGGCGATTTCGCGGCCAATGCCGCCGCTGGCGCCGGTAACCAGGGCGCGTTTACCAGAAAGATCAAACATTTAGGTCTCCTCCGAGGAGAAAGCGATTCAAGCGCTTCAGGCTTTGATTCAGGACTTGAGCTGGGCGACGAGGGCGTCAATGTCGGCCGGAGTGCCAACCGCCTGAGCAGTTGCGTCGGGCGCGATGCGCTTGGCAAGCCCGGTCAGCACCTTTCCTGAACCAAGCTCAATGAGGGTGGTGATGCCGCCTTCGGTGGTCAGCCAGGTGACGCTATCGGTCCAGCGGACGACGCCGGTCACCTGCTCAACGAGACGCTGGCGGATTTCGGCAGGGTCGGAGATGGGGGTTGCCAGCACATTGGCGACCAGCGGGACGACGGGGGCGTTCATCTGCACTTCGGCGAGGGCGGCGGCCATGGCATCGGCGGCAGGCTGCATCAGCGAGCAATGGAACGGAGCGCTGACCGGAAGCAGCAATGCGCGCTTGGCGCCCTTGGCCTTGGCGATCTCGACGGCACGCTCGACAGCTGATGTGGCGCCGGACACGACGACCTGGCCGGGGGCATTGTCGTTGGCGACGTCACAGACTTCGCCCTGCGCCGCCTCGGCCGCGACCGCACGGGCGGTTTCGACATCGAGGCCGAGCAGCGCGGCCATGGCGCCATGACCCACGGGCACGGCCTTCTGCATGGCCTGGCCGCGGGTGCGCAGCAGACGGGCGGCATCGGCGAGACTGAAGGTACCGGCGGCGCAAAGCGCAGAATATTCGCCCAGGGAATGGCCGGCGACGAACTTGGCGTGATCCCTCAGGGAGACACCCTTGCTTTCAAGGACACGGATCACCGCGACCGAGACGGCCATCAGCGCGGGCTGGGCGTTCTCGGTGAGACGCAGGATGTCTTCGGGACCCTCGAACATGGTAGCCGAAAGACGCTCGCCCAGGGCCTCGTCGACTTCCTGGAAAACGGCGCGGGCCTCAGGATAGGCAGCGGCAAGATCCTTGCCCATTCCGACGGCCTGGCTGCCCTGGCCCGGGAAAGTAAATGCGATAGCGGACATGACGCGGTCACCTCTAGCGATTTAAATCTGACAACCCGCAATGGAGCTGCCCGGTTGCGCGGGCTTTGCCGGGAGCTTGTGGCAGAGTCAAGGCTGACGGGCCTTTCCGTGCCGGACGGCTGTGTAAAGCACGATATTTGAGGGAAGTAACGTAGCGGCGGGCGCCGTTGATGTTTTGGGGGTCTCGCAACGCTATCCCTCCCATCCAGACGCGGCTTGCTTCCTGGTCCATGCGAAAAGCACGAACACGTGGGAACCACCCGAGAAAAAGGCGAACTTTTCGCTTCTCAGGGACGTTTCAGGAGTCCAGCCGAAAGGATATGCGATGAAACACCTGCACCCCACGCACGCGCTGCTTGCCTTTACCGCCCTGGTATCGCCAAGCCTGGCACAGAGCCCGGACTCCTATGTGACCGGTGCCAAAGAATTTTCCCAATCTGTTGTGATCAGCGGCCTCGACAATCCGTGGGAAATCACGCTCGGTCCCGATGGAATGCTCTGGACCACAGAGCGTACCGGCAAGCGCATCAGCCGGATTGACCCGGCCACCGGCGAGCAGCAGGAAGCCATCGTCATCGACGAAATTTCGGCACCCGGCGGCCAGGATGGCCTGATGGGCCTGGCACTGCATCCCGAGCTCGGCCAAGGCACGGGAAATGACTTCGTCTATGCGGCCTATACCTATGTGGATGAGGACAAGGGCCCCGATCCGCAAGTGGAAGACGAAAGCAGCCCCTATCACCAGCTCTACACCAAGATCGTGCAGCTCAGCTACAATGAGGAGGATGGCACTCTTGGCGACCCGGTGGACCTGATTACCGGACTGCCGGCAAGCAATGACCACAATTCCGGACGCCTCAAAGTGGGGCCGGACAGCAAGCTCTATTACACGCTCGGCGACCAGGGGAACAACCAGGGCGCAAATGTGTGCCTCGCCATCGAGTCCCAGCGTCTGCCGACGGCGGACGAAGTCAGCAATGAAGACTATGTGGCCTATGTCGGCAAGTCGCTGCGACTCAATCTCGACGGGTCCATCCCCGAGGACAATCCGGAGCTCGATGGCGTGCAGAGCCATGTCTTCACCTATGGCCATCGCAACATGCAGGGCATCGGCTTTGGTCCGGATGGCACGCTCTACGCATCCGAGCACGGCCCGAAGACCGACGACGAGGTGAACATCCTCACATCCGGCGGCAATTACGGCTGGCCCAATGTTGCCGGCTTCAACGACGACATGGCCTATGAACACGCCAACTGGGAGCTGGCGGAGAACCCGCCCTGCGCCGAGACCGAGTTCAGCGAATACGCGATTCCCGACAACGTCCCGCATGAGCCTGAATTGGCCTTTACCGAGGAGATGCAGGACCCGATCGCCACGATGTTCACCGTCCCGACCGGCTGGAACTTCCAGGTCGCGGACTGCAAGGGTACCGATTTCATCTGCTGGCCGACCGTAGGCATCACGAGCATCGAATATTACGAAGGCGGCGACGACCGCATCCCCGGCTGGGGCAAGGTCCTGCTGGCCCCTACCCTCAAGCGCGGCTCCATCTACGTGCTGCCGCTGGACGAGTCAGGCCAGGCGGTGAGTGGCACGGTCGAGCGCTATTTCCAGACCAATAACCGCTACCGTGACGTCGCCGTCAGCGAGGATGGCAAGACCATCTACATCGCCACGGACGCCTCGGGCATTGCAGAGAATGTGGAAGGCGGCACGACCAGCGAGCTGGATAATCCTGGAGAGATCATCGCCTATACCTATGAAGGTGAAGGCGACCCGAGCACCGTGCCCCCGGCAGACGAGCAATCCCTGCGGGGTCAGGGCGACCAGGCGCAGGCCGCCGAAGAAGGCGAGGGTGAGGCCGCGTCAACGGACACTGATGACGCAGCCGCAGCCGACCTGCCCAGCTTCACCGAGGACCAGGTGGCGCAGGGCAAGACGGCCTACAATGCCAGTTGCTCGGTCTGCCACGGCGACACGCTGACCAACAATACCTATGGCCCGCCGCTGGCCGGCCAGTTTTTCCAGGAAAACTGGGAAGGTCAAACGGCAGGAGACCTTGTAGCCAAGGCCCACACCATGCCCCCGTCGGCTCCGGATTCGCTGTCGGATGAGGTCTATGCAGCACTGGCCGCCTATATTCTCTCGGTCAACGGCCTCGAGGCAGGCGAAGAACCGCTTACCCAGGACTCGACCGGCACGATCCAGTTCCCCTAGACCGAAAGCGCATCAGCGAAAGGCCAACTGGCCTTTCGCTTCCTGCCCGGACAGGCCCTACCCTTGCGTTCCATCCGCCTTTCCCCTATAGGGGCGCCAGCAATTCGTTTGGCCGGGGGCTGAACGGAGGGTTTTTTTCATTCATGACAAGGCGCGAGCCTTGCTTGGGAAAAACAGGATCTGTACGCAGATCCGGCCTCCCGTGTTCCCGCTCTTTGCAAGACTGCTTTGACGCCTTTCCGGCTTCGAAGGGGCTCCGCGCCAGGGATTTGCTGAGTATGAAACTCGAAAGGAAGGCGCATCAATGGCCCTCTACGAACACATCTACCTCGCTCGCCAGGACGTTTCCCAGCAGCAGGTCGAAGAGCTTACCGCAAACCTGACCGAAGTGCTCGGCCAGGGCGGCGGCAAGGTCACCAAGAACGAATACTGGGGCCTCAAGGGTCTCTCCTACCGCATCCGCAAGAACCGCAAGGCTCACTACACCCTGCTCAATATCGAAGCGTCCCCGGCCGCCGTTGCCGAAATGGAACGCCAGATGCGCATCAATGAAGACATCCTGCGCTTCATGACCGTGCGCGTTGACGAGCTGGAAGAAGGCCCGTCTGCGATGATGCAGAAGCGCGATCGCGACGACCGCGAAGGTGGCGGCCGTCCCGGCGGCGACCGTGGCGGTTTCTCCGGCGAACGCCGTCCGCGCCGCTTCTAAGACAAGGAACGAGAAAAATGGCTATCAAAGACCTTACCACTTCCCAGGCCCGCCGCCCGTTCCAGCGTCGTCGCAAGACCTGCCCGTTCTCGGGTGAGGGCGCACCGAAGATCGACTACAAGGACGTGCGCCTGCTGAGCCGCTACGTCTCCGAGCGCGGCAAGATCGTGCCGAGCCGCATCACCGCCGTTTCTGCCAAGAAGCAGCGTGAACTGGCCCGTGCCATCAAGCGTGCCCGTTTCATCGGCCTGATGCCCTACGCGGTTCAGTAAAACAGTGGCCGCCTGATTGCCGTCATTGCCCGGCTTGACCGGGCAATTCAGCAAGAGGCGGCATGGACCACCCGATCAAGTCGGGTGGTGACGCTGGGGGAGCATCACGTTCCACATCGTCAACGCTGGGGTCGCAGATGGTCTGCGGCTCCTAACCGCCGGAAGGCGGGACAGCCAAAGGATTGAAATCATGAAAGTCATTCTGCTCGAGCGTATCGGCCGCACCGGCACCATCGGTGACGAGGTCTCCGTCAAGGACGGCTTTGCTCGCAACTTCCTCCTGCCCCAGGGCAAGGCGCTGCGCGCCACGGAAGCCAACCGCAAGAAGTTCGAGAACGAGCGCGCTCATATCGAACAGCGCAATGAAGAGCGCCGCAACGCCGCTGCCGGCATTGCCGAGGGTCTCAATGGCCGCACCGTCACCATGATCCGCCAGGCCGGCGAAACCGGCCAGCTTTATGGTTCGGTCGCTGCCCGTGACGTTGTGGAAGCCCTGGCCGCCGACGGTTTCGTCGTGCAGCGCAACCAGGTCGACCTCGCCGAGCCGATCAAGTCGGTCGGCGTTCACACCGTCGCACTCAACCTGCATGCCGAAGTTGCTGTCAGCATCTCCGTCAACGTTGCCCGTTCGCCCGACGAAGCCGAACGCCAGGCCCAGGGTGAAGACGTCACCGTCCACACGTTCGAAGCCGACGAAGCTGGCGATTTCGCCGCCGGCCAGGCCGACGCTGCCCAGGACGACCGTTTCGAAGAGTAGTCTTCGGATCATCAGTACAGAACTTGCGAAAGGGCCGGGATTTCCCGGCCCTTTTGTTTTGCGCCCTTCGGGCGATGCTGGCTAAAAACTAGTGGTAGTGGGTACGCTGCACCGACTCACCCATAATGCCGCCGCAAGAGCGCCGTAGTTCATTCCCCGTTGTTCACAGAGTTCACAGGGGCGCAAAGTGAAACTTAACCCTCGTGTCGCTAGCCCAAGACTCACGCAGAAAATGCGTGATTAAGAAAGGTTAACCCCCGTCAGGACTCGTTATGGCCCAGCTCGCTCTCGTTCCATCCCAAGACGACAAGACCTTCCGCGTTGCTCCGCACAATGTGGAAGTGGAACAGGCCCTGCTGGGCGCAATCCTGATCAACAACGACGCCTTCTATCGCGTCGCTGACTTCCTGATGCCGGAGCACTTCTACGAACCGATCCACCGGGAAATCTATGAGCTCGCGGGCAAGATCATCCGTGCAGGTAAAGCGGCCGAACCGGCCACGCTCAAGACCCACCTGCCCGACCAGCTGCTGCCCGAAGTCACGATGATGCAGTATCTGTCGCGCCTGGCGGCAGAAGCCACCACGGTGCTCAATGCCGCCGACTATGGCCAGGCCATCTATGACCTCGCCATCCGCCGAAACCTGATCCTGGTGGGCGAGGAAATGGTCGGCGTCGCTTATGACAGCGACGTGGAGATGACGCCCAACAAGCAGATCGAAAAGGTCGAGAGCGAACTGTTCCAGCTGGCCGAAAAGGGTCGCTATGACGGCGGCTTCCAGGCGTTCGGCGCAGCGCTGAGCGCCTCGATCCAGATGGCGGGCGAAGCCTTTCAGCGCGACGGCGGACTTTCGGGTATCGCGACCGATCTCCACGATCTCGACAAGCAGATGGGCGGGTTGCAGCGTTCGGACCTGATCGTGCTGGCGGGACGTCCCGCCATGGGCAAGACGTCTCTGGTGACCAATATCGCCTACAATGTCGCCAAGGCCTGGCGCGCAGAGGTGACGGCCGACGGGCATAGCAAGACGGTCAATGGCGGCGTCGTCGGCTTCTTCAGCCTCGAAATGAGTTCCGAGCAGCTCGCCACCCGTATTCTGGCCGAGCAGGCGGAAATTTCGTCCTCGGACATCCGCCGCGGCAGAATCCACGACAACCAGTTCGCCAAGCTGGTGGATGTCAGCAATATCATGAGCAAGGTGCCGCTCTATATCGACGATACCGGCGGCATCTCGGTGGCCCAGCTCGCCGCCCGAGCCCGACGCCTGAAGCGGCAAAAGGGCCTGGACCTGCTGATCGTCGACTACCTGCAGCTGCTGTCCGGTTCATCGAAGGCGTCGAGCCAGAACCGCGTGCAGGAACTGACCGAAATCACCACGACGCTGAAAGCCCTCGCCAAGGAGCTGGAAGTGCCGATCATCGCCCTCTCCCAGCTGTCCCGCCAGGTGGAATCGCGCGACGACAAACATCCGCAATTGGCGGACTTGCGCGAATCGGGGTCTATCGAGCAGGACGCGGACGTGGTTCTGTTCGTGTATCGCGAAGAATACTATCTCAAGAACAAGGAGCCCAAAGAGGGCACGCCCGAACATCTGACCTGGCAGGGGGAAATGGAAAAGGTGCACGGCAAGGCGGAAGTCATCATCGCCAAGCAGCGTCACGGCCCTACCGGCACGGTTCAGCTGAGCTTCGAGGCGCAATTTACCCGCTTTGGTAACCTTGCTCGGGCAGACTATCTGCCTGAACGCATGGAATAGGCATGGCGCTGACTTCAGGCCTTGGCGGCCAACTGAGCATCGATCTGGGGGCCCTGGCCCGCAATTGGCGAGCCCTGGACAAGGTGAGCGCCGGTGCGCTGACGGCCGCCGTGGTCAAAGCCGACGCCTATGGCACCGGCATCGACATGGCATCGAAGGCGCTGCATGCGGCAGGCGCCCGCTTCTTCTTCGTCGCCACGCCCGATGAAGGCATGGCGGTGCGGGCCGCGGTGCCCGACGCCCATATCTTCGTGCTCTACGGCCTCTATCCCGGCGCCGCCAATCTCTACATCCGGCAGAACCTCATGCCGGTGCTGTCGACCATGGCGATGCTGGACGAATGGCTCGCCAAGTGCGTGGAGCGCAACGAGGCCTATCCCAGTGCCTTCCATTTCGACACCGGCATCAACCGCATCGGCTTCCGGCTCAACGAAGCGGGTCTCGTACGCGAGCGGATCGAAAAGCTCGGCTATGCGCCGCAGATGATCATGAGCCACCTGGCCTGCGCGGACCAACCCAGCCATGAGAAGAACCGCACCCAGCTGGCTCTGTTCGGCTCGGTCATGGCGCAGTTTCCCGGCATTCCCGCGTCTCTGGCCAATTCGGCGGCGCTGATGACGGGACGCGACTACCACTTCCAGATGGTCCGCCCCGGCATCGCGCTTTATGGCGGCCGCGCCGTCAATGGTCGCAAGAACCCGATGCAGCCGGTCGTGACGCTGCACGTGCCGATCCTGCAGGTGACCGAGGGCCGGACCGGCGAAACCGTCGGCTATGGCGCAACCTATACGCTCAACCGCAATTCCAAGCTCGCCGTGCTCGGCTATGGCTATGCCGATGGCTACTTCCGCTCGATGTCGGGCACCAATGCCAGGCCGGGCGGGAAAGTCGTCATCCGAGGCAAGATCTGCCCGGTGATCGGCAAGATCTCGATGGACCTCACCGTGGTCGACGTGACCGAGCTGGGACAGGACCTGCCCGTGGCGGGCGAAGGCGCAGAGGTTCTGGGCCTCACTCTCGGCGTTGACGACCAGGCCGATGCCGGCGGCACGATCGGCTATGAAGTTCTCACGAGCCTCAAGGGACGGTATAACCGCATCTATGTGGGTGACGGGCGGCTGCCGGAGTAGTGGCAGCTCCGACCTTATGGTCACAGTGGCTCCCCCATCCGAGTTCCGCCCTCGGGTTTGACCCGAGGGCCTGTCGAAACGACAGCGAACGTTAAGAGTGGTCCTCGGGTCAGGCCCGAGGACGGCACGGTGGGTGCTTTGAACAGCGCGCCCATCACCCCCTTCTGGTTTTTGTCGCGGCGGCGGTCTTTCTGCTAAGTTTCCTGGCGCTCATAGACGAGGAATCGCCATGGCCAATTCCCCTGACCTCTACGTCATCCTTCTCCGTGCCATCGGCCCGGTGACGCACAAGCTCATGGGCATGGCACAGTGGCGGGAAGCCTCGGCAGCAGCGGGCTTTGTCGATCCAGTGACGGTGCTCAACACCGGCAACATGATCGCTGGCTTTGCCGGCACCGACCGGCAGGCGACGGCGACCATGACGGCGGTGCTGAAAGGGTTCGGACTGGGCGACAATGTCGTGCCCGTGCTGCGGCGCCCCGCCCTTCTCCGGCGGCTCCTCAAGGCCGACCCGGTACCCGAGGCTGCGCGGGAGCGGCCGAGCCAGACCGGGGTCTACTTCTTCGCCGATCCGTCACCGGACTTCTCCTGGCTCGACGCCTACGAGGGGCCCGAGGATGTGCATATCGTCGACAAACACCTGGTCGTGGATTTTACCCGCGACGTGGCCCAGGCGGGCAAGCTGATCCGGCTGATCGACAGGAATTGCGGGACCAACACATCGCGCAGCTGGAGCAGTCTTACAAAGATTGCGGCGGCGAGCGCGTCAAGGCACCCCCACCCAACCTCCCCCTGAAACAGGGGGAGTGCCAGTTTGCCTCGTTGTCGTTGTGCACGCCGGCCGGTCCCTCCCCACCTTCAGGGGAAGGTCAGGTGGGGATGTTCCTCCAATAGACTTATCCCCCCTCCCAAAACCTCCCTCATACTCCTCCCATCAGCCGGGTGGAGATGGGGTTGCAACGATCAACCGTCCGGCGACAGTCGGGAGCACCCTGAATCGTTACGGGGTGTGGGTCCGGAGATGGGTTGGGACAGCAATGTCCTCCCTAGCGAAACTCCCTGCCGGAAATCCTGACGCCCCGAGGCGTCTTGCGCCTCACTATACTAAACCTCAGGAGGCGAATACCGTCTCGGGGCTCCATCACGTGCTGCAACCGCGACGCCGCTGGCGCGCGGGCAAAGGCATATCCAGTTCTCTTTTTGTTCTTGAATGCTGAAGCGTCCGCCGCTACAGCTTGGGCATTGTAGGGGCGGAACACTTGGCCAAAAATCGATCTCAATTTGTCTGCCAGTCCTGCGGCGCCGTCACGACCCGCTGGGAGGGCCGGTGCGGCGCCTGCGGCGAATGGAACACCATTGTCGAGGAACTGACCGATTCCGGCGTCGGCGCTGGCCCAAAGGCCGCCAAATCCAATGGGCGACCGGTCAATCTGGTCCCGCTGAGCGGTGAGACCGAGAGCGCGGCACGCGTCGTGACCGGAATCGCCGAACTCGACCGCGTGACCGGAGGCGGGTTTGTGAAGGGCTCGGCGCTGCTGGTGGGTGGCGATCCGGGCATCGGCAAGTCGACACTTTTGCTGCAGTCGGCAGCGGCGCTGGCGGCCAAGGGCAAGCGCGTCATCTATGTGTCGGGCGAAGAGGCGGTGGCGCAGGTGCGCCTGCGCGCGCAGCGGCTGGGCCTTGGCGAGGCCGGCGTGCTGCTGGCGGCCGAAACAAATGTGGAAATCATTCTTGCGACGCTCGAGAACGGCCCGCCGCCGGATCTCGTCATCATCGATTCCATCCAGACGCTGTGGACCGACCGGGTGGACTCGGCGCCCGGCACGGTGACGCAGGTGCGCACCTCCGCCCAGGCGCTGACGCGCATGGCCAAGAAGAGCGGCGCAGCGGTAGTGCTGGTGGGCCACGTGACCAAGGACGGGCAAATTGCCGGGCCGCGCGTGGTCGAGCACATGGTCGATGCCGTGCTCTATTTCGAGGGCGACTCGAGCCACACGTTCCGCATCCTGCGCGGGGTGAAGAACCGCTATGGCGCGACTGACGAAATCGGCGTCTTTGCGATGACCGAGCGCGGGCTCGAACAGGTGGCCAACCCGTCGGCGCTGTTCCTCGACCAGCGGGACAAGGATGCCGCCGGTTCGGCGGTGTTTGCCGGCATGGAGGGGACGCGGCCGCTGCTCATCGAAATCCAGGCGCTGGTGGCCCCCTCCCCGCTCGGGACGCCGCGCCGCGCCGTGGTGGGCTGGGATTCGCAACGCCTCTCCATGGTCCTGGCTGTGCTCGAGACCCGCTGCGGCGTACGCATTGGGGCCAATGACATCTATCTCAACGTCGCCGGCGGGCTGAAAATCAACGAACCGGCGGCGGACCTCGCCGTTGCTGCAGCGCTGATCTCGTCACTGACCGGGTCGGCGCTCCCAGCCGATGCGGTCTATTTCGGTGAAATCTCGCTGGCGGGCGGCGTGCGCCCGGTGGTGCATGGCGCGCTGCGGCTGCGCGAGGCAGAAAAGCTGGGCTTTGGCTCGGTAGTCACGGGCAAGCTGGGCAAGGCCGACCGCTCCAACGGGCTTGAGGTCACCGAATATGCGCAATTGAGCGACATGGTCAGCCGCATTGCCGCCCAGGGCAAGCGTCCGATCCCGGAACCGGAGCCCGAGGGGTGGTAAACAAAGTGTTTCCGGGGAGATCGCGCCTGACTCTGTCGGCTACCCTTGGCATTGCGACGCAAAGCCGCTAAAGGTCCAGCAAAAGCCGGTCAGGCGAGATAAACAGGGCAAGACCATATGCTGACTGCGTTCGACGTTGCCGTAGGTGTGCTGGTGCTGATTTCAGCGATCCTGGCCACCGCGCGAGGCCTCACCCGTGAAGTGCTGTCGCTCGCGACATGGGCCGGTTCGGCTGCCATCGCCGTCTATATGTGGCAGTATCACCCCGAAATTGCCCGCCAATACGTGGCTGAGCCCGTCATCGCCGACATCGCCACCGTCGTGGTGACGTTCATCCTGGCGCTGATCGTGCTGCACCTGCTCACGATGCGCATCGCTGATTTCGTCGTCGACAGCCGCATCGGACCGATCGACCGTACGCTTGGTTTCGTCTTCGGCGTGCTGCGCGGCGTGCTCATCGCCATCGTGGTGACCATTTTCGGCCTTTGGCTGCTGCCCAACAATCTGCCCGACTGGGCTGCACAGGCGCAGTCCCTGCCCTATCTGCAGAATATGGGCGAGACACTTATTTCCATGCTGCCAGAAGGCCTGGAGCAGCAGGTGAACGATATTCTCCAGGGTGGCGGCGCCAACCTGACCGACGACCCCGACGCTCCGGCCGTACCGCTTGAAGGCGCGCCCGAAGCCGACGAAGGCGGCACTGTCGATCCGACCGATCCGGTGGTCGACCCCGCTCCCGGGGCCTAAAGAGACAGAGCGCGGAACCCGCTTCCGCCGCAGACCTGCCGACCGCTGACGTCATTGGTGGCCGGCAGGAAAAAGCGCTATCTGGCGCACACGCATATTTTCACACGGAGCCCCCCGGTGACCCATATCAGCGATGACGATTTCGATCTCAATGGCGACACGCTGCATGAAGAGTGCGGCGTGTTTGGCATTTTGGGGCATGACGATGCCTCGACGCTGACCGCGCTGGGCCTGCATGCCCTGCAGCATCGCGGCCAGGAAGCCGCCGGTATCGTCAGTTTCGACGGCCGGCAGTTTCACCAGGAGAAGCGCATGGGTCTCGTGGGCGACCACTATACGGACCCTGCCGTGCTGGCCAAACTGGCCGGCAGCATTGCCATTGGCCACACGCGCTATTCGACCACCGGCGAAGTGGCGCTGCGCAACGTGCAGCCGCTGTTTGCGGAACTGGAAGCGGGTGGCATTGCCATTGCCCATAATGGCAATTTCACCAATGGCCTGACCCTCAGGCGCCAGATCATCGCCACCGGCGCCATCTGCCAGTCGACGTCGGACAGCGAAGTGGTGCTGCACCTGATCGCCCGTTCGCGCCACTCCTCGACCACCGACCGCTTCATCGACGCCATCCGCCAGATGGAAGGCGGCTATGCCATGCTGGCCATGACCCGCACCAAGCTGATCGCGGCGCGCGATCCTGTCGGCATCCGCCCGCTGGTGATGGGCGAACTCGACGGCAAGCCGATCTTCTGTTCGGAAACCTGTGCTCTCGACATTGTCGGCGCGAAATATGTGCGCGACGTCGAAAATGGCGAAGTCATCATCTGCGAAATCCAGCCCGACGGCTCGATCACCATTGATGCGCGCAAGCCGGCCCGCAAGGCGCCCGAGCGGCCGTGCCTGTTCGAATACGTGTACTTTGCCCGCCCCGACAGCATGGTTTCAGGCCGCAGCGTCTACAAGGCGCGCAAGAACATGGGCATGCACCTCGCCAAGGAAGCGCCGGTCGAGGCCGACGTGGTCGTGCCGGTGCCCGATGGCGGCACACCGGCGGCTATCGGCTATGCGCAGCAGAGTGGCATTCCGTTCGAGCTTGGCATCATCCGCAACCACTATGTGGGCCGTACCTTCATCGAGCCAACCCAGCAGATCCGTGCCTTTGGCGTGCGGCTCAAGCACTCGGCCAACCGGGCCGAAATCGCAGGCAAGCGCGTCGTGCTGATCGACGATTCCATCGTGCGCGGCACGACTTCGGTCAAGATCGTGCAGATGATCCGCGATGCGGGCGCCACCGAAGTGCATATTCGTGTCGCCAGCCCGATGATCTTCCATTCAGACTATTACGGCATCGACACGCCGGACCCGGACAAGCTGCTGGCCAACCAGTATGGCGATCTCGACGCCATGTGCCGCTTCATCGGCGCGGATTCGCTGGCCTTCCTTAGCATTGACGGGCTCTATGAGGCAGTCGGCGGCGAGAAGCGCAATGCGCAGGCGCCGCAGTTTACCGACCACTATTTCACTGGCGACTATCCGACGCAGTTGACCGATCTGCACGGTCGCACCATGAGCGATCCCAAGCAGATTTCGCTGCTCAAGGAAGCGGGTTAATGACTGACAATACCGAACTGGCCGGCAAGGTCGTCCTCGTCACCGGCGCGTCGCGCGGCATCGGCTATGCCGCAGGCATCGAAGCTGCCAGTCGCGGGGCGCATGTCATCGCTGTGGCCCGCACCGTGGGCGGGCTGGAAGAACTCGACGACGCTATCCAGGCCAAGGGCGGCTCGGCAACGCTCGTGCCGCTCGACCTGCGCGACGGCGAAGCCATCGACCGGCTGGGCGCGGCGATCTTCGAGCGCTGGGGCCACCTTGATGGCCTCGTTGCCAATGCCGGCCAACTGGGCGTGCTGAGCCCGGTGGCGCATATCAAGCCTGATGACTTCGACAAGGTGCTGTCGGTCAACGTGACCGCCAACTATCGCCTGTTGCGCTCGCTGGACGTACTGCTGCGCCAGTCGGATGCCGGTCGCGCGGTGTTCGTCTCGTCCGGGGCGGCCCGGTCGGCGCGCCCGTTCTGGGGCCTCTATGCGGCCAGCAAGGCGGCGCTCGATGCGCTGGTCAAATCCTATGCCGGGGAAATCGCCACCACCAAGGCGCGGGCCAACGTGTTCTATCCGGGCATTGTGCGCACCGCCATGCGGGCCAAGGCCATGCCGGGTGAAGATCCCAATACACTGCCGACGCCGGCCGAGGTTGCGCCCAAGCTCATCGACATGCTGAGCCCCGGCCTTAGCGAGAACGGCCGCCTCTTCGATGTCGGCACCGGCGCTTTCGAAGACATCTGACCCATGCTGACGCTGCGCCCCTATTCCGCCGAAGACCTCGATGCGCTCTACCGCATCTGCCTTCAGACCGGGAATGCGGGTGCAGACGCCACGGACCTGCACAACGACCCGCAATTGCTCGGCCACATCTATTCGGCACCCTATGGCGTGCTGGAGCCTGAGAATGTGTTTGTCGCTGTCGACGACGAAGGGGTAGCCGGATACGTGGTGGGTACCCATGACACCAAGACCTTCGACGCGCGGTTGGAGCGTGAATGGTGGCCGCCCCTGCGCGCGCGTTACGCCAACACCGCCAATCTCACACCGACGGACGAGGCCCGCCTCAAGACCATCCAAAATCCCGGGAGCAATCCCGAAGCGCTGGTGGACGCTTACCCCGCCCATATTCACATGAACCTGCTGCCGCGCCTGCGCGGGCAACGGGTGGGGTCTCGCCTCCTCGACCTCTGGATCGAACAGGCACGGGCGGCGGGGGTGAAAGGCATTCACCTGGGCGCCAGCGCCAGCAATAGTGGTGGCATCGCCTTCTGGACGAAGAGCGACTTCAAGCCGCTATACGAGGCGCCGGGAGTGGTCTGGTTCGGGATGGACCTTTAGGCGGGCCGCAGGAGCTTCTGCACGCCCGCAGTGCCCCTCACCCACCATGCCGTCCTCGGTCTAGACCCGAGGACCGCTGTCCCCCATGCACCATGTGCCTGTTGCGAATGGCCCTCGGGTCGAGCCCGCGGGCGGAACTGTGACGGTAGAAGCGCCCGCACCCCCACCCTTGGTCCCTCCCCACAAGGGGGAGGGAGACGATGAACACTGACGCCGCGGCCCTGCGCCTCCCTCCCCCTTGTGGGGAGGGAATGAGGGTGGGGTGATTTCGAAAGTACCGGACCTATCGCCCTATCGTCATTGCCCGGCTTGTCCGGGCAATCCATGGACCACCGGGACAAGCCCGGTGGTGACGAAGCATGGCAGGTGTCTGGCCCGTTGCTAGCTCGGCACGACGACGGGCGAGATCAGCACCTTGTCGATGCGGTGGCCATCGAGGTCGATGACTTCGAAGTGCCAGCCATTATGCTCAAAACTCTCGCCGATAGCCGGCATGTGGTTGAGCTGGGAGAGGATAAAGCCGGCGAGGGTCTCATAGCGCGCATTCTTGGGCAGGGGCACCTTGAAGCGCTCGGAGAAGTCGCTGGCAGGCATCCAGCCGGCGACCAGCCAGGAGCCATCCTTGCGCTGCGCCACCGCCGGCTCGTCGCCTGGTTCCTCGTTGTAGACGCCTGTGATCACCTCGAGCACGTCGCCATAGGTGATGATGCCTTCAAAGTGGCCGTATTCGTCGACGACAAGCGCCATTTCGGCCCGCGAGGCTCGCATGGTTTCAACCACGTCCAGCGCGTCGGCATGTTCCATGACCACGGGCACCGGCTTGACCAGGCTGCGCAGGTCCGGCTGCTGGCCCGCCGCCATGGCGGGAAGCAGGTCAGACTGGTTGAGGACACCAATAATGGAATCGGCGTCGCCATCCTGAACCAGGACCTTTGTATGCGAGGTCTCGAGGATGGCCTTGAGGCTTTCCTCGTAGGAATCCTGCAGATCTATGGTCACGACGTCGAGGCGCGGGGTCATGATGCCACGGGCCGAACGGTCGGCCAGGCGCATGACGCCTGATATCATCGAGTGCTCTTCGGTTTCGAAGATGCCGGCCGTGGTGGCCTCGGCAATGATGGTGCGAACCTCTTCTTCGGTTACCGATTCTTCGGATTGACCCGACTGGCCGAGCAGGCGCAGCACCAGCTTGCCCGAAATATCGAGCAACCAGACGATGGGCGTGCCGACCAGAGCGAGGATAGCCATGGGCTGGGCAACACGCGAGGCTACGGCCTCGGGATTGCGCAGGGCGACCTGCTTGGGCACCAGCTCGCCCAGAATCAACGAACCATACGTGATGAGCACAACGACGACACCGACACCGGCGACATCAGCAATATTGTCAGGCACGCCAATGCTTTCCAGCCAGTCGGTGAGACGCAGGCCGAGCGTGGCGCCGGAGAAGGCACCCGACAGAATGCCGACCAGGGTAATGCCGATCTGCACGGAGGAGAGGAATTTGCCGGGATCTTCGGCCAGCTTGATGGCCGTGGCGGCGCCCTTGTTGCCTTGATCGGCAAGAACTTTCAGGCGAGCGGGGCGGGAAGAGACAACGGCCAATTCGGACATGGCCAAGGCGCCGTTCACCAGGATCAGAACGACGACGATAAGGATTTCTGTAAGCAACAAAGTGCAATGTTGGCACGCCGCGACCAATGGCGGGGTGTTACGACCGCCCCATTATAGGGCAAACGCACGACAATTGAATAGGTCGACGCAAGGGGGTGGGGACAACCTGCCCCGGCACGGATGCCATTGCCTCGTCGATTTTCCTTCAGCCGCAGGCCGTTGGAGGGCAACAGACCCGCCGCCAGCCCGCCGGGAACCGGCGGACAAGGCGAGCCCTGACCCTACTTCTTGTCGGCGTAGGGGTTCTTGCCACCGCGCAGCCAGAGACGGATGGGCGTGCCCTTCATATCGAAGGCTTCGCGCAGACCGTTGACCAGATAGCGCTGATACGACGCAGGCACCGCGTCGGGGCGCGAAGCGAAGATGATGTAGCTGGGCGGCCTGGTCTTGGCCTGGGTCATGTAGCGCATCTTGAGGCGGCGACCCGACACGGCCGGCGGCGGATGGCCTTCCAGCATGCCGGCGAGCCAGCGGTTGAGGCGCGAAGTGGAAACGTGAGCGTTCCAGCTCCGCTCGATCTCGAACACGGCGTCCATCAGGCGGTCGATATTCTTGCCAGTGAGGCCGGAGAGGGTGACCAGCGGAATGCCGCGGAGCTGCGGCAGCAGCCGCTCGCACTCCTCGCGCAGTTCCCTAAGCTTTTCGTTCTTGTCCTCGATCAGGTCCCACTTGTTGAGCGCGATGACCATGGCCCTGCCCTCGCGCTCGACGAGATCGGCCAAGGCCAGGTCCTGCTTTTCGAACGGGATGGTGGCATCGAGCAGCAGGACGACGACTTCGGCATACTGGATGGAGCGCAGGCTATCGCCCACGGCCAGCTTTTCGAGCTTTTCGGTGACCCGCGAGCGGCGACGGATGCCCGCCGTATCCACGAGGTTGATGGTGCGGCCTTCCCATTCCCACGGCACGAGAATGCTGTCGCGGGTTATGCCGGCCTCGGGGCCGACGAGGACGCGGTCTTCGCCCACCATGCGGTTGACCAGGGTCGACTTGCCGGCATTCGGGCGGCCGACAATGGCGACGTTGAGATAGCGTTTCGGGTTCCAGCGCAGGGTGGCGTCGTCACCCTCGCCTTCGAGCATGTCGGCGGTGATATCGACATCAACCTCGGGCAGCATGTCGAGATCGCCGGCGGCATCCGTCTCGTCGGCAGCGGCCTTTTCTGCCTCGGCCTTGTCAATGGCGGCAGAGACGATGGAATAGAGCTCGGACAGGCCAAGTCCATGCTCGGCCGACAGGGCAATGGGCTCGCCGAAGCCGAGTTTGAAGGCTTCCACGAGGCCGTGTTCGGCGGACTTGCTCTCGGCCTTGTTGCCGACCAGATGCACATGCTTGCCGGCCTTGCGCAGGACCTGCGCGAAGCGCTGGTCGAGCGGCATGACGCCGGCGCGGGCATCGATCATGAAGAGGATGATGTCGGCTTCGCGGATGGCCAGCTCGGTCTGCTGGCGCATGCGGTCTTCAAGCGAGCCATCCTTGACGTCTTCGTAGCCGGCCGTATCCAGTACCTTGAAGGTGAGATCGGCGATATGGCCCTCGGCCTCGCGGCGATCGCGGGTCACGCCAGGCGTATCATCGACCAGCGCGATCTTGCGGCCAACGAGCCGGTTGAACAGCGTCGATTTGCCGACATTGGGACGGCCAACAATAGCCAGTGTGACCGTCATGGCGGTGATCCTTCTCTGCCGGCCGATTATTCGGCGGCGGGTTCTGCTGCCGGCTCGGCGGCAGGTTCGACGACGGGCTCGGCAGCCGGTTCGGCGGCGTCATCCTGAACGATGGCGTCGATGGCCCCGGCTGCGGCCTCAGCAGGCTCTTCGGCCGCGGTCACGCCTTCCGAGAGCATCTCGGCAAGGTAGTAGGCCATGCGGTTGCGCAAGGGCGACTGGGCCAGCGGATCGTTGATGACAGCTTCAAAGCTGGACTGGGCAGCAGCGAAATCGCCGGCCTTGTACTGGACGAGGCCGAGCAGCTCGCGGGCGACGCG
The DNA here is from genome assembly GCF_056341075.1 of Devosia sp. Micro-HW1. Classification (NCBI taxonomy): domain Bacteria; kingdom Pseudomonadati; phylum Pseudomonadota; class Alphaproteobacteria; order Hyphomicrobiales; family Devosiaceae; genus Devosia; species Devosia sp. Micro-HW1. Next base: position 127,275 of record NZ_CP094375.1, on the reverse strand, counting down.
GCGCATCTGGGAGTCGTCTGTGGCAAGGGTGGCCACGCGGGACTCGACATCGGCCAGCGTGCCGCTGTCGACGAGAAGATTGGCGGCCAGCAGCATGGCCAGCTCGCGCAGACGCGGATTTGGCAGCGTGGACGAGAGCGAGTCATAGGCCGCAACGGCAGCGGCATCGTCGCCCTGCTCGGCGAGGAGCGCAGCCTTGCGGAATTCGGCCAGAACCGGATAGCCACCCGAGCCATTGGCCGCGAGTGTTTCGAGCTCAGCCTGGGCAGCAGCAAGGTCGCCGGCCTCGGCCTTGTCCAGGGCCGAGTAGAGCTGTTGGGAAGCTGCAGACGACTGGCTCTTGGTGTACCAGGCCCAGCCCTCATTGACGGCAACGAGCACCACGATGGCGACGGCGCCGCCGATGACGAAGGGCGCAAACCGACGCCACAGGGAGCGCATGCGATCGGTGCGCAGTTCCTCGTCGATTTCCTTGAAGATGTTCTCGTTGGACATGGCCGGCCTAGGGTCGAAAGAAGTTGAGGGGGACCATTATCACGCAGTCCCGGGAAAGCAAACCGGCTCGCCTTGGCGAGCCGGAGCAGCGGTTGGTTCGGACAGGCGCGATGCGCTGATCCCTATTCCCACTCGATTGTCCCAGGTGGCTTGGACGTCACATCGTAGACAACGCGGTTGATGCCGCGGACTTCATTGATGATGCGGGTCGCCGTCCGCCCCAGGAAGTTCATGTCGAACTGGTAGAAATCGGCCGTCATGCCGTCGACCGAGGTCACGGCGCGCAGGGCGCAGACGAACTCGTATGTGCGGCCATCGCCCATGACGCCCACGGTCTGCACTGGCAGCAGAACGGCAAATGCCTGCCAGATCTTGTCGTACTGGCCCGACTTGCGGATTTCGTCGAGATAGATGGCGTCGGCCTGGCGCAGGATGTCGAGCTTTTCGGGGGTAATGCCGCCCGGACAGCGGATGGCGAGGCCCGGACCCGGGAAGGGGTGGCGACCAATAAAACTTTCGGGAATGCCCAGTTCGCGTCCGAGGGCGCGGACTTCGTCCTTGAACAACTCGCGCAGCGGCTCGACGAGCTTCATATTCATGCGCTCGGGGAGACCGCCCACATTGTGGTGCGACTTGATGGTGACCGAGGGACCACCGGTGAACGACACGGATTCGATAACGTCGGGGTAAAGCGTGCCCTGAGCCAGGAATTCGGCGCCACCAAGCTTGTTGGCTTCCGCCTCGAAAACTTCAATGAAGAGGCGGCCGATGATCTTGCGCTTGGTCTCGGGGTCCGACTGGCCGTCCAGTTCATCCAGGAAGAGCTTGGACGCATCGACATGGACGAGCGGGATGTTGAACTGATCGCGGAACATGGTGACGACCTGTTCGCTTTCATTCAGACGCATCAGGCCGTGATCGACATAAATGCAGGTGAGCTGGTCGCCGATGGCTTCGTGAATCAGCACGGCGGCTACGGAAGAGTCGACGCCCCCGGACAGACCGCAGATGACACGACCCGTGCCGACCTGTTCGCGGATCTTCTCGACCATCTTCTGGCGATAGGCCGACATGGTCCAGTTGCTGGAAATGCCGCAGATATGGTGCACGAAATTGGCGTAGAGCTTGCCGCCATCGGGTGTATGGACCACTTCAGGGTGGAACTGCACAGCCCAGATACGGCGGGCTTCGTTGGCAATCATGGCGAAGGGCGCATTGGGCGAGGTCCCCACGACCTCGAAACCCTCGGGGAGCGCGACGACCCGGTCGCCATGGCTCATCCAGACCTGGTGAGCGGTACCGACTTCCCAGATGCCGTCGAACAGGGCTGCCGGCTTCTGGACGGTCACTTCTGCCCGGCCAAACTCACGATGGTGCCCAGCTTCGACCTTGCCACCCAAAGCCACGCACAGTGCCTGCTGGCCATAGCAAATGCCCAGGATCGGGATATTCGCATCGAGAATGGACGGATCGATGGTCGGAGCGTTCTCATCCAGTGTCGAGGCGGGACTGCCCGAGAGCACGACGCCCTTGGGATTGAGGGCGGCCATGGCGGCGCCCGCCGACTGGAAAGGATGAATTTCGCAATAGACGCCTGTCTCTCGGATGCGCCGCGCGATCAATTGCGTGACTTGCGATCCGAAGTCGACAATGAGAATGGTGTCGTTACGGGAGGCGGTATCTGGGTGCTGCATGGCGAGCCTTTAGCCAGAGGATGCGGATTCCGCAAGCGGGGCGTTGGAGGAACGCCCATGCAATATTGGGGGGACAATGGGGAATCAAGACTCTCGCCTCTATGTCGCCGATTTCGTGCGAGCCAGCGCCTGCCTGATCGTGCTGTTCCACCACCTGGCGCAGCGCGTCAGTGACCGGTCGGAAATCTGGAATGACGCATGGCTGGTGCTCAATAATGGCGGCGGCTTCGGCGTTGGCCTGTTTTTCGTGTTGAGCGGCTTCCTGCTCTCGCTGCCGTTCTGGAAATCGCTGGACCGAGGCACGCCCCTGCCCTCCCTGCGGACCTATTTCCTGCGCCGCGCGGCGCGGATCCTGCCGGGGTTCTGGCTGGTGCTGACACTGACCTTTGTCCTGAGCGTCACGGTTTTCGGAGCAAGGCTCGATGTGTGGCTGTGGCTGCGGTACCTGTCCGGCGTGCTCGTCATCAGCGACTGGCACTGGACGACCCTGTTCCCGGTCGAGGTCAATGGACCGCTCTGGTCAATCGGCTTTGAAGTCAGCTCCTACATCATGCTGCCGCTTGGTTTTATGGCGCTCTTTGCGCTGGGCGGCAGGCTGTCCCCGATCATGCGGCGCCTCGCATGGGCACTGGTCATCGGGCTTGCGCTGGTGGCCCACACCCTTTTCGTCTCGCTGGTCGAGGTTGACGCTTATCGCAAGGGTTGGGAATTCGGGCTGCAAGGCGGCGCCAAGGTGTGGATGCCGCGCTTCAATCCGTTCGGCTTCTTCGCCATTTTCGCCCTTGGTGCGCTGGCTGGTGGGGTGCAGACGCTGCTGGCAGACAAGCGTGGCTGGCTGTTCGATGGCCTCTGCCTTGCCGGTGTCGCCGGCTCTACCTGGTACATGATCGCGGTGTCCCTACGGCAGGCGGGCGAACTTTATGGCTGGTTGCAGGTGCCCTATCAGTTTCCGATCATGCCAATGCTGGTCGCCCTGATCCTTATTGCCGGCCCATCTTCCGTTCTGGTGGGCCGGCTGCTGGATAATGGGATGGTGCGCGGCCTGGCGCAGGTATCGTTCGGCGTTTATGTGTGGCACTACCTGTTCATTGAACTCGTCCGCCAATTTGTAGAGCCGGAGATGGTTCATGGGCGGATGACCGACCTCGCCAGCTTCTTTGCCCTTACGGCCGGGATTGTCCTTGCGAGCCTTGTGGTGGCCGCTGCCTCGTTTCGATGGCTGGAAGCCCCTGTGATGTCCTGGGCACGGGGTCTCGAGAGGTCCCCGCGCCCGTTGGCGTCGCCACAGCCGGCCTAGTTCAGCAGGGCAATGGACAGGTTGAGATAGCCGGCGAAGCTCACCCAGGCGAGGTAGGGCAGGAACAGCCAGACGGCGAGGATGTCGTGGCGACGGGCATTGGCGATGAAGCCGATAATCGTGAACCACATGCCAACCAGCACGACAAAAGCCAGCCAGGGTTGCTGCGCCAGGAACCAGATGGGCGACCAGGCCCAGTTCAGAACCATTTGGGCGAACCAGAATTTCATCGCGACCGAACGCGGCGCTTCCATCCAGATGCGCCATCCGGCGACGGCAATCATCGTATAGAGCGTGAACCAGACGGGCCCAAACACCCAGTTCGGCGGATTAAGCGGCGGCTTTTCAAGATTGGCGTACCAGACGCCCGGCTGGGACTGGGTCCCAATCAACGCGCCAATACCGATCACCGCGACCAGGAATATGGCGAGGGCAATCCAGGCGGAGGGTGTACGATTGTCTGTGGTGGAATGCATCGGTCTCTCCAAGATGGGTTTACCTAAGGAACGATGCAGACAAGCGGACGGTTCACCTGGCCTGACTTTGTGGGCCCTAGTTCAGCAGGGCGAATGCGAGGTTGATATAGCCGGCATAGCTCGCCCAGACGAGGTAGGGCACGAATAGCCAGGTGGCGAGGGCGTCGTAACGACGCGCCGAGAGCATGAAGCCGACAATTGAAATCCACATGCCAAGGAGAACAGCAAACGCCAGCCAGGGCTGCTTGGCAACGAAGAAGACGGGCGACCAGAGCCAGTTGCACAGCATCTGCGTGACCCAGAACCACATGGCAACCGAGCGGGGTGCGGCCATCCAGATGCGCCAGCCGGCGACGGCAGTGATCATGTAGAGGGCGAACCAGACGGGCGCGAACGCCCAATCGGGCGGCGTGAACGGCGGTTTGCTCAGCGTATCGTACCAAGCTCCGGATGGTGCCTGGGCGCCGACGAGACCGCCGACACAGACGACCAGGGCGATGAACACCGCCAACGTGGCCCAGGATGTCGGGTTTTGGTAGTCCGTCTCGGCGGTGGTCGAGGCATAGGGCATTGCGTCTCTCCCCAGAGAAATTTGGGACACAACGCAAAACCGGGAGACAGGTTCACAAGAAAGCGCCCGTAAGCATTCTTCCGCCTCCCGGGCAGGACCAAGGTCCAGCTATGCGCCCGCCTTGCGCAGCAAATGGCAATAAAAGCCATCCGTACTGGTGCGGCGCGGGGTGAGGCAGATACCACCACCTGATGTGACCAGACCGGCAGGAATGTCGGTGATCAGCGCCTGACGCCAGGCAGTCGCCATGTCCATCGTCGAGAATCCGGGATTGGACGCGAGAAAGGCCGCAACCTGATCATCGTTCTCCTCGGGCAGGATGGAACAGGTGATGTAGACCAGGGTGCCGCCGGGCTTGAGATAGGTCGCAGCCTCGGCAAGCAGAGCGGCCTGTTCGGATTGGCGCTGGGCGAGCAGGTCCGGGGTCAGCTTCCACTTGGTATCGGGGCGACGGCGCCAGGTGCCGGTTCCGGTACAGGGTGCATCGACGACGACCCGGTCGAGTTTTCCTACCAGATCGTCGAGAGCGCCGGGATTGGGGGCGCGAACCTGGGCATTGCGGACGCCGTTGCGCTTGAGGCGGTCGTAAATGGGGGCGAGGCGGGAGCGGTCGCTGTCATAGGCAAAGATCTGCCCCTTGTTGCCCATTGCAGCGGCCAGGGCCAGGGTCTTGCCCCCTGCCCCGGCGCAGAGGTCGAGAACCTGCTCGCCTTCGCGGGCACCCGATAGTGCCGCCACGATCTGGCTGCCCTGATCCTGCACCTCGAACCAGCCCTTCTGATACCCCTCGTCGGTGGTCACGTTGGGCGTGCGGGCATCGCGCTGGCCGGATGGCATGGTGATGCCAAACGGGGCAATGGCGGTAGGCTGTGGCGAAAAGCGGGCCAGCGATTTCATGACCTTTTCGGGCGCCGCCTTGAGCGCATTGACGCGAAGGTCAAGCGAAGGCCGGCCGGCCATGGCCTGGCCCTCGGCGATCCAATCAGCCCCGAAGGTGCGTTCGAGCGACGGCGCCAGCCAGTCCGGAAAATCGGACTGGGCGATGGCAGGTGCCTGGCGGAGGTCGGCGGTCGCCCCGGCTGCCTCTTCGGCGTTCAATGCTGCAGGGGCGTGGCTGTCATCGGCAAAGGCCGCATTGAGGCTTTCCGGCGTCTCACCCCAATCACGCATGGCGACAGCAAGGACGAGCGCACGCGGGCTGTCGCTGCCCATGGCGGCAGCGTGCGACGCACGACGGCGCAGCGCGTCATAGACGAGATTGCCGATGGCAGCGCGGTCGCCCGCGCCGGCAAAACGATTGTTGAGCCCCCAGGCCTTAAGCGCTTCCGAAACGGGACGGTGCCGCGTTTCGACGTCAGTCAGGACTTCGATGGCAGCAGAAAGACGGCCGGGGAGACGCATGGATCAACTTTCGGGGAAATGGCAGACATTGACGCGATTGCCGGCGATGTCGACGAAGTCGAACCAGCTCATCGGGCCATCGGCCTTGATCTCGGTGACCTCGCGCCCGTCTTCGGACAGGGCAGCATGCAAAGCCTGCGGATCAGTGGTGAAGAAATTGAACGCGACATAGGCCTGCTCGGGCATCTTGTCGACGGGGATCAGCGTCAGAGCCGTACTGGTGCGGCCGGCACCCGCAAGGCGCATACCGATATAGCCGGCGGAGCGGAAGACCTGCTCGAAACAGAACATGCGGGCATACCACTGGGACGCGGCCTCGGTATCGAGGGCCGGCACGAAAATGGTGTCGATGCGGGAAACCGGGGGCATGGCGGTCAGCTCAGGAGAATGACGCGGATGACGAGCCATAGCCAGAACAGGCCAAGGACGGCAAGGCCGGTCGAATAGGCGGCAAAGCGGCGCGGCACGTTGTTGCTGGTGACATGGATGGCGGCATGGACAATGCGCAGGGCGACGAAAAGCCAGGCGAGAATGACATCGAGCCAGGAGACCAGCCCGAGTTGCACAAGCAGCAGCGCCCCGACGAAAAACAGCACCGGCAGCTGGAACTGGTTGTCGAAACTGTTGGACAGCAACCGCGCCTTGAGCGGATAGCCGGTGCGGTCAACAGCAATGTCGGCCATGGGAATTTCGCCCCGCATAACCCGGGGCACGCGTTCGCGCCCCATCAGGACGAGAATGGCGAGAGCCAGAAACACCTGCGCGGCCACGGCGAGGATCAGCAACTTGTCAACGAGCGGCATCAGCTCTCCGGAATTGCTCTGCAATGCGGGCTAAGGAGTGTCTCGCAGACCCTGGCCCCAGCGCCACACTGTTTCGGTCGCGGTTTCGTGGTCCTGCACGATCACCTCGGCAGATGTGTCACCGGACTTTTCCGCATCTTCGATGGCGGCCTCGATCGCGGCCGCGCGGGACTTGAACGGTGCCGAGGTTGTGCCCTGGTGAGTATGCTGCCAGGCCCCCTCGCGCAGGGTGACGATGTAGTGGTTTTCACTCATTTGCGCCTCCTCCATCCGCCCACAACGCCCGGCGGAGCGGGGCGTTGCAGGCGGTGAAAGAGTATCGATCAGCGTCCACTGCGGTAGTTGGGAGCCTCGCGCGTGATGGTCACATCGTGGACATGGCTTTCGCTGAGAGCGGCGCCGGAAATCTTTACAAAGACGGAGTTCTCGCGGAAGTCCCGAAGGGTGTGGGCACCGGTATAGCCCATGGAGGCGCGCAGGCCCCCGGCGAGCTGATGCAGCACAGCATTCACGGGGCCCTTGTAGGGCACCTGACCCTCGATGCCCTCGGGGACCAGCTTCATCTGATCGCGGACATCCTGCTGGAAGTAGCGATCGGCCGAGCCGGCACCCATGGCCCCGACCGAGCCCATGCCGCGATAGGACTTATAGGAGCGGCCCTGATAGAGGAACACCTCGCCCGGCGCCTCGTCCGTACCGGCGAGAAGCGAGCCGACCATGACGCAAGACGCGCCGCCGGCCAGAGCCTTGGCCATATCGCCGGAGAACTTGATACCGCCATCGGCAATGACGGGTACGCCCGACTTCGCGCCTTCTTCGGCGCAGGCCATGACGGCAGCGAGCTGCGGCACACCCACACCCGCGACGATGCGGGTGGTGCAGATGGAGCCGGGGCCAATGCCGACCTTGACCGCATCGGCGCCAGCATCGATCAGCGCGCGGGTGGCTTCGGCTGTGGCGACATTGCCGGCAACGATGCGGGTGGAATTGCTCTCGCGCTTGACGCGTTCCACGGCCTCGGCGACGCGCACAGAATGTCCATGGGCGGTGTCGATGACGAGGAGATCGACGCCGGCATCGATGAGGGCCAGCGAACGCTCGAAGCCATTGTCGCCCACTGTCGAGGCGGCGGCGACCCGCAGGCGCCCCTGCTCGTCCTTGACGGCATTGGGGTGAAGCTGCGCCTTTTCGATATCCTTGACCGTGATGAGGCCGATACAGCGATAGTCTTCGTCCACGACCAGCAGCTTTTCGATGCGATGGCGGTGCAGAAGGACCTTGGCTTCTTCCTTGGAGACGCCCTCGCGCACGGTGATCAGGCGCTCGCGGGTCATCAGTTCGGCAACCGGCTGGGCCGGATTGGAGGCGAAGCGCACGTCGCGATTTGTGAGAATGCCCACCAGCTTGCCAATGGCGCGGCCGCCCGAGCCGCCGTTTTCGACCACCGGAATGCCTGAAATGCGGCTGCGCTGCATGAGCTGGAGGGCATCGGCCAGGGTCGCATCGGGTCCGATGGTGATCGGGTTGACCACCATGCCGCTTTCGAAGGACTTGACCATGCGAACCTGCTCGGCCTGCTCGGCAGCGGTGAGGTTCTTGTGAATGACACCCATGCCGCCGGCCTGGGCCATGGCAATGGCCATGTTGGCTTCTGTGACCGTATCCATGGCCGAGCTCAGAATCGGAAGATTGAGCGCTATGTCCTTGGTAACATAGGTAGAAATATCGGTTTCGGTGGGCAGGATGTCGGAGCGCGCCGGCTGCAGCAGCACGTCGTCGAAAGTGAGCGCCGCGTCGCCGGTAACGGTGGTAATAATCTTCGCCAAGGCCAGACCCTTCCTGCCTTCTGATAAAATACAGAGCTGTTGGAATATGAACCGGCGGAGAGGACCCGCGGGTTCAGGTTGGCGAGGGTCAATAGCACCCGGGACAGGCTTTGCCTAGTGCCCCGACTTGCGGCATGATCGAAGTGCATAGCAGGGAGACGCAAATGCGCCTGAGCGGTCTTGTTGTGGGGATGATGGCGCTGTCGGCCGCCAGTGTTGCCGCGGCCCAACTGAGCGATTTCCTTCCAGCCGAGGATGGTGCCACAGCCTGCTGGCAGCGCCTCTATGACGAGGCGCACCTGGCGTCGCATCCGGACCAGAAGGTGACAGGGATGACGCTCCTCATGACCTACAAGGTCTTTGAGGATGCGGAGGACGGCATGTATTTCTTCGGGCTGGACGCCGCCCTGCGCGACGGCACCGAAGGCACGACCAGCGGCGGCTGCTCGATGTATGAGGGCGAAGTGCGTTGTGGCGTCGAGTGCGACGGTGGCGGGATCGCAATCGAGATGCGAAACAACGGCTCGGTGCTCGCCGACCTCGAGGCCTATGGCTATGTCCGCATGGAAAGCGAATGCGGCAGCGAAGGCGAGGAAGCGAGTTTCCCGCTCGAACCGGGCCTCGACGACAAGCAGTTCCTGCTGCATGTGGCCGATGCCAAGGTGTGCAAACGACTGGTGCCCCAGTGGTAATCGCGTAACTACCATACAAGATTGATCATTTTAGGACTATGCGGACTCGTATGGGGAGCCCATAGTGCGACAGCCGCATTCGCGGCCTGATCCGACCTATCCCGGTTCTTCGCCTTGATCCGCGTTACCCCGCTCATTCTGGCGGTCGCCCTGTTCATGGAACAGATGGACTCGACCGTCATTGCCACATCGCTGCCCGCCATTGCGACCGACATCGGCACCGAACCGATTGCGCTCAAACTCGCGCTGACGGCCTATTTCGTGGCGCTGGCCATCTTCATCCCGATCAGCGGCTGGATGGCGGATCGCTTTGGGGCGAAGAACATCTTCCGGCTGGCGATCTTCGTGTTCATGCTGGGATCGCTGGCGTGCTCATTTGCGTTTTCCCTGGAAACCTTTGTCGCTTCGCGCTTCTTCCAGGGAATCGGTTCATCGATGATGACGCCGGTGGGACGCCTGCTGCTGGTGCGCTCGACGCCGCGCAACGAGCTGGTGGCCGCCATGGCCTGGCTGACTATTCCGGCCCTCGTGGCGCCGGTGACGGGGCCACTGATCGGGGGGTTCCTCACCACCTACCTCAGCTGGCACTGGATCTTCTGGATCAATATTCCGATCGGGATCGCCGGCATTATCCTCTCAAGCATCTATCTCAAGGTGCCTGATGAGCGCACGCCGCGTCCGGTCGACATCGTCGGCTTCTTCATTGCGGCAGTTGCCTTCTCCGGCTCGGTATTCGGACTTTCGGTCATCAGCCTACCGGCGCTGCCGATCATCTATGGCTACCTGACGCTGGCAGTGGGAGTGACGGCCGCCCTGCTCTACCTGATGCATGCCCGGAAGACGAAGTATCCTCTGCTCGATCCGAAGCTCTTCCGGCACCCGCTGTTCCGATCCTCGATCACCGGCGGCTCGTTCTTCCGCATCGGCGTAGGCGCCATGCCGTTTCTGCTGCCGCTGATGCTGCAGCTTGCCTTCGGCCTCAACCCTTTCCAGTCGGGCGCGATCACCTTCATTTCGGCCATTGGCGCGATCATCAGCAAATTCGTGGTGGAGAAGATTTTCGCCCGTTTCGGCTTTCCGCGCGTGCTTGGCTTTGCCGCCGTGCTCGGGGGCGCATTGATTGCAGCGCAGGGCCTGTTCACCGCCGAGACTCCTGCGGCGGTCATGATGACCGTGCTCCTGGCCGGAGGGGTTCTGCGCTCGCTATTCTTCACCGGGTCCAACGCCATCGGCTATGCCGACGTTTCGGATGAGGAGGCCAGCCAGGCCACCGCCATCGTTGCGGTGGCCCAGCAGCTTTCCGTCGCCTTCGGGGTAGCGGTGGCCGGTGCCATTCTCGAAGTCAGTTCCGTTTTCAGCGGCGGCCACCTGACACTGCTCAATTTCCAGATCGCATTTTTCACGGTCGGGGGCATGAGCGCCCTCGCCGGCTTTGTCTATTTCCGCCTGCCCCACGATGCGGGCAGCAATGTTTCCGGCCACAAGGCCATTGCCAGCGAGCGGCCCAATTCCGGGTCGAACTGATCTTGTCGCGCACCATGCCCCTCATTCTCGCCACCGCACTGTTCATGGAAAACATGGACTCGACGGTGATCGCTACCTCGCTTGCCGCCATCGCGGCGGACATCGGCACCGATCCGATTTCGCTGAAGCTGGCACTGACCGCCTATCTCGTGGCGCTGGCCATCTTCATCCCGATTTCAAGCTGGATGGCCGATCGGTTCGGGGCGCGGCGCGTGTTCCGCGTGGCCATGCTGGTCTTCATGGTGGGCTCGGTCTGCTGCGCCTTTTCGGGCTCGCTGGCCCAGTTCGTCGGTGCGCGCTTCCTGCAGGGCATGGGCGGGGCAATGATGGGCCCGGTGGCGCGCCTCGTGCTGGTGCGGATGACGCCACGCCACCAACTGGTCGATGCCATGGCATGGCTGACCATTCCCGCGCTGATCGGGCCGATTGTCGGTCCGCCCTTCGGCGGTTTCCTCACCACCTATTTCTCGTGGCACTGGATTTTCATCATCAACGTGCCGATCGGCATTCTCGGCATCGTGCTGGTGGGTTTCGTGCTGCCCAACGAGACGCGCAACCGGCCGCGCAATATCGACGGCAAGGGCTTTGTGCTGGCGGGTCTGGCCTTTGCGCTCTTTGCCTTTGGTTGTTCGGTGGTGAGCCTGCCTGCCCTGCCCCCCGTCATCGGCGCGGTTGCCGCTGCCGCCGGCATTGGGCTTGGCTATTTCTACACCCGCCATGCACTGGCGACGGAATATCCACTGCTGGACCTGCGGCTGCTCAAGGTGCGCAATTTCCGCATCGCCATCGTGGCCGGCACCTTCTTTCGCCTGGGCCAGGGCGCGACGCCGTTCCTCTTCCCGCTGATGCTGCAACTGACCTTCGGCCTGTCACCATTCGAAAGCGGCATGGTGACGTTTGCAGGGGCCATTGGCGCGCTGGCGGCCAAGTTTGTCGCCAACTGGATGTTCGCCAATTGGGGGTTCAAGTACCCGCTGGTGATCTCCACGGCCATCGGCGCGGCGGGTATCCTGGTCATGGGCTTTTACGACCCATCGACACCCATTCCACTGATCCTGGCCATCCTCGTCTTCACCGGCTTTTGGCAATCGATGTTCTGGACCGGTTCGAATGCCTTCACCTTCGCCGATATCGAGGACAAGGACGCGGGCCAGGCCAATGTGATGAGCCAGGTCTGGGGCCAGCTGATGTTCGCCATGGGCGTGGCGCTGGGCGGCGGGACCCTGGAACTGGCGCACCGGCTGCGCGGCGGCGCGGAGCTGGCGCTGGTTGATTTCCACATCGCCTTCTACGTGGTGGCGGCGGTGGGCTTCATCGCTACGCTGCTGTTCCTCAGGCTGCCGCGCAATGCCGGCCACCAATTGCTGGCCGGGCCAGGCGTGCATTAAAGGCCGATCACGCCTCGGCGGGAACAGCGTGGCGGGCGCGCAGTGGCGCGCTCGATTCCCACCAATCGGCCAGACCATCGATTAGCGGCACCAATTGGGCACCCGCCGGGGTCAGGTCATACTCCACGCGCAGCGGATAGCCCGGAAAGGCCGTGCGTGACACGAGGCCGGCCTGTTCAAGCTTGCGTAATTCGAGTGACAGGATGCGGTGCGACAAGGTTGGATTGTCGCGCTGCAGGTCGCTAAAGCGCTTGGTACCCTCATGGAGATAGTACAGCAGCAGGCTGGGCCAGCGGCCGGACAGCACGCGCATGACGTCTTCGATCGGGCAATCGGACACGACGGTCTGCATCTGCTCCTCCTGGTTACAAAAATGTCCGTAATTTACTTAGGCACGCGAGGGACTAGGTTCCACCCCGCTGCGCAGCATCACGTCAAACTCTGAAGGATGAACAATGGAACCGATCCTTGTCTACGGCCACCCGGCCGGTAGCTCCATGGGCCTGATCGCAGCATTCGAATGGCTGGGGCAGCCCTATCGCCTGTGTCGGGTCGACATGCTGGGGGAAATGCGCGAGCCCAGCTTTGCGCGGATCAACGGCCGGCACGAGACCCCTGCTTTGATCACGCCCGATGGCCGCCCCATCACCGAGACCCTGGCCATTGCCGCGTGGCTGGCGGCACGCGACGCCGACCACCGGATCAGCTTTGCGCCCGACAGCGTCGAAGCCGACCGCATGTGGCAGATGCTGGCTTTCATCAATACCGGCTTTACCGGAGCCTTTGCGCCGCTCTGGACAGCGCTTGAAATGGACGAGCCCGACCCCGAAACCGTCTCTGTGCTGCAACGGACCGGAAAAGAGTGGGTGATTGAGCGCCACGACAAGCTCGAGGCCATGCTCGGCAACTCTGACTATCTGGTCGGTCCTCGGCCCAGCCTCGCCGACGGGGTGCTGATCGGCGTAGCTCGCTGGCTCGACTTTCACGAGGTCGCGGAAGCCAGCCGCTGGCCGAAGCTGGCAGCCATCCGGCGGCGGCTAGAGGCGGACCCGGCCGTGATCTTTGCGACTGCGGTCGAGAATGGAGACACTCCATCAGGGTCTGGCGCCATGACGGGCCACGTCGCGCTGGCCGATGTCATCGACCGCTATGGGCGCAGAGCGGCCTAGGCAATGGCCGCAATCGCCGAGTAACGCAGCCAAGCAAAGGCGCGGCGCAGGAAGGTCGGCGAGTCCGATGTCACCGGTGTGCCATGTGCCATCACTACGCGCTCGGCCGGCCAGGTGAGAATCTGGTCGACCGCAGCGCGCATTGCCGGCTGCCCACCGAAGGCCATGCGGAATTTTCGCGGCACAGCCGGTTCCAGCTCGGACATCAAGTCGAGTCGGGCGACGACATTGCGCCAGCCGGAATACCAGTCTCGTGGCAGGTTTTGCAGCAGGTCGGTAAACAGCACGGTGCCGCTGGCACGGTGAAAAAACACCGCTTCTGTCATGATCGAGGTGGTCGGCAGGATCACCTGGTCGACCTGGCCGACCCAGTCAGAGGGCGGAGCAGCAACAAGTTCGCCCGCAAAGGTCAGGTCCGGACGGGCCGCCTGAAGTTCGCGAAGGCCGAAAAGGCGCGCATCCGGACAGGCGGCACACCATTCCGAGAGAAAACGGTGGTGAAGCGTGTTGGGCGCAACGAGCAGGCGAACCGGGCCCAGATCTTCGACGGCGCGGCGCAGGTCGTCCGAGAGCGCCGTCGGCGACCAGATGAACAAGCTGCCATCGGCAAGCCGGATGACCGCCATGCGCGTGGGATAGCGAAAGCCGAGGGCCCCGGTGACGGCGCCGCCGTCGTGGATCCAAATTTCAGGTCCAAATGGCTTGAGCATTACGCGCCCGCTTTACGGCTGTTGAACTTACTTGCCCCCTTCGGGGACCGCCGGCACCCGCCATTCGAGCAGAGCTCTCATGGCCTTCTTGGCTCGAACAGCTCCACCGGAGCTATTCGTCCCCCTCGGGGACCGCCGGCACCCGCCATTCGAGCATAGCTCTCATGGCCTTCTTGGCTCGAATAGCTCCACCGGAGCTATTCGTCCCCTTTGGGGACCGCCGGCACCCGCCATTCGAGCATAGCTCTCATGGCCTTCTTGGCTCGAATAGCTCCACCGGAGCTATTCGTCCCCTTCGGGGATCGCCGGCGAAGCCTTGAACCCCTTGGCCACGAGATAGGCTTCCGCCGAATCCTTGCGGCTTGACGGGGGCTTGATGTGGAAGGTGGTGTTGAAATGGCGCTTGAGCATATGCAGCAGCTCATGCTCGGTGCCGCCCTGGAATACCTTGGCCACGAATGACCCGCCCGGCGCCAGCACCTGGATGGCGAAATCGGCGGCGATCTCGATCAGGTGAACGATGCGCAGGTGATCGGTGGCGCGATGGCCGGTCGTCGGCCAGGCCATGTCGCTCATGACCAGGTCGACCTTGTGCCCGCCAAGGGCCTCGATCAGCATGGCCGGCGCATCGTCCTCGGTGAAATCCTTCTTGAACAGGATGACGCCGGGAATGGGATCCATATCCAGATAGTCGATGCCCACGACAAGCGGGTTTGCATCCGTGGAGCCGACAGCTGCGGCCGCCACCTGCGACCACCCACCCGGCGCCGCGCCGAGGTCGACGACCCGGCTGCCGCGCTTGAAGAACTTCTGCTTCTCGTTCATTTCCTTGATCTTGAAGGCGGCGCGCGAGCGATAGCCCTCGGCCCTGGCGCGCGCCACATAGGGGTCGTTGAGCTGGCGCTCGAGCCACTTGGTCGACGCCACCTTGCGCCCCTTGGCGGTCTTCACGCGGATCTTGAGATCCTTGTCGGACTTGCGGCCGCCCGTGCCCAGAGCCTTGCTATTGGCCATTGCCCTGCCTCCTCGGGTAGCGACTGGGACGCTTGTGCATCCGGTCGGCGTCCATCAGTGAAATCAGAATGCCTTCGCGCAGGCCGCGATCGGCAACGCGGACGCGTTCGGTCGGCCATTCGCGCCGGATGGCCTCGAAAATGGCACAGCCAGGCAGGACAAGGTCGGCGCGGTCCTTGCCGATACAGGGATGGGCAACGCGGCGCTCAAAGGGCATTCCGAGCAGCGCGCGCATGGTCTCGTTGACCTCATCGCGGCGCATCCAGAGCCCATCCACCTTCTGCCGCTCATAGCGATCGAGCCCCAGATGGAGGCCGGCCAGCGTGGTGACCGTGCCCGAGGTGCCGATCAGGTGGACCTTGTGGGTGCCGATCATCTGCCGCAGCTTCTCACGGCCGCGGAACTGCCGGAGATGAGTGGAGACGAACTCCACCATGGCTTCAAACACTTCAGGCGTGACATCGACGCCGCCGAATTTTTCGGCAATGGAGACGACGCCGACCGGCATGGACTGCCAGGAGCGAATCGAAGCCGACATGCGACCCTGGGCCCGCGGACGGCCGCCACGGAAATCAAGCCAAGCCAGTTCGGAAGACCCGCCGCCGATGTCGAACATCAAGGCGCCCTGCGCCTCGTTGTCGATGAGATCGGCGCAACCGGTCACCGCCAGTTCGGCCTCGGTGCGGCGATCGACGATCTCCAGATCGAGCCCGATTTCATTTTTCACGCGGGAGAGAAATGCCGGACCGTTCTCGGCGGCGCGGCAGGCCTCGGTGGCGATGAGGCGCATGCGGGTGGGCTGATGGTCACGCAGCTTGTTGCGGCACTGGCGCAGCGCTTCCATGGTGCGTTCCATGGCCGCATCACCGAGGCGCCCGGTGACCGAAACCCCCTCCCCGAGCCGAACGATGCGGGTAAACCCATCAAGCACGCGGAAGCCGCGCTCATGCGGTCGGGCGATCAACAGGCGGCAGTTATTGGTGCCCAGATCAAGCGCAGCATAGAGCGGGCCGCGGCCACGGCGCGGATGGGGGGCGGCTGGTGTCCGCTGATCCGGCGCGTGAGCGGATGGCGGCGAACCGCCCCGCTCCCTCCGGGCATGGCCGGAAGGTGCGCCGGGCCCTGCCTCGTCCGCAAGGGCCGAGACAGCGGCGGACCGAATGGAATCGGTCACTGAAGGCTCCTTCGTGCGCGGTCGCAAAGACCGGGAATCCCGGCCGCGCCCGCTCGCACGTCATGGTTACGTTGTCGGGAACAACGGTAGAGCAAGGGGGCGCGGAGTGCAATGGATAGGATGGACCGACAGGGATTTGGCACCATGCGCCAGGTGCAAGGGTCCGTGCATGGATCGCGATACCCGTTGCGCATCGGGCCGACATTCCCTGCCACAGACAGGCAATCTCGACAGGCCTCCACATGCAACCGGAAGTTTCCGCCCCGAACAAAGGCCGATAGCTGGTTTCCACATTTCCACACGATGGACGGCCCCAGACGCTTGCAATCTCATCGCGCTTTGTCTAATGAGACCCCGCGCCGCGCTTCGAAGCCTCACCGCTCCCGCGCCGCCGGCCAGCAGGCACCTGCTGGGGAATAGTTCAATGGTAGAACAGCGGACTCTGACTCCGTCGATCTTGGTTCGAATCCAGGTTCCCCAGCCAAACTCTCCGTAAGCTGTTGAATTTGCAGGGTAATTCGTGGGCTGTGTGAAAATTTCACACAAACTCCCACACATGGTCCCACACACGCCGACTCCAAACGAGGTCAGCATGGGTACCCGCCTGCCGTTCTGCATCCGTCGCGGCGCCATTTTCTATTGGCGTCGGCGCCTGCCAAGTCCCGCCAAAATGTACGTGGAATTCAGCCTCGGCACCAAAGACGAGCGGGTTGCCCGTCGCCTATGCTCTTTGCTTGCGATCGATAGCGATCGCGCGTTTGCAGTATTGCGTGAGGGTGGAATGACACCAGAGCAGTCAGAAGTCTTTATCCGGCACAAGTTCGCCGAACATCGTGCAAAGCTGGAGCTCGTTCATATTGTCGGACTCGATAGTCCGAGAGACTGGAAGTCAGAGATCAAAGCCAGCAAAGCTACTGCCCTTGCGTTCAATACGCTGGCACTCCGGGGGCGCACCGGCGAAATTGAGCCGTCTTTTATCGAAGACGATCCCGATGCCGACGAAGTACTTCGGTTGGCGCGCCAGTCCATCGAGACATATCGCGAGGACTTCTGGTCAGACGGAAGGGCCCTCAGGATCAAACGCGACCTGGCCGAGCTCTTCCCCACCGCGGGTATCGCCCCGGCGGATGTGGCTCAGGCCCGCTCGCTCACGCTAAGGGCCTATGCCGCGGCTAACGCTTCTTCTGCAAAAAAGAACTCCCACCCAGGCGTCTCGCTAACAGATCTGGAAGCCTTGGCAGAGCGCCTTGAACTAGCGATCGACAAGCTCGCTGAACCAGTGTCGGCATCACCAATAACTTCGAGCGTTCAGGTGGGGCCTGAACCAGCTGCACAACCTGCAGTATCGGCAAAGACTGACATCATCAAATTCACAGAGGAGACTGTGGCGTACGAGCGGGTCAACACGAAGCTAAGGTCTAACACCCTTGATCAGAAGCTGACGGTGGTGACGCAGTTCGTCTGGGCGATAGGTAAGGCGCACTTCCAGGACTTGAAACAAAGCGACATCAAGCGCTATGTCGAGTGCCTCTCCCTCATTCCAAAAAATCATAAGGCGCCGAAATACAACGCGCTGACGGCTGAAGAGATGATGGCCAAGGCGGCCTTCCTCGAGAAAAAGGAGGTTGGCCTATGTGCCTCAACCGTCAACCGCAACCTAAGCTATCTGACCAAGCTAATGCGGCAAGCCAAAATGGCCGGCATTGAAGGCCTGCCTGACTTGATTATTGGGGGCTTCCGCCTGCCTAAACTGGTCCGCGCTCACGAACAACGACCTGGCTACACGGCCGCGGACATTGAGTTGCTTTTCAGCCACTCTATATGGAGCGGTTGTTATTCTGCCACTCGCCGGCATGTCCCGGGCGACGTGATCGTATGGGATGGTCTGTATTGGTGTCCCTTGATCAGCGCGTATTCCGGCATGCGCCGGGAAGAGATCGCCGGCATGCAGGTAGCAGAGGTTGTCCTTGACGCGGATGTTCATCATTTCGTCGTTGTGGAGAATGGCAACCGGGGACTGAAAACCCTGGCGTCAACACGCAAGGTACCAATTCACCCAGTGCTTATTCGGCTTGGCTTCGACCGCTATGTCAAAATGCAGAGAAAAATCGGCGAAGCCGATCTCTTTCCCGAACTGAAGCCTAAGAAGGGCACCAAGTCATCTTGGGGTGACAAACTGCATTATCATTTTTCCAAGGCGGTGAGGCTGAAGCTGGGCGCATCGCATGTCGAAAAGGACGCAGCCAAAACCTTTCACAGCTTCCGTCACTATATCTGTACGGCGCTCGACCGCATTGAAACGGTCAAGGACAAGACCACCAGAGATATCGTCGGACATGAAAATGTGGGGACCACCGACCGCATTTATAAAGAGCCGGCATCGCTCACGGTGAAACTGGCAGCCCTGCAGTTTCTGCCAGAACTCACCGAAGCTGCGGTGGCGGCAGTTCAGATCAAGCAGGTGGTTCCGGCCCGCAAGTCAGCTGCAATCAAGAAGAAGCCACGCGCTGCGGGTTAGCGCGTGGCTGGTGACGTAATCCCAGGGAAAGGGTCAACTTGCGGGATCGTCCCCTTGCGGCAAGGCTTTATGGGGATATCGGGCTGTTCGTCTCAGGCTCTTCCAAATCCTCGTAGAAGGGATAAACCTCTGCAAAAGCTACCCCGACGCCGCCTGCGTCGTCGGGATGAGCCTCTTGGAAGGAAGAAATGAAGGTTTCGTGTGCGATCTCAAACGCCGCGAGTTCCGCCTCGGCAGCGATCCGTGCTTTCACTGGGTCGCGACGGTAGCTGACAATATCCTGGAGCTGCTCATTCCAGTCCTTGTATCCGCTCGGGCGCAGCCGCTCGCCCCAAACCCCTGCCGCGTTACCGGCCTGATCATTGTCATAGGCGCACAGGAGGCGCTTGTCCTCCGTCCCGGCGGGCGGCGACTTGCGGACACCTCCAGTTGAAATGATCCAGGTAGTATTCAGGACATCCTTCATTCCGCCAAACAGCTTGAGAAGAGCGTATGACATGGCATCGATCGCGCTTTCCACGACCACGACGATTTTGGCTTTAGGATTGCCGACCGAGAACACTCCGCGATCCCGCCGGCTGCCCAGCGCATGCCCCTTATAGGGCCGGGTGGCGTCCGTGCCGCGGATTTCGGCTCCCACCGGGTTTCCCCGACCGTCGCGCGCAAGAAACACAGCGTTTCCGCGTTCATCCGCGTAGATGTCCCCGCTTTCGTGCTTGGCATCGACAAGCTGTACCGGCAAGGACCGCGCTTCAACGAGGTACTTCTTCGCCTTCGGCCAGTTTTCCGGACTAGGCGTCGGCGGGACGAACTCGACAAGCTTCGTAACGGCAAGTGCTGCCTTGGCTTTGCGTTCAACTGAAGCCACTTGGTCTGCCACGATCTGACCCGCGTCAAAGCGAGAGGCAAGCCAAGCGCGCGCCGTTGCGAAGTCGCAGCCAAGAAGGTGCTGAACAAGATCGATGGCACCTCCCTTCCCTGTGCCCGCTCGATGGTCGTACCACTTGGCGCCAGTGACGGTGATGGCGAAGCGCTCCTCGTCATCAACCCAGCGTGCCCTGTCGCGCTTGGACGGCTCAAGCCCAGCGGCGCGAAGCACGTCCCTTGGATCGATTGCCCGGAGCCTGGCCGTCGCCTCCTTCGCAGCGTTGGCGTTCTGATTGGACTGCTTGGCGAGATTCACAATCATCGGCAAGATTTCAGGGTCAGGTGTTTCCACCTCGTTGTCCAAAGCCGCATAGAACTTCTTCAGCGATTGGTGGGTCGCCTGGGAGCCCTTGACCCCGCGTTCGATACCAAGACCAGACACGGCGGCGGCGGCCTTGTCCTGCAGTTCACGCAACTTTTGACGACCACCAAGAAAAGCTTTGGCATTGAGCCTGCCGTTGACCAGCGGAATGACAAAGCCAGTGAGGTGCGGCGTCCGCTCGTCCATGTGAAGTTGCAGATGCGCGATGTTTCCATCACCGAAGGCCTCGCGGAGGAACCTGACGTTTGCGCGGACCCAGTTTTCGACATCTTCCGGAGTGGCAGTTCCCCACCATTCATGCGAGGCGCTGATCACCACCTCGATAGCGAGCACAGACCCTGCCCTGGCCCACGCACCTTCGAGAAGAGCATCCACTTCGGCAAGCGGGTTGCTTGAGCCGATGATGATGCGGTTGAGAGAGGTCCGATCGGGGTCGGCGTTCGCCGCATGCCGCCACCGCATCATGTGAGCGGCGCTGCCAACGATCATCTCACGCGACTTTAGTTTTTCGGCCCTGAAGACCGTGAAGAGTTTATCCGCCATCGTCTTTCCTTTCCCAGTGGCGAGGTCTCGACGCGGACGCGCGAGACCTTTCCTGGGTGATCACGGATGTGTCGTCCCAGGGGACGGCCAGCACGGATGTGCTGGTCCGAACGAAACCAATGGAATTGGTGTAGTGAGTACACCTGGCTCAGCCAGGTTCTTGTCAGAGTGAACCTCACCCCAAACAAGACAAATCCATGCCTTCAACGTGAAGCAAAGCACAACCTACTGGTAATCGACAAATTACCCTGTGTAAAACTTGTCACATAAATTCCATGTTATAACATTTAACCCACAACGGAGCGTTATAACATTGTCCTTTCCATCGCGATTATTGGAAAAACTATTTCCAATCACAATCACGCGGGCCACCAACGCACGCGCCTCTGCGCCGACACTTTCCTCGCGGTGTCCACGTTGTTGTTAACCATATTTGGGAAAGGGTGGTGACATTCCTGAAACCGCTGTCACCTTTGGTACCGAGTCCAACCGGACTCATGGCCACCAATAAGGCGGCCGCCAGGTTGCTACCAACAACACTGACGGCCTGACCAGGTGACCATCCCCTGCTCTAACAGGAGAAGCCAGATGGCTGACCGTATGTACGGCTGCGACCAGATTCGCAGCAACCCTTCTCTTCCCGATCATTGCGACCATCGGTCGACTGGATCGCTTGGCGCCCGTGCGATGCACAGCGCCTGGCCGGTTTAGGCGCGCGCTTAGCCGCTCCATTCCTCGCGCATTCTTGCTGCTTGATCTCAGGCTGACGGCTCGAGGCAGTGCTGCTGCGCATCCAGTTTTTCCTCGAGCTCCGCTCTTGCGTCTTTGAACGCCACTGCTTGGCTCGACCTGACGATGGTCAAAATGACGAAAATTGCAAAAAACCAAAAAATGCCGCTCTCGGGCACAGAGGACAAGCAGCCTGACACAACCGGTGACGACACCACCGATACCACAAACCCGCCTTCAATGTTCAAGCCGCGGGAACAGGGCGACGATAACCCGCTCGTCATTGATGATCTGGAAGACTTTGGTGAGGAAGTGCTGCACCCATCCTCAATGGCCGATCAAGGCGGCAGGGACCTGATCAATCCTTGGGTTTGGCGGCACCCCGAGGGGCTGAGCATTGAAGATCTGGATCGCCGCGATCGTGCCATCAACGATGTCCAGATGGGCAAGCCCAAAACCGTGTGCTTGACCACCGGCCACGTCACCTATCTGCGGCTCACTGACCCGGCGACCAAGGACGCCATCAGCGATGGCGGTGGCCGCGATGACGAACATCCGCAGCGTGCTCAGCTCAGGCTCGAAGCAGAAGTGCCAGTGAAGTTGGTCGGTCCGGCGACCGAGCACGCGATCGACGAAGTCATCAGTGCGCTCTTCACCCGTGCACCTGCATTCGCCCCGTTCCTGCAAGCCCTGCGCGACAGCTCCCATTTGTCGCTGATGCGCGGCGCCAATTACTTCCACTTCCGGCCGATGTTGGTCGCCTCGCCTCCGGGCCTCGGCAAGAGCACCATCGTTCGTCGGTTGGCTGAAGCCACTGGGCTGCCGATCATCCATTTGGACGGCTCGACCATGATGACGACCATCGATTTGACTGGTGGTGACTCGGCCTTCAGGTCATCGAGGCCGAGCGCGATCTTCGGGGGGCTGATCCAGCATAAGGTCGGCAACGCGATCGTGGCCTTTGACGAGATCGACAAGCTGGCCGACATGACCCGCGGCGCCCGGGAAAACCCGGCAGAGTCCCTGCTGCCGTTTCTTGAGCCAACGACGGCCGGAAGGGTGCGGGAGCACTTCCTCCAGATCGATCTCGACCTGCGCTTCCTCAACTGGATCCTGCTCGCCAATGACCTCGATAAGGTGCCGCGGACAGTTCGTGACCGTTGCAAAGTCATCCAGATCCCGGCGCTGACGCCAAAGGATCTGGCCGCCGTGGCCGCGGCTGAAGTCCACCGGCGTCACCTCGAGCCCGAGCTTATTGCTGCACTGACCCGCGCCTGTGCCAAGGGCCAGATCAAGAGCCTGCGCAAGCTCAACAAGGCGCTGGATGCCGCTCAGGCAGCGATGCGCCGTCCGCATCTGCACTGACCCAATAATTTGCAAAAACCAAAAAATCGAAAGTTTCTCATCATGACGACCACTCAAAATACCTCCAATCTCCCCGCAGTCGTCCCCGGCCACACCGCAGTTGCGCAGCGTAGCGCCCTCCCCGCTGCCGGTGCGAACCGTAAGACCCGCCGCGCCATTCAGAAGGTCCTCGATGCGCGCGGCGCTGAGCCGGCCATCCTGCCGGTCGACGCGCTGCTCGATGGCCTCACCGCTGTCGACCTCACCGCCGTTCGGCGCGCCATTGCCCAGGGGCGTGGGGAGGGCAACATCCTGTTCCGGTGTGCCCAGTGCAACAGCCCGGTCTATCTCGCGGTGAGCCATACCGCTTCCACCGGCGATGGTCGCGGAGCCTACTTCAAGCACTATGGTGGCACCCCCACCCATTGCGAATGGCGCACGCCTGACGCAATGCGCGATGTCGGTGCCGGACAGTTCGGCGGCAACCAGGAGGGCGAACCCCATTGGCGGCTCAAAAATCTGCTTGCCGACAGCATTCGCTGTGATCCCGACTTCTCGGAGCCAATCGTCGACAAGCATTTCATCAAGATCGCTGATGGGCACCGCAAGCCGGATGTCTTCACCACGCGTCGGGGTCAGCCGATCGCCTTCGAGCTGCAGCTTGCACGCATGCCGCTCACGACCATCACCCGGCGCACTGCCGCATACCGAGCAGCCGGGATCAACCTCTTCTGGGTGACCAGCGCCCATGAGCTGGCCTTGCTCAACAACCAGAGTTTCCGCGACCTTTATCTGGCCGCTGGTGGCCGGATCCTTGCCGTCGATGCGGCGAGTTATGAGCGATCCGAGGAAACCAGCGTTCTGCACCTGCGGGAACTCTCGCTCGAACCTTCTGTCCAGCACCCCTTTGCCATCTATAACCGCTGGCGCAGCCGCATGGTTGGTCCCAATGTCATTCTCATGCCCGAGGCGCAGCGGCACACTGAAGGGCAGCGCGCCTATGCTGCGGCATTGGCCGAGCAGCTTCAGGCCAAGGCGCCGGGGCTCACGGAGAAGGTAGCCAGCTCCGTTGCCTCTGGCGCGGACCTCAAACTCGTCGCGGCAGAATGGAGCGCCTTGGCCAAGTTGGTCGGCGCGCGCGACCTGCGGCAATCTATCCAAGATGAGTTGCCCCATGTGCTGCGCTGGCTCCAGGCGGTCGAGCGGCAGACCAATGCCACCGGACCGGACAAGGCAGTGGCTGGCAAGGTGGTGGCCGCTTGTGCTGCGGCGATCATTGCTGCCCGCACCGGCAAGCACTGGGTTCCGCTTGTCGAGCATGTTGCCGATGCCGTGCCGGCGGTGGCCGCTGTGATCAGTCCTGATCTGCGGGGGAAGATGGTCAGGCTCAAGGCTTCTGCGGGCAAGCTGCACCCGTTTCACGCCTATCATCGCCACATGATCTCGGCGCTGCATCCCTGGCTCGCATTCTGGCTGCTGGCCAAAGCACCCGCCGGTACGGCGCCGCATCAACGCCTGCCCTGAGCTTCTGCTTCAGCCCTCACACCGCAAGTGTTCTGCTTCTGGCTTATCCGAGAGCCAGAAGCAGATCGTGTCGGCTACTCCGCTCACCCGAAGAGGGCTCGGGGTAACCGCCCCGATGCGGCCGGCAAGCCGGCCTTCTCAACGATGGAAGGGATCGGAGATCCCTTCAAACATGCCGTTCCGGCAGCCACTCGGCAAAAGAAAGAAGACCCGAGCCAGAGGTTGAGCCGAAGAGGTCCACCCACCCGTCCCCGCTTGTCGCAAGCGCCAGTGGATTTCAATGTGCGACAGCGGAACACTGAGCTCGGAATGAAAAAATCATGAGCTAAGACAATTCGTAATTTATTGTCAGGGCGTAGAAATTATCCAATCTTTATGAAATTCGAAGTTGGATTGAGGTGTGTGAATCGGAGGAGCTCACACGCCGGCCTCAGCTTCAGACAACAGGCCGATCTTGTCAGTGCCACGGACAAACTTCTCCAACCGGCGTCTAGATTCATCGAGCATGGGGAACGATGGAACAGCTGATTGAATACAACAGCGATTTGCTTGCTGAACTACGCGAGGAGAGCAGGATCTCCGAATTGCCTTTGGATGATGTCGCCTTTGAGCGCCTATGCTCCACCTTGGAGGCCGAGGGAGAACTCGAGACAGCAGATCGATGCAGTTGGAGGGATAGCGCCGCCGGCAAGACACTTAGGCTAGACGGCCACGGCGGTGACCCGAGAGAATCGGAAGGAATTCTGAGCGTTATCGCATGCGAACTGCACAACGAACTCGAGCCTGAGACCCTCAATGCGGCTGACGTAAAAAAGATCTTCGGTCATCTCATAAATTTCGTGATTGCCTCGAAGCGGCGAGATTTCAGAGATACCCTTGGCCTAGGCACACCGGAATTCGGTACTGCGACAATGATTGCGGAAGCTTGGCCATCGGTCACAAAAGTCAAGCTGATCCTCGTCACCAATGGGATTTACAGCGCCCGCACCGACGCAAAACTCGCAGGGAAAATTGGCGAGACGCCAGTCACATACAACATTTGGGACTTGGCTCGTTTCCATAGGGTCGAGACCACGGGCTCAAAAGAAAAGATCCTCGTGGACTTTGAGCAGGATTTTGGCGCAGGTCTGCCAGCATTGGCAGCTTCATCTAATGAGTCCGAATTCCCATCGTATTTGGCAGTTATCAGAGGCAAGCAGCTGGCCCAAATCTATGACACATGGGGCGCCAGGCTTCTCGAGTCCAATGTCCGCAGCTTTATTCAGGCAAGCAGGCGGTCGGTTAATGCCGGTATTCGGGACACGATCCGCGACGATCCCGAAATGTTCTTTAGCTACAACAACGGACTTTCTGCCACCGCCGACAGCTTGGAGACCCGAGAGACCGGATCGAGCTTGGAAATTCTGTCTGCCCGCAACTTGCAGATCGTAAACGGCGGACAGACAACTGCATCTTTGCATGCAGCGCTGCGATCAAGCCCAGAGACTTTGGATCGTGTGAACGTCCAGATCAAATTGACAATTGTCCCACCCAGTCGATCCGAGGAGGTGGTGCCGAATATTTCGAAATACGCCAATAGCCAGAACAAAGTTAGCGCTGCGGACTTCTTTTCCAACCATCCATTTCACCTGCGCATAGAGGGATATTCACGCCGCGTACTTGCTCCACCTTCTTCGGGGGCCAGCCGACAATCCATGTGGTTCTACGAGCGTGCCCGCGGCCAGTATTTGGTGGAGCGATCAAAACGCGGGGGATCGGAACGACGCCGTTTCGATACGGAGCATCCAAAATCGCAGCTCTTTCTCAAGACTGATCTTGCAAAGGTCGAGTTCACTTTTCGGCAGCGGCCGGACATCGTCAGCAAAGGCGCCCAGAAAAATTTTGCTGCGTTTGCTGCTGAAATTGGTTCTTCCTGGTCGACGACCGAAACCCGCTACGACGAGACTTGGTATAAGCGCCTGATAGCAAAGCTGATCATATTTCGGACCTTGGAGAAGGCCGTTCCCAAGCAGGACTGGTATCCTGGGGGCTACAGAGCGAACATAGTGGCGTACGGTATTTCCAAGTTGGTCCATGACGCGGAACAGATGGACAAAGTGCTGAACCTTGATTTGGTTTGGACAAATCAGATTGTCCCCGAAGAGATGCTGCAGTGCCTTCTGATCGCTTGTGAGAAAGCGACAGAAGTCATTACCACGCCAGAGAGCGGAATCCGCAACATCACGGAGTGGGCGAAGAAGCAGGCCTGCTGGAGCAGCCTGATGAGGTCCGAAGCTATCTATGGCGGCGCTCTGAGTGATCAGTTGATCGATGCTGAGGAAGCAAGGGCGGCCCAGCGCGACGGAAAGCGCGAAGAGGCCATGATTTCAGGGATCGAAGCGCAAACGACGGTCATTGAGTTAGGCGCAGAGTTTTGGGGGCGTCTCCGGCTATGGACTGCCCCGAACCGCTCCTTCTCGATGAAGGATGATGGCATATTGAAAGCCTGCAGCCAGCTTGGGCGTAGACTCCCGTCAGAACGTCAATGCGTACTTGCCGTCGCGATCTTGGAGCGTGCGCGCGCTGAGGGATATGTTGATGACGAAGAAACCCCACGCATTCGCATCTCTGGGGCAAGAAGCCACTGATCGCCGGGATTTAGTGCAATCGTCTCCAGCCTGAGGTCAGTTTGATGCGAACTGGACCGTCCGCATCTACGGAACTCACGATGTCATTTCGCCCATTGATCACTCGAATTTGGTAGGTAGAGGATCCCTCTTCTTGGGAGATTTCAAAGAATTGGCCTTCCTTTGCGCCGGCATCGCGAAGGAACCCTGTAAGATGAGTAATGCGGTATTCATTTCGCGTACCCCCAGGAGTGTGATGACGGTTGTTGTAGTAGACAAATCGCAACCTCAACTCCGTGCCATCAGGGGCCACGCAATCTATCCAAGCCGAAGGATTCAGCTGCTTAGGATCCAGTTGCGGAAGAAACGCCAGAAGCTCGCCATCTGATTTGGGAACCAGAATGCCTGCCATATGGGCCCCGGTACTACCGACATCGTTGGCGCTCAACGATTTGACAAATTTCTTCATTTTGTTGGCCTCATCGGCGAAATTTGGAGGGCACGACGCAAGTCATCTTCATCGCGAGATGAAACTGGCACGGTCTCGTTGGCCAAGTCCGATTTCCAAGAGGACCGATCTATCATTACCTCCTCCACGGTATCCTTGTAGAATAGCCGGTAGACTGAGACAGGCTCTGTCTGACCGCGACGGTGCGCCCGTGCGCTGGCTTGCGCCTCTACTGCAGGGTTCCACACTGGCGTGAAATGTATGACGACCGTCGCGGCAGTGATATTGAGACCGGCCCCGGCCGCTTTTGGATTCAAAATCAAACACGCCGGACCATCATGGGTGGAGAACTCGTCCACGATCGGCTGCCTGTCCAAGGATGGAGTTGAACCGTTGATGGCCCCCCACCAAGTTCCCGCAAGCCCATCGCTTGCCTTTTTCACCAAATCGCCGACACGATTGAACAGCGAAAATACAAGAACTTTTCGTTGGTTCCGGAATGCTTCACGAAGAAGCTCGGTGAGCCGTTCGAGCTTAGGCGTGATCAGCGGAATTCCTTCCAGATCTTCCAAGGCAGCATCATCCCAAGTCCCACTTTCCAGTTTCGGAGCTCTGAGCCAAGGGTGAGCGCAAAACAGCTGTAGCTGAAGAGTGGCTACTAGCGCGCCTGCGACAGGGTACTTTGCCAGTGTCGACTCCCGAACGGCGTCGTACTGACGGGCAAGGCCGTCTTCGAGCTCAAGTGGGATGTCTATATCAATACGCTCAGGCAAATCCGCTGCCACATCCATGACGCGTCTCTTGAGGATGACCGGATCTGTCAGTCGACCCAGCGACTGCGCAGCCTCCACGGTGTCGGGAAATTCGACTTCAAACACCGTCCTATCACCGAGCATTCCAGGAATCGCGAAATCAACTAGTGACCAAAGGTCGAGAAGGCCGTTCTCCACCGGCGTGCCGGTCATGGGGATGGTCTTGCGGCGCGGAATCGTCGCAACAGCCATTCGGCGATTTGAATGGGGGTTCTTAATAGCCTGTGCTTCGTCGCAGATCACCCAAGACCATTCGATAGACGATATCAGGCCGATGTCGTTCACCATCGTGTCGTAGGTGGTGATAATTACTTGGGCGACTTGGAGGTTTCGGTAAATTCCCGCTCTGTGGCTACCCCGGTGAACCATGATGCTTAGAGACGGAGCAAAGCGTTGAATCTCGCGCACCCAGTTTGCGATCAGGCTGGTCGGACAAATGATCAGTGCGGGAGCGTCTTTTATCGGCGGATCCATCATAAGCAAAGCTATGATCTGGAGCGTCTTTCCAAGTCCCATCTCATCCGCAAGGATCAGCCCACCTGTACGATTTGAGGTTTCCCACATCCACTGCACGCCACGAGCCTGATATGGGAAAAGGTCCGCTAGCAGTCCGTCGACAGCAATGCTGGGCGGAAGTTGGTCTGCGGCTATGCGACCGGCATGCAGCAACTCTGGAGAAGCTTCGATCCCCAAATCGTCGGGGGCCTCGCGAATAAGACTTATTGCAACAGAATAGGACAGATCGTCTGTATCCAAGCCCTTAAGTACGCCCGCGACGAGATCGACAACATCCCCAGGCAGAGGACGAATGATCGTGCCGTCCGCGACCCAAGAGTGCGTGAGGGACGGAGCCGTGAGCAGGTGCGCCTGGCCCCGGACGACTCTACGCCCAGCCAGTTGAGCAACTATCCGGTTTTGGGACCTGGATAGTACAATTACGGGATCAAGCACCCGTTCCGAGACCTCCATGCCCTCTGGCGGGTTCCCAATCAAAGCGGCGAAATCGCGAGGAAGTTGGCTCAAGTCCATTACCGCATTCCATAATGGTTTCGGGCAGCTTCCATGAAAGTTCGTAGGTCGTCGAGATCGAGAGGAGCAGGTCTCCGAGTGTGTACTGCGCGATGACAATTTGGGCAGAGCGGGGCAAGATCTTTGGCCGGATCATACGGCCGTGGCACGGCCAACAGCGATAACGCTTCCAAGTGGTGCACTTCCAAAATGTCGCCAGCGTCTCCGTATATCTTCCGGGGCTCCATACCGCAGCATAGGCACCGCTCTCCATGCAAACGGATGCACAGAAGGCGGTTGCGAGGATTTCTCTCTCTGCGCCGAACGGTTGCAAGCAGAATAGCGCCCTCTTCCGAGCCAGAAGCTTCCTCGTCCTCCTCAACGAGATCGTATCCGATGAGTTCGGCCATGGCAGCCATCAAGGGAACCACCACATCTCGGCTGACGCGAGCAACCGCCTCATCAGACGACTCGGTGGTCTTTCTCAATGTCGCGGTGAGCCGGAAGTTGCCTGAGTGCACGCGCCATTGGCTGCGCTCCTGACCAAAGAGATCGAGCTCAACGTCTGGAGCAAGTGAATCCACCAGAGCCTGAGCAAGCTGCACGTCCTCTTCACCGGCGCGCTGTATCTGGCGTACAACCTCCCCCGCAAAGGTGCCAAAGCCGAGAGTTGCCCGGTAGCCCTTGAGGCCGTGCGGCTTCAATTCCACAACCGGACCACGACGCTCATCAAGGTCCGCAAACCAGATTCGCAGGGCTGTGCGCATGCCCCGCGGATCCACAGCCATGCCGATCAGAGCGCCGGTACCCGCTTCAATTTCCTTTCGAACGATATCCTGCCAAGCTGCTATCACGCCGGCCTCACAGGTCTTCGTCGTCGGTCAACTCTGCAGGCTCTGGATCTGGAACATTGCGTAGGAGTTTTCGAAGGTTAGCCGATATCTCCTCCCGGATGTCCTCAAAGACCGGTTCGAGTTCCGGGTCTGTATTGTTCTGCTCAGCCATTGCAAAGGCATATAGAAGCAGGTCCATACCCTCCACCGCATAGCCATTGGCAGCTGCCCGCTGATATATCTTCTGATAAAAGTCGTGGTGCTTGTTCAGCAGAACACCGGGCACATGCTCGTCACTGCCCGTACTGCGGTATGCGAATTCCCAGAGGTGACCATTTGTTATGCTGGTTACAGCCTCCACGTGGATGCTGTCCGCGCTTACATAGTTTTGGACCGGCGCCTTGATGCGGATTTTTTGACCGCGATTATTATTGATCTCAGCTGTTTGCGAGTTCACATCGGCGCCTGTCACGTGTGGCTTCGCCGTGTTGCCGGTCGCCGCGATATTTTTGTTCGCGCTGCTGTGGTCGACCGTTCCATCCTTGTTTGCCTGTTCGCGGCTTTGACGGCGATAGCGCTGTCCGGCCTCGCGATAAACCGGTTGAAGCAGCTTTCTGAGGCCGTCTTCCAGATCCGGATGGAACAGGATACGTGATTTTTTTACGTCAATCCGAAACGCCTCGTCCAACTTATGGCCGAAGTCAAACTCGATACGAAGAAGCGAAGTATGTGGCTCAGGTGCGCCAAACACCTCCATCCAGCCGCCGTCTTGGATTAGCCGCCCTTCCCGATACACGTAAAATCCTTGCGCTCTGTTTGAGATGCGCGCGTATTCAGCCTCTTCTTCCTTTGTCATGTCACGACGGTGAGGAAGTATCCACGCTTTCATCTGCGCTACCTCCTCAGTTCCATCGAATAGTTCCACCGTGACTGTTTGCTTATTGGGAGCCAGTACCTGATCTGACTTCTCGGGATAGAAAGGATTCCACGGTTTGACGGGAGATCCATTGACGTTGATTACAACAGTCCTCTCCCGGCTGTCGTTGGCGTCAAGAAAACGATGGAAGACAAGCGCGATGTGTTTGCTCAGAGCCTCTGCCAAGCGTTTGACGGCGGCTTGTTCCTTCGCCCCCGGCGTGTATTCTTTTGACAGAAGACGGTCGCAGTTCTCCCAAACGACCAGTGTCCCCGATTCACCACAAAGTTCGTCGAATATTTCGTTTTGGCCCGCTGAAATCGGCTCCGAGAGCATTTCCCACGCATTCTGGCGTTCAACGTGATCCAAGTCCCAAGTCAATTTTGAGATTGGCTCATCGGCTGCCTTCCTCGACAAGACGCTATAACGCTTGCAGACAGAACTTGAAGCGGTCTTCAGGCCGAGGCCAAATTTCCCTAGGCTCTTGGCGTCCTTTCTCCGATCCGCACCGTAACGCATAGCGTTACGGACCTCGGCCGTATCCATGCCATGTCCGTCGTCGCCAAAGTGGACGAGTTTCCGTCCATCATGAAGTAGTTCGATGGTGATGTTTATTGTGTTGGCGCCGGCAGCAATTGAATTGTCTATAATATCCGCGGCAGCTGTACGAACGTTGTAACCCGTGTCCCGCAAGCCATAGATGAGCCTTGCTGCATTCGGATCGTTGATCATGTCCTGGTCAGTGATCATCTCTGTCATTGGTGCCCCCCTGCGACCTAGTCGTATAAAAAATCCGAATGACTAAACCAACGGTTGCGGAATTTCCGCCTCTTCCAATGGCCCAGCCATCCATCCCATGATCTTATCGATCAGGTTTGTCGGCGTTGACTTTCTCGTCTCACACTCCCAGACGATAAGTACCCGCCACCCTAGCTTTTTGAGCTCCACGATCGCTTGGCGATCCCGTTCTACGTTCCTGTTAATCTTGTGTCGCCAGAACTCGGTATTCGTCTTCGGAAGCCTAAAATTTGCGCATCCATCATGGCGATGCCAGTAACATCCGTGCACAAATATCACGGCCCGATACTTTGGCAGAACAAGATCCGGTCGTCCTGGCAGGTCACTACGGTGAAGTCTGAAGCGGATGCCGGCCGCATGAAGTCCGCTTCGAACCACAAGTTCAGGCTTCGTGTCCTTCGGACCGATCCGGGACATCATTTCTGACCGGCTGAAGGCTTGCCCCTCAGGCAACCCTGTGCGCCCCGGCCATAAGCGAAACCTTGCTGGTAATCCATGGGGCCATGGCTTCAGCGATGGCGATTGCCACAGGAGCTGCGACAGCGTTGCCGAATTGGCGGTACGCTTGGGTGTCCGAAACAGGGATGGCCCAAGGTCGATTTGAGCCCAGCCTGTCAAAACCCATCAGCCTGGCGCATTCCCTTGGTGTGAGCCTTCTCGGAATGCCACCAGGCTGAGCAATGAGGATTTCCGATCCATCCTTGTAGTATCGGGCCGACAAAGTCCTTGCCACGCCTTCAGGGCCGAAAAGCCCGAATCCAAACCCATTGCCCGCAGCCTTGTGCTTCGCGGCATAGTTCTGAAGGTATTCCCAGAGTCTTGGCGTAAGGGTGTAGCGTGATGACACCTTTCCTACGGGGCCTTCGGTAAAGGGTGGCTCCGGTCTCTCGCTGCCATCTTCCGGATGAAGAATTGACGACAACCGAGGGGATGCATCCGGGATACGAATGTCGTTCAAAGTGAAGCTGGTAGGAAGATCGCGACGAAAACCGGCTATGAATATCCGTTCGCGATGTTGCGGCACCCAGGAGCGGGCATCTATCACCCGATGATCGACCGCATACCCCAACTCGTCCAAGGCATGGAGAATGACGCGCATCGTATTACCTTTGTCATGTGACAATAGGTTTTTCACGTTTTCAAGTAAAAATGCCTTTGGCCGGTGAAAGGCAAGGATCCTTACCACATCAAAAAACAATGTACCTTGCGTTTCATCAAGAAAACCATGAGCGCGACCTAAAGAATTCTTTTTTGAAACCCCAGCAATACTGAATGGCTGGCACGGGAAGCCTGCTAACAGAACGTCATGAGCCGGAACATCTTTCTCGGATATTTTGGTAATGTCGCCATCTATTGAATGATCATCATCTCCAAAATTCGCGCGGTAAGTCTCCCTGGAGAACTTGTTCCACTCACTGGTGAAAACACAACGTCCCCCGATTGCCTCGAACCCCAAACGGAGCCCGCCAATGCCCGCGAAAAGGTCGATAAAGGTGAACGCTCCCCTTTGGCTCAAAACTCTCTCCATGGACGGTGTGCTTTCAGGGGGGAAACAAAGTGATGGCGAAGCAATTCCACCAAAATGAATCACACGGCGAAGAAAGTCGAGATGGGCTGACCCCTGAGCAGGGGTTTCGAACTGATATCGATACCCAGCGCAAAAGTTTCGCCCTTCTCGACTGCCTTGGCCGCCCGCACGACAAATGACTCTAAGCAGTACCCGTTGGGGCGGAGGCGGGTACGTCACCTGCTCCTGTTGCGAACTCGACTGCCATTCAGGCGGCAATCGCGATTTACCGAGAGCGGCCGGTCTGCTCACCGTCTTGGTGCGGAATTAATGGACGCCACCTTGACTCCTTCATCTCAAGAGGTTGAGAACATAAAGTGAACAATATCTCATAGGAGTCATGCCATGGCGACGTTCACCACTCGCCTCAACGGCCGCCAACAAAGGGACCTGAAGCTCACGATCGAGGAGGCTCTGGCGATGCATTCGCTCGGATTTCGGTTTGCCGAGTTCGCTCCCGAGTATGACCGGTGCCGGTTGTCCTCGCCATTTCGCCTGCTGATCGTGCCCGGCAAAGACGAGCTGACGATCGAGCAGTAGCGATGGCCTTCGATCCACGCATCCAGACGCTGGGCACCTATAAACCCCGGGAGTTTCGTATAGAGTGCTTTCGATGCCGCCGCGGCGTGGTGCTTGACCGTTGGCACATGGTGCGGCGTTTCGGAACCGAGACCACCCTGGCCGATTGCGCACGGAAGATCGCGGCTTCCTCGGGCTGCAATCTGGCCGCCATTTACGGCGGCCCGGATTGCAGCGTCCAGGTCTTCGAGACGTCCGTTGAATCCTGGGCGACGCTAGGCGATGCTCAGGAAGGCAAGTGGCAAGCTTACCTGACGTGCCAGCGTCGCTATGCGGCTCTCAAGTCCGCCGAAAGTTGTCCAGGGACCGTGGCTCTGGATATTGCCACTCTGGTCGTAGCGCTAGGTGATCAGTTTCCGTTGCTGCGGCTCAAATCCCGGAGCAAATGCCCCAGTTGCGGGACGTCCAGCGTTGCGATCGAGTGGCAAGTCCCCCATCCGCCATCGGCGCCGGCGCCCATACAAGAGAAGCCACCCGAGCCGCTTCGTCTGCGGCCGCGTGGCGCGGCTCTGGCCGGAACCAAGCTGCAGATCGTCAAGGGCGACTGAGTTGCCGGACGACGCTACTCCGTTTTGGAGGGTGACGGATCTTCCTTGGCGCCACGGGCAACGATTTTGAGTGTGCCATCCGGGAGCGGGCGCTGAAGCAACTTGGCCTCTTCCCAAGGCGCGGTCATCCAGGTTTCGACCTCCTCGGGCGTAGTCAGGATGACGGGCATGGCCTTGGGATGGATGGCCTTGACCTCGGCATTGGGCTCGGAGGTAAGGAAGGCAAAGAGGTCGGTCGTCACCATGCCTTCTTTGATCTTGCGGACTGACTTCCATTCTGGCGCCCAGATCCCTGCGAAGAAGGCGAGAGGTCGCGTGTCGTCAAAAGCAAACCAGATGTCGCCCCCTTCGGTCCGGTTGAACTCTGAGAAACTGGTGAACGGCACGGCGCAGCGGTATTCGGGTGCCAGCCAGCGCTGCCAGTGCTGCTCGAGGTGTTGCGCACATTGGTCGTGCCACTATCCGGCTCATGCTGTAATAGGTCGTCGAACTCCTCCTTGCTCAGTGGCGCGCCACGCTTCTGCTCAAGCTTCTGGGCGCGTTTCTTGGCGGCCTCGAAGAGAGCGAAAGAAGAGGATGGCATGCCCCAACGCACGCGGGTCAGCTCCCGCTGATCCCTGAAATTCCTGACGATGGGTGCGAGATAGTCCGGAAATATGCCGGTCTGCGGGGGCATATTGCCGACGCGCTCCATGTCCACCTTCACGTCCCGAATCCAGGCGCGAATGGCCTCGACGTTGGTGGTGACGGAATAGAGGTTGCACATGCACTAGTTCTCCGGAGCCGGGTAGCCGTTGGCGATGAGGAGGCGGTCGATATCGGCGCGCCTGGTGGGATAGATGTCTCGGACCTCGAGAAGAAGGGCTAAGGTGGATTCAAAGGCGGCCAAGGCATTGTCCTTATCGTGCCCAGCCTGAAAGTCCCTGCCATGAGACCGGAGGGCGGCGCCGCAGCGCCTGATGAAGTCACCGACTTCCCCGTCCGACATGGCGTGGAGGGGCGGATCGGGAGCAATGTCGTCGTCTGGGTCGAGGCCGAGAGCCCGGAAGGAAATGGTATTGGGCACGCGCACCATCAGTTCATCGCCTCGAGCTGGCCGGCAATCGCCTCGTCGATATAGTCCTCGATTTCCATGAACAGGGCGGCGATGACGGCCCTGCGTTCAACGTCATTGATGGCCTCGGTGGCCTCGATTTTGAAGACCTCGCTGCGCAGCTTGTGATCGGAGCGCAAGGCGAAGCCCACCCGGAACTCGATGAAACCATGGTCGCTCCAGAGGTCGACCATGAAAGTTTCCACATAGAGCTTGTACTGCTCGATCAGGGTCGAGCTCAGTCGGTCGACATAGGCTTTCATGGTCCCGTCTCCAAACTCCCAGCATGACACTAAGCAATTAATCCCCGCCTCGTCACGCCCGCTTATCCTTGCTCCTAACGAGGCAAGGAGATTGGCGATGAAGGCAAAGAGAGTTCTGGTGCAGGTTCTGGCAGGGCTGGCGGTGGCTTCCGTGTCCACCCTGGTTATGGCACCGCTATCGGGGAACACCTTTGATCCGCAGCTGGCCCTGGTCGGTCTGGTCCTCGCGGTTGGCTTCGCGGCGATGGCAATACTGGTTCGGCGTTGATCGCTTGTGAACAAAACAGGAATACGATCATCTACATCAAGCTTCCCAAAGGATCGATTCGTGCCCGTAGACACCGCCTATCTCCATAGCCTCAACCGCGAACAACGGCGGGCAGTCGAGCATGGTGTGTCGGATCCTGCTGCTGGGCCGCTTCTGGTCATTGCCGGCGCCGGTTCGGGCAAGACCAATACGCTCGCCCATCGGGTTGCGCATCTGATCGTCCATGGCGCCGATCCTCGTCGCATGTTGCTTCTGACCTTCTCCCGCCGCGCCGCCGCCGAGATGACACGCAGGGTCGAGCGCATTGCTACGCGCGTGCTCGGCGTGGGTTCAGGCGCGATCACCGATAGCCTGACCTGGGCCGGCACCTTTCATGGTATCGGCGCCAGGCTCCTGCGGGAATACGCCCACCAGATCGGTCTCGACCCAGCCTTCACCATCCATGATCGCGAAGATTCCGCGGACCTCATGAACCTCGTCCGCCATGAACTGGCTTTCAGCGAGGCCAAGACACGGTTCCCCACCAAAGGAACTTGCCTTGCGATCTATTCCAGGGTCGTCAACGCTCAGGCCGATCTCGACAAGACACTGCAGACGGTGTTTCCGTGGTGCGCCATGTGGTCAGACGAGCTGCGAGCCCTCTTTGGAGCCTATGTCGAAGCCAAGCAGCAACAGAATGTTCTCGATTATGATGACCTGCTGCTCTACTGGTCTGGGATGATGGCTGAACCCATGATCGCCCAGCAGGTCTCGAGCCTCTTCGATCATGTGATGGTGGATGAGTACCAGGATACAAACCGCCTTCAGGCAGCCATCCTCCTCGCCATGCGTCCGGAGGGCAAAGGTTTGACGGTGGTCGGCGACGACGCCCAGTCCATCTATTCCTTCCGCGCCGCAACGGTGCGCAACATTCTGGATTTTCCGAAGAGTTTTGAGCCTCCAGCGGACATTGTGACGCTCGAGCGCAACTACCGGTCCACCCAGCCCATTCTGGCTGCCGCCAACGCCGTCATCGAACAGGCGACGGAGAGGTTCACCAAGAACCTTTGGTCGGACCGCGCGTCGGAGACCAAGCCGAACCTGGTGACGGTCAAGGACGAGGCCGACCAGGTCCGCTACATCGCGACATCTGTCCTGGAAGCGCGTGAGGCCGGCACCCCTCTTAAGCAACAGGCCGTGCTCTTCCGAACCTCTAGTCATTCCGGGCCGCTCGAGATCGAGCTGACGCGCCGCAACATACCCTTCGTCAAGTTCGGCGGCCTCAAGTTTCTCGATGCAGCCCACATCAAGGACATGCTGGCCGTCCTGCGCTGGGCCGAGAACCCGCGCGACAGGGTGGCGGGGTTCCGGGTGCTGCAATTGATGCCAGGTATCGGGCCGACGACCGCCGTCCGCATCCTCGATGCGGTAGATACGTCCGCAGACGCTGCCTGGGCATTGTCCGAAGTCCCGCCGCCAGCAAAGGCAGGGCAGTACTGGACGGATCTGGTGGGCTTGGTCGCGCGGCTGTCCGGCCGCGAGATCGGCTGGCCGCTGGAACTGGCCCATGCCCGGCATTGGTATCAACCTCTGATGGAGGACCGATACGAGGACGCTGCAACAAGATCGGCCGATATCGTGCAACTTGAGCAGATCGCGTCCGGCTATCCGAGCCGCGAGAAGTTTCTGACCGAACTGACCCTCGATCCGCCAGACGCCACAAGCGATCAGGCGGGGGTTCCGATGCGCGATGAGGACTATCTTATCCTCTCCACCATCCACTCGGCCAAGGGTCAGGAGTGGAAGTCGGTTCACGTCCTCAACGTTGTCGACGGGTGCATCCCCTCCGATCTTGGAACCGGCTCGACGCATGAACTGGACGAAGAGCGGCGCCTGCTCTACGTCGCCATGACGCGAGCCAAGGACGGGTTGCACCTGCTCGTGCCACAGCGCTTCTATGTCACCCAGCAAACCCGCAATGGCGATCGCCACGTCTATGCGCAACGCACCCGGTTCATCCCACGGGAAATGACCCGTCTATTCGATGACTTCTTCTGGCCGCGCATTGAGCAGGCCGCGGACGCCGAACGGCCAAGTCGCGGCGCCACGGTGGATCTCGGTGCGAAAATGCGCGGAATGTGGTGACCGGCAGGGAGGGGTGGGTAGGGACTGGCGGCTTCGGAGGATTGGCGGTAAGAAGCAGACTTGGTTATAGCAGGTCCAACAGCTTCCCTTCGAGGTAGTCCGCTGCGCTTTGTGCTTCCACGGCGCGAGCAGACCAATCATCTACTGCCTTGCCTAAGTAGGCTGCCGCCGCGACACCTAAAGTCTCGCCGATTTCAATCGGCACGAGTGGGGCGACCCAGCTAACGGCCGCGTCCTTACTGACGAACTCCCCGGTTGCAGCAGTCCGCCACATCCGAGCCAGCGTGAGCAGGACGTTTCGTTCGTCGCCCTGTAAACCGCTTACCAAAGAGGGAATGGCGTCCCGCATCGCTCTGCGAACGTTTTGGGCTGGAATTGGAGTTAGGATTTCTGACAGGTCGGGGCCTTTAATCGGCACGGACTCTAGCCGAGCCTGAGCGAGCATAAGGGTCACACCAGGATCCAAAAATGGCTCAGGAACGATTCCCTGCTCGAAGTCAGCGCGCAACCACTCCCCGTATAGAAACTCGCATCGCCCCGGATAGCTCGGCTCGGCAAGCTCAGACTTGAGGACAACGGAGAGTTCAAGACAACGTGGTTCACCGGGTAGGTTTGGGTAGCGGCCCGATGTCCGGAGCAACGATGCCGCGAGACTTAGCAGTGTTTCAGCAAACATTGGACGTTCGATGACGACCAAAAGGTCGATGTCGCTTAATGGCTTCAATGCGCCCGAGGCACCTGATCCATATAGATAGACGCCAACCAGGCCTTGCCCAAAGACTTGAGACGCAATCGAACTCACGGTCTCCGCTTCTTTGAGCATTTGAAAGGTCCAGTTCTGGCGTTCAGGCAGGGTAGGCGTTCTCTAAGCTGACTGCTTGGCCGTTGAAGATCAACGTCCGCTTGCGGCTGAGTTCGGAGTGGTAGGGAATGGCAGAAATTGGGGTCGAAAGCGGCCCGTCGGTGACGCGCCCCATTCCGGCCGTTCAGACCGTACTTTCGATTTCCCAAAAGCTGCCGTTCGCGGCCGGCCAGGCGGACGGCGCAGGTGGGGTGGGCAATCGCCGGTCCGCTTTGCAGTCGCGATAGGAGTAAGCTGCCCTTCTCTCCCCGAAGGTCGGTCCGACTAGGCCGTGCCATCCCGAACGATGGCAGGGACTAGCTTGGTTCGGCTCGCAAGGTGTCAATGAGCGCCTCCACTCGCGCAGGGACAAAGCGACGTGATGGAAACACTGCCCAGATGTCCAGTTCATCGGGCTGGGCATTGGAGAGTTCCATACGAGCACTAATGAGGGGGCGAAGGCGTACTTTTCTGGTATGAGGTCCACCAAGCGACCCCACACTTCAGCTCCAATAGGCTCTGGGCTCAAAGCGGTCCTGGATCTGGTACAGGAAGATCTTACCGGAAGGTATGGCGTCGTTTGCCAAGTACCTACCTGGCGAACGGCAAACCAATTGGATCGAGTCGTCGGCCAGGGCGGCCAGTCCGAATGCCAAGGCGTGGGTCTTCGGACCTATCGCCAAGCATGTTGTCGGCAGTTGTTTGGTCCTCAGCACATCCTCCGCCAATCCGAGCACATCGCCAAGTGCGAATGTCATGTTGTACGCGTTCGGCATCTCGGACAAGCGCTGCCTTATCGGCGCTTCTCCCTCGAACTGCGCGCTCGGTACCCGCGCTTGAGTGTCTTCGACCGAATACAGTCGCAGGTCGCTGGCCTCGAAGCGCTCGACGATCGGGACGGCGTTTGTCAGCTCGCCGCCGAGCGAGATGAACAGGTCTCGCTTGTCGGGCGTATAATTGTCGCCTTCGAAGTATGGCACCTGGACCGTAGTCCAAGCGCCCTCCGATACGATGTTCACGGCCCCCGAATGCTTCAGCCTCGTCATCTCGTACCGTTCTGCCTCGGCGTAGAGAATGTCCATCCGGGCAACATGCTCCTGCCGGAAGCCCCGGCCGAGCAGGAGCAGTGAATAGCGTTTTGGAAGGCAAGACATGTCCAACAGCACCGAGATCGGCCTGCCGGCTCTCCTGACGGCCTCGGACACCAGCCTGTCGAGAGCAGCCACGTTCTCGTTCCAAACGGTCGATCGTTCGAGTGAGTGCAGGCTGTACGAGCCGAGTATCTTGTCCGCGTTTGACTGCATGACGTCTTTCAGGTCGTCCACGCTTTTATCGGTGGATGCGAACCTCAGCATCACGGTTTCTTCAGAACGACCGGTCATGAAAGGGAGAGCCGTTACCGTACGGCTTTCCCAACTGATCGCTGCCACCCCCAGATCGTATTTCTTGAGGAGTGCGTCATTCGTCAACTCGCCTTGTGTAACGTGCAAAGCGCCGATAGATGCCTCAGGCGTCATCGTCATCCCCGGTAAGAGGCAGCGAGAGCTGTTCGAGTGCGTCCGCCTCAAGTGGCGCAGCGCCGGCGACCCAGGCATCGGGCGTTATAGCGGACTCCGCAGCGCAAAGGGCTGCAAGATACTCCGTCGACACCCGGACGGGCTCGTATGCGCCACGGTAGGAGAACATGAAGAACGGCGCGAAGCGGCGATGGAGCCTGAAGCCGGTCAAGGTCCCGGAGGAACGAGGCGAGGTCGCCGTCCCGGACGGCCGCCGCTTCAAGGTGATCGTCCGCAAGTATCCCGAAAGTTCGGCTCGCGCGATGACCTGGCGAACGTACTGGGTGACGGTATCGTCCTCGGGCCAGAGGTACTGGTTGCCGTCGAGCACGAATACTCCCCGCTCCGTGGTGGCGAGCACCGAAGGATCGTCGGTCGCGCTCTGCAGCCGGCTCGTGTACTTACCGAGAGCCTCGATCAACCTCGCCATGGAGGTCGAACTCGCATCGCTCAAGGCGCCCACGCCATCGAAGTACTGAGCGCTGGCATTGTAGATGCCAATCGTCTGCACACGGGTCGCGATCTTGGTCCGTGACGTGACGAAACGTTTCAGCGCTTGGCTAGCGTCGACCTTGCTATTGTTGGCTTTGTACGCGTCATAGATCGCCGCCATGATCTCCAGGAAATCCCGGATCGATCCGTCTGCCAGTGACGTAACGATGTTGCTGCCCGACAAAGGTAGCTGCTTGAATCCGAGGCGTGCCGCGATATGCAGCATGGTACCCACCATCTTGCGTCGCATCCAGGCCTGGAATGCCGGTGACGACAGTTGCGTGAGGTGTTGGTCTATCCGAACCATGTCGCTTGGCGCAGCCGTCGCTACGAACGCATCTTCTCTCCCGGTCCAGTGCCATAACAGGTAGGCTTGGTAATATGGCGGGACATCACCGAGAATCGTGTTCGGCACGCCGGCCTTGGACGACTTGGCCATATCCGAGAGGCGAGTTGCAGCTGCGGCAATCTGCCTTGCGAGCGGTCTCGTCGAGCGCGTCAGGACGATCCCGAGGATGTCGTTCACACCGACGACCCCGAGTTTCTCGCGCAGGGAAAACTGCCGGGCGATGGTATCGCCGGTCACCGGCGGCCTGTCGTTCTGCGGCAGCGAGAAATAGGTCCGCAAGCTGACAACCGCCTCGCAAAGCGACACGAACTCGGGGCGGTCCCGCTCGTCGAGCGAGATCACGCGGCGGTCGGCGTCGGTCAACGGCTGTTCCTTGATGAACGTGTCGCCTCCCTCGATCGTCTCGCCGACGGCGCAGATGACCCAGGAAACTGGGAAGCGGCTTTTCCTGACCAAGGTATTGATGGAGCGGAGTTGTGTCGGGCTGAGAACTTCGCAGTCATCTAGACAGAATTTGAAGCCCGGTGCCGGCCTCGAAGCTGCCGTCTTAAAGCGGATAACCCCGGAAAGCTTCTCACAGAGGGTCCCCAAGAGTTCATAGGGTTCGCGTGCAGGCAAAGCTCCGACGAGTTCGGCCACTTGCCCGCGTCCGCTTGCCTCGTTCATGCGTCTGACAAGATTGCGGCACATCCGGGCGAGATCTGAAAACGTCCGGATCGCCTGATCGGCATCGGCAAGCCTCGGAAACTCGGCGACGAAATCCTCGACGACCGCGATCTCGTGAACGGCTTGGAGCTCAAGCTCGTCAGCCAGTCGAAGCTCGTGCACTGCGCTGAGCACCTTGTCCACGCACACCAGCTCGACCGCCAGCGAGAAAAACCTGAAGAACTCCAGGTCCGGCTCGTCCGCCTTGGGAAAGACTTTCTTCCAGTCCGTTCCGCCCATTGATCCCGAGACGTGGTCCGGCAGGCGGATATAGATGCCGATGTGGGGGAAGTCCGATAGCTTCCGTTGTAGCCGCAGCGACGGATTGCGTGCCAGATCCTCCCAGCAGATGCTTTTGAGCAGGGTTGTCTTGCCACTTCCGCGGCTCCCGTGGACAAAGGTCGACTTGTCTCCCGCGAGCGACTGCGCCGTGGGGGTAAGCCAAATGAGCGGCCGGCCCGAGTTGTCATGCTCCCAACGCGTCGGCCTGAATGGATTCGGTTCCCAGTCCATCACATCTCCGCCCGGACGATCCAGTTTTGCACTGCTAGGTCGGCGTTGTCGATCTTGACGAGGTCATCCGCGAAAAGCTGCTCGACCATGGCCACGAGGACATCTCCCGTAGGATGACTCGCGAGGGTCGACCCTATCGTCTCGACGTCGGACCAATATGCCGTCCGGCGCTCGAGCAACTTCCAGTAGAGGGTCGTCAGCACCGGGTCCATACGCCGTTGCCCGTCGTTCAGCGGGATCGCGACCCTTGGCCGTTCTCGCAATATACCTGATTGATCGAAGCGTAGCGGAGTCACGTGACATGCAATCGGCATCGTCTGGGGCGAATACACAAGATCGATAATATTGAATCCCGACGAGAGCTTGGGAGCGCTTATGGAGATGATCGGCGAACCGCCCGGAGATTTCAAAATCTCGATGGGATCCTCATGGATGTGGCCGTGCAGGTAGAGCACAGGCTTACCCAGTTCACCGAGCGAAGCTCTCAAGGCACCGCCGTTGACCAGTTCGGTGTATGGGGCGAGCCGCGGAAGCCGTTGAGGCAGGAGATTATGATGGGCGACGATCACGGACAGGACGTTGCTCGGAGCTCCGTAGACTTCTTGCATGAGTTCGGTGACGGAGTCCTCCGAGAGCGCAGGAGTGTCCAATTGGCGGTCGTAGTAGTCCTTGATCGCCTTATCGCCGGA
The DNA here is from genome assembly GCF_056341075.1 of Devosia sp. Micro-HW1. Lineage (NCBI taxonomy): Bacteria > Pseudomonadati > Pseudomonadota > Alphaproteobacteria > Hyphomicrobiales > Devosiaceae > Devosia > Devosia sp. Micro-HW1. The sequence continues at coordinate 84,126 of NZ_CP094375.1, read as the reverse complement.
TGCACCTGCGATGGCGCCCTCGATGGCGGCGGCGATAGGCGCGCGGAAGTGTTCGGGGATGCGGGCCTCGTCGCCACATCCCCAGCAACTGTTCATCAGGAAAACATTCGCTCTTGGCCCGGCTGCTCCAAGGGCGAGCAACTTGGGCTGCGTAACCGGTATGGTCGGAAGCCCGACCGCGTTCAAGGCCGAGCCGAGCGGTGCGAATTTCGCCGCATTCCCGGGCTGCTTTGCCAGTCCTCGGTCAATATCGTGGTTGCCGGGTACGAAGCCGACCGGCACGTTGGAGAAGCGGCGGCCAGACCCGATCTGGAGCGCGGAAGCGATGTATCGGCAGCAAGCCGCATAGGCGTCGAGATTGCCGTAGTCCGTCAAATCGCCCATAAAAAGGATGCCGTCGACCTGCCCGGCCTCGAGCAGTGCGAAAACTCGTTTGAAGACGCGTTTTAGCGGACTTGTCGCAATAAGCGACGCGAGACCTTGAGGGAAAGTCGGGTCTTTCACGTCTGCAAATGGCCGAGCGTTCATCCCGCTAGGGAGGTGCACGTCGCCTATCTGTAGGATCCGCAGTCGAGGTAGCATCAGGTCAATATGACTGCAAGTATTCGCCAGGCAATCCTCCCGCCTCGACAACTCTTGCTTCTACCCAAATAAATTCCGTCACCCGGCCAGCTGGTGAAGTGTTTTGCTGTCTTTTTCGATCAACGTGACGGGTTTCCGTGCCCGAACCCATTCTCTCGATGACACCAATGCGCCCGGCTGCCTCGCAAGGGCATGAAGGACTCTAAACGGAGTTACATTTAGACAGTCCGCTCTTCAGGGACGACCATTGCAACGTCAGTCTGGCAGCGAAGCGCCCCATTCCCGCCGTTTGGCTTGCCATTGCCATCCCCCAAAACCGGACACTGTCATTTGACAGGCCCGACGTCCAAATGCGGGAGTGGGCGCCGGTCGACAGCGCGTCCCTTCAAGCGTTTTCAGTTGGAATTGCATACCGTGAGCCCTTCCGTTCAAGTGACTTCTATTTGGGAGGGGCGTCAACTACGCTATTGGCTGGCAGAGGAGTGTGAAGCGTGCTGGACAAAGAACAGACGGCCGAAAGACCTGAGGTCGCCAAAGGTTTAGCGGATGCTGAGCCGTTAGAATGGCTTCTTCGCATATTTGCATTTCTCAATGCTGTTCGTACTCACCCGCTGACGAGCACCGTACTCCTAGCGTTGATCGTCGTGTCGGCATTTTTGGGTGGAATGGTCATAAGGATAGGTTTTGGTTTCGTCCCTATCATCGACAAAGGCAGTCTACTGCTGCAGTTGGCATTCTATGCTTCGGTACTTTCAGTCTTACTCAACCTTGTTGGCAGTGCCATCGAGAGTATGATCTCGCAGAACGAATTTGTGTCCCAACTACTGGTACGAGTGTCAGACGTCCTATCCGAGCGCTTCCCGGTGAAAGTGAAAGCTGGTTCGAAGAAGCTCGACTTTGAAGAGGAGGTCTACGAAAGGCTGATGCAGGCAGTGTGGGCCAAAGGGAACCGCATAATTGCTCAAGTGATTAGCGGGTTCCTGTCACTGTTTTTCGTTGCATCGCTAACTATCGGCCTAGTCGGATTCGGCGCTGTTTTTCTTCAGCTGCCTATTGGGCCATTCATTCTTGCCCATTGGTATGTATGGGGACTTTGGGCACTGTTTATGATTTTTCTTGCAGGAGCCGTTCTTCCGCCACTTGGAACAAAGGTCCCGAGACTCTCCTTTCTACCCCCTGTGAACCGGTTAAGCTTTGTATGGGCTCGCGTCGCGCTCCTTCTTGCCGTGGTTACTTCGGGAGTGGCTTGGGTGGATTACCTCGTAGAGGTTGCCCCACCAGTCGGTGTTGAAATCGCTGATATTGGCGCGGCGCGGGGCACGCTGCTATTCGCGGCTACCGACGGCATGATTGTTCACTTGCGGGATCAAGCAGGGGTGCAATACCTGCCTTGGAGCAGGATAGACCGGATAACCGCGAATCCGTCGGCAGCAACGCCCGACGAATAGGCGCTCCATTCCGGTCGTAACGAGAGACCTATCACAGGCCTTAAAGCCGACGTTGCTGCCGCTCGCTGCGAGCTCTAATCTGTCGCACCGCCGTGGATCACCTTACGCTGGCCACATGTATTCCCGTATTTCCAGGCCGACCGAACTCAACGATTGTTGACAACAACTTAGTATAGACTTCCTATAGAATTATGGTGGGGGACTCAGAAACTTACGCTGAAGGTCACGATATCGACGCGCTTTCGAAGGGTGGCGGGCCTGCAGATTTTGCGGAGGTTTCGGCCACGCCTGCCAGCCCCACCATGCTCTCTCCGAGCCAGGTTCAAAGCGGGCCGCCGATTGAACCGCTGGTTCGCATCGTCACCTATGATCCCGCGCAATGGGAGACCTTTGTCGACGAATGGGTCTCATCGCTCAAAACCAAATACCACAAGGTGCTGCGCTACACCGGTGCGAACGATCGCGGGATCGATGTCGCCGGGTTCGAAGACAAGAATTTTCTGCAAGGTATTTGGGACAACTACCAGTGCAAGCACTACCGTGACGCCATCACGCCCGGCACGGCGTGGCCGGAAATCGGCAAGATGCTCTGGTATTCGTTTCGCGGCGACTTCGCTCCACCCCGCGCCTATTACTTCGTTGCCCCGCGCGGCACCGGAACGACGCTCACTCAATACCTCACAAATGCTCCCGCGCTAAAATCAGCTCTGATCGATGCATGGCCGAAAGCCGTTGCCGACAAGATTACCGCAACGCAGCTCGTGAAGCTCGAAGGCAATTTTGCCGAATATGTCGACGCCTTCGACTTCTCGATCTTTCAACCCGTGTCACCGCGAGAAATCATCGAGCAACATCGCGCCACGAGATACTTCGTCGCGCGTTTCGGCGGCGGACTGCCGCCGCGCCCTGTCGTTGGCGCGCCGCCGACTGATCTTGCTGATCACGAGAGCGTCTATGTAGCGCGCCTGCTCGCGGCCTATGCCGATCATACCAAGCAAGAAGTTGCGGGGCTTGCCGCGCTGAAGGCCTGGAAGCCCCTTGAAGATCATTTCAAGCGGCAGCGAGAGTGCTTTTATCACGCTGAGTCTTTGCGCGTTTTTGTTCGGGACAAAGTAGAGCCTGGCACATTCGAAGGGTTGCAAGATGAAATCTATCATGGTGTAGCGGACACCGCTGAGAGCGACCATGCTGACGGGTTTGAGCGGGTCAAGGCTGTAACACAGGCGGCGCAGAATGTTTCGCTCGACGCTCACCCGCTGGGCGCGAGCGCCCTGGTAAAAGACAAGCGCGGGATCTGCCACCAGCTCGCCAACGAAGACCGCCTTAAATGGACGAAGTAGCCCGCGACCAATTTTCGCTGACATTCAACGGCCCCCTTGAGGCGGGCGTTCGCGCGGTTGCGGTCCTAGGCTTCGCATTTCCGCGCGCCTACGACATCCAGCGGTTGACGGCTTTCGACTATCTTCTGGTCCGAACGAATCAGCTGGGCGGACCCGACGATCTTCATCCGGCAACACCTATCCAGACGCCGGCAACGGAAGTTCGGCGCCGCGTGGTTCAGGATGCGCTGCACTTGATGATGACCCGCGATCTCGTCGTGCGCGTCGTCGACGAGAACGGAATCTCCTATCGCGCCGGTGAGTCGGCCGCGATGTTTCTCGATTCGCTGGAAACGCCGTATCTCACTGCCCTGAAGAGCCGTGCGGACTGGCTCGTTTATCATCTCGCCGACTATACGGATTCAGCGCTCGATGCGTTGATGCGCAAGTTCTTCGATACCTGGGTCGTGGAGTTCCAGAATATCGAACGGAGCCTCGGTGCGCGCGCATGACAAAGGGGTTGCGCCTGCGGCATCTCAGTTTCCATGGCCCTGCGCGAAAGCCCGCCACCATCGCCTTTGCCGCAGGACTGAACGTTATCCATGGCGCTTCGAACACTGGAAAGTCTTTCATCGTCGACGCCATTGACTTCATGCTTGGCGGCAAGGGGCCGCTGCGCGATATTCCGGAACGGGTTGGATACGATAAGGTCCTGCTCGCGATGGAAACGCTGGAAGGGCAACAATTCACATTGGTGAGAAGTACCGAGGGCGGTGCGTTTCGTCTCTTCGACGGTCTCTATTCAGACACGCTTCCCGAGGGCGAAGGCAAGACGCTTGGGGATGTCCACAATGAGAGGAATGAGGACAACCTTTCCGCCTACCTGCTTGCAATGCTGGACCTTGCCCACAGACGCGTGAGACGGAACAAGCGCGGCGACACAAACAGCCTGAGCTTTCGCAATCTTGCCCGCCTTGTGATCATCAACGAAGAAGAGATCATCCAGCAGCGCTCGCCGCTGTCGGACGGCAACTACACGGCCGACACGACTAACACGTCCGTCTTCAAGCTTCTGCTGACCGGGGTTGACGACTCGACGATCTCGACCACCCAGCCGCGCACCCCGGAAGAACAAAGCCGCAGCGCCCAGCTCGACCTGTTGGACCAGTTAATCGAAAGCCACCGCCGCCAGGTCAAAGAGCTCGCCGGTCCGCCGGACGAGCTGGAAGCCCAGCGTGAGCGGCTTGAAGACGCCATGCGCTCCCAAGGCGAGCTTCTTGCGGTCACAGAATCCGAGTTCAAGGATGCCGCCGGGCGCCGCAGAGGTATCGCGCGCCGCGTTGAAGAAGGAAGGGATCGGCTCACCGAAATAACCGCCCTGTTGGACCGCTTCACTTTGCTCGATGCACATTATCGTTCTGATACGGAACGATTGCGCGGGATTGAGGAGGCAGGCAGCCTTTTTGCCGCTCTTGGTGCCGGCAATTGTCCGTTCTGCGGATCAGCTCCAGAACATCATCGAAAGGCAGAATGCGATTTCGACGTCGACAAGGCAGTCGCCGCCGCCCGGTCCGAGATTCGAAAGATTGAACTGCGGCAAAGCGAACTGACCCGGACGATTGAAACGCTGCGGAAAGAAGCCGTCAGCTTCGAGCGGCGCCTTCCGGTTCTCGAGGATCAGCTCGCCTCAGTGTCGGGCGAGATAGACCGTATTGTAGCTCCCAATCTACGTCAGCTCAGAACAGCTTACAGACAATTGGCCGACAAGGATGGAGAAGTGCGCGAAGCGCTCGCGATCTATCGCGGCCTGTCGGACCTTGAGAACAGAAAGGCCGCGCTCGAGCGAGAAGGCGATCAGTCGGGAGATGGCGGGAATAGTCTCAGCGATGTCGACCTCCCCAGCAGCACCGCAGACAAGTTCGCGACGATCGTCCTCGACACTCTTAAGGCTTGGCACTTTCCGGAGATCGACCGTGTCCACTTCGATGCCAAGACGCGCGACCTTGTCATCAACGGCAAGAACCGAATCTCGTTCGGCAAAGGCTTGCGCGCCATTACGCAAGCAGCATTCACCGTCAGCCTTCTGCAATATTGCAGGCAATCCGACACGCCGCATCCTGGTTTTATCGTTCTTGACTCGCCGCTGCTTTCATACCGAGAGCCGGAAGGAGATGGCGACGACCTCAGCGGTACGGACCTCAATACTCATTTCTTCGACTATCTGGCTGAGCTCGATGACGATAGGCAGGTCTTGGTTGTTGAAAATACCGATCCTCCGGCCAACATTCAGGCATCGGCGCAGACCCTAAAGTTCACAAAAATCGAAGGCACGGGCCGATACGGGTTCTTTCCAATCGAACCCGCGCCACAAGCGCCGTAGCGGGGATCGGCATGCAGTTCGACGCGGCCTGGAGATACGACTCGCCCGGAAGACTTCCCCGAGTTGTGGTGAATGGGTTCAACTCACTCGTGGGCATAATTGCCTCCCAAGGAGCGTCGCGGAAGCGAATCCTTGAGCCTTTCAAGAGCTACTTTTCGAACTCATACGGATCGACTTCATCCATCAGCTCGGATGTGAGCTGGGCTGAATCCGATCTCTACACGGCGATGGTGGCTACCGGCGAAAACGCCCCGCTTTTTATCGACGCATTCTTTGAAGCGTGTGAGGCCTTGCGTGGCGATCCCGTGATCGCATTGCCGGACGTAGCCCGGATGAACCGGACTCTTGCGGAGCACAATGCAGGATATGAGATACAGCCGCCCTGTATAAATGCAGTGGGCGTTCACAAACCGATCCCTGTGCCAGAACGATATGAGTCACTCGATGAGAAGGCGCAGCAGACAATCAGCGAGTCATTCCGGCAGTCAGAACAATTGCTTGCCGAAGGCAGACCCAGGCAGGCCGTGCAAGAAATTCTATGGCTTATGGAGTCGGTCATGACGGCCTTTCGCGGATTGAACGCGGGGGATGCCACCGTCGAGGAAAAATACTTCAACAAGATTGCTGGCGAACTTAAGCGAAACCAGAAAGGCTCGATGCGAGAGCAGGTGCTGACATGGCTCGGGGAGCTTCACGGCTACCTCTCATCGCCCACGGGAGGGGGCATACGCCACGGTGCCGATCTGAAGTCCGACATCAGCATCGGACCTGCCGATGGCAGGCTCTATTGCAATCTCATCCGCAGCTACGTGAATTTCCTGATGTCGGAGCATGAGCGGCTCAGCCGCCATTCTGGAGGTCGGAATTGAGTCAGACCGCTGCTGCCAGTGCCAAGTCCGAGCTTCTCGCGCCGGGAAAGACCAAGGATGATTGGACGAAGCTTGCCCAGCGGCTCACGCCTGGAAGGGATTCCGATCTCTGGGCGGAAGCCGTCGATTCATTCCTGTTGAGCAGACTTCGAAGCCGCTATCTGAAGCCAATCGGACTAATACAGGACAAGGGGAATTGGGAGGGTGAAGGCTTTACGATCGCATCCATCCAGTGCGCGCTCATCGAGTTTCTCGCAGCGACACGCGAAGGAAAAAACTACCGGCATGGGAACCCCCAAGGGCCATACGAATACAACGGAAGCCGCAGACTCTTTGTTGATTTCCTGTTTCAGACCGCGCCCTTCGATCAGCTGTTCTCAAAAGGGGAGGCCGAGGATTATTACAGCAATGTACGCTGTGCACTGCTCCATGAAGCCAGGACCAAGGACGGCTGGATCATCTGGGGCTCCGGAACAGTTGCCGTCGATTGCAAGAATAAGATCGTCTACCGCGACAGCTTCCAGAGGCTCATCGAGCAGTACATTGACGACTATGGCCGAGCGCTGACGATCAATTCCACTCTCCAAGAAGCTTTCATCCGGAAGTTCAACGACCTAGCGGCTTGACTGACTGATACACCTTCTAGGGCACATTGCCTGACCCGCTCAGGAGTTGTGATCCAAACTCTCCAATTGGATCAAGAAGGCCGCGATCGATTAACCGACGGACCAAGGTCGGCTTTGAACAGGACCCTTCCCGGAAGCCGAAATTCCGCTAGCGGCCCCCAACCTGCACTTATTTGTGACGAACACAATTCGCGTCAGGCGCGGGCGACAGCATTGTTCTCGATGTCAATGTACGGACTTCGCCGCAACACAGGAAGATTAAAAGTTGGGCGTTGACTAGCTTGGACCGTGTGTGAAAACTTCCACTCAGATTTCACACTGACGTGTTGGTATCAAAATTTCTCTAGCGAAAACAGCAACTTGAGACACTGGCGCGCTCTTAAGGGAATCCAGGTTCCCCAGCCAATTTCTCTCGCAATCGGCTATTTGTGACGATCCAGGCTTGTGGATTGTACGCGTTCGTTCCAGGGCGTCACTGGGCACGACGGTGGCAATCAGGTTGGTGCGTTGCGGTCTATCACACTTCCTGGCCGAGTGCAGACCCCTCCTCCGACTGGCTCCGTGATTTGCGGATGAGGCGTTTGAGAGTGTCCAGGAGGTCGTTGAGTTGGCTCGTGTCGGCCTCGTCGGTGATGGCGGTGAGGACGAATTCCGCGGTGTTGACGACGTCGCGCCAGCGCGGTTGGACCGGGAGGGTTTCCACGAGGAGATACTTGTCCAGGGTCCTGGCCTGCAAGGATGAACGATCCAGATTGACGCGCCAGATGCCGCTGCGCTCGGCCAGTTCGAATTTGGATTCGCCGGTGGCCTGACGCCAGAGGCGGAGGCTTTCGACCATGACGGCAACCATGGTCTGGCGGTAGTGGAGCGGATCGAAGGCGATCTGGTCGGGGGCAGCAGGCACAGGGCGCGCGGCCTGACCGATGGCGGGACCAACGGTATCAAGCACGTCACGGATCGATCGACTGATGCTCGCCGCCTCGTTGCGGGCCGAGGCGGTGTCACGATCAACGATCAGCGCGAGACCTCCGCCCGCTTGGGGCTCGAGCTCGAAGCCGCTGATGAGCACCGGCGCCGACGCCGCCCCCTTGAGAATCACATCGGTAAGGTTGGCTTCGCCGGACGCGTTGATATCCTGGCGGATCGAAGCGAGCAGATCGGCAGGCAGGACGTGGTTCAGCTGCGTTTCGCCGGACAGTAGATGCGCGCCCAGGAGGTCGGCGGCGGCGTGATTGGCATAGCTGATGCGACCGGCCTCGGTGGCGCAGATGACGCCGGCCGACACCGTGTCAAGCAGGCGCGACATGCGCTGCTGCGACAGGCGAAGCGCATCCTCCACGCGGACACGGCGCTCGATCTCCTCACGCAGCTCAGCGTTCTCGCGGGCCTGAACCTGGGCCTTCGAGGCCGCCAATAGTGTGGAAATGCGGGCCAGGAGCTCGTCCTTGACGAAGGGCTTGCAGACATAGTCGTTGGCGCCGCTCTCGAAGCCGGCGAGCAGATCACGGGTACGGCTGCGGGCGGTCAGCATGATAATGGGGAGGTCGTAGAGCGTGTGGCGCTCGCGCAGCTTTCGCGCGACTTCCAGGCCGCTCATGCCCGGCATCATCACATCGAGGATGACCAGGTCCGGTTTGCTGCGACAGACCGCATCGACGGCCTCCTGGCCATTTCGCGCAGTTTCCAGACTGTATCCGAGCGGCTGGAGTACATTGCGCAGCACCTGGATATTGACCGGTTCGTCGTCGACCAGCAGCAGCCGTGTGCTGTCGGCCGTTGGCACCGCAGCCAGCTCCGACAGTTCCGGAAACGTGACGGACTGGCTGACCGGACCGGAGAGCATTTCCATCGGCGCCAGCTCTGCCCCCACCTCGGCTACGGGCAGGACAAGGCGGAAAACCGAACCGGAGCCCAGCTCGCTTGTGGCTGAAAGGCGGCCGTTCATGGCGTGGGCGAGCTGGCGGGCGATGGTGAGGCCGAGCCCGGAGCCTTCCACTTCGTTGCCGCTGGCCCGTTCGAGCGGCTGGAATACCCTCTCGAGATTGTCGGGCGAAATGCCGGCGCCCGTATCACGCACCGCGATCTCTATTTCGCCATTGTGCTCCCGCGCGCTGACCCAGATGGCGCCGTTGCCTGTATATTTGATGGCGTTGCCGATGAGGTTGTAGAGGATCTGCTCAAGGCGCACTGGATCGGCGAGCAGGTAGGGCAGATCGTCGTCAAGTTCGACCCGGATGGCAATGGCCTCGCCCCACACCATGGTCTGAGCCACCGAGAGCACGTTGCGGATGCTGGTGGGCAGATGCACGGCGTGGATGTCGAGCCGCATGCGACCCTGGCGAATGCGATAGAGGTCGAGCAGATCATCGACGAGGCGCGAGAGGCGACGCGCAGAGTAGGTGATGATCTCGAGCTGACCGCGCTGGACGGGCGAGAGATCGCCAGCAGCCCCGGCCGCCAAGGTGCCGGAAATGCCGATGATGCCGTTAAGGGGCGTGCGCAATTCGTGGCTGGTATTGGCCACGAATGCGTCCTTCTGCCGGTCAGCCTCCTCCAGCTCGGCATTCTTCTCCTCGATAATGGTCACCTGCTGCTCAAGCTCGGCGTTCTTCTGGCGGATGAGCGCGAGCTGTTCGAGCACCGAATTGCGCATGCGCTCGAAGCTCTGAGTGAGGCGCGAAAGTTCAACCGGCCCTGAAATGGCAGGCACCTGCATTTCGAGCTTGCCGGCGGCGATGGATTCGGCGGCATCGGCCAGAATACCCAGGGATGAGGAAATGGTCCGCGAGAGCAGCAGCGCCGTCCAAAATATCAGCGGCAGGCTGAGGGCGGTCAGCAAGAGCACGAAGTGAGTCAGCGACTCGATCTTGGCGAAGGCCTGGCGTGTGGGGACCTCTGCCGTGAGCCGCCAGAATGCATCGCCGAAAGGCACTTCGGTCCAGGCGACCAGCGCGGGCTCGCCGCCGGAACCGTCCCCTTTGGCAACGCCGGTTTCCGACACGGGGCGAATGGCGGCATCGCCAAGCACACCCGGCTGCCAGACCCCGTCCGGCGGGCCGGAGATGAGCGCGCCTGCGCCATTGGTCAGGAATAACTGGCCGGCAGCCTGATTGCCGAACTGCCCTTGCACCACTGCGCTCACCGATTGGGCCGGAAGGCGGAACAGGGCCACGCCGCGTGGCCTGCCATGGAGTTCGACCAGGATGCCGACATAGGCCGAGAAACTGTCGGTCACGGGGTCGAGGGCGAAGTCCTGCACGGCGACGCCGGGGCCCCACTGGTTTGCCAGCAGTGACTTGGTGATAGCGGCGAGGGGTGTGTGGTCGACAAAGGCGCTGTTGAGATCGGCGCCGAGATATCCGTCCTTCACCGTGGAGTAGACGACCCGCCCGTCGAGATTGACGAGGTAGAGATTGTCGAACTCCGAACTGCGCACGAAAGACAGGTAGTCCTCGTGAAAGCGGTTGTGGGCATTGGCATAGTCGAGCGCCTCGCGCAGCAAGGGACCGCCCATCTGTCCGGCGGGGCTGGCGCCGGCGCTGGACGCGAAAATATCCTGCAGGACCTGGCGCGCCGCCTCCGGACGCGGATCTATCATCCGGAAACCGTAGGAAAAGCCGTAGAAGTCGCCGACCGCATAGCGGATCGCGTTGGTCTTGGTCAGGGCCTCGGCGCGGCTCACAGAGAGAGCGAGATATTGTTCGATTTCCGCCTGCTTGGCGTCACGAGAAAAGCGGAGCTGGGCGAAGGTTTCGTCCTCAAGACTCGAGGTCTGCGTGGTGACCAGCGCCAGGACGGTCAGCGATAGCGGCAAGGCCATCACCATCACGAAAATCACGAATAGTCGGCCGCGGAAATTTGACGGCCAGAAACGCGAAAACGCCATGTTCTCCCCCGCATGCCGACCGTCCGGGACTAATACCACTTCAAGGCCAGTTGCTGGTTTTGGGCCTCGCTTTGACGGTTTTATCCGCCATTTTTTCGATTTTGCCGGCATGACTTCGAGACCATTCTAGTGCCACTTTCATACCAATCGCAACAGATGCGATGCATTCGGACACTTGACCGGATGTGGGGAACCGTTTCGGGAGGAAACCGTAATGAACTTGAAGAAGACTGCCCTCATGCTGCTGGCCAGCACGAGCGCACTGTCAGGCGCTACCGTCCACGGCCAGGAAGAAGCCGTGTTGACTGCCGTGCCGCAGCAGCTGACAGCCTGGGTTGAAAACTACAACCCGATGAACGCCACCACTGTGCTGCCGACCGTGCAGGACTTCCTCTACGAGCCGCTGGTGATCTTCAATGCGATCAAGGGCGGCGAAGCCAATTACCGCCTGGCTTCCGAATATTCCTATTCGGACGACCAGCTTGAGCTGACTTTTACGATGCGCCCGGGCGTGACGTGGTCGGATGGCACGCCGCTGACGGCCCAGGATGTGGCCTTCACCTTCAACATGGTCAAGGACCATCCCGCCCTCGACCTTCGCGCCGTCTGGCCGGGTCTCGAAAGCGTCGAAGCGATCGACGACAGCCAGGTTCGCTTCAAGTACAAGGAAGTGAATGCCGGGCTCATCTACCAGATCGTGCAGACCTACGTGGTTCCCAAGCATGTCTGGGAAGGCGTTGAGGACCCCGTGACCTTCACCAACCCCAATCCGGTTGGTTCGGGCCCGCTGACTGAAATCCGTCGTTTCACACCGCAGGAATATATCCAGTGCCGCAACCCGAACTATTGGGATGCTGCCGAACTGGAAGTCGACTGCATGCGCATGCCGCAGGTGTCGAACAACGACCAGGTCCTGACCATGGCCTCCAATGGCGAACTCGACTGGTTCGGCTCGTTCATCCCGGACATCGAGCGCACCTATCTCTCGGGTGATCCAGACAATCGTGGCTACTGGTTCCCGGCCGGCTCGCCGGTCTACTTCTCGCTCAATATGGCCAGCGAAGAACCGGGCCTGAACGAAGCCTTCAACAATGTCGACTTCCGTCGTGCCTTCTCGATGGCCATGGACCGCCAGGCCATGGTGGATATTGCCGGCTACGGCTATCCCACTGCCAACGAATATGCCTCGGGCCTCGGCCAGGCCTATGACGTATGGACAAATGCCGAAGCGGAAGCCGAATACGGCCAGTTCGCGCAGTTCGACATCGAAGCCGCCAAGACCCTGCTCGCCGATGCCGGCTTTGCAGACACCAATGGCGACGGCTTTGTTGAGAGCCCGAGCGGCGCCGAAATCGCCTTCGACATCATCGTTCCCAATGGTTGGACCGACTGGGTGAATACCGTGCAGCTCGCCGTTGAGGGCCTTGCTGAAATCGGTGTCAACGCCACCATGGCGACCCCGGAAAGCCCGGCCTGGACCGACGCCCTGATGTCGGGCAACTATGAAGCTGCGATCAACTCGGTCACAACAGGTGTCAGCCCGCACTTCTTCCTCGATCTGTCGCTGCATTCGCGCCATATCGGGCAGAACCGTTTTGCTTCGTCGCGCTACTCCAATGCTGAACTCGACGCCGCCCTGGACGCCTTCAATGCGACCACCGACGACGCTGCCCAGCGCGAGGCCATGAACACGATCCTCGGCCTGATCGCCGCCGATATGCCGCTGATCAACGTGTTCAACAACCCGCTCTGGTACGAGTACAACACCAGCCGCTTCACCGGCTTCTACAACGCCGAAAACCCGGGCGCCCGCCCTGTGGTCTATGCCGGCGTCCCCGAGCGGCTCCTGCACCTGCTCGCCCTCTCCCCGGTGGAATAACCCACCGTAAAGGGGCGGCGCGGTCTTCGGACTGCGCCGCCTTGTCTATTTTCTCAGGGAGGGAGTGCGATGGGTTTCGTCCTACGCCGTGTCGCTTTTTATCTCGTGGCGTTTCTCGTCGCTGCCACGATCAACTTTATCCTGCCCCGGCTTATGCCTGGCAATCCGATCGACGTGCTGTTCGCCCAGCAGGCGACCACCCTGCCCGCCGAAGCCCGGCAGGCGCTGATCGAAACCTTTGGTTTCGCCTCCGGCCCGCTGCATATGCAGTTCCTCGACTACATGAAGTCGGTTTTCACCGGCGACCTGGGCTATTCCATTCGCTTCTATCCGCAGACGGTCAACCAGGTTCTGGCTTATGCATTCCCCTGGACCCTGCTGCTGGCGGGCACCGCGACGCTCCTGGCCTTCTGTATCGGCTCGATCATCGGCACCTATGCCGCGTGGCGCCGCGGGGGCCTGCTCGATGCAGTCGCCACACCAACGTCCCTCGCCCTGCAGGCAACTCCTGCCGTGGTGATCGCGCTGACCGCGCTCTACGTCTTCGGTGTCGCGCTGCGCTGGTTGCCGACAGGCTATGCCTTCAATCCCTCGCTGGATCCCGCATGGAGCTGGCAGTTCATCTCCAGCGTCTTCATCCACGGCCTGATGCCGATCTGCTCGCTGATGATCGTGTTTGTAGGCGGGTATCTGGTGACCATGCGCAACAACATGATCGGCCAGCTCGGCGAGGATCACGTGACCATGGGCCTGGCCAAGGGCCTGACCAACCGCCGCGTGCAGTTCAACTATGCAGCCCGCAATGCGCTCCTGCCCTCGGTCACCTCGCTTGGCCTGACGCTTGGCGCGATTCTGGGCGGGTCGCTCGTGACCGAGGTGGTGTTCAACTATCCGGGCCTCGGACAGACGCTCTACCTCGGCATCGTCACGCGAGACTATCCGCTCATCCAGGGCCAGTTGCTGATCATGACCTTCGCCACCTTGCTGGCGAACCTGGCGGTCGACCTGCTCTACGTATTCCTCGATCCTCGCCTGCGGAAGGCCTGATCCATGTTCGAGACCCTCAAAGTCTTCCTGCGCAATCGCAAGGCCCTGGTTGGCCTCATCATTGTGCTGCTCTATGTCGCCGTGGCCATCTTCGGGCCCATGATCCTCAATCTCGACCCGATGCAGCGCGTCGGCCGCCCGCACCAGCCGCCCAGCCCCGATGAGTGGTTCGGCACGACCCGCATGGGCCGGGACGTGTTCGCGCAGTTGATCTATGGCACCCGCACGTCGCTGGCCGTCGGCTTCTTCGCCGGCATCATCATCGTGCTGATCGGCACCTGCCTCGGAATTGCCGCGGGCTATTTCGGCGGCTGGATCGACGAAGTCGTGACCTTCTTCACCAATGTCGTCCTAGTGATCCCACAGCTGCCGCTGCTGCTGGTCATTGCGGCCTTCATGGGCCAGACCAGCCCCGCGGTCATCGCCGTGATCATCGGCCTGACGTCCTGGGCCTGGGGGGCGCGCGTTACCCGTTCGCAGACCCTAACCCTGCGCAATCGGGAATATATCGTTGCGTCCGAACTCATCGGCGAACGGCCCACAAGGATGATCTTTGTCGAGCTGCTGCCGAACCTGCTGTCGATCATCGGCTTCAATTTCATCGGCTCGGTGACCTACACGATCATCACCCAGGCGACGCTTGAGTTCCTCGGCCTGGGCAATCCGATGTCGGTGTCCTGGGGCACCATGCTCTACCACGCGCAGAACACCTCGGCGATTTCGATCGGCGCATGGTGGGAGGTGCTGGTGCCGGCGCTGGCCGTGGCCGGAATCGGCATTGGTCTGTCGCTCCTCAACTTCGGTGTCGACGAAATCTCCAACCCGCGCCTGCGCACGCTCGGAACTGTTGCTGCCGCTGTCCGCACCCAGAAAAAGCTCGACCAGCAGCGTCTGGCGGAGACCACAGCATGACCAGTATCGTTCCCAAACCCCTGGTGGAGGTAAAGGGCCTCAAGGTCGACTTCCTCACCGCCAAGGGCCTGTTCACAGCCGTCAAAGGCGTGGATTTCTCCATCGACCGCGGCGAAGTGCTGGGGCTGGCCGGTGAGTCCGGCTCCGGCAAAAGCACGATCGCCCTGGCACTGATGCGTCTGCATCGACCGCCAGCCATCATTTCCGAAGGCGCCATCACCGTGGATGGCGAAGATGTGCTGGCCATGCCGGAGAACCGGCTGCGCCAGTGGCGCTGGTCGAGCGTTTCCATGGTGTTCCAGAGCGCCATGAACTCCCTCAACCCGGTGCTGACCATCTTCGAGCAGTTTCGCGACGTGATCGTGCAGCATACGGGCAGGACAAGGCAGCAGGCTCGCGAGAGGGCCGAGGAATTGCTGACCATGATCGGCATTGCCCCTAGCCGCCTCGACGACTACCCGCACCAACTTTCAGGCGGCATGCGGCAGCGCGTCGTGCTGGCCATCGCCCTGGCGCTCGAGCCCAAGCTCATCATCATGGATGAGCCGACCACGGCGCTTGACGTGGTGGTACAGCGCGAGATCCTCGAGGAGATCGTGGCGCTCAAGCACAAGTTCGGCTTTGCCATCCTGTTCATTACGCATGATCTGGCGCTGATGGGCCAGTTCGCCGACCGCATCGCCATCATGCTGGAAGGCAGGCTGGTGGAAGTGGCGCCCTCGGCGCAGCTGATCGCCGATCCTCAACATGACTACACAAGGCGGCTATGGGCATCCATGCCGCTGCTGACGCGGGGTTAGGCCATGGACAACGCAACCGAACTCCTGCGCATCGAAGGCGCCAGCAAGTCCTTTCACTTGAAGCCCATGTTCGGGGCCGCGCACGAAGTGGTGGCTCTGAACAACATCACCATCGGCATCGAGGCCGGCAAGGCGCTGGCCGTAGTGGGTGAAAGCGGCTCGGGCAAGTCGACGCTCGGGCGGGCCGTCACTAGGCTGTTCCCGCTGACATCGGGCCGGATCAGCTACAAGGGCCAGGATATAGCCCAGCTCAGGACGCGCGCCCAGAAGCTGGACTATCTGCGCAGCGTGCAGATGGTGTTCCAGGACCCCTTCTCCGCCCTCAATCCGGCGCACACGATCCAGCACCATCTGGAGCGACCGCTGGTGCTTCACCGCAAGCTGAGCGGCGCGGCCCTCAATGCCGCAGTGCGAGAGGTGCTTGCGGATGTAGAACTCGATCCCGAGGTGACGCTTCACAAGTATCCGCACGAGCTGTCGGGCGGTCAGCGCCAACGTGTCAACCTGGCTCGTGCCCTGGCGGTGGGGGCTGAATTGATCATCGCCGATGAACCGACCTCGATGCTCGACGTATCGATCCGCCGCTCGGTACTCGATCTCATGCGCCGCATGAAGGAAACGCGGGCCATCACGTTTCTCTACATCACCCATGACATCGCCACCGCGCAGTTCATCGCCGACGAAATCGCCATCATGTATGCAGGCCAGATGGTCGAGTGGGGCAAACCGGATCGGGTCATTGCCAATCCGCAACATCCCTATACGAAGCTCCTGCTGTCGGCCGTGCCCGACCCTGCGGTCAAGCTGGATGGCCGCGGCAGCAAAGCCTTTGCAAAGGAGGCCGAAGCCGTCCGCGCCCTCGCCCGCAAACCTGCGCCCGATGTGATCGAGGTTGAGCCGGGGCATTATGTCCGGCAGGTGGATTGACCATCATGGGCGATGAAGCCGCTATCATTCAACGCATTGGCGGAGCGCTTTCGGCGCTCCCCATTGGATCGATCGTTGTCGGGCTCGGCGGGGCCCATGCCAAGGGGCAGGTCGACGCCCTGTCCGACATCGATTTCTACGTTTTCGGCTCGGATATCCCTGCCGTAGAGGACCTGCGGGACGCGCTTCTGGCCCTATTGCCCGGCGCGCATGGCTTCGAAATCTGGTCAGGCGCATGCGAGGCCGGGATCGACATGAAACTTGATGGCCGCGTCATCGAAATGTGGTTCCGCGACACGGCCACCATATTCGCGTCAGCCGAGAGGGCGCTGAACGGCAGTTTCGAAAAAGAGGACCGGGTGTGGACCCCCAACGGGTTCTACAAGACCACTGCTCTGGCTGACCTGATTGCCATGCAGGTGCTGACATCGAAGGACCCGGATTTCGTCGGGATGCTGGAGCGGATCGCCGCCTATCCCGATGCGCTGCGCCAGAAGGCATTCGCGGCCGGCATGGCGCCGCAGCGGTTCTGGCGGGGCAATATGCACCTCCACACCGCCATAGCTCGTGTCGATGGCTATTATCTTGAATCGATCCTGCACCAGGTTCGCAGCGGCCTCATCCAATCTGCCTTTGCGATGAACCGAAAGTATTTTGGCGGCGACAAGAAGATGGAGCGGTCGCTTCGGGAGCTGCCCAGCCTTCCCGAAGGGTTCGCCGGAGCTGTGCTCGACATGAAGTCACCGACTTCTCCAGCCGGCTGGCGGGCCCGTTTTGACGATGTATTCGCCGCAGGCGACCGTCTCTGCAAGCTGAACGAAGAAGGAACCGCCTGATCACGGTCCGGGGCGACTTCTGCTGCCCCGGGCATAGCTGTACCGACAAGGGAGTGTGCCGTGACGAATCCAGATCCAGGCCTGATCCTGGCCGTTCACCAGCCCCATCTGTCGCGCGCAGAACACGCCATAGCCAACTATGTGCTGGCCCATATCCAGGCCGTCCCGTCGCTGACCATAACCGAGCTTGCGACCAGGACCGGCGTTTCGCCACCGACGATCACGCGGTTCTGCCGCAAGATCGGTTACGCGTCCTACGAAGAGTTCAGGCTCGATCTCGCTCAGGTCCCGCCGGGCAAGGCGGGTGAGCCTGAAGTCCTCGACGGCGCGGGGGTAGTGGCCGACGAATAGTACCGGCCGGGCCCCGCCCCGCTAAACCATTTCCAGCATGGCGCGGACAGCCGTATCGTAGCCCCGCGCCCCGAGCCCGGCAATGACGGCATCGGCGCGCATCGAGACGTAGGAGCGGTGGTAAATTTGCTCGCGCTTGTGGATGTTGGAGATGTGCAGCTCGATGACCGGTGCCTCCACCATCTTGAGGGCGTCGAGCAAGGCCAGCGAGGTGAAGGTGAAGGCTGCGGGGTTGATGATGACTCCCGCGGCCTCGTCGATGGCTTCGTGCACCCAGTTGATCAGTGCTTCTTCGCTATTGGTCTGGCGGAAGACAACTGGATGATCGCCGGCTGCCGCGCGACAGTTGGCCTCCACCTCGGCCAAAGTTGTCGAGCCGTAGATATGCGGCTCGCGCTTGCCAAGGCGGTTGAGGTTGGGACCGTTGAGGACGTAGATCGGCTTCACAGCAGCACTCCCTGATAGCCGAAGAGCTTTGGCAGCCAGAGCACGGTCTCGGGCACAAAGGTGAAGAGGGCCAGGGCGAGAAGCAGACCCCACAGGAAGGGCATGACATCGCCGATCAGGGCCTTCATCGGAGACCCGGATATGCGGGTCATGATGAAAAGCAGCAGGCCATAGGGCGGCGTGATCAGCCCGAGCATGATGTTGATCACCACGACGACGCCGAAATGCACAAGGTCGATGCCCAGCGCCTGGGCCGTGGGAATAAGCACCGGTACGATGACCAGAAGGATGGTGGTCCCTTCCAGCACGCAACCAAGGATCAGCAGGACGATGTTCACGATGATCAGGAACATCAGCGGATCGAGATCCCAGGACGTCAGCAGCATGGATAGGCTGCGCGGGATATTCTCGATGGTCACCACATAGTTGAAGACCAGAGCGCCGGCGATCAGCATGCCGATGGAAGCAGTGGTTTTGGCGCTGGTCAGCAGGGAACCATAGAAATCGCGGGCGCTGACACTGCGATAGACGAGCACCGAGACGACCAGGGCGTAGGCGGCGGCAACGGCGGCAGCCTCGGTGGGCGTGGTGACGCCGCCATAAATGCCCCACATCAACACGGCCGGCATGAGCAGGACCGGCAAGGCCTCCCAGGTCATTTTCGGCAGCTGGCGCAGCGGCACGGGTGGCTCGACGGGGAATTTCCTGATGCGCGCCGTGACGCTGATCTGCACCATGAGGAACAGCGACATCAGCAGGCCGGGGATAACACCAGCCAGAAACAGGTAGCCGATGGAGGTATCGGCCACGAGCGCATAAAGCACCATGGGGATGGAGGGCGGAATGATGGGGCCGATGACGGCGGTGGCGGCGGTCAGCGCGGCAGCGTAGGACGGCGTATATTTCCCATCCTTGGTCATCATGTGCTGCATCATCTTGCCCGAGCCAGCGGCATCGGCCACGGCCGAACCCGACATGCCGGCGAAGACGATGGACTGGAGCACGTTGACCTGCGCAAGGCCGCCGCGGAAACGGCCCACCAGCGCATCACACCATTTCAGCAGCCGGTCGGACAAGGTGCCCGAATTCATGATCTCGGCGGCGAGAATGAAGAGCGGCACAGCCAGCATGATATAGTTGGAGTACATGCCGTTGAGGAACTGCTCGGCCGAGATGCCCATGTCCTGCCCGCGCATGAACAGGTAGAGGATCGAGCCGGCAATCATGGCAATGCCCATGGGCAGACCGAAGAAGGCCAGGAAGGTGATCACCCCCAGGGCGACCGTAAAAGCGAGAGAAACGGTCATACGCCCGAGCCTGCCTTGGTTGGGTCGAAACTCTCATCTTCCTTGCCCCAGACGGCGCGGCCGGTAATCCAGAGCTGGCGCACGATGACGGCCACGGCGAAAATGCCGTAGATGGAATAGAGATAGTCGAAGCGGATATCGAGATAGGCGGTCTTTTCCACCTTCATGAAGGTGATGTAGTCGATGACCGCCGGCAGCGAGATCGAGAAGAGCGCCACGGTGATGAGGCCGGTTGTCGCAACCATGATGCGTTTGGGCCAGCCACGCGCCGCTGCGTAGAAAATGTCGAAGCGGATTTCCTCGCTGTCCCGGACCACGAAAGCGGAACCGAACAGCACCATCCAGATCCACATGATGACCGAGATCTCGTGGGTCCAGCCGATGGGAAAGTTCAGCAGGTAGCGGAAGACGATCTGCAGGATGAAGACGAAGAACATGATGGCCAGCATGGCGGCCAGCACGTTTTCGGCGCGCGCATGCAGCCAGGCGCCGAAGCGAACAAGGGAAGTTGGCATGACGGGGACTCCGCATTTCGTCGGTCGAGGAACCGAAAATGCCGTAAAAAAGGGTGGCGGCACTACACGCACCGCCACCCGCTGGAGGATGACCTCAGAGACCGTTGATGGTTTCCACGGCGCCTTCCGGCCAGTCCTTGGCCAGCTCGCTGTCGAGGTAGACCTGCTGGGCATGGGTGCGGAAGGCGTTCTGGTCGGGCTCATACACGTCGAGACCGGCGCTCTTGAAGCGTTCGGCCAGCTCGGCCTCGCGCTTCAGATGCTCTTCCTGGCTGAAGTCGATGGCCACGGTCGCGGCCGCCTGGAAGGCTTCCTGCTGTTCCGGGGTCATGGCATCCCAGGCGGTGTTGCTGATGACCAGGAGGTCGAAGCCCACGAGGTGCGAGGTCAGGACGATCTGGTCCATGACTTCGTAGAACTTCATGTTCTCGACGTTCGGGAGCGGGTTGTCCTGGCCGTCGATCGCACCGGTCTGCAGGCCGGTATAGACTTCGGCATAGGCCATCGGGGTCGGGTTGGCGCCGAGCGAGGTGCCCAGGAACTGCCAGGCATCGCCGCCGGGCATGCGCAGCTTCACGCCAGCCAGATCGGCCGGGGTGTTGATCTTCTTGTCGCCGCGCAGGCCGATCTGACGGGCGCCGAAATAGGTCGGCCCGAGAATGTGGATACCGAGCTGATCGGAGGCCATCTGCTTGAATTCGGCGCCTAGCTCGCTGTCGAAGAAGGTACGCAGGTGAGCCGCATCGCGGAACAGATAGGCCGAGGTCAGCAGCGACCAGGCGGGAATCTGGTTGGAAATATCCTGGGGAGCAATATTGCCCATTTCGAGATTGCCGCGCTGCAGCGCGACCAGTTCAGTACCCTGCTTGAACAGGTTGCCACCGAGATAGGGCTCGATGGTGACGGTGTCAGCGACCTGCGACGAAAGCAGGTTCAACATTTCGGCGCGAATGTCCTGCTCCGAGAACACGGCCGAAAAGCGCAGGACGGGCTTGTCCTGTGCCATGGCCGGGAATGCGGCTGCCAAGAGCAGGCCACCCACCATGAGTGCGCGACGCGAAAGCGAAATGGTCATTAGTCTTCCTCCCTGGAATGCCCTTTAGCATTCCGTGCTTGTTGCGCATCCGAGGACCGGAACTGCACAGCAGATCAGTCCGATGCCAGTTTGGGTTCACCCCTACCCGGACCTCTCTCGGTCCGGCGCCGACAACCTCCCGCCATCGGCCTTCATACACTTTGTACGAAACAGTTCGTTCATGTCAACGGCCAGCGCAGGAGATTGGTCAACGCACTTTCCATTTCTCACATGTTTTGATAGGTATCAGATAATTCCCGTTTTACCAGATGTAAAATGATCGACACGAGCGACCAGACCTCCCCCACCGTGGGCGAAGCGACATACCAGCGCCTGCGCGAGGACATAATCGCCTGCCGGCTGAGCCCCGGGCATAAGTTGCGCCTCGAAGCACTGCGGGAGCGCTATGATGCGGGGGTCAGCACGCTGCGCGAAATCCTCAACCGGCTGGCCAGCGAATCACTGGTCGTCGCAGAGGGCCAGAAAGGCTTTGTCGTCGCCCCGGTGACGCGGCAGGATCTGCGGGAAATTGCCGACCTCCGGTTGCTGCTCGAAAGCCATGCCCTCGGGCTGTCGCTGGCCCGGGGTGATCTCGAATGGGAGGGACGCGTCGTAGCGGCTCATCACAAGCTGGCGGCGACCGAGAAAAAGCTTCTCGCCGGGCAGGAGCGGCACACGGTCAACTGGGTGCGCTATGACTTTGCCTTCCACAATGCACTGATATCGGCCTGCGGGTCGCAGGTGCTGCTCGACCTGCATGCGGCGATCTTCGATCGGTTCCTGCGCTATCACATGCTGGCGGCCAGCTTCCGTGGCGCCGGCGTGGTCGGCGACCACAAGGCGCTCTACGAAATGGCGCTGGAGCGCAATGTCGATGGCGCACAGGCCATGCTCGCCAGCCACGTCAACAGCGGCGTCGAGCATGTGCTGTCGACGCATATCCTCGACAACTAGGCGAATTCGGCGAAAGTCCTGCCCATTTCTGCAGAGTCCGGATCGATGCCGGTGAAGAGGCGGAAGGCCCGGACCGCCTGGTAGATGGCCATGCCGCCACCGGGCAGCGTGCGACAGCCCAGCCCCGCCGCCTGGCGCAGCAGTTCGGTCTCGCGCGGGAAATAGATGAGATCGGCCACCCATTGGCGGCGCCGCAGCAGCGCAGGGTCGAAGGGCAGGCCCGGCAGCTTTTCCATGCCGACGGGCGTGGCGTTGACCACGCCGGCAGCAAGGCCGATGACTTCTTCAAGCTGAGCGGGCACGAGCGCCTGGGTCCGCGCATTGCTGGTCCGGGCGATGTGGGAGGCCAGGCTTTGCGCACGGGCGGGATCGGCGTCGACAATGTCGATGGTCATGGCGCCGAGCTGCACCAGCGCATGGGCAATTGCCGAACCGGCGCCCCCTGCCCCGACCTGCACGACATGATCGATCTGCACCGCGCCCAGACCCGTGCGCACGCTCTGGGCGAAGCCCCAGCTATCGGTATTGTGGCCGATACAGGCGCCGTCGCGCAGGACGACGGTGTTCACCGCGCCGATGACATCGGCCTCGGGGGAGAGATCGTCGAGCAGCGGCACGATGGCCTGCTTGAACGGGTAGGTGACGTTGAGGCCCCAATAGCCCCGCTCGCGGGCGCCCGCCAGCATGGGTTCGAGGTCCTCGTCCTCGAGGCCAAGACGGTCGAAATCCACGAGATCGTAGCGATAGGCGAGGCCATGACGGCGGCCTTCGGACTCGTGCATGATCGGGGTCAGCGACGAGCCGATGCCGCGACCGAAAAGGCCAATGCGCACCGCAGTCGTGCCAGCGCCCTCGAAGGTGGACCGCGCGGCATCGACGACCGCAAAGGCATTTCGCACGCGATCGGACTGATTCACGAAACTGCTCCCCGGACGGCAGGTCTCCGCCCTTGTTTTAGCCTGCGTCTGCCCATTACAAGAACGTCAGGCGATTTGCTCCACAATGTACGAACTGGTTAGTTTGGTCAATTGCGGAGGTGTTGGAAAGGGTTTTTCCCCGATGGCGGAGACGGGATCAGCGGTGAAGCGGAGCGGGCGCAAGGCGTCGACGCGCCAGCAGGACCCCGAGGGCACCAAGGCAAACATCATCGAAGTGGCGAGCCAGGAATTTGCCCTCAATGGGCTTTCCGGCGCCCGCATCGACGAAATCGCCGCCAAGACGCGCTCGTCCAAGCGCATGATCTACTA
Source organism: Devosia sp. Micro-HW1 (assembly GCF_056341075.1). NCBI lineage: Bacteria > Pseudomonadati > Pseudomonadota > Alphaproteobacteria > Hyphomicrobiales > Devosiaceae > Devosia > Devosia sp. Micro-HW1. The sequence goes on along the minus strand of NZ_CP094375.1, from coordinate 60,719 downwards.
CTATTTCGGCGACAAGGAAGGGCTCTATCTCAGTGCCCTCGAAAGCGCCTATGCCACGGTGCGCGAGGGCGAAGCCGAGCTCGACATTGCCGGCCTCTCGCCCGTGGACGGGTTGAGGCGCCTGGTCGAATTCACCTTCGAGCACCATCACCAGCATGAGGATTTCATCCGCATGGTGATGATCGAGAATATCCACCACGGCCAGTATCTCGAACGCTCCAGCGTGGTCCGCGACCTCAATGTGACGGCCATCGCCAAAATCCGCGACCTCTATGAGCGTGGTCTGGAGGCAGGCCTGTTCCGCGACGGGCTCGACCCGCTGGAAATCCACTGGCAGATCAGCGCCCTCTGCTTTTTCAACGTCTCCAATCGCGCGACCTTTTCGCAGCTCTTCGCCCGCGACTTTGGGGCGGCGGAGATGCAGGAGCGGCTGAAGCAGAACACGGTCGACATGGTGCTGCGCTTCGTGGCCAAGGCCGGGGCAATCAAGGGCTAGCCTGGCTGGCGGCTCCTTTCCCTGGGTGGTTGGGGCGCGCCCCGGAACCGGGCGGGCACGGCTTGCGGCCGGACTGCCGCTGGCATCCGGGTTTGAAGTCGTTGATGGCGCCCCGAGGCGGAAACCGCCTCTGAGTTTTTAAATGTGAGACGATTGCCGCCTCGGAGCATCGGGATTTCAGGCAGGGGGTTTCCCTAGGGAGGACATTGCTGCCCCAACCCATCCCCGGACCCAGGCTCCGTAACGATTCAGAGCCCTCCCGACTGTCGCCGGGCAGTTGATCGTTGCAACTCCATCGCAACCCGGCTGATGGAGGGATTATGGAGGAGGATGAAGGGGCGGGGATAAGATTTTTCAGGGGTCGAAGAGAAAGCGGCTTCTCGCCATGTCTGGCAGAGCGCGTGGAGAAATTTTGCCGAGGAACGCGTGCCCTACATGCTCCTGGTGGCGGGACTAGCCAAGCGGCACCGAAGTTTTCTACCCACGCAGGGGAGCGCCCTCCCCATCCGATCCTCCCCGCCCTGCCATTCGCCCATAGGGCTCAAGGCCTTCTGGCCTCCGGCCGCGCCACTGGCGCGTCCGGCCCTGCGGGACGCCCCGAAGTGCGTCGGGACCGCGTAACTGGCGGGGATGGGTGGGCGTATGGAGGAGGTTTTTGGGGCGGGGATACGTTCTGCCTATAGGCCACGGTCAGGACGAATTCAAAACGCGACGTATGGATGGGTCAAGGCGATGTCAGGCCGCTGCATAATTCGAGGGCAGAAGGCCTACGGCTTCGGGCGCTTCTGGCCGGCCGAAGAGATAGCCCTGGCCCACCGGGCAACCAATTTCGCGGAGGTATCGAAGCTGGGCCTCGGTCTCGATCCCTTCGGCAATCACGGATTTCCCCAGGCGGCGGGCCATCAGCATGACCGTTTCGATAATCGCCCGGGCTTCGGGGGCCGGCAGGTCCCGCACAAAGGCCTGGTCGATCTTGATCTTGTCGATGGGCAGTTTCGAGAGATAGCTCAGGGACGAATAGCCGGTGCCGAAATCATCCAGCGCGATACTAACACCCAGTTGCCTGAGTTCGACCAGAGCCCGCGACGTTTCGGAGGGGCTGGCGATGAACAGACTCTCGGTGATCTCGAGATCAAGCCGGTCGGCAGGAAAGCCGGAGGCTGCCAGAGCGCTCCGAACACTGGCCACCACATTACCGAACGTGAACTGCGCTCCGGACACATTGACCGATAGCCGACCGCCCCAGGCCCAACCCGCCGCCTGCCGGCAGGCCTCGTGCAGCACCCAGTCCCCCAGTTCGGTAATGAGCCCTGTTTCTTCGGCGAGCGGTATGAATGCGGCTGGTGATATCAACCCGTGTTCGGGGTTTCGCCAGCGCACCAGGGCCTCCACGCCGATCATTCCGCCGGTCGTCAGGTCCACCTGGGGCTGGAAGACCAGGAAGAATTGCTGCTCCGCCAGCGCGCGGCGCAGGGCCAAATCGAGGTGCCGCTGCTCCTCGACGCGGCGACCATGGTCCTGCGAGAAGGTAGCGAAGCTGGTGGCATTGCGTCGCGCGAGGCCCAGCGCCATATCCGCCTGCCGAAGCTTTTCCGCGCCGGGAGCCGACCCATCGAGGGACAGACCCAAACGGGCCTGGAGAAAGATGGTGTGACCATCAACGGCATAGGGCGCGTCGAGAAGTCCGGTCAAGACCGCCGCGAGCTGAGACGGAGATGCCGCTACCGCAGGCGTTATTGCCAGAAGATCCGTGCCAATCCGGGCAGGCAACCCAACGGCGATCCGCTTTAGCCTCTCAATCGCTTCAACCGTGACACGGTCGGCGATATCGTGGCCAAGCGTAGCGGTGACAAGGTCGAGGCGACCCAGTTCCACCAGAACGATCTGCTCGCTGCCGGCCCGACCATCCAGGTCGTCAATCAAAGCCTGGCGCGAGCGCGCACCGGTGACGGCATCGTGGCGAGCCAGCCAAGCTAGCCGTGCCTGCTGGCGCCGGTTCTCGGCGCGCCGTTCCAGCCACTCACCGACCAGCGCCAGGATCACCAAGCCGCCGCCGAGGACGTGCAGGCAGGCAGTATCGAAGAGCAGGCCCCATTGGCGCAATGCCAACCAGGCCGCAAATTCCAGGACGAGTGCGCCCCCCAAGGTTCCGGCAAGAAGAACGGGCACGGCAAGGCGTCGGCCGACCAGAATAAAAAAGGCCAGGGCCAGCGCCGCGATGACGACGGCAGGCCCCTGCCCCAACTCAACCAGATGCCTCTCCGCCTTAAGGGTCTCGGTGGCCGCGATCTGCACCATCGGCCCGGGGATGACGCCGAAGCGCGGCACGCGGAAAAAGTCGCGCAGCTCGACAGCGCTCGCTCCCACGACAACCTGACGACCAGCGATCAGTGCCGGATCAACGGAGTCGTCAAGAACGGCCCGCGCAGGTATGCGCGGGACCGCCGCGAGGTCGATTCCGAAATCGATGACGATGCTGGCGTCTGTCGCCGTTCCCGGCGTAAGCGCACGCGCGATCGAGGGGACAGGCGGCTCGCCCAGCGCGGCCGGAACGGAGCGCAGCAGGCGGGTGCCATCACCATCGACATTGACCAGTACGGCGGGAGCCTGGGCGGCAAACCGCGGCAGTGGCTGGTTGAAAAAAACTGTGCCATCGGGTGCCCGCTGCTGGAACGCCGCGAGCCAGGCATAGCCGCCGGCCCGTTGCAGGGCGGCCTCGAAGGCGGCGTCGGCGGCTGGGGTCGATTGGACACTAAAGTCGATGTCGAATACCACCTCTTCGGCTCCGAGCGCCATAAGGGTGTCGAGCAGGTCAGCGTGGACGGTGCGCGGCCAGGGCCAGACGCCGACCGCCGCGAGACTGGTCGCGTCGATCTCGACGAAGACGACTTGACCACTGGGCGCCTTGTCGGTGGTCGCAAAGCGCAGGTTCCGCAGGCCCTCGTCCAAGTGGGCGAAAATAGACAGCACCGCTCCAACAAGTACTGTTGCCGCAAACGCTGCTGGCAGCGCGGCACGCCATACCGAACGCAACCAGTCAGGAGTTCTCACTAGTGGCCGTTACCCTTGCCATTGCCACCGGCGTTGGAGTGAGCCGGGGGACCATTGCCGTTGTCGCCAGCATTTGAGTGGGCGGGGGGACCATTGTCGTTACCATTGGCGTCGGAATTGGACGGAGGACCATTGCCACTGCCACCGGCGTTTGAGTGGGCCGGTGGGCCATTGCCACTACCACCGGCATTTGAGTGAGCCGGAGGGCCATTGCCATTGCCACCGGCGTTAGAATGGGCCGGACGACCATTGCCGTCGACGGCTGTGGGCAACTGCCGGGTATTTTCATCAGACCGCCCGGTGTCCACTATATCGGTCGTGCCCGGAACCACGGCGTCGCCCGTAAACGTGAATATTGCGGGCTGACCGCCCCCGCTGACATTGAGAGGGAAGCCGTCACCAACGATGGCCTGCTGGCCCGGACGAATATCCGTCACGAGATCGTTGGCGGTATCCTGAACCTGTACAATGCCCCGATCGACATCGACTTCAGCGCTGGTTTCACTCACGACAACCGTAAAGCGTGTACCCTTGACCACGGCAGCGAGGAATGGCGTCTGCACGGAAAAATGTTGCACATTCCGGCGCTCTACATCCACGGAGATACTGCCACGTTCCTGGATGACGCTGGTCTGCAGGGAAGCGCCGCTATCGCGCAGGCTGATCTCGGTGTTGGCGCCCAGTTCGATGATTTCACTGCCCCGCGCCAAGCCCACGCGCCCGTCGGCGCCGGTACGCAAGGTGTGCTTCGGTTCGACCAGCATACCGCGCTCCACCGCCACCCAGCTTATTCCCAGCTGCATCTCGGCCGTTCCGCGTACTCGACTAACGACCCAATCCTGGGCCAGCGCCGATCCTCCGAGCGCCAGCGTGGACGCCAATACCAGCATAATTCTGCGCATAGTTCTCTCGCATTCTTGCTTTTGCAGAGAGCATCGCGCCGTGGGGGATTTAGAAACTCTTAATGGCACTCACCAGCCAGTTCACACCCTGCCGAAAGGTAAAGACGACGTTGCCGATCTATGGGCACTTTGGGGATGCTCGGCATGTCAGTCGAAGACTATAAGGGTTAGCCTGACTGTCTCTCCCACATTGACCCAGTCCCATCCCCCCGCTACTTTGTACGAACTAGTTAGTTTGCACAGAGATCCGCGCCATGAAGACCTCCATTGCCACCGTGTCCATCAGCGGGGATCTGCGCGAGAAGCTCGAAGCCATTGCGGCGGCGGGGTTTGATGGGGTCGAGATTTTCGAGAACGATTTTTTGGCCTTTGATCGCAGTCCTGCTGAAGTGCGGCGCATGGCTGAGGATCTGGGGCTGGAGATCACGCTGTTCCAGCCGTTCCGCGATTTCGAGGGCCTGCCCGAACCGCAGCGGAGTGCGGCTTTTGATCGGGCGGAGCGCAAGTTTGACCTGATGGGGGAACTGGGCGCGCCGCTGATGCTGGTGTGTTCGAGCGTGGCGCCGGCGGCGCTTGGGGGCATCGACCGGGCGGCGGCCGACTTTCGGGAACTGGGGGAGCGGGCGGGAAAGCGCGGGCTGAAAGTGGGATTCGAGGCGCTGGCCTGGGGACGGCATGTCAATGACCATCGCGACGCCTGGGAAGTGGTGCGGCGGGCCGACCACGCCAATGTCGGGCTGATCCTCGACAGTTTTCACAGCCTGTCGCGCAAGATCAATCCGGACACGATCCGCGCCATTCCCGGCGACAAGATCTTCATCGTGCAGCTGGCCGATGCGCCGGCGCTCGACATGGACCTGCTCTATTGGAGCCGGCACTTTCGTAATATGCCGGGCGAAGGCGACCTGCCGGTGGTGGAGTTTGCGCGGGCGGTGGCGGCGACGGGATATTCGGGTCCGCTGTCGCTGGAAATCTTCAACGACCAGTTTCGATCAGGCTCGCCCCGCACCATTGCGCTCGATGGCCACCGTTCGCTGATCTACCTGATGGACCAGGTGCGCGAGGCCGAGCCGGAGGTGGCGCCAGCCATTGCCGCCCTGCCCCCGCGCGTCGCCGTGAAGGGCGTGAGCTTCGTTGAGTTCACCGCCGACGAGACCGAGGCCGAGACATTGCGCGGCATGCTCGGTCAACTCGGTTTTGCGCGGACGGGGCGGCACAGGACCAAGAGTGTCGAGCGGTTCAGCCAAGGCCAGATCAATATCGTCATCAACACCGAGCGCGAGGGGCTGGCGCATGCCGCCTATGTGACGCATGGCACCTCAGCCTATGCCATGGGCCTGCTTGTTGAGGACGCCGGGGCGACGCTGGAGCGGGCCAAGGCGCTGGGGGCGCAGCCCTTTGCGCAAAGGGTGGGGCCGGGAGAGCTCTCTATCCCCGCGGTGCGCGGCGTGGGCGGCGGGGTGATCTATTTCCTCGACAATCACTCGGACCTCGGCCGCGTCTGGGACGTGGAATTTGCGCCCGAGACGGTCGCCGCCGGGGCGGATGCGGCGCTGGTCGGTTTCGACCATGTGGCGCAGACCATGAACTATGAGGAAATGCTGACCTGGATCCTGTTCTACCGGTCGATTTTCGTGGTCGACAAAGGGCCGATGGTGGACGTGGTCGACCCGTCGGGCCTCGTGCGCAGCCAGGTGATTGCCAACACCGGTGGATCGCTGCGGCTGACGCTCAACGGGGCGGAAAGCCGACGGACGTTGGCGGGGCATTTTATCGCCGAAACCTTTGGCTCGAGCGTGCAGCACATTGCCTTTTCGAGCGCAGATATTTTCCAGACGGCGCGGGCATTGCGGGCCAATGGGCTGAAGTCGCTGGAGATTTCGCGCAATTATTACGACGACCTGGCGGCGCGGCTGGGCCTTGATGCGGAGATGATCGACACGCTCGCCGAGCATAGCATCCTCTACGACCGCGATGCGGGCGGAGAATTCTTCCAGCTCTATACGCCCAATTTGGGGGAAGGCTTCTTCTTCGAGGTGGTGCAGCGGGTGGGTGCCTATGCCGGCTATGGCGCGGTCAATGCGCCCTTCCGCATTGCGGCACAGAAGCGCTCGATCCGCCCGGCGGGCATGCCGGCCCGATAATCACCCGGGCTGGTATTCGACGCCCATTTCCTTCATGGCGCGCCAGGCGACGCGGCAAAGCTGCGGGCGGTGGCCGGGCACGTTGAGGGTGAACCGGTCAGGAATGCCGGTGACCTTGGCCACTTCGAGCTTGGCGCCGGTTTCCGACACGTTGCGCACGATGCAGGGCACATTCGAGGAAAAGCCGAAGCTGATCGTCGCGGCAATATTGGTGTTGCGGCGGGGCGCAATCCGGCGTTCGAGCAAGAGCGGTGAGGTGGCGGGAGATTTGTCGAGGGGCATGGGGCAGTCTTTTTGTGCAGGCTTTCATCGAGCCTAGACCTGCATCCTTGCCGGGCCCTTAATCGGGTTTGCGCAATGCGAGGCAAGGCCGATCTTTTGCGCCGTAAACCATTCGCGCAGTTGAGGGCAGACGGGCGGGCGCGCCTCCGTTAAGGTTTCATCAACCATACGGAGGCAGCGATGCGCGTACCCAATGCCGGACAGGACCTGGTCGAGCGTCGCATCGTGCGCGAGGGCAAGCGGATCGCCGAAGTGATGCTGGCCGACTTTTCCGATCCGCCGGGTTTTTCGGTGATGGGCGTGATGCGGCAGGTGAACACCTGGCTGGAGCAGTTGCGCCTGCATGCGCGGTCGCACTGATCTGTTCATAGACGCAATTCCAATTCCCACCGATCCTGCCACGCTCTAGTGTCCTCACAAGGAGGACCCATGCGCATATTGCTGGTGGAGGACAACGAGGACCTGGGCGAGGCCATCGAAAAGCGCCTGCGCACGGCGGGCCATTCAGTGGAATGGGTCAAGGACGGCGACGATGTCGTGCCGGCAGCCGAGGCCGAACCCTTTGATGCGGTCGCGCTCGACCTGATGCTGCCCAATCGCGACGGCATCGGGCTGATCGCCGAACTGCGCAAGCGCAAGTTCAATGCGCCGATCCTCGTCATCACCGCCCGCTCGGAAATCGACGACAAGGTGAGCCTGCTGGATCTGGGCGCCGATGATTATCTGGTCAAGCCGTTCGACCTGCGCGAACTGGAGGCCCGCCTGCGGGCCCTGCTGCGGCGCACCGGCGGACAGGCATCGAGCACGGTGGGCGTGGGCAATCTCGAACTGGATCTCGCCGGGCTCAATGCGGCGGTCGATGGCAAGACGCTGGAACTGGGGCGACGCGAATTCCGGCTGCTCGAAATCCTCGTCGCGCATGAGGGCAAGGTGGTGGCCAAGGAACGGCTGATGAACCAGCTGTTCAACTTCGACGAGAGCGTGTCGGTCAACGCGCTGGAGCTGCACATTTCCCGGCTGCGCAAGAAGCTCGAGGCGGCGAATGTGGAAATCGGCACGGTGCGCGGTGTGGGCTATGTGGTGCGGGTGCGTGAATAGATGAACTGTATGTTCAGCACGCGTGAGGTCACCCCACCCTCAGTCCCTCCCCATCAAGGGGAGGGAGGCGCAGGCCTCAGTCGCCAGTGTTCATCGTCTCCCTCCCCCTTGTGGGGAGGGATCAAGGGTGGGGGGACTGCACGGAACCGCGGCTCCCAATTCGCACCCTGATGCCCGCCCGCGTCGCAAAACCCTTCTCGATCCGACGGCGCATCTTTGCTCTGGCGCTGGGGCTGTTGCTGGCGGCCTCGGTGGTGCTGATCATCTTTATCCGCGACTATGCGGAACGGGCATCGGACCGTGCGTTTGACAGGCTGCTGGCGGCCTCCGCCCTGACGATTGCCGGCGCGGTGCAGGTCGAGAACGAGGCGGTGGTGGTGGAAATCCCCTTCGCTGCCTTCGCCATGTTTTCGGGGCAGGACCGGGTGTTCTACGCGGTGGAAGACCCCGATGCGCGCACGGTGACCGGCTACGAGGACCTGGCGGCGCAGGTCAGCGAGACAGTGTCGGCGGAGCCGCGCTTTGCCGACATGACCTATCGCGGTGAAACCGTGCGGGTAGCCAGCGTCGGGAGGCTGATTTCCACGGCCAGCGACACCGGCTGGGTGACGATCCATGTGGCCGAAACCCAGAACCAGCGCGAGGCGCTCTCCAACGAAATCCTCTCCAATGCCGTGCTGCCTGTCATCGCGCTGACCCTGCTGGCGGTGGGCCTGGTGTGGTTCGGAATTTCACGCATGTTCGCGCCCCTTACCGAACTGGAACACGAATTGCGGGCCCGGGCCCCCGATGATCTGTCGCCGATAACGGTGCCAGTGCCCCAGGAGGTCGATCATCTGGTGGTGGCGCTCAATGCCTTCATGGCGCGACTGCAGAAGGCCATGGAACGGGTCAGCGGCCTGGTGGCGGAGGCCGCACACGAAGTGCGCACACCGCTGGCGTCGCTGCGCGCACAGGCCGAAGTGGCGATGGACGAGCAGGACCCCGAAGCCCTGCGCCGCCGCGTGGGCCGCATTCATACCGGAGCCGTGCAGGCCAGCCAGCTGGTCAGCCAGTTGCTGATGGAAGCCACGATCTCGCACCGAATGGAAAACCAGGAAATCGAGACCACGACACTCGGCGCCGTGGTGGCGGAAGTGACGCAGAGACTTGACCCTGACCTGGCCGGGCGGTTGCGGATTGCTCTTTCCGAGGATGCTGCGACGGCCCCGCTGCGGGCCGACAGGGTGGCCCTGCGCGAGATGATGCGTAACGTGATCGACAATGCGCTGATCTACTCGGATGGCCACGTCGACATTGTGGGCCGGATCGACAAAGGGAGCCTCGCGGTGGAGATCAGCGACCGGGGACCGGGCATCGAGGATCCGGAAAAGCCCGCCGTGCTGGAGCGCTTCCGACGCGGCAAGGCGAGCACAGGCAAGGTGGGGTCGGGGTTGGGACTGTCAATTGTCGCGCGCGTGGCCGAGGCCCATGGCGGGACGCTGTCGCTGCTCGACCGCGTCGGCGGTGGGCTGACGGTGGCAATAGTGCTCCCCCTGCCCCGTCGGAGCGCGGGCATGACCGGCTTCTTACCGCTGGCGCTGGGCGTGCTGCTGCTGCCCGCCCTTGTGCTGCAGCCTGCCCCGGTAGACGCAGCAACCTCGATCTACCCGGCCCGGGACGGCTCGGAAGACAGAGTGCTCAACATACTCGGGGTGACGGACACTCCGCTCTTTGCGCATTTCGTCGAGGCCTTCCAGGCGCTGAACGGCGACGTCACCGTCGTCTACGAAGAAACCGACAGCCGCCCTCTTTATGAGGGCTTCGTTGCGGGAACATTTGAAGTCGCGCCGGACCTGGTCATCAGCTCTGCATCGGACCTGCAGTTGAAACTGGCCAATGACGGCTATGCGCTGGCCTATGACAGCCCCTACCTGCCTGCCCTGCCCGACTGGGCACATTGGCGCAACGAGGTATTCGGCTTCACCTTCGAACCGGCTGTCATCATCTACAACCGCGATCTCATCAGTGACGAGGAAGTGCCGCGCACGCACCTGACGCTGGCCGAAATGCTGGAGACGCAGACGGAGCGGTTCCGGGGCAAGATCGCCACCTATGACATTGGCGTTTCCGGCGTCGGTTATCTGCTGGCAGCGCAGGACCAGACGATCTCTTCGACCTTCTGGCGCCTGGCAAGCGCCTTCGGGCGGGTGAATGCCCGCTTTTCGGGGTCCAGCCCGGCCATTCTCAACGGCGTGGCCGATGGCAGCCTGGCCCTGGGCTACAACGTGCTCGGCTCCTATGCCTTTGCCCGGCAGGCCGAGGGCGCACCTGTCGAAATCGTGGTGCCAGATGATTACGTGCTGGTTCTGACGCGCTCGATGCTGATCCCGAGGAATGCGCCCAATGCAGAGCTGGCCAAGGCGTTTGTAGATTTTGCCCTTTCGCCTGCGGGACAGGCCGTCGCATCGGGTCCGACCGCTCTCGGGTCGGTGGTCCCCGATGGATCAGGCCCATGGACCAGCGAAGCCATTGCAGCCCGCGGACGCGGTGTCATCCAGCCCATCCCACTGGGACCGGGTCTGCTGGTGGCGCTCGATACGCTGCGTCGCCAGCGTTTCCTCGATACCTGGCAAGAGATCGTTTCGCCGAAGCCCTAAATCTCAGAGCCCAAAGACCATCCAGGCCACCAGCGCGCCACACTCCCCACCCCACCTCTGCCCAAGGGGGAGGAGTGGGCCCGATTGCGGGATTGGTGCAGCGTAAACACGATGCTCGAGACATTCCCCCAATGCATGGCTGAAGTGACCAATCCACCCCTACTGATCCAGTCGGGTCAGGTCCATCTATCGGTCATGGAAACGAACCGGGATAGTCCGGGTTCGAAAGGAAGGATTGGAAAATGAGCGCCCCGCGCAAGAACAAGTTCTTTGCGACCCTCGACACTTTCGTCACCGTCTTCGGCAGCGCCGCTGCTGTGTCGGCGGCCGTTGAAGGGGGCCGGGCGCCCAAGGCCAAGCACCTCAACAACCTGGGCATCGACCCGGTGGCGTTCCGCAACATCGGCAAGCTCTAGGCTCCGCGGTGGCTTGCTGACTCTCTGACAGCAAGCAGCCAGCGTCGCAGCGTGGACAGGGCATACGCGCCCAGGCCCCTCCCTCCCGAGGCGCGCACGCACAATGCCGATATGACAAAGCCCGGCTACCAGTCCCTGGTAGCCGGGCTTTTGCTTGTGTCAAAAGGCACGTCGCTAGAGGCCTTCCAAAACCCAGATCGTCCTGTTCTTCGTCATTGCCCGGCTTGACCGGGCAATCCAATGCGCGGCGGTGTGGACCACCGGGTCAAGCCCGGTGGTGACGAAGGGTGAGAGAGGCCGCAGGAGCCTTGGCGCCTTCAATCCTCATCCGTCGCCAGCTGCCCAAGAACACCGCCCTTGCCGCGCAGGCGCATGTAAAGGGGCACAGCAACGGCGATGAAGGCCACGACATAGAGCGTGATGGCGATGGGCGAGGAGACCAGGATCCCCAGATCGCCCTGGCTGATGGCCAGCGCCCGGCGCAATTGCTGCTCGGCCATGGGCCCCAGGATCAGCCCGACGACGACGGGGGCGATCGGATAGCCGAAGCGGCGCAGCAGGTAGCCGAGGATGCCGAAGGCCAGCAGCAGGATCAGCTCGAAGGAAATCCTGATCGGGCCAATGCCCATAGACATGGCACCATTGGCGCCCAGGGTGCCCAAGGTGGCGAAGGTGAGGATGCCCGCATAGAGCCAGGGCTTGGGAATGGTCAGGAGCCTGACCCAGAGGCCGATCAGCGGCAGGTTGAGCACCAGCAGCATGAAATTGGCGACGAGTAGGCTGGCGATCAGCGCCCAGACCAGCGAGGCATTGTTGGTGAACAACAAGGGACCCGGCTGCAGACCGAATTGCTGGAAGCCGGCCAGCATGATGGCGGCGGTGGCGGTGGTCGGCAGGCCAAGGGTCAGGAGCGGTACGAGCGTACCGGCAGCCGATGCATTGTTGGCGGCCTCGGGACCGGCGACGCCTTCGATGGCGCCATGGCCGAACTCTTCGGGCTTTTTGGCGAAGCTCTTTTCAGCGCTGTAGGAGAGGAAGCTGGCGACGTCGGCGCCGCCGGCCGGCATGGTGCCGATGGGAAAGCCAATAAAGGTGCCGCGCAGCCAGGCTGCCCAGCTCCGCTTCCAGTCATCAATGGTCATCCAGACCGAGCCCTTGACGGCAATCACTTCGGCATTGGCCTGATCGCGATCGGACGCGGTCTTGAGGGTCTCGCCGATAGCGAAGAGCGCCACGGCCAGGGTGGTGACTTCAATGCCGTCGAGCAGGTCCATGACGCCGAAGGCGAGACGGGTCTGGCCGGTTTGGAGATCGATGCCGATCAGACCGAGGCCAAGACCGATGAAGAGGGCCGTGAGGCCGCGCAAAGCCGAGTCGCCAAAGGCGGCCGAGACGGTGACGAAGGCCAGGACCATCAGCGCGAAATAATCGGCGGGACCGAAGGACAGAGCAAACTTGACGACGGTCGGGGCGATGAAGGCGAGGCCGAGGGTGGCCAGGAGGCCCGCGATGAACGAGCCGATGGCGGCGGTGGCGAGGGCCGGACCACCCCTGCCCTTGCGAGCCATCTTGTTGCCTTCGAGCGCGGTGACAATGGAGGCGCTTTCGCCCGGCGTGTTGAGCAGGATCGACGTGGTCGAGCCGCCATACATGCCGCCGTAGTAGATGCCGGCAAACATGATGAGCGAGCCGGCCGGATCGAGCTTGTAGGTGACGGGCAGCAGCAGCGCGACAGTCAGCGCCGGTCCGATGCCCGGCAGCACGCCGACGGCGGTGCCCAGGGTGACGCCGATCAGCGCGTAGATGAGATTGTGTACCTGAAGGGCAGCAACGAGGCCCTGGGCAAGAAGTCCCCAAGTGTCCATCAGAAGCTCCCCGTGGTCAGAAGGCGTTCAAGCGGTCCTGCGGGCAGTGACAATTGCAGGCCCTTGGCGAAAATGAACCAGACGACGAAGCAGAAGACGACGCCGATGGGGATGGTCTGCCAGAGCGGGCCGCGGCCAAAGGCCTTGGCGGTGAAGGCAAAGAGCACACCGGTGGCGATGGAAAAGCCGGCCGACGAGAGCAATAGGATCTGGGCGACGAGACCGCCGACGATCCAGAAAATGGGGCCGTAGTCGTCCTTGCTGCGCGCCGGAAAGCCGTTGCGCAGGGCCGAAATGGCGGTGCCAATGGACAGGAGGGCAAGGCCGGTGGCGATCGCGTAGGGAAAGACCGTGGGGCCGACACGCGCCTGGATGGGCGGGACGCGCATCTGGCTCGTCTGCCAGAAGATGATGACGGCGAGGCCGGCAAGTATCGCGGCGATGACAAGCGCCGCCCCATCGGGGCGACGCTCGCGGCTGGAGGAGCCAGTTGTCATTGGACGAGGCCGATGTCTTTCAGGATGGTCTCGGTCGCCGCGATGTCAGCGTCAAGCTGGGCGGCGAAGGCGTCACCATCGAGATAGGTGTCGACCCAGCCCTTGGTTTCCAGTGCGGTCTTCCAGGTGGCGGATTCGGCCATGGCCTTCACGTCGGCGGCAATGGCGGCTTTCTGCTCATCGGTGATGCCGGGAGCAGCGGCAACCATGCGCCAGTTCTGCAGGGCGACATCAACTCCGGCTTCCTGCAGGGTCGGCGCATCGAAGCCCGGCACGCGGGTGTCGGTCGAGACCGCCAGCAGGCGCAGTTCACCGGCTTCGATCTGCGAAGCGAATTCGCTGACGCCTGAGACGCCAACGGTCACCTGGCCGCCGAGAATGGCAGCGAGGGCTTCGCCACCGCCCGAATAGGCAATGTAGTTGACCTGGGTCGGATCGACGCCCACTGCCTTGGTGATGAGGCCGGCAGTGATGTGATCGACACCACCAGCAGAACCACCAGCCCAGGCAACCGCACCGGGATCGGCCTTGAGCTTGGCAACGAGGTCGTCAACCGACTGGATGTCGGAAGCGGCCGGAACGACCAGCGCCACGGCTTCACCGGTCAGGCGGGCGATGGGGGTGACGTTGTCGAGCGTTACGGGCGACAGATTGGTGAGGATGGCGCCAACCATGACGTATCCGCCGACAATCAGCGCGTTCGGGTTGGCAGCATCCTGGGTGGCGAACTGGGCAAGACCGATGGTGCCGCCGGCGCCGGGAACGTTGGTCACCTGGACATTGCCGGAAATGCCTTCACCCTGCAGGGCTTCCTGCATGGTGCGGGCGGTCTGGTCCCAACCACCGCCGGGCGCAGCCGGGGCCATGATGGTGTAATCCGCAGCGAAAACGGAAGTCGAGAGGGCGCCGGTCACCAGCGCCGCGAGAAGCAGCTTGTTCATAGTTCCTCCCTAGAACAAAACGCGGATGTCGTTGCATCCGTGCGCCGGAGCTTAGGCATGCTCCCTGTCACCGTCCTGTCAGGGGAGGTTAGGCCTTTGGGATCAGGTGGGGCAAGGGGGAAGGATTCCAACTCTAGTGGCGTGGGGCGAAGATGGATTGCCCGGTCAAGCCGGGCAATGACGGCGTTGAGGTATCCAGCGCTTCCACCATCGTTACCACCCAGCTTGACCGGGTGGTCCAACTGCCTCGCGTCACCCGTAGCTGGGCAGAATCAGCCCCGGATGGTCGACCAGCTCGAGCTGACCGGATTTGAGGGACCAGCGCTCGTTGGGATCGATGTCGATAGGATGGGTCCGGCCATCCCATTCGATCTCGCCGGTCACGGTGCGGCTGGTGATGCCGATGACTTCGTGTAGCGCACCAGCGCGATCGGTAACGACACGGATGCCGGAAGGGAAACGACCAAGTAACGCGCCGTCGCGATAGACTTCGCCAGCATCGACGCCATTGAGGAGTTCGAATCCAGTCCCATCCACCACGCGCGCATAGGCGGTTTCCCAGAGTTCGTAGCGGTGGGCCGCCGGCTTGGGCAGGAGGCTGGTGAACCAGAGGGTGCCCTCGGGACGGGGGAGGATGCCCGAGAGGCGCTCGACGAAGTCGAGGAGGCAGAGAATCGAGGGCGAGTATTTTTCGGTGAAGCCGGCTTCGCCACTGAAGGGGCTCAGGGTCTGCGGGAAGCGGTCCGCGGCGAACAGGGCCGACAGCGTGGGCTGCATGATCCAGCTGAGCTCGGTGTGATGGCCGTGGTGTTCGAAAGCGTGGGGCGTTCGGATCAGGGTGAGGAAATTGCTCGGACCGTCCCAGCTGTTCTGGCCGAATGTTGGATCGAAGCGCGGGTCGTCGAGGGCGATGGAAGTCAGCGGGAATTTTGCGAAGAATTTCCGCGTGTTGAGCAGATAGCGCTCAAGTGCTTCGGCAAAACTTGCCGCATCGCCGATTTCGCAGGCCAGCACGCGCAGGAGATTGTCGGACTGGATGCGGACCAGGCGGCCGTGGCGGTCGCGGTCGTAGAAGAAGGCGTCATCGGGATCGTAGCACTGCGCGTACAGGGCCCTGCGGCTGGCTTCGGCCTTGAGACGCCAGGCCGCGCCGTCGCCGCCGAGACGATCGGAAATGGCCCCAAAGTAGTCGCGCTGGCATGCGACATTGGCGGTCAGATCGGGCGCGATGAAGGGCAGGATCGGATTGTCAGGATCGTAGCGCGTCGGGTCGTTGGAATAGGGGCTGTCGGGAACATGCCAGAAGCGGGATGAAAGATCGTGCCCGGTATCGTAGGTGGAGAAGGCTTCCACCGCGCCTGTGCCCAGGGTGTTTCGATGGCGGGCGAGCCAGTCATCGTAGCGCGCCATGGCGCCGAACATATGGCTCAGCCAGTCCTTGTCGAGGCCATTGAGGCGGAAGTGGTTCCAGACCGAGCGGGCTAGCGGGGTCACCAGCTGGATCTGGTTGAAGGCCGGGCCCTGCGGGGTGACCTTGTAGGGGAAGAGCCCGTCGTCGCGCTGATAGCGGGCGAAGGCCGAATAGGTCGCGGTGGTGATCGAGGGCAGGAAGCGGCTGAGGACTTCGGCATTGATGGTGCCGGTACTTTCGAGCCAGCAGCCATGATAGATGCCGCCTTCATGCAGGATCGGCGTCTCGTCGGCTGCAGGCGCGATACAGTCGAAGAGTTCGCGGACGGCGTCATAGTAGCGGGACGTCAGCCGCTCGGAACTGGACGCGAACTTTACGCCTGAGTGGCGCCATTCATCGAGCAGGGCCGCATCGGCAGGCTTGGCCAGCGGCCCGACCCTGGCGGCAACATCGACCGAGCGAAGAGTGTCGAGCAGGGCTTGGTTCACGCGCCGACCTCGATGCTCAGGCCAGCGGCATCGAAGACATGCGCATCGCTGGCCTGGGCACTGTCACGGCTGAGGCAGACGAACTGGCTGGGCTGGACAACGCAGCCGCCCGCAACCTCGTCAGGTGACAAGGCGCCGCGCAGGACCAGATAGCCATTGAGGTCAAACAGATAGCGTTCGAGGTCGGTGCAGGCTGCACCGGTCGCGGTCTCCATCCCAATCTCCCCGCTCCGCCCCATCTTCGGGGTCGCTGCAATAAGCGCGGTGCTGCTGGGAAGGATCGTCCCGCCAACCGCGACCGCACGGTTGCAATCATTTTGCGGGCATCTCAGAAGGTCGATACGAGCAGCTGTCCGTGGTCAGTTTCGGTCAGACAGCAGACGTACCGCGTAGCTCACGCTTCACCACATACCCTGGCTGGGCCCTTGGGCCCATGACGTGTCTCCGGCCGTTCCTGAGAGGTTGTCCCCGCTCAGATTGGTCACAGGATCATCATATCTTCCATACAAGTCAAGAGGGTTGGCGAGTGTCTTCGGCAGGCAGAAGGCCACCACCACCTGCCTGGTGCCACCGATAGCGGCGCGCTGGTGGACATAGTCACCCAATCCGACCTTATCGGCGCCCTGCTCGCGCCGGCAGCGAAGAGATCGCGCAGATCGCCTGAAGTCTACGTCGCCGGGTTGACCAGCACCCTGCCCCGGATCTCGCCACGCAGGATCTGCGCTGCCTTGTCCGGAAGGGTGGCCAGGCCGATTTCCTCGACATTTTCGGCATAGGCGGCGAAGTCAAAAAGGCCGGCCAGCCGCGCCCAGGCGGCCGTGCGCGCCTCGAACGGCTGCATGACGCTGTCGATGCCCGTCAGCGTCACGCCGCGCAGCAGGAAGGGCAGCACATTGGTGGTCAGGCCGATGCCGGCGGCATTGCCCAGGCTCGCCACGGCGCCGCCATAGGCGATCTGGCGCAGGAGTTTTCCCAGTATATCGCCTCCCACGCAGTCGACTGCCGCGGCAAAGCGGGCCGATTCCAGAGGCTTGTCGGGTTGGGCCATGAATTCAGCCCGGTCAATGACGCTGGCAGCGCCCAGTTCGGTCAACATGGCCGCGTGCTGCGGTCGGCCCGACAAAGCGGCGACCGTGTAGCCAAGGCGATGGAGTAGAGCCACGGCAATGGAGCCGACGCCACCGGCTGCGCCAGTGACCAGCACTTCGCCACTTGCAGGGGTGAGGCCGAGGGTTTCGAGGCGATTGACGGCGAGCATGGCGGTCAGACCAGCCGTGCCCATGATCATGGCGTCGCGGGCGGTGAGGCCCGATGGCAGTGGCACCAGAAAGTCGCCCTTGACCCGGGCGCGCTCCGCATAGCCACCCCACTGTGTCTCGCCCACGCGCCAGCCAGTCAAAACCACAGCGTCGCCAGCGCGATAGCGGCTATCGCTGCTGTCGCGCACAAGGCCGGCAAAGTCGATGCCCGCGACATGCGGGTATGTCCGGACCAGACCGCCCTGCCCCATGAGGCACAGCCCATCCTTGTAATTGAGACCGGCCCATTCGACATCGACGGTGACGTCGCCATCGGGCAGGCTGTTGTCGTCGAGTTCCTGTACGGAGGACGAGACGGCGCCGTCAGCACCCTTCTCAGTCAGCAAGGCACGGAACGTCATGGGCTTTTCTCCTCTGTGGCCGACCTCTCCCGACGCGGCGGGCAGAGACTAGCCGAGGTTCCCTGATCATGGCCAGCCCGTCAGAACAGCGCCCGGGTTGATTGGTTCAGATTTCCTGATACACAATCAGGTTCCTTCATAATGCAGCGTCACACCCCAAATGAGCCGGAATTTCCTCGTCATCGACCCCGAAGAAGGCATCGAGGTGCTCAAGGGGCTGGCCTCACCCGTGCGGGTGAAGATGCTCAAGCTGCTGCATCTGCAGGGGCCCATGAATGGCAATGACATTGCCGAAAACCTTGGCCTGCCGCAGTCGACCGTGTCGACCAACCTGCAGATCCTGGAGAGTGCGGGCCTGATCCGCACCGAGACGCAGAAGGCGCGCAAGGGCAATCAGAAGATCTGCCACTCAACCTTCGATGAAGTCCTCGTCATGTTCAAGGACGACATCGAGCCGCTGCGCGACAATACGATCGAAGTTTCGATGCCGCTCGGGCTCTATACGAGTTGCGAAGTCTCCGCGCCCTGTGGCCTGTGCTCGACCGAGGGCATTGTCGGCCTGCTCGACGTGCCGGACACATTCCTCGATCCGGACCGGATGAAGGCCGGGCTGATCTGGTTTACCCGCGGCTTTCTCGAATACCAGTTTCCCAACAATGCGAAGCTGGCGCAACATACGATAGAATCCATGGAATTCGTGATGGAGCTGAGCTCGGAAGTGCCCGGCACTTCGGCTGACTGGCCCAGCGACATCACGCTTTCGGTCAATGGCACCGAGATCGGGACGTGGCTTTCCACCGGAGACTATGGCGACAAGCGCGGCGTCTATACGCCGGGCTGGTGGAAGCTCAAGGGCAGCCAGTATGGCAAGCTCAAGAGCTGGCGCGTGACCATGGACGGCACCTATGTCGACGGCATGAAAGTGTCGCCGGTGTCACTGCATGACCTTGACCTGGCGACCCACCACTCGATCCGGCTGCGGATCGCGGTGAAGCCAGACGCCAAGCATCCCGGCGGAATCAACATTTTTGGCCGCGGTTTCGGCAATTATGACCAGGACATCATCCTGCGCCTGCATACGGCGTCCTAAACCTGTCCCCGCCATGCACGAGGGGCAGCGCCAAAAATCATACAAAAGGGCCTTGCGCGCATCTGGAGCCGTCGCTAAAACCGGTATCAATGATATAAATCAGAATATCGGAATTAGTGGAGGGGCGAGTGAAGGCGTCTGTTATCGCGAATAAGGATTACACGATCTCGAAAATTGACGATCGTGTCTATGGGGCCTTTCTCGAGCATCTGGGCCGCGCCATTTATGAGGGTATCTACGAGCCCGACCATCCGAGTGCCGACAAGGATGGCATGCGCGGCGACGTCGCCAAGCTGGTCAAGGACCTCAATGTTCCGGTCGTGCGCTATCCCGGCGGCAACTTCGTTTCGGCCTATAACTGGGAAGACGGCGTCGGCCCGCGCGACCAGCGCCCCACCCGCCTCGACCTTGCCTGGCATACGTCAGAGAGCAATGCCGTGGGTATCCACGAGTTCGCCGACTGGTGCGCCACTGTCGGAACCGAGATGATGGTGGCGGTGAACCTGGGTTCGCGCGGTGTCGACGAGGCCCGCAATTTCCTTGAATACTGCAACCATCCGGGCGGCTCATACTGGAGCGACCTGCGCATCAAGAACGGCCGCAAGGAGCCGTTCAACGTCAAGATGTGGTGCCTCGGCAACGAGATGGACGGCCCCTGGCAGGTCGGCCACAAGGATGCAGACGAATATGGCAAACTGGCCGCCAATACGGCGCGCGCCATGCGCATGTTCGACAAGAGCCTAGAGCTGATCGTCTGCGGCTCGTCCCACTCCGACATGCCCAGCTTCCCCGATTGGGAGCGCACTGTCCTCGAACATACCTATGATCTTGTGGACCATATCAGTCTGCACATGTATTTCGCCAACCGGGACGACAATACCCCTAACTATCTGGGGATGAGCGAGAAACTCGATACCTATATCGAGACCGTCGCCTCGACCATCAAGCAGGTCAAGCACAAGAAGCGCTCCAAAAAGGACGTCTACATTTCCTTCGACGAGTGGAACGTCTGGTACCATTCCAACAAGAAGGACCGCGAGATCCTGGACGGCAATGGCGGTTGGCCACATGCGCCGGGCCTGCTCGAGGACATCTACAATTTCGAAGACGTGCTGATGGTGGGGCTGATCCTCAACACCTTCATCCGCCGTTCGGATGTGGTGAAGATCGCCTGTATCGCCCAGCTCGTAAACGTGATCGCCCCGATCATGACCGAAAAGGGCGGACCGGCCTGGGCCCAGACCATCTACTATCCCTATTATTTTGCTTCGGTTTTTGGCCGTGGCACGGCGCTGCAGCTCAAGACGACCTCGCCGGGCTATGAGACAACCCATGCCAAGGACACGGCCTATGTGGACGTGTCGGGCGTGCACAATGAAGAGGAAGGGACGCTCACCTTCTTCCTCGTCAATCGCCATACCAGCGAAAGCATCGAATCCGAAATCAGCCTGCAAGGCTATGAAAAGGCGGAAGTTATCGATCACCAGGTGATGACCCACCCCGACCTGAAAGCGGTCAATACGGCCAAGAACCAGGACGAGGTGAAGCCGGCAAAGGGATCGGGGGCCAAGGCCGAGAACGGCAAGCTCACAGTCTCGCTACCGCCCTATTCCTACCAGATGGTGCGTGTCAAAATCGGATAAGCGCCCCGCCTCCACCCGAGCGGAGGGATGAATTTGCTGGCACATTGCTAGCACCAGGCATGACATTGCCACACAAACGAAGGGCGCATCGGCAACGATGTGCCCTTTTCCATTATATATCATAGTTTTGGATTTACATCAGAAAGTCCATTGACAGAGGATTACCCCTAGTTAAGTATGACTTATAACGGGGTTGAGGAGCCCCGGAGAATGGGCCGCCCAAAGGCGCCCCACAAGGGAGGACATCGATGGATAGACGCAGTTTTCTGATCGGCTCAACCGCGATCGGCGCGCTGATGGCAGCAGGCCACAGCCTGGCATGGGGACAAGATGCCGCGCAGGCCACGGCACCAGACCTGGCGCAGTTTCCACGCAACGAAACGCTGATCATTCACAACCCCGAAGGCGTGATCCGCAATCCGGCCTGGTTCAACAACTGGGTCATCGGTTCGGGCGCCGGCCTTTCCAACGGCCTGCACAACCTGACCACCGACACGTTCTGGTTCATCGACCCCGATGCGGGTATCGAAGGGGCCAGCGAGAACGCCATCTACAATTCGCTTGCCGACGACCTGTGGCAGTATAACGAGGACTTCACGGAGATGACCGTGAAGCTCAAGCAGGGCATCTACTGGAGCGACGGCAACGAGTTCACCGCCGACGACGTAGTCTTCACCGTCGAGAAGCACAAGGCGACACCGGGCCTGTCACAGAATGGCGCCTACAATGCGCAGGTCGCATCGGTGGAAGCGGTGGACCCCTATACGGTCAAGTTTACCCTGAACGGCCCGAATTCACGCTTCCACACGTTGTTCTCGATCCGTTGGGGCGGCGCCTGGATCATGTCCAAGGCCCATTTCGAAGGTGTCGAGGACATCCTGAGCTTCCCCAACGACCCGCCGGTCAGCATCGGGCCCTACACGCTCCATTCCTATGACCCGAACGGTACCTGGTATATCTGGCAGCGCCGCGAGGACTGGCAGCGCACGGCGCTGGGCATGATCGGCGAACCCAAGCCCAAGTTCATCATCTATCGGAACAATATCAGCCCCGACAATCGCCTCATCGAGATGCGCAACGGCAATCTCGACATGGTGCATGACCTCTCGCCGGAAGCCACATTCTCCATCATCAAGGAGGATCCGCAGGTTCAGGGCTGGTTCCCGGGCTTCCCCTATGCGCACCCCGACCCGACCCTGGTCATGGCGATCTTCAACCTGCAGAAGCCGCTGTTCCAGGACAAGCGCGTCCGCTGGGCCCTGGCGCTCATGCTCGACGCACGCGCCATGTCGATGGCGTCCTATCGCGGTGCGGCAACCCTGTCCGCCATCTCGGTACCGCCGACCGGCACGCATCCGCGTGATTATCATGCGCCGCTGCAGGAATTCCTGACCAATTACGAGATCACGGCCGGCGGCAATACGGTGAAACCGTATGATCCCACCATCGGCATGCAGGTCGCCGAAATGGTCCGCGGCCAGTTCCCCGACGCGCCGACCGACGAAGATGCGATCCGCAACGCCTTCGGCTATGGCTGGTGGAAACAGGATATCGCGACGGCAGAAGCCCTGCTGACCGATGCCGGCTTCACCAAGAATGGCAACAATTGGGTCATGCCCGACGGACAGCCGTTCAGCTTCTCGGTGATGGTGCCGACCGATGGCGTGGTCAATCGCCTCGGCTCGATCATCGCACAGACCTGGGCGCAGAATGGTGTCGGCGCAGAAATGGAAGCGGCGTCGGACACCTGGGATCGCCAGCGTGTCGGCAATTACGACGTCAACATCTCGTGGGCCGTGGAAACCTGGGGCGGTCACCCCGACCTGAGCTTCTTCCTGGACAGCTACCATTCGGAATACATCCGGCCGCTGGGTGAATCCCAGCCGGATCGCAACTGGATGCGCTGGGAAGATCCGCGCCTCGACGAGCTGATCGAAAAGGTCCGCGCCAGCGACTTCAACGATCCTGTGGGCATCGAGTATGGCCATGAATTCGTGAAGCTGCATCTCGAAGAGATGCCGAATATCCCGATCATGTCCTACAACGTGTTCTCGGTGCAGTCGAACCGCTACTGGACCGGCTGGCCCAATGCCGAGAACAACTATGCCAACCCGGTGACCAACTGGTCGAACGGACGCTTCATCTTTACCCAGATCACGCCTGTCGAGGGTGCGGCCTGACATCACCTCCTCCCGGAGGTCCGGCTAACGCCGGGCCTCATGGAGGGGCGCGCCCTCCGGCGCGCCCCTTCCCGTTTCGCAGGCGCTGAGCGGCAGCGCGTTCGCAACGGGAAGGGACCGGATCCCCCGGCCGCAGCGATGCGTGCCGCCTGGCGACCGGCATGTTCAAGGAGTCCTGATGCAGGCCTATTTCTGGTTCATCGGCAAACGATTGCTGCAACTGCTGGCGGTAATCTTCTGTGCCATATCGGCCACGTTCCTCGTGACACACCTGTCGCCGATAGACCCCGTAGAGCAGGTGCTGGGGCGGCTGTCGGCCCGATCGAATCTGTCACCCGAGGCCATCGAGGCGACGCGTGTCGCGCTGACGGAAATGTATGGCACCAACCAGCCGATGCTGCAGCAATACGTCAACTTCTGGACCCGCCTGTTGCGCGGCGACCTGGGCCCGTCGCTGCTGGCCTTCCCAACTCCGGCAATGGACCTGGTCGGCCGGGCCATGCCCTGGACGCTGGGCCTGCTGGTCACCTCGACACTGATCACCTTCGTGATCGGAAACCTTCTGGGCGCCCTGGCGGGTTACAATCCCGACAACCGTTTCCTCAAGGCATTCGGCCTCGTCTCCATGGGCATCCAGCCCATTCCCTACTATATCGTGGCCTTCATCCTGCTCATCATCTTCGGCTATTTCTGGCCCATCCTGCCGGTGTCCGGCGGATATGCCATGGACGTGCGGCCGGGGCTGACCTGGCAATATATCGGCTCGATCGTGCAGCACTCCATCCTCCCGGCCATGTCGCTGGTTCTGGTCGGGTTCGGCGGCTGGTTCCTGGGCATGCGGGCGCTGGTGAGCAATGTCATCAACGACGATTACGTGACCTATGCCGAACTGGCGGGCGTCAAGCGTTCGACCATTGCCGGCAGCTATGTGATCCGCAATGCCGTGGTGCCGCAGCTGACGGCCCTCGCGATGGCGCTGGGCGGCGTGTTCTCGGGCACTGTCATCACCGAGCAGGTGTTCAACTATCCCGGCTTGGGATCGCTGCTCATCGACGCCGTGAATTATGGCGACTACTCGCTGGTGCTGGCCGTCTCGACCGTGTCCATCACGGCCGTCGCGGGTGCCATCTTCATCGTGGACCTGCTCCACCCCCTGCTCGACCCTCGCGTCCGTGCGGAGTAAGCCATGTTTGCCGTCTTTCGCGACCTCATTCGCTACAATATCGAATTCACCATCGGCATGATCCTGGTGACCATCGTGGTGGTCTTTGCCGGGCTGAGCTTCTTTTCGCCGGTCGACCCCACGCTCATCTACATGGCCCCCCCGGACCAGCCGCCTTCGGCCCAATACTGGTTCGGTACCAATTCGCGCGGCCAGGACCTGTTCTGGCAACTCTCGGCAGCTTTTCGCAACAGCCTGATCTTCGGCATCACGGTGGCCGTTCTCTCCCGCATCATCTCGATCGCCGTGGGCCTGGCTTCAGGCTATATCGGCGGCTGGGTCGACCGGGTGCTGATGTTCATCAACGACATCTTCGTGGCCGTCCCGATCTTCCCGATCCTGGTGCTGTTCTACTTCGTGCTCCGCAACAATCTCGACAGCTTCACGCTGGCGCTGATCATGGCCTGTTTCGGCTGGCCGTTCGACGCGCGGCTGATCCGCTCGGTGGCACTGGGGCTCAAGCATCGGGAGTTCACGCGGCACGCTGTGTTTGCCGGCATGTCGACCCGCAGGGTGCTGCTCGAGGAGCACCTGCCCTATGTCATGCCCATCGTCTTCGCGACCTTCATGAACAACATGCTCTGGTCGATTGGCCTCGAAGTGACGCTGGCCGTGCTGGGCTTCACCAACCTCAACAACCCGACCATCGGTACCGTGCTCTACTGGGCCAATTCCCATTCGGCCATGGTCGTGGGCGTCTGGTGGTGGCTGGCCATTCCCGTGGTGCTGATCGTGATGACCTTCCTCGGCCTGTTCCTGCTGGCCATCTCGATGAACGAACACATAGACCCGCGCAGCCGCTTGCGCCGCATGGGAGCCTGAGCCATGACCCTCGAAAACAACCCCGAAATCCTCAAGGTCGAAAACCTCAAGGCCTACTACCAGATGAACTATTTCGGCGTGAGCCGGGAAGTTCGGGCAGTGGACGACATTACCGTCACCATGCGCAAGAACGAGGTCTACGGCATTGCGGGGGAGAGCTCCTCGGGCAAGACCAGCTTCATCAAGGTGCTGGCCGCCGCCATCCGCCCGCCGCTGCGGGTGGTGAGCGGGACGGCGAAGTACAACTTCTCCAGTGGGCCGATCGATGTGGCCCATGCAACGCCCGAGCAGATCGAGGCGATACGCTGGAAAAGCCTTTCCTACATCATGCAAGGCTCGATGAGCGTGCTCAATCCGGTGCGGCGCATCGGCAAGACCTTCAAGGATTTCGCGGAGCGGCCACTCGGCCTCAAGGGCAGCGCCTTCGAAGAGCGGGTGATCAACCACCTGGCGCGGCTGAAATTGCCGCCCGACGTGCTGCGCGCCTATCCGCATGAGCTTTCGGGCGGCATGCGGCAGCGCGTCACCATCGGCCTGGCAACGGTCTGCCACCCGGAATTCATCATTGCCGACGAACCGACGACGGCGCTGGACGTGGTGGTGCAGAAGGAAGTGCTGAAGCTCATCCGCGATATCCAGACGGAAATGGGTGCCTCGGTGGTGTTCGTCACCCATGACATGAGTGTGCATGCCAATGTCGCCGACCGGGTGGGCATCATCTATGCCGGGCGCCTGGTGGAGGAAGGGCCGACGCGCGAGATGTTCTTTGCCCCCAAGCACCCCTACACCGCCCACCTCGTGGCCAGCCTGCCCCGCATCGGCGACACGCAGCAGCGCCCTGCCCTTGAAGGACGGCCCCCCAACCTGGCCGACCCGCCGCAGGGCTGCCGGTTCCATCCGCGCTGCCCGCTGGCGATCGACATCTGCAAGAAAGAGGTGCCGCCGATGGAGACCATCGGGCCTGACCACCGTACCGCCTGCTGGCGCTGGAAGGATGTGGAGCCGCTGGTCAATGCGGCCAAGCCTGCGGGAGTCATGGCATGACGACGCTTCTCGACGTGCGCGATGTCAGCAAGCGCTTCACCATGGGGGGCCTGTTTGGCCGCAAGACGGTCGATGCGGTGATGGATGCGAGCTTTTCGCTAAGCGCCGACAAGCCGGAAATCTTCACCATCATCGGCGAGAGCGGCTCGGGCAAGACGACGCTGGCGCGGATGATCCTGGGGCTCGAAGATCCGACCTCCGGCGAAATCCGCTTCCGCGGGGAAAAGGTCGACCGCCATGCCGGGCGCGCCAAGAGGCTCGACTTCATGAGCCATGTGCAGCCAGTCTTCCAGAACCCGTTCGAAGCGTTCAACCCGCTTAAGAAAATCGAGCGGTACCTGGAAAGCACTGCAAGGCGGTTTCTCAATACGTCGGACAAGGCCGCTATCGACAGGGCTATGGACGAGGCGCTGCACAAGGTGGGGCTGAGCCTGAAAGAAGTGCGGGGGCGGTTTCCGCATGAAATGAGCGGCGGGCAATTGCAGCGCTGCGCCATTGCAAGGGCGCTGATCCCCAATCCGCCACTGCTGATCGCCGACGAGCCGGTGTCGATGGTCGATGCGAGCCTCAGGATGAGCATCGTCAACCTGCTCAGAAGCCTGCGCGATGATCTCGGGGTGTCGGTGATCTACATCACCCATGACCTGGCGACGGCCTATTATATCTCCAACCGGCTGATCATCATGCAGCGCGGGCGGATCGTGGAAATGGGCGATGCACGGACGGTGCTGGACAATCCCGAGCATGCCTATTCGCGGCTGCTCAAGGCCTCGGTGCTCTCCACCGACGATGCGGGGGCCGGCAAGCTGGGGACCGACCCGGACATGCTGCGGCTGGCCAATGGCAGCGTCGGGCAGGCCGGACGCTTCATCGACCGGGCTGACGGGCGCAGCGTTCGCGTTTATGAAGGGGTATGATTTCAGGCCACTATTCGTCCAATCCCCCCTCACCCACCCGGCTTCGCCGAGCCACCTCTTCCCGATGGGAAGAGGAATAGGAGGAGCCATGAGCGCACCGATCTTTCGTGACCCGATCGAGGATGGCGCGGCGGACCCTGTCGTGGTGCGCCGCGAAGGCAGCGACGAATGGTACATGTTCTATACCAATCGCCGCGCCAGCGCCGAGGGACCGAAATTCACCTGGATCCATGGCTCTCCCATTGGCCTGGCCATGAGCGTCGACGGCGGCGGGAGCTGGCATTATCGCGGCACGGTTTCCGGGCTGGACGACCCCGATGACGTCCCGGGCGGCAATACGCATTGGGCCCCGGAAGTGGTGTTTGCCGAGGGGCAGTACCACATGTTCCTCAGCTATATCACGGGCGTGCCTGACGACTGGCGGGGCGTGCCGCGGACCATCACGCATTTCACCAGCAAGGACCTCATCTCCTGGGAGCGGGTGGGGCCGATCCGGCTCTCCAGCAATCGCGTCATCGATGCCTGCGTGTTCAAGTGCCCGGATGGGCTGTGGCGCATGTGGTACAAGGACGAGGCCGCCGGTTCGAGCACCTGGGCGGCATCGAGCCCAAACCTGTTCGACTGGCAGGTCGAAGGGCGGGTGCTGGCGGGGTCGCCATATGGCGATCCGCATGAGGGGCCCAATGTCTTCGCGCTGGGCGGGTTCTACTGGCTCATCGTGGATGAATGGCACGGCCAGGGTGTCTATCGCTCCGACGATACGCGGCTGTGGCGACGGCAGGGCGTCATCGGCGCCGAACCCGGCACGCATGAGAGTGACAGCAAGTTCATCCGCCACGCCGACGTGGTGACCTTCAGGGATCACGCCGTGCTGTTCTACTTCACCCATCCGGACTGGGACGAGCGCAGCCAGAAGGACGGGCCACAGAATAGTGCGGCGCGGCGCACGGCCATTCACCAGGCAAAGCTGACCGTCGTCGATGGCGTACTGACCTGCGATCGCGACGTGTCCGCAGCCGCGGCCTTGCTGGGCTGAACCCCGCTATTGCGCTGCCTGCACATCCTGCAGGGATGCGGGATCGTCCTCGGCCATGACCCGATTGCGGCCATTGGTCTTGGCGCGATAGAGGCGTGCGTCGGCCAGTTGCATCAGCTCACCCGTGGGCCTCTCGCCGCCATCGGCAGCCACGCCTATGCTCACGGTGACGCGCATGCCCGGGGTGAGCCGATCCCAATCGGCATTCCCGATGGCAAAGCGAATGCCCTCGCACATGGCGGCGGCCGTCGTCAGGGGCGCATCCGGGAACAGCAGGGCAAATTCCTCGCCACCCAGACGCGCCACATGGCCGTGTGAGCCGAGCTGCTCCACCATGATGCGGGCCATCTGCCGCAAGACGGCGTCGCCGATGATGTGAGTGTAACGGTCATTGACCTGCTTGAAGTGGTCGATGTCAACAATCGCCACGGCCAGCGGACTGCCGGCAAGCCGGTTGAGGATGTGATCGAAACTGCGCCGATTGGCGATGCCGGTCAGGGGATCGGACATGGCCATATCAGCCAGCTCGGCCATGCGCACGCGCAGGCGATCGGTCTCGCTGCGGATTTCGGCCACCCGGGCACGGCGCCGCACCCCCTCACCGGATTGCTGGACAAAGGCCTTGTGGTAGCGACGGTGCATCTCGAGCGCCGCTCGGGTATCGCCCAGGGCCTCGAAGGCGCGGCTCAGGATTTCGGCGGCATTGACCTGATGGTCGAGCTGCCCGGCCGCTTCGGCAAGGCAAAGCGACTCCTCGGCGGCCTTACGGGCCCGGTCATGATCGCCGGACGCGAGTTCAACAAGGGCCAGGGTATAGAGCTGATGGGTGCGCAGGCTTGCTTCCGGATTTCCGGGGACCGCCTCCCAGCGCTGCAGCAGCTGGCGGGCCTCGTCGATGCGGCCGACGGAACTGAGGAATTCGGCGGCATTGCAGAGAGCGACGCGCAGCGTCCAGAGGTCGCCGGCGCGGTCGGCAAGATCGACCGCCTCGAGTCCCCTCTCGATGGCATCTGCCATCTGGCTCTCGGCTTCTGCGACCATGTCGCGATGCCCCGCATTTCCCGCCAGCTTGGCGTGGGCGAAACTGAGGATGAGCGTATAAAAGGCGGCGGCGACCAGATTGCCGTCGTCGCGCGCCAGTTGCACCGCCCGGCCGATCTGCGGCAGGGCAAGCTCTGACTCCTGGCAGATGGACAGGACCAGCCCGTGGGCCGTCAGTGCAAAGGCAAGAATGCCTCTTTCATCCAGCTTTCTGGCCAACTCGAGACCCTCGACGGCCAGGTCATAGGCTTCATCCGACAGGCCGAGATCGAGAAAGACAAAGGCCTCGACGACGGTGGCGCGTGCCAATTCGTTCGGATTGTCGAGGCGGCGCCAAAGCGACTTGGCCCCCATGGCAAACTGGAGGGCCTTGTCGGGGTCACCCAGCTTGAACCGGGTCCAGGCCATCTCGCACAGGCAGGTGGCCATAAGCCTCGCATCGCCACCGGATTCCGCGGCGGCATAGACTGCGCTGAACAGAGCCTCGGCCTCGGCCAGATCGCCTCGCCGCAACAGACGCAAGGCCGCAGCCAACTGCCCCTCATCCTGTAAGTGCCCGAAATCCACCCGTTCCACCTCGCCAGATCCCCTTGTGCGACCCTATCTCAATTTGCGCCCTACGTCGTTACCGGATCAGGGTATTTTGCGGCGTCTGCCGAACAGAATACGGCGGACAGCGTTGCCGAGCCGGAAGAGAGCGTGTCGAAATCGGGTTCATCCGTTCGTTGTATCAGCAATGGGAGAAGACGAGATGAACAGTGCATGGACCGATGACGCCCTGACCCAGTTTGCGAACGAGGGGCCGCCCGCCTTGCCGCCGGGTGGGGAGAGGCTTGTTCGCGATGGGGTCGACATCTGGTTTGCCGATTTTGGCGACGGACCGGCCGTGGTGCTGCTGCATGGCGGCCTTGGAAATGCCGGCAATTTCGGTCACCAGGTCCCGGCCCTGATTGAGGCGGGCTACCGGGTACTGGTGATGGACAGCCGGGGCCAGGGCCGCAGCGGTTGGGATGGCACCCCATTCTCCTACGAGCAGTTTGCCGGGGACGTGGTCGCCATGCTCGATCATGCCGGCGTCGAGCGGGCAGCAATCGTGGGGTGGAGCGACGGGGCCTGTACCGGCCTGGCGCTGGCAAAAGCCCATCCGGAGCGGGTATCCGGCGTGTTCTTCTTTGCCTGCAATGTCGATGCGACTGGCAACTGGCCGTTCGAGATGAGCGACGTGATCGGCAACTGCCTGGTTCGGCACCAAAAGGATTATGCAGCCCTGTCCCCCGCTCCAGACGGGTTCGAGGCGATGAGCGCGGCCCTGCAGGTCATGCAGTCGAGCCTGCCCAACTACACGGCCGAAGACCTTGCCGATATTGGGGTACCGGTCCTCGTGGCGCAGGCAGAGCGCGACGAATTCATCCGCCCCGAGCATGCGCGCTACATCGCCCGGACCATTCCTGGCGCCCGGCTGGTTTCACTGGCTGAAGTCAGCCACTTTGCCCCGGTGCAAAGACCAAAGCTGTTCAACGCGGCTGTCCTGGATTTCCTCAGTTCCCTGGATTAAGGCTGCCCAGCTCGCGCTGACGACGCAGGAAATTCATGACGGCGGTGAAGCGATCGTGGAGTCGCGAAAAACGGTCAACGATCTCGTCAGGCGTCCCCGCTTCGATCAGGTCGACATGGAGGCTCTTGAGGGCGCCTTCCATGCTATCGGCTTCGTCGAGAAGCTGGATGATCTGTTCTTCCGAGAGACGAACGATGGTTGCCATGGACGTTCTCCTTCCCACTTGAGGCAAGTGGCAAGGAGGAGGAAGGTTCCCGGTGGACAGAGGTTTCGGCTCTGGGGTATGCCGCAGCCGTCGTTTCGAGGTCCATCATGCCACGCCATCACCTGTTTGAAGACATGCTCGCCATTGTGACCGGGGCGCTGCTGGTGTCGCTGGGGACGGTGCTCTATGGCAAGGCTATGCTGCTGACCGGCGGCACCGTCGGCATGGGACTGTTGCTGCAATTCGCCACCGGGCTGGGCTTTGGCATCACCTTCTTTGCCATCAACCTGCCCTTCTATCTGCTGGCCTGGCTGCGCATGGGCTGGCAATTCACGGCGCGGACGGCGCTGGCGGTGACGCTGGTCTCGGTGTTCAACTGGCTTTCGGCAGACCTCGTGCATGTGGACTTCATCAATCCGCTCTATGCGACGGTCATGGGCGGCGTATTGGCGGGAATTGGCCTACTGGTTCTGTTCCGCCACCGCACGGGCCTGGGCGGTACCAATATCCTGGCCCTCTACCTCCACGAAAAGCTCGGCTGGAAGACCGGCCATGTGCAGCTGGCCATCGATCTGGCCATCCTCGCCGCAGCGTTTTTCGTGCTTCCGGCGCAGAACCTGCTGCTCTCGGTGATCGGCGCAGTCATCGTCAACATGGTGCTGATGATCAACCACCGCACCGACCGCTATGTGGCGGTGAGCTGAGGGGCCCACCTGCCCTCACCGGAACCGGGGTGGCGCGTAGGCCCGGTTCGGCTGCACGTCGAAATTCCAGCGCCGCAAGATGTCATAGGCGTGCTTTAGCCTCGTTGTGAGGTCGGCCAGGTGCGCCTCATCGGTGGTGGGCCAGTCGGTGCCCGGAAGGCGCACATGAGCGGCGTTCTTCTTCCCCAGCAGAAGTTCGCGCGCAAATTCGGACTGATAGGCGCCGACACCGATATTGAGAACTTTCTCGTTGCTGCCGTGCCGGACGATGCCGCGCGGTTCGAGCCGGTGCAGGAGCCGGCCGATATACTGGCACTCATAGGCGCCGAGATACGGCGTATTGAGCGCCATCGAGGCTTCCACATCGGTGTGCGGAACCTCGAAGGCAAAGGCCATGGCCTGCTGCAGGCTGCGGAACTGCGCGCCATCGATGATGGGCACGTCGATAACAGGCATAAGGTTGCCGTCTGCCGGTGGGCGGGGCTCGCCGCGCTCGTCGCCGCGATTGCCCAGCGACACGATGTGCGGCAGGCGATCATCAGGCGGCTTGTCGCGATTGACGGCACCATCGGGCGCGACGGTGGCATTCATGGTGTCGTGCACGCAGTTGACGTGCAGCATCCGGGCGCTGTTGAAATCGGAGACAGTGACCTGGTCCATGTCCAGATCGTGCAGATGCGCGCATTTGGCCTCGAAGACCTGTTCGATCAACTGGTCGCGGATGCGGGCATAGGCTTTTGCGCCGCGCTCGCCGAGGTCAGTGATGACGGCCATCAGTTGCCGCCACGCCGCCTCGTCCGCCGGCTTGCGCAGGAAGGGCACGCCACTGAAGGAGATCGGCCTTATGGCGTCGACGCCATTGTAGGAGACCTTTTCTCCCCGCTGTTGCGCCTCCCATCGGCTGAAATAGTCGCGCAGGCTGGCCTCCGGATCCGCAGGCCAGTCCCGGTTGGGGTCGAAGAGGATGCGATGATGGGGGAATTCGACATAGACGACCTTCTCATCGATCTCGGCCCAGCGCTTGCAGAGGTCGCTGGTGGCATAATCTGAAAAGTCGAACTGCTTGCGCTGGGTGAGGCCGGGTTCGAGGAAGGGTTCCAGCTCGCGCGGCAAGGCCGCCGTGGCGTGGGGGCCGGTGAGGATCAGGTCGATGCGGCCGGCGACTTCGGCGAAGGGCACTTTGCCCTTGCCCTTGAAGAAGACGAGATCGTCAAAATCGAAGGCCTTGCCTGATGCAATCCAGACGAGACCGCCGGGCTGATCCTGTTCGAAGGGAGGGTGCAGGGTCATTTCTCAGCTCCATCCAAAGACCAGGCCGGCGATGACGAGGCCGCTGAGTACCGAGACCACGGCGGCGATCACCGTGGGGATGACGAAGGAGTGGTTGATGAGGAACTGGCCGATGTGCGTCGTGCCGGTGCGGTCAAACTGCACCGTGGCGATCTGGGAGCCGTTGATCGGGAAGAAGTAGATGCCGATCACGGCCAGCCACATGGCGACAAGGAATTGCGGCGGGATGCCAAGGGCTATGCCGATAGGGATGAGCGCCGCCGTGGTGCTGGACTGGCTGGTGGTCAGCGCGCCGACGACGAAGATGGCTACCGCGAACATGATCGGCGCTGTCTCGGCGGCATTGCCGAGGCCGGTGACGATAGTGTCCTGGTGCGCGGCGATGAAGGTATTGGCCAGCCAGGCCACGCCGAACAGCGCAACCATGGAGACCAGGCCGGAATCGAAAACCTTGCTCTCGGGGATTTTCCTGGGGTCGGCCTTGGCGAAGAGGATAATGGCCAGGGCAATGATGAGCATGATGATCTCGATCAGCGAGGTCATGTCCAGTCGCGCGGCATCTTCGCCCACGCCCACCATGGGCCGCAGGCCTTCGAACAGGCCGAACAAGATGATGAGCATGACACCGCCCAAGAAAATCATGGCGCTCTTTTTGGCGTTGGGGTCGAGCTCTTTTTCCTCGGCGACCGGTTCGGCCTGGGTGATTTCGCCAGCTGCCAGGCGCCGCTTGTATTCAGGATCGTCCACCATCGCCTTGCCCATGAAATTTGCGACCAGCGCCATGACGAAAATGGCAATGAGGGTGGCGGGAATGGCGATGATGAGGATCTGCGCGATGCTGAAGCCGGTGGGCTCCATTACCCCGACCATGACCGCCATGGCGGCGGAAACCGGGCTGGCGGTGATGGCCAGTTGCGAGGCGGTTGCCGAGACCGAAAGGGGCCGCTCGGGCCGGACCTTGTACTGGTAGGACACGTCCTCGATGACCGGCAGCAGCGAGAAATAGATATTGCCGGTGCCGGCACCCATGGTGAAAAGCGCCGAAATATAGGGGGCGATGAAGGTGATGCTCTGTGGCCGCCGCTGAATCAGGCGCCGGGCGACCTGCACAAGCCAGTCTAT
Organism: Devosia sp. Micro-HW1; assembly: GCF_056341075.1. Taxonomy (NCBI): domain Bacteria; kingdom Pseudomonadati; phylum Pseudomonadota; class Alphaproteobacteria; order Hyphomicrobiales; family Devosiaceae; genus Devosia; species Devosia sp. Micro-HW1. The sequence goes on along the minus strand of NZ_CP094375.1, from coordinate 26,958 downwards.
ACCACCCGCGACCTGCATGGCGCCGGCAGCGCTGACGACGCAGAGAATGATGATCATGGCGGAAATGGGCTGATCGCCGGGGGGAACGCCCATGAAAGCCAGGACCAGCACGCCCAGGCCGCCCCACATGCCGATGGACATGCCGCCACTGCGGACACCCATGGCAATGGCGGCGATCACCACGGCCCCGTGAACGATGAGCAAAACACTTTCCGGCATGGCGAAAACTCCTTCGCGCAAGCGGCGCTGAACGTCGTCATCGCACTGGGAGCGCTATGACCACCGCGTCAGGTCGCAGAGTGTTATCGGAATAGTCAGGCACGCGAAAACACCGCTCCGCTGGATCAGCGGGACCGGTTGAAGACGAATAAAATAAGCCTGAAATCGCCATGCGGCGTGTTCAGCCAGTCTGGTCATCTTGCAACCCAGCCTGAACGCCGCGACACCCCAAACGCAGATTCGGTACATTGGTTGCGCGCCGAGAAGGATCGTCGACGGTTCGCGGAAGGTGAAGCGCGTGGCCGAGGGCGTCCAGGCCCGATCCAAAACCGCGCAGAACCGGACCAGCGCCATAGGCCAGGACGGGAGTATCTGATAGGATGGCCGCAAGTGGCCACAGGGCCGCTTCTGCCTCCCACCTCCGGTGAGGCGTGGACAATGTTAGGAAAGTTTTTGCAGGTTCAGGTACGCGACAACAATGTCGACCAAGCCCTAAGAGTTCTGAAGAAGCGCCTTCAGCGTGAAGGCGTGTTCCGGGAGATGAAACTCCGGAAATATTTCGAGAAACCATCGGAAGAGCGGGTCCGCCGCAAGGCGGAAGCCGTGCGCCGCAGCCGCAAGGCGGCCCGCAAGCAGGCGATCCGCGAGGGGTTGATTGCCGCCCCCAAGCGCATCGAGCGGACTGCAGGAGGGCGTCCGGGCGCCGCGCGGCAGGCCTAGACCCCGCGGCCAGGCCTCCGGGCCTGGCCGAGCGCCCCCATCTGCGCATGCAGACGTCGTATCTGCCGCGGCCCGAGGGTGGTCATGCCCACGCGCAGCAAGGCGCCCCGAAGGCTAACGGGGGGAGCGTGTTCCATAGCGAAGCGCACAGCCTTGGCAGCCGAGCCAAAATGGCGAGGGCCAAGCGCTCGCGCGGTAGCGGCATCGCTGCCCAGGAAAAGCTCCCCGGGCGCGGCCAGAAGTTCGGTATTCATCGTGATCTTTCTTCCGGCCGTCTGGCCGGTATCAATCAGCGCTCGCGGCGCTGGAGGGGGTAATCCGCCGCGTCGTAAAGCGCGCGGATCTGGTGGCCTTCAAGGCGTGTGTCACCGCTTTCCACGGCCATCCCGCGCAAGGCAGCGCCGGGAAGTTCCTCGATGGCGAAGCGGATTGCCTCGGCGGTGGTGTGAAATCGCATATAGCGAGAGTTGCGCAGGCGGAAAGTCGCAACGCTGACATAGAGCTCAGCCGGCTCTGCCCAGTCGATGTTGGCGTTCACCGCTTGCTGATGGCGATGCTGAAAACGCTGTCGCGTTCCGAGAACACTGTCTTGAGGGCGGTACTGGGCGACAAATCCGCCTCCTCGACCACGCGCTCATTGCCCTCGCCCAACGACTTGACCCGATAGAGCACGGGGCCCTTCTCGTGCGGCAGGCAGACCATCACTTCACAGGGACCGGCAGGCCGGTTGCTGTGGCGCGGAGCCGAACGCAGGTCCAGCATCTGCCCAACCTTATAACGGTGCATCATTGAGCACTCCCTGGCTCGGGGGAGGCGCCCGCAGGCGCCTCCGGAAACCGGCTCAGGCCAGTGCGATATTGACGGCGGACTCGCGACCGTCGCGGCTGTTCTCAAGCTCGTAAGTGACCTTCTGGCCGTCGGCCAGGGTCGACAGGCCAGCACGCTCGATGGCCGACACATGGACGAAAGCGTCCTTGCCGCCGGTATCCGGGGTGATGAAGCCGAAGCCCTTGGTGGAGTTGTAGAATTTAACGGTGCCGTTGATCATGGTGGCGTCCTTATGAAAAGGCTCGAAGCGAAGCAAACGAGCAAGGTCCCCTGCGCAGCATGCGTCAGAGGTCTAAAACGTTCGCAGTTCGGAAGGAAAGCCAATCAACCGGCTAGCCGGGATGGTCAGGTCGCCAACAGTGGCAGAAAACGTATGAGGGCATCATCTGCGCATGCAGGGAGAAAGTCAACCCGGCTGGCGGACCGGGCCCCTATTCCGGCTTCCAGCTCGAGGAAGCCTCGCGCTTCAACGGGCCCATCCGGGTGATGTCGTCGCCGCGGCGCATGGAGATGTTCATGCGGAAGGAATTGCCGATGCGTTCGGAACGCTCGATGAACAGGGCGGCGACGGCGGGCGGGCAGAGTTCGTCGACGGTTTCGCGGAAGAGGCGCAGCCAGCGCATGAAATGGGCATCGCCCAGTTCGGGAATGGCCATGTGCTTTGGCATTGGACGGCCGTTGTAGCGGCCGGAGCCGAGCAGCATGGAACTCCAGAAATCGGCGATCTTGCTGAGGTGATCGGGCCATTCCTCGGCGGGAATGACGGAATTGAAGACCGGGCCGATGACGTCGTCGCGGCGGGCACGGGCGTAGAATTCGTCGACCACTGATCGGATCATGGCCTCGTCGAGACCTTCGGGCACTTCCCAACCAATACGGTGGAGCTGGGTGCCCACGGGTGGGCGATCAGACGACATTGGCATTGGCCTTGATAGTGTAGGAGCAGCGCCGCCCGCCCGAGACGATGTGCTCAGTGCGCTCGACCTGCACTTCTTCACCTAGAACGGAGCGGAAGACTTCGAGTTCGGCCCGGCAGAAGCCCTGACAGGCCGTGGCGGCAGCGCAGATGGGACAGTGATTTTCAACGAGCAGGAGCGAGCCATCGGGCTGCTCGGTCCAGGCGGCCATGTAACCTTCCTGGCTGCGCAGATCGGCCAGTGCAGCGACCCGGGATTTCAGATCCGGCGCCCCGTCCATGGCTGCGTGGTAGCTGGCGGTAGTGTCCGCCTCGCGCACGGCAATGATGGTATCGAGCGCCGCGCCGCCTAGATGGTTGCCGATGATGTCGAGTAGCTGCACGGTCAGCGCCGCATGCGTGTCGGGAAAACGCGACTGGGCGGCGGGCGTGAGGCTCCAGAGCTGGGTCGGGCGACCGACGCCAGCCGACAGGCTGCGCGCCTCCACCAGCCCCTCTTCGGCCAGCCGCAGGAGCTGCTGGCGGGCGGCCTCACTGGTCGTGCCGAGCTTGTCGCCCAGCACGGCTGCGGACAGCGAACCCTGCATCTTGAGCGCCATGAGAATCCGCTCGCCAGGGTTGCGCGGCGACCAGGACGTATTTTCCAAGCCTGAGCTTGACATATCTTCTGAAAGGGTTTTCAAAGCCATTGCTTGGAAATTAACCCGCCCTGCACAAAGTTGCAAGCCGGTGCCGAAAGGACAATCTGATGACCTTCACGCTCCCCGCCCTCGACTATGCCGTTTCCGCCCTCGCCGAACGCGGCATGAGCCAGGAAACGCTCGAACTGCACCATGGCAAGCACCACCAGGCCTATGTGACGGCACTCAACGGTTTTGTCGAAAAGAACCCGGACCTGCAGGGCAAGTCGCTCGAAGAGATCGTGACCTTTGCCAATGGCAAGACGGACCTGGCACCGGTGTTCAACAATGCCGGCCAGCACTGGAACCACATCCACTTCTGGAATGCGCTGAGCCCCAATGGCGGCAAGCTGGGTGGCAAGCTCGAAGCCAAGATCGTCGAGGATTTCGGCTCTGTCGACGCCTTCAAGGAGAGCTTCAAGACAGCTGCCACGACGCAGTTCGGTTCGGGCTGGGCCTGGCTGGTGCAGGGCGCCGACGGCAAGCTCAAGACCACCAAGACCCCGAACGGCTCGAACCCGCTGGCGACTGGCGAAGGCAAGGTGCTGCTCGGCCTCGATGTGTGGGAGCACTCCTACTATGTCGACTTCCGCAATCGCCGGCCGGACTATGTGAGCAACTTCCTCGACAAGCTGGCGAACTACGAGTTTGCGGAAGCGAATCTGGGGTAAGGCCCCCTCACCCGTCTCGGCCTTTGGCCGATCCACCCTCTCCCACAAGGGGAGAGGGGCGACCCTGTGGCCGTGACGCACTCCCCTTCTCCCCTTGTGGGAGAAGGTGCCCGCAGGGCGGATGAGGGGTGTTGCACTTGCTCATTGCGCGACAAACACTATGACTATCCCCATGCCCGACTTCGACTTGCCCGACAGCATGGCCCTGCGGCCGCTTCGACGCCCTACCGTCAGCGATACGGAATTCCGTGCCGCCATGTCCGGACTGGCGTCGAGCGTTCATGTCGTGACGTCCAGGCGCGGCGACGAACGCGTGGGCCGCACGGCGACCTCGGTGCTGTCGCTGTCGGCGCAGCCACCGGCCATTCTCGTCTCCATCGACATCGTAAGCCGCCTCGCCGATGTGATTGCCCGCACGGGCGCATTTTCGCTCGCCATGCTGTCCAATACGCAAAGCGACGTAGCCGACGCCTTTGCCGGGCGCGTAGAGGCCGAATTGCGCTTCGGCGTAGGCTCATGGGGCCAGTGGCCCTCCGGGCAGCCGCATCTGCAGGGCGCCGTGACAGCCTTGGATTGCGAAGTGATCGGGGCGATGGAAACCGGCTCGCACGTGCTGTTTGCCGGCGCCATCGTGGAGGCCGAGACCGATTCCAGCCTCAGCCCGCTCCTGTGGCACCGGCATGGCTACCGTGACCTCAATGGGGTCGACTGAGACGCAAAGCGGTGACAGACTTGTTGCGATTCAGGCGCTTGCAACAGTTCGCCGCCTGATGCGTTGACCCGCACCACCGGGGACTGTCTCGTGCCGCGCTACTATTTCCACTACCGCACCGAATCCGCCCTGATCCGCGACGAAGCGGGCAGCGAACACGCCAATCTGGAGGCCGCCGAGCAGTCCGCCGCCGAAATGGGTCGCGCCATCATCGAGAAAATCGCGGGCGAAGGCGGCGAAATGGACGAGCCGCGATCGATTGAGATTACCGACGCCAGCGGCGAGGATCTACTCTATGTCGTGTTCTGGGCAGGGCCACAGATCGGCGAGGATGGCGGTGGCCCGATCACGCCGGCCACCGTGCATTGATTCCGAAAGACCGGATACAGCTTTGATTTTGAAACAAAAATGGCGACCTGAAGGTCGCCATTTTTGTTGAAGTCCGATCAGACCAGATGGATCAGAAATTGAAACCCACCAGCACGGTGACGGCGAAGCCGACAAACAGGGCTGCGGCAAGCGCCGCGTATGACACGTAGTGAGACAGCTTGGGCATCAGTGCACCTTGTTCAAACTGCCTTTAACACTACCAGATCGATAGGGTTTAACAAGTCGTAAACCTATTGCGCAGAGGGCCAAGCAGGAAACGCTTTGCCCAAATGTGACCATATTGTGAAATCGGCTGCTCCGCCCTGCCCCGGATTTACGGCGCTTCAGGACCCGGAGGCGGTGCAGACAGTGTCATCTGCACAGCCTAAGGTAGTGCTGCGAGTCACGGGGGAAGCACATGACCAATATGGTCGAAGCGCAGGTTCTTGAACGAGCTCGGCTGCGGGCCGGCGAGGATGCGAGCCTGAGGGTCATGCTCGAAAGCGCCATTGCCGCAATCGACCCGGACGACCTGGCGCGACAAAATCCGGACAGGCTGATCGACGCGCTGGTGACCAGCCACGAACGGTTGCTGGCCGGGCCGGTGGAATCCACCCGCGTGCTGGCGACGCGTCCCAGCGCTCCGGGCGAGCCACTGGTGCTCGACATTATCTCCCCGGACATGCCGTTCATCGTCGACAGCGCGCTGGCGGCGCTGCGCTCCATGGGTGGCGCCATCCGGCTCTTCGCCCATCCGGTGCTGCGGGTTTCCCGGGGCAAGGTGGCGAGCGAGGGCGCGCCGGTGAGCGTACTGCATATCCAGTCCGACCCGGTTTCCGACGTGGATGCGCTGGTGCACGAACTGGAGGCGACCCTGCGCGACGTGGCCCATGCGGTGGCCGACTGGCAGCCCATGCTGGAGCGCGTGCAGCGCGCCATGACGGGCCTGGCCGTGCTGAAGCCCGCCCAGCGCGACGAGGCCGACCGGTTCGTAGAATGGCTGACCGAGCACAATTTCACCTTCCTCGGCGTGCGCGAATACCGGCTTGAGGCGCATGAACTGGTACCGGTCGAGGGCAGCGGGCTCGGCATTTTGCGCGACCCCGGCCTCAAAGTGTTGCGCAGCGGTGCCCACTATGTAGACAGTACACCCGAGCTGGTGGCCTTCCTGGAAGGATCCGACCCGGTGCTGGTGACCAAGGCCAATGTGCGCGCAAGGGTGCATCGGCGCGCGCATATGGATTATGTGGGCATCAAGCTGTTTGACGCCGAGGGCACAGCTTGCGGGGAGTTGCGGGTGGTCGGGCTCTACACCGCCCAGGCTCTGGCGACCCCGCATACGGAAGTGCCGCTGATCCGCCGCAAGATCGCCCAGGTCATGCACCAGTCAGGGGTCGATCCGCTGGGGCATGCCGGGCGGACACTGCTCGGCGCACTCGACAGCTATCCGCGTGACGAGCTGTTCCAGATCGACACCAGGCAGCTGGCCGAATTCGCCGAAGCCATAGCCGGGCTCTATGACCGGCCGCGGGTGCGGGTCCTGCCGCGCATCGACCGCTTCGACAATTTCGTCTCCATCCTCGTCTATGTGCCGCGCGACCGCTATGACGGCGCCGTGCGGGCGCGGATCACCCGCTACCTTGCCGAGCTCTATGACGGACGCGTGTCGGCCTATTACCCGCACTTCCCCGAAGGCGAGCTGGTGCGGCTGCATGTCATCATCGGGCGCAATGGCGGGGTGACGCCCCGGCCGGAACGGCGGGCGCTGGAAGCGGGCGTCGAAGCGCTGACGCATGATTTCTCGGACATGCTGATGGCGGCGGCACCCGAACCGGGGGCGATCAGCGACTGGAAGCAGGCCTTTTCAGGGGCTTATCAGAGCCGCAATGGCGCCGAGGATGCGCTGCGCGACATTGGCGTGTTCGAAAAGCTGGGCGAAGACGGCATTGCCATCCGGCTCGTCACCCGCAATGGCACCGACGGTGCGCTGGGACTGAAATTCTACCATGAAGGCACCGCCATTCCGCTCAGCGACCGTGTGCCCATGCTGGAGCATTTCGGCTTCCGGGTGATCGACGAGCGCACCTATACGATCGTGCCGCGCGACGGGGTGGAACGGTATCTCCATGACATGGTGGTGGAGCTGGGCGACGACGCGGCGGTCGATGTCATGGCGCGGGCGCCTGGCATCGAAGCCGGGCTGCTGGCCGTGTGGGCCGGCGCGGCGGAGAGCGACCAGCTCAATGCGCTGGTGACGCTGGCCGGGCTCGACTGGAGCGACGCCGCATTGCTGCGCGCGCTATCGCGCTACCTGAGGCAGGTCGGCACGTCCTATTCGCAGCGCTATGTCGCGCAGGTGATGGTGAGCCAGAGCGCTGCCGCCAAGGGGCTGGTGCAGCTGTTTGCAGCGCTGCACGACCCGCAAGAAGCCGACCATGACGGGGCGGCGGAGAAAGCCCGCGCGGCCATTGCGGCCGAACTCGAGCAGATTTCCTCGCTCGACGAGGATACGATCGTCCGGCGCTTCCAGAACCTCATCGAAGCCTCGCTGCGCACCAATGCCTTTCAGCGCGGACCGGGCGGGGAACGCCGCCCGGCCCTCGCCATCAAGTTCGACAGTTCGAAGGTCGAGGGCATGGCCGCTCCCCGGCCCTACCGCGAAATTTCGGTCTATTCGCCGCGCGTCGAGGGCGTGCATCTGCGCTTCGGCGCCATTGCCCGCGGCGGCCTGCGCTGGTCGGACCGGCCAGAGGATTTCCGCACCGAAGTGCTGGGGCTGGTCAAGGCGCAGCAGGTGAAGAACGCCGTCATCGTGCCTGTGGGCGCCAAGGGCGGATTCGTGCCCAAGCGCCTCACGGCGGGCATGGCGCGCGATGCCTATATGGCCGAGGGCACCGAGAGCTACCGAATTTTCATCGGCACGCTGCTCGATGTGACCGACAATCTGGTCGAGGGCGCGGTGGTGCCGCCCGACAATGTAGTGCGGCGCGACGGTGACGACCCCTATCTGGTCGTGGCCGCCGACAAGGGTACGGCGAGCTTTTCGGACATCGCCAACGGCATTGCGACGAGCCGGGGCTTCTGGCTGGGCGATGCCTTCGCCTCGGGCGGTTCGGCCGGCTACGACCACAAGAAGATGGGGATTACCGCACGCGGCGGCTGGGAGGCAGTGAAGCGGCATTTCCGCGAGATCGACCGCGATATCCAGCGCGAGGCCTTCACCGTGGCCGGTGTGGGCGACATGAGCGGTGACGTATTCGGCAATGGCATTCTGCTGTCGCGCGAAATCCGGCTGGTGGCCGCCTTCGACCACCGCGATATCTTCATCGACCCCAATCCGGATGCCGCTGCGGGCTTTGCCGAAAGGCAGCGGCTGTTCGCGCTGCCGCGATCGAGCTGGCAGGACTATCACAAGAGCCTGATCTCTGCCGGTGGCGGGGTGTTTTCGCGGTCGCTCAAATCCATCCCGCTCAGCGCGGAAATGCAGGCCCTGCTTGGCCTCAATGGGCCTTCGGCAACGCCGAACGAGGTGATGAAGGCGATCCTCTCAGCGCCGGTGGACCTGCTGTGGTTCGGCGGCATCGGCACCTATATCAAGGCCGCCGACGAGGAAGATGCCAAGGTCGGTGACCGCGCCAATGACGCTATCCGCGTCACCGCAGACCAGGTGCGCGCCAAGGTGGTGGGCGAAGGCGCCAATCTCGGCGTCACCCAGCGCGGGCGCGTGGCCTATGCCCTCAAGGGCGGGCGGATCAATACCGATGCCATCGACAATTCAGCCGGCGTCAATTCCTCGGACCTCGAGGTCAATATCAAGATCGCGCTGGCGCCCGTGGTGGCGTCGGGGCAACTGGACATGGGCAGGCGCAATGCCTTCCTGGCTTCGATGACCGACGAAGTCGCGGCCCTCTGCCTCAGAAACAACTACCTGCAGACGCTGGCCATTTCCCTGGCCGAGCGCGCAGGCGTGGCCGAACTGCCCGACCATCGGGTGCTGATCGAGGGGCTGGAAGAGCGGGGCCGGCTCAATCGGGCCGTGGAATTCCTGCCCACAGACGCGGTGCTCGACGCGCGCGCGGCCGAGGGCAAGGGGCTGACGCGGCCGGAACTGGCGGTCATCCTCGCCTATGCCAAGCTGACGCTGTTTGATGACCTCATGGCCGGCACGGCGATCGACGAGCCTTATCTGGCGGGTGAACTGTTCCGCTATTTCCCGGAACGATTGCACCAGACCTATTCGGCCGCCGTGGAAGGCCACCGGCTCAAGCGCGAGGTGATCGCTACCGTTCTCGCCAATGCGATGATCAATCGCGGCGGTCCGGCCTTCGTGTCGGAACTGACGGCGGCGACCAGCGCCAGTGCCGGGGAAGTGGCGCTGGCCTATGCCGCCGTGCGCGATACTTATGGGCTGAGCCCGCTCAATACTGCCATTGACGGGCTCGACGGCAAGATACCGGGCGCCGTGCAACTGGCGCTCTACGCCCAGGTGGAGGCGCTGTTGCGGCAGGAAGTCCTGTGGTTCCTGCGCAATGGGTCGGTGACCGAAGGGCTTTCGGCTCTTGTCGAGCGGCACCGTCTCGGGGTCCAGCGGCTGGCGGAAACCAAGGGCCTGCTGCCGGAAGCGCAGGGCGACGAACTGGCCCGGCGCGTTGCGACGCTGATCGGCCATGGCGTGCCCGCCGACCTGTCGCAGAGGATCGGCGAATTGCCTTTCCTCAGCCATGCCAGCGACGTGGTTCTGGTGAGCGAGCGCTCGGGCGTCGATGTGGTCGAAGCGGCGCGGGCCTTCTTCGGGGTGGCGGGTCTGTTCGACCTCTTCCGGATCATCGAGGATGGGCGTGCCATCGTACTCGGTGACCGGTTCGACCGCATGGCGCTGGACCGGGCACTGGCCAACCTGATGCGCGCCCTGCGTGACCTGACGGCGGACGTACTGGCCGCCGGGTCGGTGGAAGAATTCCAGCGCAGAAGCCCGGTGGCGGTCGCGCGGACCGTGGACGCGGTCAAGGAGCTCACCGAGGGGGGGATCACGGTATCGCGGCTCAGCGTGGCGGCGGGGTTGCTGGCGGATCTGGCAAGGGAATAGGCCGCGTCGGGCCGCCGGCGGACCCAACACGTCCCGAACACTGCGCCGCCCTCGGGTCAGGCCCGAGGGCGGAACGGTGGGAAATTGGTGCACCGGCGTACACGCCGCGACAACCGCCCTCACCCGAAAGTCTGCCTTGTATGGTTGATCCGGTTGGGGCTTTTGGGGGTCAGCAATGGAGACCTTCGCATGATCGACCTTGGCCAGTGGCTGACGACGCAAACTGATGACAGGGACCTGGCCGGCGCCGTGGTGTCGATGGCGGCCGCCGGGGTGGACATCGCCGCTGCGCTACGCCTGGCGCCGATTGCCGGGCAGACCGGGCTGGCCGGATCGGAAAACGTGCAGGGCGAGGCGCAGAAGGCGCTCGACGTGATCTCGAACGACATTGTTTTGAATCACTTGCGGCAAAATCCGGCGATTTCGATTCTGATCTCGGAAGAGCTGGATGAAGCGGTTGATCTATCGAGTCAGGGGCGGTTCAACGTCGCCACCGATCCGCTGGATGGGTCTTCAAACCTCGACGTAAATGTCACCGTGGGCACGATTTTTTCCGTTCTGAATGCCGAAGGGGGGCTTCTACAAAAGGGCACGGCACAGCTCGCCGCCGGCTATGTGGCCTATGGACCGGCAACGAGCCTTGTCGTGCGCATTGCGGGTGACACAAGCGTCTTCACGCTCGATGACGAGGGCGTCTGGCGGCAGACGGTGGCCGCGGCCGAAGTGCCCGCAGCCAGCGGCGAATTCGCCATCAATACGGCGCGCGAACGCTTCTGGGATGAGGCAACCACGGGTTACGTGAAAGACAGCGTCGCGGGCGAAACCGGACCGGCCGGCAAGCGCTACAACATGCGCTGGGTGGGCTCGATGGTGGCGGATATTCACCGCATCCTGATGCGCGGCGGGATTTTCCTCTATCCGCTCGACAGCGAAACGGTGACCAAGGGCGGAAGGCTGAGGCTGCTCTATGAGGCCAACCCGATGGCCTGGCTGATCGAGGGCGCGGGCGGGAAGTCCACAACAGGCAGGCAGGGCATTCTCGATGTCGACCCCACCGACATTCACCAGCGCGTGCCTGTCATCCTCGGGTCGGCGGAAGAGGTGAAGCGGGTGGAGGAGTGGTACGCGAAGGGGTAGCCGCCTGCTACCGCCACGACCTTTGTTCATCGTCATTGCCCGGCTTGACCGGGCAATCCAGTTCGCGGCGCCATGGACCACCCGGACAAGCCGGGTGGTGACGGTGTGGATGTCATCGCGTCCCACTCGCAGCGCATTTGCAACGTTGCCGTGCTTTCGCTAAAACCCCTGCCGAGACAGACCGGCGAGGGTTTTGCCGGATGGGAGCCAGCATGACCAACGACGCCAATCGCCTGCCCGTGACCAATTGGGGGGCCTGGCAGCAGCGCCCGTTTCATCGCCAGTATCTGATGAGCCAGGCGAGCCGGCTGTTCGATTTCTTCGAGGCCGCGTCGATCAATGCCAAGGGCGGCTTTTTTGAACTGAGCGACGAGGGCCAGCCGCTGTCGCCGGACAATGGCCTGAGGCAGATCCACGTCACCTGCCGCCTGATCCATTGCGCCACGATCGGGAGCCTGCTCGGGCGCCCGGGCTCGGACGAGATCGTCGACCATGGCATGACCTATCTGTGGGAAAAGCACCGCGACCAGCGCCATGGGGGCTATGTCTGGTCGCTCGATGACAATGGCTATGTCGATGCCAGCAAGCAGGCCTATGGTCACGCCTTCGTGCTGCTGGCGGCGTCCAGCGCCAAGCTGCTCGGCCATCCGCTGGCCGACACGGTGCTGGCCGATGTGTCGGAGGTGATCGAAAAGCGCTTCTGGGACAACAAGGTCGGCGCGGTGCGCGAGGAGTTTGGCAATGACTGGAGCCAGATCAGCACCTATCGCGGCCAGAATTCCAACATGCACCTCACCGAGGCGCTGATGGCCGCCTATGAGGCGACCGGCCAGAACGACTATCTGAGAAAGGCAACGCGGATCGCGGACCTGATCATCCACCGCAATGCCGCGCGGCTCGACTATCGCGTCGCCGAGCATTTCCACGAAGACTGGAGCCTCGACAAGGATTATCTCGGTTCGGAAATGTTCCGCCCCTCCGGCACCACACCGGGCCATGCGCTTGAATGGTCGCGCTTGCTGTTCCAGCTCTTCGTGCTTGGCCGCAAGGAACATAGCTGGATGACCGAGGGTGCGCGCGGCCTGTTCCGCCAGGCCGTGGAGCTGGGCTGGGACAAGCAGAATGGCGGGTTCTACTATACGCTCGACTGGAACAATCAGCCGATCATGCGCGAAAAACTGTGGTGGCCAGTTGCCGAAGCCATCGGCGCGGCGGCCTATATCGGCGGCAACGATCACGATGACTTCTACCAGATCTGGTACCGCAAGCTGTGGGACTTTGCCGAGAACCACCTGATCGACCACGAGCGCGGCGGCTGGCACAGCGAACTCACCGAACAGCTGGTGCCAACCTCGCGGCTGTTCGTGGGCAAGCCGGACCTCTACCATGCGCTGCAGGCCTGCCTGATCCCGCTTTACCCGGCCGATGGCAGTCTCACCTATTCCATCATCCAGACCGATCACCCCAAGCGGCACTAGCGGCTCTAATTGACGACAACCAATGCCCGTGCTCCGCGTTGCCCTGACGGCAACAAAGGAGGACGGGCATGGCTTTTCTGGCTGGCAAGGTGGCGCTGGTAACGGGCGCGGGATCGGGGATCGGCAAGGCGGCGGCGCTGAAGCTGGGGCGCGAAGGCGCAAGCGTGGTGGTAATGAGCCGCACCAAGGAAGAAATTGACGCCACCGCGCGAGAGATCGAGCAGGCCGGCGGCAAGGCGCTGGCCATTGCCGGCGACACGACCGATGATGCGGGGATGAAGGCCATTGTGGCGGAAGCTGTCGAGCGGTTCGGCCGGCTCGACATCGTGGTGGCCAATGCCGGGATCAACGGCGTCTGGGCGCCGATCGAGAAACTCAAGCCCGATGAGTGGGACAAGACCATCACCGTCAACCTCAAAGGCACCTATCTCACCATTCATCACGCGGTGCCGGAGCTGCAAAAGGCAGGCGGTGGTGCCATCGTGGTGGTCTCCTCGATCAACGGCACGCGCACCTTCACTTCGCCGGGGGCCAGCGCCTATTCGGCCACCAAGGCGGGTCAGGTGGCGATGGTGCAGCAGCTGGCGCTGGAGCTGGGCAAGCGGCAAATCCGCATCAACGCCGTCTGCCCTGGCGCCATCGAAAGCCGGATCGACGAGAATACCGAGCGCCGCGACAGCGACGAGGCCGGCATTCCGGTGCATTTTCCGGAGGGCGATATCCCGCTGACCGGTGGCGCACCGGGCAAGGCGGAAGACGTGGCGGACCTCATTGCCTTCCTCGTCTCCGATGCGGCACGGCACATTACCGGCAGCCCGGTCTGGATCGATGGCGGGCAGAGTTTGCTGCGCTAGGCAACGGACGGACAAAAGCGTACCCTTTGGGTCTGTTGTCTGGCGGGGGGATGCGTCGTAAAGCACGGCACCACATGTTTGTGAGGTGAGCTGTCATGACCGCCCTGCCCGCTAGCCTGCCGCGCCAGATCGTCGACCGCGCGGTCGCCGCTGCGCTGGAAGAAGACCTCGGGCTGGCCGGAGACCTGACCAGCCAGGCCACGCTTGCCCCTGACGCCACTGCTCACGCGGTGCTCGGCGCGCGCGAGCTGGGCATCATCGCCGGGCTGGACCTGGCGGAAGCTGCCTTCCGGCTGGTGGGCGACGGCGTGCGGTTCGAGCGGCGGCTCAATGACGGTGACCGGGTCGAAGCGGGCGGCATCGTTGCAGAGATTTCCGGCCCGGCGCGGCTGGTCATGTCGGCCGAACGTGTTGCGCTCAACTTTCTCAATCACCTCTCGGGCATCGCCACGCTGACCCGCACCTATGCCGATGCCGTTGCGGGCACGAATGCGAAGATCTGTGACACGCGAAAGACCACGCCCGGCATGCGGGCTTTCGAGAAATATGCCGTGCGCTGCGGCGGCGGCGCCAACCACCGCTACGCGCTCGATGACGCCATCCTCATCAAGGACAACCATATCGCCGTGGCCGGTGGCGTTACCGCTGCCTACAAGGCCGCCGAAGCCTTTGCCGGGCATCTTGTGGCCATCGAAATCGAGGTGACCAGCCTGGCCGAACTCGAAGAGGCCCTGGCGGCGGGCGCGCGCATCATCATGCTCGACAATATGAACGATGACCTGCTGCGGCAGGCGGTCGCCATCACGGCAGGGCGCGCCAGACTCGAAGCGTCGGGCGGGGTCAAGCTCGACCGGGTGCGCGCGATTGCTGAGACCGGCGTGGACTTCATTTCCACCAGCCAGATCACGATGGGGTCCAAGCCGCTCGACCTCGGACTGGACGTCACCATTGGCGGGGCCAAGTAACCTGATGAACGCTACCGTCTCAATTTCCCTGACCGATCTCGCCGTCGAAGCGGCCATCGCCGCCGCCGCAGTGATCTGCGCGGTCTATGATCGCCCGATCCATGTGGTGACAAAGGACGACGGATCGCCGGTTACCGAGGCGGATGCCGCGGCCGAGGCCGTCATCATCGAGCGGCTCAAATCCACCGGACTGCCGGTGCTGGGCGAAGAAAGCGTGGCGGCCGGCATCGTGCCGGTGCTGGGCGAACGCTATTTCGTGGTCGACCCCCTCGACGGCACCAAGGAATTCATCAAGCGAAACGGCGAGTTCACCGTCAATATCGCGCTGGTCGATCGCGGCCGTCCGGTCATGGGCGTGGTGCTGGCCCCCGTCAGCGGCGAGCTTTTCGTCGGTGACGAAGGCGGCGCCTGGACCGCCAGGGTCGTGGCCGGCACGGTGGTGGACCGGCGGGACATCAGGGTTGGCCTGGCATCCAGGCCGCGTATCGTGGCCAGCCGCAGCCATGGGCATGCGGCGCTTGAACAATTGTGCCGGACGCTGGATGTGGAAAGCGACGTGTCGGTCGGATCGTCGCTGAAATTCTGCCTTCTGGCGCGCGGCGATGCGCAGCTTTACCCGCGCTTTACCCCGACTTGCGAATGGGATACCGCCGCCGGACAGGCCGTGCTTGAAGCAGCGGGCGGTGTCGTCCTGACACTGGATGGCGCACCCATGCGCTATGGCAAGTGGGAGCTGGAATTCCTCAACCCGTATTTCGTCGCCGCAGCCAGTGCGGAGCTGGCGGAGGCGGGAGCCGCAGAAATGCGGCGTCTGCTGCAATAGTGACTCCTCGTCGCATTTGCGAAGCAGAATTATAGGTTTTTACTGCAGTGGCGCCGGTTAGAGACCGGGCATGCAAGCAGTGCTTAACTGATCTGCGCGGTCACCTGGCCCGTAATGCTTGCAGCATCGGCCTTGCAGATATATACGCCCAGCATATATCGGACCAGAATATGGCCAATTGGACGCGAGCGCATGAACGTCAGGACCCTTTGCCTTTCCATCCTCTATGACGGGGAAGCGAGTGGCTACGATATCCGCAGAATGTGCACGGAAGGCAATTTTGCCTATTTCGTAGAGGCGAGCTATGGCTCGATCTACCCTGCCCTGTCCCGCCTCGAGGACGATGGCCTGGTCACCAGCCGCACCGAACACCAGGACGGCAAGCCGGCTCGCAAGGTCTATACAATCACCGAGGCGGGTCGCGCCGCTTTCGCCGAAGAGCTGAGCGAACCGCTGGCCGAAGACATGTTCCGCAGCCCGTTCCTGCTTTTCGCCCGTTTTGCGCACATTCTGCCGCGCGACCTGGTCGAAGCGCGCTGCAATGAATTCCTCCAGCGCTCCATTGAGGGGCGCAAGCAACTGGACCAGGCGCCTGCAGAGCATGACTGCAATGCAGCAGACCTCTGGGTCATCAACTATGGACGTGCAGTATTGGAGGTTGCGGAGAAGCATTTCCGCACCCATATGCACGAACTGATCACAATGGCGCGAGCCGAGCCACGCAAAGACGCGGCTGAGTAAGGGGCGAGACTTTTCCAATGCGTGCACTGTTTTCCTACGGCCTGGCCTTTCTGATCCTGCTGCTGGCGGGCGGCTGGCTGGCATCCGGTACTCTGGTCCAGGGCGGTCAGGGCCCGGGCAATGGTGAAAAGGCGATCATCTCGGTGATCGAAGGCGAGGAACACGGCCCGATTGCCACGGCCCTCGGCGATGCCGGCCTGCTCGCCGAGCATCATGCGCCCGAAATCGACCCCACGCTGACCATTGCCCAGCGCAATGAGGCAACCACCGGCGCCAATGCGCCGCTGCAGTCCGTGCGCACCAAGGTCTACACTGCCCAGGCCATGCCGCTGGAAGTGCCGCTGCGCGGCCGCACCGTCGCCAAGGCCACCGTGACCGCCGTGGCGGAAACGGCCGGCGCCGTTGACGTCGTGCATATCACCAAGGGCCAGCGCGTCGAGGTAGGCGATGCCTTGTGCACGCTCGACCAGGGCACGCGCAGAGCTGCCGTCACCCAGGCAGAAGCGGCCCTCGCCCAGGCCCAGCTCAATTTCGACACCAATGCCGACCTGCGTGACCGTGGCCTCGCCGCCGCCAATACCGCCAATGCCGCAGAGGTAGCTCTGACGCAGGCCCAGGCCGCACTCGACAATGCCAAGGCAGAACTCGACCGCACGGAAATCGTCGCCAAGGTCGCCGGCCTCGTCCAGGACCCGCTCGCCGTACAGGGCTCGATGCTCGCCGCCGGCGCACCCTGCGCGACCATCGTGCAGTTGAACCCTATCGTCTTTACCGGCTCGGTTCCCGAGGCCCATATCGGCCTCGCCAGGACCGGCCTCGACGCCACGATCAAGACCGTCACCGGCCAGACCGTCGAAGGCAAGGTGACCTATATTTCGGCCGTGGCCGACAATGCGACCCGCTCGTTCCCGGCCGAAATCGAAATCGCCAACGAAGATTATTCGATCCGCGATGGCGTGACCGCCGAAGCCATCGTCAATCTCGGCACGGCGCCGGGACACCTGCTGCCACAGTCTGTCCTGACGCTGGACGACGATGGCGTGCTGGGCGTGCGGACCGTGGAAGACGGCAAGGTTGCCTTCTATCCAATCCAGATCGTCAGCGACACGCGGGACGGTGTGTGGGTCAGCGGTCTGCCTGTCGTTGCCGACGTGATCATCGTCGGCCAGGAAAACGTGACTGCCGGACAGGCCGTTGAGGCCAGCCCGGCGACTGATGCCGCCGCCGAAACCACCGCCAGCTAAGGACGCAGGTCATGCTCGATTTCATCGAAAAAATCCTCAGGATGCCGCGTGTCGTCCTGACGATCATGGTCATCGTGCTGGCGGCGGGCGTCGGCGCCTATACGTCGATGCCGAAGGAAAGCTTCCCGGCCATCGACGTTCCCTATCTCTACGTGTCGATCAGCCAGACCGGCGTGTCCCCGCGCGACGCGGAAAACCTGCTGGCCAAGCCGGCTGAGGAAGAGCTCGCCAACCTGCCGGGGCTGCAGAACATTTCGTCGACCTCGACCACCGGCCATGCGTCGGTCTTCCTCGAATTCGACATCAATACCGACAAGGACCAGGCCCTGGCCGACACCCGCGCCCGGATAGACGCGGTCAAATCCAAGCTGCCTGATGACGCCACCGATCCGACGGTGAGCGAAATCGACCTTGTCGGCATGCCGATCATCTCGGTGGCCGTCTATGGCTCGGCTCCGGAAAAGGAGCTGGTGCGTCGCGCCGAACTGCTCCAGGACGCGCTGGAAGGCATTCCCGAAGTGCGGGAAGCCACGCTTTCGGGTGCCCGCAAGGAACAGCTCGAAGTCCGCGTCGACCTGCTGCGCCTGGAAGCCTATGGCCTGACGGCCAACCAGCTGTTCGACGCCCTGGCGCGCAACAACATGGTCGTGCCGGGCGGTACGCTCAACACCGGACAGGGCGCCTTCAACATTGAAGTGCCTGGCCTGATCACCACGGCCGAAGACGTCTACAGCCTGCCGCTCAAGACCGATGGCAACACTATCGTGACCTTTGGCGACGTCGCCACGATCACCCGGACGCTGGCCGACGCCACCGACTATACGCAGGTCAATGGCTCCCCTGCCCTGATCATGGGCATCTCCAAGAAGTTGGGCACCAATATCATCGACGTCTCCGACAAGGTGCGTGCGGTGACCGAGGAAGTGGCCAAGGAATGGCCGGCGGGCGTCAGCTATTCGTTCTTCCTCGATCAGGCGGAAACGACCACGGCCCTGTTCCGCTCGCTGGAAGCAGCGGTGCTGACCGCCGTGGCGCTGGTGCTGATTACCTGCGTTGCCACGCTCGGCGTTCGTCCGGCGATCATGATCGGCCTCTCGATCCCGCTGTCGTTCATGATGGCCTTCCTCGTCGCGCAGGGCCTGGGGATGACCATCAACATGATGGTGATGTTCGGCCTCGTGATCGCGGTGGGCGTGCTCGTCGACGACCCCGTGGTGGTGGTGGAATATGCCGAGCGAAAGCTGATGGAGGGCGTTCCCAAGAAGGAAGCCTTCATCATGGCCATGCGCAAGATGTTCGTGCCGGTGGTGGGTGCTACGGCAACCACGCTGGGTGCGTTCATCCCGCTGCTGTTCTGGCCGGGCATTATCGGCAAGTTCATGAGCTACCTGCCGATGATCGTGATCATCGTCATGGTCGCCTCGTTCATTTCGGCCCTGATTTTCATGCCGGTGATCGGCTCGATCATCGCGTCGACCCATGTCGACCCGGTCGAGAAGGCCAAGGCCGACATCGTGATGTATCCGGACAAGTTCGACTCCAAGAAGGTCGGCGGGATTACCGGCGTCTATGTCCGGATCATGGAAAAGCTGCTGCACTGGCCGCTGCCGACGCTGGCGGTGGGCTTCGGCATCATCGCCATGATCTTCGTGACCTATGCGATGAACCCGACCGGCTCGGAAGCCTTCCCGGCCTCCGAACCCGAATTCGCCACCGTTGCCGTCGTGGGCAAGGGCAACTATTCGCCCGAGGAAATCCGCGACATGCTCATGGAGATCGAGGATGAGCTCATCCAGGTCCATGGCGTGCAGGACGTGATCATGCAGTTCGGCTCGACCGGCGCCTTCTCGACCACGCCGCCCGACACGATCGGCAATTTCCAGCTGCAGCTGACCAACTGGAACCATCGTGTTCCGGCTGAAGAGATCTTTGCGGAAATCCGCGAGCGCGTTGCCGGCTTTGCCGGTCTCGATATCCAGCTGCTGGCTGCCGAAAACGGCCCGCCGGCCGGCAAGGACATCAACCTACGCGTGGAGAGCACCAACTACGACGACCTGGTGCCGACCGTGACTGCGATCAGCGATGAGCTGGCCAGCTGGCCGGAAGTGGTCGACCTCGAAGACGGTCGCCCCTCCCCCGGCATCGACTGGCAGGTCACCATCGACCGCGCGGAAGCGGGCAAGTACGGCATCGGCGTGCGAGAACTGGCGCCCTATGTGCAGCTCGTGACTTCGGGCGTGAAGCTGGGCACCTATCGTGACGAGGTGACCGGCGAAGAGCTCGATATCCGCCTGCGCCTGCCCGAGAATGAGCGGACTTTCGATGCCATGGATTCCATGCGCATCGCCACCGCTCAGGGCCTGGTGCCGGTCAGCAACTTCGTCGAGCGTACTCCGGTGCCGAAGGTGGCCAATATCCAGCGCCGCAACCAGCTCTATACGATGCCGGTCGCAGCAAGCCTCACCAACCTGCCTGAGGGCGTCTACCCCGCCGACAAGGTTGCAGAGCTACAGACCTGGATCGACCAGCAGGACTTCCCGGAAGCCGTGACGGTGACGTTCGGTGGTGCCGAGGAGCAGATGGGCGACGCCAATGCCTTCATCGTTCAGGCGCTGGGCATGGCCATGGCGATCATCTTCTTCGTGCTGCTGCTCGAGTACAACAGCTTCTATCAGGTGCTGGTGACGCTCACGACGGTGGTGATGTCGGTGGCGGGTGTGCTGCTGGGCATGTTGGCCACGGGCATGACCTTCTCGGCAATCATGACCGGCCTCGGTATCGTGGCGCTGGCGGGCATTGTGGTGAAGAACGGCATCGTGCTGATCGACACCTATAATGACTACCACCGCCATCAGAATGTCGAAGCCGTGAAGGCCATGCTGCTGACCGTCAGCCAGCGCGTCCGTCCGGTGCTGCTGACCGCATTCCTGACGGCGCTGGGCGTGATCCCGATGTGGGCGAATGTCGAATTCGACTTCATCCGCCGCGAGATCGTTGTCGGTGGCCTTGCGGGCTCGTGGTTCATCCACCTTTCGGCAGCGCTTGTTTCGGGCCTGTTCTTCTCGACTGCCCTGACCTTGATCATGGTTCCGGTCATGATTACCGCGCCGGCAGTGATGTGGAAGCAGATCCAGTGGCTCGGCGGGCTCCTCGGGGCTCTGGGCGGCTGGATCGCCAGCCCGTTCCGCCGCGGCCAGGCCATGGCGGCTCCCGCCGGCTTCGACGGCATGGCCGTGGAAGTGCCGGAAGGCGAAGACAGCGCCAAGCGCTACATCGTCTCCAAGGATGCCGGACTGAAGGAAAAGGAAGCCAATGGCGTGACGGTGGTGAGCCGGAGGGATGCGGCGGAGTAGGCAAACCCCGCCGATGACGAGATGTTCGAGGGCCCGCAGAAATGCGGGCCCTTTCTGTCTGTGATCCCACCTCTCATCGTCATTGCCGGGCTTGTCCCGGCAATCCACCTTGCGGATCTATCGCGTGGACCACCGGGACAAGCCCGGTGGTGACGATGGGGACTTGAGATCGGCGCTCTCGGTCAGGACACCTAGTCACTGCCAAGCGCATAAAGCGACCACTCATCACCGTCGAAATGGATGTCGAGGGGAGCCCCTGCCCGGCCGGTGAGGGCCTTGCTCCAAAAAACCCGGGCGGCGCGGTTGGCGTGGGGCACGGCGATGTGCCAGTCGCCGGGGTGGGCTGACAGCGCCAGGTCGAGCGCCGCCTGACCGACGCCCTGCCTGCGATAGGCCTTGAGGACGAAGAACTCGGCCATGAACCAGCACGGCGCGCGGCCGGTCAGCGGGCACTCGTCAACCACCAGCGCGAAGCCGGCGATCTCGTCACCCTGCATGATAAAATAGGGGTGCCGCCAGAAGCGGTCGAGGAAGCCGTATTCGAACCGCCCATCGCTGCCGACCGGGAAGGGCATGAACTCGGTCATGTCGTAGAGATAGAGCTGGATGAGACTGGCGATGGTGGGCTTGTCGGCCGGAGTAGCGGGGCGGAGGGTGATGGCGGTCATGGCCTCGCCTCTCGCATGAACGCATCGAAGAGAGCCCTGATACGCGCAGTCTGGCGCAGTTCCATGGGCGTGAGCAGCCAGATGGCGATGGAGAAGGCGGCCTCGTCAGCGAGACGGACGAGGCCGGGAGACTGTTCAGCCAGGACGGAGGGGACTAGCCCCGCCCCGAGACCCGTTTCCACGGCGCGCAACATGATGAGAGGCGTGGGGACGCTGGCCTGCGGGCGGATGGTGGGGTGAAAGCGCCGCAGCCAGCGCGTCGCCGGCTGGCTGCAATCGCGATTCCCATATTCTAGCCAGGGTATGGTGTCAGGCTCTGCAGCAAGGTCGGCGTGGACATAGGGATAGAAGTCGAGGGTTCCAAGCCGGCGGCCGAAGAGATGATCGTCGGGGCTGTTGGTGGCCCGCAAGGCAACTTCTGCCTCGCGGCGAGACAGGTTGCGCAGCTCCGTGCCAATCTCGACGGCCAGTTCTATTTGCGGATGGCAGGTGCGGAAGCGAGTCAGGACCGGCATATAGAGCCAAGCCAGAGCATCGACCGTGGTGAGCTTGATGTGCCCGGTGAGACTATGGTCGCGGCCGGTTATGTCGCGTTCGAGCCCGGCAAGCTCTGCCTCGATACGACGGGCACTTTCGAGCAGGCGCTCGCCTTCAGGCGTCAGGATCACCCCGTCGTCGCGCCGATCGGCCAGGCGCGCGCCGTAGTGGGCTTCCAGGTCCTTGAGCTTGCGCGACACGGTTGTATGCGCCACCCCAAGCAGGCGAGCGGCGCCGGTAAAAGTTCCGGCGCTGTCGAGAGCAGCCACAATGGCAAGATCGGCTGGAGGCATTGAACATTCCTGCACACTAGCGGCGCGATTCTGCGCGTTGACCGTGCAGGATTGAACCACAATATTTGCCCGGTCACCAGCCAGGAATGTCCAATGTCCGCCTCAATCGCCCTTCTCACGGCCGGCGCGCTCGTGTTTGTTTCGGCCGCCGTGCAGCATCTCAATACGATCGGCTCCAAGGGCATTGCCTTTGTCTTTACCGACAGGGCGGCGCCCCTCAGCCGCGAAGGTTTTGCGGGGCGCGCGGCACGAACGCTGCAGAACAACCTGGAGTCATCGGGCATGGTGGTGCCTGCCGCCACGATGCTGGTCGTGTTTGGCTCAGATAATGTATTGGTCGGTGGCGCCGCCTTAATCTATGCAGCGGCGCGGGTCGGCTTCACTCTCAGCTATTGGAGCGGCATCAACCGGCTGCGTTCGATGTTCTGGGGGATTGGCATGGCGATGATCGGCGTCCTGACGATCAACGCAGCGCTGACGGTCGTACAGGGGGCCTAGCCCCCTGCCCTATTCCGCCGCGGGAGTGCCGCGCTTGACGAAGCCGTCGGGGTCGTCCTGGGTGCGGGCGAGCAGTTCGGCGGCCTCGCTGGCTTCGCGCTGACGGTTCCACATCTGGGCATAAAGCCCGTCCTGCTGCAGCAGGCTCCAGTGATTGCCGCGCTCGGCAACCTGACCTTCGCGCAGAACCAGGATTTCGTCGGCATTGACGACCGTCGAAAGACGGTGGGCGATGACGACTGTGGTGCGGTTGCGGGAGACCTCGTCCAGAGCCTGCTGGATGTCGCGCTCGGTCTTGGTGTCGAGCGCGGAAGTAGCCTCATCAAGGATGAGGATCGAGGGGGACTTGAGGATGGTGCGCGCGATGGCCACGCGCTGCTTCTCGCCGCCCGACAGTTTCAGCCCGCGCTCGCCCACCGGGGTGTCATAGCCCTTGGGCAGTGCAGCAATGAAGCTGCCCACCTGGGCCATGCGCGCGGCTTCGCGAACCTCTTCCGACGAGGCGCCGGGGCGGCCATATTCGATATTGTAGCCGATGGTGTCGTTGAACAGCACGGTATCCTGCGGCACCATGCCGATGGTGGAGCGCAGGCTCGCCTGGGTGACGTCGCGCAGGTCCTGGCCATCGATGGTGATGCGGCCGCCGGTGACGTCGTAGAAGCGGAACAACAGGCGCGAAATGGTCGACTTGCCGGCGCCGGTGGGGCCGACAATGGCCACGGTCTTGCCAGCGGGCACCTCGAAGCTCACGCCCTTCAGGATCGGCCGGTCCGCGTCATAATGGAAGGACACATCCTCGAAGCGGATGACGGGGCCGGTGACCGCAAGCGGCTTTGCATCGGCCTTGTCCTCGATTTCCGGGTCCTGATCGAGGAGCTTGAACATTTCCTCGATGTCGGTGAGGCCCTGACGCAGTTCGCGATAGACGAAGCCGATGAAGTTGAGCGGCCGATAGATCTGCATCAGGAAGGTGTTGAGCAGCACGAAATCGCCCAGCGTCAGCGTGCGGTTCATGACGCCCACAATGGCCATGATGGAGATGATGAGGAAACCGCCATAGAAGATGACGGCCTGGCCGAAATTCAGCCAGCCCAGCGAGGTCCAGATGCGGATGGCCGAGCGCTCGTAACCGGCCATGGAAGCATCGTAGCGCCTGGCCTCCATCTCCTCATTGGCGAAATACTTCACCGTCTCGAAGTTGAGCAGGCTGTCGATGGCCTTGCCATTGGCGTCGGTGTCGCTGTCATTCATGTCGCGACGGATGGCGATGCGCCAGTTGGAGGCCTTGATGGTGAAATAGAGATAGGCCCAGATCATCACCACCAGCACGCCGAGATAGCTCACCCCGAACATCCAGACGAAGATGATCGCCACGACGACGAATTCGACCAGGGTCGGCACGATGTTGAGCATGGCGAAGCGGACGACCGTTTCGATGCCCTTGGTGCCGCGCTCGATGACGCGCGAGAGCCCGCCGGTGCGCCGCTGCAGATGGAAACGCAGCGACAGGCGATGCATGTGGTGGAAGGTCTGCAGCGCCAGCTTGCGCACGGCATGCTGGCCGACGCTGGCAAAAAGCACGTCGCGCAGCTGCTGGAAGCCGGCATCGATGACATTGCCCAGCACATAGGCAATGACCAGCACGATAGGCACGGCAAGGCCAAGGATCAGAGTGGAATCCGGGCTGGTGCCGTCGAGACTGTCGATAATGCCCTTGTAGGCAAAGGGCACGAGCGTGGTGGCCACCTTGCTGACCAGGAGGGCGCCCAGCGCCAGCACCACTTTCCAGCGCAGGTCCGGGCGGTTCTCCGGCCACATATAGGCCCAGAGGTTGCGAACGGTAGAAAAAACCGATCCCTCGTCCGCGCTGACGGACGGCTTCTTTTCAGCGATGTCGTTTGCCATCAGGCCGGTTCCGTTTCCTTGTTGGCGGCGTCGGGCGCCAGCCCCTTGAGGAGTCCGCCAAAGGCCGAGTTCAGCTCGGCCAACCGATCCTGACGGATGCAGTAGCGGTTGCGCGTGCCATGCGGCTTGCGCTCGATGAGACCTGCATCATGCAAAACCTTGATGTGCTGGCTGACGGTGGATTGCGCCAGCGGCAGGCTTTCGGTCACATCGCCGCAGCAGCACTGGCCCTGCTGCTGGGTGGCCATGATGCGCAGGATTTCGAGACGCACCGGGTGGCCAAGGGCGCGCATGATGTTGGCAATGTCGTCGTCGTGCATGGGGCGTGCCGAATGATCGGTGAATTGCGATGAACATGGTGACGATTGGCAACGAGGTCAATCCCCATCACGCCATGACGCGCGGATTTGCCCAGCCACAGAAACAAAAACGGCGCCCGAAGGCGCCGCTCGTTTTGACTACTGGCCCGCAGCCTCCGTGGGCAGGGCGAAGACCTGGCCGGGATAGATGCGATCCGGATCACGGATCTGCCCGGTATTGGCCTCGTAGATCGTCGTGAACTTGAGACCCTCGCCATAGACACGGCGGGCGATGGTCCAGAGATTGTCGCCACGACGAATGATGGCCTTGCCGGAGACGAAGCGCTGGGCCTCGGGGTCGCCAAGCGAGACGGCCACCATGGTGGGCACAGCGGGCTCGGCGGGAACCGCGGGCTCGGCAGCGGGCGCAGCGGCGACGGCTTCGGGTGCCGGTTCCGCGGCGGGTGCGGCATCGGCCGTCGCGGCGGGTGCGGCGGGAGCCGCAGGCGTCGCGGCTGGTGCAGGCGCCGGAGCCGATACCGCCGGAGCGGGTTCGGGAGCCGGCTGGGCAGTGGCTTCGGGTGCAGCGGCGACGGGCGCAGCAGCGTCCTCAGATGCAGCAGCTGCGGCTTCAGGGGCAGCAGCAGCCTCCTCAGGTGCAGCAGATGCGGCTTCAGGTGCAGCAACCGCTTCCGGAGCGGCTGCGGCAGGCGCAGCAGCCTCGGGCGCCTGGGCGACAGAAGTTGGTGACTCCGTCGCGGGAACATCGACCACGAAATCCACTTCGGCACGGGCGACGACACTGCCTGAGCCGGCCTGCAGGAGGTCAACCCGGACCCGCTGGGTGGGCTTGCCCAGCACCGGACCGGCCTCGACCAGCCAGCGCCCGCCTTCGACCGTCGCGTCGGCGATATAGGCGTCATCGACATAGAGGCGAATGACACCGCCCTCGGGGCCAGCACCGGCGAAGAAGGTCCGATCCGTCTCGATTTCGATCGCGTCGATGCTGGGCGGCACTGTGACAGTTCCAGAAACAGGCGCGTCGGCTGGGACGGGCACGATTTCGGGCGCGGCCGTGACTTCGGTGGTTTCGGTGGCAGGTGCTGCAGGTTCAGTTGCCGCCACAGCCGCGTCAGCAGGCGCCGGCTCGGCGGCTGGCGCTGCTTCCGGCGTTGCCGCGGGAGCGGCATCTGTGGTGACCGCAGGCGTGTCAGCCGCAGGCGCGGCCGGCGCCTCCGGTGTCGCGGGGGCAATTGCCGTATCCAGCGGGGGCTCTGTAGTGGGCGCTGCAGACTCGGCTGCGGGCGGCGTTGCTGCCGGAGCGGCCGGGCTGGCGGCAGGCGCAGGTATCGCCGCAGAAGCCTCCGGCGTCGCCGCGGCAGGAGCAGCGGCGACCTCGGTCGGCTGCGTCAGGCCCTGCAGCACTTCGCTGGCTTCGCCCGGCTTGCTGGCCACGACCAGCGGCTGGCTGGTCTTGTCTTCATTGATGACGACGATGAAGCTGTCGGCTGCGGTGCCGTCCTTGCCTTCTTCGCCGAGGGTGATTTCAAGCCCACCGGTCTGGAGCGGGGCATCGGGCACGAAGACCCAGTCGCCACTGGCTTCCACTTCGACCGTGCCGAGCGGCTCACCATTGGCGTAGACCACGACCTTACTGCCGGGCGTACCCGAGCCGGCAATGACAACAGAGCCATCCG
The DNA here is from genome assembly GCF_056341075.1 of Devosia sp. Micro-HW1. Lineage (NCBI taxonomy): Bacteria > Pseudomonadati > Pseudomonadota > Alphaproteobacteria > Hyphomicrobiales > Devosiaceae > Devosia > Devosia sp. Micro-HW1. The sequence continues at coordinate 265 of NZ_CP094375.1, read as the reverse complement.
GCTCGGCGCGCAGCAGGCCAAAGGTTGCGACCACCAGACCGTCGACATCGACGTCTGCCGGGTCGGCGGCAGCGTCAGCGGGCGGAGTGACATCAAGTGCCGGTTCGGCCGGAACGGCTTCGTCTACCACGGCGGCCGCGGTTTCAGAGGCAGCGGCGTCGGCCTCGGCAACGGCCGGGGCAGGCGCCGCGGGCACGAGCCCGACATCGACCATGCGGCCGCGCAGGCACTGGCCCATGCCGTCTTCGCTATTGAAGCAGGACAC